>CAVSPJ010000001.1:0-1223827 GCA_963729985.1 uncultured Gemmatimonadales bacterium
GCGTAACGCATCGCTTCGACAGATCGGTCGCCGTGACCGACCGCCCCTCGAGCAGGAGCTTGCTCGTGAGATCACCATGGCCGGCGCCGACCTCGAGCACCGAAGTGCCGAGATGTGGCTCACACATCGAGTAGACCCAATCGGTGTACCGATCGGCGCCGTCGAGGGAATCCAGCGTCGTGCTGAGCTCAGCGTCGGCGTCGTCGAACGGACAGGCCCGGCGGCCCGGTCCACGAGGCTGCGGTCCCGGCGGTCGGCGATGGTCGAGTAGCGCAGGATGCTCCAGAAGGCTCGTACCCCGTCCCGCCAACCGATCTTCTTGCCTTCGGCGTACGTGCGACCGGCGTAGGATATGCCCACCTCGTAGATCCGCCACCCGGCTCGTGCGACCTTCGCTGTGATCTCCGGCTCGAAACCGAAGCGGTCCTCGTGGATATCGATGCTCTCGATGACCTCGCGGCGGAAGGCCTTGTAACACGTCTCCATGTCAGTCAGGTTGAGATTCGTGAACATGTTGGAGGCCGTCGTCAGGACCTTGTTGCCGACGGCGTGCCAGTAGTAGAGGGACGCGGTGAGGACGACCACCGAGGAAGCGTGACCCGTAGACCACGTCGGCCCGGTCGTCGAGTAGCGGTGCGACGAGTGCCGGATAGTCCCGGGGGTCATGACTCGAGGTCGGCGTCCTGGACGATGACGTACGGAGCGGTGACCTCCTGGAAACCTCGGCGGAGGGCGGCTCCCTTCCCGAGGTTGATCGGCTGCTCCACGACACGAACACGAGGGTCCGTCAGCCCTTGGAGAAGCTTTCGTGTCCCGTCACTGGACGCGTCGTCGACGATCACGAGTTCGGCCACGAGCGACGAAGCCAGCACCCGCTCGACAATCTCGACGATGGTCGAACTCTCGTTGTAGCAAGGCACGACCACGGCCAGGCACGGTTCGGTGACGTCCGTCATAGAAGCTCAAGCCTAATCTTTACGGTCACCTGTTCGGCGGACGCCCCTCGCAAGCGGGAATAGGGGGCCGCCGACGAACAATCCTGCAGCCCGAATGCGAGCGCTATCACAGCTTCCTGGTGACTCGTTGCCAGATCAATCATCTTCCCGTCAAAGCGTTCCCGGGCGACCACGGTGGGCGGTCACCGTCGCCCCCAGTGCGCTCCGATGCCACTCACGGCAACCCTAGCCTGATAGCGTGGTCTGGTCAGTGTCCAAACCTGTGGAACTATGCCTTCATGTGGAACTACGTCTCTGATCACTGGAAACTCGGGGCGCCGCAGTTCGAGGCAGATCTCACGGATCCGGAACACCGTACCGGCCCATGGTCCGGGCATCGGCGTTTCGCGTATGACCTCGTTCGGAACGGCCGACCCGAAGTCGTCGTGGAACTGGGCACACACTACGGGGTGTCCTTTTTTGCCTTCTGTCAGGCGGTAAAGGACGCCGAGATTGCGACCCGGCTGCACGCCGTCGACACCTGGAAAGCGCAGGGAGCATTCTGGGCTATACGGCGAGGAAGTTATTGAAGTTGTTCGCCAAGTCACCCAGGCGCATTATCCTGATCTAGAGATCAGTCTCCATCGCTGCCTCTTTGACGACGCCTTGCGGGAGTTCGGTGACGGTTCCATTGATCTGTTGCACATTGACGGATTTCACTCCCTATGAAGCCGTGCGGCATGATTTCACGACGTGGCTCCCAAAGTTGGCGGTCGGAAGCGTCGTGCTTTTTCACGACGTGGACCCAGCCGGCTACCCGACGAGCTGGCACGCAAGATGGCGGAGTTCGCCGAGTCGATGCAGGCTCAGCAGGGCCTCGTGTGGGCCGACAACGCGATCAAGCTCGCGGTCGAGATGACCGTCGCGGCGATCAACCGCGTCAACATCCAGGGCACGATCGAGCAGCAGGCCGAGCAGATCCGCGCGGTCATGGCGACCGTCTTTCCCGACGCCGTCGCGCTCGTTCGCGAGGCCCGTCAGGGCCGCTGGGCCACCGAGCTCAGGGCGTACAGGCCGTAGCGCCGGTCCGGCGAGCCCGCGACGTCGCCGTGCCGATAGTGATGGGATGCCTCGAGATGGTTGTTGGTCCCCAGCTGGGCGGACACCTTGCCGAAGAGGTCTTCGGCCGGCCGCGGTCCCTGGACCGGCCCCAGCGTTCCGGGATCGAGACCGTAGGGCTCGCGCAGAATATCCTGAAACCGAGTCGCGCTGCCGTAGCTGATCCCGATCCTGGCGGTATCGGCCCCGGCGATGGTATCGGTGATGAGCGGGCCCGGATCGGCGACTGTCCGGCGCTGGAGGTCCAGACTGAGGTAATAGTGGGCCCGGTCCCGGATCAGCGGACCGCCGGCCGATCCGCCGAACTGCCAGGTCGTGAACTCACCCGCCTCGTCCCCGACCGCGTTCTTCCCCACCAGCGCGCGGTCGGCCAGGAAGCCGAACGCCGAGCCGTGGACCACGTTGGAGCCCGACTTGGTCACCAGGTTCACCAACCCGCCGGTGAACCCCGCCTGGCGCACGTCGAAGGGCGCGGCGTGCACCTGGATTTCCTCCACGGCCTCCAGCGAGATGGGCCGGGGCAGCGTCTCCCGCCCGGGCAACCCGCCACGGTACAGGTCGTGGTTCAGGCCGCCGTCGATCCGGAACCCGTTCGCCATGCGACTCTGCCCGCCGATCACGATCCCGCCGGACCGGGAGAACACCGAGGACGGAGAAGACGCGACCTGCGGGCTCAGCAGGGTGAGCAGGAGAAAGTCACGCCGGGGGTTCGGCAGCCGGGCGATCGTGGCCGCGTCGATCACCTCCGCGGGCCCGGTCCGCCCCCGATCGAGGGCCGGGTCCGGCGACGCGTATACCCTGAGCTCGGGAAGCACGAGCGGCGCCGGTGCCAGCGCGAAGTCCACGGCCAGGCGCTGCCCCAGCGCCAGGACGATGCCGGCCCTGGCCGCGGGAGCGTACCCGATCGCCCGCGCCTCGATCCGGTAGGGTCCGCCGATGGTGACATCCTCCAGCAGGTATCGCCCGCTCGAGCCGGTCGCGGTCTCCCATCGGCGGCCGTTCCCCGCGCTGGTGACGGTCACGACGGAGCCGGCGATCGGCGATCCGTCCTGGCGGGTGACGGCGCCGGTCAGCGCAGCCGTCGTGATACCCTGGGCGGTAAGGAGCCGGGGCATCACGACCAGGAGCAACCAGGAGAAGCAGCGAAGCAGCCGGGGCATCGCGATCCACCACGCCGGTTCCGTGACCGTCCGGCGCCCTAGTTCCGGTTCAGTTCCGCGGCGCGTCGCCGGGCCGCCTCGACCCGCGGCTGGAGCGCAGCGTCCGCCTTCCGCCAGAGCGCCGCGAAGTCGCCGTACGTGGCCACGGCGAGCGCGCGATCCCCCCGCTGCTCATGCAGCGCTCCCAGCGCCTCCAGGGTCGGCCCCCGCTCGAACGCGTCCGCCACCAGTCGAGTCAGCGATCGGGCGGCGAGGTACCGCCGGTACACCGCGACGGCGGAATCGGGCTCGCCGAGCCGCTGATAGAGGCGGCCGAGCTCGGGAGAGTCGCTCAGGCGAATGTACGGCTCGTCGAAGAGGCCGACCCGCAACGCCGGGAACCGCGAGGCCTCATGAAGCTCCGCCAGCGCCCGCGCCGGGTTTCCTTCCGCGGCGAACGCGGCCGCCCGGGCGCGGTGGAGCATCCACCGGTCGGGGCCCTGGAACTCGGGGGGGAACTCCCGCTCGTACCGGCGGAGCCACGCTCTGGCCCGGCGCGGTTGGCCGGCCTGGGCGTACCACAGCGCGAGCGGCAGGTAGGGACGGGAGAGTACGTCCAGGGAGTCGACCGGGTGGCGTGCGAGCAGGTCGTCGATCTCGGACACCCCGCTCGAGTCTCCGCCCGCGAGCCGCAGTCTCGCGGCCGCCGCGGCGATCTCTACCGCGGCTCCGACCTGGTCGAGCGCCAGCGCCTGGTCGCGCAGGTCCAGGAGGTGCCCGACCGCCTCGCCCAATCGGCCGCGAACGGCGTCCACCTCCGCCTGCACTCGCGCATCGTTCCGCAGGCTCGATTGGCGGCGGAGCCGTCCGGCCAGCGCGTGCGCGCCCTCGTAGCGGCCCGAATCGGCCAGGAATCCAATCCGGAGGTGCAGGGCCCGGGTGCTCTCGGGTCGCCGTCGGCTGTATTCCTCCAGGATTCGCGCGGCCTCGGCGTCGCTGCCCAGCTCGTGAAGCAGCTGCACGTGAGTCAATTGGACGCCACCCGAGGACCGCCCCGCCGGCCAGCTGGTTCCCGCCTGCTCCATGAGACGCTTCAGCTCGCGAACCACGCGCTCGGCCTCGGCCGGATCGCCGCTCAGCTGGAGGGTGGCTGCCGCCTCCGAAACGAACCCCACTTCGCTGGGGAAATCCTTGAGCGCCTCGAGGTGCCGGCGGAATGCGGCAATGCTGCTGCTCAGGTCCCCGGTCACGTGCCAGTGGTAGAACCCTTCTATCGCACTGCGCTCCCGCTCGGGGAGCGAATCGGCCAGGCGGAAGGCGCGACGCAGCGCCGGGATCACCGGACCCGTGGGAAGGCCGGCGAGTGCCGTGTTGGAAGCGATGGCCACCCAGGCGAGGGCGAAGTTCGAATCGAGAGCTACCGCTTCCCGGTCTACCTCGATCGCCCTCAGGTAGTCGCCGGCGGCCCGGGACACGATGGCGAGCTGGAACTTCTGCAGCGCCGGGAGCGAGCGGGTGGTGTAGCTCCACAGCGCCCCGGTCGGCACCCGGCTCGCCGCGAGCGGCTCGCCCGCGCCCTCCAGAAGCCCCTCGGACAATCGCTCGATCGCGGCCGTGATCTCAGCGGAGTCCCGTGCCGTGGCCGTCGCGGCGTGGATCACGTCCCCGGTTGCCGCCTCGACGATCCGTGCCGCGAAGGCCAGGCCGCTTCCGGCAGGCCGGTAGCCGGCCTCGACCACCATCCTGATCTCTTCGCGGAGCGCGAGCTCCCGCGCCAGCGCGGCAGTGAGCGGCGCGCCTGGAGGGAGGCGCATGCGGCGCCGGGCCGCGGAGATCCGTTCGTCGCTCAGCGAGGCCAGCCGGCGAGAGCCGGCGAGAGCGTCTCGAAGCGCCTGAGCGATCACCGGCCCCCAGATCGAGTCGCCGGCCGGACTCGCGACATCGGCGACGATGAACAGCTCCCGCGCCGGCGCGGCCGGCGCGGATGCCGTGGGGTTCCCGGATAAGGCCGGCTCGAGGGCTGGGCGATCCCGCGTGACCTGCCAGGCCGAGAAGCCGAGCAGAGCGATACCGAGCACGCCGGCGGCCGCGAGGACCTTCGGTTGCCCCGCGGCTCGCGAGCGAACCAACACCGCGCCGGCTTCGCGCCCATCCCCCACCGTCAGGCCTTCGAGCCGGCGCTGGAGCTCATCCACCTGCTGCCAGCGGTCCTCCGGACGTTTCTCCAGGCACTTCATGACCAGGTCGGCCAGTGCGGGTGGCAGGGCAGGCCGCCGTCGCGCGAGCGGCTCGGGCGGCTCCGCCAGGTGTGCCGCCAGGATCTCGTGAGAGGTCTCGCCGTGGAACGGCGGCCCGCCGGCCAGGAGCTCGTAGGCCAGCAGCCCCACGGCGTAGATGTCGGCCCGATGGTCCGCCTGCGCATCGGAGCCGATCTGTTCCGGGGCCATGTAGGCCGGAGTGCCCAGCGTGAAGCCGGCGGTGGTCCGGGGAGATCCGCCGCCGGCTTCGGTCAGCGCCTTGGCCACGCCGAAGTCGGTGACCAGGGCGCGCCGGCCGGCCAGGAGCACGTTGTCGGGCTTGATGTCGCGGTGAACGATGCCCTCGCGGTGGGCGTGCGCCAACGCGTCGCAGACGTCACGCAGGATCAGCACGACGTCGTCGATCGGCAGGGGGCCGTCGCGCGCCAGCCGTTGGCGCAGCGAGAGCCCCGATTCGTACGGCATGACGTAGTAGAGAAACCCGTCGGCCTCGCCCGAGTCGTAGAGCGGGACGATGTTCGGATGGCGCAACTGCGCGGCGATCGTGATTTCCCGCAGGAACCGGTCCCTTCCCAGCGCGGCGGCGACCTCGGGTCGTACGACCTTGACCGCCACCTCCCTCCCGTGCTTGCGGTCCCGCGCCAGGAACACCACGGCCATCCCGCCCCGCCCCAGCTCCCCCTCGATCTCATAGCGCTCGGCCAGCGTCTCGGGCACCGGGATGCCTTCGTCGGCGAGCAGCGCCGCGAACGCTTCCGCCGCCGGGCGATCGAGCAGCGGGTCGGGCCGCTCACACTCCGCGACCAGACGCTCCAGCTCCGCCCGGCGGACCGGATCGCCGGCGGACAGCTCGCCGAGCAGGGTGGCCCGCTGATCGCCCGCGGCGTCGAGCAGCACGTCGATCATCGGAGCGAGCCGTCGCCAATCGTCAGGTGTAATCGAAGGGGGCACCGGTGACTCCCGTGCTGACACGATCCCGCCGTGCTCGCAGTGCCCCCGCGGCTCCGACCGCGAAGCGCGATGTCGGGTTTCGAGACTCTTGGTCGTTATGCGCTAGTGAAGGCCAGTATATGCGGCTCCCGCGGGGTCGGAAAGAGAGGTGGTGTCCACCTCGCGCGGGGAGAGTCTCGTACCGTCCAGAGACGGGGAGGCGACAGATGCGATTCCACCCGTTCCTGCTCCTGGTCGTGGGGATCGGCATAGCGTCCTGCGACGACAACGTCGGTCCGGTGCCGGTCGGAACCCTGGTCGTTGCCACCACCACCACCGGACTGGATATCGACCCCAACGGGTACCGCATCACGGCGAACGGCACAGACCGGGGAGGAGTTCCCGCCGACGGCACGGCCATGATCCGTCTCGATCCGGGAAGCTGGACCATCGCCCTCGCCGATCTCCTGCCGAACTGCGCCTTCGATGGACCGGGCTCGCGTCTGGTGACGGTCGTGGACGCGGAGGTCGTGACGATCGGGTTCGCGGTGGCATGCACCGCGACGAGCGGGGTGATCGAGGTGTTCCTGGAGCCCATGGGAAGCGACGTGGAAGGCGGTTACGGGGTGACCTTGGACGGCGTGGAAGTGGCTCCCATCCTGCCGGGCAGGGCGACCCACATCGCCTCGGTACCGGCCGGCGACCACGTCGTTTCGCTTCGAACCCCCGGCAACTGCGCGGTCGAGAATCCCGGGCAGTCCGTGACGGTGACCGCCGGCGAGATGATCCGAGATACCGCCAAGGTCACGCTACGGGTGACCTGCGCAGCGCGCCTGGGGACTCTGCAGATCACCGTTCGTACCAGCGGACCGATACCGGACGACTTCTATTACCCGACCCGTTACCGCGTACTGCTGCTGGTGCCCGACTTCTACTACGGCGAGTACCCGGTCCTCCTGGGCCAGGTAATGCCGAACCATAACCTCATCGCGCGGGTGGAGCCCGGCACCTATCGGCTCGAGCTGGACGACGTTCCCGCGAACTGCGCCGTACAGGTCTTCAACCCGAGTGCCCCGTTCATAATGACGAACGGTGCCACGCTCAATTTCGAGTTCCCGGTCGAGTGCGTACCGTGAGAGACGTTGCTCGAGCTCGGTGGCCGGCCCCGGCGCTGACCGCGGCCCTCGCCCTGGCCGGCTGTGGGGGGGAGGTCACCGACCTGCCTTCGCGTCCGGGCCCCGTGCTCGAGACGGCGGCGGCGGCCACCCGGACTGGCAACGTGCTCAGCGTCCTGGTCAGCGGCCGCGCGTTGTTCGCCGACAGTGTCGCCGTGAGGTACGGCGCACCGGGTGAATCACTCGACAGTGTCACGCCCGCCGAGTCGGCCGTCGGCAGTGAAGTGGCGCTCCCGGTGTTCGGCCTGTTGCCGGCCACGGCGTACGAGCTGCGACTGATCGCCTACGGCGAGGGTGGCACGGTCACGAGCGAAGCCCTCTTTCTCACCACCGGGTCGCTTCCGCACGACCTGCCTCGGTTCCGCGCCGGGGGGTCGGCGCCTTCATCCGGCTACGTGCTCTTCGCCGCCGGTTGGTACGGGCTCGTCATCGACAACGCCGGTCGGGTGGTCTGGTACGTCCGGTTTCCGGACGGGCCCAGTCTGAACTTTCAGGCCCAGACCAACGGGCGGTACGTCGCCCGTCCGACCACGCCGGATACCTCGGACATCGAGCCCCTGGTGGAGTTCGATCCCCTCGGCAACCCGCTCCGGCGACTCGGCTGCGCCCGCGGGCTGCGGCCCCGTTTCCACGACGTGCTGGTCGAGCCGGACGGGGCCTACTGGCTCATGTGCGATGAGACCCGCGTGATGGATCTCTCCGGCGTCGGAGGTATGCCGGCGGCGGCGGTCACGGGAACCGTGGTCCAGCACCTCGACCCGTCGGGCGCGCTCGTGTTCGAGTGGAGCTCGTTCGACCACTTCGACATCACGGACGTGGACGAGGACGCGCGGTCAGGACCGACGGTCAATTGGACCCATGGGAACGCGCTGGACCTGGATGCCGACGGAAACCTCCTGGTGTCGTTCCGCAGCCTGAACGAGCTCACCAGGATCGACGGCAAGACCGGAGCGGTTCTGTGGCGGATGGGAGGCCGACGCAACCAGTTCACGTTCGCCGAGGCGGAGCCTCCGTTCCTGCGGCAGCACGGGGCGCGCGTCACGGCCGGAGGAGATCTGGTCCTGCTGGACAACTTCGGCGAGGCGGCCGGGAGCCGCGCCGAACGCTACGTGGTGGACCAGGCGGCCCGCACCGCTCGGCTCGCCGGCGCCTATGCCCCGGCCGCTGTCACCCGGGCGAACCTGGGGGGCACCACGCAGTCGCTGCCGGACAGCCGCACCCTGGTGGCCTTCGGGGATGGCGGGGTGGTGCAGGAGTACGACCGACAAGGGGCGGTCGTGTGGCAGATCGAGGGCGATGCCGGCTACGTCTTTCGGGCTCAGCGCATCCGCTCGCTCTACCACCCGGAGGTCGGACTGGTACGGTAGGCTGGAGCACCGACGCCACGATGTGGCGGCTATCGGCCCTGGTCACAGGGCGTGGCGTCGAACTCCCATGTGGTGGTGAGCTCTCAGTCGGCCGTGGTTCTGGTCACGCGATTCAACATCCCGGTGGGGGCTGCGGTCACGATCCCGGCAGCCGATCCGGGCTGCTAGAGGGGCCGGCGGATCTCGCTCATGGCTCCAGGGCGCGCCGGAGCAGCATGCGCGCCTTGGCCCAGTCGCGCTGGACGGTCCGCACGGTGACCGCGAGCACCTCGGCGATCTCCTCTTCGGTCAGGCCGCCGAAGAATCGGCACTCGACCACCCGCGCCAGGCGGGGCTCGGCAACGGCGAGTCGCTCGAGCGCCTCGTCGAGCTGGAGCAGCGCCTCGGGCTGGTCCTCCCGTCCGATGGCGCCCTCGTCGAAGGAGACCTGACGGCGCCCCCCGCCCCGCTTGAGCGCGGCCCGCGCCTTGGCGCGGTCGACCAGCACATGCCGCATCGCCACCGATGCCAGCGCCAGGAAGTGCGCGCGATCCTGCCATCCCGCCTGGGACTGATCCACCAGCTTGAGGTACGCCTCGTGGACCAGCCCGGTAGTCGAGAGCGTACCGCCCCAGCCGCGGACGCCAAGCTGGCGATGGGCGATGACCCGAAGCTCGTCGTATACGAGCGGCACCAGCCGCTCGAGCGAGCCTTGGCGCCCGCTCCGCAGATCGCTGAGAAGATCGATGCGAGGTGTCAACGGGCCGCTCCCGCTGAAGGAGCCCGGCTCCCAACGGCTGTCTGGTTGCCGTGTCGGCCTTCGAAGCGATTTCTCGTTATCCGGGGTTAGAAGGGACACTACGTCCTGAAGATCGAGCGGCATCGGCGGGCCCGCAAGCCGCACGCGGGCACACTCCCGGAGAGCACCCATGCGCGCGCATCCGCTTCTGATCGGACTCGTCGCCCTGGCGTCAATCGGCTGCGGTGACCCCTCCGGACCCTCGCCCGCCAACTTGCAGCTCTCGGTGTCCACCGTCGGCGTGGACCAGGACGACAGTTATGCCGTTCGCGCCGGCGACGGTCCGTCCCGTCCCATTGGATCCTTCTTGTCGTTGTTCCTTCCGCCGGGGGAGCACGAAGTCGTGCTCGACGGAATCGCCCCGAACTGCTCGGTGCAGGGTCCCGACTCGGTCCGTGTGACCATCACGCTGGGCCGGGTCGCCAGCGTGGCCTTTCAGGTCGAATGCCGGGCGGTGACCGGTGCGATCGAGGTGGCAGCCCCGACGTCCGGGCGAGATTTCGATTCCGACGGATACACGGTGCAGGTGGACGATGTCCCCAGAACGCAGGTGTTCGCGGGCGGCTCGGTCGTCGTCGAGGGAGTCCTGCCGGGAGCTCGCGAAGTAAGGCTCGACGACTTCAGCACGAACTGCCACCTGATCGGCTCGGCGAGTCAAACGGTCTTGGTGACGGCGGGCGGGCTCACCCGTGACACCGTTCGCGCCATATTCGAGGGCTCGTGCGAGGCAATCGCCGGCGACGTCCAGCTCCTCACTACAACCCGCGGCGTCCAACGGGACCAGAACGGCTACACCGTGACGGCCGATGGCCAGCTCGTGCTCGCACCCTGCGGTTTCAATGATTACTACTGCGATGCGGGGGTGCCGCTCATGCTGGTGCCGAATGGCAGCTACATGTTCATCCAGGTTGCGGCCGGCGACCACACCTACCAGCTCGGCGATGTCGCCTCGAACTGCACCGTCCTCGATGGCAATTCGCGAACGGTGGCGGTGTCCTTCGGAGAGACCTCGGTGGTCCGATTCGAGGTGACCTGCGACCCCTGAAGGCTCGACGCCCAGGAGGGACACCCGCTGCCACCACGCCCCGCCGACGATGATGGTATCGATGCGGGGATCGAGCTCGAGGCGCAGCTGCCTCTTCGACGTATCCGAGCCACAGGGCGTCGTGACCCTGAGGCGCATCTGCGGTAGACTTAGCGGGAACGAAATTACGGCTAGTCGAGATTCATCTTCCCCAGCAAGGCCCGGAACCTCGGATGCCCCCGCAAGGGCGTGAACAGGAACGATCCCTTGACCCCGTGCACCATCCCCGCCCGCTCCTGGTAGGCCCGCTCCAGGAACCCGATCGCCGTCTCGTACTCCCCCAGCCCGGTATACACGTAGGCCATGTGGTACGGCGACACGTATCGCTCGCGAGACAGCTGCTCCAGCTGCCGCAACACTTCACGAGCCTGCTCCGGCTTCCCCGCCAGCCCGTACGCCTCGCCGAGCTGGGCCAGGAAGAGCGTGCTCTCTGGATCCACCTCGACCGCCCGCTTCAACTCGGCCACCCCTTTGTCGGCCATCCCGTTCTTCAGGTAGGCCCATCCCAGCGTGCTGCGTCCCCGGGCATTCTCGGGATCGAACTCGACCGCCCGGCGCACCTCCTCCAGCGCCTCCTGATACCGCCCGGCGCGGAGCAGCGTGTTCGCCAGATCGACCTTGTGGGTCAGCGGGTCCAGCTCCTGGGCCCGCCGCGTCAGCGCCAGCGCCTCGTCCCAGCGCTCGAGCGCGGCGCAGAGCCACCCGTAATGGTCGTAAATGTCGGCGGCTCCCGGGGACAGCTGGAGCGCCAGCTTGAACTCCTGCTCGGCGCCGGCCCAGTCGAAATCGTGGACCATCCGGAGCAGACCCAGCACCGCGTGGGCCTCGCCCAGGTCGCCGTCGAGCGACAGCGCCCGGGTGACGGCCGCCATGGCCTCGTGGTACGCCTCATCGGGACGGATGATGCCCCCGCCGACTCCGCCGGCCAGCTCCCCGTACGCCAGGGCGATGCCGACGTGGGCCATGGCGTAGTCGGGGTCCGCCCGGATGGCCTCCCGGAAGTAGTCGATGCCCCTCCGGATGCTCTCCTCGGTGTAGCGGGAGTAGCAGTGCCGTCCCTGGAGGTAGAGCTGGTAGGCACGGACGTCGGCCGTCGGCTCCCGGCGGATGCGGGTCCGCTCGTCCAGCGACAGCTCGGCCCGAAGCGCGGCCGCGATCTGCAGGGCCACGTCGGTCTGGATCGCGAAGATGTCGGTGAGCTGGCGGTCGTAGGTCTCGGCCCAGAGGTGCCGCTCGGTGGCCGCGTCCACCAGCTGGGCCACGATGCGGACCCGGTCGCCGGCCCGGCGCACGCTCCCCTCGAGCAGGGTCTCGACGCCCAGGGTCGCGCCGATCTCCCGCAGGCTCTGCTCCCGCGCCTTGAAGCCCACCACCGAGCCGCGCGAGATCACCTTCAGCGAGCGGATCTTCGACAGCTGGGCGATCACGTCCTCGGTGATCCCGTCGGCGAAGTACTCGTTCTCGGGGTCGGCGCTCAGGTTGGCGAACGGCAGGACCGCGACCGAAGGAGGCCGCGGCCCGCTCGCGGCCGCGGCCCGCGCGGTGAGCGCCTCCGCGAACGCCGCGGTGGAGGGGAACCGGTCGGCCGGCATCCCGGCGAGGGCCCGCTCCAGCGCCTGCTCCACCGCCGGCGGCACCGCGGGCCGGAGGCGGCGCACCCGGGGCGCCGGGTCGCTGAACCGCTTCATGATGACGATCCGCGCCGTGGCGCCGGTGTGGGGCGGCTCGCCGGCCAGCAGCTCGTAGAGCACGCAGCCGAGACTGTACACGTCGCTCCGGGCATCGAGCGCCCGCTCGCCGGCCGCCTGCTCCGGGCTCATGTACATCGGGGTCCCGACCATCAGGCCGGTCTCGGTGAGCCGCTCGCCCTGCGCCGCGCCGGCCGCCAGGGCGATGCCGAAGTCGGCCACCATGGCCTCGCCCTCGTGCAGCAGGATGTTCTCCGGCTTGATGTCGCGGTGGATCACCCCGTGCCGGTGCGCGTGGTCGAGCGCGGCGGCCGCCTGGCCGATGAGGCGGATGGCCTCCTCGACCGGGCAGCGGCCCCTCGCGCGTCAGCCGCTGGCGCAGCGATTCGCCGCCGATGTAGGGCATGACGTAGTAGAGGAGCTCGCCGGCCTCCCCTGAATCGTGCAGCGGCAGGATGTGGGGGTGATTGAGGGCCGCGGCGGTCCGGATCTCGCGGGCGAACCGGTCGGCGCCGACCAGCAATCCCAGCTCGGGCCGGAGCACCTTGAGCGCCACCTTGCGGTGATGCTTGAGATCGTCCGCCAGGTAGACCGTCGCCATGCCGCCCCGGCCGAGCTCGCGCTCGATGGTGTAGCGGCCGGCGAGGGCCGGAGCGAGGCGATCCAACTGGTCGGTGGACACGGCAGGAAACTAGTGCGGAGGGGAGGGGATAGTGGAGTTAGTGGCCCAACCCCATCCGCGCCTCCACCCGGCGAAAGCGGGGATCCGACCTGAGCGGATCAGCACCGGGTCGAAGAAGACCTCCGGCAGAAAGATGTCGCGCCGGTCGATGGCCCGGTTCATCGCCGCGATCGCGCGGTCATTGTCTCCCAGCCCGGTGTAGGCGATCGCCAGCGCGAACGGCCCGAACTTCCCCCGCTTCTCCCCCTCGATCAGCTCGTCCAGCAGCTTGTGCGCCGTGGCGCGGTCCCCGGAGCCGGCGTAGGCGGCCACCAATGCCCCGTTCGCGGGGTCGTAATCGCCTCCCAACTCGATCGCCCGCCGCAGCGGCGCGACCGCCTCGGCATAGTGCTTCCGCCCGACCAGCACCAGGCCGAGAATCAGGTTGGCGTGCGCGTAGTTGGGGTCGAGGGTGAGGGTCCGCCGAACCTGGGCCTCCGCCTCGTTCATGCGGTGCAGGAGCGAGTACACCCACCCCAGCTCGGCGCCGATGATCCGGGAGAGCGCGCTCGAACGTGTAGTGGTCCGCGAGAGCGGCCTTGAGGGTGTCCAGGAGCTCGGTCAGGGCAGGATCGTGGGATTGGAATCCACTTTAGGCTACAGCCATCCCTGCGTTCGAACCAGGGCCGGCGGCTCGGCGGCGTGCCAGGCCGGCCGCGCCGAGCGCCACAGCCAGACTGCGCCGGCGGAGTGCCGCCGGACTGTCCGGTATCTCACACGGTAGACGGGTTAACGTCGCCAATAATCGACAGGAGTCCCTGGAGCCGCTCCGCGCCCACAGTGTCGCGAACACCGACCCCGTCGTCAGCTTTGGGCGGTCTTCGGGCGATCTCGGAGGTCTGGTCCACGTTCACATCGTTGGCGAACTTGAAGACGCTCTGTTCGGCAAGGTGCACCGCCATGGTACACCCCATCATGAGAAAGGTCGTCCCGAGCCGGCATCATGCGAATCGCCACCTGGAACGTGAACTCGTTCAAAGCGCGCTTGGACAAGGTCGCCTGGTGGCTGGAGCGGGCGCGGCCCGACGTGGTGCTGATGCAGGAGACCAAGCTGGCCGACTCGGAGGCGCCGGCTGCGGCGTTCCGGGAGGCGGGCTACGAGCTGGCGCACCACGGCGAGGGCCAGTGGAACGGGGTGGCGATCGCCAGCCGCGCGGGGATCGGGGAGGTGGTGACCAACTTCGGCGAGCCGCTCCGCCCGGCGCGGACGCCGGACGCGGGAGACGACGAGCCGCTGGCCGAGGCGCGGATGATCGCCGCGACGTGCGGCGGGGTGCGGGTGGTGTCGCTGTACGCGCCCAACGGGCGGGCGATCGGCTCCGTGTTCTACCAGGCCAAGCTGGGCTGGTACGACCGGCTCGCCCGCTGGCTCGACGACGCGGCCGACCCGGCGGCGCCGCTGGTGCTGGGCGGCGACTTCAACGTCGCCCCGGCGGACGAGGACGTGTGGGACCCTGCGGCCTGTCATGGCGGGACGCATGTGTCGCCGGCGGAGCGCGAGGCGTTCTTCCGGCTGTGCCGCTGGGGGCTGGTGGACGCCTACCGGCTGCATCACGCCGAGCCGGGGCGCTACACCTGGTGGGATTACCGCGCCGGCGACTTCCATAAGAACTTCGGGATGCGAATCGATCACCTGCTGGTGACGCGGCCGGTGGCGGAGCGGACGGTGTGGGCGGAGATCGACCGCGAGGCGCGAAAGGGCAAGCCCATCCCGTCGGACCACGCACCGCTGGTGATCGACGTGGATGAGCCGGGGCATCCGCTGGAGGCGGGTTGGGCGGCGGCGGCGGCGCGGATCGCGGCGCGGGGCGGGGGTCGGTCCGGCCGGCGGTGACGCCTCACTGCCGCGGCTCCGCCGTCACCCGTACCAACCCCTCCCGCGCTTCGCTCACATACGGCTGCAGCTGCGGGTCGGCCCGGCGCCAGATGTCCACCACGTACTGGTAGTCGCGTGCGGCCGGCTCCCGCCGGCCCAGCCGCTCCGCCACGCGGGCCCGCTCCAGGGTCCAGAGCACTTCGCCGGGCACCGATAGCTCCGCGAGCATTCCGTCCAGCAGCCGGGCGGCCTTGTCGTCCTCCCGCCTCGCCGAGAGGAGCTGGGCCAGGACCAGCCGTTGAAAGAAACAGAAGGGGCAGAGCGAGTCGGGCAGCGCCTCGAACCGCCGCACCGCCGCGGCGGTATCGCCGCCCAGGAGAGTCAGGTACGCCCGCGCCGCGTCGGAGGTGTATGCCGCGCGTGCTTGGTGCATTCCCCCCGGGCTGAAGCGCGCCAGCGAGTCGCTCTTCCGCTCGAGCGTACGGATCGCTGCACTGTCCCCTCGCGCCAACCACCACGGCAGCGCAGTCAGGGCTATCGGCAGTCCCTGGTCGAGCCAGCGGCGAAACATCGGACCGGCGCCCTCCGGCGGGGTCGCGCTCAGGAGGGCGGCCTGCACCAGTAGAGGCGGCAGCGGCGGAGATGAGTGGGCTTGCCGATCGGCGAAGAGCACGCCCGCGGCCTCGTGCACGTGCCCGCGGTAGAGCAGGTCCATGCCGAGCCTCCAGCTGCGGGCCTCCGGCGTGAGCCACGGGGCGTCACCGGCGGGAGCATCCACCAGCGCGCGATCGACCGCGACGACCGACTCGGTCGAGTCCGCGGACCGCCGCAGGGCGCCCCACGCGTCCACCAGCGCCGCGGGCGATGCGCTCCGCACCAGACTGTCGATCTCCGACGGACCGGTACGCCACGCCCGCATGATCCGTTGGGTCAGCCTCATCCCTGATGCCGCTACGTCCGTCGGCTCCAAGCTCAGATACCCCGCGACATAGCGCTCCCCCGCCTCTGCCCCGTCGACCCACAGCCCCAGCTCGACCGCGTGGATGTAGGCCGGCGCAACCGAGGAGTCGATCGCGATCGCCCGGTCGAAGGCCTCGAGCGCATCCCGGGGCCTGCTCCCGACCGGGCTGCCGTAGTGGTAGCGGGCCTCGCCCAGGGCGTACCACGACTCGAAGTCGTCGGGGTAGCGCTGGGTCAGCTCCCGCGCGACCGCATGGGCCCGGCGCAGCACCGCCCCGTCCACCACCGGCATGGTCGAGTACAGGACGGAGGCCAGCGAGTCGGCCGTGACCAGCAGGCTGTCGCGGGGCGCGAGGCCGTGGTTCAGCGCGCCCGCCCGGAGCGTCAGCGATTCCGCGACCGAATCGAACGCCGTGCGCTGCCAGCCCAGCACCTGCCCGGCGCGCCGGAGGGCGAGCGGGAAGGTGCTGTCGAGGGCGATGGCCCGCTCGTAGGAGACCAGGGCCGAGTCCCACGCCGCCCGGCGGAACCACTGTTCCCCCTGGAGAAAGGCCTTGAGCGCCGGGAGCGAGGTGGAGCCCAGCGACGCAGCACGGAACACCTCGATCCGCCGGGCGCCCCCCAGCACGCGCAGCAGCCGGAGGGTGAGCGAGTCGGCCAGCCGATCCATCCGGTCCGCCTCCTCGCGCAGCTCCAGCTCGGCCAGGGGCCGCTCGGACAGCGCGTCGAACGCCGTGGCCGTGAGCCGCACCGAATCGGAGCCCGCGCCGATGAGATTGCCGAACACGATGAGCCGGGCCCGGGTACGCCGACCCAGCTCGGCGGCGGAGAGCCGGTCGGACCGGCCGCGCCAGCGGCGGATCACCGTGGTGGGCGGCACGCTGCGGAGCGGGCCGGCGCCGTCCAGGTTCCGCGACAGCAGGTCTACCAGGCCTTCCCGCCAGAGCGACAGCCGGGGATCCGGCACGTCGAACGGGGCGACGGCGATGAGGTTGGGATCGAACCCGGTGTCGTCGCGCGACCGGTGCGCGATGGACCAGACGGCCACCGCCGCCACGAGCGCCGCGCCTATCGCCAGCGCCAGCCTTAGCCGGACCCGGCCGCGCGGGACCTGTACGGCCTTGGTGGTCTCCTGCGCCGCCAGGGCCGTCGACACCGCGGACTGGCTGAGCGTCTCGAGGGCATCGAGCACCTCCGCCGCGCTCTGCCACCGGTCGGCGGGCCGCTTTTCCAGGCAGCGCATGACCACCGCTGCGAGGGCGGGCGGTACGCTCGGGCGGGATTGCGCCAGCGGCGGCGCCGGTTGGGTGAGCTGGGCCGCGATGACCGCCTGGGGCGAACGGCCGGCGAACGGTGGCTGCCCGGCGAGCATCTCGTACCCCAGCACGCCGAGGGCGTAGATGTCCGCGCGGTGGTCGGTGTGCGGGTCCGCGGCAGCCTGCTCCGGCGCCATGTACGCGGGCGTGCCCAGCGCCAGGCCGGTGCCGGTGAGGCTGGGGTGTTGCGCCGCCTGGTCCAGCGCCTTGGCGACGCCGAAGTCCGTGACCAGGGCGTGGTGGTCGGAGAGCAGGACGTTGTCGGGCTTGATGTCGCGATGGACCACGCCGTGCCGGTGGGCGTAGCTCAGGGCATCCGCCACCTCCCTCAGCACCCGGACGGCCTCGGGCACCGGCAGCTCTCCTTCGCGCGCCAGCCTGGCCCGGAGCGACTCACCCTCCACCAGCGGCATGGTGTAGTACAGCAGCGGGTCGGCCGCTGAGGCGTCTCCCGCCTCGCCGGCGGAGAACAACGGCACGATGTGGGGGTGCTGCAGCGAGGCGGCGAGCTGGATCTCGCGGCGGAACCGGTCGGCGCTCAACGCCGCGCCGAGCTCCGGGGGCAGGACCTTGATTACGACCTGGCGGCCCAGGGCGATTTCCTGGGCCGCGAACACGCGGCTCATGCCGCCGCCGCCCAGCTCGCGCTGGACCAGGTAGCGGCCGGCCAGCGCGGCGCGCAGACGTTCGACGGTGTCGGTCAGCGGGGGCATGGGAGGTTCCCGGCCGCGGGTCGTCCAGAATCCTACCGGCGATGGACGCCGGCGGCCAGCGCGGTCACCTCCGCCGCTCTCCCGGCGCGACCGGCTCATTCCTCTTCCGCGCGCATGGGTGCCCCGCCTTGACGCCGGTGCAAGTAGAGGCCAGGGTTTCCGTGGTGCATCCCTCCAGCCCGCAGGACCGGCCCGACCACTTTCGCCTGCTCCTCGGCACCGCCGCCTTCGTCATCATCGCGGCCGGCATCCGGGAGGCGGCCGAGCTGCTCAACAGCATCCTGCTCGCCATGCTCCTCACCGTCACGGTGGTGCCGGCGTTCGACGCACTGCGCCGCCGGGGCGTGCCCAAGGGCCTGGCCGTGGTCCTCACCAGCCTGCTGCTGGCCGGGGTGCTGCTCGTGCTGCTCGGCACCCTCGGACTTTCCGGCACCCGGCTCATCCAGGTGCTCCCCCATTACGAGGAGCGGGCACTGTCGCTGAGGAACGACCTCGAGCAGCTGTTGCTCGCCCGGGGCATCCAGCTCGAGCGGATCTTCTCGCTGGATCTCGTGGACCCCAACCGCCTGCTGGGCCTGGCGGCGGGCTTCCTGTCGGGTCTGGGCCAGGTGCTGAGCCAGGCCCTGCTGCTCATCCTGATCGTGGCCTTCTTCCTGGCCGAGCGCGGGATGCGGGACCAGACCTTCCATCCCGGCGGAATTTCCGCGCGGGTGGCGCGGGACGTTCGCCAGTACCTCATCATCACCGCGCTCACCGGCCTCGGCTTCGCGATCCTGGTCTACCTCCTGATGCTGCTGGTGGGCACCGACCTCCCCCTGGTCTGGGCGGTGCTCGCCTTCATCATGAACTTCGTGCCCAACGTCGGCATCATCCTGTCGGTGGTCCCGCCGGTTCTCCTCACCCTGCTCGAGTGGGGCTGGCAGCGGACGCTGGTGATTCTCGCCGGATTCCTGGTGCTCAACTTCGTGGTGGACAACCTGGTCAAGCCGCGCTTCATGCAGAGCGGGCTGGACGTCCCTCCGCTCGTCGGGCTGCTCTCGCTGGTGGTCTGGGCCTATCTGCTCGGGCCGATAGGCACCATCCTGGCCCTCCCGCTTACCATCATGCTCCGCCGGGTGCTGCAGGACGCCGACCTGACGGTGCCGGGGCTCAGCCGGGGAAGCGGACGAGCGCCTGTCGCCGGAGCAGGTAAAGACACGTGATCCCCGGTTGACGGAACCCGAGCCGGGAGAGACGTTGCTTCATGGATCTCGAGCGCACCGTAGGCCTCCGCCCCGACGGCTCCGTCTGGCTTCCCGACCGCAAGGCCGCGGCCGGCTCCATCCTGCTCAAGCTCGCCGCCATGGGCATCGAGATCCCGCCCGAGACCACCGGCGACGACGACGTCTTCCACCTGGCCCGCGACCTGTTCGCCCGCTACCGCGAGCAGACCCGGCTGCTGAGCGACCACCTCTGCCCGGCCGACCAGCGCATCCAGCGCTTCCTCGACGAGCAGCTCGGCGGGCTCGGCGCTGCCCACGCCGGTGCGCCTGCCCGGCGTCACGTTCATCCTCGACCGCTACGGCCTGGCGCGCGAGCTGTCGCTGCCCGATCGACGCCGACGCCTGGCACAACGACCTGGTCTCGAGCTACCGCCTCGACAACGGCGTGCTGCACAACCCGATCAACGACCGCCGCACCACCCAGGGCGTGTTCCACGTCGCCGAAGGCGGGCTGCCGATCCCGGCCGACAAGCTCGCGGTGCCGCTGCATCGTCTTACGCGCAACCTGTTGCGCGAGGCCTCAACCCGCCGGCGGACCTGCTGCGGCTGCCGTTCACGGCCAACTGGGACGAGCCGGTCGAGACGATGGTCTCGCTGCTGCTGCGGCCCGCTGGTGTGCCCGGCGGTGCCCGGGGTCACGCCGCGAGAAGCGGCATGGAGATGCGCTTCTTCGCGCCCGGCGGGCTGGTCTCGCAACCTCGACTTCGTCGAGAGCATCTTCGGCAACGCCGGCGATCCGTTCCTGCCCGAGAACGACGCCGGCCTCGACGTGGATCACTGGACCGGCCACACCGGCTGCGTGATCCTCGCGCCGCACCTGACGCGCGCTGAAGAAGAAGGACCTCGGCCTGCCGCACGTCGACGCAGGCCACCGACGCACAGCGCGCGGACGGCATGTGCTGGGCCAAGCGAGGACGAGCTGTACAACGACGGCAGCGCCGTTCAAGATCACCTGCGCGCCGATCGACGGCGTGATGGTCACGCTCATCGCCGACAACTACTTCGGCTACTGCAAGAAGGAGGTGAAGACGCAGATCAGCTACAGCGCCAACCTGTTCGGCCTGGCCGAGGAGGAGCACGCCGGCGGCGCGCTGGCGTTCCCGACCTACAGCCTGGGCGACCAGTTCATCGCCGACGCGCGCGCGTCGAGACGGCCGAGCACCGCTTCGCCGAGGTGGTCGAGCTGCTGGGCGACCGCGATCGACGTGCACGCCGACGGGCTACGCCACCGACACGCACGTACCCGGACATCCACTACGTGCCGGAGGACGCGCGAGATCGACCTGCAAGAGCAGGACATGCAGCTGGATGCGCAAGGACGGCGAGGAGCAGCACCTGAAGCTGCTGCCCGGCCACGATCTACATCCTCCCCAGCGGCTACAAGGTGCGGATGGAGAAGCACCCGGCGGCGCCCAGCTGGCGCCTGGTCGGCACCGGCGCCGGAGGGCACCTTCTGCCACAAGCCGTGCACCGTCTCCGGCGGCGGCAAGTCGGAGATCAGCAAGAGCCTGGTCGACGCGGTGCTGTACGGCCCGATCTACGTCCGGCAACTTCGAGGAGGACATGGCGCTGGTCGAGGAGATCTTCAAGCAGGACTTCAACGACGCGCTCTGCCCGAGCTGCGGCAGAGCACGGCCGCGCGCGGCCGCTCCTGTCGCGCGGAGCGCTCGCTCGGCTCGGTGATCAAGCTGCTGACGCCCAGCCCCGGAGTTCACCGCCGAGTACAACGCCTGGCTCGAGCAGCATTCCCAACCACATCCGCGCGCTGGTGTTCATCATCAAGCGGTTCTACCGGCCGGAGTGGGGCGACGACTGGCGCAGCCACTTCACGCGTCGACATCATCAACGGCGCGCCCGGCCACGAGCTCAAGTACGACGGCCGCAAGCTGGTCGGCAGCTACCTGCGCGTCGGCCTGCGAGCCGAGCACGGCGCCTGGCGCACCTACAAGCTGCGGCAGGACTTCGTCGCCGCCGACAAGGTGCAGATGGAGGACGACATCACCGCCTCCGTCGTCGTGCCGGCCCGCCGCGCTGCTCGGCCTCCCGCGGCGAGTACGACGGCCACCCCAGCCTCAAGCTGGTCGCAGAACTGCGAGTACCGGCTGTTCCAGCGCCCCGACGACGCCATCCACCCGCGGCTTCGACCAGCAGACCGAGAAGCGACATGGCGCGCGCCGGGCTGTTCTGCTCCAACTTCCAGCCGCTCGACCGCGAGCGACGCGCGCGACATGGTGCGAGGACGTGGCGACTGCACGACGCCTTCACCGCGCCGATGCGCGAGCACGTGAACCGGAACGCCGCGCGCGACGACGACGGCTAGCTTCATCTGCTCGGCCAAGCCGCGCCTCGTCGACGGCAAGCCGACCAAGAACCCGCGCTACCTCCAGGTCCGCCCCGACATGGCGCGCCCGCGCGACCGCTACGTCGCCGAGATGGGCGCGCGGCTCTAGCCGCCGGCTGCCGCTGCGACCAGCCGGTGCTCTTCCCGGTGATCGCGTGCTCAGCGGCCGGCGCAACAACCCGCCCGACGACGGGCATCCGCCCGCTCTGCGTCTACGGCCCGATCCACTACCAGGAGCTGCCCGAGCTGTTCATGGACTACGTGTGCTCGCTGACCGGCAAGTCGCCCAGCACCACCGGCGCCGGCTCCGAAGGCGCGCTGACCAAGGGCCCGTTCAACGCCCTCTGCGCGACCGCCGACCTGAACAACGCGCTGGTCGTCGATCCTGCTCACCGGCTACGCCGGCTTCACCACCGCCGCCGGCTACATCGGCCCGCACGGCCGCGTCGACCACGACATCAGCCTGCTGATCCCCGAGATCTGGTGCCGCCTGTACCCCGCACGAGCGCGACCCGAGCGCCTGATCGAGGCGGGCCACCTCGAGAAGCTGAAGGACTACGACTTCGACGGCACGCAAGGTGCTCGCCAGCCGGCTCGGCTACCGCATCACCGCCAAGTTCGTGCACACCTTCTTCGGCCGGGTGTTCGACAACCCGGCCACGGTGTTCACCGAGGACATCCTGAAGCCCGAGACTGCAGGACCCGGCCGTCTTCGCCGACGGCGTCGACAACATCGTCGAGGCGCAGCGAGCGCGTCGCGCGCGGCGTACTTCGAGGACGGCAGCATCGAGGACGCCTGCCCGCCGCTGCGCGCGCTGCTGCACATCATGGCGTACGGCCACTGCGAGGGCAAAGACGCCAGCCATCCCGAGTTCCGCGCGCTGTTCACGCGCGAGAGCGCTGCTCGACGAGCGACTGGTACCACGAGCGCCTGCGCGATCAAGCAGCGGCGCGACGTCGCGCTCTGGCAGCGCCACGTCCGGACGCCTGACGCGAGTTCCTGGCGCTGCCCAGCCACCGCGACGAAGCGCAGCGGCTCGGCATTCCGGCGCGGCACGAGCACGCGCGGGTGGAGCTGGAGCGGGTGCGGTCGCCGGAGTACCTGAACGCGCTGGTGGGGACGATCGGGGCGGATCCGGTGCACCGGCCGGTGCGGGGGCGGCCGTCGCGGAGTGGGGCGGAGCGCGCCGCTACGGTGGCGACGGGGGGGTGACGGGGGCGGCTCGGAGCGCCCGGAGAGCGCGCCGCCTCCACCGCCCGCCCCAAGAGAAACCCGGCCCAGCTCGCTCCCGTCCGGTACCACACCTCGGCGTCATCCGCATCCAGATAGAAAGGAAGATTCGAGATGCGTGCAGTCCTGCTCGCGTGTGGCGCCGCTGCGGCGCTGGGCTTCGCCCCGGCCGCGCCCACCATCGTGGAGTACGTGATTCCCCGACCCGGCAACTTCCCCCACGACCCCACCGTCGCGAAAGACGGCTCGGTCTGGTACACCGACCAGAGGAACAGCTTCATCGGCAAGCTCGACCCCGAAACCGGCAAGATCGTGGACTATCCTACGCCGACTCCGGGCTCCGGGCCGCATGGGCTCGTGGCCGGCCCGGACGGCAGCATCTGGTACACCGGGCAAGGGGCCGGTCTCATCGGCCGAGTGAACTCCCAGACCGGCGCGATCGAGGAGTACAAGCTTCCGGCCAGCGCGCGCAATCCGCACACTCCGATCTTCCATCAGGGCAAGGTCTGGTTCACCGACGCCAACAACAACAGCTACGGCAGCCTGGATCCCAAGACCAAGGCCGTGAAGGTCTACCAGGCCCCCACTTCGGGCTCGGTGCCCTACGGAATCGTGGCGGCCCATGACGGGTCGATCTGGATCGCCCATCTGGGCACCAACAAGCTGGGCCAGGTCGATCCCGCGACCGGCAGGCTCCGTGAGTTCGTACTCCCGGAGGGTGCCCGTCCGCGACGTCTCCAGGTGGGTGGCGACGGGACGGTCTGGTATACCGACTACGGCCGGGGCTTCCTCGGCGCGCTCGATCCGCGAAACGGCAAGGTGCGGGAGTGGCGCTCGCCGGGCGGGGACGCCGGCCCCTATGGCATCGCCATCGGCACCGATGGGCGGATCTGGTACTGCGAGTCGCGCACCGGATCCATGGTGGCATTCGATCCCAAGACCGAGAAGTTGGAGGTCGTGGCTATCCCCACGCCGGGGGCTATCGTTCGGCACATGCAGGCCGATAGCACCCGGGGCCGGATTTGGCTGGCGCTCAGTGGGACCGGGCGGTTGGGGAAGATCGAGGTGGGCGGAGGTATCTCCGGGACCCGGTGAGGATCGTGACCCCAGCAGATCCTTGAACCCGCCGGCGGTGATGTCGAATTTGAGGCGCAGCATCGCCGATACGGTGGAAGCAGTCGGGCCCCAACGGCCCGATGACCGTTTAGGAACCACGAGGAGCACCACCATGGCCGAAACCACCCAACGCATCACGCCGGTTCTCAGGTTCGACAACCAGGCCGAGAAGCAGTTGGACTACGAGGGCAGAGACGCCGCCCATCCCGAGCGTCGGCGCACCCGCCGCTGATTGCCGACTGCAGAACCCAGCCGTAGCTTATGACCGCCACCCGCCCTGCGGCCTCCGATGATCCGGCACCATTTGACAGTCCGATGCACATGGCCGGCACTACTTATTACCGCAGTCGCCCTTCTGCCGAGCGCGAATGCCTCCGCCCAGCGAGGCCTGGACCGCGGCTTGACGACGAGCCGGGCCGCAAGGGCTGGACCCGAGGTCATCGGGGAGGAGCCGCGGGGACACTTGGTGGCCCCGCAGCCCGCTGCCGACACGGTGGTAAAGGCAAGTTGGCGCCTGCAGCCACTAGGCACGGTCAGCGGGAGGGACAACGAGTTCGGGTTGCTGGCGGGATACGAGAACGAGAACCGCTACGGTTCGTGGCCTTGGCTGCTCACGATCCGGGGTCTACGGCGGCTCCAAGACGGCACCGCGCACGCCGGGTGGCAAGCCGACGGCGAGATCTACCCGCCCATCGGACCGCTAGGCACGGTGCAGCTGGAGGCGATGATCGCGGCAACCCACGTCCACACGATCGACGTCGGCCGCTCGGACGGGATTGCGGCTGAGCTCGATGTGGTGCTGCGAGGGAGTACGAGGATGAAGTTGTCCGTGGGCGCGATCGGCTACTACGCCTGGGAATCTCCTCGAGCCCGCGAGGCCTCCCACGGTGTCATTCTAGGACTGATCGGCTTTTGGAGACGGGGGCGATTCGATCTCCTGTCCGAGTACGACTTCTCGAGCGACCTCGCAGGTGAAGACAGCTACAGCGTGGCGGGCTCCTATCGCATAACCGGCGACTCCGCCAAGAAGGAGTTGCGGCTGCGCGGCGGATGGGAAAAGGGAGATACCTACAGCCTAAGACTCCAGTTGGCTATGCCGCACAACAAGGTGAAGGCGCGGAGCCCTCTCGGTTTTTAGCTGCGGGCTTGAGTCCTGGGCTACCGTCACCCGATGCGCCGGGCCCGGGTCTCATAGGCGGAGGGTTGCGCCCCGGGCTTCCAGACCGCTATCCCGTAGTGGTCTATGTGCTCGTACTCAGGCCCCCAGTCGTGCCAGCGATCATCCAGCTCCCGGAACGACAGGAAGCCGCGGATGGCCTGCGACGACGGATCCTCGAAGAATACTCCCTGCCTGTCGTACCCGATGGCGACCACCCAGTGCCCGTCCTCCCAGATGGTCTTGTAGCCGCGCCGCGGGCTCCCACTCTCCGTCTCGCCCCATGCCTGGAGCATCAAGATCACCGGTATTCTCCGGCTCAGGCAGACCCTGAGCTGCCCGCGCGACATGTCGTAGAACTCCTGATACCGCAGGCCATACTTCTCCACCGCCCGAATGATGTGCTCCGGATCCGAGCCCGTCCGCGGCATGCCCATGTCCTTCGCGAATTCGTACTCCTCGTCGGGGCCCACCCCGTAATACTTGCAGACGGCCTGCAAGGCGGAGGCTCCGCAGGTGTAGTCGGTCTGCTGTGTGGTGTCGGGCACCGGAATCCGGATCGCCCGCGGGGGGATGGCGTGGTAATCAGCTGGCATACCAGCCGACCGTCTCCAGCGCCTCCTCGAGATCCATGAGTCCTCGCCGGCATGCGCTCTCGAACCGGTTCGCGGAAGCGTGGGCGGCAGGGTACGATCGCCCCTTCTTCATCAGCTCGCGCTCCCGCAACTCGTGGATCAAGACGAAGGGGCGCTCACCCTCTGCCGTGTCGTCATCGATCCAGACCTCACCACGCGGAACGTACCTGGGATACACCAGGTCGTGCCCGCCTGCCGTGAAATCGAGATCGAAGCCGCTCCTGACCAGCCGTCCACTGACGATCCAGACGCTGACGCCGGAGCGCAGCTTCTTCCACGGCTTCCGGTGCGCTCTCTTGGGATCGCGGCGTCCCCCATTGTCGAGCTCTCGGAGATCACAGTTCCGCAGGGCTTGCTCGGCCCTCCGCGCCCTGGGCCACACCAACTGCTGCGCCACGTGTTGCCTCAGCAGGCGCCGCTCCATCTCCATCCTGGTCAGGAAGAACGACCACTCATCCGGCTCCGTCTCGCGATCCAGCCACCCCTCGTTCTTGGGGATGTACGTGAAGTCCCACCACTGCCCATAGTTGTCGAACTCGATATCGATGTGGGTCCGAATATAGACGCCATCCACGACCCAGACGCTCACCCCCTTCGGCCAGTTGCTTTCCTCGGTGAAATCGTAACCCAGCCGATTGATGTAAGGGTCGAGGCGCTGGAGGTAGGGATACGGCCGTATACCATCGATTCGTGGAACCGTTTCGCTATTGAGCTGCGTGGCGTCGAGCATGGCTTACGAGGTGGATCGGTCGCGAGGCGATCTGCCGCTGAGACGCCCGCCGACGATCCGGCCCTCCCTCCGTCTTCGGGGCATGAACATTGGACGTGATTCGAGGGGCACCTTGGAAACTCTATCTTACCTGCTTTCCGCGACTCCGCCAGCACCCGGCAGGATGGGCTCTGCCTGCACTCCGGGAGGTAGCTTTCCGGTCAAGATCCTCCAGGGCCAATACAGGCAGTCGTTGAACGGCTCCCCGCAGTCCGCCCGCTGCCAGATGAATTGGTAGGAGGGCGGCCCCTGCCGCGAGATCCCCCACTTCGCCTTGTACCGGAAGAGGCCTTCACCATGCGAGTATCCCACTCCTATCTCGCGGGCCCCGCGGTCTGCGTAGTAACGCATGCTGAGATGATAGAGCAGGTCCGATACTCCGGGCCGGGCGCCGTCGAAGGCGGCTATCACCGCCAGCGGTCGCCCGGGAAAGAACTCGTGGGTCACCAGGAAGCCGGCGAGCTCACCGCCGGCGTGCGCCTCGAAGACGGTCGTCACCTCGCCGCGAAGGACGGAGACGACGTTCACCAGGCACCCCACGTCGGAAACGCCCAGGGTTTCCCGCCTCGCGAGTGCGCGGAGCAGGCGAATATGCTGATGGGTAAGGAAGTCTCGCCGGCCGATCCAGGTCTCGTAGCCCCGGCGCTGGCACCGGCGGATGACGTCCGGGCGGCAGCGGTGGGGAAGGCTGGTAAACAGCTCGTTGGTCCAGGGCCGCGGGAGGGACGAATAGACCGCGGTCCAATCCGGGCCCGGCTGCGACAGGTCGTAGGGGCCGAAGTAGTTCACGAACCGTACCCGCTCGTCGCGGGCCCATTCCGCGATCACCGCGCCGACTAGGGCGGATCCACCCGGGCGGGGACATCCCATCGGCGATCCGACCACCTGCACCGTCTCGCCGTCGAAATAAGACAGCACGCCGTCCCACAAAAACGGCTCTCCCCAGATGCCGGACTGCACGTAGTAGTCCTGATCCACCGACTCCAGGTGCTCGGCGATGAACGCCACGTCGTCGTGGCTGAGCATACCTGCCCCCCTCCTTGCCAGGCCCTATCGCGAAGCCGTCACTCGACGCAAGCCTTCCTCCGCCTCCCCTCGTTCCGCCATCACCGAGGAGTCCGCGCCGCTCCAGGCCGCGATCGCGGTGCGGTAACTGCGCGCGGCGCCTTCCCGGTGGCCCCGGCGCTCCTCCAGCTCGCCGAGCAGAACCTGCCCCGCGGGATAGGTCGGGACCGTCCAGGCGTAAGTGAGGACCCGCACGAGATACCGGTGGGCCTCGTCCAGTCGGCCGGCCGCCATCAGGAGCCGCGCGCGGGTCATCCAATCGAAATAGCAGTCGGTGCACAGCGAGTCAGGAAGCGCGAGAAAGCGCACCAGGGCCGCGGCGGAGTCGCCCCGCGCGAGTATCTGGTAGGCCCGGGCCCCGGCCGCCCCGTATCGAGCCAGCTCGCGGTCCCGCGGAGTCGCGCTGGCCACCGCCAAGGAATCGGCGAGGCCGACGGCCGAGCGGAGGGCGGCCGTGTCGCGCTGCGCCAGGTACCACGGCAGCGCGAACGCCGCGGCCCGCGGCGAGGTGCGGCTCCACCCTGCGAACGTCCGGCGGCTCAGGTCCGCCGGGACCGCTCCGACTACGGCGAGCTCGGTGAACAGCTCGAGCGTCTCCCCGTCGGGTGGCTCAGAGAGATCGGTGGCGGCCAGCAGCTCGCGCCCCGCCTCTCTGAGATGGCCGCGCACCGACAGGATGCGGGCGAGCCGCATGTGGAGCTCGCGGGTCGAGAAGGAGTTCGGGGGCATCGCCACCATCGCCCTCGCCATGTCCAGCGCGGTCTCCGACGAGTCGAACCACATGTCCAGCATGATCCCCACGTTGTACAGGATGTCCGGCGAGGCGGCCTTCACGGCCGGCGGCAGGTCACCGGGCTTGGCGGCGCCGAGCAGGAGGTCGGTGATCACCATGGCCGAGTCGGCCAATTCCGGTGGAGTGTGGCGCAGGTAGGCGCTGGTATAATGTCGGGCCGTCGCGGCGTCGCCGATGATGAGCGCCAGCTCGACGGGGTGGAGAGCGTATGCCGGGCCGAACGCGGAATCCAGCGCGATCGCCCGATCAAAGGCGGCCAGGACGTCCTCGCCGGTATAGTCGAGCGGCGGCGCGAGGTGATACCGCGCCTCACCGGTGCGAAACCAGACGAACGGATCGCTGGGATACCGGCGAGCCGCCTCGGCGAGGGTAGCGAAGAGCCGGCGGGTGCGCAGCCAGGTCAGACTGTCCTCCGCGCCCAGCGACGCCAGGAGGGAGTCCGCCACGATGAGCAGGCTGTCACGGGGAGCCAGGCCGACGTTGTGGGCGCCGGCATACAGGGCATGCCCGTCGCCGATGGTGTCGGAGTGCGCCTCCCAGGCCGACGCGAGCTTGAGCCGCGAGTGGGCGAGCACGAAGCCCGGATCCGTCTCGGTCGCCTTGGTGTACCACACCGCCGCGGAATCCCAGCGAGCCTGGCGGAGATACTGCTCGCCTTGCAGGTAGGCCTTCAAGGCGGACAGCGAGTGCGCTCCCAGCGATCCCACGCGCTCGCTGCCAAGGCCAACCGATTCCCCGAGCAGACGCAGAATACCGAGGCTGAGGGAATCGCCCAGCCGGTCCAGCCGGGAGGATGATTCGCGCACCTCGAGCTCGCCGACGGTCGCACCGCGAGCCACGTCGAGCACCAGGGCGAAAGCCCGCACCGAATCCGGGCCCGCGCTCAGCAGCCGGCCGACCACCGCGATGCCGGCGCCGACGTCCCGACCCAGCGCCCCGGCCGATTCCGCGTCACTCCTTCCACGCCAGCCGCGCAGGACGGCGGAAGGCGAAACTGTGCGGAGCGCTCCCGCACCGTCCACGTTGGCGGACAGGATGTCCATCAGTCCTTCGCGCCAGAGGGCCAGCTTCGCGTCATAGGTGTCGAACGGCGCAATCGCCACGCGCCGCGGATCGAGCGTGCCGCGTGGTGACAGCGAGGTCCAACGGGACCCCAGCACGACCGCCGCGACGACAGCGGCCCCAGCTGCGGCCAGCAACCCGAGCTGCCGACCGGTCAGGAGCGGTCGCCTGAGATCGGCGCGCTGGGTCGGCCGGGTGCTTCCGTGGTGCATCTCCACCTCGAAAGCGGAGTGACGCAGCGCCTCCGCGAACTCCGCCGCGCCAGCAAAACGGTCGGCCGGCGAGCGAGCCAGGGCCAGAAGAACCGCCTCCTCCACGCTCTCCGGGACATCGCGCAGAATCCGCAGATGGGGGACAGGGTCGCTCAACCGCCTAGCGAGGATGATCTGCGCGGTCCTCCCGGTGAACGGCGGCTCGCCGGCCAGCATCTCGAAGAGCACGCATCCCAGGGAATACAGATCGCTGCGGCCGTCGAGCCGAGTGTCGCCTGCGGCCTGCTCGGGACTCATGTAGGCAGGGGTCCCCAGGGCGAGCCCGGGTTGGGTCATTCTCTCCGGCATCGCGGCGTCGATTCCCCGAGCCAGGCCGAAATCGGCGATCATCGACTGGTCACCCGACAACAGGATGTTCTCCGGCTTCACGTCGCGATGGATGATGCCGTGCCCGTGGGCGTAGCCTAGGGCGTCGGCTATCTCGATCGCGATCCTCAAGGCGTCGGTCAGCGGGAGCTGCCGCTCCCGGGCGAGCCGGTTCCGCAGCGACTCGCCTTCGACGTACGGCATGGTGTACCACAGGAGGCCCGCGGCCTCACCCGAGTCGTGCACCGGCAGGATGTGAGGGTGTTGGAGCAGCGCGCTGAGATGGATCTCCCGGTGGAACCTCTCGGTGCCGAGGCTGGCGCTCAGCTCCGGCCGCAACACCTTGAGCGCCACGGGCCGGTCGTGGCGCAGATCCCGGGCGAGGAAGACGGTGGCCATACCGCCGTGCCCCAGCTCGCGCTCGAGCGCGTAGCGGTCTCGGAGCGCTGCCGCGAGCGAGTGCGTGAATGGGATGTCCAGGCGAGGGCCCTCTTGGCCGAAGAAACTGCAATTTGTTGCCCGGTCCCGTCAAGCGCCACCGGAGAGCGTGTCGCCTCCGCCACTCGCCAGGGTGCGGGGGCATGCGTCAGCGTACCACGGCGACCCTGGAGCGTGCCCTACCAACCGGTCGGCCTATCCCCCATCCCCGCCCCACACCGAGGTGGGCGGGGGAATCACCGGGACCCAATAACCCGCCGGCCGGGGGCTCGGGGCGCCTCGCTCCGGGCGCTTCCTGGCCCGCCACGCGTGTTCGGGCTGACTGTAACATTCGGGTTTGGTGGCGGGCCCTAACGCGCCCTCCGCGAGGCGCCCCGAGTCCACCGCTGCGCGCCCCCGCGATAAGCTCGCTAACCCGAGGGCACTCCCCGTGTCTCCCAACCTCTCGAAATCCCGCTTCGTGGCCGGCTGGCAGTGCCACAAGCAGATGTGGCTCCGGGTGCATGAGGAGGACGCCCCGGAGCTACAGATCGACGTCGTGTTGCAGGACCGCTTCGACCAGGGCGCCGAGGTGGTCGTGCTGGCCCGTGAGCGTTTCTCCGGCGGGGTGCTCATCGACCTGCCGCCCGCCGATCTACATCCTGACGGTGGCGAAGGCCGGGTAGCTGAGGCTGATCCGGCCGGCCGATCCCGGGGGCACGAGGGTCTACTGGAGGATGGCGCCGGCGGAAGCGTTCAAGGCGGTCTCGGGCGACGTGAGCTACAGCGCGACCGGCGTCCTGAACCAGATGGTGATACCCCAGGGGGAGGACATCAAGCGGTTCAAGCTCGAGGTGTTGAGCCGGTCGGCCACTGGCACGGCGTACGTCCAGACCTGGGTCGGGAACCAGAACGTGTCCGCCCGTCCCGAGTACCTCGAGCAGGCGTTCACGGTCATCGTCCCGGTGCCGTAGGCGGCGGCGCCCTGCGACGACCTGGCGATCGTGGATGGGCAGCTTGAGAGGGGTGGCGTAAGCTGGTCTCCGCCGGTCCGGCGTTATACCATTCAGCCACAGCCCCTCCTGGATCTCATGCTCGCCGATATCGGTATTCGCCTCCAATCTGCCCTCGCGGACCGCTACCGTATCGAGCGCGAGCTCGGCCGGGGCGGCATGGCGACGGTCTATCTCGCGTACGACCTGCGGCACGATCGGGCTGTCGCGCTCAAGGTGTTCCACCCGGAGCTCGCCGCCGCGCTCGGCGAGCGGTTCCTCCGCGAGATCCGGGTGGCCGCCAGGCTTTCCCATCCACACATCCTGACGGTTCATGACTCCGGCGAAAGCGCCGGTTTCCTCTGGTATACCATGCCCGTGGTGGACGGGGAAAGCCTGCGTCAACGGATCCACCGGGAAGGCCAGCTGCCGGTGGAAGAGGCGGTGCGCATCGTGCGCACGGTCGCCGAGGCGCTCGATTTCGCCCACAGCCAGGGAATCGTCCACCGGGACATCAAGCCGGAGAACATCCTGCTCTTCGGCAACGAGCCCATGGTCGCCGATTTCGGGATCGCCCTGGCGATCGACGCCGCCGGCCAGGACCGGCTGACCCAGACCGGATTCTCCCTCGGCACTCCCGCCTACATGAGTCCGGAGCAGGCCTGCGCCGAGCCGCGGCTCGACGGCCGCACCGACATCTACAGTTTGGGCTGTGTCGCGTACGAAATGCTGGCCGGTGAGCCGCCCTACACCGGACCGACACCCCAGGCCATCATCGCGAGACGCCTCACCGAGCCGCCGCCGTCGCTCCGGGCGGTGCGCGACCTCCCGGAGGCGCTGGAGCGGGCGATTCACAAGGCCCTTGCCCGAAGCTCCGCGGACCGATTCGCCACGGCACGCGACTTCGCCAGCGCGATCACCAAGGCCATGACATCCACTCCCGCGACAACATTGCCCCACCCGGCGGCCCGCGCGTGGCGGAGATCTCCGAAGGCTCTCGCCACGACAGTGTTCCTGGCGGCGGCGCTGGGTCTGGGCGTGGTGTGGATGGCGTCCCGTCCTTCTCCGACCGCCGCGCCGCCGCCGGAGACGCAGCTCGCCGTGCTCCCCTTCTCGGTGCCCGGCGCCGGACCATTCGCCTATCTCGTCGAAGGCATGGTGGATCTCCTGAGCCGGAACCTGAACGGGGTGGGATCGCAGGTGACCGTGGATCCCGGCCGGGTCATGTCGGCGCTGCGTGGCGGCGAGGGTCGCGGTGTGCAGGACGCCGACCGGGGCCGCGAGATCGCCCGCCGGCTCGGCGCCGGGCGATATATCCTCGGCAGCGTACACGCCGCAGGCGGGCATCTTCGCATCCAGGCACAACTCTATGAGCAGGATTCCGCCGCGATCCGCCCGATCGCAAGTGCCGGGGTGGAGGGGGACAGCACGGCCCTGTTCGATCTGGTGGACGACCTGTCCGCTCAGCTCCTGGCGGGCGCGGGTCGGGGCCAGGGAGCCAGGTTGACCCAAACGGCCGCGTTCACGACGCGATCGCTCCCGGCACTCAAGGCCTACCTCGACGCGGAGCGAAATCTGCGGGCCGCCCGCTTCGACTCGGCGGTCGCGGGCTTTCAGCTCGCGGTCGGTCTCGACACCAGCTTCGCGCTGGCGTACTACCGCCTGGCGGCGGCGGCGATGTGGACCGGCCGCACCGGACTCCTGATGCCGGCCGTGAGCCGCGCCCTGGCCCTCGACGCCAGGCTCGGGGAGCGCGACCGCCGGTTGCTCTCGGCATTCGCCCAGCTGGCGCGCGGCGCGCCGGACGTCGCCGAGCGGCAGTACCGCGAGCTCCTGGAAGCGTATCCCGATGATCTCGAAGCCCGGTTCCAGCTCGGCAACGTGCTCTACAACTACAACGCCTTGCGTGGGCGGCCTCCGGTCGAGGCCGCCGAACAGTACAGCCGCGTCCTGGAGGTGGATCCCGAGTTCATCTGCCCCATATGACCCATGGTCGACCTCGCCGTGCGCGAGGATCAGTGGGACGCGGCGGACACCTTGATCCGGAGGAAGTTCCCGGACCAGCTGCCCTACGATATCAGAGTCGTGTTCGCTTTCGTCCGCAAGGACACGGCGGCCCAGCGCGAACTTCGCGCTGAGGGTCCCCGAGTGGCCGGGTTGAAGGGGCGGCGGATCGACCGGGCGCTGGAGGCGGGATCACTGCTGGCGAGCTACCTCGAGGACCTCGAGCGCGCGGAGGAGTTCACCCGGTTCAGCACCGAGGCGTCGCGTCCCGGTCGAGTTCGGGCGCCGGCCCATCGGTTGCTGGGCGATCTCGCCGTCGCGGGCGGGCGGTGGATCGCCGCCAAGAGCGAGTTCGCGGCCGCCGGCCGCATCGCCGAAACCGATTCGGCCCTGGTCCGGCGAGCGATGGCGGCGACGCTCCCCTTCCTGTCCGTGCCGCGCGCCGACCTCGAGGCCATTCGCAGCGAGGTGCAGCGGTGGAAACCCGGCAGCGACGCGTCCGCCCCGCTGCCGGAGTCGGTCCGCCCGCTCGCCGGCCACCTCCGCCTCTATCTGCTGGGCCTGCTGAGCACCCGGCTCGGTGCGGCCGCCGATGCGCTCCGGCTCGCGAGCGAGCTCGATATGCTCGCCGCGCCGCCGGAGTCGCGTGGGGTGGTCCGGAGCCTCGCCCGGACCGTCCGAGCCGACGTCGCGGCCAGGAGCGGCCGGATCAACGAGGGTCTCACACTGCTCGAGGACGTGCGGGGTGAGGTGCCCTTCGAGCTGACCCGGCTGCCCTATCTCTCCGAGGAGCACGCGCGGTACCTGCGCGGCCGGCTGCTCTATCAGGCGGGGCGGGACGAGGAAGCCCTCCGATGGGCCGAGACCGGCTTCGCGGGCACGCCGAGCGAGCTGCATTATCGGGCGCCCGCACACCTGCTGCAAGCCGAGATTCAGCAACGCCTCGGAAACCGGGCGGCGGCCGCGGAGCACTACTCGCGCTTTATCGGATTGTGGCGGGCGTGCGATCCGCCGCTACGGCCCCTCGTCGATGGAGCGAGGGCGCAGCTGGCCCGCATGGTTGCGGAGCCGAGGTAGCCGGCTCGGCGGAGGGTGACGTCGCCGCGGGGCTGACGATCTGCGTCAGGCGGTTTTGAGCAGGGTACACTTCTCCAGCTGCGGCATCCGCATCATCTGACCGGCACCGATGCACCGGACGGCCACCAGGTCGCCCTTCTTGAGCCGCGCCGCCTCGGGCAGGAAGACCTTGTCGAGCGTCGCCATGGTAAGGAAGATCATGTTGCCGCTCACCAGGTGCAGCACGGGAGCGCCGTCCACGTCGCGCTCGATGCTCATCAACGTGCCCGTCACCTGGACCTGCTTGCCCTTGTACTTGGCGTCGGCCGCGACCTCGTTCTCCTGATATTCCTTCCAAAGCCGCACCGCGCCCACGGTCACACTGCCGTCGGGGCCGACCACCGCCTCCGCCAGCTGGGGTGACTTCCCCTTCGTCCCGGAGCCCTTGATCCGGGAGTACACGAACCCGACGAAAATCAGCCCGACGAGGCTGTAGAGGAAGTAGCTCCTGAACATGTCGTGGTTACTCCCGGTCGAGGACGCAGTGGGGGCGCCCCCGGACTTAGGCAAGCATGGTGCCGAGACCGTGCCACGCCGTGGCTGGATAGTCTAAGGCATTTGTCGACAAACTTTTGCGAGCGAGTACCCGGTGTGGCATCCCGCCTCCGCCGGGAACCTTGAAAAGTCCGCTCGATTGGCGTTCTGCACCGGCCTGCCGTCCGGGTATGGACCCTCGTGCACCCGGCGGAGGCCGATCCGGGCCTCGACGGCTAGAGGCCCAGCGTCGAACGGTTCATCGCCACCGTACCGGTGCGGGACAGCACCCGGCCCACCACGGTCGAGCCCGCCCCCAGCGTGATGTTGGAGGTCGCCAGCAGGTTGCCCCGCATGATGGCGTTGCTCCCAACCGTGGCGGTGCCGGTCACGACCCAATAGACGTTGCTCGCCTGGGCCCCGTTGATGAGCGCGACGTTGGACGACGCGGCCGTGGTCAGGTTGCCGTTGACCTGGATCACGAACACGCTGTTCGGATCGCCGCCGCCATTCAGGATGACCGTGCCGGTCAGCGAGGTGCCGGTGGTGTACTGGTAGACGCCGGCGGTGAGCGTCAGCCCGCCCAGCGACTGGCCGGTGAGATCGTTGTCGGCGCAGATCGGAACCACCGCAACGGCCGCCAGGGCCGCCGCGAGATCCACCTGTGCCGAGGCCGCGGTGGCGTTCCCCATGTGCAGCACCCCTCCGATGATCGACAATAGCGGCAGCCCGAGGATCGAGATGCCCGGGCTGGACCCGACGCTTCCATAGATCAAGCTCGGCAGCAGGCCGGACGCGGAGAGGCCGGCCCCGGCCAGCACCCCGAAACTGGCGGCGCCTCCCAGGTTGATCCCGAGGTTGAGCGTCGTCACCGCCGCCGGCGCCGACTGCGCCGAGACGTTCCCGGCCGCATCCCGCGCCGCAACGGTGTACATGAAATCCTCGGACGGGCAGAGACCCAGGTCGGTGAACGTCGGGATCAGGCTGGTCCCGATCTGCACCCCATCGCGGTACACCAGGTAGATCGCCACGCCCACGTTGTCGGTCGACAGATTCCAGCTCAGGGTGACGCTCACCGCGGTGGCAAGGCCGCTCAGTCCCGTGGGGACGGTCGGCGGATCGGTATCGATGATCCCGATCCCGAGCGTAGTCGCGCTGGCACCCGCGGAGAGCGCCGACGCGTTGCCCGCCGCGTCGAACGCGAGCACGGTATAGACGTAGGTGGTGCTCGGCGTGAGCCCGCCGTCGGTGTACGCGAGCAAGCTGGTGGTGGCGACCTGCACTCCGTCGCGGAACACCCGGTAGCCCAGCACGCCGACGTTGTCGGTCGAGGGTGCCCAACCCACCAGGACGGCATTGGGGCCGGCGGCCACCGCCACGACCAGGAGTGGCGTGCTCGGTGCTTCGGTGTCGCTCTGGCCGGATCCCAGAGTGGTGGCGGTCGCCGGCTGGGACTGGGCCGACTGGTGGAGCGCGGCGTCGAACGCCGCCACCGTGTAGGTGTACGCGGTCGCCGGGGTGAGCCCGGTATCGACGAAGCTGGTGGTCACCGCCGTGCCTACCTGGACACCCCCGCGATACACCCGATAGCCCAGGACGCCGACGTCGTCCGTGGACGCCGTCCAGCTCAGGCCGATCGAGCTGGAGCTGGCCGGAACCGCCGCGAGGTCGGTGGGCGCCGAGGGGTCCGCGGTATCGATAACGCCGGTGGGCAGCGTCGTAGTCTGTGCCGGGGCGGAGTGGGCCGAGAGATGGGCGGCGCCGTCGAACGCCGCCACGGTGTAGGTGTAGCTGGTCGCGGGCGTCAGGCCCTGGTCGGTGTATTCGGTGCCCGAGCTGAGCCCGATCTCGACGCCCCCGCGGTAGATCCGGTATCCCAGGACCCCGAAATCATCGGTGGACGCGGTCCAGCTGAGGCCGATGGTCGTCGCGCTGCCCGCCACCGCGGCCAGCTGGGTCGGCGCGGTGGGCGCCGTGTCGTCGCTCTGCCCCGACGCGAGCGTGGTGGCGCTGGCCGGCGCCGAGGGCGCGGATGCGCTCCCGTACGTGTTGACGGCCACCGCCGAATAGGTATAGACCGTGCTCGCCTCGAGCCCGGTGTCCTGATACTCGCTGCTCTGGGTGGTGCCGACCTCCACGCCACCGCGGTAGAGGCGGTAGGTGATTCTGCCGTCCCCGCCCGCCGACGGATTCCAGGCGAGCGAAATGGCGGCAGCGCTCGCCGGGGCGGCCGTCAGGCCGGTCGGCGTCGCGGGCGTGTTGGCCGCGTCGGGACCGTATCGGTCCAGGTTCTGGCAGCCCAGCGCCAGGAGAGCCAGCATCGGCCCGGCGGCGCTACGGAAGACACGGCGCGGCGCGCGGTGCAGCAGAAACAGGTGATCCATGATCCAGTTCCTCGGTCGCTGGGCCGGCGTTCGCCGGACGGTCGTCAGTCGAGTTTGCTGAGTTCGGTCCGGCGGTTCTTGGCTTGTCCTTCGGACGTGGTATTGCTCGCGATCGGGCGGTCGGGGCCGAAGCCCCGGGTGAGCAACCGGCTCTGATCGATGCCGTGATCCACCAGGTACGCCTTGACGGCGGCCGCGCGATCGTGCGAGAGCCTGACGTTGAGCGTCCGGGTGCCCGTGATGGAGGTGTGGCCGTCCACCGCTACCCGGATCGAATCGTGGACCGCGAGCGAGGCGGCGACGTTGTCGAGGATCGCCTTCGACTCCTCGGTCAGTACCGACTTGCCGTTGGCGAAGTTCACCCCCTCGAGAATCAGCGAGGTCCGGTTCTCCTCGAACAGCAGCAGACAGCCCGTGGCGTCCACCCGGCTCCCGGCAATCGTGTCGGGGCAGCGGTCGGTGGCGTCGGGAACGCCGTCGCCGTCGGTGTCGAGCTGGCAGCCGTGGGCATCGACCACCGTGCCGGCCGGAGTGTCGGGGCAGCGATCCACCGCATCCGGAACCCCGTCGGCGTCGCTGTCCAGCGCGCAGCCGGTCGCGTCCACCGCGGTGCCGGACGGGGTGTTCGGGCAGCGGTCGAGCATGTCGGTCACGCCGTCGCCGTCGCTGTCCAGCGGACAGCCCATGGCGTCGACCGAGGTGCCCATGGCGGTGGCGGCGCAGCGATCGAACTGGTCGGGCACGCCGTCACCGTCGGAGTCGAGCGGACACCCGTTCACGTCCACCGCGGCGCCGGCCGGAGTGCCCGGACAGCGATCCGACTCGTCCGCGATCCCGTCGCCATCGGCGTCGAGGCGGATGGGCGCCGTCCGGGCGCGCGACGCGGTCCGGCCCAGGGCGATGGTCATCCCCTGGCGCAGTCCGAAATTCCAGTTCTCCCCCGCCCCGGTGGCCGAGTTGGCCGGCGACGGCATGTAGTCGGCGTTCAGGTCGAGCCGCAGCGCCAGCCTGGGTGAGAGGCCGAACAGGACGCCGGCCATGGCGGTCGCGCCGTGGTCGGAGCCATCGCGGGAGTCGCCGTAGCTGTTGTGCACGTAGCCGGCGCCGGCATGCACGCTGGTGCGGCCTTTGAGCGGTGCGCTGTAGAGGAGGCGGGCTCGAATCGGGATGTAGCTGATGCGTATGCCCGGAGGACCGTTGGTGATGATGCGGGAGATGTCGCCCTCGACCGCGAAGGCCCCGGTGAGCGGAACGCCGACCTGGATGCCCGAGGCGAAGAAGTCGTCCATGCGGAGGGAATTGTCGAAGGCCGTCCACTGGAGAAACCCGCCCAGCGCCACCCGTCCGGCCTGCTGGCCGAACGCCGGCGCCGCCAGCAGGCCAAGGGTGAACAGCGCACCCGTGATTCGTCCCAGCATGTAAGGCCTCCCCCGGTCGCCGATGAAATCGCCGCGGCCGGCAGCGTGATGCACCGGTGGCGGTGGCAGGACTTCGGATGGAAAAAGTGGTTGGCGGCGGAACAAGCCGGCGGAAGGGGCGCCATTGGTCTGGGGGAGACCTAGCCGTCGCTCGGCCTCAAGCACGTGACGTGCCATGCACTCGCAGTGGCGGCGGAAGGGCCCTGGCCGGGGCCTCGTGGGCGGCCCAACTCCGGAATCCGAGGGAATGCGAATGAGTGAGGCTTTCTGCGGCAGCGGCCTCAGAGGGCCGTCTGGCGCGGCCCGCGGCTCGTTGGTTACCATTGATATTCGGTAGCTCCCCCACCTTCTCTCAACACCAGGCATGCCAATCAACACACCGGTCCGCCGATCCCGGCGTAGACGGCTAGTGGCGGGGCTCGGCGTTCTCGCGCTGGCCTTCGTGGCCTACCTCGGCACCTTCGTCACGTCGTACGGCGACCTGTTCCGCCGGGACGATCCGCTCCTGCGGATGGACGTGGCCCGCCTCGATCCGGCGCCGGTGGCGCGGGTGGACGACGCCCGCGAGGTCGAGCAGCTCCAGGCGGTACTGCGAGACGCGCGGGAGCGCGGGCTCAAGGTGTCCATCTCCGGCAGCCGTCACAGCCAGGGCGGGCATACCTACCGTCCCGGCGGCGTGGTGCTCAACATGCGCACCTTCAACCGGATCCGTGACATCGACACGGCGGGCCGGCGGATCACGGTGGAGAGCGGCGCCACCTGGGACGAGGTGCAGCGGGCGATCGCGCCCCGGGGCCTCGCGATCAAGGTCATGCAGTCGTCCAACATCTTCACCGTCGGCGGCACGCTCAGCGCCAACGCCCACGGACGCGACGTGGACGTGATGCAGGTGGTGGACGTGGTCGAGCGGTTCGGGCTGCTGCTCGCCGACGGCCGGGTGGTGCAGGTCAGTCGCGACGGAGAACCCGGAGCTCTTCTCCCTGGTGATCGGCGGGTACGGCCTCTACGGGGTGATACTCGACGTCACGCTCAGGGTCACCCGCGACGAGCCCTACGAGCAGCGCGCCGAGTCGGTGGACTACACCGAGTTCCCCGCCTGGTTCGCCCGGGCGGTCCAGGGCGACAGCGATGTGGTGCTCATGCTGGCCCGTCCCTCGATCGATCCCGACCCCGACAAGTTCCTCAGGGAAGTGGTGACGGCCACCTGGCGGCGGGTGCGCGACGGCCGCACCGCCGGTTTCGAGCTGACCGAGGAGGAGCACGTCCTCCGCGACCGGTTCTTCTTCGGCCTGTCCCGCCGGTTCGACTGGGCCAAGTCGTTCCGCTGGTGGCTGCAGAAGACGGGTCGAGCTGGGCGCCGGCGCGACCCGGGTGGTCTCCCGCAACAACTCCATGCGTCCTCCGCTCGCGCCGCTCGAGCTGCTGGATTATCGCTCCGGCAAGGACACCGACATCATCCAGGAGTACTACGTCCCGGTCGAGGACTTCGTCCCGTTCATGGATCGCTTCCGCGCCATACTATTGGAGGGCGACATGAACGTGCTGAGCTCGACGGTGCGGTACGTGAAGGCCAACGCCACCCCCACGCTGGCCTACGCCCCGGACACGGACGTCTTCGCCATCATCCAGATGAGCAACGTGGGCCTCTCCGAGGAGGCGCAGGCGCGAGCCGCCGACGTCACCCGGCAGCTGGTGGACGCGGCGATCGAGTACGGCGGGACCTACTACCTCACCTATCAGCTCTACCCCACGCCGGAGCAGCTCCATCGCGCCTACCCCAACGCCGGCCGAGCCTTCGAGCGCAAGCGGTTCTACGACCCCGGCGAGCTCTTCTCCAGCCAATTCTACGAGCGCTATGGCCACTTCCAGCAACGCTGACGCCGCGCCCGCACCGCCGCGGGCGCGGCGCAGGATCCTGCTCGCGATCCTTCTCCTGCTGGTCCTGGGCGGGGGGTATCTCTTCGTCTACGAGCCGCCGTACCAGGGCACGCTGGTCGCGTCACCCGAGCACACGCTGGTGTTCGCCCACCGCGGCTTCGGCGACCACGCGCCCGACAACAGCCTCTACGCGGTGGAGCGGGCGCTCGACGCCGGCATGGACGGGGTGGACGTGGACGGGCAGTTCACCCGCGACCACGAGCTGGTGGTCTACCACGATCTGAGCGTGGACCGGCTGACCTCGGGCACCGGCGCGGTGCGCGACAAGACGACTGCCGAGATGCTCGCGCTCGACCTGGGCCCCAAGTACGACTCCACGATCACCGGGGCGCAGGTCCGGACCTTCGAGGATTTCGTCCGCACCGCAAAGGGTCGCGGCATCCTGATGGTCGAGCTCAAGGTGCCCGGCAGCGCCCCCACGGGCATCGAGGAGCGCGCGGTCGAGATCATCCGGAAGTACGACGCCCACGCCGACGTGGTGCTGAGCTCGTTCAACCCGCTGGTGCTGCGCCGCCTCAAGCGCCTGGACCCCCAGGTCCGCACCGCGCTCATCTTCATGGACACCAACTGGAATCCGGAGCTCCTGGCCGAGATCCGGCCGGAGGACCGGGTGGACCTGCCGTGGTTTCTCCGGCAGGAGTTCATCCGCCGCGCGGTGCGGAAGCTGGTGAAGCCCGACCTGCTCAGCATCAACCACGAGGTGGACGAGGCGGTCATCGACCGCCTGATCGGCAAGGGCTGGCCGGTGTTCATCTGGACGCCGGACGACGAGGCGGACCTGCGCCGCGCCTTCGCCAAGCGGCCGTATGGGGTCATATCGGACCAGCCGATCCGGGCCAAGCGGATCCGGGACGAGTGATCGCGGCCGGCGTGACCATCCACGACCCCGACGTGGTCTTCACCGACCTCGGGCTCGCGGTGCTGGGGGCCTGGTTCGCCTGGCGGCTGGCCTCGGCGAGCGGGCCGGGCTCCCTGGGGAGGGCCGGCGCCCTGCTGATGGCCGCACTGGCCAGCGCGGCCTTCTGGGGCGCGGTCTTCCACGCCTTCTTCCCCGAGAACACGGCGACGCTCCCGGGCTTCATCGCCTGGATCCCGGTATCCCTCTCGATCGTGGTGGCCGCCGCCACGCTGCTCGAGCTGGGCCTCCGGGTACTGGCGGCAGGCCTGCGACAGCCGGTGCGCCGGTGGCTCGTGGCGGTCTACGCGGCCCTCTTCGCGCTGGCGGTGCTGCTGGTGGACGAGTCGTTCACCACCATCGTTCGCTTCTACGTCCCCGCCCTTCTGCTCTTCCTGGCGGCGGCCACGGCGCGGGCGATCCGCGGCGGCCCCGGCTGGACCCCGATCGCGCTCGGCCTCACCCTCTCCGCCATCGCGGCGGCTGCTCCAGCAGCTCAGGATCGCGCTCCACCCGGTCTACTTCGACCACAACGCGGTCTATCACGTGGTCCAGGCCGCGGCGCTGGTGCTGCTCTACCTGGGATTTCGAGGGGTGACCGGGTCACCACCGGAACGGCGTGTCGGCGGATAGGCTCCGGCGCCTCGCCGCGGACGAGCGGCTGGCGCGGCGGGCCGGTTTCGGGTGGGGACTCGCGGAAGGTATCGCCTTCTTCATCGTTCCCGACGTCTACATCGGCTTCGCCGCGCTCTTCTCCCTGCGGGCCGGCGTGATCGCGTGGGCGGCCTCCATCGCGGGGTCGCTGGTGGCCGTCGTCGCGATCCGGGTGCTGATGGCGGTGCCCGGACTCGACTACCTCGCCCTGCTCGACGCGATCCCGGGAATCTCGGTCGGGCTGATCCAGGGCGCCGGGGAGGGAATCCAGGCCGCGGGCCTGCCGTACACGCCGTTCCTGGTGCTGGGCGGCGTTCCCCTCAAGGTGTACGTCGCGCTGGCGTTCGAGCACGGGCTCCCGCTCGTCGCGGTCCTGCTTCTGGACCGTGTTCGCCCGGGTGGTGCGGATCGCGCCGACCGTCCTCATTCTCGCGGCCGTGCGCCGGCTGTTCGGGCGGCGGATCGACCGGCACCCGGCCGGCTGGTTCGCGGCGCTGATGCTGTTCTGGGTGGCGTTCTACGCGTTCTACTTCGAGCGCATGGGGTACTAGCCGACCTCCGGTTCGGCCTGCATCTTGGAAATGGTTGGGCCAGTCGCCGTTCCTCCTGCGCCGAGAGTTGGCTCCACCGTGTCGCTGACGCCGTTCTACCCGCGGGGAAATGTCGCTCACCGAATGGATGCCGTTCACAAGCGACGACGGGGTATACTGGCTGGCGTACATCGAGGGCACTCCCCCACCTCCCCGGTCTCGCCTGCGGAGCCGAGTCAGTTCTGCCGGGCCGTCGCCTCCGTTTCGACTCCGCAACCGAGTCACGATTCACTGCGCGGGTGCCGGCGGGCTCGCCGTTCCTGACGGACGCCCGCCTCCAGGCCCTCCTCGCCGAAGCCCAACCTGTGCCACCACCGGCCCCGGCCACCAGCTCCTCGCCGGGAGTCTTTTCCATCCTCGGGCGTCCGGTGACCGAGTGGGCCACCCGGGCAGCCGAATCGGGCCGGCACGCGGTCGTGGACTTGCCCAGGCGGTGGCGGCGGACGGCGACCCGGAGGCAGGCGCTGCGCCGCCGCGCTCAAAAGCTGGCCTCCGGAGCCTCCGATACCCTGCACGACGCGGTCGAGACCGTGTTGGGACGTCCTGGGGCTCGACGCTAAGGCCGCCGCCCGCTTCGCACTGCCCTATTTCCCGGCCTTGGCTGCCTGCTGGCCCGACGCGCCGGCCGTTCCCGCTGCCGGATCCGTCTGCCAGACCGCGAAGACGTTGCCCTCCGTGTCGGACAGCTGGGAGAAATACCCCATTCCCGGCACCGGCTGCCTGTTCACCAGAACCTTGGCTCCGAGCTTCTCCGCCTTGGCGACCGCCTTGTCGAGGTCGTCGACGGCGACGTAATTGATCGGCGCCTGGCCGGGAAACATGCGGCGCATGAGGCCGCCGTTGACGCCCTGGCGGACCGGCTGGCCCTGGCCGTCGGTGGGCACAGTCTCGACCATGTCAGTACTCCATGCCCCCGGGATTCTCCCACTTCTCGATCTTCCAGCCGAACAACTCCTTGTAGAACTTGGCCGCCCGCTCCGGCTGGTCGGCGGGGATCTCGAAATGCACGATGGTGCTGTCCATGTCCGCTGCCTCCTTCGATTTGGGACGCGCGCCCGAGGGGGCGCCCGCCGTGCGACGACAGGTCCTGGCATCGGTCCCGATGCCCGGCCTCGTCACTCATGACGATCGAGCGGCGGCGAAATCGACAGCGGCGCGGGCCGCCTCAGCTCATCGTGGCCCGCAGCGCCTCCAGGAACCGCTCCGGCTGCTCCAACGGCGGGTCGTCGCCGGCCGCCTCGATGACGTGCAGCGGCCAGCCGTACCGGGCGCTCGCGGCGGTCGCGACCTCCACGCCGGCCGCGAGATTTCGCCGCCCCCAGATCAAGGTGGTCGGAACGGCGATGCGCCTCAAGTCTTCGGCCGGGATCGGGGGGAAGCCGAACTGCTCCATGAGCGCGTGCTGTGCGGCCTGGACCTCGGGTGCCAGTGCACGATCGAGAGTATAGGCCTCGAACGCCTGCCACCGGTCGCCCATATGATCGCGCAGGCGGTCTAGATCGAAGGCGCACAGCCGCCAGATCCGGTCGAAGGAGACTTCGTCGGGTCGGGTGACGAATTCACCCAGCGCGCTTCCGAACTCCGGCGACGGCTGAAACGGCGACAGGCCGAGCGAGTCCGAGAGCACCAGGCGCGCGATCCGGTCGCCGTAGTCCACCGCGAACCGGGCCGCGATTCCCCCACCGACGATCTGTCCTACCAGCGTCGGCGGGGACGCGCAGGTCCGTTCGATCAGCCCGGTGAGCCACCCGAGCACGCGTTCCGAAGTCAGCGGACCGCCCTCCACCCGGGAGGAGCCGTGGCCGGGGAGGTCCGGGACGATCACCCGGTGGGTGGCGATGAGATCCGGGAGCACTCGGACCCACTTGGCGGCGTGTTCTCCCGGCCCGTGCAGCAGCACGACCGGGTGGCCGCTGCCGCCTTCGAGCACGGGGGTCGAGATACGGTTGATCTCCAGGGTGCGCTCGGTGACCCGAATCCCGGCCAGCAGCCTCTCGCGCTCGCGACTGGCTCCTGAGGTCGAGCCGCGCTCCTTCAGCATCAGGTCTTCCATCGGTTCCTCCGGTTGAGGTGCGTGGCTCAACCTGAAGCACCGGAGAAACACCCGCTTCGGGAGAAATGCGCAGTGCGGAAGGAGTGGGCGTGGGTATTTCTACCCAGTCGCTAGCCGTTTCGGGGAGCGGTTTGCGTCAGGGAGTGCTCGTAAGCGTAGGCGGTGGCCGCCGAACGGCTCGACAGGCCCAGCTTGACGAAGATGTTGCTCACGTGCCGCGCCACCGTCTTCTCGCTGATTCGGAGCTGGGTGGCGATGCCCCGGTTGGTCTTGCCCTCGGCGATGAGTCGCAGCACTTGCATCTCCCGCGCCGTCAACCCGCCGGCTGGCTGCGGACTCACCGCTCGGCGGAGCCGCTCCACTCGGGCCAGGTCGAAGGTGGCGCCGAGCCGCCGGAAGACCGCGCCGGCGGCGTCGAGATCCAGCTCCGCTCCACCCTCGTCGCCAAGCTCGCGGCAGCCGCGGGCGATGAGCAGCCGGGTTCGCGCCGCCTCGTGGGGCGCCTCCAACTCCTGCCAGATCGTCTCCGCTTCGCGCAAGGCGGCGAGCGCGGCTCGGGGCTCACCACCCGCAAGCAGGACGGCGCCGGTCGCCTGGCCCGCCAGGGCGCGCAGATAGGGGGCAGCGAGATCGGCGGCGATCGACGCCAATTCCGTGGCCGCTGTCCCGGCCGCGGCGACGTCACCCGCGGCCAGCGCGACTTCCACACCGGCGGACAGCAGGCCGGGCCGGGTCCGTAGATCTCGAACCTCGTCCAGGGCTCGGCGGATGGCCGCGAGCGCGGCACCGGCTTCGCCCCGCGCCAGCTGCAGCAACGCCAGGCCGGGCAGCGTCCTGCGTCCGTGCAGGCTGGCCTGCCGGTAGGCCTCTTCGGCTTCCGCCAGCTCGCCGCGGAGCCGGTGCAGCTCGGCGAGCTGGCAGAAGGCCGCGCCGATTCCCGCCTGGCCGGGCGGCTCGGAGAGCCGGCCGCGCGCCCGCCGCGCCTCCTCCAGCGCCTCCGACCAGTCGCCGCGCAGTTGCAGGATCTCGGACCGTCGCAGCAGACACTGCCCGCGGTACAGCACCAGGTCGGGCTGGGTAGCGCACCATCGGGCCAGCTCGGCCGTCCATTCCTGTGCCCGGCGCCAATCGAAGATCTCCTGGCAGCCGGAGATGACGCTGCAGTAGACGTCGCCGGCCACCATCGGAGAGACTTCGCCGGTGGTGACCGCGACCATCGCCTCGTCGAGCAGGGCCACACCTTCCGCCGCCTTCCCCGCGCGGATCAGCGCCCGCCCCTGGGCGTGGCGCGCGAGGGCCACCAGGTCGCGGTCGCCGAAGCGCTCGCCGATCGAGGCCGCCCGGCCCAGAATGGCGCTCGCGCCCTCGCTGTCCCCCTGGGACAAGGTGCGAAACCCCTCGGGCAGCAGCAGGTATCCCCGCTCACCGAGTCGTGCTCGCCTTGGTCCACCAGGCGTCGGGCCGCGTGCGATCCAGCCGCTGGCCCTCGCCTCTTCGCCTCTCTTCCAGGAGGCCGAGCCCCAGCCAGAAGGCGGCGCGGGCGGCCCGTCGGGGTCGCTTCTTCCGAGGAACTCGTGGTGCGCCCGCGCCCAGAGATCCGTCCCTTCGGCGTCCCGACCGACGAGACAGGCGCTGATCGCGAGACGCTCCAGATCCTCGGGTCCGAGCGGCGACTCGACATCGGCGGCCGAGAGCTGGGCGAACGCCGTTTCCCAGGCCCGCCGCCGGTACGCGTCGCGGCCGCGGTCCAGCTGGGTGATGGTGATGAGGGGCTCCCGTGGGTCTTCGGGCATGAGCGCCGCCGGCTGTGGTGCGGTACTCCGCTGGAAGATATGGCTCCGACTGCACCTGCTTCAACCTGCGGAGGGCGACCCCGCCGTGGAGCCGCGCGGTGGTAGCATTTCTTGCCTCACCGCGGCTCGCCGCTATCATTCTCCTTTCGTCGGTTCCTCGGGCGGGGTCCCCCAACGTCCCGCAGTGCCACTCCAAGCGTCCATGGGAGACTTGAATGACCGCGCGCGGGCCACTCGCGATCGCCGTGCTGGCGTTGCACGCGACCCTGCTCCCCCTGACCGCGCTGGCCCAGACGGAGGTCGTTCCCTCCGTCCCGGCGCCCACCGAGTCAGTCCAGTCCACTGATCTCCCGCAACACCGCGGCGGTCGCCGGCCTCCTCTTCACCGCTGCGCTGGTGGGCGACCGCGGCCTCCGCATCGAAGCCCAGGAGCACCGGGGCACCACCTCCAATTCGCTGGCCAGGCTGGGCAACTCGTTCGGGGAGTGGCGTTACATCGTGCCGGCGCTGTCGGCCGGCTACCTAGCTGGCCAGTTGGCGGGCAGCAACGACCTGAAGCGGGTGGTCCTGCACGCGGGCGCGGCCGCGGCACTCGCGGGTGGGGTGACGAGCGTCCTCAAGTACTCCATCGGGCGGAGCCGCCCGTCGGTCGCGGGCGACCCGGACCAGTTTCGGCCGTTCACCAGCTGGAACTCGTTTCCTTCGGGGCACACGGCGGTGGCGTTCGCGATCGCCACGGCGCTGGCCGACGAGACCGGAGACCGCTGGACCGACGTCGGCCTCTACGGCGCCGCGACGCTTGACCGCCTGGCCCGCGTCAACGACGACCGGCACTGGACCTCCGATGTCCTGATCGGCGGCCTCCTCGGCCATCTCAGTGCGAAGTGGGTCTCCCGGCGGATGGGACCGGTGCGGGTAGGACCGGGCGGGGTGATGGCCCGGTTCGAGTTCTGATCCCGGCGGTTTCGCCTCTCGCGGGTCTCCCCTGACAATAGCCTGCCTACGTTCGGCGGTGCGGCGCCTCGCGGCCATGCCGCGAGGCGCCGCGAGCGTATTCCACGCGGGCGTATTCCAATTGTGGGAGGCGAATGATGGAAGTGGGGTTCATCGGACTCGGCGCCATGGGTCGGGCGATGGCGGCCAACCTGATCGAGGCGGGCCACACGGTTCGAGTCTGGAATCGGAGCCGCCCGCCGGTGGAAGAGCTCGCCGGCCGCGGGGCCGAGCCGGTGAGCGAAGCGCGCCTGGCTTTCGGCGGCGTCGTGTTCTCGATGCTGGCGGACGACGCCGCGGCGCGCGAGGTCTTCCTGGGTCAGGGACTGCTGGAGGGTGCCCCGCCCGGCACCGTCCACGTGAACATGGCCACGATCTCGGTGCGCCTCGCCGAGCACCTCGGGGCCGAGCATTGGCGCAACGGCGTGTGGTACGTCTCGGCGCCGGTGTTCGGCAGGCCGGACATGGCCGCCGCGGCGAAGCTCAACATCGTGGCGTCGGGTGAGGAGGCGGCGATCGACCGGGTGCAGCCGCTGCTCGATGTCATGGGACAGCGGACCTGGCGAGTGGGCGGCGGGCCGCGCGAGGCCGTGGCGGTCAAGCTCGCCGGCAATTTCATGATCGCGTCCGCGATCGAGACCATGGGAGAGGCCGCGGCGATGGTGGAGCGGCACGGCGTGCTTCCGCCCGTGCTGCTGAACATCCTGACCACCACCCTGTTCGCATCCCCGGTGTACCAGGGTTACGGCGCCCTGATCGCGAACCGGAAGTACGATCCCGGGGCCTTTCGGCTCGCGCTGGGCCTGAAGGACCTGCGCCTGGTGCTGGAGGCCGCCGAGGGAGCGCGGGTGCCCATGCCCTTCGCCAGCGTGATTCGCGACCACCTGCTCGAGGCGGTGGCCCAGGGTGAGGGAAACCGGGACTGGGCCGCCCTGGCGGAGGTCGCGCGGAGGCACGCGGGACTCGACCAGGCGGACCGCGCGTGATCGCCTACCGGCCCCTTCGGCCCCGGGACCTGGCCGACTCGTCCGCCAGCCGGCGCCTGGTCTTGGCCTCCGCCCGGGCACGGTCCTCCGCCTTCCTCGCGCGAATCGCCACGATCCGATCGCCGATCGGTATCTCCAGGCGTGCCCCCGCCCGCGCCGCGTAGTCGAAGTCGGGCACGATCACCCGCGGCAGCCGCTTCCCGATCACCCGCTCGATTCCCCGCAGCACGCCCTCCTCGTCCGGCGCCACGAAGGTGAACGCGTCGCCCACGGCCTCCGCCCGGGCGGTGCGGCCGACCCGGTGGATGTAGTCCTCGGGCACCTTCGGCACGTCGAAGTTCACCACGTGGCCCAGCGCCTCGATGTCGATGCCGCGCGCGGCGATGTCGGTCGCCACCAGGACCCGGTACTTCCCGTCCTTGAACCCGGCCAGGGCCTGGGTCCGCTGCGGCTGCGAGCGGTTCCCGTGGATCCGCTCCGCCTCGATCCCGTGTTGCACCAGGTACTTCGCCAGCCGGTCGGCGCGGTGCTTGGTGCGGGTGAAGACCAGCGCCTCCCGCATCTCTCCGCGCTGCAGCAGCGTCAGGAAGAGCGCCGTCTTCAGCTCCTGCGGCACCGGATAGACGGCGTGGGTGATGCCCACCGCCGGGGCCGACCGGCGCTCGAGGTTGATGCTGACCGGGTTGCGAAGCATCTCGCGGGTGAGCGCCCGGATCGGGTCGGGCATCGTGGCGCTGAAGAACAGCGTCTGCCGCTTCGCGGATGCGGCAGGTGCCGCAGGATCTTCCGGATCTCCGGGAGGAAGCCCATGTCGAGCATCCGGTCGGCCTCGTCGAGCACCAGGATCTCGAGGCCGGCGAGCTTGGCATAGGGGAACCGGAAGTGGTCCATCAGGCGGCCCGGGCGTCGCGATGATGACGTCGGCGCCGCTCCGGAAGGCGTGCTCCTGCGGGCCCATGCCGACACCGCCGAAGACGGACGCCGCGGTGATCGGGGTGTGCACCGCGAGGTCGTTCAGGTCCTCCAGGATCTGGGCCGCGAGCTCCCGCGTCGGGGTGAGCACCAGGGCTCGGGTGGTGCCGCGGGGCCGGTCGATCAGGCGATGCAGGATGGGCAGGATGAAGGCCGCGGTCTTGCCGCTGCCGGTCATCGCGCAGGCGAGAACGTCCTGCCCGGCGAGCGCGGGTGGGATGGCGTCGGCCTGGATCGGCGTCGGCCGGGCGAATCCGAGCTCCTTGATGCCCTTGAGCAGGCTCGGATGGAGCTTGAACTGGGTGAACGGCACGCGGGGTCCTTGGATGCGAAAACGGCCGGTACTTGCGCCGAGTGCTGGGCGGGAACTGACGGTTACGTCGGAGGGCGAAGCATAGGGGTGCCGCCCGAGCCCGGCAACGTAGCCGGCCCGGCTCGGCTGTCGCCCGGTTCACACTCCCAGCGCCGACGCTTCGAGCAGCGCCACCAGCACCCTGCCCTCCGCCTCCAACGCTTCCCTGCCCCCTGCCCCGCGGTCCACCACCGCCAGCACGCCGAGGACCACGCCACCGGCCAGCGTCACCGCCTCGATCGCCTGCTGGGCCGATCCACCAGTGGTGATCACGTCCTCCACGATCACGACCTCATCCCCGACGGAGAAACACCCCTCGATCACCCGCCCGGTACCGTGCCGCTTCGCTTCCTTCCGCACGCTGAACCCATCGATCACCAGATCCGTCTCCCAACTCGCGGCGGCGATCGCGTAGGCCACCGGGTCCGCCCCCATCGTCAGCCCACCCACCGCCTTCGGCCGCCACCCCTTGTCGCGGATGGCGCGCCAGCCCAGGCGACCGATGAGCCCCTGGCCTTCGGCGCTCATCGTGGTGAGCCGGCAATCGATGTAATAGGAAGACCGCTGCCCCGACGCGAGCACGAAATCGCCGCGCCGCACCGACCGCTCGAGCAGCAGCCGGCGCAGGCGCTCCCAGGTCGTCGCCCGCCATCAGCTCCCCGCCCCGCCCTTTCGGAAGAGCGACGCCAGGAACCCGGGCTTCTTGCCCCCCAGGTCCATCTGAACCGAGGTGCAGAAACCCAGGGCGAATTCGTCCACCGTCTTGCTGCGCTTGGCGAGGTCCCGCTCCAGCCCGGCCATCACGGCGCTCTCGACCGCCCCGGGGAACTTGAGCCCTTTCACGGCCTGATTGAGCGGAACCGGTGCCTGGGTTAGTAGTTGCTGAAACAACTCCCTGGGGTTCTTGCCGGTGAACGGGTGCTCCTGCGTCAGCAGGTAGTACGCGATCGTGGCCAGGCTGTAGACGTCGGCCTGCTCGCTAACCAATTCTCCACTAAGCGTTTCCGGAGCCACGTACTGGAGGGTTCCCACGAAGAAGCCGGCCCGCGTCAGCCGCTCCTCCGGGCCCGCATCCGCATCCCGCGCGATCCCGAAGTCCAGCAGCTTCGCGGTCTGGGTGGCCGGGTCGTACATGATGTTGGCGGGCTTGAGGTCGCGGTGGATGATCCCGGCCTTGTGAGCCACCGTGAGCGCGGCGCCCAGCTGCTCGATGATCGTGGCGACCAGCGCCGGGGCCAGCTTGCCCGAGCGGTTGACGAATTCCGCCAGGGGCTCACCCTGGGCCCATTCCAGGGCCAGATAGTGCAGTCCATCCGATTCGCCATAATCATACGTACGGACGATGTTGGGATGGATCACCCGCGACCCGTACTCGGCTTCACGCAGGAAGCGCTTCACCGCGATCGGGTCGGTGGCGAGGCGGGGACGGAGGAGTTTCACGGCCGCCTGGCCGCGCTCGCCGTGGTCCGCGGAGTAGACGGTAGCGGTGCCGCCCTCGCCGATATACTTGGCGAGCCGGTATCCGGCCACCGTACGACCGACCATGTTGTCTGTGCTCATGAGATGGCCAAGCTAGTTAATCTCGCACCAGGCAGCAAGTTGGACGCTTGACGCTTCTCGTCCGCCGCCACTAACGTTCGCCACCCGCGTCCGCGGGTCCAATCGGCTCTGCCGGGAGTGTCAGTATGCGTCGGCTCGTTCTTGTGGCGGCCTTGGTGGCCTCCGCCATCGGCTGCGGGAGTTGGAAACGGGTCGGCAGCGACGAGCAGCCGAAACCTACCGAAACACTCACCCGGCTCCTCAACACCCAGCAGTTCTACCAGCGCCTGGGACGGCTCTCCGCCGGCGACCCGATGCCGTTCGTCGGCACGGTCGCCTTCGCCGCCGGCCCCGGCGACTCGGTCATCGCCGTCACCGGCCTGTCGCTCGAGAACCGGGCCTTCGCGTTCCAGAGGGAAGGGAACTCGTTCGTCGCCCGCTACCGGGTGAGCCTGTCGTTCAAGCGAGACGGCGCCCCGCCGGTGGACCTCGCCCGCGAGGAGCTGGTACGCGTGGCCACCTTTCAGGAGACCCAGCGCGCCGACGAGAGCGTCCTCTTCCAGCAGGTGCTGCGAATCCTGCCCGGAAGCTACAAGGTTACCGCCACCGTGCGTGACGCCTCCTCCACCTCGGAGAGCAGCGCCACCGCCGTCTACACCGCCCCCGAGTTCGGCAAGGCGACCTACTCGGCCCCGATACTCACCTACCAGGCCACGGGGCGGGGAAGGCTGGGCGATCCCCTCTCGCTGGTGCTCAATCCCCGCGGGGCGGTGGGGTACGGCAGCGACACGCTGCTGGCCTACGTCGAGGGCTACGCGTTCACCGAGGCGACCAGGGTGCCGTTTCAGGTGCTCGACGATCAGGAGCACACGATCTACAGCGACTCGCTCCGGTTCCGCGGGGGCAGGGAAGTGGAGAGCCAGGTGGTCCGCCTCGCGCCCGACAGCGTCTCGCTGGGCGAGCTGCGGATCGTAGTGGGGAGCAAGCCCGAGCGAAGCGCGTCGGCACTGGTGTCGTTCACCCAGGCCTGGGTGGTGACCAACTTCGAGGAGATGCTGGACCTGCTCCGGTTCTTCGGTCACGACGAGCAGATCGCCGCGATGCGCCGCGCGCCCGAGGGCGAGCGCGCCCGCCTCTGGCGGGACTTCTACACGGCCACCGACCCCAATCCCAGCACGCCCGAGAACGAGGAGCTGAACCAGTACTTCAGCCGGGTGAACGCCGCCAACTCGCGGTTCAAGGACGAGGGCATCCCCGGCTGGCGCACCGACCGCGGCGAGGTGTTCGTCACCCTCGGCCCGCCGGACGAGAGCGTCGAGAGCACGCCGGGAACCTCGAGCCGGATCATCCGGTGGACCTACCTCACCTACCGGCTGGAGATCTACTTCCAGGACGAGACCGGGTTCGGGCGGCTGCGGCTCACGCCGGGGTCCCGGGCGGAGTACGAGCGGATCCTGTCGCGAGTGAGGCGGCAGGGGCTGTAGCAGCGGAACGGCGGTTCCGCCTACCTTCCCCCACATGCCCAACCACACCCCACCGCGCCTCTTTCTCATCGACGGCTACGCGCTGATCTACCGCGCGTTCTTCGCGATGATCGCGCGGCCGCTCCGGACCAGCAAGGGCGAGAACACGTCGGCCGCCTGGGGCGTGGTGAACTTCCTCATGCGGCTGCGGGAGAAGTACCGCCCCGACTACGTCGGCTGGGTGAACGACGCCGGCACCTCCTTCCGCGAAGAGCGCTATCCCGAGTACAAGTCCACGCGCGAGAAGCTCGACGACGAGCTCCAGGCCGACTTCGACCGCGCGGTCGAGCGGATCCGCGACATGCTGGAGGCCTTCCGCATTCCGCTCGTCACCGTGCCGGGCTACGAGGCCGACGACGTGATCGGCACGCTCGCGGTTCGAGGGCGCCGAGCGCGGGCTCCAGGCGGTGATCGTCTCGGGCGACAAGGACTTCTACCAGCTCATCGGTCCCGGCGTCGCGCTGCTCAACCCGGGCCGCGGCGGGACCGCCGCGGTGGAGGAGACCTGGGTGGACGAGTCCAACGCCGCCGAACGGCTCGGCGTGCCGCCCGGCCAGGTGGTCGACTTCCTGTCGCTGGTGGGCGACACCTCCGACAACATGCCCGGCGTGAAGGGCATCGGCGAGAAGGGCGCGCAGAAGCTGCTCGCCGAGTTCGGCGATCTGGAGACGATCCTCGGGCGCGCCGGCGAGGTGACGGCCAAGCGCCCGCGGGAAGCGCTGCTCGCGCAGGCCGACAACGCGCGGCTCTCCCGGGAGCTGGTCACCATCAAGCGCGACGTCCCCATCGAGCTCGACGTGGACGACCTCACGCTGAAGGAGCCGGACCGCGAGGCGGCGATCCGGATTCTGACCGAGCTGGAGTTCTTCTCGCTGGCCAGAAAGCTGGGGGGCGACGTCGCCCCGAGCCCCGCGAGGCGCGGGCCGAGGGGACGGGGAACGGAGCCGGGCCCGGCGCCCCGCCAGGCGAAAACGAGGCCCCCGAGAGTGACGCGGCGGCGGCGGGATTCACCGCCGGGGACTGGCTCGCGATCGACGAGCGCCCCACCCTCGAAGTCAGGGTGCTCGACGACCCCGCCGGCATTTCCGCGCTGGTCGAGCGCCTCCGTGCCGCGCCCCTCGTCGCGCTCGCCGCCGAGACCGCCTCGAGCCGGCCGCAGGACGCCGGCCTCGCCGGCCTGTCGCTCTCCGCCAGCCCGAGCGAGGTCTGGTACCTGCCGTTCGGCCACCGGTCGCCCAGCGCGCTCGGCTCGCTCGCCGAGGGGATGGTGCCGCCGGATCCGATGCGGAACCTGCCGCCGCTCAGCGACCCCGCGCTGGCGCCGCTTCGCGCCCTGCTCGCCGATCCGGCGGTGCCCAAGGCGGGCCACGATATCAAGGACGACTGGCAGGTGCTGCGACGCGCCGGAGTGGAGCTCGCCGGCGTCGCCTTCGATACCATGCTCGCGAGCTTCGTCCTCGACCCGGGCCGCCGCTCCCACGCGATCGACCAGCTCTGCCTCGAGCACCTCGGCCGGACGATGAGGACCTACCAGGAGGTCGTGGGCAAGGGAAAGGCGGAGGTGGCGTTCGCCGAGCTCACCGTGCAAGTGGCGGCGGACTACTGCGGCGCGGACAGCGCCACCGTGCTCGCCCTGCACCACATTTTCGCCCCCGCGCTCGGTGAGGTCCGGATGGACGACCTCCTGCGCGATGTCGAGATGCCGCTGGTCGAGGTGCTGGTGGACATGGAGTGGGAAGGCATCACGGTGGACCGCGCGCTCTTCACCCGGCTGGGCGAGGAGTTGGGCTCCGACCTCCGGCGGCTGGAGATCGAGATCTCACAGGTGGCGGGCGTGGACCTCAACCTCAACTCGCCGCGGCAGCTCGCGACGGTGCTGTTCGAGAAGCAGCAGCTGCCGGTCCTCAAGAAGACCAAGACCGGCCCCTCCACCGACGCCGACGTGCTGGAGCAGCTCGCGGTGATGGGACACGAGTTGCCCCGGCTCATCCTCGAGTACCGTGAACTGCAGAAGCTCAAGAGCACCTACGTGGACACGCTGCCCGCCACCATCGACCCAAGGACCGGCCGGATCCACACCAGCTTCAACCAGGGCGGTGCGGCCACCGGACGGCTCAGCTCGAGCGATCCCAATCTCCAGAACATTCCAGTGCGCACCCTGCGGGGCGAGGAGATCCGGCGCGGGTTCATCCCCCGGCAGGGCTGGGTGTTCCTGGTGGCCGACTACTCGCAGATCGAGCTGCGGCTGATGGCCCACCTGTCGGGCGACCCGGCCTTCGTCGAGGCCTTCACCCAGGGCGGCGACATCCACCGGCAGACGGCGGCGCTGATCTTCAACGTCCCGCCGGATCAGGTGACGCCCGAGATGCGCGCCCGGGCCAAGACCATCAACTTCGCGACCATCTACGGCCAGGGCCCCTTCGCGCTGAGCCGGCAGCTCAACATCTCGATGGAGGACGCGCGGACCTTCATCGCCCGCTACTTCGAGCGCTTCGCCGGCGTGCGCGCCTTTCTCGACCGCTCGATCGCGCTGGCCCGCGAGCAGGGCTACGTCGAGACCATCTTCAAGCGCCGGCGCTACATCCCCGAGATCCGCGACCGCAACTTCAACATGCGCGCCTATGGCGAGCGGAACGCCCAGAACTCGCCGATCCAGGGCTCCGCCGCCGACCTGATCAAGGTCGCGATGACCCGGATCCATCACGCCATACGGGACGCTGGGCTTCGCAGCCGGATGCTGCTGCAGGTGCACGACGAGCTGTTGTTCGAGACCCCGCCGGAAGAGCTGGAGCGGATGCGGGAGCTGGTCCGAAGGCACATGGAGGGGGTGGTGGAGCTGAAGGTGCCGCTGGTCGTGGATCTGGGCGTGGGGGCCAACTGGCTGGAGGCGAAGCGGTGAGACACGCGGGCAGCGTCACGGGGCCTCATGGTCAATCGCTTTCGATTCAGTGACGCCGCCGCCGGCGATTTCGAGCTGCCCACCGTGGATGCCGTGCTCGATGCCCTCGAGGCGGCGCTGGTAGGGGTCGACACCCCGATGTTCGATGCGGCACGGCAGAGCTGGCAGGCGGTGGGACGGCATCCCGAAGTACGCCAGGCATGGGTCGAGCGGGCCCGGTTCCGGCCGGCGGGAACCGGGCTCGACCTGCCGCCACTCCCGGACGAGGCAGCCGCCGGCGATGGCGAGGAGGTGGCGGGGCGGCGGGAGGCCTATGCCATGGTCATCCGGGGTAACCGCGTTCCCGTCGAGGCGCCGCCGGCGGCGGAGCCCAGGTCGCGGCGGTGGATCGCGGCCGGGCTGGTGCTGGTGGTCGTGCTCCTGGTGCTGCTGGGGCTGAGCGTGGTGGAGCTGGCCACGGGGCTCGTGCGCGTGGCCGCTAAGACCGTCGGTCTGGCGTCCTGAGGGGCATCTCCCGGTCTTCACCGGTCGCGCTCTCCCCGCGTCGCACCGAGCGTCCCCCCGGCCACCAGTTCCACCGGCCCATCGCCTGCATGAACGCCGGCACCAACACCATCCGGATCACCGTCGCGTCCAGCAGGACCGCCACCGCGAGCCCGAATCCCAGCATCTGCATCGGCAGGACCCGGGCGAAGGCGAAGACCCCGAATACCAGGATCATGATGAGCGCCGCGGAGGTGATCACCGAGGCCGTGGCGCTCAGGCCTTCCATCGTCGCCGCGGTGTTGCGGCCCGAGCGGTCATAGGCCTCCTTGATCCGGCTCAGCAGGAACACCTCGTAGTCCATGCTGAGGCCGAACACGACCGCGAACACCAGCACCGGAATCACCACGAAGATCGCCGACGTCGGCCCGGTGAGCCCGAAGACCTGGGAGCCCACGCCGAGCTGGAACACCAGCACGATGAGCCCGAACGTGGCGCTCACCGACAGGGTATTCATGATGATCGCCTTGATCGGCACCAGCACCGAGCGGAACGCGATCGCCAGCATCACCGCGGTGGCGCCCAGGACGACCGCCACCAGGAGCGGAAACCGGTCCAGCAGATCGGTCTGGAAATCCAGCGCCGAGGCGGTGTAGCCCCCCACCGTGACCCGCATGCCCTTGGTGCCGCGCAGCTCCGCCTGGCCCAGGTGTCGGGCCTTCTTCACCAGGTCCATCATCGAGGTGAGCGACGTGGTGTCGGCCGGGATCACGTCGAGCAGGGCCAGCCGCCGGTCGGCGCTGAGGTAGGCGTCCACGAAGCTGGGGTACTGCTCCCGCGCCGCCGCCATGTCGCTGTAGAGCACCGAGTACGCCAGCAGGGACGTCCCGGGCTCGAGGTCCACCAGGCTCCGGACCTCACGCACCCGGGGATCGGCCCGGAGCGAATCCGACAGGGTTCGCAGTCCCCGAAGCGACATGGTCTGGACCGCGCTGCGTCCCTCCGGTACTTCCACCAGCATCCGGATCGGCTGCACGTATCCCGCCACGCCCATCCGGGAGAGCGCGTCGAGGCCCTCGCCCGCCTCGGTCCCGGCGGGCCACCAGTGCCGCGACGGCAGCCCGATGCGGATGAGGAGCAGCGGAGCGGTGAGGATCGCGATGACGACTCCACCGTAGACCATCGCCCGGATCGGATGGCGGGAAAGGGTGCGGGCCCATTTCTCCCACACCTGCGGCGCGTGGTACCAGGTGAGCCGCCGGGCCAGCCACTTCGGCCGGTCGATCTCCCGCCCCAGCACGGCGAGCAGGGCGGGGAGCAGGGTGATCGCGAGCAGCACCGCGACCGCCACCACGATGAGCCCGCCGATGCCCACGCTCCGGGTCTCGATCAGGGGCGTGAACAGGAGCGCGCCGAACCCGACCACCACGGTGAGCCCCGACGTGATCACCGCCGACCCTGCCGTCACCATGGTGCTCACGGCCGCGTCGCGCCGCCGGAGCCCCCGGCCCAGCTCCTCCCGGAACCGGGTGACCACCAGGAGCGAGTAGTCGATCCCGACACCGAGCCCGATCATCGTGGTCATGTTGAGGACGAAGATGGACATCGGCGTGATGCTGGTGAGGAGGCCGATGATCGCCAGGGAGATCGCGATCGCGAGCACGCCCACGACCAGCGGCAGCATCGCCGCCACCAGCGCCCCGAAGGCGAGCACCAGGACGACGAGGGTGAGCGGCAGCAGGGCCTTCTCGCCCCTGGTGCTGTCCTCCGCGACGACGGTGCGCACGTCGAGGTCGAGCGGTGCCCGGCCGGTGACCAGCGCCCGGTACTCGCCCGGCCGGGAGATTCTCGCCAGCGTGCGGGCCACCACCTGCCGGGTCGGCGGCACGTAGGCGCCGGCGCTGTCACCGTTCTCGATGTCGATCGCGACCAGCACGAAGGTGGCCCGGCGGTCGCGGCTCAGAAACGTGGTGTCACCGGTGGCGGGATAGGAGACCAGCCCGCGGACGTAGGGCTGGCGGGAGAGCGCGGCGAGGAGGGAGTCGAGCACTTCGCGGGGCTCCCCGGCGTCGAACCGCGAGGGGCCCTGCGAGCGTGACGGCGAAGAACTCGCCGATGGGGCGGGCGAACCGCTGGTTCAGCAGCTTCTCGGTGCGGGAGGCCTCGGTCTCCCGGGCGCTGCCGCCGCGGATGTTGAGGAGCCCGGGGGTGGCCGGCGCACGCACCGCGGCCACCACGCCGATCACCGCCCACACTACCAGCACCGCCCAGCGCCAGCGCACCAGCGCCCGGGCGAAACGTTCCATCAGGTTCAGTGGCTCCTCCGGGACCTCGTCCGCGCGGGACGGCGCGGGCGGCCAATGTTAGGTGGGTGCAGGACTCGGCGCCAGCGCGCGCTGGCGGCATGGCGCGCGGCTTGCCAATATTCTCACGAATCATGCGACGTGCCGTCCTTCCCCTCGTCACCCTGGTCCTCGCGGTGCTGATCCTGGTCGATCGGATCGGGCACTTGAAGCGCGCCTCCGGCCGCGCCGGCGAGGTCGTCCAGGGCCCCAGCGCCACCCAGTCCGGTAAGGCGCATCCCGATATCGGAGACGACGTTATACGCCTGGACGGCGCCGCCGGCCGGGCCGGTGGCGAGCTGGGGGACCGGCGGGTGAGGCTGGCCACCAGAGAGCGGCTGTCCCGGGAGGCCGGGGGGACCTATCTCGATTCCCTGATCGTGAGCACGGACTCGGTGGTGCGGCGCTGGCCCGACAGGTATGGGAAGCCCATCCGGCTGCATATCGTGGAAGGCGGCGCCCCGGGCTATTTGCCCAAGATGGCGAGTCTGGCCCGCGACGCCTTCGATCGCTGGGAGCAGACCGGTGTGGGCCTCAGCTTCCAAGTCGTGCCCGATTCGGCCGACGCCGACGTCATGATCAGATGGATCGATCACTTCGATTTCGACCGCGCCGGCCAGACCGACCTCACCTGGGATCAGTCGGGCCGGGTGCGCCGAGCCTCGATCTCGCTGGCGCTCCGGACCCATACCGGCGTGGTGCTCCCCGATGCGGCGCTGCTGTCGGTCGCGGTCCACGAGGCGGGCCACGCGCTCGGGCTGCCGCATTCGTCCGACACCAACGACGTGATGTTTCCGGCCACTCGCACGGGCACCCTCACCGAGCGCGATCGCCGCACCATCGAAGTGCTCTACCGGCTGCCTCCCGGCCCGGTGCGCGACGAGCTCGCCGGGCGTTGACGGTCGTGTCCCGGCTCGGTGTCGCGGCCGTCCTCATGACCACCCTCACCGCGGCGCCGGTTGCCGGGCAGACCTACGCCCAGGTGGACCGTGCCGTCCAGGCCGGGATCCGCGATGGGCTGTACCCCGGGGCGGTCGTCGTCATCGGACGGCGGGACTCCATCCTCTACTCCCGCGGTTACGGCCACTTCACCTGGAATCCCGCCTCCCGGGTCCCCGAGCCGGACTCCACGCTCTGGGACATCGCTTCCATTACCAAGGTCGTCGCCACGGCCAGCGCCGCGATGCGGCTGGTGGATCGGGGCGAGCTCGACCTCGACGCCCGGGTGGGCCGCTACCTGCCACGCTTCTCGGGCGGCCTCAAGAATCAGGTGACCGTGCGCATGCTGCTGGACCACACCAGCGGCCTCAAGAGCTATGCCCCGATCTACAAGCGTGCCGGAGGGAGCCGGTCGCGCATGATCTCCCTGCTTTACGCCCAACCGCTGATGCGCCCGCCCGGCGATTCGGCCGAGTACAGCGACTTCAACGCCATGCTCCTGGGCCTCCTCATCGAGTCGATCTCCCACACCACGCTCGACCGCTTCGCCGACACGGCGGTCTTCCAGCCGCTGGGGATGACGGAGACCCGGTTCCGGCTGCCGGTCCGTCTCAAGCGGCGGACCGCGCCCAGCGGGATGTGGCGGGGAGAGCCCGTGCCGGGCGACGTGAACGACCAGAACGCCGCGGCGTTCGGCGGGGTGGCGGGACACGCCGGCGTGTTCTCGACCGGGGCCGACCTCGCACGATTCGCCCAGGCCTGGCTGAGAGACGGGATGGGACCGGCCGGCCCCTGGGTGAGCCCCGCCACGATGCGGCAGTTCCTCACCAAGGGCCCCCGGAGCGGCACCCGCCTCCTCGGCTGGGACTCACCCGAGCTGAACGGCGAGGAGCCGAGCATCTTCGGGACGCTGATCAGCCCGTCGGCCTACGGCCACACCGGGTTTACCGGCACCGAGCTGTGGATCGACCCGGTGCGGGACCTCTTCCTCGTGTTCCTCACCAACCGGGCCTTCGATCCGAAGACCCGTGACTCGCTCAAGGCGCTCAAGGTGGTCCGCACGACGTTGTCGGATGCCGCCATCCGGCTGGTGCCTCACGCCTGCGGCCAGGAGCTGGTCTCGACCTGCTGAGTCCGCCGAACTATCCGCAGGCGGCATGGGTTACCTTGAAGATGCCAACTGAAGCAATTGGACCCCAGGCCACGAGCTGCCGATGCATTCCCCCGACACGATCCGCAAGGCACTCCGCGCCGTCAAAGACCCGGAGCTCAACCTCAACATCATCGATATCGGCCTGGTGTACGACGTCGAGGCCAGCGAGGAGGGCGACGTGCACGTCAAGATGACACTCACCTCGCCGGGGTGCCCAGCCGGGGGCGAGATCATCGAAGACGTGAAGAAGGTCGCCGGCGACCTCGAGGGTGTCCGGAACGTCGAAGTGGAGCTGGTGTGGGATCCGTACTGGACGCCCGAGAAAATGGACCCTCGGGTGCGGGCGTTCCTGGGGTTCTGAGCCTCGCGGTCCGGCGGCCTAGGGCGCAGTCGTTGCCACGAGGAGCTGCCCGCCGAATTCCCGGACCTGCCATCGCCGCAGCTCCGGCACGGCGGCCAGCGCCTCGGCCGTCTTCGGGTCGGCCCGGGCGATCGCCTCCAGCGTCCCGTTGGGGCAAACCACCCCGGGCGGCAGATCGTATTCCTTCGCCAGCAGATTACGCGCGGCCTTGAGCCGCTCGAGCCTGGCCTCGAAGGCCGGGTCCGGGGCCCACCGCTGCGGCCGGGCGAAGCGCGGCGGCAGATCGCCGTCCGGCACCTCGAGCCCGCGCTTCACCGCGGCGAGCAGGTCGCGCCCGCGCCGCTCCGCCAGGTCGGAACTCACCCCATGGATCGCCTTCAACTCCGCCAACCCGGCCGGCGGGTTCTTCGCCATGGCCAGCATCGGCTCGTTGTTGAGGATCCGGAACGTCGCCCGGTCAGCCCGGCGGGCCATTTCTTCCCGCCATTCCCAGACCTCGCGCAGGATCGCCAGCTCCCGCCCTCGCAGCGCCTTGGCTCCCTTGAGGCGGAGCCAGCCCGGCTCGGCCTGGTCGGCCGCCGCGGGGCGGATGTCCTCCAGCAGGGCGAACTCCTCCTGCGCCCATCCGAGTCGCCCCCGCTGGCTCAGGCTGTCCCGCAGGATGTCCCGCAGCTGAGCCAGGTGCCGGGTGTCGGCCGCCGCGTAGGCCAGCATCTCGGGCGACAGCGGCCGGGCCGACCAGTCGGCCCGCTGAAACCGCTTGTCGAGCTTGACGCCGAAGTACTTCTCGAGCAACGCGGCGAGCCCGATACCGGGCTCGTTGAGGAGCTGCGCCGCGATCCGGGTGTCGAACAGGTTCTGCGCGGTGAAGCCGTACTCCCGATGCAGCAGGCGGAGATCGTAGTCGGCATCGTGGAAGATGATCTCGATCGCCGGATCGCCGAGCAGCTCACCGATCGGACCGAGCCCGCCGGTCGCGAGCGGGTCCACCACCGCCGTCTCCTCGCGCGAGGAGATCTGGAGCAGGAACACCCGGTCCAGGTAGCGGTGAAAGCTCGCCGCCTCGGTGTCCACCGCCAGCAGCGGCTCCGCCCGCAGGCGGTCGGCCAAGGCCGCCAGCTCGGCCTCGGTGGCGATCGGCCTCACCGGGTCAGTCTTTCTTGGAGACCAACTCCAGCCCGGCCGCGATCTCGTCCATCGCCTTGGAGAGGGTCTTGTAGAACTCCGCGTCGGGTTGCGGCGTGCCTCCCATCGCTGCATCCATCTGGAGCTTGCGCGCGAGGCGGGCAGCGTGGCGGATATAGTCGGTCTGGGGTTTCATCGGATCGGGAACCGGGGGACGGGAGCTATCGGATCTGCATCGGGGACGCTGTAGTATATCTAGCTGGCGTGCGATAATCGTCTTTCGGGCCACGGTGTGAACCACCCCCACACAGCACCGCGCAAACCGGCGCGACCGGTTCAACCCCTGACCCCGCCCCCCATGACCCCCATACTCCTCACGGTATACCCCGACGAATGCGACGCCTTCGGGCATCTGAACCAGGCATCGTTCCTCAGCCTGTTCGAGCGGGCGCGGTGGGAGACGCTTCGGGCGGGGCCGGGCATGGATCTCTTCGACCGCACCGGTACCTGGCCGGCCGTGCGGAAGACGGTGATCGAATACCACGCCTCCGCCTTCCCGGGCGACGTGCTCCGGTTCGAGCAGGACCTCACCCACGTCGGCCGCACCAGCTTCACCATGCGCCAGGTGGCCAGCAGGATCCGCGACGAGGCCCTCATCGCCACCGCCGAGTTTCTCTTCGTGTGCGTGAGCCGCCACGGCCGGCCCGTCGCGGTGCCGGTCGAGTTCACCGAGTTCATGACCCGGCAACGGCGTGACGCCGGGGAGGTGCAGCGCCTCACGGTGAACGGCGTGAGCCTCGCCGTCCAGGTGCGGGGCAACGGCCCGGCCGTGCTCTTCGTCCACGGCTATCCGCTCGACCGCTCGATCTGGACCCACCAGCTCGCCGCGCTCGACGGATGGCGCCGGATCGCACCCGACCTTCGAGGGATGGGGCAGTCCGACGCCCCCGATCTCGGCTACAACATGGAGACCTACGCATCCGACCTCGCCACCCTCCTCGACCTGTTGCGGGTCGACGAAGTGGTGCTGGTCGGGCACTCGATGGGGGGCTACATCGCTTTCGAGTTCCTGCGTCGCTGGAGGGACCGGGTGCGGGGGTTGGTACTGGTGGACACCCGCGCCGAGGCCGACACCCCGGAGGGAAGAAGGGCCCGGGACGCCGCGGCCTCGACCGCGCGGGACCAGGGCGCCGAGGCCATCGCCCAGGCCCTGCTTCCCACGATGCTCGCGGCGTCCACGCTGTCCGACGGCCCGGCCACGGTGGAGAAGGTCCGCTCGATGGTGGCCGCGACCCCGGTCGCGGGGATCGTCGGCGCGCTCGGCGCCATGCGAGACCGGCCCGACAGCTCGTCGATGCTTTCCGGCCTGGCGGGGCTCCCGACCCTGGTGATCGTCGGGGAGGAGGACCAGTTCACCCCGCCCGCCCAGGCCCGGGACATGGCCGATTCCATCCCCGGCGCCAGTCTCGTCGTGATCCGGTCGGCTGGTCACCTGCCGAGCCTGGAACGCCCGGCCGAGACCACCGGCGCGCTGCTCGCGTTCCTCGACGGTCTCCCTTGAAACCTTTGGTGGTCACCCCGCGTTCTGACCGATAGCGGGGGTACCACGGACCGCCAGGTCCCTCTGAACTCCCGTCCTCACCAACCAACGGTCCCGGGCTCGCGGCCAAGCTAATTCGAGTCCGGGGCCGCCTTTCTTTGCCAAGCGACCCTCCCGGCTGGGCCGGGAGGGTCGCGGGGACCGTTCGAGGAGGAAGCGCCTGGGCTATCGGTTCGGCCGGCCCGGGGGCGTGTCGCTGTTGAACACGTCCTTGTTCTTCTCGATGAAGGAGGCCTGGTTGGGCGGCACGTCCTCCTCCGGGAAGATGGCGGTCACCGGGCACTCCGGCTCGCAGGCGCCGCAGTCGATGCACTCATCGGGATGAATGTAGAGCTGGTCCTCGCCCTCGTAGATGCAGTCCACCGGACAGACATCCACGCAGGCTCGGTCCTTCACCCCGATGCAAGCCTCGACGATCACATAGGTCATTGACGCCATTCCTCCTAAAAAGCTGGCCGTTCCCCGCCCGTAATCGCAAAGGTATACGGACTCTGGTCGGGCGGCGCAAGGGGTAGTGTATCTTCCCCAGACATGCTTCGGCCGCTGCAACATTTCTTCATTTCCGCGGTGCTACTCGCCGCCGCCGGACCGCTCGCAGCCCAGGATTGCCGCCCTCCCTACACCGCGCTGGTGCTCTCCGGAGGCGGGGCCAAAGGTATCGCGCACATCGGCGTGCTCGCCGCCCTGGACAGCCTCGGCATCCGGCCCGACCTCGTCGTCGGCAGCAGCATGGGCGCCGCGGTCGGAGCGCTCTACGCCAGCGGCTACAGCGGTCGGGAGCTGGATTCGCTGGTCCGCGTGGTGCCCCTCAGCCAACTCTTCCGCACCTATCGGCCGCGCCGCGCCCCGCTCGCTCGGCGTGCTCCGCCCCCTGGTCCTGTGGGAGCAGGGCGACCGCAGATTCACCCTCCAGAGCGCCGCGATCGTCGAGTCGGAAGTAAACTCGCTGGTGAACGTCGCGATGCTGAAGGGTAACCTGATCGCGCGCGGCGACTTCGATTCCCTGCCGATCCCGTTCCGGTCCGTCGCCACCGACCTCGCCACCGGAAAGCCGGTGGTGATCCGCTCAGGCGACCTCGCCCAGGCGGTCCGATCCAGCATCGCGATTCCTCTGGTCTTCGCCCCCGAGCTGCGGGACAGTCGGTTTCTGGCCGATGGCGGCCTCTCGGCCAACATCCCCGTCGCCGTGGCGCGCGCGGAGGGCGCGGAGCGGGTCATCGTCTCCGACGCGACCGAGCACGCGGGGGAGACCTTCGATGGGTATTCGCCCCTCCGCGTCGCCGACCGATTGATCGAGTTCCTGTTCCAGCAGCCGGCGGAGTCGCTCTACGCGGGCGACGTGATGGTGCGGCCCGACGTGAACGGCTTCAGCAGCCTCAACTTCTCCCCCCGCAGGGTCGTGCGTCTGCTGGCCAACGGCCGCGCCGCCGCGGACAGCTCGCTCGGGGGCGTCGAGTGCCCCCGCGCGGTCCGGCCCGACTCGGTGCGGAGGCTGCCCAGGCGGATCAGCGGGTTTACGGCGCCCGGCGCCAATCGCTCCGAGCGGCTCGCGCTGGAGCGGATGCTGGGCTTCGGCCTGGGTGACACGCTGGATGCGGACCTCCTCCGCTCCAGGGTGCGCGGCCTGGGCGAGTCCGACGCTTACACCTCGGTCTGGTTGGGCCCTCGCGGCTCGGGGGACTCGGTCGGCTTCGATCTCTCGCTCCGGCGCGCCCCGCGGCGGGTGGTCGCGATCGGGATCGGATACGACAACGAGCTGGGCGGCCGGATGTGGGTCGGGGCGGTGGACCGCCGAGTCTTCGGCGTCGCGCTGGAGGGGAGCGGCGCCGTCTTCCTCGATGGGTTCCGGAAGGAGGTTTACGCCGGATTCCGGCGGAAATTCCAGATCGCTCGCCATCTCATGGATCCCACGTTGACGCTCCGGCTCGCCACCGAGGATATCCGCCAGTTCACCGCCCCCGGCGATGAGCTCGCCGAGCTGGAGATCCGGGAAGCCCTGGGCTTCGCCGGCGTGGAACGCGCGCTGTCCAATGGTTGGGAGGTAGCGGCAGGGCTGCAGGGCCATGCGTGGCGAGAGCCGGGTGGAGAGCATCTGTCCACGCTGGGCATAGCGGCCCGGGCCACCCGGGTGAGCCGGTCCCGCGGGCGGGTGGTGCGCGCCGAAGGTTTGTGGAGCGGGGTCTACCAGCTGGCGCGGGTGGAAGCGGAGCTAGCGCAGCGGTTCGGCGTGGTGCGGTTCACCCCGAGGGTGATGTTGGGTTGGGGCGACCACCTCCCGATCCAGGTCGCCTTTCCGCTGGGCGGCCACGACGGGTTCCCGGGCCTCCACCTCGGCGAGCGCCGCGGCGATCGCGAAGCGATGGTCGGGCTCATGCTCGCCGCGCCGCTGAAGGGCCCGCTGCTCGGCCGGGTGGAGTTCGCCGGCGGCCGCACCGCCAGTGGTGGCCCCCTCCTGGGTGATAACGGCTGGGTCGGGGGAATACGCGCCGGGATCGGCGCCGATACCCCGGTGGGACCGGTGCGTTTCGAATACGGCTACAGCACCGAGGATCGGGGAGCGGTGTTCGTGCGACTGGGCGATTGGCCCTAGCAGACGACTCTCAGCCGCTACAACGCTTCCGAAATCGGTGACGCGTACATCTCGTCGCGCGGCTCCGGCGGCCCATACCGCCGGCTGGGCCCGTACAACCGGTGCCACTCCTCGCGGAGACAGAACGGGTCCAACCCGGAGGGCCGATCCACCGCGAGAACGCCGTCCAGATGGTCGATCTCGTGCTGGAGCAGCTCCGCGCGATCGCCCTCCAGCTCGACCTCCTGCCACTGACCCTTGAAGTCCTGATAGCGCACCCGGATCCGGTACGCCCTCGAGGTTCGGACCAGGAGATTGGGGAAGGAGAAGCAATCGTCCCAGACCTCGAAGTCCTCGTTCCCGATGTCCACGATCTCGGGATTGATCAGCGGCCAGGGCTTGTCCATCTCGACGTAGACCATCCGCACCGGCGCCCCGATCTGGGGCGCGGCGATGGCCCGCCCCCCGCCGAACCGCGACTGCCAGTCGCGCAGGGTCTCGCGCATGTCGTCCATGATGACGCGGACCGCGGTGGACCCCGGGCGCGTAATCGGCTCGCAGCTGGCGCGAAGGATCGGATCCCCGAGAAGCCGGATGCGATGGATGGTCATGGAAAGAAGCCCTCTGGGTCGTCCGCGGACCACGGGAATGTGAAACCGGTCCTCAAATATGGGGAAACGGCTTGGACCGGGCCAGACGGAGTTTGAAGGGGATTCGAGGACGCCCTTAAGGAGTAGTGATTACTACTACTTAACGGAAACGGATCGAGGGTAATGACCTGCTGGCATGCACCAGTGCCGCACGACCATCACAGGCTCGGCAGAGGCACTGGACCCAAGCGATCCGCCACCTCATAAATCCAATAAGAGACAACAACTTAGGGATTCACACCAATAGTGTTGTGTGATTTGACAATCCCGACAAATTTACTTAACATTCGCCCTATGGGAGCCCCACTTCCCCTCATCGAGTCCGACCTGCCGGTCGGGCACAAAGGCCAACGCGCCTCCGTCCTCACCCAGCTCAAGCGGTCGCAATCGCTGACCGCCCGGGAGCTGGCCGTGCGGCTGGGGGTGTCGCTCAACGCGGCCCGGCACCACTTGAAGGAGCTGGAGGTGGAAGGGGTGGTCAGTTACCAGCGGGAACACCGCGGCGTCGGCGCGCCGGTCTTCGCCTACCGGCTCACTCCGGCGGGCGAGGAGTTGTTCCCCCGCCGGTATTGCGAGGCGCTTACGGCCATGCTCGGGGCGGTGGTCGAGCGGGAGGGCCGGGGCGCCGCGGTCACCCTGCTCGAGTCCTACTTCCACCTGCTCGCGGGCCGGATTCGGGGGCAGCTGAACGGCGTCCCACCGGCCGAGCGGTTGGGAGTGGTCGCCCGCGCGCTCTCGGAAGAGGGCTATATGGCCGAGGCGGTCGTGGGCGACGGCACTGCGGTGCTGACGGAGCACAATTGCGCCATCCCCGCCGTGGCGGAGCGGTTTCCCGAGATCTGCGCCGCCGAGGCCAGGTTCCTGGCCGACGTGTTGAGCGCCGAAGTGGAGCGGACGGGACACATCCTGAACGGATGCCCCGCCTGTGAATATCAGGTGCGGTTCACCGGAGCCGTCGAGGAGAGGTCATGAGCTCGCAAGTCGAAACGCTGGTCAACACGGAATACAAGTACGGCTTCGTCACCGACATCGAGGCCGACGTCGTCCCGCCCGGCCTGAGCGAAGACGTCGTTCGTCTCATCTCGTCCAAGAAGCGCGAGCCGGCCTGGCTGCTGGACTGGCGCCTCAAGGCGTACCGCGGCTGGCTGAAGATGACCGAGCCGCATCACTGGCCGAACGTCCGGTATCCGCCGATCGACTACCAGTCGATCAGCTACTACTCCGCGCCCCGTACCGCCAAGCCGCTGGGCAGCCTCGACGACGTCGACCCGAAGCTGCTCGAGACCTACAAGAAGCTCGGCATTCCGCTCACCGAGCAGAAGATGCTGTCCGGCGTGGCGGTGGACGCGATCTTCGACTCGGTGTCGGTCGGCACGACCTACAAGGCCAAGCTCGCCGAGCACGGGATCATCTTCTGCTCGTTCGGCGAGGCGGTGCGCGAGCATCCCGAGCTGGTCCGGAAGTACCTCGGCTCGGTCGTCCCGTACAGCGACAACTTCTTCGCGGCGCTCAACGCGGCCGTCTTCTCCGACGGGTCGTTCGTCTACGTGCCCAAGGGCGTGCGCTGCCCGATGGAGCTGTCCACGTACTTCCGCATCAACGCGGCGGACACCGGACAGTTCGAGCGGACGCTGATCGTGGCCGACGAGGGCTCGTACGTGAGCTATCTCGAGGGCTGCACGGCGCCCAAGCGCGACGAGAACCAGCTGCACGCGGCCGTGGTGGAGCTGGTGGCGCTCGAGGGCGCGACGATCAAGTACTCGACGGTGCAGAACTGGTACGCCGGCGACGAGGAGGGGCGGGGCGGGATCTACAACTTCGTCACCAAGCGCGGCAAGTGCGCCGGGGCCCGCTCCAAGATCTCCTGGACCCAGGTCGAGACCGGGTCGGCGATCACCTGGAAGTACCCGAGCGTCATCCTGCAGGGCGACAACTCGGTGGGCGAGTTCTACTCGGTGGCGGTGGTGAACGGCCATCAGCAGGCCGACACCGGCACGAAGATGATCCACATCGGCCGCAACACCCGCAGCACGATCGTCTCGAAGGGCATCAGCGCGGGGCAGGGGCAGAACAGCTACCGCGGCCTGGTGAAGGTGCTGCCGAAGGCGGAGGGCGCGCGCAACTACACGCAGTGCGACTCGATGCTGATCGGCAATCGGTGCGGCGCGCACACCTTCCCGTACATCGAGGTGCAGAACACCACCAGCTCCACCGAGCACGAGGCGTCCACCTCGAAGATCGGCGAAGACCAGATCTTCTACCTGAAGCAGCGCGGCCTCAACGCCGAGCAGGCGGTCTCGATGATCGTGAACGGCTTCTGCAAGGAAGTGTTCAAGGAGCTGCCGATGGAGTTCGCGGTGGAAGCGCAGCAGCTGCTCGGCATCACGCTCGAAGGAAGCGTCGGCTAGCTGACGCTGCACTCTTTACGCGGTGATTGGAGAAACTACGTGCTGGAAATCAAGGACCTGCGGGCCTCGGCCGGCGACACGGAAATCCTCAAGGGCATCAATCTCACCGTGAACGCGGGCGAGGTCCATGCCGTCATGGGGCCCAACGGCTCGGGCAAGAGCACGCTGGCGCAGGTGCTGGCCGGCCACCCGGCCTACGAGGTCACCGCGCGGCTCGGTCACTTACGAGGGGCAGGATCTGCTCGAGATGGAGCCGGAGGTGCGCGCCCAGGCGGGCGTCTTCCTCGCCTTCCAGTATCCGGTCGAGATTCCCGGCGTCAGCAACGCCTACTTCCTGCGCGCGGCCTACAACGAGATCCGGAAGGCGCGGGGGCAGGAGGAGATCGACTCGATGGACTTCATCGACCTGCTGGAGGAGAAGCTCAAGCTGGTCGAGTGGGGGCCCGAGATCATGAGCCGCTCGGTGAACACCGGGTTCTCGGGCGGCGAGAAGAAGCGCAACGAGATCCTCCAGATGGCCGTGCTGGAGCCGAAGCTCGCGATCCTCGACGAGACCGACTCGGGTCTCGACATCGACGCGCTGCGCATCGTGGCGGCCGGCGTGAACAAGCTGCGGCGCCCCGACCGGTCGATCGTCGTGGTCACGCACTACCAGCGGCTGCTGAACTACATCGTGCCCGACTTCGTGCACGTGCTGTCCAACGGCCGGATCGTGATGTCGGGCGGCAAGGAGCTGGCGCTGGAGCTGGAGGCGAAGGGCTACGAGTGGGTGGAAGCGGCGTCAGCGGCGTCTGCGGTGGCGGCGGGAGCAGTGGCGGCGGGAGCGGGGGCGTGAGCGAGGCCGTCCTGCAGGATCTGGATATCCGGCCCGGCGCCACCACGGCCGACGGACCGGACTGGCTGGAGCCCATTCGCCGGTCCGCCGCCGACCGCTTCGCCGCCGACGGGTTTCCCGCCAGCCGAGACGAGGAATGGCGCTTCACCCCGATCGGACCGATCGCGCAGAGAACCTGGCGCCCCTCGCCGGGCGTACCGGCCACGGTCTCCGCCGACCGGCTGGCGCCGTTCATCTTCGGCCAGGCCGAGTGGAGCACCCTGGTCTTCGTGAACGGCGCCTACAGCGAGGCGCTGTCGCGCGTCATGGAGCTGCCGCGGGGCGTCCGGGTCGGTAGTCTCGCCGAGGCGCTCCGCCGGGACGACGGGGTGCTCGAGGCCCATCTGGCACGCCACGCGCCGGTCGAGGGCAGCCCCTTCACCGCGCTCAACACCGCGGGCTTCCGGGACGGCGGGCTGGTGCACGTGCCGGCCGGCCTCGACCTCGAGCGGCCCGTGCACCTGGTCTACGTGACGACACCGGACGCCCAGGGAACCGCGATTCACCCGCGCAACCTGATCGTGGTGGAGCGGGGAGCCCGCGCCTCGGTCATCGAGAGCTACGTCACGCTCGACCCCGGCGGCCAGTACTGGACCAATCCGGTCACCGAGGTGGCCGCGGCGGCCGGCTCGTGGCTGGAGCACACCCGGATCCAGCGCGAGAGCGAGCGCGCTTACCATGTCGGCCTGACCCACGTCGACCAGGCCCGCGACAGCCACTACCGCTCGTTCTCGATGGCGATGGGCGGCGCGCTCGCGCGGCACAACCTGCACGCCCGGCTCAACGACGAGAACATCGAGACGCTGATGTACGGTCTCTACCTCTCCCGGGGCGAGCAGGTGGTCGACAACCACACCGCCATCTTCCACGACCAGCCCAACTGCCGGAGCTGGGAGGTCTACAAGGGCGTGCTCGACGGCCGCTCGCGCGCGGTGTTCAACGGCAAGGTGTTCGTGCAGCCCGAGGCGCAGAAGACCGACGCCAAGCAGACCAATCGCAACCTCCTGCTCAGCGACCTGGCCCGGGTCGATACCAAGCCTCAGCTCGAGATCTTCGCCGACGACGTGAAGTGCACCCACGGCGCCACCGTCGGCCGGCTGGACGAGATGGCGCTCTTCTACGCCCGCAGCCGCGGCGTTCCCAAGGACGCCGCCGAACGGCTGCTGACCTACGCCTTCGCGGCGGAAGTGATAGAGGAAGTGGCGCTCGAGCCGGTTCGCCGCGAGCTCGATCGGCTGGTGCTGGAACGGTTGGATGCACAGCGCGGCGGCGGGGCGCCGGGGCAGGCCTGAGGCCTGGGATGGTCCAGCCCGGTGCAGTCTCCGCCTCGCGGCCCCGCAGCCCCGCCGTCCCACTGGACGTCCACCGGATCCGCGCCGACTTCCCGATCCTCGCGTCGACCGCCCGGGGCGGCCGGCCGCTGGTCTACCTCGACAACGCCGCCACCAGCCAGAAGCCACGGCAGGTGATCGACGCGATCTCGCGGTTCTACACCCGCGAGAACGCCAACATCCATCGTGGGCTCCACTACCTGAGCGAGCGGGCCACCGCCGCCTACGACGCGGCGCGCGAGCAGGTGGCGCGCTTCCTGGGGGCCGGCTCCGCCTCGGAAATCGTCTTCGTGCGGGGAACCACCGAGGCGATCAACCTCGTGGCGCAGAGCTGGGGGCGCAGCAACCTCCGGCCGGGTGACGAGGTGCTGGCGACCGCCATGGAGCATCACGCCAACCTGGTGCCCTGGCAGGTGGTCTGCGCCCAGACCGGCGCCACGTTCCGCGCGGTGCCGATCACCGATCGGGGGGAGCTGGATCTCGATGCGTTCGACCGGCTCCTGACCGATCGCACCAGGCTGGTCGCGGTGGGCCACGTCTCCAACGCCCTCGGAACCGTGAACCCGGTCCGCGAGTTGGCGGCACGGGCCCATGCGCGCGGCGCGCTGGTGCTGGTGGACGGGGCCCAGTCGGCGCCTCACGTCGCGATCGACGTCTCCCAGCTCGGCTGCGACTTCTTCGCCTTCTCCGGGCACAAGCTGTACGGCCCCACCGGCATCGGCGTGCTCTGGGGCCGGGCGGCGATCCTCGACGGGATGCCGCCGTGGCAGACCGGTGGAGACATGATCGAGCGGGTCACCCTCGAGCACGCGACCTGGGCCACGCCGCCGGCCCGGTTCGAGGCGGGTACTCCCCCGATCGCCGAGGTGATGGGACTCGCCGCCGCGATCGACTACGTGGAGTCGATCGGCCTCGGCGCGATGGGCCGGTGGGAACGCGAGCTGCTCGAGCGGGCGACCGAGGCGATCGGCGCGCTGCCGGGGGTCCGGCTCGTCGGGACCGCCCGGGAGAAGGTCGGGGTGCTGTCGTTCGTGCTCGACGGCATCCACCCGCACGACGTCGGAACGGTGCTGGACGACGAGGGCGTGGCGGTGCGGGCGGGGCACCACTGCGCGCAGCCGGTGATGGAGCGATTCGGAATCCCGGCCACCGTCCGGGCGTCGTTCGCGTTCTACAACACGCTGGAGGAGATCGACGTGTTGGTGCGCGGAGTCGAGCGGGCGCGCAAGGTCTTCGGCTGATGTCGAGCCTCACCGAGTTGTACCAGAACGTCATCCTGGAGCACAACCGCTCGCCCCGGAACTATCGGGTCATGGAGGACGCCGACCGCCGGGCGGAGGGGAGCAACCCGCTCTGCGGCGACCAGCTCACCGTCTGGCTGAAACTGGAGGGTGACGTGATCCGTGACGTCGCGTTTCAGGGCCTCGGGTGCGCGATCTCGCGCGCGTCGGCCTCGCTGATGACGGCGGCGGTGAAGGGCAAGTCGCGGCCCGAGGCGGAAGAGCTGTTCCGGCGATTCCACGGCCTGGTGACCGGCACTCCGGAGCCACCCGATCCGGAAACCTTGGGAAAGCTTGCCGTGTTCTCCGGGGTGTCGGCATACCCCACGAGAGTGAAATGCGCCAGCCTGCCGTGGCACACCCTGAAGGCCGCGCTGGACCAGGATGCCGGAGTCGAGAAGGACCCAGCAAGGGAGACGTGACACCGTCGCACTTGCGCGTGATCACCATCAACCACTACCCGTCGAGTCGAGGAGTCTGCTGATGCCGTACAACCCCGCCCTGGTCGCGCCGATGCGCGAAGAGATGGTCCGTCTCGGAGCCAAGGAGCTCACCACCGTCTCGGACGTGGACGCCGTGCTGGGCGATCAGAAGGGCACCCTGCTGGTATTCGTGAACTCGGTCTGCGGCTGCGCAGCCGGCAACGCACGCCCCGCCCTGCGGCTGGCCCTGGAGCACGCCGTGCTGCCCCAGCAGGTGGTGACCGTCTTCGCGGGCCAGGATCTCGACGCGACCGCTCGCGCGCGCCAGTACTTCGCCGATTACCAGCCGAGCAGCCCGTCCATCGCGCTGTTCCGGGACGGTGAGGTCGTGCATTTCGTCCACCGCCACCAGATCGAGGGCCGAAGCCCCCAGGTGATCGCGGGCGAGCTGGCCAAGGCGTTCGAGAAGCACTTCGGAGCGGCGGTCTGAGCGGGCACGTCTTTCATCCCGGGCACCACGAGCTGCACGGCGTCACCGTGGTGGTCGAGACCACGGGGTCGCTGACCCACGTGGGGCGGTTCGATACCGAGGATGAGACGGGCCTGCACCTGCTCGACGTGGGGACGCACGACGCGGCCGGCGGCGGGTCGAAGGAGGATTACTTGCGGCGCAGCGTCAAGTTCGGCATCCGCACGGATCGGCCGCACCTGGTGGTTCCACGTCCGGAGGTGGCCCGAATCACGAGGTTGGTGGACCTGGAGTCCTGATCAGTCCCGTGCCAGAGAGAAGCGCCGCCGGCCAAGGGCCGGCGGCGCTTGTTGTTGTGCTGGACCGGCCCAGCTACGCGGGCTAGATCTAATCGTCCTATTCGTCGATGATGGTGATGGCGTCTACCGGGCAGCCACGGGCGGCATCGAGCAAGGTCTCCGTCGTCCGCAAATTCCCCGGGGGCGATTCCCACGCACTCGGGGTACCCGGACACAAGCTGCGGTCGATTAGGATGGCATGCCTCCAGACGCGCCAGAATCTGCCCGCGTTACGCGCCGCACCGGGCCGCCCTACATTGCAGGCATGCCGGACCGTTATGACGTCGTCGTGATCGGGGGTGGGCACGCGGGCACCGAGGCGGCCGCGCTGGCGGCGCGCGCCGGCGCGCGGACGCTGCTGCTCACGCAGAACCTGGAGACCATCGGTCAGATGTCCTGCAATCCCGCGATCGGCGGAATCGCCAAGGGCACCGTCGTGCGCGAAGTGGATGCGCTCGGCGGGATCATGGGCCGGGCGACGGATCTCGCGCGCATCCAGTTCCGAATGCTGAATCGGTCGAAGGGTCCGGCGGTCCGGTCGCCGCGCGCGCAGTGCGATCGGCGGCTCTACCGCCGGGCGGTGCGGAGCCTGCTGGACCGGCGGCCGAATCTCCAGCTCGCGCAGGGAACCGTGGCCGGACTCACGATCGAGGGCGGCGCGGTACGTGGCGTCGAGACTCAAGACGGCCGCAGATACTCGGCGCGGGCCGTGGTGCTCACGGCGGGGACGTTCTTGAGAGGCGTCATCCACGTCGGGCTCGACACCAGGGTACCGGCCGGGCGGGCGGGAGAAGCACCGGCCGTCGAGCTTGCCCAAGTTATTGAGAGTCTTGGCGTTACGGTGGAACGCTTCAAGACTGGGACCCCGCCGCGAATAGATGGGTCCACCGTGGACCTGGCTCGGCTCGATCGCCAGGACGGAGATCCAGGTCATTACTGGTTCTCATTTTACCAGCGACCGGACCACCCGGCGCAACGCCCCTGCTATCTCACGTGGACTGGACGCCAGCTTCGAGACATTATCGCGACACAGATAAGCCAGTCAGCACTATATGGCGGAGTGATAGCCGGTCGCGGCCCGAGATACTGCCCTTCGATCGAAGACAAGATCGTCAAGTTCCCGGACGCGGCGCGGCATCAGGTCTTTCTGGAGCCGGAAGGGCTGGACACCTCCGAGATGTACGTCAACGGTCTCTCGACCTCGTTGCCGGCAGAGGTGCAGCTCGAGTTTCTCCGCACGATTTCTGGGCTCGAATCGGTCAGCATGACTCGACCAGGTTATGCGATCGAGTATGACTACTTTCCTCCAACGCAGCTGAGTCCGACCCTCGAGCTCCGAGTGCTTCCTGGCCTCTTCCTGGCCGGCCAGGTAAACGGTACAACGGGATACGAGGAGGCGGCGGGCCAGGGGGCCATTGCGGGGATCAATGCCGCGGCTCGGGCGCTCGATCGTGAGCCCGTGGTCCTCCGTCGGGACGAAGCGTTTATTGGGGTGTTGGTGGATGACCTGGTGAATCGTGGGGTGGATGAGCCGTATAGGCTTTTCACGTCTCGTTCGGAGTATCGGCTCCTCCTGCGCCAAGACAATGCATTGCGGCGATTGTTTCCGCTGGCAGAACGACTCGGTCTGCTGGACGATCAGGAGCTGGGTTGGGCGCGGAGTCGGCTCGAGAGGGAGAGCGAGCTGCGCGGCGAGGCGGAGCAGATCGCCATCGATCCGGCCACCGCCAACCCCGTCCTCGTCGCCCACGGTTCGAGTCCGGTGATCGAGACCCACCGAGTGGCGGAACTGGCGCGGCGCCCAGGCGTCCCGATTACGGCGCTTCTTCGCGCCGGAGGCGTAGACGCCAGCGAGGACGACTGCCAGTGGGCCGACATCGAGCTCAAGTATGCCGGCTATCTCGCCAAAGAGCAGGCGAACGCTCGCCGCATGTCCGAGCTGAACGACTTTGCCCTACCCAGTTCCTTGCCGTACCGAAGCCTCCTGACGCTTTCCTACGAGGCCCGCGAGAAGCTTCATGCCACTCGCCCGGCGTCGCTGGGCCACGCCAGCAGGATTCCAGGCGTTTCCCCTAGCGACCTCCACAATCTGGTGGTGGAGGTTCTACGCTGTCGACGTCCGCCTTGAGAACCTGCCTGTTTCACGTGAAACATGGGAGGTGCGTTTGCGGGAACTCTGCCGAGTACTGCTAGCCCGTTAGACTATCCAGACCTTCGATGCGCCTAGCCCCTCACAATCTCTGACTCGTCAGGCCCGAGGGCGTGTCCCGCATTCCGTCGCCGCCTCCCAGCTCCCATTTGATGCGAGCGAACGTGTCGCGGCCTTGCTCCAGGCAGAGAGGTGGGTTGGCTGTTGTTCCGGACTTTCTCCCGGGATCAATGCGCGGCGCGCATTGTCCCGACACCGTCGCCAACAGGGCTAGCGTGGTCCGTGTGCGTTGGAATGGCCGCCTCGTATCCTAGCGGACTCTCGAGGGGGGTAGGCTGGGCTGAGTGCCCCCGCAAGCCGGAAGGCTTCGAGTCAGGATGCGAGACGCAAGTACATCGGACCGAGCCAAGTCTCCCATGCACTTCGGCGACGAATGCAAGGACGCCTCAGTTGATCCGTCGAAAGGTCGCTCCGCCTTCAATACGGAGGTGCTTAGTGCACGACGGAGGTGCTTGCCACGACTCGGGAGCGCCGAGAGGAAGCGACCTACCGCACACGCACCCATGAGCAGCCGGTGAGGGTGTCCGGGTCATCCGCTCCGCGCCTAGTGGGCCGCGCGGTCAACGCCATGGCCTGCAAAATTGGCTTCGTCGCTATGATGAGCCTTGGTTGATCTTGGTGGGTAACCTTGGTCGATCCTGGTTCGTGTAACCATAGAGTGTGTAGCCTATTACCTAGACCCGCGGCATATAGGAATAACCTCGCACCCGTTTCACGTGAAACAAAGGGGTTGGCGGGGAAGACCTTGATTCCTATATTATTGCCGCATTTCACTCCCGCCGACCGTCCCAGTCTGGCGCGACGCTGGTTTCATCAGTAACACTATGTCAAACAAGCACTTAGCGCTTGCAGGCTACTAATGGCATACACAGTCGCAATTACCAATCAGAAGGGCGGCGTCGGGAAGACCACGACGGCTGTCAACTTGGCTGCGGCGCTCGCTATCGCCGAGCGGCGGACGCTTCTGGTCGATGCGGACCCGCAAGGGAACAGTACCAGCGGTGTCGGCATCGCGAAGCTCGAGCTCCAGCTCTCGCTGTACGACGCGGTGGTCGAAGGGCATCCGGTGCAGGACATCATTCTGCGGGTCCCGGGGCTTCCCCATCTCTCGCTGCTGCCGGCGACGCAGGACCTGGTCGGCGCCGAGCTGCAGCTGGTGGAGCGGCCGTTCCGCGAGTCCGCCTTGCGCAAGGTGCTCGAGCCGATCGAAGGCGACTACGACTACATCATCGTCGACTGTCCGCCGTCGCTCGGACTGCTGACGCTGAATGTGCTCGCCGCGGTTCAGGCGCTCATCATCCCGATTCAGTGCGAGTACTACGGACTCGAGGGGATCTCCCAGCTGCTCAACACCGTCCGCCTGGTGCAGCAGAACATCAATCCGGGTCTCGCAATCGGCGGCGTGCTGCTCACGATGTACGACTCGCGGCTCAATCTCTGCCGCCAGGTCGCGGAGGACGCGACGGAATATTTCGGACCCAAGGTGTTCGGCACGCCGATTCCCCGAAACGTCCGTCTCGCCGAGGCGCCGAGCTTCGGAAAGCCGATTCTGCTCTACGACATGCAGTCGGTGGGTGCGAAGAGCTATCTCGCCGTCGGGCAGGAGTTGCTGCGCCGGGTAGAAGGGGCCGACGCGGCGGTGATGCCGGGGTCGGGGTCGCCGGTGTCGCGGTCTGGCGAACCGCCGCCCGCCAGGAGACTGCTATCCGACTCGACCCGCGGTCGAATGGATCCGGCGTGGTCCGATGGCATCGGCGAGCGAGAGCGAGGTCGCTCCGCGCGAGGGCGAAGAGGTGAGGTCGCCGAAGGCCACCGGTCGCTTCCGAAGTCAGGTCGAGGGCCAGAGTGCCGGCGCAATCGGAATCGACGTCGCTGGCGGAAGGCGCGGAACTCGTCCGAGGAATCGTCGATGGCCTCCGAGTCCGTCGAGCCGGCTGAGCCGGCAGACCCACCGTCCGAGACGCAGCCGGAGGTGACCACATGACCGAGACCAAGCGGTTGGGGCGGGGGCTCGAGGCACTGCTGGGCCCGGTGTCGCGCGAGCAGGCGGAGGCGTCGGGGGCGCTGCGCGAGTTGCCGATGGCGAGCCTGCGGCCCAATCCGTTTCAGCCACGGACCCGCATCGACGAGGCGGAGCTCACCGATCTCGCCAATTCCATGCAGGCGTCGGGGCTGCTGCAGCCCATCATCGTGCGCCCTCACGACGGCGGCTACGAGCTGATCGCCGGCGAGCGCCGCTGGCGTGCCGCCGAGCGGCTCGGCTGGCCCAGGATCCCGGCGGTCGTGAAGGAGGTGGACGACCGGACGCTGCTGACCCTCGCGCTGGTCGAGAACCTGCAGCGCGACGATCTCTCCCCGATCGACGAGGCGTCGGGGTATCGCCGGCTGGGCGAGGAGTTCAAGCTGGGCCATGCCGAGATCGCCCGGCTGGTCGGGCGGGACCGGTCCACCGTCGCCAACTTGCTCCGGCTGCTCCAGCTGCCCGACGACGTCCAGGCGATGGTGCACGAGAAGCGGCTGTCGGCGGGGCATGCCCGCGCGCTGCTCGGCCTGGCGGAAGCCGGCCGTCAGTCGGCGCTCGCCGGCCGAGGCGATCGAGCAAGGCTGGTCGGTCCGGGAGATCGAGGCCGCCGTCGCGGGGACGCGGACGGCACCGAGCGGTCACCAAGCGTGGCGCCGGCCAGCCGGCCGGCCCGCAGCATCACCGCCGACGTGAAACGGGTCGAGGACGCGCTGCGCAAGCGTCTCGGCACCGATGTCCGGGTCACGGCCCGGCGGCGGGGCCGCGGCTTCGTCACCATCAGCTACTACTCCAACGACGATCTTTCCCGCCTGCTCGAGCTGATACTCGGCGGACCCTTCGAGGGATGAAGAGCAGGTCCCGGGGTGTGACCGTCGTCATCCAGCGGGACGGGACGACGCGGTCGCAGACCTTCCGGTTCTCCGTCTGGACCCTGCGCCTGGGTGCGCTGGCCGGGGCCACGCTGCTCGCGGGTCTGGGACTCCTGGCCGTCCTCTACTTTCCGATGGTCCGCGCGGCGGCCCGGGTCCCGGGGCTCGAGCGCCAGGTGGCCCGTCTGCGAAGCCGAGAACGCGATGGTGCGCCAGCTCTCGGTCGCGCTCGACAGCGCGGAGTTGCGCTACGAGCAGCTGCGGGGGATGATCGGCGCCGACATCGTCCGCGACCCGCTCGCGATCAGCGCCACGCTGCCCCTGGCGCCCGGCGCTGCGGGCGCGGGTCGGCGCCGAGCCGCAGCCTCCTGGTCCGGGCCCGACGGTGCCGCGAGAGTGGCCACTCGCTGAGCGCGGGTACGTCACCCGAGGGCAGGTGCAGGGCGGCTCGGCGAGCCCGGACGAGACCCATCCCGGCCTCGACATCGCGGTGCCGGTCGGCACCATGGTCCGGGCCTCGGGTGGCGCGATGGTGAACCAGATCGGCGACGATCCCGAGTATGGCTTTTACGTCCTGCTCGATCACCCCGAAGAGTACCAGACGATGTACGGACACCTTTCGCGCATCATCGTGACAGACGGCCAAACGGTAGAGGCGGGTGAGGTCATCGGCCTGAGCGGCAACAGCGGGCGGTCGACCGCCCCGCACCTTCACTTCGAGATCCGGCAGCGCGGCACCTCGCTCGATCCCAGGACCATGGTCAAACAGGGGGGCTGATGGGCATCTTCTCCAATGCGGCGCGGGACGAGCAGGGGAACGAGCTCGAAGCGCCGGCGCACCGACCAGATCCCGTTCTCCATCATCGCGAGCGACATGACCGTCATCGGCGACCTCGAGACGGAGGGCGTGGTGCGGATCGAGGGCCGAGTGAAGGGGGCGGTCAGGGTGGGGTCCCAGATCCTGGTGACCCAGGGCGCCGTGATCGAGGGAGACCTCCATACCCAGGAAGCCGTGATCGCCGGGCAGGTCAGTGGAGCGATTCACGCGACGGACCGGGTGGAGCTGCAGGCGACGGCGGTGGTTTCGGGCGACATCCTGACCGCGCGGATCGCGATCGTGGAGGGAGCGAAGGTGAGTGGGGAGGTGAAGATGGATCCCTCCCTGTCGGGAGGCGCTGCTGATAAACTGACGCGATAGTGTCGTTATGGTGATGCCATGGGCGTGAAGCCCCCACCCTCCCGTGGATGCCCAACCGAGCGCTGCGTGGACTGCTGCTTTCATGTGTTCATAGTGCCGCTATGATGTCATTGTCGGCATGCTCCCCGTCCCACCCCCCCCAAGGCATCCGGGTCGGTCTCATCACCCCCGGCTCTATCGCCGACGCCGCGTGGAATTCCGGCGCCTTCAAGGGACTGCAGCAGATCCACGATTCCCTGGGCCTGGCGGTCAGCCACGTCGAGGCCCGAACCCCGTCGGACCAGGACGAAGCGCTGCGGACCTATGCGGCCCAGGGCTACGACCTGGTGTTCGCCCATGGGTTCGAGTTCCAGGATCCGGCGGAGCGGGTGTCGGCGGAGTACCCGAGGACGATCTTCATCATCACCTCGGGACGGCGGGTCAGGGGGAACGTCGCCCCCCTCATCTTCCGGCTGGAGGAGGCGAGCTACCTGGCCGGGATGGTGGCCGGCGGCCTCACCCGGACCAACGTCCTGGGCTTCGTCGGCGGGATCGAGCTGCCCCCGATCGAGGCGGCGTACCAGGGATGGGTGAACGGCGCCCGGGCGATCAACCCCAAGGTCCAGACCCGGAAGATCTACCTGAACAGCTTCGACGACGCCGCGGCAGGGAGGGAGGCGGCCCTGGCCCTGATCCGGGTCGGGGCGGACATGTTCCACCACAACGCCGACGCCGCGGCGCTGGGCGTGTTTCAGGCGGCCAAGGAAACCGAGGGGGTCTACGTCTTCGGCGCCAACGACGACCAGGCCCATCTGGCGCCGATGCGCGTCATCGGGAGCGCGGTCATCGACCTGCCGCGGGCGTTCCTGATGGTCGCCGGCGAGGTCAGGGAGAAAACCTTCCACCCCAAGGTGGAGGCGTTCGGGCTTTCCAGCGGGGTGATCCGCTACGTCTCGAACCCCGCCCTGGAGACCTTGGTCCACCAGACCCTGCGCACCCGGGTCCAGGCGGCCGCGGACTCGATCGCCGCCGGGACGCTCATCGCCGCCCCACGGCCCAAGTCCATGGAGGCCTCCGCGCCGGCCGCGCCCAGCCGGCGACCCATCCGGAGCCGGGTCTAGCCATGCCCGCCGCCCCGCTGGCCGACGTCGTGGCCTATGCCGACGAGTTTCTGCGCATCCGCGAGGTCGCCGACGAGCGCAACGCGGTGAACGGGTTCCAGGTGGAGAACAAGGGATCGATCGAGAGGATCGTGGCCGCGGTGGACGCCTCCCAGGCGACCATCGAGGGCGTCCCGCCGGGGTCGCTGCTCGTGGTTCATCACGGTCTTCTCTGGGATGGCAACGTCCCGGTCACCGGCCGCCGATACCGCCGAGTCTCCACCCTGCTGGAGAACGACGTCGCCCTCTACGCGGCCCACATCCCCCTCGATCTCCACCCCGAGGTGGGCAACAACGTGGTCCTGGCCGACCGGCTGGGCCTCGAAGTCGAGGGCTGGTTCGGCGACTACAAGGGAAGCCCGGTCGGCGTCTGGGGGTTCGCTCCCACCCGGCTCACCGCGCGCGAGACGCTGGTCCACGAGGTGAACCATGCCCTCGGCACCTTCGCCCCCGGCGCGCGGCTCATCCCGGGCGGACCCGAACGGGTTTCCCGCGTAGGCATCATCACCGGCGGGGCGGGGAACATGATCGGCGAGGCCCGAAACGCCGGGCTCGACACCTACATCACCGGCGAGGGCGCCCACCACACCTATTTCGACGCCGTGGAGTGGGGTCTCAATGTCATCTACGCCGGCCACTACGCCACCGAGACCCTCGGTGTACAGGCCCTTGCCTCGCATCTGGGCGAGCGGTTCGACCTGGAATGGGAGTTTCACGACCATCCGACCGGGCTGTGACGCCGGCGCTGGAGTTGGCGGCGATCCACAAGACGTTCGGCTCCGTGCACGCGCTGCGCGGGGCCGATTTCACGTTGCTCCCCGGTGAGGTCCACGCCCTGCTGGGGGAGAACGGCGCCGGCAAGACCACGCTGATGCGGATCGCGGCGGGCCTGCTCCGGCCCGGCTCGGGTGCAGTGCGGGTCGGAGGCGTCGCGCGGCCCGGTCTCACTCCACGCGCCGCCCGGAGGCTGGGAATCGGGATGGTGCACCAGCATTTCACCTCGGTGACCGCGTTCACCGTGGGCGAGAACGTCGCGCTCGCGGCCGGCTGGCCGGTGGCCCCGGAGCCGCTGCGCCGGCGGGTGCGCGAGCTGGGTGAGCGGGTCGGCCTCCCGCTGGAGCCGGATGCCCGGGTCGAAGAGCTGAGTGTCGGTCTTCGGCAACGGCTGGAGATCGTGAAGGCGCTGGCGGGCGACGCGCGCATCCTCCTGCTCGACGAGCCCACCGCCGTGCTGGCACCCGGGGAGATCGAGGATCTGCTCCAGGTGATCCGGCGGTTCACCTCGTCGGGCGGCAGCGCCGTGCTCATCACCCACAAGTTGGACGAAGCGCTGGCCGCGGCGGACCGGGTGACCGTCCTGCGCCGGGGCGAGGTGGTTCTCACCGGCGCCGGGGCGGAGTGGGACGCCGCGGCGCTGGCCGCCGCGATGATCGGCGAGGCCGCGCCGGACGACCGTGTCGCACCGTCCGCCGACCGGCCGCTGCGGACGGGCGAGCGGGGGCCGCTGGTGCGGATCGAGTCGCTCGACCTTGCCCGATACGGCGGGCTCGGCATCGCGCTGCGCGGCGCGGCTCTGGTGATCCGGGCGGGAGAGATCGTCGGCGTCGCGGCCGTGGAAGGGAACGGGCAGCGCGAGCTGCTGCGCGCCGTCGCCGGCCGCATCCCTCCTCTCCGGGGCACACTGCAGGTCGCGCCGCCGGTTGGGTTCATCCCCGAGGACCGCACGACCGAGGGGCTCATCCCCGAAATGACGCTGACGGAGAACGTGGTACTCGGTTCCTCCGGATCGGACCCCTGGATCCACGGTGGAAGGATCGACTGGCGGGAGGCGCGGGCCGGCACGGCGGCGCTCATCGAAGAATACGCCGTGGCCACCCCGGGACCGGAGGCGCCCGCCGCATCGCTGAGCGGGGGGAACCAGCAGCGGCTGGTGGTGGCGCGTGAGCTCTCGCGCCGGCCGGCCGTGGTCGTGGCGGAGAATCCCACCCGCGGTCTCGACATCCGCGCTACCACGACCATTCACGCCCGGCTCCGTCGCGCCGCTTCCGAAGGCGCCGCGGTGCTCTTCCATTCCAGCGACCTCGACGAGGTGCTGGACCTCGCCACGCGCGTGCTGGTCGTGTGCCGCGGTGTCCTGATCGAGCCGCCGCCCGGCACGACGCGCGAAGCCATCGGCGCGCTGATGCTGGCCGGCTCCTAGGTCGCCTGGTGCGCGCATACGGCTGGCTCGTCGGCACCGGGGCGCTTCTCGCCGGCCTCGCGGTGCTGGCGCTGGGGCTCGAGCTGGCGGGATACCGCGCGGGCCCCGCGCTCGGCGCCCTCTGGTCGGGTGCCTTCGGCTCCTGGTACGCGATCACCTCGGCAACCCTGGTCCGCGCCGTGCCGCTGGTGATCATCGGGCTGGGCCTCGCGCTCGGCTTTCGCGCGGGCGCGTTCAACATCGGGGCCGAGGGGCAGTTCTACGCCGGTGCGATCGCCGCCACGTGGCTGGGCCTCCATGTCGGGTCGCTGCCGTCGGGGGTCGCGGTCGCGGTGGTCCTGGCGGGGGCGATTCTCGCCGGTGCGGCATGGGTGGCGGTCCCGGTGCTGCTCCGCGTTCGTTACGGTGTGCTCGAGGTGATCAGCACTCTCCTGCTGAACTTCGTCGCGGAAGCGACGACGAGCCTGGTGGTACAGGGGCCGCTCCAGGAGAGTCAGGGGATCTATCCCCAGAGCGACGCCATCGCGCAGGCGGCCCGCCTTCCGCTGCTTCCGGGAACGCGGCTGCACGCGGGCTTCCTGGTCGCGCTGGCGGGCGCGGCCGCCCTCTGGCACTTCTTCGCCCATACCCTCCATGGCTTCCAGATCCGCGCGGTGGGCCTGGGCCCCCGGGCGGCGGAGATCAGCGGCAGGATCGACAGCCGCTGGGTCGGGGGCGCCGCGCTCGCGGTGTCGGGGGCGATCGCGGGTCTGGCGGGCGGGATCGAGGTGGCGGGGGTCTCCTATGCCCTCTTCCAGAACCTTTCGCCCGGCTACGGATTCACCGCCATCGCGGTGGCGCTGCTCGGCCGGCTGCACCCGTTCGGCGTCGTTCTCGCCGGTGTGCTGTTCGGCGCGCTGGAGGCGGGAGCCGGCGCCATGCAGCGCGAGGCCGGCGTGCCGGCGGTCGCGGTCTACGTGGTGGAAGCCGTGGTGATCCTCGTCGTGCTGCTGGCCGAGTCGGTGCGGCGCGGTGGCAGCGCACTCGCCGCCATCGGCTCGGGCACCGGCGCGGTGGGCGGAGCGCGAGACTGATGGAGCCGGTGGCGCTGATCGGCGGGTTCCTCGCCGCCGCGGTGCGAGTGGCGACGCCGCTGTTGCTCGCGGCGACCGGAGACACGGTCACCCAGCGCTCGGGCGTGCTGAATCTCGGGCTCGAGGGAATGATGCTCGCGGGGGCGCTTGCCGCCACGCTCGGCGCGACCGCGTCGGGACCGTGGACCGGCGTCGCGCTGGCGGTCCTCGCGGGGATGATCCTCGCCGGCGTGTTCGCGCTGGTCACCATCGGCGCGCGAGCCGACCAGGTCATCGCGGGCACCGCGATCACCCTCGGCGCCGTCGGGCTCACGGGCACGATCTACCGGCAGGCGTACGGCGCGGCCGGCGCGGGGCTCGATCTCCCCACCCTGGCGGCGATTCCGGTTCCCTGGCTCTCGACGGTGCCGCTGCTCGGCCCCGCGATCTTCTTTCAGCCGGCGCCGACCTACTTCGGCCTTCTCGCCGTGCCGGTGGTCTGGTGGCTCCTCTTCCGTACGCGAATCGGCCTGGCGCTGAGGGCCACCGGCGAGTCGGCCGCGGTGGCGCGCGCCTCCGGGGTGCCGACCAGGGCGATTCGTGCCGCGGCCACGCTCATCGGGGGCGGATTCGCCGGCCTTGCCGGGGCGACCCTGGTGCTGGCGCAGGTGGGAACGTTCGCGGAAGGGATGACGGCGGGGCGCGGCTACGTGGCGATCGCGATCGTGGTGCTGGGACGCTGGCATCCGGTGGGTGCGGCGGTGGCGGCGCTCGCCTTCGGCGCGGCGACGGCGCTCCAGTTCTTCTTCCAGACCCTGGGGCTCGACCTGCCGTATCAGATCTTCCTCGATGTTGCCGTATCTGCTTGCGCTGCTGGCGCTGGCCGGAGCGGTGGGGAGAGTTCGCGCGCCGGGCGATCTGGGCAAGGCGTGACGCCCTCCGGAGAGAACCGGACGTCCGGCTATTCGATTCCCGCCTGCCGCTGCAGCCACCGAACGTATCCGACGATGCGCTCGACCGCGGACTGGTCCACACCGGGGATCGGCGGCATGCTCCCGAAGCGCCAGTGGTGCGCCGGGACGCCCAGCGCGACCGCGCGCTGGAAGGCCATGTCGCCGTGATGACTCGGCTCGTAGACGCGGTGTACCAGCGGCGGCCCGCTGTCACTGCCGGCCGCCGAGCATGCCGTGGCAGCGGGCGCAGTTGTCGTTGAACAGCCGCTCTCCCTCGGCGAGCTCCGCCGGCACCGGACCGGGCTCGAAATCGGAGCGCGCGTTCGGGCGGCCTTCGCACCCGGCGAGCAGTGCCAGCGCGGCCAGTGCCGACATCGGGCTCGGCCGGATCACGCCAGCTGTCGCGCGAGCCGGTCCCGCGCCTCGATGATCCTGATACGCACTTTGTCCTTGAGCGCCGGCACGTCCGCCGGCGTGAGCCCGGTCGTCTCGACCGGCTCGAGCACCTCGACCACCGCGGTGGACCGGCCGAAGCGCCAGTCGTGCTTGGGGAGCGCGTTGCCGGTGCCGTGAAGCGCCAGCGGCAGGATGGGGACGCCGGCGTCGATCGCGAGCCGGAAGGCGCCGTCCTTGAACGGCAGCAGCTCGGCGGTGGGCGAGCGGGTCCCCTCGGGAAAGATCATCACCGACACCCGCTGCGAGAGGATCTCGCGGCAGCGCGCGATCGCCTCGATCGCGCTGGTGCCGGAGCCGCGCTTCACCGGCACGTCGCCGGCGAGGTGCATCAGCCAGCCCATGAAGGGGATCGCGGAACAGCTCGGCCTTGGAGAGCCACTTCATTTCCCAGGGCAGGTGGCTGATCAGCAGAATGTCGGCGAACGATTCGTGGTTGGAGACGACGACGTAGGGACGGCGGGGATCGGCCGGCAGGCTGCCGGCATAGCTGAATCGCCACAGCGGGTTGAGCGCCGCGACGGTGCGGCCGATGCCGCGGAAGAGGTAGCCCACTCGGTACCGCCCCGGATCTCCCAGGGTGGCCACCCGCACCAGCGCCATCATCGGCAACCAGAGCAGGATGCAGATCACCAGGACCAGCCACGTCCAGACCGAGACCAGCGACTGCCAGAGACGGAACATGCTCCCGATACGGTTGAAAGGGGCTCCCGTGTGCTGGCGCACAGACTGCCGGCGCGGGGCGGGGCTAACCTTAGCTCGGGCGCGCGGGGCGGGACAAGGGGCGGCTTCCTCCACCGGACCATCCATGACGAGCGGAACCCGGGATACGCGGGCGATCGAGCCCGACGATGGCTCCATGCTCACGCCCGACGTCGAGCGGGAGCGCGATGGCGCCGGCGGAGGCGCGCCCAACGTCACCCGGCTGAAGAGTCTCCTGGGCGAGAAGGCCGACGCGCGCCATGTCGCGCTGGTCGGCCTGTTCGTGCTGGCGGTGTTCTACACCCTGCATCTGGCGCAGGCGCTGTTCCTTCCGATCGTCGCTCGCGATTCTGCTCGATTTTCTCCTGAGCCCGGTGGTCCGCGCGCTTCGCAAGGTCGGCCTATCCGAGCCGCTGGGCGCCGGGATCGTGGTGCTCGGGCTCCTGGCGCGTGATCGTGACCGGGGGCGTTCGCCTCGCCGGCCCGGCGTCCGAGTACATCACCCTCGCGCCCCAGAGCATCGAGACGGCGCGAGCGCAAGCTGCACAGGATGCGCGGATCCGTCGAGCAGGTGACGGACGTCGCCGAGCAGGTCGAGGCCGTCACCGACGACTCCGGGCCAGAGACCCAGCAGGTCGAGATCAAGGGACCGAGCCTCACCCAGCGGTTCTTCGGCGGGACGGCCTCGTTCCTCAGCACCGCGACCGTGGTGATCTTCCTGACCTACTTTCTGCTCGCCGTGGGAGATCTCTTTCTTCAGAAGCTGGTGGGCGTGCTGCCGCAGTTCCGCGACAAGAAGGTCGCGGTCACCATCGCGAGGGAGACCGAGGCACAGATCTCCCTTTACCTCTTCACCACCACGGTGATCAACCTCGGCGTCGGCGTGGTGACCGGCTTCGCGATGTACCTGCTGGGCATGCCCAACCCCGTCCTGTGGGGGGTCGTGGCCGCGGTGCTGAACTTCGTCCCCTATGTCGGCGCCGTGGCCAACACGGTGCTGCTCGCGCTGGCCGCGTTCGTCACCTTCGAGGACACCGGCCATGCGCTGCTGGTGCCGGGCACCTTCCTCGCCCTCAACCTGATCGAGAGCAATCTGGTCACGCCGATGATCTATGGAAACCGGATGAAGCTGAACACCGTCGCCCTCTTCATCGGCCTGGTGTTCTGGTGGTATATGTGGGGGATTGCCGGCGCGATCCTGGCGGTGCCGATCGTGGCGACGATCAAGATCGTGTGCGACCACATCGAGTCCCTAGCGCCGGTCGGGGAGTTTCTGGGAAAGTGACGGGGGGAAGACCGGGCGCATGACGCGTGAGCGGGAGAGGGAGCGCACGGTGTCGCCCGAGACCCGCGCGGCGATCGGGGCGCTGCCTCTCCCGGTGGACTGGAGCCGGGTGCGGCTGTACCGGCAGGGATGCGGGCGCGGCGCCGGACTGCGCGCGGCGGCTGGTGCTCTGGCTCAGCCGGGGCCGGGCCGTCGCGCTCGGCAACCATGTCTTCCTGCCCGCGCGCTGCGACGGCGACCTGGCGCTCATGGCCCACGAGGCGACCCATTGCGCCCAGTATCAGTCGTGGGGGCCGTGGCGCTACTTCACTCGCGGCGCCGCGGCGCAGATCCGCGATCTCGCCCATCGCCGCTTCGGGTTCGGCGGCAGTCCGTATGCCTATCACCCGTCGCCGGTACCAGGCCGTTCGACGCCTACGGCATGGAGCAGCAGGCGCAGATCGTCGAGGACGCGCTGCGGGGAAGCGCGGTCGCCGCGGGAAATCACCGGGAGGTCGCGCCGCGCGCCTACACCGGCCTCAGCTGTGCCGTCGGCCTGGCTGACCGATTCCCCGGCGCCCATCGGGCGTCCGATCCTCCCACAGCGCGAGAATGTTTCCGTCGGGGTCGGCGACCATCGCCATGATGCCCCACGGCTGCTGGGTCGGCTCGGTCACGAAGCGGACGCCCCGCGCGTGCAGGTCGCCGCAGTAGTGCAGCAGGTCGGTGACGAAGAGGGTGATGCCGGTGTGCCGTCCGACCAGCTTCTTGGCGTCGGCGTGCACCGCCGGATGGACCCCGATGTGGGTGGGGCCATCGAGGAATTCCGCGCCGAAGGAGCCCTGCTGGGCCATCGGAAGCCGCAGCGAGTCACGATAGAACTCGACGGCGCGGGGCAGGTCGCTCACGAAGATCGCGACGCTGTGCAGCGAGGGGGAGGAGGCGCGCTCACAGGACCGGTCGGCTGAAGGCGAGCTGAACCAGGAAGATGGCCAGGGCGAACGAGCCGACCAGCACCAGCACCGAGCAGAATCGCCAGCACGGCGACGAAGCGACGGCTGGCGCGGTGCGACGGCACCGGGTTCCCGCAGGTGCTCATCGAGCAGCGCGAGGTTCCGCAGGTTGGCCTTGAAGCCCGCGTCGAACAGGTCGCCCAGGAAGGGGACCGATCCCACGACCACATCCGCCAGCAGGTTCCAGCCCATCCGGGCCAGCAGGGAGGCGGGGACGCCTATGCGGGCTGCCTGGAGGAGGATGTAGAGCGAGAACCCGCCGCCGACCAGGTCGCCGATGCCGGGCACCAGGCCGATGATGGCCTCCAGGCCGACCCGAAAACGGGTGCCGGGAATCGGAATGGAGTCGTCGAGCAGGTAGCCCAGCCGGCGAAGCCGCACCAGGCGGTCGCGCTCGGCACGGGCGAGGTCTTGAGTCGGGGCGAGACGAGTAGCCGGGGCCATGTCTCCAAAGTAAGGCCCTCAGCTTCCGGAGACATGCTCCCGCCGGGGTACCCGGGTGAAGATCTTGTTCACGATCTGCCAGCGGCCGTCTACCTTCAGCAGCGACATGTAGTCGGTCAGCACGGCGTCGGGCCATTGCAGCTCCAGCCGGGCGATGGCCGCGTCGCCCACCACGTCGACCGATGCCACCCGGCGGGTGGCCGAGTCCACTTCGCCGGGCTTGAGGGTGCTGCCACCCACTCGCGCGATGTACTCGTCGATCGGGACCACCACGAGCTTCCCGTCCCTGGCGAAAAGCATGCGTGCCTCGGGATGGAACGCCTTTCGGAGCGCGACGCTGTCCCGGTTCCTCCCACCGTCGAAGTAGTACTGCACCGTCTGCCGGATGGCGGCTTCGTCGGCCCAGCGGGCCCTCAGGTCGGCCGCGCCGGCGAGGAGGAGGGCGGTCGCGGAGGCGACCAGGATCGTGGTGACGCGCATGGAGTTCCTCGTGGATCGGGGAGGAAAGGCTCGAGCCAGGGCGTTTCGGAGGGCCTCCTCCCCCTACGCTACGGAGCCGGGGGCGGGTTTCCGCTTCCGCCGTCCTGCACGAACTTCCATTCGCCGCTCGGAGTCTTCTGCCAGACCGTGAGGTACTTGCCGTTGCCGGTCCCGCCGGGCGACTCGAACAACCAGGTCCCCATGGTCCAGCCCAGATCGCCCTTGTGCCCCACCCCGCCAAGCCTCGGTGTCCAGCTCAGGGTGGTCCCCTCCCCTCCCTGGCGGGATTCGATGATCGCCTCCCGTCCGATGATGAAATCAGGGTCCCCGCCGTTGAGGACGATGGCGTGCTCGTGGGCGTTCACCCCGAACGCGACCGCCTGGCCGAAGTCCACCGATGCCTGGGAGAAGGCGGCGTCCACCGCCAGCAGGGCCTCGGTTTCCTGGCTCCGGTCCACCGGGTGGAACGGTCCCCCGCCGCTTCCCAGCAGCGCCACGCCGAAGTCGGCGGGCAGCGGGCCGGGAGCGACGAACGCGGGCGACAGGTTCCAGGCCTCCACCTTCCAGGTGCCCTGTTCCCTGCGCCAGAACGCGAGGTACTGTCCCCGCAGCGTGGTGAGCCCGGGCCGGGTGATCTCCGCGTTCCCGAAGCTGTAGCCCACCTTGCCGTCGACCGACACGTCCGCGAACACCGGGGTCCAGCTCAGCCCGATGCCCGGCACGAACGGTGGAGGCGGAGCGGCCAGCACCCCGGCGATCGCCGCCTTCCCCTGCACGTAGGTCGCGTTGGGCCACAGGAACACCGCGTCGTCCGTCAGAGGGGCCAGAAAGCCGTCGGGCAGCGAGCTCGAGGAGGCGGAGTGGGCCAGGTCGGCCTCTCTCAGCTTCTCACGCGCCTGCTTCTCGCTCATGCCCTGATTCGAGCTGGCCTCAGTTACCGCTACGCCGGCGCCGCTGGTCGGCTCCTCCGGCGTTGGGGTCTCGCCGCATCCCGTCATGCCGATGGCCAGTATGGCCAACACACCGACTCTGTACATGAACGCCTCCTGGTGTGATCCGCGACGAGAACGGAGGTTCTCGTCGGATCAGGGGACGGCCCGGAGGAATCGGGGATCGCGGGTTTGCAGCGAACGGCGGGGACGGGGCGGCGAGCCGGCCCGGGGGTGCGGTGAGTCGCGGATCAGCCGGTCAGGCCGAGCAGCCGGTGTAGGCGCTCGCGCCGGCCGCGGCTGACCCGGAGTCGGGAACCGTCGTGCAGGACCACCACGCCATCCCCGTGGAAGTGGGACTGGAGCTCCTTGATCCGGCCGAGGTTCACGATCGCGGAGCGGTGGACCCGGACGAAGCGGCGGGGGTCGAGCCTGGACTCCAGTTCTCCCAGCGGCTCGCGCAGCAGGTGGAAGCGGCCGGCGGTGTGAACCCGGACGCAGTAGTCGGCCGCCTCGATCCAGTCGACGTCGTCCACCCGGACGAACAAGACTTTGCCCTCGCCCCGGATCGGGAGGCGTTCGACATAGCTGGCTGCCGGCGTCGGCTCCGCGCGCGCGTCCAGTGTCGCCGCCATGCGCCGGGCCAGCCGGTTGACCCGGTGCTCCCGCACTCTCGCCTTGGCGCGCTCCACGGTGCGGTGAAAGCGCTCGTCGTCGAACGGCTTCAGGAGGTAGTCCAGCGCCTCGGCCTCGAACGCGCGGATGGCGTAGGCGTCGTGCGCGGTCACGAACACCACCGCGGGCACTTCCGCCGGCCGGGCGCGGCGCAGCACCTCGAACCCGTCCACCTCGGGCATCTGCACGTCGAGGAAGAGGATGTCCGGGGTCACGTCCTGGATGACCCGGGCGGCCTCGGCGCCGCCGGCACATTCGCCCACCACCTCGATCTCGGGGTCGCCGCCGAGCAACCGGCGGAGGGTGTCCCGGGCGAGCGATTCGTCGTCAACTACCAGCGCGCGCAATGGTTCCATGGTCGATGGGGCGGTCGTGGAAGGGAAGCTCGACCGACGCGACGGCGCCGCCGTCTGCCGTGCTGTTGAGCTCGAAACGCTGGTGTTCGCCGTAGAGATGGCGGAGCCGCGCCTGGGTATTGCTCAGGCCGATCCCGGCCCCGTCCCGAGCGGCCTCCGGGGTACCGGTCGAGGCATCCTGCACCCGGAGGACCAGCGCGCCGTTCCGGCGCTGGGCGGCGACCTCGATCCGACCAGGGGCCGCGCGCCGCTCGATTCCATGCCGGATGGCGTTCTCCACCAAAGGCTGAAGGATCAGCGCCGGCACCAGGGCGTCGAGGGCGTCGGGGTCGGCGGAGACCCGGGTCTCCAGCCTCTCCTGAAAGCGAATCTGCTCGATCGCGAGATAGCGCTCGACCAGGGCCAGCTCCTCGCGCAGGGGGATCTCGGCGGGGCCGTCGGTGCGCAGGGAGGCCCGGAGGAGATCGCTCAGCCCGGCGATCATCCGCACCGCCACCGGGTTCCGCTCCGCCCGCACCAGCGAGGCGATGGTGTGCAAGGTGTTGAACAGGAAGTGGGGGCGAAGCTGCATCTCCAGGGCGTGGATCTGCGCGCCGAGGAGCTGGGTCTCCAAGCGGGAGGCGGCCACCTGGCGCTCGGTGAACAGCGCGTGATACTGCATCGCGTGCGCCACGGCCAGTACCGCGAAATAGCTGAACACGTTGATGAACGACTGGCCGAAGTACTCTGTGAGGATGGAGGAAGTCGGCGGATGCAGCGGCGTGATCCACTGGCCGAGCACCATGTCCAGCGAGGCGTCGAGGAACGAGAGGACGAGCGCGAACAGGACGTGGAGCCCCAGGGCGCGGGTCCAGGTGGCCCGCTGAACCGGGAACCGCCTCGCCAGGTGGACGACGAACGGGGTGAACCCGGCCCAGATCCAGCAGCTGGTGAGATTCGGCAGGAGGGACACGCCCCAGTCGGGCGTCATGCCCCGGGAGAGCTGGAACAGGTACCACTGGCCGGCGGAGAACAGTCCGATGAGGGTCCACGCGAGCAGCACCAGGGCGATCCGGGTCGGCAGCGGCACTCAGAGCTCCAGTTCCCAGCGCATGTTCGAGGTTGACCGGGGCGGCGTCCGTCTAGCCGGTTCTAGCGCCCTAGCGCCCAGACCCGGGTTATGTAGGAGACGTCCGAAACAGGGTCGCCCGGCACGAGGCTCCGCGGCACTGTCCCGGCTCCGGTGCCGCGCCCAAGCCGTTATCGCGCAGCGGCCCTCGGGGGGATGATCAGAAAAAGCGCCGAATCAGGTAGAGAACCAGACTGAACACCACCGACACGATCAGCATCGACACGATCGGGAGGTAGACCCGCACCGATTCCCGCTCGATCCTGATGTCTCCCGGCAGCCGGCCGAACCAGGACAGGCTTCCGGACCAGAAGAGCAGCCCGACCAGGATCAGGCCGATGCCGACCGCCACGAGCATCGGCCCCGGCCCCCGGGGAAAGTCATTCGACGAAGCCCTGCCGTACCGCGTGAATGAAGTCGGTGTAGGCCGGCTCCTGCCCGCTCTCGCGGACCGCCGACGCGATTTGCGCCCGGTGGTAGGCGCCGTGCATGGGTACGTGCGTCAGGATGTCCCCGACCGTGCTGGTCCAGTACTCTCCCAGACTGTTCCGGTAGCCGACGCTCTCCTCCAGGTCTGCCCGGGAGAGAGACTCCAGGTAGCCGAGCCAGCCCGCGGCCAGGCGCTCGATGCCGGCGGCGCACTCCGTCGAGGTCGAAGTCGGGCCAGACCGCGATCGCCGGCGGCTCTTCCCGGAGCCGCGCCAGCCAGAGCACGCCCGCCCCGACGATGTGTGCCATCCAGCGCACCGCCTTCGGCGGGGCCGCGCCGGCGCGAAGCGATCTCAGCGTCTCGGCGTTGGCCCACGCGTCGTAGCGCAGGAGCCTGGCGTAGTACTCGAGCTCGGCGGGCATCGGCGCATTCATCTCCGGCCGGGCGTCTCGGGCTCGGCCGTCCGGCCGCGCGAGCGCCGCGCGGAAGTTCCGCCGCATTCCGGGGAGACCGGCGCGCTCGAGCGGTGTGTCGCCGAAGCGCCGGGTGAACTCCTCTTCGTCCATCCGCTCGAACACCTCGGGGTCCGCGCCCGGCGAGCGCGTCGCGGGAACGAAACTCCTCCGCGGAGCTCGCCTCGGCGAAGCGCTGGTTCCAGGGACAGACCTCGTTGCAGATGTCGCAACCGAACACCCAGCCCTCCAGCCGCTGCGCCAGGGGCTCGGGGATGGGCCCCTTCTGTTCGATCGTGAGATAGGAGATGCAGCGCGTCGCGTCGAGCAGCCGGGGCTCCACCAGGGCATCGGTTGGACAGGCATCGAGGCACCGGGTGCAGCTGCCGCAGTGGTCGGTGGCGTCGGAGCGGTCGTGCTCCAGCGAGAGGTCGGTGAATACCGTACCGATGAAGAAGAAGGAGCCCGCGCCGGGGCGGATCAGCATGGTGTTCTTCCCGATCCAGCCCAGCCCCGCCCGGAGCGCGAGGGCGCGCTCGGGCACCGGACCGGAGTCGGCGAAGGTGTGAGCGACCGTGGCGCCTTCGCTCCGCAGGAAGTCCGCCAACGGCTCCATCCGGTCGCGCGTAACCCTATGGTAGTCCTCGCCCCTGGCGTAGCGCGCGAGGCGGGGTGCAGGCCCAGGATCAGGGTCGCCATCGTAGTAGTTGTCAAGAACTACTACTACAGACTTGGCTTCCGGGAACGATGAGCCGAGGATCTTTCCGCTTGCGGGCCTGGCGGTGGAGGTAGCGCATGACGCCGGCATACCCGCTCGCGAGCCACTGGTCGAGGCGCTCGCCATCGGGGATCGGGCTCGGGTCGGTGATGCCGCACGCGAGGAAGCCGAGTTCGGCGGCCCGCCGCTTCACTGCAGCCGCGAGGGTCATCGGGCCGCCGCGGGCACCTCTTCCGGCGGGCAGTCCGCGGTGAGCGGCGCGGGAGGCGACCGCATCTCCTCGGTGATGATGCGTGCTCCGCGCCCGTACGTGGCGTACGACCAGGCCCACTGAATGAGCACCAGCACCCGGTTGCGGAAGCCGATCAGGAAGAAGATGTGGACGAAGATCCAGGTGAGCCACGCCAGGAAGCCGCTGAAGTGGAGCTTCCAGATGTCCGCCACCGCGCGGCCCCGTCCGACGACGGCGAGTTGTCCCTTGTCCCAGTAATGGAAGGGGCGGCGCGGCCGGCCGGCGAGGTCGCCCGTCGATGGTGCGGGCGGTGTACTGCCCCATCTGGATGGCGACCGGGCAGATCCCCGGCAAGGTGCCGCCTTCAGGATCGGCGAAGCGGCCGCGTCGCCCAGGACGAACACCTCGGGGTGGCCCGGAATGGTGCAGTCGGGCTCCACGATCGCGCGTCCCATCCGGTCGAGCGGCGCGTCGAGCGACTTGAGCAGCGGACTCGCCGTGTTGCCGGCGGCCCAGATGACCGTCTGCGAGGGGATGGTCCAGCCTGCGGCGCGCACCCACCCGGGCTGGATATCGGTCACCATGGTCTCGGTGCGCACCTCGACGCCGAGCCGTCGGAGGTCGAGCTTCGCCTTGTCGCTCAGGGACGGCGGGTAGGACGGCAGCAGGCGCGGGCCTCCCTCCAGCAGCATCACCGTCGCCTCGCCCGGGTCGATGTGGCGGAAATCGCGCCGGAGCGCGTAGCGCCGGATCTCGGCGACCGCGCCGGCCGTCTCGACGCCGGTCGGCCCGCCGCCCACCACGACGAAGGTGAGATAGGCGTGGCGCCGCACGGGATCGGGCTCCCGCTCGGCCAGCTCGAAGGCCAGCAGCACCCGGCGCCGGATCTCCAGCGCGTCCTCCAGGCTCTTGAGCCCGGGTGCCAGCTGCTCCCACTCATCGTGGCCGAAGTAGGAGTGGCGGGCCCCGGTCCCGACGATCAGGTAGTCGTAGTCGAGGCAGCCGCCGTCGCTGAGCCGCACCCGCCGCCGACTCACCTCCACCTCGCTGGCCTCGGCCAGCACGACCTCGGTGTTCTTCTGGTGCCGGAGGACCGAGCGGATGGGCGAGGCGATGTCGCTCGGGTTCAGGGCGGCGGACGCCACCTGATAGAGCATCGGCTGGAACAGGTGATGGTTGCGGCGATCCACCACCGTTACGCAGACCGGCGAGCCGGCCAGTCCCTTGGCGGCGTAGAGCCCGGCGAAACCGCCGCCGAGAATCACGACGTGAGGCAGGTTGGGGTCGGTCACAGGCCCATCGTCTCCCTTCGCCACCGGGCGAAGCGCACCACGTCGTCGGCCGGTGGGACGGCATGCTCGTCGGCGTAAGCGGTGTACATCCGCCAGCGCAGGTAGGTCGGGTCGGGCAGCGGCAGGAACGGCGGCCGCAGGTACCAGCCGCGCCGCCGGAAGGCCCACCCGGTGCGTACGAGGTCCACCGCCAGCCGCGGCCGGAGCGCGGCACGAGCCGCCAGTTGGAGCGTCAGGGCAGACCAGGTCGCTGGGCATGGGCGAATAATAGAGGCTGCGGGGCGACGGGCAGGCGGCGGGGCCAGGCGGCGGTGCCCGCGCCCGGCGGCCCCGCCGCTCCGCCTATATTCTCCCCCATGTCCGCCGCCACCGCGCCCGCGCCTCCTCGGGACTATCGGGCGGAGTTTCCGATCTTCCGGCGCTCCGTATACCTCAACAGCTGCTCGCTGGGGGCGCTGTCCACCCGGTCGCGGGCCCGGGTGAACGAGTGCCTGGACCTGTGGGAGCAGCGCGGCGCCGCGGCGTGGTACGACGTGTGGTGGGAGGCGCTCGCGTCGCTGCGCCTGCGGTACGGCCGTCTGATCGGCGCCCCGCCGGGAACGATCGCCCTCCATCCCAACATCTCGACCGCGCTGACCGCGGTGGCGGAGTCGCTCGACTACCGGCTTCGGCGGCGGGTGGTGGTGACCAGCCTCGAGTTTCCCCACGGTTCCCTACCAGTGGCTCGCCAAGCCGGACGAGGTCGAGGTCGTCGTGGTCGAGAGCCCCGACGGGATCAGCGTCCCGCTCGAGGCCATCGAGCGCGCGGTGGACGGCAAGACCGCGCTGGTCGCGACCAGCCATGTGTTCTTCACCAGCGGCGCGATCCAGGACATCCGGGCGGTGGCCGAGATCGCCCACCGCCGCGGGGCGCTGCTGCTGGTGGACGGCTACCAGGCCGCGGGGCAACTCCCGGTTGACGTCGTCGCCTCGGACGTGGACTTCTATTGCACCGGCGGGCTCAAGTGGCTCCTCGGCGGAAGCGGGGTGGCCTTGCTGTACGCCCGGGCCGAGCTGCTGGGCACGCTGGCTCCGCGGGCGACGGGCTGGTTCGCCCACCGGGAGCAGTTCCGCTTCGACCCCCGCTCGCTGTCGCTGCATGCCGACGCCCGCCGGCTCGAGACCGGCACCCCGGCCGTCCTTGCGGTTTACGCCCAGCTCGGGGGGCTCGATGTGCTGGAGGAGCTGGGCCCCGCGGAGATCCGCCGCCGCACGATGCCGCTGGTCGAGGACCTGATCGATCAGGCACGGTGGGCCGGCCTCAGGACCCGGGTTGCGCCACCGGGACCAGCGGTCGGCCATCGTCATGCTGGCGAGCGAGGACCCGGCGGCGGCCGTTCGCCGTCTCGGGGAGGCGGCGATCGTCGGCCGACGCACCGCCCCGGGCACGTCCGCCTCTCCCCTTACTTCTACAATGTGGCCGACGATCATCGCGCCGCGATCGAGCGCCTGACCCGTGACTGAGAATCCCTATCGTCACCTCGACGACAAGAAGTTACCGACCGAAGACGAGCAGCTGCTGGAGAGCCCGCCGCAGCAGGTGCCCGAGCAGCTCTTTCTGAAGTCGGATTCCTGGCGGGTGCTCCGGATCATGGGCGAGTTCGTCTGGGGGTTCGACAACCTGGCCGACGTGAGCGACGGGGTGACCATCTTCGGCTCCGCGCGCACCAAACTCAACGATCTCCAGTACGAGAAGGCGGTGGAGACCGCGCGGCTGCTGGCCAAGGCCGGCGTACCGGTCATCACCGGCGGCGGCCCCGGCATCATGGAGGCCGCGAACCGGGGCGCGTTGGAAGGCGGCGGGTTGTCGATCGGCTGCAACATCGAGCTGCCGTTCGAGCAGGGCGCCAACGCGTACCTGACCCGCAGCCTGAACTTCAAGTTCTTCTTCGTCCGCAAGATGATGTTCGTGAAGTACGCCACCGCGTTCATCGTGTTTCCCGGAGGCTATGGCACGCTGGACGAGCTGTTCGAAGCGCTGACCCTGATTCAGACCGGCAAGGTCAAGCATTTCCCGGTGATCCTCTTCGGGCGGGAGTACTGGTCCGGGCTGGTGGACTGGCTGACCCGCACCGTGGCCGCCGAGCGCAAGATCAACCCGGGCGACCTCCGACTCTTCATGGTGACCGACGACCCCGCCGAGGCGGTCGCCGCGGTGATGGAGGCCCGTGCCCAAAAGCCGGTCGATCCCGCCCTCCGCATCCTAGGATGAGCGTATGACCCGTCCCTCGGCACCCTACCTCCGCGGTCAGCGCATCGACCCGCGCGGCATCACCGGCCAGGAGACCGTCGCCGACCTGGTGGAGAACGCGTTCCTGGCGTACAACGCCGGGCGACTCCGCGAGGGCTGCCAGCTCTTCACCCAGCGGATGCTCGACCCGGAGGTGACGGTCGGCCTGACCCTGACCGGCGCGATGACGCCGGCGGGCCTCGGCATGAGCTGCCTCATCCCGCTCATGGAGGCCGGGTTCATCGACTGGATCATCTCCACCGGCGCCAACCTGTACCACGATGCCCATTTCGCGCTCGGCCTCGCGATGCACCGCGGCACGCCCACTGTCGACGACGTGGAGCTGCGCGACAAGGGTGTGGTCCGGATCTACGACATCTTCTTCGACTACGACGTGCTGCTCTCCACCGACCGGTTCATCCGGGAGGTTTCCGCCCGGGCGGAGTTCCAGCGGCCGATGAGCAGCGCGGAGTATCACCATCTCCTCGGCGGGTATGTCCGCGAGCGCGAGAAGGCGCTGGGCCTCAGCCGGCGCTCGGTGCTGGCGGCCGCGCACGAGCTCGAGGTGCCGCTCTACACCAGCTCGCCGGGGGACAGCTCGATCGGGATGAACGTCGCCGAGCAGGCCCTGGCGGGGAGCAAGCTGCGCTTCGACGTGAGCGCCGACGTCAACGAGACCGCGGCCATCGTGCTGGAGGCGAAGCGGACCGGGGGCCGGAGCGGCGTGTTGATCGTCGGCGGGGGAAGTCCCAAGAACTTCATGCTCCAGACCGAGCCACAGATCCAGGAGGTGCTCGGCATCGACGAGCGGGGTCACGACTACTTCCTCCAGATGACCGACGCCCGCCCCGACACCGGCGGGCTCTCCGGCGCGACCCCGGCGGAGGCGGTGAGCTGGGGCAAGATCGATCCCGACCAGCTGCCCGGCACGGTGGTGGTGCTATGGCGACAACTCCATCGCGCTGCCGGTGCTCACCGCGTACGCCAAGGCGCGACATGCCGATCGGCCGCTGAAGCGGCTCCACGGCCGGCGGGAAGCGATGATGGGGCGGCTGCTCGAGGAATATCGCGCGGCGCTCCGGTCCCGCGACCGGCGCGCGGAGGAATCGCTGGCGCACCTGCGGCCGGGGGCGGGGGGAGCGGAGACGGCGGCCGGTCGGTGACATCCGGGTACCGGTGGTACGCCCTGGGGCTGCTCGCCGTCATCAACTTTCTCAATTACGTCGACCGCAACGTCATCTACGCGCTGTTCGAGCCGATCAAGCGCGATCTGGCGCTGACCGACACCCAGCTCGGCTGGCTCGGCTCGGCCTACATCCTGGTCTTTTCCGTCGCGGCGCTCCCCTTCGGGGTGATCAGCGACCTGCGTTCCCGCCGGGCGGTGATCGCCTGGGGCGTGACGGTGTGGAGCGCCTTCACCTTCCTGAGCGGACTGGTCAGGAGCTACTGGCAGCTCTTCACCTGTCGGGCCGCCGTCGGAGTGGGCGAGGCGGCGTACGGTCCCGCCGCCGCCTCGCTGGTGGCGGATTACTTCCCCGGCGCCCGCCGGGCCATGGCGATGGGGATTCTGGCCTCGGGCGTCTCGCTGGGCGGCGTCTCGGGCCTGCTGATCGGCGGCGCGCTGGAAGAGACGTACGGCTGGCGGGTCGCCTTCATGACGGTCGGGGTGCCCGGATTCGTCTGCGCCGTGCTGGTCGCCCGGCTGCTGGACCCCACTCGCCCGCCCGCCCGCCTCACGGTGAGGTCGTTCATGCGGGACTTCCACCTCGGCGCGGTGGCGTTGCTCCGGCACCTGTGGCCGCTCATCGCCAGCGTCGCGATCGGCGGCGTCGTGGCGTACTGGCTCGACCGCTCGTACGGGGCGGACTCGAAGCTCGACGTCGCCGCGTTCAGCGCGGCGGTGGGGATCGGCGTCGCGCTCAACATCTTTCGCTGGGTCCGCCGCACCACCGTAAACCCCGCCGAGCAGGTGCCGTTCGCGGCGGGGATCAGCAGCACGTTCGACGACATCGTTCGCGCCGGCGCGACCGTGCTGCACACCCCCACCCTGGTCTACGTGTTCCTGGCCGGGGCGATGATCTCATTCGGCACCAACGGCATCGTCGGCTGGGGGCCGACCTTCGTGTCGCGGGAGCTCCAGCTCAGCCCGGCGGCGGGCGCCGCGCTGCTGGGGAAATGGGGGCTGATCGCGGGGGTGTCGGGCACGTTGTTCGGCGGGTTCCTGGCGGACTGGCTCCGCATCCGCTGGGAGACCGGCCGGGTCATCACCATCGCCCTGGGGTTGCTGCTGGGCGGGCCGCTCGCGCTCTGGCTGCTGACCATTCGCGATCCCACACTCTTCAAGGCCGTCTTCACCGTCGCCTTCTTCTGCCTCTCATGGTACAACGGGCCCATCACCGCCGTGATCTTCGACGTGGTGCCGCCCCGGATCAGCGCGACGGTCGCGGGAGCCTATCTGCTCTTCATCCATTTGGCTGGAGACGCCATCGCGCTGCCCCTGGTGGGGATGCTGTCGGATCAGTTCGGTCTCGACCGCGCGATCCTGCTGCTGCCGCTGGTGGTGATCGTGGGCGGTATCGTGATTCTCGGCGCAACGCGGACGGCGGAACGCGACATGGCGCGGGTGGCGGTGGAAGGAAGTCGGTAGGAGCTACCGCACGCTCCGGTACACCAGCTCCATGATCTCGTCGTACATCGCGTCGGCACGGGCGTCGTCGCCCGAGCGGATGGCCTCCGTGGCGCAGTGCCTGAGGTGGTTGTGGAGCATGGCCCGGCCGACCCCGCGCAGCGCCTCCTGAACCGACGACACCTGCATCAGCACGTCGGCGCAATAGCGCTCTTCCTCCACCATCTTCTGCAGCCCGCGAACCTGTCCCTCGATCCGCCGCAGCCGGGTAAGCACGGACCGCTTGATCTCGGGATCCACGGCCACGGCATGCGTGCCGTCTCCGGGTCTGGCCCCGCAGGCACACGCCACCGTCGTCATGCGGATCTCCTTAGCCTCAGACTGTTGGTTACCACACTGACCGAGCTCACCGCCATCGCCGCCGCCGCCATCGCCGGCGTGAGGCGGATACCGAAGAGCGGATACAGCACGCCGGCGGCGACCGGGATGCCGATCACGTTGTAGACGAACGCCCAGAAGAGGTTCTGCCGGATCACCCGCATGGTCCGGCGCGCCAGCTGGATCGCGCGGGACACGCCGACCGGGTCGCCCCGCATCAGGGTGATGTCGCCCGCCTCCATGGCCACGTCGGTGCCGGTACCCATGGCGATGCCGACGTCGGCCTGGGCCAGCGCCGGCGCGTCGTTGAGGCCGTCGCCCACCATCGCGACCGACCGCCCCTCCTGCTGGAGCCGGCGGATCTCCTGGAGCTTCCGCTCGGGGAGCACGTCGGCGATCACCCGCTGGATCCCGACCGCCCGGGCCACGCTCGCCGCGGTGCGGGCGTTGTCACCGGTGAGCATGACGCTCTCGATCCCCATGTCGCGGAGCGCTGGCGACCGCCTCGCCGCTGGTCGGCTTGATCGGCATCGGCCACCGCCAGGACGCCGGCCACCCTCCCGTCCACCACCACGTAGACCGGCGTGAGCCCCTCCCCCGCGAGACGCTCCGCCGTGGCGGCGAACTCGCCGGGCTCGACGCCGAGGTCGGCCAGCATCGGCGAGGTTGCCGGCCGCGACCGCCCGTCCCTCCACCCGTCCCGCGACGCCGCGCCCGGTGCGGCTCTCGAACTCCTCCGGCTCCGCCAGCGCGAGCCCGCGCGCGACGGCCTCCGCCACGATCGCCTCGCCCAGAGGATGCTCGCTCCGGCGCTCGACCGAGGCGGCGAGCCGGAGCAGCGACGATTCGTCGTCGCCCCAGACGCCCTGCGACCGCGGATCGTCCCTCCGTGATCGTCCCCGTCTTGTCGAAGACCACCGTGTCGAGCCGCTCGCTGCGCTCCAGCGGCTCGCCGCCCTTGATCAGGATGCCGAGCTCGGCGCCGCGGCCGGTGGAGACCATCACCGCCGTCGGGACCGCCAGCCCCATGGCGCAGGGGCACGCGATGATGAGCACCGTGACCGCCGCGACGAGCGCCTGCAGGTAGGCGGGCTCGGGGCCGAGCACGAACCACAGCACGAACGTCGCGATCGCGATGCGAGATCACCACCGGCACGAAGACCGCGGAGATCCGGTCGGCCAGCCGCTGGATCGGCGCCTTCGATGCCCTGCGCCTGCTGCACCAGCAGGATGATTCTCGAGAGCACCGTGTCCGCGCCCACCCGCTCCACCCGGAAGCGAAGCGCGCCGTTCCGGTTGAGCGTCGCACCGATCACCGGATCGCCGGGTGCCTTGCGGACCGGGAGCGGCTCCCCGGTGAGCATGGACTCGTCCACGTGGCTGATGCCGTCGACCACCTGGCCGTCGGCCGGGATCTTTTCGCCGGGCCGGACCACGGCCTCGTCGCCCGGCCGGAGCTGCGCCAGCGGGATCTCCACCTCCGCGCCTTCGCGAACGACCGTCGCGGTGTCCGGCCGAAGACCGGCCAGCCGGCGGATCGCTCCGGAGGTGCGGCTCTTGGCCCGGGCCTCCAGCAGGTTGCCCAGCAGGATGAGCGCGATGATCCAGACCACCGCCTCGTAGTAGACATGCGGCTCGATCCCGCGGGCGCTGAACCAGTCGTCCGCCAGCGTCGCCACTACGCTATAGACGCAGCGCCGCGCCGGTGCCGACCGCGATGAGCGTGTTCATGTCGGCGCTGTGATGACGGAACGCCGCCCAGGCCCTGGTGTAGAAGTGCCGGCCGGCCCAACCCACCACCGGTGCGGTGAGCGCCAGCAGCATCCAGCGCCACGCGTCGGCCGGGACCCGGTCGATCCAGGGCGCCACCATTCGAAGCAGGTCGAGTGAGCGGCATCATGAGCCGCATCAGCGGATCCGGCGTCCCCTGCCCGACCAGCTCGGCGAGCGGCATGCTGATGAGCATGGCCAGCACGGCGGCGACCAGGCTCGCAATCAGCTTCCAACGGAGGTTGCGGAGCTCCGCTTCGCGTGCGGCGTCTTGGGTGTCGGCCAGGGCTTCCGCGGACGCTCCGGGGTCGGGCAGCGCCGCCCCGTAGCCGGTATCCCGGATGGTCTCGACCAGCCGCTCGGGCGTGATGGTGGACGGGTCGTACGAGACCGTCGCCGCGCCGGTCATCAGATTCACGTTGGCCGTGCTCACGCCCGGCGCCCGCTCCAGGGCCCGCTGAATGCGGGCGCTGCATGCGGCGCAGGTCATGCCCTGAACCGGAATCGTGAGATCGGACGGGGCGGACGGGATGGTCGTCGTCATTCGCTGTTCCTGGTCCGCTCTCCCCGCCGCCCCGCGACGAAGAAGTACCAGTTGACCCAGACGATCGCGGCGACCCCGCCGGCGATCACCGCGAGATCGACGGTAGTCATCGCTCGACCGTGGCGCGGTACCCCGCGTCGGTCACGGCGGCCTCGAGCTGCGAGAGGCCGGTGGTGTTTTCGTCGAAGGTCACCTCCGCTCGGCCAAGCCGGATCGCCTCGACACGAACGCCGGGAATGGTGCTGAGCGCGCGGTTGACCGCATTCAGGCAATGGCCGCAACTCATGCCTTCGATATGGAGCGTCGCTTGTTTCACGCTTCCCTCTCTGAATAAACCCGAAGGGCAATGTACATAGGGGTGGGGGGTATGTCAACGGGCCGTTCTCAGGCACTTTCCAGCGGCAGCAGGGTGCAACGGAGGCGGGCAGGACGCCATGTGGGGTTCCGCCGCAACGGGCACCCACCCGACATCTTGTCGTCAAGTTATTGGACCGCATGGCGTTGTGCCGGTTTGGCGTGCGGCATGCCTCCTGCCCATTTGACCCGCCATGGATTCCCCCGAGGCCGAGCTTTCCGGCGACGCCTTTCCGCCTATGGCGGATGAGCCTCTCGTCCCGATCCTCCGCCTCGATCAAGGCGCGGGAGACGCCGACGCGCTCGCGACCTGGCACCAGGCGCTGTCGAATGCGCTGGCCGCCGACGTGCCCCACGACCTGCTGGGTCTCTGGCTCTATCCCCAGGCCGGCGGCGTGGTGCTGTTGGGTCCGGAGGCGCTCGCGCAGGACGACCTCAGCGTCCCGCTCCCTTCACCCCAGTTGGACCCCAGCCAGCTCGCGATTCTCGAGGAGATCGTCCGTGACGCGGGATATCACTCGACCGCCTCGCTGCCGATCCGGTTCGGCCGCCGGGATGTCGGTCTCCTGCTGGTCGCCGGTCTTCAGCCCGGGCGCTACCGCGGCATGGACCTCATGGTGCTTCGGCTCGCGGCGCAGCGGCTCGCGCCGTCGCTGGGCCGGCTCGCGCGGCAGTGGGGAGGATCGGGGGGCGGGCAGGGCCACGGGCCGGAACGCATCGCCGCCCTGCTCGATGGCCTGGCGCAGGCCAGCACCGGCGGCAGCACGCCGCCACTCTTCGCCGCGGCGCTGAGCCATTCGCTCGAGCCCCTCATCCCGCACGACCGACTCGAGCTGGTGCTTTCGGGTCCGGGTGGCGGCCGGTACTACCGGCTGGGCGAGCACGTCGGGGGTGCCCTGTGGGCCGATCCCTCGCTGACGCTGGACTCGACTTCGCTCGATCTCGCCGGCCTCGCCGAGCCCCATGGCCGCATCCTGCTTGGCGACGCGGGCCGGGAGGCGCGCTGGCCCCGAGGGTACTTCACGGTGTCCGATCCCGCGGGAGCCGAGCTCCGGGCGGTCGTCGGCGCCCGCGCGACCGGGCCCACCCGAATCACGACCTATCTACTGCTGGGGAGTGTGGGGCCCGACCTCTACGACGAGGCTGACGCGGAGCTGCTGAGCCGGGTGGCCGCGCTGATTGCCCCGCATGTGGCCCTGCTGGTGGATCAGGCGGCGCGGGAGCGCGAGAGCCGGCCGGAATCGGTGCCGCCGTTGGCGTCGCGGCTGGTGGAGGTCGGTGAAGTGCTGGCGCTCGGTGCCGAACCGGACGACGCGACCCGCCGGGTAGCCCAGCTGGCCGGAGGGTTCCTGCCGTTCGACGAGCTCCACTTCGCCCTCCGCCTCACGGAGGGAGACCGGGTGGTTCTGCTCGACCCCGGCGAGCGGAGGCCGCTTCCGGACCTGGCCTCGGTGCCGGTGGCCGGCACCGCGTTAGGGCAGGTGCTGCAAGGCGAGCTGCCGCACTTCTTCGCCCTGGCCCAAGGCGAGGCGCGGCTGATCGTGCCGCTCCGCGTGGCGGGACGGGTCCATGGGGCCCTGGTGCTGACCGCCGCTCCTCCCGCGGTGCTCAACCCCGCCCACGCCGAGCCGGCGCAACGGCTGGCCGATGTGATCGCGCCGCACCTCGAGCTGCTCCGCCGTGCCGCGATGCTGCCCCCACCGTTTCGTCCCGGGTGGAAGCGCGAGCCCAAGCTCTAGCCGCCGGACCGGCGCACGGGGCCCTCGGCCGGCAAGATGAACCAGAAGGTCGACCCCCGTCCCGGCAGCGACTCGGCCCCGATGGTCCCGCCGTGCATCTCCACCAGCTTCTTGCTCAACGCGAGGCCGAGCCCGGTGCCCTGCGCCTGCCGGCTGGCCGAGCTGTCGACCTGGCTGAATTCCTGGAACAGCTTGACCATGTCCTGCGACGCGATCCCGATGCCGGTGTCGGCCACGGAGACCCAGACGACGTCCTGGGTCACCAGCTTCCGATCGTCACCGGCCCGGTCGGCCGGCGGCGCCAGCGGGGCGCGGGTGCTGAGGGCGGTCAGAATGATGGTGCCCCCCTCGCCGGTGAATTTGGAGGCGTTGGAGAGGAGGTTGAACAGCACCTGGCGCACCCGGACACCGTCGGCCACCACATTCAGCGGCTGGTCATCGAGCTCCAGCCACACCTCCTGCCGCTTCGCGCTCCGGAGGCTCGCGGTGTCGGCCACTGCGCCGGTGATCGCCTCGCGGAGATCGGTCGCCGCGAGCGACAGCACCATGCGGCCGGCCTCGATCTTGGAGAGGTCGAGGATGCCGTTGATCAGCTCGAGCAGGTGTCGCCCATTCCGCAGCACCGCCTCCAGGAATTCGCGCTGCTGGGGGTTGGTCGCCCCGATATCCTCGGTGAGCATCAGGTCGGAGAAGCCGATGATGGCGTTGAGCGGGGTGCGAAGCTCGTGGCTCATGTTGGCGAGAAACTCGCTCTTGAGCCGGGTGGCGCGCAGCAGTTCGGCGTTCTTCGCGACCAGCGCGCGCTCGTTGCGGCGGCTCTCCTCCAGCACCGACGCCCGGTCGATGCCGACCACGACCTGGTCGCCCAGCGTCTGGAGGAGCTGGAGATCGTGGTCGTCGAACCGCCGCCCGTCGCGGCGGTTGTAGACGCTAACAGTGCCGATCGCCAGGCCCGCGGAGCGCAGAGGCACGATGGCCGCCGTGCGCAGGGAAACGCCCAGACCGGGCATCTGATAGCTCCGCGGGTCGGCATCCATGTCGTCGGACAGCAGCGGCGCACCGCTGGCGATCACGGTTCCCACCAGCGACCCGTCCGACGGGACCAGACGGTCCCGCGCGTCGGCGAGCGCGCCGGTCGCGGCGTGCACCTTGAGAAACCTGCCCTCTTCCACCACCAGCGCGACCGCGCTGCCTTCCGCCTGGAGCAGGTCCACCGCCGCATCGGAGACCTCCTGGAGCAGACCGGAGAGCTCGTTGCTGGCGAGCAGGGTCGCGGCCACCCGGCGGAGCCGCTCGAGCTCGCGGTTCCGCGCGGCCGCGGAGGCGAGGGCGTCACGCAGCGCCGTGTTCCGCCGCCGGGCCCGCTGGTCACCCGCCCGGAGCGCGGCGAAGGTGAGCGCCGTCGTGATCAGCGGCAGCAGGATTCCCAGCCAGTGGCCTTGGAAGGCGAAGTAGATGCCGAGCCAGCCGACCACGAGCGCGGTGCCGGTGAGGACACGCGCCAGGTCGACCTGGGACCAGTCGAAGCGTTCCATCAGCCGGGATCGTCCCACAGCAGTTCGGTGAAGGTGGTTGCGCCGGTCGCCAGCATCCGCCGGAGGTAGGGACGGCAGAGGCCGCACTGCGCACCGCAGCCGGTCTCCCGCATCAACGTCGCCAGGTCCCACCCGGCTGCCCGGGCCCGCGGTAAGAGCACGCTGAACGGCATGCCGCGGCAGACGCACATCGAGACCGCGACCGGGGACATGCCGCGGTCCTACGGGTTGGCCGGGCGGATGTCGATTTCGCTCACCAGGGCGCGCTCCGGGAGGCGAAGCGCGTGGAGGATGGCCTCCGCCACGTCCTCGGGCTGCAGGATGCGGGCGGGATCCGACTTCAGCATCGGTTGGTCGCGAAGCATACCGGTGTCCACCGAGCCGGGGCAGACGGTGATGACTCGAATGCCTTCCTTCCGCAGCTCGAGCATGAGCGAGCGGCCGAAGCCGAGCACCGCGTGCTTCGACGCGGCGTACGCCGAGCCGCCGGCGAACCCGTTGCGGGCGGCCAGGCTCGCCACGTTCACGATGTCGCCCTGCCCGCGGGCCCGCATCGGCGGCAGCACCGCGCGAGTCATCAGGAAGAGGCCGCGGAGATTGGTGGCCATGGTGGCGTCCCAGTCCTCCAGCGTGAGCTCCCCGATGGGCCGGGCGATGAGCACGCCCGCGTTGTTGACCAGGAGGCCGATTTCGCCGAGCGCCCGTGACACGTGCTCGACCACACCAGTCACGTGGGCCGGATCGGCGACGTCGGTGGCGCGCCCGGCGGTCTCGATCCCCGCCGCGCGAAGCTCCGCCATCAGTGATTCGACCTTGCCCGCGGTGCGGGCGCAGACGCCGACCCGGTACCCGGCGCGTCCGAGGGCGAACGCGGTGGCCCGGCCGATGCCATGGGTGGCGCCGGTGACCAGCGCGGTGATCGGGAGAGGCATGGCAACAAGATAATTACCTTCCGACATGACCTTGCCGCTGGGACATCCCGTCGTTCCCCCTAACCCCAGGGGCCGGCGACGGCCGGGGGATCCGCAGGTCTCCTGGCGGGAGCGGCTCCAGGCGCTGCGGCATCTTCCCCGACTGCTGCGCATGGTGTGGGAGACCGAGCCCCGGTACGTCGTGGGCATCTTCCTGCTCCGGATCACTCGGGCCCTGGTGCCGCTCGCCGTGCTGTGGGTCGGCAAGCTCATCGTGGACGAGGTCGTCCTGGCGATCACGGTGGTGGGCGGCGGCGGGCCGATCCCCTGGGGGCGCCTCGGCGAGCTCCTCGCCCTGGAGCTGGGCATCGCCCTGGTGGGCGAGGGACTCAGCCGGCTCTCCGCGCTGCTGGAGAGCCTGCTGGGCGACCTCTTCGCCAACCGCACCAGCGTCGAGCTGATGCGCCACTCGGCGACCCTCGACCTGGAGCAATTCGAGAACGCCGAGATCTACGACAAGCTGGAGCGGGCCCGCCGGCAGACGGTGGGGCGCATCGGGCTCTTCACGCTGCTGCTCGGCACCATCCAGGACCTGATCACGCTGGCGACGCTGGCCGTGGCCCTGGCCGTCTACGTGCCCTGGCTGCTGGTCCTGCTCGCCGTCGCGGTCCTGCCCTCGCTGCTCGGGGAGACCCACTTCGCCTCGCTGGGCTACTCCCTCCTCTACTCCTGGACCCCGGAGCGGCGCCAGCTCGACTACCTGCGCTACATCGCCGCCAGCGACGTCTCGGCCAAGGAGCTCAAGCTCTTCGGGCTCTCCGACTTTCTGGTCGGCCGCTACGACCGGCTGTCGCGGGAGTTCTACCAGGCGAACAAGGCGCTCGCGATCCGCCGGAGCCTGGTCTCGAGCCTCCTGGCCGCGGTCGGCACGTTGGGGTATTACGGCGCCTACGCGGTGATCATCTACCTCACCGTGACCGGCTATCGGTCGCCCGCCGGCCTGTTCACCATCGGCGTGCTCACCTTTCTCGCCGGCTCCTTCCGCCAGAGCCGCGACCTGATCCAACGGGTGCTGCTGTCGCTGTCCCAGATCTTCGAGCAGAGCCTCTACCTCGACGACCTGTTCACCTTTCTCGCCATCCAGCCTCGCATCAGCCCGGTCCGGGGCGCGCGGGCCGTGCCTTCGCCGATCCGCGAGGGGTTCAGGTTCGAGGACGTGGGCTTCACCTATCCCGGGGCGGAGCGGTGGGCGGTGCGAGGCCTCAGCTTCACCCTGGAGCCGGGCGAGCGGATCGCCCTGGTGGGAGAGAACGGCGCGGGGAAGACGACGCTGGTCAAGCTCCTGGCACGGCTCTACGACCCGACCGAGGGCCGCATTCTGCTCGACGGCGTGGACCTGCGGGAGTACGACCTGTTCAGCCTGCGCCGGAACGTCGGCGTGATCTTCCAGGACTTCGTGCGATACGACTTCCTGCTGCGGGAGAACATCGCGGTCGGGAACATCAGCCGCCTGGACGATCAGCCGGCCATCGAAGGCGCCGCCGGCCGGAGTCTGGCGGACACCGTGGCGGACCGACTCGCGGCAGGGTACGGGCAGATGCTGGGCCGGCGCTTCGAGGGCGGAGTCGATCTCTCGGGTGGCGAGTGGCAGAAGGTGGCGCTGGCCCGGGCCTACATGCGCGAGGCCCAGCTCCTCATTCTCGACGAGCCGACCGCGGCGCTCGATGCCCGGGCGGAGTACGAGGTCTTCCTCCGGTTCTCCGAGCTCACCCGGGGGCGGATGGCGGTGCTCATCTCGCACCGATTCTCGACCGTGCGCATGGCCGACCGGATCCTGGTGCTCCGCGGCGGCGAGCTGGTCGAGCAGGGCACCCACGAGGAGCTGCTGGCGCTGAGCGGGCTGTACTCCGAGTTGTTTCACCTCCAGGCGGCGGGATACCGCTAGCCGCTGCCGAGGCCGCGGTCTCCGAGCCCGCTACGGATGGATGCGCGCACGTCCCGGGTTTGACAACGGCCAGAAACATCTTCACCTTGAAAATTCAACTCTCATAAGGAGGTGGAGACCATGAAGGTCTATGGCTCCAACGCCATCCGGAACGTGGCGTTCGTCGGCCATGGCGCGAGCGGGAAGACGTCCCTGGTGGACGCGCTCGCCTGGGTGTCCGGGTCCGGCCGCCGGCATGGCAGCATCAAGGACGGGACCACGCTCACCGACTACTCCCCCGACGAAATCGACCGCAAGCATTCGATCAATCTCGCCCTCGGCTACGCCGAGTGGCTCGACACCAAGATCAATCTCATCGATACCCCCGGCTACCTGGACTACTTCGGCGAGGTCGTGACCGGCCTGCACGCGGCCGACGCCGCCGTGGTGGTGGTCAGTGGCACCGGCGGGGTGGAGGTGGGCACCGAGAAGGTCTGGGAGGCCTGCGATCACCTGCATCTTCCCCGCATGCTCTTCGTGTCCCTGATGGACAAGGAGCACGCCGACTTCGAACGGGTCTTCCAGGATGTGAAGTCCCACCTGACGTCGAAAGTCGTTCCGGTCGAGATCCCCATTGGCGACGGCCCCGACTTCCACGGCATCATCAATCTCTTCTCCGGACACTGCCACAACTACAAGAAAGGGACCGCGAAGAGCGAGTACGACGTGGTTCCCATCCCCTCCGAGTACCAGCAGCGCTACAGGGAATACAGCGAGCAGCTCACCGAGGCGGTGGCCTCGACCGACGACGAGCTGATCGAGCGCTACCTGGCCGGGGAGGAGATCCCGCGCGAGCAGTTCATCGGCGCGGTGAAGCGGGCCATGCTCGCCGGACAGATCGTTCCGCTCTTCTGCGGCAGCGCGACGCTCACCTACGGGCTTCGGACGCTGCTCAAGAAGATGGTCGAGCTCCTCCCCTCGCCGGCCGAAGTGAAGCCCCCGGCCGACGCGCCGCTGGTGGGCCGGGTGTTCAAGACCCTCTCCGAGGCCCACGTCGGCGACGTGACGCTGTTCCGCCTCCACGGCGGCGAGCTCAGGAGCGGCCAGGAGGTCTGGAACGCGGAGCACGAGGTGGCGGAAAAGTTGAACCATCTCTCGATCCAGCAGGGCAAGGAGCGGATCGAGGTGGCGGGGCTGAGCGCGGGGGACATCGGATCGGTCGCCAAGCTGAGGGACACCCACACCGGCGACACCTTCTGCCTCCGGGACCAGCCGGTGCGCCTCCAGCCACTCCCGCTGCCCGATGCGGTGGCGACCTCGGCCGTACTGGTGAAGCAGCGGGGCGAGGAGGACAAGCTGGCCGCCGGGCTGCACAAGCTGCACGAGGAAGATCCCACCTTCCACTTCGAGTACAGCTCGGAGCTGGGGCAGACGCTCATCCACGGGATGGGCGAGCGGCACTTCGACACCATCCTGCACCGGCTGGAGCGGAAGTTCGGGGTCCATGCCGAGCTGATTCGCCCCAAGGTGGCCTACCGGGAGACCATCAAGGGGAAAGCCGAGGGCCAGGGAAAGCACAAGAAGCAGACCGGTGGCCGGGGCCAATACGGGGACTGCTGGGTGCGACTCGCGCCGCTGCCGCGGGGGAGCGGCTACGAGTTCGTCGACAACATCGTCGGGGGGGTGATCCCCAACAAGTACATCCCGGCGGTGGACAAGGGTATCCAGGAGGCGGCGGAGCGCGGCGTGGTGGCCGGCTACCCGCTGGTGGATTTTCAGGCAGAGTGCTTCGACGGGTCGTATCACGACGTGGACAGCAACGAGATGTCGTTCAAGATGGCCGGCATCCAGGGCTTCAGGAACGTGGCGCCCAAGTGCCGGCCGGTGCTGCTGGAGCCGTTGGTGGACCTGGAGGTGTGGACCCCGGACGACGTGCTGGGCGACGTGATGGGCGATTTGAGTGCACGGCGGGGACAGATTCTGGGCACCGAGGCCGACGGGCGCCTCACCAAGGTCCGGGCCGTTCTTCCCGAGGCGGAGCTCTACAAGTACTCGACCACGCTCCACTCCATCACCCACGGCCGCGGCACCCACCGCCAGCATTTCCACGGTTACGCGGAGGCGCCGCCCGAGGTGGCAGCCAAGGTGGCGGCGGAGAACCAGAAAGAGCACGCCGTGGCCTGACGCCGAGGGCCGGGTAGACCTCGCCGCCATCGTGCTCGCCCGAGCGCGGTGGCGGCTTCATTTTGGCCCTGTTGCGGTCCCTCTACAGTGAATTGCCCGCAGTCGCGGCGGCGGCACGGCGGCGCTTCCACGGTCGTCCGTACAATACCCCGACAGCTAGTTTTGCAGCCATTGTCTAGTAATAGCTTAGAGCATCATGCGATACCGTAGGAGCCAGTATTAGCATGTATGAAAATTATACAGTAAAGGCCGTCCGGGGCATGGACCTTGCCCTGACTACGGCCGAGGTGTTCCGCGTACCGACCCCGGGCACTTTTCCTGGGTCGGCGGCTCCAAGCAGGGCCGCGGTACCGTCGCAAGTCGAGAACCCCAACCGGAGAGTACCGTATGACCGCGTGGCCGCGTAGAATGACCGCTCTTGTTTTGGCCCTGGTGCTCACCGCCGGGGTAAGCTGTACCTCCGACGACTCGCTCGGTCCCTCGGCTCCTGCGGGCTCGACCTCGATGGCGGGAGCCGATGGCCAGCAGGCCGATCTGAGCCTGAGCTCGCTCGTGACCAACCTCACGAACCTGCGCCTGCTCTCCTGCTCGCCGCAGCCCTACGTTTCCAAGACCCAGGTGGTCGGGTATCCGGGGTGGGACGATTTCCTTCGGCACCCACAAGCTGGTCATCCCCGCCGGCGCCTTGGCGCGCGACTACACCATCCGCGCCGAGCAGGTGACCTACCGGGTGAACTCGGTCCGGTTCAGCCCGGAGGGTCTGAAGTTCGCCAAGCCGGCCAAGCTGACTCTCAGCTATTCCAACTGCTCACCGCTCATGCTGCTCAAGCGGGTGGTGTACACCGACGAGCTGCTCCGCATTCTGGAGCTGATCCCGTCGATCGACAATCTCCGAACCAAGACCGTCACCGGCGACATCCGGCACTTCTCCCGGTACGCGGTGGCCTGGTAGACGATTGAGCGCGGAAGCAGTCCCGCACTCCGCCGCGCGGTGGGTGGCCCCTCCAGGCCCCCATCGCGCGGCGGATTCTTTGCGCGACGCCCGAGCCTACGAGCGAGCGGGATCGATCACCGAGGCGTTCGATGCCTATCGGGCGGCCGTCTCCCAGGCGGCGACCGAGGGGGCGCCGGGGATAGAGGCGGAGGCGTTCCGGCGCCTCGCCGTGCTGCACCACCACCTCAACGAGCGCGACACCGCCCGGGAGCTATCGAACCGGAGCCACGCCATCGCCCGCGAGATGGGCGACCGGGTGCTCGCCGGAGAGGCACTGAACGTGATTGCCGGCTTCGCGTTCGAAAGCGGAGCGATGGAAGAGGCGCGCAGTCACTATCAGGATGCCCTCGAGCTCGGCGGCGCCGACCCGGGCCTTCGCGGGCGGATCGAGCAGAATCTGGGCATCCTGGCAAACATCCAGGGTGATCACCCCCAGGCGATGGCGCACTACCAGCGGTCGCTCGAGGGCTTCGAGGCCTCCAACGACCAGAATGGGCGGGCGATCGCCCACCACAATCTCGGCATGGTGAGCGCGGACCGGCAGTCGTGGGAGGAGGCCGACCAGCACTTCAGGCAGAGCCTGAAGCTCACTCGTGAGGTCGGTGACGTTCATCTCGAGGGGCTGTGTCTGCTGAATCACTCCGAGGTGCACGTGGCCCTGCAGCGGTACGATGATGCCCGGACCAACGCGGAAAAGGCGCTGGAGATCTTCGACCGGCTGGACGCCCGGCTCGACAAGGCGGATGCGTACAAAGTGCTCGGCGTGGTCTTTCGTGAGACACGCCGGTTCACCCTGGCCGAATCCCGGCTCCAGTCGGCGATCGACCAGGCGGTCACCACCGGGTCGGTGCTGAGCGAGGCCGAGGCGTCCCGGGAGTTGGCACGGCTCTACCAGATCACCGGCCGCAATCAGGAGGCGCTGCAGCTGCTCAACGCCTCGCACCGGCTCTTCTCCCGGCTGGACGCCCGGGTGGATCTGGTGGATGTCACCTCCAAGACCAACCGTCTGGAAGAGACCTACTTCGCGGTGGTGCGGGACTGGGGCCAATCGATCGAATCCGCGGACAGCTATACCTTCGGGCACTGCGAGCGGGTAGCGAGCTACGCCGTCGCGGTCGCCGAGGCGCTGGGCGCCGACCAGGGTCAGCTCACCACGATCCGGATGGGCGCTTACCTCCACGACGTCGGGAAGGTAAAGGTCCCCCACCAGATCCTGAACAAGCCGGGAAAGCTCACCGACGAGGAATTTGCGATCATCAAGCGTCACCCCGTTTGGGGGGTGGAGCTGCTGGCCGCGGTCGAGTTTCCCTGGGACCTCAAGCCCATCATCCGCTCCCATCACGAGCGCTATGACGGAAACGGCTATCCCGACCGGCTGCGCGGCGACGAGATCCCGCTCGGCGCCCAGATCATCTGCATCGTGGACGTGTACGACGCCCTGACCACGACCCGGAGCTACCGCGGCGCCATGTCGCACGCGGAGGCGCTGGCCGTGATGGACAAGGACCGCCATTGGTGGCGGCCCGACACGTATGCGGCATTCATGCGATCGGTCGCAACCGTCGCGATCGCGGCTTGAGCTCCAGCCTTACATTTGACGGATGGGCTACCGCATCCTGGCCGACCTGGTGGTCGGCGTGCATGCGCTGTTCGTGGTCTTCGTGGTGGCCGGTGGGCTGCTCGCGCTCCGGTGGACCTGGGTCGCCGCGGCACATCTGCCGGCGGCCGTCTGGGGGGCGCTGATCGAGCTCCGGGGCTGGATCTGTCCGCTCACGCCGTTGGAGAAGTCGCTCCGCGCGGCGGCGGGCCAGGCGGGGTACCCGGGCGGGTTCATCGAGCACTACGTTCTGCCGGTGCTGTACCCGGCGGGACTCACCCGGGGAGTCCAGCTGGGGCTCGCCTCGCTGGTGATCGCGGTCAACCTCCTGGTCTATGGGATGGTGTTGCGACGGCGGCGGGCCGGCGCGGCCGCATCCGCTTAGTCCCACCACCCCGCGGTCGAATCTCCCGGCCTGGGCATGTCCGGCCGCAGGCTGGTTTCCATCTTCTTACCGATCGTGAGGCCTCGTGAAAACTCGGAGCCGTTCGCCGCTGGCCACCCCGCTCGCGCTCACGCTGCTGGCTGCGGCCGGGTGCAGCGATCGCGGGAGCTGCCCGACCTGCGACACGGCGGTGATAGCCGCGATCGGTGAGCCGGCGACCATCCTTCCGCCGCTGGTGGACGAGACGGTCGGGCGAGACATCGGCGATCAGGTCTTCGAGCGGCTCGCGCGGCTCGCACCCGGTGGCGCACCGATCGACACCGACCGCGTACCGGCCCGCCCTGGCCGCGAGCTGGGCCCGCCGGGACTCGGTGACCTGGCGCTTTCGGCTCCGGCCCGATGCCCGCTGGCACGACGGCCGACCGGTGACGGCCGAAGACGTGCGGTTTTCCTTCGAGGTCTACAGCGATTCCACGCTGGGCGCGATCGCCCAGCCCTACCTCGCGGGAAAGGTCGAGGTGATCCCCGAGGACTCCGCCACGCTTCCTGGTGCGGTTCGCCGAGCCGTACGTCCGAGCAGCTGTACGACGCGACCTATCACGTTCGCGTCATCCCGAAGCACGTCTGGGCCGCGCTGCCCCGGGCATCCTGGGCCGCGGACACCGCTACGGCGCACCTCGTCGGCAGCGGTCCGTTCCGCCTGGAGCGATGGGAGCGAGGCCAGTTCCTGGTGCTCGCGGCCGACACGGCCGGCCCCGATCGGCCCGGCCTCCGGCGTGCGATCTGGCGCTTCACCGGCGATCCCGACGCGGCGCTCAACCTGGTCCTCAGCCACGAGGCGGACCTTCTGGAGACCGCCATCGGCCCGGAGCGCGCCAGCCGAGCCGCGGCGGCCTCCGGGATGCGGGTAATCTCCTATCCCTCAGCGGCCTACGGCTTCCTGGGCTTCAATCTCTTCGATCGGCGACGCAGCGGACCCCACCCGGTGCTGGGCGACCGGGAAACCCGTCGGGGTCTGGCCATGGGCGTGGAGCGCTCGGTGTTGGCGCGGTCGGTGTTCGGCGAAGAGGCCAAGGCGCCGCCGGGTCCGATGTCGCGGCTCCTCTGGATCTGGAGCGACAGCATCCGCACCCTGCCGTATGACACCGTCGCGGCCAGGACCACGCTCGAGGCCGCGGGATGGCGGCTGGGTGGCGGCGAGACGATCCGCCGCCGCGGAAGCCAGCGGCTCGCCTTCGACATCCTGGTGCCCAGCACCAGCGGGTCACGGCGGCAGCTCGCGGTCCAGCTGCAGGAGGCCTGGCGCCGGCTCGGGGCCGAGGTCACCGTGACCGCGGTGGACTTCGCGGTCTTCCAGGAGCGACTCGGCAAGGGGCAGTTCGACAGCTACATCGGGGCGTGGCTGGACGAGCCGACCCCTCGCGGGCTGGCCGATCAATGGAGCAGAGCCGGGTGGGCGGCCATCAATCACGGGCGATACGACAGTCCCTCATTCGACTCGCTTGCTCGCCCGGGCGGGGCGGGAGCGGCGGGTACCGGAGGCCGCCGCGCTCTACCGGCAGGCGATGGAGTCTGCTCAATGCCGACGCGCCGGCCATCTTCCTCTACACCCCGGTCAACCGACGCGGTGGTGGCCAAGCGGGTCGAGGGGGTCGAGATCGACCCCTACAGCTGGATCAGCGGGTTGCGAGAGTGGAAGGTGACTCCGCCATGAATGAAGGGCCGCCCGGCCTGTTGGCCGGGCGGCCACGTTGCGTCTCGAGGGTCAATCGGCGACGCCGTCGCGATCCTGTGTCGTGAAAGGCCCGAAAGCTCGCCCGGATCTGCTGCTCGACCAGCGACTCGAACGGGCCGCCGTCGTTCGCCTGGGACGGATCCACCAGCCCGTTCCCGCCCGCATTGGTGAACCAGCCGGACACGTCCACGTGAAGGGTCACACCGACCGCGGCACCGCCGACGACCTCCACCGGCTCCGGAAACAGGACGTCCTCGACCTCGGTCAGGTCGGTGGCGAAGGTGAACGGGGATCCGTTATGGGTCCCGGTCACCCGGATGCTGGTATTCGCGAACTCCGGATGGTCGGCCACGAGGTCGGCGTCGTCGTTGGCGTTCGACGGTTTGTGGATCTGGAACTTGATCCGGGCGTAGGTGCCGACCGGCATCGGCGCGGTTACCGTCTCCTCCGCCCCCTCGCCGAGCGGCAGGTCATAGACCACCGGACCCAGCCAGATCCCCGCGCACTGCGAGTCGCCCTCCGCATCCTCCGGGCACGACGCCGTGGGTGCACCGTCCAGGCGGATTTTCCGAAGCACGATCCCGACCTGGTCGATGACGATCTCGTCCGGGCCCAGCGTCACGACCAGTTGGCCCGGGGCCGCGACCATCGGCGGCCGGCGCGGCCGCGATGTCATCATCGGGGTCCGGCCGGTCGCCAGCTGAAGACTCACTTGGCCCAGTCTCCGACGAGTCGCTGCAGCCCCCGACGGCCAGCATGCACGGCGCCGGCGAGCCAAGCTGTTCTTCGAGCGCCCATGAGTGCTCTCCTGATTGAGGGAGGGCGCCGGTCATCCGGCAACTCGGATACCACCAGGGGCGATGGCGTAACTGTTTGGCGGAGAACGAAATGCACCGGGGCCGCCAACTCGGCGGCCCCGGTGAAATGCCAGTGATCGGGCGGATCAGGCGATCAGGTATTCGGGGTCGCCCGAGCGCCAGCCAACCGCGTCCGCGTCCTGGGGCTGCCGGTAAGTATATCGCTCGCCCCGGAAGTTCCGCAGCACCACCTCGTCGTCGCTCATGCTGATCACGTACTCCGGAAGCAGCGGGATCTTCCCGCCGCCGCCCGGGGCGTCGATCACGAAGTGCGGGTTGGCGAGGCCGCTGGTCCAGCCGCGGAGCGCCTCCATGATCCGGATCCCGGCCTGCACCGTGGTCCGGAAGTGCTCGGCGCCGGCGACCTGGTCGGCCATGTAGATGTAGTAGGGCCGCACCCGCGCCATCAGCAGGCGCTGCATCAGCTCCTTCATGACCTCGGGGTCGTCGTTCACGCCCTTGAGCAGGACGGTCTGGCAGCCGAGCGGGATGCCGGCGTCGGCCAGCATGCCGAGCGCCTTCACCGCGGCGGGCGTGAGCTCGTCCGGGTGATTGAAGTGGGTGTTGATGAAGAGCGGGTGGAACCGCTTGAGCATGGCGCAGAGCTCGGGGGTGATCCGCTCCGGGCAGGTGGCAGGGGATCCGGCTCCCGATCCGGATGATCTCGAGGTGCGGGATCGCCCGGAGCCGGGTGAGGATCGCCTCCAGCCGGCGGTCGTTCAGCAGCAGCGGGTCGCCGCCGCGACATGATGACGTCGCGGATCTCCGGTGTGCTGCTCGAGGTACTGGAACGCGCTCTCGAACTGCGACATCGGGATCTTCTCCGGGTCGCCGACCTTCCGCCGCCGGGTGCAGAACCGGCAGTAGGTGGCGCAGACCGGCGAGACCAGGAAGAGGGCCCGGTCGGGATAGCGGTGGGTGATGTTGGGGACCGGGAGTCGGCGTCCTCGTTGAGCGAATCGACCATGCCGTCCCGCACGTCGAGCTCCTCGACGCGTGGGGACGTATTGCCGCCAGATCGGGTCGTCGGGCGACTTGATCAGGTCGACCATCGCCGGCGAGATCCGGAACTCGAAGTTGTCGGCCGCCAGGCGCAGGCGGTCGAGCTCGGGAAAGTGCTCCGGGCCGAACCGCTCGGCCAGAGTCTCCAGCGAGGCGATCGAGTTCTTCCTGAGGACTTCCTGCCAGGTCTCCATGACGCGCTACCCTGTCGTGAGAGTCTTCACGTACACGATCTGATCGTCGCCCGGGGCGTAGAAATCGGGAATCAGGGCGACACGGCGGTAGCCGCGGGCCTCGTAGAAGGCGCAGGTTGGCCGGTAGTCGGGTCGCCCGGCCGTCTCCACGACGATGAGCCGTGCAGACCCGGCCAGCCGGCCTTCCATTTCCCGCACCAGCGCGGTGCCGATGCCCGGCGTCGTGCACCGCCGGGTCCACCGCCATCCAGTAGAGATCGTAGGTGCCGAGGGTGCAGGGGGTGGGCCCCCAGCAGATCCAGCCGGCCAGGCGGCCGTCGAGCATCGCGCCCACCGCGGTGTAGTCGGGCGAGCCGGCGACGGCGGCGTCGAAGACCTCGAGGGCGACGGGAACCTCGTCGTCGCGGAACACCCGGACCGCCCGGGTGATCTCCTCGATGCGGCCGCGATCGGCCGGCGGTGAGGGGTCGGAGCGCCGGCGCCGTCAGCGGTGCCGCTCACGCGGCGGACACCCCGCTGACGAGGGCCGTGGCGGCGCTCAGGCTCTGGGAGCGCGTGAGGGCTTCGTCCACCACGTGCATCACGAGATCGTCGTAGCTCCAGCCGAAGGCGCGACCCATCCGGCGCGAGGCCGGCGTTGCTGGAGAGGTCGGGGCAGGGATTGACCTCGAGCACGTAGGGCCGGCCCTCGTCGTTGACCCGGAGGTCCACCCGGCCGTACCCCTCGCTGCCGGACACGTACTCCCAGGCATCGCGGGCCACCTTGGCGATGCGTGGCCTCGAGCTCGTCGGGCACTTCGGCCGGGCAGACCGGCAGGGTGCCCTCGTCCTCCGGGCTCCCGGGGATCCACTTGGCGGCGTAGCCCACGATCGGCCAGGTGCCGTCGGGCATGCCCGTCGAACCGGATCTCGGCGATCGGCAGCATCCGCTTGCCGACGAACCCGACGTTGAACTCCCGGCCCGGGACGTACTCCTGGACCAGGACCTCCTCGAACTGCTCCAGCATCATGGCGACCCGCTTCTTGAGCGCCCGCTTGGAGGTGCAGACCGCGCCCGTTGTCGATCCCCACGCTGGCGTCCTCCGCCGACGGCTTGACGATGGCCGGCAGGGGGAAGTCGGCCGGGGTCTTGTTGCCCTGGGCGAGCGCGAAGGCCGGCACCGGAAGACCGGCGGCCGAGAGGAGGGTGTTGGCGATGTGCTTCCGGTGGGCCATGGTGGTGGCCCAGTGGCGGCAGCCGGTGAACGGCACGCCGGCCAGCTCGAGGGTGCCCACCACGTAGTCCTCGAACCGGGCGTGGCCGTTGACCCCTTCGCAGAGGTTGAACACCAGGTCGGCGCGACGGGCGCGGGTGAGCCAGCGGAAATCGCCGAAGCCGGACCGGCAGGAGCTCGACCTCGTGGCCCCGCCGCCGCAGCACGTCCCGCACCTCGTGAACGTTCCCCACCACCGCGGCGACGTCCTGCGGGCTCCAATCGTCGCTGCCGGCATCGTAGAGAATCGCAACTCGCATCACGCCACCTCCGCCAGGAGTGAACGGCCGCTGATCCGTCGCCACGCGATGTCGGCGACGGTGCGGATGAGATCGTCATAGCTCATCCCGGCGGCCCTCGCGGCCTTGGGGAAGCACGAGTTGTCCCGCGGGTCGGGCAAAATGCCCGGCAGGGGGTTCAACTCGACGACCATCGGGCGACCGGAGGCGTCACAGCGGATGTCGACGCGGCACCAGTCGCGGCATTCCAGGGCGTGGTAGGCCGCCAGCGCGACGGCCCGGACTTGCCCTGCCAACTGCTCGGGGATGTGGGCCGGGCAGTCGAAAATCTCCAGTGGATGGCTCGGCGAATCCCACAGCCACTTCGCCTCATAGCCGTAGATCGGCGGCGCACCCTGCGGCAGTGTATCAAATCGCATGCCGACGATCGGCAGACAGCGCGCCTGCGCGCCGTTGCCGAGCACCGCGACCGTGAACTCGAGCCCGGGCAGGTAGGTCTCGATCAGCACCGGCTCCGCGTACGTGGCGAGGAGCTTGGAGACCTGTCGCACCAGCTGCGAGCGATTCCGGCAGAGGCTCTTGACGCTGACGCCCTTGCCGGAGCCCTCGAAGCAGGGCTTCACGAAGAGCGGGAACGGCAGGTTCGCCTTCCGCGCGTCGCCCGGGCTCCGGGCCAGGACGAAGGGCGCGGTCGGGACGCCGCGATAGGCGAGAACCTCCTTGGCGCGCCGCTTGTCGAGCGAGAGGCCGAGGGTCAGCGGGTCGGACGCGTGATACGGGATCCCGAGGAACTCGCAGATGGCGGGGACGTGGCCTTCGCGGTTCGGGCCGTACAGGCCCTCGGCGATGTTGAACACGAAGTCGGGACGGATCAGCGCCAGCCGCGCGGGGAAGCTCTCGTCGGCCTCGAGCCGGAAGACCTGGCCCACCGTGCCGAGGGCGCGCTCCACCGCATCGATGGTGGCGGGCTCGTCCCACTCGGCGTAGAGATCGGTGTTTCGGAGTTCGTCGCGGAGCGACTGACGCGGAGAACTCGTCGGATGAAGAGGGGGAGGAAGGGTCCGCCCCGGCTGGGTTAGCCGGCGCCTCGGGTTTGAGATTGTAGGCTAGTCCGATCCGAACTGCCAAAGGCGCCCTCTACAAAAAAGGCCGTCCCTGAGAGACGAGCCGAGACGAGTTGGGTACTTCGACGAAACTAAAGTAAGAAAAAGTGGACAGGGGCACAATAGGAAAAGCGGGAAAAGTGAAAAGTGAAAATCCGAGGCAGGGCGAGTCGGGCTCGAGAATCCGGTGCGTCTCGATGCTCAGACCTTGTGAAACCCGACGCGTCCCGCCTCGCTCCCGTCGTCGGCGCTGTAGATCTCGAAGTCCGCGAAGAGCGCCGGGGCTTCCCGCTGGAGCAGACGCAGACAGGCCACCGCCATGCGGCGAATCTCCAGCTCGGCGCCCTCGCCCAGACGCAGCTCGAGCATGGTTCGCCAGGCGCGCACGTTGGCGCTGGCGACGATCTTCACCTCGGTGGCGTTGGGCAGCACGCTCCGGGCCGCCTCGCGGGCCATCTTCCGGCGGTGGACCTTGCTCTCCACCCACTGGTAGCGCGCCATGAGCTGCTCGACCGCCGCGACGTATGCCGCCTGCGCCGCCTCGACCTGGCGGGTCCACTCCGACTCCAGCGCCGCGTCACCCTGGATCGCCGGCGGCATGACGAAGGCGGCGTGGGACTCGTCCACGTAGCGCTGGGAGAGCTGGGAGTAGCCCCATCCGGCGCGGTGGCGCACCAGCTCGTGGCTGCAGGAGCGGGAGATCCCCTCGATCAGCATCACGTAGGTGCTGTGCTCGAAGACCGACCCGTGTCCCTGTTTCAGGATGTTCTGGAGGTACTCCGCGGTGGTCCGCCCGGCGGGGTTGTGCTGGCTCATGTAGCAGAGCCGCCCGGCGAACTCCGCGATCCGCTCCCCGTCGCTCGCCGTCGCCCTGCCACTGCACCGGGCAGGTGGGCGGGCTCGAGAAACTGGGGCCGGGCGAGCAGGGTGACGCGGGGGGCTCGAAGGATGTCCATGGGTTCAGCTCTCGGCTCTCGTCACGCCAGCTCCAGCCGGCACTGTCCGTATCCGCCCTTGCCGCTCGATCTCCCGGAGCGCGCGCGCGATGTCGTCGGGGATCGGGATGGCCTGGTGGCCGACCTTGAGGCGGGTGATGGCGCGGCTCGCCGGACGGAAGGATAACGCCGGGCGCGAGAATTCCGAGTGGATCGAAGGCCGACTTGACCCGGCGGAACAGTCCCACGATCTCGTCGCCGAAGGTCCGGGCCAGCAGACCGGCGCGAAGCCGGCCGTCGCCGTGTTCGCCCGACGGCGTGCCGCCCAGCCTGACCACGGCGTCGGAGACCTCCTCCATCACCCCGGCCACGCCCTGCTCCCAGCCGGCCCGACCGAGCCGGGGCAGCAGGTTCACGTGGACGTGGCCGTCTCCGGCGTGTCCGAAGATCACTGCCGCGATGTCGCGCGTGGAGGTCACCCGCCGGACGATGCGGATGTAGTCGCCCATCCGCTCGACCGGGACGCAGGCGTCCTCGATCACCTGGAGCGAGCGGCGGTCCTCCGGCAGCCCTGCCAGGATCGGGCTCGCGGCATGGCGCAGCTCCCAGAGCCGGGCGGCGCTCTCCGCGGTCAGCGCGGTGTCCACCGCCGCCGCCCAGGGGCGCACCGCGTCCGCCGCCTGCGCCACGGCCTGTCGCAGTGCCCGGGGGTCGTCCCGCTCGATCTCCACCAGCAGGATCGCCTCGGCTCGGGCGAGTCCCTCGCCGATGTCGGTATGACTCAGCAGCTCGAGGAAGGTCCGGTCGAGCAGCTCGACCGCCGACGGCTCGGAGGCCAGCAGCGCGGCCACCACCTTCACCAGGTCATCCAGCGAGCGCAGCTCGATCCGGAGCCCGGCCCGATGGGCCGGCTGCGCATCGAGCCGCCAGTCGATCCGGGTGACGAATCCCAGCGTGCCCTCCGCGCCCACGACGAGGTCGAGCAGGTCGCCCGACGCGATCCAGTCCTCCAGGGCGTAGCCGGAGGAGTTCTTGCGCGTCTTGGGGAATCGCGCCGCGATCAGGCCGTGGGCCGCGCCGACCGCCGGCGCCACGTCGTCCTGCACCCGGCGGACGATCTCCGAGGAACCGTCGCCTGGCCCGTCGCCGCGGCGCAGCTGGAGCAGCTCACCGTCGGCGGTCACCAGCTCGATCGCCTGGACCCAGCGCCGCACGCTGCCATACCGGACCGTGCGTGCGCCCGAGGCGTTGGTGGAGACCATGCCGCCGAGGGTCGCGAAGCGTCCGCTGGACGGATCGGGCGGGAGGCGGAGCCGGTGCACGTCGGCTGCGACGTTGAGCTCCGCGAGGGTGACGTTGGCGCTGGTGACGGCGGTGCGCTCGGCAGGGTCGACCTCCAGCCGCCGAGGAAGCCGCGTCAGGTCCACGATCACGCCCTCGCCTACGTTGCCGCCGCCCATCGCGCTGCCGGCGCCGCGAGGCACCAGGGGAATGCCGTTGGCCGCCGCCCACCCGACCAGGGCGACGAGATCCTGCCGATCGGCGGGGAGGCAGACGGCGTCTGGAACGATCCGGTAGATGCCGGCGGCCTCGGCGTACGCCGCGCGGGCACGTGGGTCGGTGAGGAAGACGCCGCGGAGGGTGCGGGGAGCTTGCATGACGAGACGGAAGGTAATGAAGGAGCCGGCGTCGGGCGGGGACGGCGTCAGGTCGCTATCTTCTTCCACTATGTCGGAGACCCCGCGCGCGCAGCTGATCCATATCGATGTGGACCGACGGCTGGGCCACGAATGGGACGAGTGGGACGGCCGGGCCCTCCCCAACCGCGGCGATTACGACTCCTCGCCGACCCTGTTCTTCGGGTGGTCCGCGGCCGCCCTCACCGCCGCCCTCGCCATCGGCGGCCTCGGGCTCTTCCTGCTCGGTCCCCGCCTCGCGCTGCCTGCACCCTGCAATACCCCCGGTCCTCTGGGCCGTCCTGGCCATCGCGGCTGCCGTCCTCTGGGCCTGGTGGGCGGTGCTCTTCCTTTCCTTTAAGACGGGTCGCGCGCTGCTGCCGGAGCGTCTCGCCGAGCGGGGCCCGTTCCTTCGCCTGATGCGGCTCACCTCCCGGGTCGCCGAGCAGTTCGGCCGGCGCGACTGGGTGGAGAACGCCGCGGTCAAGGTCTACAATGCCTTGGCGCTTCTGCGGGGACGGAAGGTGGGCACCGGCGAATTGCTGTTGCTTATCCCGCGCTGCCTCTCGAAGGAGACCCTGGATGGTGTGCTGGGGGTCGCCGGCCGGTACGGGGTCCCCGTCTTCGTGGCGACGAGGGGGCAACTGGCCCGCCGCGTGATTCGCGAGCGCCGCCCCCGGGCAGTGGTGGCGGTGGCATGCGAGCGCGACATGGTGAGCGGGCTCCACGACGTCGCGGGGAAAGTCCCCGTGCTCGGACTCACGATGACGTTGCCCTCGGGACCCTGCAAGGACGCGCTTCTCGATCTGGCCAAACTGGAGGACTGGGTCCAGGCTTACGTCGCCTGACCCTCAGGGGCGAGCCCGCCTCACTCCGCTTCTCCTGCCTCCTCCCCTTGCCGTGCCGGCGCCACCGGCGCCGCGGCCGGTGGCGGCGGCCCCCCGTGCCGCTTCAGCAGTGCCTCCAGCACCAGTTCGACCTTCACGGCCATGGGATGTGTCACCGGCACCTGTCGCTCGAGCTCGCGCTCGGGAAGTGAGGGGTCGGCGAATGGACGGTAGAGTGTCTCGACGGTGAGCACGGTGTGCCCGGGTCGCCCCGGGTCGGCCCAGGCCCGAAGCCGCACGACGCCGGTGCCGATTGGTCGCCGGGCCGTCGGCCGTCCAGTGGCGGAATCGAGCCACGCCGTCTCGAGATAGCCGTCCCGCAGCCGCACGCGGGCGGGGGTGATCGAGTCCGCTCGGAGCCTTTCGGCGAGCCGCCGCGTCGCCTCGGGGGGTCGGAGCCGGATCTCGACGCCGGCGGCCTCGGGGAACGGTGTGATCGCCGGCCGCGTGGTGTTGGGGTGGCAGGCGGCCAGCAGCGCGGCCGCCGCAAGCCAGACGCGGAGGTTCATGGGGGCCTAGTGCTTGTGCGCCGGCGCGCCGGGCGGGTCGACGTGGTCGCTGCCGGCGGGCGACGCCGGCGCGGTGCCCGAATCGCCGGCCGCCGGAGCGGCCGCGGGCTCGTCCTCGTGCTCGTGCTCGTGCGCCTCATCGCCATGCTCCTCGCCCGGCGCGTGCTGGTGCCCCTCGGCCCGCTCCCGGAGCTCCGAGGTAAGCACGTCGGTCGGGATGCCGGCGGCATGATCGAACACCAGCCGCCCGCCGTATAGGGCGGTCGCGATCAACACGCCGCGCCTCCCAGTGCCAGGGCGAGCGCCAGTGCCCGCTCGGTGGTTCCCATCCGCCGTTCCCGCCAGATCCGCCAGACGGCAAGCACGCCGAAGATGCCGAGGGTGATGAAGGCCAGCAGCTCGTGGGTCTCCATGACCCGGTGCACCGCCTCGCCATGGGCGATGTCGTCCTCGGCCTGCAGTCCCGACAACACCGCCGCCACGCCCCCGACCGCGCCCACGATCAGCGTCCAGAAGGAGACCTGGCGGAAGGTCTCCTTCCGGGTCGCCAGGGCCAGCAGCTCGAAGAGCACCGCAACCAGCAGGAGGGCGGCGGGCAGATCGTTGAGGGCGGCATGCAGGCGCGGCCAGTCGTAGCCGAACATCGGGTCTCCTTAGAGGCCTGGGTCGGAAGGGCGTGGGGGATCGGACGCCATAATCATAAAACCCTCGTCCGGTCTTCCGGCCGTGCATGCCGGCCGTCACCATCCGCCGGAGCAGTGGTGGAGGGGCGTAGCGGGGCTCCCGGTACTCCTCGAACATGATTTCCGCGATGCGCGCCGTGGTGTCGAGACCGACGAAATCGAGCAGGGTGAAAGGGCCCATGGGATGCCCGCATCCGAGCTGCATTCCACGGTCGATGTCGACGATGCTGCCGGCGCCTTGCTCCAGGGCCCGGATCGCGTCCAGGAGATAGGGGATCAGCAGCAGGTTCACGATGAACCCCGACCGGTCGCGGGCCAGCACGGGCTCCTTGCCCACCCGGCGGACGAACTCGACCGCGCGGTCGAACGTGGCCTCCGAAGTCGTGACGGCGCGGACCACCTCCACCAGCGGCATGAGGGGGACGGGGTTGAAGAAATGGAGCCCCACGAAGCGGTCGGGACGCGCTGGTGGCGGAGGCCATCTCTCCGATGGCGAGGCTGGACGTGTTGGAGGCGAAGATCGTCGGCGGCGGGCAGAGGGCGTCGAGCTCACGCCAGAGCGCGTTCTTGATCTCGAGGTTCTCGGTGACCGCCTCGATCACGAGGTCGCAGCTCCCGAGCGCGCCGAGATCGGTGGTGACCGAGAGGCGTCCGAGCGCGCCGTCGCGGGCGCTCGCGTCGAGCTTCCCCTTCTCGACCAGCTTGTCGAGCGACCGGCGAATCGCCACCTGGCCCTTGGCCAGGAGGGCCTCCCCGACGTCGCGCACCACCGTGTCGAACCCCGCCGTCGCCGCCACCTGCGCGATCCCGCTGCCCATGAGGCCGCAGCCGATCACGCCGACGCGGGTGATGTCCGACATGGTCACTCCCGAGTCAGGACTTCAGCGCCTTCCGCACTTCGTTGGCCAGCAGGTCGAGCAGACGCGGCGTCGCCGGGGGCAGCAGCCGGTCGGCGCGGGTCCCGTGCTCCAGCTGATCCAGCACCCGCTCGAGCCCCAGCTGAATCCGGGCGACGACCGGGCCGTAGCGCCGGAGCGCGAGATACCCCAGTCCCAGGGCGAGCGGCAACGGGACCAGGACCACGGGCAGGAGCGCGCCGACCGCGGCCAGCACCCCGGTGCCGACCGCACCGGCCGACGCGATCGCGGCGCTGCCGCCCACCGACTCGGCTCGCGCCTTCCGGGCGGTGGCGGTGAGGGCGACGTTGCAGTAGCCCGGCTCCAGCTCGAGCACCGTGCAGGTGATGGTGTCGGCCTTGGCCAGCATGACCGGGCGCTTGCTCCCTCCCGCGGCGCCGACGGCGCGGCGGTACGCCGCCTGGAAGCCGCCCGTCGGCTCCCAGGTGATCCGGCCGGGCTGGTGTCGCTGCACCGAGAAGAGCTCCTGTTTCTCCAGCCAGCGGACGAGCGTGGCCTCGATGGTTTCCACGCTCGCCCCGGACCACTCGCTGGGCCGCGATCGCCGCGGGGCCGACGGTCCGCGAGAGGAACCCGCCGGGCCCGGCCTCGACGATCCGGGTCCGCTCCTCGAGCAGGGCCTGCTGCAGGTAGCGACCCGGGATCCCCACCTCGCGGCCCAGCTCGAGCACCTGATCGGCGGTCAATCCCTCGCCGATCTCCCGCTCGGCGGTCTGCAGCTCCGCGGCTCGCTGAATGATCCGCTCGAGCGCGTCGCGATCGATCGTGGGCCGCAGGCCATCGGGCATGTTATTCCGGCGACGGCGTGCGGGCCGCTTCGATTCGGAGTTGCGACATCAGATTGGAGAGGTCGCCGGCGCTCAGCGCCGGAGTCTCCTCGGCCTCGGCCGGCTCCCCGGCCTTGGCCGACAGGCCGCGGAGAAAGGGCCGGAACATCTCGATGGGAATCGGAAAGATCGTGGTCGAGTTGTTCTCGGCCGCGATCTCGATGACGGTCTGGAGGTATCGGAGCTGGAGGGAGATGGGCTCCTTCGCGAGCGTATGTGCCGCCTGGGCCAGGGTCTCGGACGCCTGGAGCTCGCCCTGGGCGGCGATGACCTTCGCCCGGCGCTCCCGCTCCGCTTCCGCCTGGCGAGCCATCGCGCGCTTCATCTGGTCCGGCAGGTCCACGTCCTTCACCTCGACGGCGGAGACCTCGATCCCCCACAAGTCGGTCCGCTCGTCGATGATCTTCTTGAGGACGGCGTTGATCTTCTCGCGATCGGACAGCAGCTCGTCCAGCTCGACCTCGCCCAGCACCGACCGCAACGTCGTCTGGGCCAGCTGGCTGGTGGCGTAGACGTAGTCCTCGATCTCGATCACCGCCTTGGCCGGGTCGCCCACCCGCATGTACAGGACCGCGTTCACCTTCACCGACACGTTGTCGCGGGTGATCACGTCCTGCGGCGGGATGTCCAGCGCCACGATCCGGAGCGACACCCGCTTCTGACTCGCGAACCCCAGCGGGAAGGAAAATGACCCCCGGACCCTTGGTGCCCCAGAAGCGTCCGAGGAGGAAAGTCACACCCCGCTCGTACTGTTTGAGCACCCGCAGGCTCAGAAACGAGTACAGGACCGCGACGCCGAGTCCGATTACCAGGATATCCATACGCTCAGATCGCCTCCACGATCACCGCGATTCCCTGGCCGCCCCCGATGCATGCGGCGCCGAGGCCGTATCGGCCGCCGCGCCGCCGGAGGGCGTGGAGGAGATGCAGGGTGATCCGCGCGCCGCTCGCGCCCAGGGGATGCCCCAGGGCGACCGCGCCGCCGTCCAGGTTGGTGCGCTCGCGATCCAGCCCCAGTTCCTGCTCCACCGCCAGGTATTGCGCCGCGAACGCCTCGTTGACTTCGACCAGATCCATGTCCTCGAGCGTGAGCCCCGCGCGGCTCAGCGCCTGGCGCGACGCGGGCACCGGGCCGATGCCCATGGTCGTGGGGTCCACGCCGGCCGCGGCCCAGGCCACCAGCCGTCCGATCGGTGCCAGGCCGCGCTCGGCCGCGAACCGCTCCTCGGCCAGCACCAGCGCCGCCGCGCCATCGCAGATCCCGGACGCGTTGCCCGCGGTCACCACGCCATCCTTGCGGAAGACCGGCGGCAGCTTGGCCAGCGCCTCCGGGGTCGTGTCGGGCCGCAGGTGCTGATCGGCTGCCCAGGGGTGCCGCTCGCGGCTCTTGCGGTCCTCGAGCATGACCGGCACCACCTCGTCGGCATAGTCGCCGCGAGCCCAGGCCTCCCGGGTGCGGGACTGGCTGAGCGCGGCGTAGCAGTCCACCGCCTCCCGCCCGATCCGGTACTGTCGGGCCAGGTTCTCCGCGGTCTCGCCCATCGAGAGCCCGCACTGCGCGTCGCGCAGCGCCTCCCAGAGGGTGTCTTCCAGCGGCGGAGGGGCTCCCAACCGAAAGCCCCACCGAGCCCCGCGCACCACATGGGGCGCCTGACTCATGCTCTCGGTGCCCCCGGCGACCACCACTCGCGACACCCCGAGCATGATCTGCTGCCCCGCCTGGACCACGGCCTCGAATCCCGACCCGCAGAGCCGGTTCACGGTCAGCGCGGGCGTTTCGATGGGGAGACCGATCCGGAGCCCGATATGGCGGGCGAGATAGGGGGCATCGGCCGAGGTCTGGAGGACGTTGCCGAAGACCACGTGGTCCACCTCGCTGGGGGCCACCCCCGAGCGGGCCAGGGCCTCGGCTCCCGCCACTACGCCTAAGTCGGTTGCGGATTGGTCCTTGAGGGCCCCCCCAAAGCTCCCGAAGCCGGTGCGAACCCCGGACAGAAAGACGACGCCGGTCTGGCGACCTGGGGAGCTCATAAGAGGGTGCGGCCGGGGAAGCAGTGGGCAGAAGGCATGCTGATCGGAATATCGCCCTGCTCCCGAGGCACTTCAAGCAAAATGCGTCAGATCTGGCTGCCGCTCGGGATCACTGCGTTCTTGGGAACGACGACGATACCGTCCCGAATGTAGAAGTTGGGTCCGTCGAAGTTCGCCGCCTTTCCTTCCGGGGAGATCCGCACCGAATCGCCGATCCGGGCGTTCTTGTCCACGATGGCGCCCTCGATCGAGGTCCCCTGGCCGATCCCGATCGGCGGAGCCCCCGCCGGTCGGACCCGGTCCGGCGTCTCGTAGTAGTCGGCGCCCATGATCAGCGAGTCCCGGATCGTGGCGCCCGCCTCGATCCGGGCCCGCACACCCACCAGCGAGTGCTCGATGACGGCGTCGTTGATGATGCAGCCGTCGGCGATGACGGCCCGCTCGATCAGGCTCTTGATGATCTTGGTGCCGGGCAGGTAGCGCGCGTGGGTGAAGATCGGCGCGGTGGCGTCGTAGAAGTTGAACTTGGGTAGCGGCGCGCAGAGGTCGAGGTTGGCCTCATAGAACGACCGGATGGTCCCGATGTCTTCCCAGTAGCCCTGGTACTGGTAGGCATACACCCGGTGGGTCTCGATGATCCTGGGAATGACGTGCTTGCCGAAATCGGCCTCGTTGCCGGCCAGCGCTTCGGCGAGGATGGCGCGGTCGAAGACATAAATGCCCATGGAGGCCGGCAGCGCGTCCGGTTCCACCGGCGCTTCCAGCTCCTCCACCTGACTCCAGTCCACCCGCAGCGAGGCCTGAACCGCGGGGTCGGAGGGCTTCTCCACGAATCGAACCACCCGGCCGTCGGGCGCCATCCCCATGATGCCGAAGGCGTGCGCGGCGGCGGGCTGGACCGGTGTCGTGGCGACCGTCACCTCGGCGCCACTCGCGACGTGGCGCTCGAGCAGGCGCCGGAAGTTCATCCGGTAGAGCTGATCGCCCGAAAGGATGAGGACCAGCCGGTGCGAGTAGTCGGCGAGGTGAACCAGATTCTGGCGCACCGCATCGGCCGTGCCCTGGTACCAGCTCTCGCTCTCGGTGCGCTGCTGCGCGGCCAGGATCTCGACGAACCCGTGGGCGAAGTTGTCGAACCGGTAGCTCTCCTGGATGTGGCGATGCAGAGAGCTGCTGTTGAACTGGGTGAGCAGAAGGATCCGGCGGAGGTCGGCGTTGAGGCAGTTGCTGATCGGAATGTCCACGATCCGGTACTTGCCGCCCAATGGAACCGCCGGCTTGGCGCGATCCTTGGTGAGAGGGAAGAGCCGGGTGCCGGCGCCGCCGCCGAGGATGACCGAGAGGATGTCCTGCGGTGCCGAGCACCGTGCTCCAGTTGCTCACGGCCTACCCCTCGCCGACGGCCGCGCCGCAGTTGACGCAGTGCCGCCATCCCGGCTCGACCTCGCTGCGGCATTCGGGACAGAGGATTTGCGTCTGGCTCTGCCCGCAGTGGGGGCAGAAATTGACCGGCCGGTGGACCGGCAGGGATCCGCCGCAGTAGACGCAGGAGGGCTGGTCGTGCTCCGCCCGAACCTCGTCGGGCTCAGGCAGCTCGTCGTCGGGCAGGTCCTCGACCTCGGACGACTGGTCGAGGTCGGAAGGTTCGTCGGGGTCGGTCGGCTCCGCTACCAGCGGGAGACCGCGCAACGCCTCGACGCCGGGCGGCTCGACCTCGCTGCGTTCATTCTGGTGGTCGAATTGCGCCGCCCCCAGCACCAGCTCTGGCCGGGGCTCGTCGTCCGGGTCGGGGCGGCGGGACGGCGGCGAATAGGCGGTCTCGGGCACGGCCGCGAGCGCGCGTGTGACCGACTCCGCTCGCAGCGTCAGCTGCACGTTCTCGAACGCGTGAAGCACGTCGAGATCGGGGTTCGTGCCTCGCAGCTCCTGGGCGAAGCGGTCCCTGGCCTCCTCCGGCTCGGTCCGGACCAGGCCCTCCTCGCCCGCGCAGAGCCGGAGCAGCACCAATTCGTAGTCTTCGCTGGTATCGAGCTGAAGCGCCCGGCGGTTGGCCCGATAGGGAAGGATCTCCCGGTAGACCTGATTGAGAGAGACGGGCCGGCGGAGCAGCGCCGGGTCGGTCGCGGCCAGATTGCTGACCAGGCGACGGAAGAATCGTTCGACGTCGGTCACTGGTCCCCTCTCGTATGGCCCATCGGTACGGCAGCTTACGGAATGTGCCCCGGCGGTGTCAAGCGAGCCCCGCGCTAGGGCTCCTGCAGTAGCAGGGGAAACCGCTCCCCCGCCGCGAGCCGCTCCTCCAGCCTGGCGAAGCCGGCGTCCGGGTCGTAGCCGGCGTACAGCCCCTTCTCCTGCTCGGTCGCCAGCCACTGGCCGAACTCGGAGTCCACCGCCCCCCCCGTGCTGCGCTGCTCCCGCGCGGCGCGAACCGCCAGCCAGTCGGCATACTCATTCTTGGGGTGGCGCCGGTGGCCGCGCAGCCAGGCCCACTGCGCATCGTGCTTCCGGTTCGCCGTGTCGAGGGACTTCCAGAGCTCGAGGTTCTCGATCGGGCCGCCCTTCCGGATCCACCCGCGCCCCTTCCACGCCGGCATCCACTCCCGCACGCCTTTGACCAGATACTGCGAGTCGGACACCATCAGCGCGGAGAATCGCACGCCCTTCCCCGCGAGGAGCTCGAGGCCGGTTGTCGCGCCCTTCAGCGCCATCCGGTTGTTGGTCGTGGCCCGCTCGTGCAGAAAGAAGTCCCGGCGCTCGACCCTGCCACCCCGGCTCCGGGCCTCGATCAGCCCGCCTCCCCCACCGGGGTTTTCGCCTTCGCGCCCATTGCCGAGGCAGCTTTCGTCGAGGTGGAGGATCGCGATGGGCCCGCTCAATCGATCACCTGGAAGTGGTCGATGTCGTTGAGCACGAAGGGCAGCTCTTCGCCGGTCATGGGCAGGCGGCCGATGAGCGCCTCCTGCCGCCCCACCGTCGTGATCCGGCGCGCGACCACGATATACTCCGTTCCCCGGCGCGACAGCGCCACCCGCAGCCCGCGGCGGACGGCGTTCTCGAGCTGATCCATCCGTTGTGTCGTCCAGCGAAGGGGCATCGGAAACCTGGCGGGGGGGGGCCGGCTATAGCCGGCGGTTCACTCGAATGTGTCCGGCCGGCCCGGCGACGAGGCGGCCGATCACCGCCGCCGCCGGCGTGTCCGCCTCGCGCAAGGCGTCGAGCAGCGCGGCCTCGTTCTCCCTGGGGACGGCGAGCAGCAACCCTCCGGAGGTCTGGGCGTCCACGCACAGCACCCGCTCATGCGGCGCCAGGTCCTCGGCCCACTCCAGGTCTTTCGCCGCCTCCAGGTTCCGCTGAGTGCCCCCCGGGACCACGCCGCGCGCGGCGAGGCTCAGGGCATGGGGGAGCATCGGCAGAGCCTCGAAGCTCACCTCGGCGGCCACCTTGCTCGCCGCGAGCATGTTGCCCAGGTGCCGCAGCAGCCCAAAGCCAGTCACGTCCGTGGCGGCACGTACGCCCACTCGGAGCGCCGCCTTGGCGGCCCCCTCGTTAAGCGTCGTCATCGAGCGGACGGCATCGCCCAATCCAGCCTCGATCAGGGCGTCGCGCTTGAGCGCGGTGGTGAGGATGCCAGTTCCCAACGGCTTGGTCAGCACCAATACGTCGCCGGCTCGGCCCCCGGCGTTGGTGAGCATCCGGTCGGGGTGCACCTCCCCGATGACCACCATGCCGAAGAGCGGCTCGACGGAGTCGATGGAGTGTCCCCCCACCACCGCGCACCCAGCCCGCTGGGCCACCTCCGACGCCCCCTTGATGACCTCGCCCAGCAGCTCGAACGGCAACTTTTCGCGGGGCCACCCGACCAGGTTGAGCGCGAAGAGCGGCGAACCTCCCATGGCGTACACGTCGCTCAGGGCGTTGGCCGCCGCGATGGCTCCCCATTGGGTCGCGTCGTCGACGATGGGCGTGAAGAAATCCACCGTCGCGACCAGCGCCCGCTCGTCGGACAGCCGGAACACGGCCGCGTCATCGTTGGTGGCGGCATCCACCAGCACCCGCGGGTCGATCACCCCGGGCAGATGCCGCAGCACCTGGGACAGCTCGCCGGGGCCGAGCTTGCAGGCACAGCCCGCCCCATGGGAGAATGCGGTCAGTCTGATGCGGGATTGGGGTTGGAGCGTCTGTTCGGACATCGCCGTTCCGGTCCTCCAATGCGGGAACCGGAAGGTACTACCTCGAGGCGGCCTCCACGAACCCGGCGAGAAGGCGGTGCATGCGGGGGTCGCGATCGGTGAGGACCTCGGGGTGCCACTGCACGCCCAGGACGAACTGGTCGGCGGTGGACTCGAGGGCCTCGACCAGGCCGTCGGGAGCCACCGCGGTGGACACCAGACCCGGCGCGAGGTTCTTGACCGCCTGATGGTGCATGCTGTTCACCTGGAGTGGCGTCGTGCCCACCAGCGCGTCGAGACGGGAGCCCGAGGCGACGGTCACTCCGTGCGCCAGGTGATCCCGGGAGAAGCCGGCGGTGGGGAAGTAGTCGTGCTTGATCGCGTCGTCGCGCTGCGCCGCGATGTCCTGGTAGAGTGTGCCGCCGAGCGCGACGTTGACGATCTGGAGGCCGCGGCAGAGCCCGAATAGCGGCTTCCCCTCCCCGATGGCCCAGCGCGCGAAGGTGATCTCGACCCGGTCACGCGCCGGATCCAGCCGGCCGCAGGTCGGGAGTGGCGACTCGCCGTAGGTGGCCGGGTCCAGGTCCACGCCTCCGGGGAGGAGCACGGCATCCATCCGGTCGTAGAGCGCGCGCAGGGTGGCTTCGTCGTCCAGCAGCGGAATCATCACCGGCAACCCGCCCGCGGCGGCGACCACCCGGGAGTAGCGCTGGTTCATGACCCAGGAATCCGGCAACGCCTCCGGGATCCCGTCGATGGAGTGCAGGGTCTGGGTCGGTATGCCGATGATCGGTCGTCGGGGCACTCGGTCTCCCTGGCTACGTTTGCTAGGTGTCGCAACCACAGCTAGATACTACGTTCTGGTCCGGGGCGCAGCGAGGCATCTCACACATCCGCTACAGCTTAGCCAACGCCGCCTGGTCCTTCGAGGTTCCCGGGACCACCCCTTCCTCGGTCTCGGCGATCAGCTGGTCCACCACCGCGGTCAGCTCTCCGGTCCGCTTGTAGGTCGCGAGCTGGCGGTCCGCGCTCGATCCTTCGGCCAGGATCCGGTAGGCGTACTCGACCTCGGTCGCGGCTACCCAGCTCGTCCACCACGTCGCCGATGAACCACTCCAGCAGCTCGCGGATAAGATCGGCCGCCGGCAGCTCCCGCTGCTTGCCGAAGTCGATCAGCTTGCCCGCCAACCCGAACCGCACCGCCCGCCACTTGTTCTCCTCGATCAGGTCGGCGGAGTAGGTCCGGAACGTGATGTTCTCGCGCCGCATCTTCCACAGCTTGGCCACGATAGCCTGCAAAATCGCGGCCACGGAGACCGCTTCATCCACCCGGGTGCAGACGTCGCAGATCCGAAACTCCAGGGTGGGATAGTTCCAGTTCGGCCGCACGTCCCACCAGATCTTGGAGCCGTTGGGAATGCACCCCGTGGAGGTCAGGGTCTCGAGATAAAGGGCATACTCCGCCCAGTTGGGCACGACCCGGGGCACCCCGGTCCGGGGGAAGCCGCGGAAGACGATGCTGCGATAGGACTTCAGTCCGGTGTTGCGCCCGTTCCAGAAGGGCGAGCTGGTCGACAGACAAAGGATATGCGGCAGGAAATAGCGGGAGACGTTCAGGGCGTCGATCAGGAAGTCCCGGTCTTCGATCCCGATGTGCACGTGGGTCCCGAAGATCAGCAGCCGCTGCGCCAGGTCCTGCATGTCCTCCTTCACGCCGAGATAGCGCTCCAATGGCGTGATCTCCTGCCGCATCCACGACGAGAACGGATGGGTGCCCGCGGCGGCGATCTTGAGCCCGTTGCGCGCGGCCAGCTCGATCACCGCGCCCCGGAGATTCACCAGCTCCGTCCGCACCTCGGCGGGAGTGGTGCAGATCTTGGTGCCGACTTCCACGATCGACTGGTGCAGCTCCGGCTTCACCTGTTCCAGGAAGCGGTGGTCCGCCTCCAGGATCTGGGTGATGTACGAAGTCAGCTCGCGAGTCTTCGGGTCGATGATCTGATACTCTTCCTCGACCCCGAGGGTGAGCGAAGGGGGCTGCATCCCGGGCTCCTTTCCGATCGAATCAGCGCCGCTCCACCACGAAGGTGGGGATGGTCGACCCTCCCCCGGCCGTGACGTTGAGCAACGCCGCGGTGGAGAGTCGGGTCAGGCATCCCTCGGCGTAGTCCCCGTGACAGACGAACGGGGCGGTGTCCATCATGCGGTCGGCGAAGACCGCTCGCCCGTCCACCAGGCTGGGGTACGGCTCCGACGGGATGGCGACGCGCTCCTGCACGATGTACGGGCTGGCCAGCGCGTCCGCCACCGCCCGCTCCCAGCCGGCGGCGTCGGTTTCCCAGCCCAGCACGATGCCGGCCCCGCCGTAGTCGTCGTTCGGCTTGAGGACCAGCTGGCCGCGCGCGGCCAGCACGAAGGGGATCAGGTCCACCGCCTCGCCGCCGTGCTCGGTGCGCCGCTCCTCCATCACGCGGGTCCAGGGGATGTGCGCCGCGATGGATTCCCGCTCCTCGGTGGCGAACAGTGATTGGTTTCGCTCGTCGGACAGGACGGCCAGGCTGGCCTTCTTATGGAGAATCTTGCACCGGGGCGGGTTCACCATGCACACCGCCCTGGCGGCGACCGCCTGGAGCAGCGGGGTGTCGGCCCCGCAGCGCTCCACCAGCTCGGCCAGCAGCACCCGCTTGTAGACCAGGTCGACCGGACCGCCCTCGGCATGGAGCCTCCCGCCTCGGAACTCCAGCTCCCGCGGGTCGGCGATGACCGTCTCGATGCCGCTGGCGCCGAAGTACTCCTGGAACAGTACGAACTCGCTGCGGGTCGGCACCTCGGGCCAGTCCACGATGGCGACCCGCGGGATGTCGCGGCGGCCGGACCATTCCTCGTACGCGTCGAGCAGCACGTGGAGCACGCCGTGCCGGGCGAGCAGCGGCAGCGCCTCGTAGCGGTGGCCGAACGCCCGCATGATCGGCAGGTCGGCGAAGGAGGCGACCAGCGCGTCGTTGTAGCCCGCTCCCGCCGGAGTCTCGGCGTTGTACTCGGTGACCGCCATGGTTCCGGCCTCATCCATCACGAAGGCGTCCACCCGCGACGTCGGGCTCGGATGGTGGAATCCGGGATCGTGCCGGATCAGCCGCTCCTCCCAGTCCAGCAGCCGGAACTGCCCGCGAAAGGCCTGATCGGCCAGGGCCCGCTCGTACACCTTCCCGAAGGCCCGCATCAGGAGCCGCACCCGCCGCTGGAGCAGGCGGTAGTGTGCCAGGGTCATGAACCGCGGCCGCAGCACCGTCGCGACCGGGCGATCGCCGAAGACGAGGCCGCGCCGGCGAAGCTGGTCCGTCAGCATCGCCCCCGAGGCCTGGGCCATCTCGTCGGTCAGCAGCTCGTGATACCGGGCGATCGCGTCCTGCACCGGGGCGCGAGGCTCAGCGCCGGGCGGTGAAGGCGGCGTCCCACTTGAGCGCGCGGGACTGGCGGCGCGGCTTCTTGGCCAGCCGGATCGCCAGGTCGGCCATGTGCTGGACCGTCCACTCGAAATAGGTCGGTGTCAGCGAGTTGATGTCCATGTCCGGCGCGGGATTCATGAAGTCGATCGCGTACGGTACTCCGTCGCGGACCGCGAATTCGATCGAATTCATGTCGTAGCCCAGCGCCTTGACCAGGGTCCGCGCGTCCTCGGCGATGCGGGCCTCCAGCTCGGTCGAGAGGTAGCCGGCCTGCACCAGGTATCGCCGCTCCCGCGGGTCGTAGGGCATCACCAGGATGTCCTCCTGACCGAGACAGAGGCAGCGGACGAACTTGTCCCACTGGATGAATTCCTGCACCACCATGGTGAGAAGCCCGGAGTGGTCGTAATGGTGCAGCAGTTCCTCCAGCGACCGGCAGACGTAGACTTCTTTCCATCCGCCGCCGTGGGCGTCCTTGAGGATGCACGGCATCCCGATGTGCCTCGCGATCCCCTCCCAGTCGAGCGGGAACTCCAGGTTCCGGAGGCTCTCGCCGGGCACGATGCCCGGCACGTAGGACTTGTTCGGCAGGGCGACGGTCTTGGGAGATGCCACCCCCAGCTTGGTGGCCAGGGTGGCGCCGAAGAACTTGTCGTCCGCGCTCCACATGAACGGGTTGTTGACCACCGTCACCCCGTCGAGCACCGCCTTCTTCAGGTAGGCCCGGTAGAAGGGCACCTCGTGGGAGATGCGGTCGATCAGCACGTCATAGGCCAGGGCCTGGTCCATGGAGGTGGCGCCGATGGTGGCGAACTCGACCGTCACGCCGGACTTCCGGCCGGCCACCTCCTCGATGAAGGCGGGAGGAAACGACCATTCGCGTCCGACCAGGAGTCCCACTCGCTTTGCCATTGGGTGTCTCACGAAATGACTGGGTGATTCGTCGTCCCGACCCTCAGTCGTGCCCCCCGATATACTGCCGGATCATCTTCTCCCAGTATGGCCAATCGTGCGCCCAACCATCCCAGATGCGCAAGGCGTTGCCGATTCCCTTGCTCCAGAGGACCGCGGACAGCTCCTCGTTGTCGGCATAGGCGGGGTCGTCGCGCCCGATGGCGAGGATGATGTCCTGGCGCCGGAACACCTCCAGCCGGGCGGGGTCGTGCTCGTGCCGGAGGAAGTCGGGGGGATTGACGGCGTAGACGTTGTGGTCCGAGTAGCCGCCGGTGAGGCGCTTGATGTCGTAGGTGCCGCTCAAGCCGAGGATCCGATTCACCAGGTGCGGATGCCGGAAGCCGAGACAGGCCGCGTAGTAGGCGCCCAGACTCGCGCCGGTGGCGATCACGTAGGGATTGGAGTTCCGGCTCGCCGTGAACGGCAGGACCTCGCTCACCAGGTACTGGTCGTACTGGAGAAACCGGCAGGCCCGGGCGCCGGGATGCAGGTGGTCGGCGCTCCAGGTTTCGGCCGGGAGATGGTCGAGCAGGAAGAGCTGGATCCATCCCTGGTCGATGTGGTCGGCCAGCACCTCGTGCATCCGACGGTCGAGCCACTCCCGATGGGTGCCCATGGAGGTGGGGAAGACCAGCACCCGGGCGCCGTGATGTCCGACGACGTCCAGCGCCATGTCCCGGCCGAGCGCGGGACTGTGCCAGCGGTGGTATTCGTGGTGCACGGGTTACCCTGACAGAGGGAGAAGAAACGGCAGCGCGGCCCGGAAGCGTCTGCTCCAGGCCGCTTCTTCATGCTTGCCCGAGCGATCCTCCAGGTAGCGGAGGTGCTCACCCTCGACGTAGCCCTTCGCACGGAGCAGGTCGCGGAGCCGGCGGGCGTTCTCCAGCGTCTCGGCTCCCTCCTGACGCCCGACGTCGAGGTACAGCCTGCCGGGATGAAAGGGAGCCGTTTCGAGCAGCCTGAAGATAGCCCGCTCCGCGAACCACAGCGATGGACTCAGCGCCCCCAGAATGCCGAAGATATCGGGCCGCGCGAAGAACGCGAACAGGCTGATGAGCCCTCCCATCGAGGAGCCGACGACACCGGTCGTCTCCGGCTGCGGCAGGGTTCGGAACCGGGCGTCCACCAGCGGCTTGATCATCTCCGCCAGAAAGCCCACATACCCGCCGCCCCGGCCGGCTCCTTCTTCGGGATCGTCGAAGGGGCTGTATTCGGCGACCCGCCGGTCACCCGCGTTGGGGATGCCCACCACGATCCCTTCCAGCCCGCGGGCGGCGGCGCGGTTCATGGCGAGGTCCACCCGCCAGGACCCGGCGAAGCTCTCCTCGGGGTCGAAGAGGTTCTGACCGTCCTGCATGTAGAGCACGGGGTAGCGGCGGTCGGAACCGCCGTGGGAGGGTGGGAGGTAGATGGTGAGGTCCCGGTCGAGTCCGGGAGCGTCGGGTCCCGCCAGGAGGCGCTCGACGCGTCCTCGCTGGCGCTTCGGTCTGGGTGGCAACGGGCGTCCTCGTGTCAGGCAGGGCTGTGCGACGCCCAGAGCAGCGCGCGCAGCCCGATGAGCGCGCGCTCCTGCTGGGCCATGGTCCCGAAGGTGCCGTCGGGGCGCTGCCGGGCCACGAGGGCGGTGCCCGACCGGCGTACCGTCACCTGGGCTTCCAGGGTTCCAGCGGCGAGAAGCGCGTCCAGCACCTGAAACAGATCCGCGCTCAGCCAGTCGCCGTCGATGCCTTGGTTCGAGGTCACCAGCGCGACCAGCCGATCCACGACGTCCCGATACCCGGACCCGGCCAGGGCCAGCACGTGCAGGCCCGCCACGATCGTGTCGGGGGAGAAATAGGCGTTCCACTCGGTCCACTGCTCCGAGATCCGGACCAGGCCCTGCAGGTGCTGCCTGACCGGCTGACTGTCGCCGCCCCCGGCCCGGATCGCCGCGCGCAGGGCGAAGCAGCTGATCGCGAACCTCGCGGCCGACTCCACCCGGAAGACTTTCCCGGTGGGCAGCGACACCGGCGCGAGTCGCTGTCCCGGCGGCGCGGGGGCGAAGAAGCCGGCGAGAAAATGCTCGCAGAGCTGCCGGGCGTGGCGCACGCGATCGCAGCCGTCGTGGAACGCCCCAGGGCGCCCTTGCAGGGAGAACAGCCAGGTGAGCGCCCGAGTCAGGGCCGGAGCGTCGCTGCGCTCGCCCAGATCGAGCAGCTCGTGTACCCGCCAGATCGTCGGCACCGCGCCGCCGGGCACCGTCCCATCGGACCGGATACCGTTGGCAAGCTCCTCCCGCAGCCGCCCCTCCAGCGCGCCGTCGGCGGCGACCGTCCGTCCCAGCGCCCGACGCGCGAGCAGCCCCTGCCTGGTCTGCTCCGTGGCGAAGAAGAGCGCGAGATGCTCGACCGCGTTGCCGCTCATGCCGGCGCGAGCCGCCAGGCCAAGAGTCCGCCCGCGACGACCGTCCGGACTATCCGCAGGAGCGCGAGGCTGATGGAGGCCGCGTCAGACCGGTCGGCCACGCGCCCCCGGGAGCCGGGCCATTCGCGCAGCACCCCCACCAGTCCGAACACCAGCCACCATTCCCCCGAGCCCAGACTCCCGAACCAGAGGCCTCCGAGCAGGGTCAGGAGAAGGGCCTCGCCGAGATGGAACCGCGCGCGGCGAAGCCTCCCGTTGCCACGAGCGCTGCCCAGCCGTGAGGCCACGAGTTCCCACAGCAGCAGCCATACGACTACGGCGATCCAGCCCCCGAATAGGCGGCTCAGTCCCATCGGCGAGTCACCAGCGGGCCCGGATGCTGTCGGGCGACAGCAGGCGTCCTCGGATCATGACACGGTGGATCGAGAGGGTATTGCGGATGTCGGCGAGCGGATTCCGGTCCAGGACCACGATATCGGCCACTTTCCCCCGGGCGATGAGCCCGAGCGAGTCTGCCAGGAGGAGCAGGGCGCCATTGCGCGTGGCGGAGGTGATGGCCTCCCCCGGCGTGAGACCGGCGGCGACCAGCAGCTGCAGTTCCCGATGGATGCCGTACCCGGGGATCAACAGCTGGTTCGACGCGTCGGTGCCTGCGGCGATCCGGCCGTCCTTCGCGTGGAAGATCCTGAGAAAGCGGTTCTGCGCAGCGCGCGAGCGGCGGAACGCGGCGAAATCGCCGCTGGTCCAACCGGCGCGCTCGATCATGTCCGGGACGTTCCATCGGAGCCGCTCCTCGTCCGGAACCGCGTTCAGCATCGTATCGCCCAGCACCGCGGGATCGTCCAGGCGGCTGAACGTCTCGTGCAGCAGGAGCGTCGGCACCACGATCACGCTCCGCGCCGCCAGAACGCCCGCCACCCGGTCGAGCGAGGCGGAATCCAGGCCGTCCCAGGCCCGCTCGAACGCGGTCCACCCGGCGAAGAACGATCGCTGGTGCGCGGCGAACAACGGGGACGGATCCGCCGAGGCCGCCTCGGGGACGCCACTCATGTGCTCGAGCGACCCCAGCCCCAGGCGCGCGGCCGTGACCGCATCGGTGAGTCCCAGGTGACCCGCGACCCTGAGATTGAAGGGGCGCGCCTCGTCCAGCACGGCACCGAGCAGTGCCTGGTCCACCCGGCTATAGACCTTGACCAGGTCGGTCCCGACGTTCACCAGGCGGTCCACCGCACGGCGTGCGTCCTTCGCGTTCCGCACGGTAATGGCGTCCGGATATGTCGACGGAACACCGTCGATCATCGCGCCGGCGGAATACACCCTCGGTCCCGGGCTCCAGCCCCGGTTCAGCTGGCGGCGCAGCGCCAGCGCGCTGCGGAGCGAGCCGTGCATGTCTCGCACGGTCGTCACGCCCCACGCGAGATACCGGTCGATCGACCACCGTGCCACGCCGACGAGCGGTTCCACCAGATGGACGTGGCCGTCTATCAACCCGGGCATGATCCAGCGGCCGGTGAGGTCCACCTCGGTTGTCCGCTCGGGGAGCTGGAAATCGCCGCGGGAGCCGACCGACTCGATATGGCCGCCACGGATCACGACGACCGACCCCTCCTGCGGAGGGCCGCCGGATCCGTCGATCAGCGTGGCGCCCACCAGCGCGAGGCCGTCCGGCGGCCGTGAACGGCAGGCGAGGAGCAGGCACAGTCCGAGCGCGATCGCCGTATGAGGATTGCGGTGGGGCATCGACTCTGCGGGACGAAGTGCTGGAAGGTGGGTCTGCGCTCCGGTCGATGCAAGCTTCTCAGGGACGCGCGGAAAAAGCCAGCGCCCCGTTCAGGGCGGGGCGCGGAAAAACCTGAGGCGACTCGAAGTCAGCGCCGGCGCGGCTTCCTGGCTGGTCTCCGCGCGCGCTTCTTTGCGGTCCTCTTGGCGCTCTTCTTCGCAGAGCGCTTCGCCGACTTCTTGGTACCCCGCTTGGCGGCCTTCGCCCGGCCCTTCTTCGCGGCCTTCTTGGCGCTCCTTCTGGCCGACTTCCGGGCGCTCTTCTTGGCCGCGCGACGGGCCGGCCGTTTCGCCGTCTTCTTGGCGGCCTTCCGGGCTGTCCGCTTGGCGGCCTTCTTGGCAGGCTTCTTCTTACGCGGGCCTCGCTTGGGGGCGTCGGCACGGCTTGGCGAAGGGGCCTGGGAAGCGTTTGTAGAGGCGTAACTTGGCGTAGAGGCAGGAGTTGGGACAGGGGCTGGGATCGGCTCCGAGGGGAGAGGATCCATCCAACCCGAGCCCGACCAGCCCATCTCCATATAATGAAGGTCGGCCATCTTCGCTCCTTCCAAACGCACATGCGGCGCAACCCGCCGCCGGTCGCGAGGCGTTACGCGCCTGCTCACAGTCGAGTTAATAACTTGCACATCTTCAAGCCTTCTGCAAGGCTGGCCACGTCGCGCTATACTTACGCGATCTCTGACCCCATCCTGGACGCAATCAACCGGTGACACTCCCTCCGAATCAACCGGTGCGCGCCACTCCCACGCCCCGTTTCCGTCGGCCGATTGCCGGCCGGCTCCTCGCCGGTATGTGTGCGCTGGCGCTCGCAGGACCCCTCTCCGCCCAAACCGTGGCCGAGCTCCAGGTCACTCCCGAGACCATGACCCTGGGAGTCGGCCAGCGGCAGACGCTCTTCGCCACGGCCTACGACCGCCAGGGGAACCTCATCCCCAATGCCCGCTTCACGTTCTGGAGCTCCGACACGTCCATCGCGATCGTGAGCAGAGAGGGTACAGTGGTCGGTGTGAGTCCCGGCCTGGCCAAGGTCGAGGCGCGGGTCCCGGGCCGGGGGGCGTCCCTTGCCGTCCTGGTTTCGGGACCCGGCCCGGCACCGGACACCGGTGCGGCGTCCAGCCCCATGGCTCTGAGCCTCCAGCCTGACTCCGGGGCCCTCCTTCCCGGCGAGCGTCTCCCGCTCGAGCCCCTGCTGCTGCGCGAGGACGGCACCCCGGCACCAACGGGCAGAGTCATCTGGAAGTCGCTCCAGCCCGATGTGGCCGCGGTGGACTCCATGGGGATCGTCGTGGGCGTGGCCCCCGGCCGAGCCATCATCCAGGCGATCTCGTCCGGCGGAGCCATGGCGACCTCGCCCATCGAGGTGGCCGCCCTAAAGTTGGCACTCACGAAGATCCGGCTGGTTCTGGGTCCCCAGGAATCCGATACCCTGCGCGTCCTGGTGCCGGGTCAGGCGAATCGAGAGATCCGGAACGGCATTCAGTGGGGATCAACCGACACCAGTGTGGCCCGGGTCAGTCCTGCCGGGATCGTCAGTGCCGTGTCGCCCGGGCGGGCGGACATCGTCGCGGCCGGCTACGGCCAGGAAGGCCGGGCCGCTGTGCTGGTCCACCGGGAGGTGAGCACGCTGGTGGTCACACCCCCCTCGACTGCCGGCCCGATTCAGCTGCCGGTGCGCGCGGTCCGCCGGGTCACGGCGGCGGCCGAGGCCGCCGATTCGACGCCGATTCCCGAAGCCCGCTTCTCCTGGGAGGTCGGGGACACCGTCCTCATCGCCTACGACCCCGCCAAGGGCGAGCTGACAGGGCGCGCGTTCGGAACCACCACGTTGGCGGCCAGGCTTCACGGCTTCGACCCGGTGGTGTGGACCGTGCACGTGATTCCCGGCACCCTCGCGCTGGACCGCCCACGAGTCGGGATCGGCTTGGGCGAGCGCGACTCGCTCCAGGCGCGGCTTCTCGACGAGGCCGGCGAGCCGCATGGCGCCGCATCGGGCCTGACCTGGACCAGCGACCCCGCCGATGTGGTTCAGGTTTCCCAGGGGGGCGTCATCGACGGCCTCCGCCCCGGCCGGGCGATCGTCACGGCCGCGGCCCCATGGGGAAAGACCGCCACGGCCGAAGTATTCGTGGTGGAGGACCTGTTCCTGGCGTCCAACCGTGGTGGTGGGTTCGGCATCTATCAGATCCGAAGCACCGTCGCCGACACTCTTCGGCCCGTGCTCGCCGATCGATTCGGCAACGTGCAGCCGGCGTTGTCGCCCGACCGCAGCCGGATCGCCTTCAGCTCCAATCGCGGCGGGACCTACGACCTGTTCCTGATGGACGCGGACGGCGGACAGCCACGCCGGCTTACCACTGATGCCGGCACCGAAGGAGAGCCAGCCTGGACTCCCGACGGCTCCCGGATCGTCTACACCGCCACGCCACCGGGCGGACAGCCGCAACTCTACGCGCTCCGGCCCGATGGACAGCCTCCTCAGGCTCTCACCGCCGGTCCCGGCGGGAATCATTCTCCCGCAGTCTCCCCCGACGGCCGTACTCTGGCCTTCGTCTCGACCCGCGACGGCAATCAGGAGATCTATACGATGCCGGTCGATGGCGGTCCCGCGCGACGACTGACCCGAACCGACCGCCGTGAATCGTATCCGCGATTTCTCCCCAACGGCGACCTGCTCTTCGCCGTGGAGCGTGGTGGCCGCTCGAGGGGGTCTCGGGTCATCCGGCTGGCCGGCACCGAGGGCGAGGGCGTAACGGTGTTGGAGACGGATCGGCCGATCGGCGGGCTGGCGGTGTCGCGCGACGGGGGCCGGATCGCCTACGTGGTCGGGCAGCTCACCGACCCCAGGAAGGGCCGGGCCGAGTTCGAGCTGTTGGTGCAGCCACTCGCCGCCGGAGGCGCTCCGGTCAGGGTGACGCTTCGCCCCGGCGAGCACGTGCTGAGCCCTTCGTTCTGATTTCGCCGTGCCGGCGGCGGTAGAGATGCGAGCCCTGACGCTCACCGGCCTCGGCGGTCTCGATCGCCTGCGGGTGCAGGAGGTGCCGGCTCCGGCAGTCGGTGCGCCCGACGAAGTACTGGTGCGGATTCGCTGCGCCGCGCTCAATCGGCTGGATCTCTGGATGATGGGCGGCCTGCCCAATGCCAGGCCTTCCTTCCCGCACGTGGTCGGATCGGACGGTGCGGGTGAGGTGGAAGCGGTGGGCCGCGCGGCGGGCCCGTGGCGGCCGGGCGACCGGGTGCTCATCAACCCCGGTTTCTCCTGCGGTCATTGCGCCGCCTGCGAGGAAGGCGAAGAATCGCTCTGCGCGAACTTCGCGATCCTGGGCGAGCATCTACCGGGGACCGCGGCCGAGCTGGTGGTGGTTCCCGCCGCGAACCTCGGGCGGGTACCTGACGGGATGTCGTGGCCCCGGGCCGCCGGGTTCACCCTGGCGACGTTGACCGCCTGGCGCATGTTGACCGGCCGCGCCAGGCTGCAGGCCGGCGAAACCGTGCTGATCTGGGGTGTCGGCGGTGGCGTCGGCATGGCGGCGCTACAGATCGCCGTCCTCCTCGGTGCCCAGGCCATTGTGACCAGCAGTTCCGATCCGAAGCTCGCGGCGGCGGTCGGCCTCGGCGCGGCGGTCGCGGTGAACCACCGATCGGCCGACGTCGTCGCGGAAGTGCGTCGGGCCACCGGGGGGCGCGGCGCGCACGTCGTGGTGGACTGTGTCGGCGAGGCGACCTGGGCCGACTCCCTGCGCGCGCTCCGTCGAGGCGGTCGCCTGGTGGTGTGCGGGGCCACCACGGGCCCGGCGGTCTCCGTCGATCTGCGGCGTCTCTTCTGGCATCAATGGAGCATTCTCGGGTCGACCATGGGGAATCGGCGGGAGTTCGCTGAGATCGTTCGGCTGGCCCGGGAGGACCGGCTCTGGCCGGTAGTGGACAGCGTGGTGCCCCTCGCCGAGGGGGCCGCTGCGTATGAGCGGATGCAACGGGGCGAACAGACAGGCAAACTCGTGATCGAGGTGTGGCCGTGAACGAACTCTGGGAACGTCTCCTGGTCGGAGCGGAGCAGATCGGCAGTGTGGTCCCCGCGTTGGTGGGCGCCGCCGTGATCATGCTGACCGGCTACTTCCTCGCCCGGCAGGTGCAGCGCTGGGCCGATGACACGCTCAAGAAAGTGGATTTCAATCGCATGGCCGCCGCCGGCGGGCTGGACGAGGTGGTGGGCCGCACCGGGTCCCGGCTCGACCCGGTGCGCGCGCTGGCCAAGTTGATCTTCTGGCTGGTGATGCTGGTCGTGATCCTGCTCGCCAGCACCGCGCTCGGCCTCGAGAGCATCAACCGGATGTTCGGGATGATGCTTGCGTTCATCCCGACGCTGATCGCGGCGATCGTGATCATCATCCTGGGGATGATCGTGGGGGAGTTCGTGCGCGGCCTGATCCTGGCGTCGGCGGGCGGCGTGGCGGGCGTCCCCACGGTGGCCAAGGTCGCCAAGGGCGCCGTGATCGTCATCTCGATGTTCATGGCGCTGCAGCAGGTGGGTATCGCCGAGGAGATCGTCACCGCGGCCTTCACCCTCATCCTCGGCGCGGTGGCACTGGCGGTCGGGCTCGCGTTCGGGATGGGCAACCGCGAGCTCGCCGGGGAGGTCACCCGCCGGTGGTACGAAGAGGGCCAGCGTCGCGACCGGCGCCGGACCGACCGGCAGGGGCCGAACACGCCCCCGGGAGGGGAGCCGCCGATTCTGGACTAGGTACGCGGGCCGAACTCACCTGGTCCCGAGCGCAGCGAGGGACCTGCTCAGTGGCCATCGAATCTGGCTGAGCAGGTCCCTCGCTGCGTTCGGGATGAGGTCGCTAGTCCCGGGTATTCCGTATCGCGGCGTCAGCGCAGCCGGAACCTCCCGACCGTCCGGGTCCCGTCCTCGTTTTTGAGCGACGCGTAGATCGCCCCGCTCTCACCGAACCCCGCGAGGGATGCTCCCGCGGGGAACGCCACCTCGCGCTGCCACTCGCCCTGCCGGCTGTGCACGTCGTACACCAGCGCGGCGTCTTCCCGGGCCCGCGGGCGCTGCAGCCATACCTCGCCATTGGGGCGGCCCAGCGCGAAATCGAACGGTGGCTTGGTCTGGGCGAAGGGGTACTGGATCGGAAGGTCCTGTGGCATGCCGTACTGCTTGCCCTGCTCCCGGACCTGGGCGAGCACCCGGTCCTTGTCGGCCTGGGTCACCGCCTGCCCGGTGAACTTCCTGCTCTTGCCCCGGCTCCACGACCCGTCGGGCGCGCGCCAGTCAACCCGGTTGTCCCGGCCTCGCGCGACCCAGGCGGTGCCGTTCGCCAGCACCCCGAAAAAATCGTTCGGCGCGAAGACCCTGGCGGCCTGCTGCTTCTGCTCGCCGAAGACGGCCTCGCCGAACTCCGGGGCGGTGAGCCGCGCGACCGTGTCGACCTTGCCGCCGTCCAGCTTGATCCGGAGGACCGGAACGCTGTCGGGCCTTTCGGTCTTTCCCGGCTCGCCCTGGAGCATGGTTTGGTAGTCGATCTTGTACCCATGGCCTACGGTGTCATATGCCAGCACCGGTGCGTTGCCGGCCACCGGCGCAATCGCGAGTACCCGGAGCGGCTGGCCCTGCGCGGTCCAGAGCGTGGTGCGAAGCGCGCTGAAATCCACCAGTCCCACGGTGTCGCCGGCCAGCCGGACTACCCAGCCCGGGAACTTGTACTCGCCGGGTGCGGCGTCTGGCTTGATCGCCTCGACCCTGGTGCCCAGTGTGTCCAGCTTCCCGCTGCCGAACGCGGCGGCGAGGAACAACTTGTTGCGCGTGTCCGCGAAGGCCACGCGGCCGCTGTCCAGCTCGACCACGTTGCTCAGCTGGCCGAACCGGCCGGGCAACTTGGCCTCGAGGGCGAGGCCGGTTTGGCTCTCCGCCCGGGTACATCCGGCCAGACCGAGCAGTGCCACAGCGCCAAGCGAGAGAACCGACTTCATCGAGCTCCTCCGGATGTCGAGGCAGTATTTGCGGCGGGAATGGGAAATGCAACGAGCCGGGTACCAGCGGTCACCCGCTCGGCGACCAGCGCCGCTTCGGGGGCTACCGCCACGATACGTCCCGTCCCCGGCACCCGGATTTCCCTGATCAGGCGGCCGCCGCGGTCCACCTCATGATAGCGACGTGACGAATCTGCCGGGGCCCGGCTCTTCTCCAGCCAGACGGTGCCGGCCGGCGAGCTAAACCCCGCCTCGAATGGGGGCTTCACGGCGGCGAACGGCAATCGCTCGGCGGTCGCGCGGAGCTCGGGTGGGAACTTCCGATAGAACAACTCCCGGTCGTACTGGGTCACCTCGAGCACCCGGTCGGGGAGCCGATCCCCCTCTACCCACTCACCGCCACGACTCCGCCAATCCACCCGGTTCTGGAACACCCGCGCCACCCAGATCGAGCCGTCGGGAAGCACGCCCCATCGGTCTACGCCGCTGAGGGCGCGGGGCTCGAACCGTCGTCCGGCATCGCCCGCCACCTCGGCGATATCGAGGGGCGCGAGCCAGGCCAGAGTGTCCACCCTTTCGAGGGGCGCATCGGCCGCGACCACGGCTGAAGAGTCGCGGTTCCCGCTGCCGTTGGGGCCGGCCGCCGGCTTGAGCTGAAGGTACCAGCGGCCAGCCTGGTCCCGGCCTTCCGGAAGCGCGCCGCGAGTGCTGGCGGGGGCCGGAACCGCCCGCACCAGCCTGCCATCCAGGCTCCAGAGCCCGACCCGTCGCAGGCCCCAGTCACCGACGTACAGGGTGTCACCGACGATGAAGACGGTCGACGGGTTACGGATCTCCTTGGTGTTCTCCCCACCCAGCGGGAACACCCGCCGGGTGCCGAGGCTCACTATTCCGACCGTGACGTCCATCGGCGCCACGACCGCCCAGCGGTCGCCGCCCAGCCATGCGGCGTCGGCGATCTCGGCGTAGCCGGTGGACACGGTATCCGAGCCCGCCCTGAGCTCCACCATGGGGGCGGGCGGGGGAGGGCTTCCGCAGGCGGCAAGCAGCAGGGTCAGACAGGCACATCGGCAAGCGACGGCGAGCGGTCGGGCGGCGAGCATGAGGTGGAATCTACCGCAGTATCTCCTCGAATAGCGTCAGCGCCCGCGGATCCTCGCTCTGACCGAGCCAGAAGAGCGCCGTTTTCCGCAGCTCCGGATGCCGGTTGGTTCGCGCGATGCGGATCAGGACAGGCACCCCCTCGTCGGCCGGGCGCTGGGAGAGGGCGAACACCGCTTGCTTGCGGATCTCGATGTCGCCGTTGGGGTCGGCGGCGATCGAGGCGAGGCCCTTGGTGGCCTCCTCGCCGGCGGCCTGGCCCAGCCAAAAGATCGCCTGACGCCGAGTCGCCGCGCGGGTGGTGGGATCGCGAGCCATGGCGAGCAGCCGGGGCCACACCACCACGCTGTCCGCCAGTGTGGCCGCGGTGATCAGCTCGCCGCCGTCGTGGTCGCCAGCCTCCGGGGCGAGCGTGAGCAGGAGCTCGGCGGCCTCCCGCGCGGGCACCAGCCCGAGATCGGTCACCTGGCCGCGGCCGGGCCGCCACCGCCCGCCGACATAGGTCTCCGATCCGGTGACGCGGCCGCGCTCCAGCCGCAGGGATACCCGGACCGGACCCCGCGGACAGTCGCTCTCCCACTCCTGGTCGCCCCGGTCATCGTCCAGGATCGTGATGCTGCCCGGCCCCCGGCTGCAGACCCCCTTCCGGGCGGCGAAGCTCAGCCGCACCGTGCCGTCACCGGCACCCTGCACCCGCTGGGCGAGCGACTGGGCCGCCAGCGGCAGCGGGAGAAAAGCGACCAGTGCCAGTGCCCACCGACTCGTCCTCATGGCGCCCCCGCTCACGGTTGCTCGATGATGTCCTGCAGCGCCTTGGCCGCGCGGGGGTCGTCGCTCTGTCCCAGCCAGAACAGGGCTTTCTTCCGCAGCTCGGAGTCGGAGTCGCGCCGGGCGATCTCGACCAGCTTGTCCACCGCGGCCGGCTCGTCCCGCTGCGAGTAGACGAAGATCAGCTGGTCCTTCATCTCGCGGTCGTCGAACGCGGCTGTAGAGCGAGGCCAGGTCCGCGATCGAGGCACCTGCCCTGGCCGGCCCAGAACAGCGCCTTCTTCCGGATCTCGATGCCCTGGGTGCGGTCGCGGGCGACTCCCACCAGCCATTTCCCGCTCTCCTCGCCGTCCATCTGCGAGATGGAGAAGAGGATCTTCTGCCGGAGCTCGCTCGTTCTTGATCTTTCCGAACAGCTCGCGGAGATAGGCGGAGTTCTCCTTGCCCCCGCTCTGGCCGAGCCAGAAGATCGCCTGCTCGCGGAGCGCCGTCCGGCGCGTCGGTCCGCTCGGCGTAGGTCCGGAGCGCCTGCCGGGCCCGCGGGCTGTCCTGCTGGGACAGCGCGAAGATCGCCTTGTCCTGCAGCCGCCGGTCGGTCGCGGTGCGAAGGATCGAGTCGAGCGCGCCGACCGCCCGCTCCGATCCGACCTGCGAGAGCCAGAAGACCGCCTGCTCCTGCACCTCCGGATCGGGATCGGTCCGGGCCGAGGCGAGCAGGATGTCTTCGGCTCCTTCGTCGCCGCCCTGGGAGATCAGAAAGACCGCCTTCCGCCGGAGGCACACCGATGCCGCGTCGCGCCGGGCGAGCACCCGGCGGAGGATCGGCCGGGCCTTCTCGCCGTCCATGTGAATCAGGGCGTTGATCGCGGCGATCTTCATGTCGTCGCCGTCGTCCTCGCAGCGGTCGTCGCCCGGGTCGCCGCCGTGACCCGGATGCTGCGGGGCGCGGGGGGCTTCGGGGCCTCGGGCGCCTCGGGCGCTTCCGGGGCCTCCGGGGCTTCCGGCGCTTCCGCCGCGAACCGCGCGGCGCGGGTCACCTCTTCGGCCGCCGCCTCGTCGCCCCGGCGGGCGAGCACGCCCTGAATCCGCTGCTCCAGCGCGGCCGCGTCGCCCCTGGTGGCCGCGTCGGCGAAGCGCGCGCGCTGCCGGCGCAGGGCGTCGAGCGCGGCGCGAAGCTGCGGCTCTCCGCCCTGCCGGTAGAGCGCGAACGCCTGCCAGTAGAAAGCGTCCGGGGCGTAGCCGGAGCGGGGGAAGCGGGTCGGAATCTGGGCGAAGAGGTCGGCGGCCTTCCGGTAGTCGCGCCGGTTGAGCGCCTCTCTCGCGGCCCGGTACACCGAGTCCGCGGGGTCCCCCTGGATCCAGGCTCGCCCGGCGCGTCCGTGGGCTCGGCGACCGTTCCCTGCACGGCCTGTACGGTGGCCGGCGTCGCGCGCGGGCGTCCATCCGCTCCCCGCGCCGATCGCCGCGGCCACCGCCAGTCCGAGTTGCATCCGATACATCACAGCACTCCTTGGGTTGGAGCCGCGCCCGCGGGCACGGCGGTGCGAAGCCGGGGCACGACGTTGGCCCGCTCGAGGCCGTCACGAATGAGTTGCAGGTCCTCGTCTCTCGATCCCGGTGACAGCTGCGCGATCTCCGCCAGGACCAGCTCGAGATCCTCCAGCAGCAGCCGGGTGCCCGGCTCGACCGCCGCCGGCGAATCCAGCAGCAGGCGGTTGGTGGCGAGGAGCTGCCGGGCCGAGGCGGATGCCAGGCGGTGATCGGCCCGCTCCTCCAGCGAGGTCCGGAAGAGGGTGAGAAACGCCTCCGACTGACTCAGGTGCTCCTGCGCGGCCAGGCGGTAGGTGGTGGCGTTGGCGGATGGCCCTTCCCATGCCGTGGCGCGCGGCTCGACGGAGACCCGACCGATCCCTATGCCGAGCGCCAGGACCGCGGCGGCGGCGGCGCGCCCAGAGCACTCGCCGCGGCTTGAGCTGCGAAGACCCGCCGTTGCACCCGCCGGCCGGCCTGGATCCGGGCCCACATCTCCTCGCGCGGCGTCTCCGGCGGTGCGTTGTAGGAGCGCGCCGCGTCGCGCAGGCGCTCGTCCAGCTGGTCGTCGTTCATCGGTCCGGATCCCTTGCGAAATCGGCCAGGGCGTCGCGCAACTTCGCCCTCGCCCGGAAGAGCTGCGCCTTCGATGTTCCCGGCTGGACGCCCAGCGTCCGGCCGATCTCCTCGTGGGTGAAGCCTTCCACGTCGTGCATCACGAACACCGTCCGGTAGCCGTCGGGCAGGTCGTCGATCGCCTGGGCGAGCCGGGTCTTGAGATCCGGATCGGCCTCCCGCGGAGTGAAGCCCAGCGGCATCGCATCGTCCAGCGCCATCTCCCGCTCCCGGTGCCGCTTCACCTTCCTGAGGCCGTTGAGCGAGACCGAGATCGCGATCGAGCACAGCCAGGTCGAGAGCGCCGATTCGCCACGGAACTCGCCCAGCTTCTGGAACGCGCGGATGAACGTCTCCTGGACCCAGTCCTGGGCCCGGTCGAGGTCTCCCGCCATCCGGTACACCAGGCGGAAGACCCGGTCCACGTGCGCGTCGTACAGCGCGCGCTCGGCCCTCGGATCACCTGCCAGAACTCGATCGATCAGCTCAGCGTCGCTCACGGGCTCCGGCGTGTAGGGGTCGACGACCTGGACATGGGACAAAGGTGAGGGAAAAGGGTTGGCTGAAGGCCAGCAACCATTCCGGCCACCGGATGCATCTCACGTACGTTGCCGCTCGGTTGGATGCTTCACAACGAGACGTGTCGAGCGAGGTGCGGGATGCCGCAACTGCTGCCGCTGGACCCGGTGACGGAACCGGTGACGGAATATGAGCTTCGGGATGCCGGCGGGCGGTCGATCGGGCACGTGGTCCAACCCGCCGGCGTTCCCCGGATGGGCCCTGGCGCGGAGACGGTGCTGCTGGTCCGGGCTCGGCGTCGCCCGGTCGGACGATCTCGAGCGCGGCGTAGTCGGATCCCCGCGGTTGAAACGATTCCCGCCCCGTCCGGGTAGTGCAGGGGCTATTTTCCCCTTCCCCTCACACCCGGGTGGTCGTTCATGCGCGGTGCCAGGCTTCTCGCGACCCTGACTCTCCCTCTCGCCGCGGCGTGCGGCGGCTCGACGACCACGGTCACGGACGCCCCCGCGCCCCGCGGGGCCACCACGGCCGAGATCTCTGCCCGCGGATCTCAGGCACCGGATCTCGATCTTCGCCGACGACTCGATGCAGGGCCGGCGCACCGGCACGCCTGGCAACGTGAAGGGCAACGCCTACATCGTGAGCGAGGTGCAGCGGCTGGGGCTCAAGCCGGCGGGAGACGCCGGCGGCTACCTCCAGAAGGTGCCGCTCGTGAGCTTCGCCGTCGACTCCTCGCGCGCCACCCTCATGTCGGGTTCGAGCCAGCTGGCGCTGTGGAAGGACTACTACCCGTACCAGGCGCAGTTCGAGGTGCCGGCCCGTCCGATCGACGGCTCGCCGCTGGTCTACATCGGCGGTCCCGGCGATTCGGCGACCGTACCCTCGCGCGAGTCGCTCCAGGGAAAGATCGTGGTCTACAACAGCGGAGCCACGGGCAACAACCTCGACGCGCCGGATCTGCGCCCCGCCGGGCGGCTGGGCCTGATCTCCGGCATCATGGTCACCGGGGCGGACCCGGTGATCGCGCTGTTCGGGCAGGTCTTCCGCACTCCCCGGATCGCAAGTCAAGCAGAGCCTCGCGGTTCCTCCCGGTCTCACCCAGCCGCGGCTCATCATCCTGCCCTCGGCCAGCATTCCGATGCTCTTCGGGAAGCCGCTCGACCAGCTCCGGCCCGGCGAGACCGGCGTCACCCTTCGGGGTGACGTGACGTTTGACGAGAGCGATGTCAGCGCGAGCAACGTCGTCGCGGTGCTGGAGGGATCGGACCCCCAGCTCCGGGGGGAGTACGTCGCGCTGGGGGCGCACAATGACGCCATCGGCATCGTGCCCGCCGTGGAGCACGACTCGCTCCGGGCCTACAACACCGTCATGCGGCCCCGGGGCGCGAACGACCCGCCGGGCGAGCCCGACGCCGAGCAGGCGGCCCGGATCCAGCGCGATCGTGGACAGCATGCGGAAGCTCCGGCCGGCGCGGCTGGATTCGATCGTGAACGGTGCCGACGACGACGGCTCCGGCTCGATGGGTCTGCTCGAGATCGCCGAGGCGGAGGCCAGGCGCGGCACCAGGCCGAAGCGTTCCCTGCTGTTCGTCTGGCACACCGGCGAGGAGTCGGGGCTGCAGGGGTCGCGGTGGTTCACCGACAATCCGACGGTGCCGAGGGATTCGATCGTCGCCCAGGTCAACATCGACATGATCGCCCGCGGCGGCCCCAAGGACGAGGCCACGCGGGACCCGGCCTACGTGCAGGTGATCGGCTCGCGGCGGCTCTCCACCGAGCTGGGCGACCTGGCCGAGGCGATGAACCGGGAGGGGAAGCACGGCTTCACGTTCGACTACAGCTACGACGCCGACGGACACCCGGACAACTTCTACTGCCGCAGCGATCACTACATGTACGCCCGGTACGGCATCCCCATCGCTTTCTTCAGCACCGGCGGCCACCGGGACTACCACCAGGTGACCGACGAGATCGAGTACCTCGACTTCGACAAGTACGCCCGGGTGACGCGGTTCGTCGCCGCGGTCGCGGAGCGGGTGGCCGATCTCGACCATCGGCCGGTGGTGGACAAGCCGAAGCCTGATCCCGAGGCGCCGTGCCAGCAGTGAGCTGAGGATAGCGGAACCCGGCATCGCTTCGCCGCTCGGCGGCCGGCCGGTTTCGGCCTCACCTAAGTCATTACCCGAAAAGACTTTCAGCCGACTGGCAGCAATTGCGTAATACGCTTCCACCCCGGTATATTTCTTGGGCTGGACCATCCACCCCCATGCCGACCGCCCCCTAGCACCCGACGGATATGACCGCACCCAACTCGCGCGAACGCATCCTGCCCCGGCTGATCGAGGAGGAGATGCAGCAGTCGTTCATCAACTACTCGATGAGCGTCATCGTCTCCCGAGCCTTGCCGGATGTGCGCGACGGTCTCAAGCCGGTGCACCGGCGGATTCTGTACGCCATGAACGAGCTGGGGTTGGTGCCGGGGCGGCCGTACAAGAAGTCGGCGACGGTGGTGGGCGACGTGCTGGGCAAGTACCACCCCCACGGCGACCAGTCGGTCTACGACGCGCTGGTCCGGATGGTCCAGGAGTTCTCCCTCCGGTATCCGCTGATCGACGGGCAGGGCAACTTCGGCTCGGTGGACGGCGACCCCGCCGCGGCCTACCGCTATACCGAATCGCGGCTCACCCGGATCGCGATCGCCATGCTGGAGGACATCGACAAGAACACCGTCGACTTCCAGCCCAACTTCGACGACCGGCTGCAGGAGCCGACCGTCCTCCCGTCCAAGATCCCCAACCTCCTGATCAACGGCTCCAGCGGCATCGCGGTCGGCATGGCGACCAACATTCCGCCCCACAATCTCCGCGAAGTGGCCAAGGCGGTCGAGCTGCTGATCGACAGCCCCGACGCGTCCATCGCCGACCTGCGCAAGGTGATCAAGGGCCCCGATTTCCCCACCGGCGCGTTCATCTACGGCCGCGATGGCATCAAGGAGGCCTACGAGACCGGCCGGGGCCGGGTGGTGATGCGGGCCCGGGCCCAGATCGAGGAGAAGGAGTCGTCGGGCCGCTCGCAGATCGTGGTGACCGAGATCCCCTACCAGGTGAACAAGGAAAACCTGGTCAAGGCCATCGCCGAGCTGGCGATGGAGAAGAAGATCGAGGGCATCAGCGGGGTGAACGACGAGTCCGACAAGGACGGGATGCGGATGGTCATCGATCTCAAGCGCGATGCCATTCCCAACGTGGTGCTCAACCAGCTGTACAAGCACACCTCGATGCAGTCCACCTTCGGCGTGATCATGCTGGCCCTCGACAAGGGCGCGCCGAAGATCATGAACCTGAAGCAGGTCCTCGAGCGCTACATCGAGCACCGGCACGAGATCATCGTCCGGCGGACCCAGTTCGACCTCGACGCGGCCCAGGCACGGGAGCACATCCTCGAGGGCCTCAAGATCGCCGTCGACCACATCGACGAGGTGATCAAGATCATCCGGGGGTCGGAGGACACCCCCGAGGCCGACGCCCGGCTCCGGAAGCGGTTCGGTCTCAGCGAAAAGCAGAGCGACGCGATCCTCAACATGCGCCTCGCCAAGCTGACCGGTCTGGAGATCGACAAGCTGGATGCCGAGCTCAAGGAGGTGCGCGCCACGATCAAGGAGCTCAAGGGGATTCTCGCCTCGAAGCCGAAGCGGATGACCATCCTGAAGCAGGAGATGGCGGAGGTGGTCGAGCAGTTCGGCGACGACCGGCGCACCGAGATCGTGGCTGACCAGGGGGAGTTCACGGTCGAGGACCTGATCGCCGAAGAGGACATGGTCATCACCATCTCCCATACCGGCTACATCAAGCGGATCCCGGTCACCACCTACAAGCGGCAGCGGCGCGGCGGCCGGGGCCTCAACAACGCCGACCTCAAGGAGAACGACTGGGTCGAGCACCTCTTCATCGCCAGCACCCACGACTACCTGCTGTTCTTCACCAACACCGGGCAGCTCTACTGGCTCAAGGTCCACGAGATCCCGCAGGCGGGGCGCGCGGCGCGAGGCAAGCCGGTGGTCAACTGCATCGCCATCAAGCCGACCGAGCAGGTGGCGGCCCTGGTGCCGGTGCGGGAGTTCACCGACGACAAGTGCCTGATCTTCGCCACCCGCAAGGGCACGGTGAAGAAGACGCTGCTGTCGGCCTACGGCAACGTGCGGACCAACGGGATCTGCGCCATCAACATCGACGAGGGCGACGAGCTGATCGACGTACAGGTCTGCGATTCCAACAGCGACATCGTCCTGGCGACCCGCGACGGCATGAGCATCCGGTTCCATCAGGGCGACGTCCGCGAGATGGGCCGGGCCACCACCGGGGTGAAGGGAGTCGAGCTGGACAAGGGCGACGAGGTCATCGGCATGGTGGTGGTCCGGCGCGACGCCACCCTGCTGGTGGTGAGCGAGCGGGGCTTCGGCAAGCGCTCCGAGCTGACCGACTACCGGGTGCAGAGGCGCGGCGGGAAGGGGATCATCACCCTCAAGAAGACCGAGAAGACCGGCCCCATCGTGGCGTTGAAGGAGGTCATTCCCGACGACGAGCTGATGATGATCACCCGGCAGGGCGTGATCATCCGGCTGCCGGTGGACGGGATCCGGGTCATCGGGCGCAACACGCAGGGCGTGAAGGTGATGAACCTCGATGCCGGCGACGCGGTGGTGGACGTGGCGCGGGTGGTGAAGGAGGACGAAAGCGGCGCCGATGACGCGGCCGGCGAGATCGCGCCGGCCGGAGCCGGCGACGAGGGGGGCGCGGAGTGACGCCGCGCCCTCCGGCTATCCACTCAGCTGGAGCAGGGCCTCCTTTCGCGTACGCCGGACCCGACTCGACTCGAGCCGGGTGACCGAACGCTCCCTCATGGCGGCCCGCCGCTCCCTACCATAGAAGACCTCCGACGAGCATCCGATGACCCCATTCTCCGACGCCCCCGCCTTCGAGCCGCTTCCAGGCTACCGGGAGTATCCGGCAGCGGAGATGGCAGCCCGCAGCCGGGCATTCGCCGCCGACATGCAGCGCCGCCGCACCACCCGCCACTTCAGTGAGCGCCCGGTGCCCCGGGCCGTGATCGAGGCGTGCCTCGAGACCGCCGGGACGGCTCCCAGCGGGGCTCACTTGCAGCCATGGCACTTCGTGGTGGTGGCGGACCCGGAGGTGAAGCGGCGCATCCGGGTGGCGGCGGAGCAGGCCGAGGAGGAGTTTTACGCCACGGCGCCGGCGGAGTGGCTGGCCGCCCTGGCCCCGCTCGGGACCGACGCCCGAAAGCCCTACCTCGAGATGGCACCCTACCTCATCGCCGTCTTCGCCGAGCGCTACGGCGTCACCCCGGCCGGGGAGCGCCAGGCCCGCTATTATGTGAATGAGTCGGTCGGGATCGCGGTCGGGTTTCTCCTCGCGGCGCTGCACCACGCGGGGCTGGTGGCCTTGACCCACACGCCCAATCCCATGGGCTTTCTGAGCCAGCTGCTCGAGCGTCCGGCGAACGAGCGGCCGATCATGATGGTGGTGACCGGCTACCCGGCGAACGATGCGCGGGTGCCATGCCTGCGTCGCAAGTCGCTGAGCGAGATCGCCACCTTCCGCTGAACACCCTTCTCTGAACCGGCTGTCCTCGAGCGTCGAGATGCCCAACGCCCCCCCCCGATCCCGATGATGAACACCAGGCTTGCCGTGTGGATCGTGGCCGTGCTGGGGATCGGGGTGATCGGTGGATTCGACTTCATCACCGGAATTGAGCTTCGGGTTTTTCCCCTGTACTTCGTGCCGATCAGTTTCCTCGCCTGGCACGCCGGTCGCCCCGGGGCCCTGATGGCAGCCGTGTTGTCCGCGGGCGCCTGGGAAATCTCCAACCTCCTGGCCGGATTGCAGTTCTCCCATTCGGCCCTGTGGATCGGAAACACGCTGGTGCAGGCCATTTCCTTCGCGACCGTGGGACTGCTCATCGCCAGTCTCAAGGATTCGCTCCTGCGGGAGCGCGGGCTCAGCCGCACCGACCCGCTCACGCCGCTGTTGAACAGCCGGGCCTTCTACGAAGAGGCAGCTCGGGTGCTCTCACTCTGCCGCCGCAACGGACGACCGGTGACGGTGGCGTATGTCGATCTGGACAACTTCAAGGCGGTCAATGACCGGCTGGGCCACCAGGCGGGAGACGATCTGCTCCGTGACGTCGCGGCGTCACTCCAGGCGTCCACGCGACCGAGCGATCTCTGTGCACGACTCGGGGGAGACGAGTTCGTCGTCTTGCTGCCGGAGGCCGACGCGCAGGAAGCGAGCGTGGTGCTGCAGCGCCTGCGATTGACGCTGTCGGAGACGGTAACCCTGGACCGGAACCCCGTCACGTGCAGCATCGGGGCGGTGACGTTCCTGACCGTGCCCGATAGCCTGGAAGACATGGTCCGGTCAGCCGATTCCACGCATGTATGCCGCGAAGTCGGAAGGCAGGAATCGGCTGCTCCACCACCTGGCCGGCGGGGACGGAAGCTCGCGCTCCATGGAGGAAGGCTAGCCGGGCTGGGCGACGAGTCTCGCCGAGGGTCGACCCATGAGAGAAAAGGCCGCTGCCAGCACGAACAGAACTATGCCGATCATTCCCTCGCTCAGCCGCATGTAGCCCGGCAGGAGCAGGGCGAAGATCAGGCCGAGATCGGCACACCCGGCGAGCACCAGGTTGAGCCATAGGCCGGTGTCCCGGTGGCGCCGACCGACGGTTACCGCGATGATGGCCACCAACGCCCCGACCCAAAGCATGTTCCAGGCATGGAAGCCGGCGACCGCTCCGGCGATCGGAGGTACGGCCTCCGAAACGGTGGCCGGGACGGCGGATCCGAGGTCCCGGAGAATGGCCGCGGCCCCACCGGTCTGGAGCGTCGCCAGGAGAGAGGCGCCGCCCAGCAGGTGGACGATCCCCCAGAGAAAAAAGAAGCCGGCGCCGATTCTATCGAGACGGGCGGTCATGAGGCCACCAGCGTTGCCGGCCGCTCGGGCCGCGTTCCGTCTTCCAGGTACGGCTTGAGGCAGTCCCGCAACAACCAGCTCCACCCGTGCTCCAGCCCCTTCATCGCCATGTCACTCAGCACCCCGTACGGGGTATCGCGGAAGGAGAGAACGGTGCCGCGGCCCATGGCCCACTCCTTGAGCCGGAACGTGGTCACCGAGCGGGCGGGGCCACCGTAGTCGGCGGACATGTCCGCGGCCCACTGCAGGGTCCGGTTCTCCTCCAACGCCGTGATGGTGCCGAACAAGGCGCCCTCACCGTCGCCCCAGTCCTCGAAGACCCTGCCCCCCACACTCGGCTCGAGGGTGAAGCGTTTGGGCGAGGTGCCGACGTAGAACCTGGCCGGCCACCACTCGCCGATCCCGCTGGTGAGCGACGTCCACACCACCTCCGGGCGCGCCGCGATCTCGACCTCGAGCTGAATATCGAGGGCCTGGAACTTCGCCGTCGCTTCCATCGCCTCCTCCTGTTCCGACTCCGCGTGGTGTTTGAGACGCAGCAGTCGGTCGGCCGGCACGGTCTCAAACGGCTTGATCCAGCGTCGATAGATCTCGTAGATCGGCATCGGGTTCAGCTGGTTCCAGCGCTTGCGTCCGTCCCGCCGCGCCGTGACCAGCCCCGCATCGACCAGGAGCCCGAGGTGCTTCATCACGCCCACGCGGCTCAGCTCGAACCGGTCCGCGAGGTCTCCCGTCGTCCGGGGACCGTCCCGCAGGAGGTCGAGGATCTGGCGTCGGGTGGGGTCGGCCAGCGCTCGCCACACCGGCGCGAGCGTTTCAGGCTTGGGGCGAGCGTCGGTCATATGTTACTGAATAGTAACCTATCTACCGATCGTCAACCCCCAACCCGAAGCGGCCAGAATGCCTCCTGCCGGCACTAAAACGTTGTTTTACTTGACTTTGTGGGGCAATATATTGATATTAAAGCATCTTACAACAACTTCTTCAGGAGGAAGCATGGGTACGCGACGACCGGGCAGGGCGTGGGCATGGAGCCTCGCACTGCTGATGGCGGCACCCGCGGGGGCCGCCGCGCAGGGGAACGACCTCACTCCGCTCGCCTCGGACAGCTTCCTGGCGCTGGTGCCGCCACGGGATCTGGTCGATATCCAGCGGGACATCGCCTCCGCTGAGGCCGACCGGGCCTCAGCCGCCGAGGCTCAGCAGAACGCCGTGGCCCTGCGCAACGGGCTCGACGTCCAGGATCGAGGCGAAGAAGCTGGAGATCAAGACCATCAAGAATCGGAAGGATGCCGCCAAGAAGGAAAAGCGCGATGCGGAAGCGGCCTCCTTCGAGGCCGAAGAAAAGGCGCTGGAGCGGGAGAAGGACCTCCTCGAGCGACGGAAGTCGCTGCGCGAGGCGGAGATCGATCTCGCGAAAAAGCAGATGGAGCTGGCGACCCTCGACCGCCAGGCGCTGGAGCTGGAGAACCAGCTCGCCCTCAAGCGTGCCGAGCGTACCCGACTCGGTCAGGGGAGCGCGGAGGCGATCCGGCTGGAGCGAGGTGACCCTCGATATCGAGGCGGCGACGCTCGAGGCCCAGAAGAAGCGGACCGATCGACGGAGCGAGGTCGCGGACAGGGAAAAGCAGGTGGTCGAGCGGCGAATCCAGATCCTCAAGGCGCGGCGCGCGCTCGGCGGCGGATGACCGTGGGTGAGCCGTGCTGAATCGCATCCGCGTCGCCAGCCTGCAGTACTTCATCCGGCCGGTCACCACCTTCGACCAGTTCCGCGATCAGGTCCGCGCGCTGGTCGAGACCGCCGCGGACTACCGCTGTCATCTGGTGGTGTTCCCCGAGTACTTCACCGTGCAGCTGCTCTGCCTGGGGGACATCCGCCGCCCGATGCGGGTGCAGATCCGTGACCTCGCGCGGCAGGTCCCGAACTTCGTCGAGCTGATGGCCGACCTGGCCCGGGAACACCGGCTGCACATCGTGGCCGGTACCATCCCGGTGGTCGGAGGAGGGCTCCGATCGGGTGCATCAACCGCTCCTACTTCTTCGACCCGAGCGGCAACTACGGCGTGCAGGGCAAGCTGCACATGACCCGGTTCGAGACCGAGGACTGGGACGTCACCGCGGACACCAAGCTCCGCATCTTCGAGACCGAGTTCGGCCGGCTGGCGATCGCGATCTGCTACGACGTGGAGTTTCCGGAGATCGCGCGCGCCGCGGCACGCCAGGGGGCGCACATCCTGGTGGTGCCGAGCTGCACCGACGACCGGCAGGGATTCTGGCGGGTGCGATACTGTGCCCACGCCCGCGCCATCGAAAACCAGTTGTACGTCATCCACGCCGGCACGGTGGGCTCGCTTCCGATGGTCCCGGCGGTCTCGCTCAACTACGGCCAGGCGTCGATCCTCACGCCCAGCGACTTCGCCTTCTCGCGGGACGGGATCCTGGCGGAGGGCAACCCCAACCAGGAGATGATGGTCATCGGGGAGCTGAATCTTGAGATCATCTGCCAGGGCCGTTCCACCGGAACGGTGCTGCCGCTGCACGACAGCGCCCGTACCCAGGGGCTGGTCGACTCGCCGGAGCTGGTGCGCCTGTGACGGTCGCCCCGCCGGTCGAGGTGCGTTGCACCAGGCCGGAGGACTTCGCCGGGATCATCACGTTGTGCGCCGAGGTCTATCCGGGAGTGCCGGGCTGGTCGGCCGAGCTGCTCGCGTCGCACCTGCGGGTCTTCCCGGAGGGCCAGTTGGTGGCGGCCGAGACGGTGGGGGGAACCGTCGTGGGGATGGCGGCGAGCCTCATCGTGCTGTGGGACGACTACTCGATCACCACGACCTGGCGGGACTTCACCGATGCCGGCCGGTTCACCAACCACGACCCGGCGCACGGCCGGACCCTCTACGGCGCGGAGGTGATGGTGCACCCTCGGCGCCAGGGGATGGGGATCGGCACCCAGCTCTACGCGGCGCGCGCCGCGCTGGTGCGCCGGCTCGGGCTGCTGCGCATCCGCGCCGGGGCTCGGCTCCGTGGCTATCATCGCCACGCGGCCACGCTGTCGCCCGAGGAATACGTGGCGCGGGTGGTGCGCGGCGAGCTGCACGACCCGACCTTGTCGTTCCAGCTCAGGCAGGGCTTTCGCGTGCTCGCGGTGGTGTCCGACTACTTGCGCCACGATCCGGAGAGCGGCGGACATGCGGCGGTGATCGAATGGCTGAATCCGGATCCGACGGGTTGACCTCGGTGGGGCAAGGGGGTATACTTTGATATCAACATTGATGTCAATGGAGTATGGACACCCGGGAGAGCGAATGACCCGGGCCACTCACCGGGCGTCGGCGCCTGTCCCGGCTGACGGGCATGTGGCGGCCATCGTACAGGGGCTGCGCCGCATCAACCAGGCGCTCGAGGAATATTCGCGCGAAGTCTATCGCGCCTATGGCCTCACCGGACCCCAGCTCTGGGCCCTCAAGACCCTGCACCGCCGCGGGTCCCTGACCGCCGGCGAGCTGGCCGAGGCGCTGGTGGTTCACCAGAGCAGCGTCTCGGTGCTGCTCACCCGCCTCGAGCGCCGGCGCCTGGTGCAGCGGGTCCGCCGCCGGAGCGACCGCCGGTTCGTGGAGATCGCCCTCACCGAGGCGGGCCGGACCCTCGCGGAGCAGAGCCCGGAGCCCGCCCAGGGACGGCTGCTGCATCAGCTCCGCCGGATGCGGTCCGCCGAGGTGGCGGGCATCCGCAAGTCGGTCGACGCGCTGGTGTCCGCGATGGCGGCGGGCGGCGTCGAAGCCAGATTCTTCTTTTCCGAGAGCTAGCGCGGCAGGATCGGCGCTCCGGCTCTCGCACACCGGACCCGGCGCCACCTCACCCGCCGATGTCCCGACGAGATTTCGTTCCCGGTGAGGAGTTGGGAAGCCCCAGCATGCAAATCGTCCGCAACGTGCAGTTTCAGGTCAAGCAGGGCAAAGTCGACGAGTTCACCAAGATGCTCACCAACGAGGTCATCCCGGCGCTCAAGCGACATGAGGGCTTCAACCACGAGTTCGCCATGATCAGCGGCGACCGGGCAATGGGAATCAGCATCTGGAAGGATCGCGCGAGCGCCGATAAGTACGTCAGTACCGGCTATTCGAAGGTGCTGGAGAAGCTGTCGCCGGTCATCGAAGGAACGCCGAAGGTGGATACTTACGAGCTGGCCGCGACCTCGCTGCCGTTCTAGCTTCCGGGTTCCATCCGTTCGAAAAACCCCCGCAAGGGGGTTTCCTTTGTCCTGGAGGCGCCATGCACCCGCCGTTCGCTGGATTGGTATTCGCGGCCGCCCTGTTTCTCGGCGCCGCTCCGGCGGCGGGGCAGTCCACCGACTCGCTCCGGTTCACCGGCGATCTCGGCATCGTCAATACGGCCGGCAATACCGATCTGACGACGATCAACGTCGGCGAGGAGGTTCGTTGGCGGCGCGGCCCGCTGACGCTGGGACAGACCTTCGCCCTGGTGTATGGGCGCAGCAGCGGGGAGACCACGTCGTCGCTCTGGCGCGCCGGCGTGCGCGGTGACTATGCCTTGTCCGACGCCGTGTCGGCCTATGCCCGGGTGGGCTACGACCGTGATCGGTTTGCCGGCATCGCGCGGCGATTCGAGGAAGGCACCGGCATCGCGGTGGTGCTGCTCCAGCGGCCTCGCGACCGGCTCGAGACGGAGGGCGGGTTCTCGTTGGTGCAGCAGCGGTCCACGCTGGGGACCCAGGAGGATTTCGTGTCCACCCGCGGAGCGGTGGAGTACCAGCACCATTTCACCGAGGAGACGTATTTCCGGCAGATGGTGGAGGCCACCGCCAACCTCGAGGACGGGAGCGACTACCGCCTCACCAGCGAATCGGCGCTGGTGGCCCCGCTCTCCAGCCGGATCGCGCTCAAGATCAGTTACGTCGTGCGGTACGACCACCGGCCGGAGCCCGGGTTTCGGAGCACCGACCGGTTGTTGACCTCGGGCCTGCAGTTCACGCTGTGATCCCGGCGGGCCGTCACGCGCCACCGGGCCGAGGCTCACCCGCTCGGCGATAGTACGTGGGGCGTGCTGCAGGACACGAGGCGGCGGCGGGCTACCCGTCCTCTCGGCCACCCGTCTACCTTCAGAACTGATGACATCACATGGTTCGGAGGTTGAGCCGGGGGCCCGCGCCACCGTGCCGCTCGAGGCCCTTCGGAGCGCGGCCCGGGCACTCCAAGGCATCGCCGTTCGCACGCCGATGCTGGAGGTCCCCTCGCTTGCCGCCACGGTGGGGTGGCCGGTCGCCTTGAAGTGCGAGCACTTGCAGCCCACTGGCGCCTTCAAGATCCGGGGCGCCTATACCGCGGTGGCGAGGGTGGCGCGCGAGGGGCGGGTCGGCGGGGTGATCACCCAGTCGAGCGGCAACCACGGGCAGGCGGTGGCCTTCTCCGCCCGGTGGTTCGGGCTCAGGGCTGTAGTCGTGATGCCGGCGTCCACGGCGCGGATCAAGGTGGCCGGGGTCGAGCGGCATGGCGGCACGGTCGTCTTCGCCGGCGAGACCCGCTCCGCCGAGCAGCTGAGCCGGGCGCTGGAGATCGCGCGGGAGGAGGGCCTTGTGATGATTCCCCCGTTCGACCATCCTGACGTCGTGGCGGGCCAGGGCACCTGCGGGCTCGAGATCCTGGAGCAGCGCCCCGACGTGGAGAACATCCTCGTTCCGGTGAGTGGCGGTGGCCTGCTGGCGGGGATCTCGGTGGCGGTGAGCGGCCTCAAGCCGACGGTTCGCCTGGTCGCGGTCGAGCCGGCCGGCGCCGCCAAGCTCACCGCGGCCCTGGCGGCGGGCGCGCCATGCACCCTGAAGCGGACCGAGAGTCTGGCCGACGGGCTGCTCACGCCCTCGATCGGCAGCTTTACATTCCCCATCATTCGGCGGGTGGTCCGCGAGGTGGTCCAGGTGACCGAGGACGAGATCGTCGACGCCGTTCGATTCCTGTACCGCGAGGCCGGCCTCCGGGTCGAGCCCTCCGGCGCAGTGACGACCGCGGCGCTGCTGGCCCGGGGTCTGACGCTCGCGGGTCCCACCGTGGCGGTCGTGAGTGGCGGCAACGTGGATCCCGATCTCTTTCACCGGCTGGCCGAATGACCATCGCTCCCAAGATCCTCGTGGCCGACGACGATCAGGCGCTCTCCCGCACCCTGTCCTGGATCCTCAAGGAGAACGGCTACGAGGTGCTCACCGTGCCGGGGGGCGAGCACCTCTTCGAGCATCTCAGCGCCGAGCAGTTCGACTTGCTGCTGCTCGACATCATGATGCCCAAGGTGGACGGGCTCCAGCTGCTGCAGCGGGTGAAGGCCGACCCCCGCTTCAAGGACCTGCCGGTGCTCATGATCTCCTCGATGCCACCCGAGGAAGCCACGGTCCGCTCTCTCGGCCTGGGCGCCGCGGACTTCATCCCCAAGCCCTTCCGGGTGCGGGAGCTACTGGCCCGGGTCAAGGCCCACCTGCGGGTCGGCCGGGAACTCAACCAGGCCCGGGCGGAAGCGCGGTCGCGATCGGAGATGATGGAGATCCTCCAGGAGGTGACTGCCTCCCTCAAGCCGGAGGAGATCTACCAGATCCTGGTGCGGCGGGTGGCTCAGGGGCTCAACATCTCGCGCTGTTCGATCATCATCGCCGGACCCGACGACGACCACGGCACCGTGGTGGCGGCGTACGAGAACCCGATGCTGCACAATCTGGCGGTGGACCTCCGGCGGTATCCCGAGATCCAGCACGCTCTCACCACCGGCGAGGTCGTGCTGGTGCGCGACGTGCTCACCGATCCGCTGTTCCAGCAGATGCGGGCGATCTGGGAGTCGGAGGGCCGTCCGGTGCCGGCACGCTCCGCGATCGCCATCCGCTTCTCGCTCCGGCAGCAGCCGGCCGGGCGTGTTCTTCCTCCGAACCACGACCGGGGACGCTCCCCTCAACGAGCAGGACGTCCAGTTCGCCGAGCAGGTGATCAACGCGGCGGTGGCGGCCCTGGAGAAGGCCTACGACCTCGAGAACGCGGTCATGGGCCAGGAGCAGATGCGGCACCTGGCCGAGACCGATCCGCTCACCAACTGCTTCAACCGCCGCGCGCTGATGGAAAAGCTGGAGCAGGAGATGGACCGCGCGGCCCGCTATGCCACCATGCTCACCGGCATGATGGTGGACATCGACAACTTCAAGCAGATCAACGACACCCACGGGCACCTGGTGGGCGACCGCGTGCTCAAGCAGCTGTCGACGTTGCTCAAGCGGGAACAGCGGTCGGTGGACATCGTGGCGCGCTACGGCGGCGAGGAGTTCGTCGTGCTGCTGCCGGAGACCACCAACACCGAGTCCCGCAACTTCGCCGAGCGCATCCTGCGGCGCGTCGCGACCCACGACTTCGGCGAGAGCGGGAATCCGGTCCGGGTCACCATCAGTATCGGCATCGCGTCCTTCCCCGACGAGCGGGTGTCCGACGGCGAGTCGCTGCTCCGCCTCGCCGATACCCACCTTTACCGGGCCAAGACCGACGGTCGAAACCGGTTCCGGGATTGACCCCCCGGCGCTGCCCCCGCTGTCAGCCAGACCTACCCAGCCCCGGCCCGGTATTGCGTGAAAGACGGCTCGCTCCTGGTGGAGGAAGCGGGGGAGCGGCGGTCGCCCCGGCAGCGATATCCCGACCCTCCCGACGACGACGCCGATACGATCCCCCGGGCCCCGGCCGTTCCCCTGCCCAACGACCCGCTCAAGACGCTCTCGGGTCAGGTGCTCGACCGCCGCTACCGGGTGGACTCGCGACTCGGCGAAGGCGGGATGTCCTACGTCTATCGGGCCGAGGAGATCGAGACCGGGCGCGTCGTCGCGCTCAAGATCCTCCTTCCCCGTCTGTCCCGCGACCCGCCATCGGTCGAGCGCCTGCGTCGCGAGGCCACGATCGCCATGCGGCTCGACCATCCCAACGTCTGTCCCATTCTCCGCCTGGGCGAGACCTCGGAGCGACTGATCTACCTGGTGATGCCGTTTCTGGAGGGCGAGCCGCTCAGCGAGCACGAGGCACGCCGGGGGCCGCTTTCCGTGGCCGAAGGGGTCCCGCTGCTGGTCCAGATGTGCCATGGTCTTCAGCACGCCCATGAGCTCCAGATCATCCATCGCGATCTGAAGCCGGAGAACGTCATGCTGGTGCCGATGCCCAGCGAAGGGCCGGACAGGCGACAGGAGTTTCGCGCGGTGGTCATGGATTTCGGCCTGGCGAAGGAACGGCGGGCGGGGTCGGCGCTCGCGAAACTGACGGCCACCGGCATCGTGCTCGGCACGCCGGAGTTCATGAGCCCGGAGCAGATCCGGGGCAAGCCGCTCGACGGTCGGAGCGACGTCTACGCGCTCGGCGTCCTGGCGTTCGAGCTCTTCACCGGGCGCCTGCCGTTTCCCGGTAAGTCCGCCCAGGAGACGATGATCGCGCGCCTCCGTGGGCAGCCGCTGAAGCTGCGCGACGTGAAGCCCGATTTTCCCCCCAGGATCGAGGCCGTCCTCAGCCGGGCCCTCGCCATGGATCCGGCCGAGCGCTTCGGATCCATGACCGAGCTGGCTCTGGCTCTCGAGGCCGCCCACGCGCCGGGGATTCTGGGGAGAATCTTCGGGCGGTGATGCATCCGCGTGAGGGGGGACACCGAACGGGACGCGCCGTCGATTACTTGAACGGTACACTCGGCGGGAGGCCGGAATGTATCGCTCGATTGGGTGGCTCGTCGTTCTGATGGTCCTGGCGGGGTGCCGCCAGAATCGCTCGGAGGCGGGCCGCGCCGACCAACCCGCCGTCACCGCGGGAGCCGGCGGCGCCGGGTTCCAGGATCGCGAGGCGGGCATCGAGTTCGAGGCGCCACGGCTCATCCCTGCCGTGCGAGCACGGATCACTGAGACGGCGGATCGGAACGACACCACCGAGGAGAACTTCACGGCCTTCAGGAACGGTGTCGGCGCGCTGGTGGGCGGTATGCGGAACGACCTGCATCACGCCGGAGCGATGGACGACGGGACTTTTGGCGCGCTGAGCGATTCCATCATGGGAGAGCTCGGCGGCAGTGCTGGCGACGACGTGGTGACCATCTCGCCGGGAGCGGGTCTCGCCGCCGCACCACGGGTCGAGCGGCTCATCAGGCTTTACGAGGAACGGATGCGGACCGTGGCCAACTAGATCGCGGGCCCGGGCCGGCCTCGCCGGACCCGGCGGAGATCCAGCAGCGCCAGCACCAGACAAGCCACGATGGTGACGGTGCTTTCGAAGCACCAGGGACAGAACGTCTTCAACACGAACCACTCGGCGTACTTGAGCCGGATGGTGAAAAGCACCGCCGGCACGACCAGCGCCAGCACCAGAAGGCTGGGCATGCTGGACGTCTCTCGGCTGGGGTGAGCCCCCCACAGCGATACGCCGAAGATCAGCGCATAGCCCACCGCCCCGATCAGCGCGACATCCACTCCCAGAAACCAGCTCCAGCTGCTGGTCATGGCGATCTCGCACCCCCGGTTGTCCGTGCAGGTCAGCGATCCGGCCAGCCCGAGCTTCCACAGGTGGAGGTACAGCGCCACCAGGGACCCGGCGAGGGCGAGAATCGCGATGGCCATCCGGTATCTGAGGGGGCTCGACATTGGCAGAATTCTCCCGTTTGGCTCCGCCGGAACGCTCAACCGGCAGGAACGTCGGTCATTTTGGCAAGGGAAGCACCTCTGACTCAGGCACGCAGGCTGCTTTACCAGCCAACGCGAGCCGCCACCCACGGCGGCTCGCCTAACCGTACAACCTTTTGTCGCGTGGAGGCGAACGATGTTCCTCACCACTACCCGGCGTCCCAACGAAGGTCTCCAGACCCTCCGCCGGCTCAACAATGTGCTGGACGAGGCGTTCGGCAACTGGCCGCTGCAGCAGGACGAGAGCGGCTCGATCACCTCGGCGTGGCATCCCGCCGTGGATGTCTTCGAAGACAAGGATGCTGTAAAGATCGTGGCGGAGCTGCCCGGCGTGAAGCCCGGCGACGTCAAGCTCTCGCTGGAGAACAACCTGCTGACCATCCGGGGTGAGAAGAAGCAGGAGGCCGAGGAGCGCAGCGAGCGGGTACACCGCTACGAGCGCAGCTACGGCTCGTTCGAGCGGGCGTTCGCGCTGCCGAGCACCGTGGACGGCGAGAAAATCTCCGCGGAATATCAGAACGGGGTGCTCACCGTCACCGTTCCGAAGGCCGAGCGGGCCCGGCCGCGGGAAATTCCCGTCCGCACCGCCTGAACTCCCGCTGGGGCTCCGTCATTCCGTAATCGTACGGAGCCTCCTCCGCAGCATGTCGGATTGCCGTCCCGGGGCGGTCGTCGTAACCTACGACCATGCTCCGGGACGTGTCCTTCCATCTCGTTGGCGTGAGCCATCATACGTCCGGAATCGAGCTCCGTGAGCGGCTCGCCCTCTGCCCGGCCGAGGCGGCGGCATGGCTTCAGGGCCAGGCCGCCGCCGGCAGTGCTGCGCTGCTTCTCTCCACTTGCAATCGCTGCGAGATCTATTGGACCGGAGATATCGATCTCGAGGCGTGGTTCCGGGATTTCTCGCTGAGCCGGGGCGCCTGCCTGGGCGAGGAGTTCCTCCGCCTCGACGGGGAGGAAGCGATCCGCCACCTGTTCGAAGTCACCGCCGGTCTCGACTCGCAGATCCTGGGTGAAACCGAAGTGCTGGGCCAGGTCCGGCGGGCCTACGATGCCGCGCGTGCCGCGGGCACCACGAACCGTCTGATCGACTCCATCCTGTCGGCCGCGCTGGTCTCGGGGCGCCGGGTGCGGCGGGAGACCGTGCTTGGCCGGCACCCCGCCTCGGTCAGCTCCGCGGCCGTCGACGTCGCCGAGTCCGCCTTCGGCAACCTGGCCAAGGCCCGGGCCCTCGTGCTGGGCGCGGGCGAGGTCGCCGAAGGAGTCCTGAAGGCACTGCATGAGCGCACGGCGGGAACGGCGTTGGTCAACCGCCGGCCGGAGCGCGCGGCCGCACTGGCCTCCGCCTGGGGAGCGGTCAGTGGGTCGTGGGAAGAGCTGGACGCGCTGTTGGCCGCGGCGGACCTGGTCTTCGTGGCCACCGGTGCCGAGCGGCCGCTGATCGCAACGAGCCGGCTCGCCGAGGCGGCCGGGCCTGGACGGCGGGAGCTCGCCGTGTTCGACCTCTCGGTTCCCCGAAACGTCGAGCCGTCGGCACGCCTCGTCCCCGGCATCCGGCTGTTCGATCTCGACGACCTTCAGCGGCTCCGCTGCCCGGCGGACGGGTTCGCGTCTCCCGCGATCGACCACGCCCGAAGCGTCCTCGCCCAGGAGCTCGACCGTCTCGACACCTCGTTGCGGGCCCGGGCGGCCGCGCCGCGCCTCGCGGAGCTTCACCGGATGGCGGCACGGCTGGCCGAAGAGGAGGCCGATGCGGCCATCGCCGAGCTGGGCGAGCTCGGAGAGCGTGAGCGTCAGGTGGTGCGGGAGATGGCTGATCGTCTGGTCCGGCGGGTGCTCTACCCGGTGAGCCATTCGGTGCGTGCGGCCGGCAGCACCCAGGAGGGCGCCTCGAGCCGGTGATCAGCCGGTAGCGGAGGTGACGGGGTCGCCCCGCGTGCGCCGGATGGCCCGGGCCGCGGGGTTCAGCACGTTCCGGCACTGGGGGTTGGTGCAGCCCGCGCAGCGCATCACATACTGGGTGCTGAAAACCTCACCGGAGGCCAGATGCTCCCGGACGATGTCGGCCAGCGCAACGAGAAAGGGCCGACGGTCGTTGAGCGCCGGCGCTCGCTTGTACTGGGTGATTCCCGCCTTGTGCGCCACCTCCCCATACTCCCGGTCCAGCTCCGACAGCGTCTCGATGTGGTCGCTGGTGAAGGCGATCGGCACGACCAGAACCCGCTTCTCACCCCGGGCTCCCAGCCGCTTGAGCACCTGTTCCGTGCTCGGTCCCAGCCACCGCACCGGTCCCACGTCCGACTGATACGCCAGCAGGTACGGATTGGGCGCTCCCAGCCGCTCGATCACCCGCTGCACCGTGGCGCCCACCTCCTGGGGATACGAGTCGCCGCGGTCGATCACATCGAGCGGGAGCGAGTGGGCGCTGAACAGCAGCACCGCGCGGTCCCGCTCACCGGCATCGAATTCGCCCAACCCCTCCCGCACGGTGTCGGCCATCGCCTCGATGAAACCGGGATGCACCGGCCAGCGGTCGATGATGCTCCACCGGAACGCGTCTCGCAGCCCGGTCCGCCCCGCGGCGCGCCACAGCTCGTTCAGGCTGGATCCCGTCGTGCTGCAGGAGAACTGCGGGTACTGGGTGAACGCCACCGCCCGCTCGACCCCGTCCGCGTGCATCGCCCGGAGCGCCTCCTCGCTCTTCGGCTTGGCGTACCGGAAGGCGACGTAGAACTGATGGGGAGCGGTTTCGGGGGAGAGCCGGTCCAGCCGCTCCACCATTCCCCGGCCCTGGGCGCGGGTATGGTCCAGGATGGGTGAGCCGCCGCCGATGCTGGCGTAGAGCCCGCGAACCCGCGGGGCTCGCCGGCGAGCGATGTAGGGACCGAGCCACTTCTGGAGGGGGAGCTGGATGATTTCCCGGTCGGCGAACAGCTCGAGCAGGAAGGGCTCGACGTCGTCCAATGTCGCCGGACCCCCGAGGTTCATCATCACGATACCGGTCTTTACCTTGCCCATCTCGCCAATATAACGGCCTAGCGACCGACCAGGCCTGCTTCCAGCGCGAGGCGGGTGAGACCGGCGACGGTCCGGACCCCGAGTTTCCGCATCAGGCTTTCCCGGTGGGTCTCCACCGTCCGGTGGCCGATCCCGAGTTGCAGCGCGATCTCCCGATTGGTGTGTCCCTTCGCCACCCCGATGAGTACCTGCCGCTCCCGGGGGGTGAGCTGCCCCAACGCGCCGGCCGGTGCCTCCGCCGGGCCACCGCGCACCACGGCGCTCAGGCGACGGGCGATCGGCGGGCTGAAGAACGACTCGCCCCGCCGAACCGCGCGGATGGCGTCGCGGAGCTCGGTGGCCGCGGTGTCCTTGAGCAGGTATCCGTGAGCGCCGGCCCGGAGGCTCTCGAGAACGTATTCGGTATTGTCGTGCATGCTCAGGATGAGCACGTGGGTGTCGGGAGCGCGCCGCCGCAGCTCCGCCGCGACCCGGAGACCCGAGTCGCCCGGCATGGAAATGTCGAGCACCACGACGTCCGGCCGGAGGCTCGAGGCGAGCTCCAGCGCCTCGGCTCCCGTAGAGGCTTCGGCGACCACGGTGAACCCCGGTTCGCGCTCCAGCACGTGACGGATGCCGGTCCGCACGATCGCGTGATCGTCCGCGACCAGCACTCGGATCGACTCGTCCGTCACGGAGCGTTCTCCTCCTCCGCCGGCACCCGCACTTCGAGCAGGGCGCCAGCGCCGGGCACGCCCTGAAAGCGGACCGTGCCGCCCAGGGCGCCGATCCGTTCGCGCATGCCCGCTAACCCCATGTGTCCCGCACGCTCCAGCCGCTCCGGCGTCACCTCGGTGCTGCATCCGCGGCCGTCGTCGCGGACCTCCAGCAGCACCCCGTCCCGGTTGACCGAGATCCCGATGTCCACCGACCGCGCCTGGGCGTGGCGGAGGACGTTGGAGAGCGCCTCCTGCAGCGCCCGGAACAGCGCGAGCTCGGCCGGCTCCGAGAGCGGAGGGAGGGCGGCCGGGGTGGTCAGGCCGATCCGCATCCCGCTCCGCTCGCCGAACTCGCCAACCAGCGAGCGGAGCGCGGGCAGCAGCCCCAGGTCGTCGAGCAACGACGGGCGCAGGTCGTTGGTGACGTTTCGAATGCTTCGAATACCCGTGTCGATCAGGTCGAGGACCTGGTCGAGCCGCGCGGTCTGCTCGGGCGGCACGCTGTCGCGAACCACCCCGAGCTCGATCTTGACGGCGGAGAACACCTGGCCGGTCTCGTCGTGCAGCTCCCGGGAGAGCCGCCCGCGCTCCTCCTCGTGTTGCTCGATCATGCGGGCCGAAAGGCGGGCGAGCTCGACGGTGCGGGTCTCCAGCTTGCGGTAGAGGTCCGCGTTCTCCAGCGCCGCCCCGACCTGCTGCCCGAGCGCCACCAGGAAGCGGTCGTCGAGCGCCGTGAACGGGTCGCGGGCATCGCCCACCAGCGCGAGCGCGCCGATCACCGCCTCGTTGCGGAGCAACGGCAGCACCGCGGTGTAGGGATAGGCCGCCGGCGGAGCGGAGCGATCGCTCCAATCGCCGGTGACCTGCGGCAGGCCGGTGGCGAGCGCCCGGCCGAGGAGGTCGCCCGCCGCCCCTTCGGAGGCGGGGTCCGGGCCGCCGCGGAAGACGCCCGCGCCCCGGGCGAACCGGGCCCGTCCATCCTCCACCAGGTAGAGCGCGCTCCCCCGTACCGCCGGCAAGGTGAGCGGCCGGGCCAGCAGCGCGTCGAGCACGTCCTCTTCACGGCCCGCTTGCTGGAGGTCGCCGGAGATGTCGCTCAGCGCGGCGAGCCCCCGTCGCAGGTCGTCGAGCACGAGGAGGAGGATGCCGGTACCGACCGCAAGGGTGAGAAGAATGTCGAGGTAGTAGCCCCATGGGTTCCACGCGCCCCGGGCGCGCAGGAACGGGTAGTCCAGGTGGTGCAGGCCCCAGAGGAGGAAGGCGACGGCGAGGAGCGTCGCACCGCTGGAGGCCACCCGGCGCCGGTACTGGAGAAAGACCCAGCCGGTCCACAGGGTGGCGAAGCTGAGAAAGAGCACCGCGGGGCCGGCGGCCCAGAGGAAATGGTCGAGCCGGTAGATCGCGAAGTAGGCCCATGCCGGTGGGAACAACACCACGGCGAGATACCAGGTGCGCCAGCGCAACCCGCGGGAGAAGACCAGCGCGGCGTAGAGCAGGGCGAGCGCCGTCCAGCCGGTGACGACCTGGTGCCAGTATAGCCAGATCCAGTCGCCGGTGAGCAGGAAGCTCACGATGGCGGCGATCCGGACGCCGTAGAGCCCCCAGGCCCCGGCCCACCAGGCGAAATACGGCTTCCGGTAGTGCCGGTAGAGGAACCAGCACAGTGCCGCCAGGCCGAGAGTGATCACCGCCTGGAGGAACGCGGCGTGCAGCTCGGCGCTCTGGCCCGGGGGGAACGGGGTCTGCATGGGAGTAACAAACGCGGCGACAACGGGGGACGCAATGAGGTAAGGCCGCCCTCTTCCCCTCCCGCTCCTTCGGCCGTCTCCCGCCCCTCCCTAGTACCAGCCGATCGGCTTCTCGTCCAGGTTGATGAACACCTGCTTGGTCTCCAGGTACTCCTCCACCCCCCAGTGCCCCAGCTCCCGACCGAACCCGCTCATCTTGTAGCCGCCCCAGGGCGCCTCGACGAAGGTGGGCTGCATGTGATTGACCCACACGATCCCGGCCTCCAGCGCCTTCACTACCCGAAACGCCTTGAAGATGTCGCGGGTCCAGACCGCGGCCGCGAGCCCGTAGGGCGACTCGTTGGCGATGCGGATCGCGTCGGCCTCGTCCTTGAACGGGATCACGCTCATCACCGGGCCGAAGATCTCCTCCTGCGCGATCCGGGCCCCGTTGTCCACGTCGTAGAAGATCGTCGGCTCCACGTACCAGCCCTTGGCGAACTGCTTCGGGGTGCCGCCGCCGGCCGCGACCTTGGCCTCCCCCCGGCCGATCTTCAGAAAGCCGGTGACCCGGTCGCGCTGCTCCGCGCTCACCAGGGGCCCCATCTTGGTGTCCCGGTCGATACCCGGGCCCAGCCGGATCGCCTTGGCCTTCGCGGCCGCGGCGTCCACGAATTTCTTGTAGATGTCCTTCTGGACCAGGACCCGGCTCCCGGCGGAGCAGACCTCGCCCTGGTTGATGAAGGTGCCGAAGAGCGCGCCGTCCACCGCGTTCTCGAAGTCGGCGTCGCTGAAGAAGATGTTGGGCGACTTCCCGCCGAGCTCGAGGGAGACCCGCTTGAGCTGATCGGCGGCGCTCCGCATGATGGCCTTGCCCACTTCGGCGCTGCCGGTGAAGGCGATCTTCCGGGCCTTGGGATGGGCGACCAGCGGCGCGCCCGCGCCGGGACCGTCGCCGGTCACCACGTTGACCACCCCCGGGGGCAGTCCGACCGCCTCGAAATCCTCCGCGAGCTTGAGAATGGAGAGCGGCGTCTGCTCCGCCGGCTTGAGCACCACCGTGCAGCCGGCCGCCAGGGCCGGCGCGATCTTCCAGGCCGCCATCATCAGCGGATAGTTCCAGGGAATGATCTGGCCCGCCACGCCGATCGGCTCCCGCATCGCCAGCGCCACGGCATCGGCCGGCACCGGCAGCACCTCGCCGTTGATCTTGGTCGCGAGCCCGCCGTAGTACTCGAAGCAGGTCGCGGTGTCGTCCATGTCGTATTCCGACTCCACGATCGGCTTCCCCGAGTTGACCGTCTCCAGCTCGGCCAGCTCCGCCCGCCGGGCCCGCACCCGCTCGGCGAGCCGGAACAGAATCCTGCCTCGCTCCTGGGCGCTGACGGAGCGCCATCCGTCGTAGAACGCCCGGGTGGCCGCCTGCACGGCGCGATCGATATCGGCCGCGCCACCGGCGGGGCAGGTGGCGACCACGCCCTCGGTGGCGGGGTCGTACACGTCGAACGTCTTGCCGCTCGCGGCGTCCACGAACTTGCCGTCGATGTACATCCGGTACCGGGTTACCTCGGACTTCCGGGCCCGGTTCTTCGCCGTCGCCGTACTGGTCATCGGCACCTCCACTCCCTGCTGGCCGCGATGGTCGTGAGACTGGGGATTCGAACGGAATCTACCTGGAGGCACGGAGGCCACGAGTCCCCGGTGGCCTCCGCGCGTTCTCCGCGATGTGGCAAACGTTCAGCCTGCCGGGAGCTCTAGGCCGCGACCGTCTCCCGACCGGACAAAGGGCGGACCCGCGGGATCCCGATCCGGCTGCTGTCGTCCCGGATGTGCCAGGGCAGCCCTTCGCGGGCCATGCGCTCGAGGAATGGATCGGGGTCGAACTGCTCGGGCGACATGACGCCGGTGCCCCGCCAGACCCCCTGGTGCAGGAGTTGAGCGGCGATCACCGGAGGGATGCCGGTCTGGTACGCCGTGGCCTGGACCCCCAGCTCGGCATACGCGGCCTCGTGGTCCGACACGTTGTAGATGTAGAAGGACCGCGGCTCCCCGTTCCTGACGCCCCTGACGAGCGTACCGACGCAGGTCTTGCCTCGCATCCGGCCCGCCAGGTCCTTGGGCTCGGGTAGCAGGGAGACGACCAGATCGCGAGGCGCGATCAAGGCGTCGCCGACCCGGACCCGGTTCTTGCTGGAGAGGCCGAGGCGCTTCATCACCCGCAGCGTCTCCACGGTGATGTCGTCCATGCAGAGCTTGAAATCCACGGTGTGGGCCTGCGGGAAGAACCGGTGCAGGGTCTGCGACTCCTCGTGGTCCACATAGTAACAGTTGAGAATGCCCAGCTTGGGGAAATCGAACGGCTCGAAGCCGGTGAGCGGATCTTCCAGGTGGTAGCCTCCGTCGCGCCAGGACACGGCCTTGCAGAGGCACTCGTCGATGAAGACCCACGGGCTGAAGGCCGCCACGAACCCGTCGTGCCCCTGGCAGACCGAGTTGTCGCCGTCGCGGACGTGAATCTCGGTGATCGTGTCCAGCAGGTGCTTCGCGGCGTAGGCGGCGTAGATGTTGGTGGTGCCGGGATCGGCCCCCATGCCCAGCAGGGCGAGCCGTCCGGCGGCCCTGAACTCCGGATCGAGCGCGAACTGGTCGTCCAGCTTGGGGACGCCGTCGGCATCGGTGCCGCCGCTCGCCAGGTCGAGGTAGTCGCACCCCGCCTCGAGGCAGGCGCGCATCACCTCGATGTTGGTGACGGGCAGGGCCGCGTTCAGGACGATGGTACTGCCGGTTTCACGGATGGTGCGGGCGACTGCGGCGCGGTCGCCGGCATCGAGGGCGAGAGCCGAGGCCCGAGGATCATCGAGCCGGTCCGCGAGGAGGGAGGCGCGGGCGGACACCGCGTCGGCGATGACGAGTTTCTCCAGCATCGCCTCCTGCACGAATTTTAGGGCGGACACGGTCCCCACCGCGCCGGCGCCCAACATCAGGACTTTCACAAACTCCTCTTTTCGGGTACAGCGGGACTCGGTCTGGAGGCTGTGCCTCCTCGCCCCCCCCGCATATAGGGGCTCGCAGCTCAAGGAGATGGTCAGCTGCGAGGAGTGGACCCTCCGCTTGGTCGGAGGATGCAAACACGCCCGCCCCGGTGGGGCCGACGCCTAGGCATCATAGCCCTCGCCCCCCACCGGCTGTCCAGCCCCGGTCGGCATTCGGGGGTAAGGGACGAGCCCGCGCGAGCAACGCCATCCGGCGATCCAAGTCATTCTGGCTGATTGTGATATGGTCCTGCCTCGCGGCCGGGCTGACTACGTATTCAGCCCGCCATCCCGGGGCATCGGCTGGGGCGCGGCGGCCCAAGTATCTTTCTCCCTCCTTTCCCACTATTCGAGGCGATGATGGCGGGCGTCATCCAGATCCGGACCGATATCCCGGGCCCGAAGAGCCGCGCCCTCCTGGCCCGCCGCGCGGCGGCGGTGCCCCGCGGCGTGCCGGCCGTCACGTCGATCGCCATCGCCCACGCGGAAGGCGCGGTCGTGACCGATGCCGACGGCAACCGGTTGATCGATTTCGGCGGGGGAATCGGGGTGGTGAACACCGGCCACCGGCATCCCGCCGTCGTCGAGGCGGTCCGGGCGCAGCTGGACCGCTTCGCCCACGTCTGCTTCCCCGTCTCCACCTACGAGCCCTACGTCGCGCTGGCCGAGCGGCTCAACCGGATCACGCCCGGCACCCATGCGAAGCGGACGTTCCTGGTGAACACCGGGGCCGAGGCGGTGGAGAATGCCGTCAAGGTGGCCCGGGCGTTCACCGGGCGCCCGGCGATCGTCTGCTTCGAGCACGGCTTTCACGGGCGGACCAACCTGGCCCTCGCGCTCACTTCCAAGGCGATTCCGTACAAGGCGGGGTTCGGGCCGTTCGCGCCGGAGGTGTACCGGATCCCGTATCCGTATTGCTATCGCTGTGAGGTGGGGCGGCGGGATGAGGAGGCGGCGAGCCGGTGCTGCCTGGCGGATCGGGAACAGCTCGAGCGGCTCTTCGCGGCCACGGTGGCCCCCGAGTCGGTGGCAGCGATCGTCATGGAGCTGGAGCTGGGTGAGGGCGGGTTCGTGCCGGCGCCGGTGGAATACGTGCGCATGCTGGCCGCCTTCGCGCGGGAGCATGGCATCCTCTTCGTCGCCGACGAGATTCAAACCGGGTTTGGACGGACCGGCGCGATGTTCGCCTGCGAGCACTACGGCCTGGTCCCGGACATCATTACCACCGCCAAGTCGCTCGCGGGAGGCCTGCCGCTCGCGGCTGTGACCGGCCGGGCGGAGGTCATGGAGGCGGCCCAGCCCGGCGGGCTCGGCGGCACCTACGGCGGCAATCCGCTCGCCTGCGCCGCCGCGCTGGCGGTGCTGGACGCCATGGAGCGCGAGGGGATCCCCGCGCGCGCGCGCCGGGCCGGAGAGCGAATCGCCGGCCGGTTTCGCCGCTGGGCGGAGTCGTATCCCTGTATCGGCGACGTCCGAGGGCTCGGGGCGATGGTGGGGCTGGAGTTGGTGGCTGGCCCCGGCTCACGCACACCCGACAAGGCGCTGACCGGCCGGTTGCTGGCCGGGGCCCTCCGGCGGGGCCTCATCCTCCTCTCGGCGGGCACGTACGGAAACGTGGTCCGGGTGCTCGCCCCGCTCACGGTGGACGACCCGGTGCTGGACGAGGGGCTGGACGTGATGGAAGTGGCCCTCGAGGAAGCGGTCGGAAGCTCTCGACAGCCTCATTAGCGGGCAGTACGTTCCCCGACGCGCTACAGTGCGCTCGATCTTTGGGAAGGGATCCCCTCCGCGTGGTCGTCTCTCCGTCGTCGACAACTGGTCCGGTCGTCCAGCTCTCCCGCGTCTCCAAGACCTTCGGTGACGTGAAGGCCGTGAATCAGGTCTCGTTCGAGATTCAGCGTGGCGAGTTCTTCTCCCTGCTGGGCCCCTCGGGCTGCGGTAAGACCACCACGCTCCGGCTGCTCGCCGGCTTCGAGGGGCCGGACGAGGATGGCGGCGAGGTCCGCCTCCTGGGCGAGGTGGTCAACAAGAAGCGGCCCTACGAGCGGAAGATCGCCATGGTCTTCCAGAGCTACGCCCTGTTCCCCCACCTCTCGGTGCAACGGAACGTGGCGTTCGGGCTGGAGCAGCGGAAGACCCCGACCGCCGAGATCGCCGACCGGGTCAGGCAGGCGCTCGAGATGGTCCGGCTCCATCCCGACACGTTCGCCCGCCGGATGCCGGGACAGCTCTCGGGCGGCCAGCGCCAGCGCGTGGCGCTGGCCCGAGCCCTGGTGCTGGAGCCGGATATCCTCCTGCTCGACGAGCCGCTGGGCGCGATCGACCTCAAGCTCCGCAAGGAGATGCAGCTCGAGCTCAAGTCGCTGAACAAGCAGCTCGGCACCACCTTCGTCTACGTCACCCACGATCAGGAAGAGGCGCTCACCATGTCCGACCGGATCGCGGTCATGGACAACGCGCGGGTGGCGCAGCTGGGCACGCCGGCGGAGATCTACGAGAACCCCCGCACCGGGTTCGTGGCCAAGTTCATCGGCGAGTCCAATTTCTTCGACGGGACGGCCGAGCGGCGGAACGGCGGCACCTGGGAGGTCGCCCGGACCGGGGGCGGCCGCTTCCTGGTGCCCGATCATCCGGCGCTTCAGGCGGGCAGGCCGGTCCGGATCGCCGTGCGCCCCGAGTGGATGGACGTCTGTCGAACCGAAGCCGTCCCCGCCGGCGAGAACGCCGTCGGCGGGACCATCCGCGACGTCATTTATCTCGGCGAGACGATGCACGTGATCGTGACTGTGCCGGGATCCGAGGACGTCACGGTCGCGGTGCGGAACGAGGGGCAGCTCATCAAGCCCTTGCCCTGGAGCCGCGGGGACCAGGCCGCGGTGGCGTGGCTGCCGGAGGACTGCCAGATCCTGGAGGAGGCGTAGTGGCCTCGCCGCGCGAGCGGATCCTGGCCTGGTTGCACCCGCGCCCCCAGGCGCGGGCCTGGGCCCTGCTCGCACCCGGCACGCTCTGGCTGATCCTGTTCTTCCTGGTCCCCCTCCTCATCATGTTCGTCTACAGCATGATGCCGCGCGGGATCTACGGCGGGGTGGAGGCGGGGTTCACCCTGGAGCACTACCGGCGGTTCTTCGACCCGCTGTACCTCGGCATCCTCCGGCGGACCTTCGTCTGGTCCATTGCCTGCACGGTGATCTGTCTAGTGCTGGGCTATCCGGTGGCGTACGCGATCGCCCGCGGCGGCCAGTGGAAGAACGTTCTCCTCTTTCTGGTCGTGCTGCCGTTCTGGACCAGCTTCCTGGTCCGGACCTTCGCCATGATCTTCCTGCTGCGCGACACCGGACTGATCAACAACTGGCTGCTCCGGCTCGGGCTGATCGAGCACTCGATCACCCTGCTCTACACCCCGTTCGCCGTGATGGCGGGGCTGGTGTACGGCTTCCTCCCGTTCATGATCCTTCCGATCTATGCGTCGCTCGAGAAGCTCGACCTGTCGCTGCTGGAGGCGGCCGAGGTCCTGGGCGCGCGGCCGGCCGAGCGCTTCCGCCGGGTCACCCTGCCGCTCTCGATGCCGGGCGTCGTCGCCGGCTGCCTGCTGGTGTTCATTCCGGCGCTGGGATCGTTCCTCACCGCCGACCTGCTCGGCGGCGCCAAGCAGATGATGATCGGAAACCTGGTGCAGAACCAGTTCTCGGCCGCGCGCAATTGGCCCTTCGGCTCCGCGGCCTCGTTCATTGTCATGGCGATGGTGCTCGCCGCGGTGATGCTCTACCTCCGGGTGAAGGACACGTCCCCGGGCGAGGCCCCCTGACGATGGGCGCCCGCCTGCCGCGCTGGATCCTCGGCATCAGCTTCGTGGTGTATGCTTTCCTGCACCTGCCGATCCTGGTGCTGGTGATCTTCTCGTTCAACGACTCCAAGTTTTCGGTGGACTGGTCCGGGTTTACCCTCGACTGGTACCACCGCCTGATCGAGCGGCCGGACATCCTGCGGGGCCTGAAGGCCAGCCTCATCGTCGGTGGGGCATCCACCATCATCGCCGCGCTGCTGGGCACGCTGATCGCGCTGGCGCTCGCCCGTCATCGGTTCCGCGGACGGACCGCGTTCGAGGGATTTCTCTACGTCCCCATCGTGACCCCGGAGATCGTGGTGGGGATCTCGCTCCTGATCCTCTTTGCCCTGGTGAAGTTTCCCCTGGGGCTCACGACCATCGTGATCGCGCACGTCGCGTTCAGCCTGTCGTTCGTAGTGATCGTGGTCCTGGCGCGGCTCGAGGGGATGGACCGGGCGCTGGAAGAGGCGGCGATGATCCTCGGGGCCGACGAGGTGACCACCTTCTGGAAGGTCACCGTGCCCCAGCTCTGGCCCGGGATCCTCTCGGGCGCGCTGCTGGCGTTCACCATGTCGTTCGACGATTTCGTGATCACGTCGTTCGTGTCGGGCTCGGGCTCCTCGACCCTCCCGATCGTGGTGTACGGCATGGTGCGGCGCAACGTGGAGCCGAGTATCAATGCGATCAGCACGATCATCCTGCTGGTGACGACGGCCCTGATCTACCTGGCGGACCGGCTGGCCAGGGAGAAGTAGGCTGGGCGGCGGGCCGGGCCGGAGGACGTCTGATCGAGCGATGCCTGTGGGAGGAATCCGCCGGGCGGACCCGCCGCTCCGCCGCCCAGTGGCCCGGTCACACCGACGTCGCCGTCGTCGGTGGCGGCTACACCGGCCTGTCGGCGGCCCGGACCCTGGCCCGGCACGGTGCGGCGGTCACGGTGTTGGAGCGGCATCGGGTAGGGTGGGGAGCCAGCGGGCGGAACGGCGGGTTCGTGCTCCCGGGATTTCAGGTGGAGGCCGGTAGCCTGCTGCGCCGATATGGGGCCGATCGTGCCCGGGCGCTGTTCGGGGCCTCGATCGACGCGATCGGATTCCTCGAGGCCTTGATCGTCGAGGAGTCGATCGACTGCGGGTACGCCCGTGGGGGAGCGATCACGCTGGCGGCGCGGCCCGGCCACCTCCGCGACCTGGAGCGGACCCGGCTGACGCTGCGCGAGCGATTCGGGCACCCGACCGTGCTGCTGGGCCCGGCCGAGCTGCGTGAGGAAATCGACTCGCCGCGGTACCATGGGGGATTGCTGGATCCCGCGGCCGGGGCCCTCCATCCGGCCCGGTACTGCGAAGGGCTGGCGGCCGCGGCCGAGCGGGCGGGGGCGGTGATCATGGAGGGTGCCGAGGTCCTGGGCGTCACCCGCGCAGGCGGAGTCACCACCCTGGCGACTCCGGCCGGTCCACTGGCCGCGAGCGCGGTGCTGGTGGCGACCAACGGCTACACCGGCCCCGCCTTTCCCGGGCTCCGGCGGCGGGTCGTGCCGGTGGGCAGCTACGTCGTCGCCACGGCGCCGCTCGAGGCATCGGTCGCGCGCCGGCTGCTGCCGCGGGGGCGGGTGATGAGCGATACGTTCCACTTGCTCCACTACTTCCGCCTGTCGGGCGACGGGCGCATGGTATTCGGCGGACGAGCGTCGTTCACGCCGACCGGCGTCCGCCGCGGCGCCGCGGTCCTGGAGTCGGCGATGCGGCGCGCCTTCCCAGCGCTCGCCACGGTACCGGTCGAGTTTGCCTGGGCGGGAAACGTGTGCTTCGGCCTCGACCGCATGCCGCACGCCGGACAGCTCGGCGGTCTGCACTACGCGCTGGGCTACGCCGGGCACGGTGTCGCGTTCGCCACCTGGCTCGGCGCGAGCATGGGTGATGCCCTGGCCGGGCGGGCGCCGATGCCCGAGCTGACCGGGGAGCGCCTGCGGGCGATCCCGCTGTACGGGGGAACCCCATGGTTCCTTCCGATGGTGGGCGGGTACTATCGGCTGAAGGATCGGCTGGGCTGACCCAGGACTGACGACGCGGAACCACGACTCACAGGAGAGCCCACATGAGCAAGCGCACACAACTCGAACGCCTCGTTGGTGAGCTGGAGCGCGGGGGGATCTCCCGCCGCGATTTCGTCTGGCGCGCGATGGCCCTCGGGCTCAGCCTGAGCTCGGTCGGCGCGCTGCTCTCGGCTTGCGGTGGCGGTGACAAGGGAGGCCGGGCCGGCCAGGGTACGGGGGCCGAAGCCGAGCTGGGCCCGATCGAGAAGGATCTGCACATCTACAACTGGTCGGATTACATCGCCGACGACACGGTGCCGAACTTCGAGAAGGAATTCGGCGTGAAGGTGACCTACGACACCTACGAGAGCAACGAGGAGATGGTCGCCAAGCTGCAGGCGGGCGCGACCGGGTACGACATCATCGTGCCGTCGGGCTACATCCTTCCGGTGCTCGTGGCCACCGACCTGATCAGCCCGCTCAACAAGAAATACCTCGCCAACTGGGGCAACGTGGCGCCCATTTTCCAGAACCTGCCCTCCGATCCGGGAAACACCCACTCCGTGCCCTGGCAATGGGGCACCAGCGGGATCGCGTACCGGACCGACAAGGTGAAGTCCCCGGTGGACAGCTGGGCGGTGTTTCATGATCCCCAGTTCCGCGGCAAGATGACGATGATGGACGATGGGCGCGAAGTCATCGGGGCCTTCCTTCGCTACCGCGGTCACTCCCTCAATTCCACCGACCCGGAGCAGCTGGCGAAGGCCAAGGCCGATGCGGTCCAAGCCAAGAAGCAGCTCAAGGCGTACCTCTCGGCGCCGGTGAAGGCGCAGCTCATCTCGGGCGACGTGTGGATCTCCCAGCTGTGGAACGGCGACACCACGCAGGCCAAGGCCGAGCAGCCGAATCTCGGTTACGTCATCCCCAAGGAAGGGTGCACCATCTGGGGCGATCTCATGTGCGTGCCCACGAGTGCCCCGAACAAGCGCGCCGCGCACGAATGGATGAATTACATCCTCCGCCCCGAGGTGGGCGCGGGCCTGTCCAACGCGACGGGCTACGGCACCCCGAACGCCGCCGCCGCGAAGCTGCTCGACAGCCCCATCCCTTACCCGACGGAGGATGAGCTCAAGCGGCTGGAATACCAGGTGGACCTGGGCCGTGACACGGCGACCTGGGACCAGATCTGGACCGAGATCAAGTCCGCGTGACCCGCCAGTCGAACGCCGAGGTCATGGCCCTCGGGCGGCGCTATCTCGAGATGATCGAGGGGCGGAAGCTGTCCCTCGGCGAAAAACACGCCTTCATCGCGGAGACGGTGGAGGCCTACGAGCGCTACGTGAATCGCGGCTTCATCGGCTACCGGAAGGCGGTCACCGAGGCCGGCCAGTTCGCCGCGCTGGAGTGGTCGGGCCAGGGCTCGATGCTGAAGGATCTGCTGGACCGGGAATACATCGACTGCCTTGGCGGCTACGGGATCTTCAGCGCCGGGGTGAATCACCCGCGGATCCTGCGGGCGGTGGCCTGCCAGATGGAGCGGATGGCGCTCAACAGCCAGGAGCTGCTGGAGCCGTGGCGAGCCGGCCTGGCGAGGCTGCTGGCGATGGTCACCCCCGGCGAACTGGCGAACGCTTTCTTCATCAATAACGGCACCGACGCCATCGAAGGGGCGATCAAGCTCGCCCGGCTCTACACCCGCCGTAATCTCTTCATCTCCACACTGGGCGGGTTCCACGGGAAATCCATGGGCTCGCTCTCACTCATGGGCAAGGCATCGTTTCGCGAGCCGTTCGCGGGCGGGCTCCAGGACGTGCGCTTCGTGCCGTACGGCGACGCGGACGCGCTGGAGGCGGAGCTCGCCAAGGCGGAGCAGGTGGGGACGCCGGTGGCCGGGTTCGTGGTGGAGCCGGTGCAGGGGGAGGCCGGCGGCGTGGTGCCCCCGGACGATTACCTGCCGCGGGCCCGCCGGCTCTGCACCGAGTACGGTGCCCTCCTGATCGCGGACGAGATCCAGACCGGGATGGGCCGAACCGGGGCGCTCTGGGGCGTGGACCACACCGACACGGTCCCGGACATCATGTGTCTCGGAAAATCGATCGGTGGCGGGGTCATGCCGCTCTCCGCCTTCATCGCGCCGCCGGAGATCTGGGAGGTGATGATCCCCAATCCGATCATCCACTCCACCACCTTCGGCGGGAACCCGATGGCCTGCGCGGCGGGCATCGCGGCGATCCAGGTGACATTGGAGGAAGACCTCCCCGGCCAGGCCGCGGCCAAGGGCGACTTCCTTCTCCGCGAACTGGGCACCCTGCGCGCCAGGTATCCGCAGGTGCTCACCGAAGTGCACGGCAAGGGGCTGCTGATCGGGATGGAATTTCCCACCGACGAGACCGGCTTCCGGTGCGCGGCCGGTCTCTTCAAACGCGGCGTTCTAGTGGCGGGGACCTACTCCAAAGCGCGGACTATCCGGATCGAGCCGGCGTTGGGCATCCCCATGGAGCTGCTCAGCGAGCTCCTGACCCGGCTGGAGGACACCTTCTGTGAGGTGGCGAAAGGGACCTGAGCGGTCGGGGGGTGACCTATTCCTCGGCGCCGGCCTCCTCCTCTACCGCGTTCGACCAGCCGATCGACACTCCGCCCCACAGCTTCACGTCGCTCCCGTCGCTCCCGGGCGACTGGAACTTGGTGATCTCATCCCCATTGATCTGGAAATGCAGCACTGGGGTAAACGAGAAGGCGCCGGCGGTGAGCGGCAGCGCGGCCGAGAAGTCCAGATGGGTCAGCCCGTCGTCCTCGAAGTTGAAGGATGGGTCGGAACCGATGCCCTGGCCGGCATTGAGTCCTATCGCCGCGCCGAGGTCGAGACTGTGCGCCGCGCCCAGAGGAACGGAATGGGAGATCGCGCCTTCGAAGTAGGCCCCGTTGATCTTGTCGATGTCATAGTAGATCGACAGCTCCGGGGCGAGCAGCACGTCGAACCCCACCTTCCCGTATAGCTCCCAGGTATTGGACTCGCTGTCGAGGCCCTCGATCGGAGCGTCGGTGAGATCGTTGGGATAGATGTAGCCGACCACCCCGCCGGTGAGCGTCGCCTTGTCCACCGCGACGCTCACCTCGGCGTAGGGGTTGAACTCGGCGAAGTTGAACGCCGAGAGCCCGCCGCTCTCGCTGCGGTCGTTGGCCGGATCATCGTACTTCCCGATGTCGATGCTCCCCCAGCCGCCCACCGTGACCGAGGCATTGCCCGCAGGAAAGCTGACCCAGAGGTCGGGTTGGGCCACGGGCTTGTTGGTGTAGGTGATGCCACGCCAGACGTAGGAGCTGAAGAGGTCCAGCTGAGCACCAATCTCGGCCTGCCCGTGTGCCGCGCGCGCGGGCGCAGCCAGAAGGATGCCGAGCGCGGCTGCCCTCAGCAGGTTCGCGGACTTCATGAGATCTCCTTGGGGGCTTTCAGGTGCGACCGGGTGCTCTACGGCGCGATCGACAATGTACCCGCGAGGGCACGACGGTCAAGCGACCCCCGTGCCCGCTGTCGCATCTCTACTTACTCGGAGCTCGCCGCCGCGCCCAGCGCCCGTGCCCAGCTGATGGTCAGGCCGCCCCACAGCTTCACGGCGCTCTCGTCCCCGGGAGAGGTGAACTTGGTGACTTCATCACCATTGACGAGGAAGTGAAGCACCGGCGTGATCGAGAAGATGCCGGCCGACACCGGCACCCCCGCCGACAGATCGAGATGGGTGAATCCGTTCTCGAAGAAGTTGTTGAGCTCGCCGGGCGCAACGGCCTCCGCCTGGCCGGCGCTGAGCCCGCCGAGCGCCCCCAGGTTCAGCGAGAGTGACGGGCCGAGCGGCAACGAGTGGGCGATGCTGCCCTCGATGTAGGCGCCGTTCACTTTGTCGAAATCGTAGTACACCGCGAGCTTCGGGCTCAGCGGCACGCCCAGCCCGACCTTGCCGTACACCTCCCACGTGTTGAAGGCGTCGGTGGCGCCGAAGTCGTTGGGGAAGACGTAGCCCAGCACACCGCCGGTAAGGGTCGCCTTCCCGACCGGCAGGCTCACCTCCGCCCAGGGATCGAATTCGGACAGGTCGAGGCTCGATGCCCCTCCGCTCTGGCTGAAGTCGTTCCTGTCGTCGTAGCGGCCCAGATCCACATTGGCCCAGCCGCCCACGGTCACCGAGGCGTTGCCCGCGGGGAACGCGACGTACACCGCCGGCTGGCCGACCGGCCGGTTGGTGAGGCTCACGCCGCGCCAGACATAGCCACTGAACAGGCCGAGATCGGCACCCACGGTCGCTTGTGCCCGGGCGGTTCGCGCGGATGCCGCCGCCACGACGGCAAGCAGGGTGGCGCCCAGCAACTTCGGTCGCAACATGGTCTCTCCCTTCGGGATGGTGAAAACAAAAAACCCGCCTCGAACGTCGAGGCGGGTCGGAAAAAGCCGGAGCGTCACACGTGCGACGGGCCGAAACCTCTACGTGAAGGCGTGGTCGATGGACAGCGGATTGCGGTTTCGGCGGGTCTCGGGGCGCATGGACCAAATGTAGGAGACAGGGAGGTGAACCGTCAAGCCGGGTAGCATCCAGGCGCCCAAAGGAAAGGCCGGGACGAGTTTCCCGGCCTTTCTCGCGTCACCTGCCCCGCACGGTTATCCGCATGTGCAGGCGCTGGTCCCGCAGCAGCACCCGGTATCACAGCACCCCTTGGTGCAGCCGCAGTTCGTCTCTTTCATCGGTCCCTCCTTGCGGGGCTTCCGCCTCGCCTTCTCAAGATACGGTCCCGGCTCATTCGATGCGAGCCGTCGCCGGGTCCATCGTCGCAACGACGTCCTTGGTGCTGGGCCAGGTAGACCGTCGCGCTCCCGCCCCGGCCCAGCGCTTCCTCGATCAGGTAGTGCTCGTCGAGCTCCGCCGCGAGGAGATTTTGGCGATCGGGGGTCGATGCAGGATCTGACATGGATGGGTGATTCTAGGCTCGGCCGCGCGCTTGGGTCACATGCCTGCGTGGTTGCGGAGTTGAGCCCGGAATGGCACCTTGACCCTGGACTCCTGCCACGAGCCTCGGGCCTGAATCTCAACTCCATTTTCATCAAGCGCTTCGGTGACCTGGTGGCGCTCTTGCGCGTCGATCCCGGGAATGACGCCGCCCAGGATCTGGCGCTCACCGCCGCCGCCAGCGCCGTCGCCAGGACGGCGGTCGAGGTCGAGGCCGCGAGCGACGTGGCGGGAAGCGCCCAAGGGGTCGGCCTCCGGGCCAGGATGATCGCCCGCCAGGTCGATCGGCTCCGGATCGCCGCGGGCGCGGAGCCCTATGAGCTCCAGGCGGTGGCCCGCGCCCTCGCCCACGACGTGACCCCGATTCCGGCCATGCCGCACGTGGCGGTCGATCCGATGCGGCTCCTGGCGCCCCCCTCCCGCTGAGAAAACCGCCGATCAGCGGTGCACACCGAAGCCGTCGATGTGGACATCGAGATTGTGATTCGTCCGGATGCCGACGATTCCGTCCAGCGCCATCCCCTTCGCGTCGGTGCCGAAGACTTCCTGGCCATTCACCAGAAAGGCGAGCCTGGCGGGATCGCGCTTGTTGTCCACCTCGAGCAGGTTGGTCGCCGAGCCTTTTCCCTCGGGCTGCTTCACGGCCGGGTTCGGCACCCATCCCTTCGACACGTCGCTGGTCTTGTCCCCGTCGCGCCGCTTGATCAAGTAGCTGCCGTCCTGGCGCACCAGGAAATAGATGTACTTCTGCCCCGCGCCGTCGAGATCCTGCCCCCCGACGAAGAGTCCGTAGCCCTCCGCGTGCTCCGACGGCTTGGTCTGGGTGAACGTGGCGAGGGTGTGAAACGGCCCGCTTCCCTTGGTGTCCGAGCGGTAGAGGATGATGGCGGGGCCGGTCGTGACGTGAAGGCCCTTCCCCATTGAAACGACCTTGGCGTTCTTGGCATCGCCTCGGTCGGCCCGAACGGTCCAGCCGGCAGGGGCGCCGCCGCCGGCCGCCGCGTGATCGGCGTGGTCCTGGGCGGCGAGCGGAGCGGTGAATGCCACGAGCAGGGCCGCGGCGGGCAGCGACGATCGCATGTCAGATACCTCGGTGCACGGGTGATCACTGGAGTTGCGGGACGTGTCCCGTCAAGCTAACCTAAGCCCACATCACTCGACTTTCTTTCGGAGGCGGACGATGTATTGGATTGGCGTGCTCCTCGCTGCCATCGGGGCGAGCCTGATCCTGGGAGCGCTCACCTTCGTATCGGCCCTGATCGGAGTGCTGGTCAACGCGATGATCGCGCTGATGTGCGGGCCCATCATCGACGGCGTCCTCGCCAGGCGAGGCCGGGCCCCCTCCCGGTAAGACGGCGCTTTCAGTCCTGGTCCGGCGACCCCGAGTCCGGTGTCGTCGCCGTGCGCAGGGCGGCCTCGTAGTTGATCTTCAGACTTCCCAGCAGCTCCCGCAATCCCCGAACCTTCATCTGCTGCCCCCCACCCCGGCGCGTCATGGTGGCCATGAGGCCGGCCGTGTCGGCCAGGCCGGTGAGACTGAGCCCCGCCGCGTTGCCTTTGATCTCGTCCAGCAGTCGGGCCAGACTGCGGACCACCGCTTCGTCCGCCCGGAGCGTCGTCATCTCTTCGATGACGGCGTGGATCCGCTGGAGCTTGGGCGGCAGCCTTTCCAGGTAAGCGCACTGGGCCTGCTGCCTTGAGGTCAGTTTGACGGCCATGTGGGGCTGGGGGGTAAAGGGATGAGTCAATGTAATCACCGAGGAGAATCTCCACCCCTGGCGTTTCGGCGAGCGACGTGCCACCCGCCGATCTTGCCCCTGACAAGGACGATTTCGGCAGTAAGTTCTGCGCAGGCTGCCTGATTCCGTTGCTCCGTTCGACCGCGCTGTGTGACTGGTGGCACCGGTCCGAGTCCCCTGATCAACCGGGTGAATCCCCGGTCTCGGGCGTTTCGTAAGGCGACGACCCACCGGGCCACCAGTGGTGCCAGCGCGGCGACGTATCATGTACTACTACTAAAAGGTACCGGGCCATGAAGCTATCGGACATGTCGATTCGCCGGCCGGTGCTCGCGAGCATGCTGAGCCTGGCCCTCGTGCTGTTCGGCGCCATCGGCTACACCGAGCTGTCGGTGCGCGAGTTCCCCGACGTGGACCCGCCGATCGTCTCGGTCAGCACCGCCCTTCCCGGTGCGAATCCTCAGGTCGTCGAGTCGGCCGTGACCGACATCCTCGAGGAGGAGCTGAGCACGGTCGAAGGTCTCCGAACGCTCACCAGCTCCAGCGCCGAAGGCGTCAGCAACATCAGCCTCGAGTTCAACCTCGAGCGGGACGTGGAGGCGGCGGCCCAGGACACCCGGGACAAGGTCGCGCGCATCCGCGGGCGGTTGCCCGAGGATGTCGAGGAGCCGGTGGTAGCCAAGGAGGACGCCGACGCGCAGCCGTTTTTCTGGCTCGCGCTCTCGGGCGAGAACTACGACCTGCTCCAGCTCTCCGACATCGGCGACCGTCTGGTGAAGAGCCGGCTGCAGACGCTGCCCGGCGTGGGACAGGCGAAGATCTTCGGCGAGCGCAGGTTCTCCATGCGAGTATGGCTGTCCGCCTCCGACCTGGCGGCGCGGGGGCTGACCGTGCAGGACGTGCAACAGGCGATCCAGACCCGAAACGTGGAGATCCCGGCCGGCCGGATCGAGTCCGAGCGCCGGGAGTTCACCGTCCGCTCCCTCGGCGAGCTCAAGACACCGGAGGAGTTCGCCAACCTGGTCGTGAGCAACGACGGCGGGGTGCTCATCAAGCTGAAGGACCTCGGCCGGGTGGAGCTCGCCGCGGAGAATGAGCGGAGCACGCTGCGCTTCAAGGGCACGCCGGCCGTGGCGATCGGCGTGATCCGGCAGTCGAAGGCCAATATCATCGCGGTCGCCGACGCCATTTACGAGGAGCTGCCCAGAGTCCAGGCCTCGCTCCCGCCCGGCGTGGCGATCACGCCGGCCTTCGACCAATCCGAGTTCGTCAAGAGCTCGATCCGGGAGGCGGAAGAGACCCTCATCATCGCGGCGGTCCTAGTGGTGATCATCATCTTCCTGTTCCTGCGCAACCTGCGCGCGACGATCATCCCCGGCCTCGCCATTCCCACCTCCATCGTGGCGGCGTTCGGCGTCATGTTCTTCATGGGCTTCTCCATCAACAATTTCACGCTGCTCGCGCTCACCCTCGCCATCGGTATCGTGGTGGACGACGCGATCATCGTGCTGGAGAACGCGTACCGGCACCAGGAGGAGCTGGGCGAGGACCCGGAGACGGCGGCGATTAACGGAACTCGCGAGATCGCCTTCGCCGTCATCGCGACCACCATCTCGTTGGTGGCCGTGTTCACGCCGCTCGCGTTTCTCACCGGCTCGACCGGGCGGCTATTCAACGAGTTCGGCGTCGCGGTGGCGGGATCGGTGGTCATCTCGGGCTTCGTCGCCCTGACGCTCACGCCCATGCTCTGCGCCAAGATCCTGCGGGTGCCCCAGCGGCACGGCCGGTTATACCGGGTCCTGGAAGAAGGCTTCAACCGCCTGGCCTCCGGCTACGCGCGCACCCTGGTGCTGGCGCTGCGGCATCGCGGGGCGATCGTGGTCGGCACCTTGCTCGTGACGCTGTCGGCGGGGTTCGTGTTCCGCTCGCTCGAGCGCGAGTTCGTGCCCCCCGAGGATCGCGGGTGGTTCTTCTCCTTCATCATCGCCCCCGAGGGCTCGTCGCTGGCCTACACCGATGGCTACCAGCGGCGGGCGGAAGCCATTCAGGCGCAGACTCCGGAGATCGAGAGCTACTTCAGCGTGGTGAACATCGGTGACGGGGTGAGCCGCGGGATCATCTTCAGCAATCTCAAGGACTGGTCGGACCGCGAGCGGTCGGCCGAGGAGGTCATCGGCGGGGTGCAGGCCCAGTACTTCGGCATCCCGGGGGTCTTCGCCTTCGCGACCAACCCGCCGGCGTTCGGCTGGGGCAGTCCGGTCAACTTCGTGATCCAGCATCCCGACTTCGCCACCTTGACCGAGGGCAACGATACGCTGCTCGCCCGCGCCCGGATGGTGCCGGGGCTCCTCAACGTGGACAGCGATCTGCGGGTGAATAAGCCTCAGCTCACCGTGAACTTCGACCGGAATCGCGCCGAAGACCTCGGCATTGCCGTGGGCGACGTGGCGACCACCCTCCAGGTCCTGCTGGGGGGTCGCGAGGTGAGCACCTTCACCCGCGCCAACAAGCAGTACGACGTCATCGTCCAGCTCGATCCCCGGGCCCGCGCCACGCCGAGCGACATGACCGGCCTCTACTTGCGCGGCCGCGGAGGGGAGTTGGTGAAGCTCGAGGCGCTGGCCACCGTGGCGGAGGGGGTAGGCCCCCGGGAGCTCAACCATTTCAACCGGGTGCGCTCCGCCACCCTCACCGCCAGCCTGGCGCCGGGCTTCACGCTCGGCGCCGCGATCGACTCGCTCAACCGGATCGCCGCGGAAGTGCTGCCCAAGGGGAGCAGCACCGCGCTCTCCGGGGAGTCGCGGGAGCTGGAGGAAAGCGGCTCGTCGCTCTACTTCGCCTTCGTGCTGGCGCTGGTGGTGGTCTTCATGGTCCTGGCGAGTCAGTTCGAGTCGCTGGTGCACCCGTTCACCGTGCTGCTCGCGGTGCCGCTGGCGGTCACCGGAGCGCTATTCACGCTCAAGCTCGCGGGATCGACCATCAACGTGTACAGCCAGATCGGGATGATCCTCCTGATCGGCCTGGTCACCAAGAATTCGATCCTGCTGGTGGAGTACATCAACCAGTTGAAGGAGAAGGGCATGCCCACCATCGAGGCCGCGCTCGAGGCGGGCCGCATCCGGCTGCGGCCGATCCTGATGACCTCGGTCGCCACGGTGATGGGCGCGCTTCCCATCGCGCTCGGGCTCGGCGCGGGGTCGCTCAGCCGGCGGCCGCTGGGGTACGCCATCGTCGGCGGGTTGCTGTTCTCCACGCTGCTCACCCTGTACGTGGTGCCCTCGGTCTACGTGATCTTCGACGGACTCCTCGCCCGGATGCGCCGGCGGCGTCCGGCACCCCGGGGCTCGCTCGCGCCGGCGGAGGCCGAATGATCGCGGCACTGCTGCTCACGCTTCAGGTCACCACACCACCGGCCCCGGCCGATACGGTGCCGGCGGCCGACACCCTTTCGCGGGTCACGCTGGAGGAGGCGATCCGCCGCTCCGCCCAGCTCGACCCCGACTACGTCCAGGCGCTGGGCACCATCGACAACGCCGAGTGGGGCCGGCGGGCCGCGATGCTCGCGTTCTTCGTGCCCTCGCTGTCGCTGGGTCTCGACGAGACCAAATACTCGACCGAGTTCTTCAACCCGGCCGATCCCGCCAACCCCACCAGCACGCTCGTGGTGGGCTCGGCCCGCGCCAACTACGAGGTCTTCAGCCTCCGGAAGTTCGCCGAGCTCGGCCGGACCCGGGCGGAGGTCGCCAGCGCCGAGGCGGGCGAGCTGGAGCAGCGCTTCCTCGCGGCGCTGGAAGCCGAGTCGAGTTACTACGACGTCCTGGTGAATCAGGAGCTGACCCGCGTATCCCAGGAGCGGGTGGGCCGGGCGCGCGAAGGTCTCGGTGTCGCCCGGGCTCGTGTGGTCTCGGGCGCGGCGGTCCAGACCGACTCACTCCAACTGGTGCTGGAAGTCACTCGCGCCGAGGTGGACCTGCTGCGCCAGGGAAACGCCCTCCGCACCGCCCAGCTCGAGCTGGGGCGGCGGGTCGGCGCCCCCGGGGCGGTGGATGCCGTCCCGCTCGACACCATGCCCGCCCCCGAGCTGCCGATCGGGCTGCCCGAGGCGCTGAGCGCCGCCCTCGATCAGGGGCCGCAGTATCGGGCCGCGCGGGCCAACGAGCGCGCCGCCGCCGCCGCACTCAAGTCGCAGCGCAGTGACTACTTGCCGAGCCTGAACGTGGGTGCGCTGCACCAGCGGTACGACACCCGGATCTTTCCCGGCGCGGCCAATGTCAGCTCGGTGACCTTCAGCCTGTCCTTCCCGATCTGGAACAACGGACAGCGGGAAATCGGGGTCAGCCAGGCGCGGGTGGCGCGCGACGTGGCTCGAACCATCCGGGAGGATCTGGAGCGCGTCGTGCGCCGCGACGTCACCAGCGCCTTCGACACCTACCAGACCAGCCGGGCCGCGGTGGCCCTCGCCCGGGTGGGGGTCCAGGTGGGACGGGAGAACTACCGGATGCAGGACATCCGCTACCGGGCGGGGGCGAGCACCATCCTCGATCTGCTCGACGCCCAGGTCGAGCCTGGCGCAGGCCGAGGCCGACCTGGTCGGGGCGAGATACGAGACCCGATTGGCGCTGGCGCGGCTGGAGGCGATACTGGGCCGCAGACTCTTCTCGAACAAGGACGCACCGTGAGACGCATACTCGCTGTCGTGGCGCTGGGAATCGCGGGATGCAACAGCGCCGACGGCGCCCCCAAGGACGGCGCTCCTGGCGGTGGTGAGGGCGGCGGGCCCCCCGCCATGCCGGTCGAGGTCGTCGTCGCCCGGAGCGACACCGTGGTGGACGCGATCCTGGCGACGGGACAGATCGAGGCGGTCCAATCCATCGAGCTGCGGTCCGACATCGAGGGCCGCGTCGCCGCCATCCTGGTGCGCGAGGGAACGGTCGTCTCCCGGGGCCGGGCGCTGATCAAGATTGACGATGCCGAGCTCAAGGCCGAGGTGGCACGGGCCGAGGCCGAACGCGACCTGGCCCGGCAGTCGCTCTCCCGCACCCGCGAGCTCTTGTCCCAGAAGGCCTCGAGCCAGTCCGAGCTGGAGCGCGCCGAAGCCACGACACGCAGCACCGAGGCGCAGTACCAGCTGCTCAAGGTCCGGCTCGACCGGACCACGGTCCGGGCGCCGTTCTCCGGCGTCACCGGCCGTCGTCTGGTGAGCCTGGGTGACTACGTCACCACCAGCGACGGCGCTGATGACCCTGCAGACCGTGTCGCCCCAGCGGGCGGTGTTCCAAGTACCGGAGCGCTATGCCGACCAGCTCGAGGTCGGCCAGCACGTCACCTTCCGGGTGGCCGCCCTCCCCGGCCGGGAATTCGCGGGACGGGTGGATTTCGTGGACCCCGTGGTGCAGCTGCCGGGACGGACCATAACGGTCAAGGCTCAGGTGCCGAACCCGCGCCGCAAGCTGCAGTCCGGCATGTTCATCGAAATCCGGCTCGCGACCGGGGTGCGTCCCAATGCGGTGGTGATCGCCGAAGACGCGGTGCTGCCGCTGCAGGGTGCGAACTTCGTCTGGGTCATCAACGACGGGAAGGCCACCCGCCGCTCGGTCGAGCTGGGCGTCCGGACGCCGGGCTTCGTCGAGGCGCGAACCGGGGTCGAGGCGGGCGAGCAGGTCGTGGTCGGGGGCCAGGAGCGGCTGGCTGAAGGCGCGCCGGCGGCGCCCACCGTCGTAGACCGGAGCCCGAAGGGCGGCCGCGAATCCGTCGGCGCGACCTCGGGCCAGCCGGCCGACACGGCCGCCGGTCAGGCGGCGAAGACCCAGGAGGCCGGTGGGTCCGACCAACCGTAGTTCCGGAAACGCGGGGGCGCGCCTGAGCCTGTCCGTCACGCTCCTGCTTCTCCTCGGCTCCCCCGCCGGCGCCCAGACCACCCGGGCTGAGCGGACGGGATACCGCGAGACCTCATCCTACGCCGATGTGCTCGCCTTTCTCGATTCGCTCCGGGCCCGTGGCGCCGGCGTCGCGGTAGGGACCTTGGCGGTCAGCTCCAGTGGACGGGTCATTCCGTACGTCGTCGCCTCGCGGCCGCTGGTGAAGGGCCCCGCGGACGCGGCTCGGAGCGGCAAGCCGGTGGTGTACATCCAGGCGAACATCCACGCCGGAGAGGTCGAGGGAAAGGAGGTCGCCCAGATGCTGCTGCGCGATCTCACGCTGGGGCCGCGCACCCCCCTGCTCGACAGCCTCGTCCTGCTGGTCGTGCCGGTCTACAACGTGGACGGAAACGAGGCTCTTGCAGCGGGGGCGACCAACCGGCCGGGGCAGAACGGCCCCGCGATGGTGGGCCGCCGTGCCAATGGCCAGGGCCTCGATCTCAACCGCGACTATGTGAAGATGGAGGCGCCCGAGACCCGAGGTGCCGCTGAGCTTTTTCTGGTATGGAACCCCCATCTGTTCGTGGACCTTCATACCACCAATGGCAGCTACCATGGGTACGCCCTCACCTACGCCCCGGGGCTCAATCCCAATTCCTCGGCGGCGAACGACTTCGTCCGCGAGCGCCTGCTGCCCACGGTACGAGCCCGAATGGCCCAACGGCACGGCCGCGCGATCTTCTCGTACGGCAACTTCCGGAACCAGCATCCGGACTCATTGGCCCAGGGGTGGGAAACCTACGATGCCCGCCCACGCTTCGGCTCCAACTGGGTCGGGCTCCGGGGCCGGATGGCGGTGCTGAGCGAAGCCTACAGCAACGACGATTTCCGAACCCGGGTGGCGTCGACCTACGACTTTGTCGGGGAGCTCCTGAGCGCGGTTGCCGAGGCGCGCCCGGCCGTGATGGCGCTGGACTCCGCGCCGCCCCTGCGCCCCGACTCCATCGCGGTCCGCTCGGTCCTGGGGCCGCCGACGACGCAACCGGTGATCGCGGAGCTGACCGAGCCGGCCGGAGAAGGGAACGGCGGCTATGCGCGACGGCGCCGGAGCGGGATCTATCGCCCCATCGAGATGCCGGTGTACGACCGCTTCGTGCCGGCCCGGCGCGAAGCGGTCCCGGAGGCCTACTTGTTTCCACAGGGTTCGTCCCGCATCGCGGAGCTGCTGCGGCGCCAGGGGATCACGGTCGAGCGCCTGCGGCGGCGGGTTGCCGGCCCGCTGGAGGCGTTTATCGTGGACAGCGTGGTGCGAGACCCGCTCTTCGAGGGCCATCGTCCGGTCCGGGTCGAGGGACACTGGCGCGCAACCGGCGCCGGCGCCGCCGCCGGCTGGTTTCTCGTGGCCACGGCCCAACCGCTCGGCCGGTTCGCGGCGTATCTGCTCGAACCGGCATCGGAAGACGGTGTCGTCGCTTGGAATCTGGTCGACTCCGGGCTGGCCGTGGGCCGGCCATACCCGATCCTGCGCTCGCGGCGAGCAGCTCCGGCCGCGGATGGCGCCGCCCCCTAGGAGGAGGACCCATGCTCCAGACCGGTGAGCCCGCTCCGGCCTTCACGCTGACCGGCCCGGACGGCGAACCCGTCTCTCTCGCCAGCCTGGCGGGCCGGCATGTCATCCTCTACTTCTATCCGAAGGACGACACTCCGGGTTGTACCAAGGAGGCCTGCGGGTTCCGCGACGCGTGGGACGACCTCCAGGCACTCGGCGCGGTCGTCATCGGCGTCTCACCCGACTCCGCGGCTTCCCACGAGCGATTCGCCGGGAAGTACCGGCTGCCCTTCCAGCTCCTCTCGGACCCGGACCGCAAGGTGATCGAGGCGTACGGCGCCTACGGGGAGAAGACCTCGTACGGCAAGACGGTTACCGGGGTGATCCGCTCCACGGTCTGGATCGGGCCTGACGGCCGGATACTGCGGCACTGGCCCCGGATCACGGATGCCGCGGCCCACCCCGACCAGGTCGTGGCGGCCCTCCGGGAAGCGCTCTGAGCCTCCGGCGCCCCGCTATATTTCTCCTGTCTCGATACCAATGGATACCGGCATGACCGTGCGCACGTCCCATAGTCGTTCGTTCGTCACCTGGATTTGGGACTGGACCAAGTCCATCGTCGTCGCGCTCGTGGTGTGGTTCTTCCTGCGGACCTTCCTGGTCGAGGCGTTCCGGATCCCGTCGGGCAGCATGGAGAACACCCTGCTGATCGGTGATTTCCTCTTCGTGAACAAGGCGCTCTACGGCGCCGAAGTGCCGATCATCAAGGCGAGGCTGCCGGCGGTCCGGGAGCCGGTCCGGAACGACATACTGGTATTCGACTCGGTGGAAGAGGAAGGCCTCAAGGTCGTCAAGCGCCTGATCGGCATGCCGGGCGATACGCTCGCGATGGAGCGCGGCGTGCTCTTTCGCAACGGCACACGGGTGGCTGAGCCCTACGCGGTGCATTCCGATCCCAGCCGCTCGGAGGATCCGATTCAGCGCGCCAAGATGCGCCACTGGCAGCTGTCGCACCTGACCCAGCCGGACACGGCCGACTACCAGCCCGACCTTCAGGACTGGGGCCCCATCCTGGTGCCCCCCGATTCGTTCTTCATGATGGGAGACAACCGGGATAGCTCCTACGACGGCCGGTACTGGGGGTTTCTGCCGAGGGAGAACGTCAGGGGGCGGCCCCTGGTGGTGTACTTCAGCTATGATGCGACCAGCTGGCGGGCGCTGCCGTTTTTCACCGCCGTCCGGTGGGATCGGCTCTTCAGCGAACCCCAGTAATCCGAATCAGGTGTGCCCCGACGGCCAGGGGGCCTCGGGCAGAGACGAGCGGTTGAGGGTGCGGGGGATGTAGGCGGCGGTACGACTGCAGGCCGTGCAATGGAGGGTGACCTTGCCGCCTTGGGCGTCGTCCTGCGAAGAGCGCTCCGGGGTGCGCTCGACCGAGCCGGCGCCGCAGGAAGGGCATACCAACGGCTTCTGGTCCCTGTCCGCGGCGATCAGGATCAGCGCTTCCGGCGCCCGGTATTCCTTGATGCCCCTGCGTCCCACGGCCTGCCCTTCCGGTGGGGTCTGGTGGCACGAAACTGGCTGACCCCACACGTGTTAGAAATTTATCGGAGTCGCTCCGGGCGCGCCACAGCGGCGCGCCCGTCCGTTCACAAGGAGCAGGCCAATGAAGGGATATGCTCGGGTCCTGGGAACGCTCGCGGGGTTGCTCGCCCTCGGCGCGGCGCGCACGGCGGCTCAAGCCGTACACGAGATTCGTCTGGTGGCGGACGGCAAGGGCGAGTTTCGCTTCGTGCCTGCCGCGATCTCGGCGCGCCCAGGTGACGTGCTGCTGTTCAAGGCCGTGAGCGGCGCGCCGCACAGCGTAGTGTTCGAGGGCGCGGAACTGCCGGCCGCCGAGCACCAGAGACTCAACGCCGCCATGCCTCGTCGCGCCGGCGATCTCAGCAGCCCGCTGCTGACCTCCGGGGCGGAGTATCGGATCGTCCTGCCCGCCTTGGCGACCGGGACCTACAAATTCTTCTGTCTGCCGCACCGGGCGTACGACATGCGGGGTGAGGTGGTCATCAAACAGGCCCGGTAAGCTGCGTAGGATTGATACAGGGTCGGAGCGCGGGGCTCCGACCCTGTTATTTGTGACTCTTTATAGTAGTTGTAATATATACTACTAGCGCACGGGCCCAGACCGTGCGAGAATTCCGCCTGGCGAAGCCGACACACTCTACGGGGCGAATTGCAGGCAAGGAGGCCATTGTGGCATCGGAACTTGGCGGTTCACAGATCCTGACGTTGCTGGAGACCCTTCCGGGGATCGCCAACGTACTGCGCAGTCCGGTCGCGGATGCGATGACCAACGTTATCCGCGCCGCCGCACGGCTGTCGGAGTTCAATCCAGCCGACGCCGAAGAGCTGGTGCGATACGCGACGAGACGCAGTCTGATGGCCCAGGACGAGGGCGACCGGTTGCTGGCCGAGATTCACGAAGCGCAGCAGAAGCGGCTCGACCGCGCGGCCGACCGGGAAAAGGCTCAGCGGGCCAAGGCCCGGTCGAAGACGAAGCCGGTCCGATCGGTCCGAACGGTGAAAGCGGTGAAACCGGTGAAGAAGGTCAAGGTGAAGAAGGCCGCCAAGCGGAAGAAGCGGTAAGCCTCAAGTCTTGAACTCCTGCATCAACGACGTCAGCCGGGTCGCGCCTTGGAGCAGGTCGCCCGCCGAGGCGGCCATCTCCTCGGTACTGGCGCTCTGCTCTTCGGCGGCCGCGGTCGCCTGTTCGCTCGCCGAGGCATGCTCGCTGGCGGCCTGACTCACCTCCTGGGTCCGCAGCCCTAACTCCTCTACGATGCGCCGGTTGGCCACCGCCTCGCGCTCTACCTCTCCCGCGGCTCCATGCACCTCCCCGACGGCACTGGAGATCTGTTCCAGCGCCCGAGCCGCGGCGGCGGCGACCGTCTCGATTCCCTGGACCTTGGTCGACCCGGTCTCCATGGTGTGCGAGACCTCCCGCACCTGATTCCGGATGAACTGCACGGTGTTGGCCACGTCGGCTGCGGCCGTGGCGCTGGAGTCCGCCAGGCGCCGGACCTCCTCCGCCACCACGGCGAAGCCCCGCCCGTGCTCGCCGGCCCGGGCCGCCTCGATGGCGGCGTTGAGAGCGAGCAGGTTGGTCTGCGACGAGATCTGCTTGATCAGGTCGATGAAGTCGGTGATCGGCTCCGACAGGCGGGCCAGCTCCTTGACCTGTCCGGCGGAGGTGCGGACCACCTCCTTCACATCGAGCAGGGTCTGCCCCGCGGCAGCCACGTCGGCCTGATGGCGGGCGGCCAGCTCCTGGATCCGCCCGCCGAGCTCGCCGACCCGGGTGGCCGCCTTCGCGTTCGCATCCACGATCTGCCGCAGGCTGTGCAGCAGGGCATCGGCCTTCTCCATTCCCTTCACCTGCTGCTCCGCGCTGGACGCGATCTTCACCATCGCGGTGGAGATCTCCCCGCTGCTGGCGGCCAGCTCCTCGCTCATCGCGGAGAAGTCGCTGGCGCTGTTGCCGATCTGGCTTGCCTCGCCGACCACGGCGACGACGACGGTCCGGAGCCGACCACCCATGTCGTCCATCGCCCGCGAGAGGCGCTCGAGCTCGGTCGGCATGCTGCCAAGGCGGACCGAGCGCAGGTCGCCGCCGCCGAAGCGCTCGGCCGCCCCGATCAGCTGGCTCAGTGGCCGGTCCACCATGCGTACGGTCCACCACACGATCGCGATGCCCAGGAGGAGGGAGACGAAGAACAGCAGCCACAGCATCTGTTGGCGGTACTCGGCCTGGCGCCCGAGGTCTGCCGCGCGGTCCATGGCCCGTGACGTCTGGGCCAGGGACAGTGCCCGCACGTCCCCCAGCAGCGTGTCGCCCGGCCACCGAGCAAGCTCGGCGTAGTGCCGGGCCTCGTCCGGCCGGTTGAGGTCGGTGAAGGCATGGGCCATGGCGTAGGCCACTTCGACTCTAGCCTGGTTCTCGGCGATCCTGTTGACGATGTAGCGGTCGGAGGTGGTGAGCGACCTGAGCCCACGGTAGCGCACCTGCAGGGCGTATGCCGAATCGCCGTCCTCGATGACACGGAGACGCAGCCGGCTGCCCGGACGCACCAGGTATTGCTCGGCCGACCGGACCTCGGAGGCCACCGACGAGACCAGGCCGCTGCCGAGATCGGTACTCTGCATCAGGAGCGACAGCTCCCGAGCCACGGATTGATCCAGCGCGCGGATCGACTTCACGCCCAGCAAGGCGATCACGAAGACCAGCCCGACCAGCAACGCCATTCCCCCGATCACTCGGCTGCGAAGGCTGCGCAACACGGTCAGCGTCCCTGCGCGACGTCGGTGGCCCCATCGGCCACCTCGACCGCCCCGCCGCGCACCATGCCGACATACACCTTCTGGGTCGGGACATCACCGGCGGCGTCGAAGGCGACGGTGCCGGTGACCCCCTGGAACGGCGGTGCCTTCGACCCCACCGCGGCCAGTTCCCGGCTGACCGCCTGCCGATCGGTCCCGGCCCGGGCGATGACGTCGCGGAGCAGGTAGACCGCGTCGTAAGTCGCGGCCGCCGGTTGGTTGGGCATGCCGGCATCGGGGAATTTGCGGCGATACGCCTCGACGAATTTCCGGTTGGCCGCGGTGGTCAGCGTCGGGAAATAGGAAGAAGTGAGATAGACCCCCTCGGCCAGGGCTCCGGCGCCTTCGATCCCTTCGAGTCCGTCGCCCCCCAGGACCGGCACTTTCACCCCTCGGCGCCGCGCCTGCCGGATCACCTCTTCCGCCTCGCCCCGGTTGCCCGCTACGACCAGGAACTCGATCCACTTGTCGCGCGCCAGGCGATCGAGATACGGCCCGACGTCCGGTTTGTCGCCGAGATAGGGGTCGATGGACTGGAGCCTCCCACCGAGCCGAACGAACTCCGCCACGAAGGTCTGCCGGATACCCCGGCCGTATTGATCGTTCAGGTAGAACACGGCGCCGCGCTCGAACCCGAGTCGCTCCCGCGCCCAATGCGCCAACGCGGCCCCATGGGCGAGATCGCTGGGGCAGATGCGGAAGGTATGGTCGCCCGCGCTGGAGAGTTCCGGAGAGGACGACGACGGCGATATCGCGGCGATGGGGTCGTCGCCGCCGTTGTAGACCGGGGCCGCGGCCAGCGTGGTGCTCGAGAAGAGATGACCGACGACTGCGGCGACGTCCGATTGGTAGAGGTCGGTGGCCACGAACACCGCCGAATCGGGGTCGGCGTAGTCGTTCCGGGCCACCAGCTCCAGCCGCCGCCCGTTGATGCCGCCGGTGGCGTTGATCTCTTCCGCGGCCAGCTCGGCGGCGAGCTTCATGGGGAGGCCGATGGGGTCGCTGAAGGAACCGGCGACGCCGATCCGGATGGGCCCGCCATCGGCGGCGGCGCATCCAGCGAGGAGGCGCACCGCGACCACCACGGCGAGGTGCGGCGCAAATAGCCCGAGACGTCGGAAGGTTGCCAAGGATGGCTCCAGCGTCTAACCTATTGAAAGTGAATAACTTAATGAAGCAGAAATGGTGTCTGCAGGGCAGGAAGTGCAAGTTGCGTACTACCGGGAGAGGAGACTGAATGCCGGATTGGACCGATCGCCACCCCGATGCCGACCTCGACCTGCACGGCCAGACCGTGATGGAAGCGGTTGCCAATGCCGAGCGATTCCTCCGCACCCAGGCAAAGGTTCGGCCCGGCGGGGTGGTACGGGTGATCACGGGACGGGGTCGCGGTGGCGGCGGCGCGCCGATCAGGACGCGGGTACGGACGCTGCTGCGGGGGATGCAGGCTCAGGGCATGATCCTGCGCGACTTCTTCCTGGAAGGCTCGGAGGGAAGCTTCCTCGTGCGGCTACGGTGAGGATGCCGCGCGGTCGCGTCCCCAGGCGTCGAGCACGCGTCCGTCCACCAGACTGACCGAAGCGGTTCGCTCGCCACGGTCGGTCCGCCAGGTCAGCCGGAGCATCCGGCCCCGGCGAACCCACTGCATCATCGACTGGCTGCCCTGAGCCGTGGCGTTCACCCGCCCGTACCGTGACTCGATCCGCGTCCGCCAGCGATTGAGCGTCGCGGCGTCGACGCCCGCCGAGAGCGTGATCACACCGGCCACGCTGTCGATCGCGGAGATCCAGACGCTCACGGCCCCACCCAGGGCCGAGTCTCGCACCGTGCCGCGGCACTCGGAAACGCGGTGGTCACTCCGGGCACGATCGCAGTTCAGGCGCTTGCCGCCGAGGCGGCGGATCAACCCATCGAGCTCGTCGAGTCTAGCGCCGGCCCGAAAACCATGGAACTGGAGGGCGGACGAATCCTGGGGCGCGGGCGTGGAGGCAGCCGAAACCGAGGCGGCGAACGCGAGCAGCGCGAGTGCGAGCGCGGAAGCATGAAGCGGTCTCGGCATGGGGCCAGGACCTCGCCAGGAGGGAAGGACAACGAGAGCCCCCGCCTGAGCGGCGGGGGCCTCGGGTGATGCGGCTCTGCGTCGGATCGGGAAGGGCGCCGAGCGCCGGGGTTTCAGACCTTGCGGACGTTGGAGGCCTGGAGTCCCTTGGGGCCCTCGACAACCTCGAACTCCACATTGTCGCCCTCGGAGAGCGAGCGGAAGCCCTCGGCAACGATAGCGGTGTGATGTACGAAGACGTCCTTGCCACCGTCCTGCGCGATGAAGCCGAACCCCTTTGCATCGTTAAACCACTTGACCGTGCCCTTCGCCATTGTTGCAACCTCTTGACAGGGGAGCCCGCAGGCTCCGGGGAAACCCCCAGCCCTCGTGGCCGGGCGAAGAAGCCCCATGAAAAAAGCCGTTCGGACTCGGGAGTCCGACCGGCAAGAATTGAGTCAAGAATGCAAAGGTGAAACCGTGCTACGCATGGCCTAAGGTCATGCACGGATTGGAATTTGTCAATATGGCCGACCCCAGGTCCGGGGGTCGGCCAGGCCCCCAGCGGCTACCGCAGCACCACCCCCGCCGCCCGGAGCTCGTGATCCAGCAGCCACCGCTTCTTGGCCAGTCCGCCGCCGTAGCCGACGAGCGCGCCATCCTTCCCTACCACTCGGTGGCAGGGAATCAGAATCGCCAGATGATTGGCCGAGACCAGCCAGCCGATCTGCCGTGGGTGAAGCCCGGTCGCGCGCGCGACGTCGTCGTAGGAGCGCGTCTCGCCGAGCGGAATCTTCCTCAGGGTCTTGAAGACCGAGACCTGGGCCGGCGAAAGATCGAACCAGCGCTTCAGGTGGTCGGGGTAGGGAAAGGCACGGGAGGACCCGGCGAAGTATTGATCGAGCCAGGTGGTGGTGATCCGGCAGGTACCTTGCGCGATGTGCAGTTCCGGCACCGCGGCCCGCAGCCGAACCGCCCACTTGATCATCATGGCGCGATGGGGGAACTCGACGGCCAGTGGCCCGGCGTCGCATTCGACCACCGTCAGCATGCCGATCGGCGAGTTGTAAGACGTCCACTCCACCTGCATGGGGTTCCCGGCGTACGTGTGTACCGGAATATAGGCGGGGCACCGGCGCCGCCATGTATATTCCACTCATGACATCTCCCCAGACCGTGGTGGTCCGCACGTTCACCGATCGGGCCGAAGGTCTTTCCCACTTCGTTCTCCGGGCCGGGGAAGCCCCACGCCTGCTCGCCTTCGACGATGTACTGGGCTGCCCGGTGGAGACGGCCCTCGCCGCGCTGGAGTGGACTCGGGCGGTCGGCATCCTGCCGGACGACGATCTGCTCCACGCCGCCCGCCTCACCAGTGAGACCGCGGCCGCCGTGGTCGAGCGGAAGGGGCAGAACGGCCGCCGGTTCGTCTACCTCGGCCCCCGGCTGGACGCGCCACCCATGGATGTCTTCGAGGGCGCGATCCTCTTCGATGAGCCTGGGGTGAAGGCGGTGGAGTTCAGCCAGCGGGCGCATGCCCTGGCTCACTTTCTCCGCGCCACCGCCGGCGTCGGCGCCCTCCTGGCCCTCCTGGGTCGGCGGGCGCCCGAGCTTCGCCACCTGCGGCGGTGGCTCGGTCCGATCATCCAGGAACTCGATGGACCGCGCCCGCTCGTCGCCGGCTGGTTCGCCGCGAGCTCCGCCGGATGCCTCTTTTCGTCGGTCGAGGTGGAGACAACTTACCGCTATATCGAGGTCGGACTCGAGTCCTGAGACTTTCCACCTGAATGTGTTGATACACATCTCCACAAATCTGTGGACGGAGACGGTAGGATGATGGGCGGGTGGGGTTTATAAATCCACAATTTCAGTCCACTCCGATGTTGTAACCCGAATAAAATCAGGCACTTGCGCGACTGGGCGCCATCCCTATCTTAGGCTCCACGCGCTTGTCAGGATACGTGCTGAGACCCCGAGTCACAGTGGCGGCCCAGCAGGCGGGTTCAAGCGGGATATCAGGGGAGAGTGCCGACGCAACCAAGGGCTCAGGCGCTCGCTGATCTTGGTGATCACCCCGGCTTGGACAGGTGAAGCCAGTCGCGTGCTTCACCCGCCCCGATCTTGCGCCTCGGGGTGCAGTGCGAAGGGTCGGTCCGCGACTCGACCCGACTCGCAGCGCTCGAATGGATGAACCAGGTGGGATGGCCATCCGGCCTGGGGATCGATGCCAAGGCTTCACCTCGCCCTCCCGAGCGGCGAATCAGCCAACCGGTGGCAGGTGGAAGAAGAACGGCGGCAGTAATGCCCCGACCTTGGTTAGTCCAATCGTGGGACGGCCGTCTAGCCACGACTAGGCGGCCGTTCTCATTTCCGGGTCCGGCCGACTCCAGACCCCGATCGCTCCATATCCGGTTGAGCTTTCGCCGCTTCCAGCCGCTTCCAGCCGCTTCCAGCCGCTTCCCGCCGCTTCCCGCCGCTTCCCGCCGCGGGCGGCGACCTCGTGGCGTCTCTGGCGGGAACACAGTTGCGGACGCGGAACGGCCGGGCACGGGATTACCTTCCGCGCATGTCGCCGCTGCACCTGCTCATTCTGGCGTATGCTCCGGAGCGCCGCGATGCGCTCTTGAATGCGCTGCGCGGCGCCGGGCTCCATGCGGCAGCGAGCCTCGATGGCCCCGCCGCCGCGGAGGCGATCGGGGCTCCGGGTTTCGAGGCACTGGCGGTGGACCTCGGGTGGCCGGAGTTGGAGCTGGGGCGTCTGCGACAAGCGCTGGCCCCTTTCGGCGACGCTGAGCCGGATTCGCTGGCCGCCGCGGAGCGGCGCCACATCGCCCTGACCCTTCGGTACACCGGCGGCAACCGCCGCCGGGCGGCACAACTGCTCGGCATCTCGCGCTCGACGCTGCTCCACAAGGTTCGCAAGTATGGACTGGAGAGTTGAGCCGGGCCGACGAGGAGGCACCACGAGAGCCTGCCGTCCTGAGCCGTTCTCTCTTGTGCGCCGCGCTCGCGGCCGTGGTACGGCCGCTCCCCCTCGCCGCGCAACTGGACGGCGTGATCTCCTCCCTGGAGCTCGTGTCGGGGACATTGAGCTTCGACGGGCATGCGACCGTGGGCGACTTCACCGGTACCACTACGACGGTGACGGGTGAGATGACGGGAGGCCAGAGCCTGGCTGCCGTGCGCGGCTGGGTGGAGGCGCCGGTAAAGACGCTGGCGACCGGCAACGGAAAGCGCGACAGGGATCTCAACAAGTCGATGGAGTCGAACAAGCACCCGACCATGCGATTCGAGCTTACCGATGTGATGCCGGGCGAGGCGAGAGCCGACACGGCCGGCGTCGAGCTGCATGGCAAGCTCACGCTACACGGCCGAACCCGCGACGTGACCCTCCCCGCCCGGGTCTGGAAAGACGACACCGCACTGCGGGTGCGGACGGATTTTCCGCTCGACCTTGGCGATTACGAGATCGGCGGGCTCAGCAAAATGCTCGGCGTACTCCGCATGAACGAACGGATCGAGGTGCACGTGGATCTGACATTCGCCGCCCGGTGACCCAGTCCGGGCACCGCCTTAGGGGGACCGTGAGATCCTCACTCGGCCCAACCGGGAGATCACCACGGTTCGCAGGGTGGAGCCCAGGCTCAGGTGGAAGCTGGCATTGGACAATCCGGTGGAAATGCCGAGGGGGGAGAAGGTCAGATCGCGGGGGGATTCCCTGAGGGCGACGCCGTCTGCAATCGGCCCCGGAGCGGACCAGTGTGGTTGCTGCGCCCCAACAAAGGTGATGCGGAGACTCAGGGCCGCAACGGAAAGAATTGCCGGTCGGCCGTGAGCGATTGCAGCTGCTCGAGCACGTCGGTGGGCGGCAACGATGTTTTGGGCCGCGCGCTCGACCGTGACCCCCCGTTTTATGGCAGTAAACCGCGGAAGCGCAATCCCCAGCAGTAGTCCCGCTACTGCTAGAATCAGCGCAATTTCGACCAGGGTGAAGCCCCGTCTCATGGCCCCAGTCTAGCAGTACAACCGACTAATCCAGGCCCCCGGGGCTGCAAGCCGGTGCATTTTCTCCCGTGCACTTGCCCTTCGGGGTTTGGGCGGCGATACTAGCGTTGTTTCGAACCCATAACGGCGGAAGGACCCTCTGTTCACGCCCCAGCAGCTCTTTGACGAGTTCGGGTCGTCGGCCGATGTCCTGGCGCACGCTCCTTTCCTGGAACGGGCTCGGATCGAGCGCGAGCACGGTCGTGAGCAGCCGGCGCGCCTGGCGCTGGGTGCATACGTCGTCGCGCGCCTGGTGGACCGGCTGTTGTCCGGTCTCGAGGGTGTCGAGGCGCAAGAGGGATTCGCCTGGCAGGTGGCCGCGGTGCGCCGCCATCTCAGTGATCTAGCCGCCGAGGCCCCGGAGGCGGCACATCTTCGCGGGATCGCGGAGGCGGTGCCGGGCGATCCGCTCCCGACGCCGGCGCTGCGGCTCTGCCTGACCGCCTACGCCTACTTTCTCGAGCACGAAGCCCGCCTCGATGAAGCGCTCGACGTGCTCGGCCTCGCCAGCAGGGCGCACGGCGCCTCGGTGCCGGCGGCGGAGTTCGCCGCCATCGCCCTCTTCGCGGGCCGGCTGAACCGGCTCCTCGCCCGCTGGGCGGCGGCCAACACCTGCTACGAGCGGGCGGAAAACTCGGCCCAGTCGGCGGGTGACATGGTCACGATGCTCCGGTCGCGGCTGGGGCGCTCGTCCGTTCTGCGGGGGCAGGGCAATCTGCCGTTATCGCTCGAGATGGCCGTCGGAGGTCGCGAAGCGGGCCCACGCGGCGCAGCTTCGCGACGTCGAGGCGATGGCGTGGTCGGACCTGGGCGTTGTTCTGGGGCTGCAGGGGCGCGGGTGGACGATGCGGTCCAGGCAATGTACCAGCGCGTTCCGCCTCACCGAGGACAGCGCTCAGCCGCATGCGGGTGCTTGGAGATCTCGGCCACGGTTTAGCTCCAGGTGGGCGCATACGAGAGGCGCGAGGATCGCCTTCGAGATCGTCGCCGCTTCGGACACCAGCTTCCTGGTGCGGACCAACTCGGTGCTGGAGCTCATGGACTTGGAGTCGGTCGTAGGGAACCGGATGGCGTTCGAGCGGCGGCGGGCGCAGGCGAGGAGGTCCGCGACGCGGATGCATGCCCAGCCTGGCGGCGGACTTCCACTTCAAAGCGGGGATGGGGCTGTCGCGCTTCGGCCGTCAAGAACGCGCCAAGGAGTTCCTCAGCGCCGGCCACCGGCTTGGCCGAGGAGCACCGCCTCAACGTCTGGTACTTCAAGTTCGAAGAGCGAACTCAGGCTGCGCTGAAGCCGCGGAAGCCGGTGCGGCCCGCAAGGCTCGCGAGCCCGAACTCACCTCCCGGCCGGCGTACGACGAGTCGCCGGCAGTCGAGGAAGTGGCGGATCGGGCTCCGCGAGTACGCCCTCGTGACCGAGCTAGTTGTTGGAGCCTGATCCCGATCTCGAGCTGCCGGCAGCCGGAAGATCGGACGGCCCGGTGGCGTCGGAGCGTCCGCAGGCGCGTCGACAGGGCGGCCAAGGTCAAGCAGGCGATAGCGATCAGACTGGAAGAGCGACGGGACATGGGGGACCTCTCAGAGAACGGTGTGGATCAGGGGATACCGCTAACTTGAGGCCCTGAAAGCGCCGGTTTAAGGGCCCTTTTGCGACATTTAGGGACCGTTTTGCGACATTTGCTCCTCGCCGCCGTCCCACCCGAACGCGTTTTCCGGCTTCGGACTCTCGACGCTGATCGCTTCCACTGGGTCTCGGCGAGCACCTGGCCTGAAGCCGTGGAAACCATCCGCGCCAAGCCCGTGGACATGGCGGTGGTCGATCCACACCTGGGCGGGGGCGAGCCCCGGCCCCACGGCATCGAGCGCCTGCGGCTCTTTTTTCCGTCTCCTTCCGCTTCTCGGTCTACACCGAACTGACCCCGGCAAACGCCGGCGTCCTGCTCCAGCTGGGCCGCGCCGGGATCCGGCGGGTGGTGGTCTACCGTTTCGAGGACGCCCCGGGGAGCCCTTCGGAGCGCCATCTGAGCGAGCTGGAGCAGAGCGCGTCCCAGCAGGTCATGCAGGCCCTCGCACTCCACGCTGCGCGACCTGCCGGACGAGCTCCGGGCGGCGCTCGAGACGATGCTGCACGCCCCCGGCGACGGCCCCACCGTCACCGCCCTGGCGGACCGGGCCCAACTCACCCGCCGGACCTGTGAGCGCTGGTTCACGAAGGTCGGCCTGCCGTCGCCCCGGGTGGTCATGGTGCTCACCCGGCTGCTCTATGCCCACCGGCTGCTGCTCGACCCGGGCTATACCGTGGAGGATGTGGCGCTCAAGCTGGGGTACAGCAAGACCAAGACGCTGCAGATGCACCTGCGCGCGGTGTTCGGGCTGACCGCCGGCGAGCTGAGGGTGTCGCTGAGCACCGAGGAGGCGCTGGAGGTGGTCACCACCCGGTACTTCGCGCAGCTGGCGCGGGCGGTGGCGTCATGACGGCCCGCATCCTGGTGGTGGACGACGAGCCGACGCTCCGGCGGACGCTGGAGCGCGCGCTCCGCGACCTGCACTACGAGGTCGTGTCCGTGGGCGACCCTCGGCTGGTCTACGAGCTGCTGGACGCGGCCGACTACGACCTGGTCATCATCGACATCCACCTGCCCCAGATGTCGGGCGACACGCTCGCGATCGCGCTGCTTCGGCGGTGGCCGAGGCTGGAGGGCCGCATCCTGTTCATGACGGGCGATCCCTGGGCGCTCCGGGACGACTGGCCCGAGGAGCTGCGTCGCTGCCCCATGCTGGTGAAGCCGTTCACGCTCGATGCGTTGGGGGCGACGGTGCACCAGGCCCTCACCGCGAAGCTGCCGCAGCCTCAGCGCAAGCGAAACGGCGGATGACGGCCGGACTCTCCGTCGCCGCCCCAGCCGACCCCCTCGCCATCCTGCGGGAATACCGCGGCCTCGCTCCCTGGGGCCTGCGCGACCTGTCCGCCCTGGCCGCCGGACTTCTCGACGCCTCCGGCGTGGTGCCGGTCAACGCGGCCGCCCGAGCCCGGCCGAGCGAGCGGACCATCCGGTTCTACGTGACGCGGGGACTGGTGAGCCCACCCGACGGCCGCGGGACGGCCGCCGTCTACTCCTATCGCCATCTCCTCCAGGTGCTCGCCATCAAGCTCCGGCAGATGGAAGGAGCGACCCTCGATGCGATGGGCAAGGAGTTCGCGGGCCTCACCGGCGACCTGATCGAGCGGCGGGTGGCAACCGCGCTGGGCCCCACCGTCCCACGCCCCGACCGGCTGGCCCTGCTCCAGGCGCCGGGCACGGGCCGCGGCCGGGTCGGCCGCGCGCTGCTCGGGTGGCTCACGCCGGTCGAGGGCGCCGCGGCCGGAGGCTCGGTGTGCCGGCGCATCGCCGTGGCCCCCGGGGTCGAGCTGCTGATCGACGAGCAGCATCCCGTCATGCGGCTCAATGGCGACGTCGAGACCATCACCGCCGCCCTCCGCCAGGCGCTCGCGGGGCTCCTCGGCTCCTGATCCCTCTCGCACAAAGGACACTCCATGTCCACGATCGTGTTCCTGGTCGTCGTCGCGGTCATCGTTCTGTGGGTGATCGGCGCCTACAACGGCCTCATCGCGCTCAAGAACCAGGTGGTCAACGCCTGGAAGCAGATCGACGTGCAGCTCAAGCGCCGCCACGACCTGATTCCCAACCTGGTGAACACGGTGAAGGGCGCGATGGATTTCGAGCGGAGCACGCTGGAGGCGGTCATCTCGGCGCGGAACAAGGCGGTGAGCGCCACCGGCGTGAAGGACACCGCGCGGGCGGAGGGCGAGCTGACCCAGGCGCTGGGCCGGCTCTTCGCGCTCACCGAGGCCTATCCCGAGCTCAAGGCCAACCAGAACGTGCTCCAGCTCCAGGAAGAGCTCACCAGCACGGAGAACAAGGTCGGCTTCGCGCGGCAGCTCTACAACGACGTGGCCACGCAGTACAACACCAAGCAGGCGACGTTCCCCACCCTGCTCGTCGCCGGGCTCGCCAAGGCCACGCCGGCCGACCTGTGGGAGATCGAGGAGGCCGCGGAGCGCGCGGTGCCCAAGGTCGACCTGTCGCTGAACAAGCCGGCGCCGTGAGCGAGGACGCCAACCTTTTCGCGCAGCAGGAGTCGAACCGCCGCCGCTCGAACTGGCTGGTCGTCGGGTTCATCATCTTCTTCGCCTGGGTCGGGTTCGGCGGCGATCTGGCGTTCGCCCTCCTGACCGCCGACGCCGCGCCCGGCGGATACCACCATGTCATTCCCTTCTTCGGTCTCGTCTCCACCGTCCTCGCCGCCGGGATCTGTTGGTACGCCTGGCGGCGCGGGCCCGAGCGGGTGCTCTGGTCTACCGGGGCCTGGGAGATCATCGAGCCCGCGACGCCCGACCAACGGCAGCTGGTCAACGTGGTCGAGGAGATGGCGATCGCCTCCGGACTGCCGAAGCCCCGGGTGTGGGTGGTCCCCGATGACGACCCCAACGCGTTCGCCACCGGGCGGGACGCGGACTCCGCCAGCATCGCGGTGACCCGGGGGCTGCTCGCGACGCTGAGCCGGGACGAGCTCCAGGGGGTGGTCGCTCACGAGATGGCACACGTGCGGAACCTCGATGTGCGGCTCATGACACTGCTCGCCGGGATGGTGGGGGCCATCGCGCTGCTGTCGGACGGGATGGGGCGCACCCTCAGGCTCGGAGGGCGCGCCCACCTCGAGGTCGGCGGTCGACGCGGAAGTGGAAGCGGGGGCGGCGGGGAAGGGAGGCGGCAATCCGCTCGCCCTGATCGTGCTGGTGCTCTGGCTCCTCACCCTGATCGTCGCGCCGCTGGTCTCGCGGATCCTCGCCATGTCGGTGAGCCGGAAGCGGGAATTTCTCGCCGACGCGACGGCGGCGCAGTTCACCCGCAACCCGATGGCGCTGGCCAGCGCGCTGGAGAAGCTCTCGGCCGCCACGGCGCGCCACCCGGTCGATCTCGCTCGGCGCGGCCCACCTCTGCATCGTCGATCCGTCGCCCGGCTTCCTCGCGTCTCGCGAGGGCTTCGTGGCCGACGTGCTCGCCTCCCACCCCCCGATCCGGCAGCGGATCGTCCGTCTCCAGGGGATGGGGTACCAGCAGGTCAAACAGCGCTCCGCCGCCGGGTAGGAGAATGCACTACGAGGAGATGGCGCCCCCGCCGGAGCTGCGCGACCTGGTGCATCGCATCTGGCTGCTGCGCGGCGGCATGGCTTAGGGCGGGCACCGTTTCAGCGGGTCATGCCGGACGGCCGCGCGGAGCTGATCTTCAATCTCGCGGCGCCGTTCGAGTGCCGGGACGGAGACGCTGTCCGGGCTCAGCCCCGAACACTCGTGGTCGGCCCTAATCGCCGCGCGATGGAGATCAGGCCGACCGGCATGGTGGACCTGGTGGGGGTGCGTTTCCGACCCGAAGCGCTGTCTCCCTGGCTGCGGGTGGGCGGCGGGCAGTTGCTGGACCGGGCCTATGCACTGAGCGAGCTGCCGGCCCCGCTCGACCCCACACTGGCGGAAGAACTGGCGGCGGCATGGAGCTCGGGTGCGCGAGTGGCCATCCTCCGGCGACATCTGGCCCGGGCACCTGCCCGGATCGCGTTCGATCGCAGGATCAGCGCGGCGGTGGACCTGGCGCTGGCCGACAGCCGAGCCCGGCCGGAGGCGATCGCGGCCGCGGTTGGGATGAGCTGCCGGCAGTTGAACCGGCGCTTCCGGGAGCGGCTCGGGTTCGGGCCGAAGCCCCTCGCCCGGCTGGGGCGCTTCCAGCGCGCCCTCCGGGCCCTGGAGGGCCCCGGCCGCCCGACGGTCGCATCGGTCGCCGCACGAGTAGGCTATTTCGACCAGGCCCACCTGGCGCGGGATTTCCGGCTGTTCGCGGGGGTGGCACCCGGGCGCTATCTGCGAGAGGTGCGGGAGCTGACCCGAAACTTCATCGCCGACCTCGAATCCCGGCCCGGGTAGGCTCTCCACCCGCCCCCATCGTGGGTCCCATGGCGGGTTCTTCCAAGCCACCGGGTGGTAGAGGCGCTAGGTTCGGGCTTCCCATCCTCGAGAGCGTCCCATGCGTGCCCTGTTACCCGCGCTGTTGGTCGCCCTGCTGGCCGGCTCCCGGGCACCCGCGCCACCGGCGGCGGTCCGACCCTCGCTGGCGGATCTTGAATTCATGGCAGGCTGCTGGCGTGGCGCCTCGGCCGGCGGCGCGGTCATCGACGAGTACTACACGCCGCCCTCGCAGAACATGATGCTGGGCGTCTCCCGGTATACCAGGGCGGGTCGCGTGACCAGCTACGAGTTCACCACCATCACGGCCGAGGGTGACTCGGACCTGGTGCTCACTCCGAGGCCCGCCGGGCAGGTGGCGGCCGACTTCCATCTCAGCCGCCTGCAGCCGGGATCGGCGGTATGGAGTAATCCCCGGCATGATTTCCCGCAGGTGATCGGCTACCGGAGACTGGGCCGGGACTCGCTCGCCGCGCGCATCGAGGGACCGGGGCCCGGCGGAACGCGCTCGTCGGAATGGAGAATGGGAAGGGTGGCCTGCACCAACTGACGCGGAGTTTCACCCGCCACCGGTGAGCTCCACGATCTCGGCGGTGAAGCTGTCGGGATCGAACGGCAGCTCGACCACATGGTCGGCGCCCACCGCCACCGCCCCTGGCCCGCCGCCCGAGACCAGCGCGACGACTCGATAGCTCCGGCTCGATGGCGGTACGAACCCACCGAGCGGATGGACTCCCGCCGCGTCGGTCCCGTGCGCCACCACCAGACGAGTCCGGCCGTCGGCCGTGCGCCGCTCCAGGTCGGCGCCGCTGTCCGCCCGCACCACCGCGAAACCGGCACGCTTCAACAGCAGCGAGACGATCCGCGCCAGGTCTTCGTCGCTGACCAGGACCAGGGCCTGTCCCCGCTGAGCCGCCGAGGTCGGTCCCACGCCGTCGAGGTCCACCATCTGGACGCCCGTCGCGTAGGCCTTGGTGCGGATCTCCCGAAGAGCCCCGATGCGTCGCACGATGTCGCGAATCCGGCCCAGCGCCTCACGCACCCTCGCAACGGTCTCCTGTCGCTCCTCGGGGCCCATCGCGGGGTCCGCCAGGAGCAGCTCGACGTGGGCGAAGGCCGCCATCAGGGGATTGTTGATCTCGTGGTTCAGGGTGACGGTCATCTCGCCGATGGCGGCCAACCGCTCGGCGCGGACCAGATCGCGCTCCGCCGCGACCAGAGCCTTGCGGAGCTCGCGGGTGCGGCGGACCCGCTCGAGCACCTGAGGCAGCAGCTCGGAGAGGGACACGTCCTTGGCCAGGTAGTCGTCCGCCCCGTTGCGCAGGGCGGTGGCGGCGAGGGACTCGTTGCCGTGAGCGGTGATCATGATGACCGGGGGAGGCTGGGGCCGGGCCCGGATGGCCTCCAGGACCTCGAGGCCGGTCGTGTCGGGCAGTTGGTGGTCCAGGAGGACCACGTCCACGTCCTCGAGCAGCTGGAGCGCCTCCCGCCCGGTCGGAGCATGCCGGATCGAGGTGACCCCGTTGTCGGCGAGAATCTTCCTGACCAGGCGGACCATCATCGGGTCGTCGTCCACCAGAAGAACGGTGCGCGACGCGCCCGGTTCGCTCATGGCTCAGTGCGCCCCGCTCAAACGGGCGTGTCGTCCAGGAAGACCAGGGCCTGGCGCTGGGTCACCACCGCCTCCAGTCCCTGGTGGACGCCCGGATCGAGCACGGTGCCGACCAGATCGCGCATCCGCTCGACCGCGATCTCGGGCGGCATCTTTTCCTGGTAGGGCCTGGCGGTGGTGAGCGCGTCGTAGATCTCGACGGCTCCGATCACCCGGGCCCCGAGCGGAATGTCCTCGCCGGCGAGGCGATCGGGGTAGCCGAAGCCATCCCACCGTTCGTGATGGCTCCGGACGAAGGTGATGACTTCCTTCAGGTGCACCAGCGGTGCCAGAATCTGGGAGCCGACCAGGACGTGCTGCTTCACGTGCTCGTATTCCTCGTCGGTGAGCGGACCCTGTTTGTTGAGGATCTCCTCGCGGATCCCGATCTTGCCGATGTCGTGCAGCCGGCCACCGGTGCGGATCGACTCGATCAGCTCGTCGTTGCAGCCGAGCTGCGCCGCCACGCTGGCCGAGAGATCGGCGACCCGGGCGGAGTGTCCTCGGAGGTAGCGGTCCTTGGCCTCGAGGGCATTCACCAGCGCGTCGAGCGTGGCGACAGCGATCCGCTCCTGATTGGCCTGCTCCAGCCGCTTTTCGGCTACCCGGAGCGCCACCTCCTCCTGGAGCCACTGGTTGATCTGCTGGCCTTCGAGCTGGGCATGCCGCTTCTTGAGCGCGTTCTGGATGGCGCGCCCGAGGTGGTCGAGATCGATGGGCTTGATGAGGTAGTCGAACGCGCCCCGCTGCATGCAGAGTGCGGCACTCGTCGCGTCGTTCACGGCGGTCAGCATGAGGATCGCGATGTGGGGCTCGAGCTCCAGAATCCGCGGCACCAGCTCGACTCCATTGATCCCGGGCAGATTCACATCCAGCAGCACCCCGGTGACCTTCTGGCGGCCGATGATCTCAAGGGCCTCCTCGCCCGTGGCCGCCGTGACGACCTCGAACCCCTTGAGAACCAGGTACTTCCGCATCGAGCTCCGGACTGCCTCCTCGTCGTCTACGACGAGGAGAGTCACGGGGGCATCGTTCACGGGCGCGTGCTCCTTCGCCGGCGGCCAGGGCGGAATCGCGGCCCGGGGTAACTCGCTTGGCGAGTGAGGGTTACTTGGGTAAGACGAAACTAGGAATCGCGCGGGGTGAGGTCAATCACCGGTCGAATCCACGAAATCCACCACGACCCGCTCTGGGATGACTTTCGCTTCGTGGCCTCGGTCTAGCAATTTCTGCACCGCCTGGCGCCCCCGGGAGCCGTAGTCCACCGTCCAGTGGTTCACGTACATGCCCACGAACGCGTCGGTGCGCTCGTCCCCAATGCCGCGGTTGAACTGCTTGGCATGGGCCAGTGCGGGTGCCCGGTGTTCCAGGGCGTACACGATGCTCGCCCGCAGATCCCGGGCGATCTGCGAGACGACGGCATTTCCCAGATCACGGCGGACCACGTTGCCCCCCAGCGGCAGGGGCAGCCCGGTGTCCTCGAGCCACCAGGCGCCCAGGTCGGCCCAGAGGTGCAGGCCGGCGTCGCCATAGGTGAGCTGCCCCTCATGAATGAGGAGCCCGACGTCCACTTCACCGCGGTGGACCGCGTCCTCGATCCGATCGAACGGAACCACGACCTCGACCAGGTCGGGCTGGTAGAGCTTGAGGGCCAGATAGGCGGTGGTGAGCAGCCCGGGCACGGCCACCCGAAGTCCGCGAAGGGCTGCTCGCGAATCGGCGGGCCGGGGCCGAGTGCTCACCAGACGCGGGCCGTAGCCGTCGCCCATCGAGGAGCCCGATCCCAGCAGCGCGTATTCCCGCCAGATATAGGCATAGGCGTGGATGGAGACGGCCGTCACCTCGAGCTCGGCCCGCCGGGCTCGCTGGTTCAGCGACTCGATGTCGGACAGCTCATGCACGTAGCGGAGCTCGCCGGTGTCGAGCTTGCCGGCGGCCAGCGCGTAGAACATGAACGCGTCGTCGGAATCGGGGCTGTGGGCGACGTGGATGATGCGGGGCATGGGGTCCTTTCGGGCGGAACGTCGGAACGGCGGAACCGCGGTGCGTGGAACCGCGTTGCCTCATCCGGAGCGGGGGATGATCATGGCCGCGCGGCCCCTTCCGCCCTCCCCGCCTTCCGCCCTTCCGCCTCTTTCTTGAAGCTCTCGATCACCGGGGCATGATCCCGATATTCCAGTCTTCCGGCGGCCATCTCCCGGTCGAAGATCCGGAGGAATTCGTGCTCCGCCTGGAGCTGCGCACCGGGATCGTCGGCCAGGCCGGCGGCGGTGCCGCGCACCAGGTAGCCCAGGAGGTTGTCGGGGGACTGCTCGAGGATGGTGTCGGCGAGAGCGTGCGCGCCGGTGAGGTCACCCGACTGGAGCCGGATCACCGCCGCGTGATACCGGGCATCGGCATCGAACGTGTCCAGTTGGGCGTAGGCGCCGAGGGCCATCGGAGTAAACCGCTGCACCTGGGCTGTGTCGCGCTGCTCGGCCGCCTGCATGATCCGGTTGTACAGCCGGTCGAACCGCTCCCGCGGGCTCAGCTGGCTGATGTCAGGCGCGGGCCCGCCCGACGCCGTCGGGTCGCCGGTGCCCGCGCCGGTGTTCGCCATGTCGGGGATCCGGGGCTCGGGAGCCTGCGTCATGACGCTGTAGACGATGGCGCCGACGAGGAGGAGGCACATCGTGCCGGCGAAGATCCAGGCGGTGCGTTCGGACCCCGCCGTGCGGGCGTCCGCCCCGGCCGGGCGGCCGCAACGATGGCAGAACCTGGCCTGGGGCCCGAGCGGCGCCCGGCAGCGTACACAGCTTCTCGGCGCAAGGCTCGCGCCGCAGGCGCTACAGAACTTTCCCGAGGCCGCGGCGCCGCAGGCCGGACAGGTGCCGGCGTTGGGTTGAGCGGTCATTTGGGAAGGAAGCGTACACCCGAGCGATGCGGGTGGGTAGGCCGGACACGGTGGCGTTCCTTGAGCCGGCGCGGTTACCGTTTACCCTTGTCCGACGGCGCGGCCGCCGACTCACTCTCACTTCCATCGCGGGGCACGATCCCATGTCGCCTGCCAAGTCCCGGCCGTCCGGCAACGGCGACCGGCCGAGCCTGGAAGGATTCCCGACCGACCTGCGCGGGGCCGGCACCAGCGATGTGCTGGCCCTGACCCGCCGCTTCGGGGTGGATTTCCTCCGCCTCCAGTTCACCGACATCCTCGGCATCAACAAGAACGTCGAGGTGCCCCGCAGCCAGTTCGAGAAGGCGCTCGGCGGCGAGATCATGTTCGACGGCTCGTCGATCGAGGGATTCGTGCGGATCGAAGAGTCGGACATGCTGCTCAAGCCCGACCTCGACACCTTCCGCATCCTGCCGTACGACGACGAGGGCGGCCGGGTGGCCCGGCTGCTCTGTGACATTTACACCCCCGACGAGAAGCCGTTCGCGGGCTGCCCCCGGACCACCCTCAAGCGGCAGGTCGAGCGGGCGCGGAAGCTGGGGTACTCGATGATGGCCGGGTGTGAGGCGGAGTTCTTCCTGTTCGAGAAGGCGCCCGACGGCAGCCCGGCCACCACCACCCATGACACGGGGTCCTATTTCGACCTGGGCCCGCTGGACAAGGGCGAGGAGATCAGGCGGGTGATCGTCGAGCTGCTCGTCGAGATGGGGTTCGAGGTGGAGGCGGCGCACCACGAGGTGGCGGACGGACAGCACGAGATCGACCTCAAGTACGCCGACGCGCTCACCACGGCCGACAATCTCACGACCTTCAAGTTCGTGGTGCGAAACGTGGCCAACCGCTTCGGCTTCGTCGCGTCGTTCATGCCCAAGCCGGTCGAGGGGGTCAACGGCAGCGGAATGCACACCCATCAGTCGCTGTTCCGGGGCAAGGAGAACGCGTTTCACGACCCCAAGGGGCCCCACCAGCTTTCCAAGATCGCGCTGAGCTACATCGAGGGGTTGCTGCAGCACGCGAGGGGGTTCTGCGCGGTGACCAATCCGCTGATCAACAGCTACAAGCGGCTGGTGCCCGGGTACGAGGCGCCGGTGAACGTGGCGTGGTCGATGCGGAACCGCTCACCGCTGGTCCGGATTCCCGAGCGGCGGGGGCTGGGAACCCGCTGCGAGCTCCGGATGCCCGATCCGGCGTGCAATCCCTATCTGGCCCTGACGGTTCAGCTCGCGGCGGGACTCGACGGCGTCGAGCGCAAGCTCCAGGCCCGGGAGCCGGTGAGCCGGAACATCTTCACCATGAGCTTTCGCGACCGGCGCAAGTATCGCATCGACGAGCTGCCCCGCGACCTGCACGAAGCCCTGGAGATGTTCCAGAAGGACGCCGTGGTGAAGGCGGCGCTGGGGGAGCATCTGACGCAGCGGTTTCTGGAGGCCAAGCGGAGACGAGGTCGCCGAGTACAACCGGCAGGTGAGCCGGTGGGAGATCGAGAAGTATCTCGGCAGGTACTAGCGGCCCGCCGCCGCGCCCGTTCCGCTGAGCAGCAGCGTCACCGTCCCGTAGGGCAGCGGCAGATCGAGCTGAACCGGCAACCGCCGGGCGTCGTCGGTCAGGCGCACGCCGACGGTGGCGCCCCGGGTGGTCAACCTGACGGTGAGGCAGGGCACGGTGCGGCCGTCGAAGAGCGCCACGCTCTCCCGGCCGACGACCTGTACCTGCACCGGGTTGTAGCCCGTCTTGAAGTACCGCGAGAGCGCGAAGCTCTTCCCCACCTCGAGCGGGATCGTGCGCAGGTAGTACAGGTAGGCCAGCTCGTCGAGCGCGTCGCGCGGCGCCACCCAGTCCCGCGGGACGCCCTCCTGACGGTACCGCCCGGAATCCGGCAGGATCTGGTACCGCTCCTCGTCCACCTTGCTGCCTTGGGTCAGTTTCCGGTGGAAGCGCAGGAGGCCAGCCGGCTCGATTGGGCCCACGAGGTCATCTCGTACCGGGCGCGGAAGCCCGGCGGCCCGCCTTCGCCGACCGCGGTGAACACGAATGCATCCGCTCCCCGCTCGCGCGTCGTACGAACCACGGTCGCGGTCGCGGTCCCGATGGGGAAGTAGCCCAGCGTCGCCTCGTACTGGAGCGTCTCGCCGACCGAGAACGGATAAGGGGCGGCAAGCCGGGCGAGCAGGGCGGCGTGGATCAGCAGGGTGGCAGCGGGCATCGATTCGGTTTGGTCGAGGACGTGGGATGAGGAGCAATATAGTCTGATGCCTGAACCCACCCGGCCGGTCGCATACCTGCTGGATCTCGACGGCACGCTCTACGCCGGGGGCGCCGCGGTGCCGGGGGCCCCGAGGCCCTGGAGCGCCTGCGACGGAGCGGCGTGCCCTACCGTCTGGTGACCAACACCACCAGCCGCTCCCGCGCCGCCCTGGTGGAGCGGATGCGGCGCTACGGCTTCGCGGTCGAGCCGGAGGAGGTCTTCACGGCGCCGCTCGCCGGCGCCGCCCTGGCCCGCGACGCCGGACTACGGGTCGTCGCGCCCTTCCTGCCCGCCCCGGCGCTGGAGGACCTGTCCGGTCTGGAGCTGGTAGGTGGCTCCTCCGGCCGGAGGCCCCCGCCCGGGGCGGTGCGGGGGGCGGGGCACCGGAGGCCGTCATCCTGGGCGATCTCGGCGAGGGCTGGGCGCTACGCAGGTCCTCCAGGAGGCGTTCGAGTACGTGATGGCCGGCGCCGTCCATCATCGCGCTCTCTCGCGATCGCTACTGGCAGCGGGGCGACCGGCTCGCACTGGACGCCGGTCCGTTCGTGGCCGCGCTGGAGTACGCCACGGGGGTGGAGGCGGTGGTGGCCGGAAAGCCCAGCCTGGCCTACTATGCCGCCGCGCTCGCCAGCCTCGGCATCGCCCAGCCGGCGGAGGTCGCGATGGTGGGAGACGATCTCTGGGCCGACGTGCAAGGGCGCGCAGCGGGCAGGCCTGGAGGGCTGGCTGGTCCGGACCGGGAAGTTCCGGGAGGAGACGCTGCGCGACTCGGGCATCACCCCCCACCGGGTGTTGCCGAGCGTGGCCGCGCTCGCGCCGACGTGAGCCGGATGGCGGATTATCTTTCGCCCACTCCGTCCGATTGGAGTAAAGTTGCCGGTCCGGCTGGTCCTGCCGCTGCTCGCGTGTTGCCTTCCCGTCGCCCTTTCCGCCCAGAGCGTCACCGATTCCGGTCCCGCACTGCCGTCGGATCCGACGGTCATTCGCGCCATCCAGCTGGAGCGGCGGGACGTCTTCGATCCCCACGAAACGAGCTGGTTCGCGCGGGTGGCGAACGCGCTCCACATCGAGACCCGGGCTCCGACCGTCCGCCGGGAGCTGCTCTTCGGCGTCGGGCGAGCCGTACGACTCCGCGCGCGTCGCCGAATCCGAGCGCAACCTCCGCGCACTGCGCGTCTTCCGCAGCGTCCGGATCGACTCGGTGCAGACCGACTCCGGCGTCGTGATGAAGGTGCTCACCAAGGACGGGTGGAGCACCCGGGCCGACTGGCGCTTCCGCAGTGCCGGGGGCGAGGTCGAGTTCACCATCGGGATGGTGGAGGACAACCTGCTGGGCACCGCGTCCTCGGCTTCGGTACGCTACCGCAAGACGCCCGACCGCTCGACCGTGGCGCTCGGCTTTCGCCGCCCCCGGCTCTTCGCGGGCCGGGTGGGGCTGGCCGTGGCCTATGAGAACCGGTCCGACGGCCGGCTCAACTTCCTGGCGCTGGAACAGCCGTTCTACTCGCTCACGTCCTCGCACGCCTTCCGATTCGAGGCCGACGACCGCGACGAGCGGGTGCTGCGCTTCTTCGATGGCAGCGCCAAGGCGCAGGACACGCTCTCCCGCCATTACACCCTGGTGCGAGGCTCCGCCGCCTTCGCGCTCCGGAAGTCGTCGGACGGGTTTCTCCGGCTGGGCTTCCTGGCCCAGGTCCGGCGCGACGACTTCCTGCCGGAGGGATCGGGGCTCGGCCTTTCCCCGCTCGGTGACCGGCGCGTTCGGCCCCTACCTGGTCTGGAACCGGGCCAACTTCCTGGTCACCCAGGGCGTCTCGGGGTTCGCCCGCGAGGAGGACGTCGACCTGGGCATGACGGTGCGGGCCGGCGTCAATCTCGCGCCCCGGGCGTTCGGCTACGAGCGCGACGGCATCGCGCCGCTGGTCATGGCCCGGGTGGGGGCGCAGGATCCCCGGGGGCTTCGGCTATCTCGAGGGACTGGCGGGCGGGATGTACAGCTCCGCGGGGCTCGATTCGGGGTCGGTGGAGCTCGCGGCGACCGGCGTCGCTCAAGCCGGTCCGAGGGCACGTCGGCATCGTCCACGTCGAGGCCGGGTGGATCGAGAATCCGCTGCCCGGTTCGGAGTTCGATCTGGGACTCGGCAGCGGTCCGCGGGCCTTCCGAAGCCACGCCTTCACCGGCGACCGATCCGTCTTCGCGACGGCCGAGTACCGGGTCACCGTGGCCGACGACTTCCTCGGTCTGGTTGGCCTGGGCATTGCAGGATTCGTGGACCACGGGGGTGCCTGGTACGCGGGCACTCCCCGCCGACTGGGCTGGGACGCGGGGCTCGGGCTGCGGCTCGGCGCCAGCCGCGCGTCGGATACGGAGGCGCTGCGATTCGATCTGGCGCGTCGCTTCGGGAACGACGCCCAGGACGGCGGCTGGGTGGTGACCGTGGGGAAGGGGTTCGTCTTCTCGCCGGTCGGGCAGACGGGCGCTGTGACTAGACGGCGACGTAGCGGCTCAGGATCACGAGCGACCACGATCACTGCCAGGATCAGGAGCGCCAGCGCCAGCACCGTGATGCCGCGGCGCCGGACGCCGGAGCGAAGGATTCGACTCATGGCCACATTGTAGCTAGCGATGGACGCCTCCGGACAGCCCCCCGAACCACCCGGCCGTCGAGCCGGGAAGCGGTCCGCTGGTCGGCACCGCGCTCGGCATCGGCCTGCTGGCCGCCGCGGTGGCGCTCGCGCTGTTCGTGTGGCTGGGCTACCAGGTACGCTATCGGTGAGCCGCCCGCCTTCGATCTGGCGGTGCGGGCGACGGTTCGGTCGTGGGCGACGGCGGACCTCACCCGGGTCATGTGGGGCGCGAGCGTGCTCGGTGCGCCGGTGCGCCTGCTGCCGCTGGGGCTGGCCGCGGCCGCGGCCTTCTGGTACCGGGGATGGCGGCGGGGCGCCTGGCTGGTCGTGGCGACCCTCGCCGGCGCCGTACGTGCTGGACGTGGGACTCAAGACGGTGGTTCGCCCGGGCGCGGCCCCAGGCGTTCTTCGATTATCCCGCCCCCTCCTCCTACAGCTTTCCCAGCGGGCACGCGCTGGTCGCCACCTGCTTCTTCGGCGGCATCGCCGTGCTGCTGTCCCACCGCCTGCGGAGCCCGGCTCACGCGAGATACTGGTGTGGGTCGCCGCGATCGTTCTGATCCTCCTGATCGGTGTTTCCCGGATCTATCTCGGCGTCCACTACCCCACGGACGTGATCGGCGGTTTCGCCGTGGGGACCGTGTGGGTGGCCTCGGTTGCCCTGGGCGACCGGCTGGCGGAGCGGCGACGCTTGCGGGTTTAGTTCGGTCACGCCTTGCCAACGGCGGTCCACTCGGGCATTCTTCAAGCTCTCTCCCTGGCGGTCGGTCCTTCGGTCCGGACCGCCCGAGCTCGCCGGTCGCAGATGGACCCCGGGAAATTTCCCCATCACGACAGCCGTTCCCGGCGCTCTCATGCCGAGTTGGCGTGTCCCCCCTTCGAGGATCGTGGATGCGTCGACTCCGGATAGGCGTGCTGGATCTGGTCACCAAGGCTCCCAATCGCTCTTTGTATGCCCGTCTGATGCACGCCAACCTGGCGAGCATCATGCCCCAGATCGTCAGCGTCTGGTGCGAGCAGGAGGGGCACGACGTACGGCTAGTCTGCTACACCGGCCTGGAAGACCTGATCGAGGAGCTGCCGCCTGATCTCGACGTGCTCTTCATCGGGGCGTTCACCCAGTCGGCCCAGCTGGCCTATGCGCTGAGCAACCTGTTCCGCCAGCGGGGAGCCGTGACCGTGCTGGGGGGCCCGCACGCCCGCTGTTACCCCGAGGACGCCCGGAAGTACTTCGACTACGTGCTCGGCTTCACCGATCGTGAGGTGGTGGCCGACGTGCTGCGTGACGTCGGACCGCACCGGCCGCTGGGTGTGCACCTCGTGGCGGCGCGCCAGCCCACCGAGCTGCCGACCCTGCAGGAGCGGTGGAAGTTCGTCGCTCCGACCCTGGCGAAGGCACCGACGATCAAGATCGTGCCGATGATCGGGAGCCTCGGCTGTCCCTACACCTGCAGCTTCTGCATCGACTCGACGGTGGACTACCAGCCGCTGAGCTTCCCGCAGCTCCGGGCCGACCTGGCGTTCTTGCTCACCAAGATGAAGAACCCGATCGTGGGGTGGCACGACCCGAATTTCGGCGTGCGCTTCGACGATTACATGGAGGCGGTGGAGCAGGCGGTCCCGCGGGGGTCGATGCGGCACATCGCCGAAAGCAGCCTCTCCCTGCTCTCGGAGCCCCACCTCAAGCGGTTGAGGGCCAACAACTTCCAGGCCATTCTGCCGGGTATCGAGTCGTGGTACGACCTGGGCAACAAGTCCAAGACCCGGCGCACCGGGATGGACAAGGTCAAGCTGGTGTCCGAGCACGTCAACCTGATCCTCCGCTACATCCCCTACATCCAGACCAACTTCGTGATGGGTCTCGACGGCGACATGGGGCCGGAGCCGTTCGAGTTGACCAAGAAGTTCATCGACATGTCGCCGGGCGCATTTCCGGCGTACTCGCTGCTCTCGGCCTTCGGCCGGGCGGCGCCGCTCAATCTGGAATACCAGCGGGCCGGACGGGTGCTTGCCGTTCCCGTTCCACTTCCTCAACAACAATCATGCGATGAACGTCCGGCCCAAGAACTACACCTGGCCGGAGTTCTACAGCCACCTGGTGGACGTGACCCGGCACTCGTTCTCGTGGAAGGCCATCGGCCGTCGCATCGGAGCAACCCAGACGATGATTCCCAAGTGGATGAACGTGGTGCGCGCGGTGTCCACCGAGGGATTTGGCCGGATCAAGTACCAGACCGAGATGCGTGACCGGCTCGACACCGATCGCGAGCTGAGGGCGTTCTTCGAGGGGGAGACGGACGAGATCCCGACGTTTTACCGGGAGCGGATCCGGACTGACCTGGGGCCGCTCTACCAGTACCTGCCTGACGGGGCGATGGCTCACGACCCCAACGCCTACCTCAATTCCCAGCCCGCGCCCGAGCAGTTGACCCTGGCGCGGTAGCGCTTCGGATCAGGCCTGACGCATGTCGGCGGAGCGGGTGCGCGCTCCGCCGTCCGGCCCATCGCGCGGGGCCCCGCCGCGGAACTCGAAGTGCTCCTCGCTCATCAGGCGCTCGTTGTCGGGCAGGGAGGGCGCGGTCAGGTGCCACAGCAGCAGTTGGCGGCCGATCGCGGTGGCCGGCTGCCAGGTTCCCGGCTCGAGGGCGGGATAGAGCGCAGCGTACTGCGGCCGGAGCCTGGCCTCACGGATGGTGCCTTCCATGACGTCCGCCTTCGAGTTGAGGACCCGCCGCGAAGTTGCTCCCGAACGGTCGTTGAAGCAAGGGTACGGCGGAGGCGCATGCGGCTTGCAGTGCCTCCCGCGGCGGGGCTAGTTTTGGGGTCCCCGGCGCCGTAGCCAAGTGGTAAGGCAGAGGTCTGCAAAACCTCGATTCGTCGGTTCGATTCCGACCGGCGCCTCTCGTGAAGTAGCTCCGGGCCCCGAATTGCATTTCTACCTTCCTGCAGCGTCGTCCCTCCAGGTTTCGATGGCTTCTCCCCGGGCGACCGGCCCCCGCGGGCGCCGGCGCTTGGCGCTCGCGGGAGCCAGTGACCGTCGGTGCAGCAATCCGAGGTCAGTCCGGTTACCATGCTCTGATGGCACCGGACTTCTTTCCACTGGAGGCGACGTGGCCGGTTTCGACTATCTGATCATCGGCGGCGGAATGACGGCCGACGCGGCAGTCCGCGGGATCCGGATGGAGGATCCCAGCGGTACCATTGGGCTGGTGGGAGCCGAGCCGCACGCTCCCTACAACCGGCCGCCCCTCACCAAGGGGCTGTGGAAGGATGATGCCCCGGAGAGTATCTGGCGGGAGACCGGGCAAGCCGGTGCCGAACTGATCCTCGGCCGCCGCATCGTAAAGCTGGATCCGGGAGGCAAGCGCGTCACCGACGACCAGGGCACGACGTACGAGTACGGCAGCCTCCTCCTCGCGACCGGCGGCCAGGCGCGGCGATTCAAGGATGCTCCCGGCGGCGTCGTGTACTTCCGCACCCTCGATGACTATCGGAAAGTGCGCGGGCTCGCCGATGGTGGGGCGAGCTTCGTCGTGGTCGGCGGCGGGTTCATCGGGTCGGAGATCGCGGCCGCGATCCGGATGCAGAATCGGCAGGTCACGATGATCGTGCACGAGAAGGGTTTGGGCGCGCGGGTCTTTCCGGCCGATTTGTCCCGGTGGCTGGTGGACTACTACCGGGAGAAGGGCGTCGTCGTGCGGCTCGGCGAGCGCGTAGACCGCGTGGAAGCGGTTGGCGGCACCTACCAGGTCCACTCGGGCCGGGGCGAGCCGGTCGCGGCGGATGCCGTGGTGGCCGGCCTGGGCATCGAGCCGAACGTCGATCTGGCTCGCCAGGCAGGGCTGGAGGTGAGCAATGGTGTCGAGGTGGACGAGCTGCTTCGCACCAAACGTCCCGAGATCTACGCCGCCGGCGACGTGGCGAACTTCTTCAATCCGGCGCTGGGCAGGCGTCTACGCGTGGAGCACGAGGACAACGCGAATACCATGGGCGAGATCGCCGGCCGGAACATGGCGGGGGCCGGCCGCCGCTACGACCATCTGCCCATGTTCTATTCCGATCTGTTCGACCTGGGATACGAGGCGGTGGGGGACGTGAGCGCGAAACATCAGACCGTGGCCGACTGGAAGGAGCGGTTTCGCGAGGGCGTGATCTATTATCTCGACGCCGGCCGGGTGTGCGGCGTGCTTCTCTGGAACACCTGGGGACAGGTGGATGCCGCCCGGGCGCTGGTCGCGGAGCCGGGGCCGTTCCGTCCCGAGCAGCTCGAGGGTCGGTTGCCGGCGGGGTGAGAGAGGGGGCGCGGGCCTGCCTCGGGACGAGGTACTGTCCTCGTTGCCCTTCCGCTGCCACGCCGCTTAGTCCGAGAAGTACAGCCAGGTCCCCAGCACGCCCAGCACCACCAGTCCGCTGAGCATCAGGTCCACCCGCCGCCGGGCCCGATCGCGGTCTCCCTGCGCCGGCGCCCGGGTGCCGCCGAACGTGATCCCCTCCACCTGCTCCGGCCGGGGCGGTGGCGCGGTCAGGCTGGCCCCGATCAGCACCACCACGCACACCACGAACAGCAACGCCGCGAAATGGAGAAAGTTGACCTCGGCGAACGACCGTAGCGCGCCGTCGCCGAGGGACTCCTTGTTCAGCTCCGCGACCAATCGCCCCATCCCGAGGACGAAGCCGGTGAGCAGCGCCGTCATGGCCCCCCGCGCGTTGGCCCGCGGCCAGAGGATGCCCAGAAGAAAGGCCGCCGCCACCGGCGGCGCGATGTAGGCCTGCACACTCTGGATGTACTGGTAGAGCTGGGCGGAGATGAGCCTCATCAGGGGGATCCAGAGCAGGCCGAAGATCACCAGCACCCCGGTCGAGAGCTGCCCTACCCAGACGAGCCGCCGCTCGGAGGCGGCCGGATGGAGCTTCCGATAGACGTCCCAGGTGATGAGCGTCGAGCAGGAGTTGAATACCCCCGAGAGGGAGCTCATCAGGGCTGCCAGGAGTCCCGCTACAACCAACCCGCGAAATCCCGCCGGCAGGAGAGCGGCGACGAGCGCGGGCAGGGCCTGGTCCGGCTTGTCGAGCTCGAGCCGCCCCTGGGCCGCGAGCTGGGCCGCGATGATTCCGGGGATGACGAACAGGAAGACCGGCAGGAGCTTGAGGAAGCCGGCGAGAATGGTGCCCCGGCGCGCCTCGGTCTCGTCCTTCGCGGCCAGGACCCGCTGGACGATGAACTGGTCGGTGCACCAGTACCAGATGCCCAGTATGGGTGCCCCGAGGATGATACCGGTCCAGGGGAAGTTGGGGTCGGTGACCGGCTTCCACATGTCGAGGAAGCCGGGCGCGGCCGACGCGGCCATCGCGTCCCAGCCGCCCAGGGCCTGGAGACCGGTCAGCGTCACCACGACCGACCCTCCGATCAGCACGAAGGTCTGCAACAGGTCGGTGTACAGCACCGCTCGGAGACCGCCGATCACGGTGTAGAATCCGGTCGCGACCACGACTACCAGCGCGCCGGTCCAGAAATTCACTCCCATCAGCGCCTCGAAGACCACGCCGCCGGCCGCGATGGTCACCGAGATCTTGGTGAGGACGTAGGCGATGATGGACACGATGGCGAGGTACCAGCGCGCCCCTTCCGAGTAGCGCCGTTCCAGGAACTCGGGCATGGTGAACACGCCGCTCCGGAGATAGAACGGCACGAACACCCAGCCCAGCAGCAGCAGGATCAACGAAGCGAGCACCTCGAACTGGCCCACGGCCACGCCGCTGGCCGCGCCGGTGCCGGCGAGGCCGACCAGGTGCTCGGAGCCGATGTTGGACGCGAAGAGCGACGCGCCCACCACCAGCCAGCCGGTGTGCCGGCTGGCGAGGAAATACTCGCTGGCGTCGCGCCCGGCCCGGCGGGCGCGCAGGCCCGGCAGGAGGGCGGCCGCCAACACCAGCACGAAGTACAGGGCGACCACGATCCAGTCGATACCGGTCATCGAAGCCTCGGTGGATGCGACGCTCAGTGCCTCGACAAGAATTTCCAATGTAGAAGACGGCTGGGACCGATGCCACGGCTCGTCAAGTGCGATCGGAATGAAACCAGGGCCCCGGCCCGCGCGTCTCCCTAGACATGGCCGTCGGAATGGGGTACGGTCATCCGCTCACCTTCGACAGGATGCTGCATGCCGGCGCGATTCGCCTCAGCAGTTCTGGCATTGATTCTCGGGATGGCCGCACGAACCGCGGCCCAGGGGTCGCCCATCGGGTACGCGATCGACGTCACCGATCGGGCCGAGGACCAGTTCACGGTCACCGCCTGGGTCGGCGGCCTCACCGCCGACAATGCCGTCTATCAGTTCGCGGCCACCGCGCCGGGCACTTACCAGGTCATGGACATCGGCCGGTTCGTGCGGAGCTTCGCCGCCTTCGACGCGGCCGGCAAGCCGGTGCCGGTCCAGCAGGTCTCGGTCAACCAGTGGAAGCTGAGCGACCCGTCCCGAGTCCGAACTCTCCGCTATTCGGTCGCCGAGACGTGGGACACCGAAGTGAACCAGCACCCGGTCTACCTGATGTGCGGCACCTCGATCGAAAAGGACCACGTGCTGCTCAATCCGCACGCGGTGCTCGGGTATCCCACCGGCATGCAGGCGCGGCCGATTCGGCTGAGGCTCAAGTATCCCGCGCGGTGGAAGGTGGGTACCGCGCTCCAGCGTGACCGCGGCGGCGCGTATCTGGCGGAGAACTACGACCACTTGGTGGACTCGCCGATCCTGCTCGGACGGCTGAGCGAAGCCCGCACCCGGGTCACCGGCGTGCCGGTGGAGATCTTCACGTACTCCAAGACCGACGAGATCAAGTCGGCCCAGCTGCTCGGCGCCATGAACGGAATGCTGCAGGCCGCGGGACGCTTCCTGGGCCGCCTGCCGGTGGAGCGCTACACCTTTCTCTTTCACTTCGAGGACAAGTCCGCGGGAGCCTGGGAGCATTCGCTCAGCTCCGAGTACGTCTTTGCGGAGGGCGAGTTCACCGATTCGCTGGGCCGGTACCTCACCGACATCGCGGCGCACGAATTCTTCCACATCGTGACCCCGCTCAATATCCACAGCGAGATCATCGAGCACTTCAACTTCGTGACGCCGGTGCCGTCGCAACATCTCTGGTTGTACGAGGGCACCACGGAGTGGGCGGCGCATGCCATGCAGCTCCGCTCGGGGCTCAAGAGCCCGGCGCAGTATCTGCAGAAGGTGCTCGAGAAGATGCTGATCGACCGCAGCAAGTTCGATTCGGCGTACAGTCTCCGGGAGCTGGCCCTCACCTCCTACAGCGACTCGGGACAGGCCCAGTACGGCAACATCTACATGCGGGGGGCGCTCACGGCCGGCCTGTTGGACATCCGCCTGCTCGAGCTGTCGGACGGGGCCCGCGGCCTCCAGGATCTGATCGTGGACCTCACCCGCAAGTACGGAAAACGCCGCGCGTTCCCCGAGGCCACCCTGGTGGATACCCTGGCGGCCATGACCTATCCCGAGATCCGGGATTTTTTCGCCCGCTACGTGTGGGGGTCCGAGCGGTTGCCGATCGCGGAATACTACGGGAAGCTGGGCATCCGGCTGGTGGAAGCCCCGGATGGAACGCCGCTGCGCTTCGAGATGGATTCCATGCCCACCGCCCGGCAGCGGGCGCTGCGTGAGGCGTGGCTGGGGCGCAAGCCCCGGGCGGCCAGCTGAGGAGGCGGAGCCTCGACTTTGGGTGTATAGTATCTCACCGTCCCCGACCGAGGATACCACCATGTTCGCCCGCTCGCTGCCGCTCGCCCTTGCCCTCGCCCTGCCGCTGAGCACCGCTCCCCTGGCCGCCCAGGCGGCGGTCCCCATTTCGACCTGCGATTCCGACGCGCTCTGCGGCCGGGTCCCCCGCCCGGTGGGCCTCTATGTGCGTGCCGTCGAGCAAGATGGACGCTATCTGGCGCTCGAGGACGGCTCCCTCTGGGAGGTCGAGATCTCCGACCGCGCCACCACCGCCGGGTGGACTACCGACGATTTCGTGAACCTGAGCTGGATCGCCGCCCCGCGGGGGAATTTCGAGTACCTGTTGACCCGGGCCGGCACCCTGGAGCAGCGTGCGGCCGCCCGGCTCGCCGGACGCAGGCCCGGTCCCGAGGCTCAGGAGTAATAGCGCCGGAGATAGGCAGCCAGGCCATCCAGGTCGGGAAAGAGCCGCCGCTCGTCCACCCCGACCAGATCGAGCTGGTCGCGCAGGCGGCCGACGTCCCCGGCGGGAATGACGAACCGGGTCAGCGCCGACCGCAGGCCGATCGCTTCGAGGAACGAGTCGAACGACTGCCGGTTGTCCGAGCAGAGTGTAAACGTCGCCGCCTGCGTGGCGATGCGCGCGTCGAGCGACGGTGGCTCGATCATGCAGGCGAACTGCCGCTCTCGCGTCTTGGGCTCGAACAGAGCCCAGGGCGTGAAGGCCCGTTCCTGACCGAAGATCCCCTCCAGATCCTGAATCAGCAGCGCCCGCTCCGGTAGCTGGAAGAAGTGGTGGACCGCCTTCCAGTCGAGACGCCAGACCGCGCGGTCGACGCTCGCGTCGCCCTCCACGGTCGCGAAGTGAGCCGCCACCATCGGGGAGTAGGTCCAGTCGAGCAGCCTGGTGGGAAGCCCGTGGTGCTGCGCGGCGATCAGGATCTCCCACTCGTTGACGGGTGAAGCCGGGAAGAACGGTCGCGAGTACCGGATGAAGTTGCGGAGAATGTGCTCCTCGAGATCGGCCTTGCCATGCGCCGGCTGGACACCACCAAGCGTGTCCAGGCTGGTCAGCAGTGGCCAGGCGGCATCCGCCGCTCCGCGGTAGACTCCGCTGTCGCGGTGCCGGCCGGAGCCGGGGTCGGGATTGGGAGGCGTGGCCTCCGCGATGAGATCCGCCAGGCTGCTGATCATGACGGTGGTTATGGACATGGCAGGGGGCTTCCTGTGATCTGGGCCCTAGCCGGACCGCGCTCCATCTTCCCAACGTATCCCGAAGCAACCTGCGAGGACGGTGGTCAATGGCGGTTCGGGAGGCGCGACTCAGGCCCGAGTGGGCCGATCAATATCCCGGTGTGCGACCGGACATCTGGCACGTAGCCGCGGAGCTGGTGCCCCGGGTGCTGCGCTACATGCTCCAGCGTCAAAGGAACTGGGAGTTCACCCGTCGCATTCTGTTGGACGAACACTTCGAGTTCCGGGGTGGGCGGCCGCGCGACGAGACGTGGACCGGCGTGCTGTCCCGAGTGGAAGACGCCTGACGTAGGGGTACGCCAGGCCGGGGCGTCGCGCAAGACCGGCGCGCCGTGCGATCTTCTCCCCATGCCCCCGCTCGACCTGGCCGCGCTCCGCGGCCGGCTGCCACCCAGCCCCGTCACCCGATTCGCGCCGAGCCCCACCGGGTTTCTGCATCTCGGCCACGTCGCCAACGCCATCTATGTCTGGGGACTGGCACGGGCGCTGGGCGGCCGGGTGCTGCTCCGCATGGAGGACCACGACCAGGGCCGCTCGCGACCGGAATACGAAGCGGCCGTGCTCGAGGACCTCGAGTGGCTGGGCCTGGTTCCCGATCTCGGCACGGCGGCCGAGCTCCGCCGCGGCCCGTCGCCCTATCGCCAGAGCGACCGCGACGGCACCTACGCCGCGGCCCTCGCGGTGCTGGCCCGGAGCGGGCGGGTCTACGCCTGCGACTGCACCCGGAGGGCGATCGCGGCCGAGGCAGGGGATCGGGTCAACCAGGAGACCAGATACCCCGGCCGCTGCCGCGACCGGGGATTGCCTCCAGCGGTCGGGAGCGGGATCCGGGTCGTCATGGAGCCGGGCGCCGAGACGTTCGCCGACGGGCTACAGGGGGCCGTGACCCAGGTCCCGGCCGAGCAGTGCGGTGACCTGCTCCTCCGGGACCGGATCGGCAATTGGACCTACCAGTTCGCCGTGGTGGTGGACGACGACCGCCACGAAGTGGATCTGGTCATCCGCGGCGAGGATCTCCTGTCCTCGACGGGGCGGCAGATCCGACTGTCCCGCATGCTGGGCCGGCGGCGGCCGCCGGTCTTCCTCCACCACCCGCTCATCCGGAAGGAGGACGGCGCCAAGCTCAGCAAATCGAGCGGGGATACCGGCATCGGGGAGCTGAGGCGGGCGGGGGCGTCACCCGGGACGGTCCTCGGGCGGGCGGCATGGCTGACCCGGCTCCTGCCGAAGCCTGAGGACCTTGACCCCCGGGACTTGGCCGCGCTGTTCACCGGCGGGAGCCGGGAAACCTGAGCGTGCGCTACTTGTCGACCAGCCCGGTGAAGATTCCATGCCGCAGCCGCGCCGCCTTCTCGCTCGCGCTGGGGTCGGCCTCGAGCCGAGTCTCGGTCCGGGCGACCAGCCGCACCACGCCGTGCAGGGTGAGCGTGTCGGCGCCGCGCCGCACCCGGATGGGCAGGCTGTCCCCCTCGTTCTTGCCGAAACGCGAGCGAAACGCCGTGCCGAACTCCGGGTCGGTGATCTGGACGTCGCCGAGGGCCAGGAGCTGATCGCCGACCTTCACTCCAGCCTCCTGCGCCACACTGCCCGCCTGGACGTTCTGCACCACGATCGCGCCGCTGGTGTCCTGCATGGTTGCGACACCGACCCTCGGCTCGTGCACGGTGTCGGACACCTGGCGCAGTCCGGCCCGCGGCAGCACGTCGCTCCACGGGAAGGGGTCGCGTCCGTCGATGTATCGGGCGTTGAACTCGGTGAACGAGCGGCCCCCGGCCGCCCGGCTCACCGCCGGCCACCAGTCGGCGGCCGTGAAGCCGCGTCCCTTCTTGTATGCGGAGCGGTACAGCTCCCGCATCACGTCGTCCAGCGAGCGGCGATTGTCGCTCCCGTCCCGGATCAGCACGTCGAGCATGAATCCGGCCAGGGACCCCTTGGGGTAGTACTGATACTGGGTCCCGTCGGTCGGCCCGATCCAGGTGGAGAGCGAGGCGTCCTCCAGCGCGGTGGGCGGCGCTTCGTCGATCTGCGCCGATTTTCTCCCCGGTGAGGCCGAGGAAGCCCGCCGAATCCACCACGCCCCCGCGTACCAGGGCGAGATCCGCGTAGTAGTCGGTGATCCCCTCGCTCACCCACAGCCAGGGCGTTTCCTGGGGCCCACTGTAATTGTACGGCCACATGTCGGCCGGCCGGAGCCGCTTCACGTTCCACGCGTGGAAGATCTCGTGGTCGGTGATCGAGGCCAGGAGCGGGGTGCCGATGAAGCCGGGGTTGTAGATGCCGAGATGAGAGTTGGAGTGCTCCAGCGCGCTGCCCCCGCCGACCTCCTGGGTGAAGACCAACAGCGTCGTGTAGGTCCGCCACGGGGTCTCCTGGAAGACCGCCGCCATCTTCGGCACCGTCTTCGCGATCTGGTCCCACAGCAGCGCCCGGGCGGGGCCGGCCATCGCGCCGGCGGGATAGGTCGCCAGCCGGTTCCACTTGCCGTCCACCTCCAGGCTGTCGAGGTCGAACCGGCCGACGAAGAACGGCTTATCCACCAGGTCGTGATAGGTCCCTGCGCGGTAGGACCCGGCGGCCGAGGCCGGTTCCATGCCGGTGGCGACCAGCCAGCCGGGCTGGGTCTTCACCGTCACCGTCGCCGGAAAATTGAAGCCCCGGCCTTCGGGATAGGGAAAGAGGTTCGTGCCGTTGAAGAAGACGAAATCGGGCCGGCTCCACGCGGCCGCGTTGTCGAGGGTGTCGGCCTGGTAGTCGAAGCGCACGCTGATGGTACGGGCGCCGGCGGGGTCGATTCGCCAGGTGTCGTAGTCGAACTTGTCCCAGTGGAGCGCCTTGCCGGCCGCGCTGGCGGTGAACCCGCTGACGTAGCGCGCGAAGTTGGCGACCTCGTAGGAGCCGGGGGTCCAGACCGGGAACGACAGCAGGACGGGCCCGGGGCCTCCGACCTCGAAGCTCACGTTTACGGCCACGCTTCGCTGGGCCGCGGCGGCCGAGTCGAAGGCCACCTCGTAGCGGATATTGGCTACCGGGACGGAGATCGGCCGCGCGGCAACGCGCGGTGCCTGGGCCCGCAGGGGGACCGCCAGGGCGACCGCCAACAGGAAGCCCGCCAAGTGCTTTGAGCGCATACTGTGCCTCGTGAAAGGGCCCGCGAGCGGCTCCGGGCCAGCGATCGAAGCCGCTCCGGGGCCTCGCACCGCTCCCCGAAGATGCGGACCGGACTCGGCCCGGCCGTGAAGGGTGGAGCCGCCGGCGGGTGGATACAAGGGGCGAAGGCCTGATAGATTGGCGCATCCTCCACCGCGGATCCCTCGCCCATGGCAGTCAGCGCGCCGCGCCGCAGAATGGCGCTCCACACCAAGATCCTGCTTGCGCTTCTGCTCGGCGCGACGGCCGGAGTCGCCGGTAACCTCTACGCGGGCGACTCCGAGCAACTGGCCTGGGTGACCGACAACGTAGCCCAGCCGGTTGGGCAGATCTTTCTGCGCCTTCTCTTCATGGTCGTGGTGCCCCTGGTATTCGCCTCGGTCACCATGGGCGTGGCGTCGCTGGGCGATCTTCGCCGGATCGGAAGGGTGGGGACCAAAACCATTCTCATCTTTCTCGTGACGACCGCCGTGGCCGTGGTCGTGGGCCTCGTGCTGGTGAACGTGATTCGGCCCGGCGAGTCGCTGGACCCCGAGATCCGCACGGCGCTGATGGCCGAATATTCGTCGGAGGCGGGGCAGAAGGCGGTCTTGTCGGATGAGAACCGGTTCGGGATCAATACCCTGGTGAACATCGTCCCGCGCAATCCGGTGGCCGCCGCCGCCAACGGCGACATGCTGGGCCTCATCTTCTTCAGCCTGATGTTCGGGATCGCACTCACCCTGATCACGAAGGAAACGGCCGCACCGGTGATGCGGCTCCTCGAGGGGGTGAATCAGGCGGTCATGGTGCTCATCGGGTTCGCGATGCGCCTGGCGCCGCTCGGCGTGGCGGGGCTCATCTTCTCGGTGACGTCGAAGTTCGGGTTCGACATTCTCCAATCGCTGGGCCTCTATGTCGTCACCGTCCTCTTCGCCCTGATGGTGCACCAATTCGGGGTGATCGCCCTGATCGTGCGGTTCGTCGCCGGCATGAATCCGCGGACGTTCTACTCCCGCATTCGAGCCCTCATGATCACCGCCTTCTCGACTTCCAGCTCCAGCGCAACCCTGCCCACCACCATCCAGACCGCCGAGGACAACTTCGGCGTGCCCCCCGAAATCGCCGGGTTCGTGCTCCCGCTCGGCGCGACCATGAACATGAACGGGACCGCCATGTTCGAGGGCGTGACCGTGCTCTTCCTGGCGCAGGTGTTCGGCGTCCACCTGGACCTGCTGACCCAGGCGATCGTCATCCTCATGTGCGTGGTCACCGCGATCGGCGTGGCCGGGGTGCCGAGCGGGTCGATTCCGCTGCTGGCGATGGTGTTGGGGATGGTGGGAGTGCCGGGGGAGGGCATCGCGCTGATCCTGGGGGTGGATCGGATCCTGGATATGGCGCGCACCGTTCCCAACGTGACCGCCGACCTGCTCACCTCGCTGCTCGTGACGAAGAGCGAGCGGCTCCCGCTGGTCATTCCGGCCCGGCAGGAGGACGCGGCGTGATTCGGGGCCGGGCCGCGTGCCTCAGCCCGAGCCGACCGCCAGCGCCCCCGCTTTCGCCTCGATTCCCGTGAGTAGCGACGCGTAGGACGCGGCGAACTTGGCGACGCCGTCCTCTTCCAACTCCCGGGTGATCACGGCGAGATCGATGCCCGCCACCGCGAGCGCCTTCATCTGGGCCGGCGCCTTGGCGATGCCGTCGCGGATCCGGACCGCGGGGCGGCCGTGATCGCGATAGGCCGCGAACGTCTCCGGCGGCAGGGTGTTGACGGTACGGGGGGCGACCAGGGCCTCCACGTAGTGGGTATCGGGATAGCGCGGGTCCTTGGTGCTGGTCGAGGCCCAGAGCGGGCGCTGGGGCCGGGCGCCCGCCTTGGCGAGCCGGTCCCACCGCGGGGTGCCGAGCGACCACTCGAACAGCCGGTACGCGGCCGCGGCGTTGGCGATGGCGATCTGCCCCCGCAGCGGCGAGGGCTCGTCGGCGCCCGCGCGATCGAGCAGGGCGTCCACCCGGCCGTCCACCCGGCTCACAAAGAAGCTCGCGACCGACGCCACGGGCTCCAGCGGCAGGCCGCCGCTCCAGCCGCCGCTCCATCCCCGTGAGCCAGGCCTCGATGACCCCGGCGTAGCGCTCGACCGAGAACAGCAGCGTCACGTTGACGCTGATCCCGTCGGCGATGCATCGGGTGATCGCGGGGAGGCCCGCCTCGGTGCCGGGGATCTTGATCATGGCGTTGGGACGGTCCACCGCGGCCCACAATCGCTCGGCCTCGTGGATGGTGGCGGCGGTGTCGTCGGCCAGGGTCGGGGAGACCTCGAGCGACACCTGCCCGTCGAGCCCGCCGCTCTCCCGGTGCAGGTCGGCGAACACGTCACAGGCCGCGCGCACATCCGCCACCGCGAGCGCCTCGAAGATCTCGGCGGGGCTCCGCCCCCGGCCGTGGAGCCGCCGGATATCGTCGTCGTACGACCCGCTGCCGGCGACCGCCTTCTCGAAGATCGTGGGGTTCGAGGTCATTCCCCGAAGGCCGTCCTCCCGAATCAGCCGGGCCAGCTCGCCGGAGGCGACCAGGTCGCGGGTGATGTAGTCGTACCACGGACTCTGCCCCAGCTCGCCAAGGCGCACCAATGGATTCATGATCCCTCGCTTCCGCCCGGCGCGTGGCGCCGCGCGAGCAGGCGCCGCACCATCTCGGCCGCGCGCTCCGGCGTGAACTTGAACTCCTGAAACAGGCGCTCGCCGGGTGCCGAGGCGCCGAAGCCCTCCATGGACAGCATCGCACCATCGTCGGTGACCCACCGCAGCCACCCGAAGGGCGAGGCCGCCTCGATTCCCAGGCGCGCCCGGACCGTCGGCGGCAGCACCTCGTGCCGGTAGGCCTCGGGCTGCGCCGCGAACAGCTCCCAGGACGGCATCGAGACGACCCGGACGCGCACCCGGTCGGCCTGGAGCAGCCGGGCCGCCGCCAGGGCCACGTGGAGCTCGGAGCCGGTGGCGATGAGGATCGTTTGAGGTACGCCGCCGGGCGGGTCGAGCAGGATGTAGGCGCCCCGGCTCACGCCCTCCGCCGATCCCAGCGGCGGACGCTCGAAGGCCGGCAGCTTCTGGCGCGAGAGCACCAGCACGGTCGGGCCATCGCGCCGCGCCAGGGCCACCCGCCAGGCCTCCACCGTCTCCGCGCCATCGGCCGGCCGAAGCACGAGGAGGTTGGGGATCGCCCGCAGCATTGCCAGGTGCTCGATCGGCTGGTGGGTCGGGCCGTCCTCACCCAGGCCGATCGAATCGTGGGTGCCGATGTAGATCACCGGCAAGCCGCATGATCGCCGACAGGCGGATCGCCGGCTTCATGTAGTCGGAAAACACCAGGAAGGTGCTGCCGAACGGCCGGAGTCCGCCGTGCGCCGCGATGCCGTTGAGGATCGCGGCCATCCCGTGCTCCCGAACGCCCCAGTGGAAGACCCGGCCCGAGCTGGTGGGGCCGAAGCTTGTTCTCGTGCTTCAGCGTCGTTCCCGTGCTGCCGCCGAGGTCGGCTGAGCCGCCGATCAAATTCGGCACCGCGGACGCGAGGGCCTGGAGGGCGAGGCCGGACGCCTGGCGGGTGGCGATCGGCCCGTCGCCGTGGGTCAGTGCCGGGAGCCCCCGATCCCATCCCTCGGGCAGATCACCCGACATCCAGCGCTGGTACTCGACCGCGAGGTCGGGGTGGTCGGTGGCGTAGGCCTTGAGGCGGTCGTCCCACTCGGACTCCAGGGCCGCGCCGCGGTCGAGCGCGGTCCGCCAGTGGGCCAGCGCGTCGCCGGGGACGAAGAACGCCGGCTCCGCCGGCCAGCCCATGATCTCCTTGGTCCGGCGCACCTCTTCGGCGCCGAGCGGTGCGCCGTGGGCCTCGGCGGAGTTCCGCTTGGTGGGCGCCGGATCGCCGATGTAGGTGCGAAGAATCACTAGCGTCGGGACGGCCGGTCTCCGCCCGGGCGGCCTCGAGCGCGGCGACGATGCCCGCGAGGTCGTTGGCGTCGCCCACCCGAGCCACGTGCCAGCCGTAGGACTCGAATCGGCGCTGGACGTCTTCGCGAGAAGGTGAGCGCGGTGTCGCCGTCGATGGTGATGTGGTTGTCGTCGTAGATCAGGGTGAGCTTGCCGAGCCGGAGATGCCCGGCCAGCGACGCGGCTTCGCTCGCGACGCCCTCCATGAGATCGCCGTCACTGGCGAACGCCCAGACCCGGTGGTCCACCGGCTGGTGGCCCGGCCGGTTGAAGTGGTCCGCCAGGAAGCGCTCCGCGATCGCCAGGCCCACCGCGTTTCCCACCCCCTGCCCCAGCGGGCCCGTGGTGGTCTCGACGCCCGGCGTATGGCCTCGCTCCGGATGGCCCGGCGTCCGCGAGCCCCACTGCCTGAACGCCTTGATCTCTTCCAGCGGGAGGTCGTAGCCGCTCAGGTGGAGCAGCGAGTACAGCAGCATCGACGCGTGGCCGCAGGAGAGCACGAAGCGGTCCCGGTCGAGCCAGGCCGGATTGGCGGGATTGTGCCGCAGGAACCGGGACCACAGCACATAGGCCGCGGGGGCCAGCGCCATGGGTGTCCCCGGGTGCCCGGACTGGGCCGCCTCGACCGCGTCCATCGACAGGGCGCGGATGGAGTTGATGCTGCGCCAGGCCAGCTCTGCGTCGGCTATGTCGGGGTCGCCAAGGGAGAGACCACCATCGGAGCGCGAGGACCGGGTTCGTATGCTCTCTGCGGTCAGACCAGGCTCCTTTCGAGCACATGACCCGGAGGGTGGGCGGACCGTGGAAACTAACCTGCGGAGCGACCGAATGAAGAGTCAGCCGGTGCCGGTATCCGCCCTCCGCCGGGCCCAGGGTTGAGGCGGGGGCGGCCGGGATTACCTTGAGAAGACCCACTGAGCGGAGCCGCGCGGGTGAGACGAGCCCAGGAGTCGGACGACTACCAGGACGAAGGCGAAGAACCGAGCGGTCGCTGGAGCCGTGAACGCTCCGGAGGACGGCGGTGGGCCCGGATCGCCCTCTTCCTGTTCGTCCTCCCGTTGCTGATCGGCGCCGGGGTCGCCTTCTTCGCCGGACGCCCGATCGCGTTCGATGTCATTCGCCGGGCCACCGACCACAAGTTTCCCAGCGGAAAGTGGGTCGATGCCGCGGAGCTGGTCCGGTGGCGCGCCGACCCGGGCCGCACGGCGCCGGTCCTGCTCGACGCGCGAACCGAAGACGAGTACGCGGTCAGCCACCTCAATGGCGCGGTCCGTATCGACCCCTACCGGCCCAGCCTGAGGCCCTTGCGCGGCTTTTCCAAGGACACCGCGATCGTCCTCTATTCGTCGGTCGGCTATCGGGGCGCGCGGGTGGCGGATTTTCTGGCGAGGCAGGGTTACACCCAGGTCTTCAACCTGGAGGGGGGCCAGTTTCGCTGGGCCAACGAGGGGCATCCCTCCTTCCGGCACGAGAGCCCGACCGCCGAGGTTCACCCCTACAATCCCACGTGGGGCCTGCTGCTGGAGTCTCAGCACCGCATCAAGGCGCCACCCGTCGAGAAGAAATCCGCCGCCCCTGACCGGGTGCGGCTGGAACCGGGCCGGTTCGATCCAGCCGCCGGCCTTGCGGATGGCGGCGGTCTTCCGCTGATCACCGGCCCCGGGGAGTCGCTGCCCGTGCCGCGCTCGTCCGAGCCCCCGCTGCCGTTCCAGATGTCCGCGGTGAGCTTCCAGGTGCCGTCGGTCTGGCGCCGGAGGCAGAGAACGTACTTCCCCGAGTCGGCCTCCTCCGATTCCGTCGGCGGAAGCCGATACCGGCCAACGAGATACGCCACGTCACCAGCCACGTCCAGCCGCAGGGTGCTCAGCTCGAGGCCGGTGTCGGTCCCCTGGTGCCAGAACTCCCCGATCGCCTTCCGGCCATGGATGGGCTCGTGGTCGGGAGGGAGCAGGACGGCGTCCTCGGCGTAGAGGGCGGTCAGCGCCTCCGCGTCGCCCTCGTTGCTGGCGGCCACGTATCGGTCCACGGTCGCCTCGATCGCGCTCCGGGAGGCCGAATCGGGGCCACGGCCCCCCGGGAACACCCGGCAAGGATCGGCCCAGAGGACCCCCAGGAATCGCCGAAACCCCGGCCTCACTGTCATTTTGGCGTCAATCTTGCTAGACTTCCACATGTCCATAGGTGGGTCTATTTCCAGCCCCTCTCGTTCACCTTCAACCTGGATATTTGTGGCACGCAGATCACGCAGACATTCCGCAGTCTCCGTCCCCAGTTTCCGCCGTTCCCCCGGTCGCTCGATGCAGTCGCACCGCGATTGGCTCCTGGATCAACATGGCTCGGTATGCGCCTATTGCGGCACCGAGACCGCCCCGGAGACGATCACCCTGGACCACGTTCGTCCCCGTCGCGGTCAGACCGCGTACGACCGGGCGGACAATCTGGTTCTGGCCTGTAGAGACTGCAACGCGGCCAAGGCCGATACGCCTCTGGTCGCGTTTCTCATGCAGCGCCGGGCTCGCGGGGTGTTTCTCCTGCACTACGGGGAGCACCTCTCGGAGCCGCTTCGGGAACTTGCCCGACAGGCATCGGAACGGCCGATTCTCGCGAAAGAGTGAACCGGCGACGGAGCAGATGAAAGAGGGCGGCCAGCGAGCCGCCCTCTTGCACGTTCAGCCCTTGGCCTCTCCGGCCGTGGCCGCCGGGGGCAGATCGGCCTCGGCAGGGCGACCTCGCGCCGCCAGGGCTTCCCGGATGATCCGGCCCTGCTCGGCCGCATGCGCGGCGGGGTATCCCTCGGCCGGACTGGCCCGCTCCGGGCGGCCGATGTAGTTGACCTCCACGCCGTCCGGCGCGAGCTCGCGGAGCTTGGGCTCCACGTACATCCATGCCCCCATGTTCCGCGGCTCCTCCTGCACCCAGACCAGCTCTTCCAGACCGCCGTAACGCGACAGCACCGTCCCGCATCTCCGTCCAGGGGAAGGAGTAGAGCTGCTCCAGCCGGACCAGAGCGGGACGCTCGCCTTCCAGCTTGTCCGCTTCGGTCAGCAGGTCGTAGTAGACCTTGCCGCTGCACAGCACCATCCGCGCGATCTCGCCGGCGTCTGCCGGCGTCGCGGGGTCGTCGAGCACCGGCCGCCAGGAACCGCCGGCCAGGTCTTCCAGGGTCGAGTTGGCTTGGGGAAGGCGCAGCAGGCTCTTGGGCGTCATGATGACCAGGGGCCGCTGGCGAGTGCGCCGCGCCTGGCGCCGCAGCAGGTGGAAGTACTGTGCCGGGGTCGTCGGGTTGGCGACGCGGATGTTGCCTTCGGCCGCGAGCTGGAGGAAGCGCTCCAGGCGGGCGCTCGAATGCTCCGGGCCCTGCCCCTCGTATCCGTGGGGCAGGAGCAGCGTGAGCCGGGTCGTGAGCCCCCACTTGGAGAGGCCCGCCGAGAGGAACTGGTCCACGACGACCTGGGCGGCATTGATGAAGTCGCCGAACTGCGCCTCCCAGAGCACCAGCACCTCGGGCGCGGCGGCGCTGTAGCCGTACTCGAAGCCCAGCGAGGCCAGCTCGGAGAGCGGGCTGTTGTACAACTCGAGCGGCGCGAGCGCGCCGGGCAGCTTCTGGATCGGCGCCCAGGCGTGCCCGGTGCTCGCGTCGTGCAGCACGAGGTGGCGCTGGCTGAACGTCCCGCGCTCGGTGTCCTGCCCGGTGAGCCGGAGCGGAACCCCTTCGGTCAGCAGCGAGGCGAGGGCGAGCGCCTCGGCGTGGGCCCAGTCGATTCCGCCCTGGCTCAGCGCGGCGCGGCGCCGCTCGAGCTGCTTCCCGAGCTTCGGGTGGACGGTGAACCACTCGGGCCAGGAAAGCAGCTGCTCGTTGAGAGAGGTGATGAACTCCGGCGCGAGCGCGGTCACGACTTCCTGTCCGGCGCCCCCCAGCCGCACCTCCATCTCTCGAGTGACCGAGCGGCCCATGCTGGCCTTGAAGGTCTGCTGGATGTCCACCAGCCGCTGGTAGACCTGCTCCGCCTCCCGGTCGCTCTCCTCCTGGGTCAGGACGCCGGCTTCCACCAGGCTCCGGGCGTAGCGCTCGCGCACCGTCGGCAGGGCGCGGATAGCCTCGTACATCATCGGCTGGGTGTACGCCGGCTCGTCGCCCTCGTTGTGCCCGTGGCGCCGGTACCCGACCAGATCGATCACGATGTCCTGGTGAAAGCGCTCCCGATACGCCATCGCGAGCCGTGCCGCGGCCAGCGAGGCCTCCGGATCGTCGGCGTTGACGTGGATGATCGGGATGTCGAATCCCTTGGCGAGATCGGAGGCGTAGCGGGTGGAGCGCGCGTCCTCCATGTCGGTGGTGAAGCCGACCTGGTTGTTGGTGATGACGTGCAGCGTCCCGCCGGTGCGGTACCCCTTGAGCGAGCCGAGGTTGAGCGTCTCGGCCACGACGCCCTGGCCGGCGAACGCCGCGTCACCGTGGATCGCCACCGGCAGCGCCGCGCTGGGATCGTGGTGCGCGTCGCGGCCCCGGCGCTGGGTCTGCTTGGCGCGCGCGCGTCCGTCGACCACCGGCGAGACGAACTCCAGATGGCTCGGGTTGGGAGACAGCGAGACCGTGATCGCGGTGCCCTTGGCGGTGACGTAGGCGCCCTCGGCGCCGTGGTGATACTTGACGTCGCCGGTGCCGCCTTCGGGGGTGAGCTGCCCGGCCTCGACCTGCCGGCCGCCCTCGAACTCGGCGAAGATCGTCTCGTAGGGCCGCCCGATGGTGTGGGCCAGCACGTTGAGCCGGCCCCGGTGCGCCATGCCGATCACCACGTCGCGCGCGCCCGCCTCGGCCGCCCGCTCGATGGTGAGATCGAGCATCGGCACCAGCATGTCCACGCCCTCGATCGAGAAGCGCTTCTGCCCCAGGTAGGCCTTGTGGAGGAACTTCTCCAGCGCCTCGACCTCGGTGAGACGGCGCAGCAGGGCGCGCTGCTCCTCGGCGGCGAGCGGCTGGCGGTACGCCCCGGACTCGATCTTCTCCCGCAGCCAGACCCGCTCCTCGTGGGTCGCGATGTGCTCGATCTCGTAGGCCATCGTGCCGCAGTAGGTGGCCTGGAGGTAGGGCAGCGACTCGGCCAGCGTCCGCCCGGGCACCGCGATCCGCAGCACCTTCGAGGGGATGGCGGCCATGACCTCGGGCGTGAGGCCGAGCGGGCCGGGGTCGAGCGCCGGGTCGCCGATCGGCGGGGTGCCGAGCGGATCCAGGTGGGCCGCCAGGTGGCCGTGCATCCGGAAGGCCTTCACCAGGGCCATCGCGGCGGCCACGTGGTAGAGCATGTCCGGCGCGATCGGCCCCGCCGCCTCGTCGCGCTTGGCCGCCGGCGCGGCCTTGACCAGCTGGTAGCTGACGGCGGACAGCTGCAGGCTCTCCTCGATCAGCTCGTAGAACCCCTCGTCGCCTTGCAGCAGGTGCTCGACCGTCGCCAGGAACGCCCCCGACTCCGCGCCCTGAATGACGCGGTGGTCGTAGGTGCTGGTGATCGGTCATGACCTTGCTGATCCCGAACTCGGCGGAGCCGCTCCTCCGCCACTCCGGAGAACTCGGCCGGGTAGCCGATCGCCCCGACGGCGATGATGCTGCCCTGGCCCGCCATCAGCCGCGGCACCGACGCGACCGTGCCGAGCCCGCCCGGGTTGGTCAGCGACATGGTGGCGCCGGCGAAGTCGTCGGGCATCAGCCGGTTGGTGCGCGCCTTCTCGACCAGCGCTTCGTAGGCGGCGTGGAAGGCGGCGAAGTCCATGGTCTCCGCGCGCTTGATGACCGGAACCACGAGTCCGCGGCTCCCGTCCTTCCGCTGCACGTCCACCGCCAGTCCGAGCGCGATGCCTTCGGGCTGCACCCGGTGGGGCGTCCCCTCGTGGACCACGAGCGTGTGGCCCATGACGGGGTGTCGCTTGGTGGCCTGCACCAGGGCGTAGGCGATCAGGTGGGTGAACGAGATCTTGTCCTGCCGGCCGGCCTGCTGGAGCGCGGCGTTGATCGCCCGGCGCCGCTCCTCCAGCACGCCGACCGGCACCACTCGGAAGGTGGTCGCGGTCGGCACCGTGAGGCTCTGCTCCATGTTGGCGACGAGCTTGGCGGCGGGACCCTTGATCGGGGTGGCGCCGGATGGGAGGGCGGACGGGCGGACGGGCGGACGCGGCGGACGGTTCGCTCTCGGCGACCACCGGGCTGCGTGAGCCGCGCCGTCCGCCGGTCCGCCCGTCCGCCGCCGTTCCGCCCCGTTCGGGCTCGGCCGCTCCCCGACCACCCCGCTCTCGAACAGCCGACGCCACTCCGGACCCACCGCCGTCGGATCGCGGAGGAATTCCTCGTACATGGCCTGCGCGAAACCCGCGTTGGCCGTTTCGAACACGTTGGGATCCACGAAGCTCACCGTTGGGCGACCGAGGTGCACGTGAATGGGGGGCTCCGCGGCACTCCAGAAGCCCTCCCATGGGACGGTTAAGATAATGGCCAGCCGAACCAACCGCAGGCGCGCCGTCTACCGACGGGCTTGCCGCTCGTCCTATATGTGGTAGGCTCCAATCCGGGACCTTGCCCGGCAGGGGCGGCGCCCATTTCTCTCGAACCAACTGCGGTCGGAGGCCTCGATGCGTCGGTCTGCACTCCGGATTGCTCTCCGTGGGGACGTCGTTGGCGGTGCTCGGAGCCGGTTGCAGCTGCGGACGACCAGGGTCCCGGGCAATCCCCCTTGGTCATCGAGAAGCCGACCAAGAGTGGCGACCAGCAGATCGGACCGGTCGGCATGGCGCTCGACAACTCCCTCCGGGTGCTGATCACCCGGGATGGCGGGCCGGTCGAGGGAGTGGATGTGGACTGGGTCCGCGGGGCAGGGTGGCTCGCTGACGGCAGGAAGCACCGAGCGACCGGCGGGGATCGCCTCGGTGGTATGGACGCTGGGACCGGGGGAAGGCAGCCAGTCCGGCCACCGCCGCGGTGGACGGCGCGGAGGGATCACCGCTCACCTTCACGGCGACCGCGACCGCAGCGACCGAACCGCCGCCCGAGGAGCCCACCATCCAGGTGCTCGGGCCGAGCGGCGGCAATCGGTTCGAGCCGAACGTCGTGACCATCAGGGTGGGCCAGACCGTCACCTGGACATGGCCGCAGGGTGCCCTCTCTCACAACGTCGTCCCGGACGACGGCAACACCCCGATCTCGAGCGGTCCGGTCACCAACGGACCGGAGACCTATTCGTTCACCTTCACCCAGCCCGGTGAATTCCGCTTCTACTGCCTGAGCCATGGGGGCGCTGGAGGTGTCGGAATGTCCGGACGGGTGATCGTCAGCGACATCCAACCCTAGAGCGACCGCCGCACCCGTTCCCGAGTCCCCGCAGTCGGGCGTCGCGGTCACCGCCGAGGCGAACGCGACGTAGCGCGCGGCCTCGGCCGCGATCCGCGCGTCGTCCCAGCCGCGCTCCCGTCCCATCAGCTCGGCCACCCGGGTCGCGGCCGCGACCCCACGCTCGGCGTGCTCGAAATAGAGGTGGAGGCGCCGGACCATCACGTCCTCGACCGTCTGGGCCAGCTCCCGGCGCACCGCGTGCAGCACCTCGGCCTCGATCGCCGGATGCGGCGGGATCAGCCGGCGCAGAAGGCGGCGGTCGGCCGCGCCAAGGTTGTAGATCCCCGCGGCCTCGGTGCCGTAGTGGCGGATCAGGTGCTCGACGCTCTCCGGCACCACCCCCAGCTCCAGTCCCCGGGCCCGGAACTCGGCGAAGTCGTCGGTCTCGCCGCCCGGCAGCGGCTCCTCGTCGGTGCCGGCCTCGGTTGCGCGGGGCCGGCCCTCGCGGAACCGGAGCTCGCGCACCGCCCGGTCCACCACTTCCTTCGCCATCGAGCGGTAGGTCGTGAGCTTACCGCCGACCACCGTGATCATCCCACCCGAGCCCTGCACGATCGCAGTGCTCGCGGGAGCGCCCGCTCTCGGTCGCGGCCTGGCTGTCGACGAGCAGCGGCCGGAGGCCGGCCCAGGCGCACGCGGACGTCCTCGAGGCCGAGTCGCGCGTTGGGGAAGCGGGCGTTGGCCGAGCGGAGGAGGTAGACCATCTCGTCGGGGGTGACCTCGAGGTGGTCCGGCGACTCGGTGGTGTCCGTGTCGGTGGTGCCGATGTAGGAGAGGTCGCGCCAGGGGAGGATGAAGAGCACCCGGCCGTCGATCGGGCTGAGGAAGATGATGCCGTCGCGGTGGTCGAGCCGGCTCCGGTCCACCAGAATGTGGACCCCCTTGGTCGGCTGGAGCAGCGGGGCGGCGCCGGCGTCCTCCATGGTGCGAACCCGGTCGGCCCAGGGTCCGGCGGCGTTCACCACGACGCTGGCCCTGATCGTGGCCTGCGCGCCGGTCAGCCGGTCCTCGACCCGCGCGCCGACCACGCGGCCCGCGGTGCGCTCCAGCGAGAGCACGGCGGTGTAGTTGGCGACCAGCGCTCCGTGATGCATCGCCGACCGCGCGGTGGCCAGCACCAGTCGGGCGTCGTCGCACTGGGCGTCGTAGAATCGCGGCCCCGCCCCGGAGCCCGCGCTCCCGCAGCATCGGTTCGGCCTCGAGCACGGCGCGCTTGCCGAGCATGCGGTGCATCCGCACATTGCGGAACAAGGCGAGGAGATCGTAGAGCCACATCCCGGCGTTCAGGCGCCAGAGCGAGAGCCGGTCTCCCCGATGCAACGGAAACACGAAGGGCAGCGGCCATACCAGGTGGGGCGCGATACGGAGCAGGATCCGCCGCTCCCGGTTGGCCTCGAGCACCAGTCGGAGGTCGCCGGTCTCCAGGTAGCGCAGACCGCCGTGGACCAGGCGGCTGGAGCGCGAGCTGGTGCCGGAGCCGAGGTCGTTCTGGTCCACCAGCACCACCCGGAGCCCCCGCATCGCCGCGTCGCGGGCGACTCCGGCACCGGTGATGCCGCCACCGATCACCAGGATGTCGGCCGGCTCCGCCGCCGAGCTGATCGAGTGTCGCCCGCTGTGAGGACAGTCTCCCGTGACCATGCCCCCCGTTTCGCGGACCACTCGGCCCAGCACCTGGTTTCTGTGGCACGGTCATCGGATCGGTCCCGGAGCGCGGGTCGCTGGATCTGGCCTGCGGCGAAGGCCGCCACAGTCTCGCCGCGGCCGCCCGGGGCGCCCGGGTCACGGCCATCGACCGGGACGAGGTCCGGCTGGCGGCGGCGCGCGAGCGGGCCGAGGCCCAGGGTCTGGCCATCGAGTGGATGGCGGCAGACCTCGAGGAGCCGTGGCCGGAGCTCGGCTCTTTTGATGCGGTTCTGGTGTTCAATTATCTTGACCGGGCCAAGATGCCCCAGATGATCGAGCTGCTCGAGCCTGGCGGCTTCCTGATGATGGAGACGTTTCTGAGCACCCAGCGAGAGCTCGGCTGGGGTCCTACCTCGGACGACCACCTGCTCCATCCCGGTGAGCTGGCCCGGCTGGTCGCGCCGCTCGTGGTGTCTGCACGGCCGCGAGGTGGTCGAGGCGGTCGACGCCGAGCGCTGGCGGGCGGTGGCGAGCGTCCTGGCCGTAAAGAAGTAAGTCCCCCTCTCACCCGGAGCAACATGCAACAATCCCGGCCCGGCCGTCGGGTCGCCATCGTCGCTGGGGTGCGGACGCCATTCGTGAAGAGCGGCACCGCGTTTCGGGACGTCTCCGCCGTCGCCCTGGCGCGGCACGCCGCGCGCGAGCTGCTCTTCCGCAGCGAGATCGACGGCCGGGAAGTCGACGAGGTGATTTTCAGCCAGGTCGTGCCGTCGGTCCTCACGCCCGAACGTCGGTCGCGAGGTGAGTCTCCTCCCGCAGCTCCTGCCCAGCGTGCCGGCCTACACCCTGAACCGCGCGTGCGCCTCGTCCGCGCAGGCGATCAACAACGCCGCGGACCAGATCGCCCTCGGGCCACGCCGATACCATCCTGGCCGGCGGCGTCGAGTCGCTCTCCGACATCCCGATCCTGCATTCCCGCCGCTTCAGCCGGGTGCTGGTGGACGCCGGCCGGGCCAAGAGCCTCGGCGGGCGGGTGGCGGCCTTCGGCCGGGCCCGCCCGCGCGACCTGGTGCCGGTGACGCCCGCGATCGCCGAGCCCTCGACCGGGGAGAGCATGGGGCAGTCGGCGGAGAAGATGGCGAAGGAGAACGGCATCAGCCGCGAGGCGCAGGACGAGCTCGCGCTCCGGAGCCACCAGCGCGCCGCCGCGGCGACCGCCGACGGCCGCCTGCCGCGCCGAGATCGCGCCCTGGTTCGGCGGCGCGGGCATGGATCAGCCGCTCGCCACCGACAACGGGATCCGGGGCGACACCTCGCTCGAGGCGCTCGCGGCACTGCGGCCGGTGTTCGACCGGAAGTACGGCTCGGTGACCGCCGGAAACTCCTCGCCGCTCACCGATGGCGCGGCCGCCGTGCTGCTCATGGCCGAGGAGAAGGCGCACGCCCTGGGCTACCAGCCGCTGGCGTACCTGCGCAGCTACGCCGTCGCCGCGGTCGATCCCGGGTGGCAGCTCCTCATGGGCCCGGTGTACGCGGTGCCCAAGGCGCTGGAGCGGGCGGGGCTCTCCTGGGCCGACATCGGGCTGTTCGAGATCCACGAGGCGTTCGCCGCGCAGGTGCTGTCCAACGTGCAGGCGTGGGGATCGCGCGCCTGGGCCGACCGGCTGGGTCTGCGCCGGCCCGGTCGGCGAGGTGGACTGGGATCGCACCAACGTCATGGGCGGGTCGATCGCGATCGGGCATCCCTTCGCCGCCACCGGCGCCCGCCTGGTCACCACGCTCGCCAACGAGATGCGCCGGCGCGACGTCCAGTACGGGCTGGTCTCCATCTGCGCCGCAGGGCGGCATGGGGTACGCCATGGTCCTGAGAGGACGCTGAGCTCGTCCGCCATGTCCGCATTCACCACCGATCTCCACGACTCCATCGCCGTCGTCACCTTCGACCTGCCGGGCGAGCCCGTCAACAAGCTCAACGCCGCGGTCAAGGTGGAGTTCGAGGCGCTGCTCATCCGGCTCCGCGACGACGCCGACATCCGGGGCGTCGTGCTCATCTCCGGCAAGTCCGACACCTTCATCGCCGGCGCCGACATCGAGGAGTTCTACCGCGCTCACGACCCAGGCCGAAGCCGAGCGGCTGAGCTTCGAGGGACAGGAGATGGTGAGCCGGGTCGAGACGCTGCCGAAGCCGGTGGTCGCGGCGATCCACGGCGCCTGCCTCGGCGGCGGGCTCGAGCTGGCGCTCGCCTGCCACTACCGGGTCGCGACCGACCACCCCAAGACCCAGCTCGGCCTCCCCGAGGTGCAGCTCGGCCTCATCCCCGGCGCCGGCGGTGCCAGCGGCTGCCGCGCCTGATCGGTCTTCGCGCGGCGCTCGACATGATCCTCACCGGCAAGCAGCGACGCGCCGCCAAGGCGCTGCGCATCGGCCTGGTGGACGAGGTCGTGCCCCGCAGCATCCTCCGCGCACCGCGATCGCCGCGGCGGAGCGGCTGGCGCGCAACGGCACGCTCGCGGCGCACGCGCGCGAGGGGACTGCGCCGGGTCTCTTCCTCGACCGCGACGCCGGCCGGCCGCCGGCTGGTGTACCGCGAGGGCCAAGGCCGGAGGTGCTCGAAGCGGACCGGCGGCCACTACCCGGCCCCCCTCGCCGCCCTGGAGACGGTGCGGGTCGGCCTGGAGCACGGCATCACCGCCGGCCTCGCCGAGGAGCACCACGCCTTCGGCCGGCTCGCGGTGGGCGACGTCGTCCCGCAAGCTGGTGCAGATCTTCTTCGCCACCACCGCGCTCAAGAAGGACGACGGCGATCGCGGCGGGCGCCGCCAGATCCCCGGCAGATCCGGCGACTGGGCGTGGTGGGCGCTGGCTTCATGGGCGCCGGGATCGCCGGCACCGCGGTGCTCAACGTCGAGGTGGACACCCGGCTCAAGGACGCCGACCTCCCGGGTGGGGAAGGGGCTCGGCGCCGCGAACGCCAATCCCGCCCGTTCGAGCGTCGGAACGCCGCCGGCTCACCCGGCCGCAGCACGACCGGTGACCGCGTCATGCTCTCCGGCGGTCGACGCCTACGCCGGCTTCGGCCGGGCCGATCTGGTGATCGAGGCGGTCTTCGAGGAGCTGGCGCTCAAGCGCAGGGTGCTCGCCGAGGTCGAGGCCGCCACCCGCCCGGACACCATCTTCGCCAGCAACACCTCCACCATTCCGATCCACCAGATCGCCGCCGAGGCGCGGCCGGCCCGAGCGGGTGCTCGGCATGCACTTCTTCTCGCCGGTGGAGAAGATGCCGCTGCTGGAGGTGATCCGCACCGACGCCACCGCGCCGGAGGCGATCGTCGACGGCGGTGCGGTCGGCCGCCGCATGGGGAAGACCGTGATCGTGGTCGGCGACGCGGCCGGGCTTCTGGGTCAACCGGATCCTGTCGCCGTACCTGAACGAGGCGGGGCTCATGGTCGCGGAGGGAGTGCCGATCGAGCTGATCGATCGAACGGTGACCGCATGGGGCTTCCCGGTGGGTCCCATCGCCCTGCTCGACGAGATCGGCCTCGACGTCGCCGCACAAGGCCGCCGAGACGATGCACGCGGCCTATGGCGACCGGATGAAGCCGGAGACGCGCTCGACCGGATGCTCACCGCCGGCCGGCTCGGCCGGAAGAACGGCCGCGGCTTCTACCGCTATCGCGACGGGCACAAGAGCAGGGCGCCGACAAGGCGGTGTAGCGGTCTCCTCGGCGCCCGTCCGGTCGAGAGCACCAGCAGCGAGCTCATCGAGCGCCGGCTGGTCCACGCGATGCTCAACGAGGCCGCGGCGGCGTGCTCGGAGGACGTCGTACGGAGCGCGCGGGACGGCGACATCGGCGCGATCTACGGCATCGGATTCCCCGCCTTTCGCGGCGGCCCCCTCGCGCGATCGACGACCTCGGCGCGTCCCGGGTCGTCTCGACGCTGCACGAGCTGGAGGACCAGTACGGCGACCGCTTCCGACCCGCACCGGCGCTCGCCGAGATGGCGCGCCAGGGCGGGCGCTACTACGCGGCATGACCGGTCCTGCGGTTGCTGGCGCTCTTCGCGCTGTGCTACCTCGTCTTTCTCGTCGTTCTGCGGCTCGGCGAATCCCGCATGCTCTATGTCCCCGGCGGCAGCCGCACCCTCGCGCCCCCACCCGCCGAGCTCGATCTGGGCGTGCGGCGGGTGGAGCTCACCGCGTCCGACGGCGTCCGGCTGGTGAGCTGGGCCATGCCGGTCGACAGCGGCGCGGGTTTCTGGCTGCTCATCTGCCACGGCAACGCGGGCAACATCTCCGAGGTCGGACGGCCGTTCCACTACGCCGGCCTGCGCGCGCTGGGACTGAGCCTGTTCGCGTTCGACTACCGGGGGTACGGCGAGAGCGAAGGCACGCCGACCGAGCCGGGCCTGTATCGCGACGCGGACGCCGCCTACCGCTACCTCCGCGACTCGCTCGGCGTTCCGGCCGAACGGATCGTCGTCTTCGGCCATTCGCTCGGCTCCGCCGTGGCGGTCGAGCTGGTGAGCCGGGTTCCGGCGGCGGGTCTGGTGCTCGACGGCGCGCTCGTCTCCGTCGTCCAACGGGCGCAGGAGCTCGTTCCCCTATGCCCCGGTGCACTGGATCGCGGCGAACCGATACCCGTCGATCGAGCGGGTGGGCGCCCTGACCCTTCCCAAGCTCTTCCTCCACGCTCAGGACGACGACGTCATCCCCTTCGCCCACGGTCTCCGGCTGTTCGAGGCGGCGGCGCCGCCCGGAAGGGAGTCTCGTCCCTCTCCGGGAGGGCACGGCGATGCCTTCGAGGTGGACTCGGCGGCCTACTTCGGGGCGATCGGCCGATTTCTCCTGGAACTCGATCGGGGTGTCGGTCCGTAGGAGCACCATGAGCCACGCCCCTCCGTCCGTCGCCTGCCGTCTCGCCGCGGTCCTCCCGGCCGCCCCATCCCTGCTTGCCGCCAGGAGTCCGCGCCCACCGTTGCGGTCGAAGGCCTGTGCGGCCCCCGAGCACCGCCAGTTCGACTTCTGGATCGGGGAGTGGGAGGTGAGCCACTCGGACGGAGCGCTGCCGGCCACAACCGCATCGAGCCGATCCTCGGCGGCTGCGTGCTCAAGGAGAAGCTGGACGCGGCGCCAAGGGTGGCTCGCGGCACCAGCTACAATGCCTACGACCGGCAGAGGGGCACGTGGCACCAGACCTGGGTGGACAACGGCGGCCTGGTGCTCCGGCTCGATGGCGCCTTCGCCGACGGCAGGATGGTGCTCAGCGGGCGAGACCCGGGACACCTCCGGCGCCCCAGTGCTGAACCGCATCACCTGGCAGGAGACCGGGCCGGGCCGGTCCGGCAGCTCTGGGAGACGTCCCGAGGACGGCGGCGGCACCTGGACGCGTGGCCTTCGATGGACGTACCGGAAGCGCCGCCGCCGGCTCGGACGCTGTGCCTCCGGGCGGGGCACGTCGCCCTTCCGGGAGCCGCCACCCTTTCCCCGAGGCCGACCGGTCAGTCCGAGCTTCCGTCCGCCTCCGCACCGCCCTGGCTGGACCGCTACCTCATCGACGGAGGAGATCGGCCGCGGCGGCGGCCGACGGTCTACCTGGCCGAGGAGCTGAAGCACGGCCGCAAGGTGGCGATCAAGGTGCTCCGGCCGGTGCCGGGCGTGGGTGACGAGCCGCAGCGCTTCCTCCGCGAGATCCGGATCGCCGCGCGCCTGGCCCACCCGCAGATCGTGCCGCTGCACGACTCGGGCGAGTGCCGAGCGCGGCGTGCTCGTACTGGTCTACGTCGTCATGCCGTACGCCGGCTGCGAGAGCCTGCGCGACCGGCTGGCCCGCGAGGGCCCGCTGCCGGTGGACGTCGCGCTGCGGATCACCCGCGCGGTCGCGCGGCGCGCTCGACTTACGCCCACCGCCTCGGCGTCGATCCACCGCGACATCAAGCCCGAGAACATCCTCTTCGCAGGACGGCGAGCCGGTGCGTCGCCGACTTCGGCGTCGCCACCGCGATCTCGGCCGCCGGCGGCGAGCAGCGTGTACATCACCGATCGGGGGTTCGCCGTCGGCACGCCGGCCTACATGAGTCCCGAGCAGGCCAGCGCGGAGCGCGGGCTCGACGGCGCGCAGCGACCAGTACAGCCTGGCCTGCGTGCTGTACGAGATGCTGGCCGGCGAGCCGCCGTTCGCGCGGCACCGGCGCCCGCGCCACCATGGCGCGGCACGCCATCGAGGCGCCGCGCCCATCGGCCTGCGCGCGTGCCCGACGTGCCCGCCGGCGATCGAGCGCGCGCTCGCGCGGGCGCTGGCCAAGGAGCCCGGCGACCGCTTCCCGGCGATGGCCGACTTCGCCGACGCGCTGGTGGCGGCGTCCCGAGATCGTGCCCGCCGCGCGCGCTCGCGGCACCGCGCGCGAGGCCCGCACCATCGCCGTGCTCCCGTTCGTGAACGCGAGCGCGCGATCCCGAGAACGAGTACCTCAGCGACGGGATCACCGACGAGCTGATCCACGCGCTCGGCAAGGTCGAGGGACTGCACGTCGCCTCGCGCACGTCGGTGTTCGCCCTCAAGGGCCTGCTGGAGGACGTGCGCACCTCGGCGCGCGGCTCGGCGTCTCCGCCGTGCTGGAGGGCACGGTGCGCCGGGCCGGCAACCGGCTCCGGATCACGGCGCAGCTCTCCGGCGTGGCCGAGGGCCGCACGCTCTGGTCCGAGCGCTACGACCGCGAGCTGGCCGACGTGTTCGCGATCCAGGACGAGATCGCGCGCACCATCGTGACCACGCTGCGCGCCACCCTGCTCCGCGACCTGGGCGACGCGCCGCCGGTTCGCTACACCGCGAACCTCACGGCGTACCACCTGTACCTGAAGGGCCGCTACTGGTGGAACCGCCGCACCCAGGCCGCGATCGCCGAAGGGATCAAGTACTTCGAGCGGGCCATCGAGGAGGACGCGGAGTACGCCCTGGCCTACACCGGCCTGGCCGACTCCTACGCGCTCCAGGTGGATTACCGGGGCGCGCCGGTGCACGAGGGGATGGAGCGCGCGCGGGAGATGGCGCGCCGGGCGCTGGAGCTGGACGACACGCTCGCCGAGGCGCACACCTCGCTGGCGTGGGTGACGTTCATCCACGACTGGGACTGGCCCGGCGCCGCGGCGCGGTTCCGGCGCGCGATCGAGCTCAATCCCGAGCTACTCCGTCGCCCGCCAGTGGCATTCCTGGCTGCTCCTGGCGATGGGCCGGACCGAGGCCTCGCTCGCCGAGGGGCGGATGGCGGTCGACGCTCGACCCCGCGTCGGTCTCGATCCGCCGGAGCATGGGCTGGCTGTACTGCTACACCCGCCAGCCGGCCGAGGCGCTGGAGCATCTCCGCCGCGCGCTGGCGATGAATCCCACCGCGGAGGAGAACCATCGGCTGCTCGGGCTGGCCTACCTCCAGCTGGGGCAGCTCGACGAGTCGGCGGCGGCGTTTCGGCGAGGCGGTCGCGGGCTCGGACAGCCCGGCGCTCGCGACCGCCGGACTGGGGCGGGTCGCGGTGGCGCGGGGGCGGCTCGACCGAGGCCCGGGGATTCTCGACGGTCTCTACGCCGAGTCCCGCGAGCACTACGTGAGCCCGGTGGCGTTCGTGATGATGCACGCGGGTCTGAACGAGGCCGATCGCGCCTTCGAGTGGCTGGACCGCGCGATGGATGACCGGCGCGGCTGGCTGGCCTATCTCAGGGTCGAGCCGCTGGTCGATCCGATCCGCGGCGATCCCCGGTTCGGCCGGCTGCTGGAGAAGATGCGGCTGGCCTGACACGGGGTGGCGGCTCTACGTCGCCTTGCGCAGCAGCCGCACCACCGCCCGTTCCCGGGCCGACAGCGCCGCCCTGGCCGCGGCCGCCGTCCCGTTTCCGTTCCCCAGCGCCTCCAGCATGGTGCCCGCCTGGTAGGTCTCGAACACCGCCGGGTGGACGTAGTACTTCCGGCAGACCGCCCGGGTGTTGTTGAGGCGCTCGGCCACCTGGTCGATCGCCTTCAGGATCGCCGACTTCGCGTCCCGCTCGGACTCGACCGGGCCCAGCTCCCTCAGGATCTCGACCGCGTGGATGGTCCCCGCCCAGGTGCGGAAGTCCTTGGCGGTGAAGTCCTCCCCGGTGATCTCCCGGAGGTACGCGTTCACGTCTCCCGAGTCCACCGTCTGCCGGACGCCGTCGGCGTCCACGTACTGGAACAGCGTCTCGCCCGGCACCGCCTGACAGCGGGCCACGATGCGGGCGAGCCGGCGGTCGGTGAGCGCGACGTCGTGGATCTTGCCGCCCTTGCCCCGGAACTGAAAGCGGAGCTTGGAGCCCGAGATCTCCACGTGGCGATCCCGCAGCGTGGTGAGTCCGAAGGACCGGTTGGCCTTGGCGTACTCGTCGTTCCCCACCCGGATGCCGGTGCACTCCAGCAGCCGCACCAGGGTCGCCAGCACCTTCTCCCGCGACAGGCTCGGCCGGGCCAGGTCCTGGTCGACCTGCTTCCGGATGGCCGGCAGCTTCCGGCTGAACTCCAGCATCCGGCCGAACTTGGTCTCGTCGCGGATCTCCCTCCACCGCGGGTGATAGCGGTACTGCTTCCGGCCCCGCGCGTCGCGGCCGGTGGCCTGGATGTGGCCGTTGGGCGAGGGGCAGATCCAGACATCGGTATACGCCGGAGGGATGGCGAGCGAGCGGATGCGGGCGAGCTGCTTCCGGTCGGTGATCCGCTTGCCGTCGGGCCCGGCGTAGGAGAACCCGGTGCCGGCCCGCTTCCGCGAGATGCCCGGCATGGTGTCGCTCACGTAGCGCAGGCCGGCCGCTTCGGCCGACTCGGTCGCGTCGACGGCCGGCTTCTTCCGGTTGCTGCGCGCTCGCTTGGGCATTGATGCGATGATAGGTCGCCGCGGCGTCCGGCAACGGTGAGCGGAGTCACAGGGGCTCCGGCAACCGGCCCCGGCCGCCGGCCATCCGCGCCTACTCCTTGCCATGCATAAACTTTCACCCGGTCTCCGCTCCTATGCTCCGCTGCACTCCTTGCGCTACCTTCGGGGGCGATTTTTCACCATCGAGGCGTGTCGTGATCATGCGTCAGGGCCTGCTCTGGCTGTCCGAGCGGCAGGGCATCTTCAATTTCGTGCGCCGGAACGGCATGGCCCGGAAGTTCGCCTCCCGCTTCGTCGCGGGAGAGACCATCGAGACCGGCGTCGGCGCGGCGGTCGAGCTGGCCCGCCGCGACATCACCTCGTCGCTCGACCTCCTGGGCGAGAGCGTCACGGCCGAGGCCGAGGCGACGGCCGCGCGCGACCTCTACCTCCGGATGCTGGACCGGATGGCCGCCAGCGGAGTGGAGGTCAACGTCTCGGTCAAGCTCACCCAGATGGGGCTCGACATCGACGAGTCGCTGTGCCTGGCGAACATGGTGCGCATCCTCGACAAGGCGAAGGCGCTCGGCGGGTTCGTCCGGCTGGACATGGAGGGCTCCGACTACACCCAGCGCACGCTCGACTTCTTCGCCCAGCGGCTGTTCGACGGCGTACGGGGCGCACTGCGGCGTGGTCATCCAGTCCATGCTCCGGCGCTCGGAGCAGGACGTGGAGGACCTGATCGCCATGCGGGCGCGGGTGCGGCTCTGCAAGGGCGCCTACCTGGAGCCGCCGTCGGTGGCCTTTCCCGAGAAGGCCGACGTGGACGCCAACTACGTCAAGCTGATGCGGCGGCTGCTGGCGGAGGGGAACTACCCCGGCCTGGCCACCCACGACGAGGCCATCATCGGCCAGGCGAGGGAGTTCGTGGGCCGGGAGCGTATCGGCAACGACCGCTTCGAGTTCCAGATGCTCTACGGGGTGCGGCGCGACCTCCAGGTCCGGCTCCGGCGGGCGGGACACAACATGCGGGTCTACATCCCCTTCGGGACCCAGTGGTATCCTTATCTCATGCGACGGCTGGCGGAGCGCCCCGCCAACATCGCGTTCTTCCTGGGCAACGTGGTGCGGGAGTCCCTTCCGGGCCGATGAGCGAGTTCACCCTCGGCGGGTACATGCAGAAGCACGACCGCGCGGCCGCCTTCGGCGGCAGCGACGGCCGGGCGTACTCGGTCGCCATCTACGTCGACGACGAGCCCGACGTCCGGGGTCTGTACGGCGCCGTCGCTGCTGTTCGTGTGCTGGTCGCCGGGCGGCGAGCGGCCGGTGGGACATGTCGAGACCGAGCCGCTGGCCTGGGGCCACACCCCCGAGGAAGCCACCGAGCGGATCGGCGTCATCTCGCTCTACGACGTCAAGGCCGCGCTCGACGAGGCGATCGCACGGGCTCCAGCGGAGTGGTAACGCCGATCCTCGGCACGGTGCTGGAGCGGGATGGGTCGGGTACCGCGTCGCCACCAAGGGAACCGAGGTTCGGGCGGTCCTCCGCGGCAAGGTCAAGCTCGGCACCTCCAAGGTGGTGGTGGGCGACGTGGTCCGGTTGGAGGCCGATGCCGGCGACGAGCTGCACGCCATCACCGGCATCGAGCCGCGGCGCACGGTGCTGGAGCGCCGGGTGCCGGAGGGACGCGGGGTCCGCCCCATCGCCGCCAATGTAGACCAGGTCTTCGTCGTCACCGCCACCCGCTCGCCCGATCCCATTCCCCAGCTCATCGACCGGCTGCTGGTCCTCGCCGAGGCGGATGGCATCGCCGCGGCCGTCGTGCTCAACAAGGTGGACCTCGATCCGGGGACGGCGCTCGCCGAGCGGTGCCGCAAGGCGGGATATCCGGTGTACCCGACCAGCGTCAAGACCGGCGAGGGGATGGACTCGTTCAAGGCGGCGATGGCCGGCCGGGCCTCGGTCGTGACCGGGCCGTCCGGATCCGGGAAGTCGAGCCTGCTGAACGGCGTGCAGCCGGGGCTCAAGCTCCGGATCGGCGAGGTCAGCCGGCGGATCCGCCGCGGGACCAACACCACGGTCTCGTCGGTGATGATCCCGCTCCTCGCCGGCGGCTACCTGGTGGACACGCCCGGCTTCAGCGAGGTGGCGATGTGGGGCATCGATCCTCGCGAGCTGCCCGACTGCTTTCCCGACTTCCGCCCCTTCCTGGGCGACTGCCGCTTCACCGACTGCCGCCACCACAGCGAGCCGGGCTGCAAGATCCTCGAGGCGGTGGCGGGCGGCGCGATCGCGCCGGACCGGCACCAGAGCTATCTGACGCTGCTGGCGGAGCTGGAAGGGCAACCGGAGGAATGGGAATAACCTGATGATGTGCCGTGTCGAATAGCGGCACGGAGGCAGGGTGAGCGACCCGAGGGGCCCGGGGAGGCTGGGGTTGGCGGGGCTTGGCCAGCCTCCCCGGGCCCCTCGGGTCGCTCACGACGCACCGGAGTCCCTCGCGTCGAGTCCACCGGTCCGCGTCCCGAGTCTCCACCTTCTCCATCATCCGGTCGAACGCCATCTGCAGATCGAGCCCTTCCCGGTTCGCAATGCAGATCAGCACGAACAGGATATCGGCCATCTCCATGGCCAGGTCCCCCTCGGCCTCGTCCTCTTTCTTGGTCTTTTGCCCGAACCGGTGATTGATCTCCCGGGCCAGCTCCCCCACCTCCTCGGTCAGCCGCGCCAGGTTGGTGAGCGGGTCGAAGTAGCCCTCCTCGAACTGGCTGACCCAGTCGTGGACCCGGCGCTGCGACTCGGAGAGGCTCACCGGGACTGGAGGCTCTTGATCAACGCCCGCATGAAGTCGGGCAGATCGGCCGGTGTGCGGGAGGAGATGAGGTTGCCGTCCACCACCACGGGGCTGTCCTCCCAGAGCAGGCCGGCGTTCACCAGGTCGTCCTTGATGGCCCCGACGCTGGTGCCGCGCTTGCCCCGGACGATGTCCGGCGGAGATCGGCACCCAGCCCGCGTGACAGATGAAGCCGACCGGCTTGCCGGCGTCGTAGATCTCCCGGGTCAGCTGCAGCAGCTTCTTCGACCGCCGCATGATGTCGGGCGCGTACCCGCCGGGAATCACCAGCCCGTCGAAGTCTCTGGCGGAGATGTCGTCCACGTTGGCGTCGACGGTGAGGGGATAGCCGCGCTTGCCCTGGTAGGTCTTCTCGCCGGTGCCCGCCACCAGCGTGCGGGCGCCCTCCTCCTCGAGCCGGATCTTGGGGTACCACAGCTCCAGGTCCTCGTAGAGGGGCCCGGCGAAGAAGAGGATCGTCTTGCCCTTGAGTGTCATGGCCCGTAAGGTAATCCCATGGCCGACATCCGCCCCCGCGAGCGCATCCTCGCCAACCTCGAAGCGATCTACCGCGAGTCCTGGGACCGGGCCAAGCAGTTCGGTGACGAGGGCCGGATGATCGATCTCGAGAGCGCCTACATGCGGGACCAGCTCATGCTGGAGATCCTGCTCGACATCCGCGACCTCTTCTCCGTGGCGCCCGCCGCGTCCCCGGGCGGCACCGCGCTGGAGAAGCTCGAGGCGCTCCGCAAGCTGACCAAACTCCGCTGAGAGGCTCGATGCCGTACCGCCGCGCGCTCCGCCGGCTGGCGCTCCTCACGCTGGCCGGGCTGGCTTCCTGTGGCACCGAAGAGGCTGGAAAAGCCGCGGATCTGGTGGTGTACGGCCGGATCTGGACCGGTGACTCGGCACAGGCCGTGGGCCGGCGCGGTCGCGGTGGAGGGCGACAAGATCTCCGCGGTGGGCGACAGCGCCGAGATCGCCGGGCGCGCCGGACCGGACACCAAGATCCTCTCCAACGGCTCGGCGATGGTGGCGCCCGGGTTCATGGACGGCCATCTCCATTTCATCGACGGCGGGTTCCAGCTCGCGAGCGTGGACCTGCGGCCGGCCAACACCCCGGCGGAGTTCGTGGAGCGGCTGGCCGCGTTCGCGTCCGAGCGGCAGCGGGGCGAGTGGATCGTCGGCGGCGAGTGGGACCACGAGCGCTGGCCCGGCACGCCGCTGCCGCGCCGGGAATGGATCGATTCGGTCACCCCCGACAACCCGGTGCTGCTCTACCGGCTCGACGGCCACATGGCGCTGGCCAACAGCGCCGCGCTGCGGCTGGCCAGGATGGGACGCGGCACCCGGGATATTCCCGGCGGCGTCATCGTGCGCGACCCGCGCACCAAGGAGCCCACCGGCATTCTCAAGGACGAGGCGATGGGCCCGGTCCAGGCCGTCATCCCGAGCCCGACCGACGCGCAGCTCGACGCCGCGCTGAACCGCGCGCTGGAGCACGCCGCCTCGCGCGGCGTCACCGCCTTCGCCCACGTGAGCGTCCCGCTGGCCCAGTTGGGCGCCTACCAGCGCGCCAGGCGGGCCGGCACCCTCACCGCGCGGGCCGCGCTCTACTTCCCGATCCAGCAGTGGCGCCAGGTCGCCGACACCGTGGCGCGGATCGGTCGCGGCGACGACTGGATCTGGATCGGCGGGGTGAAGGGCTACATGGACGGCTCCCTCGGCTCCACTACCGCGCTGTTCTACCAGCCGTACGCGGACGATCCGTCCACCTCGGGTGTGCCGACCACGCCGGAAGATTCGATGCGCGGCTGGATCGGCGCGGCCGATTCGGCCGGCCTCCAGGTGGCGGTGCACGCCATCGGCGAGCGGGCCAACGGCCTCCTGCTCCAGATCTTCGACAGCGTGGCCCGGGCGCACGGGCCGAGGGACCGCCGTTTTCGGGTGGAGCACGCGCAGCACCTCAGGCGGGAGGACATCGCCCGCTTCGGCCGGCTCGGCGTGATCGCCTCGATGCAACCGTACCACCTGATCGACGACGGGCGCTGGGCCGAGAAGCGGATCGGGCCGGAGCGGATCAAGACCACGTACGCGTTCCGGTCGCTGCTGGGCGAGGGCGCGGTGCTCGCCTTCGGCTCCGACTGGACCGTGGCGCCGATCGATCCGATCCTCGGCATCTACGCCGCGGTCACCCGCCGCACGCTCGATGGGAAGCATCCGAACGGATGGGTGCCGGAGGAGAAGATCACCGTGGAGCAGGCGCTCCGGGCCTACACCATGGGCGACGCCTACGGGGTGTTCGCGGAGGACCGCCGGGGCAAGCTGGCGCCGGGATATCTGGCCGACCTCGTGCTGCTGGACCGGGACATCACCCTCGTTCCGCCCGAGGAGCTCGAGCAGGCCGCGGTCAAGGCGACGGTGGTGGGCGGGCGGGTGGTGTATTCGGCCAAATAGGGACGGGGGTCGACAGACCGCTCCGTCTTGCATGACTATCTTCCACTGTCCTGCAACCGAAGTATCTCTGGAGCTTCCAGGATGAGAACATGAAAAAGTCGGACGCGAGCCAAGGCCAGTCGGCATCGGAGCTCATCTCGAAGAGAATCGCCGAGCTCGGGGACTGGCGCGGGGAAACCCTCGGCAGAATGCGCAAGCTCATCAAGGAGGCAGACCCGGACGTCGTCGAGGAGTGGAAGTGGATGGGCACTCCGGTCTGGTCGCACGACGGCATCATCTGCACCGGCGAGTCCTACAAGAAGGTCGTGAAGCTTACCTTCGCCAAGGGCGCGTCTCTGAAGGATCCGGCCCGTCTCTTCAACTCGAGTCTCGACGGAAACGCACGCCGCGCGATCGACATCCACGAAGGAGAAGAAGTCGACGAGTCCGCCTTCAAGGCGCTCGTTCGCCAGGCGGTCGCCCTCAACAGTTCCGGCAAGTCGAAGCCTTCGAAGAAAGCGAAGTCCTAGGGCCGGCCCGTCAAACCTTCCACCCTCCAGACTCCCCGCTTGCGACCCACCCTCGGCCTCTGCCTTTCACTTCTCGCGACCGCTTCCGGTTGCGGCGGCACGCCCCGGCCGGTTCCGGCCGTGGTGCGCTTCAGCGCACTGCCCGATCAGGCCCCCGATCGAGTCCTCGCCCAGCACAAGGAGGTGGTCGACGAGGTCTGCCGGATCGCGCGGGTCTCCTGCGCCTGGGTGCCGGCGCCGTCCTACCAGGGGCTCGTGGCCGGACTGGGCCGGGGCGAGATCGATGTCGCCTTCTTCGGCGGCGTCACCTTCGCGCAGGCGCGCCACCGCTTCGGCGCGGTGCCGCTGGCCATGCGGGACATCGACTTCGCCTTCACCAGCGTGATCCTGGTGCGCGCGGGCGATTCCGCCCAGAGTTTGGCGGACCTCAGTGGCCGGCGCTTCGCCTTCGGCGACAGCAACTCCACGTCCGGCCACTTCATGCCGCGGTACTTCCTGCGGCAGGAGGGGCTCACCCCCGAGCAAGTCTTCTCCGGCGTCGCGTACTCCGGCAGGCACGACGCCACCATCCGCATGATCGCCGACGGCCGGGTGGATGCCGGCGCGGTCAACGGCTCGCTGGCGTACGCGATGCTCGCGTCCGACACCTCCGCGGGGCCGCGGCTCAGGGTGCTCTGGCGGTCGCCCCCCTTCACCGACTACGTCTGGGCCGCCCGGCCGGGTCTCGACACCGACGTCAGGCGCCGGATTCAGAACGCCTTCCTGGATCTCGATCTGAGCCAGCCGGCGCACCGCGCCGCCCTCGAGCACGAAGGGGCGGGCGGGTACGTCCCCGCCGACCCCGGCGAGTTCGATGCGATCGTCGAGATCCTCCAGGCTCGTGGCCGGCTGTGACGGGCCATCCCGTCCAGCGCCAGCTCCGCGCGCTGCTCTGGTGGATCGCAGGATGCGTGGCGCTCCTGGTGCTGGCCTACGCGGTGCAGGTGTACCTCAACCAGCGGGACCGCAGGACCTTGAACGACTTTCATGGCCGCGGCACCCTCCTCGCCCTCTCGATGCACGACGCCTACGTGGCGGCGCGGGCGCGGCCGGGCGCGACCCAGGCCATGACCCCGGCGGAGGAGGGCGCCTTCGCGGCGGCCACCACCGTGGCGTTCGGGCGCACGTACGCGTACGGCGGGCAGCTGCTCGCGCTCTACACCGGGAAGGCGGGGCCGCCGTTCGACGCGGCCCGCCGCCGGCTGGAGCGCGCGCTCGCCCAGCTCCGGGCCCTTCGCGCCGAGTTCGCGCAGGATGACCTGGCGCTCGCCCGGGCCTTCTCGACGCGCCCCCTCTACATCGGCATCGTCAGCCTGCAGCTCGGCCGGCTGCACACGATCGCCGCCAGGGAGCTCTCGGCCGGGATCGAGCGCAGAACCCGCTACTCCTCGCTGCTCTTCATCGCGTTGGCCGCGATGCTGCTCGCCGCCCTGGCCGTCCTGTCGCGCCGGCACCTCCGCGCGATCGAGACCACGTTGCGACGCGAGGCCGAGACCATGGACGCGCTCCGGCGGAGCGAAGCGCGGCTCGAGGAGGCCCAGCGGGTCGCCCAGCTGGGAAGCTGGGAGCTCGATGCCGCCAGCGGGAGCATGACCCTGTCCGACCAGATGGGGCGGATGCTCGGCTCGGCCGGCACGGCGGCGGGCACCGACCGGGCGACGCTTCTCGCGGCGGTCCATCCCGAGGACCGGGACCAGGTCTCGGACTTCCTGGCGGCCCCGACCCGACGACGGCGGTCCGGCGGAGCTGGTCTGCCGGCTGCTCCCGGCCGCCGGCCCCGAGCGGGTGGTGCACCTCCGCCGGTCGGAGGCCGGTGAGGGGGCGCACCGGTGGTTCGGAACCGTCCAGGACATCACCGAACGGCGAGCCATGGAGACGCAGCTGCTTCACGCGCAGAAGCTGGAGTCCGTCGGCCGGCTCGCCGGGCGGGGTGGCCCACGACTTCAACAACCTGCTGACCGCGATCATCTCCAACCTCGAGATCGCCCTCCGGGACTCGACGCCCGGCGATTCCCGCGTCGAGCTCCTGACCGAGGCCGCCGCCGCCGCGAACTCGGCCGCTCAGGTCACCCGCCAGCTGCTGACGTTCTCGCGCCGGCAATTCATCCGCCCGGAGGTCCTCGACCTGAACGACGTCATCGCCAAGGTGCGGGGGATGCTGCAGCGGCTGATCGGCGAGGACGTTCAGCTTCTGGTCGTCCCCCAGCAGCCGCTCGGCCGGGTGCGGATCGACCCGATGCAGATCGAGCAGATCCTCGTCAACCTGGCCGTCAACGCGCGCGACGCGATGCCCGGCGGAGGCCGGCTCACGATCGAGACCGCCGACCTGACGCGGGACGGCGAGTTCGTCATGGTGGCGGTCTCGGACCAGGGGCAGGGGTTGAGCGCCGAGGACAAGGCCCATCTGTTCGAGCCATTCTACACGACCAAGGCCATCGGCCGCGGCACCGGGCTCGGACTGCCCATGGTCTACGGCGCGGTGAAGCAGCACGGCGGGACCATCGAGGTCCAATCCGAGGAGGGAGCCGGCACCACGTTCCGCATCTACCTGCCGCGCGTGGATGAGGACGTCTCGCCGCCGAAGCCGGCCGGCCCGCCTCCCGTGGGCGGCGGCGAGACCATCGTGGTGGTGGAGGACCAGGAGATCGTCCGCAGGGTCACCACCCGGCTGCTGCGGCGCTGGGGCTACGCCGTGCATGCATTCGAGACCGCCGAGGACGCGCTCGCGGCGGTGGCCGCCATGGAGGGGCGGATGCACCTCCTGATCACCGACGTCGTGCTGCCCAACATGAACGGCGGGGAGCTGGCCGAGCGCATGGTGGCTCGGCGCCCGGGCATCGCGGTGCTCTTCACCTCCGGGTACCCGCGCAGTGTGATCGCCCACCACGGGGTGGTCGACCCCGGCATCGAGTTCCTGGCCAAGCCGTACACCAGCGACGCGCTCGCCGCCCGGGTTCGCCAGCTGCTCGACGGCCGTGCCGCCGGTTGATTCCGCGGGTCGCGTATCCCTTCGCCTAACGCCGAGTGCTCTCGAGGGAAGGCTGTTCCATGAAACTCAGTGTATTGCTCAGTATCACTGCCGTGTATATGGCGGTAATCGGCCTCGGGTTCATCTTCGCCCCACAGGCGATCGGGGTCGGTGCCGTTCCGGCGGATGCACCCCCCGCGTTGATCGCCTATCTCCGGGTGTTCGGCGGTCCCTTTCTGGGGATCGCAGTGCTGAACTGGACGGCCCGGAACGCCGAGCCGTCAGCGGCGCGTACGGCCATCATCCTCGGCAACATCGTTGGGTTCAGTGTGGGCCCCGCCGTGGACGTATGGGGATTGCTCACCGGCGCCCGGCAGCTGGCGGTGGTGTTCGCCGGCATTCATCTGCTCATAGCGTTCGCCTTCATCTGGGCATGGCGAGGGAGCCCGGATCGGCCCTGAGCATCGCTTGATCACGCTGAGCCCTTCGCTGCGCTCAGGGTGACAACCAGCTCAGGCTGTGCAGCCGTTTCTCCCTGCGACGTCCCCCCCCCCACGAGCGACTCCGCGCAACGCGCGGCATCGCACCCTTCCTTGGCCGGGATTGGTGTGCGATGATTGTCCGCTCCAAGAGTCCCACCAGCCGGCGTTACCACGGGTCGCCCATGACCTATCGGGGATGGTGTCGTTCCGCCCTCGCGATCGGCGTCCTCGCCTGCTCCGGCGACCCCTCCGATCCCGGCGGTGGCGGCCTGCAAGTGACGGGCATGCAGCCGGCCGACGGCGCGACCGGCGTGCCCTGGAGCGCGACCTTCGAGGCGACGCTCAGCGCCGCGCTCGATCCCGCCACCGTGGGCCCTGCCACCGTAGGCCTTACCCTCGAGGGAACTCCGGTTCCCGCAGTGGTCACCTACGACGCCTCCAGCCGCACCATCCGCGTAGCCGCGCCGCTCCTGCCCGGGGAGACCTATCGCGCCGAGCTGCTGCCCAAGCTCCGAAGCGTCGAGGGCGATTCGCTGGAGGCGGGACTGGTCTGGACCGCCACCACCCGCCCCTGGGAGCCGGCACCACTCGCCAGCGTCGGTGAGCTCGACGTCGTCGCTCTCGCGCTGGGCCCCTCGGGCAGCATCCACCTGTTCGGCGACGGGGAGAACCGGCCATGGAGTGACTACTCCACCCCGTACCGGAAGTACATCGCCTGCGCCTCGAACTGCGCCGATCCGGCAAGCTGGGGCCGGATGGCCGTGGACAGCGCGTTCGAGCCCTTCGGAGGCACCGCTATCCAGGTGGACCAGACGGGGGGCGTGCACCTCATGCACCAGGTGAACGCCCTCGGGCAGCCAATACGATACGGCACATGCCCGTCGGATTGTCTCACGCCCGGGAACTGGGAGATCGGCACGGTGCCGCTGGCCGACACCTTGTTCCGGTCGGAATACTTCGCCGGGTTCGCGGTGGGCGAAACCGGCCGGCTGCATCTGGTGACCTATGCGCCGGCTGGATCTGGACCTTCTCAGCTGCGCTATGCCACCTGCGAGACCGACTGCGCGGACCCGGCGAGCTGGGCCAACGCGCTGATTCCGGTCTTCGGACTTCCCTGGGACGTCTCCAGGTCGCTCACGATCGACCGGACGGGCCGGCTTCACGTCATCGTCACTAACGCCGGCATATTGAGCTACGCCACCTGCCCGTCCGACTGCGTCTCGCCCGCGCAGTGGTCCACCACGCCGGCGGACTGGCCCGGAGCTTCGGCCCTCAGCCCATCGCTCGCCGTAGATGCGGCGGGAGGGGTTCACCTGGTCTTCACCGATGTGAGTCGCGCCTTCACCTACGCGCACTGTGACGCGGACTGCGCCACGCCGTCTTCCTGGGGCACGCTCCGGCTGGACGAAGGCGACTATCACGGCAGCGCACTTACGGTGGACGAGGCCGGCAGGATCACGGCCCTCAATCCCGTCTCTCTTCCCGGCGAGCTGCGGTTCCTGACCTGTCTGTCGGACTGCCTGGAGGCCCGGAACTGGCAGGTGGCCACCGTCGATCACCCCGACGTCTTCGACTCGCCAAACCCGAGGACGCCGAGGTTGGGGCTCGGCTCCGACGGGCGGCTGCGCATGATCTACGCCGACATGGCCCGCACGCTGCGGTACCTCGAATGACCGCGCGCTCCTTCAGCGCGCGATGCGCCCTGGCCTCGGCGCTGGCCCTGATCGCTGGTGGGTGCGGTGACTCCACCGGTCCCGGCGACGAGGAGCCCTTGCGGCTCGGCGACGTGTTTCCCACCGACGGCGGCACCGGCGTGCTGGTCGGGGCCGCGGTCACCATCTCCTTCCTGAACCAGGCCGACCTCGCCTCGCTCGATGGTGCTCTCACGATCAGGGCCGGATTGGATCTCCTTCCAGTGACGGTCGGCTACGACGAGAGCCGGAGGGTCGCCACGCTGAGCGCGCCGTTGCTGCCGGCAACGAGCTACATCGTGCGGCTCGACACCACCGCTCGAGCCGAGGGCGGCGGCGGCCTGGAAGCCGCCCGCGAGTGGACCTTCAGCACTGCCGGGTGGCAGGCGTCCCCGGCCGCGGAGGTGGAAACGTTCGGCCTTACGAGCTGGGGCGGACCCGCCATGGCCCGGACGTCCAACGGACTCCGACATCTGGTTTACGCGTCGTTCGGATCGGTCCACTACGCAAGCTGTGCCTCGGCCTGCGGACAGCCGGGGGCGTGGACTCCGGTGGACGCGCTGATCCACGGTGGGCTCGAGCCGTCGCTCGCGCCGGATGGGACGGGCGGCCTCCACCTGCTCACCGGGGGCCACAGCGCGTTCGCGCTCCACTATTCCAGGTGCGCATCCGGGTGCACCATCCCCGAGAACTGGACCACGGTACGGCTGGAACAGGCGGGCGACGTGGGTCGCTCGTCCTTGCAGGTGGGACCCGATGGCGCGCTCCACGCGGCAGGGTACCGGGCATCCAGCGGCGACCTGCTCTACGGCCACTGCACCGCCGACTGCACCACCGCGGCCAGTTGGACCTTCCTGGCGGTGGCGGAATCCGGCGACGTGGGTCAGCAGCCGTCGCTCGCCCTCGATGCCGAAGGCCGGGTGCACATCGCCTATCTCGACTTCACCAGCCGGGACCTGGTCTACGCGGTCTGCCCGGCGTCGTGCGGCGCGCGTGACAACTGGACCACCCGCGCCGTGAATCCCGACGTCGGCGCGGAACGCGATCCTTCGCTCGCCGTCGGCCCGGATGGGAGCATCGGGATCGCCTACTACGACGAGATTGCCCGGAGCCTGCGCTTCGCCCTCTGCGGCGGGGACTGTGCCGGCTCTGGCGCATGGGTGGTCACCACGATCGAAGAGGGACCCGACGTCGGGCGGGAGCCGTCGCTCGCGATCGACGAGCAGGGTCGCGCTCATCTCGCGCACTACGATTTCGGAAACGGGGCCCTGCGATACGCCACCTGTGCCCGCGACTGCGGATCGGGCGCGTTCTGGCGCGGCGTCGAGGCGGACGGCGATGGCGACGTGGGCCGCTCGCCGGCGCTCGTTGTCGGCGGTGGGCGGGTCTCGATCGCTTACACCGACTACACCAACGGCAATCCGCTTGGGCTCAAGGTGGTCGAGTAGGGAGTCATCCTCAGAGCGGTGGCTCGACTCCCTGCGGGAAGCCCTCCTTCTGGCTGTAGGTGCCCCGGCCGAGCTGGCCGTACTCGTTGGCGCCCCAGCAGACGGCCACGTGATCCACGGTCAGGCCGCAGGTGTGACTGAACCCGGCCTTGATTACGTCGAAGTTCGCGTTGCCCACGACCTGGACCGGGAGCAGACGGGGGGTGATCGTCGTGGCGTCGCCCACCTGGCCGAGCTGGTTGCTCCCCCAGCAGAGTACCCGGCCGTCCTGGCGAATCGCGCAGGAATGGGAGCTGCCCGGGGACACGCCGTCGAGCGTGCCCGTGGTCTTCGCCAGGACCGGCCGAACGCGGTTCGTCGTGGTGCCGTCGCCCAGGGCGCCATCGAAGTTGTAGCCCCAGCAGTACACCGCGCCGCCCGTCGTGAACCCGCAGGTGTGCGTGCTGCTCGCGCTCACGTTCTTGAAGGCGCGGGTGCCGGCCACGGGTGTCGGCAGGTGCCGCTCCGTCGTGGTGCCGTCGCCCAGCTGGCCCCACTCGTTCCTGCCCCAGCAGTAGGCCTTGTCGGAGGTCGTGACCCCGCACGCGTATCCCGAGCCGGCCACGATGCGGCGGAAGCTGTGCCCGCCGCGCACCAGGCGGGGGACCAGCCGGTTGATGAGCGTATTGTCCCCGATCTCGCCGTAGAGGTTCGTGCCCCAGCAGTAGGATTCGCCGGTCGTGGCCACGCCGCAGGTGGCGGAGTACCCCGCCCGGACGTCACGGAACTTGTGCCCGCCGAGCACCCGCACCGGCGTCGTCCTGGAGGTGGTAGTCTTGTCGCCCAGCTGGCCGCCGCTGTTGTCGCCCCAGCAGTAGGCCAGATCGTCGGTGGTCACGGCGCAGGTGTGGTAAAAGCCGGTCGTGATCTGGCGGAAGCGAAGGTTGGTGGCGACGGCCGCCGGACGGTTCCGGGAGCCTCCCGTCGTGCCGTCGCCGAGCTGCCCGGCGAAGTTGATGCCCCAGCAGAAGGCGCGGCCGTCGGTGGTTATGCCGCAGGTGAACCGCCCGCCCGCACTGACCTGGCTGAACAGGAGCGGGCTCGTGGCGGCCGCCGCGACCACGCCGGAGACGGCAGGCGACCCCTCGGGCTCGGCGGGTCCGGTAGGAGGCCGGCTTTCATCATTACACCCAATGGCAGCCAGGGTGATGATGGCGACTAGCGGGGCGGTCAGGCGGCTGGGCGGGCGGCGCATGGCGGTACCTCGGAGTGGAACGTCTGGCTCTGGACCGGGCATCGGAAAACCTTCCGGAACCTACGCGGGCGGCGTCAAGCGGATCTCAAGCGGCCGTTACGGATGGAGATTTCCTTCTCCCGCCCATCGGGGGCGTGTCGTGTTTCTGACGCCGGATCGCCCGGGGGCGGCGTGGGAAGCCGTTGGGCTGTCGCAAGTTGGTGTGGCAGGCCCGTTAGTGCGACGGCGATGGCCGGTTAGTAGTCGCCCGTGCGCTTTCTGGCGACTTGACCCCCCGAGCGTTGCCTCGGCATCTTCGGCTCATCCCCAACTCAGTCCCCTCATGGTCCCCCGGAGGCGCGGTGTCGCTGCGCGGTTGGATTGGTACGCCGATCGCCGCGTTCCATCTGCTCGTCCTGCCCGCCCGCCCGTCCTCGCTCGCGGCGCAACTCGCCAGTGCCGCCGGCGGGGCGCCGGTCGCGGCGTCCAACGCCGGTACATACGACGCCCTGTTCGACGAGCTGCTGCGCATGGCCCCGCGGGCGGACCGCTCGGCGGAGGTGTCGAACCTCACCCTCCAGCGCGACGTGGCGCGGTTCACCCTCCAGAGCGGGCGGATCACCCTGCTGACCCCGGTCGGCGGGCGCACGGTGGGAGCGGTGTTCCGGGGCAAGGGCGTCTTCTCGTTCGCGCCGGCCAGTCCGGTCGAGCGGGAGCGGCTCCGGCGGCTGGAGAAGTCCGACTCCCTCGCGGAGCCGTTCAGCGAGCTGCTGCTGGTGTTCGCGGACGGCACCCTGGAGGAGCTGGAGGCGGCGGTGAAGTTCGGGCCGGGGACGGACGCGGACGTCTCCCGCGGCGTGGTCAAGCAGGGCCTCGAGCTCCTGGCGGACGAGGACAGCCGCACCTTCGATCCCGACCTGATGGGCGCCTTCCTCAACGGCGAGCGGGGCGAGCTGTTCTACGCCCACGTCAAGCGGACCGGGCGCGGCCCGCTGATGTTCATGCTCAATCCCAACGAGCTGGAGGGCGTGCGGCTCCTGAGCAAGGTCTCGCGCCGGGGCTACTCCCGCCGCTCGGAGGTCGTCACCCAGTTCCCGCTCCTCGGCCGCCCGCGCGACGGCCGAGCCAGGGGCGAGCGCCTCCGCCAGGCCGACGTCGAGAGCTACGTGATCGAGACCGCGCTGATGCCCACCGGCATCGGCGAGATCGGCTTCTCCGCCTCCGCTACCATGCGCATCATCGCGGACACGGCGGTGGGCCCGTGGGTCGCGTTCGAGCTGTTCGAGAAGCTCAAGGTGGACTCCGCGAGCTGGGAGGGCGGGGAGAAGGCGACGGTGGTGCGCGGCAAGGACAGCCCGCTCCTCTGGGTCCTGCTCGACCGCCAGATCCGGCCCGGCGACGTCCGCACCCTGAAGCTCCATTATCACGGCGACCTGATCGACCGCTTCGTGGACTTCTTCCGCATCAAGTCCTCGGCGGCGTGGTACCCGCGCTCGCTGGAGGGCCGCAGCCTCGCGAAGTTCGACCTCACGTTCACGACGGGATCCAACTACCTCCTCGCCAGCGTGGGCGACCGGGTGGATTCCACCACCTCGGGCCGCACCACCCGCACCCGCTGGGTGACCCCGGGGCCGATCCGGAACGCCTCGTTCAACCTGGGCCTCTTCAAGGGATACGACGTCCAGGAGCAGGACGCGCCGCCGGTGACCGTGATGATCTCCGAGGAGGCGCACAAGAAGCTGGCCCGGCACTACGTCCAGCAGCGCAAGATGCGCGAGCGGGTCGGCGCGGACGTCAGCAAGAGCCTCAAGTTCTTCCAGGAGGTGTACGGCCCGCCGCCGGTCCGCCGGTTCTACGCCACCGAGATCCCCGACTTCCACGGCGAGGCGTTCCCGGGCATGGTCCATCTCTCGTGGACCACCTTCCAGAACACCAGCGACCAGGGCGAGGACGAGGTCTTCCGGGCCCACGAGGTGGCCCACCAGTGGTGGGGCATCGGGGTGGACTTCGCGAGCTACCACGACCAGTGGCTCAGCGAGGGCTTCGCCAACTTCTCCGGCCTCTGGTACCTCCAGACCGTGAGCAAGGACAACGACAAGTACTTCGACCTGCTGCGCCGCTGGCGCTCCAGCATCCTGCTCCGCGAGGGCGAGCCGGGGCCGATCTCCCTCGGCTACCGCGTGTTCGCCACCCGGGACGACGATCTCGACGACTACCAGACGGTGGTCTACAAGAAGGGCGCGTGGGTGGTGCACATGCTGCGGATCCTCATGCTCGATCTCAAGACCATGAGCGACGACCGCTTCTCGGCGATGATGAAGGACTTCTACGCCAAGTACGAGGGCCGGCGGGCGTCGACGGAGGACTTCCAGCGCGTGGTCGAGCGGCACACCGGGGCGGAGATGGGGTGGTTCTTCGACCAGTGGGTGCACTCGACCGCGATCCCGACGTATCGCGTGGCGTACCGGAGCGAGCCGGCGGAGAACGGGCAGTACCGGGTGCGGATGCGGGTGCGGCAGGAGGGGGTGCCGGAGGGCTTCCAGATGTTCGTGCCGGTGACGGTGGATCTCGGCAAGGATCGGAAGGCGCGGGTGCGGGTGAAGGTGAAGGGGGCGGTGTCGGAGGTCGAGCTGCCGCTGATGCCGGGGGAGCCGAAGGGGGTGAGGTTCAATGATCTGGAGGGGGTGTTGGGGGAGGTGAAGATGGGGGGGTGGGAGTGAGCCCCGCGGCGTCCTGATCGGCGCGCTCGCGGGCTTCCCATGGGGTTTTCGCCCAACGCGACGCGGGGCAAAGTTAGGCTGCACTGCACGCAGTGTTGTTTCTGGCAGAACTTACGCGTGGTCCCAGAACGCCACGAGCCACTATCTCAGCAACACACGCTGCCGGAGGCAGGTTCATGGAGCCAGCTGACAATTCGCGAAATAGTCGAGCAAATCCTCCGTGGACAGATTCGTATCCCTGCATTCCAACGCGGCTTCGTCTGGGAGCCGGATCGAGTCGCCTATCTCATGGATAGCATCTATAAGAAGTATCCCTTCGGTTCTCTGCTCTTCTGGCGCACTCGCGAACAACTAAGCGTCGAGCGCGATCTGGGCCCCTTCAAGTTACCAGCGCCAAAGGAAGACTATCCCGTCGACTATGTACTGGACGGGCAACAGCGCATTACGTCGATCTTTGGCGTTTTCCAGCGGGACCTTGAGATGACAAATCCTGGTGACTGGCAGAACGTCTACTTCGACTTGAAGGCCGACCGCAGCGTCCAGGATACCCAGTTCTTCGCACTACCTTCGGCAGAAGTGGACTCCGCTCGGCATTTCCCTTTGAATACGATTTTCGACACGGTCGCGTACCGGCAAGCGACGGAACGCTTCGATGACCCGACGAAGAGGGTTCTCGATGAGATGCAGTCCGTATTTAAGGAAGTGCGCATCCCGCTTCAGGTCTTTCGGACTGAGGAAAAGGCTACTGTCGCCATCATCTTCGAACGTGTTAACCGACAGGGTGTGCCCCTCGACACACTTCAGCTTCTCTCCGCTTGGACGTGGAGCGAGGAGTTCCAGTTACAGGAGCAGTTCGGAGATCTAGCTGAGCAGCTGTCACCATTCGGATTTGCCGACGTCGGAGGCGATACCGAACCTTCTCCTCCGGTGCTGCGCGGCCATTCTGAAGGAAGAATGATGCGTCGCCCGAAGCGCTGATACGAACGGCCTTAAGCCGCGGCTGACCAGGGCGCGAGGATCGCACATGAAGTGTCTTCACGGCGTGTTGGGAGCTGGCGGAGCGGGTAAGAGCACTGTTCTCCGACGTTTAGGGGCGGCGCTAAGACAGGCAGGTAAGCAAGTATTTCTTAGCGATGGGACGCAACGGCCCAAAGTCGCTGACGTGGTGACCTCGCTTCGAGGGTTTCCTGATCGTGGTGTCTTGTTGATCGACAACGCACCGCTTCTCGGATTCGTGTTCCTAGAACTAATCGATGCTCTTGCGCGGATGGACGTGCCCCCGGTCGTCGTATTCGCGGCAAGATACAATCTGTTTGAGAGGCAGTTGCGCAACCTTGTTACAAATCCAGATCTGTCCCTACACGAAGTCCCAGATCTGAGTGACCCGGATATCGAGTCGCTGCTCCGTACCCTTCAACAGAACAGGCAACTCGGTGTACTTGAGGCACTGAGCCACAAGGAACGTGTCCACGAACTAAAGGTACGTGCAAAGAAGCAGATCCTCGTGGCCATGCGGGAAGCGACCCGTGGTTTGGGCTTCGACGACATTATCAAGAGTGAATTCGATGAAATTGAAAGCAGAGAGGCGCGGCTACTTTACCTGTGCGCGGCCCTCGGAACTTCTGAGCTACTGGATTTGACCCGTGAGCAGTGGCTTGCTTGTGCGGCGGTGCCGCCAGCGGAAGCAACCGGCATACTTCGCCGGCAACTTCGCGGTGTACTGCACGAGAACACCGATACAGGACGAATTGTCGCCAGGCATCCGGTCGACTACTTGCGAAACTCATTTACTGCCCTGTAAGCCGTTCCGATTTGCTTGAGGCCTACCAACCCTCTTGTCCGCATCCGCTTTTTGCCATAGACGGAGGAGAGGGACGGCGTATGCGGTCGAGGCGGCTCTTTGTACGACGATCAATCACGCCACCGTGTACGAGCGCTTTACGGCTAACATCGAGATGGCCCGTGCGATCTACGAATCCATTGCGGAATGGTTTAGGCGCGATGGCCGATGTTTGGCTTCAGTTCGCCAATCGGAGCTAGAGTTTGGCGAACCTCCATTTGCCCGGACTCACCTCGCCCATGCTGAAGGCCTAATGCCTGATAACGATCAGGTTCTCACGACCAAAGCGCACTTGGCCCTTCGTGAGTCACTAGCAGCCGGCTCCCTAGATGAGGCAATCGCATTGCGCCGCAGCGCGGAAGAAATTCTGTTCGAGCAGATCTCGCGCGTTGGGGGGAAGACGAATACCCATACCACGTGTACTTGTCGCAATCGTTGGCATGGATACACAGATGGGGTGCCCTTCTAAACCATGAGGTGAAGACAGGCTTCTTAGAGCGTCTTGATGAGGTGGGCCAGTCCGCAGCGGGAAAGCCACCCCCTTAGCAGGCGCGTGCGGGACATCGCGCAAGCGATCAAGAGAGAATACCTTAGCCTGGCGCTTTGACCCTGCGCGTCGCTGCCTAACCTGCGCATGCAGCCGACGGGCCGGGCGGGCGCGCGGCGCCGCCCGGGGGCGCCCTCCGATGGCGCCGCTAAGGAACGTAGGTTTGTGCGGGTGCGGGCACGATGCCCGCAGCTGATGCGCATGTCGTCGTCGCTAGGCGTGCGTCCTAAGATGGCCGAATAGCATGGTTATTGTCCTTGACACCAATGTGTTCCAGGAAGACTTCCCCATGCGATCGGGGAGGTTCCGCGTTCTGCTGGAATATGCGGAGCGGACTCAGACTCAGTTCGCGCTGCCTCGCGTCGTCTATGACGAGGTGCGAACTAACTATGAGCGAGAGTCTCAAGAAGCGGGCTTCAGCCCTCATTAGGGCACGTGAGCAACTAAATGGCATTAGGCAGGCCCAGGACAATTCCCGCCTGGACGTGGACTATCCGGTGGAAGCAGCGGCGTACATGGCAACGTTGCTGCGGGTCATAGGGCTCAAAGAGCGAGACGTTGCCCAGTACCGCCCGGAATACCTTGCCGATGCACTCTAACACGGGCAATGCAGCGCAAACGACCGTGTACCGAACGGGGTGAGGAAATCAGGGATGCCGTGCTATGGCATATGATCCTCGACATTGCTGACTCTACCAAGCAGGAAGGTGGATTTTGATCTCAAGGAATACGGACCAGTTCAGGGCCGAAGATCCACCAGCACCCTGATCTCGGGAAGAAGCCGCGTTCACCGTGGGGTTCGGATTCCACCTTCTTCACATAACGAGGAATTTGCCAGACGCACGCAACAAAGATTGCCTTTATCGCGTTGGAATGGCTGGAGCAGCGTGCGATGCGGCCGAGGCCTGGCCTCGCTACGACGAGATCTCCGGGCCGCTCGAGTCAAGCCTATCGGAGCGACGGGTATAATCGCCTGAATTACGACCAGCCTGATGCCTCACGATCTTTCGTACCAGAGCCACGAATGGGAGTGAGCTGTTTGGGCACGTAAGCGAGCTCGCACTCACTCTCAGGCCGTTCAGCGCTGCGGTCGTCTGAATGAGGTAGGTAGTCCCCTGTTCTATTGTGCGGACACGGAGGGTCAAGGGCAGGGGACGAAATGCGGCCTATGGTGGGCGAGCATTTCACTGTCCTCCAGTGTCGCGTTAAGGATGCACAAGTACCGCCCAGTGATGGAGTTGGGGGTTGCAGAGCGCCATCCGAGTCTGAGCATCCTTTGCAGCATCACATAACGGCGAATCGCAGCGCGGGACGAGCCTTTCTTGGTGGCAAACAGCAAGTCCACGCTATCTTGGCCACCGCTCGTCCTTGCGTGACAGCTTACGAGGCATGTCGCTGGGGACAGTGAGCACGAGTACAAGGTTGCGATCGCAATAGCCCAGATCTTGATGAGAGAAGCGACGAGATCGACGGCGTGTGCTACCCCAGTATCGCCACCGGTAGAGGTAGTAACCTGGCACTAAAGCCGGAGGCTGCTGACAAGCTGTATGAGCCCGAAGCTCGCTGGCTTCTCCGGATTGAATGCATCCTCGAGACCCAGGGCTACCAAGCACGTCGCTTGTCGACAGCGAAGGTGTCGCCAGTGATCGCCGGATTGGTTGGTGACTCCATACTCATGTTGCTTCACACGGCCTAACCCGCGCATGCAGCAGACGGGCCGGGAAACACGCGGGGCGCTGCCCGATCGGCGCCCTCCGCGACGCGGTTAAGGAAGCGTAGCATTGCGCGCTTGGCACCACGCGGACCCGCAACTGAGGGCGCCAAGTCGTTAGGCGGCGCGACAACCATGCCAGATGTGTCGAGCACCAGTGATTGATGAGCTTCCAGACTTCGAGCGATTTCCCTACCGCGTAGCCAGAAAGCGCGCTGGCAGTTGTATAACGTCTTGGAGGAAGGCCCGCGATGTGAGCGGGGGCACGGTCTATGTCTCTGGCTTGGTCTAAAGCTATGACACGGAAGCAACGCGTTCCCGCCAGTGGCTAATGGACTGGTCGGAGCCTTTCTTTACACCTGGCTTCTCAGGCATGCCTTGAGTTTCTAGTCGCGTTTAAGAGCGCGATCAGGGGGCATTTCTCGTGGACGGCGGGGTGGAGCACGACCCAGGCCAGATCGTACGGCAGCAGAAAGGCGTGAACGCGCCCGACGGCGTGGAGCGCCTGACCAGGCTCTCCGCGACGTCCGGTGACGCGACGCTGAGCTTGGCCTTGCCGTCGACCTGGATCCAGTCAGCACCTTGCCCGCGACGGTCGGCGCCCAGTTTGGTCGCCGGCACTCCCGGGTCAGGTCGTCGGCGCAGGTACGCGGGAGGGCCAGTTTCGACGCACGGAGCGATCGCCGACGTGCCAGTAGGCTCCGGCCAGCCGGTTCACGAAGCGGTGCCACATCCGGTTCCCGCCCGACGGCTTCGGGCGCTGAATTAAACGCCTCCACCGGCATCCCCGCCGGGTTCGGGATCGGGGCAAGTTCGAATGCTGGATCCTCGCGCGAACGGCCGAAGATTGGTAGATACCAGGCGGAGCCACCAATACCATGACCCACCGCGAACAGGCCGTCGAGTTCGTCCGCAGGTTCGCCGCCGGCGATGTCGATCGCCTCGAGCCGTTGTTGGCAGAGGACCTTCAGTTGACGGGGCCCTATCTCCGCGCCACCTCGAGAGCCGCGTATCTCGAGGCGCTTCGCCAGGATCCACCAGAGCCCTGCGGTTTCCGGATCTTGAGCGTTACGGACGATGGTGACCAGGTGGCTGTCTTCTACGAGTATGAGAAGCCCGATACGACTCTCACGATCGCGCAGCTATTCCGATTCACGGGCGAGCGGATCGGCGAGATACACTTGGTCTTCGATACCCGTGAAGCGACAGCCGTCAGGCGGACTCGGTCGGAGGGTCCCCAGCGGTTCTGACAGCTTCCATACGGGTACTTTGCGACTGATCCGACTCCTTCCCACGCACGGCGCGATCCTGAAGACGATCCCTCGACAACGATACGAGCAGGATCAGCGGCGCCGTCGCGAGCGCGGCCAGCGCGGTCAGCGTCGGGTATCCCCAGGCCTCCACGACCACCCCGGAGATCGCCCCCGCCGAAGCCCCCGCCAGCCCCATCGTGAGATCCGACAGCCCTTGCGCCGAGGCCCGCAGCTCCGCCGCAACCGACTCACTGAGCAGCGTGGACCCCGCGACCATCGTGGCCGACCATCCGAGCCCCAGCGTCATCAGCCCGCCGGCCAGGCGGGTCACGTCATGCCCCGCGCTCCCCGCCAGCACACACGCCGCGAGCAGCAACCCGACCCCCGCGACGATGACCGGCCGCCGGCCGAGTCTGTCCGTCAGCCAGCCCCAGACCGGCGAGAACGCGAACATGCCCGCGATGTGAAAGCTGAGCACCAGGCCCACGATCCGCAGCGTGTGGGCCGCGCCGTGTCCGGCGCCGCGGATGTGCACGGGCGTCATCGTCATGATGCCGATCATCATCAGGTGCCCGAGCGCCATCGCGCCCACGCCCAGGCGAGCCGACGGCTGCGACACGACGGCGCGCAGCGCGGCGCGCATCCCGGCTCGACCGCCATCCGGGGAGAGCGCGTTCGGGTTTCCGATAGCAGTATGAGCGACCACCGCCGGATCGGGCCGCAGCAGGAGCATGAGAAGAGCTGCCGCCAGCCCGAACAGCAGCGCCGAGAACACGAACGGTCCGGCCAGGGTGGGTACGCCGTACCCGTCCAGTGTCGCGCCCGCGGGCGCCGCCAGGCTCGGCCCGACCACCGCGCCCAGCGTCGTCGCCCACACGATCAGGGAGAGATGGCGCCCCCGGAGCGCCACGGGCGCCAGATCCACGGCCGCATACCGCCCCTGAAGGCTCGCCGCGGTGGCGCCGCCAAAGAGAAACAGCCCCCCGAACAGCAGCGGCACCGACCCCCGCATCGCCGCCGCGACCACGATCAGCGACCCCACCGCCGCCACGAAGTACCCCGCCGCGAGGCTCGGCCGGCGCCCATGGCGATGCACGATCGCCGCGGCCGGCACCGCGAACAGCGCGGCGCCCACTACGTTGGCGCTCAGCGCGACCCCCGACACCCGGATGCTCGCGATCTCCGCGGCCAGCAGCGCCCCGACCGACGCCCCGATCGCGATGCCGACGCCGCTGATGATCTGCGTCAGGAACAGCAGGCGCAGGGTGCGGCGCTGGACGGCGGCGATTTCCATGGCCCAACAGTACCCACCACCAAACAACACCGCCACCGACGGCTCTCGCCATCGGTGGCGGCTCACCACCGGCCGGCCGGCACCCTCACGCCGCCGGTGGACTTGTTGGCGTTGGAGCGAGGGCCCAGGTCTACGTGTCGCGGGCGCACCTCGATCGCTCGCAGTGCGACTGCTTTTGAGTCAGGCTGACGCGTAATCCTCGCACACCTCTTCGATCGCGACAGCCGAGCAAAGACGTGTCTCTGTGAGCCTCTGATAGCTCTCTCGACTTCTGTGGGACCACGATGCAATATGGTGACGGCTGTGCTTACCCTGCGTCCCTCTCTAGAAGGCATCCAGACCTCCAACCAGCCGACCCAGGTCGATTTATGTCAGTTCCACTTCTCATCCCCGAGCCCACCGGCAGGCAAGTCGACATACAGCAGACGTCGTTCACGCTGGATACTCTCGGGCGATTCTTTTGCAACACACTGCAGGAAGCGCTCGACAGCACTACGCAGACCGTTGCTGGTCGGCGGCGGGAATTCGATGTAATCGTCATAGGCGGCGGCACCTTCGGCGCCGTCGTCGCGGAGCACCTTCTCGTTACCGACCGCACGCGCAGCAGGCGCATCCTCGTTCTCGAAGCCGGGCCGTTCGTATTGCCGGAGCACGTACAGAACATGCCCTTCATGGGCGGTGCTCCCAACCTGCGCGTCCCGTGGGTGAATCATCCGGCGCTAAACTACAGTGGGCTGATCTTTGCCGTTGGAGGCCGCTCGCTGACCTGGGGCGGCTGGTCCCCTGAGTTGCTCGACGAGGAGATGACCGCATGGCCACCCGCGGTGCAAGCCGCGCTTCGTCCCCCCGCTCCCGCTCAAGGATTCTTCGCAGCAGCGAGCCGCCAGATCGGCGTGCAAGAGACGAACGACTTCATCTATGGCCCGCTCCACACGGCGCTGCGCAAGCAACTCCATGCCGGGCTCAAAGCTCCGGGCAACGCAACCGGGTTCACATTTGCGGATCTCCTCGATCATCCCGCGGTCCGCTACCCCGACCCCGGAGAACCGCCGATCAGTGCCGCGCTGCTACGGGACTGGCTTGGATTGCCTCTCACGGACACCACACCGGAGGCCGAACTGCGCGAACTTTTCAAGCTCGAGGCGCCCCTCGCGGTACAGTCGACGACGTTGCCAGGGTTCTTCCCGACCAACAAGTTCAGCGCCGTGCCCGGTCTCATCCGCGCCGCACGCCTCTCGAGTACCGAGGCAGACGGCATCGGGCCGGCGGCGGACGCGCGCAAGCGGCTGATGCTCGTCCCGGATTGCCACGTGCAGGAACTGATTACAGAGACGCAGCCCGACAGCTGGGTGCGGGTCACTGGGGTGCGGGTGTGGGAGAACGGCGGCTCCGTTGACATTCCGGTGGCGCCGCCCCAGGGTGGCAGGCAGAGTGCCGTGCTAATCGCGCTCGGCACCGTTGAGACCACTCGCGTGGCCCAAACGACCTTCGGTCAGTCCCTAGCCGGTCGCGCCGCGAACCGCATGGGCACAAATCTCATCGCGCATCTGCGCTCGAACCTAGCTATCCGGGTGCCTCGCGCGGCGATTGCGGCCAATCTGCCTCCACCCCTGATCAACAACCTCCAGTGTTCCGCGCTGCTCGTGAAGGGCAAGGCTCCCAACGGCCGCACGTTCCACTTTCAGATCACAGCCGCCGGCCTGAGCAAGATCGGCACCGACTCAGAGGCCGAACTCTTCAAGAAGATCCCGACGCTCGAACACCTGCAGGATCTGCTGCGCGCCACCGACGACACGGTTGTTATCACCATCCGCGGCATCGGTGACATGACGCCGCGCAACCCCGACAGCTTCATCGAGCTGTCAGCATTAGAGACCGACTTCGGCCGTCCCAAGGCAGTGGTCCATCTCGGGAACGCGAAGGCGAGCCCCGGGGCTTTTCTGGGGAGCGCCCAGACACAGAACGACCGCACCACCTGGGACGCGATGGACGCGGTAGGCGATAAGATCGCGCTGATATTCGCCGGCGACGAGCCGTTAGACATCCTCGCCAGCACCACACGTGTCATTCCGGTGCCTGCCGGTACGAAGGCCCAGCGCCTCGCCGCGCTCGCCGCGTTCAAAGACCGCCGTGATGACCTCGGTACGACGCATCACGACGCCGGCACGATGCGCATGGGCGACGACGTCGCGGACAGCGTAACCAACGACTTTGGCCGCATCCACGACACAACCAACTGCTATGTTGCCGGTCCCGCGCTGTTCCCGTCGGTTGGCTCGCCGAACCCGATGCTCACCGGTGTGGCGCTCGGCCGCCGGACTGCCTTCTTGATGAACGAGACTGTTCTTCCAGTGCCCGAGCCGCTTGCCGGCCCACAGCCTGAGGCGGGCTTCCGTCCGCTGTTCGACGGGACCGCGGCCACTTTCAAGAACTGGCGCCTTGCTGGCCCCTCTGGCGGCGGCATGCTCCACAGTAGCGGCGAAATGGTCAGCTACGGTCGCGGCGGGCTTCGGCTGTTTTACTATGCAGTCGAGCGGTTCAGCGATTTCACACTGCGCCTGCAGTTTCGGATCGTCGACGCCCAGGCCCACAACAGTGGCGTGTTCGTTCGCTTTCCGAGCCCGACACTCGACCTTGCGACCGACGAGCTCAAGAGGCGTGCAGAGCTCGAGGCGGCGTTCGATCCGGGGAACCCCGCGTGGAAACCAGTGATCGCTGGCTTTGAAGTGCAGATTGATGACACGGCGGCCGGCGACTCAACAAAGGACTTCTATGGTATCCGTCCCGAGCCACCGGGAAAGTTCAAGAACCGCACCGGCGCGATCTACAAGATCCAGGCTGGGGATCGTATCTGGCACCTGAACACCAATGAACCAATAGTGCAAAATTACGCGCCCGGCCCGGCCCTCGTGCCTGATGTCTGGTTTGAGTACGAGATCGTCGTACAGGCCGATGACTATACGGTGTTCCTCACCAATCTCCAGACCGGCGACCGCACGCGCACCACGACATTCCATAACACTGACGGAGAGCGCGGCCGTGCACCCGGGTTCATCGGCCTCCAGGCGTATTCGGGTAACACCGTCGCTTGGCGCCATATCCGCATCAAGACTTCGTAGCCGGGCTGAATAGCTCCGCCAAACGACACCGCCACCGACGGCTCTCACCATCGGTGGCGGCTCACCCCCTACCGGCCGGCACCCTCACGCCGCCGGCCGCACATCACCCCCACCCGGCGCCCCCTCCACCGGCTTCTCCCCGCCCGCCCGCCGCCCCGCCACCACGTTGCTGGCGCTCTCCCACTGCGCCAGCAGCTCCGGATCGTTCACGAACCGGTACCGGTTGAGCCCGCCCAGCGCCTTCACCAGCCGGACCACCTCGCTCGACGCGACCTCGAGCTGCGCGGTCGCCCCGACGTGCACCCGGCGCGCCTCCTGCCCGCGCTCGCTCACCGCGTCCAGCTCGTCCAGCAGCCGGCCCAGGTCGTCGAGCAGCGGTTCCACCAGGCCGTGCTTCACCAGCTCCTGCCGCCGGGTCTGCGCTTCCACCTGCATCCCGCGGGCGGCGGTCCGAAATGCGCGGTACGATCCCTTACCAGGCTTGAACAGGAACTTCTGCGGCAGCTCCGGCAGCTCGCTCCGCCGCCTCCTCCGCAATCCGGGCGAGGTGCGTCAGGTGCGCCCGCCTGATCCGCTGTACCAGCTCCCGCTTGTGCCTGGTGGCCGCGCGCACCGCCAGGATCCCGTCCCGCTGCTGCGTGGCCAGCATGTCGGCCCGCACCAGCCGCTCCTCCAGCCGCACCATCGTGGCGGCGTACCCCGGGCTTTCGATCGGATGCGCATGCCCGAACTCCAGCGCCCGCGCCCCCATCTCCAGTACCCGACGAACTCTCGCTTCCATACGGTCCTCCCCCTGCCAGGGCCGGGCGGAGGCCGGGACACCGCGCCGGCGAACATGATGGATCACCCAATGACACCGGTCCGCACCCGACCGCGGCCGGTCGGGAGGGCGAAAGGCGAGGAGTGTGCCAGCGGCTGCAGGTCCGATCTCGGCGGCGCGTGTCCGCTATCCGAATCACGATCCCGCCGTCGCCGGCACGTCGCCGTCGGGGGGTTCGCTCTCCCGAATTCGCCAACCCGCCGCCACCGCGGCGGTCCGCGCGTCCGCTCCGCCCAGCGGTGCGACCACGATCGGTTCCACGGTGCCGTTCAGCCGATCGGAGAACCGTGAGCCGAGCGCGCAGTCCGACGCCCGAAACGCACGAACGACCAGGAGATGGCCACGCCCTCCTGAGCGCCCGCGCGGCCGCGACACCTGGCGCGCCTCCGCCGGAACATCGCAGCCCATGCCGGCCCGGATCGGAACGCCGAAATCGCGGACCAGCGACGCCGTACGCGGAATCGCGTCCCCAGAAACCCGGGCCACCGCCCGCGGCGAGCGCCGCGCCACCGCCCAATCCATCCGTCGCCCCCGCGAGCGACGTAGAACCCGATCAGATTGGATGCACTCCGGCGGAGCGTACTCGATTGAGGACACCAACCCCACGAACCGTCTTCCTCACCGGCGCCACCGGCTACCTCGGCCGGCCGCTCGCCGCGACGCTCCTGGCCCGCGGCCACGAGGTGCGCGCCCTGGTGCGCCCGGGATCCGAGCGCCGCCTCCCTCCGGGCGCCGAGCCGGTCGTGGGCGACGCGCTCCGCGCCGAATCCTTCGCCGCCGCCGTCCCGCCGGCCGACACCCTGGTCCACCTCGTCGGCACCCCCCGGCCGAGCCCCGCCAAGGCGGCCGAGTTCAAGGCGGTGGACCTCCCCTCCATTCGCGCCTCGATTGCCGCGTCCCTCACCGCCGGCGTCCGCCACCTGGTCTACGTCAGCGTGGCCCACCCCGCACCGGTCATGCGCGCCTACATCGAGGTCCGCCAGGAGGGCGAGCGGCTGATCCGCGAGAGCGGCCTCCCGGCCACGATCCTCCGCCCCTGGTACATCCTGGGCCCCGGCCACCGCTGGCCCTTGCTCCTCCTGCCGTTCTACGCCGTCCTCTCCCGCCTCCCCTCGACCCGGGCCGGCGCGGAACGGCTCGCCCTGGTCTCCCGGGAGCAAATGATCAACGCCCTCGTCCGCGCCGTGGAAGATTCCCCATCGAGCGTCCGCACCATCAGCGTCGCCGAGATCCGTTCTCCTTGTGTGGGGTTCGACGGGCGCTAGGTTAACCACGTCCCCGCACGACCGCCCCTTCAACGACCATATGGCCGACAATCTCGAACGCCTGAAGGCGGCATTGGCCGCCAGCTACGCGCTGGAGCGCGAGCTCGGCAGCGGGGGGATGGCCACGGTCTATCTGGCCGAAGACCTCAAGCACCACCGCAAAGTCGCGGTGAAGGTGCTGCGGCCGGAGCTCGCCGTCGCCATCGGCAGCGACCGGTTCTTCCGCGAGATCGAGATCGCCGCCCGGCTGCAGCACCCGCACATCCTTCCGCTGCTCGATTCGGGAATCATCGAAGAGAGGCCCGGCGATCCGAACGGTCGCCCCTACTACGTCATGCCGTTCGTGGAAGGAGAGTCGCTGCGGGATCGGTTGCGCCGGGGGGAGCTGCCCGTCGAGGACGCAGTGAAGATTCTCATCGAGGTCGTGGACGCCCTGGCCTACGCCCACCGCCAGGGCGTGGTGCATCGCGACATCAAGCCGGACAACGTGCTCCTGTCCGGCCGCCACGCGCTGGTCATGGATTTCGGGGTCGCCAAGGCGGTGAGCGATGCCGCGAGACGACCAACGGATGACCGAAACCGGCGTCACGCTCGGGACACCGGCGTACATGGCGCCGGAGCAGGCGGTGGCGGACCCGCATCTCGACCACCGGGTGGACATCTATGCCGTTGGAGTCCTGGGATACGAGCTGCTGACCGGGCAGCCGCCGTTCCGGGGCGCCACGCCGCAGGAGGTGCTGGTCGCGCAGGTGACCCGGCCGGCCGAGCCCATAACGACGCACCGTCCGGCCATCCCGCCCGCGCTGGGCGCGATCCTCATGAAATGCCTGGAAAAACGGCCGGCCGATCGGTGGCAGAGCGCCGAGGTGCTGGTGGGGCAGCTGGAGGCCCACGCGGCGCTGTCCCAGGACACCACCACGCCGGTGCCGGCCATGCCGCCGAGCACGGCCGCCCTGCCGAAGCGCGGGGTGCCCTCCTGGCTCGGCTGGGTCGCTGCCGGTGCACTGGTGGCGGCCGGCGCCGTTGCCTTGTCGCTCCGGCAACCCGAGCCGGAGCTCCTGACGTTGGGCAAACGCACGGTGGTGGCGGCGACGCCCGAATGGGAGATCCACCCGTCGCTGTCGCCGGACGGGAAGATGCTGGCGTATACCTCGTGGGGAACGCTCCCCCGCGGCTCCTGCTTCACCATATCGATGGCGGGAACCCGGTGGTGGTCAGCCAGGCCGGGTTCGGCGCGGCCTTTTCGCCCGACGGGACCAGGCTCCTGGCCGTCACGCCCCGGGGGCTCGAAATCATGCCGGCGCTCGGTGGCCGGTTCCGGGTCGTGGCGACAACCAAATCGTGGGGGAACTGGTCACCCGACGGCCGGGCCATCGTCTATCCCGGTGGAGACACCCTCTGGGTGCAGGCGGCCGACAGCACCGCGAAGGACGCCGATCGCGACGGGATGGGATCTCCACTCGCCGTCCTGGTCCAGCGATGGACGGTGGATCGCCTACGTCGAGGGGAATTCCCTGTTCCATCGGAACGGGAATCTCGGCGCCAGTGGCATTCGGGTGGTGTCGTCCAGCGGCGGCACGCCGGTCGTGGTGACCCAGGTCCGCGGACTCAACACCAGCCCCATCTGGCTGCCGGGCCGCCCGACGCTCCTGTACATATCGGACCGCGAAGGCGGCCGCGACATCTATCAGGTGACGCTGACGTCCCAGGGCGTTCCCCGAGGCGATACCGCCCGGCTCACCACGGGCCTCGACGTGGAAGGAATCTCCATCTCGTCCGACGGCCGGCGGCTGGCCTGGTCCCAGTTCCGGGAAACCGCCAACGCCTGGTCGCTGCCGATTCCGGCCGGCGACTCGATTCCCATCTCCCGGGCCACCCAGATCACCACCGGGACGCAGAATATCGAAGGCGTCGTCGTATCACCCGATGGCGAGTGGCTCTATTACGATTCGGATCGCGCCGGAAACTCGGACATCTACCGCCAGCGACTCTCCGGCGGGCCGACCGAACAACTGACCACCGATCCTGCGGCCGAGTTCTCGCCCGCGGTGTCCCCCGACGGGCGGGAGGTCGCCTTCCATTCCCTTCGTACCGGGAACCGCGACGTCTTCGTGATGCCGGCAGCCGGAGGGGAGGCGGTTCAGCTCACCCGGAGCCCCGAGCAGGACTACAGCCCGACCTGGTCGCCGGATGGACGACAACTCGCCTTCGACCAGCAACGAAACCCCGACCGCGGACTGTGGATTGTCCGGCGGGGCGCATCGGGGGAGTGGACCAGTCCGGAGCCCTTCCCCGGGGTCGGCCGAGCCGCCCGGGCTCGGTGGTCCCCTGACGGCCGATGGATCAGCTTCATCTCGCCCGAGGGAGTGAGCGTCGTGGAGGTCGGCTCCAACCGGTCTCGCCTGCTGCTCGCGTCGCGTGACGAAGTCTATCCGGCCACCTGGACGGCGTGGTCGGACGACAGCCGGACCATCTTCTTCGCGCGATCCGACTCACTGGGCGTCTTCCGCATCATCGCCATCCCCCTCGCCGGCCGCCCTCCTGCGACCATCGCGTATGCCGATGTTCCGGGTCGTCAGTTCCATCGCCATGGAATCGCGGTGTCGCGGGGCAGGGTGTTCTTCCCCCTGGTCGAGCGGAACTCCGATGTGTGGGTGGCGGAGCTCGAGAGGCCGTAAGATGACGCAATGCATAGGCCTGATGGCGATCCTGACTTTCCTGGCGGCCGTGCGCTGCCTCCGATCCTTCCGTCCCGGCGGGGCATCAGCCGAACGAGGAGACGGCGGTGCTCGAAGCAATGGACCGCTACATGACCGCGATCTCGGCGAACGATCTCGAGGCGATGGCGGGGATGCAGACGCCGGAGGGAATGACGTACCGGGCGCGCGCCATCGAAGACGGCAACATGGATATCGTGGCGCATCCCAATGCCTACTGGATCGATCCATCCCAGGACGACGGGCACGCTTATCGCGAGCGCTACTGGTCGCCAACCGTGTTGATTCGCGGCGGCATCGCCTGGTGTGTACGGGCACTGTACGAGTTCTGGACCGACGGCAAGACCAGCCATTGCGGCGTTGACGTGTTCGATTTCGTGAAGCTCGATGGAGTGTGGCGCGTGGCTAACTCGATGTGGACGGTCGAGCCCGACGCCTGTACCGAGTTGCGGCCTGCCGACGCCTCAGGAATCCGGCCCGCCAATTAGAGGCGCTACTGGGCGTCTTTGAGCCTCTCCCCTTTGCGGAGTCGGCTCCAGGGTTAGGCTGAGAGCCGGGCGATAGGGTCGGTCTCCCGGCCACGATCCGTGCGCGAAATCCAAGGGGACCGGACGCGGCAGGTACTGGTCGTGATGCGGCGGCCCGCCCCAGGACCTTGACGGCCCCCCGGCGGGCTATACCTCGGACTAATATTCGACGTCGATGGCTGGTGACGCATGGCCCTGCCGGTTCCCCCGGGACGTGGAACTATCCTACCGACTCTGTCGTTCCAACGCAGCCGACGCCGCGCAAGAATGCCCGGCGCCGGTCGGGTCCTATAGGGCGGAGGTCACACGAGATGAACCAGCGGCAGACGGAAGTGGCGGTGCTGGCGGCTGGTTGTTTCTGGGGGGTCGAGGAGATCCTGCGCGGCGGTGCCCGGCGTGGTCGACACCGACGTCGGCTACACCGGCGGCTGGCTGGAGAACCCGACGTACCACGACACCCACGACAGCAAGTCGGGTCACGCCGAGGCGATCCGGGTGACGTTCGACCCGTCGGTGCTGAGCTACGAGGACCTGCTCGAGAACTGGTTCTTCAAGCTGCACGACCCGACCACGCTCAACCGCCAGGGCAACGACGTCGGGACGCAGTACCGCTCGGCGATCTTTCCGCAGAGCGCCCGAGCAGCGGAGCACGGCGGAGCGGGTCAAGGCGCGGGTCGAGGCGTCGGGCAAGTGGCAGCGCCCGGTCACGACGACCATCGAGCCCGCCTCCACCTGGTACAGCGCGGAAGCGTACCACCAGGATTACCTGCGCAAGCATCCCGGCGGATACAGCTGCCACTTCATGCGCGACTAGGAATCGAGTCCCGGAACCCGTCGATGCTCTGGCTACGGGCAGAACCGCGGCCCCCAGCCCGGTGCCTGGTTGTACCGGTCCGAGGATTAGCTGGGTCTAGCAGGGACACGACGCCTGTACCGAGTTGCGGCCTGCCGGCGCCTCAGGAGTGGGAGAGGTCTTCCATCAATCCTTTGGATCGGCCCGCCGCTTCTTGGTGTTCGAGGCGCCGAGGTCGTCGGTTACGGTCAGCAGCACATCGTGGTGCCCCTTGCCGGCGTAGGTGTGCACCGGATTCTGCTCGCTGGAGGTCGCCCCGTCCCCGAAGCTCCAGTCCCAGCGTACGATGGTGCCGTCATCGTCCTTGCTCTCGTCCACGAACGTGCAGGTGAGCCCTTTGCATTCCACCTTGAACTCGGCCTCGGGCGGCTCGTTGGAGGGCGGCGGCGGCGGGGGCGCCGCCTCGGGGCGCACCGAGTGGGTCCTGGTGTCGGCCGCGCCGTCGTCGTCGGTCACCTTGAGCAGTACCTGATAGGTCCCTGAGGCCGCGTACGAGTGGGACGGGTTCCGCTCGCGCGACGTGGCGCCGTCGCCGAAGTCCCACTCCCAGCTCGCGATGCTCCCGTCCCGGTCCTCGCTCCGGTCCACGAAAGTACACCGCAGCTCCTGGCACTCGGCCTCGAATTCGGCCTGAGGCGGCTGGTTGGACGGCGGCGGCGGCGGCGCCGCCGGCGATTCGGGCTCCGCCGTGCGGGTGCTGCTGTCCGCGGCCCCATCGTCGTCCGTCACGACGAGCAGGACGTCGTACTGTCCGGGCGACTGGTACGAGTGCGACGGATTCCGCTGGCTCGACGTGGCCCCGTCGCCGAAGTCCCATTCCCGGGTCTCGATGCTGCCGTCCTCGTCGGTACTCCGGTCGGTGAAGGTGCACCGGAGGTCGTCGCAGCCGATCTCGAACTCGGCCTTGGGCGCCTTGTTGGACGGCGGCGCGGGGGCCGGGGCGCTGGGATTCACCTCGTGGGAGGACGCGCCGGTGGCGCCGCCGTCGTCGGTGACGGTGAGGGTGACGGTATAGCTGCCGGGAGTCGCATACCGGTGGGTCGGCTCACGACTGGTCGAGCTGGCGCCGTCGCCGAACTCCCAGGCCCACGCCGTCACCTCCCCATCGGCGTCCGAGCTGGATTCGGTGAAGCGGCAGGTGAGGTCGTCGCACCGCCAGGCGAATTCGGCGCGGGGCGGGCCGTTGCCGCCCGCGAGCGCGAGCGCGAGCGCGGAGAAGGTGGTACTGGGCCCGCCTGCTTCGGCGACGACCCGGGCTTCGCCGGTCTGGAGACCGAGCTTGTCGCCGAGAAGGAGGTGGGCCTGGGCGCGGCCCGCGGCATCGGTGCGAGCCGACCGCCGGGGCGATCTCGGCGCCGGCGCCGGCGGAGGTGAAGGCGAAATCCACCGTCATTCCCTCCACCGGGGTGCCTCCGCCATCGGTCACCTCGACGACCACGGGGGCGGAGAGCGGCTCCCCGATCGGACCGCGCTGGCCGTCACCGTCCACCACCCGGATCTGGAGATCATCATCCACGGGCAGGACGAGGTCGCCCCCACCACACGCGGCAAGCAGGCAGCCTGCGGCGATCGGGCCCACCCAGGAAGTCCAGGCCCGGGGCCGATGGGTCACAGTTGCGGAGTGATGGCGATCGTGGGACACGGTCAGCCCTGACGGCGGAAACAGCATCCAAGATAGAGGTTGGGGGCGCGTTCCGACGTGACGGGCAGCACACGCCCGCAGGGCTCCTGCCCGGTTATCGCGGTGGCACAAACCCTCTTGCCCGATCGTAGGGTCGCTCACACCTTCATGAAGGGCAATCGGATGAAGCGGTCGCCACTCCTCCCTCTCCTCTTCCTCGCCTGCAGCAACGCCACACCGCCTGAGCACTATGGCTTCGTGGCCGTCCTTGGCAACGACACCGTCTCCGTCGAGCGCATCACGCGCTCTCCCACCCGCCTGGTCACCGACGGCGTGGATCGCTGGCCGTTCGTGCGCCGGCGTCACACCGAATTCGACCTGGCCGCCGACGGCACCATCCGGCACATGGTGATGGACGTGCGAACGCCGAACGGCGGGTCGCCGAGGGAGCGCGGACGGCGGGTCACGGCCGACTTCACCAGCCGTGGGGTGACGATCTCGGTCCGCGACAGCAGCGGCGTGCGGGACACCTCGTTCGCCACCGGCGGAGCGATCACCGTGCCGCACGTGTCGATGATGTACAGCGTCATCGAGCTGGAGATCGCGGCGGCCCTCCGCCGCGCCGCGGTGACCGGCCTCGCGCCGGACGACAGCGTGCTGTTCCGGCAGTTCTATCCGGACCGGGACGTCGGACCGAGCTTCACACTGCACCGGGGCTGGGTGCACCCGCATGCCGGGGGCAAGGTGGAGCTGCGGCACGACTGGTTGTCGGGAACCGGAGACGTGACGGTCGACAGCGGCGGGCGCATGCTGACCTACTCGGGGGTGCGGAGCACTTACAAGGTCGCCGTCACGCGAACGGCGACCGTTCCCGACATCGATTCGATCGGGGCTCGTTTCGCGGCCGCGGAACGTAGCACCGGGCTCCAGCAGCTCAGCGTGCGCGATACCGCACGCGCCACCATCGGCGCCGCGACCTTCTCGGTGGACTACGGTCGTCCCCTGGCGCGGGGCCGGACGCTGCTGGGCAACGTGATCAGCTACGACCGCGTCTGGCGCACGGGCGCGAATGCCGCGACCCAGTTCACGACCTCGGCGCCGATCACGCTCGGGGGAGTGTCGGTGCCGGCGGGGACCTACACCCTGTGGACCGTGCCGCACGTCGGTGGCGTCGACCTCATCGTGAACAGACAGACCGGGCAGTGGGGAACGGAATACGGCCGGGCCCATGACCTGGGCAGGGTGCCGATGAAAGCGGACAGCGTGGACATACCGGTGGAACAGTTCACCATCGCGATCGAGCCGACCGATGCCAGGCACGGCACCCTCGTCATGGCGTGGGGAACCTTCCGGTGGACGGCGCCCTTCGTGGTGCAGTAGACTCTGCTATGGACATTCAGCTCCTCCTCGTCCCCTACGACACGGCTCGTCGGGGATGGCGCTCCGGTGCCGGTCCCGAGCACCTGGTGCAGTCCGGCCTCCCCGCCCACCTCGAGGCCCGCGGGCACCACGTCGCCGATGTTCAGGTGATCGAGGATGACCCGGCAGAATCACCCGCCGAAGTCCGGACCGCCTTCGAGCTCATGCGGCGGGTCGCCACCGCGGTCCGCGCCGCCCGCGCCGCGGGCCGGTTTCCCGTCGTTCTGAGCGGCAATTGCAACGCCGCGGTGGGAGCCCTGAGCGGCCTGACCCCTGCGACCCGCTCCATCTTCTGGTTCGATGCCCACGGGGAGTCCAACACCCCCGACACCACCGCGACCGGGTTCCTCGACGGGATGGGTCTCTCCACCGCCCTGGGATGGTGCTGGCGAGCCGTCGCGGCCTCGGTGCCCGGATTTCAACCGGTCGCGCCGGAGGCCACCTTCCTGCTCGGCGCCCGGGACCTCGACCCGCCGGAAGCCGCCCTGCTGTCCCAATCCAGGGTGACCGTCGTCCCCGTCTCCGACGTGTCGCACCGCTTCCCCGACCGCCTGGCGGCCGCGCGACTCCCCGAGGGCCTGGGCTACCTGCACCTGGACCCGGACGTCCTGGATCCCGATTCGGTCGGCCGCGCCAACTCGCATCCGGTCCCGGGCGGGCTGTCGGTGGCGCAGGTGACCGCCGCGATCACCGCGATCCGAGCCCGGATGCCCCTGGGAGCTGCCACCATCGCCTCCTATGCGCCGGAGTACGACCGGGACGGGGCAGTCCGCCGCGCCGCGTTCGCGGCGCTCGATGCGATTCTGGCGCCTGGATGCTGGGGCCGGTGGCACAAACCCTCCTCCACGGTCGTAGTACAGACCAAGCCCGGATCCGACGAGGAAGGACACGATGATTCGCTGGAGACAGCAGGCCCTGCTCATGCTCGCCCTGGCCGGCATGGCGGCACCCGCCGCCACCGCGTGCGCCCAGGACGATTTCGCGTCCGACGCCGCGCGCCTCGGCACCGCCCTGAAGCTCGACGCCGGCCAGACCGTGGCGGACATCGGCGCCGGCCGCGGACAGCTCACGGTCGAGCTGGCCGTGCGGTCGGGCCCTCGGGCCGGGTCTACGCCACCGAGCTGGACTCGACCCGGCTCCGCGACATCCGCGAGGCCGCGGACGCCGCCGGCCTCCACAACGTGTCCGTCATCGAGGCCCACGCCACCCGCACCAACCTGCCGGATGGGTGTTGCGATGCGCTGGTGCTGCGCCGGGTCTACCACCACTTCGATGATCCCAAGCTGATGAACGCGAGCATGCGGCAGTCGCTCAAGCCGGGAGGCCTCCTCGCCATCATCGATTTCGAGCCCGACGGGAAGGAGAGCACGGACCCCAGCGAGCGCGATACCGGCAATACCCACGGCATCACGTCCGCGACCGTGGTGCGCGAGCTGAGCCAGGCGGGCTTCGAGCGGGTCACAGTTGAGAAGGGAACCGGACGCGGCAGATACCTGGTCGTGGTCCGCCGGCCGGCGGACTGAGCAGGCGCCGCGATCCGGGCAGGGCAACGGCGACGCATGGCGACCGTCGCCCCGGGATTCTACATTCCGCGCGTGAAGACCCAGTACTACACCGCCTCGAGCCTCGACGGCTTCATCGCCGACCCGGACGACTCGCTGGAATGGCTCTTCCCGCTCGGCGACCTGGCGGACACGAGCTACCCGGCCTTCATCCGCGAGGTCGGCGCGCTCGCCATGGGCTCGGCCACGTACGAGTGGATGCTGCGCCATGTCGTGGGGGCGATGCCGCCCCAGCCCTGGCCCTACCGGCAACCGACGTGGGTCTTCACCACCCGCACGCTGCCCACTGTGCCGGGCGCCGACATCCGGTTCGCCCGGGGGGACGTCCGGCCGGTGCACCAGGCCATGCGCGAGGCGGCCGCCGGCAGGAACGTCTGGATCGTCGGCGGCGGAGAGCTGGCTGGTCAGTTCTACGATCGCGGACTGCTCGACGAGCTCTTCGTCCAGGTCGGATCGGTCACGCTCGGCGCCGGAAAGCCGCTCCTCCCGCGAACCATCACCCACCCGCCGCTCCGCCTGGTGTCCGTGCGAGCGGTGGGGACCGGGTTCGCGGAGCTTCACTACGAGGTGCCAGGCCCGCCGACTGCTCGATGAATCTGTGCCTGCAGACGCCGCGCGCCTGCGGTCCTCCGTGCTCTGGCATTGCGGCTGAGTTTCTCGCGTTCTGCTAAGTCGGTGCAGTTGGGGCAGGTGCTACGACGCCGAACGAAGCCCGGACGCATCTCGCCGGGGTGCAGGTGGCGGACCCGGGGGCAGTCGTCACGGAAATGCCCGTGAACGCCGTCGGGATCCAGCAGACCATGGCCGATGAGCATGAGCATGGTGATCTCGCAGTGAGGAGGGAACCGAGCCTGACGATACGCTTATCAGCAAGTCGTGGACCGCGCCGGCTTGCCGCGACCGACGAGTCCTAGTGACCTCTCTCGCCGTGATCCGATTCGGGGGCCTCTGTCTCGCCGGCAGGCACCCACACCCCTTCCCGAAGGTCCCCCCCACCCCGAACCAGCGCTATCTTACGGCCGAGACCCAGCGCCCTAGACCCCGAACCCCGAGCGACATGGCCACTCGTACCACCCGCGCCCGAGCCTCATCCAAGCTCGAAAAGGCCGACCTGCTCGACATCTACAGGATCATGCTGCTGGCCCGCCGGATCGACGACAAGGAGATCCAGCTCAAGCGGCAGAACAAGATCTTCTTCCAGATCTCCGGCGCCGGCCACGAGGCCGTCCTGGCGGCCGCGGCGAAGGTCCTCCGCCCGACCTACGACTGGTTCTACACCTACTACCGCGACCGCGCCCTCTGCCTCGGCCTCGGCATGACGCCGACCGAGCAGCTCCTGTCCGCCGTCGGCGCGGCCGACGACCCCAACTCCGGCGGCCGCCAGATGCCGTCGCACTGGGGCCACAAGGACCTCAACATCGTCAGCGCCTCGAGCCCCACCGGCACCCAGTTCCTCCAGGCGGTGGGCTGCGCGGAGGCCTGGCTCCGCTATTCCGCGATCGACGGAATCGAGGGCGGCGACGAGGACTTCCAGAACGACGAGGTCGTGCTCTGCACCACCGGCGACGGCACCACCAGCGAGGGCGAGTTCTGGGAGGCGCTCAGCACCGCCACCAACCTGAAGCTGCCGGTCGTCTTCCTGGTCGAGGACAACGGCTACGCCATCTCGGTGCCGGTCGAGGTCAACACCGCCGGGCGGCTCGATCTCCAAGCTGCTGACGCGGCTTCCCCGGCCTGCTTCATCCAGGAAGTGGACGGCTGCGACGTGCTGGCCTCGTTCGACACCATGGTGAAGGCGGTGGACTACGCCCGCGCCCGGAAGGGCCCGGCGCTGGTGCACGCCCACGTGATCCGGCCGTACAGCCACTCGCTCTCCGACGACGAGGTCCACTACCGCAGCCCGGCGGAGCGCCAGGCGGACGCGGAGCGGGATCCGCTCATCCGCTTCCCGAAGCATCTCCTGGAGCAGGGCATCGCCACCCAGGCGGAGCTCGATCTCATCATGCGCCAGGTGGAGGAGGAGATTCAGGTCGCGGCCGAGGTGGCGCTGGCGTCTCCCCAGCCGGCCACCGATACGGTCTACCAGTTCGTCTACTCGCCCGACGTCGATCCCACCTCGGAGCAGTTCGACACCGAGGACGATCCCCGCTTCGCCGGCGATCCGACCACCATGGTGGACCTGCTCAACATCTGCCTGCCGCGACGAGATGACGCGCGACCCGCGGATCGTCGTCTTCGGCGAGGACGTGGCCGACTGCAGCCGGGAGGAGAGCCTGGACGAGGTGAAGGGGAAGGGCGGGGTCTTCAAGGTGACCTGGGGGCTGCAGCGCGCGTTCGGCGGGAACCGGGTGTACAACTCGCCGCTGGCGGAGGCCAACATCATCGGCCGGGCCATCGGGCTCGCCACCCGCGGGCTCAAGCCGGTGGTCGAGATCCAGTTCTTCGACTACATCTGGCCGGCGTACATGCAGCTCCGGAACGAGCTGGCGCTGATGCGCTGGCGGTCGAACAACGCGTTCTCAGCGCCGGTGGTGGTGCGGACGACCTACGGCGGCTACCTCAAGGGCGGGTCGGTCTACCACTCGCAGACCGGCGCGGCGGTGTTCACCGGCATCCCGGGACTTCGGGTCGTCTGCCCGGCGACCGCGCTCGACGCCAACGGCCTCCTCCGCACCGCGATCCGGTGCGACGACCCGGTGCTCTTCCTGGAGCACAAGCACCTCTACCGCCAGACCTACAACAAGGCGCCGAACCCCGGCCCCAACTTCATGATCCCGATCGGCAAGGCGAAGGTGGTGCGGCCGGGCACCGATCTCACCGTGGTGACCTACGGCGCCCTGGTGCAGCGCGCGCTCTTGGCCGCCAAGGAAGCCGAGGAGCGGCTCGGGATCAGCGTCGAGGTGATCGACCTGCGGTCGTTGTCGCCGGTGGACTGGGAGACGATCGGCCAGTCGGTGCGCAAGACCAACCGGGTGATCGTGGCCTACGAGGACTCGCTCTCCTGGGGCTACGGCTCCGAGATCGCCGCCCGCATCGCCGACGAGCTGCTTCGCCTGGCTCGACGCGCCGGTGGTGCGGGTGGCGTCCACCGATACGTTCGTGGCCTACGCGCCGGAGCTGGAGGACGTGATCCTCCCCCAGGTCGCCGACCTCCGGCGCGCCATGGAGGAGGTTGCCGCCTTCTAGCCGGCAAACGAAACCGGGGACCCAGTATCCTGGTCCCCGGTGCCTGATCGGCTCGCGGCGGGCGTGCCGCTGGGTGCGGAGAATTCCTGCTGCTGAATTCTTTTTCCGCTGTTAGATGGACTGCCGATAGTGCTGCGGTTGAGAGTATCGGTCCATAGGCGGGCGCTCGCTTCGGGGGTACCCTGACCTCGGCGAATGCCTCTGACCCTCCTTCCATCAGGAATGCACTTCTATCAGTATGGAACGCCACCAATTCTGTCAACCCGAAGACCTCGGTGGACAGAATCGTCTCCCCTGGCATTCTCCGCTACTTCATCGCTTCCCTGATCTCGCCCGCCGCCGCGATGGCGTTGTCCACGTCGCGCGAGAGCGCCTTGGCCTGCTGCGTGGCCTGGGTGAGGTCGCCCAGCACGGCCGCGACGCCGGCGGACCGGAGCCGCAGCAGGTCGAAGCGGACGTTCTGCATGGCCAGGACGCACGACTCCAGGTGGCTCGCCACCTGTGACCGGCGCCCCCGGAGGTCGACGATCGTCTGGCGCTGCCGCTCGAGGAGGTTGAGCCGCCGGGCCCGCTCGGGGTCGTCGGGCTCCTTCGCGAGGGCCTCGAGGCGATCGTCGATCGAGCCCAGGCCCTCCGTGTCGAGGTTGGAATCCATCGCGTGGAGCGTGCGCGCCAGGTCCGTGGCGCGCTCGTAGAGGGCGTCCACCGTCTGCTGGACCTCCGGCAGCATCTTCCGCTCCGACGGCGGCAGCTTCTCCATCAGCTTGCCGATGGCGAACCGGTCGCCCTGCACCTGGAGGATCTGGGGCAGGTGGGCCCCGAACTCGTCGGCGGTGGCCTGGGGCAGCCGGCGCGGCAGCCTGGCGCCCTTCACCATCGTCGTCTCCACCGCGTCGGGCGCGGGAGGACGAGTCAGCACGTCGCGCCAGCTGTATCCCGACTGCCAGAGCCTGGCGTAGCTCCGCATCATTCCGAGGCCCATGCCGAAGGTCGGGAAGAGGAACCAGGGGGTGTCGAGCCCGGTGGCGACGTTGATGCCTAGGCAGCCCAGCGACACCGCCGCCCAGCTCGCGAACTGACCCCGCACCTGCTGCACGATCCTGGGCTCACCGGTGTCGGGCACCGCCGGCTCGTTGCCGTCGCGCCGCCGGCGAGGCGAGGGCCGGGAGCCTCCCCGGGCCAGTCCGCGCCCTTCGCGGTCGGCGTCCCCGGCACCACGCATCCCGCCTCCGCCCGGGCGCTCCAGCAGACCTGGCTGCCGGCCCCTCCGGGTTGACCCCGCCGCCGGCGCTCCCCGCTGGGACGCAGGACGGGTGTCCCGCTCGCTCGCCTGGGTGCCGCCGCGACCCGCCCGCCAGCCCAGTCCGGTCGGCTGGTAGCCCACCACCGACCGGCTCTCGAGCGCCCGACGCAACGCGTCGGCGGTGGGCCAGCGGTTCTCCGGGTCTTTTTCCAGGCAGCGGCTCACGGCGAGCGCGAGGTCCTCGGGCACGTCGGGACGCCGGGTCCGCACGTCGGGCGCGGGCTCGGTGATCTGCTTCATCAGGATTCCGGCGACCGTGGGAGCGTTGAAGGGCAGCTCGCCGGTGAGCATCTGGAAGCTGACGATGCCGAGACTGTAGAGATCCGAGCGGCCGTCGATCTCCCGCTCGCCGGCCGCCTGCTCCGGGCTCATGAAGGCCGGCGTCCCGATGGCCACGCCGGCCCCCGTGAGGGTGGCGCCCGAGCCGCCGGAGAGGGCCTTGGCGATGCCGAAGTCGGTGATCATGACCCGGCCCCGCGACCCCTCGAGCAGGATGTTGTCGGGCTTGATGTCGCGATGGATGATGGAGAACCCGTGGGCGGCGCTGAGCGCGTCGGCCGACTCGGCCATGATCCGGCGGGTCTCCTCCACCGGGAGCTTGCCCCGCCGCCGGATGCGACCCGCCACCGACTCTCCGTCCACGTACCCCATGACGAAGTAGACCAGGCCGTTGCCCTCGCCGACCGTGTGGATCGGCACGATATGAGGGTGGCTCAGCTTGGCGGCGGTCTGCGCTTCTCGGGTGAACCGCTCGCGAATGTCCTGCTGGAAGGCCAGCTCCGGGGGCAGCACCTTGATCGCGACCCGGCGCTGGAGCCGCTCGTCCCTGGCCCGGTACACGACCCCCATGCCGCCGCGCCCGACCTCGCCTTCTATGGTGTACGCATCACCCAGCGCCGCGGCGAGCCGAGCGGGCAGCGGCTGGTCGGTGGAGGAAGTCACGAGCGTGAAGAGCCCGAAACCGAGGGGGCGGAGGTACGGTTGGCGATGAGCCCCGTGGAGGAGCAGCCGGACATGGCAGACAATCTGTACTGGCGCTGAGCCTCCCGCCACCCTGAACCCCTTGCGGTGAAAGGCGGGTGGCGGCGTCCCGGGGCGGCGTCATATTGGCAGCGAATCGGTTGTCCGCCGTCTTTCTCTGCCAAGATGCCGCCCTGCCGCCGGCGGCGTGAAACCCCATGGCGACGTAACTTGTTATACCGCATCACGGAGGTTGGCATGGCCATGGCACGGTCGCTGCACCTTCAGGGCTGATCGTGTTTCCGGCCTGTCACTTTGCCCCTCTGGGGCTTGGAAGGAGTAGGACATAGATGTCTGATCGCCTGACTCTGCCGGTGTTGCCGTTGAGGGAGGTCGTGCTCTTCCCCGGGGTCACCGCCCCCATCGGAGCGGGGCGGCCCGCGACGCTGCGCGCCATCGAGTCCGCGCTGAGCCAGCCTGATCGGCTGGTGTTCGCGGTCTCGCAGCGGCAGAACGTCGAGAGCGTAACGCCCGATGTGCTGTACACCATCGGCACCATCGCCCGTATCGGTCAGCTCCAGCGGGGACTGTCCGGGATGCAGCTGCTGCTCCACGGCGAGCGGCGCGGCATCGCCATCCATTACACCGACAAGGAAGGCTATCTCCAGGCCATCGTGCGCGAGGCCGAGGAGATGGCGGCCATCAATCCCGAGGATCCCGCCTTCGTGGCGCTTCACCGGGAGGCCCGGACCCGGGCCGCGGAGCTGGGCCAGAAGTCCGGCCTGCCCGACGAGGTGGTCCAGCAGGTCCTCGCCGGAGTGAACGACCCCGGCAAGTTCGCCGACCTGGTCGCCGGCTACATCGACATCAACCCGCAGGAGCGGCAGATCCTGCTGGAGACGCTGAGCGTCGAGGAGCGCCTGCGCCGGGCGCTGGTCCACGTCCAGCGCCAGATCGGCGTGCTCGACGCCCAGGAAGACATCAAGTCCCAGGTTCAGGAGGAGCTGGGCGAGCGGCAGCGGGAGATGTTTCTCCGCGAGCAGCTCAAGACCATCCAGCGCGAGCTGGGCGAGGACGACGAGCGCGACGACCTGCGGGATTTGAAGGAGAAGATCGCGGCCCTGGATCTGCCCGCAGAAGTGCGCAAGGAAGTGGACCGGGAGCTGGGCCGGCTGTCGCGTATCGGGCGCGAGTCGATGGAGTCCCAGGTCATCCGGACTTTCCTCGAGAACATCGTGGAGCTTCCCTGGAACGCGCGCAGCGCCGAGCACCTCGACCTGTCCGAGGCCCAGCGGGTGCTGGACGAAGACCACTACGCCCTGGGCGACGTGAAGGACCGGGTGCTGGAGTTCCTGGCCGTCCGGCAGCTTCGGTCGCAGACCGAGGAGGCGGAACAGCGGAACGGCGGAACGGCGGACGGCAATGGGCGGGCGTCCGACGCTGCCGCGGAAGAAGGCGAGCCGAAGGCCGAAGACGTCGCGCCGGGTGAGTCCACCGACATTCCCGCGGCCACGGCCACCGTGCCGGCCCCCAACGTGCCGGCACCGGGCAACGACGACGACCGGGCGCGGGGCCCGATCCTGCTGTTCGTCGGACCTCCCGGCGTGGGCAAGACCTCGGTCGCCAAGTCCATCGCCCGCGCCATGGGACGCAAGTACGTCCGCATCTCGCTGGGCGGCGCCCGCGACGAGGCGGACATCCGGGGCCACCGCCGCACCTACGTCGGCGCCATGCCCGGCCGCATCATCCACGGGATGAAGCAGGCCGGTACCCGGAATCCGGTGTTCCTGCTGGACGAGGTGGACAAGCTGGGCGTGTCGTTCCAGGGCGATCCCGCGAGCGCGCTGCTGGAGGTGCTCGATCCGGCGCAGAACGACACCTTCGTGGACCACTACCTGGGCGTGCCGTTCGATCTGAGCGAGGTGCTCTTCATCGCGACGGCGAACTTCATCCAGAACATCCCCGGCCCGCTGCTGGACCGGATGGAGGTGGTGGACTTCGCGGGCTACACCGAGCGGGAGAAGCGCGAGATCGCGCGGAAGTACCTCATCCCCCGGCAGTTCAGCGAGAACGGGGTGTCGCCGGAGCAGCTCACGTTGACCGACGAGGCGCTGTCCGAGGTGATCACCAGCTACACCCGCGAATCCGGCGTGCGCCAGCTGGAGCGGGAGATCGGCCGGCTGGCCCGCAAGGTGGCCAGGAAGATCGCGGCCAAGGAGGTGCAGCAGGTCACCATCGATCGCGAGATGGTCGACGACCTGCTCGGCCGGCCGAAAGTGCATCCGGAGAAGGCGGCGCGGGCGGACGAAGTCGGCGTGGCCACCGGGATGTACTACACCCCGACCGGCGGCGACATCATGTTCGTGGAGGCATCCACCATGCGCGGCAAGGGTGAGCTGGTGCTCACCGGCCAGCTGGGCGACGTGATGAAGGAGTCGGCTCGGGCGGCGTGGACCTACGCGCGCTCCCACGCGGCCGGGCTCCAGATTCCCGACGACATGTTCGACCGGGACATCCACATCCACGTTCCCGCCGGAGCGATCCCGAAGGACGGCCCGTCCGCCGGCGTCACCATGGCCTCGGCCGTCGTCTCGACTCTGTCGGGCCGGCCCGTCCGGCACGACATCTCGATGACGGGCGAGATCACCCTCCGGGGGCGGATCCTCCCGATCGGGGGCGTGAAGGAGAAGGTGCTGGGAGCGGTCCGGGCCGGGATCAACCGGATCATTCTCCCCAAGGACAACGAGCCGGATCTGGAGGATCTTCCCAAGGAGGTCCGGGACACGGTCGAGATCTATCTGGTGCAGGAGCTCGGCGAAGTCCTGGCGCTGACCCTGCGCGGCGCCAGCTTCCGCGAAGGGCGGCTGCTGTTCGGCGATGAGAAGAACCCCCGGGACGTCATGCCGTTGTCGAGCGGATTCAGGCACTGATCTCCAGGCGGTCGCCGCACGTAAGACAAATGGAGCGCGCGAGGATCAGTTCTCCTTGCGCGCTCCATTTGTGTCGGGGCACCAATACGTCCCTCTACCGCTGTTCCGCTTTCTCCTTCCGCAGCGCCCGCATCGCCGCGTGGGTCAGCTCGCCGGCGTTGGTTCCGTCGGTCGGGTGGGCGGCCCACCCGATGCTCACGTTGAGCGGAATGATCACCCCTTCGGCGGTGGTGGCCGCCTGCTCGCCCAGGACCCGCCGCAGCTTGTCGGCCAGGACCGCGGCCCCGGTCGTGCCGGCACCGCGGAGGATCATCGCGAACTCCTCGCCACCGTACCGGCCGATCACGTCGCTGGCCCGCACGCTGGAGCGGAAGACATTGGCGACGTGCAGCAGGATCTGGTCGCCCACGATCTGGCCGAAGCGCTCGTGGACCTCGCCGAACCGGTCGAGATCGAAGAGCACGAAGGTGAGCGGCCCGCCGTGCCGGCGGCTGTATTCCACGGCGTATTCCAGCTCGGCCATCAACGCGCCGTGATTCAACAGGCCGGTCAGCTCGTCGCGGTGGAGCATCTCCCTGAGCCGCCGGCCCCGCTCCGCTCTGGTGATCACCGTCTGGAGCAGGAGCTCGGCCGGCGCGGCGTCGGAAACGAAGTCGTCGGCGCCCGCCCGTAACGCCTCCACCATGTCGGCGGGCTCCGGGGCGCCGATGAAGATCGCGGGAAGCAGGTGGAACCGAGGGTCCTGACGCACCATCCGCACGACCGAGAACCCGTCTCCGTCGGACAGGCGGGGGGCCACCGCGAGCAGATCGGGAATCTCCCGATCGAGCAACTCCTGCACCGGCTTGACCAGCGGGCTTCGCACCACGCGGATATTGGCTTCCTCCAGGATCGCGCCGAGCCGGGCGCCACGGGCGGCGTCCGCGTCGAGCAACAGCACGGTGGACGGCGGCGCCCCGGTGCTCGCCAGGGTACGGGCGTAACGCGGCACATCGTCCACCATCCGCTCCGCCGCCAGGACCGCGTCCACGCCCGCCGCGACGGCGCGTAGCCGGTTCACCGCACGCAGAGTCTCGATCAGCACGACCGCACGAGGCCGGGTCGAGCGGCGGCTGGTCCAGGATGAGGCGACGGCGGAGGGATCGCCTTCTCCCGGGCCGGTGCCGATCACGATCATGTCGATCCGCTGGCCTGCGGTGACGGCCAACGGATCGTCTTTTCGCGTGCACAGGTCCACGGTGTACCCGATGGCCGTGAGTGCCTGGGTGAGGCGATCGCGATCGGGGCCGGCAGGCAGCACCAGCACGGCGCGGGCGCCGGTCGGAGGCGGGCCGCTGACCGTGGTGAATCTCGCGCGGGCGATGGTGAGCACCGCCTCGAGCCGCTTCACCGCGTCAACCAGCTTACCGGCCACCGCCGGCGAAGGGTCCGAGTCGATGAGCCGCTCGGCCACCCGGGCGATCTCGCTGATCTCGGGGAAATCGTAGGATCCGCCCGAGCCCGACAGCCGGTGGAAGCCGGTCTTCAGCGCGGGCAGGACCTCCTTGCCGTTCCGCAAGGCGTCGATTTCGGACCGCAGCTCCGCAAAGATTTTGGGAAGCTCGTCCAGATACTCCTGCTGGAGCTCGCGGTAGGCCTGCTCCGCCGCGTCGTTCATGGGTTCCTGAACCGCTCGAGGGCGAGCCGTGCCCCGGCGACGAACGAGGCCGCGGTGCTCCAGTGACCCCGCACGTCGCTCCCGTTCCGCGCGGCGAGGATGGCGCTGCGGTCGTCCACCACGAGGATGACCGGCATGCCGGGCCACGGGTGCCGGTCCGCCGCCACCACCTCGACCGGCGCGAAACCCAGCTCCACCGGTCCGGTGGCGGCGAGGCTGAGCGGCAGGCCCGCCGAGTAGGGGCGCCGGAGCGCCGGCGTCAGCAGGGGGTAGGCGTCCGGCGGAGCCAGAAGCCCGACCGACTGGGCTGCGCGGGCGATGTCGTGGGTGATCAACTGGAGCAGGGCACGGCTGGAGAGTATCTCGACCAGGGTCTCGGTGTCCGGCACCGATACGGCGTCGAGCTCGCGGCTCAGCCGCTCCATCGCCTGACCGTGGTCGTTGGAGATTCGGGCGATCAAGGCAGGAGGCGCCTCGGGCCGATAGCGCCTCGGCCGGCCGCCATCGACCCGCGCCGCGCCCTTCGCGACCAGCCCTTCCAGCGCGCTGTAGGCGTTGGCCCGAGCCAGTCCGGCCGACCGCGCGATGGCATAGCCGGTGCCCGGCCCCTGGGTCAACATGACGCCGTAGACCAGACTCTCGGTCGGGGTGAAGCCGAAGTTGGTGAGGTCTATGGCAGGCACGTCGTAGTATGTAATACTACGTCAGTGCCCGCAAGGAGACTCAGGCGTAATCCAGTGGCCAGCCGAGCAGGGTCGCGATGAGTCCGAGCCGGAAGGTGATGTCCACCTCGCGCCCCTCGGTGGTCTTGGCATCGAGGTGCAGCGGGTAGTAGTGGTAGGTGATCTTGTTCAGTGCCTTGGGCTGGGAGCGGAGGTTCTTGGGCCGCCATACCCCGAGCTCGTCGCAATCCTTCAGCAGCCGGGCCAACACCTTGGTCGCCACCGGCGCCCACTCCAGCGCCCCCATCCTCGCCAGGAGCTCGATGTAGTGCAAGGCGAGGGGCAGGTCCTTCGGGTTGCCCTTGGAGTCGGCTTCGATCGGATCGCCGAGCAGCAGGTGCTGCGGCCTGATCGAGCGCTTGCCTACCTGGATCACGAACGCCTTCTTCGGCGCCGGCTGGGCCAGGTAGTGGCCCAGCCGCTCGCTGAATCCCGCCCGCTCGCGGCGCAGGTTGGGCATGGCCGCTATCATGGCGACCGAATACCAGCTGGGCGGGTGGGCCTCGGGGTGCAGGGCGAGGACCTTGCCCGCCTTGACGAACGGTTTCTCCGCGGTCGGGCTCCGCAGAAACTGCGAGATCAGGCTGGCGATCTTGTGTCCCGCCCCGCGCAGCCGAGGGTCTTCCGCGTAGCCCGCCTCAGCCAAGGCCGCCGATGAAGCCTCCCGGATGTTCTCCCGGGCCCAGGCCATGGCCTCAACGTCGCTCTTGACCAGCTTCTGCAGCTCGAAGAGCAGGGCGGGGTCCTCATCCCGGGACAGCAGCCGGAAGAGCACCCGGTCGGCCAGCTTGAAGGGGCGGCCGGTTCGGGGCCACTCGAGCTGCAGCAGGCGCCGGTAGTTGGGGATGGTGCCGACGTCCTTGATCCCCTGCGCCACCGAAGGAGCAAGCCCGAGAAGGTTGCCCCCCCAGATGCCGGAGTCCCTCTGCTTCTTGACCACGGCGAGGGCGGTCTTGGATTCGCACACCGCCTGGTGGGCCGCTTCGGTGGCCTCCGGTGTCGCGTACCCGACCGGGGCCAGCTCGGTCAGCGTTCGGTACCGGATCGAGGCCCCGGCGTTTTCGAGCAGCCAGGTGAGCGGAATCCGGTGCTGGTTGGGCAGTTCCAGGAGCTCTCCTGGGGGGAGTTGGGGGGGCGGAAACGGCGGCAAAGATAGAGGGGAGCGGGGAGCGGCGGTAGGGCAAACCCACTCCCAGGCAAGCTTAGGACGCGTTCCCCTTCCGTCGGGCCCTTCCCGCCTCCCGGAACTCGGACCCAGCCTGCCATTCCGGCTGGGTGGGGGCGTTTGCTACTGACAGCGCTGTCCGGACGATGACTCGAAGCTGCTGCACAGCGCCGTCGTAGGTGAACCAAGGGAGAATCTCGTCGCCGGGTTGGTGATAGCGCTCGGCCACGTACTTGTCCGATTGCTCCTTGGCGTACCCCGCCGGCTTGCCTACGTAGCGCGATCCCCTTCTCCAGGGATGTTCCGGGAACCCCGACCCGGGCCAGGGGAAAGTGGTCCGACCGGAAATAGGAGCCGCGGAGGAGGGCCTCCTCGTTGCTCGTCACCCCCAGTCCTTCCGCGGCGGCGGCGGCGGTGAATGTCTTTCCCAGGGTGGACTGGTCGAGACCGAGCGCGGACACGTCGGACGTCGGTCCATAGAGGTTCATGACGTCGACATTGAGGATGGCCGCGACGTCGCGCAGTGGGACCGGCGGGTGGTTGGCCAGTGCCTGGGAGCCGATGAGGCCGGATTCCTCGGCGGCGAACCCCACGAAGATGATGGACCGGGCTGGCCGAACTCCGCTTCGGACAAAGGCTTCGGCTGCCGCGAGGACGGCCGCTGTCCCGGAGGCGTTGTCTTCGGCGCCGTTGTAGATGGAATCGCCGTTGACGGCTGCTCCGATCCCGAGGTGATCGTAGTGCCCGCCGATCAGTACCGCCTCCCCGGCCAGGGGGCCTCGTCCCGGGAGCCGGCCCAACACATTGGCCGTCTCGGTTCTGCGGATCGTGCCCCGTACGGTGGCCTCGAGCGTGATGCCCGAGCGGCACGGGCGTGAAACCCTTGCGCGACGCGGCGGCCGTGAGGGCCGCGAGATCCTGGCCTCCGCTCTTGAAGAGCCGCGATGCGGTCTCCTGCTGTAGCCACCCGGCCGCACGCAGAGAGTCGGGCGGAGCCTCCAGGCGCACCTGAGGTCCGGTCCAGCCGGAGAGCACCGTCGTCCACGGGTAGGTGGCGCTCTCCTCGGTGTGAACCAGGAGCAGGCCGGCGGCGCCCTGACGGCGCGCCTCTTCGATCTTGTAGGTCCAGCGGCCGTAGTAGGTGAGGATCTTGCCCCGGAAGATGGTGGAGTCCTGAAGGCCGGGATCGTTCACCAGCGCCACCACGATCTTTCCCTTCGCGTCGAGCCCGGCGTAGTCGTTCCAGCCGAGCTCGGGCGCCACGATCCCGTAGCCGACGAACACCGCCTCTCCGCGCAGGCTGACCGAGGAATCGTTCCGCATCGACCACAGGACGTAGTCGTCCTTCCACACCAGAGGCAGCGCGGCTGGTGCCGCAACCGCCAGGGTGGGGCTCGGCGTCAGGGAGATGATCGGCACCCGCTGGTAGTAGCTGCCGCTGTCCCCCGCCGGCTCCAGGCCGAGGCGCCGGAACTGGGAGCCGATGTACTTCTGGGCCAGCTCGCCGCCGCGAGTACCGGGGGCCCGTCCCTCGAGCGCGTCGTCGGCCAGAAACTCGAGGTGAGCTCGGATGACGTCGGCCCGCACTGCCGCGGCGACCCGCGATGCCGGGGATGGGGTCTGGGCCGGGAGCCGAGCGAGGGGAGCGAGCAGCAGGACGGCGAGGAGGAGGCGACTCGGTGGCATACGCTCTTTCTACAGCCGGAGCCGTTTGAAGGCGGACTCGGGCAAACTGTTTATCAGGGCCATGATGGGGCGCCAGAACCAGGGAATGTAGGCCACGTCTTTGCGGGCCTCTATCGCGCGGAAGATAGCCCGCCCCGCCCGGCGCGCTGTGATGAACAGCGGGCCCCTGGGCATCCCGGCGGTCATCGGCGTGTCCACCGGGCCGGGCTTCAGGGTAATGACTGATACGCCGCTGGAATGGAGCCGGTTTCGCAGGCCCTCCAGGAGGGCGCTCAGCCCCGCCTTCGACGCGCCATAGACATAATTGCTCTGCCGGCCACGGTCTCCGGCTACGGAGGAGATGGCCGCGATCGTTCCATGGCCCTGCGCCTCGAACCGGTTGGCCAGCAGGGTGAGGAGCGCCACCGGGGCGGTGAAGTTGACCTCGATCGCCCGGACCGCATCGCCCGGGAACTCCTGGCACGTCTGCTGGTCCGGCAGCACCCCATGGGCCAGCAGGGCGACGTCGACGCTGCCTGACGCGAAGGCTCGCTCCACGAAGTCGGCGTGTCGGTCCCAAGCCAACACGTCGAGAACGGTGGTCTCGACCGCCGCCGCGCCCCGCACCCGCAGATCCTGTGCAACGGCGGCGAGCCGCTCGGAATTCCGTCCGGCCAGGAGCAGGCTCGCCCCTCGCTCGGCATAGGCCCGGGCCACCTCGGTCGCGATCGCCGAGGTGGCCCCGACGATGAGCACCCTGCGGACCGGCGGCTCAGCGGACATAGACCCGCCGCCAGAAGGAGGAAGAGAACCCGGGGTCCACCTGCTCCGCGAATCTCTCCCACGCCGGAAAGAACGCCTGGAAGCTCTCGGCGCTCATCCTGGCATCCTTGGCGGGGTAGACGGCACCGCCCGCGTCGCGAACCACCTGATCGAGATCATCGAGGAGATCCAGGGTCCGGCGCCCGCGAAAGGCCAGATCGACCGCGAGCGTCAGCCCCGGCCGGGGGAACGAGAGGAGCCCCGGTGACGCTCGGGAGCCGAACCGCTTGAGGACGCCGAGCCCGGCGGTCTCGCCCGAGCCGCTCACCCGGGCGAGGATGGTGCGCAGGGCACCGCCCCGCGGCCCTTCGGGCACGACGCACTGGTATTGGAGGAACCCGCGGGCACCGTAGAGCCGATTCCACTCTCCGATGGAGTCGAGCGGGAAGAAGAAGGGCTCGTAGGGCACGGTCTTCCTCGTGCGTTTGGGGAAGGCCAGACGGTATTGCAGGGTGTTGAACGCCGAGAGCGTCACCCGGTTGAGCAGGCGATTCGGGGCGTCGAAGGGGATCCGGAAGCGGGGGCCGCGCACCGGCGAGGGTGCCGTGGCCGGGTGGGGGGTGGGCCCACCTCTCAGATAGATACCACGGCCCAGGCTCCGGCCACCCGCCAGGCAGTCCACCCAGGCGACCGTGTACTCGTGCCGCGGGTCGTCCTCGGCAATCACCAGGAACTCGTCCAGGCCGGCGAACCGGATCCGCTCCATCGCGATGCCGCAGCCCGCGATGCGCTGCAGGCGGATCTCCGCCCAGAGGATCAGGCCGGTGAGGCCGAGGCCGCCGATGGTGGCGGCGAACAGCTCGCCGTGGGCCTCGGGCGAGCAGACCACCCGATCTCCGGAGGAACGAAGCAGCTCGAGCCGGGTGACGTGGGTGCCGAAGGTGCCCGCGCGGTGATGGTTCTTTCCGTGGATATCGTTGGCGATCGCGCCACCGACCGTCACCCACCTGGTGCCGGGCAGCACCGGGGGAAACCAGCCCCGGGGAACCGCGACCTCGAGAATTTCCGCCAGAGTGACTCCCGCCTCGCACCGGAGCAGCCCCCCGTCGCCGAGCGAGATGAACCGATCGAGGCCGGTCGCGTCGATGAGGATACCCCCCTCGTTGAGGCAGCTGTCTCCGTAGCTCCGGCCGCAACCGGACGGCAGCACCGGATGCGGAAGGTCGGCGAGCGCGGGGGGCTCGTCGCGCCAGGCGGCGGGAACCACCCCGGCGTGGCGTACCCTGGGGTAGCGACCCCAGGAACCGCCCGGATGGGTGGGGATCGGTGCCACCTCAGAGCGCCGCGTAGAGCACGATCCCCACGAGCGCGCCGACGATGTAGCTCGACGGGTCCCGCGCCGTGGCGACGATGGGGTCCTCGTGGATCTGGCCGCGGTGCGCCAGCAGCCACATCCGGCTGGTCCAGAAGAGCAGCAGCGGGCACACCAGGAAGAGCACCGCCGGCTTCCGGTAGAGCACCACGACCTGGTCGCTGTTGAGATAGAGGGCCAGCACCAGCACCGACAGGTAGCCGCTCGCCGCGCCCATGGTGCGGAGCCACTGCACGTCACCCCCGAGATAGCCCCGCCGGCGTGAGCCGGCCGTGGCATCCGCGGCGAGCGTGGAGATCTCGCCGTGACGCTTGAGGAAGGCGAGGCTCAGAAAGACGAACATGGAGAACGCCAGCAGCCAGGTTGAGAAGCGCACCCCCGTCGCCGCGATGCCCGCGAGGACCCGGAGCGTGTAGAGTCCGGCCAAGATCAGGACGTCGAGCACCGCGATCCGCTTGAGGTACGCGGAGTAGGCGGTGGTCAGCCCGATGTAGAGGAGCAGCAACGTCAGGAACTCCGCCCGATCCAGCGCGGCGCCGACGGCGACAGATGACCCGATCAGCAGGGGCGCAAGTGCGTATCCGAATCCGGGCGACAGGGCGGACGAAGCGAATGGGCGGTGCCGCTTGGTGGGGTGGCTGCGGTCCGCCTCGCGGTCGAGCAGGTCGTTGACCACGTACGCGCCGGAGGCGGCGAGGCAGAACGCGACAAAGGCGAGCAGGCCCCGCGCCACGGTATCCGGCTCCATCAGCCGGTGGTCGAGCAGGATCGGCACGAGGACCAGCAGGTTCTTCACCCACTGGTGGGGCCGCAGCGCCTGGACAAAGGCCGCCACGGTGGACGGTTTCGACGCCGGGTCAGCCACGAGGCATCGCCTTGAGCCGGAATCGTGCGATGCCGTCTTCCAGATCGGCCCGCCGGCCCAGCTCCGCCAGCAGCGCGCCGCCGGTCTCGACTCCGGAACCGAGCGCGGTTCCGGTGGAGACGATCGAAGGGAAGGTGCGATAGTTGCCGGCGAACCAGGTGTTGCGCCAGGTGGAGCTTCGTATCGGCGGATTCCGGTAGTGGCGGCCGAACACGGGTGAATACATCGGCACCCGCGCGATGTGAGTCCAGAAGGGATCCAGCTCCTCGCCGTACACGGCGGTGAAATCCTCGCGATAGCGGGCCATCAGGCGCTCGTCACTCTCCTGGAACAGCGGGCGGTCCCGGCCCCGCAGGTGGGTGACGAAATTGACGCAGGTGTCGCCCGGCCGTCCGATCGTGGGGTTCAGCTCGCTGAGCAGGAAGATCGCGCTCGCGGTGCGGTCCAGGGAGGCGAGGTTGGTCCAGTAGGCCCTCGAGGGCACCGATTGCCGGGTGGCGCAGACCACCGAGATGAGGGCGGAGTAACGGATCTCATCCAGCACCGGCGTCTCCTCCCGCGGGACGAGCCCGCGATAGACCTCGAGCGGAACGGTGCTGACGAAGGCGTCGCCGGCGACGCGCTCCCCCCCATCCAACTCCGCCGCGACGATGCGGCCGGCTTCGGTATGGAGCCGGGTCACGCGGGTTCGGAGCCGCACCCTGACGCCGGCCTCTTCCAGGCATCGGGTGAGCCCATCGCAGAGCACCTTGGTCCAGTTGGCGCCGGGAATGTAGCCGAACGGTGCCGATCCCTCGCGATAGTGCAGCCGCGCACCGAGCCAGGCTCCGCTCACTTCGTCGCAGGGCAGCTCGAACTTGAGTCGGGTCAGGGGCTCGAAGAGGGACCGCCGCACGCCCGGTCCCGCGAAACGATCCACCAGGTCGGCCGCGCTGCGGTCTTGCCACGCCGACCAGTCTTTCCGGACGAAGGCGGTCAGCATGAGGCGCACGAACCGGAGCTTGTCGGGCAGGCTCATCGGATACCGCAGGAATCCCGCGGGCGTCGCGAGATCGTACGCTTGGCCGTTGACATGGAACAGCATCTGGATCCGGCGCCACCGCACGGAAGGGAGCGCGCCAAGCAGATCGAGAAAGTAGAGCAGGGTGCGGTCGCGGTGAAGGATCTGGTGATAGCCCAACGGGTAGAAGTGCCCGTCCCTCTCGAAGCTTTCGGCCAGCCCGCCCAGCGTGGATCCGCGCTCGATGAGCGTCACTTCGGTCAGTCCGGCCCGCGCCAGGGTGAGAGCCGCGGCCATTCCCGAGAGGCCACCACCCAGAACCACGACCGAAGGCGAGCGGGTCTCACCCACTCAGTGGATCCTCCGGCTGGCATGGTGCCGGTGGTGGTTGCTTCCCTCGGCCTGGGGACGGCGAAGGAGGTAATATACGCTCGCGCCTACGCGAGGAATCGCAGGATCGCGCTCGGCCGGTAATCTCACCCATCCTCCTCTGGAAACGAGCTTGTTCGTGAGCCGCTCTTCCACGCCCGCACCGCTCCTGCTGCTGGTGGGCGCGGCGCTGATACTTCGCGTCGTGCTGGCGCTTCGTCCCGGAGTCTGGGGCGACGAGATCTTCTCGCTCGCCATGGCCACCGGGCACAGTCTGGAGCATCCCGCCGCGGAGGCGCGCGGCGACCTGGGCGATTTCGTCCAGCCCGCGGGAGTCGAGCCCTCCTCGACGTTTCGCCGATATGTGGAGCATCGCGACCCGCCCGCCGGGCCCGGCCAGGTGATCCGCGCGGTCCTGCTGTCCGACACCAGTCCGCCGTTCTACTATCTGCTGCTCAACGGCTGGACCCGGGTAGTCGGCACCGGCGACGCCGCCCTGCGGTTCTTCTCTCTGCTGTGGGCGGCGCTCACGCTGCCCCTGCTCTGGCTGCTCGGCCGGGAGCTTGGCGGCCGGGATCTCGGGTGGATCGCCGTGGTGTTGTACGCCTGGTCTCCACCGAGCGTTTTCTACTCGGTCGAGGGCCGGATGTACTCGCTGGTCTGGCTGCTCGCCACGGCGCTGGCCTGGCAGACGCTCCGGGTCGCCCGCCTAGGTCTCCGGCCGCTCCCGGCGGCCGCCTGGCTGGCCCTCGCCGCCGCGGGTCTCTACACCCACTACTTCTTCCTCTTCGTCTGGCTCGCCTTCGGCGCGTGGCTGGTGGTGTGGCCGGGCCGGACCTCGCGGCCCGCCGTGGCGGCCCTGATGGCCGCGAGTGCGCTCACCGCCGCGCCCTGGTACCTGGGGGTGCCGGAGTCCCTCTCACGCTGGCGGGTGACCGGCGCGTGGCTCTCCGATCCGCTCCACTGGCCCGAGATCGTCACCCGTCCCTTCGAGCTCGCCTGGAGCCTCCTCGCGGGGGGCAGCCTGTGGGGCGGCTCGCCCGTGGTGGACGGCGGCCTCGCCTTGGCCTTCCTGCTCCTGGCGCTCTGGATCTTGCGCAGCGGACGTCTGACCGAGCTGTTCTCACCCGACCGTCTGCTGGTGTGGCTCTGGGTGGCCGCCGCCGTGCTCGGCCCCTATGCGTTCGATCTGCTGCGCCACACGGGCGCATCGCGCATTCCCCGCTACGTGCTGAGCGGTCTTCCCGGCGCGATGCTGCTGGCCTCGCTGGGCGTCCGGCAATTGGCCCCGCGGATTCGCCCGGCCTTCGTCGGGCTTCTCCTGGCCGGCTGGACCGCCGGGCTCTGGCCGATCGTTCGGCACACCAGTCGGCCCGGGGCGGTCTATGGCGCCCTGGCCTCCGACCTGGAGCGGTGGGCGGGACCGGACGATGTGGTGATCGTGCACTCGGTCCCCTCCGGCGTCATCGGACTGAGCCGGTACCTGGCGCGGGACCTGCCCGTGGCCGTCTGGATCGAGCCCCTCGGGCTGCGGCACCCCGACGACCTCGCCAGCCTGCTGGCCGGCCGGCGGCGGGTGGCCCTGGTACAGGTCCATAACATCGGTCAACCTTCGCCCGCCGAGCCCTGGTTGCGAGAACACCGCCGGGCAGCCGACCGTAAAGTCTACGACGGGACGCTGGACGCGCTGACGTCCGACCTCGAGTCGCTGTCGCCCACCATGAGAACGGCGCTGCTGCAGCACCGCCTGGTGGAGATCTCCTATTTCGAGCCGATCGACGACTCGGCCTTGGCGCCGGCCCAGCGGTAGATCCGCGGGCCGCTGTCGTTCACGGCATAGACCAGCGGCCACGCCGCCGAGGCGGAGGCCGTCACCGGGGCGGCATAGCGCCGGGCCACGTCGAGGAAGCTGAGCTGGTCCACGACCAGATACGTGATGGGAACCTCCTCGAGGAGGTGCTGCGCCCGTGCCGGATCGATCTCATAGGGCGGCATCACCGCGGGCAGCCCGGTCCGCAGATAGGCCAGATGCGGCGTGGACGTGGCCACGATGCCCTTGCCCGGCCCCTGCTTCCCCAGCCAGTCGAGCGCATCGTCGTGCAGTTGCCAGCTCCGGTCATAAAAGAAGAGCCGGTAGTGGTGGGCGCGCCCCGACGCGTCGGTCATGACGGCGGGCTGGTGGTGCTTGGTGAAGACCTTGTAGACCGTGTAGACCTGCTGCACCAGCACGAACCCCAGGGTGGCGATGCCGGCCAACGAGGCCGCGCGCCACCAGGTTCCCCCGGGTCGACCGGCCCGCGCGGTGAGCGCCGCGGGCACCGACACCAGCGCCAGCGCCAGGATGGGGGCCAGCGGAACCAGATAGCGGCCGAACTGTCCCGGCCACGGGGTCACGGCGATGAGCAGGACCGATCCCGCGACGTAGAGCACCAGGAGCCACTGGCCCGCGCGCGCGAGCAGGACGAGCCCGGCGATGACCAGGGTGGTCAGGACGACCAGCACGGCGGAGATGGTCCAGTCGGGCAGGGGAAGGCCGGGAAAATGCTCCCGCAGCCGGACCACCTCGCCTACCAGCCAGCCCCGTTGCAGCGTCGCGGATTCTCCCAGGGTCACCGGGATGGCCGAAAGGTTGGTCGCCAGTCGGGCCGCCAGGTCGCGCCCCGTCGCCGCTCCGAGCTCGGGCCGGAAGGGGTCGACGTAGGCCATGTTCTCGAAGTACCCGACGTTGTAGAACTGGTAGCCGGCCCGCTGGTAGGAATACGCCGGATGCGAGAACGCGGGATCGGTCTTCACCTGATGGACGTAGCCCTGCCAGCCGGCCACCGCCGCCAGGGCAACGCCTCCCCGCACGAGGGCCTGGCGGAACTGCCGGTGCAGCAGGCTCTCGGCCGTCCACGCGCCCAGGAGAGCCACGCCCGCGGTGCGAAGCCCGAAGGCGCCTACCGCGAGCGCCCCGGCTCCGAGCCCCGGGGGCGCCAGGAAGAAGAACATCGACACCGCCGTATAGGGCAGGTCGGCGGCGAAATAGTCCGAGAGAAAGAGGGCCTGCGCGTTGAGGATCGCGAGCAGCGCCGTGACGAAGGCAAAACCCGCCGTGAGGAAGCGCCGGGCCAGCGCGAACACCGCGATGGCGTAGCCGATGAAGAGCATCGCCGCGGTGAACCGAAGCCCGCGTCCGACTACGACCGGGTCGGTGGTTCCCAGCACCCGCTGGTGCAGGGCCGCGATCGCGGGCAGGACCGGGGGATACTGCACCGCTTCGATCGCGCCCGGCTCGTTCAGGAGCCGGTACCCCCGCCCCTCGGCGAGCGACGTGCCGAGAATGTAGTAGACGCCCGCGTCGTAGCGGAGATCCAGCGGACCCCTCAGGCGCGGCAGCCACAGGGCGACGGCGATGAGCGCCACGATGACGGCATAGCGCCGGTCCGCCGCGATCCAGCGAGCCGGCGTGGGGCCACTCACGGCTGATCCTCGGGCCGGGTCATCGACATGGCGGAGATGAAGAGCGACGAGAAGATGGTGCTCGAGCCCAGGATGACGAGCGTGGCCGCGAAGGAGGCCCATTCGGGGTGCGGCAACGGCAACAGATCGGAGCTGACCCACTCCACCACGATCGCGATGAGGATGGCCAGCCCCGCGGCCACCATCCCCGCTCCCAGGAGCAGCCCGCCTTCGAGCTTGAAGCGGTGGTAGAACCCGGTCAGCAACCGGTTGTCGCGGTCGAAGCGGCGGCTCCAGGAGTAGGTCTTCGCGTGGAGCCCGAGGCTGAGGATCTCGAAGCCCACCACGCTGAAGATGGTCGCGAACACCGCCGTCACCCCGGCCGCCGGGCGTCCACCGAACCGGACCAGGCCCAACAGCACGGCGAGGTGGATCAGCAACCCCACGACCAGCAGGGTCGCTCCGGGAACGAAAAAGAGCTGGTTGGGCGAGTACAGCAGCATCATCCGCAGGCTCCGCCAGCCGTCGCGAAAGGTGCGGAGCTTCGATTCGCCCTTGCGAGGCGCGAGGACGATGGGGATCTCGGTGGTCTTGAGCTTGGCGAGACCGGCGTTGATCGCGAGCTCGAGGTTGAACTCCATGCCGGGGCTGACCGGGCGGATCTGCTCGTACGACTCCCGGGAGAACGCACGAAAGCCGCAGTACACATCGGTGTACCGGGTGCCGAACAGGGTGTTGAGAATGCGGGTGAGCGCCGGGTTTCCGAACCAGCGGTGCAGCCCGGTGATGTGGCGGTCGCCCCCGCCCAGGTAGCGGCTGCCGGTCACGAATTCGTTGCCGTCCTCCCGCAGCGTCTCGATGAACCGGGGGATCATGGTGAAATCGTAGGTGTCGTCGGCATCACCCATGACCAGGTAGCGGCCCCGGGCGCTTTCGAAGCCCTTGAGGTAGGCGTTCCCGTAGCCTCGCAGCGGCTGATGCACCACCCGGGCGCCCAGCTCCTCCGCGATGGCCACCGAACGATCGGTGGAGCCGTTATCGGAAACCACGATCTCCCCGGGCAGTCCGGCCTCGGCGAAGGTGCGCTGAATCTTCACGATGCACGCGCCGATCGCCTCCTCCTCGTTGAGACAGGGCATGACCACCGAGACCATCGGATCCGGCGGGGCGCCGTCGTTCATGTGCGTGTCTCCGAATGATGAGGTTCGCGGGCGAGGCGATCGGCGGCGCGGCGGGCGGCCGGATAGCGGCCCAGGCCGACGAGGCACCCCCGAAGCTCCGCCAGACCCAGCGCTCTCAGGCGGCCGGCGGGGGCCGCCTTCGGGACCAGGATTCGAAACGCCGTCTTGGCGTACCACCAGCAGGCCAGCCTGGCGAACGCCAGTCGCTCGTCGGGGTAGGCCAGCATGCTGCGGACGATGTACGCGGAGAAGCTGATTCCGTGATCTGCGATCTGCCGTTGCAGCTCGTCCAGGGTGCGGCGGTGCCGGTGGCGCACGATGGCCCGGGGCTCGTAGACCAGGACGTGACCTTCCTTCAGCACCCGGAAGAACATCTCCAGGTCGCCGCCGCCCCGAGACGGCGTGCCCACGTCGAGCGCGGGATCGAACGGGCCGATGCGCTCGAACACCGCTCGCCGGAACGCCATGTTGGCCCCGGTACCGTAGTCACCGGCGGCACCGTACCGGTGGGCCACGGGACCGCCGTTCTCCCGGGCCACCCGGCGCGGGACGAAGCCGCGCCCGAAGCTCCGGTATCGTTCGAACAGCACCTGGGCCTCGGTGTCGAGCTCAGCCGGAAGCACGAGGCCGGTGACCGCGACCACCGATGCATCGCCCGCGAAGGCGGCCGCGATGGCCCGGACCCACCCGGGATCCACCACGACGTCGTCGTCGGTGAACGCGACGATCTCGCCGGCGGCTTCGGCGATGGCGCGATTGCGGGCCCAGTCCAGCCCCGGCCTCGGCTCCCTGGTGTAGCGCACCCTCGCCCCGCGCCGCTCGACCAGGGTCCTGGTAGCGTCGCTCGACGGAGCGTTGTCCACCACCAGCACCTCGACATCGGGATAGTGAAGACCCGCCAGCGAGTCGAGGCAGCGGGCCAGGTCCTCGGTGCGGTCTCGGGTGCAGACCGCCACGGTGACCGACAAGGGATTGGCCGGCTTCGCCCGCTCCCCGGCGCCGGCCTCCGACGCCGATGGGAGGGGGCCGAGCGTCCCCGGATCGCGTCCGGCGAACAGCGCCCGTCCACCACCGGCAGCCGGACCCAGCCGACCGGCTCCCCGCCGCGGCGGACCAGCGCTTCCACGGCCACGAACCCATGGAGGCCCTCCAGGACTCCCGCCGGCCGGTCCAGGTCGAGCTCCATGAGCCGGATCGGCGCCAGCGACGCGGCCTCAGCCCGGCGCGCCACGATACCCCGCCAGTACCGCGTCAATGGGACCGTCCATGACCACGCCGCCGTCGGCCAACCAGACCCCACGGCTGCACAGGGCCCGCGCCTGATCGAGCTCGTGAGAGACCAGGATGAGCGTGCCGCCCCGGGCGTGGTACTCCCGCAGGCGGCCGAGACAGCGCTCCCGGAAGGCCTGGTCGCCCACGGCCAGCACCTCGTCCAGGAGCAGGATGTCGGGCTGGAGGCAGACCGCCACCGAGAAGGCCAGGCGGGCTTCCATGCCGGAGGAGTAGTACTTGAGCGGCGTGGTCGGGAGATCGGGAATCGCGGCGAACTCGACGATCTCGTCGTACCGCGCGGCCAGCTCCTTCCGGCTGAGGCCCAGCACCGCGGCGTACAGCGCGATGTTCTCGGCTCCGCTGAGCTCGGGATGGAATCCGGCGCCGAGCTCGATTACGGCGGTGATGCGCCCGCTGGTCTCGATCGTGCCGCCGGAGGGCTGATAGATCCCGCGCGATCAGCCGCAGCACCGTGCTCTTGCCCGAGCCGTTCCGCCCCAGGAGCGCCACGGCCTCGCCACGCTCCACGACCAGGTCCACGCCTCGCAGGGTGAACTCCGCCCGCCGCACGTGAAGCGGTCGGCGGAGGACACGGCGGATGAACCACTCCCGCAACGAGCTGGTGCGGTGCTCGTAGAAATAGAAGCGCTTCGAGACGCCTCGGAGCTCGACGGCGGGCGGCGCCGCCGACTCAAACGATCTCGGGGAAGATCGCGGCGTAGCGACGGAAGATGGCATATCCGACCAGGTAGACGGCGAAGGCGGCCACCAGCATGCCGCCGAGCAGGTGGAAGGACGGCATCCTCCCCCAGTAGAACACTTCGTGGTACAGCGTCAGCAGGCCCGCCACCGGGTTCAGGAAGTAGAGCCCGCGGGCCGCTTCGGGGACCATCTGCGCGGGGTAGAACACCGGCGACAGGTAGAACAGTGTCGTGAGCGCGATCGGGAGCGCGTGGTACACGTCGTAGTAGAAGACCGAGAGCGTGGCGATCGGCAGGGCGAACCCGATGACCAGGAGCAGCTGAATCAGCACCAGCACCGGCAGGAGGACGTAGCTCTCCGGAATGCCGTGATGGTGGAACGCGGCGAGGACCACGAGGACCAATCCGATCTCCGCCGTGAACTCGATGAGCCGCGAGCCCGACGCCCCGAACACCAGGATCTCGCTGGGAAACGCGACGCTTCTGGTGAGCCGGGAGTGCTCCGCGAAGATGTAGGTCCCGGTATTGAGCGTCTGGAGCGCGAAATTCCAGACGAAATACCCGCTCAGCAGGAACGCCCAGTAGTGGGGCAGCGGGAATTCGGACCACGTGGCTGAACACGACCCCCAAAACCGCCACGGTGAACAGCGGGTTCACCAGGGTCCAGACGAACCCGAGCAGTGACCGCTGGTACTTCACCTTGAGGTTCCGCACCACGAGGCTGTGGAGCAGCTCGCGGTAGCGCCAGACGCGGCGGAGACGGCCCTCGCTCCGGCTCATGCGGCGTACCGCTCGCGCCGCTGGCGGGCCAGCCGGCGGGCCCGCGGATACACCACCAGTCCCAGCCAGCAGTTCCACCACATCCGGAGCAGGACCCTCGCGGGGAGCGGGTCCCGGCCGATCGCGCGGCGCACCAGCCGCACCCCCGGCTTGGCGAGCCGCCAGCCGGTGTATCCGGCGAGCGCCGCGCGGCTCCCGCCGCCGGCCACCAGGTGCTTGGCCAGAAACGCCAGCACGGCGCGCTGGTGACCCACGATCTGGTCGCACACCGCGGCGACCTCGGGACGATGCTCGTGCCACGCGAGGGCGGAGGGCTCGTAGAGTACGGCGTGCCCGGCGCCGAGCGCGCGCCAGAGCAGATCGTGGTCGCCGCCGCCCGGGAGCGGGGCGCCCAGGTCCAGCGCCTCGTCGAAGCCGCCCAGCTCCCGAACCGCGCTTCGCCGCACTGCGTAGCTGCAGCCACATCCGACACTGACCGCCCAGGCGATGAGCGGGGCCTGCCAGCCGTGGAGCGGCCGGCCGGCGTCGTCGGGAAGGCGGATCCGGATGGTTCCCCGCGAGAACCCGCCGTTGGCCTCGAACAACCGCTGCCCCGGCGTGCTCAGGCTGAGCGGCTCGATCCGCCCGGTGCACACCGCCACAGCCGGATCCAACTCGAATGCTCGCCGGAGGGCTTCGGCCCAGTCGGCGGCGGCCACCGCGTCGTCGTCCAGGAACGCCAGGATCTCGTGGGACGCCGAGTCGAGCGCGCGATTGCGCGCGAAGTCGAGCCCCGGAATCGGCTCCACCAGGTAGTGGACGGCGGGAAAGCGCCCGGTAACGAGCGCCCGGGTCGCGTCGCTGCTCGGGGCGTTGTCCACCACGAGAATCTCGGCCGGCGGAATCGCCTGGCCGAGGAGGGACTCGAGCGCCCGTGCGAGGAGATCGGGCCGGTCACGGGTGCAGACGGCGGCGGTGAGCCGGACCATGGTCATTCCCAGCGGGCCCGGACGGCGGCGGCGGCTTCGCCGTGGCGGATCCACCGGATCCCGCCGGCGACCAGCCCCGCGGAGTACGCCAGCCGGGCGGCCAGCACCGCCGGCAGCATGAAGACCGGCTCCACCACCCGCGCGCGCACCCAGCAGCCGAGGATGTACGCCGTGCTCCCGAGCGCGAGTGGAAGGCTCCCCGCCACCAGCAGTCCGGGATAGCGGTAGACCCAGACCGCGCGCGCGGCCCCGAACCGGGCCTTGCTCTCGATGGCGCTGTAGCCCCAGCGATAGTTGCGGCGGAGCAGATTGGCGAACCCGGGCCGGTTATGGTGATAGACGGTAGCCCCCGGCTCGAAGACGATCCGCCCGCCAGCGCGCCGGACCGCGGACTGCCATGCCAGCTCCTCGTGGGCGTAGGCGATCGGCTGCTGCTCGGTAAAGCCGCCGGACCTGAGGAAGACCTCGCGCCGGACGCTCAGATTGCCGGGCGGATGGTTGGGGACCTCTCCCGCCGGCCGGCGGGAGTGCACGTGATACCAGCCGCAGTAGTAGTCGCAGCGAGCCATCGCGGAGAGGCCGAGCGGCAGGTCGAGCGATCCGCCCACCACGTCCGCGCCCGCGTCATGCGCCTGCAGCAGGCGCGGCAACCACCCGTCACCCGGGGTGCAATCCGCGTCGAGAAAGACGATGGGGTCGCCGCCGGCCGAGGCCGCGCCCTGGTTTCGGGCCAGCGCTGGATTGCCGGTGGCGGCGCCGAGCCTGATGACTCGCGCGCCCGCCAGCTCCGCCGCCGCCGCCGTCCCATCCGTCGACGCGTCGTCCACCACGATCACCTCGAGCGCCTTGCCCCGGGTGTCCTGCGCGGCGACCGCACCGACCAGAGCGGCGATTCCCGCGGCCTCGTTTCGGGCGGGGATGACGACGGACACCAGTCCGGCGTCAGGCCGGGGCATGGCGGTGCACGTCGTCGTAGATGTCAGCCACCGATTGGACGAAGCCGTTCCACCCGAGGTGAGCGAGAGCATATTCTCGGGCCGCGGTGCCCAGTGACCTCCCCCGGGTGGCATCGCAAAGGAGTGACACGATGCCCTCGGCGATGGCTTGCGGCCGAGGCTGGACCAGAACCGCGAGCTGGTCGGTGAGCACCGCGCGGTGGGTCGAGATGTCGGTGGCGACGATCGGACGGCCCGCCGCGAGGTAGTCGAACACCTTGAGCGGAAGGTTGCCGCCGAACGACCGGGGTGAGACCAAGACGTCCGCCATGGCGAGGTAGCCCGGCATCGCCGACCGCGGCTGCCGGTCCACGACGGTCAGTATGCCTTGGCGCACCAGCGATTCGGCGGCGCCGCCCACCGGTCCGCGATTGTTCTCGTCCGCGCCGATGAGGATGAACCTGGCTTCCGGCACGTGGGCCCGGACCGCCGGGATCGCCGCGACCAGATCGGCCAGACCCTGGTAGGCCTCGAAGGTGCCGCTGTACAGCACCACGGGCGCACCGGCCGGGAGACCGAGACGCTGTCGGAGCGCAATCGTGTCGGTGGGGTCTACCTCTCCCGGTGTGCTGGGAAATCTCCACTCCCGAACCCGCGTGTGCGGTGCTGTCCGCTGAACCCGGTCAGCCAGCCCCAGGCTCGCCACCACCAGATCGGCCCGACTCAGGAGCCAGCGCTCCGCGGCCGCGGTGGCCGCGGGAAGGGGAGGAATCCTGGCCAGCGGATGCTTCAGGAGCTGTTCGGGGAGGCTCGACTGCATGTCGTAGAGCAGTGGAACCCGATGGCGCCGGGCCAAGGCGAGGGCCGGCCACGCGGCCTCCTCCAGCGCGTGCACGCAGGAATACGTGTCTCGCGCCAGGCGGCTCCCTAGTGCGGCAACCAGCCGACAGTCGAGCGCCACCTTTCGGACCGACAGACCGACGGGGACGTTTCGGATGCCAAGCGGGCTGCCGGCGCGAAAGATCCGCAGCCCGGGCAACTCGATGTCCGTGCCCACCGGAAAGGTGAGCAGGTCGACCCGGTAGTCCAGCTGGCTGAGTGCCTGGAGCACCTGCCGCAACGCGATGGGAGTGCCGCGGTCCTGGTAAAAGGGCTGCGGAGCGACCACCAGAACGCGGCGGGCCGCGAGTGGATCGCGACCCGAGAACCGCGCCCCACCGGACTGTTCGCCTATGGGGCGGATCTCCACACTCGGTTGAGCCATGCGACAGTTAAGCCGTTGAGAATTGTGGAGTTGCGACGCTCGGACCCGAGAGAAGCAACAACGCGTTTTCTCACCGAGTGGCAAGAAGCCTGCCTACCGATGTCAGGGCGCTTGGCAGCCCATGACTACGATCGTTCCCGGACGGCCGAACCCGCCTTCGCTGGTCAATACCAGGTCGGTATCGTCGAGCCAGGCGATCCCTTCGCCCTGCAGCTGAAAGCCGGCGGCGATACAGGCTACGCCCAGCGGCAGCAGCCTGCCGGGTGGCGCCAGCGTGAAGAGGTATATCGAGAGATACGTGCGGACTGCGACCCGGTCGCCCGCGGGCGACAGGGAGGCGTCGGTGACGCGGTGGCCTAGACTGCCGGACTCGATGGGCAACTCGCCGACCGCTTCGGCGGTCACCGTCTTGCCCTTGTCCCAGGCACTCGGCGGGAGACGGTAGAGGGTCGGTGGAGTGCCTCGGCCCTTGGTGATCAGATAGACCGTCCCGTCGCCGCCTACGAACGCCGCTTCGACGTCCCAGGGGCCGCTGGGATACCGGAACTCGAGCACCTCGGCGGGCCGGGTACGCCGAACCCGGGCAGGCATCGTGGGCTCGGGCACCCGATAGATCTGCGCGGTGCGCCGGTGCTGCACGTTGTCGCCGGTGTCGGCGATGTAGAGACAGTCGCCGGCCCCACAGGGTCCCAGCGCGATGGCCTCCCAGTCGCGGTTTCTCGCCCCGAGGACCTCGAACGCCCCGTGATCCCGGCCGAGGGTGTCGGTGGCGAAGATCCGGGCCTGATCCTCCGAGTCGTTCATGGTCCAGAGGATTCCGGGCTGACGGCGGCTCACGGCAACGCCGGAGCTCTCGTTCAGGTCGGGATGGCGAAAGGTGCCGGTGTGGCGGGCGTGAGTGCCGCGCTGCATGGTCCATTGCGACCGTGCGCCCGCGCCGGGCGCCAGACGCTTGGCGACGCCGAAGGTAAAAACGAGCGCGAGGCCCGCCACGAGGAGCGCCGCGGTCCGACTCAGATCCCTGCCGATGGACAGAGCTCGGCCAACACGCACTCGGGACAGCGCGGCCGCCGGGCGATGCAAACCCGCCTGCCATGAAAGATGAGGAGATGGGACAACAGGGCCCAATCCCGGCGGGGAAAGAGCTCCATCAGGTCCTGCTCGATCTTGACCGGGTCGTCATGGCGGGTCAGGCCGAGGAGGCGTGACAGCCGGGTGACGTGGGTATCCACCGTCACTCCTTCGTTGATACCGTACGCGTTCCCCAGGACCACGTTCGCCGTCTTGCGCCCGACGCCCGGGAGGCCGTGGAGCTGCTCCATGGTCCGGGGCACTTCGCCGCCGTGGTCGGCGACGAGAGCCTGGGCCATGCCGATGAGGCTTCGTGTCTTGTTGCGGAAGAACCCGGTGGAGCGGATGATCTCCTCCACCTCCGCCCGGTCGGCTCGGGCGAGAGCCTCGGGCGAGGGGTACCGGGCAAAGAACGACGGTGTCACCAGGTTGACCCGCACGTCAGTGCACTGGGCGGACAGAATGGTGGCGACCAGCAGCTGGTACGCGTCCTCGTGGTCGAGGGCGCAGCGCGCGCCGGGGTATTCGCGCGCGAGCCGCCGCAGCATGGTTCTGGCCCGCCGGGATTTGGCAGCCTTCGACTCCCGCCCGGGCGGCCGGGCGGCACCCCCCTTTCGTGCCCTCACCGCCGGCGTTGGGCGCGGGCGGTGAAGTCCTCCACGGTGCGGGCGTTGAGGATGTCGCCCGGGCCGAGCCAGCCCTTCCGCGCCATGCCGACGCCATACTCCACGTTGGCGATGCCCGAAACGCTGTGGGCGTCCGCGCCGATGGAGATCATGGCGCCTCCGGCGCGCGCCCGCCGGAGCACCCGCCAGTCGAGGTCCAGCCGGTGGGGATCGGCATTGATCTCCAGGGCGACACCGCTGGCCGCGGCTTTCTCGATGACGGCGTCGAGGTCGAGGCCGTAGGGGTCGCGCGAGAGCAGCAGGCGGCCGGTGGGATGGCCGATGATGGTGAGATAGGGATTGTCCATCGCCGCCAGCATCCGGGCGGTCATCTCGGGCGGACTCATGTTGAAGCGGCTGTGGATCGACGCGATGACGAAGTCGAGCCGCGCCAGGACCCGATCCTCGAAATCCACCCTTCCGTCGGCCAGGATATCGGCCTCGACGCCCTTGAGCACCCGGATGCTCTGCAGCCGGCCGTTGACCTCGTCGATCTCGTCCGCCTGCCGGAGCAGGTCGTCGGGGGAGAGGCCGCCGGCGTACGCCGCCGCCTGGCTGTGGTCGGTGATGCCGACGTACTGGTAGCCCGCGTCGCGGCAGGCCAGGGCCAGCTGCTCGACCGAGTTGGAGCCGTCGGAGTAGTTGGTGTGGCAGTGAAGGAAGCCGCGCAGATCGGCGAGCTCCAGCAGGCGAGGCAGATCGCCCCGCGCGGCGGCGGCCACTTCGCCGGTCCCTTCCCGAAGCTCGGGCGCCAGGAACGGCAGCCCGAGCGCCCGGTACAGGTGCTCTTCATCGGGCGTCGGCACGAATTCGCTGCCGCGCCACAGGGCCGCGCCGGCCAGGGAGAACCCCTGCCCGGATGCATGACTCGCCAGCTCGGCCAGGTGCTGCTCGCTGCCGGTTGCCTGCACCAGCACGGCGCCGACGTTCACGGGGGTCGTCACCACGATCTGGGCGCTCGCGCCGCCGGCGAAGCGCAGGGTGAGCCGGCGCTCGTCCTGTCCGGCGAACTCGTGGACGCCGGGCAACTGGCTCAGTCGCTTGAACAGCTCGGCCGGCGATACCTCGGCCACAAGGACCAGCACCAGGTCGCGGACCACCTCCGACCGCCGCCGGACATCGCCGGCGACGATGGCCGCGGTGACGCCCGGCAGGCGCGCCAGCGCCACACGCAGGCCTTCGGCCTCTTCTGCCGCGTGATGGGAGAGACGGAACGTGTTGGCCTGGCGGAGAAACGCGATGCTCTTGAGAATGTTCTCGGATGTCTTCCGGCCGAACCGCGGCAGCTTGGCGAGGCGACCGTCCAAGGCGGCGGTCTCGAGCTCCGGCAACGATTCGATTCCGAGGACGTCGTGAATCTGCCGGATCTTGGCGACGCCGAGCCCGGAGATCGACAGCATCTCGACGAGGCCGGGCGGAATCTGCTCCCGCAGGTCTTCCAGGATTTCCGCGCGGCCGGTATTGAGCAGCTCGGTCGCGATCTGGAGGGTGGCGGGCCCCACACCCTTGGCCGCGGCGAGCGATCCGTCCTCGAGTCCTTGCCGCAAGTCGCCCGGGAACGCGCCGATGGCGCGGGCGGCGGTGCGGAAGGCACGGATCCGGAACGGATTTTCGCCTCTCAGCTCGAGAAACGCGGCAATCTGCTCCAGGATGTCCGCCACCGCCTTCTTGTCCATGAAGTCCTTCAAGGTTTCCATGGAGTCTCCCCGGCCTCGACACCCGCGGCCAGGCTCCGGGTGCGCCAGCCCAGCTCCAGCAGTTCTTCCTCGCCGACGATGGAGCGCAATCCTGCGCTCGCGCCACCGGGGAGTGTCGGGTCGAACAGCGGCGACCCGTCGCCCCGGGTAAGGCTTTCCACTCTGCCGCCCGTGGCTTCCACCGCGCTGAAGCCCGGCCGCTCGGGACGCATTCCGAAGATGCCCAGCACCCGCAGGTCGCCGCCGGGCACCCGGGACACGAATATCCCATCGAGCGGCTCCGGGACTTCGTTTTCGATGACGGTGGCCCAGATCAACCGCTCGGGGAATTGGGCGTAGTAGGCGGGGATGTCCTTCACATCGGTGGCGTCGGCCGGTGTCGGTCCAAGCAGATCCTCCGTCGCTTCCCGGCCCAGCGGAATGGTGACGGCCCCCGCGGACCACGCGAGATAGGCGTGGTGTACCAGCGCGACCATCTGGTCCATCGCCTCGCCCAGTCCTTCCTCGGGCCGGAGGTCACGCAGCAGGGTGACGACTTCGCCGTCCATGAGGAAGGCGTCGCGGTCGGCCGGATCGTGCCCTCCGGCCGCCAGGCTGGCGGCGATCCGTGGGAAGGTAGACTCGACTGCGCGACTGAATACCAGATCCAGCGGGGTGGCGCGAGGCATGGCGGGAAAGGTAATCCCGGTGGAGCGACTCAGGCCGGGAGAAAGCTCCCTACGATTCTCACAAACGCTTCGTGCGCTTCCACATAGGGAACGTGGCCGCAGTGGGGGACCGGGTGGAATACGGCCCCCATCAGCTCGGCGGTCGTGCGGGCCGCCTGGACCGGAATGGCGTCGTCCTCGCCGTGGAGCACCAGCGAGGGAATTTCTCGCAGCAGGCTCAGCCGCTCTCTCAGGTCGAAGTCCCCCAGACTGGCCCAGACTTCCTCCTGGGTGCGCCCCGTGACTCGAAAGGGGGTGAGGTCCCGGGCCCGAGCGGGGTCGTGGAAATACGGGGCGACGGAGAGCTCGAAGATGCGGCGCCGATAGGCCTCCGGATCGCGGTCGCGGAGACCACTTTCTCGCAGCGACCGGCGGGCTTCCTGGAGGGCCGGATCGAGATTGCGCTGGCTGAAGCGCGCCTCGAATCGCTCGCGGGCGGAGCGCCAGGCTGGAGCGGGAGAGATGAGCGCCAGCCGCGCGACGTTGGCGGGATGATCGAGGGCGTAGAGCAGTGCCAGGAGCCCGCCCCAGGAGTAGCCGGCAATGGTGAGGGGACCGAGCTTCCATGCGTGGCGCAGGGCCTCGAGATCGGCAACGTGCTCGGTCCACCCGACCGGCACGTCGCGCGCGACCGGGGAACGGCCTCCGCCCCGTTGGTCGTAATAGATCAACTCCCGGCCGTGGGCCAGCGCGTCGAAGCCGGGGAGAAGGTAATCATGGTGCGCGCCGGGCCCCCCGTGCAGCACTACCACCGGGGGGCCGCTGCCGATCCGGCGCACGAAAAGATCGACGCCGCGTGTCCGTGCGATCGCGGTGGAGGCGGCTACAGCAGCACCCCTACCGCGTCGGCTACCCGCCGCACTGCCGCTTCCTCGTCCGCCGTGAATGGATCGGGCTGGTCGCTGTCCACGTCGATCTGGCCCAGGATCTTGTCGCCCCGACGGATCAGCACGACCAGCTCGGACCGGGTCCAGGTGTTGCACGCGAGGTAGTTCGGGACCGCCCGCACGTCCGGCACGTTCTGGTCCGTGCCGGTCGCGACCGCCGTGCCGCAGACACCCTTGCCCACCGGGATTCTGGTGTGCTCGGTGTCGCGCCCGGCGAAGGCTTCGAGCACCAGCTCGTCTCCGTGGAGCATGTAGAGATACACCGAGGTGTACGGCGGCCCGGCCGCGCGGATCTTTTCGGCTGCCGTCCGCAGCAGCTCCGTGCGCCCCACTTCGCGGGCGAACGCGCCGCGCAGCGCCGCGATGACCTTGTCCGCGTTCAGCACCGCCATGCGCTACCCTCCCCTGGAGCCCAGCGTGGCACGGACCGTGGTGACCTGGTTGCCCCGCCGGATCACGATGCTGACCGTATCGCCAGGCTCGTGGCTCCGGAGCGCGTTGGACATCGCCTGGAGGTCGGGGATCGCGAGGTTTCCGATCCGGGTGATGATGTCGTCTCCGCGAAGCCCCGCCTTCTCCGCCGGGCTGCCGGCCCGGACCCCGAGGAGCCGCACGCCGCCGGGATTGTCGGTCATGTCCGGGAATGGTGCCGAGGTAGGTGCCATACGCCGGCGTCGCGACGGCGGCGCCGTGGTTCGGCGGTGCGACCTCCACCGGTGTCAGCCTCATGGGCCGGTTGGCCAGCGCGGTGACCAGGCCCAGCGTGAAGTTGGTGACGCGGCGGAACCCCTCCGCGTCGATTTTCTGCCAGTCGTCGGTGGTCCGGTGATAGTCGTCGTGCAGATCGGTAAACACGTGCAGCACCGGCCGGCCCGCGGCGTAGAAGGAAGACTGGTCGCTGGGCCCGTAGCCGTCACCCTGGGCTTTCAGATCGAACCCCGCGTGCCAGTTGAGCGAGTCGAGCAGCGCCGGAAACTCCTTGGCGGTACGCGCGCCGTAGACGATGAGCCGGCCGTTCCGGAGCCGCCCGACCATGTCGAGGTTGATCATCGCCATCGTGGCGCTCAGGGGGTACACCGGCTGCTTGACGTAGTAGGCCGATCCGAGCAGCCCCAGCTCCTCGCCGCTGAAGGCGATGAAGAGCACCGTGCGGGCCGGCGGCGACTGCGCCAGCCGGGCGGCGATCTGGATCAGCATCGCGGCGCCCGAGGCATTGTCGTCGGCCCCGTTGTGCACCTGGCCGGTGCTGTCGGGATCGAGGCTGCCGAAGCCTCCCAATCCCAGGTGATCGTAATGGGCGCCGAGGATCACGGTCTCGTTGCGAAGAATCGGATCGTGGCCCGGAAGCAGCCCGATCACGTTCTCGGCCGACCAGTCCCCCCACGCGGGCCGACTGCGCCACCGGAGCCTCCTTGGCCACGGTGAAGGACTGAAACCAGCCGCCCGCGGCGGGCTGCAGCCCGACCTGCTCGAAGCGCCGCGCCAGGTAGGCCGCCGCCGAGTCGGCTCCGGGGGAGCCGGTCATCCGACCGGCGAGCCCGTCGTCGCTGAGGTGGCGGATGTCGTCGATCGCCGTGATCGGTGGCGGTGGCGGAGATCAACACCGGGTGCTGCTGCGTGCCGAATTGGGCTCGCAGGCCCCCCGGGAATGCCGCCAGCGCCAGCCCGGCCAGGAAGCACGAAAGTCTCGACTCGGATCATACCGGAAAATACCCCGGTCAGCGGGGCACGAAGTCGGTGTCGGGCGTCAGCCTGCGGGTGAAGGCGGCCAACAGCCTCGCGGTGCGGTCGAGGTCTTCCAGCGCCACCATCTCGTTCGGGCTGTGCATGTAGCGATTGGGCACCGAGACCAGCGCCGTGGCGACCCCCCGATGGGCGTTGAAGATGGCCTCGGCGTCGGTGTGAGTATCGCGGGACGCGGCCTCGATCGTGTACGGAATCCCTTCGGTCGCGGCGGTGGTGGCGAGCAGCTCGAAGACGATGTCGCTGACCGAGGCTCCGCGGGAGAGGACCGGTCCGCCGGCGAGCCGGTAATCGCCGTGGCGCCGCTTATCCACGCCGGGGTAATCGGTGGCATGGGTGACGTCCACCACGATGGCGACGTCGGGCTCGAGCGCCACGGCCGAGGTCCGCGCCCCGCCACCGGTGGCGGCGATCTCTTCCCGCGTGGTCGCCACGGCGCACACGGCCGCGGCCGGCCGGCCGCCGCCCGCCAGCATCCGCACCGCCTCCAGCACCACGAAGGCGCCGATCCGGTTGTCGATGCTCCGGCTGACCAGCCGTCCGTTGGGAAACTCCAGCACGCCTGCCGCGAGCACGCCGGGATCGCCGATGCGCAGGTGCTGCTCGGCCTCGGCCCGGTTGGAAGCACCGATGTCGATCCACAGGTCCTCGACCTTGGAGACCTTGTCGCGGTCGTCCTTGTCCATGAGGTGGATGGCCTTCTTGCCGACCACACCGGTTATGGGGCCCTCGCGGCCGAGCAGACGGACCCGCTGCCCGACGAATACCTGGTGATCCCAGCCTCCGATGGTGTCGAAGCTGAGGAAGCCGTCGTCGTCGATGTGGGTGACCATCACCCCGATCTCGTCGATGTGTCCGGCCAGCATCACGCGGGGCCGCCCGCCCGGATTGACGATCGCATAGGAATTGCCGCCGACGTCAGCCCGAACTTCGTCGGCGAATGCCTGCGCCTCCTTGCGCCAGGCGCGGGCCGGCGCGGCTTCGAAGGACGAAGGGCCCGGGGTGTCGAGCAGGGACTTGAGGAATGCCAGGGATTCGGGAGTCATGGTCCGTGAGATGGAGAACGCCAATAGTCGCGCGAGCGGAACGGGTTGTCTACCCCCGCGCCGGGCGGAGGTCCAACTGGAGGAATCGGGTGCCCGCCACCGGGTTGTGCCGGTACGCCGGGATGTCCCGGAACCCCATGGCGAGGTAGAGGCCCAGCGCCGCGCCCATGCTCGGCAGGGTGTCGAGCCGCATCCGCTGATATCCCGCCGACCGGGCCTCGCTTACCGCCCGAGCGGCCAGCTTCCGGCCCCAGCCGGCCCCTCGGGCCGACGGCCGGACGTAGAGCCGTTTCATTTCCGAGACCCCCGGCTCCAGCGGCCGGAACGCCACACACCCGGCGGGTTCCTTGCCCTCGAATCCGATCAGCAATCCGCCGGCGGGGCGGGCGTACCCGCCGGGCAGTGCGGCAAGCTCCTCGGCGAAGCCTTGGAAGCCGAGATCCACCTCGAGCGAAGCGGCATACTCGAGGAAGAGCCGCCGGATCAGCCCCAACGCCTCGGGGCCCTCCGCCTCGACGATGCCACGCTTCATTGCCTTGCGAAACCCTGCCAGCGGACCATTCCCCGACTCTCCCGCCCCGCCAGCGCGCCCTGCAACAGCTCGGCGCCGTCCACGACGCGGGGGCCCGACCGGGAGGTAAAGGCATTCCCGTCGAGGATCCACACCGGGACCGCGCCCAGGGTGGAGCACGCCTCGGGCACGCGGAGGGCCGACAGCTCCGCCACCGTGCGCCGGATATCGAAACCACAGAGCATGATGACGAAGAGATCGGGCCGGAGTGCCCGCACCTTCGACCATTCCCCACGGGCGGAATGAGCCCCCGCGACCGCTCCGACATCCTGCCCGCCGGCAGCCTCGACCAGCTCGGGCACCCAGTGGCCGGCCAGATAGAGCGGCTCCAGCCACTCGATGCACACCACACGTGGGCGGACGCCTGGGCGCCTGGCGCGTATCCGATCGAGACGGCTCCTGAGGCCGGCCAGCAACTCCTGTCCGTCGGGAACGAGATCGAGCGCCCTGGCCACGGCGCCGATGTCGGCCCAGATCCCCTCCAGCGTGCCGCCCGAGAGTGAGAGGACTTCCGGCGCAGGCCGCACCGCCGCCGCCAGGCGATGCGCCTCTCCCTCGGCCACCGCGCAGACCTGGCAGAGATCCTGGGTGACGACGAGGTCGGGAGCCAGCCGGCGGAGCACCGCGGCGTCCACCCCGATGACGGGCTTACCGGTGGCGTGCAACCGCCGGACTTCGGCATCGATGGCGGCTCCCGGCGCATCCGGATCGATCGGGGTGGCCGTGACCCGGGGCAGGCCCAGCACCGACGCGGGATGATCGCACTCGTGCGAGATCCCGACCAGGCTGCCGGCGCCACCCAGTGCCGCCACGATCTCGGTGGCGGCGGGCAGCAAGGTAACAACCCGCATTCAACGCTCGATCAAACGGCTCGGCCGGTAGTTTCCGAACAGCAGGAGTCCGGTGAGCGTGGCGATCAAGCACCCGGAAGTCGTGGGTGAGGGTGTAGGCGATCAGCCCCAGGAGAGCCGGGGCCTCGACCAGCGCCCAGATCACGATCGCCTTGCCCAGGTTCACCCGCCACCACTCGTCCTGCGACATGCCCGGCGCCGGCCGGCCCAGCCGGCCGGCGGTGAAGATCGCGGCACCGAAGAACATCGCGCTCGCGATGACCAGGGCGCCATACAGCACCCGGCGGTCCGGTAACGAATACGTCGGGACGGACGGGGACCGGCCCAGGTACCACGCGACCAGGCAGAACATCACGACGCCCATCACCAGCGCACCGTGAATGATCCTGGCGTTGACCGCCGGCGAGACCGGGGCGTTCGGGCGGCATGTCAGCGGCTCGCGATACGGTAGAGCACGAAGCCGAGCCCGGCGAATATCGCCAGCGAGATCAGGTCGCTCTGCGCGATCGGGCCCAGCATCCGCTCGAGTCCGACGATGTGCGCCAGGTATTCCGCCGCGGGCACCCGCGCCGCGTCCGCCCGGGCTCACCAGCAGCGCGGCGATTCCGGCGATCGTGACGCCCGCGATGGCGCCGCCCGCGATGAGCCCGCTGGAAAAGAGCACGCCGGGCCCCGACTCGACCTCGGCGATCGACTCTCCGCCGCCCGCCCGGCGCCGCTCCACGACCCACCGGATGATCCCGCCCGGCGAACATCGAGGCCGAGGTGGAGATCGGGAGATACACCCCGACGGCGATCGGCAGTGACTGGAGCCCCATCAACTCGATCGCGATCGTGAGGCAGACGCCGATCAGCACCAGTCCCCACGGCAGCCTCCGGGTGAGGATGCCGTCGGTCACCAGCGCCATGATCGTCGCCTTGGGCGAATCGAGCTTGGTGATCGGGCGCCCGTCGATCTCGCGAATGCGCCCGCCGATCCCCGGATCCACCAGGTAGGCGACTTCCTTGGTGGCCGGGTCCACCAGGTACTTGCCGGCCTGGACGCCGCTGGTCGGCAGGTTCACCCGGACGACTTCCCATTCCGCGCCGTCGTGGCGCATCGTCTCGCCCAGCGTGGTCACCGAGCGGTCGCCCGCGCCGGGCGCCGCCGCGGCGAGCGTCACGCCGGGGTGCCGCTCGGGGATGATGGTGGTGTAGGTGTTGTTGAGGAGGGCGAGGGTCCAGCCGATCGCGAGGGCCGAGGTGACCGCGCCCACCAGGATCGCGATCTGCTGGCGCCGGGGAGTGGCCGCCGACCAGGAAGCCGGTCTTGAGGTCCTGGCTGGTCGCACCCGGCGTTGGCCGCCGCGACCGCGATGACGCCGGCGATGGTGATCGCCCCGACCCGGTGGTCCACGCCGGTCCAGCCGATGAGCAGGAAGATCGTCGCCGTGCCGATCAGCGCGGCGATGGTCATGCCCGAGATCGGATTGGCGCTGACCCCGATCTCGCCGGTGATCCGCGACGAGACCACCACGAAGAAGAAGCCGAAGACCACGATCAGCACGGCGCCCAGCAGATTCACCGCGAGCTGCGGCAGCACGGTGAGGATCAGCGCCAGCACGACGGCGCCGACCGGGGTGATCCAGATCGGGAGGTCGACGTCGGTCCGGACCCGGGAGGCGGCCTCGCCCAGGCTGCCCCGCAGGTCCTCGAAGCCCGACCGAAAGGCTGAAACGATGGTCGGAAGCGATCGCACCAGAGCGATGATGCCGGCGGTGGCCACCGCACCGGCACCGATGTAGAACACGAAGTGCGCCCGCACCTCGCCCGGGCTCATGTCGGCGATGAGCTTGGGCTCGGCGAAGATCGGCTGCGTCAGCCCCGATCCGAAGAGCTTGATGGCCGGAATGAGCACCATGTACGCCAGAAAGCCGCCGGCGAAGAGATACCCGGCGATGCGCGGGCCGATGATGTACCCGACTCCCATCAGCTCGGGCGAAACCTCGGCCGAGATGGACGCGCCCTGGTACGACCGCGAGATCCATCCCGGATACTCCTTCCACCCCCGCAGGCCCGCCATCAGGAACTTGTAGGTGAACGCGATGCCGAAGGCCTGGAACAGCCGCCGCGCCTGCAGCCCACCCTCTCTCGCCCGCGATCAGCACCTCGGCGCACGCGGTGCCCTCCGGGTAGGTGAGCCGGCCGTGCTCCTTCACGATGAGCGCGCGCCGGAGCGGGATCATCAGCAGGATGCCCAGCACCCCGCCCACCACCGCGACGACCGCCACCTTGCCGACGGTCAGATCGTAGCCCAGGAGCAGGATGGCGGGGAGGGTGAAGACGATCCCGGCGGCGATCGATTCGCCGGCCGAGCCGGTCGTCTGGACGATGTTGTTCTCGAGGATGGTGGACTTGCCCAGGGTCCTGAAGAAGGCGACCGCCAGGACCGCGATGGGAATCGACGCCGACACCGTGAGGCCGATCTTGAGCGCCAGGTAGACGCTCGACGCGGCGAAGACGATGCCGAGGATCGCCCCCAGCACCACGGCCCGGAGCGTCAGCTCGGCCGGGGACTGGCTCGGCGGAGACGAACGGGGTGAAGCCCGGTGCCTCGGTGCTGGGGCGGGAGACGGGTACGGTCGCCATGCGTTCCGGTTTGGTCGATGGGTGTCAGGATAGTACGGCCATCAGGGGCGGCGCGGGAAGGAGGGCTCCCTGAGGCCGTCACCGGGCAAAACGGCTGCGAGTCTCGCCCGGCGGGTGAGGGTGGTCACGGCGAGCGGATGGGCGTTGGCCGCTAGGATGAACGGCCGGCTTCGACGCCGGTCGCGCTATTCATGGTCAATACCGCGAACCGGCCGCACGAGGCGGCTGGCGCGGTTCTCACCCGCCTGGGAGGCCGGTATGCTCTGGACGATCTTCGTGATCCTGCTGGTACTGTGGCTGCTGGGGATGGTGTCGTCTTACACGCTGGGTGGGTTCATCCACATCCTGCTGGTCGTGGCGCTCGCGGTCGTCCTCATTCGCGTCATCCAGGGCCGGCGCCCGGTATGAAGCCCGGGACGATCATCGGGATCATCCTGATCGTCATCGGCGTCGCCGGGTTCGCGCTGGGCGGATTCTCCTTCACCAAGAAGGAGAAGGTGCTCGACGTGGGCCCGATCGAGGCGACCGCCGACGAACGAGAAGACGGTCCCGATCCCTCCGCTGCTCGCCGGCCTGGCGCTGGCAGGTGGAGTCGTGCTCGTCGTCGTCAGCGCCCGCAAGGCCTGACGGGGCTCAGGGCGCCGCGCTGCTGTCCGCGGCCGACGCCTCGTCGCCCAGCCAGGCCGGGCGATCGTCCTCATCGCCGCCCAGCTGTACCGGGGGCGGCGGTGTGCTGTCGGTCGGAATGACGACGCCGTCCGCCCCGAGCTCGCGGAATAGCTTCCACTGCGCCTGACGCGCCGCCCACGGGCGGCTCCCGTTGTACATCAGCGACACGAGCAGCACGCCGTCCGCTCCGCCCAGGTACCCCACCACCGTCGAGACCTGCCCCAGGGTACCGGTCTTGGCCCGCACCACGCCCTGGCCCGGGCAAGCCGGTGTTGAGGCGTCTGCAGCGTGCCGGTGCCGTTGGCCGGCAGCAGCTGGGGGAAGTTCTGCCCGGCGGCCGTGGCCGGGAACTTGGCGAGGTAGGAGATGAACGCCGAGGGCGCGACGCGGTCGTCGTAGGACAGCCCGCTGCCGTCGGCGAGGTACACGCCCTTGCTCGATCCGATGACGTCGAGGACGTGCTGGGTGAGCCGCTCGGGCGCACGGTCCCGCCCGCCGGCCCATTGCAGCAGCAGCTCGGCCCCGAGATTGAGGCTGCGGCGGTTGATCTCGCTCGCCAGCGAGTCCAGCGGCGCCGAGGCCACCTCGGCCAGTATCCGCGGCTCGCCCTCGGGCGGCGCTCCGATGTACGGCGCCCGATTCCAGGAGATCCCCACCCGGGCCAGCGCGGTGCCCCACACCGCGTTCAGGACCGCCTTGGGATCGGAAACCACCGCCGTCAGCCGCCTCGGCGAGGCGCGCACACCGATCGTGCCGGTCACCACCCACCCGCCGTCTTTCCGCCGGCTGAGGCCCAGGCGTGACCTGCGGCCCGCGCGGGTCGTGGCGGTGACGGTCACCAGCGACGTGATGCCCTCCGGAGCGGTCTCCACCAGACGGGCCCGGCTGCCCGACCTTGGCGCCGGGACGCACGGTGATCCAGACGATGTTCTCGTGGAGCGTGAGCGGGCCGACCGGCGGCGCGAAGAGGCGGCCCCGGTGGCGCGCCGACCACGCGGCGGGATAGGTGCGCGGTGGCCGGACCGTCGGCGCTCTGCACCTGCAGGGGTCCGGTCAGCTTCCGGATGCCGCCGCTCGCCAGCTGGAGCGCCAGGTCGTGCAGGGTCGGTCCGGAGCCCTGGGCCCGCTCGAGCGTCGGGTCGCCATTCAGCTCCAGGGCCCAACTGCCGACCCACGCGCCGGTCTCCGGATCCACTCCGCCGATGCCCACGACCTTGGTCGAGCGTCGCGCCGACCCACCCAGCACGCTCCGCGCGAACCCGGTGGTGAAAAGCTTGACCGTGGAGGCGGGCACCATCGGCTCGTCGGGGTTCATGCTCCAGAGCATCCGTCCGGTCTGGTCCGCGACGGCGATACCCCATTGGCCTGGTGCTCCGCGGGAGGCGGCCTCGAACCAGGTGGCCAGCCGCTCCGTGAGGCCGCCGGCGGATGCCTGGCCGGCGACGAGCGATCGGGACGGTCAACCCGAGGGCCAGGACCAGGGTCGCGGCGGAACGATTGAACGACGACGACGAAGATCTGCACGGACGATCCTGTGAACGCGATTGTTGGCAGCGTGCGAAATGCAGGGCGATGCGGCCGGCTATTGCGGAGAAGCCACGAGGAAGCCCCGCAGGAATGTTCACCGAACCGCCACTCGATGTCAAGCTTAAAACGCAGATCCGATACAGGGTTACAGCACCGGATCGGGGTGGAGCTTCGGCCCCGTCGGCAGACCGCCCGCCATCGGCGCAAGTCCCAGGCCGGGGTCGGGTGTGTCCCGGTGAGCCAAGTCACGGCTCCACATGGGGCTGCCTCGGTACCGTCCAGCTAGCCGGGCACGGCCCCGGTGCCGGTGTCACCAGTGACGATAAACGGAGGTCCCATGACGATACGTTCGACCGCAGGTTTCGCCGCCATGGCGATGCTGTTCGGCACCCTGGCCTGCGCGGGAAACAGCGCCGGCGGAGAGGACGAGACGGCGGCAGCCCGAGACACGAGCGGGGTCCAAAACCCCTCCGGGCTACCGCGGGATGGAGCGAGACACCTCCCTGGTGCCGCCGGACAGCCAGCCGGAGGCCGTCGACACCTTCCTCCAGCGAGCAGGGCACCGGCGTGCCGGAGGACACCGCGGGCTATTCCGGACTCGAGCACCCCGATACCAGCATGACGGCAGGCGAAGACACCAGCGGGGCGGGTTGGAGCGACACGACCGGTGCGGCCGGGATGGACACATCGGGCATGTCCGGCATGAGTGACACCACCGGTCAGACCGGTTGGGACTCGACCGCGCAGCAGTGAGCTCGGGACCGCGCGAACGTCGATTGGTGATTCGGGGACCTAAGAAGCACGACGGGGGCGCCAGGCGGCGCCCCCGTCGTGCGTTCGCTCCCCGGCGCCGCCTACCGCAGCATGCCCTTCGCGATGGTCTGAAGCTGCATGTTGCTGGTGCCCTCGTAGATCGTCCCGATCTTGGCGTCGCGATAGTACTTCTCGGCGGGGTACTCCGTCGAGTAGCCGTACCCGCCGAACAGCTCGAGGCAGTTGGACGTGGTCCGGTCGGCCACCTGGGAGCTGAACAGCTTGGCCATGGCGGCCTGCTGCTGGAACGGCTGGCCGGCATCCTTGAGCCGGGCCGCGTTGTAGACCATGAGCCGGGCGGCCTCCAGGTCGGTGGCCATCTGTGCCAGCTGGAACTGCACGCCCTGGAACTCCGCGATCGCCTTGCCGAACTGCTTCCGCTCCTTCACGTAGGCGGTCGCGGCTTCGAGGGCGCCGGTGGCTACGCCGATCATCTGGGCCCCGATGCCGATCCGCCCCTCGTTCAGCGTCTCGATCGCGATCTTGTAGCCCTGACCCACCGGCCCGAGGACGTTCTCGTCGGGCACGACGCACTGTTCCAGGATCAGCTCGGTAGTGCTGGAGGCGCGAATGCCGAGCTTGCTCTCCTTCTTGCCCACCGAGAACCCCGGGAAGTCGCGCTCGACGATGAAGCCGGTGATGCCCTTGTAGCCCTTGGCGAAGTCGGTGTTGGCGAAGACGATGAAGGCGCCAGCCTCGGCGCCGTTGGTGATCCAGAACTTCCGGCCGGTGAGCTCCCAGTGGTCGCCGCTTCGGTCCGCCCTGGTGGCGAGCGCGAAGGCATCGCTCCCGCTGCCCGGCTCCGAGAGCGCGAAGGCGCCGAGCAGGCCGGAGGTGAGCCGGGGAAAGAGCCGCTGGTGCTGCTCGGGGTTGCCCCAGCGCAGGAGCGCGTTGTTGACCAGGGTGTTGTGGACGTCGACGTAGATGGCCGCGGAGGCGTCCACCCGGGCCAGCTCCTCGATGGCGAGCACCGCCATGAAGATCGAGCCGCCGGCGCCGCCGAGCGACTCGGGCACCTCGATGCCCATCAGGCCCAGCTCGAACAGCCGTGGGAATCAGCGACGGCTCGAACTGGGCGGCTGGTCCATCGTCTGGACCAGTGGCCTCACTTCGGATTCGGCGAATTCCCGAACCGCGTCGCGGAACATCCCCTCCTCTTCGGACAGGGTCGTAAGCGCGGGTGTGGTCGCGGACACGGTGTCGGTCATCGGCCAGCTCGGCGTTGAGTGAAGGCTCCGATCCCAAGATACGGGCGCGGCGGCGAAGGGACAAAGGGCTTACGTTTCGCCACTCGATGCTCACCCCTCCGACTCCCGGCCAGACCTCCGTGGTCCGCCGCCTCGGCGAGGACCGGCCTCTCATCGCGGTCGAGCTTCGCCCTCCGCGCAGCGGCATGTCCTACGACGCCAGCGTGGATGCCTGGATCGACATGTATCACTCGGTCCGGCGGCTGGCCCGACAGGACACCCTGATCTTCCTGACCGACAACGCCATCGGGCAGGCGGAGGAAGAAAACCTGGCCCACCTCACGGCCAACCTCGCGGGCGAGCTCGCGCCGGCGCGCATCGTCCCGTTCCTGACGGCGAAGCACTCGCTGGACTACATCCAGCTGTACGCCACGCGCGCCGCGTCCCATGGATTCGAGGCGTTGACCGTGGTGGGGGGCGACGCGTCGGGCGGGCTGCCCCGGTGCTTCCCCCATGCCTATCAGCTCCGTCAGTGGCTCCGCCGGCGGGTGCCGTCGCTGGGATTGGGCGGTTGGGTGAACCCGCTGCGGGATCCGGCCGAGCAGGTGGACTTCCTGCTGAGCCCGGAGTTCGGGGCGGAGTTCTTTCTCACCCAGATCGTCTCGCATCATTCGGTCGATCGGGTGGAGCGATTCCTGGCCGAGGCTCGTCGGCGCGGCGTCCCCTATCCCGGCGTGTTCGGGGTCTTCCTGTATCGGAGCGCCAACCCGCGTACACTGGAACAGCTGGGGAATTTCCTTCCCGTGCCTGCGGAGGGAGTCACCCGCGACTTCGCCGATGGGCTGTCTCCGGAGGAGATCTGCGCCCGCAGCATCCGGGCATTGCGGGAGGTGGGCGTGGACAAGGTGTACGTGAGCAACCTCGGGTTCGATCGCCCCGATGCACGCTACCGCAGAATCGTGGAGTTGGTGTAGCCGAGCGCCTCCAGCGCCACTTCCGACCGGCCGCCCGGCGCGCTGACCTGGACGCCCTGGACCATCCCGCGCACGGCCTCGATGATTTCCTGGGCGATCCGGATCCCCTCGGCGAGAGCCGCTCCCGTTCCGCCCGACTCCGCCCGCCGCATCCGCTCCAGCACCGCTTCGGGCACCCGGGCACCAGGCACCTCATTGGCCAGGAACTCGGCGTTGCGCAGCGAGGTGAGCGGCCAGATTCCGGCGATGACCGGGATCCGCCACGGCGCGATTCGCTTCAGGAAGCCGGCCAGTTCGTCAGGATCGAACACCGGCTGGGTGACCGCGAACTCCGCCCCCGCCTCCACCTTCCAGTGGAAGCGCTCGAGTTCCCGCTCGCTGTCGATGGCCCCCTGGTTCGCCGCGACTCCGATCACGAACCGGGTGGGCTCGCCGATCGAGGTGCCGCCGGGGTCGAGTCCCTGGTTCAGCCGGCGCACCACGTTGGTGAGCCCGATGCTGTCGATGTCGAAGACCGCCGTCGCATCGGGATAAGGACCTGCGGTGGGCGGGTCACCGGTGACGATGAGCACGTTCCGGAGACCACCGGCCGCCGCGCCGAGCAGGTCGCTCAGCATGCCGAGCATGTTGCGGTCACGGCAGGTGTAGTGGAACACGGTTTCCAGTCCGACCTCGCGCTCCACCAGCAGCGCGGCGGGTAAGACTCCCATGCGGCTCTGCGCCCGCGAGCCGTCCACCAGGTTGACCGCGTCCACCCCCGCCTCGCGGAGCGACCGGCACTGCCGCAGCATGGACGAGGGCTCCCAGCCGCGCGGCGGTACCACTTCCACACTGCGCAGGAACTCCCCGGTGGAGAGCTTTCGCCCCCACTGCGAGCGGTCCGCCAGCGGCACCAGGGGGGCTCCGGCCGGTCCGGACGGCGGGCGACGCCGGGACCCCGACGAGCACCCGCCTGGGCTGCGCGTCCGCCACGTGTTCCCTGATCCGGCGGATGTGCTCGGGCGTGGTTCCGCAGCACCCGCCGATGAATCGCGCCCCCGAGGCGATGATCCGGCGGGCGTACTGAGCCATGTACTCCGGGCTGGCCAGATAGATGCGCCGGTCTCCCACCGCCCGCGGCAGGCCGGCGTTCGGCTGGGCCGACAGCGGGACGGTGGTGACCTCGGCCATGCGCTCGATCGCCTTCGAGCATGGGGGCGGGGCCGACCGAGCAGTTGAGGCCGACGACGTCGGCGCCCCACTCGGTCAGCCGGGCGGCGATGGTCTCCACCGGGGTGCCGTAGGACGTGTTCCCGTCCTCGCCCACGGTCATCTGCGCGATGATCGGCAGATCCGGCGCCACGGCCCGCGCGGCCTCGAGGGCGGCATGGATCTCCTCCAGGTCGCTGAAGGTCTCCAGGATGAATCCGTCCACCCCGCCCTCGGCCAGTCCTCGGGCCTGCAGGGCGAAATGGGCCACGGCCTCGCTCCTCGCGGTCGAGCCCCAAGGCTCGATCCGGATGCCGAGCGGGCCGATGGCGCCGACCACCACCGCCCGTCCGCGAGCGGCCTTCCGGGCCAGTCCGGCGGCACACCGGTTGATGTCCTCGGCGCGCTCCTCCAACCCGAAGGCCGACAGCTTCACCGGATTGGCGCCGAAGGTGTTGGTCTCGATGATCTCGGCGCCGGCCCGGAGGTAGGCCTCGTGGACCTCCTGCACCAGGCCGGGTTGCTTCAGGGTCAGCTCGTCGTAGCAGACGTTGACGAACACCCCGCGGTTGTACAGCATCGTGCCCATCGCGCCGTCGAGGACGTGAACACCCGGGCCGGTGATGAGATCGCGAAGAGTCGGCATGCTCCGTCCCGCCGTCATCGGTCGTAGCTCAGGTTGGGGGCCAACCAGCGCTCCATCTCCTCCACGGTCATCCCCTTCCGCTTGGCATAGTCATCCACCTGGTCGCGGCCGATCTTGCCGACCCCGAAGTAGCGCGCCTCCGGGTGCCAGAAGTACCAGCCGCTCACGGCGGCCGTCGGCATCATCGCGAAGCTCTCGGTCAACGAGATGCCCGCCTGGCGCTCGACGCCGAGCAGGTCGAAGATGCATGCCCTTCTCCGTGTGGTCGGGGCAGGCGGGGTAGCCGGGGGCAGGGCGGATGCCCTGGTAGGCCTCCCGGATCAGCTCGCTGTTCTCCAGCATCTCGGATCCGGCGTAGCCCCAGAACTCACGTCGAACCCGCTCGTGCAGGCGCTCCGCGAACGCTTCCGCCAGGCGGTCGGCCAGCGCCTTGGCCAGAATGGCGTTGTAGTCGTCGTGCCTGGCTCTCGAACTCCGCCACCAGCGCGTCGACACCGATGCCGGCGGTCACGGCGAAGGCGCCCACGTGATCGAGCACGTCGGACTCCCGGGGAGCCACGTAGTCGGCCAAGCGCCAGGTTGGGCCGCCCGGGCGGCTTCGCCATCTGTTGCCGCAGGGTGTGGATCGTGGCGACCGGCTGGGTCCGGTCAGCGCCGCGGTAGAGCTGGATGTCGTCGCCCACCGACGCGGCGGGGAAGAGCCCGAACACGCCGCGCGCCGTCAGCAGCCGTTCCCGGACGATCCGGTCGAGCAGCACGCGGGCGTCCTCGAAGAGGCTCCTCGCCGCCGGTCCGACCACCGGGTCTTCCAGGATCGCCGGGTAGTGCCCCGCCAACTCCCAGGTCTGGAAGAAAGGGGTCCAGTCGATCCGGTCCACCAACTCGCCCAGGGGGTAGTCGTCGAGCGTCTGAGCTCCGGGCGCGCAGGGCGCCGGCGGGGCGGTGGCCGACCAGTCGATGGTCAGGCGGTTCGCCCGTGCGGCGGCAAGGGAGACCTGGCGTTCCGAGGGCCCGCGCCCTGCCCGTTGCTCCCGAATCAGCTGATACTCGGCGCGCACGTTCCGCGCGAAGGGCCCGGCCAGGCTGGAGCTCAGCAGGTTGCTCGCCACCCCCACGGCGCGCGACGCGTCGAGCACGTGCACGGTGGTGCCGTGGTAGTTCGGCTCGATCTTCACCGCGGTGTGGGCCCGCGAGGTCGTCGCGCCGCCGATGAGCAGCGGGAGCTGGAATCCCTCGCGTTCCATTTCGCTCGCGACGAAGCTCATCTCCTCGAGCGAGGGCGTGATGAGCCCGCTGAGGCCGATCAGGTCCACCCCCTCGCGACGCGCCGTCTCCAGGATCCGCGCGGAGGGGACCATCACGCCGAGGTCGATCACCTCGTAGTTGTTGCACTGCAACACCACGCCCACGATGTTCTTGCCGATGTCGTGCACGTCGCCCTTTACCGTCGCGAGCAGCACCTTGCCGTTGGTGCGGGCCGCCGACTCGTCGCGCTCGGCCTCGATGAACGGCACCAGATGCGCCACCGCCCGCTTCATCACCCGCGCGCTCTTCACCACCTGGGGCAGGAACATCTTGCCGGCGCCGAACAGGTCGCCGACGATGTTCATCCCGTCCATCAGCGGCCCCTCGATCACCTCGATGGGGTGGGCCGCCTGGCGCCGGGCCTCTTCGGCGTCCTCCACGACGTAGTCCGCGATCCCCTCGACCAGCGCGTACGCCAGCCGCTCCGCCACCGGCCGCTCCCGCCAGGAGAGGTCGGCGGTCCGGGTGGCGGCCTGACCCTTCACCGAGTCGGCGATCTCCAGCAGGCGGTCGGTCGCGTCGGGGCGCCGGTTCAGCACCACGTCCTCCACCCGCTCGAGCAGCGCGGGCGGGATGTCGGCGTAAATCGGCAGCGCGCCCGCGTTCACGATCCCCATGTCCATCCCGGCAGCGATGGCATGGTAAAGAAAGACCGCGTGGATCGCCTCGCGGACCGGGTCGTTGCCCCGGAACGCGAAGGAGACGTTGCTCACGCCGCCGCTCACCAGGACGTCCGGTAACTCCGCCTTGATCCGGCGGGTGGCCTCGATGTAGGCGAGGGCGTAGTCGCCGTGCTCCTCGATGCCGGTGGCGATGGCGAAGATGTTGGGATCGAAGATGATGTCCTCGGGCGGAAACCCCACCCGCTCGGTGAGGATCCGGTAGGCCCGACTGGCAGATCGCCACCTTGCGCTCCACGGTGTCGGCCTGGCCCTGCTCGTCGAAGGCCATCACGATCACGGCCGCGCCGTAGCGTCGGACCAGCGTCGCCTGTCGGACGAACTCCGCCTCGCCCTCCTTCAGGCTGATCGAGTTGACCACGCCCTTCCCCTGGACGCACTTGAGCCCCGCTTCGATCACCGACCACTTGGAGGAGTCGATCACCACCGGCACCCGGCTGATGTCGGGCTCGGAGGCCATGAGCTTGAGGAACGTCGTCATGGCCTGCCGGGAGTCGAGCATCCCCTCGTCCATGTTGACGTCGAGCAGCTGGGCGCCGCTGTCGACCTGCTGCCGGGCGATCTCCAGCCCCGCGTCGTAGCGCTCCGGCCAGGATCAGCTTGGCGAACTTCCGGGAGCCGGTCACGTTGGTCCGCTCGCCCACGTTCACGAAGTTGCTGTCGGGCCGGACGGTGATCGGCTCCAGCCCGCTGAGCCGGAGGTGGGGCTCGTGAAGGGTGGGGCGCCGGGGCGACAGCCCGCGCACCGCCTCCGCGAAGGCCCGGATGTGCGTCCGGAGTCGTGCCGCAGCAGCCGCCCACCAGGTTGACCAGGCCGTGCTCGGCGAACTCCCGGAGCACCTCGGCCATCTTCTCCGGGGTCTCGTCGTACTCCCCGAACTCGTTCGGCAGGCCGGCGTTGGGATGGGTGCTCACCAGCACCGGGGCGACCCGGGACAGCTCCTGGACGTACTGCCGCAGCGCCGCGGGGCCGAGCGCGCAGTTGAACCCGACGCTGAGTGGTCTGGCGTGGGCCACCGAGTGCCAGAACGCCTCGGTCGTCTGGCCGGACAGGGTCCGGCCGGAGGCGTCGGTGATGGTTCCGGAGATCATCACCGGCACCCGGTAGCCCAGCGCGTCGAAGACCGATTCGACCGCGAAGATCGCCGCCTTGGCGTTGAGGGTGTCGAAGATGGTCTCGATCAGGAGCAGATCGGCCCCGCCGTCGAGCAGCGCCGCGCGCGGCCTCGGTGTAGGTCGCGACCAGATCGTCGAACTCGATGTTGCGGAAACCCGGATCGTTGACGTCGGGCGAGATGGAGGCGGTGCGGTTGGTGGGCCCGAGCACGCCCGCCACGTACCGGGGGCGCTCGGGGTCCTTGCGCTCGAACTCGTCCGCCACCGACCGCGCCAGCGCGGCCGACGCGTGGTTCAGCTCGTAGACCAGGTCCTCGAGACCGTAGTCCGCCTGCGAGGTGGCGGTGCTGGTGAACGAGTTGGTCTCGATGATGTCCGCGCCGGCCTCGAGGTAGGCGGCGTGGATGGCCCGGATCACCTCGGGCTGGGTGATGGACAGCAGGTCGCTGTTGCCCTTGAGCTCGCGAGGCCAGTCCGCGAAACGGGCGCCCCGGTAGTCCGGCTCCCCCAGACGGTAGGTCTGGATCATCGTCCCCATCGCCCCGTCGAGCAGCAGGATACGGCGCGCGAGCAGCGGCTCCGAGCAGTGCCAGCCGCTCGGTCGCGGGCCCGGCTCGGATCCCGGGGGAGCGGAAGCGGGTGGCGAGGCGACCGGCACGAAAGCCCTCCTACGAAAAATCCCCGGGGCTAAAACGCCACGGGGCAAGCGGTTTAGCGGAATGTTTAACGTGGCCGCAAGCAGCGCAAATCGCCACGGAATCGATTGTCGTCCTGCATCAACCTAACGGGATTGGCACCCGCGACAAGTGGGTTCAGATCCCCAGCCGCTCGGCCGTCTGATCCACCGACAGGCCAGTCACGGTCACCAGCTTGACCCGCCCGGTTCTCCCCGACACCAACTCGACTGCCGCTCGGGGCACCTGCAACCGGGCGGCCAGGAACCCGATCAGCGCCAGGTTCGCCGCGCCGTCCACCGGCGGGGCGGTGAGCCGGATCCGGATGGCGTCCCCGACGATCCCCGCCACTTCCTCCCGCGATGCCCGAGGCTGGATCCGAAGCTTCAGCCGCACACCGGTGGCGGTCGGTGAGATCGGCGGCTGGGACCTCACAGCATGCCGACGACCAGGCCTCTGGCCAGCCAGAGTACCAGCCAGGCCACCATGGGGCTGAAATCGAGCATGCCCGCCGGGGGAAGGAGCCGGCGAATCGGCCGGATGATCCAGTCGGTCAGCAGCACCAGCGGGCGCATCCAGCGCCGGTACTCCGAGACCCCGAACCACGACGCGATCACGCGGATGAAGATCGAGACCATGACCAGGGTGAATGCCCAGCTCACCAGGAGCCTGATCCAGTCCCGGGGTCGCGCGCTCGCCAGGGCGGTGACCGTCGCCGCCATGCCGTGCAGCCAGTTGGCGAGGCTCAGCAGCAGCAGCCCGCCGAGGATCACGATCCCCAGGAGCCAGAGCGGCGCGTCCTGCGGGCTGCCGCCGAGGCGGATCACCCGGCGCTCCAGCGGCAGCAGCACCGGATCGCTGAGCCGCCGCACCAGCCTCGGCCAGGCGCCGAACGGACTGAGCGTGCGGCGTCCGCACGGCCCAGTGCGTCAGGGCGATGATCGAGGCGTAGACCAGGGCCAGGACGACGATGCCACGCGCGAAGGTATCGAGGGAGAATTCGAAGCACTGGAAACTGACCGGAGACGGCCCTACCGCCCCGCGCCGCCGACCTGCATCGGCCGCTGGGCTCCGGAGCGGGAGGTGCACATGAGGGTGAAGCGTCCGGCGTTGATGGAGGCCTCCTCCAGGATATGGCCGTCGCCGCGGCAGGAGGTGACGCGGCGATCGTCGGTCTTGCGAAACTGCACGGTGACCACCGGTTCACGATTGACGTTGAGGAGATGGCGCGCGGTGGTCGGGGTGAGGCTGTCTACCCCCATCTGACGCAGGGAGGTCGCGGGGCGGCCGCGGTGCGATCCCCGGTAGTCCACGGCCCGGTCCACCAGGTCGAGCACTTCCCGACCCAGGGTCTCCGCGTCCGCCTGGTCGGGCGGTACATCCGACTTCACCTGCTGGGCCGTGCTTCGGGGAGCATCGTCGTTGCCGCACGCCGCCGACCAGGCACAGGAGCGCCAGGGCGGACCAGAACCGGTGAAGCGTCATTCCATCGCGAATTCGCGGTTGAACACGGCCTCGAAGCTGAAGGTCTTGGCGCGGGTCCGAGTCTCCATCAGTTCCGCGATTCGCCGCAGGCGGTTGGGAATGCCCATGATCTTTTCCTGCGCCTTCCGACCCAGCTCGCCCAGCCCCCCGAGGCTCTCGATCTTCCAGTAGCGGATCTGCTCCTGCACGATGCGCAGGTAGTCCCGGGGGCCGTAGATCCCGGACCGCCGGATCACCTCCGCCAGATCCTTGAAGCCCGGGATGGTGATCCCGGGCATGTCGATCGCCGGCAGGATGAACGACGCCGAGTGGAGCGCCTGGTCCGGGTCGCGCTTGAGGATCTCCTCGAACACGGTGCGATAGAAGGCGTAGTGCCGGGCCTCGTCCTTGGCCACCTGGCTCAGGACCTCGCCCAGGAGGGGCTCGTACTCGCCGATGATCTTTCCGGTCTCGGCGTGCGAGAACTGCGTGGCGCGCTCCTGCACCGTGGTGTAGGCGAAGACGCGGTAGGGATCGCGGTCCCACTCGGGGTGAAACCCCCGGCGAAGGTACTCGAACTGCATCTCCTCGATCTTCCGCTGGTCGAACAGACGGGTGTCGCGGGCATAGTCGTGGAGCACCTGGCCGTGCCGGTCTTCTTCGGCGGTCCAGAGATTGTTCCACAGCGCGCCAGTAGCTCTCGTCGCCCAGATAGACCGCCAGGAGCCGGTGGAAATGCGGCAGTCCCTCCTCGGTGAGGAGGTTGAGCGCGAGGGCGGCGCGAGCGTGGTCGGGAATGCCCTTGGCCTTGGCCCGCAGCTGGGCCTGGAACGCGTCGGGGTCGGTGTCGGGGGCGGGGCCCAGGAGGTCGGACGGATACCAGAGATCCCGCTTCCGCTCATGCAGCTCCATGAGCTCGCCGCACTCGACCCTCGAGGTCTCTCAGGACTTCGACTTTGGATTCGAGTTCGCGCGCGGGGTCGGTGATAGTACCCATGTGTTTCCCAGGACAACGGTTAGCCCTCCAAAATGCAGACCGGACCAGCCCTGTAAGATAGTGCGGCTGGTCCGGTGAACGCCAACCGTGGGGGCAAGCTCAGCCTGGAGCCGTGAGCCGCTTCTCCATGAGGGACCAGCGTCCGCTGACCGATGTAGTTCTCCCGCCGGAACACCGGGTCCCAGCCCAGGGCCGCCAGCAGGCCCTCCGGAGCGCTCGTCGTCGGTCCAGAATTCGGCCAGGTGGGCCCCACCGTCCACGGCGCGCTCCTCGAAGGCGGTCAGGAGCCGGTGGGCGTGGCCGCGATGCCGCTCCTGCGGCAGGACCACAACATCCACCAGGTGGGCCACCCCACCGCGCAACCAATAGCGCAGGCCCCCGATCCAATCGCCGATCTCGTTGCTGAGCATGAGGTAACGCTCCACCGGCCCGCCGCTCCGGCCGGCCGCCTCCTCCTCCTGCTCGATGAGCTCGGAGTACCAGGCGGCAAAATCGTCGTCCTGTTCCATTTCCCGGATGGTGAGCTCGCCCATGGATTCCCTGCCTGATAGGGAGACGTCCTTACAGCTACGCAACAGTGGTGCCACTGTGCCGAGTTCCGTCTGTGAAGCCGAGTCACCGTGCCTCGCGCCGGCCTTTTTCCCGTTACCTTGCACCTGAAGTGGCATGGCTAGCCTGGTAAGCAAAGGAGATGGAAGCAATGTCGGACGCCACCCAAACGACCCGGCCGGTCGTGGTGAAGTGCGTGTTCTGCGGCACCTCCAACCGAGTGGACCTGGCGCGCCTTTCCGCGGGCCCCAAGTGCGGCCAGTGCGGGCGGCCGATCCGGCTGGACCGTCCGCTCCAGGTGACCGATGCCGACTTCGAGAAGACGATCCAGCGCTCCAGCGTCCCGGTGCTGGTGGACTTCCACGCCGACTGGTGCGGCCCCTGCAAGGTGATGGCGCCGGCCCTGGATGACTTCGCCCGGCTGCATGCCGGCGAGGTCCTGGTGCTGAAACTGGACACCGACGCCAATCCGGAGACACCCGCCCGCCTGGGCATCCGGGGAATTCCGACCCTCATCGTGTTCGAGCACGGCCGCGAGAGCCGGCGCCATGTGGGCGCATCGCAGCTCCCGGAGCTGGAGACGCTGCGCGGCCCTGAGATCGACCGGGTCGAGGCCTAGCGCTCACAGGCCCGTGGCGACCGCGACCCCGATGGCCACGGCGGCCAGCACCAGCAGGACGCCGAAGAGCGGCCCGGCGAACCGGAGCCATTCCTCGTAGCGCACGCCGGACGCCGCCAGCATCGCCATCAGGGCGCCGTTGGTCGGCGTGATCAGCTCGCAGAGCCCGGCGCCGTACTGGTACGCGAGCACCGTCACCTGGCGCGACAAGCCCGACCAGGTCGGAGAGCGGCACCAGGAGCGGCATCGTCAGCACGGCCTGCCCGCTGGTGCTCGGCACCGGCACATGGATCAGGGTCTGGGCGGCCATCATCGCCAGCGCGGAGAAGGTGACCGGGAGGTCGGCGATGGGGGTGAAGATGCCGTGGACGATGGTGTCCACCACCCTGCCTTCGGCCAGCACGACGTAGATCCCCCTGGCGAACCCGATCAGCAGCGCCGCGAACGCCATGGATCGGAACCCCTCCACGAATCCGTCCACGGTTCCCGCGACCCTGAGGCCGCCCAGCAGGCCGGCCGCCACGCCCATCAGGAAGAAGACCGCCGACAGCTGGTCGAAGTCCCAGCTGATACTTCGAGCACGCCGATCACGAACGCGACGAAGCTCGCCACCACGGTGAGCAGCACGGCGGCGTGGCGCCATCCCGCGGCGGGCCCGATCTCGCCGGCCGGTATCGGGCGACCCGGCCGGGGCGCGGGTCCGGCGGGCGTAGAGCATGGTGCCGGCGATCCAGACCGCCAGCGCGGGAATCAGGAACGCGACCCGGAACTGCCAGCCCGACAGCAGCTCCAGCTCCGGCGACCTTCTGGGCGATGCCGACCTGAAACGGATTGATGAAGCTGAACGAGGCGCCCGACCGCCGAGGCGCCCAGGCTCATGGCGACCGCGGTGAGCGGCGTGAAGCCCAGCCGCGAGGTCAGCAGCAGCAGGACGGGGACGAACGCGATCAGCTCCTCCTGCATCTGCAGCAGCACGCCGCCGGTCGCGAACGCCAGCCCCGCGATCGGAATCACCAGCAGACCGCGTCCCGACAGCCCCGCGACCAGTGAGTTCACCAGCCGGGCGAGGGCACCGGTGCGCTCCACCACGGCGAAGCCGCCCCCGACCAGGAAGACGTAAAAGATGATGGAGGCCGCGTCGATCATCCCTCTCGGGATGCCGACCAGCGCCGCGAACGGTCCGACCGGCTTGGCCTCGACCGGGGCGTAGGTGCCCGGCACGACCACGTTCCGTCCGGTGGCGGGATCCTCCCGCCGCTGGTACTCCCCGGCCGGTAGCACCCAGGTCAGCGCCGCCGCGATCAGGATGCAGGCGACGAGCAGGGTCAGCGGATGGGGAAAGCGAGGGACCGTCACCGCTTCCTCAAAGCGGGCGGCACTGTACGGCCGTGGGCGGCCGCCGGGAGCAGGCGATGCTCTCGTCCATGCCTTGCACCAGGGGGCCGCACGCGGCCGTCTGGGCCTGCTCGGTGGCCGACTGCTCGTTGGCGCCGGAGGCCGTCGCCGACCGGCTCTCGCCCTGGAAGGCCACGGTGACGGTGCACTCGACGCGCTGGACTTCGAGCGTCGCGTAGACCAGGAAGGCGATGAATCCGACGATCACCAGAACGGTTACGAGTCGCGCGCGACTGGCCATGGAAAACGGAACCGGATGGGGGAAACGGCGGTGATGCCCGGGGACGGCCCGCTAAATATCTGATCGGACGGGGCGCGGGGGAAGAGCTACCGCCTCACCGATTCCTCGATCCACTCGAGGTACCCCGGATCTCCCTCCGCCACCGCGAGGGCGATGATTTCCGGCGTCTGGTACGGATGCAGCTCGCGGATACGGGATATCAGGGCGGGCACCCGCGCGGCCGTCGTCTTCAGGTGGCAATACCACTCGGCCGCCGTTTCCATTTCGCCTTGCCACCAGTAGGTGCTCGACACCGGGCCCACCACCTGGGCGCATGCCGCCAGCCGCTCCTCCAGCAGCTGTCCGCCGAGCCGGTGCGCGGCCTCCCGGTCGGGGAGAGTGGTCGTCACCTGGCGGCATTCGGTCACGGCTCGGGCCTCGGCTGGGAGCCGCTTCAGCGGCTCAGCGGCACGAGGCCCACCCGCCATCCGCTCTTGAAGTCCACCGTGATCCGGTGGCTCAGCGGTTCGGCCACGGCGTTGACGACGTCGGGCTGGGTTCGGGCGAATGCCACGGCGCTGTCGGCCTGGGCCGCGAGTGCCTCGGGCGACGTGCCCTGCCGGGCCTTGGCGAACGCCTGCTCGATGGCCACGGCCTGGGCCTGCTCCCGGCCGTAGCGGGCGAACTGATCGGCCGGCACCAGCCCGTCGGCGTCGGAGATGTGGGAGTAGTAGTCGTAGTTCCGGCAGGAAACGAGCGCCAGCAGCAACACCAGCGCGGCAGTGCCACGGTTCATCGCGGGCCTCGGGTGGAGGGTCGGAACGCCACGCCCGAAAGTAATGCCGGGCGCCTCCGGCGGCGACGGGTTAGCTTACCCGTTCTCCTCATCGGGGCTCCTCATGAGCGGTCTTCCCAACATCCCCCATCCCCGCAACGAGCCGGTGCTAAGCTACGCGCCCGGGTCGTCGGAGCGCTCGGCCCTCAAGGCCGCGTTGAGCGCCGTCGGGGGGCAGCAGGTCGAGGTCCCGGTCGTGGTGGCCGGGCGCGAGGTGCGGACCGGCGACACCCACGACGTCGTCTCGCCTCACTGCCGCCAGCGGGTGCTCGCCAAGGTGCACCAGGCCGACGGCGCCACCATCGGGGCGGCGACGAAGGCCGCGACCGAGGCGCAGCGCGACTGGGGCCACTGGCGGTTCGAGGACCGCGCGGCGGTCTTTCTCAAGGCGGCCGACCTTCTCGCCACCGTCCACCGGCAGCTGGTCAACGCCGCCACCATGCTGGGGCAGAGCAAGACCGCGTACCAGGCCGAGATCGACAGCGCCTGCGAGCTGCATCGACTTCCTGCGCTACAACGTGCACTTCGCCGAGCGGATCTACCGGGAGCAGCCGGAGTCCTCCCCCGGGATGTGGAACCGGCTGGACCACCGCCCCCTCGAGGGATTCGTCTACGCCATCACGCCGTTCAACTTCACCGCCATCGGGGGGAACCTGCCGACCGCGCCGGCGCTCATGGGCAACGCGGTGATCTGGAAGCCCTCGGCCACGGCGACGCTCAGCAACTGGCACTTCTTCCGGCTGTTGCAGGAGGCCGGCCTCCCGCCCGGCGTCATCAACTTCCTCCCGGGTGATTCGGTCCAGGTGAGCCGCACCCTGCTGGCCGATCGGCACCTGGCGGGGATCCACTTCACCGGCTCCACCGCGGTGTTCCAGAGCCTCTGGCGGACCATCGCCGAGAACCTCGGCCACTACGCGGGATACCCCAGGATCGTCGGGGAAACCGGCGGCAAGGACTTCATCGTGGCGCACGCCAGCGCCGACGCGGAGGCGCTGGCGGTCGGCATGGTTCGGGGCGCCTACGAGTACCAGGGCCAGAAGTGCAGCGCCGCCTCCCGAGCCTACATCCCCGACACGCTCTGGCCCGAAGTGCGCGACCGGGTGACGGCGATGATCGGGGACATCCGCATGGGCGACGTCGCGGACTTCCGCAACTTCATGGGGGCGGTGATCGACCAGCGCGCCTTCGATCGCATCAAGGGACACCTGGAGCGGGCCAAGAAGGATCCGGGAGTCCGGGTAATCGCCGGGGGCGGAACCGACGATTCGGTCGGCTGGTTCGTGGAGCCCACCCTGCTTCAGGCCGACGACCCGATGTACCGGACGATGTGCGAGGAGATCTTCGGGCCGGTGTTGACGGTGCACGTCTACCCCGCCGCCAAGTGGTCGGAGACGCTGGCGCTGGTGGACCGGACCGGGCCCTACGCGCTCACCGGGGCGATCTTCGCGCGGGACCGCGCCGCCATCGCCGAGGCCGACCGCGCCCTGCGGTACGCCGCCGGCAATTACTATGTGAACGACAAGCCGACCGGCGCGGTGGTGGGCCAGCAACCGTTCGGCGGCGGCCGGGCCAGCGGCACCAACGACAAGGCGGGGTCGGTGCTGAACCTGCTTCGCTGGGTGTCGCCGCGGGCGATCAAGGAAACCTTCGCGCCCTCCAAGGACTACCGGTATCCGTTCATGCACGAGGCGTGAGCCGGAGCCGGCGTCCCGGCCAAAACGAGCGGGGCCCGCCCTGAGGCGTGGCCCCGCCGCCGCGTTGAGGACGACATTGGTGTGGGGTTCCCTGTTCGCGCTCCCGGGACAGGAAGTCTTGTCTGCCCAGGCGCCGGGAGCCACGCCGGCCTATTCCGCGGTCCAGCTGCAGTGCGCGCGCTTCGCCGAGACCTCCCGCAGCCACATCGAAACCGAGACCGGCCGCGGATCGACCACGGCGACGGCCGAGCGTGACGGCGTCTGGAGCTTTCGCGCCCGCGACAGCAGCGGCGGCGTGGTACTGGAGGGGTGGTACGACTCCCTGTCGCTGCGCCGGCGGACGGGGGAGCACGAGGTTGCGGCTGACACCGACGGGCTGATCGGCGGGCGCTACCGGGGCCTGCTCCGGCCGACCGGTGGCTATGTCGCGCTCGCCCGCCCCTTCGTTCCCGATGAAGTCGCGGAGCTCGCTGATCTCTCCGGTGTCGCGCAGGACCTTCTCCCGCCGTTACCGCCCAGATCGCTCGGACGAGGTGAATCCTGGAAGCAAACGGGGCTCGAGCTCTCCCGGCTTCCCGACACGGTGGTGGCCGGCCGGACGTTGTTGCACCTCCGCCTCCAGGCGCGGGGCGAGACCGGCCAAGCGACGCCCCGCGGGGATACCGTGCCGATACCGGTGCGGCAGACCACGGTCGAGGTAGGGGACATCTATTGGTCCGCGACGTCGGGCCTGGTCCGCCGCACCCGGGACATCATCGTTGAAGCCACCGTTCCCTCCGGCGGCCGGGTCCGGCAGGCGGTCCGATCCCGAGTGGTCCAGCGGGTCGAGCTCACCCGGCTGCCATCCCCGCCCTCCTGCAGCTGAGCGGCGCGGGAGCGGCTCGGCTCCCCCCGGCGCTCAACCGGCGCGGCCGCGCCGGTTCGCCAGGAAGCGCTGCTCGGGATCGAACAGCAGGGTGGTGATCAGGAAGGCGGCCAGGGTCGCGCCGAGCACGGCGCCCGCGTCGGCCGCGGCGGAGAACTCGGCCGGCTGCTGCAGTGCGTGCCGCAGGCCGTCTACCGCGTACGACACGGGATTGACCCGCGCCGCTGCGCGGAGCAGCGGCGGCAGTCCTTCGGTGGGATAGAGCGCACCGCTCAGGAAGAGCAGGGGAAAGAGCAGCACATTGATCACTCCGGCGAAGTTTTCCACCGACCGGAGCCGCGCGGCCACCAGCAGTCCCAGCGTCGCGCTCATCGCCGACACCACCGCCAGCACTCCCAAGGCGCCCAGCCAGCGCCCCGCCGAGACCTCGAGAATCGCGGGCGCGAAGGCCAGCACGATCCCGCCCTGGAACATGCCGACCAGAGTGGCGGCGAGGGCCCGTCCGAGGAGAATGGCCGGCACGCCCGCCGGGCTCGCGAGCATGAGCCGCAGCATCCCGAACTCCCGGTCGTACACCGTGGAGATCGCGGTCAGGGTGCCCCCGAAGAGTGCCGCCATCACCACGATTCCGGGAAAGACGAACTCCTGATAGGGCGCGCCGTGCTCCAGCCGCGCGATCGCGCCGTAGCCGGTGCCGACCAGCACCAGCCACATGAAGGGGCGCGCCACGCCGCCCAGGAGCCTGCTGGTCTGCCGGGTGGTGCGCGCGAGATCGCGCGCCACGATGCCGTGCACCGCGCTCCACCCACTCACGCCGGCTCCGTTCCACCGGCCCGCGTCCCACCCTGGGTCCTGGCGAAATAGACGTCCTCCAGCGAGGTGGGGCGGAGCGTGAAGCGGTCGATGCCGGATGCCGCGCCCGCCAGCTCGACGACGGGCTGGCGCTCGCCGGTGATGCCCACCCGAAAGCCCCGTCCGGTGCGCAGCACCTCGCGGCCGGCCCCCAGGCCCCGAACGGCTCGCACCAGGCGCTCGGCGCCGGGGCCTTCGATCTCGGCGATCGCCTCGCCCAGGTCGGCCCGGAGAGCGCCCGGGGCGCCGTCGGCGACCACGCGGCCCTGGGCCAGGAGGACCACTCGATCGGCCGGTTCGGCCTCGGCCAGGTAATGGGTGGAGAAGAGGACGGTGGCGCCGTGCTGCCGGCGCTGGGTGTCCAGCAGCGACCAGACGGCGTCCCGGTGTTCGGGGTCGAGGCCGACCGTGGGCTCGTCGAGGATGAGGAGGTCGGGCTGGTGCAGGGTCGCTCGCGCGATGTCGAGCAGGCGACGCCATCCGCCGGAGAGCTCCCGGGCCGGCCGCCGCGCCCGGGGGCCGAGGCCGATGCGCTCCATCGAGTCGGCCACGGCGGCACGGGCCAGTCGCCCGCCGAGGCCGGCGAGCCGGGCCGCGAACAGCAGGTTCTCCTCGGGCGTGAGGAGCCCGTCCACGCTGGTCTCCTGGAAGAGCAGTCCGAGACGGCGCCGCACCACGCGGCGCTCTTTGATCACGTCATGGCCGAAGACCCGGGCGCCGCCGCGGGTGGGCGAGAGGAGAGTCGCCAGCAGCAGCATCGCGGTGGTCTTGCCCGCCCCGTTGGGGCCGAGCAGTCCGACCAGCGCCCCGTCAGGCACCCCGAGATCGAGGGCATCGAGCGCGCGCACATCGCCGTAGTCGCGCCCCAGGCCCGCCGTCTCGATGGCGAGGCTCACGCCCGCTGCGGCTCGGCGATCGTGCGGTAGCGGTAGTCGAGCGTCTCGGCCGGCGTCGCGACCGCTTCGTCGATCATGTGGCGGTCGGTCGAGAGCACGCAGACCGGATCGGTATTCTCGGCCGCGCCGGTCAGCGCGAACGCCTGGCAGCGACAGCCGCCGAAGTCCACCGCCTTCCGGGGGCAGCTCCTGCAAGGCTCCCGCATCCACTCGTCGCCCCGATACGCCTGGAACGCCGGCGACTGCTGCCAGATCCACTCCAACGACCGGTCGCGGACGTTGTCGAACGCCAGCGTGGTGATGTGGGTGGCTCCGTGGCAGGGCAACACCTTGCCGTCGGGCGCCACCACGAGGTAGAGCTTGCCCCACCCGCCGTAGCACGGCTTGGGGTACTGCTCGAAGTAGTCGGGCAGCACGAAGAGGACCTGCATGCGGCCCTTGTAGCGCCGGATGGCGTCCTGGGCCGTCGCGTGGGCCTGCGTAACCTGCTCGCGAGTCGGCATCAGCGACGCGCGGTTCTCCAGGGCCCAGCCGTAGTACTGGGTGTTCGCCAGCTCGATCCGGTCCGCCCCCATGTCGGCGGCGAGATCGATGATCTCGCCGATGCGGTCGAGATTGGCGCGGTGGAGCACCACGTTGATCGAGAGGGCGAACCCCAACTCCTTGACCAGAGCCACGGCGGCCCGCTTCTGCTTCACCGAGCTGACGCCGGCGATGCGCTCGGCGGTCACCGGGTCGGCGTCCTGGATCGAGACCTGGATGTGCTCCAAGCCCACCTCCCGCAGCCGCTCGGCCCGGGCTCGGGTGAGGCCGAGGCCGGAGGTGACCAGCGTGGTGTAGAGACCCAGATCCCGGGCGTGGGCGGCCAACTCCTCGAGGTCCTTGCGGATCATCGGCTCGCCGCCCGAGAGGCCGAGCTGGAGCACACCGAGAGCACGGGCCTGCGAGAATACCCGCTTCCAGTCCTCGGTAGCCAGCTCGCCCTCGGCCCGGATCATCTCCAACGGATTGGAGCAGTAGGGACAGTGCAGCGGACAGCGATGGGTCAGCTCCGCCAGCAGGGTGGTCGGTCGTTCAGTAGTCACGGATCAACTCCCTCTCCGCCAGATGCGACAGATAGTGCGCGACGTCGGCGGTGACGTCGGTTTGGTACCGTTCGCCGAGAATGCCGGCGATTTCGGCCACCGTGCGCCGGCCGTCCACCAGGTCGAGGATGGCCTTGCCGGTGTCGTTGAGCAGCACGGCGCCTTCGGGGTACAGCAGCACCGGGCGGTTGCGCACCGGATCGAAGTCGAGCCGGGCCAGCTTCCAGAGCGCGGGCACCGAGGTCGAGTTCATCCGCAGGGCTCCGCTACTCGGTGTAGGCATGGTGGATCGTATCGATCAGGGCCCACAACATCTCCAGCTTGAAGGCCAGCGCCTCGAACGCGCCCCGCTGGGTGTCCACCGTGGTGCAGTGGCGCTGCACGATGGACAGGCCGTGGCGCACGTCGCGGGGGGCCTGGACCAGCCGGCTCTTGAAGTAGTCGAGCGCCTCGGGTGGGATCCAGGGGTAGTACTTGGGAAACGCCTCGATGCGCTGCTGGTGGATCTTGGACGCGAAGAGCTCGGTGAGCGACGAGGCGACCGCCTCCACCCACGGCCTGGTGCGGCAGAACGTGACGTAGGACTCGCAGATCAGCCGGGCCGCCGGCAGCACGTGCCGCTCGTCCTCCATCTCCTCCCTCGGCACGCCGAGCGCGACACCCAGCCGGATCCAGAGCTCGATCCCACCGGTGCCGGGCTCGGTGCCGTCGTGATCCACGATCCGCCGGATCCACTCCCGGCGGACGTCGGGATCGGGGCAGTTGGAGAGAATGGTGGCGTCTTTCCGGGGCACCACGCGCTGGTAGGCCAGCCGGTTGGCCACCCATCCCTGGAACTGCCGCTGGGAGAGCTGTCCCGCGTACATCAGCCGGTGGAACGGATGCTCCACGTAATACGAGCCGCTGAACGAGCGCAGCGCCGTTTCCAGCTCGTCCGGGGAGAGAGGACGGTCCAGCACCGGGATCGGCGGCCTGGGCTGCGCGGTGAGCTGGGAGGTGGCGTGGGTCGCGGTCATGATACCAAGGTAGCCGAAGTCAGAGGGTGAACCGCATGCCGTCGGTGCCGACCACCAGGCCACGGCGCTCCACCAGGAGGCGCTCGGGCGAGTCCTCGACCAGCATGGGGTTGGTGTTGTTGATATGGGTGTAGATCCGGTGCTTGCTGTTCAGCGAGGCGAGCCGCTCGAGGCTGCCGTCGGGCCCGGACACCGGCAGATGATCCATCTCCCGCGCGGTGCGCTCGCCGATACCCAGCGCGATCAGCTCGTCATCGGTCCAGAAGGTCCCGTCGAACAGGACCAGCTCCGCCTGACCGAGTAGCCTGAGGAGCTTGTCGTCGAGTCCCCCGCAGCCCGGGACGAAGGCACAGGCCCCGCCGGTCGCCTCGTCGTGGATCAGCAGGCCGACGGTATGCCCAGGGTGATCGGCGCCGGCGAATCTGGGCGGCCCCCCGGGCACCGGGAAACTCGACACGGTCAGTCCGCTCGGGCACCCGTCGCCATAGGACAGCGAGGCCGGGGCTCCGGCCGGCAGATCTTCCAGCCGCACCTCCGCGAAGGCGCGGGTGACGGGAACGATGCGCGAGTCGTGCTCCACGATGCTGCGAACCGCGGAGGTGGCGTAGATCCTGAGATAGCGGCCTTCGCGGAGGAGCAGAACGCCGAGCGTGTGATCCAGCTCGCCGTCGGTGAGGACCACGCCTTCCACCGGCATGTGGCGCAGCCCCGAAGGGTCGGCCACGGCGAGGGTGGCGAGCTGGGAGTGGACGTCCGGCGAGGCGTTGAGCAGGAACCACCGCAGACCGTCGGCGCTGATGGCCACCGACGACTGGCTGCGCGGCCGCGCCCGCTGGGGATCGCGCCGCGCGACCCGGCAGGTGGGACACCAGCAGTTCCACTGGGGGAACCCGCCGCCCGCGGCGGTCCCGAGAAGGACGACTTGCACCGGGAAAAAGGAAGGGGCTCGCTTTCGCGAGCCCCTTACCGATGACAGCGCGCCTTACAGTGTGGCGACGTAGGCGGTGACTTCCATCGTTACGGCCACGATCTCGGCCTCGGGCTTGGTCCACGTCATGAGCACCCTCCGGAGTTGAATTGGCGGGCCCTGAGGACCCGGAACAGCGTTTGGGAAGACTTCCCCAGCCGGACCCGGTTCAGCCCGACGCTGCCCTCACTGAAGCACACGGCGTGCCGCACTTGAGACAATGCCGTAGTGAAGGATCAAATGATGTAGGGTATGACTTTATGGGATAGGTTAGGGCCGGGATTTCCCAGGGGATGGGCCGATTTGGGTGGGGGAGATGGCGCTGGGTGGGTGATTTCACCCAATCTCAGTGGGGCTCAGGATTGGATGCCGTACTTCTTCAACCGGTACCTCAGTGTGTCCCGGGAGATGCCCAGGCGCTGGGCGGCACGGGTCTGGTTCCCGTCGGTTTCCCGCAACGCCTGCTCGATGAGTGACCTCTCCCACTGCTCCAGGTCCATCCCGGCTGGGCGGGACGGCGCCGGGGGCGGAGGTTGGCGGTCAGGCCCGGCCGGCGAGTCGAGCGGCGCTTCCAGGGCAAGATGCTCGATGTCGAGGGTGGGGCCCCGGCTCCACAGCACCGCCCGCTCGATCACGTGGCTCAGCTCGCGCACGTTTCCCGGCCAGGGATACGCCAGCAGCAGGTCGTGGGAAGCGGGATCGATCCGCTCGACCGGCTTCCCGTACTTGGCCCGGAACCGCCGGAGAAAATGCTCGGCCAGATCGAGCACGTCCCGACCGCGCTCCCGGAGCGGGGGCAACCGGAGCAGGATCACGGCGAGCCGGAAGTAGAGATCCCGCCGGAACCGCTCCCGTTGGGACTCCCGCTCGAGGTCGCGGTTGGTGGCGGCCAGGATGCGGACGTCGATCTTCCGGTCGCGATTTCCGCCGACCCGCCGCACGGTCCGATCCTCGACCGCCTTGAGCAGCTTGCCCTGGAGCGACAGCTCGACGTCGCCGACCTCGTCGAGGAAGAGGAAGCCGCCCTCCGCCGCCTCGAAGAGTCCCATCCGCGATTCCTTCGCGTCGGTGAAGGCGCCGCGCTCGTGGCCGAACAGCTCCGCCTCCATCAGGGTCCCGGGGATTGCGGTGCAGTTCACCTCGATGAAGGGCTTCGAGGCGCGCTGGCTGCCGGCGTGGATGGTTCGGGCGACCAATCCCTTGCCGGTTCCGGTCTCGCCGATGATGAGGACGGGCGGGGTCTCGTCGAGGGACGCGATCTGCCGGGCCTGATCGAGTACCGCGCGCATCGCGGGGGACTCCCCGAGCACGCCGGCGAACGGGACGTCGCGCGCCGCCTGGCGCCGGTAGTAGGAGAGCTCCTGCCGCAGCTGGGAGTGCTCGTGGGCGCGGTCGGCCAGGAGCTTGAGCTCCTCCAAGTCCACCGGCTTCTTGAGGTAGTCGAAGGCACCGAGCTTGACCGCCTCGACCGCGCCTTCGATGGTGCCGTAGGCGGTCATGATGACGACCGGGATGGCTGGGTCGAACTCCCGGATACGGGCCAGCAGCTCGATGCCGCTCATCCCGGGCAGGCGCACATCGGAGAAGACCACGTCGGGCCGAAGCGTCTCGAGCAGCTCGATCGCCCGTTCGGCATCCGGCGCGACCTCTGCCTCGTAGCCGGATTCGAGCAGGAACGCCTTGACCGCCCGGGCCAGGGTCCGCTCGTCGTCCACGATGAGCACGGTGCCGCTCACGCGGCCCCTCCCGCGGGGAGCCGCACGCGCACCGTGGTGCCCGCGCCGGGCGGACTGTCGATCTCCAGCTTCCCACCGTTCTGCTCCACGTAGCGCTTGGCGATGGCGAGGCCGAGCCCGGTGCCCTCCTGCCGGGTGGTGAAGAAGGGCTCGCAGACCGAGGGGAGGACGCTGGCGGGAATCCCCGGACCGGTGTCGGAAACCTCGATCGTGAGGTCGGCCCCCGACGAGCCGCCGTTCGTCACCCGGGCGGAAAGCCGGAGACGGCCGCCGTCGGGCATCGCGTCCAGCGCGTTGGAGACCAGCTCGAGGAGGGCCTGCTCCAGCTGCATGGGATCGACCACGACTTCGGGCAGGTCGCGAGGCAGGTCCACCTGAAGCTCGACCTGGTTCTCGCGCATCGGCGCGGCGAATGCCGGGAGCAGACCCTCTACCAACCGGTCGAGCCGCTCCGGCATCGGGTGGTAGGGCGCGGGCCGGCTGAAGCTCAGCAGATGGCTGATCCGCCGGTCGAGCCGGTCCACTTCCTCCACGATGGCGTCCAGGTGCTCCGCCGCCGAGGGCGAGTCGGGATGGCTGCGCACCAGCTGGGCGGCGGCGCGGAGGCTCGCGAGCGGATTCCGGAGGCCGTGCGCCACCGCGGCGGCCATCTCGCCGATGGAGGCGAGCTTCTCCGACTGGACCAGCTGGGCCTGGGTGCTCTCGAGCTTGGTCACGTTCTGCCGGAGACTGTCGGTCATCCGGCTGAAGGCCGCGGCGAGTGCGCCGATCTCGTCACGGGACGTGGGGGTGACCGGATGGTCGAGCCGGCCCGAGCCCACCACGGCCATCGCCCCGGTCAGCTCCCGGATCGGCCGGGCCAGTCCGCGGGAGATCAACCAAGACGCAAAGAGTCCCCCCGCGAGCGTGAGGGCGACGATGGCGATCAGGGTGCGACTCTCACCCGCGAGAATCTCCTCCAGGCGGGTATAGGCCCCACGGACGCTCGACTCGCGGGCCCGGCGGTACACCTCGCGGTTCATCTGGGTCAGCGCGGGCTGAAGCCGGCCCTTCAACTCCCGTTGGGCCAGCGTGAACGCCTCCGGACGGCGCCCGGCGTCGGCCAGGTTGAAGACGCTGTCTGCGACCAGGCGGATATCGCGCTGGAGACGGGACACCCCGTCGGCCAACGGCGACTCGTGCGGCCCCAGCTCCGCCCGCCAGCGCTCCTCCCAGTAGCCCACCACGTCACCGGCCAGCTCGAACTCGCGGCGGGCTCCCGGATCGAGACCACTCAGATACCGCCAGACGATCTCGCCCTGGTCGAACATGGCTGTCTCCAGCTCCGCGTACGTGCGGGTCCGTGCCATGCTTTCACCGAGCGCGTCCAAGGCACGCCGCTCCAACCGATTGCTCCGCATGGCCTCGGCCCCTACCAGCAGGGCGGGGAGGACCATGAGCGAGAAACCGAACAAGAGTTTGCGCTGAAAGGTCACGGGTCAAACATATCCGTCCCCGACTCTTGACGCTCTCTCGCGGGGGATGCATTGTTGGCTCGCCTCTCGATTCTCGCCGACAATCTCTGAAAAACCCAACTTACGCCGGAGGTCAGATGCGGTCCCGGATCGTAAAGCGCGTCCACCAGTGTCCACTGGCGGCGGTTCTGTCGGCCGCCCTTCTCGCCGGCTGTGCCGAGTCGAATCCCCCCACGTCGCCGCAAACGGAGATGACAGGCGTCTCCACCGCGCTGTCCGAGGGCGAGCTGAAGGGCGCGACCGGGCGGGGCATCGATGCCGAGTTCTCCCGGCTGGCGAAACAGATCCCCGGTTTCGGCGGGATGTACTATGACAAGGCCGGCAAGCTCACCGTGTACCTGAAGGCACCGGCCGCGGGAGCGGCGCTCCGGAGCACCGACGTGGTGGGCAGCCTGCGGGCCGCCGGAAACGCCGCGGTGCAGCGGCGGCTGGCCAAGAGCGCCGAGGTCGTCACCCAGGTGGCGAAGTACGATTACAACGAGCTGCAGGCCTACCGAGGCCGGCTCTCGAAGATCTTCGGCGTCAAAGGCGTCGTCTTCACCGACACCGACGAAGCCCAGAACCGCCTCCGGGTGGCCATCGTGCCGGGAGCCAGGGAGCAGGATGTAGAGCGGGAGCTGGCGAGGGCCGGCGTCCCCCGCGACGTGGTGATCATCAGCCGGGTCTCGCCGATCGAGCGGGTCGCGACGCTGCAGGATCGCCTTCGTCCCGTGCCGGGTGGGGCCCAGATCGTCTTTCCCGCGCCCTCGGAGGGTCCCGGTCTGCTCTTCATCTGCAGCGTGGGGTTCAATGCCAGGCTGGCGAGCCGCCCGGGCAAGGAATTCTTCGTCACCGCGTCCCACTGCTCCGACATCCAGGGCGGCAACCAGCGTACGCCGTACTTTCAGCCGCAGCCCAATGGGGGCAGGCCCAACGGCGACCGAATCGCCGTCGAGTTCAAGGATCCCCGCTACGGCAACGTCGGCGGGCTGTGCGTCTATCGAGGCTTCCGCTGCCGGTTGAGCGACGCCCTGCTGGCGCGATACACCAATGGGAATTTCTCGGATTTCGGCACCCTCGCCCGGACGACCTTCGGGCTGCAGCGCATCGGCTCCATCAGGATCAACCGGAACCATCCCCGGTGGACCATCGTGACCGAGTTCGGCTTTCCCTTCGGAGGCGAGATCGCGCACAAGGTCGGCCGGACGTCGGGCTGGACCAACGGCCCCGTCATCTTTACCTGCGTGGACACCGGGGTCAGCGGGACCGATATCGTCCAGATCTGTCAGGACTGGGTGCTGGCAGGCTCGCAGGGCGGCGACAGCGGCGCGGGCGTCTTCGAGCGGATCGGCGAGAACGAGATCGCGCTGGTCGGGATTCTCTGGGGCGGTGGAACGCTGGACGGCGCGCCCGTCTTCGTCTTCAGCGCCATGGAGCAGATCGAGCAGGAGCTCGGCCAGCTGAGCACCTCGGAGTTCGATCTGCTGGCCTCGGCGCCATAGGACGTCGATGCACACTCTACTGCCCCTCCTCGCCGCGGTGCGGCGCGGGGGGGTCGTCGCCGCATCCGTCTTCCTCGTGGGGAGCGTGGGGGTGACCCAACCGACCGTCGAGTTGGTGGCCCCGTCGAAGATTCAGGTAGGCGACACGATTCCGATCGTGCTGCGAGTCCGGAACCCCGACGCGAAGCCGATCCACCTCGAGTTGTCCGGGCGTCCCGTGGGGTTCGACGTCGTCATCGTCCGGGCGGACGGGAGCCCGGTGTGGAGCCGACTGGGGAACAGCGTAGTCGGCGCCGCGCTGATGCTGCTGACCCTCGGGCCCGGGGAAACGCGGGACTTCACGGTGCGCTGGGCCCAGCTCGATGCCGGGGGCAAGCCCGTGACCCCCGGCCGGTACACGCTGTGGGGCATCCTACCCACCGGGGCAGGGCGTATGACCACGGCGCCCCGGGATCTCGTCATACAGCCATGAGCGGCTTGGGTCAGCGGATCCGGGCCTCCGGACCGGCCAGACCGGCCTCGCGCCACCACCGATAAAACGTCGCACGGCCGATGCCGAGCGCGCGGGCGGCCGCGGTCCGGTTGCCACCGTGAGACGAAAGCGCGCGCAACAGGACGGTGCGCCGGTCGTCGGTGGCGTATCGCGGGGCGGTGCCGGGCGCGCTTGCCCGGCCCGGCAGGAGGATTTCAGGCAACTGACGCGGCTCGATGAGCTCCTCCCCACCCGTGGGGAGCCCGCCGGCGACATCGCGCATCGCGTGGTCGAGCTGGCGCACGTTTCCGGGCCACTCGCATGCCTGCAGGACCGCGCAGGCGGCGGGGGACAGCCGGGCCGACGGCGCACCGTGGCGGGACAGGAAATGCTCGCCCAGGAGCGGAATGTCCCCGCGCCGCTCGCGCAGTGGCGGTATCCTGATTCGCACCACTTGCAGCCGGCGCAGCAGATCGTCGCGAAAACGGCCTTCCCGCGCCTCCCGCTCCAGCGGCTGTATGGTGGCGCTGATGAGACGCACATCCACCCGCCGCGCCGTTCCCTCGCCTTCCCGCTCGACCATGCCGGTTTCCAGCAGCCTGAGCAGGCGCGCCTGGGCCGCGAGCGGCGCCGCGCTCACCCGGTCGAGCAGCAGCGTCCCGCTGTGCGCCAGCTCGACCCGGCCGAGCGAAGCAGTGCCATGAGGCCCGGGGCGAAGCTGACCGAACAGCTCGGCCTCGAGGAGCGAGGGCGAGACCGCGCCGCAGTCCACCACGATGAGTGGGCGCTCGGCGCGGTGGCTGCGCGCGTGGATGGCCTGGGCCACCAGCTCCTTGCCCACGCCCGGCTCCCCTTCGATCACGACGGGCACGTCGGCCGGGGCGACCGCTTCGATGAGATCGTACAGCGCCGTCATCGCCGAATCTGCACCGACCAGACCGCCGTAGCCGGACCGTCCTCCGGGACCGCTCCGGATCCGGCAGAGGACCGTCAGATCGCGGATGAGCACCAGCATCCCGGTGCCACCGTCGGCCCCGGTCCAGGGCCGGGCCAGGGCTTCAGCGGTGCGGAGGTTGCCTTGGGCGCAGAGCACACTGGTGAGGGCGTTGATGGGCCGGCCGGAAGTCCTGGCGGTCCAGAGCAGGTCACTGACGGCGTCGTCGAGTCGGAGGACTTCGCGCCAGGGGCGCTGCCGTGCCGCGGCGGGGGCGAGGCCGGTGACCCGGCTGGCAGCCGGATTGTGGAACACGACCCGTCCCCCGGCGTCGACGGCCACGACGCCGTCGTCGGTTGAGAGGAGCCACGCCTCGAAGATCCCCGCGTCCACAGCGTCCATGCCGCCGGTCCCAGGGGGGAGGGTATGTCGCTCAATATGAGAGCCGACTCCGAGCCGCCGCAAGCAGCCCCCGCCGGGCTGCTTCACGGGTGCCGTCGTTCTATTGCTTGGCTACACCGAGCTTCATAGGTTAGACCAACCTGCCCGTGGGAGGAGCGCCGATGTCGGAAGCATTCCTCAGCTCCGACGACTTCGACGAACAAGCCCATCAACTCTACAACGAAGGCCGCTACGATGAAGCCCTGATCGTTCTGAAGGAAGGGATCACGCTCTACCCCCACGCCGTCGAGCTCCACATCGGAAAGGCCTACGCGCACCTCGCCCGGGAGGAATTCGCCTGGTCGCGGCGGAGCTTCGAGAATGCCCTGGGTCTGGACCCCGACCACGAGGACGGGCTGGCCGGGATCGGCGAGACCCTGCTCAAGCTGGGCGACCGGGACGGGGCGGTGAAAGTGTTCGAGCGCATCCTCCAGCTCGGCTTCCAGGAGGATCACGAGCTGATGCTGCAGGTCGGCCGGGCGCTGTTCCGCGAGGGGTTGATCGGCCCGGCCCATCGCTTCTTCGATCTTGCCGCCGGGGCCCATCCCGATTCGCCCGACGCGGCGGCCTGCCTGGGTTACGCGGCGCACCGCCTGGGCAACGACGCCGGCTCGCTCTATTGGCTGCGCCGGTCGCTGGAGCTGGAGCCGACCTTCGCCGAAGCCCGGATCTATCTGGCCAACCTGCTCTACGACCGGGGCGAGTCGGAGGCGGCCCTGCATCACCTGGAGCGGACGCAGCCCGAGGATCACTTCGACGAGCTGGGCATCTGGCGGCACATCGAGCTCAAGAAGTCGGTCTACCGCCTGCCCGACGAGGACCCCGAGCTGAAGCCCTGGCTCACCCGCCTCGCCGAAGTCGCCGGTGATCCGGATCCGATCGAGATCCTGCTGGCCGAGGTCGAGGCTTCCCACGCCGATGGCGGGATCCGCGACCCGAATCAGCTGGAGCTGTTCGGCACCCTGCTCAGCGACCTGCACGCGATGCAGAAGAAGCCGGGGCAGGGTGAATCGCACCACGTCGTCACTCTCGCGGGGCAATCCCTCCGGGGCGACTGGGACGAGATTCTGCTCCAGATGAAGGCCGCCGACCGGGAGTGGACCGACGGCTCCCTGACCGACTTCATGGTCAGCCTGGCCCGCCGGGGGCACGCCGAGACCGGTGTCGTCATCCCGACCACCGACGCGGAGGCATTCATTCGCGGAAGCGCCGAAGCCGGCGTGTTGCGCATCGTCCAGTGAGGTCGGAAAGGTGAGAGCGGGCGTGAATGGTGCTACGTGAGGGGTGACTCTTCACCTGTCTGGACAGCCGGCGTCAGGAAGGAAGTTCTCGGGAACGGCCTCACCCTTCTGGTTCAGGCCGATCACTCGGCGCCGGTCGTCGCGGTCGTCACCCATGTCGAGGCGGGGTTCTTCGACGAGCCCGACCGCTGGACCGGGATCTCCCACGTACTCGAGCACATGTTCTTCAAGGGCACGCCGCGCCGCGGCGTGGGGGCGATCGCCCGGGAGACCAAGAGCGCGGGCGGGTACCTCAACGCGAGCACGACGTACGACCACACCACCTACTTCACCGTCCTGCCGGCGTCCGGCCTCGAAGCCGCCCTGGACATCCAGTCCGACGCCCTCCGCAACTCCCTCATAGACCAGGACGAGCTGCGCCGGGAGCTCCAGGTCATCATCCAGGAGGCGAAGCGCAAGCTGGATTCGCCCGCCTCGGTGGCCTACGAGACGCTGCACGAAGTGATGTTCGACCACCACCGCATCCGCCGGTGGCGCATTGGCCACGAGGACCAACTCGCCCGGCTCACCCGGGACGATCTCTGGGCCTACTACCGGTCCCGCTACGTCCCCGAGCGCGCCATCGTCGCGATCGCGGGCGCGGTGGACCCGGACCGGGCCCTGGCGCTCGGCCGCGCGGCCTACGGCGACTGGCCGTCCGCGAGCGGCGCGGTGGACCGATCGCCCGAGGAGCCCGAGCGCCGCGAGGTCCGGGCCCGCACGCTGCGAGGAGATGTGAGCCAGGCCGAGCTGGTGCTCGGGTGGCGCGCCGTGCCTCCCTTGCACCCCGATGCCACGGCGCTCGATCTCGCGGCCGCGGTGCTGGGCTCGGGACGGGGCAGCTGGCTCTACCGCTCGCTGCGCGAGCCGGGGATCGTGACCTGGGCGGCGGCGCATCACTACGCCCCAACCGAGCTGGGCATCTTCAGCGTGAGCGCGGAGCTCCGGCCGGAGCGGCTGGAGTCGGCCATCGACGGCGTGGCGGAAGCGATCTCCCGGCTGGCCCTGATGGGCCCGGGCGAGGACGAGCTGGATCGGGCCCGCACCCTGGTTCGGGCCCGATGGGCGCGCCGGCTGGAATCCATGGAGGGGCGGGCGAGCGCGCTCGCCGCCGCCGAAGCGCTGGAGGACGTCGGTTTGCTGGACCGGGAATACGCTCAGCTCGCCCGGGTCGGGCCGGCGGAAGTCCGCGAGGCCGTGGCCAGACACCTGGCCCCGGACGCGGTCGCGGGGGTCGCCTACCTGCCGTCCGCCGGCGGGCGCGAGCTCACGGCAGACGCGCTGGGACGCGCCTTCGCGGTGACCAAGCTGCGCGCCGGTTCGAACGGCGTTGCCCCGCGACCCTCTCGGCGGCCGCCGCTGCCGGCACGCCCCACCCGGGAATACGGCGTCTCGGTCAGCCGGCTCGCCGGGGGCCGACCTCCTGGTGTATCGAAAAGCCGGCGTGCCTCTGGTCACACTCGGGATCTACGTCCCTCGCCAACGATTCGACCCGCCGGGGCAGGCCGGACTCGGCTCGCTGCTGGTGCGAGCGGCCGTGCGAGGCGCGGGGGAGATGGACGCCGCCGGGCTCGCGTTCGCCTTCGAGCGGTTGGGCGGCAGCCTGGGCACCAGCTCCGCCTCGGATTGGCTCGGCTTCGGGGCTTCGGTCCTGGCGGAACACCTGCCGGAAGCCGCCGTCCTGCTGGATGCCGTCTTCAGCCGCCCCACCCTGGGCGACGCCGACGTCGTGGCCGAGCGCGGGCTCATGGTCGCGGAAGCCGAGCGCCTGGCCGACGACATGTTCCGCTTTCCGTTCCAGCTGGCGTTTTCCGCGGCCTTCGGGGACCAGGGGTACGGCTTGCCGGTCGGCGGGCTGCCCGAGACACTCCCGGCGATCGCGCCCGCAGGACGTCCGGGCATGGCACGCCACCGCAATGGCCGGCCTACGCCCGGTCGTGGTCGCGGTGGGAGACGTCGATCCCGCGCGAGCCTCCGACGAGCTGGCCGGCGTGTTCGACGGCCGTCCCGCGCTCTCGGCCGCGGAGCTATCCGAACGCGTCGAGTGGATGCCCCGCGCGGGTGGGGAGTCGCCGGTTCGCGTGGTGTCGAGAGACAAGGCACAGGCGGCGCTCGCGATGGCTTTCCCGGGGCCATCGCGCCGGGACCGGGACCATGCGGCGGCGCAGGTGTGGGGCGCGGTGGCCAGCGGTCTGGGGGGCCGGCTGTTCGAGGCGTTGAGAGATCGACGCTCGCTGGCGTACACCGTCGTCGCCACGGCATGGCAGAAGGCCCGGGGGGGCGCGTTGCTGACCTACATCGCGACCTCGCCGGAGCGGGAGGAGGAAGCGCGCGAGGAGATGCTGGTGGAACTGGAGCGGTTCACCCGCGAGCCGGTCGCCGAGGCCGAGCTGCGGCAGGCGGTGAACTACCTGGCGGGTCAGGCGGAGGTCAGCCGGCAGAGCGGTGGCGCGGTGGCCGGGGAGATTCTGGAGGCGTGGATCGCCGGCCGGGGTCTGGAGGAGCTGGCCGATCCTGCGGCCCGATTCCGGGCCGTGGAGGCCGAGGACGTGCACCGGGTGGCGGCCGCGTCGCTCGACCCGGAGCGCAAGGCCGAAGGGGTTGTGCGGGGGACGGGAGCCGGACGCCCGCCGGTGGCGGCCATGTCCGGCTGATCAGATCGAGGCGCCGAACCTTCGGGCGATCACCTCGGCGCCACGGGAGGCGTCCGCGGGCTCGCGCGCCACCACATCCACCAGACAGATCCCTTCTTCGGGCACGGCATGGATTACGACGTGCCCGTTCTGACACAGCATCCCCACGGAAATGCTCCGGGGCCCCTGCGCGCACGATCGGGGGGCCAAGAGCCGCCATTCCCACCGCGCCGGCCGCCGCCACGACCACGGAGGACAACCCGTCCACGTCGGCGAGACGCGCCGAGACGAGGTCGGTCAGCTCGAGAATGGATTGGTTGAAGGTGGGGTTCACGCGGCCTCGGATGGAGGCGGGTACCGGGGCCCCGCAGGGTATGACCGCGGTGTCCAGCATGTCGGGCGGATACAGGTGGCGACGAGTATCTTCTACGCCTGGCGCCGCCGCTTGCGGCATGCCAGCGAAAGGAGCAAGGTGTCCGAAAGTAGTCCTCGCCAGAAGGGGGATCAAGCCCGATCGCGGTGGACGACCGCGGATCTCTTCAGCGTCGTGCGCATTCCCCTCGCGGTGGCGTTTCCGCTGGTGTCGGACCGGTGGCGAATGGCCATCCTCGCGGTGGCGGCGGGCACCGACCTGCTGGACGGGCCGCTGGCGCGCCGGTACGGCGCGTCGGCGTTCGGAAGCGTGATCGATCCGGTGGCGGACAAGCTCTTCATGGCGTCGGCCTTCGGGGTCGTGGCGGTCTCCGGCCGGCTGGCCCCCTTCGAGATCGTGGGCGTCCTGTTGCGGGATATCGTGGCGACGGTCGCCTTCGTGGTGACGATTTTCTCGCACCGCCCCCGCGCCATCCCGGCGCGGGCGGGCGGGAAGGCGGTGACGGTGGCCCAGGTGCTCACGCTGGTGGCGTTCCTCACCCGCTCGGAACTGCTGCAGCCGATGGCCTGGGCCACGGCGGCGATCGCCGTCTACGCCATCTGGGACTACTACCGCGTGGCACCCGACTCCGAGCGGCGGGTGGGAGGGACCGAGGGATGACGGCGGAGACGAAGCGGGTCGCCCTGGCCTGGCAGCGCGGGCTGATGTTTCGGGGCGGCTCCCCGGGCGGGCCGGAGGTGATGATCGACGGGGACAATGCAGCCAGTCCCGGGCCGATGCTCACGCTGCTCCTGGCCGCCGGGGCGTGCACCGGGTCCGACGTCGTCGCCATCCTCGAGAAGATGCGGGTCGGGCTCCGGGAACTCCGGGTCGAGGTCGAAGGCGTCCGGCGGGAGCAGGAGCCGAGACGCTACACGGCCATCCGTTTCGAGTTCCACCTGGCCGGAGACGGACTGGATGAGCCCCGAGCCCGCCGCGCCGTCGATCTGTCGCTCCAGAAATACTGCTCCGTCGTGGCCTCCCTGGCGCCCGACACCCAGATCACCTATGGCCTTACGCTGGCTTAGCGCGGTGGCGGCGCTCGCCGCCGCCACTCCGGCCGGCGCTCAACAGGTCAAGGAACTCGGCATCCAGGCGATCGGAACCTTATCGGATCCGGCGCTCGCCGTGGGGGGGATCTACGGTGCCTGGCGCCCCTCGTCACGGGGCCGTGTCTCGGCGGCGCTCGGCCTGGGCGGTTCGGGCGGAGACACGGCATGGCGGGGTGAGCTGCTGGGACACTTTCTGCTGGCGCCCGCGCGTAGGCGCGGTCCCGGCGTCTATGCGGCGGGTGGAGTGGCGATGGTGGGAGGCTCGGCGGACCGTGGATACCTGGTGCTCGCCGTCGGGATCGAGGACCGGCCCGGGGGGGCCTCCGGATGGTTCGCCGAGGTCGGGGTGGGGGGTGGGGCGCGCCTCTCCGCGGGTGTCCGGTGGCGCTGGTTCCCCGAGTGGTGGCGGCTGGTGCCATGAATAAGCGCCCCGGGGAGGGTCACCCGGGGCGCTGCGTCGCTACAGGGGGACTCAGGCCGCGCCCGTCGTCGCCGTCTCGACTTTCCGCTGAACCGGCTGGCTGAACCGCTCGCCCAAGACGCGCAACTGGTCGAGCTCTTCCTTGCTGAGGTCCTCGTACCGGTCGGCCAGGTAGAGCATGGTATCGTCGAACCAGTCCTTCTGATGCTCCGGAAGGGCATCGATGACGCCGCAACGGAGGATGTGACTGAACATCTCGTCACGGGCCTGGGAAAAGGACACCGCTTCGGAGTCCCGCCGGGGTTTGTTCGTATTCATCTACCTTCCTTCTCACGGCGGACTTGCCGCGGGTTCGGGGGATGGGGTCACCGTCAATATAAACTGATTGCACCTTTTGGTGCAAAGGGTCGAAATCGGCGGATTTCCGGACCTCGACCCTCCCCGCTCGACCCCAATCTCGCCATTTCGACCGTCCGGGCCCGTGACGCTACCCACATTGGCCCTGGTATTATCATTACCCCAGCATGGCAGACCACGACGAAGTCTATGATGAGGCCCGGGCGGACAGGCTGGCGGCCCTTCTCCGAGGCTTGGCTCAGCGGATCCGGGAGCTCGACGAGGCCGGCCACTTGCTGCGCGGGGCGCCCGAGCTGCTCCGCCTGATGGGTGACGCCCGCACGGAACTATTCCATTATGAGGTCCGCAGCACCTACGATTCCCCCGAAGTGGCGGACCGCCGCCGCATCGTGGAGGACGCCCAGCATCAAGACCCGTTCCACGGTGATCCGGAGGATGATGAGCCATGGCGGCGACGCCCGTCGGAATGAAGCGCTTTTACGCCCTTCTCGCCGGGATCGCCGTCGTGGGAATTGGCGCCCTGGGCTTCCTCCTGTCTCGGCCCCGCGTGGCGAGCATCCCGGCCAACGTGACGATCCAGCCGTCGGATACCGCGGGCTTTCGCGGCTACGTCAAGGGCTCGGAGAGCGCCGCGGTGGAGGTCACCGAATATGCCGACTACCAGTGCCCCTTCTGCCAGACCTTCGCGACGCTCCAGATGCCGACCATCGAGGAGCGGTTGATCCGGACCGGCAGGTTGCGGTGGCGCTACCGCGATTTCCCGCTGCAGCAGCACGAGTTCTCCAGGCTGGCCGCCCATTCGGCGGCCTGCGCGGACGAGCAGGGGAAATACTGGCAGCAGCATGATCGCATCTACGAGGGCCAGGCCGAGTGGTCCACGGCCCGCGATGCCGGCGATTTCTTCCGAACCTACGCCCGCGCCGTGGGCCTGGACGTCGGGCGCTACGACGAGTGCATGACGTCGGGCAAGTACGCTGGCAGGATTCAGGCCAGCTTGGAGGAAGGCGCCAAGGCGGGCGTGTCCTCCACCCCGACACTGCTGGTGGGAAATCGTCTCTATCGGGGGCGAATCGATTCGGACGCGATCCGGCGGTTGGTGGATTCCCTGACTTCAGCCACTCCATGACCCACGAGGGGGGCACGACGACGGGGCGCAGGAACGGCTGAGTGTCATCCGGTCATTCGAAGGAGCCTCCCAAGGGCAAAGCACTGGCTACGCTCGCGTTCACCGCGCTGGGCGTGGTCTATGGCGACATCGGAACCAGTCCGCTCTATGCCATCAAGGAGTGTTTCAGCGGCCACCATAGCATCGCCCCTACCTCGGAAAACGTGATCGGCGTTCTCTCGCTGATCTTCTGGTCCCTCAACTTCATCGTTTCGTTCAAGTACATCACGTTCGTCCTCCGGGCGGACAACCGGGGCGAAGGAGGCACCTTCGCCCTCCTGGCGACAATCCGTCCGTTCGCCCGGCCGGACGCAGGGCGCAAGATCCTCATCATGCTCGGGCTCTTCGGCGCCGCGCTGCTCTACGGCGACGGGGTCATCACGCCCGCGATCTCGGTGCTCGGCGCGATCGAGGGGGTCACCGTCGCCGCGCCGGCGTTGAGCCACTGGATCTGGCCGATCGCGGCCGTGGTGCTCACCGGCGTCTTCGCGCTCCAGAAGCATGGGACCGCCAAGATCGGCCGGCTGTTCGGGCCGATCATGGCGGTGTGGTTCACCTGCATCGCGGCCCTCGGGGTGCGGGGGATCATGATGGCGCCCGAGGTTCTCAAGGCGGTCAACCCCTGGTACGTGGTCGATTTCTTCGTCCGGGACGGGATTCAGGCGTTCCTCATTCTGGGGTCCGTGGTGCTGGTGGTGACCGGCGCCGAGGCCCTGTACGCCGACATGGGCCACTTCGGCCGGCGGCCGATCCGGGTCACCTGGTACGCGGTGGCGCTCCCCTGCCTCCTGCTCAACTACTTCGGGCAGTCCGCGATCCTGCTGGTCTCTCCCGAGGCCCGCTTCAACCCGTTCTTCTCGCTGGCGCCCGGGTGGGCGCTCTATCCGATGATCGGCGTCGCCACCGCCGCCGCGATCGTGGCGTCGCAGGCGGTCATCTCGGGCGCGTTCTCCCTCACCCGCCAGGCGGTGCAGCTGGGGTACATCCCGCGGGTGACGATCGTCCACACCTCCAGCACCCAGATCGGCCAGATCTACATCCCCGAGGTCAACTGGGCGCTGTGGCTCGGCTGCATCGCGCTGGTCCTGGGCTTCCGGACCGCGAGCAACCTGGCCGCCGCCTACGGCGTCGCGGTCACCGGCACGATGCTCATGACCACGCTCCTCCTGCACACCATCGCCTGCGACCGCTGGAGATGGCCGCTCTGGCGCGCGCGGGCGTTCACCGCGGTGCTGCTGGTGGTCGACGTGGCGTTCTTCAGCGCGAACATCATCAAGATCCGGGAGGGCGGCTGGTTCCCTCTCCTGGTCGGCTTCGGCGTCTACCTGCTCATGACGACCTGGAACCGGGGCCGGGCCCGGCTCCAGGCGATCGTGCGGGAGAACACGCTGCAGATGGACCTGTTCCTGGCGGACGTCGCCCGGCGCAAGCCGCCCCGGGTGCCCGGCACCGCGGTGTTCCTGACCTCGGACACCAGCGGCGCGCCGCCGGTGCTGCTGCACCACCTCAAGCACAACAAGGTGCTGCACGAGAAGGTCATCCTCATGTCGGTGGTGACCGAGGAGATCCCCTCGGTGGACCTGGAGGAGCGGGTGGAGTGCAGCGCGCTGGGCGAGGGGTTCTTCCAGGTGATCGCTCACTACGGCTTCATGGAATCGCCCGACATTCCCCGGGCGCTGGCCGAGCTCGGGACCGGATCGGGGAACGGCCGGCCGATGGCGCATCAAGGCGATGGAGACCAGCTTCTTTCTCGGCCGCGAGACCCTCATCATCACCCGGAACCTGCCGGCGCTCGCGCCGGTCCCCGACACCATCGGCCGGATGTCGATGTGGCGGAAGCGGCTCTTCATTCTCATGATGAGGAACGCGCGCTCGGCCACCGCGTTCTTCGGTCTGCCGCCCAACCGCGTGGTCGAGCTCGGCGCCCAGATCCAGTTCTAGTCCCTCCTCTATCGCCACCCCGTCGTTTGCGGTACAATCTCGCGGAGTGCACCGCAAGGGGTCGCACTCGCGGGGTGATATTCTCTTCTAAGTGATTTGCGGCGTTTGCGTTACCGCCGCTGGCACCGGACTCGCCTTCCCTGGATGCAGCCGCGACACTACCGTCCGGCGAGGCGTCGATCCGCCCGATAAGAGCACACCCGGAGTGATCCGGGGCCGCAAAACTAGAGGTCTCACCTGACGACGGTGAGATAGCTCGGTGCCGAAGGAGGATGGATGAGAACCCCGCAGGAGGTGGAGCGCGGCCTGTCCGCGCCCGACACACTCGGGTTGGAATCCCGAGTCGAAATCCGCAAGGCGGCGATCTCGCTGCTCGAGGACATGCCCGAAGGCACCGGACGGCTGATCATCGATCTCGGCCGCACCCGGCACGTGGATTCCGCCGGACTCGGAGCGCTGATGCTGATACAGCGCGCGGCCGCCGAGCGACGCCAGACCGTGGTACTCCGCCATCCGAGCGAGGAAATCCGGTTCCTCCTCGTTCTCACCAAGCTCTACGACCTCTTTCACGTCGAAGCGGGCGATGGCTGAGCGAGTGCTCCGCACAATCGAGGGCGCGGTGCTATGGACGCGTCCGCCGCTTTCCATTAGTGTATCCCCCTGGCGTCTCTCTCCTTAACCGCGGTGCCCCCCGGCACCGGTTCGCGGGGTGCGAGGTATGACCCAGGCGACACGCCGCCGGCGGGTGCTCATTGTCGAAGACGAGCCGGCGCTGCGGCTCAGCTACGATCGAGCCTTCCGTCCGAGGTATGATCTGTCGTTCGCGACCAACGGTGCCGAGGCCATGGAGCAGCTGGAGGAGCATCGGCCCGATGTCGCCGTGCTCGATATGCGCCTGCCCGATACCGATGGCATCGAGCTCCTTCGGCGCATCCGGGTGTCGTACCCGGACCTGCCGGTCATCATCACGACCGCCTATCTGAGCATCGAGCCCCAGCTCAAGGTGCTCGACCTGCCCCACTCGGGTTACATCGTCAAACCCTTTCGTCTCGACGAGCTCGGCGCCCGCATCGATGCCGTCGTCTGACGGCGCCGAGGGCCCCGCGCTGCTGGAAGCGCGGGGACTCCGGCGGTCGTTCGGCGGGCTGCGGGTGCTGCGGGGAATCGACCTGACCGTGCGCGCCGGGGAGGCGGTGGTCGTCGCCGGGCCCAACGGCGCGGGCAAGACCACCCTGCTGCGCCTGCTGGCCGGCCTGATGCGCCCCGAGGCGGGCGACGTGCGGCTGCGAGGGCGGCCGCTGCGGGGTGGAGGCGAGGCGGTGCGGCGCGGGATCGGCTTCCTGTCGCACCAGTCCCTGTTGTACGACGATCTCACCCTGGTCCAGAATCTCACCTTTACCGCGCGGCTGTACGCGCTGCCGAGGCCGGCCCATGCCGCGCGGGCGGCCCTCGACTCCGCCGGGCTCGCTTCCCGGGCCGATGACTCGCCGCGGCGCCTGAGCCGGGGACTCACCCAGCGAGCGTCGATCGCCCGGGCGCTGCTGCACCAGCCCTCCGTGCTGCTGCTCGATGAGCCATTCACCTCGCTGGATGCGGCCGCCACCGAGCGGCTGCGCGGGGAGCTCGCGGCGCGTCTGGCCGCCGGGCTGGGGATGGTGGTCGTGACCCACCGGCTGGGTGAAGTGTGGGAGCTGGCGACCCGGGTTGCCGTCCTGGCGGAGGGCCGGTGGGCTTGCGACGAGCCGCGCCGTGGCGCGCTGGCCCCGTTCCTCTCCCGGTACCAGGGGCTGGTCGGTGCCTGAAGCGATTCGGCTGGCGCTCGCAATCGCGTCCAAGGACATCCGCGCGGAGCTGCGGAGCCGCACGGCGCTGCTGTCCGCCGTGGTCTTCGCCGCCCTGGTGCTCGTCGTCTTCAACTTCGCCCGCGACCCCACCGCGCTCGCCGCGGTGGATCTGGCCCCGAGCATTCTGTGGGTGACGTTCGCGCTGGCCGCCATGGTGGCGCTCAACCGGGCCTTCACCATCGAGCGGGAGAACGGCGCGCTCGACGGTCTGCTCCTCGCGCCGGTACCGCGTGGCGCGCTCTTCCTCGGGAAGATGCTGGCCAATCTGGCGTTCGTGGCTACCGTCGAGGCCGTGACGCTGCCGCTGTTCGTCCTGTTCTTCAACGTGAATCTGGGTCGAGCCCTGCCGGGTATCCTGGGCGTCACGGCGCTCGCCACGACCGGATTCGTGGCGGTAGGAACGGTCTTCAGCGCCATGGTGGTCCGGACCCGGTTCGCCGAGCTGATGTTGCCGGTGCTGTTACTGCCCTTCATGGTGCCGCCGCTCATCGGCGCCGTGCAGGTGACCGCGCGGCTTCTCGCCGATCGTCCGTTGAGCGAGATGCTGGGATGGCTTAGGTTACTCGCCCTCTATGACGTCGTATTCGTGACGCTCTGTACGCTGATCTTCGCCGCGGTGGTGGACGAGTGAGCGGCGGTGGCTCCGCCGCCCGGCTGGTCCGCCGGGGAGCGGCCGTGACCCTGGTCGCGCTGCTCGCCCTGGGGGGCGTGTACCTGCTCGCCCTCGGATTCACCCCGGTCGAGGCACGCCAGGGCCCGGCCCAGAAGATCTTCTACCTGCACGTGCCGGCTGCGTGGAGCGCGTTGCTGGCGTACGCCCTGGTGGGGCTCTGTGGCGGGCTCTATCTCTGGCTGCACGACCGCCGCCTGGACCGCTTCGCCGCGGCGTCGGCCGAGGTGGGGGTCGCATTCGGCGTGGTGATGCTGACCACCGGCCCGATCTGGGCCAAGCCGATTTGGGGCACCTGGTGGACCTGGGATGCACGGTTGACGCTGACCCTGTTTCTCTTCTTCCTGTTCGTCGGCTATCTCGCGCTGCGCGCCGCCCTGCACGACCCGTCGGAGCGGGCCCGCTTCAGCGCGGTGGTCGGCATTCTCGGGCTGGTGCTGGTCCCGTTCATTCATCTCAGCGTCTATCTCTTTCGCACCCTGCATCCCCAGCCCATCGTGCTCAAGCCCAGCGCCCCGTCGCTGCCGCCGGAGATGCTGCGGACGCTGCTGATCTCGGCCCTGGTGTTCCTGGTGCTCTACGTCGGCCTGGTCATGATGCGCTATGGGCTGGCCCTGGCGGAGGAGGATCGGGAAAGGAGGCTGGATGCCGCCTGACAACACCGGCTACATGGTGGCGGCCTACGTCGTCACCACGGTGATTCTGGCGGGGTATGCCTGGGGGCTGTGGCGCAGGGCGATGCGGGCGCTCCGGAACAGCGGGACGGCCGGCGAGTCCAGTGGCTCGTAGCGGGTGTCGAGGGGCTCGCGGGAGCGAGGACTGACCGGGGCGGGATCGGCCCGCCCCTGACCGCTCAGCTCACCGCTGGTCCAGCCGCGTCCCTTCCCGGCCTCCACAGCACGTGCTCCCACAGCAGCGCCGCCAGCACGCCGCCGACGATCGGACCCACCCAGTAGACCATGTGCGCCACCCACTGGCCCGAGATCAGCGCCGGGCCGAACGCGCGCGCCGGATTCACGGCCGCGCCGGTGAGCGGTCCGCCGACCAGGATGTCGAACATCAGCGCCAGCCCGATCCCGAGGCCGCCGAGCCTGGGCGCCGAGGGATGGAGCAGGGTGCCGAACACGGCCGAGACCAGGAAGAACGTCATCACGCCCTCCATGATCATCGCCTGGTGGAACTGGATCGTGTTGGCCACGGTCGGCGTGCCGAGCGAGATGGGACGCACCACGCCCAGCGGGTAGACCGACTTGATCAGGACCGCCGCGAGCACCGCGCCGAGCAGCTGGGCCACGATATAGGCGGCGGCGCTGCGGAGGTCGATCCGCCGGACGCTGAGGAGACCGAGCGTGATCGCGGGATTCAGGTGTCCCCCGGAAATCGGAAGCATCGCCGTGACCATGACGGCCATGACCAGGCCGTGGGCCACGGCCACGCCGAAGATCCCGTACGTGGCCTCGGGGAAATACTTGCTGGCCACCGATCCGGCGCCGATGAAGACCAGCGCGAAGGTACCCAGCAGCTCGGCGAGCGAGCGGCGAAAGAGCGAAGGCATCACATGGATCTCCGGGTGGAAGGGCCGAACCGGCGGCGAATCTAGGCGCCCGCCTTCCGAAATACCAGCGCCGCGTTGATCCCGCCGAACCCGAAGGAGTTGCTGACCAGGTAGTCGGGGTCCAGCTCGCGGCCCTCGCCGGTGACATGGTCGAGATCACAGGCGGGATCGGGGTTCTCGAGATTCACGGTCGGGGGGAACCAGCCCCGCCGGCTGGCCAGGGCGCAGATGGCCGCCTCGATGGCGCCGCTCGCGCCCAGCGCGTGGCCGTAGTAGCCCTTGGTCCCGCTGAAGGCCAGGCGGTAGGCGTGCTCTCCGAAGACCTGCTTGATGGAGGCGGTTTCGGTCGGATCGTTGAGCGGCGTGGACGATCCGTGGGCGTTGATGTAGCCCACCTCGCCCGGCGCCACCCGCGCCTCCGCCAGCGCGTTCCGGATGCACCGGGCGGCCTGGCTGCCGTCGGGGCGGGGCGCGGTCATGTGATACGCATCGTTGGTGAGTCCGTATCCGCACACCTCGGCGTAGACCGGGGCCCCGCGGGCCAGGGCCCGGCCTCGCTCCTCCAGGATGAGCACGGCGGATGCCTCCGCCATGACGAAGCCGTCCCGGCCGGCATCGAACGGGCGACTGGCGCGGGCCGGCTGGTCGTTGCGGGTGGACATGGCGCGTATGATGGCGAAGGCCCCGAAGCAGAGCGGGGCGAGCGGCGCCTCGGCGCCGCCCGCGATCATGATGTCGGCCTCGCCTCGCGCGATCGCGCGGAATCCCTCGCCGATCGCGATCGCGCCCGAGGCGCAGCTCATCCCGTTGGTGGCGTTGGGGCCGGTGCAGCCGAACTCGATCGCGATGTTGCAGCTCGCCGCCCCGGCGAAGACGGTCAGCGCCAGCGAGGGATCCACCCCCCGCGGGCCCTGGGTGAGGAAGTTGTGATACTGCTGCTCCCCGTGGGCCACGCCGCCGAGCGCCGTGCCCATCATGGCTCCGATCCGGTCGCTGTTCTCGCCCCGCAGGTCGAGGGCCGCGTCCTGGAGGGCCATCCGGGTGGAGGCGATGGTGAACTGGGAGTAGCGGTCGAGCCGGCGGGCCCGGCGCTCTTCGATGTGATCCGTCGGGTGGAAGTCCTCCACCTCGCCCGCGATCCGCGACTTGAACGGCGAGGCGTCGAACCGGGTGATGGTGCGGATCGCGGAGCGCCGATGGAGCAGGCCGGCCCAGAGGCCCTCGGCACCGAGACCGATCGGGGTGACCGCGCCGATGCCGGTGATGACGACGCGGCGGCCCGGCGGGGAGGACGGCATCATCTCACCGCCTCCACGTGCCGCTTGATCCCGGCGAGGGTGCGAGACGCGATGCCATGAACGAACACCGGGCCGATCACCAGCGCGGCGGCCGCGGGTCCTATCAGCGGCCAGCGGGGGCCGGTCCACTGATGCACGATGGTGACGTTGGTGCCGTCTCCGTCGGGCTCGAAGTGCCAGACCACGTCCATCCCGGCGGTGATGCCCCGGACGTGCCGGTAATGCACCGCGGGCGTCGTGCGGTCCACCCGCATCTCGGACACCCACCAGGTCGGGTAGCCGACGACACCGAAGGGCCGCCAGGCCGCCATCTCCACCAGCCCGCCATCCGGCCGCCGCTCGAGAACTCGCACCCACCGATAGTGGCTCAGCCGCTCGGGCCACCGCTCGACGTCGGACGCCGCCGCGAGCACCCTCGCCACCGGCGCCTGGATGCGGGCTCGGTCCACCGTTCTCATCCTGGCGTCTCCCACGCGGCGAGGTCGGGCGCCGCCGGCGTGGTGCGCCAGGTCGCCAGGACGCGGTACCCTGGCCGACTCGACACCTCCGCGGACACCCCCGCGCGGGCGAGTAGCACCCCCAGCTCGCGAGGGGTGTATCCCCGGCGGAGCGACGTGATGCCGTCGGCCACCGTGATCGGGTCGAAGCGCAGGGCGCGGGCCCCGACCCGGAAGGCGATGATGGCCAGGCGCCCGCGCCGGAGATCCGCGACCACGACCCCGATCCTGGCGAGCGCGTCGCAGGTGCGGAGCAGCCGCACCGCGGAATCGTCGGTCAGGTGGTGGGCCACCTGGCTCACCAGAACGAAATCCACCGATTTCTCGCGCACCGGAGGCGCGCCGGCGCAGGCCACCGTGCAGGGGACCCCGGCCCGCCCGGCCAGGGCGGCCGCGGTGCGACTGAGCTCCAGGCCCACGGGGCGGAGCTGGTAGCCTCGCCGGTGCGCCCAGCGCACCGCGCGCAGGGGCAGGTCGCCGGCACCGGTGCCCAGGTCGAGCAGGGTGAGTGGCCGGTTCCTGGGGACGCCGTGCAGCAGGCGCTCGAGCCCGTGGTGCACCGCGGCGGCGCCGCCGAACCAGCGGTTGGAGCGCGCGATGTTCCGCAGCGAAAGCCGGACGGCGCCGGGCTCGGCGGCCGGATCGTCCAGCAGCTCTGTGCCGAGCGGCGTGACCTGCAGGGGTCCGTCGGTCATTCCCGCAACCCGTAGCCGCCACGATAGTAGAGCAGCGGCCGGCCCTCGCCGGTCGAGCCGCCGATCACCCGCCCGATGATGATGGTGTGGTCGCCCGCCGGGTAGCCGGCGAAGCGGTTGCACTCCAGGTGGGCCAGCGCCCCGTCCAGCAGCACCAGTCCCTCGGGGCTGCGGTGAAAGCCCACACCCTGAAAACGGTCCTGGTGGTGGTCGGCGAACCGGCGGGAGAGTGCCTCCTGCCCGCTCTCGAGGATGTTGACCACGAACACCGGGGCGGCCACGATGGCGTCGTGCAACTCGGCCTGGTGATCCACGCACACCGACACCAGAGGCGGTACCAGCGACACCGAGGCGAGACTGCTGGCGGTCATTCCCAGCGGGCGGCCGCCCGATCCGTTCACGGTGAGCACCGTGACCCCGGTGGCGAAGCGCCCCATGAGCTCGCGAAACTGGGCCGGATCCACCTGGGTGGGGATCAGAGCAGCATCCTGGCGAGAAAGACCGGATTGAGCACCGCTCGCGCGGGCACGAAGTCGGCCGTCACGCCGATCAGGGTGTGGGCCATGCCGCGGCGAGCGACGCGGCCGACGGCGCGATCGAAGAGCGCGGGGAAGGTCATCCCGTAGCCGATCAGCCGCTCGACCGCCCACTTCCCGCCGAAGGCCCGCCGGCGCGCGCGGCGATAGGGCGCCAGGGCGGCCGCGCTGATCCGCCCCCCGTGCGCCAGTGCCGGCCGCGCGACCTCCGCCAGCAGCTCGGCGCCGCGAAGCGCGCTGTAGATCCCGTCGCCGGTGAACGGATCGAAGAAGTCGGCCGCGTCGCCCACCAGGGCGGCGCCGCCGGCTACGACCCGGCCCGACCAGGTGGCGAACGGTCCGGTGGCGAGCACCTGTCGCGCCAGGCGGGCCCGGCCCACCCGCTCGCTCATGCCGGGGAAGTCGGCGAGCGCCTCGAGGAAGAATTCGCGGGGCCTTCCACGGGCAGCCATGGCGCGGGCAGCCGGGACCACCAACGCCACGTTGGTCCGGCCGCCGCCGATCGGATTGAGGCCCAGGTACCCCCGGCGTCCGACGAACATCTCGGCGCAGTCGCCCATGCCCTCGACGCCGTCGAGGTGGGCCACGAAGGCGATGCGGCGGAGTCGGCCCCGCCGCCGGCGGCCCAGCCGCCGGCCCACCACCGACCGCAGGCCGTCCGCGCCGACGGTGAGCCGGGCCGGGATCGTGGCCCGGCCGCCGTCCGCGGTGCGGACCACCCCGCCCGCGATCCCACCCGCGTCGTGACACAGCGTGTCCAGCGTGGTGCGCTCGAGTACGCGCGCCCCGGCGTCGACGGCGGCGAGAAGCAGCTGGTGGTCGAGGATCCGGCGTGAGATCGGAGAGACCGGTGGGTCGGAACGGCGGATGGCGGGCGAGCGCGAAGCGGCCGTGCAGCCGGGCTCCCCGCGCCGCGGTGACCGATGTGCCGGCGAGCGGCACCGCGCCCGCCCGTTCCAGGGCGCCCAGGACACCCAGCTCGTCGAGGATCCGAACCGCCTCGGGACTCATGTACTCGGAGCACGCCTTGTCCCGGGGGAACGATGCCCGGTCCACCACCACCACGGCGTGGCCCGCGGCTGCCAGCAGCAGCGCGGTGGCGCTGCCGGCGGGCCCGCCGCCGACCACCAGCACGTCGGTCCCGGCGAGGTCAGGCGAGGCGCTGGTACTCGAAGCCATCGAGGATCGAGCCGGTCGGGAGAGAAGTCGGCGAAGGAATACTCGGAGCACCAGCGTGCCGCCGCCGGTAAAGGCGATGGCGACGTCGAAGTCGCGGGCGACGAAGCTGCAGGATCGCTCGGTGACCCGGGGAAATCCCTCGGCCAGCGATTCCGTCTCCACCGTCTGCCGGCAACTGCCGGCCGGGTCGAAGCGCCAGGTCGTCGTCCAGGTCTGGAGGTCGCCCGGCAGCGTGACCACGACCACCGCGCGCCAGGTGCCGACCAGCTGCTCGGTGGGCCCCTCGCCGCGGGTGATGCCGCCGTGGTCTCCCGGCCGGTCGGTGCCGGTGGGTCCGCCATCGCCGCACGCCGTCGGCAGCGTCAGGCACAGGGACAGAGCCAGAACCACGCCGCCCATGCGGCGATGGCCGCGCCGCCGGCGGCGGCCAGGTTCACCCCGTCGTTGTCCAGCCATGCGAGCCCTCCCAGATGGTCCGTCGGCCTGCCGCACCGGTGCAGCCGCCACTCGCTCGGCTCTTCGCAGTGCGGCACAGCGAAATCGTCCCTGTGCCGCGGCACCGAGCGCGGAGTCGAGCAGCATCCCACCGAAACCTACCAGCGCCGCGACCGGAAGCAGTGCCGGGAGGCCCGATGGCGAGCGTTCCGGTGGCCGCCACCAGCATGGCGCCGGCGGCGCCGCCCGCGGAGCCCAGGAGCGGTGACTGCCGCCGCTGGTTCCCGGCGGGACGACCCTGCCGCCGAGCATCAGGCGGGGTGCCGCCGCGCTCCGCGCGCCCAGACGCGGTGGCCCAGGTGTCCGCCGCCGCGGCGGCGAGGGCCGACGTCAGGAGCCAGACACCGAGCTGGGGGTGCCACCGGGCCGAGGATCGCGGCGCCGGCCGCGACGCCCGCCGTTGGCGAGGACCTGCCGGTGGTCCCGACGGTCGCTCTTGGGATCGAGCCCCGCCGGACGCGGCGCTCCGCGGGAGACGAGACTGCTGGACACGAAGAAGGCGGCGAGAACCCCGCCGCCTTCCCACCCGGTGCCCCAGAGCACGATGGTCCCCACCGACCACGCCGGCCAGGGCGCCCGATCCGGTGAGGGTCCCGGCCCGGTGCGCCGCCAGCGCCGCGGCGGCCGAGACGAGGGCGGCGACCGGAAGGGAGACCGGGCTCAGCTCTGATCCGCCTCGGCGCGCAGCAGGGCCCGGATCCGCTCGCGCAGGGCGCTGGGGCAGGTCTCGCGCCGCGCGCGAGCCTCGATCAGCTGGAGGAGGTTGGCTTCGAACTCCGCGTGCCCGAAGCACCCGCGGCAGCGTATCAGGTGGTCCCGAACCTCGGCGGCGAGCTCCGGGGTCAACTCGCGCTTGAGGTAGTCCTGGAGGCGCGCTCCTGCTTCTCCGCAGTCGATCGGCTCACCCATCCGTGCCTTCCCTCGGCTTGATGTATCCCATCTCCACGGCGTAGGAGTAGAGCTGGGCCTGGAGCAGGCGCCGGGCGCGGAACAGCCGTGATTTCACGGTCCCGACCGGCACCTCGAGCGCCTCCGCGATCTCGGCGTAGGGCATGCCCTCGATGTCGCTCAGCACCAGCACCTCGCGGAAATCGGATGGCAGCGCGTCGACCGCCTCGAGCACCTTCTCGTCCACCAGGCGGCCGAAGAAGCTGCCTTCCGGATCGGCCGACTCCACCGCGCGGTACAGCGCGTGGGGCTCGATCGCCTCCAGGTCCATCGCCACCGGCTCCAGCTTGCGGCGCCGGTAGGCATTGATGAAAGTGTTCCGGAGGATGGTGAGGAGCCAGCCTTTGGCGTTGGTGCCGGGGCGGTACTGCCGCCACGACCGGTAGGCCTTCAGCATCGTGTCCTGCACCAGATCCTCGGCCCGCGCCGGATCGCCCGTGAGCCGGAGCGCCACCCGATAGAGCACATCGAGATGGGGGAGCGCCTCGTCGTCGAACGCGCGCACGGAAGCGGTGGAAGGCTCGGCCATGCGGGAATGTTCAGGAGCCCCCAGCCCGACGCAAGGACCCCTGGTTAGCAGTTTGGCCCCGCACTAAGTTCCCGCCGACCTCCCGTGCCCACGTCCACCGGCGTTCCCGCCCTCATCCCGCTCAGCCTGCTCGAGGCCATCCGCAATCTCGACACCCCGGTCGAGGACGGGCTGGACGAGCTGGCGGAGGAGATCGTGGTGCGCCGCCTGGGGCTGAGCCCCACGGTGGCGGCGCAGATCCAGCGCTACAAGCAGGCTGCGGCTCGGAACGGCGCGGTGGATACCGACGAGGCGATCTCGGTGCTTCGGCTGGTGGGGCGCCGGGCTGACGCCCCGCTGGTCTTCGCCGACGCCGGCCGGCGGGCGGCGCGGTATGCCGCCCGGGTGCACGCGCGTCCCGGCTGGACTCTGACGCGCGCCGCGGCCGGAGGGCTGTCCCGGCGGATCGCGCAACGGTCGGCCACGCACCTGGCCCGGCGGGCGTTCGGCGGCGACCTGCGTCCCGCGCCCGACGGCATTCTGGTCCGGATGACCGAGCCGCTGTCGTTCAAGGCGCTCCCCGACGGCTCGGCTTGCGACTTCTACGGGGCGGCCTACGGCGAGCTGCTGCGCCGGCTCACCGGCTTCGAGGGTGCCATGCTCCACGAGCGGTGCCGCGCCCGGGGAGACGACGCCTGCGAGTGGCAAAGCGCCGCGGCGGAGATCTACGATTGAAGACCTTTCGCCATTGACTCGCTGCCACCTTTTCCATTAACATCGCGGCGGCTTTTTCCCCTCGTTCCCGTCCAGCCCCACCAGGTTGCCGCTGACCTCGCGGCGTTTCATTGGGCAACCGTTTCGGTTTCAGAGAGTTACGCGAAGCAACCCGACTCGTCCTTGGTCGTGACGTTTCCTTGACACGTGATTTTTCGCGCTCCATATTAGGCAGTCGCGACCGGGCCGCGGTCGCGCAGTTCTCGTGGTCGAATCGGACATCTCCGTTCCCTCAATGCAGGCAGAAATCCCACAGCAGTTTCATCCCGACGTAGGCCATTGAGCCCTGAGGGGAGACGTGCGCGCTCCCCGCGGCAGGTCGCGGTACCAGCAGGTTCACGTCTTCGGAGGACGACCTCATGAAGCAAAGCCGTGTCAGCGCCTTCGGACGCGTGGCGCGCAGTCTCGCGCTCGCGGCAGTCGTGCTGGTGCTCGGAGCGGGCACGCTCCTGGCCCAGGCGACTGGTAAGATCGAAGGCAGAGTGCGCGACCAAGCGGGCGCGCCGATCGCCAACGCCCAGGTGTTCATCGTCGGGACGGCGTTCAACGCCCTGACGAATCCCCAGGGCTACTACTTCATCAATAACGTGCCGGCGGGCACCATCGCGGTCCGGGCGGCCTTCATCGGGTACAAGTCCACCCAGGTGGACGGGGTGAAGGTGCTGGCCGGGCAGACGATCACGGTGGACATCCAGCTGGAGCAAACGGCGGTGGAGATCCAGGAGATCACCGTCGTGAGCCAGACCCAGCCGCTGGTCCCTCGCGACGAGGTGACCACCAAGCAGCGAGTGGACGGCGCCTTCGCCGACAAGCTCCCGGTGGACCGGATCAACGACGTCCTCGCGCTTCAGCCGGGCGTCACGGTGGACAACGCGGGGAACCTTTCGATTCGTGGCGGCCGTGACAACGAGGCCGCCACGTATGTTGATGGGGTACCGGTGCAGGCCGGCTATCGGGGAGACCGCTTCGTGGGCTCCCTGGGCAGCGCGATCAGCATCGGTACCGGCGCGTTCGAGGAAGCCTCGGTGACCACGGGGTCGAGCTCGGCCGAGTTCGGCAACGCCAAGTCGGGCATCATCTCGATCGTCACCAAGACCGGCGGCAGCCAGTACCAGGGCTCCCTGGGGTACGAGACCGACGAGCCGTTCGGGGTCAACAACGGCGTCGGCTTCAACCGGGTCGAGGGCGGCGTCAGCGGCCCGCTGGCGGGCCGGCTCACCTTCGCGCTCAACGGCACGCTCGAGGGGCGCAAGGCATTGGAGGACGGTCTCAACAGCCAGAACGCTCCGATCTTCCTCAAGGCCGGCATAGACACCACCATCACCCAGTTGAGCGTCCTGGAGGACGATCCCAGCACGCCGGTCGACGAGCGGACCACGGCCGACACCACGCTGGTGGACGTCTACAATCAAGCCATCAGCCGGGGCAGCTGCGACGAGTTCGCCAACGCGGGCGCCGACGGGCTGAGCGGCACCGACGGCGCCGAGATCCAGGCGATCCGCGACAACTACGGCCTGAGCTGCAACGGGGTCCGCTTGCCGGCCACGGCCCGGAGCCTGTATTCCCTGAACGGGAAGCTCAACTACACCTACGGCACCGGCTCGCGGGTGTCCCTGAGCCTGGCCCAGAGCCGGTTCCACGGCCACTCGGCCCAGTTCCCGACCGCCTATCTCAACACCCTGGCCACCGGGGCGCTGCGCGGGTTCAGCAACCGGAACCGGCTGGCGACGCTCAACTGGACCCAGAACCTGTCCAAGAGCGCCGAGCGGGCGCTGGCACTGGACGTGGCCTTCTCGTACCAGCAGGACCGGACCATCAATGCCCCGCTCACGATCGAGAGCGATCTGAGCACCCGGAGTCCGTTCGGCGGGTTCATCCTCAAGGGGATGGAGTTCGACTACAACTTCGACAACTTCCCGCTGACCCAGGGGCTGATCGACAACATCCGGCGCAACCAGGGCCGGATCACGCCGATCGACGTGAACAACGGCAGCAACTACCTGATGGTCGACGATCTTCGGGACAACCCCTACGGCCTGTACGGCCAATACCAGAACTTCGCCAACACCAACGACGGCGCCACCTGGGCCCTGGGCGAGCGGGGCCGCTACACGATCGACAACGACACTCCCAGCCGGTTCAGCCTGTACAAGGAAGACCGCTATATCGGCAAGGCGACGCTGGACTGGCAGGCCGATCGCTACAACCGGCTCAAGCTGGGCGGCGAGCTCACCCGCTACAACATCGACAACTACAGCTTCCGGCTCACCGACAAGTTCTTCTCCGATGCCTACATCGAGAAGCCGGTGCGGTGGAACGCCTTCGTCGAGGACCGGCTGGACCTGGGCGACGTGGTCGTGGTGGGCGGGCTGCGCTACGACTGGTACGACACCCGTGCCAGCCGGCCGTTCGCCACCGACACGGCGGGCAATACCTACGCCTTCCCCCGGGTCTCCACCATGCCCGGGTTCGACATGGCCAATCCGACGGCCCTGTTCGTCCGGGACCAGAGCCACGGCTACCTGAGCCCCCACATCCAGGTGTCGTTCCCGGTCACCGACCGGACCAACTTCCGCCTCAGCTACTCCCACCAGGTGCAGGCCCCGGACTTCGGGCTGCTGCTGGGCGGGATCAACATCGATCTGGGCAACACCAACACCAACCAGATCTTCGGCTCCGACCTCGACTTCGGCAAGACCATCGCCTTCGAGTTCGGCATCCGGCACGCCTTCAGCGACGACATGGTGCTGGACGTGGCGGCGTACAACAAGGACATCGTCTCCGATCCGGCGGCCCGGCTGGTCTCGCTCTACGACCCGGCCTCGCTGCGCGACAACGATTTCCGGATCCTGACCAACCTGGACTTCGGCAACGTCCGGGGCCTCGACGTCCGGCTGGACCGGCGGTTCGGCAACTTCTTCAACGGCACCATCTCCTACGCCTACCAGCAGGCCAAGAACACCGGCTCCGATCCGTTCACCTACACCAACTACGGCAGCCGGATCGTGAACCAGGTGGGCGGCAACAACGGGGCGCAGCCGCCGCCGCAGGGCATCCTGCCCACCGACGACAGCCGGCCGCATGCCTTCACCGGCGCGTTCTCGATCACCCTCCCCGGTGACTTCCGCCAGGGCACGGCGCTGGGCAGCATCCTGCGCAACGTGAGCGTGTTCTCGACCTTCCGCTACACCAGCGGCACGGCGTACACCAAGTGTGGCACGAGCAACGAGGAGCAGAGCGTGCTCTCGATCGAGAACTGCGTCCGGCTGTTCCCCGAGGGGCTCAACACCCAGCGGCTGCCGGCCTTCAAGGAGTTGAACAGCCGGTTCACCAAGAGCTTCGGGCTCGGCGGGCTGGACCTGACCGGGTACCTGGACGTCCGCAACCTGCTCAACTTCCGCAACGTGCTGCAGGTGTTCGCCGTCAACGGCGACGTGCGGAACGACGACGAGCGGGCCAACAACCTCCAGGCCGATCTGGACGATCTCGCCTCGGAGCGCGATCAGAACAACGCCGTGGGCCCCAACGGCGCGCTCTCCCTCCCCGTGGCGCACCAGAACTGTGCGGGATGGGTGAGCAGCAAGAATCGCCCGGCCGCGGCCAACTGCATTTACCTGATCCGGGCGGAGCAGCGGTACGGCAACGGCGATCACGTCTTCACCGTGGCCGAGCAGACCAATGCCATCAACGGGTTGTACGACGCGGCCCGCGGCGAGCAACAGCACCTCGGCATCGGCCGGCGGGCCCGGCTCGGCTTCGAGATCAACTTCTGATCGTTTACCCCCTGTCCTGGCGGCACCCGCGCGGTCGGAGCGCGCGGGTGCCGCTGGGGTAGCGGGGAGTGTTTCTCTCCAAGGAGGACGGGATGCTTTTCTCGCGTTGTCAGCGCGTTCTGACGGGAGCGGCCCTGGTGGGGCTGGCGCTCTGCGCCACCGCCTCGACGGCCATGGCGGCGAAGCCGAAGCCCGGGCGACCCGGGTTCCGGCTTTTCGCCAGTGCGGTCAACGTCTTTCAAGTGAACCGGACGCAGTGCCGGATCTTCTCCACCGGCCAGATCTGCGCCACGGGGTCCTCGACGGTCGGCGGCGGCATCTGGCCCCGCGGCTCCGCGGACCAGTACATCTTCGGCTCCGGCATCAACATCGCCGGCATCATCGAGCCGGGCGACCGGTCGGTCAACGGCTTCGCGGGTGACACCGCCGGTGGCTTCTTCAACAACACGGCCGGCGGCGACAACTCCGAGGAAGTCCGGCCGATCTTCGACTCCAACGACGCGGCTGACGCGGCGGTCTGGCCCGACGCGGCCCGGGTGCCCTGCGCGGTGGGCTCGACCTCGCCCGCCTGCGTGGCCAACGGCCTGGGCGGCGACGCGCAGGGCGCCCTGTTCGACCCCGCGCTCCAGGGCAGCATCGCGGCGTCGCAGGGCGACCTCTGGTTCCTGAACTGGGAGGGGAACCCGACCCGCCTCGAGTCCCGCTCGCACCCGATGGGGGTGCTGGTGGAGACCCGGGCGCTGGGCTGGAACTTTCCCCAGGGCAACGAAGACATCATCTACTTCCTGTACACCTTCTATAACATCACCAGCACCAACGAGGCCGACTACGCGGCGGTGCGGCCGTCGCTGCGGCCCATCCTGCTGGAGCAGGCCCGCACCTTCCAGGCGACCAACACCGCCCGGTTCGGCATCAACCTGCCGGCCGGCGGGTACGCCATCAACGACCTGTTCGCCGCCTTCGTGGCCGACATGGACGTGGCGCAGGCCGACGCCAACTACGCGGCGGTCAACGTGCCGTTCGCGCTGGGCGTCACCTACGAGAACAGCTTCGGCGACGGCGCCTCCCTGGGCTGGACCTTCCCGCCGGCGATCTTCGGCTCGGCGCCGTTCTTCCCCGGCATCGGCTTCATCGGGGTCAAGTACCTCGGCAGCCCGAACGATCCGGACACCGGCGAGCCGGTGGGCCTCACCCTGTTCAGCAGCTTCTCGCGCTCGTCGGGCTCGCTGCAGGACCCGGGCGACGAGAAGCAGTTGTACCGCTACATCACCGGCGGCCTGCTGCCGACCGACGGCGCCTGCTCGCTGCCGAATCCGCTGCAGAGCAAGATCTGCTTCGTCAACATCAGCAGCCCGGCCGACATGCGGTTCCTCCAGTCCTCGGGGCCGATCAACCTGCCCCCGGGCGGGTTCGGGACCATCGTGGTGGCGTACATCTTCGCCGCCCCGGTCGCCTCGGGCGGGTGCCCGGGGGCCAGCTGCGACGTGAAGCCGGCCGCCACCAACGCCGACCTCACCATCCTGGGCGATCCGGCCCGGATGGCGGGCGGCGTGAACAAGCTCGACACCATGATGGGCTACGCGGGGCACATCAACGGCCAGCCGCGGGGCACGCCGGCGGAGCCGGACCCGGATCCCAGCGTGGTGACCCAGGACGAGTTCCTCACCGTGCCGGGCTCGCTGCTGCGCAAGGCGCAGACCGCCCAGTCGGTGTTCGACAACAAGTTCCTGCTGCCGTTCGCGCCGGAGCGGCCGGAGTTCTTCCTGGTGCCGGGCAACAACCAGGTGAGCGTGCTGTGGGCCCGCTCGCCGACCGAGGATCCGGCCAATCCCGATCCGTTCTTCGCGGTGGCCAGCGACGTGTCGCAGCCGCTGTACGATCCCAACTTCCGGGCCAACGACGTCGAGGGGTACCGGATCTACCGGGGCCGGACCGACAACCCGGCGGAGTTGCAGCTGCTGGCCCAGTTCGACTACGGGCCGGACCCGGCCAGCGGGCGGGGCATCTTCAACGACTTCCGCGGCATGCTGAACCCCACGGCGCAGTGCGCGCCGGAGCTGGGCGTGTTCATCGCCTGCGATCCGGCGCTGCAGCCGCCGCCGGCGCCGGGCACGCCGTTCACCGGCTCGACCGCGGTGGATCTCACCGGCACGCTCACCCAGATCACGCCGGGCAGCCGGGTGCTGCTGGCCAGCGGCGAGGCCCAGATCCTGCCGGGCGTGCTGGACACGGCGTTCACCGACCTGGCCCAGGGCCGGGTGGCCCAGGGGACGAGCTTCACGCTGGCCAACACCGGGGTGCCGTTCGTGTTCATCGACCGGGGCGTCCGGAACAGCCTGCGCTACTTCTATTCGGTCACCGCGTTCGACGTGAACTCGCTGGTGTCGGGGCCCTCGAGCCTGGAGTCGGCCCGGGTGACCAAGGCGACCGTGCCGGTCCCGGCGGTCTCCAACGACAAGAGCGTGGTGTCGCAGGTCCAGGGGGTGTTCGGCCGGGACTCGCTGATCCCGTCCGGGACGATCCCCACGCTCGACCCGGCGCGGGGGACCTTCAGTGGTCCGTTCCCGGCGGCGGATGGGGGATCGGTCACGCTGGGGGCGCTGGTGGCGGAGATTGCCGGTGCCGAAGGGGCGGCGGCGGCCCGGCTCGACAGCATCGTGCTGGGATCGGCCTACCAGGGCGTGGCGCACCAGTACTGGTTCACCGCGGGCGGGCTGGGGCTGCCCCCGGCCACGAGCACGACCATCACCCTGTCCATCCTGCAGACGCAGGAAGTGGGCGCGACCTCGGCGGCGAGCAGCTTCCAGGCGCAGCCGGTCGACGCCAAGAAGGCGACCCGCTTCGGCGGCAACGGGAGCTACGTCCTGCCGGGCGACCTGCAATACAATCTGCCCGGCCCGGATTATCAGACGCTCTATGGGCGCGGCTGTGTCAACAATCGCCCGGGCTTCGGCACCGCCGCGGCCTGTGCCTACAATGGGTCGCGCTGGTTCGCGGGGCCGTCGCCCCAGAACAACGAGACCCAGGACGATCCGATCGCCTGCAACACCGGCAACTTCAGCGGCGTGCCGATGCCTTGCTTCAACAATGCGGGGGCGCTGCCGGGCGTGACGACCATCCATCAGACCCAATGCTATCAGTCGGCCGGCGGCGGTGGCTGCCGGGAGTCGACCGGGATTACGTCCGCGGTCAAGCGGGCCGCCGACTACAATGTGTACTGGGGTGAAGCCGGGGTGGTGGACTCGGTGATGGACGTGACCCACAATGTCGTGGTGCCGTTCAATGCCTCGGCGAACGCCTCGTGGGGCATTCTGAACCCGGCGACGGCGGCGGCCGGGAGCCCCGACGCCAGTGCGACCCTGACGAACATGGACTTCGCGTGCGTCGAGCCGTTCCGGACCTACGCGGCCGGCGGCTTCGTCTGCCCCGACGGGACCCCGGCCTACGCGCTGAGCACCACGGCGGTGCCGGGGACGGTCGGTTTCTTCAGCGGCGGCGGGTACCCGCCGGCGGTGCCCATCACCAACGGGGTCACCGCGGGGTTTGCAATGTATATCGTGGGCGACATGTTCACCTTCGAGCTGGAGGGCGGGGCCCTGCCGCCTGCCGGCACCGTGTGGGCGCTCCGCGCGTACGTGGGAGCGATCGTCGGGGGCCAGGGGGCGGGCGGGGATCTCGGGCCGTACCAGTTCAGCAATCCCGAGGGCATCCTGCCGTTTACCGCGGTGGGTGCCGAGCTCCGGTCGGCCTTCTCGATCGAGGGCACGCTGGTGGCGGCGTCGAAGAACGATCTCGAGCAGGTCCACACCGTGCCCGACCCGTACTATGTGCGGAGCGCGTACGAGGCCAGCACGGAGCAGAAGGTGTTGAAGTTCGTCGGGCTGCCCCAGCGGGCCATCATCCGGATCTACTCGGTGAGCGGCGTGCTGGTGCGGATGCTGGAGCACGACGCTACCCGGTACGACCCGACCAGCCGGGCGCAGGGCAGTGAGTTCGACTGGGACCTCCGGAACCGCAACAACCAGGTGGTCGCCAGCGGGGTGTACTTCTATCACGTCGAAGCCGGCGACGCCCGAAGGGTGGGCCGCTTCACGGTCGTCAACTTCGCGCAATAGGCTTACGACGGGGGCGGGCGATTCTTCGCCCGTCCCAACCTCCGGGAGATACACATCATGAGGAACCTCGCTGCACCTGGATGGCTGTTCGCGTTCGGCCTCCTTACCGCCGTGCCGGCGGCCGCGGTGGCCCAGAACGACACCGGGCAGCCGGTGGGACAGGAAGACAATACCTCGTACGGCACGACCTCGGCCGAGTTCCTGCTGCTGGGCGCGGGGGCCCGGGGCACGGCGCTGGGCGGGTCGTTCGCCGCCATCGCCACCGATATCAGCGCCCTGTACTACAACCCGGCGGGCGCGGCCCTGATCGACAAGGCGGGGCTCACCATCGGGACCTACGACTACGTCGCCGAGACCCGGTATTCCTGGGGCGGGGTGGCCTTCCCCTTCTCGGGCGGGAGCCGGACCATCGGCTTCCAGCTGGGGACGTTCGGGTTCCGCGACCAGCCGGTGTTCACCGAAGACCAGCCCGACGGGACCGGGGCCACCTACTCGGTGAACCAGACCTTCGTGGGCATGACCTTCGCGCAGAACTTCTCCGACCGCTTCAGCGCCGGGCTCACCGCGAAGTACGTGGACGACCGGCTGGGCACGGTGAGCGGCAGCGCCTTCGCGGTGGACTTCGGGACCAACTTCCACGCGACGCTGAACAACCACCCGGTGAAGTTTTCCTTCGTGCTGGCCAACCTGGGGTCCAACCTGACCTACGAGGGCACCGGGCTGCAGGGCAACGTGGACCGGGACCCGCTGCCGGGCGAGGATCCGGTGCCGACCCTGCCGCAGACGGCCAACCTGTTGACCAAGGACTTCCCGCTGCCCACGATGTTTCGGGTAGGGCTGGCCTACGACGTGATCGCGGGGGACAACAACCGGCTGACGGTGCTGGGCGACTTCAACCAGCCCAACAACAACACCCCGGGCTTCGCGTTCGGCAGCGAGTGGATGTCGAACCGGATCGGGGGCTCCAACTTCGGGTTCGCGCTGCGGGGCAGCTACAGCTACACCGGGGCCAACGACCTGGACCCGGTGAGCCTCGACACCGGGCTGAACGACGAGGAGAAGCTGCACGGGCTCGCCTTCGGCGGGGGCCTGCTGTACGGCACCGGCAACGGCGGGTTCAGCCTGGGGCTGGACTACGCCTACAAGTACCTGGGCATCCTCGGTCCGACCAACTTCTTCAGCTTCACGCTGGGGTGGTGAGCGGGCCGGTACCGGGCCGCGGCGACCCCGCGGCCCCCGTTCGATAGAGTAGCGCAGACCTATGCTTGTAGTCCGATTGGCGACTCTGGCGATCCTGACGGCAATGGCGGAGCCCGGGCAGCTTCCCCGGCAACCCGACGCCGATCTCATTCTCCGCGCGGTACGCTCGTACCGCGCGGAGCAGGGCCGCACGGAGGTGAATGCGTTCGTACAGGTTCCCTACATGCTCATGCAGCCCACCTCGAGCGGACCCGAGGGGACCCTGAGCTACCGGGTCGAGGTCAAGGTCACCGACTCGACCGGGCTCAAGCTGCTGGAGCAATCGTGGCAGAACCACGCCGCGGCCGGCCTTCGCGGGCCGGAGGCGTTCGCGGTGGACATGGTCCGATTTTCCCTCGCACCCGGCCGGTACCGGCTGGACGTGGGGGTGGTGGACTCGGTGTCCGGCCGCCGGTCCGATACCGGAGTGGATCTGGAGGGCTTTGCCACGGCGCCCGCCGCGTCCGACCTGCTGCTCTCGCCGCAGATCCGGCCGACGGCGGCCGGCGATACCGTGCCCCGGCCCGCGGAGTTGAGGTGGGGACACATGCTGGTCACGGCCGCGGCCCGGCTGGATCTCACTCCGCTCCGGTCCACCGCCTACTATCTTCTCGAGGCGTATTCGGCCAAAGAGGCGAGTGGGGTGATGCGCATGCGGGTGGCCGATTCCGCGGGCAAGCAGATGCTCGCCACCGCCGAAACGCCGGTGCAGGTGCCGGCTGGCGGCGGCATCCTCAAGGGCCAACTCGACCTCAGCGGCCTGCCGCCGGGGCATTACGCGATGGTGGCGGCGCTCGAGCTGGGCGGAAAGACGGTGGAGCGCTCGGCCGGCTTCACCATGGCCGGACTCGACGAGACGCTGGAGAAGGACGTCGTCCGGCGGGAAGCGGCCAAGGTGACCGACGAGGGCTACTTCCAGGCGATGAACGACGAGGAGATCGAAGACGCCAAGGAACCGATCTCGCTGATCGCCGAGGGTGCCGAGCTCAGCAAGTGGAGCAACGACCTGAGCCTCCGCGCCAAGCGGCGGTTCATGACCGACTTCTGGAAGCGCCGCGACCCGACGCCGGAGACCCCGGTGAACGAGAGCCGGCAGTTGTTCTACGACGGCGTGGCCTACGCCGACAAGATGTACGGCGAACGCGGCCGGGCGGCGCGCCCCGGATGGAAGACCGACCGCGGCCGGATCTACGTGAAGAACGGGTCGCCCGACGAGCAGCTCGACCGGATCCAGGCCGGCCGGTCGGTTCCCTATCAGGTGTGGCGCTTCCGGCGAGGAAAAGATCGCTACTATATCTTCGCCGACCGCTCCAGTGGGATCGGTGTCTATCAGCTGGTGCACTCGAACGATGTGCGGGAAACCGGCGTGCCGAACTGGCGCGAGGTCGTCCGCGAGGAAGCGGTCGCCGACATCGGACGGTTCCTGGGAATCGACTTCTTCAACGCAGGCGCCGGCTTCAGGTGAGCAGCCCCTTTACATGCCCTTTGACCGAGGTGCGAAGCATGAATCGCTTTAGATCTGGTATGGTTCCACTGTTCGCCCTCCTGATTCTGGTTGGCTGCAACAGTGAGCCGACGGGGGACCTGCGAAACGGCCCCGCGGAACTCGTCGCGTCGCCCACCCAGTTGTTCATCGAGATCGGCCGAAGCAAGTCCGTGGAGGTCGGCGCGATTGATGGGCAGGGCAACCAGCTCGACTTCGACTACCAAGTATCGTCCCCCGGGACGGGGATCACCGTCCGCCGGGACTCGAGCTTCCTTCCGATCTTCGTGAACGACAGCACGCTCCAGGCTCCGGCGGTCGGGCCCCGCTTCCGGTTCATCGTCACCGCCACCGGCTACACCGCGACCACGTTCACGGTGAGCGCGGGCGGGTTGGACATCGTCATTCCCGTTCAGGTCATTCCCGAGGTCGGGCTCGCGGCTACCTTCGACAATCCCACGCCGGCCCTGGGCGAGACCGTCACCCTCACCGCGCCGGCCGGCATCACCTTCGCAGACACCGCGAACCTGGTGATCGCGGGCAATCCGCTGATCCCGTTCATCGTCAGCCAGGACGCGACCACGATCAGGTTCATTCCGCCGCCCAACGTGAACGCTCCGGTCACGGTGAACGGCGTCATCGCCGCCTCCGCGCCGGGCATCGTCTTCGCCCCCGCGACGGAGACCGCGTTGCAGACCCCGCTCATCGATACGGTGGACGTGGTCTATTCCACCACCACCCCGGCGCTGGGCCAGACGGTGTCGATGAGCGTCACCGAGCCGCTGATCAACCTGGTGGTGGACTCGATCATCTTCCCCGGGCAGCTGCCCGGCCGCGTCGCCGGCCCGACCAACATCGTCGTGGCCGCCGACAGCAACAGCCTCACGTTCGACACGCCGCCCAACGTGGACGGCGCGGGCACGGTGGTGAATTTCGCCTTCCCCGGCGACTTCCTCATCGCGCTGCCCACCCGGCCGAGCGTTACCGGTCCGAACATCGGCACGACGATCGACGCGACGTTCAGCAATCAGACGCCCGCGCTCCTGGAGACCGTGACACTGACGGCTCCCGCCGGCTTCAGCTTCGACGCAGGACGTGGCGGTCACCATCGGCGGCAACCTGGCGATCGTCCAGTCCGTCGCGGTCGATGGAAGCTCGGTCGACGTGCTGCCGATCCCCGGCTCGAGCGGCGTGGCCTCGGTCGACGGGGTGGTTCCAGACGCGACACCCGCCAACATCGTGACGATGCTGACGCGTCCAGACGATCACCGTGCCACCCCTCACGCCGCTCGAGGGCACCGATGATCCGGCCACCGCGCCGCTCATTCCTGTCCCCGGGTCAGACGATCGACGCCGGCACCTTCGATGCCGCCAGCTGCGGTGCGGAACAGCGGCATTCATTGTCAGGTGTACAAGATCTCCCTCGCGGCGCCCGGTGCCTTCACCTTCAGTGTCGAAGGCTCGAATGAGGCGGACTTGGGTATCTACTTCCTCAACGCCGGCGACCTGAGCGATCGGGCTGAGTTCTGTGACAATCTCGGGCGGGCGTCGCCTCCGGAATCCTGCTTGATCGCCCTCCCGGCCGGCGACTACATTCTGGCGGTGGTCAACTTCGGCCAGTTCTATCCGGAGCTTGACCCGGACCCGGCGTTCATCGAATTGAACATCAACTAGGCACCGCAGACGCAGGATCGAAGGGTAACGCGAAAGCCCCCGCCGATTATCGGCGGGGGCTTTTCGTGTCCTGGGCGTGCTCCCCACTGCCGCCGTCACACGTTGGGACTCATCTCGGCGGGGTCCTCACGGAACTGCCGCTGGTACAGCCGCGCGTACAGCCCGCCCCGCGCCAGCAGCTCGGTGTGGGTCCCCTCCTCCACGATCCGGCCCCGGTCCACCACCACCAGCCGGTCCGCGCGGCGCACGGTGCTCAGGCGGTGCGCGATGATCAGCGTCGTCCGGCCCACCAGCAGCCGGCTCAGCGCATCCTCGATCAGCCGCTCGCTCTCGGTGTCCAGGTTGCTGGTGGCCTCGTCCAGGACCAGCACCGCCGGGTCCTTGAGGATCGCCCGCGCGATCGCCACCCGCTGGCGCTGGCCGCCGGACAGCTTGACCCCGCGCTCCCCGACGACCGTGTCGTAGCCCAGGGATAGCCGCTCGACGAACTCATGGGCATGGGCCGCCCGGGCCGCCGCCTCGATCTCGGCCTCGGTCGCGCCGGGCCGTGCATAGGCGATGTTCTCGGCGAATGGTGCCGCTGAAGAGGGCGGGCTCCTGGGGCACCACGCCGATCGCGCCCCGGAGGTCGGCCAGACGCAGCGAGCGGACGTCGTGGCCGTCGAGCCGCACGTGGCCCCGATTCACGTCCCAGAACCGCGGCAGGAGGGACACCAGTGTCGTCTTGCCACCTCCTGACGGGCCCACCAGGGCCACCACCTCGCCCGGCGCCACCTCCAGGTCGATTCCCTCCAGGGTCCACGGCTGGGAGTCGCCTCGTGTTCGTGATAGCGGAAGAAGACTCCCTCGAACGCCACCCGGCCGGCTACCGGGGCCACCAGCCGGGCAGGGACCGGAGGATCGGCGATCGCCGGATCCATTTCCAGGATCTCGAAGACCCGCTCCGCTGCCCCCACGGCCTCCTGGTAGGCGCTGAAGCTCGACGCCAGCGCCCCGATGGAGGCCGCGATCGTGATGGTATATAGGAGGAACGACACCAGCGACCCGGCGGTGAGCTGGCCCTCCAGTACCAGGAGCCCGCCCTGCCACAGCACGACTGTGATGCCGGCGAACGTGGCGAACGTGAGCATTCCGAAGAAGACGCCACGCACCCGGGCTCGCTTCAGGGCGGTCCGGACGCTCGCCGCCACCCGGTCGGCGTACCGGGCCCGCTCGGTGGGCTCCTGGACGAAGCTCTGCACCGTCCGGATCTGGGAGAACGCCTCCTCCGCCACCCCCGTCGCCTCGGCCAGGCGGTCCTGCACCCCGGTGGTGATCACCCGGAGCCGGCGGCCGAAGAAGATGGCCGAGCCCACCACCAGCGGCGACACCGCCAGCGCGGTCAGGGTCAGCCTGGGTTGGAGATAGGTGAGCAGCACGACGCCGCCCACCAGCGAGAGGATCTGGCGGGCGAACTCCGAGATCTGGTGGCTCAGCACCCCCTGGAGGAGCCCGACGTCGGCGGTGAGGCGGCTGGTCAGCTCGCCGGTGCGCCGCTCGGCGAAGAAGCCGGGCGGCATCTCCAGCAGGCGGGCGAAGAGCTCCCGGCGAAGGCCCGCGACCGACTGCTCGCCGACGGCGCTCAAGCAGGTACGCCTGGGCGTAGTTCAGGACCGCCTGCGCGGTGAAGAGCAGCACCAGCCCGATCGCGATCCGATCGAGCATCGCCCGGTCGCGATCCACGAAGGCCGCGTCGAGGAGATAGCGGACCGCCATCGGAAAGGCGAGCGCCATGAGCCCGCTCGCCACCAGGGCGAGGGTGGCGAGCGCGAGCATCCCGCGGTACGGCTTCACCCTGGGCCACAGCCGGACCAGGCGCCCGGGGGGTGGCAGCCGGCGGGTGGCGGTTTCGGCGATGGTCGAAGTCATGCGGCGCGGCCCACTGGTCGAGCCGTTCGGTTTTCGTGGTGAATCAATGGTCCAGGTGCCCGCCGACCGGATGCCCGCATCGCGCGACGCATGGTCGAGAATGATGACCTGGGGCCGGGCGGCAGGCCGGCTGAACGGAAGGGCCCGGTCCAGGCCCATCGCGACGAAGAGCAGGGCCAGGTAGAGCAGGGAGTAGCGGTACATGCCCCAGGCGACCGGCGTCACCGGCCGCTCCCGAAGGACCCGGATGCAGTACCACAGGAGCCTGGCGCCGAGCAGCGCGGCGGCGATGCCGTAGACCGGCCCCAGCGCCCCGAAGAACGACGGCAGGATCGTGAGCGGCAGCAGGATCAGGGTGTAGACCAGCATCTCGTACTTGGTCCGCGCCTCGCCCCGGACGACCGGCATCATGGGGACGCCCGCGCGGGCATAGTCGGCCTGCTTGACCAGCGCGAGCGCCCAGAAGTGGGGTGGGGTCCAGTAGAAGATGATGGCGAAGAGATAGACCGCGGCGAGGTCCAGGCCGCCCGTCATCGCCGCCCACCCGACCAGCGGGGGAAACGCGCCCGCGGCGCCGCCGATCACGATGTTCTGCGGGCTCGACCGCTTGAGCCAGATGGTGTAGACGAAGACGTAGAAGAGCAGCCCGCCGAGCGCGAGCCAGGCGCTCAGCGGATTCACCTGGATACCAGAAGACGGCAAAGGCGACGGTCGCGAGCCCGATGCCGAACGCCAGCCCGGACGCGGGCCTGATCCTGCCCGACGGGATGGGCCGCAGTCTCGTCCGGGTCATCCGGGTGTCGATGTCCCGGTCGAACCACATGTTGATCGTGTTGGCCCCGCCGGCCATCAGATAGCCGCCGACCACCACCCAGAACACCAGCAGCGGCGTCGGAAGGCCCGCCGGGGTGATGAACATCGGGCGCGACCGTGGTCACCAGCAGCAGCGAGATGATCCGCGGCTTGGTCAGCGTCACCAGATCCCGGAGGAGCGAAGGCGTCGAGGGCTCGCGGCCGGCTCGCGTCCGGCCCGGTCGGAGACCGGGGCGGTGTCGCGGAGTCCGTCCGGAGTGGAAGGTCAGGATGACGAGGGTCGCCCAGATCGCCGTGCCCACCAGCAGGTGCAGGGCTCGCAGTCCGGTGGGCAGGAGGCTGAGCACCATCGCCGCCGCCATCCCGACCTGCAGCAGCGTCGCCCCCAGCGCCATCCAGGTCCACAGCCGAAGCGATGCCGTACCGGGGTCCGGTATCCCGCCTGAGCCGCACAACCAGCACGCCGAGCAGCGCCAGGAACCCGAAGGCCAGCACCCGATGGGTCCAGTGCAGCCCCGCCAGGGCGCCCTCCGGCGGCAGCGCGCTGCCGTTGCAGAGCGGAAAGCCGAGGCAGAGGAGGCCGGCGTCGAAATTGGCCACCTGGGCGCCGAAGAGAATCACCACGAACCCCAGCGCCACGGCGGCCAGCACCAGGCCGTGCGAGCGGTGCCGCTGCTCCCTCGGCAGTACCGGGTTGGCCGGGGCGGAGGCGCGCAGCGCGGTCACCAGCAGCGCGGCCAGGAGCAGCATGGCGTTGGCGAAGTGGGTGATGACGACCGACGGAGGGAGGACCAGCTTGACCGTGACGGCGCCGAGGAGGACCTGGACCACCAGGATCGAGGCCGCCAGCAGGGCCGGGTTGCGGAGCGCGGGCTCGTCCCGGTGCCGTCGCACCGCCACCACCGCGACCGCCAGGACCAGCACGCTCACCACGCGCGGCGGCCCACCGGTGGCTGATCTCGATCAGGGTGGGGAGGTCGAGGGGCGGAAACCACTCCCCATTGCAGCGGGGCCAGTGTTCGCCGCAGCCCATGCCGGATCCGGTGATCCGGACGATGCCGCCGAGAACGATGAGTCCGAGGGCAACGCCACTGCCGGCCCAGGCCAGACGCCGGAGGAGTCCGGTCCGGTCCCGATCAGTCGATGTATTCAATGGAACGCTGCCCCCGCGGATTTCAGCCGGGAAAGAACGGCGCGCGGCAGGCCCTTGTCAAGGTTAGGTTTAGCTATGCACTCACAGCCGGCCGATGCCTGGGGTGAGCGGCTTCCCCGCCACCTGGGCCTGTGGAGCGCCATCGCGGTTCTGGTCGGCTCCACCATCGGTAGCGGCATCTTCCGGGTGCCCGCCAGTGTCGCGGGACGCCTGCAGGAACCCGGTCCCGTCATGGTCGCCTGGGTGGTGGGCGGCGTCATCGCCCTGTTCGGCGCCCTGACCCTGGCCGAGCTGGCCGCGGCGCTGCCCCGGTCGGGCGGGGTGTTCGCCTACCTGCTCGAGGGGTTCGGCCCGCTCCCGGCCTTTCTCTTCGGGTGGTCCGAGCTGACGGTCATCCGCGCCTCCGCGCTCGGCGCCATCGCCACCATCTTCGCCGAATACCTCGGCTATTTCCTTGCCTTCACGCCTTCCCAGGTGCGCTACGTCGCCGCCGCGGCAATCGTGGTGATGGGGTTCCTGAACTATGTCGGGGTGAAGAGCGCCGCCCGCTTCATGAACCTGATCACGGTGCTCAAGTTCGGATCGCTCGCGGGGCTGGCGCTGCTGGCCTTCACGGCGGGGCAGGGGAGCTGGGTCGAACTTCACGCCGGCGGCACCCGGCGGGCTGCAGCTCTCGCTCCTGGCGACCGCGCTCATCGCGATCATGTGGACCTACGACGGCTGGGCCGACCTCTCGTTCATGGGCGGAGAAGTGAAGGACCCGGGCCGGACCCTGCCCCTCGCGTTGATCCTGGGAACCTCGGCGATCGTGGTGGTCTATCTGCTGCTCAACGTCGCCTACATCTACCTGGTGCCGCTGGCCGAGATGGCGGCCTCGCCGCTGATCGCCGCCACCGCGGCCGAGCGGATCACCACCTTCGGGACGGCGGGCGGCGCGGTGATCTCCGGCGTGGTGATGGTCTCCTGCCTCGGCGCGCTCACCGGCTCGATGATGACCGGTCCGCGGATCTTCTTCGCGATGGCCGACCGCGGTCTCTTCTTCCGGGCCATCGCCCGGGTGTCGCCCCGGTACCAGAGCCCGTCCACCGCGATCTGGCTGGCCACGGCGCTCGGCGTGGTCTACGTCCTGCTCAACGACTTCCAGCAGCTGGCCGACAAGTTCATCCTGGGCATCTGGCCCTTCTACGCCCTGGCGGTGGCCGCGGTTTTCGTGCTGCGCCGGAGCCGCCCCGACCTCGAGCGGCCGTACCGGACCTGGGGCTATCCGGTGGTCCCGGTCCTGTTCCTGCTCGCGTCCGTCGGGATGGTGGTGAACGCGCTGGTGACCGATCCGGTGAATACCGGTATCACGCTCGGGATCATCGTGGTGGGGGTGCCGGTCTACTACGCGTGGAAGGCGCTCAGGGGCCAGGCAGCAGTGGGAGAAGAGGCGGCACTGGCATCGATGCCCGGCGCAAGCCGGGGACATCACCCCCGGTCTGCGCGTGTACCCCTGACCCCGATTTCAAGCCCGAGGTCCGCCGCGGCCACACTGTGCGTCAACGCCCCGATCGAGACGAAGTCCGCACCGGCTTCCGCGTACCCGCGAACGTTCGCCAGCGTGATCCCCCCGGTGGCCTCGATCTCGATCTCCGGCCTCGACGCTTTCGCCCGCCGCGCCCACTCCCGCACCGTCTCGGGCGTCTGGTTGTCCACCAGCAGCCGGGTCGCGCCCGCCGCGCAGGCCAGCTCCAGCTGCTCTACCGACTCCACCTCCACCTGCAGCGACGTGATCCCCTTCGCTCGCGCCTCGGCCAGGATCACGCCGAGATCGTAGTTCCCCAGGCGCATCGCCTCCCAGTGATTGTCCTTCACCATCACTTCATGGCTGAGATCGAGGCGGTGGCGGGCGCCACCGCCGGAGAGCACCGCGGCGACATCGAGGGCCCGGAGCCCCGGCGCGGTCTTCCGGGTGTGGAGGATCCGGCACCCGGTGCCGGCGACGGCCTCCACGTACGCCCGCGTCGCCGACGCGATGCCGCAGGCGCGCTGGAGCAGGTTCAGCATCGGGCGCTCGGCCCGGAGGATGCGGTTGAGGGGGCCGCGCACCACCCCGATCACCGCGCCGGGCGGAACCACGCGGCTGTCCGGCGCCCGCCATTCGATCCGGCACTCGCAGGCGTGCGCGACGGCGTCGGCGAACGGCGCGCCCGCCACCACGCCACCGCTGCGATACTCGATCCGGCCCTCGGCCTCGACCCCGGCCGGCACGGTGAGGCTGGTGGTGACGTCGGTCTCGCCGTCCTCGGCGAGCGCGACGGCGGCGATGCGCTCCGCGTCCGGCCTCACCGGCCCAGCGCCACCATCCGGTCGATCGCCCCGCGCGCCCGCGCGGCGATGTCGGGCGGAACCGTCACGTGGTGCTGGTCGAGCTTCAGCGAGTCCCGTACCCCGGTGATGGTGATCGCCTTCATGTAGGCGCAGACCGCCTCGGGGTCGGCGGCGATGAACTGCTTGGTCGGAGCCATCTGCCGCATCCGATGCATGATCCCCGTCTCGGTCGCGACGATGAACGCGGGCGCGGGGTTCTCGGTGGCCGCCCGGATCATCCCCTCGGTGGAGGTGATGTGGAGTCCCTTCGGGTCCACGTCGCCCTGCCCCATCTCGTAGATCAGCTGCCCCGCGCAGCCGCACTCCGGGTGCACCAGCACGTCGGCCTCGGGATGCCGGAGCCGGGCGGCGTTCAGCGTCTCGGCGCGGATGCCCCGGTGCACGTGGCACTCGCCCATCCAGACCTCGATCCGCCGGTCGGGACGCATCCGCTTCGCGTGGGCGCCGAGGAAGAAGTCGGGGAGGAAGAGAATGCCCTTGTCGGCCGGGATGGCGTCGATGACGTCGAGCACGTTGCCGCTGGTGCAGCAGTAGTCGAGCTCCGCCTTCACCTCGGCGGTCGTGTTGACGTAGCCCACCGCGATGTAGCCGGGAAATTCCGCCTTCCAGCGCCGGACGTCGTCGGCGGTGATCGTCGCCGCGAGCGAGCAGCCCGCCCGGAGGTCCGGCAGCAGCACCCGCTTGTCGGGAGACAGGATCGCGGCCGTCTCCGCCATGAAGTGCACGCCGGCGAAGACGATCACGCTCGCCGGGGTCTTGGCCGCCTGGCGGGAGAGTCCGAGCGAGTCGCCGACGTAGTCCGCGACGTCCTGGACCTCGGGCCGCTGGTAGTTGTGCGCCAGCACCACCGCGTCGCGCCGCCGGGCGAGGCCGCGGATCTCGCGCTGGAGGTCGGCGATCTGCGCCGCGCTCTCGGTGGTCGGCTCGATGACCGGGAGCTCGAGCGTGCGCGGCGGCGGGACGTCGCCATCGGGGGCATTGCGAAGGATCACGCGGTCTCCCGGCGAAGCGCCGCGGGAGGGTAGTCGACCCGGCGATGTCCGCCCCGGCTCTCGCGCCGCCGCCGCGCGGCCTGGGTGATGAGGGTGGCGACCAGCAGTTGGTTGTGGGTGCTCCAGGCGGCGGCCGGCGTGTCCGCGGTCAGCCGGGCCAGCTCCTGCTCGGCATGGAGCAGCGACGCCTCGGTTCGCTGAATGCCGACGTGCGCGGTCATGGTCTCACGCATTTCACGGCGGATGTGCTCGCAGCGGTCGTCGGCGTCGGACTCCTGCTGGATGGGACCGTCGGGAGCGGCCGGCGGGGGCTCGTTCCGAGACCGGCTGGTCCGCCAGCGCATGCCCGGCTCGATCCGCGAACACCAGGCCCTCCAGCAGGGAGTTGGAGGCCAGCCGGTTGGCGCCGTGCACGCCGGTCGACGCGACCTCGCCCACCGCCCAGAGTCCCGGCAAGGTCGAGCGGCCCTCGAGGTCGGTGCGGACCCCGCCCATCGCATAGTGGAGCGCGGGGGCAACCGGCAGGAGGTCGCGCGAGGCGTCCAGGCCGTGCTCCGCGAGGATCGCGGTGATCCCGGGGAAGCGGATGGGAAAGTCGTCGATCTCGCGCGCATCGAGCCAGGCGCCGCCCGAGGAATCGGCCACCGCTACGGCGCGCGCGACGACGTCCCGCGGCGCCAGCTCGCCGCGCGGATCGGCGTCGAGCGCGAACCGGTGGCCGTCCCGGTCGAGCAGCACGGCGCCCGCGCCGCGGACCGCCTCGGAGACGAGCGGAGCGGGATTGATGCCGGGAAGCTTGAGCGCGGTGGGGTGGAACTGGAGGAACTCGATGTCGCGCAGCTCGACGCCGGCGCGATGGGCCAGGGCCCAGCCATCCGCGGTCGCCACCCGTGGGTTGGTGGTGATGGCGTAGAGCTGCCCGACCCCGCCGGTGGCCAGCACGACGGCGGCGGAGGAGATCGTCCGGCTCACCCGCCGGCACAGAGGACCGCCACGCCGACCGCCCGCCCCTCCGCGACCAGGATAGCGGTCACTTCGGTGTGCTCCAGCAACTCGATCAGGGGATGCGATCGCACCACCTGCGCCAGGCACCCGATCAGCGCGGCGCCGGTCCGGTCGCCGCCGGCGTGGATGATCCGCGGGCGGGTATGGGCCGCCTCGAGCCCGAAGCGGAGCCGCCCGTCGGGGCCGCGGTCGAACCTCGCGCCCAGCGCCAGGAGCTCGTAAATCCTTCCAGGGCCTTCACTTGTAAGGATACGAACGGCTTCGGGGTCGGCCAGGCCGTCGCTGGCGGCCATGGTATCGGCGGCGTGCTGGCTGGGGCTGTCACCCGGGCCGAGGGCGACGGCGATGCCTCCCTGCGCCCAGGCGCTGGCGCTGTCGGCGAGGGTCTCCTTGGTGAGCACTACCGCCCGCTGCCCCTCCGAAGCCAGACGCCATGCCGTCCACAGACCTGCGATACCCGTGCCGATGATGACGGGTCGGTGAGGGTTCATGGCCGGAATATGCGCCCTATGTCCTCACCCTCGCCAGCAACCCCACCGCCGCCACGCCGAACACGATGTTGGGGATCCAGGCCGCCACGATGGGGTCCACCACGCCGCCGGCGCCCACCGCCTTCATGATCTGGGTGAGGAGCAGGAAGAGCACCGTCGTGCCCAGGCTGATGGCGATGCCGACGGCGGCACCGGCGCGCGGCGTGGTGACGGCCAGCGGCGCGCCGAACAGCGCGATGATGAAGCAGGTCACCGGGATGGCCACCTTCAAGCGCCTGCTCGACCATCAGCTTGTTGGCATCGTTGCCCGAGCGCCGCAGCGCCTCGATGTAGCGGCCCAGCTCCGCGTAGCGCATCTCGTCCGGGGCCTTCGCTTCCGCCAGCAGGTCGGCGGGCGACTGGGTCAGCGCCCGGAGCCGCAGGCTGTTGAAGCTGAACATCGCCTGCTTCCCCGGTCCCGCGATCACCCGGCTCGCTCCGTTGCGCATCCGCCAGCCGCGGGTCGAATCGTCCCAGCTCGCGCTGTCGGCGGTGATGATGAGATTGGGGTAGTCGATCCCGGTGCCCTCCCGCTCGAACAGCAGCTGCTTCAGCTGCCGGTTGGCCACGTCCAGCGAGCGGATGGTATAGACCCAGCCGACGTCGCCCCGGTAGACGAAGTTGTAGCGGGCCCGGGTGGGCCGAGCGGCCTTCGCCTTCTGGAGCTCGAGCTGCTTGGCGGTGGCGCCGGGGGCGAGCTCGCCCACCATGAACGCCAGCAGGGAGGCGAAGGTCGCGGCGGCGAACACCGGCACCATGAGCCGGTGAAAGCTCTGGCCGCCGGCCTTGACGGCGGTGAGCTCGGAGTGGCGGCCCATCGCCCCTACGGTGAACACCGTGGCGAAGAGCACCGCCGCCGGCATCACCAGGAACATGTTCTCCGGGATCGAGTAGACGTAGCTCCATGCGATCTCGCGCATGGTCAGTCCCCGGTCGAGGAGCCGGTTCAGGGTGTCGGTCAGGTTGATGAGGATGGAGACGATGGGAAAGCCGAGCGCGGTCAGGACGAAGATCCGCACCCAGCTCGACAGGACGTAGCGGTCCAGGGTACTGAGCGGCTTCACGCCGAGCCCCTCGCGTCCATCCACCGCTGCCGGAGCCGGCGCCAGAGGTGGCGGATGGCGTCCAGCACCTCCTGAAAGTCACCGCCCCGGGTCGAGCCCGACTCCCGGCTGACCCGGATGAGCCCCAGCACCCCGACGATGGTGAGCACGATGTTCGGGGCCCACATCGCGGCCCAGGGGGTCACGAAGCCGCGGTCCGCGAGGCTCTCCCCCGCGGTCAGGCCCACGTAATGGACCGAGAACACCAGCAGGCCGCCGCCGATCACCAGGCCGATCCCGCCCCTGGGGAACCGGAGCGCCATGACGATTCCGATGATCACGAACGAGATGCAGGCCAGACTGATCGCCCATTTCTTGTGGACCTCGACCGCGTACCGGGCGGCGCGCCGCTGCGCGTCCCGGCCCCGGTCCAGGGCGGTGGCGGTGAGCGACCAGTTGGAAAGCGACGGTTCCCGGAGTCCTCCAGTCCGGGGGCGTGGGGGAGGCGGCCGCTCCTGGATCGGCGCGGCGCCCTTGGACCGTGCGGCGCCCTCGGCCTGCGCGGGGCCCCTGGCCTGTGCGGGGCCCTTGGCCTGTGCGCCGCCCTGCGCCTCCGCCGTCTTGGGAAGGACGAGGTCCTGCACCGTCTGGAGCCAGCCGCAGTAGGCCGGGGCGGGCGACATCGGCAGCGCGGTGTCGGCCCTGGCGACCGGCGGTAGGGCCAGCAGGTTGCGCAGATCGCCCAGCAGCAGCTCGCGGCGGTCCCGCAGCGCTTCGGTCTCCTCCCGGTCCGCGTCGCGGATCACGTCGAGCATCTCGCAGGTGCTCATCTCGCGGTCGCCTCGCACCGCCTCGCTGGTGTTCCGCTCCAGCTCGTCGAACACGTTCTTCACCCGGATGTCGTTGACCTTGAAGTAGGTCAGCTGAAACCCGGTGGGATCCACCGGCCGGTACTGATGGATGCTCCCGTCGTACAACCGGAGGCTCAGATCCGTCTGACCTTCGGCGTAGGCCATGAGACCGCTGTCGGCGTAGATGATCCGCCGGCTGGCGTCGCCCCCGACGTCGTAGATGGTGACCTCGCGGAGCCGCCCCGTCGCGCCGTCGATGCGGTTGGCCCGGAGGAAGTACTGGGACGGGGGCACCTCGTTGACGATCTGCTCCTGGAGCTCGAAGGTCGGCTTCTTCCGGCCGATGTCGATCAGCAGGTTGCGCAGCCGGGCGTTGCTCCGGGGAAGGACCTGGTCCACGAACACGAAGTTGAAGCCCGACATGAACACGCCCCAGAAGAACACCGGCAGCAGAATCTGGTAGACGCTGATGCCGCTGGCCCGCATCGCCGTGATCTCGTTGTCGGCGGCCAGGTGGCTGAAGGCGTAGAGCACCGCCAGGAGCACCGCCATGGGGAGGGTCATCGCCACGATGAAGGGGATGCTCAGCGCGAACACTTCCCCGATGACCGTCCAGGGAAGGCCCTTGCCGACCAGCGAGCCGAACTTCTTCGCGATCTGGCTCAACAGCATCAGGCTGGTGAGGGCCGAGAGCGCGAAGATGAACGGGGCCGCCAGCTGGCGCAGGAGGTACCGGCTGAGTAGACGCACAGTAGCTAACTTAATTACTTATAAGGGGTTGTTGAAGCTGTCCGGGGCACTATATTGGTTCGGTTCAGCGTTTCCAAGCCTCGCATCGACTCTCATAGCGTGACACGAATACTGATTGCCCTGGGCTGCCTTCTCGGGTTGCCTCAGGCCGTCGCCGCGCAGTCGGACACTACGGGGCCCGGGCTCCGCCTTGGCTTCCCCCAACCGGCGCTCTCCCTGGAACAGCCCGCGGCGCTCCGTGCCTCCTGGATGGGGGCCCCTCGAGGCACGCCGGCTCTTCGGCTCGCCGCGTTCGACAGCACCCTGGCTGTCGGCCTGGCCGCCGACCGCGCCGAACGCGCGGTCGGCTTGAGGCTGGCCACCCTGTACGGCACTCCCTTCCAGCCGGCCACCGAAGGGCTGGGGGAAGGGGAGGCCCAGCGAAGGAACCCCCTGGGGTTGTCGTCGAAGTATGCCGATCTGACCCTGGACGGCCAAGCGCGGCTCGAGATCCGGACCGACCGGGTGCGGGAGGAGCGATGCAGCCCCGCCCTCTCGGTGGACCCGAACTCCGGCTGCCGGGGGTCGTTTCGGGCCCCCAGTCTCGACAACCAGGTCAACATCCGCTCCTCCGGCGTCCTCGGACGCCGGATCCACGTCAACGTGGACCTGGACACCGAGCGCGAATACTCCAGCAACAACGACGTCCAGATCTACTACGAGGGGCTGGAGGACGAGATCGTCCGGCGAGTGGACGTGGGGACGGTCACCTTCCTGCCACCACCGTCGCGCTTCATCACCGCCGCGGTTCCCGCCAACAATTTCGGGGTCAACGCGGTCTTCGATGTCGGCCCGATCCAGCTGCAGACCCTCGCCGCGACTCAGAAGGGCAGTGTGGTGGCGGAGCGGACTTACACGATCGGCCAGACCACCAGCCAGGCCCAGGACCGGCAGGCGCGGGATCTCGACTTCGAAAGCGGTCGGTTCTTCTGGGTGGTGGACCCCGACAGCGTGCCCGGCACGCCCGCGGTGGACATCCTGGGGCTCGACCCCACGGCCCTGCCGGCCACCTACCGCCCCAGCGAGGTGCGGATGTACCGCTACCGGGCCGCGCGGGGCAACAGCGGCATCAACCCCAACCTGGGCGGGATCACGGCGGCGGCGACCCGCGGGGGCACGCTGGATCCGCTGCCGCCGGTTCGCTGGGAGCTGCTGATCCAGGGAACCGACTATTACCTGGACGCGTCCGGCCTCTGGGTGGTCCTCGCTACCAAGCTCGATCAGAACGATTACCTGGCCGTGAGCTTCCGGACGGCGGCGGGCACCTCCATCGGCACCTTTCCCCAGGTCGACCAGGGCGCCGGCTCGGCGGACACCCTGGAGCTGATTGCCGAGCCGCAGCAGACCCAGAACCGCCGCAGCTTCCGCCATGAGATGCGAAACGTCTACCGGGTGGCCGGATCGGACCTCGAGCCCGGATCGCTCGAGGTGGGGGTGACGCTGAACCGGTCCGAGCGTCCGATATCGGGATCCGCGGAGACATACCTCCAGCAGCTGGGGCTCGCGGAGCCGAGCGACCCGACGCTCTTCGACCGGCAGAACAGGTTGTGGCCGCGAGACCGCGATCCCGAGGCGGCGCGGGTGGTGGGAGATCGCTACATCGTCTTTCCCCATCTCGAGCCGTTCGCGGATGCCACCCGGCTCTCCCCGCCCGAGATCTCGGACTCGATCTATCGCACCCCGATTTACCTGCTGCTGACCGAAGGGCCCACCGCCAAGTTCGCGCTCCGGCTCCGCTACGACGCCTCGGGGGGTGGAGACCGCTCGACTCTCAGCCTCAACGCTCTCCAGATCAGGGAAGGCAGCGAGCAGCTCTTCGTCGGCGGCCGAAAGCTCGAACGGGACGTGGACTACCGGATCTCGTACGACGTCGGCCAGGTCACCTTCATCGATCCCGACGTGCTCTTCGGCCAGGGGTCCGCCCAGGTCACCGCGCGCTTCGAGGAGCGGGGCATCTTCGCGGTGGCACCGACCACGATTCTCGGGCTGTCCACCCGCTATTCGCTGGGTCAGCGGGGCGCCATCAACATGATCGGCCTCTACCAGCGGGAGCAGAGCGCCTTCACCCGTCCCCAGCTGGGGTTCGAGGCGACGGCCAACCTGATCGGCGGGGTCAACACCGAGCTGCACTTCCGGCCGCAGGGGATCACCCGCTTCCTCAACGGCCTGACCTCGAGTCGCGACCTCCGCGCCGTCGCTGCTCGACCTGAACGCCGAGTTCGCCTTCAGCAAGCCCGATCCCAACCGATCGGGCGAGGCCTACCTGGAGGAGTTCGAGTCCGAGTCGGGGCTGCTGGTTCCGATGCGGGAGACGCAGTGGGAGTTCGGCAGCCGGCCGGAAGACGCGGCGGGGCTGGAGGACATCGGATTCGCGGCCTTCGACCCGGCCGACGCCGTGCAGCTCATCTGGCAGAACCTGGTGCCGCAGGAAGGCACCAACCAGCCGGTCGAGCTCCGGCCCCAGGACATCGACACGCTGATCCGCCTGGCCGGGCGGGGCGAGCAGCCGGAGCCGGTGCTCTACACGACGCTGCATGCCGACACGGCGGGCGGCATCGTGCAGCGCAACAACAGCTCCCGCTGGTCGCAGCCGCGCCGCGACTTCGCGCCCCGCTGGCGCTCGATGGTGACCGGCCTCAGCACCACCGGGCTGGACCTCACCCGCAACGAGTTCCTCGAGTTCTGGGTCTTCCAGCCGGTGGGCGAGCCGGCCGACTCCGCCGGGCTCCGGCTGGTCATCGACCTCGGTACGGTGAGCGAGGACGCGGTGGCGCTCGCGCCGGATACCATGACCGTGAGCGGCGCCGACACCCTCTTCACCGGCCGCCAGCTGGTGGGCATCGGCGAGCTCGACACCGAGCGCAACGAGGTCGGCATCTTCAACGCCCAGGTGGACGACATCGGGATCCTGGGAGACCGGCCGCCGATCTTCGAGATCCCCGACGGGCCGATCGGCGAGCTGCCTCTCTGTACCCGGACGCTGGGCAGCGTCGTGGCCCTGTTCCGCTGGGGCGATCTGAGCGCCCGCTGCACCCGGGGCAACGGCGTGCTCGATACCGAGGACCTCGACGGCGACCAGCTGCTCAACGCCTCGGGCGCGGGAGAGGACGTCTTCCGCTACGTGGTGGACCTCGCCCGGGGCGACTTCTACGTGCGGGACGGCGTCACCACGCGAGACTCCCAGGGACGCACCGCCACCTGGCGAGCTCTACCGCGTTCCCCTCCGCGAGCCCACCCGGGTGATCAATCACGCCGACCCTCCGGCTGGTGAAGCAGATGCGGATCACCTTCGCGACGCCGCCGGACGCGGGCCAGCCGGACGTGATCGCCCGGCTCGCGCTGGCCCGCATGCGCTTTCTCGGCTCGCCCTGGACCCGCCGGTCCGACACCCCCGTGCTCGGCCTCAGCGGCTCCACCGGCGAGCCGCACGGCGAGGTCTCGGTCAGCGTGATCAGCACCGAGAACCGGATCGACCTGGGGTACGTCTCGCCGCCCGGGATCGGCGATGTGGTCGCCCGCCGCGGCGGCGACCGCGAATCCGGCGGCACCCAGATCAACGAGCGGTCGCTGCGCATCATGGCCGACGACCTGCGCAACGGCGAACGGGCCGAGGCCTACCTCCGGTTTCCCGCCGGGCCCCAGAACCTGCTGACCTACCGCACGCTGAGGGTCTGGTTCCGGGGACGGGGACCGGGGTGGGAGGAAAACGACCTCCAGGCCTTCGTCAAGCTGGGGAGCGACGACGACAACTTCTACCTGTACCGCGCCCCGGCCCGATCCACCACCTGGGAGCCGGAGGCGATCATCGACCTGGAGACCTGGCGCCGGCTTCGGGCCCATGTGGAGAACCGCTGGCTGAGCGGTGAGCCGCCGTCGGGAGCGGCGGAGTGCCGCACCAGGGACCCCAACGCCTACGTCGCCTGCGACGGCCCCTATCTGGTCCACCTGGCCGATCCCGGCATCAATCCGCCGAACCTGGCCGCGGTCCAGGAGATCTCGGCGGGGATCTACCGGGTGGCGGCGACGGTCACGGTGCCGACCGTCGAGCTCTGGGTGGACGACATCCGGCTGAGCGATCCGGTGTCCCAGACGGGCACGGCGGTCTCGATGGACGCCCGGTTCGCCGCGTCCGACGTGGGCAACGTGAGCGCCGCGTACGTCCGGCAGAGCGGCCAGTTCCGGCAGATCAACGAGGATCCCAGTTACCGGGCGAGCGATGCGCTCCAGATCGCCGGCAACCTGCGGCTGGAGCGCTTTCTTCCGACCTCGTTCGGGCTCGCGGTGCCGCTCACCGTGAGCTACGCGCGTCTCGGGGTCAACCCCGAGTTGCTCACCGGCAGCGACCTGAGGGGAGACGCGCTGCCGGGACTGCGGAAGCCTTCGTCGTGGAGCACCAGCTATGCGTTGGCGATCCGCCGCAGCAAGCCCGGCACCAACTGGTTGACCAAGAGCCTCCTCGATCCGCTCTCCTTCAGTGGCTCGTACACCCGGGGCCGGGCCCAGACCGAGCTCTCGGAGGCGCGCACCAGCACGTACGCCCTGGCGCTCAACTACCAGCTCCTGATGCGCCGCCGCGGGTTCCGGCTTCCCCTCGACGGGCTGGTGAAGGGCCTGCCGGGCTTCGTGCGCCAGGGCGACCTGGGGAAGGCGCTGCAGAAGGCCGACGTGAGCCTGGTGCCGTCGCGCGTACGGCTCTCTAGCGGGCTCAACCGCGACGAGGCGAGCTCGACGGCGTTCCGCTTTCCCACGGCGCGGAGCGACGACCGGTTCCTCCGGCCGACACTCGGACTCACCCACCTCTGGCGGAACTCCGGCGGCCTCACCTGGCAGCCGCTCGGCATGCTCAATGTCAGCGGCGATCTCGACCAGCACACGGGACCTCAGGATCTATCCCGACTCCACCCCGATCGGCCGTTTGGCCTACAACGAGCGGCGGTTCCTCTTCGGTGTCCCGGTCGGCGTGGAGCGCGACCGCTCCCTGCTGACGGCGGTGGCGCTGACGCCGGCACTGGCCTCCTGGCTCCGGCCCCGCTTTCTCACCAACAGCAGCTTCATCCTCTCGCGCACGCTCAACAGCCGCGATCCGGTGCGGGCGGACGGGGACAGCGGCGCGTTCATCCTTCCCAAGACGCTCAACAACTCGCGGACCAACGAGCTGGGGCTGGCGGTGGACCTCGGGCGGGCGTTCCGCCTCGTTTCGGGAGACAGTAGCGCGCTGAGCAAGGTGCTGGGGCGTCTTCGCCCGGTAGACCTGACTACCCGGCTGACCCGGACGTCCACCTACGATCTGACCGCCTTCGAGCCGAGTGCGGGGTATCAGCTGGCCTTCGGGGGCCTGAGCGACTTCCTGGTCCAGCAGGGAACCGCGGCGCTGGGCGCCTCCGAGTCGCGCACCGCCAACCTCGCGAGCGGGGCCGACCTGCCGCTTGGGTTCTCCTTCAGCCTCTCGCACGCGCTCACCCGGAGCACCCGGTTCCAGCGGGTGGGCGGATCCTTCATCCCCACCGAGACGCAGCAGCGCGAATGGCCGGTAGGCAACGTGCGTTGGAGCCAGACGTTCCGCGGCGGCCCGATGGCGCTGCTCGCCATCGGCACCGGGTTCCGCCGGCGGGAGGGCAGTTCGGTCCAGGGAAGTCGGGGCAGCAACGCCGGGGCCCGCAGCGCCATCGAGTCCTCCACCATCACGCCCGACGCCCAGATCAGCTTTCGCAACGGCGTGTCGGTGATCCTGGGCTATAATGAGCTCGACCAGAGCACCCTCTCCAACGGCAACCGGACCCAGCTGGACCAGCACGACATCAGCGGATCGCTCAACTACGCCTTCCGGCTGCCCCGCGCGATCAGCCGCCTTCGGAAGCACGTGCGCAGCTCGCTGACCTTCGTCTCCAGCGACGCCCTCACCTGCCTGGAGCAGCGTGGACAGGAGGGCTGCATCGTGATCTCGGACGTGTCCCGCTACGAGGTGCGGGGCGGGCTCGACTCCGATCTGCTCCAGACCGTCTCGGCCGGCCTCCAGGTCGGGTACTCGCTCAACGACGCCCGCCACCTCAGCCGGCGCACCAGCCAGATCTCGATCCTCGCGTCGTTCCAGCTGTCGCTCTTCGCGGGCGACTATCGGTGATCGTTGACACCGTCGGTGGGCTCCGCTTTCATCCCGTCCACCCGACGGCACTGACAGCGAACCGATAGCCCATAGCCGACCTCATGCCCCTGCGCCTGCTGCTGCTTCTTCTCTTCTTGCTCGCCTGCCGCGACGAGGCGCCGCCGCCGCGCGAGTTCGATGGACGGTCGGCCTTCGGGTACATCGAGCGCCAACTGTCCTTCGGCTACCGGATCCCGGGGACGGAGGGTCACCGCCGGATGGCGGCCTGGCTCGACAGCATGGTCCGCCAGCGGGCCGACTCGGTGATCGTCCAGCGGTGGACGCACGTGACCGGCAAGGGCGACTCGCTGGAGCTCCAGAACGTCATCGCGCGATACAACCCCGGCGCCGAGAAGCGGCTGCTCTTCCTGGCGCACTGGGATACCCGGCCCACCGCCGACTCGCCCCTCTCCCGGGATTCCTCGGCGGCGGTGACGGGCGCCAACGACGGCGCCTCCGGAGTGGCGTTGCTGCTTGGCGTCGCCGACGTGCTGAAGCGGGCGCCGCCGGGGGCCGATCTCGGCGTGGATCTGTTGTTCACCGACGGCGAGGACTACGGCGACTTCACCACCACGCCGAATGACGTCCTGATCGGGTCACGCTACTACGCGGCGCATCAGGCTCCGGGGCCGAAGCCCCTCTACGCCGTGCTCTTCGATCTCGTCGCCGACAAGGACCTCCAGATCTACCAGGAGGGCAACTCGGTGACGGGCGCGCCCGAGGTGGTGAATCTGGTCTGGGAGATGGCTCGCGATCTGGGCTACGGCAGGATCTTCGTGGACACGCCGAAGCACGTGCTCATCGACGACCATCTCGAGCTGCAGAAGGCCGGCATCCGGGCGATCGACGTGGTGGATTTCGACTATCCCGCCTGGCACACCCCGTTCGATACCATCGACAAGGTGAGCGGGGAGAGTCTTCAGATCGTGGGCGACGTGGCGATGGGCCTGGTGCGGAGAGAGGGCGGCCGGTAGCGTCGCAGGAACGGGCCTCCGCCTCCGCCGGGCGAATCGTACCTGGCCGCGCGTTTCCGCTGCACGCCCCCGCCACGGTACGGCGTACCGTGGTGCCATGTCACCCACCGAGCGCCGAGCGCTCCTGCTTCTCCTGTCCCTCGGCTTGGCCGGCCAGGGCGTGCGTTGGTGGGCCGCGCGCCCGGGAGAGGCACCGGGCCAGGTGGAGCTCCTCGCGGCCCTCCCGCCCAGGTCCCCGCTGGCCCACCGCGACAGCCTTCTGGCGCTGGCCCGCCCGCTCGGCCCGGACGAGCGGATCGACCCCGACCGGGCCACCGCCGCCGAGCTCGCCCGCCTGCCCCGGGTGGGTCCGCGGCTGGCCAAGACCATCGTCGCCGATCGTGAGGCTCGGGGGCCTTTCGGCACCCTCGAGGCGCTCGATCGGGTGCCCGGCATCGGCCCCGGACTCATGGCCACCATCGGCTCGCACCTCGCGGTTCTCCGGTGGGCCGGTAGCGCCAGCATCCGGGCACTTCGCCAGACCCGATGTGCCCCCGGCGGGGGCCCCCGATACCGGCCCGCCCGCCGCCCACCCTCCCCTTCTAAATCTCAATTCCGCGTCGGTTTCCGAGCTCGACGGCCTGCCCGGCATCGGTCCGGCTCGCGCGGCGGCGATCTTGCAGGAGCGCGAGGCGCGGGGGCCGTTCACGTCGGTCGAGGAGCTGTCCCGCGTGCCGGGCCTGGGCCCTTCGGCCATCGCTCGGGTGCGCGATCGGGTCATGGCGCGGTAACGCTCGACGTCATCGTCACCAGCCCGACCTCCCGGCACAGCCCCAGTTAGCTCGGCATTCATCTCCAGCCACGAGACCATGGCGACCGCAGCTGCCGGCAACAACGGCGATCGGCTCGGCGAAGTCCTGCTGCGCGAAGGCCTCCTCACGCGCGAGCAGCTCACCGCGGCGATGGCCGACCAGAAAGCCAACAAGCATCGCCTGGGCTACGTCCTCGCGAAGCTCGGCATGGTGCCCGAGCTGGAGATCACCAAGGTGCTGGCCCGGCAGTATCGCATGCCCGCGGTGGATCTCTCCCGATTCGAGGTCGATCCCCGGATCCTGAAGCTGGTTCCCGCGGACATGGCCACCAAGGGCGTGGTGCTTCCGCTCAAGCGGGAGGGGCGCACCCTCACCGTGGCCATGGCCGACCCCACCGATCTCGGCCTGCTGGAAGACCTCAAGTTCATCACCCGCTTCGATCTCTTCCCGGTGCTCGCGGGGGAGTACACCCTCCGCACCCTGATCGAAAAGCATTACGCCAACGACCAGCAGGAGCTGCAGACCCTCCTCAAGGACATGGAGGCCACCGGCGAGGACGTCGAGGTCGTCGAGGAGCAGGAAGAGGAGACGGTCACCCAGGCGCAGATCGAGGATGCGCCGGTGGTCAAGCTGATCAACGGCCTGCTGATCGACGCGGTCAAGCGGGGCGCCAGCGACATTCACATCGAGCCGTTCGAGCACGAGATCCGGGTGCGCTACCGGGTGGACGGGGCGCTGCTCGAGATCATGCGGCCGCCGCTCAAGATGAAGGCGGCCCTCACCTCCCGCATCAAGATTCTCTCCCAGCTCAACATCGCCGAGCGGCGCGTCCCTCAGGACGGCCGGCTCAAGCTGAAGTTGGGCAGCCGGGTCATCGACTTCCGCGTCTCCACGCTGCCGGTGCTCTACGGCGAGAAGATCGTGCTCCGAATCCTCGACAAGGGCAACCTGACGCTCGACCTCACCAAGTTCGGGTTCGAGCCCAAGGCGGAGAAGGAGCTGATGAAGGCGATCCTGAACCCCTACGGCATGGTGCTGGTCACCGGGCCGACCGGTTCGGGCAAGACGACGACGCTCTACTCCGCGCTCTCCCGGGTCAACACGACCGAGGTAAACATCATGACCGCGGAAGATCCGGTCGAATACAATCTGATGGGCATCAACCAGGTCCTGGTGCGGACCGAGATCGGGCTCACCTTCGCCGCGGCGCTCAAGGCGTTTCTGCGGCAGGACCCGAACATCATCATGATCGGCGAGATCCGGGACCTGGAAACCGGCGGTATCGCCATCAAGGCCGCGCTCACCGGCCACCTGGTGCTCTCCACCCTGCACACCAACGACGCCCCCAGCACGATCACCCGTATGATCGACATGGGCATCGAGGCGTTCAACGTGGCGAGCGCGGTCAACCTGGTCGTGGCCCAGCGGCTGGTGCGGCGGATCTGTAAGGACTGCAAGGGTTCGCACAAGTACACCGACGTAGAATTGCAGTCCCTGGGCACAGATCTTGAGAGCCTGCGGGCCCTACCGTTCATGAAGGGCTCGGGGTGCGAGACCTGCAGCGGCACCGGTTACAAGGGTCGGGCCGGTCTGTACGAGGTCATGGCCCTGAGCCCGGAGTTGCGTCGAATGATCCTTCGGGGGGCCTCGGTCGCGGAGTTACAGGACCAGGCGGTCGCCGACGGTATGCTCACCCTGCGCATGGATGGCCTCAAGAAGATCGAGCGCGGCGTCACTACCCTCGAGGAAGTCGTCAAGGAGACAGCCGGATGAGCTTCAATCTGCGGGCGCTGCTGGAGGAGATGATCCAGAAAGAGGCGTCGGACCTGCACATCACCACGGGCGAGAGGCCTAAGCTGCGTGTCGATGGCGACATCACCGACAGCGCGGTGACTGACATCCTCACTCCCAAGGACACGCTGCATCTGGCCTACTCGGTCCTGACCGAGAACCAGAAGAAGCGCTTCGAGAACGAGGACGAGCTGGATTTCTCCTTCGGAATCCAGAACTTAGCCCGCTTCCGGGGCAACGTGTACAAGCAGCGCGGGTGTGTGTCCATGGCAATCCGCATGATTCCTTTCAACGTGCGGACCTTCCAGGAGTTGGGGCTGCCCCCGATCATCGCCAAGCTGGCGGAGCGGCCCCGGGGTCTGATCCTGGTGACCGGCCCCACCGGGTCGGGCAAGAGCACCACGCTCGCGGCCATCATCGACAAGATCAACAAGGAACGAAAGGGTCACATCATCACGGTCGAGGACCCGATCGAGTTCATCCATCGCCACCAGTCCTGCATCGTCAACCAGCGCGAGATCGGCACCGACACCAAGAGCTTCGCCAATGCCCTCAAGTACGCGCTGCGGGAGGATCCGGACGTGATCCTGGTGGGTGAGATGCGAGACCTGGAGACCATTGCGGCGGCGCTCACGATCGCCGAGACCGGCCACCTCGCCCTCGCCACCCTGCACACCAACTCGGCGGCCGAGTCCATCAATCGTATCATCGACGTCTTCCCGTCGAATCAGCAGTCCCAGGTGCGGGCCCAGCTCGCCTTCGTGCTCGAGGGCGTGATCACCCAGACGCTGCTCCCCAAGTCGCGGGGCCGCGGCCGGGCCATGGCGTGCGAGATCATGGTCGCCACGCCGGCCATCCGGGCCCTCATCCGCGACGACAAGATCCACCAGATCTACTCAGCGATGCAGTCGGGCAAGAAGCACGGCATGCAGACGATGAACGACGGGCTGTACCAGCTCTACACCAATCGCGAGGTCAACCAGGACGAGTGCGAGCGGGTGTCGAACGACCCGAAGGAGTTCCTGCGCATGATCGGGGTGACCCCGATGGAAGACCAGGAGTTCGGGACCAACGGGGCAGGGGAGAAGGGGAAGGCCAGCGGAGCCATGCGGCGGTAAGGTCCGCCGTTCCGTCATTCCGCCGTCTGATTCCAGGAGATCGCCGATATGCCGATGTTCGAGTACACCGCCCGGGCACCGAGCGGCCAGATCCAGAAGGGGCAGTTGGACGCGCCGAGCAAGGACGAGGTCAGCGCGTACCTGCGGAAGAACCGCCTCATCCTGGTCAGCGTCCGGGAGGCGCCCAAGCAGATCAACATCAGCTTCGGCGGCCAGCGCATCAAGACGCGCGACATCGTCATTTTCACCCGGCAGTTCGCCACCATGATCAACGCCGGCCTGCCGCTGGTGCAGTCGTTGAACATCCTGGCCCAGCAGGCCGAGAACAAGGCGCTCCGCGAGGTCACCAAGGCCGTGGTGTACGACGTCGAGTCGGGCCACACCCTGGCCGACGCGTTCTCCAAGCACCCCAAGGCGTTCACCGACCTGTACGTCAACATGGTCGCGGCGGGCGAGGCGGGCGGCATCCTGGACACCATCCTGCTCCGCCTGGCCACGTTCCTGGAAAAGAACGACGCACTGGTCCGCAAGGTGAAGGGCGCCATGGTCTACCCGGGCGTCATCATCACCGTGGCCGCGGCCGCCATCGCGGTGCTGCTCATCTTCGTGATTCCGACCTTCGAGAGCATGTTCTCCTCGGCCGGCATGGAGCTGCCGCTCCCCACCCGGGTCGTGATCGGGATGTCGAACATGCTGATCGGCTACTGGTGGGCGGGCCTGCTGGCGATCGGCGCCATGATCTTCGCCATCCGGAAGTACTACGCGACCGCCACCGGCCGGAAGCAGCTCGACGGCGCCTTGCTCAACGCGCCGGTGCTGGGCGACATGCTCCGGAAGTCGGCGGTGTCGCGGTTCACCCGGACCCTGGGCACCCTGGTCAGCTCGGGCGTCTCGATCCTCGACGGCCTCGAGATCACGGCCAAGACCGCGGGCAACCGCGTGATCCACGACGCGGTGATGGAGTCGCGCCAGTCGATCGCGGGCGGTGAGACGATCGCGGCGCCGCTGGAGAAGTCCAAGGTCTTTCCGCCCATGGTGATCAGCATGATCGCCGTCGGCGAGCAGACCGGCGGCCTGGACGAGATGCTCACCAAGATCGCGGATTTCTACGACGAAGAGGTGGACGTGGCGGTGAGCGCGCTGCTCTCGCTGATGGAGCCCGCCATGATCGTGATCCTCGGCGTCATCGTGGGCGGCATGGTGATCGCCATGTATCTGCCGATCTTCGACATGATGAACGCGGTGCAGTAGCGCGGAACGAAGGGTCGTCGTGCGCGCGGGGCGGGTCTTCGGATCCGCCCCGCGCCGCGTCCGGCAGCCTTACCGCCGCTCGGACTGCGCCTGCCCGAATCGCCGTCGGGATCGCTCCCGGGCCTTGCGGGCCTCCTCCTCGCGGTTTCGGGGCGCCGCACGGGTTTCGAGCGCGGTGATCAGCCGGCGGGCCGAGGCGGTCACTTCCTCCACCGCCCGGTTGAAGGCCGCCTCGTTGGCCTGAGACGGGATGGGTGGTCCCGCTGAGCTTCCGGACGAACTGCAGCGCCGAGGCCCGGATCTCGTCCTCCGTGGCCGGCGGCTCGAAGTTCGCCAGTGTCTTGATGTTTCTGCACATGAACATCTCCCGGATTCGACGTTGCCCGCTCAGTTCTCGGAGGCCGGTGGCTCGGACGCGGCTCCTCCGGCTCGCTCCGGGTCCTCAGGCTCCTGATCGGGATCGGCGGCGAGGTCCACGTCCTGCGCGGCGAGCGCGAGCACCGTGATCGGCAGCTTCGACAGGACCTCGGTGAGATCCCCCGCCGGGCCCTGGAGCCGGTCTCCATGAATGCTGAACGGCAGGAAGACCAGCGACGCGTTTCGCGACTGGCGCACGATCTCGCTCGCCTCCACGGACGATACGATCACTTCCGCGTCGATCCGATACTCGTCCAGGGCTTCCTTCAGGCGCTGGGCGAGCTCCTCCGGCGTCTTGCCCTGCCGCTGGTCGGCCAGCACCCGGATCTTGGCGCCGTCCCAGGCGCTGCTTCGCGTCACCATGTGGCCCAGCAGGAGCATCAACTCGCCGGTGGTGTTCGGGCGCCACCAGATGTCGATCGTACGCTTTCCGCGCTCGATGCGTTGCAGCGCCTCCCACTCCGCCGCGGAGGCGTCGAGCACCAGCAGATTGCAGCCCAGGCGGAACGCCGTCCGCAGGTTGCGTCCGAACCGCCGGGCGCCGAGCGAGGCCGGCATCTGACGTGCTTCCCGTCGCCCAGTTCGCGATGATGGTATTGGCTCGGAGCGGACCGATGCCCGCCGCCTGGATCACCGTCGAAAGGGTCTGGTCCAGATCGGGGCCCGCGACGACCAGCGGGAACGCGGTGTGCTCGCCGGCTTTGATCTCGGCCGTCAGCTCCTCAAAGGCCCGCTCCCGGCGCTCCAGCATCTCCGGGCCTACACCCTCCAGGATGGTGACGACGGTGGTGATGCCAGTGCCGCCCGCGACCCACGAGGCGACCCGCAGGAGCCGCTGCCGCCGCTCGGCGTCGGAGGAAAACACCAGCAGCTGCGGCCGCCAGTCCCGGGGGTGCTCGGGTGCGGCCGCCGCGGCCAGCAGGTGTTGGCGGGTCTCGTACAGGTGGTGGGACCGGCGCACGTCCGCCCAGCGCGCCGGCACGGCCCGATACTCCAGGTACTGGTAGATCCCGAAGACGATGGCGGCCGCCACGGCCCCGGCGGTCTCGTCGATCGCGAGCATCGCCACGCCGCACAGGATCGCGCCGGCCAGCCCCACGCGGGGATGGTAGACCCGGAACGTCGGACGGAAGGAGGGGCTGCTGATTCGAGCCTCGAAATAGGTCGCGTAGTTCAGCAGGCCGTACGAGATCAGGAAGAACATCGACACGATCGACGCGACGCGGTTCAGGTCGCCCAGCGCGATGACCGCGATGGCGATGCCGGCAGTGAGCAGCACCGCCCGCCGGGGATTGTCGGCCGGCCCGTGACCGGTGGCGAAGGGCTGCAGCGTGGGGAAGACCTCATCCCGGGACAGGGACTGCAGGATCCGCGGCGCGCCGAGGAACGAGGCCAGGGCGGAGGACAGCGTGGCGGCCACGATGCCGGCGTCGATCAGCGGGGCGAACGAGGCGACCCGCTTCATGGCCAGGTAGTCGTCCCGCAGCACCTCACCGGGAACGGTCCCGCCCAGCAGCACCGCGCAGGCGACGTAGATCACGATCGATACCCCGACCGCGGATAGCACCCCTCGCGGGATACTGCGGGCGGGTTCCGCCAGGTCGCCCGACATGCTGACGCCCTGGGTGAATCCGGTGACCGCCGGGAAAAAGATGGCGAAGGCGACCCAGAACGACAGGCTGTTCGCCGGCGCCTCCCAGTTGGCCGCCAGCAGCCCGGGGTTCCAGGCCGCCACGCCGCCCAGCCAGAGCGTGACCAGGGCCGCGGCCAGCGTGGCGAGGACGACGTACTGGAACCGCGTGGCCCAATCGGCCCCTTTCCACGCCAGCGCGAAGAGGCCCAGCACCGCGACCCCGGCAATCACCCGGTGCGCTTCGCCGCCGGCCCGCGGCACGCAGTGCCGCCACCGCCTCCGCGAAGCCCATGCAGTAGAACCCCACCGAGACCGACTGCGCGAGGAACAGCACCAGCCCGATGGCCCCGCCGAAGCCCAGCCCCAAGGTCCGCGAGATCAGGTAGTAGTCACCGCCGCCCTTCACCCTGAGGTTGGTCGAGACCGCCGCCACCGAGAGCGAAGTCAGCACCGAGATCGCGTTGGCCACCGCGATCACCAGCAGCGTCTTCTTCAGCCCCGTCGAGCCGACCACGTAGCCCAGGCGGAGGAAGAGGATGATGCCGAGGATGGTCAGGATGCTGGGCGTGAAGACCCCGGCGAAGGTGCCGAGGCCCGCGCCGCCGGTCGCCGGCTGGTCCGACTCGGGCGGGGAGGTTGGCTGCTGCGTGGGGTTAGTGATCGGACTTCCCGGTTCGGGGCGCCATCGTACGGTCCGGCAATAGTCTGAGCCGGACGGCGGGGGTCCGCAAGCTCAGGCGCCCCGGAAGTACTCGGCGAGACCCTTCATGAGCATCTCCACCGCTACGATCACCAGGAGCATCCCCATCAATCGCTCGATCGCCGTGAGTCCGCGATCGCCCAGCAGCTTGCGCAACCCGCTGGCGAAGTACAGAATCACGGCCGAAGCGAGCCAGGCCAGCACGACGGCGCCGAGCCAGACCGGCCACCGGTGCGGCTCGCTGCTCATGAACAGCAGCTCGGTGGCGAGCAGGGACGGTCCCGCCGTGTACGGCACCGCGAGCGGGACCACGAACGGCTCGCCCGGCACATCCTCGCGCAGCGATCGGTCGCGGGTAGGGAAGATCATTCGGAGGGCGATGAGCAACAGGATGATCCCGCCGCCGGCCGTCAGCGCGGCCCCCGACACGCGGAGCGCGTCGAGCAGGTAGCGGCCGGCGAAGAGGAAGGCCACCATGATCGCGAGCGCGATCAGCAGCTCCCGAACGATGACGAACCGGTAGCGTGCCGGGTCCACGTTCCGCAACGCCGAGAGGAACAGCGGCACGTTGCCGAGCGGGTCCATGACGAAGAACAGCAGCACGGCCGCCGAGAGCAGGCTCATGGCATCTCCTGGAGACCGGGAACTCTACCCGGCGCGTGGGGCCCCGGTCCACCCTTGCCACGATTCCCGTCCGCTCTAGACTCCACTCCATGCTGACACCCAACTCCCTTCCCGCGCTCCATGCCGCTCTCGCCGCCCTCGCCGAGCCGGTGGACGGCTGGCTGCTGTTCGATTTTCGCGGCATCAACCCGATCATGGCGGCCGTCGTCGGCGAGGAAATCGTGGGGTCGCGGCGCGCCTACGTCTATGTGGCGCGCGGCGGAACGCCGGTCGCCCTGGTGCACGCGGTGGACGCGGAGCTCTGGCGCGAGTGGCCCGCCGCGTGGCGCCGGGTGGTCTGGGTGCGGCGCGAGGAGCTGTCCCGCGAGCTGGCCGCGCTGGTCGGCGGGCGGACGGTCGCCATGGAATACTCGCCGGGAGGCGCCATTCCCTACGGCGACTACGTGCCGGCCGGCACCCTCGAGCTGGTCCGGTCCGCCGGAGCCACGCCGGTCTCCTCCGCCGAGCTGGTGTCGCGGTACTGCTCGGTGTGGACCGCGGACGACCTGGCGGGCCACCAGCGGGCCGCCGAGACCATCGCGGCCATCGCGCGCGCGGCCATCGCCCGGATCGGCGCGCGCGCCGCCGCGGGAGACCCGGTGGACGAGCACGAGGTCACCCGCTGGGTGCTCGAGGCGTTCGACCGGGCGGGTCTGGTGACGGAGAGCCCCCCCAGCGTGTCGTACGGCGCCCACGCTGCGCGACCCCACTACGACGCGCCGGCCGAGGGCTCGTCGCCCATCGTGCCGGGTCAGCTGCTGCTGCTGGACTTGTGGGCCAAGGAGCCGGGCGGCATCTACGCCGACCAGACCTGGATGGCCGCGATCGGCGCTCCCTCCCCGCTCGCGTCCGAGCTGTGGAACGCGGTGCGCGGCGCCCGCGACGCGGCCCTGGACCTGCTGCGCGCCCGGCTCGAGGCCGGCCAGCCGGTCGCGGGGGCGGAGGCCGACCGGGCGGCCTACTCGGTCATCGCCGCGGCGGGCTATGGCGACCGTATCGTTTGCCGGACCGGCCACTCGATCGACAAAGTGGGCCTGCACGGCTTCGGCCCGACCATCGACGACACCGAGAGCTTCGACTCGCGGCGGATCATTCCGGGGGTCGGCTTCTCGGTCGAGCCCGGGATCTACATCCCCGGCGAGATCGGCCTCCGGACCGAGGTGAACGCCCATGCGCGAGCGGACGGCCTCGACGTCACGCCCGCCGAGTACCAGCGCGACCTGATCGTGGTGTAGCCGGCGACAGGCCGGACTATCTCAGCTCGGCGAGCGCCGCCGTGGCCGCATGGTGGCCGCACATGCCGTGCACTCCGCCCCCGGGCGGCGTGGAGGCCGAGCAGAGATAGACCCCCCGGAGCGGTGTCCGGTAGGGCGTCGGCCGAGCGAGCGGCCGGGCGAACACCTGCCGCAGGTCCATCATCCCGCCGTTGATGTCTCCGCCGATCAGATTCGCGTTCCGCCGCTCGAGGTCGGCGGGGGTGAGGACGCTCCGGGCCAGGATCCGCTCGCGGAAGCCGGGCGCGAAGCGCTCGACCTGTCGCTCGATCCTGCCCGAGACGTCCGAGGTGTAGCCGTTGGGGACATGGCAGTAGGCCCAGGCGGTGTGTTTGCCGGCCGGCGCCCGCGTGGGGTCGAACAGCGTCGGCTGCACGAAGAGCACGAAGGGACGCTCGTCCACCGTCCCCCCGGCCGGCGCGGCCTCCGACGCCGCGATCTCCTCCAGCGTGCCGCCGAGATGAACCGTCGCCGAGCGGGCGCATTCCGGCGCGGTCCAGGGCACCGCTCCATCCAGCGCCCAGTCCATTTTGAACGCGGCCGCCCCGTACCGGTACCCCTGGAGCGCGCGGCGATAGCCCGGGGGCAGCTTCTCGCCGCCGATCCGCAGCACCTGGCGGGGTGAAAGGTCGAGCAGCACCAGCCGCGCCGGCTCGAGTTCGTCGAGGTGCGCCACCGGCGCGGCGGTCACGATCTCGCCGCCCAGCGAGCGGAAGTGCCCCGCGAGGGCATCCGCCAGGCGCTGCGACCCGCCCCGTACGATCGGCCACCCGGCGGCGTGGCCCAGGACGGAGAGCACGAGGCCGAAGCCCGCCGAGCCGGCCGCCTCGAGCGGCAGGAACGAGTGCGCCGCGTTCCCGGCAAAGAGCGCCCGCGCGGCAGGCCCCCGCAGTCCGCGGGCCAGGCTGGTGGCGGCCCGGAGTCCGCGAAGGCCGAAGCGCGCCATCAGGATCGGATGGTGCGGAATCCGGAGTGGTGGAGCCAGGACATCGTGGGACAGCTCGTCCCAGCGGCGGACGAACGGACCGAGGAGCCGGCGCCAGTCCCGCCCCCCCGGTCCCAGCCTCTCCGCCGTCGCATCGAGCGACCGCTCGAGCAGCGCGGCGGTGCCGCCATCCAGTGGGTGGGCCAGGGCAACAGGCGGCTGGATCCACTCCAACCCGTGGTCGGCCAGCGGCAGAGTGCGGAAGAACGGAGAGGTGAGGGCGAGGGGATGGACCGCGGAACAGACATCGTGGATGAACCCGGGCAGGGTGAGCTCGGACGACCGAAGCCCGCCGCCCACCGTCGCCTCCGCTTCCCGAAGCACGGTCTTGAGCCCGGCCTGCGCCAGCGTGATCGCGGCCGCGAGCCCATTGGGACCTGCCCCGACGACGATGGCGTCAGCTATGGGACCTCCTCGACGAACTCGACCACCGCTCGACCATCTCTTCGTGGGCACCGTAGAGTAGCAGGTTCCCTACCTGGTACATCTCCCGGGTGCCGGGCGGCGAGCCCGAACGCCATGGGGGCGCCGACGAAGCTCGCAATCTTATCGATAAAGAGACTTGGCGGAATAGTCCGCGCAAGGAATGTGACGCACGGAGTCACCGCCCCGCGGTCGCCTCCGGCCGGAACGCACTGGTGGGATACCAGGCCGGCCGCACCGGCCGATCAGCCACCCCGAAGGCGACCTCGGAGTAGAGCCGGTTGAAGTCTTCCGCCGCCTGGCGGTCCACGGGCTGAGTGACCTCGTCATCCACTCCGTGATAGCGCTCCTCACGCCAGCGCAGCACCCGCTCGTGCTCCGGCGAGCCCAGGGTGAAGCCCACCTTCAGCGAGAGCGCCGGGATTCCCCGGCGGATGAAGCTGAACTGGTCGCTGCGGACGAAGGCGTTGCGCTCCGGCTCCGGATCCGTGATCACCTCGATCCCCGCCCGCCCCGCCGCGCGGCGCACGTCATCCGCCAGATCCGACTCCTCCAGGCCGTTCACCAGCAACTGACGGAACGGGTTGATCGGCAGGAACATGTCGGTGTTGATGTCGGCCACGAGGGCGCCGCCGTCCGGCAGGTTCGAATGCCCCGCGAAGTACTCGGAACCGAGCAGCCCCTTCTCTTCTCCGGTCACGGCGACGAAGAGGACGGACCGGCGTGGCCGGGGGTGCCGGGCGCCAAGTGCGGCGGCGGTCTCGAGGAGGGTCGCGATGCCGGAGGCGTTGTCCATCGCCCCGTTGAAGATGCTGTCTCCCGCCACCGGCTCGCCCACACCGAGATGGTCCAGGTGGGCGGTAAGCGCCACGTACTCGGTCTGGAGCAGGCTATCGCCGCCCGGAAGCAGGCCGATGACGTTGTCGGAGACGGCGACCCCCTCCTCCACCACCACGGTGGCGCGCAGCCGGACCGGCAGATCGAACCGGGGGAGCGGTGCACCACTGTCGGCGAGGGATTGGATCGAGGCATAGGCCCGGGAGGAGCCGGCGAGGAGCTCCCTGGCCCTCGCGGGGTTGAGCACGACCGTCACCGCTTGCTTGTCCGGCGGCTGCGCGGAATCGGAGGCGAGCCGCATCTGCGGGTGCAGCCGGGAGAGCGCGTACCGGTCCCAGGGAAGGTCCGAATGCGGGGAGTAGATCGTGAGCACACCGAGGGCCCCGCCCTGGAGCAGTGCTTCCGCCCCCGCCGCCCGGCCCGCCGCGAGCGCGGGCCCCGGGATTCCTTTCGGCGCGGTGCCCGCAAGGACCACCGCGACCTTCCCCCGGAGGTCGAGACCCGCGAAGTCGTCGTGACCCAGATCCGGCGATCGGACCCCGTACCCGATGAAGACCAGCGGAGCGTCCACCTTGCCCGCGGTCGACGACCGGAGATTGATCGTCGCGTCCTTCCCGAGCCGCAGCGATGTCGCCTTGCCGCCTCGAACCAGCGCGAGGCTGGACCGGCTCTCCACGATCCGGCGCACCTGAAAGCGCACCGGCTGGAACCAGCCGTCGGTGCCCGCGGGCTTCAGGCCCGCCCGCTCAAACGCGCCCGCCACGTACTCCGCCGCCCGGCGGTGCTCGGGGCTGCCGGTCTGGCGCCCCCGCATCGAGTCGTCGGCCAGGGCGGTGACGTGTCCCCACCACGCCTCGGCCTGGCCGAAAGCGGCTGTCGGCAGGGCCAGGACGAGCGCGGCGGCGGTCATCAGGCGGGTCATGAGGGGTCTCCTGAAGTCGTTGCGGGCTCCCAGTCCGGAGGTCGTACGGGGCGGCCCCGCCGCGAGTTCCACGGTAACCGGGCCGGGGCCGAGTTGCGCCGAATCGAGCGTCGGGGTAGGCTCCTCCCGCCCTGGCGGCGCATCGCCGCCAGGCGTCTCGAGCTGGGAGCATCGTATGTTGGCACGGCTATTCGCGTCACTCCATCCCCGGGTCGTCAGCGTGGTTCCGCGCTCCCCGGCCGGCCGGGTCACGGCCGTGGAGCCGCACACGGGGGAGTTCCCCCGCGTCACCAGGGGCTGACCGGCTTACCAGGTCGCCTGGATGAAACGACATCGCCCCACCCTCGAACTCGGGTGGGGCGATCTGTTTTCCAGGATGGTGAGAGGTCTTCTCAGGCCCCGCTCTCCGATCGCTGGGCCCCAGGAGCCGTCTCCGTCTGTCTCGTCAGACCGCTCCGGCCTGCCAGGCCTGTTCTACGTCGTCGGCCGCTTTCCTCAGGATCTCCGCTACCCGCTTGAGGGCCGGGTCGTCGGGCCCCCGGCGCCACGCCCGCTTGAAGGTCGTGCCCGCGAGCTTGGCAAAGGCGCTCTGGACCTCGCCGATCCCGCCGCCGGCGAAGTCGCGGACCGTCTCGCGTACCCGGTCGATGATCTCGTCGAGCAGATCGCGATGCTCCTCGAGGTATCGCTCACCCTCGGGCGTGACGTGATAGACCTTCTTGCCGTCGGTCTCGACCACCCGGACGAAGCCCTCGTCCTCCAGCAGCTGCAGGGTGGGATAGACCGTGCCCGCCGAGGGGGTGTAGTACCCGGCCAGCTTTTCCTCCAGCCCCTTGATCACCTCGTAGCCGTGGCGGGGTTTCTCCTTCAGCAGCCGAAGGATCACGAACTTCATCTCGCCCGACTCGAACATCTGGGTCCGGCGCCGCCCACCGCGCCCCGACCCGCTCCAGGGCCCCTGCCGGCCCGGCCCGAAGGGAAACCCCCGAAAGGCGAACCCGTGCCCGAAGCCCCAATCGTCCTTACACATGGCTGTCAGCCTCCGCTATTCCGTACGACATGATGTACGATATATCGTACGAAATAACGTACAGTCTGTCAAGAGAAAAAAAGGCCCGGTGGTGAGCCGGGCCGTTCGTGATCGTTGGGGGGAAGGCGGAGGGCGCGCCGGGCTGGCCTAGACTCCAGTCAGCGCCGGGGTCACCGCCCGCTCGTCGCGCTCGCCGGTTCGGATCCGGTGAGCCTGCTCGAGGTCCAGCACGAACACCTTGCCGTCGCCGACGTCGCCCGTTCGGGCGGAGCCGAGGATGGCCTTGGTGGTGACGTCCACGAACGAATCGGACACGCCGATCTCGAGCCGGACCTTTTCCTGCAATTCCATTTTGACCGTGGTGCCCCGGTACGTCTCGACCCGGTCGGTCTCACCTCCGTGCCCCAGGACGCGGGTGACGGTCAATCCCGTCACCTCGGCCCGGTAGAGTGCCTCGAGCACCTCGTTCAGACGATCGGGACGGATGATGGCCACGATGAGCTTCATGAGAGTCTCCCGGCGTCAAGCGCGCCGCGGTCTGCGGGTTCAGGACGGGAGTCGGCGCAAGGGCCGGAGTCCCCTCGGAGATGACCAGGATCGAGCCTTCGCCGCTGGCGTAGGCCTCCTCGCCGTGCTGGGTGACGTCCATGCCGGTGCCCTCGGTCCTGGGGGCGGCGCGAAGCACGGTGACGAACCCCAGCGCCTTGAGCAGCACGAAGGTGGCGAGGCCCGAGTAGAGCATGGCACTGCCCACGCCGAGCGCCTGGGTGGCGAGCTGCCCCGGGTTGCCGGCCAGAAGCCCGTCGGCGCCGGCGGAGTTCCAGGCCGTCTGGGCGAAGACGCCGGTGAGCAGCGCGCCGGTGATGCCGCCGACGCCGTGGCCGGCGAAGACGTCGAGCGAGTCGTCCAGCCGGGTCCGGGAGCGGGCCACGATGACGAAGTAGCTGGGCACGGCGGCGATGCCGCCGAGCAGCAATGCCGCGCTCGGGCTCACGAAGCCGGCCGCCGGGGTGATGGCGACGAGCCCCACCACGATCGCGGTGGCTCCGCCGACCGCGGTAGCATGGCCGGTGCGGAAGTAGTCGAGCAGCACCCACACCACCAGCGTGGCCATCGGTGCCAGGGCGGTGTTGCTGAAGGCCAGCGCCGCCAGCTCGTTCGCGGCCAGCGCGCTGCCGCCGTTGAAGCCGAACCAGCCGAACCAGAGGAGGCCCGCGCCGAGCAGCACGAAGGGCACGTTGTGCGGCAGGATCGCCTGCCGGCCGTAGTCCTTCCGGACGCCGAGCACCAGGGCCGCCACCAGCGCCGAGACGCCCGCGTTGATGTGCACCACGGTCCCGCCGGCGAAATCGAGCACGCCGCGGGTCATGAGCCAGCCACCGCCCCAGACCCAGTGGGCCACCGGGGCGTAGACCACCAGCGTCCACAGCACGATGAAGGCGAGGTAGGGCCCGAACCGCATCCGCTCGACCACGGCCCCCGAGATGAGCGCCGCGGTGATGATGGCGAAGGTGCCCTGATAGACCAGGAAGAGAATCTGGGGAATGGTCCCCTGCGCCTCGAGCCCGATGCCGTTCAGGAACAGGTTCGCCGTGCCTCCGATCAGCGCGTTGCCCTCGGCGAACGCCAGGCTGTACGCCCCGAGCGCCCACACGATGCCCACCGCCCCCAGGGCGGCGAAGCTCATCATCATGGTATTCAGGGAGTTCTTGGACCGGACCAGGCCGCCGTAGAAGAACGCGAGCGCGGGTGTCATCAGCAACACCAGCGCGGTGGCCACCAGCATCCAGGCGGTGTCGGCCGGCACGACGGCCGGCGCGGCGTCCTGGAGCGTGAGCAGGAGGGAGGGTCTGGTCATCACCTGTCGGGTCCTGAGCTGAGGGTGTCGGGGGCGCCCGGGTAGCGCCCCCTACGAGATGGTACTGCGAAGTCCCCGGCGGCGCAATCCCAGTGTCATCAAATTCCGGCAAAATCTGCAATGTTCAGTGAACAGAGATGCCGAGTCCGCAATAGAAATCAATAAAATGGAGTTCGCACCGCGCAATTAAGGCATGAGTTTGAGTACACGGCGTTGCGGCGCCGCTACTCGCTCCTCCCCCCAAAGACAGCGGCCCCCGCGATCTCGCCGGATCGCGGGGGCCGAGCAGCGTCGCCAGGAGGGTCGGCTCAGGCGCCGCCGTGCACCACCCTCCAGACCCGCCCACCGTTGTCGTCGCTGATGTAAAGCGCTCCATCCGGTCCTACCGTCACCCCCGATGGCCGGTGGTCGGCGGTACCGGGCTGTTTGCTGCTCCCGGCAAACCCGTCGGCGAAGACCTGATACTCGCCGGAGGGCTTGCCGCCGGAGAACGGCTGGAAGACCACGTTGTACCCCTGCTGCGGCTCGGGCGCCCGGTTCCAGGACCCGTGGAAGCCGATGAACGCGCCACCACGATAGGAGGCCGGAAAGGCGTTCCCGGTGTAGAAGGTGAGCCCGTTGGGCGCCCAGTGGGCCGGAAAGGCGGCTGCCGGACCGAGCTTGCCGGCACACTCCCCGACCTTTTCGCCGTCGCCCCCGTACTCCGGGGCCAGCACCAGCTTCTCCTTCTCCGGGTCGTAGTAGCAGTAGGGCCAGCCGTAGTCGCCGCCCTTGACCACCAGCAGCAGCTCCTCGGCCGGCAGCTCGGCACTCTGCTTCCAGTCGAACAGCTTGGGCCAGTTCTCGGCCAGCTGGTCGCGCCCGTGCTGGGTGGCGTAGAGGGCGCCATCGGCCGGGTCGATGGCCAGCGCGCCCGCGTTGCGGATGCCGGTGGCGTAGCGCGCGGCGGCGGTGAACTGCTGGCCCGTCTTCGTGGCGTTGAAGCGCCAGATGCCGCCGCGGGTCGCCAGCTCCTTGCAGGGACGCTCTCCCGGGGAGCCCGGCTGGCGGTCCTTCTTCTGGCAGGAGTTGGTGATCGATCCGCTGTTCACGAAGAGGTTGCCTTCGGCGTCGATGGTGAAGGGATGCATGGGGTGCCCGCCCTCGAGCGCCAAGCCCGAGACGATGGTGTCGGGCGCAGCGCTGGGTACCAGCTCCCCTGGCTGGAGCCGGTAGCGCAGGATGTTGGGGCCGGCCTCCGCGTACACGGCGTCCTGGAAGAACGCGATGCCGGTCCCCCCGTTCCCGCTCTCGCTGCCGAAGCGCTGCATCTGGTCGGCCTTGCCGTCCCCGTCGGTGTCTCGGAGAGCCACCAGGAACCCACCCGGCGGCACCCGGCGGGCGGTGTCGTAGGGCGAGCGCCAGGTGTTGACGTACACCTCACCGGTCGGCCGGGTGGTCATGTGCCGGGCCTGGCCGAGGGAATCGGCGAACACTGTAGCCCTGAACCCATCGGGCAGGGTGAGGGAGCTTCCGGAGGCGTCGCGTGCCGCCGCGGTGCCGGCTGCCTCGGCCGGGGGGCGGTCGCCACCGCCGCAGCCCAAGGTGCCGCCCATGGCGGCGATAGCGGTGGCGGCGAGGCTGAGCCGGAGGATGGGGGAGCTCATGCGGACCCTTTCAGGTAGGAGGACCATAACCCGGCCATCAGGGCGTTGGCCTTGACCCAAGCCCCCTCGGGCGGGATATTCCAAGTCTATGTCTTTTCGTGGGTGAGAACAACTTTCATCGTTCTTTACTCATCGTTTTATTCATCGTTCGACGAGATATCCGTGAATCTGCGTGGACCCAAAGTCAGGATAGCCCGGCAGCTCGGCATTCCGCTCACCCCCAAGGCAACCCGTATCATGGAGCGCCGGCCCGAGCCGCCCGGCCAGCACGGCGCGACACCCCGGCGCAAGGTCAGCGAGTACAAGAAGCAGCTGGTCGAAAAGCAGCGGCTTCGCGCGCAGTACAACGTCAGCGAGCGCCAGCTCCGGAACACTTTCGCCGAGGCCACCCGCAAGGAAGGCCACACCGGCGTCGCGTTGCTGCAGCTGCTCGAGATGCGGGTGGACGCGGTGGTGCTCCGGGCCGGGTTTGCCCGCACCATTTTCGCCGCGCGCCAGGGCGTCTCCCACGGGCACTTCACGGTCAACGGCAAGCGCAGCACCATCCCGTCGCGGCGGCTTCAGCCGGGCGATGTCGTGGCGCTGTCGCCGAAGAGCCGGGAGCTCGCGGCCTTCCTGGGGCCGCTGGAAAACGCCCGCCCGTCGGCCCACCTCGCGCTCGATCGCGACAAGCGCAGCGTCCGGGTCAACGAGATCCCCGAGCGGGAACAGATCCCCGTCATCTGCGAGATCTCGCTGGTCGTCGAGTACTACTCCCGCTGATCGGCCGGGCTCCCGGCTCATGCTAGCCGGGAGCCGCTTCGCCTGTAACGGGTCCTGCCGTTCGCTCCACCCCTCTCCATTTCGTTGCACTCCTCACCGCGCCGAGCCGAGCGCGGCTTCAACCCTGTCGCCTGACCGGGCCGCCAGGGGAAAGGTGACCCACCGTGTGGCGGAAAGCATCACCGTCCGAAGGGTCTCCCGCGTGGAGATAGCCCTTCTTGCCCCGGAGTCCTTTGCCCCCGGTTTTTGCTGACCCACTGGCCTCGCTCTTGCCCCTCGCTGCGGTCAATCCATCTCTCAACGCTCGTCTTTTTCCACTGTACCGGAGGCGATATGGCGGCTAAGCGACTGGCAATCTTGGCGGTTACTGTTCTTTTGGGGTGTAGCGGCGGAAGCCGCGACAGCATTGCGGCGGACAGCCTGCGCCGCGATCTGCAACTCATGCCGGTCGACTCTTCCGCCGTACTCGACGACCGCCCGGTCGCCCCGGCCAAGCCGGTAGCCACCAAGCCGGTGGCTCCCAAGCCGAAGCCCAAGCCGGCGCCCGCACCCGCTCCGGCACCCGCTCCGGCACCCGCCCCACTGCTGCTGGCCTCGGGCACCGTGATCTCCACGGCGGTGGATCGGGAGATCCATTCCCGGGTCAACAAGAAAGGCGAGATCGTCACCACCACCGTCAGCTACGACGTGACCGACTCGCAGGGCCGCGTCATCATTCCGGCCGGTTCCAAGGTGACGATGACGATCACCGAGATCCGGGAGTCGGAGAACAAGGGCGACGCCACCGGCAAGCTCACGCTCACGCCGACCCAGGTCGCCATCGGCGGCCAGAGCTTCCCGCTCAGCGCGTCGGCCGAGGCGCTCGACCGCCATCTCATGGACCGCAAGACCAACGCGGGCGACGTGGCGAAGGTCGGTGCCGGCGCCGCGGTGGGCGCCATCGCGGGCCGGGTGATCGGCGGCAACACGAAGGGCGCGGTGGTCGGCGGGGTGTTGGGCGGTGCCGTCGGGGCCCAGCGCGCCGTGGAGACCCAAGACCGCGACGTAGTGGTACCGGCCGGCTCGCGGGTGCGGCTGACCCTGCAGAACGGGCTGATCATCTAGCCGCCGAATCCGGTGGCCTGAGCGACCTGAAGGGTAAGGAGTACGCGGAGACACCTGCTCCCCGTCACTCCTTACCCTTCGCGCGTTCGGTCCATTCCCGCGATTCCCGCTATACTCCCCATCATGTCTCGCGCCTTCGTCAACGAGGATGCCGGCGCCGCGCCGGAACGGTACCCGCTTCCGCCGCGCGACGACCCGGGTTACGCCATCGCCGCGGCCAGGGCCCTGCTGCGCGGTGCCGATCAAGGTGACACGCCGGGTGCCGAGGCCGCCACCGGCTATTACTGGGGTGACCCGACGCTCCGGGGCGAGGTGGAGCAGATCCTGGCCGAGGCGCGCGAGAGCGGGAACGAGCGCCTGGAACAGCTGGCCGAGCGGTTTCTCCGCCGGATCACCGGTCGGGGTCGCGCCTGAGCCGCGCCGAGCGGCGGTAGGGAAACACGTCGAACACCTCGCCGGAGGCGAGCCGGCGCTGGACCGACTGCCAGAGCTCCACGTCGAGCAGGTTGCCGTGGGCGGCCAGAAATGCGTCACGGGCCTTGCCGGGCGGAACCAGAAAGGCGCGGAACTCCTCGGGGAACACGTCCATCTCGCCCACATGGAACCACGGCTCCGCGGAGAACTCCTCCTCGAGGGACGAGGGCTGGGGCAGCCGGCGGAAACGACACTCCGAGAGCAGGCACAGCTCGTCGTAATCGTAGCAGATCACCCGGCCGTGCCGGGTCACGCCGAAGTTCTTGATCAGCATGTCCCCGGTGAAAATGTCGGCGGCGGCGAGGTCCTTGATCGCGTTGCCGAAGTCGAGCACTGCCTCGCACGCCGCGGCCTCGTCGGCGCGGCGGAGAAACAGGTTGAGGGGCGTGACCCGGCGCTCGGTGTAGAGCTGCCGGATGATGACCCGGTCGCCCTCGACCCGCACCGTCGCCCCCGCGACCGCGAGCAGGTAGTCCAGCAAATCCTGGGGAAAGCAGCGGCGGGGGAACTCCAGGTGCTCGAATTCCTGCGCGTCCGCCAGCCGGCCCACCCGGTCGCGCACGAACACGAAGTGGTACTTGTCCATCACCGCCTGGCGGGTGGTGTTCTTCGGGGCGCCGAAGCTGTCCTTGATGATCTTGAACACGACGTTGAACGAGGGCAGGGTGAAGACGGCCATCACCATTCCCTCCTCGCCCTCGGCGAAGGCGAAGCGCGCCTCGGGGTGCTCCAGATCCTGCATGAGGCTCCGGTACAGCTCGGTCTTCCCGTGCTTGCTGAAGCCGATGGCGGTATAGAGCTCGTCCACCCGCTTGAGCGGCATGATCGAGCCGAGGAACTCCACCATCGCGCGGGGCCGGGGCGCGACCACCCGGAAGTACGACCAGCTGAAGCCGAAGACCACGCTGGCCTCGTCCTCGGTCATGAGCACCGCGTCCACCACGATGCCGCGCTCGGCGTGGATCAGCGGCAGCACGATCGGCAGCACCAGGTCGCCGCGGGTGATCCGGCCCACCAGGTAGGCGCCCTTGTTGCGAAAGAAGACCGGCCGGAGCATGTCGACCGTCACCGGCGGGGCGTCCGGGCTCCCGGCGAGCCGGTCACGCACGATCGCCGCCACCTGTGCCGCGTCGCGGTCGAGCTGGGCATACGGCACCGACCAGCGATAGGCCTCCAGGATCCGACGGACGGCGCCCGCGTCCATCTCGGGAACGACGTGGCGCTCCACCAGCTCGGGGTCCACCTCGGCGCCGGCCGGAGCCGCGGGGTCCAGGTACTCGATGGCGGGGTCGGCCCCCACCGTGCTGAAGATTCGGCGAGTCACCGAGTTGAAGAAGGTCTGGGCCACCTCGGCGTCCGGGCGGCCGGCGAGCCCCTCGGAGTGCCGGGCCTTCACCGCCGCCCAGAGGGTGCGCTCCAGAACGGCGTCCCCCAGAATGTCCCGGGCGTCCGCCACCGCGGCGTCGAGATGGATCCGGTACAGCGCCAGCCGCGTGGTGGCGTCGGCCTGGGCCCCGCGCCAGTTCCGCTGCTCGAACCGCTCGCGGGCCCGGCCGGTGATCTCGTCGAATCCGTGGATCCAGCGCTCGTGGGCGGCGCGGATCGCGGCCGCGGCGGCGGCTTCGGCCGCGACTCGGTTGCTCACGCCCGGCGATCCGGCCAGATTGAGCGTCGTCTCTCGTCCGGACCGCATCATCCCACCGGCCTGGAAGGAACCCGAGTCATGCCTGCCCCCGCACCGGCGTCCCGAACCCCCCAGGCTCCCGCCGACGGCGAGCCGATCGGCATGAAGAATGGACGGCTGCGCGTCCCCGCCACGCCGGTCATTCCGTTCATCGAGGGCGACGGCACCGGACCCGACATCTGGCGAGCCTCCCGGCGGGTATTCGATGCGGCGGTAGAGCGGGCGTACGGAACCGCCCGCCGAGTCGCCTGGCTCGAGGTGCTGGCCGGCGAGAAGGCGAAGGACCGGCTGGACAGCTGGCTCCCGGACGAGACCCTGGCCGCCATCCAGCGCAATCTGGTGGCGATCAAGGGACCCCTTACCACGCCGGTGGGCGGCGGGTTCCGGTCGCTCAACGTGGCGCTCCGGCAGAAGCTGGACCTGTACGCCTGCGTGCGCCCGGTGCGCTGGTTCCAGGGCGTGCCCTCGCCGGTCAAGGCGCCCCAGGACGTGAACATGGTGATCTTCCGCGAGAACACGGAGGACATCTACGCCGGGATCGAGTACAAGGCCAAGACCGACGAGGCGCGTCGCGTCATCGAGTTCCTCCAGGGGCAGATGGGCGTCCAGTCCATTCGGTTTCCCGCCAGCAGCGCGATCGGCATCAAGCCGGTCTCGGAGGAGGGCTCCAAGCGGCTGATTCGCGCGGCAATCGAGTATGCCGTCACCCAGCAGATGCCGAGCGTGACGCTGGTGCACAAGGGCAACATCATGAAGTTCACCGAGGGCGGCTTCCGCGACTGGGGCTACCAGCTGGCCGTGGAGGAGTTCGGCGCCGTCGAGATCGACGGCGGGCCCTGGTGCCGGCTCCCGGGGGGCGTCGTCATCAAGGACGTCATCGCCGACGCCTTCCTGCAGCAGATCCTGACGCGGCCCAAAGAGTACTCCGTCATCGCTACGCTGAACCTGAATGGCGACTACATCTCCGACGCGCTCGCGGCGCAGGTGGGGGGCATCGGCATCGCCCCCGGCGCCAACATCAATTACAGTACTGGCCATGCGGTCTTCGAGGCCACCCACGGCACCGCGCCCAAGTACGCCAACCAGGACAAGGTGAACCCCGGTTCCGTCATTCTGTCGGGCGAGATGATGTTCCGCTACCTAGGCTGGAAGGAGGCCGCCGACCTCATCGTTGCCTCGCTCGAGCGCACCATCGCCCAGAAGCGGGTGACCTACGACTTCGAGCGCCTGCTGCCCGGGGCGTCGCTGCTCAAGACCTCGGAGTTCGGGGACGCCATGATCGAGAACATGGGCCGATAGACGCCGCTCACCGCTTCCCCTTCAGCCGCTCGATTTCCCTCCGGTCCTTCTTGGTCGGCCTTCCCTTCTCCGGCCCGAACACCGCATGCAGCGACTTGAGCTGGATCGCCAGCGCCTCGCGTGCCGTGCGGCTGGCGCCGGTCTCCTCGTAGAGCCCCGCGGCCTGGGTGGCCGGACCTCGGTGGGCCGAGAGGGCCCGCACCATGATGGTGTGCTGGTAGGGCCCCAGGCGCACCCGGATCTCGTCTCCCACCTGGACCGGACGGGCGCGCTTGGGACGGTCGCCGTTCACCTGGACCTTGCCGCCTTCGACCGCTTCGGCGGCGAGCGCCCGGGTCTTGAAGAAACGCGCCGCCCACAGCCACTTGTCCAGCCGGACCCGGCCGGCGTCCTGGTCGCTCATTCCTAATAGTACACGCCGGCCGTACCCGCCAAAGTGCAACACCTGGCGCACAAGTAGAGACACTCGGCCCCCGCGGCTGGGGGTTCCACCGCTGACGGGAGGCGTTCGGGGGAGGCGCGACACTTGCAGGCCTTCCCGGGCTCACTCCCACCCGAACCAACCGGACTGATGCTTCTGATCCAGCTCCCGCTGCTCATCACGCTTGCCGTGGCCCCGCTCCAGTTCCTGCCGGCGGCACCGGATTCGACCCTGATCCCCGGCCCGGTTTCCCGCGCCGACTCGCTGCTGGAGAGCGCCCAAAGCGCGCTGGGACGAGGGCGTCCGTGGCAGGCGAGCCGGCTGATCGCGCCGGTGGTCGGGGACTCGTCGCAGCGGACGCCTTCGGCCGTGATCCTGGCGGCGACGGCGGCGAGCCGCTGGGGCGGCTGGCCTGAGGTGGGGCGCCTGCTGGAGGGTGAGGCCTGGCTCGATTCGTTGTTCGAGGGACGGGGGCGGGTGCTCCTGGCCAGGTCGGCGTTGGAACGGGGGGCCGATTCTCTGGCGCTGGTCCACGCGCTCGCCGCTCCCCGCGGGCGGGACCCCGAGTCCGAGGGCGAGCGCCTCTTCCTGCTGGCCTCCGCGCTCGACCGGGTAGACGCACGCGACAGCGCCGCCGCGAGCTACCGGCGCGCGGCGGCCGTCCTGCCGATGGTATCGGACTGGATCCTTCTGCGGGCCGCCACCGTCACCGACGACAGCGCCGGCCGGGCCCGGATCTACCAGCGGATCGCCGGCCCGCTTCCCCGGGAACGGATCGGCTCGACCGAGGCCGCCGCCCGCCAGCGCACCGGCGACCTGGACGGCGCCGCTCGGCGCTACGCTGCCCTCGGCGCGTCGCTGACGGCGGTCCGCCTGCGCCTCCAGATGACCGATGACAGCGTCCCGCGCGCGGTGCTGCGGCGCGACCTGCTGGCGATGGTGACCGCGGGAGGCTCGGCCGCCACGGTGCGGGGAGCGATCGGGCTGCTGGACAGCGTGTACGCCCCGCTGACGGCGCAGGAGGAGCTGCTCCTCGCGCGGGCGGCTGACGAGTCGGGGCCGGCCGCCCGGGCGGTGGCCGGCTATGCCCGGGCGTTGTCGGCCGGGCTTGGCGGGCAGGCGGAGCGGTACGGCTATGCCAAGGCGCTCGCCGCCATCGGCCGCCACGCCGACGCCGCGTTCCAGTTCAACCTGGTGCGGGCCCCGTCCTGGATGGCGGCCTCGGCCGCCTACTTCCGTGCCCGGTCGCTGGTACGCGATGGTCAGGTGGTCGAGGGGCGTTCGGCGTTGGTCGAGATCGGCACGGCGTATCCCCGCGACACCACCGCCGCCTCCTCCGCGCTTTTCCTGTTGGGTGACCTCGCGTCGGACGATCGGGCCGACCGCCTGGCCCGGACGTACTACCGCCGGGCCGCGCTGCGCTACCCCACCAGCCGGTTCGCGCCGGCTGCCCGGTTCCGCGCCGCGATGGTCGAGTTGCTCACCGGTGACGCGGCCATGGCCGGCCGCGAGTTCGACGAGCTGGCCCGCCGCTACCCCCGGAGTGACGAGGCCCCGGCTTCGGTCTACTGGGCCGGGCGCGCCTGGGCGCTCGCGGGCGACAGCCTGAAGGCGCACGCCCGCTGGCGCAAGGCCACCGTGGAAGATCCGACCTCCTACTACGCCAGTCTCGCCGCGGGCCGGCTGGGCCTGCCGGCCTGGGCCCCGGCGCGGGCGGCAGACACGTTCATCCCGGTGCCCGACGCCGACTCGATCGTGCTCCGGGCGGCGCTGCTGGCCCGACTCGGCATGACGGCGGAATCGCGCGCGGAGTATGACCGCCTGGCGCGCACCTCCGAGGCGAGCACGGAACGGATGCTCGCGGTCGCCAACGCCCTGCGCTCGCAGGGGCTCGCCTCGCAGGCGATTCACCTGGCCCGAAAGGCTCTTGCCAAGGGAGCTGCAGCCGATGCCCGCACCTATCGCCTCGTGTATCCGGTGGTACATCAGGACGCGCTGTTGGCGGAGGCGGCGGAGCAGCGGCTCGATCCCAGCTTGGTGGCCGCGCTCATCCGGCAGGAGTCCATGTTCAATCCCTCGGCGACCTCGCCGGCAGGGGCCCGCGGCCTCATGCAGGTGATGCCCGATCTGGGCGGCAAGCTGGCCGGCTCGCTCGGCTATCCGGTGTGGGACCCGGTGCTGCTCTACCAGCCCGACGTGAGCCTCCAGATGGGATCCTTCCATCTCCAGGAGCTGGCGGTCCGGTACACCGAGCCCGGTCACGTGCTGGCGGCGTACAACGCGGGCGTGAGCCGGGTGGAGCGGTGGGCCAAGCGGACCGGGGTGGACGACCCTGAGGTGTTCGCCGAGCGGATTCCGTTCGTCGAGACCCGAGGGTACGTGAGGGTCATTCACCGGAACCAGGAGCTGTACCGCTCGCTGTACGCCTGGCCGGAGAAAAGCCTCTGAGGTGCCGGCGCGCGCCCGGCTCAGTACCGCCGGTCCCAGGGCTGGTAGCCGATCGCCCGGTTGATCCATCGGACCAGGGGAATCAGCGTCGCGAAATCCCGCGCCAGAGTGTCGGGAAGCCGGGGGCTTAGCGCCTCGCGCCCGGTGATGGCTCGTGCCGCGGTGAAGGAGCGGTAGCGCAGCCATTCCGACGCCGGGTGATCCTTGGGGTAGCCCCGCGGCATCCGCTTGAGCATCGATTCCGTGTCGAGCCGGCCGAACCGCCGCCGGAATGCCGGGGCCCGGATCAGGCGGCCGAACCCGTCGGGCGCCTCCGCCAGTGCCTGGCGAATCCGATCCAGCGCCGGCCGGGCCGGCATCCACATGCCGCCGGCCACGAAGCACTCGCCGTCGGCCAGCTGGAAGTAGAGCCCGGCGCCGGCGCCCGAAGCGTCCTGCCCCGCGCCACGGCCGGCATCCTGATGGTAGAACTGACAGGCCGCGGTGGTCTTGTAAGGCGATTTGTCGGCGGAGAAGCGGACGTCGCGGTGGATCCGGAAGATCGAGCGGCGGGGGTCGCCGGTGAGCTCGGGGGCGAGGCGGGCCAATCGAACGTCCATCTCCTCCACCAGCGCCCGCATCGGATCCCGGATCTCGGTCTGGTACACCGCCCGGTGGCGCTCGAACCACTCGCGGCGGTTGTTCCGTTTGAGGCGTCGCAGGAAGCCCAGGGCGGCAGGCCGGAAGCCATCGAATCGCGCCGCGGTCGCATGCCCCGCCAGCATCGCCTCCTTCTCCGTTCGGGTGAGCCGCTTGATCGCCCGCTCCCGGCGCAGCGCGGCGCCCCGCCCGGAGGCGGGCTCGACGTGCACCAGTCGGACCGGCAGGCGGGACCTGGTATAGGCTGCCCCCCGGCCGGTGTTATGGGCCCGCTCCCGCCCGGCGGGGTCGGTGGTGGCGCCGGTGTACAGAGTCCCGTCGCCGCAGCGCGCGACGTACACGAACCAGGGCATATGGATTGTAATGATAGGTCCTCCTTTCTATCTTCGGCTGACCTCCCCCAAGTCCAGTCCGAGAGCCCGAGGCACGATGCCATCCGACCAACGGGCGGGCCGCAGCTCGCTTCCCGACCAGCGCACGCTTCTGTCCTGGCTGTTCATCGGGCGGCTGATTCTCGCGGTGGGTATCCTGATGGGCGCCGGCCTGGTCTGGACCGAGCGGCCCCAGGAATCGTTCCTGATCAGCATCGTGGTGGTGATCGCGCTGACGTTCACCGCCTATGGTTTCTACATCGTCCACCTGCGCCGCCGCCGGCCGGGGAGGACCTTTCTGCTGGTCCAGGCGCTGGTGGACCTCGGCGTGGTCACGACGGTGGTGCACTTCGCGGGGCAGCCGCAATCGGCCTTCCCCGCGCTCTACGTCCTGGTGGTGGCGGCGTACGCGCTGTTGATGCCACCGGCCACCGGCGCCCTCACGGCGGTGCTCGCCTCGGCGCTCTTCCTGGGCGATACGCTCTGGACCCGGGCCGACGCGCCGGACGCGCCGTTCTGGGCCCAGATGCTGGTGTTCAACCTGGTCTTCGCGATCGTCGCGGTGCTGGGGCATCGGCTCCGCGAGGCGGGGATGGAGCAGGAGACCCTCGCCACCGAGCTCCAGCGGGTCCGGCTGGAGGCCGACGACATCCTCCGGAACATCCGCTCCGGGGTGCTGACGGTAGACGGGCTGGGCCGGCTGGCGTTCATCAATCCCACCGCCGAGCGGCTGCTGGACCTCGAGGGCGAGGCGCTCATCGCGCTGCCGGTGCTGGACCAGCTCAAGGTGCGCTCCGCCGAGCTGTGGGCGGCGGTGGTCGCCGGGATTCGCAACGGCCGCAAGATCAGCCGGGGCGAGGGGATGGTCTCCCACCAGGGGGGGCGGTCATTCCCCATCGGGCTCAGTACCACCACATTCCGTCAGGAAATGCAGGAGGCCCCGTCGGTGACCGCCATCTTCACCGACATCTCCGACCTGAAGGAAGTGCAGGAGCTGCACGCCCGCGCCGAGCGGCTGGAATCGGTCGCCGCGCTGAGCGCGTCACTGGCCCACGAGATCCGGAACCCGCTGGCCTCCATCCGGAGCTCCGTCGAGCAGCTCGCCCGCTCCCGCCATGCCGACGAAGACGAGCGCTTCCTCGCCGGGCTGATCGTCCGCGAGAGCGACCGCCTGAGCCGGCTCCTCAGCGAGTTCCTGGACTTCGCCCGGGTGCGGGCGACGCAGTTCGTGCCGGTCGATCTGCACTCGGTGGTCACCGCGGTCGTCCGGCTGATCCAGGCCCATCCGGACTGCCGCCCCGACGCGGAGATCGTGATCGAGGGTGAGCACACTATTATGGAGGGGGACGAGGACCTGCTCCACCGGGTGATCGGCAACCTGGTGCTCAACGCGGTGCAGGCGGCGGGCGGGCCGGTCCGGGTCGTCGTCGGCCTCGCCGCGGTGTCGGCGGCGGAGATCCCCCACGGCACCAACATGGAGCACGCCGTCCGGCTGCAGGTACGGGACGACGGGCCCGGCATTCCGGATGAGATCCGGAACCGGCTCTTCGACCCCTTCGTCTCCGGCCGGACCGGCGGCAGCGGTCTCGGGCTCGCGATCGTTCAACGTGCGGTGGAAGCACACCGGGGGCTGGTCCTGGTAGAATCCGAGCCGGGGGCCGGAACCACGTTCACCATCTTCTTACCCGCCAAGATGCTGGCGGAGGACGCCGCATGAGTCAGAAGCCCTCGGTCCTGGTGGTCGACGACGAGTCGGGCATTCTGGACACGCTCAGGATCCTGCTCCGGAACGAAGGGTTCGAGGTCACCACGGCACAGGGGGGGAAGGCGGGGCTGGAGCAGATCCGGTCCGGGGTCCACGACCTGATCCTGTCCGACGTGCGCATGCCGCAGGTGTCCGGGCTCGACATCCTGAACGCCGCCCGGGAGCAGGACCCGATGACCCCGGTGATCCTGATGACCGCGCAGGCGACGCTGCAGAGCGCCATGCAGGCGGTCAACGAGGGCGCGTTCTACTACATCCAGAAGCCGTTCCGCAACGACGAGCTGGTGGCCATCCTCCGCCGCGCCTGCGAGCTCCGCGCGGTGCGGGTGGAGAACAAGCAGCTCAAGCAGGAGATCCGGCGTCGCGACAAGACCGCGGTCACCCGGCCGATCGGCAAGTCCAAGCGGTTCCTCGAGCTGCTCAAGCTGGCCGAGAACGTGGCGCCGACCGAGTCCACCGTGCTGATCCAGGGAGAGAGCGGCACCGGCAAGGAGGTCGTCGCCCGCTACATCCACGACCTCTCCACCCGGGCGGACGGGCCCTTCCTCTCCATCAACTGCGGCGCGCTGCCGGAGACCCTGCTGGAGAGCGAGCTGTTCGGCCACGTGAAAGGATCGTTCACCGGCGCGGTACGGACAAGCAAGGGCTCTTCGCCGCGGCGCGGGGCGGCACCTTCTTCCTCGACGAGATCGGCGAGATGCCCCCGTCGCTCCAGGTGAAGCTGCTCCGCGTGCTGCAGCAGCGCGAGGTGATCCCGGTCGGCGCCACGGAGGCGATCCCGGTGGACGTCCGCATCATCGCGGCCACCAACCGCGACCTCGAGGAGGAGATCCGCCGGGGCAACTTCCGGTCCGACCTGTTCTACCGGCTCAACGTGATCGCGCTCCACCTGCCGCCGCTCCGCGACCGGCGGGACGACCTGCTGCTGCTGCTCGAGGCCTTTCTCCAGGCCATGGCGCAGGAGGGCGGGGGCGACCCGAAGGCGCTCTCGTCGGACGCGCTGGACGCGGTGGCGGTCTACGAGTGGCCCGGCAACGTCCGCGAGCTGGAGAACGCGCTGGAGCACGCCGTGGTCCTGAGCCGGGGCAACCTGATCGAGGCCGCCGCGCTGCCCGAACGGATCACCAAGCGCCGCAAGGAGCCGCTGGTCGCCGAGCGGTCGTACCGCAATCCGACGCTCGAGGTGATCGAGCGGGCCTACATCATGTGGGTGCTCCAGGCCGAAGGCGGCAACAAGACGCGGGCCGCCGAGGTGCTGGGCATCGATCCGTCCACCCTGTACCGCAAGCTCAGCCGCTATGAGGAGCAGGTGGAAGTGAAGGCCTGATCTCCGCGCGCGCCCGCCACGTCCCGCCTAACGCCGGTCCCTCCTCCTCCGGCTCTCGCTCCCAGCTTCGCCAACACCTGGGAACGCAACGATCTGCCCCTGTCGGCACCGCCGACGCCGCGCTCTTGCAAAATCCTGTCCCGGGTGCCCCGAGCGATCTCGCGCAAAGATTGTCGGGCCTGTCCTAACCGATTTACCCGTAGCGTGTTGGGGGCTGATACCCAGGGGGTGGCATATGTGTTGCCTTACCCTGGGCCAGTCCGACCACGTCCCGGTGTCGGCTCGGCCACATCGCCGCTCACTCTCTTGGAGGAAGTATGACGAACCGCAAGGGCTTTACCCTGATCGAGCTGTTGATCGTGGTCGTGATCATCGGCATCCTGGCCGCCATCGCGATTCCGAAGTTCGCCAACACGAAGGAGAAGGCGGTCGTGGCTTCGATGAAGTCCGACCTGCGCAACCTGGTCACCGCCCAGGAAGGCTTCTTCTCGGATAACCAGGACTACGCCGGCAACATCGCGGCTGTCCAGGCCAACGGCGTCGGCGGCGCGGGCTCGGTCGCCTTCGGCCCCTCGGCCAACAACGCGCTTGTGATCAACTACACCGACGCCGCGGGCTGGTCCGCGACGGTCACCAACCCGGCCGTCACCAGCGCGTCGAACGACGTCTGCGGCATCTTCGTGGGCGATCCGGCCACCTATTCCGCCGGCGCGGGACTGGCAGCCACCGACGTCGAAGGCGCCCCGAAGTGCTACTAAGCTGGAGCTGAACGCAGGAGGCTGCACCGGGGGCGTCGGACCTGTCCGCCGCCCCTGTTTTTCTCAACCCAGATGGACTCAGAACGCAACCGATCTCGGGGAGCCAACCTGAGGGGCAGTGCGTCGGCACGGAGGAACTCATGCGGGCCGAAAACCGAGGCTTCACCCTGATCGAGTTGCTGATCGTGGTCGTGATCATCGGCATCCTGGCGGCGCTCGCGATCCCGAAGTTCGGCAACACGAAGGAAAAGGCGGTGGTCACCGCCATGCGCTCGGACCTGAGGAACCTGGCCAGCGTCCAGGAGACGTTTTGGGTCCAGAATGCCGCCTACTACGGCGGCGTCATTCCGGACCTCGCGGCCTTCACGTACACGCCGTCGCAGGGCGTCACCATCACTGTCGTCAGCGCCACGTCCGCGGGCTGGTCGGCCCAGGCGTCCGCACCCGGCCGAAGCACACAGACCTGCGTGATCTATTACGGCGACGCGCCGCCGATCCCGCCGGCCACCACCGACGCTGCAGTGGCCTGCACCTGAGGCGGCGGTTCGGTCCGTCCTTTGCGTTGGCTCGTCATGCAGGGCCGTGCACCCGCTCCGGAAACCGTGCCCGGGCAGGGGGCTCGCGCTGTCGGGCCCCTCATTCGGGCCCGATGGGCCCGATGCAGAGCGCGGTTTTCCGGGTAGAGCGCGGCACTAGAGTTTTTACGACTGGGATCAGAGCCGGTTCGCGCCGATGAGGTCACAATGACGGTCCGCAAAGCGGAAGAGCGTGAGAGCCCGCGCCACGAGGTCGAGACCCCGCGCTCGACCGTGGGCAGCGGCAGCGTGAGCGACCTGGTCGTCTGCGAGAGCCGCGTCATGCGCGACATCGTGGACATGGCCGGTCGCGTCGCCCGGCACGGCACCCCGGTGCTGCTCACCGGCGAGACCGGCACCGGCAAGGAGGTCCTGGCCCGCGCCATCCACCGGATGAGCCCGCGGAGCGAGCGGGGCTTCACCTCCATCGACTGCGGCACCATCCCCAAGCAGCTGCTCGAGTCCGAGCTGTTCGGGCACCTCGCCGGCTCCACGCCCGGGGCGACCGATCACGCCGGGCTGTTCGAGCTGGCTCATGAGGGCACGCTCTTCATGGACGAGATCGGCGCCCTCCCGCTCGATCTGCAGGCCCGCCTGGCCCGCGTACTGGAAGAGGGCAGGGTCTGCCGTACCGGGGTGCGCGATGCCCGGCCGGTGGACGTTCGCCTGGTCGCGGCCTCGTCGAAATCACTGGAGGATGCGGTCGGGCGAGGCGAGTTCAGCTCCGAGCTGTTCGAGCGCCTCAACGCGGTTCGGATCCATCTGCCGCCCCTGCGCGAGCGGCCCGAGGACATTCCCGCGCTGCTGACCCACTTCGCGGGCCAGGCCGCGCACCGCCTCGGCCATCCGGTGAGCGTCACGCCGAGCGCGCTCGCCGCCCTCAGCAGGTACGCCTGGCCGGGTAACGTCCGCGAGCTCCGGAACGCCGTGGATCGCGCGGCGGCCCTGGCCGGCGACGGGCCGCTCGACGTGAAAGACTTCGGCGTCCCGGGCGGGCACGGCAACGGGAATGGCAACGGCCACGGGGCGCTGAACGGCGTGCCGCACACCGGTCTCGACCTCAAGTCGCAGGTCGAGGCGGTCGAGCGGCAGGCGATCTTGCGCGCGCTCGAGGCGTCCGGCGGCAACCGCCGGCAGGCGGCATCCCTGCTGGGCATCAGCCTCCGGACGCTGTTCTACAAGATGCGGCGGCTCCCGGTTCACTGAGTCGCGGCAGGACATTGCGTGTCGCCGCACACGCATGCAGTCGCCGGCGCCTGGCGCGGAGTGACCAGCCGATGCCGGCGTTGCTGTTTGATCGACAGTACGCCAGCGGCTCAGGGGGAAGGAGTTGATCGGGGCTTGGAGCCGCGCGACACCACGCAAAGGGGGGACAGTGCGCTCACGGAGTGGGTTCACGCTGGTCGAGACGCTCATCGTCGTGGTGCTCCTGGGTCTGGTGGCGACGATCGCGTTCCCGAAGATGAACGCCGCGATGGTCACCAACGACCTCCGCGGCGCCCGCACCTCCGTGATCAACCTGATGGCGAAGGCGCGCGCCGTCGCGGCGCAGAGCAACCGGCTCACCTGGGTCAAGTTCGAGGGGAACACGGCGCACGTGCTGGCCCGGCCCCGGCGCAAGGTCGGCGTCGGAAATGCCGACACCGTGGGCACGGTCCAGAACTTCGCCGAGGGCTACGGCGTCACGGTCGCGGCGATGGACTCGATCCAGTTCGACCCCCGGGGGTTCGGGTCGGGGTTCGGAGCCGCACCCGATACCATCTTCCTCACTCGTCACGGCCACGGGTCGATGGTCATGATCGATGGCCTGGGGAGGGTGACAAAGTGACGCGCTCACGCTCGGGCTTCACCCTGGTCGAGGTGCTGGTCGCCATCACGGTTCTGAGCGTCGGCCTGGTGGCTCTGGCCGGGTCCGCGGCGGCCGTCACCCGGATGATCGGCCGCGGAAAGATCGACACCAGGGCGGCCCAGCTCGCCACCCAGCAGGTGGAGATCCTCCGCCTCCAGGCCTATTCCACCGCCCCGTGGTGTACCGCCCTCGCCAACGGCGGTCCCCAGACGACCGACCACATCACGCTGTCCTGGGCCGTGGCCGTGAGCGGCACCGGCCGGCGGGTGGACGTGAGCGCGGCGTACGCCACCCCCCGGGGCGTGCGCACCCAAGTGCTGACCACTTTCATCGACTGCTGACACCCATGCGCCCTCGTCGCGGATTTACCCTGATCGAAGTCCTGATCGCGCTGGTCGTCATGGGTCTCGTGACCGGTGCGATCTACACCATGCTCGCCACCAATCAGCGGCTCGCGGTGGCTCAGGCCGAGCAGGTGAGCCTGCAATCCAACGTGCGGACCGGCTCGCTGGTGGTGCCCAACGAGCTGCGCGAGCTGAACACCGTGCTGGCGGGAACCGCGGATCAGAACGACATCATCACCAAGGATCCCGACCGGATCGTCTACCGTGCGATGCGGGGGCTCGGCTTCGTCTGCGTGGCGCCGGTGGCCGGCGCGACGCAGCTCAAGATCGCTTCCGCCACCTGGACCGGCCTGCGTCAGCCCGACGCGGCCCGGGACGACATGTACCTCTTCGTGGATGGCGACCAGAACAAGGCCTCCGACGATGCCTGGCTCCAGGTGGCGGTCACCGGCGTGGCATCGGCGGCGAACACCTGTGGCGGCAACGCCGGCATGACGCTGACCGTGGCCGCCGTTCCCGCGGTTCCGGTCAACACTCCCGTCCGGCTCTTCGAAGTCATGGAGATAAAGCTCCACCAGGACGGCGGCGAATGGTGGCTGGGGGCCCGGTCGGTGAGCGCGGGTGACGCCATGCAGCCGGTGCTTGGCCCGCTCACCGCCGCCGGCTTCCAGCTGGCCTATCTCAACAGCGCCGGCGTGGCCACCGCGGACGCGAAGGCGGTCAAGAGCATCCGGATCACCGTGCAGGGACTCACCGCGGATGCGGTGCGAGGCGGCGGGGCCGGCATCATGGGGCACCCGGAGGAAACGCTGGTGACCCAGGTATTGCTGCGCAATTCGATCAGGTAACCGGAGCCTTACCCAAGGAGACTGTATGCGGGCACTACGGCAGTCCGACGAACGCGGCATCGCGCTGGCAGTCGCGGTGTTCGCCTTGGTGGTGATCGCCGCGCTCGTGGCGGGGACCTTCTTCGCGGGCCGCCTGGAGCAGCAGACGGGCATGAACACGTTCTTCGCGGCGCAGGCCGCCGAGGCCGCCGAGGCGGGCCTGAACGACGCGATCGCGACCCAGACCGCGGGGGCCATGGTGGCCTTGCCGATCGATCCCGCCTTCAAGACCGACCTCGGGACGTACGCCATGGTAGGCAACAACAAGGTGGCGTCCGTCCGGACCATCAGCCGGCTGACCGACAACCTGTTCCTGCTGCGCTCGAGCGCCAGCCGGGTAGACGCGGGCGGCGGACAGCTGGCGGCACGCACGCTCGGCCAGCTGATCCGGCTGGTGCAGGCGGAGATCGACGTCAAGGCGGGGCTGACCGCCCTCGGCGACGTGAAGATCACCGGTGGGGCGGAGGTCACCGGCATGGACGACCCTCCGCCCAGCTGGGCCGCCCAGGGCGTGTCCTGTCCGCCCGAGGCGGATGTCACCGGAGTGCGGTACAACAACGGCACCGTCACCACCAGCGGCAACGGGACCTACACTGGCTCGCCCGCGAAAGTGCTGGATCCCAGCCTGACCTCGCAATCCATGCAGAACGCCTTCAACAAGCTGAAGGCCCTGGCGACGCTGAACGTCATCAGTGACAACCCGGCCGCGACGGTGCCCGCTTACACCGGGAACCCTGCTCGCTGCGACAAGTCCGTTCAGACCAATTGGGGCGAGCCGGCCCTCAATACGGACCCGTGCTTCAACTACTTCCCGGTGATCTATCACCAGGGCAATCTGAAGCTGCAGGGCGGCCGGGGCCAGGGCATCCTTCTGGTCGAGGGCGACCTCACGGCCACCGGCGGCATGGTGTTCTACGGGCCGGTCTTCGTCACCGGCACCCTCTCCACGTCGGGCAACAGCGGGCAGGGCGCCAAGTTCTACGGTGGCGTCATCGCCGGCAACGTCGCGCTGGACGATCTCACGAAGCTGGCCGGTGGGGCGCTCGTGTCGTACTCGTCGTGCGCCCTCACTCGGGCGCTCCAGAACTCGGCCACGCCGGCCATGCTGGCTGAGCGGAGCTGGGTCCAGCTGTACCAGTAGCCACCCTCGCACCAAGCCCCGGCGTGAGGACGCGCCGGGGCGTCCGCCGTGCCCTCCGCGCGGCGGCAAACGACTCCGCTCGACACAAATCGGTACCCCCATAGCCGGCTCGCGATCCTAGACTGATCCCGCCCATACGCGGGAGCGAGCAGGTGCGAGCGAGCAGGTTCGGACTCACCCTCGTCGAGGTGTTGGTGGCGGTCGTGGTGCTGACCGTCGGAGTGCTGGCGCTGGTGGGCACCTCGGCCCAGATGAGCCGCATGATCGGCCGGGGGCGCCATGCCACGGTTGCCGCCATGCTGGCCGCCGGCCGGATCGAGCGGCTCCGCGGGGTGGCCCGCTCCACCAGCCCTCCCTGCACCGGCGCCGAGTGGCGGAGCGACAGCGCGGTGGAGGCGGGGAGCTCCCAGAGCTGGCAGGTCCTCGATCTCGCGGGCGTGGCCCGGCGTCTCCAGCTCGTCGTGCGTTACCGCACTCCCACCGGCCTCGCCACCGATACCATCGTGACGGCCGTGCTGTGCTGGGCGGCATGAGTCACCGGCGCGGGTTCACGCTGGTCGAGCTGGCCTTCGCCCTGGTGCTCGCGCTGCTCTTCGGAGGCGTGGTCCACGGGCTGCTGCTCCGCGGCCAGCGTCTGGCCCGGGCCCAGGCGGAGCGAATGGCGCTGCACGACAACGTCCGGGTGGCGGCGCTGGTGCTGGCGGGCGAGCTGGCAAGCGCCGATCTCCTCGCGGTCGAACCGGGCGCGGTCACCTACCTCGCGGTGCGGGGCGGAGGGCGGGTGTGCGGAGCGTCGCCCGGGCCGCCGGCCGAGGTCGTGGTCGAGGGGTCATCCTGGACGTCGGCGCGCGCCCCCCGAGCCACCGACTCGCTGATGGTCTTCGTCGAGAGCGATTCCTCCACCGGATCCGACGACGCCTGGATTCGTCTCGGCATCGCGCCGGCCGGGGCGGGGAGCTGCCCGGGGGGCGAGGGCGGAATCGTCTTCCAAGTCGTCGCGCCGCCACCGCTGGGTCCGGCGGCCCTGAGTCGGGTCACGCCGGGGTCGCCGGCCCGGCTCGCCGAGGTGATGCAGATGCGGTACTACCGGTCGGGCGGCAAATCGTGGCTAGGCATGCGGTCGGTCAGCACCGGCGAGGCGATTCAACCGGTGGCCGGGCCGCTGGCCGACAGTGCGGCGGGCGTTCGCGGTCTCACGCTCTCGTACCTTGACGCCGCCGGCGGCCAGACCGCCGATCCCGCCGCCGTGCGCGGGGTAGACATCGCGCTGGTCGGGGTCACCGACCAGCCGATCCATGGTCGCGACCTGCGCTTCGCGGCGGTCGACACCTTCGCCCTCAGCACCCGGGTCGCGCTCCGCAACGCGCCCCTTCCATGACCGCCGCGGAGCGGGGAATGGCGCTGCCGCTCGCGCTGCTCGCGCTGGTGGTGATCGGCGCGCTCATGGCCGGCGGGTTCGCGGCCGCGCTGCTCGAGCAGCGCCTCGGACGGAACCTGCTCTTCGCGGTCCAGGCCGAGGGCGCCGCCGGAGCCGGCGCCCTGGCGGTGGTGGATCAGTGGAACGATCGCGGTCTCGGTCTCCTCACGCCCGGCGACAGTGCCGTACTGCCCGCGGTGCGGCTGCCCGGTGGCGCTTCTCATTCAACCACGGTCAGCCGGCTCAATGGCGAGCTGTTCCTGGTTCGGGCGGAGGGAGTTCGCGGCGATGCGGACGGGCAGGCGCTGGCCCGGCGCGAGGTGAGCCTGCTGCTCCGAGTGGCCGATAGCGCGAGCACCGGATCGCCGCCGGTCTGGCCCCTGTCGAGCCGGGCCTGGGCGGGAGGTTTTTGAAGCCGACTGCCGATCCTTGCACCACCGCCCCGGGCGGGCGGAGTAGTGCATCCCGAGAGACGGCTTGCGAAAGGGAAGATCGGGCGCGCTGCAGCGGTTGCACCGGCCCTGTCTGCCCGGGATTAAGGCCGCGCCCTCCATCTAGTTAGCAGACTGCAACTTGTGTGGCACATCGGTTGCCCTCAACCGCCGCAGGCTACACTCACGCCTCGGTTACGGGACCCTCAACAAGCGGATACGTAATGGGACTCTTCGGGCGCAACGCGACGACGGTCGGTCTCGATATCGGGAGCGGCCTGATCAAGCTCGTCGCCATTTCTCACGCCTCGGGCGGGCCGGTCCTGACCAAGGTGGCGTTCACCTCCGTGGTGAACGACGCCATCGTCGAGGGCGAGGTCATGGACCCGGGCATCGTCGCCGAGGCCATCAAGAACCTCATGGCCTCCGCCGGCGTCAAGGCGAAGAAGGTCGTGGTCGCCGTCGGCGGCCGCGACGTGATCATCAAGAAGATCAGCATCGACCGGATGAAGGAAGCCGAGGCGCGCGAGGTGATCCGCTGGGAGGCGGAGCAGCACGTGCCGTTCGACATGGAGAACGTCGAGCTCGACTTCCAGATCCTCGATCCGGAGGCCGAGGGCCTCGAGATGACCGTGCTGCTCGTCGCCGCCAAGCGCGAGCTGGTCGAGCACAAGGTCGCCCTGCTCTCCGACGTCGGGCTCGACCCCAGCGTGATCGACGTCGACGCCTTCGCGCTGCACAACGCCTTCGAGATCAACTACCCCGAGGCGATGGTCGGCGTGGTCGGGCTGGTCAACATCGGGCACGAGATCACCAACATCAACATCCTGGACGACGGGGTCCCGGTGCTCACCCGCGACATCCCGATCGGCACCCGCCGGTTCAAGGAAGACCTCCAGCGCGAGCGCGGGCTCTCGGCCGACGAAGCCGACCGCCTGCTCCGCGGCACCACCTCGAGCGACGCGCTCGATCCGCTGCTCGAGGGCCGCGGCGAGGAGCTCGCCGTCGGCATCGAGCGCGCGGCCGCGTTCCTCCAGTCGGCCAGCCGGTCGGCCGGCGGGATTTCCCGGATCTTCACCACCGGCGGCGGCGCCCGCATTCCGCGTCTCAACAAGGTGCTGTCCGACCGGCTCCGCATCCCGGTGCAGCTGGCCAACCCGATCGAGAAGCTCCAGGTGGCCGATGGCGTGTTCGACACCATGCCGGTGGATGAAGTGGCGCCCTTGCTGATGCTCCCGATCGGCCTCGCGCTTCGCAGCGCGGCGTGACCCCGACCAACGGACCCGATACCCGATGATCACCGTCAATCTTCGTCCGGACCTGAAGCGCAAGCGGGCGCGGTCGCCTCTCCAGGGCGTCATGGAAAGCGTGCGCGGCGCGGCCACCAAGGTGAAAGACCCGCTGATGCTCGCCTCGATCGTGACCTGGGTGGGCGTGCTGGGCTGGCTGGGCTACGTCGTGGTGGGCACCACGCACGAGCTGAACGCGCTGGAGCCGCAGCTCGAGGCCACCCGCTCCGAGCACAAGCGCTTCAAGGCGTTCCTCACCGAGAAGCGGCATCAGGAGACCATCCGCGACTCGCTGGTCGCCCAGATCGGCGTCATCCGCACGGTGGATGGCGACCGGTACGTCTGGCCCCACCTGCTGGATGAAGTGACCAAGGCGCTGCCGGCCTATACCTGGCTGGTGGACATGGCCTTCGCGACTTCGGCGGCGCAGCAGCAGCCGCCGCCGCCGCCGAATCCGCGTGGCGCGGCCGCCAAGAAGGACACCGTGGCGGCGCCCTTCGTGGCGCCGGCGGTGAGCTTCAACATCAACGGCCGCACGGTGGACATCCAGGCGTACACCAGGTTCCTCCGCCAGCTGGAGGCCTCGCCCTGGATCGTCGACGTCACGCCGGTGTCGGCGCAGACGGTGGTCGAGAAGGAGCGTCCGGTGACCGCGTTCACCATCCGGGCCACGTACCGCCACGCAGACTCGGCGTACATCCGGACGGTTCCCCTCAGCGAGTCGGTGAGGTAGGCGCCATGGCAACCACTTCGCAGAAGGCCACTCCGCTGCTGGTGATGCTGCTCGCGGGTCTGACCGGGTACGTCGCCTACACCGGCACGCTGATCGAGAGCGCCGGCCTCAGCGGGCTCGCGGCGCGGGAGGAGCGCGTGGTCGCGATCCGCGACACCATCGCCCGGCTCGCGGCCGCCACCGACAGCGCCAAGCGCGAGCTCGCGCGCGGCACGGTGGAAGACCTCCGCAAGCGGCTGGACACCTACCGGGGGAGCCTGGCGCTGCTGCGCCGGCTGGTCCCGGAGCGGAACGAGGTCCCCAACCTGCTCGATGATATCTCGAGCCGGAGCAGAATCCGCGGTGTCACGCTGGCGCAGGTCGTGCCGCTGCCGCTGGAGGTGGGGCCGGCGCCGTTCAATACCTACAGGTACAACATGTCGGTCATCGGGCGCTACGATCAGATCGGCCAGTTCCTCGCCGACGTCGCGAGCCTGCAGCGGATCATCGTGCCCTACGATCTCTCGCTCGACCAGGCGAAGGTGAACTCCGCCAAGGCCCTGGGCGACACCAGCGGCTCGCTGCTGGAGGCCAAGTTCCAGGTCCGCACGTACGTCAAGTCCTCTAGCCCGGAGGGACAGGCCAGTGGCTCGTAACGCTCTGATCGGGTTCGCCCTGCTCGCCGCTCTGGCCGGCTGTTCGCCGTCCGGAGACGCGGCGGAAGCGCAGGCGGCCGATGCGCAGTTGGCCGCGCTGCGAGCGCACAACGACAGTCTCCGTCAGGCACGGTCCGCGGCCACCGCCGCCCCGGTCGCCCCGATGGACTCCGGAGCCAGCAGCACGCTGGCCGCCACCACGGCGGGAATGGACAGCGTCCGGCGCGACACCGTCACGGTCGCCGAGGCCGCGCTGGCCGATTCGATCCAGAAAGCCCGCGAAATCGAGGTCATGCGCGAGACCTTCGCGTATACCGGCGGGACCCGGGATCCGTTCGCATCGCTGATCAACGGCTCGTCCACCGGGCCCGAGATCGCCGATCTGGACTTGGTAGGGGTGTATCAGGATCTCCGCAATAGCGACAACACGATTGTCGTGCTGCGGGAAAAGGCCACCGCCAAGCGTCACAAGTTGCGGGTCGGTGACCAGTTGGGGCGCGCGAGACTGGTGCAGATCCGGCCGCGCGATGTGGTATTCACCATTCGCGACTTCGGGTTCGAACGCCAGGAAACTCTCTCGCTGCGGAAGCAGGAGGTCGAGACGCCATGACCGGATTGTATCGCAAGATCCTTAGCGCCACCGCCCACTCCCCCTCGCGAGTGCTCGGGGCAGCGCTGCTTGCCGCAGCGCTGGCGGCGGGAATGGCGGCCCCGGCCTGGGCCGAGGGCCCCGGCAGCGGTGAGGTCACGGCGGTCAGCCTGGCGCCCTCCGCCGGCAAGGCGGAAGTGGTGATCGCCGTCCGCGGCGCGGTGGACGTGAAGGACTTCGTCCTCGCTTCTCCCGACCGGCTGGTGCTCGACGTCGTCGGCGCCCAGCTGAGCAACGCCGCTCCGGCGGTGTACGACGGGGTCAAGCGTGGCGGCGTGCTCAACCTCCGCTACTCCCAGTTCCGGCCCGACGTGGTCCGGATCGTGATCGAGCTCGACGCCCCCAAGGTGTACGAGGTCACTCGCCAGGGCGAATCGATCAAGATCACCTTCGGCGCCGACCAGGGCTTCAAGGCCTGGTCCTCGGTGCAGGCCCACGCCCAGCTGGGGGCCGACGAAGTGCCGGCCGACGTCACCCCGACCGCCAAGGCGCCGGAAGTGAAGCCCTCGATGGCCACCTCCCGGCCCATATCGGCCGGCCGCGAGGAGCCCCGCATCACGGTCACGTGGGACCGCGCCAGCATCGCCGACGTGGTGGCCGGCTTCGCCGCCTTCAGCGGCCGCACCATCATCATCGGCAAGGACGTCAAGGGTGAGGTCACCGCCGAGGTGAAGAACCAGCCCTGGCCCATGGCCTTCCAGGCGATCCTGGCGAGCCAGGGTCTCTCCGCCCAGGAGATGTCGGGCGGGATCATCCGGGTGGATGCCCCCGGCGTGCTGTCCGCGCTCGACTCGCTCGAGCCGCTGGAGACCAGCATCGTCCGGATCAACTACGCCCACGCCGGCTCGCTGGAGAAGACGGTCGAGAGCATCCTGACCAAGGGCCGGGGCCGCGTGGTGGCCGATACCGGCTCCAACAGCCTCATCATCACCGACACCCGCAGCCGGGTGGCGAACGTCACCGACTTCGTGCGCGGCCTCGACATCCGGACGCCGCAGCTCTCGATCCAGGCCAAGATCATCTTCGTGGACCGGACCGACATCGAGGAGCTGGGCATCAAGTACGACCTGGGCGACCGGAACCAGTTCTTCAACAAGCTGGTGCAGCGCCGCAACCCGGCCGACGGTTCGCAGTATGACCGGAACGTCAACGTGATCAACCTGGGCGGCAACAGCGTCTCCGCCATCGGGAACGCCGACGCCACCATCACCGGCTCGGCGCTGGACCTGATCTACTCCACCAGCATCGGCGGCTTCTCGCTGACCACGTTCCTGAGCGCGCTGGAGCGCACCGAGCTGGCCGACATCCAGGCCGAGCCGGTCATCTCGACCCTGGACAACCGCGAGGCCGACATCCTCGTGGGTGAGGAAACCCCGGTTCGCGTCATCGACGCCTCGAGCTCGGCCAGCGGCACGGCCCGCGCCAACGTGCAGTTCAAGGAGACCGGTATCCGCCTCACGGTCACCCCGCACGTCACCAACAACCGTCAGATCCTGATGAAGCTCCACACCGAGCGCTCGGCGCTGCAGCTGGTCTCCGCGGCCGACCTCGGCTTCATCTTCCAGAAGCAGAAGGCCGACAACCAGCTCCTGGTCAACGACGGCGAGACCGCGGTGATCGGCGGCCTGACCGTTACCGAGGTGACCAAGAACCGGTCCGGGATCCCGCTGCTGGGCGGGCTGCCGATCGTGGGCAAGCTGTTCTCCTTCAGCCGGGAAGTCGAAAACCGGCGCGACCTGATCATCCTGGTGACGCCGAGGATCACGGACGACGGGATGTCCGAGTAGTAAGCCCGGCCCCGGGAGCCGGGGCGGAACGACGGGACGGCGGAATGGTTATCCTTCCGCCGTTCCGTCGTTTTGCCATTCCGCCGTTCCGCCCCCTAGCTGCGCTCGGGGCAGGCGGTACCGCCGAGGACCCATGCATCTGCGCTTCACCACGGCCGGAGAGTCGCACGGGAAGGCCTTCGTCACCATCGTCGAGGGCCTGCCCGCCGGGCTGCCGGTCGAGGCCGAGGCGGTGGACCGCGACCTCGCGCGGCGGATGCAGGGATACGGCCGCGGCGCGCGCATGAAGATCGAGCGCGACCGCATCGAGTGGCTCTCCGGCGTCCGCGCCGGCGAGACGCTCGGCTCGCCGGTGGCGATGCTCATCGCCAACCGCGACTGGGCCAACTGGGAGGACGTCATGGCCCACGAGGCCGCGGAGCCCGGCGAGCTGCGCCGCCGCCGCGTCTCCCGCCCCCGTCCGGGCCACGCCGACCTCGCCGGGGTCCTCAAGTACGACCGGCTCGACGCCCGCGACATCCTGGAGCGCGCCAGCGCGCGGGAGACCGCCGCGCGGGTCGCCGCGGGCGCCCTCGCCAAGCGGCTGCTCGACGAGTTCGGCGTCGAGATCGGCAGCCACGTGGTCACCCTGGGCGGGGTGGTCGTTCCCCTCCCGGCCGAGCTCCCGGTGCCGCTCAACCCCGCCGCCGACGGCTCGGAGGTGCGGGTTCTGGACCGATCGGTCGAGCCCGAGATCGTCCGCCGGATCGATCAGGCCAAGCAGGCCGGCGACACCCTGGGCGGCGAGGTCGAAGTCGTGGCCCGCGGTGTGGTGGTGGGCCTCGGCAGCCACGTGAGCTGGGATCGCAAGCTCGACGGCCGGCTGGCCGGCCTGCTGATGTCCATTCCGGCGGTGAAGGGCGTCGAGATCGGGATGGGTTTCGAGGCGGCGCGCCGGCCGGGGTCGGAAGTGCACGACCCCATCAGCGGGCCGGAAGGACGGGCCGGGCTGCCCCCGGTGGCGGGAGACCGCCGCGGCGGCTTCCGCCGCAGCTCCAACAATGCCGGCGGGCTCGAGGGCGGCATCACCACCGGGGAGCCGGTCGTGGTGCGGGTGGCGATGAAGCCGATCTCCACCCTGATGTCGCCGCTGCCCACCGTGGATCTCGCCTCCGGCTCGCCGGCCAGCGCGCAGAGCGAGCGGTCCGACGTAACCGCGGTGCCCGCCCTCGGCGTGATCGCCGAGGCCATGGTCGCCCTCGCGCTGGCCGACGCGATGCTGGAGAAGTTCGGCGGCGACTCGTTGGGTGAGATGCGGCGGAACTATCAGGCCTACCTGGCGTCTCTGGGCGGGCGCTGGACCGGGAGCCGCGGGGCGGAGGGCAAGGCCTGATGCCGCGGCACCTGCTTCTGGTCGGGCTTCCCGGGTCGGGGAAGAGCGCCGTGGGCCACCAGGTCGCCGAAGACCTCGGGGCGCCCCTGTTCGACATCGACTCCCTGCTGGTGAGGGAGATGGGCATGTCGGTCGAGCAGATCTTCGGGATGGTGGGCGAGCCCCGCTTTCGCGAGATGGAGCACAAGGCGGTCCTCTCAGCCGTGGCTGCGGAAGGGCCGGCGGTGATCGTTCCGGGCGGCGGCTGGGCGGCCCAGCCCGGCCACATGCACGAGGCCGGGGGTTTCGCCCTCCGTATCTATTTGCGGTGCCTGGTCAGTACCGCGGCGAAACGCACCGAGCGGGGAGAAGTCAGACCCGTGCTCTTGGGCGCGGATCCGGTCGAGCGCCTCCGAAAGCTGTTGGAGTCCCGGGAACCGTTTTACAAGCTCGCTGATTTTGAGATCTCGGCGGAGCGGGGGCTGAATCAGGTGGCCGCGGCGGTGGTGGAGCTGGCGCGACAGCACGGCGGATGGTGAGCCGGTCCCGACCAATTTTCCAAGTTCTTGTGTAGCAATGAGTTGTATTTCGTCGCCTTGCGCCCGCCGACCGTCAGCCCTTTTTTGCTGTTCCCGAAATTGACCACACTGTGACACCGGAGAGTACACTCCAGACATGGCGACGCCCACGAAACGAGTCGTGAAGAAGCCCGCCCCGAGCCGCGGCAAGGGGGCCAAGGCGCCCCCCGCCGACGCGGCCGCCAAGCCCGCCCGCAAGCGGAGCAAGGCGGCCAAGCCCGCTGCCAAGGCCGCCCGCGGTGACGGGGCGGTGGCCGGCCGGGGCCGGGCCGCGCTCGTCATCGTCGAGTCGCCCACCAAGGCCAAGACCATCGGCAAGTACCTCGGCGCGCGGCTACGACGTGAAGGCGACCGTCGGCCACGTCCGCGACCTCCCGAGGAAGCTCGGCATCGACGTCGAGCACGGGTTCGAGCCGAAGTACGTCACCATCCAGGGAAAGACGAAGACCCTCTCGGAGCTGAAGAAGGCGGCCAAGACCGCCTCCACCATCTTCCTCGCCACCGACCCCGACCGCGAGGGCGAGGCGATCGCCTGGCACGTCGCCGACCAGATCGATTCCCGGGCGCCGATGCACCGGGTGCTCTTCCACGAGATCACGAAGGACGCCGTCCAGGCCGCCATGGACGAGCCCCGCAAGATCGACGAGCGCAAGGTCGAGGCGCAGCAGGCGCGCCGCGTCCTCGACCGCCTCGTGGGCTACAAGGCGAGCCCGATCCTCTGGAAGACCGTCAAGAAGGGGCTCTCCGCCGGCCGCGTGCAGACCGTCGCGCTCCGCCTCATCGTCGAGCGCGAGCGGGAGATCCGCGCGTTCACGCCGCAGGAGTACTGGAGCATCGAGGCCGCTCTGCGAGGGCAAGGGGCAGACCTTCGAGGCCACGCTGGCGCAAGGTGGACGGGCAGAAGCCGCAGCTCCACACCGAGGCCGCGGCCCGCGCGGTCGTGGACGCGGTGCGCCCGCTGCCCTTCGCGGTCACCGACGTCGAGCAGCGCGCGCCGCAAGAACCCGCGGCGCCGTTCACCACCAGCACGCTGCAGCAGGAGGCGGCCAAGAAGCTCGGCTTCGGCTCCAAGCGCACCATGCGCGTCGCGCAGGATCTCTACGAGGGCATCGAGATCGGCGAGGAGGGGCCGGTCGGTCTCATCACCTACATGCGTACCGACTCGACGCGCGTCGCCGAGAGCGCGGCGCCGCGGTGCGCGACCTGTCGGCACGCTGTTCGGCAAGGCGTACCTCCCGGCGCAGGCCAACACCTACAGCGACAAGAAGAACTCGCGGGGCAGGACGCGCACGAGGCGTGCGCCCGACCGACGTGCGCCGCCACCCGGAGCAGGTCCAGAGCTACCTCAAGCCCGACCAGTTCAAGCTCTACCAGCTCATCTGGCAGCGCTTCATGGCCTCGCAGATGGCGCCGGCGCTGTTCGACACGACCGTCGGTGCGAGTTCGACCTCGGCCGCTACCTGTTCCGCGCCACCGGGCTCGGTCATGAAGTTCGACGGCTTCCTCGTGCTCTACACCGAGGGGCGCGAGAAGGAGGAGGGCCGCCAGGTGGACGACCTCGCGCCGATCCCGCCGCTGGCGCAGGGCGACCGCGCGGAGGTCAAGGAGATCACCCCGTCGCAGCACTTCACCGAGCCGCCGCCGCGCTTCTCCGAGGCGAGCCTGGTCAAGGAGCTCGAGCGGCTCGGCATCGGCCGGCCGTCCACCTACGCGCCATCATCTCGACGCTCTCCGACCGGCGAGTACGTCAAGCTCGAGCAGCGCCGCTTCTTCCCCACCGAGCTCGGCGAGATGGTGGAGAAGGTCATGGTGGCCAAGTTCCCCGACATCTTCAACGTCGAGTTCACCTCCGGGATGGAGAAGGAGCTCGACCGGGTCGAGGATGGCGAGCTGGGCTGGCAGCGCGTGCTCAGCGACTTCTACGGGCCGTTCACCAAGGCGCTCGACGCGGTGGACATGACCGCGCTGGTCGCCGACGCGCACGGGCTCGATACCGAGAAGCTGGCCCAGGAGCGCTGTCCCAAGTGCGGGTCGGCGATCGAGCTCAAGACCGGCCGCTTCGGCCCCTACCTCGCCTGCGTCAAGTACAAGGACACCTGCGACTACGTGAAGTCGCTCCGCAAGGCGCGCGCACCCGACCGGCCCACCGACGAGAAGTGCCATCTCTGCGGCTCGCCGATGGTCATCAAGACCGGCCGCTTCGGCGAGTTCCTGGCCTGCACCACGTACCCCGCCTGCAAGGGCACCCGCGCCATCCCGCTGGGCATGAAGTGCCCCAAGTGCCTCGAGGGCGAGATCGCCGAGCGCCGCACCAAGCGCGGCAAGTCGTTCTGGGGCTGCGTCCGCTACCCGGCGTGCGACTTCTCCACCTGGAACAAGCCGGTGGTGGAGACCTGCCCCGAGTGCGGCTAGGTCGGGATGGAGAAGAAGATGAGCAAGGCCGAGGGCGAGACCCGCACCTGCCTCAAGTGCAAGCACAAGATCGTTCTCGCCGAGCCCGAGGAGGTGGCCCTGGCGTGATCGCCACCGTCGTCGGCGGCGGGCTCGCCGGCTCGGAGGCGGCCTGGCCGCTCGCCGAGCGCGGTGTCCGGGTCGTGCTGCACGAGATGCGACCGGTGGTGCCGACCCCGGCGCACCAGACCGACCGCCTCGCCGAGCTGGTCTGCACCAACACCTTCAAGTCGGGGACCTCACCAACGCGCACGGCCTGCTCAAGGCCGAGATGCGCGCGCTCGGCAGCCTGCTGCTCCCGTGCGCCGACGAGGCGCGCGTGCCCGGCGGCACCGCGCTCACGGTGGACCGCGACATCTTCTCGCGCGCGGTGCACGAGCGGGTCACCGGCGCATCCCGAACATCACCGTGGTGCGCGAGGAAGTGGCCGAGCCTGCCGTCGCCCGGCATCGTCGCCACCGGCCCGCTCACCTCCGAGCGCTGGCCGCGGCCATCGCCGCGCGGCTCGGCGTCGAGTCGCTCGCGTTCTACGACGCGATCGCGCCGATCGTCGCCGACGACTCGATCGACCACGACCGCGCTCTACGCGCGTCGCGCTACGGCAAGGGCGAGCGGCGACGACTACCTCAACTGCCCGCTCGACCGCGCGGGCGTACGAGGCGTTCCTCGACGCGCTCATCGCCGCCGACCAGCACCACGGCCACGAGTTCGACCAGGTGCCGTACTTCGAGGGCTGCCTGCCGGTCGAGGAGATGGCGCGGCGCGGGCCGCGAGACGCTGCGCTTCGGCCCGATGAAGCCGGTCGGGCTGCGCGATCCGCGCACCGGCCGCGAGCCGTACGCGGTGCTGCAGCTGCGCCGGGAGGATCGCGCCGGGCAGATGTGGAACCTGGTCGGCTTCCAGACGCGGCTCCGCATCCCGGAGCAGCAGCGGGTGTTCCGGATGATCCCGGGACTGGGCGAGGCGGAGTTCCTGCGCTTCGGCACCATCCACCGGAACTCGTACCTCAACGCCCCGGCCACGCTCGCGCCGCACTCTCGCGCGCGGCGACGACGACGCCGCTGTTCTTCGCCGGCCAGCTCACGGGCGTCGAGGGCTACACCGAGCGCTCGGCACCGGGCTGCTCGCGGGCATCAACCTGGCGCGGCTGCTCGAGGGACGGCCGCCCGCCGTGCCGCCGCCGACGACGATGCTCGGCGCGCTCTACCGCTACCTGCGCGAGGCCGACCCGAAGCACTTCCAGCCGATGAACGCGAACTTCGGGCTGCTGGAGCCGCTGGAGGCGACCGGGCGGATCGCCAAGGACCGGAAGAAGGCGCTGCTGGTCGAGCGGGCCCAGGCCGAGTTCGCGGCGTGGCTGGCCGAGGCGCGGCGGTGAGCCCGCGCCCCGAGGTCGCCGAGTTCCTGACCCACCTCGACAAGGAGCGGGGCCAGTCCCCCCACACGGTGAAGGCCTACGGCCGCGACCTGGAGGCGTTCACCGAGTTCTGCGACCGCCACTACGGCGGCCGCTGGACCTGGTCGTCGGTGGACCGGCTCGGCATGCGCGGGCTTTCTGGGCGACCTGCAGCGCCGGGGGCTCTCCAAGCGGACGGCGGCCCGGTCGCTCTCGGCGGTGCGGAGCTTCTACCGCTATCTCCAGCTCCACCACGGGGTGCCGAACGCCGCCGCGCGCGCCGCCAAGGTGCCCAGGATCGACAAGCGGCTGCCGACCTACCTCGACCGCGGGCAGACCGAGCGGCTGTTCGAGTGGGCGGAAGGCCGGGCCGGGGGAGACGAGTTCGGCCCGACCCGCGACCTCGCGATCCTGGAGCTGTTCTACTCCACCGGGATCCGGCTCTCCGAGCTGAGCGGGATGAACCTGGAGGATCTCGACCTGTTGTCGGACCAGGCGAAGGTGCGGGGCAAGGGGCGCAAGGAGCGGCTGGTGCCCGTGGGCTCGCGCGCCGTGCTCGCCCTGCGGCGCTATCTTAACCTCCGAGAGGAGCTGGTCTCCCGGGTCCGCGGCGACCGCCGCGCGGTATTCGTCGACCCGCCGGGGCCGCCGGCTGGCGCCACGCGGGATCCAGCGGGCGGTCCACGCCATGTTCGACGCGGTGGGCGGCGACGGCCTCCGGGTGCACTCGCTCCGGCACACCTTCGCCACCCACATGCTCGACGCGGGCGCGGACCTGCGGGCGGTGCAGGAGCTGCTGGGCCACGCGTCGCTGAGCACCACCCAGATCTACACCCACACCAGCGTCGAGCGGCTGAAGAAGGTCTATCAACAGGCGCATCCGAGGGCATGAGCATGACCTTCCACGGCACCACCATCCTCGCCGTCCGCAAAGACGGCCGCGTCGCCCTCGGCGGCGACGGCCAGGTGAGCATCGGCGACACCGTGGTCAAGTCGAACTCCACCAAGGTGCGCACCCTGAAGGGCGGCAAGGTGCTGGCCGGGTTCGCGGGCTCGGTGGCCGACGCGCTGACCTTGTACGAGAAGTTCGAGGAGAAGCTCGACCGCTACCCGGGCAACCTGCCGCGCGCCGCGGTGGAGCTGGCCAAGGACTGGCGCAGCGACCGGATTCTCCGCCGCCTCGAGGCCCTGCTGGTCGTGGCCGACGTGGAGCACGGCTTCCTGCTGAGCGGCTCGGGCGAGCTGATCGAGCCGGACGACGGGATCGTCGCGATCGGCTCGGGCGGGAACTTCGCCCTCGCCGCCGCCCGCGCGCTGCTGCCGATGACGGGCCAGGGCGCCCGCGACATCGTCCAGCGCTCGCTCGAGATCGCGGCCGACATCTGCGTCTTCACCAACCGGCAGATCAGCATTCTGGAGCTGCCCGACAGCATGAAAGGCTCGCGCAGTTGACGATGACCGATATCGCCGTTACCCCGGATTCCGAGACCGCCGCCCCGCCGCCGCCATGGCTGGAGGAGATGCCGCCGCGCCAGATCGTCTCCGAGCTCGACCGCTACATCGTGGGGCAGGACGCCGCCAAGAAGGCGGTGGCGATCGCGGTGCGGAACCGCTGGCGGCGGGCCCAGGCCCCCGACGACATCCGGGACGAGATCACCCCCTACAACATCATCATGATCGGCCCCACCGGCGTCGGGAAGACCGAGGTCGCGCGCCGGCTGGCGCGGCTGGCGGGCGCGCCGTTCATCAAGGTCGAGGCGTCCAAGTTCACCGAGGTGGGCTACGTCGGCCGCGACGTCGAGTCCATGGTGCGCGACCTGGTGGACGCCTCGATCAACATGGTCCGGACCGAGCGGGAGGACGAGGTCTATCCCCAGGCGGAGCAGCGGGCCGACGAGCGGATGCTCGACCTGCTCCTCCCCGCGGTCACTCCGCCGGCGGCGGCGGGCCGGCGGCCCGAGGGGCAGACGGCCACCGGCGCGCCGGATGCGGCTTCGGTCTTCGTGGTCGGCACGGCGGGCCAGGCGCGGGAAGAGAAGACGGCCACGGCGGACGAGGAGCGGCGGAGCCGGTCGCGGGAAAAGCTGCGCCAGATGCTGCTCGACGGGGCGCTCGACGACCGCGAGGTCGAGATCGAGATCACCCCCCAGAGCTTCCCGATGATGGATCTGCTCCAGCCGCCCCAGGGGATGGAAGGGGCCGACATCAACTTCACCGAGATGCTGCAGGACATGCTGCCGCGCCGCAAGAAGCGGCGCACGGTGAAGGTGCCCGAGGCCCGCCGGGTGCTGGTGGACGAGGAGCTCAAGAAGCTGGTGGACATGGACGACGTGGTGAACGAGGCGCTCGACCGGGTCGAGAACCACGGCATCATCTTCATCGACGAGATCGACAAGATCGCCGGCGAGCGGGGCCAGACCGGCGGGCCCGACGTGTCCCGCGAGGGCGTCCAGCGCGACCTGCTGCCGATCGTCGAGGGGTCCACCGTCCAGACCCGCTACGGCTACGTCCGCAGCGACCACATCCTCTTCATCGCGGCCGGCGCCTTCAACGTCTCCAAGCCCTCCGATCTCATCCCCGAGCTCCAGGGCCGCTTCCCGATCCGGGTCGAGCTCCAGCCGCTGACCGAGCAGGACTTCGTCCGGATCATGACCGAGCCGGAGAACGCGCTCACCCGGCAGTACCAGGCGCTGGTCGCCGCCGAGGGCGCGACGCTGGAGTTCACCGCCGACGGGATCGCCGAGGTGGCCCGGGTGGCGTTCATGGCCAACGACCGGATGGAGAACATCGGCGCCCGGCGGCTGCACACCGTCATGGCGACGCTGATGGAGGACGTGCTCTTCGAGCTGCCGGAGTACCCCGAGAAGCACATCCGCTACGATGCGGCAGGGGTCCGGGAGCGGTTGGCCAAGATCGTAAACGACGACGACTTGCGGCGGTATATTCTGTAGCCTGCGAGGCGGGTCATGTGCGCTTTGAAGGGCCAGGACCTCGGCGCCGAAGCGACGCTCGAGGTACTCCGGCGCGCGTTGGCCGGGAGATATCTCCTCAAGCGTGAGGTGGGGCGGGGGGCCACGGCCCACGTCTACCTGGCCGACGACCTCAAGCACGACCGGCCCGTCGCCGTGAAGGTGCTCCGCTCCGAGCTGGTCGGCCGCGTGGGGGTGGAGCGCTTTCTGCGCGAGATCCGGCTCGAGGCCCGCCTGCAGCACCCCAACATCATTTCGCTGTACGATTCCGGCGAGGCCGAGCAGGTCCCCTACTGCGTCATGCCCTACGTCGAGGGCGAGAGCCTCCGGAGCCGGCTCAAGCGCGAGGGCCAGCTCCCGCTGGCCGAGGCGCTGAGCATCACCCGCGACGTGGCCAGCGCGCTGGCGTTCGCGCACGGGCGCGGCATCGTCCACCGCGACGTGAAGCCGGAGAACATCCTGCTGTCGGGCGACCGCGCGCTGGTGGCCGACTTCGGCATCGCCCGCGCCATCGCCGCGGCGGGCGACGAGCGGCTGACCGAAGACGGCATGGCCGTGGGCACGCCGGTGTACATGAGCCCGGAGCAGGCCGGCGCCGGCGCCACCATCGACGGCCGGAGCGACATCTACGCCCTGGGCTGCGTGGTGTACGAGATGCTCGGCGGCGAGCCGCCCTTCCTCGGCCAGACGGTTCAGAACGTCCTGCTGCGCCATCTTCACGACCAGCCCACGCCGCTCGCCACCCTGCGGCCCTCGCTGCCGCCGCACGTGAGCGAGGCGGTGGGGAGAGCGCTCGCGAAGGTGCCGGCCGACCGGTACGCCTCGGCGATGGATTTCTCGCGCGCGCTGGAGACCGCGCCCACCACGAGCGGCGCGGCGGCCGCCGCGCGCGGCCGGGTGCGCTGGTGGCCGCTCGCGGCCGGGCTCGCGGCGCTTGCCGCGCTGGGCATCTGGCGGGCGGGGGGCCGCGGCGAGCCGCTCGACGCCAACCGCGTAGTGGTGTTTCCGCTGCGGGACCACGGCCAGGCCGCGACTGACGCCTCGGGCGAGGACGTGGCGACCTACATCGGCCACGTGCTGGAGGGGAGCGATCCGCTCAAGTGGGAGGAGGGGCGGGACCTGGTGCCCGGCGGCGGGGCGGCGAGGGATCTCTCGGCGCGGGAGGCCTCGCGGCTGGCCGGCTCGCGGGGGGCCCGGTTCTACGTGGACGGCTCGGTGCTGCGCGACGCGGACTCGGTGACGGTGGTGCTGCGGCTGTTCGACGTGGAGGGGGACTCAATGGTGAGCCGGGCGGGCCGGTCGGCGGGCGCCGGCAACTCGGCCGCGCGGCTGGGCGCGCTCGCCGTGGCCGACCTGCTCCCCGCGCTGCTCGCGCCGGGGCGGAAGGTGGACATCGGCGGCCTGGGCGAGCGCCGGCCCGCCGCCATCGCCGCGTTCCTGCAGGGCGAGCGGGCCTATCGTCAGATGCGGTTTTCCGAGGCGCTCGAGCTCTACCGGCGCGCGGTGGAGGACGACTCGCTGTTCGCGCTGGCGGCGGTGAAGGGCGCGCAGGTGGCCTCGTGGTTGAACCGGTGGGATGAGGCGGGGGCGCTCACCGCGCTCACCGAGCGCCACCTCGGCCTGCTGCCCGCGCGGTACGCGGAGTTCGTGCGCGGCTGGACGCACTATCAGGCCGGCCGGGCCGACTCCGCCACCGCTCACCTCCGCCGCGCCGTCGAGCTGGCACCGGACTGGAGTGAGGGCTGGATGGCCCTGGGCGAGCTGCATTACCACCTGCTTCCCGACCAGTCGCCGCTCGACTCCCTCGCCGAGGCGGCGTTCGCCAAGGCACACCGTCTCGATCCGGAATTCATCCCGGCAACGTATCACCTCACCGAAATCGCGCTGGTGCGGGGCGATCTCGAGGAAGCGCAGCGGCTCGCTTCCCGATTCCGCCGCTCGAGCCGGGACAGCGCGAACAGCGCTGCGCTGCTGCTCATGGTCCGATGTGCCTCGGGGGCGCTCGACACGGTCGGATGGAGGACCGCGGCTGGGCGGGACTACACCGAGGTCATGGATGCGGCGACCACACTCTCCCGGGCTCCCGCGTTGAGGCGGTGCGCCCAGGACGGCTTTCGGGCCGTGCTGGCGACCGGCGACGCCACCGACCCCTACCGCTTCAACGCGCTCCTCGGCCTGCATGCCCTCTTCCTGGGCGAAGGCCGGTACGGGGCGGCGCGCCGCCTCGCCGAGAGCGCCGAGGGCAAGCGGTTTTATCTCGAGATGCTCTTCCTGGTCGATGCGGCCGCGGGAATCGCCTTCCAGCCGGAGGCGGCTGCCCTCGCGCGGTCGCAGGGCACGGACTACCGGGGGATGTCGTCTCCGCTGCTGTGGGCCCGGGGCACCTGGGAGGCTCGGCGTGGTGACGAGACGGCTGCCCAGGAGATCGCGTCCATTCTCGCCGGCAGAGCGGCTGCGGGGGGCACCCACGAGGACAGTCTCTTCGCTCGCGTCGCAGCGGCGCACGTCTCCCTGGCGAAGGGAGATACTGCGGATGCGGAGCGGCGGTTCAGCGCCCTCGTCCCTGCCGCCAACCTCGAGACGCTGGCCTGGAGTCTCTGGGAGCCGCTCGGTCTCGAGCGTCTGGTGCTGGCCGAGGTCTATCTGGCCGAGGGGAGGTACGCCGAGGCGATCCGGACGGCGGCCGCGCTCGACGCGCCGCGGCCATTCTCGTATCTGCTGTACCGCCCGGCGAGCCTCGAGCTCCGTCTGCGCGCCGCCCGAGCGCTAGGGCGGGGTGATCTGGTCCGAACCTATGAGGCCCAACTCGCGGCCCTGGGCCGGCACGAGGCCCGCGACGCCGATCAGGACAATCTCGAACTCAAGTGAAGGGGGACACCGTGACGATGCAACCCGATAACTCGGAGCTGCTGGACGATGTCGTCGACTACACCAAGAACAAGCTGGCTGCGCTGCGGCCGGATCCCAACACTCGCGATCATTGGTTCGACGACGTGAAGCTCGGGTTCGACACCCTCTGGTGCGCCGTCGCGCGGCTGGAGCTGATGCTGCACTGCGGGAAGACGTCGGAGGAGGTCGGCGGGCCCGTACTGATCAAGTGTGCCGATCAGGACGCCCTGGCGGAGGAGCTACGCAAGGGGTGCCCGGATTTCATCGGGGATGTCCGCTATCAGACCATGATGCTGATCAAGAACCCGCCGCCGGGCGGCCCGCCGTTCGGCAAGAGACCCTGACCCACGTTCTATCCGGACCGAACATCGGTGGCGAATCGGTCGACCAGCCCCCGTCGTCACCATCGGCCGCACGGACCTGACCGCCCGGGCCAGCACCGCCTGGGCCGTTGCCCCAGTGAGGGGATCTCGGATGTGCAATGTGGCGCGCCTCCTCTAAGTGGTGGCCCAAGCACATCCGAGTGGTCAGCTCAATACCTCTTTGGACTACTTCTATCCCCAGGGGGGGCCGGCGGCGGCTTCTTCTGGTATATGTGAACTGAGAATGATTTAATGCTCTTGTTATAGGCTGGACAAATGCTGGCTTTAAGTCATCCGGCAAATACGATCTGCGACATGTTTCGGTGCTTCAAGAGGTACTATTGGAACACTACTCACCTCGTCACAAAGTTCTCCTCTACGTGGCTGGGATTCTCAGCCTGGAAGAACCATCCATTCATAGCATTCAACTGAACCAGTTAGCCAATGGTTTGAAGCGGGTAATGGAGGGCTCACCTTACGGCGATTGTACAATGTATGTACCACCGATACGGCAGGAAGGTCCTGCTGCGGAGATCCTGAAACGATTGGGATTGGCATAGGTCGCGGCTTGGAGACGGCACCGTTCACGGACATGGGCCGGTCCAGGTATGGGAGGGAACACCTAACTGCGGATCGACGACCTCGGGCTTGCGGTGGCCCGGACTCCGCCTCCGCCGACATATCCGCCTTGATCCATCGGCCACCGCGACGATTGGCCCGGCCGTTCAGGACGGCGAGCGTCTAGGCCGGCCGGGCACCCGAGGCAAACCCCTCCACCAGCTCCCCCGCCGTCCGCGGCCGCCGGTCCGCCTCGCTCGCGAGCGCCGAGCGGATCGCGGCCTCGGCGGCGGCCGTCACCTCCCGCCGCACCGTCCTGATCTCCCGGTACTCTCCCGCCAGCGCCCGGGCCAGTATCGCCTGGGCCGTCGCCCCGGTAAACGGCGGCTCGCCGGCCAGCATCTCGTAGAGCACGCACCCCAGCCCGTACACGTCGCACCGGGAATCGATCGGCCCTCCCATGGCCTGCTCGGGGCTCATGTAGGCCGGGGTCCCCAGCGCGAAGCCGCTGCTCGCGGCGAACTGCTCCCCGCCCGCCAGCTCCACCGCCCGGGCGATGCCGAAGTCGCACACCAGCGCGCGGTCGTCGTCCAGCAGGACGTTGCCGGGCTTGACGTCGCGGTGGATCACGGCGCACTGGTGGGCGTGGTCCAGCGCCGCCGCGATGTCCCGCCCGATGCGGACCACCTCCTCCAGCGGGAGGGGTCCTTCCCGCTCCAGGCGGCGCTGCAGCGAGGCGCCCCGGATATAGACGGTGACGTAGTACAGGTTCCCGCCGGCTTCCCGGGAGTCGAGCAGAGCCAGGATGTTGGGATGATGCAGCCGGCTGAGGATCCGGATCTCGCGGAGGAACCGGTCGTGGCCCAGCGCGGCGGCGAGCTCGGGGCGGAGCACCTTGACGGCCACCTCTCCACCCCGGACCAGGTCCTCGGCCCGGTAGACCCGGGCCATCCCGCCCCACGCGACCTCGCCGTGGAGGCGGTACCGTTCCCCGAGGTGCGCCTGCAGCTTCGGGAGGTAATCGTCGGTCACGGGTGGAAAGATATGTCGCGGGCGGGCGGACCGGTCCCCGCTCCCCCGCTGGCCCCGCCGCCCTCGGGCACTCTATAGTTACCCGTGGCCGACTCCCCCGACCCCACCCCCGCCCCGCCCCCCGCCCCCCTCGACACCGCCGAGATCGAGGCCCGCGCCGCCAACGGCCTCGCCACCGCGGAGCGCGCCGCGCTGCGCCGCCGCCTCTCGCCCCGCTGGGCCTTCTTCACCGCCGCCGTGGTCGCCCTGCTGGGCGGCGCGCTCTGGCTCCGCTACACCGCGCCCGCCGTGGCGCCCGCCGCCACCGCGCCCGAGCCCAGGTCCAACTCCATCGCCGTGCTCCCCCTGGTCAACGCCAGCCCCGACACCGGCCAGGAGTACTTCAGCGACGGCATGACCGAAGAGCTGACCGCCGCCCTCGGCCGGGCGCCGGGACTCCGGGTGGTGGCGCACTCCTCCGCCCTCGCGGTCAAGAACCGGAGCGACGACGCGCGCCAGGCCGGCCGCCTGCTCCACGTCGGCACCGTGCTCGAGGGCAGCGTACGCCGGGCCAACGGCCGGCTCCACCTCATCGTCCACCTGGTGAGCGTGAGCGAGGGGTTCGATCTCTGGTCCGAGACCTACGAGCGTCCCGAGCGCGACCTCTTCGCGGTGCAGAACGAGATCGCCCGGTCGGTGGTGGCGGCGCTGCGGCTGTCGGGCGCCGGCCCGGTTCCGGTGGCCACGCCGCCCACCGCGGACCTCGCCGCCTACTCGGCCTACCTCCGGGCCCGGCATGCCCTGCGCCCGCCCGGAGCCTCCGACCCGTCGCGGGCCTCCGCCCTCTTCCAGGAGGCGATCGGCCTCGACTCCGCCTTCGCGCCCGCCTGGGCCGGCCTGGCCGACGCCGAGATCCGGCGGGCCATCGAGGCCGGCGCCCGTCCGGCCGAGGCCATGCCGGCGGCGCGGACGGCCGCCATCCGCGGGCTGGCCCTCGACAGCACCCTCGCCGTCGCCGACGCCGCGCTCGGCGTGATCCGGTTCCTCTACGACTGGCAGGCGCCCGGCGCCGATTCGGCCTTCCGGCGCGCCCTCGCCATCAACCCCAACCGCCCCGAGACCCACGACTGGTACTCCCGCTTCCTCGCCGCCACCGGCCGGCCGGAGGAGGCCCTCCAGCACGCCCGCCGCGCCTCGGAGCTGAGCCCGCTCGATCCCGGGACCATCACCCTCCTCGCCTGGCACGCCCTCTACGCCAGGCAATACAACGACGCGCGGCAGAGCCTCGACCGGGCGCTGGCGGCGGACTCCTCGCTCGCCGGGCCCCGCTATCTGCTGGGCCTCCTGGCCGAAATGCTGGGCGACTACGACCTGGCCGAGTCCTACTACCGCCGCGTGCTCCAGCGCGCGCCGGACGACCTCGAGCCGCTGGCCGCGCTGGGCCGGGCCCACGCGCTCGACGGCCGGCCCGACGACGCCCGCGCCGTGCTCGCCCGGCTCGACACCCTGTCGACCGAGCGGTACGTGTCGCCCTACCTGCTGGCCGGCATCGCCGAGGCGATGGGCGACACGCGGCGGGCCTTCGCCTGGCTGGAGGAAGCGGTGGACGACCGCGCCGCGCAGCTGGCGTACCTCGATCTCGACCCCCGGCTCGACCGGCTCCGCGGCGACCGCCGCTTCGCGCGGATCAAGCGCAGCGTCGGGCTTCCATAGCAGGAGGGTGGCGACTACAATAGGCACGTCATGGCCACCCCGCGTCACTTTCTCGCCATCCCCGACTTCACTCGCTCCGAGCTGCTCTCCCTGTTCGATCTCGCCGCCAGGATGAAGCGGCCCGGCTACACCGGGAAGCCGCTGGCCGGCAAGACGCTGGGGATGATCTTCGCCAAGAGCAGCACCCGCACCCGGGTCTCCTTCGAGGTGGGCGCGTACCAGCTGGGCGGGCACGCGCTGTTCCTCTCCTCCCGCGACATCCAGCTGGGCCGGGGCGAGCCGATCCGCGACACCGCGCGGGTGCTCTCCCGCTACCTCGACGGGATCATGATCCGCACGTTCGACCACGCGGACGTCGAGGAGCTGGCCCGCTTCGCCACCATTCCGGTGATCAACGGCCTCACCGACCTGCTGCACCCCTGCCAGCTGCTCGCCGACCTGCTCACCGTGCGCGAGAGCCTCGGCGGGTGGGAGGGCAAGGTGGTGGCCTGGATCGGCGACGGAAACAACATGGCCAACAGCTGGCTCAACGCGGCCGGCGTGCTGGGCTTCGAGCTGCGGCTGGCCTGCCCCGAGCGCTACGGGCCCAACCGCGAGATCCTGGAGCGCAACCGGAAGCTCACCAAGGTCACGCTCGGCACCGACCCGCGCGAGGCGGCCCGCGGCGCCCACGTGGTCAACACCGACGTCTGGGCCTCGATGGGGCAGGAGCAGGAGCAGGAGGAGCGGGCCCGCGCCTTCCGCGACTACATGGTAGACGAGGCGCTGATGGACAGCGCCGATCCCGGAGCGATCTTTCTCCACTGCCTCCCCGCCCACCGGGGCGAGGAGGTGTCCGAAGGCGTCATCGAGGGCCCCAGGTCCCGGGTCTGGAATCAGGCCGAGAACCGGCTGCACGCGCAGAAGGCGCTGATGGCGACACTGATGAGCGGAACGGAACCCACATGACCACGAGCACCACCCTCCGGCGCACCTCGCTGTACGACGTCCACAAGAGCCTGGGGGCCAAGCTGGTGCCCTTCGCGGGCTAGGAGATGCCGGTGCAGTACGCCGGCGGGATCCTGGCGGAGCACCACGCGGTGCGCACCGCGGCCGGCGTGTTCGACGTCTCCCACATGGGCGAGTTCGAGATCACCGGCCCCGACCGGAACGCCCTGGTCAACCGGGTCACCTGCAACGACGTCTCGGCGCTGGAGGCGGGCGAGGTGCAGTACTCCGCCATCCTCACGCCCGAGGGCACCTTCGTGGACGACTGCATGGTGTACCGGTTCGACGACAAGCTGATGATCGTGGTCAACGCGGCCAACGCCGCCCGCGCCTGGGAGCACATCGTCAAGCAGAAGGGCGGCGCCAACGTCCGGCTGAAGGACATCTCCGACGAGGTGGGCCTGCTGGCGCTCCAGGGGCCGACGGCGCAGGCGCTGCTCCAGCCGCTCACCGCCACCCGGCTGGACCACATCGGCTACTACCACTTCGACGCCGGCCAGGTCGCCGGCGCGCAGTGCTTCATCTCCCGCACCGGGTACACCGGCGAGGACGGCTTCGAGCTGTACTGCCGCGACCGCGACACCGCCGCGCTGTGGAAGGCGCTCACCGAGGCCGGCGCCCGGCCGATCGGCCTGGGTGCCCGCGACACGCTCCGGCTGGAGATGGGCTACGCCCTCTACGGCCACGACATCGACGACACCATCACGCCGCTGGAGGCGGGGCTGGGCTGGATCGTGAAGCTGGACAAGGGCTCGCCCTTCACCGGCGACAAGGCGCTGCGGCAGCAGCAGCACCGCGGCGTCACCCGGAAGCTGGTGGGGTTCCGGCTCGACGGGCGCGGCTTTCCCCGGCACGGCTACGTGGTCTACCACGACGGCCGCGACGTGGACGTGGTCCGCAGCGGCACCATGAGCCCGTCGCTCGGCATCCCGATCGGGACGACGCTACCTGCCGACCGACGCCGCGAAGATCGGCACCCGGTTCGAGGTAGAGTGCCGGAGCGAGAAGGTGCCGGCGGAGGTGGTGAAGCGGCCGTTCTATACCAAGGGCAGCGCCAGGAAGTAGCCCCCTGTCATCCCGAGCGCGGCGAGGGACCTTGCCGGCAGGCCCCGTGGCTCGTGCCGCGGATCCCTCGCTCCGCTCGGGATGAGGTGACCGACCCATGACCCTCCGCATCGCGATCCTCACCATCTCCGACGCCGGCAGCCGCGGCGAGCGGGCCGACACCTCGGGCGACGCGATCGCGGCGTGGGCCACCGGCGCGGGGGTACACGCTGGCGGATCGGGCGCTGGTGCCCGACGAGACCGGGCCCATCGCGGCCGCGCTCGCCGGGTGGGCCGACGGCGACAAGGCGGACCTGGTCCTCACCACCGGCGGCACCGGCCTCACCCCGCGTGACGTCACCCCCGAGGCCACCCGCGCCGTGCTCGAGCGCGAGGCGCCCGGGATCGCGGAGGCGCTCCGGATGAGCGTCTATCCCCGCTTTCCCCGCGCGGCGCTCTCCCGCGGGCTGGCCGGCGTGCGCGGCTCCACCCTCATCGTCAACCTGCCCGGCAGTCCCGGCGGGGTGAAGGACGGACTCGGCGTGCTCGAGGGGATCGTGGAGCACGCGGTGGACCTGGTGCGCGGGGAGCGGACCGGGCACACCGTCGGTTTGATTTGGGCCATGCCTTCGCAGATCCTCATCACCCTGGACGACCTCGAGACCGCGGTGCCGCTCAACGCGGCGCTGGAGTCGTCCGGGTACTCCACCTCCATGTTCTCCTCCCTCGACGACGCGCGGGGCGCGGTGCGGCGGGAGAATCCCGACCTCGTGATCCTGACCGGCGCGGTGCACGAGCCGCACGCCACCCAGCTGGCGGCGCTGGCCCGCGACGCGGAGATCTCGACGCTGGCGCTGCTGGAGCCGACCGACTCGGAGCGGGCGGAGCGGGTGGGCCGGCTGGGCGTCACCGAGACCATGATGAAGCCGGCCCGGCCCGACGAGATCGCTGGAGACCGCTCGGCGGCTGCTCGAGCGGCGCCGGCTGCAGGAGCGCACCGGGCATCATCGGGGAGAGCCCGGCGATCCAGGAGGTGCTGGTCAAGATCGAGCAGATGGCGCCGGTGTCCAGCACCGTGCTGATCGAGGGCGAGAGCGGCACCGGCAAGGAGCTGGTGGCGCAGCGGCCTCCACGACCTCTCGCCCGCGGCGGGGCAAGCCGTTCATCGCGGTGAACGTGCGGCGCGCTGCCGGAGACGCTGCTCGAGACCGAGCTGTTCGGGCACGAGAAGGGCGCCTTCACCGGCGCGGCGGAGCGGCGGCTGGGGCGGTTCGAGCTGGCCGACACCGGCACCATCTTCCTCGACGAGATCGGCGAGATCCCGCGGCTCGACGCAGGTGAAGCTGCTGCGGGTGCTGGAGGAGCGGGACTTCTTCGCGGGTGGGCGGGGTCGCAGCCGATCAAGGTGGACGTGCAGGTGGTCGCGGCGACCAACCGGCCGCTGCGCGAGCGGGTGGCGCTGGGCGAGTTCCGCGACGACCTCTACTACCGGCTCAACGTCCTCAGCATCTACCTGCCGCCGCTGCGGGAGCGGCGGGAGGACATCCCGCTGCTGGTGCGGCGGTTCGTCCGCGAGTTCGCCAGGCCGCACGACCGCACCGTTCCGGGGGATCACGCCGGAGGCGATGCAGCGGCTGGTGAACGCGCCCTGGCCGGGCAACGTGCGCGAGCTGCGGAACCTGATCGAGAGCATGGTGGTGCTGGCGCCGGGCGCGGAGATCCGGGCGGCCGACATCCCGGCCGACATCCTGGAGGGCCGCGGGGTCGCTGCTGCCGGTGCGGGTCGATGACCCGGGACCGGGAGCCAGCGCGGGCCACGAGCTGGAGTTCATCCTCCGGAGCCTGGTGGAGCTGAAGCTGCAGGTGGAGGAGCTGCGCCGGCGGCTGGACGACCGGTCCCAGCGGGTCCAGGTGATCGAGCTGTCGGACCAGGCCACGGTCACCGACATGTTGCCCGCGGGCGACAGCGACGGGGCCCAACCCGTGGTCTACCGGCCGGGGATGACCATGGCGGAGGTGGAGAAGGCGGCCATCGAGGCGGCCCTGACCGAGTACCGGGGAAACCGGCGTAAGGCCGCGGAGGTCCTGGGGATAGGCGAGCGGACCCTGTACCGGAAGATCAAAGCCTATCGGCTGGAATAGCTTAGACTGTCTAAACCGGGGGCCCCGGGTCGGCTAAGTCGCACTGTATCATTGTTTTGCACCCTCCGAGCTATTGACAGTGTGATGCGTGGCCGTCAAATTGCAACTGTCTGACCCGACTCCCCCTGGCCAGGGTACCCTTGAATTTCGCGATCGACGCCGAGCTCTGTGTTGCTTGCTTGGCCTGCGTGCGCGTGTGCCCTACCGACGCCATCGCGGTGGCCGGCGACGAGCCGTTGCTGCTGCAGGTGGTGGACGAGGCGTGCATCCGCTGCGGCCAGTGCCTCCCGGCCTGTCCCCATGGCGCGGTCAAGGTAAATGGCGAGATCGGCAAGGCTCTCGCCATCGCGAGCCAGGGCGACGGGATCCTCATCCTGAGTCCGGAGTCGGCGGCCCACTTCTATCCGGCAACCCCGGAACAAGTCATCAACGCCTGCTACGCCGCCGGATTCCGGGCGGTCACCCGGGGCGTTATCGGCGACGAACTCGTTGCCGCGGAATACCTTAAACTGTGGGAAGAGGAGCCCTGGGGCACCCTGATCCGCTCCACCGACCCGGTGGTGGTGGAGACGGTGAGGACGCAGTACCCCGAGCTGGTGCCCTACCTGGCGCCGGTGGCGCTGCCGGCGGTGGCGGAGGCGCGATATCTGCGAGTGCTGTACCGGTCCGGCCTTCGGATCGCGTATGCCGGCATCAGTCCCCCGGTGGAAAGCGGCGACCTCGACGCGGCGATCACCTTCGGCGACCTGGAGCAGATTTTCCGGATCCGGGGGGTGATGGTGCAGGCCCAGCTCACCTACTTCCAGCGGGTGCCGGAGGAGCGGCGGCGGCACCTGAGCGCGGCGGGCGGGCTGCCGCTGGCGCTGCTGGACGAGTCGCGCTACTCCAGCCGCCGGTTCCGGAAGATCCGGGGTCTGGACGCGCTGGGGGCGCTGGCCCGGGCGGTGGCGGTGGACCGGATGGACCTGGGGTTCGTGGACATCCTCGCGACCGAGGGGGCGCTGGACCACCCGCTGTCGGGGCCGCACGAGGAGCTGTACTGGCGGCGGGAGCTGGTGGCGAGCACCGAGCCGCCGCGGAGCCGGTTCCCGGTGGTGGACGCGGCGGTGGTGGCGAGCATCGGGGCCACCTTCGCGATCAAGCCCCGGCGGGTCAAGCCCGATCCGGCCGCGGTGGCGGCGGTGCTGGAGCAGATCGGCAAGGGCCCCAACGGCCGGGCGTGGGACTGCCGGGCCTGCGGGTTCGACACCTGCCAGAAGTTTGCGGAGGCGGCGGTGCTGGGCCGGGCCAGCATGCGGCAGTGCACCCCGTTCCAGGAGCGCCGGGCGGACGAGGCGCAGCGGGCGGCGGCGGTGGACCAGATGACGGGGCTCAGCACCTACCGGGTACTCAGAGACCAGTTGGCGTTCGAGGTCGAGCGCAGCAAGCGGAGCGACGAGGGCTTCGCGGTGCTGTTCCTGGATCTGGACCGCTTCAAGGAAGTGAACGACCGGTTCGGCCACGAGGCGGGCAACGAGATCCTGCGGGCGGTGGCGGGCGAGATCCGCAACGCGGTCCGCGCCTCCGACGTGGCGGCGCGGTACGGGGGCGACGAGTTCGTGGTGATTCTCACCCGTACCGATCTCCAGGGCGGGGCCCGGGTGGCCGAGGCGCTGCGGGCGGGGATCGAGGGAACCGGGCGGCGGATGGGGTATCCGCCGGGGCTGATCACGGTGAGCATCGGCCTGGCGGAGTTCGACCCGAAGGAGCCGGCGGAGGTGGACCTGCTGGTGTCGGCCGACCGGGCCCTGTACCGGGCCAAGGCGGCGGGGCGTAACGCGGTAGCATAGGCGGTGGCATAAAAGGGCGATCCACTCGCCCACGGACTAATACACCGGGAAGCGGGGGTAGTCGCGTGACGGGATACAGTCCAAGACCGAGCGGGCCGGTGAACCTGGGCCAGCCGCCGCAGGCGGGGCGGCCGAGCGGCGGGGAAGCCGTGCCCGATCCGTGGGGGGTCAGGCGGGCGGAGAACCTGCTGACCAGCCTGGAGGGGATCTTGTCGGCCCGGGTGGTGACGACGCCGCTGGGCGAGGTGAGCGAGATCCACATCCTGGCGCAGGCGGGGCTGCAGGCCAAGCAGCTGGTGCGGAACATCGAGTCGGCGCTGCTGGCGCAGCTGGGGCTGAAGGTGGACCACCGCAAGATCAGCATCGCGCAGACGGCGGAGGTGCGGCCGATCGAGGCGCTGGAGAAGGACGCGGTGCGGGACAAGATGCTGCAGCGGGCGCTGCTGTTCGAGAACATGGCGGTGGCGCCGGGCAAGCGGCCGCACCGGATCGCGATCACGGTGACGCTCTCGTTCCGGGGGCAGACCGAGACGGCGGAGGAGGAGGCGTCGGACACGCCGCGGAGCCGGGTGGAGGGCGCGGCCAAGGCGTCGGTGACGGTGATCGACCGGCTGCTGACCGAGTTCTCCATCGCGCTCGAGGGCGCCAAGATCGTGGAGGCGTTCGACCGGGAGTTCGCGTTCGTGGCGGTGCAGGGGCTGGGGGGGCGGGAGACCTCGCTCCTGACCGGCTCGGCGGAGATCCGGGAGAGCGCGGAGCGGGCGGCGGTGTTCGCGGTGCTGGACGCGACCAACCGGTGGACGGAGGCCCGGCGGCCCTAGAGGGGCCCGAGGGCCTGGAGGCAGGGGTGGGGCGGGGACCCTTACGGACTCGTGTTTCCCGACCGATACTAGCGACGACGACACTGGGCGCCCCGCCGGGTGCGCCCGCTGCACCCATACGGAGGCGGTCAGGGCGGTTGTGGGGAGCCGGCAGGCCAACCCATCAAGGAAAGGACACACGGTTAGGGGATCCCGGTCTCTGCGGCACTGTAGGGCTGGACGAGCAAGCGGAGACTAGCGGCAACTGATTGAGCGGAGCGTCTGGCAGCCATAGCGAGGCTCGCCACTTCCCGAGTTCTTGCTTTCTCTACGGGGGTGACGCTCATGTTGAAAGTCAGCTGGGTCGCGACTTTTGCCAACGTTCTTGCTGGATTGTTCGGCAGGAGTGAAGGGCAAACCTGGCAATAGTCTGAACTAAGAGTGGCCGGGATCCACTACCCTGCAGCCCTATGTTACGCGAAGCGAGAGTCAATCTCTTCGTGCTTGGTGTGGCAGGCGCGGCCGTCGTCGCCGGCAGTGCTGCGTATTTACTTCGTTCGCCTTTCCCGGGCTGGTGGCCGCTCGGGACTTTTCTATTTGTAGCCACTCTTCTTGAAGGTCTCACCACCACGCGTCTGCGGGTTGCTGCCAGAGGCTCAACTTCCTTCGTCATGCACCTGGCCGCCGCTCTACTTTTTGGCGGCTTTTGGGCAGGCTGTGGTAGCGGGAGTGTCCACGCTACTCGGCGAACTGGCGCGCGCCAACTCTCCCCTAAAGACTGCCTTCAATGTTTCCCAGCGAATTCTTTCAGTTTCGTTAGCCGTGGCAGTGTACATACGTCGCAGGAGGAGAACTTCCACCGGCGTACTTGAGCCTTGATGGAGCGTTGTCTTCCGCTGCTGTTCAGCGAGACCTCGGTCTGTTCTTCCTCTTCGCAACGGTGTATTTCCTCGTCAACTCGATCGCCGTGAGCAGTGCTGTGGCACTGAGTTCAGATCGCGCGTTTCGAGAGGTGTGGAACCTAAATACTCGCGGCGTACTAGGTTATGACCTCGGCGCAAGCGCCATCGCGGTGCTCGTTGCGTGGCTTTACACAAGGTTCGACCTATGGTTGGGGTTCGGATCAATCGGATTGATTGGTGTCATCCTTCCGATTATCGCCGTACGGCACATCTACGGACTGTATCATCAACTGCAGGACAGCGGTCAGGAGCTTCTGCAGGTCATGGTCAAGGCCATTGAAGCTCGCGATCCCTATACCTCTGGTCATTCCGTCCGCGTCAGTGAGCTCTCTAGGACCATCGCTGTTGAACTCGGTCTCCCGGCCAGGGAAGTTGAGCAGATCGAGACTGCAGCGCTTCTGCATGATGTCGGAAAGATTCACGAGGAGTTTGCTCCGCTTCTTCGAAAGGAAGGGTAGACTTACCCCTGAAGAGACTGCCTTGATGCAGACTCACTCGGCCAAGAGTGCTGATCTGGTTGGCATCATCTCAAAGTTTAGAGGGTTCATACAAGACTCGGTTCGCCATCACCACGAACGCTGGGACGGCGAAGGATATCCAACGGGCTTGAGCGGCAGGAACATTCCTCTTGGGTCTCGCATTATTCTGATTTCAGACACGATCGATGCTATGACAACCGATCGACCCTACCGCAAACGCCTTCCGCTTGAGGTCGTGATCGCAGAGCTACAGAAGTGCAAGGGCACTCAGTTCGATGCAGAACTCGTGGACGTCGTTGTTTCCTCGGTTGGTGTTCGACGTCTCATCGCCGGCCCTAGCGCCGACCTGGAGCACCGCGAGCTTGCACCGAGCAGATCTCGTCGTGTGAGCTGGCCCGCTGCGGCCCTATGGAAGACCCGCGGGGCCTAGTCCCGGGGTAGGGCTTCGAATCGCCTCAGCTGGTCGACCGTCGCTGGTGGAAGCCGAAGGAGTAATTCCGCTAGTTTGGCACGCCTGAAGTCAGCGTGTTACGTTGGTGGAGTTGCTAGGAGTGACGCACAGAGAATTTCGCCACGATCTAGACACGTCATACTGTTGGACCTCTTCTAGCAGCTGCTCGATACACCTTATCGCCTCTGCCTCTTCCTTGCCCACGCGTCCCAACCGCGCCAGCCACCGAGCAAAGGGTCCAGCGAAACCGGGCGACAACGGGCTAGAGCCGTGCGCCTGAAGGCTTAGATCTGCCGTTGCGTATGCGACGTCCTATTTCCTGCAAGGAGCAACAGATCTGCTTTCCAGAGGCCCCAAGCCTGAGCCACCCATGGGGGTAGCGAACCGCATACTCTATCTTCGAGTTTTCGGATGATCGTTTCCGCCTTCTCACGGAACCCCCGCATCGCGAGGGCGAGGGATTGACAGTACGCCAGTTGCACTTCGACAAATCCTCCAAACTCGGCGCCCCAGGGTTGAGGTGCAGTGGAGCTAATCCTTAGCTGATCTTCGTAGTGACCGAGCCGGCCTAGACATACGGCCAGATTGCCCATTATCGTCGCAATCATGGTGTCGTTGCCGAGCCGGGTAGCCATTCTTAGCGCTTCTTGGTAGTTACTGACAGCCTGATCGTACGACCCACCACGTGCACATAATGTTCCGAGGCCTACGAACAGCTGGACCGCGACGAGATTCGCGGTCCCTCTTCTTTGGAAGTCACTCGTCATGGCATCAACTTCGACACGACTAGCTACGGTGTCGCCGGACAGGTAGAGTAGTAAGCCCCTTGTTAAGGCGAGTTCGCCTGCTGCGTCTTCATCAAGCGCGCAGGGGTCAATGCCTTCAATTAATCCCAAGACCTGCTGGGCCACCTGTTTGTTCCAGTCATGCAGAGCAATGTAGGCAATGACCCTTGCCGCCCGCACACGATCACGATCGCTGGTACTCTCACGGATGACGACTAGTAGGTCGGGGATGCGCTCGATCGTTTCAGCGGCAAGGCCGGCGCCAAGATTGATCTTGGCCGACGCGCCCAAGACGGTCGACTGCCAGGCGGCTTCGCGCACCTCTGCATTAGGAAGCAGCGCCAGATGATCGAGAGACTCCCGCCAGCGCCCTTGCTCTTGGAGCGACTCCACAAGGAGTAGGGTCGCATCGAGCCGCTCATGGCCCTCGAGGCTCGGGAGTGCGCTCTCTAAGGCTCGTTCCGCAACGTGTGGAGCCCCTTGCCTCATCGCTTGTCTTGCGCCCCGCATGAGGTGTGGAACCGCTTCATGTGGCCGACCGGCACGAACACAATGCCAAGCCACTTCAAGTCCAGGAGCAGCTGGTATTCTGGCGTCATTGCTAAGGAGATGGTCAGCTATTGCCCCATGAAGGGCTCGCTTAACGGACGATGGAACCGAGGAATAAACCTGTGCTCGGATCAACTCATTTGCGAACTCCAGGCCTCTCGGGTCATCCCTAAGTACCCGGAGATCACTTAGTTGAGCAAGGCCGGCCATTGTCTGTCCGAGACTTAGGTCGAGCAAACCGTACATGGCGAGGTCGTTTAGACGTGGACCAAGAAGTGAGGCGAGCTGCAGCACATTCTTAGTGACGGGCTCAATGCTTTTCAGGATACTGTTCAGGAGATGGCGATAGGCTGCGATGTGCGCCGGCTCCGGGCCGAGTTCGGCGGTCATCGCCTCTAACGCTAGTGCGATCGCTTTATCGCCGTGAGTTAGCCAGTCCTGAAGTAGAAGTTCCAGCACCATTGGAAATCCCGCGGCAGCCTCGATCAGCACTCGCCTTACAGTAGGCGTCAACTCGGCGCCGCCTGCCGCAGCGAGACAAGTAAGTAGCTCGGAGCTCTCGTCTTCGCTTAATGGAGCAAGCTCGAGTTCGCGAACCCCCAACCTAGAGCTAGCCTCTCGCAGTCTGGCTGCCTGAGTTCCGGGAGTCATTTCTCCGGAACATGCAATTAGGACTAGCATGATCCGCCGTCCAACGAGGCGCCTGACTAGTAGGTGTAGGACGGCAAGGCTCGCATCGTCTGCGAGATGAAAGTCGTCAACGACTAATACCACGGGCACTTCATCCGTCAGTGCCTCCAGCAGTTGTTGGAATGACTCCGTAAGCTCGATTCGTGCGGTGTCACCGTGAACATCCCTGGCTTGAGGAAGCGATGGGAATTTCTGTCGAACTTGGGGCACTGCAAGGGCAAGTCCAGCCAGCGCCTCAGGGGCCGTACCCATTACCTCAGGCCTCACCAAGAGGCCCGCTACGAGGCTCGTGACCGCGGCGTAAGGTATGTCCTTGTCAAGATCGTAGCACTGCACGCGACTAATAACTGCACCTTCAAGGCTCGCTGCAGTCGTGAGGCGATCCACGAGGGTGGTCTTCCCAATGCCGGAATCCCCAAGGATTAGGACGTGGCTTGGGTGCTGATTACGAACTCTCTCCCATGCTTCGTATAGGACGTGCTGTACTCGAAGGCCCGACCCACGAAAGTCCGACCACGTCTTTGCTCAAAGGGCTCTGCAGGAATTGCGGAGAGGGGAGTTCGCTCCCATCCCCGGGCTCGAAGATTGATAGCCATGCTCTCTATTTGCTGGGAGGGCTTCGCACGCAGCTCCTGGGACAGCGTTTCACGCCATTCCTCGTACAACCTAAGAGCTGCCAGGCGATCACCCGAGAAGGCCAGCGACTCCATCCTCGCTCGAATCGCGTCTTCACAAAGCTCGTCCAGCGACAGCATTCGTCCGGCCAATTGCTCAATTTGCCGGGTGTCTCCACGGCGACGGCAATTGTCCAGGAGGATGCAAAAGGCGCTCATTATCCTCGGAAGTAGCCTGGCGTGCTCGCGATCCTTCCAGAGGGCAAACTCTCCAGAATCGGGTATGTCGAAGCCTTCGAGGAATCCTGCGATTTCGAGTGGTTTGGTCGTCTCTGTTCCAAGGATGTCTCCAGACAGGAGTCGGTCAAGGTCGAGTTCAAGTCGACCCCTTACTAGTCTCACATGGTCTCTGTTTGATTCAATCCCGCCAGGTCCCAATCTCGGCCGCAGGATCGACAGTGCGGTCGCTAGGGAGTGTCGGGCCTCCGCCGTAGGCACGTGCGGCCAAAAGACCTCCGCCAAGCGTTCGCGTCTATGGGAGTGGCGCGCTTCGACTGAGAGGTACACCAAGAGTGCGAGGTGCTTCTTGGTACGAAATGGCACCAGCTCGCCTGCTGGCGAGAACAAGATCGGCTGGCCCAAGCAACGGAGATACCGCTGCGCCTCCATCAAGGCCTCTGAAAGCGAGATGTACCAAGATTATGCAGCATCACAAAACTACCGTCAACGGAAGTGACGCGACCAGGCCCATGTTTGTTTGACGAATTGTAATTCAGCTCGTGATCCCATCCGCCGCGCCCAGCCCGACCTTTCCGGACCGGCCCCACGTCGATCAGCAATGTGGCGGTCATTTCGCCGACGGTGGGCCTGCCATAGGCAGGCCGCAGCAGCAATCCATTGGAACATCGGCCTAGTCGCCCAGCGCTAGACGTCACATCGAAGTGCCCTGCAGCGACAGCGCAACGCAGGTGGCGTCGCGACTGGCATGGATGCCTCCCTGGCCGGATTCGGCCGTTTCCGTTGCCATCCCGTACGATTCCAGCCCTTGCAGAAAGTCCTTGCGTGGCGAAGCGCCCGGCACCCTCCCGGGCACCGGACGCTCCCCCCTCCCTCCCCAGCCCTACAGCAGCGACAGCAACAGCGAGCTCTTCACGGTGATCCCCTCACACGTCGCGCTCACCTCCGCGAGGCCCGGCAGCAGCCCGCTCACCAGCCCGGTCTCCGTCACCGTCGCCAGCAACGGCGCCAGGCTGCTGAAGGTGCAGAGGCAGTCCACCGGCAGCCCGTTGATGTCCTTGGCGATCGCGGTCAGCTGCAGCGTGGACCCGATCTTGAGCTTCAGCGACACCGGCCCGAGGGTCACGCTGGCCACCGCCGCCCGCACGATGACCTTCACCTTCGCGCTCACCCCGCCGGCGCAGAGGACGTTGATCCAGACCTCGCCCGCCGCCTTCGCCGTCACCAGCCCGGTGGTGGAGACGGTCGCGATGGCCAGGTTGTCGCTGCTGTAGACCGGCGTGCAGTCGCACAGCAGGCCGTTGATGTCCTTCGCCACGATGTTCAGCTTGATCGTCGCGCCGATCTTGAGGCTCCCCAGCAGCGGATCGATGGTGACGGTATGCGGCACCGGAACGTGCGGCGCCGCGACGACGATGACCTTCACCTTGGCCGTGATGCCGCCGATGCAGGTCACGGTGATCCACACCTCGCCCGCGGCCTTGGCGGTGATCAGCCCGCCCACCGAGACCTTGGCGATGTTGACGTTGGCGCTGACGAAGGTCGGCTGGCAGTCGCAGGGATTGCCGTACTTGTCCTTGACCGTCAGCTTCAGCTTGAAGGTCTCGCCCACCAGCAGGTTCTTCACCGGCGAGATGCCGATCGACACCGGCAGCTCCAGGCTCGCCTTGACGATGATCTTCACCTTGGCGCTCACCCCGCCCACGCAGGTCACGGTGATCCACACCTCGCCCGCCGCCTTCGCCTTCACCAGGCCGGTGGAGGTCACGCTGGCGATCGCCGCGTTGGCGCTGACGTAGGTCGGGGTGCAGTCGCAGGCCAGGCCGTCCAGCGCCTTGGCGGCGATGTTGAGCTTGATGGATTCCCCGATGTTCAGGGTCTTCTCGCTCGGCGTGACGATCAGCGTCGCCGCCAGCCGCACCTTGGCCACCACGTTGATCTTCACCTCGGCGCTGATCCCGGCCAGGCAGCTCACCTTGATCACGGCCGAGCCCACGGCCTTGGCGGTCACCACCCCGCCGCTGCTCACCGCCGCGACGTTCGCGGCCGAGCTGACGTAGGTGTGAGTGCAGGCGAGCGGGAGGCCGAGCTTGTCGAGGGCCTGGACGGCCAACTGCAGCGTCTCGCCCACCACCATGGTCTTGGCGGCCGGCGATACGGAGAGGGCGGTCACCGAAGTGCCGGGATCGTCACCGCCGGTCGTGCCCGGATCGGTGACGCCGTCTCCGCCACAGGCGGCAAGGGCCGCCACGAACACACTACACCCAATACGACGCCACATGGTCGTCTCCCGCGTTGGTGAGCCTTCAGTTGGTTGTCCGGGGGAACCACATGAGGGCGCAACGACCAGGGGGGTGCCACTGTGCACTCGGGCACCCGCATTCGCACTATCCGTGCACAGCGCCGTGCCGCCGGCGGGAATACGCGACGCGATAACGGGTTACTGCCGCCCGGCGGGCGCCGGGCGGTCCCGGGCAGGCCGGCCGGGGGAGGTTGCGCTACAACGTTCGATGCGACGTCGCCACAAGAAGCACGCAGGGCCTTGCAGGCCGGACGCGTCTCTGTCGAGAAATGGAGCAGGTCCATTCGGCGCGTCCGCGACAGGATTTTCCCGGCACCGGCCGCGGCGGCCGCGGCCGCGGCTCCATCGCCCGCGCCCCCTACGCGATCGCGGCGGCACCGCCCGCGTTCGGCGCGGCCGCGCCGCCATCGGACTCGACCACGCTTCCATCGGGCTCGACCACGTCTCCGTCGGGCTGGGCCACGTCCCCATCCGAAGCGACCGCATCCCCGTCGCCCGCGGCCGGGCCGCCATCGGGTCGGGCCGCGCCGCCGTCGCCGCGGTCCGCCGCGGCATCGCGGCCGCCTCCGTCCGTTTCGCGCGGGCCGGTACACGATCGCGCCGGACGCGTCGCCTTTCGGCGAGACACCGCCGCCATCGGGCGCGCCAGCGTCGCCATCGGCCGCGGCACCGTCGCCGTCGGCCGCGACACCGTCGCCGTCGCCCGTGACACCGTCGCCGTCGCCGGTGACACCGTCGCCATCGCCCGCGCCCCCGTCCGCATCGGACGGGGCCGAGTCGATGTTCGACCGATCTATGTCGGGATCGAAACCGGTAGGACCACCGCCGGCTAGCTCGCCGCCCGCTCCACGCCGAGCACCGCCAGCTCCCGCTCCGTCACCTCCACCTCCGCCAGCGCGCCCAGGCCATCGAAGGCCCGCGCCGCCTCGTTCAGCGCCACCCGGGCCAGCTTCACCCGCGCCGTCACCGCGTACAGCCGGCCCAGGTCCCGGGTCGCCTCCGCCTCGGTCAGCCGGGCGCCGGTGATGTCCGCCAGCTCCCGGGCCTGCTGCAGGCGGGCCTCCGCGGTGCCGATCAGGCCGTCGGCCTGGTCGCACAGCGCCAGCACCCGGAGCACGTCCGCCGTATCGAAGTGGGCCCCCAGCGACTCGAAGGCCCGCTCCGCCGCCGCCGCGTCCTGCCGCGCGTCGGCGCTCCGGTCCAGCGCCAGCAGCACCTCCGCCCGGTTCAGCAGGCACAGCGCCCGGAGGTGGCTGTCCTGGCAGGCCCGCGCCAGCCGCTCGCAGGCGTCGTAGTGCGCCGCCGCCTGCTCCAGCGCGCCCCGGTCGGCGGCCAGCATGCCCAGGTTGTGGTGGGCAAGGGCGCTGCCGTGGGGGTCGGGCAGCCCCTCGTACAGCGCCAGCGACTTCCGGTAGTACTTGTCCGCCGCCTGGTGCAGGCCCCGGATGTTGGCCACGATCCCCAGGTTCTGCTCCACCCGGGCCAGGATGGCCGGCTCTTCGGCCGCCAGCCCCTCCGCTTCCAGCAGGGCCCGCTCCGCGGCCTCCAGGTTCCGGGTCTCCAGCTCCAGCCCGCCCAGGGTGTTGAGCGTCTCCGCCGTGAGCCGCGGGTTGCCCACGATACTCGCCGCCGCGTAGCTCTGCTGCAGCGCGCTCCGGGCCAGCGCCGTGTCGCCGGCCTGGTGGGCCAGCACCGCCCGGTGCCGGAACGCCACGGCCAGGGTGGCGTGCTCCTGCTGCCGGGCGGCGGCCACGATCAGCGCGCTGTAGCCCGCCTCCGCGTGCTGCAGCGACCCGGCCAGCTCGTACGCCCGCGTCTGCCGCAGCAGCGCGTCGGTGTCCACCCAGTACGCGCGCGAGGCGCCGTCGCCATCCGGCGGATGGCCTACCATAAAATCGGATTGTACGACAAGGGGAACCTGCTCCGGACCTGCGGTGGATCTCGGGGGTGGGAAGTCCAAGGCTATGGCGGCGCGCCCGCGGGGTCAAGCGTCGGATATTGATGCCGACCAGAACCTCGACACTCCACCCCGCCGAACCCCCGAACCGCCGGCCGGCGCTTGTTGGTCCGGCCGGTTCCCGGCTATGCTCCGGCACGACCCCGATCCGGAGACCTCGGCCATGCGCCGTCTTTGCCGTCATATGCTCGCCGCCGGTGCCCTCGCCGCCGCCGTCGCCGCCTGCAGCGATTCGACCGATCCCGACGCCGATCCGCTCCCCGACAACGCCGGCACCGCGGTGGGGCTCACGGTGCGCGACAACGTCGAGTCCTCCCTCGACGCCTTCTTCCCGCCCCGGCTGCTCCAGCCGTACAGCACCGGCCTCACCAGCGATCCCTGCGCCACGCCCACCTCGTCGGTGGATGCCGACGGCGACGGCGTGCCCGACGACGCCAGCTACACCTTCACCGCGCCGCCCTGCCGCTACACCGGCGTGCGCGGCTTCACCCTCGACGTCGTGGGCGCAGCTCCGGATCGTGGACCCGGCGCCCGAGACCGCCGGCTTCGGCGCCAACCTCACCCTCACCGGGCTCCGGTTCAGCCTGACCGCCCCCGACGCGGACAAGAACTACTCCGTCACCCGGAACGGGACCGTCACCCTGACCGGCAGCCCCGCCGGGCTCGAGCTGAGCACCGACCTGCAGCTGGTCCGCACCTTCACCGGCCTGCCCGACGCGGCGGCGGAGCACGTGTGGACCGTGGGGTTCGACCCCGAGACCACGCTGCAGATCAACCAGCCGCTGCCCAGCGGGTCGGTGACCGTCTCCGGCACCGTGGCATGGACCCGGGGCACCGAGAACTTCGACCTCACCATCACCACCATCGCGCCGCTGCACTACTCGGCGAGCTGCGCCGCCACCGGCCAGCGGTTCGACGACGGAGAGCTGCGGGTGTCGGGGACGTTCGGCGAGACGGCGGGGTACGTGCGGATCGTGTGGCGGGAGTGCGGGAGCGATCCCGACATCGAGTTCGTGGCGGCGGGGTAGGGCCCGCGGCCGGTCAGTCCTCCTCCGGCCGGCCGAACATGAGCTGGATCAGCGGGCGGTCCTCGGGCTGCACCACCACGTAGACGTGGTCGCCCGGCTAGCAGCGTGGTGCCGCCCTTGGGCGGCACCAGATCCTGCCCCCTCACGATCAGCGCCACCGCCGCCCCCTCCGGAAAATCCAGCTGGTCCAGCCGCAGGCCGCTCACCACCAGCGCCTCGTCTATGTAGAACGACAACAGCTCGCCGGTGAGCGGCACCCGCGACTCGACGGCGAGCACCGCGTGGGGCGCGGGCGGCCGGAGCGACTCCAGCCCCAGCCGCCGGGTGGCCCATGCCACCGTCCCGCCCGGCACGATCGCGCCCACCACCACGATGAAGAACACCAGGTGGAAGATCCGCTCGGCCCCCGGCGCGCCCATCAGCACCGGGTAGGCGGCCAGCACGATCGGCACCGCGCCCCGGAGGCCGACCCAGCCGATGAACAGCGTCTCGCTCCGCGGGTAGCGGAAGGGCGCCAGGCAGAGGGCCACCACCAGCGGCCGGATCAGCACCGCCAGCACCAGCGCGACGCCGAGGCCGAGCCCGGCCATCTCGCCCAGGCGGGAGGGGAAGACCAGCAGGCCCAGCACCAGGAACATTCCGATCTGGGCCAGCCAGGCCAGCGCGTCGAAGATCCGGAAGAGGCCGGCCCGGTAGGGCAGCGGGCCGTTGCCCAGCACGATGCCGGTCAGGTAGACCGCCAGGAACCCGCTGCCCTGGGCCAGCGTTGCCACCCCGAAGGAGAGCAGCCCGAACGCCAGCAGTAGCGCGGGGTAGAGCCCGCCGGTGACCAGGTGCAGCCGGCCGATCAGCCCGCGGCCGGCGTAGCCCGCGGCGAGGCCCACCGCCGCGCCGATCAGGAGCTGGACCGCCACCCCGAGCAGCATCCCGGCGGGCTCCAGCTCACCCGGGCGCAGCAGGTTCAGGGTGAGGGTGGTGGTGAGGATGACGGCGGCCGGATCGTTGACCCCGGACTCGACCTCGAGGGTGCCGGCCACCCGGCGCTTGAGCTGGAGCCCGCTGGCCCGGAGCACGGCGAAGGTGGCCGCCGCGTCGGTGGACGACACGATGGCGCCGAGCACCAGCGCTTCGGGCCACTCCAGTCCGCCCAGCCGGGCGACGCCGGCCACCAGGACGGCGACCAGCATCACCCCGGCCGACGCCAGCACGCCGGCCGGGGCCCAGACCCGGCGGACCACCTCCAGCGGCGTGTTGAGCCCGCCGTCGAACAGGATGAGGACCAGGGCGAACGAGCCCATCCGGAAGGCGAGCCGGTAGTCGTCGAACGGTATCCCGCCGATGGCCTCGGACCCGGCCAGGATGCCCACGGTGAGGAAGAACAGCGCGATCGGCACCCCGATCCGCTGCGAGGCGCGGCTGGAGAGCACGCTCACGGCGAGCAGGACGCCGCAGACGGTGAGGATCAGGGCCGTGGCGGCCGGTTCGCTGGTGGGCATGGCTAGTTGGCAGGTTATCACCCGACTGGCGGACCCCGCCAGTGCAACCCATACTGGTCCCCATGTCCCACGAAAACTTCATCGCCTCGCTCGCGCTGATCGGCCTGGTGATCGTGCTCGCGTCGCTGGGCTCCGGCGCGGTGCAGCGCTCCGGCCTGCCGCACGTGGCGATCTTCCTGCTGCTCGGCGCCATGCTGGGCCCCGCGGGACTGGGACTGATCGACCTGCCGCTGGAGTCGCCCTCCATCGAGGTGATCGCGACCCTGGGCCTGCTGCTGGTGCTCTTCACCGACGCCATCTCGGTGGACCTCGGCGAGGTGCGCGCCCAGCGGCGGCTCAGCAGCGTCATCCTCGGCCCCGGCACCCTGATCCCCGCCGCGCTGATCACCCTCGCCGCCTGGTACCTGCTCGGCCTCCCGGTCGCCGCCGCCGCCATCCTCGGCGCCGCGCTCGCCTCCACCGACCCGGTAGTGCTCGCCACCCTGATCCGCAGCCCGGCCCTCACGCCGGTGGCCCGCCTCGCCCTCCGGCTGGAGAGCGGGATGAACGACGTCGTGCTGCTGCCGATCGTGGTGCTCGGGATGCTCGCGCTGGGCTCGACCGGCGAAGCGAGCACCGGCGAGATCGGCCGCCACGTCGTGGGGCTTTTCCTGCTGGGGCCGCTGCTGGGTGTGCTGGTGGGCTACGTCGCGATCACCCTGCTCGACCGGATCCGCGCCCGGGTGGGCGTGCGCCGCGACTACGAGTCGCTCTACGCCCTCGGCATCGCCTTCACCGCCTTCGCCGCGGCGGAAGCCGTGGGCGGCAGCGGGTTCCTGGCCGCGTTCGGCGCGGGGATCGTGGCCGCCGCCCTCGACGTGGAGCTGTGCGACTGCTTCCTGGACTACGGCCAGGCCACCGCCGAGATGTTCCTGCTGTTCACCTTCGTGGCGTTCGGCGCGTCCATCATCTGGAGCGGGTTCGAGGTGGCCGACCTCCGCACCCTGCTCTTCGCCGCGGTCGCGCTGAGCGTGCGGACCGTGGTGCTGCTGCCGGTGCTGGCGCTGACCGGGGTCGAGCGGCGGAGCCGCCGGATCATCGCCTGGGCCGGACCGCGAGGGCTCAGCACCCTGCTGCTGGCGCTGCTGCCGGTGTTCGGCGGCATCGAGGGCGCCGTGCAGCTGTTCCAGATCACCTGCCTGGTGGTCATCTGCTCGGTGGTGCTGCACGGGGGCGGGATCGCGGTGTTCCTGCGCGTCGCGACGCGGGCCCGCGAGCCGGCGACGCGCCGCCCCCGCCGCCCGCGCCGCCCGCAGCGGACCGGTCCGAGCCCGCTGCGGAGTCGGCGCCGGTGCCCGAGCGGATCACCATTCCGGAGCTGCGGCGGCTGTGGGAGCAGGACGAGCCGGTCACCGTGCTGGACGTCCGGACCGAGCGGAGCTATCGCGACGACCCGCAGATCGCCACCGGCGCCATCCGCATGCCGCCCGACGAGGCGGTGCGCATGGCCCGCGAGCGCGGCCTCGAGCTGCACGGCACGGTGGTGCTGTACTGTACCTGACAGGACGAAGCCACAAGTGCCCGTGTGGCACGAGAGCTTCGTCAGGCGGGATGGAAGAAGGCGAGGGCGCTGGTGGGAGGATGGGTGGCGTGGAAGAGCGCGGGACTGCCGGTGAGGACAAGTGACTGGCGGAGCGGCCGGGTGCCGTTCCGCCCTCGTTCATCGGGCGGCACAGCGGTTGCCGATCGGGCGGCGAGCCGGGCCCACCACCCCCTGAGCGGGCGCCGGCAGCACGCACGCAGCAGCCGACACAACCCTATATCAGGCAGCCACTTCGGACCCTGTCCCGCACCGACGTTACGGAGGCGAGTCCCATGCACGTCCCGCATTTCGCAAGGCGCTCTCTCGCGGTCCTGGCCCTGACCGGCGCTGGCGGCCGGCTGCGGCAAGGACTCCACCGCGCCCGACGCCCCGTTCGATCCGGCGGGCACCTCGTCCGACGTCGGCGCGATGGAGGCCTCGTTCGAGTCGCCGGTCATGACCGCGTTCGCCTCCGCGGGCGGGTCCATCAGCGCGGTGCTGGGCGAGTCGCCGGCCGCGGCGGCGGTGAAGGCGGCGCCGACCCAGGCCCTCGTCGGTGGCGGACGAGCGGGCGCGCGGCACTACGCGGCCGCCGTCGCGAAGGCCTACGTCCGTCCGGCCGGCCGGATCGCTCCCTCGCTCTCCACCGCGGCGATCCTGGACGAGCACCTCGGCGTCACCTTCGTCTACAACGCCGACACCGACCAGTACGAGACGTCCGAGCTGACCGGCGCCCCCGCCAACGGGGTGCGGTTCCTGGTGTACGCCGTCAACGGCATCACCGGCGTGCCGGTCGAGCCGCTGGTCGAGGTGGGCTACGCCGACATCGTGACCACCGAGACCGCCAACTCCGCCACGGTGCGGATCACGCTGGTCTCCGCCGGCGTGACCTACCTCGACTACGCGGTGGCCGCCACCGGCAGCGCCAGCGCGATCACCGTCACCGTCAGCGGGTTCGTCACCAACGGCGACGACCGGGTCAACTTCGACCTCGACACCCAGCTCGGCTCCGACACGGTGACGCTGGACTACACCCTGATGGTGCCGACCCGGGGCGGGTTCCGGATCGACTTCGAGGCCACGGCCAACAGGACCACCGCGACCACCACGCTCCAGGCGCGGGGGCCGCACGGCACCGTGACCATTTCCGGCACCCAGGGCAGCACCGCGGGGAGCTTCGACGATCACGGTGAACGGCGAGCTGTTCGCCACCATCACCACGTCGGAGGGCGCCGACCCGGTGATCACCGGCGCCGACGGCCAGCCGCTCACCCAGGCGGAGCTGCAGGCGCTGGAGGCGCTGTTCTACGTGTTCATCGAGGGGTTCGACTTCTTCGAGGACCTGCTCGACCCGATCGGCTGAGCGAGGTCAGCCGCCCAGCCAGCGCCTTGCCCGCCACCAGCTCGCGGACCAGGTCTTCGCTGGTGCGGTCGGCGGCCTCCGCGGCGAAGTTGGTCACCAGCCGGTGCCGCAGCACCGCCGGCGCCACGCGCGCACGTCGTCCAGGTCGGCCATCGGGCGGCCGTCCATCGCCGCCCGCGCCTTGGCGCCGAGCACCAGGTACTGCGAGGCGCGCGGGCCGGCGCCCCACTCCACGTACTCTCTGATGAAGGGCGGCGCGTCGGGATCGCCCGGGCGCGTCTGCCGGGCCAGGGTCACCGCCGACCGGATCAGCCCGCGCGACACCGGCACGCGGCGCACCAGCGACTGCATCGCGAGCACCGACGGGGCGTCGAGCACCGCGTGCAGCGCGGCCCGGACCTCGCCGGTGGTCTGCTCGACGATCGCCTCTTCCTCCGCGCGGCTGGGATAGGCCACCCGGAGCTCGAGCATGAAGCGGTCGAGCTGCGCCTCGGGCAGCGGGTAGGTGCCCTCCTGCTCGATCGGGTTCTGCGTCGCCAGCACGAAGAACGGATCGGGCAGCGGGTAGGTGGTGCCGCCCGCGGTGACCTGGTGCTCCTGCATCGCCTGGAGCAGCGCGGCCTGGGTCTTGGGCGGCGTGCGGTTGATCTCGTCGGCCAGCACGATGTTGGCGAAGATCGGGCCCGTGCACGAAGCGGAACGCGCGCCGGCCGGTGGTGAGGTCTTCCTCGATGATCTCGGTGCCGGTGATGTCGCTCGGCATGAGGTCGGGCGTGAACTGCACCCGGGTGAAGCTGAGCTCGAGCGCCTCCGCCACCGTCTGGACCATGAGCGTCTTGGCGAGGCCGGGCACGCCGACCAGGAGGGCGTGGCCCCCGGCCAGCACCGCGGTGAGGATCCCGTCCACCACGTCTTCCTGGCCCACGATGCGCTGCGCCACCTGGGCCCGGAGGCGCTTCACGGCGCCGACGAGGCGCTCGAGCTGCTGGACGTCGTCCTGGGGAACGCTCTGGGTCGCGGTCATGCTGCTCTCGGTCCGGTGGTGGGTTGAGATTACCCGGGTGACGTGGGAGATGCCAGCGGCGGGCGCGGCGGACAGGCCGCCGTTCCGCGCCCGCTCGAATTCCAGCTTGCGAAATATTTCACAAGCCGATAGGTTTGCCCCGTGACGACCCCAGATCCGGGCGGCGGAGAGTCTCCCGGGCCGATGCGTTACGCCGGGCTCGGCGTCCAGCTCGCCGTGACCCTCGTGGTCCTGGTCCTCGCCGGGCAATGGGCGGACCGGAAGCTCGGCACCGGCGGCATCATCACCATCGCCGCGGCGTTTCTGGGGTTCGGCGGCGACCATGTACTCGCTGATCCGGACGCTCAACCGGAAGGACGGCGGGAGCGAGTGACCTTCACCGGGCCGCTACCTCGCCGGAGTGGCGGCGGTGGGCGCCGGCGGGCCTGGGGCTGGTGGCGGGCGCGCCGCCCGATGGCGGCCGGGCATGGCCTGGGGGCTGATGGCCGGGCTGGTGCTCCAGGCGCCGCTGGGCTGGTGGACCCTCCGCGCCATCGGCACCGCCCGCTTCCTCGCGATGTGGGGATTGGGTATGCTGGTCCGGCTCGCCGTGGTGGCCATCGCCGCCCTGGTGCAGATCCCGGCGCTGGGCGACGCGGCGACCCCGATGCTGGCGACCATGGTGGGCGTTCTGGTGGCGCTCCTGCTGATCGAAGGAGTGGTGGCGATGCGGGAACAATCACGGGAAGACCGGCGATGACGCCGATTCGGACGGAGCGGCGGCGGCGGCCTGGCTGGCGGTGACGCTGGGCGTGGGCGCGGGTGGCGGCGCAGGAGCATGGCGGGGCCGCCGCCGACAACCAGATCGACATCCCCCACCACCTGGCCAACTCGCACGAGGTCGAGACGCCGTTCGGCCTGCTCCACCTGCCCCGCTGGGAGCCGATCCACATCGGCGGGCTCGCCATCGACTTCTCGCCCACCAAGCACCTGGTCTACATGCTGCTCGCGGCCGCCATCGTGGGCCTGGTCTTCGTGCTGAGCGCCCAGGCCATCGCGCGGGCCCAGGCGCGGGGCCGGCCGCCCAAGGGATTCGCCGGCTCGATGGAGGCGCTGGCGCTCTACATCCGGCAGGAGGTCGTGCTGCCCAACGTCGGGCACCACGGCGAGGGCTACGCGCCCTACCTGCTGACGCTGTTCTTCTTCATCCTGGCGATGAACCTGCTGGGCCTGCTGCCCTGGGGCGCCACCGCCACCGGCAACATCTCGGTGACCGCCGCGCTCGCGGTCATGGCGTTCCTGGTGATCGAGGTCACCGGCATGCTGACGCTGGGCCCCAAGGGGTACCTGAAGACCATCTTCTACCTGCCCAGCGGCCTGCCGGGCGGGGTCGGCGGCGCCTTCCTCAAGGTGGTGCTGCTGGCGGTGATGACGCCGATCGAGCTGATCGGCAAGCTGGCCAAGCCGTTCGCGCTGGCGGTGCGGTTGTTCGCCAACATGACGTCGGGCCACGTGCTGGTGCTGGCGCTGATCGGCCTGACCTTTCTGTTCCAGAGCTACGCCGTGGGCCTGGGCGCCTCGGTGCTCGCCACCGGCGTAATGCTGCTGGAGCTGTTCGTGGCCTTCCTGCAGGCCTTCGTGTTCACGCTGCTGACCAGCGTGTTCATCGGCCTGATGCGGGCCGAGCACTGATGCCGCGCCGCGCGCGCCCGCGCGGCGTTCCAGCGTAGTCCGCCGGACGGCGGACGATGCCCGCTGTCTCCGCCTTCGGGCGGTGACGCCGGCGGGTCACCGAGGCGAGATCGCTCCGGGAGAGGCGATCCACGCGCGGCGGGCGCAGCCGACACCTGATCTTCCGCCGACACAGAGGAGTGCGACATGCTGGTCATTCTTGCGGTCCTGCAGGCCGCGGCCGCCGCGGGCGCCGATCGCGGTTACGGACTCATCGGCGCGGGCCTCGCCGCCGGTCTCGCGGTGGTGGGCGCCGGCATCGGCATCGGCCAGATCGGCGCCCAGGCCACCGCGGGCATCGCCCGGCAGCCCGACGCCACGGCGCGGATCCAGACGGCGATGATCATCGCGGCCGCGCTGGTGGAAGGCGTGGCGCTGTTCGTGGCGGTCATCGCGTTCCTGATTCAGGGCAAGATCAACTTCTGAGGACCTCCATCGGCCATCCGCTACCGGCGTCCCGGTAGCGGTGGCCGGTACCTCACCGCTGGAGACGCCGATGCTCGACCTCATCTCGACCGCCGTGCAGGCCCACGCGCCCGCGGCCCAGGAGCACGCCTCCGGCCCGCTCACGGTGGACGGCGGTCTGATGCTCTGGACCGTCTTCGTGTTCCTGCTGCTGCTGGTCGATCCTCAAGCGGTTCGCCTGGCCCGCGATTCTCGGCGCGGTGGAGGCGCGGGAGCAGGCGCTGGAGCGCCAGCTCGCCGAGGCCGCGCAGAGACCGGGAGCAGGCCGCGGCGCTGCTGGCCGAGCACCAGCGGCTGGTCGCCGAGGCCAAGGCCCAGGCCCACGGGGTCCTGGTCGAGGCCCGCGACGCGGCGGAGAAGGAGCGGGCCCGGGCGATGGAGAAGACCAAGCAGGAGCAGGAGGAGCTGCTGGCCCGGGCCCGGCGCGAGATCGGCGTCGAGCGCGACCGCGCCGTGGCCGACCTGAGGCGCGAGGCGGTGGATCTGTCGCTCGCCGCCGCGTCCAAGCTGATCGAGAAGCGGCTGGACGGCGACACCGACCGCAAGCTGGTGCAGGAGTTCATCGCCAGCCTGGACGACCGGCCGTGAGGTCGGGCCTCGTCGCCCGCAACTACGCCGAGACGCTGCTTCGAGCTGGGCGGCTCGAGCGGGCACACCGACCGCTTCGCCGAGCTGATCGACGCCGTGGCCGGGGCGGTGGAGACGACGCCCGAGGTGCAGGCGGTGCTGATGTCGCCGCGGGTGCCCAAGGCCGCGAAGGCGCGGCTGCTGGCCGCGGCGCTCGAGGGGACGCCGCGGGAGTTCGTGCGGTTTCTCCAGGCGCTGGTGAAGCGGGGACGGCAGCGGCTGCTGCGGGAGATCGCGGCGGAGTACCAGGCGCTGCTCGACATCCGGCACAACCGGGTGCGCGCCGGCGTCACCCTGGCCCACGCCGCGGACGAGCCGCTCCAGCGCTCCATCCAGGCCGCGCTCAGCCGCCAGCTGGGCAAGGAAGTGCTCGCGACCTTCCACGTGGATCCCGAGATTCTCGGCGGCACCGTGGTGCGGGTGGGCGAGCGGATCCACGACGGCTCGGTGCGGCGGCGGATGACCAAGCTGCGGCGGCACCTGCTCTCGCGGCTGAGCACCGCCGCTCAGGCGATCGGGCGCAGGTCCGGCTCGACCCAGCCGAATCGCGCCTCGGGCGACATCAGCCGATCCTTGGTGTAGTGCCGCAGCGGCAGGTCCCGGGCGCCGTAGCGCGCCAGCAGCCGGTTCACCCGGGCCGCCCAATCGGTTCCCGGTCGGCCTCTTCCCGCCTGACGTAATCGCAGACCACCAGCATGTAGAAGCGGGTGATCGTCTCGTGGTAGCCTCTGAACGGCGTGGTCACCACGCCGTGCACCGCGTTGATCGCCTGGATCCCGTTCCGCACCGCGGCCAGCGCCTCCTCGAACGGCAGGCGGGTGGCGTACCAGAGCGCTACCGCCAGGTGAGCGCGGTGGGTCCATTCGTCCTTGGGCAGGGTGCCGTCCTCGAACCGGGCCACCAGCCGCTCCACTTCTTCGGCGGCCGAACCGTGCAGGTCCAGCGCCGCGCGGTCACGCGCCCGCCTCTCCCCGCCGCGGCGCGCCGGCCGGCAGCTCGGCCGCCTTGGCCCGGCTCGGGCCGTGGGCGCCGGGCGCGAGCTGGATCATGAGCACCGCACCGAGGATCAGCACCCCGGCCGCGATGGTGCGGGCGGTGACGGCCTCGTGCAGGATCAGCCAGCCGAGGAACACCGCCACCACCGGATTCACGTAGGCGTAGGTCCCCACGATCGTGGCGGAGGCGTGGCGCAGCGCGTAGGCGTAGGCCGTGAAGCCGACGATCGATCCGAAGACCACGAGATAGGCCAGCGCGCCGATGCCGGAGCCGGACCAGCGCCACTGGCCCGCCTCGCCGAGCACCAGCCCGAGCAGCGTGATCACCGCGCCGCCCGCCAGCATCTGCACCGCCGACGCGGCGTAGGGCGTGGTGCCGGTGGGGTTCCGCTTGGAGTACACGGTGCCGAAGGCCCACGACGCGCTCGCCAGGGTGAGGGCGACCGGGCCCGAGAGGTCCGCGCTCAGCAGCTCGCCCGGGGTGACGCCCGCGAGCAGCGCGCTGCCCAGGAAGCCGAGCGCGAGGCCGACGCCGACCCGCCAGGTGAAGACCGTGGTGCCGCCGGGCCACAGCGCGTCGAAGAACGCGGCCCAGAGCGGCACCGCCGCCACGAACACGCTCGCCGCTCCCGACTCCACGTGCTGCTCGGCCCAGACCACCACGGCGTTGCCGCCGAGCAGCAGGAAGAGGCCGGTGATCGCGAGCATCTTCCAGTCGCGCAGGGTCCGCGGCAGCCGGTCGCCGGTGGCGAGCACGATGCCGGCCAGGAGCGCGCCCGCGATGACGAAGCGGATGCCGGCGAAGAGCATCGGGGGCAGGTGCATGACCCCGATCCGGATGGCCAGGTAGGTGGAGCCCCAGACGGTGCAGACCAGGAGGTAGGCGATCAGCGCCCTGCCGCGCAGCCCCGCCATCAGTCGGCCTCCGCCGGGGCGATGCCCGGCTTCTCGAACAGGGTGGACAGGACGATCGTGGTCCGGGTGCTGACCGGCTGGCCCGGCTGCTTGATCTGGCGCAGCACGCCCTCGAGGCTTTCGATCGAGGGGGCGGCGACCTTGAGCACGTAGCAGTCGTCGCCGGCCACGTGGTGGCATTCCAGCACGTTGGGATGGCCGGCCAGCAGCTGAATCTGGGGCTCGTCGCCGGCGTGCTCCGACGCCGGAAATCGGATGGCGACGAAGGCGGTGACCGGGAAGCCACACTTGGCCCGGTCGAGCGTGGCGTGGTAGCCCTGGATGAGCCCGGCCTCCTCCAGCCGCTTGACCCGCTCCATGACGGCGGGCCGGGACAGCCCGATCTCGTCGGCGATGGCCTGGTAGCTGGCCCGGCCGTCGGCGGCGAGGAGCTGGAGGATGCGGCGGGAGGTGAGGTCGAGGGGCTGGGAGGTCATGGCGGTAGCTCTGCTTCGTAGGTTAACGGTATTATATACCTACGCATCGTCCACACAAGAGCCTAGATACGAGCTATTAGCAGGAGTAATCACTCGCATCACCGTTGACCGGGGCGACGCCTTATATTGATGGAGTTGTACGCCGTCAGTTGCCTGCCATTCCCGGCCGTCCTCCGGGTCCAAGGTTCATAGTGAATTCGCCCCCATCCGGTATCTTCGACCGGCTACGCATCGTCGTGGCCGACGAGGATCCCGAAGGTCGTCGGCTTCGTCATCGACACCCTGCGCGCGGACGGTCACGCCGTCTTCCACGCCTACGACGCCCTCGCCGCCGTTCAGCTCGCCGTCGCCCTGGAACCGTGCGATCTCCTGCTCAGCGATACCCGGGTGCAAGGGGTGGACGGTGTGGACCTGATCCACCGGCTCCGCCAGAAGCGGCCCAACCTGCCCATTCTCTACCTCGCCCACGCCGGACGGTCCACGCCCGAAGTGGAGGCGCAACTGCCGGCGAACGTCCCGATCCTGCGCGAGCCGTTCAGCGAGCAGGAGCTTCGCGATGCCGTGAACCGGCTGCTCGACGACAAGTTCAAGCAGGCCATGTAGGGTGGCGACCGGGCGCCGGGCGCGCCTACATTTCCGCCGGTGATCGTCCTCGCCCTGCTCGCGCTGCAGCAGCCGCCCCCCGTCGAGCCCCGATCGTACTGGCAGCAGGACGTGGCGTACCAGATCACCGCCCGGCTCGACGAGCCCTCCGGCGTGCTCGCGGGCGAGGAGCGGATCAGGTACACCAACCACTCCCCCGACACCCTCGTCAGCTTCGCCCTCCACCTCCATCTCAACGCGTTCCGCCCGGCCTCCCGGTGGGCCGATGCCGACTCGGCGGAGGGCCGGCGCCGGTTCAACGACCTGCGGGACCCCGAGTACGGGTTCAATCACGTGCGCGACGTGCGCATCATGGGCCGGCCGGCCGACCCGATCTATCCCCTGGCGCCCGACAGCACCGTGGTGCGGTTCCGCCTGCCCCGGCCGCTGCCGCCCGGCGACTCGATGATGGTGGACCTGGGCTGGGACGCGCGCCCCTCGACCGTGCCCCGGCGCCAGGGCCGGCAGGGACGGCGCTTCGACTTCGCCCAGTGGTATCCCAAGGTGGTGGTGTACGACCGCTACGGGTGGAACGAGCACCCGCTGGTGCCCGCGGGCGAGTTCTACGGCGAGTTCGCCCGCTTCACGGTGGACCTCGACGTGCCCCGGGACCAGGTGGTCGGCGCCACCGGCGTGCCGGTCTGCGGCGATCCGGGATGGGAGGCCGCCAACCGGATGCCCTCCCGGCCGGTGGAGTATCTCCGCGACGCGTACGGCGCGGCGACTCCCGCGGCCGACGCCTGCGCCGGCGCGGAGCCCGGCCGCAAGCGGATCCGCTGGTACGCCGAGCGGGTGCACCACTTCGCGCTGTCGCTGAGCCCCGAGTATCGCTACGAGGGCGGGCGCTTCGAGGGCACCGCGGTGCACGTCCTCTACGCTCCGGGCGACGAAGCCACCTGGGGCGGCGGCGTCGCGGTCGAGCGGACCGAGCGCGCGCTCGCCTGGCTCGACCGGCTGTACGGGCCGTTCGGCTGGCCCCAGCTCACCAACCTGCACCGGCATCGAGGGCGGCGGCACCGAGTTCCCCATGGTGATCATGAACGGCTCCGCCGATCAGGGCCTCATCGTCCATGAGGCGGGGCACAACTACACCATGGGCCTCCTGGCCAACAACGAGTGGCGCGAGGGATGGCTCGACGAGGGCTTCACCAGCTTCCAGACCACCTGGTTCTGGGAGGCATCGGGCCGTCCCAGCACCTACCCGCGCACCGAGGCCGGCGTGCTGCTCGCCGACCTCGACGGCCGCTCGGAGCCGCCCGGCCTCCCGGCCGGCGCGTACCGGGACTTCGACTCCTACCAGGACGCGATCTACACCCGCGGGGAGCTCTTCTTCCACCAGCTCCGGCACCTGGTCGGCGACGAGGACGATGCAGCAGATCCTGCGCGCCTTCTACCAGCGCTGGAAGTACCGGCACGTGGACGAGGCGGCGTTCCGCGCCGTGGCCGAGGAGGTGTCGGGCCAGGATCTCTCCGCGCTGTTCGCCCAGTGGCTGCACACCACCGACCTGTACGACTACGGGGTGGGGAAGGTGAAGCGGGAGCGGCGGGCGGACGGCTGGGTCACCCGGGTCGAGGTGGTGCGGCATTCGCCGGGTCGGTATCCGGTGGACGTGGCGGTGGTGGCGGCGGAGGACACCGCGGTGGCGCGCTCGGCCGGGCTGGCGGAGCGCGAATGGGTGGAGGTGGCCACCCGGACGGCGCCGCGCGAGGTGCTGCTCGACCCGCTGGTGCGGGGCCACGACTGGAACATGCTGAACAACCGCCGGTCCCTCCGCTTCACGCTCCGCTCCCTGGTGGCCCCGTACCCCGGCTCCGAGCTCTACTTCCATCCCTACTTCAGCGGCCGGCACCGCCGCGACCGGATGACGGTCGGTTTCCATCCGACCCTCTGGTACAACGACGCGGGCGGCGTCACCCTCGGCGTCGGAAGCCGGAGTGACTACCTCGGCCGGTTCGAGCAGAACCTCTCCCTGCTCACGGTCGGGACCGGCTGGGGCGCCGATGACGATGCGCCGTCGGTGGACTTCTATGCGCGGCTGCGGAACCCGGTCTTTCTCCGGGCGCCCAACACGTCCGAGACGCTCGAGCTGTTCGACGTCGAGGGCCGGTACGGCGCCTCCCTGGGGTTCGACCGGCGGCGGCAGGCGACGCCCGGCCGGGGCGCGCTGTGGTCGCACGGCGTCACGCTCAGGTGGGTCCACCCCGACGACTTCCGCTACCTGGACCGCTCCTATTACGACGACGCGGGCACCATCGAGCTCGCGGTCCGCAACGGGGCCGCCGGCGTGAGCGGCGGCTGGCGGCTCGGCTTCGGCACCTCGGTGGGCGGCGGGCTGGTCTACAACCGGAGCGGGCTCAAGTCGACCGGGCGGGCGGACCTCGAGCCGTTCTACTTTCGCGGCACGGTCGAAGGGACCGCGCGCCGCGCGCTGGGGCGGGCGCTCGAGCTCGGGACGCGGGTCTACGCCGGCGTGGCCGGCGGGGAGCATGAGGCGGTCAAGCAGCGCCAGATCTACTTCCAGGGCGCCGACCCGCTGGAGCAGCTGGACAATCCGTTCCTGCGCTCGCGGGGCGCGCTCCTGGCGGGCGACGACATGCGCTATCACGCGCCGGGCGGCGCGGGCGTGCGGGGCGCGGACCCGCGGCTCTCGACCGCCGCGATCGTCGCGCTGAGCCTGGAGCTGGAGCGCACTCTGCTGGCCCGGCCCCGGTCCCGGCTCTTCAACCGGGTCGGCATCGCCCTCTTCGGCGATCTGTCGCACGCGATCGGCGGCGCGGCCCAGACCTCGCTGAACGACCGGATCCGCTTCCTCGGCGACGCCGGCATCGGCCTGCGGGCCGATCATCGCATCGGTGACACCCGGTTCGTCACCCGCCTCGACCTGCCGCTCTGGTTCAGCCGGCCCGAGGTGGCGCACGACCGGTCGCCGGCGGACGATGAGATCGCGTTCCGCTGGGTCCTCAGCTTCCAACCCGCGTTCTGATCGCGCGGCCGCCCCGCCTATATTACCGCACCCATCAGACCCGGGGAGGTCGAGTGCCGGAAGTCCCGTACCGGGTGGACAAACCCTGGGGATACGAGCTGATCTGGGCGCGCACCGACCGCTACGTGGGCAAGATCCTCCACCTGCGCGCCGGCCACGTGCTGAGTCTCCAGTATCACAACCAGAAGGACGAGACGATGCACGTGCTCCGCGGCGAGCTGATCCTCCGCACCCAGCCGGGCTCCGCGCTGGAGGAGCGGCGGTTCACGGCCGGCCAGAGCGCGCGCATTCCGCCCAAGCTCATTCACCAGATCGAGGCCGTCGTGGACAGCGACGTGCTCGAGGCGTCGACGCCCGAGCTCGACGATCTCGTACGACTCCAGGACCGCTACGGCACGAGGCTGACATGCAAGTGATCATTCCGCTGGCCGGGAAGGGCACCCGGCTGCGCCCGCACACGCACCTCGTCCCCAAGCCGATGCTCAAGGTCGCCGGGCGCCCGGTGATGGACTGGGTGATGGACCGGCTGGACGGCCTCGACGTGAGCGAGCTGATCTACATCACCGGGCACCTGAAGGAGCAGGTCGAGGCGTACGCCCGCGCCCGCTACCCGATTCCGTCGCGCTTCATCGAGCAGAAGGTGCAGGACGGCACCGCGGGCGCGGTGAACCTGGCGCGGCCGTTCGTGGACGAGCCGGTGCTGATCATCTTCGTGGACACGGTCTTCGAGGCCGACCTCTCGCTCATCAACCGCAGCGACGCCGACGGCATCATCTGGGCCAAGGAGGTCGAGGACTACCAGCGCTTCGGCGTGGTGGTCACCGACGACCAGGGCTACATGACGAAGATCGTCGAGAAGCCCGACACGCCGATCTCCAAGCTCGCCAACATCGGGCTGTACTACATCAGGGCGTGGACAGCCTGTGGGAGGGGATCGACCACGTCCTGACGCGGCCCAAGAACAAGGGCGAGTTCTTCCTGACCGACGCGTTCCAGTGGATGATCGACCACGGCAAGCGGATCCTCACCGCCGAGGTGGGGGGGTGGTACGATTGCGGGGCCCTGGGCACCTTGCTGGAGACCAACGAGACGCTGCTGCGGAAGGGCGCCGCGCGGCGGGTGGATTTTCCCGGCGTGACGATCCACGATCCGGTCTACATCGAGGACGGCGTCTCGATCGAGCGGAGCGAGATCGGGCCCAACGTCTCGCTGGAGCGCGGCACCCGGATCACCGACAGCAAGCTGCGCAACGCGATCGTCGGGCGCGACGCGGCGCTCACCCGCACGGTGCTCGACGGCGCGCTGCTCGGCAGCCACGTCACGGTCGAGGGCTTCCGTGGCAGCATGACACTGGGCGATCATTCCGAGGTGACTGCTGACGGCTGATCCATCCTCGGCACCTTCCGCTCGAGGCGCCATGGCGTCGGTTGACGATCTCTGCCGGTCCTATCTCGATCTGAAGTACTACTTCGACCCCGCCGCGGCGAGCTCGGCCGGCCTGGTGTCGCACGACGCGCGCCTCGGCCGGTTCGACGCCGAGGCGACGCAGGTGCACGTCGCGGCCCTGCGCTCGGTGGCCGGCGCGATCGAGGCGCTGGAGCCCGACGACCTCCAGGCGGAGATCGACCGCACGGCGCTGCTGGGCGAGATCCGGAGCACGGTCTTCCGGCTGGAGCACGAGCGTCCCCATGTCCGGAACCCGGGCTACTGGCTGGCCCACGTCTTTCAGGGACTCTACGCCATCCTCGCGCGGCGGAACGGGGCGGCCGACGGGCGCGCGCCGGCGGCGCTCCAGCGGCTGAAGGCGATCCCGGCCTTCCTCGACGCCGCGCGCGACACGCTGGTGGAGCCGCCCTCGGTGTTCGTGGACACCGCCCTCGGCATGCTCGGTGGCGGCGGCGAGCTGGTGGTGCAGCTGGCCGGTGAGCTGGGCGCCGAGGCGCCGCAGATCCGGGCCGAGCTGCAGCAGGCGGCCGTCGAGGCGCTGGAAGCGCTCAAGCGCTTCGGCGCCGCGCTCCGCGACGACATCGAGCCGGCGGCCGATGCCCATGCCTTCGCCATCGGCGAGGAGCAGTTCAGCCGGCGGCTGCACCACGAGCACGCCCTGGTGGCCGGCGCGCCCGAGCTGTGGCGCTACGGGCTGCACCTGCAGGAGGAGACCGAGGCGGCGCTGGCCGGCCTGGCGGCCCGCATGGGCGGGCGGGGCTGGCGGGAGATCGTCGAGGAGCTCCGCGCCGACACGCCGGAGCCCGAGGCGCTGCTCGCGGTCTACCGCGCGGAGCTGGACCGGGCCCACGCGTTCGTGGCGGAGCGGGATCTCGTCAGCGTCCCGCTCGATCCGGTGGACGTGGTGCCGACGCCGTCGTTCATGCTCGCCCTGGTGCCGTTCGCGGCCTACGAGCCGCCGCCGATCTTCCTGTCGCACCAGACCGGCCGGTTCTACGTGACGCCGCCCGATCCGTCGCTCCCTCCCGAGGTGCTGGCGCGCCAGCGCCGGGGCCACTGCCGCCACGCCATCCCGTCCATGGTGGCGCACGAGGCCTACCCCGGGCACCATCTCCAGCTGGTCACCGCGCAGGGTCTCGGCTCCGAGGTGCGGCGCCACGTCTGGACCCCGGTGATGGTCGAGGGCTGGGCGCTCTACTGCGAGCAGCTGATGGACGAGGCGGGCTACTACGCCGACGACGAGGCCCGGCTGTTCCAGCTGGTGAACCTGCTGTGGCGAGCGATCCGGATCGTGCTCGACGTCGGCCTCCACACCCGGGGCATGAGCCCGGCGGAGGCGGTGGACTACATGGTCGAGCACCTGCCCATCGAGCGCACCAGCGCCGAGGCCGAGGTGCGCCGCTACTGCGCCTGGCCCACCTACCAGCTCTGCTACGCGGTGGGCCGCCGCGAGCTGCTCCGGCTGCGCGACGCCTATCGCGAGCGCGCCGGCGCCGGGTTCGAGCCCAAGCGATTCCACGACGAGCTGCTGGCGTACGGCGGCATCCCGGTGTCGCTGGCGCGGTGGGGCATGGAGCTGGGGCAGGAGTGAGCCGGCCGACCCGAAAGGGCCCATGAAGATCACCGTCCTGACGTACCTCGACAGCGAAGACGAGAACTCGAAGGACTACGACCCGGTCGTGCCCCAGGTCGCGCGGACGCTGCGCAAGCTGGGACACCGGGTCTCGGTGCTCGGCGCGCACGGCGACGTCAAGCGCCTGATCAGCGGGCTCTCCCGGCGCCGGCCCGACCTGGTCTTCAACCTGATGGAGATGTTCGGCGACAACGTCTTCGGCGACATCCCCGTCACCGGCCTGCTCGATCTGCTCGGGCTGCGACTACACCGGCAGCGGCCCCGGCGAGCTGTACCTGAGCCAGGACAAGGGCCTCACCAAGAAGCTGCTCGCCTTCGAGGACATCCTCTACCCCCGCTTCGCGGTGTTCGCCCGCGACACGGACTTCGAGACCGGCGGCAACCTCCGGATGCCGCTGTTCGTCAAGCCGCTCCGCTCCGACGCCTCGCTGGGCATCGGCGGCAAGTCGCTGGTGCACGACGCCGTGGCGCTGATGGAGCGGGTGACCGCCATCCACAAGGAGCTGGACGACTCGGCGCTGGCGGAGGAGTTCATCGACGGGCGCGAGTTCTACGTCGGCGTGCTCGGCAACTCCCAGCCCAAGGCGCTGCCGCCGATCGAGATCGACTTCACCGGGCTTCCCGAGGGCGTGCCCAAGGTGATGGACAGCAAGGCCAAGTGGGACGAGCGGAGCAAGGAGTACAAGGGCACCCAGTCGGTGCTGGCCCAGCTGCCCGACGAGCTGCGCGCCCGGCTGCAGAAGGTGGCGGTCGACGCCTACCGCGCGCTGCGGGTGCGCGACTACGGCCGGGTGGACCTGCGGCTCACCGACACCGGCGACATCTACGTGCTCGAGGTCAACGCCAGCTGCTACCTGGACAAGGAGAGCGAGTTCGCGATGGCGGCGGCGGCAGGAGGCCTGGACTACCTACGGCTGATCGAGCGGATCGTGGATCTGGCGCTGGCCCGGCACAAGAAGCCGAAGTAGCCGGCGCCGCCGGAACCGCTCACGGCAGGTAGCTGCCCCGCTGCACGTGATTCATCGCCAGCCCCGTCACCAGCGTCGTCACCGCCACGATCGCCGCCGCCTCCCGGCCCGGCAGGTACACCTGCCGCAGGTGCTCGGCCCGCTCCGCCAGGTAGCGGATCAGGACCCGGGTTCGCTCGGGGAAGTGGCCGGTCCAGCGGAACACGTTGCGCCAGCAGCTCGGGCTCGAGGCGGCGGATCAGCGCCGCCGCGGGGGCGAGCGGCTCGTGGGCCACCGCCGTCCCGGCGCCGCCCAGGTCGTCGAAGATGGCGCGGATGGCGCCGTCGAGGCCGGGCGGCACCTCGCCCAGGCCGATGGGATCGTCGCGGTAGTAGTGGCCCAGCGAGTACTCGATCTCGGCCACGTCCTCGTCCAGCTCCACGCAGGTCACGTCCGGGTCCCGCTCCCGCAGCGCGCCCATCGATCCCGATCGCAGTAGGCCAGCTTCGCGGCCGCCACCGGCCACCCGCGTACTCCTTCCGCCAGTCGCAGCCCCGGCGTCATCCAGACCGCGAAGGTCTCGGCCCAGTCCTCGTCGGGGTGCTTCTGCGCGTACCAGCCCGGGAGATGGCGCACGTACCGGCGGCTGAACGGCTCCGGCCGGTACTCCTCGTTGTACGGCTGGGTGATCGAGCCGAAGCGCTTGACCCATTCCTCCTGGTCGTAGAGCCGGTAGGCGTAGTTGACCACGTGACCCATCTCGTGGCGCAGGTAGCGGAGGATGTCCGCCCGGTCGAACGCCCTCGACCACGCCGGTCCGCTCCACGTGCAGCGCGGTCAGATCGGGCCGGGCCAGGTAGAACGGGATGGCGATCGCCACCGATTCGAAGGCGACGCCCCACTCGGTGGACAGGTAGAACCGGGGGTGGATCCGGGTCAGCCCCAGTCCGGCGGAGCTCGCCCTGGAATTCCTCGATCATCGGCAGGAGGGGGGTTCCCTCGATGGTGAGCCCGAAGTCCCGGATCGGTGTGGCCCACAGGTTGGACTCGTGGAATCGGGAGGACTCGGCGGGCATGGCGACAAACATACATGCTAGTTTTCGCCGATGCCGTCCCGCGCCCTCTTCCTGGTGAATCCCCACGCGCGCGAGGGCGGGGAGGGGGTGGAGGAGATCGCCAGCCGGCTCCGCGGCCTCGGCTTGGACCCCCTGGTGGAGCCGGCCGAGGACCCATCCCGGCTGCCCGGCCTGATCAGGGGCTACCAGGGGCGGATCGACCGGGTGATCGTGGGCGGCGGCGACGGGACGCTCGGCGCCGCGGTCCAGGGCCTGGTGGACTCCGGCCTTCCCCTCGGCATCGTCCCCCTCGGCACCGCCAACAATCTCGCCCGAACTCTCGGTATTCCGTCCGACCCGGAAGGCGCCTGCGCGGTGATCGCCGCGGGGCGCCGCCGCCGGATCGATCTCGGCCGGGTCAACGACCGCTACTTCTTCACCACGGCCAGCCTCGGCCTCAGCGTGCGGATCACGGAGGAGCTGTCGCCCGGGATGAAGCGCCGCTGGGGCTCGCTGGCGTACCTGCTGGCCGCGATCAAGGCGATCCGGCGCAGCCATCCGTTCCGGGCCGAGATCTCCTGGGAGGGCGGCACGCGGAAGACCCGGACCGTCCAGATCGTGGTGGGAAACGGCCGCTACTACGGCGCGGCGATGGCGGTGGCCCGGGACGCCGCGATCGACGACGCCCGGCTCGACCTCTATTCGCTGGAGGTGAACCACTGGTGGGAGCTGGCCCGGCTGGCGCCCTCGCTGAAGCTGGGCACCCACGGCAGGCGGGGTGAGGTCGAGACGCTGCGGGCCGAGGCGTTCGAGATCCGGACCAACCGGCCGATGCCGATCGACCTGGATGGCGAGGTAGGGGCCGAGACACCCGCCAGCTTTCGGGTCGTGCCCCGCGCGCTGGAGGTGTTCGTGCCCGCGGCCGGCCCGTCATGAGGCCCGCGGCCTCAGCCATTCCCCCCACCGTCAAGGGACTCTCCCTCGTCTCGCTGTTCAACGATTTCGCGAGCGAGATGGTGTACCCGATCCTTCCCGCCTTCGTCACCGGCACGCTGGGGGCGGGCCCGCTCGCGCTCGGGCTGCTGGACGGCGCGGCCGAGCTGACCTCGGCGGCGGTGAAGCTGGCGAGCGGGAAGCTGTCGGACCGGCCCCGGTGGCGGGCGCCGCTCATCCTGGGCGGGTATGCGACCGCCGTGCTGGCCCGGCCGCTGATCAGCCTGTCCGGCTCGGCGTCGCAGGTGATCGGCTTCCGCGTGGTGGACCGGGTGGGCAAGGGCCTTCGCACTCCGCCGCGCGACGCCCTCATTGCCGCGGTCACGCCGCTGCCGCTGCGGGGCCGCGCGTTCGGTTTTCACCGCGGCGCCGACCATTTCGGGGCGGTGCTCGGCTCGGTGGTCGCGTGGTACCTGCTGGCGAGCGGGCTGGGCGTTCGCGAGGTAATCGGGTGGAGCGCGCTGCCGGGCGCGATCGCGTTCCTGATCCTGGCGTTCCTGCTCCGCGGCGCAGGTGCCGTCCCGGCCATCGCGCCGGGCCCGAAGACGGGCCGCGATCTCGCCGACGCCGCCGGACGGGTGTTCTGGGGGCCGGTCGTGATGCTCGCGGCGCTCACCTTCTTCCGGCTGCCGGAGACCCTGCTGCTGCTGCGGCTCCAGGACGTGGGGGTCGCGGTCCCCGCCGTCCCGCTGGTCTGGGCCGGGCTCCACGTCGTGCGCAGCGCCGCGTCCTATCCCGGGGGCTGGATCTCCGACCGCCTGGGGCCGCGCGTCACCGTGGCGGCCGGCGGGATACTTTTCGCCGGCGTCGCGGTGGCGCTCGGGGTGCGGCTCAGCCCGGCGGCAGCCGTAGCCGTCTTCCTGTTGCTCGGACCCGTGGCCGGCCTGACCGAGTCCGCCGAGCGCGCGCTGGTGGCGCGACTCGCGCCGGTGCGCACGGGACGGGGATTCGGGATCTACCATGCGCTCATTGGCGGCACCGCCCTCCCGGCGGGGCTCGCCTTCGGGGCGCTGTATCAGCGGGCCGGCGGGCCCGCCGCGCTGTGGGGATCGGCGGCGGGAATGATGGTTGCGGTGGCACTGTGGCTCGCCGTCACGCACTCTGGCACAGAGGGAAAGTCATGACCAGGTACACCCCCGCGCTCCTCGCGTTGCTGGCTGGCTGGGCCGGCCGCGCCGAGGGGCAGGTGCTGATCCGGGTTGGCGATTCGGCCCGGGCGACCTATTCCGAGCTCCACGAGGGGCTGCGGGCCGGCACCCCCGCGGCGGACTCGGTGCTCGCTGTCCTGAAGGAGCGCCGGCCCGCCGCCCTGTGGCGACGGCTCCGGGCCGCGCTCCGGGGTGACGCGCCGTGGAACGACGCGCCGCTCGCCCTCACCCGTCTGGCCGAGCTGCGGGATGCCGCCTTCGCCGACAGCGCCGCCAAGCTGAGCCGCGCGATCGAGGCCGGGCAGGTGAAGGGTCCGCCGGGGCAGGACCCGGCGGACCTCCTGGCGCCGCTTCGCGCGGTCGAGCTGGAGCGGGCCCGCGAGACCAAGGGCGATCCCGCGGTGTTGCAGGAGATTCTCGGCGATGATCTCCACCCGCCGGTACGCCCTGGGCGAGGCCTGGGTGCTCGGCCGCCTGGGGCGGGCGGCGTCGGACTCGATTCAGGCGCGCTTCCTCGCGGCCGGCGACACCGAGCTCAAGGTCCGGTACCTCACCCTGCTCTCGTTCTCGGCCGATACCGCCGCGATTCCGCTGCTCGCTCGGGTCTACGCCGCGCCCGACAGCTTCGGCGTGCCGCCGCGCTACGGGTCGCGGGCCTCGGACGCACTGCTCTGGATCGGGACCCGGACGAGTCTGGCCGCGCTGCTGGAGGCTCGCGACCGGGCCCGGGCGCGAGAGGTGTACGCCGGTCCCGAGCTGAGCCGGGGGGGCTACGATTTCCTGGCGAACGACAGCTCGGCGGTGATCTCGCGGACGGGGAAGTGGCTGACGGAGTGGGTGGGGGAGCTGCGGAGGGCGGAGTGAGATCGGAGGTCATCCCGGGGCAACACACCTCATCCCTCGCTGCGCTCGGGATGAGGAATGCAACATTCGGGATGACATGCCCCCTCCCCTAGCAGCACCTCGTCGGCCCGTCGGCGTACCGCGCCCGCACGTACTCCTCATAGAACTCGCGCTCCGTCGGAACCCGGCGCTCCGGGTGGCACCGGCGCAGGTGCTCCAGGTGCGCGGCGTAGTCCGGCATCCCCGCGACCCGCCGCACGGCGCCCAGCAGGGCGGCAACCGTGTGGCCCCATCCGGTCCGGCGGGCGCCGCCCCGGGCCGCGCCGCTCCGGCTACCCCACATAGGCCGTCTCTACGAACGGGGTCTCCCGTGCCCGCGCCGGCTTGCGCCGGGTCAGCACCAGCATCCACTCCCGGGCCGACGCCGCCACCACCAGCACCGTCACCAGCATGAACGAGATGGACACGACCGCGTCGAGCCGGTCGTTGAAGATGAGCCGGGCCCCGCGCGCCGGCTCGACGACTCCGTCCGCCACCTGCTGCGCGGTGAGCGCCGCGTGGGCCAGGAAGCCGAGCCGGGGGTCGGCGGCGAAGACCTTCTGCCAGCCGGCGGTCAGCGTCACCAGCAGCACCCAGGCGAGCGGGAGCAGGGTCACCCAGGCGTAGCGCGCCTTGCCGCTCTTGATCAGGATCGTCGTGCCCACGCAGAGCGCCACCGCCGCGAGCAGCTGGTTGCTGATGCCGAAGAGCGGCCACAGCGAGTTGATCCCGCCCAGCGGATCGAGCACGCCCTGCACCAGGAAGTAGCCCCACCCGGCGACGACCAGGGCGGAGGCGAGGATGATGCTGGGGTACCAGGAGGTGCGGCCGAGGGGTTTCCAGACGTGCCCGCCGAGCTCCTGGAGCATGAAGCGTCCTACCCGGGTGCCGGTGTCCACCGTGGTCAGGATGAACAGCGCCTCGAACATGATGGCGAAGTGGTACCAGAGCGCCATCAGCCCCTGCCCGAAGGCGCCGCTGAAGATCTGCGCCATCCCGACCGCGAGTGACGGCGCGCCGCCGGTGCGGGCCAGCAGGGTCTGCTCGCCCACCGCCGCGGCGAGCCCGGTCATCTGCTCCGGCGTGACCTGGAATCCCCAGGCCCGGACCGTCGCCGCGGCGGCTTCGACGCTGCCGCCCAGCGTGGTGAGCGGGGCGTTCATCGCGAAGTACACCCCGGGATCGAGCACCGCGGCGGCGCACATCGCCATCACCGCGACGAACGACTCCATCAGCATGCCGCCGTACCCGATGTATCGGGCGTCGCTCTCGCGGGTCAGCATCTTCGGCGTGGTGCCGGAGGCCACCAGCGCGTGGAAGCCGCTGATGGCCCCGCAGGCGATGGTGATGAACACGAAGGGGAAGAGCTTTCCGGCGAAGACCGGCCCGGTGCCGTCCACGAACTGCGTCATGGCCGGCATCCTGAGCGGCGGCAGCACCACCAGGATCCCCACCGCGAGCAGGAGGATGGTGCCGATCTTCATGAAGGTGGAGAGATAGTCGCGGGGGCAGAGCAGCATCCACACCGGCAGCACGCTGGCGACGAAGCCGTAGGCGATCATGCCATAGGCGATGGTCAGCGCGGAGTGGGTGAACAGCGGCGCCAGCACCGGCGACTCGGCGACGTGGCGGCCGCCCACCAGGGCCAGGATCAGGAGCACCACGCCGATGGCCGAGGCCTCGAGGGTGCGCCCGGGCCGCCACACCTTCATCCAGTAGCCCATCAGGATCGCGATCGGGATGGTGCAGAGGATGGTGAAGACGCCCCAGGGGCTGTCCCGGAGCGCGTTGACCACCACCAGCGCCAGCACCGCGAGCAGGATCACCATGATGGCGAGCACCGCGATCATCGCCAGCATGCCGGTGACCGGGCCGGTCTCCTCCTTGGCCATCTGGCCCAGCGACTTGCCGTCGCGCCGCATGGAGGCGAAGAGGATGATGAAGTCCTGGACCGCGCCGCCGAGCACCACGCCGAAGACGATCCAGATGGTGCCGGGGAGGTAGCCGAACTGGGCGGCGAGGACCGGGCCGACCAGCGGGCCGGCCCCGGCGATCGCGGCGAAGTGGTGGCCGAAGAGCACCCAGCGCGACGTGGGCACGTAGTCGCGGCCGTTGGCGAGGCGCTCCGCCGGGGTGGCCCGGCGGTCGTTGAGGCCGAAGACCCGGTCGGCCAGGAAGCGGCTGTAGAAGCGGAAGGCGACGAGGTAGGTGGCGACGGCGGCCAGCACCAGCCAGGCGGCGCTGATCGTCTCGCCCCGGTGCAGAGCCAGCGACCCCCAGCCGACCGCGCCGGCGAGGGCGACAAGAAGCCAGCCGAGTTTGGGGAGCATGAGGAAATAAAAGCGGGCCGAGCCAGGAGTGAAGAGGCCCCGGCAAGGGGCGCCGGCCCCTTCTTGCCCTCCCCCCGGGCGCGCCGTACCTTCGGACTCCATGCCCTTGCCATCCTTTGGTTTCGGCCAACGGCCGTCGTGGGAGTACGAAGCCCCCGACGCCAGCGGCGCCGTGCTCGAAGACCCCGAGCCGCAGCCGATCCGGAGGGGGTGGAAGGGCAAGGTGGCACTGGTGACGGGTGGGGCCACCGGGCTGGGCCGGTCGATGGTGATGGAGTTCGGGAAGCTGGGCTGCAACGTCGCCTTCTGCTTCGTGAACCTGCCGGGCCGGGACGTCGTGGAGCAGGCGCTGCTGACCGAGACCGCCCTGGCCGCGATGGGGGTGGGGGTTTACGCCGCCCGCTGCGACGTGCGCGACCGGGACGAGGTCGACCGCTTCGTCGGCGACGCCAAGCAGCGGCTTGGCGGGGTCCACTTCCTGGTCAACAACGCGGGCATCGCGAACGACGGCGCCCTCTGGCGGCTGAGCGACGAGGCCTGGCGCGAGGTGCTCGACACCAACGTGACCGGCGCCTTCAACTGCATCCGGTCGGTGGCCCCGATCTTCCGGCAGCAGCACTACGGCAAGATCGTGAACGTGAGCGCCCATCAGGCCAAGCGCCCGGGCTTCGGGGTCGCCAACTACGCGGCCAGCAAGGCCGCGCTGCAGGGGCTCACTCGCGCCGCGGCGGTCGAGCTCGGCCCCGCGAACGTCAACGTGAACGCCGTGGCCCCCGGGTTCATCCGCACCGAGCGCATGGCGATGCTCCCGTCCGAGGTCATCGAGCGCGCGCAGAAGAGCTCGGTCCTCGGCCGGGTGGCGGAGCCGGACGACGTGGCCCACGTGGTCTCGTTCCTCTGCTCCGAATCGGCGCGGCACATCACCGGGCAGACGATCGTGGTGGACGGGGGGTTGTCGCTGGAGTAGGGGGTTCGGGGCCCGCATCGCCTGATCGGGGCCCGCACGGGCTGATCCCCGGCTTCACCCGGCGGTACGCAGTCAACCAGCTGGTGTACTTCGAGTCCACCTCTCACGTTCGTGCCGCCATCGAGCGGGAGCGGGAGATCAAGTCGTGGCGCCGGGAGAAGAAGCTGCGGCTGGTCGAGAGCGTCAACGCAGGGTGGTTGGACCTCTCTACCGGGTGGTTCCCGGCCTCGAGCGGGCCGGATCCCTCACCTGCGCCTTCGCTGCGCGAAGGCTCCGGCTCGGGATGAGGTAGGATCGCTCGACTTCCCAATCCCGATCCCCTTCACCCGTTCCACCTCCTCCCGACAGGGCTTCACCCCCGCTCCCAACGCCGTTCTACCCCCTCCCGACAGGCTTCACCCCCCCCTTCCGACCGTTTACTTTCCCGCCGTGAATCCCACACCAACGATCATCGTCGCGCTGCTGTCGATCAGTTGCGCGGCCGGGGCGCAGCAGCCTGCGCCGGCCGCGCCGCCTGCGCCCGCGGCGCCGCAGGTACTGCCGGTTCCCACCGCAGCGTTCGTGGGGCAGAACGTCGCCCTCATGCCGATCACGCTGGTCGCCCCGGACCCGGCGCTCCAGGCCGACACGGTGTACGCGCCGTATCGCGATCGCCGCACCGTGCTGATGTGGGCCGACTCGCTGATCGGCGACGCCTTCACCGGCCGCGCCCCCGAGGTGCATTGGGTCCTCCCGGCGGAGCTGCGCAAGGTGGCCCGGCGCTCGCCCGGGATCGTCGGCGACCCCGATCAGATGGGACAGGCGGCGCTGCGCTCGCCCAAGCTGAAGCGAGCTTCCCGACCCGCTGCGCTCGTCGCTCCGGAACCTGATGGCGGTGGTCGGCGGGCGGGTGGCGATGGTCCCGGCCTCGATCGGCTTCGGCCGCGAGGCCGACGGGCGAATCCGGGCCGACCTCTCGCTCGCGGCGGCGGACACCCGCACCGGCAAGGTGCTTTGGCGCTCGGTCGCGTCCGGCAGCGGCGCCAACCCGCGCGAGGCGCTCGACGCCGCCCTGGCCGCGGTGCTTCCCCTGGACGCCGGCGGGCCATGACCTACGACGTCACCCTCATCCCGGGGGACGGGATCGGTCCGGAGATCACCGTCCAGACCGTGAAGGTCCTCGAGGCCACCGGCCTGCGCTTCAACTGGGACGAGGAGCTGGCCGGGGTGAGCGCGGTCGAGGCCACCGGCACCCCGCTGCCCGACGCCACGGTCGAGAGCATCCGCAAGAACGCCGTCGCCCTCAAGGGCCCGCTCACCACTCCGGTCGGGACCGGCTTCCGCTCGGTCAACGTCGGCCTCCGCAAGGAATTCGAGCTCTACGCCAACATCCGACCCGCCCGGACCATCATCCCGGGCGGCCGGTTCGAGAACGTGGACATCGTGCTGGTGCGGGAGAACCTCGAGGGCCTCTACATCGGGGTGGAACACTTCGTCCAGGTCGGCGACGACCCCCGCGCCGTGGGCGAGTCCATGGCCATCGTCACCCGGTCCGGCTGCGAGCGCATCGTCCGCTACGCCTTCGAGTACGCCCTCAAGCACGGCCGCCGCAAGGTCACCATCGTGCACAAGGCCAACATCCTCAAGATGGTGAGCGGGCTCTTCCTGGAGGTCGGCCGCGCCATCGCCGCCGAGTACGTCGGGCGGGTGGAGTCGAACGACATGATCGTGGACAACACCGCCATGCAGCTGGTGCTCCGTCCCGAGCAGTTCGACGTCATGGTGACCACCAACATGTTCGGCGACATCCTGAGCGACGAGGTCTCGGGCCTGGTCGGCGGGCTCGGGCTCGCGCCGGGCGCCAACGTCGGCACCAAGGCCGCCATCTTCGAGGCGGTGCACGGCAGCGCGCCCGACATCGCCGGCGAGGGCGTGGCCAATCCGTCGGCCCAGATGCTGGCCGCCGCCATGATGCTCGACCACCTGGGCGAGCTCGACCGCGCCGAGCGGATCCGGCGGGCGGTGGTGGACACGATCGTGGCGGACGGGATCCGGACCCGCGATCTCGGCGGCACCGCTTCGACCGAGGAGTTCGGCCATGCTGTCGCGCGGCGGGCTGCCTGAGGTTCCCTGCGCCCGCTGCGAGCGCCGGGTCGTCGGCCTGGCCTGGGGCGACCTCTGCCCCCAGTGCCACGGCGAGCGCTCCCGCCGTGCATCCCGGATCGCCAATCGCATCTCCCTCGCCGCGACGCTGCTGATGGGACTGTACGTCGCCTCCACCATGCCCCAGGCCCCGCTGGCACGGGTCTACGGGGCCATCGCCGTCCTGGCGACCTACATCATCGTGCGGCGGATCGCGAGCCGCGTGGCCATGGAGACCATGAAATGAAGACGGGCAGCACACGGAGCGCGCGGGCGTTGTTGATGGCCGGGGTCCTCGCCGGCCCGCTCTCCGCCCAGACCAGCGTCACCATCTACAACGACGGCCGCGTCCTGGTGCGGCGCGAGGTCGCGGCGGCGGTGCCCAAGGGCGCCTCGAGTCACCGGGTGGCGCTCGGCTCGCTCGACCCGGCCTCGATCTTCGCCCTCGATTCCGGCGTCGCCATCACCCGGCTCACCTACGACGGGGCCACCGACGAGGGGAGCGTGCTGCGCCGCTCGGTCGGGCGCCGGGTGGTGTTCCGGCTGCCGGAATCCAAGGACACGCTGAGCGCCGCTCGTGCTGGGCGTCGATCCGCTGCGGCTCCAGCTGCCGGACGGGCGGGTCACCTTCCAGCCGCCGGGAGCCGCGCTCTATCCCGCCGACGTCGTGGTCGCCGATCCGACCGCGAGCCTCGAGCTCTGGAGCACCCGGCCGCGCGATCGCCTCCGCCTCGGCTACTTCACCGGCGGCGCCAGCTGGCAGGCGAGTTATCAGGTGATGCTGGGCGGCACCAGCGCGCGGGTCGCCGGCATGGCGGTGCTCGAATCGCAGGGCCTTCGGGTGGAGGACGCCGACGTCCAGCTCCTGGCCGGCTCGGTGGGCCGGGCGGACAAGCAGCCGGGCCAGCCGCCCCGGCCGATGGCACGGCAGCTCGCCGCCGATGGAGATGGCCGATGCGGCCGCGGTGGAGCAGCGGGTGGGCGAGTTCCATCTCTATTCGCTGCCGGGCAAGAGCACCCTGCTCCCGGGGCTGACCACGTCGGTGGCGCTCTTCGAGCCGGTCGAGGTCCCCTACGAGCGCAACTACGTGGTGCGCGGCCTGGTGCCCTACTGGGGCTTCCTGCCGCAGCAGGGCGAGGAGTCCGAGGCGCCGGTCGAGGTGAGCTATACGCTGAAGCGGCCGCACAAGAGCGAGTTCGGCGACCGGCCCGCTGCCGGGCGGGGTCGCCCGGATCTATCAGCCCGACAGCGCCGGCCGACCGCAGCTGGTCGGCGAGGCGGCGCTGGACCACACCCCGGCCGGACGCGACCTCAAGCTCGACGCCGGCGTGGCGTTCGACCTCACCGCGCGCCGGGTGCAGACCAGCTACGTCACCCGGCGCGACAGCACCAAGGCCACCGGCATCCGCACGGTCGCTACCGCGGAGTATCGGGTGACGGTGCGGAACGCCACCGACAGCGCGGCCACCGTGGACGTGATCGAGGAGCGGGCCGGCGAGTGGGCGGTGCTGTCCAGCTCGGTCCCCGCGGAGAAGCTCTCGTCCACCCGCACCCGCTTCCGGGTGAAGGTGCCGGCCCGCGGCGAGGCGGCGGTGACCTACCGGCTCCGCATCGTCTGGTGAGATGAGCGCCGACCGGATCGTCATCGCCCATCTCTCGGATCTGCACTTCGGCGGTTACGCGGAGCTGGACCAGATCGAGGGGCTGGAGAATTTCCTGCCGACCCTGGGGCTCGACGCCACGGTCATCTCCGGCGACCTCTCGCAGCGGGCCCGGCACGGCGAGTTTCAGGCGGCGCACGCGTTCCTCAACCGGCTGAGGCCACACGCGCCGGTGCTGGTCGTGCCGGGCAATCACGACATCGAGTGGTGGAAGAGCCCGCTCGACCTCCGGGGCCGGCGCCGCAAGTACCGGAAGTACTCCCGCTATTTCGGCGACCTCACGCCGGTGCTGGAGATCCCCGGCGCCATCGTGCGTGGGCGGGCTCAGCAGCTACGGCGTCTCCTTCGGCTCGCTCACCTGGAACCTCCGCGACGTGGCGGTGAAGGGGCACCTGCCGAAGCGCGAGACCGACCGGGTGACCGGGATCTTCGCCGCGGCATCGCCGTCGGCCGCACGGGTGCTGGTGTTCCATCACAACGTGCTGCCGGGCTCATGTCCCGGCGCATGGGCCTGGCGCGCTGGCGCTCGGCGCACCGCCGGCTGCTGGCCACCGGCGCCGACGTCGTCCTCTGCGGACACGACCACCACGAGGGCGCGGGGCAGGTGGACGGCACGCTGGCGGTGAGCACCTCGGGCACCCACAGCTCGCGTTCCCGGGGAGGACGGCCGTCGGTCTTCAATCTCGTCACGATCGACTCCGCGGCCGTGCATATCCAGCACTTCCGCTGGGAGCCGTCCGCCGGGCAGTTCCAGCGATCCGACGCTTTCTCGTTCGCGCGGACCGGACCGCCCAAGGTCACGGTCTCGGTGGCCGGAGGCGATCAGGGATTGTGAATCCGGAACACCTGCCCGCGCGCCTCCGGCTGCTCGGCCTTCGGGGCGTGACCCGCATCATCACCCACACCAATCGCATCGTCATGGTAAGCTTGGGGGCGCGGGGCGTGCTGCGGCTGCATCGGGGCTACGCCGGCGCGCCGGACCGGGTGCTCCTCGCCATCGTCCGCTTTCTCGACCCTCGCCTGCCGCGAGCGATTCGCCGCATGGCCCAGCGGGAGTTCCTCGAGTTTCAGGTCGAGCGGCACGCGCCACCAGGCCCCGCCAGCCGGCGGGAGCGGCCGCGTCCCGGCGATCTGTTGCTGCTCCACCGCCTCGGCAAGGCCCACGAGCGGCTCAACCGCGAGCACTTCGGCGGAACGCTCGGGAGCCTGCCGATCCGGCTCTCCAGCCGGATGCGGACCCGGCTGGGTGAGCTCAGCGTGGACCTGCGTACCGGCCGGCCGCTGGAGATCGCGATCAGCCGCCGCCATATCGTGCGGCACCCGTGGGCCGAGGTCGAGCACACCCTGCTGCACGAGATGGTGCACCAGTGGCAGGCGGACACCGGCCGCCCGGTCGATCACGGGCCAGGCTTCCGCGACATGGCGGTGCGGGTCGGGGTCCTCCCCAGCGCCAAACGCGCTCCGTCAGGGCTCCGGCGGGTTCCGGATCCGGCCGCTCACGGATAACTTCCTTCCTCTCGTCACTCCGCGTCTGGTCATCCTCCAGGCCCATTCTCCCACGACGATCGCACATCTGAAGGTCGTATGAGCGCCGACTGGGTGACGGCGCCCACCGCGACGCGCCCCGCCGCGGAGCCATATTGAGCGACGCCGCTCTACTTCTTCACGTCTGCGGGAGGTCTTCATGAAGGTTCTGGTGACCGGAGGAACCGGATTTGTCGGCAGCCATCTGGTGCGCCGGCTCCTGCGAGGCGCGGAGACGACGTCACCAGCCTCGACAAGAACCCGGGTCTGGCCGACGATGAGCTGCGCGATCCTCGGAGCGACGCTGGTCACCGGCTCGGTCACCGATACCGACGACGTCGAACGCGCCATTGCCGGCCAGGAGCTGGTCTTCCATCTCGCCTCCCCGTTCGGCGACATTCTCCAGCCGGACGAGGCCTACTGGAACATCGAGGTCGAGGGGACCCGGAACGTGCTGGCGGCGGCCGAGCGGCACCGGGTGCGCCGGGTGGTCCACTGCAGCACCCAGGGCGTGCACGGGATCATCACCGCTCCGCCCGGCGACGAGGATTCGCCGATCGCCCCCCGCGACTACTACTGCTACAGCAAGGCCGAAGGGGAGAAGGTGGCGCAGGAGTACGTGAAGCGCGGCAACGATGTGGTCATCGTGCGGCCCACGTCGGTGTACGGTCCCGGCGACACCCGCGGATGGCTCAAGCTCTTCCGGATGGCGACCAAGGGCTGGTTCCTCATGGTGGGCTCCGGCCGCACGATGAACCACCCGGTGTACGTGGAGAATCTGACGGATCTCTTCGAGCTCACCGCGCACTCACCGGTGGCGCGGGGCCGCACCTACATCGCGGGGGACGACCGCGCGGTCACGCTCACCGAGCTGGTGCGCGCGGTCGGCCGGGCAGTGGGCCGGAAGGTGACGATCGTGCGGTTCCCGTTCTACCAGGCCGCTCTCTACGTGTCGTCGGCGGTCGAGCACCTTTTCAAGGCGATTCGGGTCAAGCCGCCGGTCTTCCGGCGCCGGCTGTCGTGGTTCATCACCAACCGGCAGTTCACGATCGATCGCGCCCGGGAGGAGCTGGGCTATCGTCCCCGGGTCTCCCTAAGCGAGGGACTGGCCCGGAGCGCGGCGTGGTACCGCGACCACGGGTATCTGGTGGCCGAGTCGCCGGCTGCGCGGCCGGAGCGGCGGCGGTCCGGCGGCGGGGGCGGCCGGGAGCGAAGTCGGGGCCTAGCGCAGGCGCTGGTCGAAGAACTCCGTCATCCTGGTCTTGATGGTCTCGAAGGTCGGATCGATCGGCACTCCGGTGGACTGCAGGTCGTGATCGGCGTGCAGCACCCGCAGCAGCGACGAGGGGACGCCCACCGCCTGCAGGCGCTGGTTCATCCGGACCGATTGGGCGGGGAGCACCAGCTCGTCTTCGTCGCCCACGACGAAGAAGAACGGCGCGTCGCCGGCGCTGACGTGGGTGACCGGGCTGGCCTCGATCATCTCGGGTGACTCGGGATCGGGCCAGGTCTGGAACACCCGGCTGTAATCATCGCGCAGCTCGTCCGGATGGGTGAAGTCGGTGATGGCCGACAGCGCGATCACCGCCTGCACCTCGCTGGACTCCCCCTGAAAGCCGCCCACGTCGTCGAAGCCCACCCCCGGGTCCGCGGTGCCCAGCAGGGCGACGAGCTGGCCGCCCGCGCTGCCGCCCCACGCGCCGATGTGGCCGACATCCAGACCATACCGCCCGGCCCGTGCGCGCAGGTGACGGATGGCGCACTTCACGTCCTGAATCTGCGCGGGATACTTGTGGGTGGGCGCCAGGCGATAGTCCAGGCTGACCACCAGGTAGCCCTGGTCGAGCAGCGCCTGCTTCACCTCGGCGAACTGGGTTCCGGTGGAACGGCTTCCGCTGGTCCACCCGCCGCCATGCACGTGCACCGCCACGGGCAGGGGCCGTGGCTTCGACGCGCTGGGGATGTAGACGTCCATCTTGTCCTCGACCCCGCCGATGGTGCAGTAGGTGACGTCGGTCGAGCGTGCCTTCACCGAGACTCACCGAGACCAGGGCGCTCCCGCTCTTCCCATCGCTCGTCGCGGTGATCGTCGCGCTGCCGGTGCTTCGGGCGGTGACCACGCCGCCGGCGTCGACGCTGGCCACCTGCGGGGCGTCGCTGCTCCAGGCGACCGCCGCCCCCTCGATCGGCTGGTCCCGATCGTCGAGCACGGTCGCGGTGAGCTGAGCGGTCTGGTCCACCAGCAGCGAGGATTCGGCCGGGGTCACCTGCACCGAAGCGGGCGCGGGAGGCGGCTCCACGACGATGGTCGCCTGCTGGTCCAGCGCCACGCCGCCGGCCTCCGCCGAGACCGTCCTGGTGCCGGCGTTCGCCGAACGGAAGCTCCCGCTCGCCTGTCCGTTCGCGTCGGTGGCGGGCGGCTGGACCAGCGTGTTGCCGGAGCCGCCGGCGGTGAGCTCGACCGCGAGCACCCGGGACGGGATTCCCGAAGGCATCCAGGGCCGTCACCTCGATGACGCTGGTCGCGCCGGTGATGATCGTCTCGGGCGTCGCGGTCACGCTGGAGCGCGACGGATCCACGGGTCCAGCAGTCGCCCCGGCGGTGAACTCCACCGAGGCACCGGGCAAGGCGGCGGGCGAAGCGCGCAGCGTATTCTCCCCGACGGTCGTGCCCAGGGTCCACGCCGCCACGGCGGCCCGCCCGTCCGCCCCGGTGATGACCGTCGCGGGCGAGACCGTGCCGCCGCCGCCGGTCACCGTGAACCTCACGCCGGCACCGGCGATGGGGTTGCCGTCGGCATCCCGCACCACGACGGTCGGCGCGATCGCGACGGGGCTGCCGGCCGCGGCCTCCTGTCCGTCGCCCTCGGCCACTTGGATCTGCGCCACGGCGCCTGTCGCCACGGGGAACGGCGCACTCTCGGCGGGCGACAGCCCTTCCGCCGAGGCGGTGAGGACGTACCCGGTGCCCGGCTGATCGATGTGAAGGCCGGGGAATGTGGCCCTGCCGTTGACCGCGCGAACCGATGTCGCGCCCACCAGCGTGCCCTGGTTCAATCGGAGCAGGATCTCGGCGGACGAGCCCGGCACCGGGTTGCCGAATTCGTCTTCCACCACGACCGCGACCGGAGGGTCGAAGGCGAGGCCGCCGGACGCGCCCTCGGGGATGGCGTCGAAGGCCAGCCGCGCGGCCGCTCGCGCCACCGCGACAGCGGAGAGCGGCTCCGGGGCCAGGCCCTCGATCGTGACCGTCGCGCTCAGGGTGCCGGCGCGAGGACCGAGGGTCCAGGCGACCTGCGCCAGGCCCCGCTCGTCGGTGCTCCGGATCTGCGGCGTGAAGACGCCGCTACCGTCCGGCGCGACGAAGGTCACCATGACGCCCGCGACTCCCCGGCCGGCGTCGTCGGTCACTCGAGCCACGATGGGATCACCGAGGACCTGCCCCACCGTCCCGGTCTGCTCGCCGCCCGCCACGACCTCCAGGCGGGCCGGCGCCCCGCCGGGACCCTGGGGCCCGTCGCCGCAGGCCCAGAGGCCGAGCATCAGCAGGATCCTGAGCCCGGGCCCTCTAGGTCGGCCGGTAGGGAACACGGTAGGGGGCGTCATCCTGGAAGAGACGTCCTTTGCGCAAAATCGGCGCCGTGGCAGCCGGGGGTCCAGGTTGCGGCGCGGGGCGGGCTTCAAGATATCCGGCCGGGGCCCCAGTGCCATCGGCACCGCAGGTCCGTTGCGCGGCCACCCCTCCCCGGGGGCGGGGTTGTCCTGTCTGGGAGCCCGAATATCTTGCGTGCCCCGGGTGGCCGAGAACTTGCGCGCGGCCCGGCCGCACTCCGTGGACTCCGATCGCCAGCCGGTGCAGGGGGAATTCCAGGATGGGGAATGTGGGAAAGCTGGTACGCCGGGTGCTCACGCCGATGGTGGTGGTGCGTCTCTATTACTTTTGGAAACACCGGGCCATCATCAGCGGAAAAGCCGAAGTGGATCTCGCTTCCTCCACGTCGTGGGGGAAGGGGTGCATCATTTCCGCGTTCACCAAGGTGAAGATCAGCGGTCCGTTCGTGTTGGGACAGCGAGTCCAGATTGCCACCGGTTGCTTCCTCGGCGCGGGCCTCGCGGGGCTCACGCTGGGAGACGACGTGCTCGTCGGCCCGAACTGCGCCATTTTCACCGGCACCTACGTGTTCGATCGATTGGGCGTGCCGCTGCAGGAGCAGGGTACCGTCAGCAAGGGCGTTCGCATCGGCCATCGCGTGTGGGTGGGCTCGAATTCGGTGGTGCTGGACGGGGCCGACATCGGGGATGACGTGATCGTCTCGGCCGGCTCGGTCATCAGCGGCAGCGTGCCGCCCAACAGCATCGTGCTGGGCAACCCCGCCAAGGTCATCTTCACGCGGCGATAGCATCGTGACTTCGGAGATCCCGTTGGACCCCACCGCCCTGCAACGTATCGTCGCGGACGTGTCGCCCGGCAAGCCGTGGTCGGCCTATCAGGCGGCGGCACGCGCCCTGGACCGTATCCCCCGGGAAACCGTGCCCGAGCACCTGCGCGCGCGAGTCGCCGTCCTGGGCTCGTTCACGCTCGATCCCTTCATGCCGGTGCTGCGGGTGGAAGCGGCGCGAGCGGGCCTGTGGCTCGACACCTACCTGGCCCCCTACGGGCAGTACCTGCCGGAGCTGCTGGACGCCGGGTCCGGCCTGTACCGGTTCAAGCCGCATGTCACCTTCCTCGCCCTGGACGGCGACGTGCTCTGGAACCAGCGGTGGGCCGAGACGCCGCCGCTCAAGAGCGAGCCGGTGGTGGGCGGACTGCTGACGCCGCTCTTCGCCGGCCTGGAGGTGTTCGAGCGGGCCGGCTCGGGCATCGTGGTGATGAACGACTTCGTCCTGCCGCGCCGGAGCACCGAAGGCGTCAACGCCTTCCGGAGCAAGGGGACCTTCGCCCACACCATCGCGCACGCCAACAAGCATCTCCGGCTCCGGCTGTCGCTCCGCGATGACACCTTCCTGTTTCCCCTGGCGGACGTGGTGGCCCAGGTCGGCCGGAATCAGGCGTTCAACTGGCGCACCCATTACCGCGGTCACGTGACCTGGTCCGACACCCTGATGGCGGCCGTGGCCGAGCGTTACGTCGGCTTCGTGCTGGCGGCGATGGGCAAGGCGACCAAGTGCATCGTGCTCGACCTGGACAACACGCTCTGGGGCGGAGTGCTGGGAGAGGACGGGCCGGGCGGCATCGCGTTGGGACCGCAGTGGCCCGGCAGCGAGTTCGTGGACTTTCAGCGGGAGCTGCTGGACCTGCAGCGGCAGGGCATCCTGCTGGCGCTCTGCAGCAAGAACAACGAGTCCGAGGCCCTCGCGGTGCTGCGCAGCCATCCCAGCATGCTGGTCCGCGAGCCCCAGCTGGCCGCCTACCGGATCAACTGGGAGGACAAGGCCACCAACATCCGCGCGCTCGCCGCCGAGCTGAACATCGGCCTCGACCACATGCTCCTGATCGACGACAGCCCCCACGAGCGGGCCTGGGTCCGCGACCAGATCCCGGAGCTCCGGGTGCCCGACCCGCCGCCGGACCCCTCGATGTACGCCGACTGGCTCGGGTCGCTGCCCTCTCTCCTCCTGCTGCATCAGACGGCCGAAGATGCGCAGCGCACCAAGCAGTACCAGGAATCGCGCTCCCGGGAGGAGTATCGCGGCGCCGTGGGCTCGATCGAGGACTTCCTCCGGGGTCTCGATCTCCGGGTGGACATCGCGCTGGTGGACGAGGAGAGCATGGGGCGGGTGGTGCAGCTGCTGGGCAAGACCAATCAGTTCAACCTCACCACTCGCCGGCACGACCAGGCCACCCTCCGCCGGCAGGTGGAGTCCGGCGCATGGCGGGTCTACACCATGCGGGTGGCCGATCGCTTCGGCGATTTCGGCCTCACCGGCGTGGCGATCCTGGGGCCGGAGGGAAACGCCTGGCACCTCGAGTCGTTCCTGATGAGCTGCCGGGTGATCGGCAAGTCGGTCGAGACCGCGCTGCTGGCGCGGATCGGCGAGGATGCCCGCGCCGCCGGAGCGTCCACTCTCTCGGCCGAGTTCATCGACTCGGGCCGGAACCAGGTCGCGTCGGCCTTCCTCTCCCAGCACGGCTTTGCCGCCGGCCCCAATGGGCGGTGGCTCCGATCGCTCGACCAGGCCGGCCCGGAATGGCCCGCCTGGATCTCACCAATGGCGTTGCCTCCCACGGGAGCGGCGCGGCACAACCGCGAGGGACAGCCTCATGCATGACGAGACCAAAGTGGCGGAGCGGGTGCGCGAGGTGCTGGCGCAGGTGCTCGACGTGCCCGTCACCAGCGTAGGCGAGGAGTTCTCGGCCGACTCGTCGGGCGCGTGGAGCTCGCTGAACCACCTCATGCTGATTTCCCAGCTCGAGGGCGAGTTCGGCGTGGTCTTCTCCAACCAGGAGATCCGGGAGCTCACGTCCTACGCCGCCATCGTCGAGACGCTCGGTCGCCGGCTCGATTCGGTCGCCTAGCTCGGCATGCCGGCCACCGCGCATCCGGCCTCGCTGCTGGGGGTCGGCATCGACCTCGCGGAGCGGAGCACCTTCGGCCACCTCGACGACCGGTCGATCCGGCGGGCGGCTGCCCGGTGGCTTCGGCCGGGCGAGCGCGCCTGGTGCGCCGCCCAGCCGTCGTTCCGCGAGGGGCTGGTTGTGGTGCTGAGTTGCAAGGAGGCGTTGTACAAGGCGTGGGGCGATTCGGGCCAGGCCCATGAGCTCGAGCTGTCGATGTACGGCCGGGAAGCATCTGGCTGGGCCGTGCGAGCGGGGCGCTGCCCCGCGCGGGTCGTGGCGCTGTGGCGGGTCTCCCGGGGGTCGATCCTGGCGGTCGCGGCCGCGGCCCACTCCCCTCCGCGCCAGGTGGCGCTGGCCGTGATCCGGCTGTTCGGCGGGATATCCGACGCGCGCGGTGGGCAACGTTGCCGCGCCGCCGCGACACCCCCGGGCACCGGATTGGCAACGATCCAGTAATGGCCGCGCCAACCCACGGCGCCAGAACCGGATAGCGGGCACGGTTCTTGTAGGAGCGTCCGCCATTCCGCCACAACAATGCGGCCCAGGAACCGGCCGCCACGACAGCTTCGGCCGACCGACGGACCACGATCAAGGAGCAGGCATGCGGGTTCTCGTCACGGGTGGCACCGGATTCACGGGCACGGCGCTGGTCCGCCGCCTTCGGGCGGTGGGCCATGAAGTCGTGGCGCTGGACTACAAGGACGGCCTGCAGTGCGATGCCCTCCGGGCGATGGGGGCCGAAGTCGTCCTGGGATCGGTGACCGACCGTGCGGTGGTGGAGCGCAGCATGCGTGGGGTCGAGTTCGTGTTCCATCTCGCGGCGGCGTTTCGCGAGCTGAACGTGCCCGACACCTTCTACGACGAGGTGAACGTCGAGGGCACCCGTATCGTGGTGGAGGCGGCGCTCGCGGCGGGGGTCTGGAAGTTCGTCTACTGCAGCACCTGCGGCGTGCACGGCAACGTGGAGCACCCGCCGGCGAACGAGGACGCCCCCATCCGGCCGGCCGACTACTACCAGCGCACCAAGTACGAGGCGGAGCCGATCGTGAAGCAGCTCGGCGCCGGTCGGATGGAGACGGTGATTCTCCGTCCCGCGGCGATCTACGGCCCCGGCGATCCCGAGCGCTTCTTCATGATCTTCAAGCGCGTGGCCCGGGGCAGCTTCCCGATGTTCGGAAGCGGCCAGACGCTCTATCACCCGCTGTACATCGACAACCTGGTCGACGCATTCATGCTGTGCCTCGCGCCGGGCGTCGGCAACGGGCGGGAATACCTCATCGCCGACGAGCACCACTATCCGATCGAGGAGATCGTGAAGGCGGTGGCCCGTGCGCTCGACGTCAAGCTGGACATTCCCCACTACCCCGTGAGGCCGGTCGTCGTCGCCGGTCACATCTGCGAGAAGCTCTGCAAGCCGTTCGGGATCACCCCGCCGATCTTTCCGCGGCGAGTGGACTGGTACCGGCAGAATCGCGCGTTCGACATCAGCCGCGCCAAGCAGGAGCTAGGGTACGCCCCGCGGATCGAGCTGGACGAGGGGCTCCGCCGCACCGGGCGCTGGTACCGCGAACAGGGGTATCTGATGGAGGCTACCGCCAAGATGGCGGAGGTCTCTCCGGCGTAGTCCGGGGCAGCCGAGGATGGAAGAAGGCCGCGCCGATTCTGGAGCGCGGCCTTTTGTCGTGTCCCGGTCAGGCGGGCCTTGCCGCGGCGGCGGGCGCGGCGGCGCTCCCGGCGGCGCTCCCGGTGAGATGGCGCACCGGCGGGAGGGGATGGTCCGGCGCCGCGCCTCTGCGGTCGAGGAACTGCCGGGCCCAGATCTCGGTCAGCAGCAGCGACCACAGGCGATAGGCCCGCTCCTGACTGTAGGGCCGGCCAGCCGGCCGCCGCCGCAGGGTCGCCACGTAGCCGGCGTCGAACAGCCCACGATGCTCGATGGCGTCGGGCGAGAGCAGATCGTCGGCGAGGCGGTCGAGCGTCTCGGACATCCGGGTGTCGTGCTTGAGCCGGTTGAAGCTTTTCCCGGTGGCCAGGATCGACGGCGACAACAGGCCCTCGCACGCCCGCCGCAGAATGTACTTCTGGGTGCGGCCGTGAATCTTGAGCCGGTCGGGAATCGCGAAGGCCGTCGCGAGGAAGTCGGGATTGGTGTGCTGGGCGTTCATCCGCATGCCCACGCCCGCGTAGAGCCGCTCCACCGGGTGCTGATAGGGCAGCACCAGGAAGCCCCGCTTCAGGAAACTGGTGAGCGGCTGATCTTCGCCCCGGGGAAAGCCGGTGTAGGGCGCGAGCGGGGCGGTTCCCAACACCTGCGGCGCGGGGAACTCGCGGCCCCGGAAATACGCCTTCTTCAGGGCCCGGCCGGCCATGGTGCTGGGCTCGACGCTGCGAAAGGTGTAGTCGAAGAACTCCTCGAGCGGTCCCCGCAGGACGGGGTACTTGACGCTGAGGTCCACCAGGCGATGGCGGGGCAGGCCGGCGAAGAGACCGTCGAACCCGAACCCGGTGACGATCAGGTCGACGTATCGAGCCGCTTCCCGCGCCGCCAGGAACAGGTAGGCGATGTCCTCCCGCCCGATCGGCTCCTCCAGGTGCCACACCATCCAGGGCAGCAGCCCGGGGAGATCGTCCGGGTCGAGCACCACGGGATGATGGATGGCACCGACCTCTCGCGCGACGATCGCGGCGTTCACCAGCTCCTTGTCGTCCTCGCCGTACCCGGCCGAAAAGGTGTGGACCTCCCGCGAGCCCGCGACGGCCCGGACCCCCGCGGCGACGACCGCCGAGTCCAGTCCGCCACTGAGCGAGACCCCGATCCGGTCGAAGGGCTCGGTCTGGAGGCGGAGGGTCTCGAGGAAGCTCTCCCGGAGCCGGGCGGCATGGCCCGCTTCGTTGAGGTCCGCCGCGCGCACCGGTATGTCCCAGTAACGCCGGCTCGCCGCATGGCCATCCTGCACCTCCATCCACGCGCCGGGGGCCACGGGATGGATGCCCTCGAGGCAGGTGGCGCCGGGACGGACCCACTTGGTGTTCTGGATGGACTGCAGCGCGGCCCGGTTGGGCCGGGCCGGGATGGCGTCGAGCGCGAGCAGGGCCTTGTACTCGCTCGCGAAGACGAGGCGCTCCCCCGACACTGCGAAGTAGAGCGGCGCGTAGCCGACCCGGTCGCGGGCCAGCACCACCCGCCGGCCTGGGGCGTCCCAGAGCGCGAGCGCGAACTGACCGGCGATCTGCCCCAGCCCCTCCTCGCCGAAGGCGGCCCACAGCTCCGCCGCCAGCGCGCCATCACCGGCGGGCTCCGCGCGCTCGCCCCGGTGGCCCAGCCGCGTGGCGAGGTCGCGGCGATTGTCGATCGCCCCGTCGAAGACGATGGGTCCGTCGAGCTGACCCTGGACCGCCGCCCGGGAGCCGCGCACGCCGAGCCACAGGCCCGAGGCGGGCGACCACTGCGCCGATTCGGCGCCGCGGTGCTCCAGCCGTGCGCTCAAGGCCTGCAACTCTTCCTGGCCGGCGCCGCCGACGATGCCGTAAACTGCTCCCAAGGTCACTCCGATGTTGGGCGTGGGGTATGTGCGGAATGCGGCAGGGACCGTCGACCCGCACGGTCGTCTGGTATCGTATCGCTGCTCAAGGAGACGTCGCCGGCTCGGCGGCCTGCTCCGGCACCGGCAGGCGCAAGTGGCGCGCCACTATGTACAACGCCGACGCCGACCGCGCCACCCAGCCCAATGCCACCCCGTAGATCACGCCGGCCAGTCCCCAGCGGGCGCCCACCACCGCCGCGACCAGCGCGACCCCGAGTGATGCCCACCCGAGCAGGTTGACGGCCGACAGCTCGCGGGGCGTGGCGAGCGCGGAGGCGGTGGACCTGGTGAAGGCGTTGAATACCTTCGCGATGCCGCTTACCACCGCGGCCAATACCAGCGAGCCCGCCAGGTGGTATTTGCCGGCCAGGAGCCAGCGCTCCACCAGCGGCGTGACGATCCAGATGGCCGCCGAGCCGAGCAGCACGACGCCGCCCACCAGGCGGGCCTCCTTCGCCACGAGATGCCGCCGCTGGCGCACGTCCTCGGCGGCCCGCAACCGGGGGAGCAGGGTGTATCCCACGCTCATCTGCAGGACCCGGAAGAGCGAGCCGGCGATGGCGGCGAGCACGCCGAAGGTGGCGAGCTCGCGGAGAGGGAGGACGTGGGGGAGGACCAGCCGCTCGAGCTGAACCAGCAGCAGGCCGGTGGCCTGGATGCCCGCGAAGGACAGCGCTTCCTTCCAGGGAAACTCCGCCGACCGCTCCTCCTTGCCGTGCCGCTCGCGAAACAGGATGCTCCAGCCCCAGATCGCGGCCGGGAACCAGCCCAGCGTCATGATCAGGATGGCCAACCACGCCTCGCGCACCCCGGCCGCCACGGTCACGAGCGCGGCGATGAGAATGACGAGGTTGGGGCTCTGGAACAGGGCGAGAGAAAGGCCGAAGCGCTGTTCGCTCTGGAACTTGGCCGCCGCCACCATGAGGGTGCCGCCCGCGACGGTGGAGACGAAGATCATGGCCGTCAAACCGGGCGAGGTCTGGTAGGCCGCGGCGCCGGCCAGGGCGAACACCAGCCCGGTGAGGCGTGGTCGCGAACAGCACCCGGCGCAGGAGCCGCGGTCCCGCCTCCAGGCTCCGGCGGTTGACCATCCCGTCGATTCCCACCGGAGCCAGCGCGTAGCCGACGTTCACCAGCGCCACCACCAGGGTCACCAGCGCGTACTCTTCCGGTGGAAGCACCCGGGCCAGGATCAGGTTCGCCGCCGCGAACCCCGCACCCGCCCCGCCGTAGACCGCGGCGCTTCGAATCGTAGGCGAGTGCCACAACTGCCTCACGCGCGCGTGCCCGCCTCGTCCGAACCCGCCTCGATGATTGCGTAGAAGGATCCCAGCTTGCGCCTGGCCGCCTCGGGCGTGAACTCCCGCTGCACCTTGTCCTTGGCCCGGGCGGCCAGCTGCTTCCGGAGGGAGTCGTCCCGAAGCAGCGTCGCGAGCCCCGTGCCCAGGGCCAGCGGCTCGGGGTCGACCAGGTAGGCGGTCAGATCGTCCATCACCTGGGTATGGGTGCGCAGGCGGGTGGCGAGCACCGCGGTGCCGGAATCGAGGTAGGAGTAGATCTTCATCGGCGTGTTGAGGCCCTTGAGCCGGGGCGACACCAGGACGTCCGCCTCCCGCAGGAGATCCGCCAGCGCCGTCACCGGCCTCGGCCCCAGGAAGTGCACCGCCTGCCGGATGCCCAGGTCAACGGCCCGCTCGCCGTAGCGCGCGATGTCGTCCGCCCGGCCCCCCACGATGACCAGATGCGCCTCGTGCATCTGGTCGAGGGTATGACGGAATCCCTCGAGCAGCAGGTCGATGCCCTGGTAGTGTTCCAGGTTGCCCACGTACATCGCGACCGGGGCACCCGCCGTCTCCACCGGCAGGTGCGCGCCGCCGTTGGTGTCCGCCGCCGGCTGGAGGAGGGTGGTGTCCTCCACCCGCCCGACCGGCGTGCCCGGGAGCATGCCGGTGCGCCACGTCCTGCAACGCCGCGCAGACCGTGAGGACGCCGGCGCTTCGCCGCACGGCCATCGCCTCGAACCGGCGCAGGACGGGGGCGACCGGTTTGAGCCGGGGAAAGGAGTCGAGCATCTGCTCGGCGAGCGAGGAGTCCATGTCGTAGACGTAGGGGACGCCAGTGAAGGACTTCATGATCGCGGCGATGAAGGCCGATTCCTCCACGGCGTGCACCAGGTCGTAGCGGGTCCGGCGCATCATCCTCACGGCGCTGCCGAACATGGCGAGGTCGCAGACGACCTTCTTGAGCGAGAACCCGGGGCGCACGTTGCGCACCCCGGGCAACCGGGGGATCCGGTGGATCCGGCAGTTGGGAATGTCGACGTCGCTCCCCTCGTGGTAGGTGAGCACGTCGACCATATGCCCCCGGTCGCTGAGGAACTCCAGCACCATCCGCACGGCGATGGGAGTACCCCGCGCCTGGAAGAATGGCTGAGGCGCCAGAAGCAATATTCTCACGCCAGGCTCATGACCGGGTTCAATCCCAAAGGGGGTCCCGAGGTATCCAAGTTGATATCACACAGGGTGTTACAATCGTGACCAGCGGCGCCCTGCTGCCATTCCAGAAGTGAGGAATCGCCCCGCACGCACGAATCACCAAGGCCCCGGGAGGCCGGAACGACTGGACGGTTTCGCTACGGGAAGCGGACGGCCGACCGAGAGAGCGGTCACCCTGACTGGTGGCGGTTTCGCCGTAAAGGTACCACCACACCGCAGTCTGGCAACTCGGTCGTCTGCCGTCCCGTGGGGCGCCGGGCTATCTTTCCGCCCTGCCGTCCAACCGCGCAAGGATGAGGACCTTATGGCCACCGCCGCCGCCGCTTCCCAGTTCACCGGGGTGGATTTCCTGAACCTCGACACCCTCCTCTCGGAGGAGGAGCGCGCCGTTCGGGACACCGTCCGCACCTGGGTGGACGAGAACGTCATGCCGATCATCGGCGAGGCCTACGTCGAGGGCAAGTTCCCCAAGGAGCTGATCCCCGAGATGGCCGAGCTCGGCGTGTTCGGCGCCAACCTGCCGGAGGAGTACGGCTGCGCGGGGCTGAACAACGTCGCCTACGGGCTGATCATGCAGGAGCTCGAGCGCGGCGACTCCGGCATCCGGTCGTTCGCCTCGGTGCAGGGCGCGCTGGTGATGTACCCGATCTACGCCTTCGGAGCGAGGAGCAGAAGAAGAAGTGGCTGCCGCGCCTGGCCACGGGCCAGGTGATCGGCTGCTTCGGGCTCACCGAGCCGGACTACGGCTCCAACCCGGGCGGCATGATCACGACGGCGAAGGAGACCAAGGACGGCTGGGTGCTGAACGGCACCAAGATGTGGATCACCAACGGCTCGCAGGCCACCGTCTCGGTCGTCTGGGCCAAGACCGGCGACGTGGCCGACGTCAAGTCGATCCGCGGATTCATCGTCCCGACCGACACCAAGGGCTACGCCGGCAAGGACCAGAAGGGGAAGCTCTCGCTCCGCGCCACCGACACGAGCGAGCTCCACCTCCAGGACGTGCACCTGCCGACGGACGCGATCCTGCCCAAGTCGGGCGGGCTCAAGAGCCCGCTGATGTGCCTGACCCAGGCGCGCTACGGGATCTCGTGGGGCGCCATCGGCGCCGCCATGGCCTGCTACGAGGAGGCGCTGCGCTACGCCAAGAACCGCGTGATGTTCGACCGGCCGATCGCCCAGACCCAGATCCAGCAGGTGCGCCTCGCCGACATGCTGACCGAGATCACCAAGGCGCAGCTCGTGTCGCTGCACCTCGGCCGGCTCAAGGACGCGGGCACGTTCACGCCGCAGCAGGTGTCGCTCTGCAAGCGCAACAACGTCGACATGGCCACCGACATCGCCCGCGAGGCCCGGCGGCTGCTCGGCGCCAACGGCATCCTCGCCGAGTACGCCTCCATGCGCCACATGGCCAACCTGGAGAGCGTCTACACCTACGAGGGCACGCACGACGTGCACTCGCTGATCCTGGGGCAGGCGATCACGGGACTGGCCGCCTTCTGATGCGGCCGCTCAGCGCCGGCCGGCCGGCTCGGCCCGCCGGCCCGGATGGCGTTCACTTCGGGTAGCTCCCTCCAGCTCCGCTCTCCCAGTCGAGGATTCAGCTTGCTCAACCGCACGCGCCTGCTCGCGATCGTTTTTCTGTCGGCCGCCTCCACGGTCCAGGCCCAGGTGCGCGATCGCGCGGCGCGGGACACCACGGTGTACGAGCTTCCGGCGATCGAGGTGGTCGGCAGCATCCGGCCCGACGCCGGGCCCAGCGTCGGCTCCGGCGTGCCGGCGCGGGTGACGACGCTGGGCGCCGAGGACGTGGACGCGTACGAGCCCCGGGTGCTCTCCGACGCCGTGCGCCAGGTGGCCGGGTTCTCGACCTACGACGACCTGGGCAGCCCCTACAAGCTCAACATCTCGTCGCGCGGCTTCTACTCGTCGCCGGTGGTCGGCCTGCCGCAGGGGGTGGCCGTCTTTCTCGACGGAGTGCGGATGAACGAGCCGGAGGCTTCCCAGATCAACTTCGACCTGCTGCCGGTGGATCACATCCAGCGGATCGAGGTGCTCTCCGGCAACGGATCATTGCTGGGCCGGAACGCGCTGGGCGGGGCGATCAACCTGGTGACCGCGAGAGGCACCGGGCCGCCCCGGGCCAACTTCGAGGCGTCGGGCGGGAGCTTCGGCGCCGTCCGGGGCGAGGCCAACGTCTCCGGGCTCACGTCCGGGGGCATGGACTGGTACGTGGGAGGCAACTACAACCGGGAAGACGGCTGGCGGAAGGTCACCGGCGCGGAGGCGTACAGCGGCTTCGTGAGCGGAGGCCGGCTGCGCCAGACCAGCGGCATCCGGTTCCAGGGGCTCTACGCCAACTCCTACGCCCGCACGGCGGGCTCGCTGCCCGAGACGATCTTCGCCTCGAGCCCCGACTCCAACCTCAGCGCCAACGACTACGAGGACCTCTGGCAGTTCCAGGGCGCGGTGCAGGGCTACCATCAGGTGGGGACCGGGAAGGTCGCCGGGACGGCCTACTTCCGCCGCCACCGCGCCGAGCGGTCCAACGTCAATCAGCCGGACGATCCCGACGTGTTCGGCATCTCCTACAACTCCACCTTCGGCTTCACCGGCGACTACCGCTGGGCCACGCTGCTGAACGACAATCTCGCGCTCAACCTGCGCGGGGGAGTGGACGGCAGCATCAGCCGGGTGAGCATCGACATCTTCGCCGACTCGATCAAATTCGGCGGCAGCCGGTCGCTCACCACCCGGGTGCGGAGTCCGCTCTGGGACCTGGCGCCGTTCGTCATGGCCGACCTCACCACCGGGCGGGTCACCTTCTCCGCCGGCGCGCGCTACGACTACGTCCGCATCCCGTTCGAGAACCTGCTCGATCCGTCGGCGGATACGGTCGGAGTCTACCAGCAGCTCAACCCCCGGCTCGGCGTGAGCGTGGCGGTGGCGCCAGGCGCCTCGGTCTTCGCCTCCTGGGGCAAGAGCTTTCGCTCGCCGGCGGTGATCGAGAACGCCTGCGCCGATCCGGAGTCGCCCTGTCCCCTGCCGTTCGCGCTGGGTGACGATCCGCCGCTCGACCCGGTCAAGGCGAGCACCGTCGAGGCCGGCTTCCGCTACGCCACCGGCAGCGTCGCACTCGACGGCTCGGTGTACCACATGAACGTGCGCAACGACATCTTCCTCACTCCCTACAGCGGCGACGGGCCGACCGGCAGCACCATCGACGGCTATTTCATCAACCTGGACCGGACCCGGCGGGTGGGCGTTCGAGCTGGGGTCGGCCTATCGCTTTCCCGCGGGGCACTCGGTCTATCTCAACTACGCCTTTACCCGGGCGACCTTCCAGAGCGAGGCGGAGATCTTCAGCATCCGGTCCATCGAGGCAGAGGGCGAGGAGGAAGTGATCAATCCTTTCCCCACCGACAACGCGGTGGCGCCCGGCGACCGCCTGCCGCTGGTGCCCGATCACGTGCTCAAGGGCGGTGCGACGGTGAGGATCGGCCGCTACTTCTACCTCGGGGCCGATGCCCGCTACACCGGCAGGCAGTGGCTCCGCGGCGACGAGGCCAACGTCACCGAGCCAGCTGGACGATTACCTCGTCGCCGACGCGCGGGTCGGGGTCGAGTTCGACCGCTGGGAGGTGACCGGCGTCGTCACCAACCTGTTCCAGAACCGCTTTGCCAACTTCGGCACCTTCAACATCAACCAGGGCAACCCCGCCGGAGCGACGGTCGAGCGCTTCCTGTCGCCCGGCTCCGAGCGGATGTTCCGGCTGATCGTGCGCACTTCCCTCGGTGGACCGCGGGAGCAGGGCGGGGTCGATCTCGATTGAGCGTCGCTGGCGACCTTCCGGAGCCTCGACTAGCTTGCGGCCAATTCGAAGACTGACCAGGACCGAGGCCGGGAGCGTGCGGTGAACATCGCGGTGTGCATGAAGCGGGTGCCGGAAATGGAGTTGCGGTTCTCCATCGCGGCGGATCGCAAGGGGCTGGACCAGGGCGGGCTGAAGTACGAGATCAGCGACTTCGACGGATACGCCCTCGAGGTCGGGCTGCAGCAGGTCGAGCGGGCCGGCTCGGGTGAGGTCGTCGCCATCTGCCTCGGTCCCGATGGGGTGCAGGAGACTCTCCGGAAGGCGCTCGCCATGGGCGCCACCCGCGCGGTACAGCTCCAGGCCGACGACGTGCCGTTCGACGGATTCGCCATCGCGACCGCGCTGGCCGCCGAGCTGAAGGCAGGGGCATACGATCTCATCCTGTTCGGCCGGATGGCGACGGATACCGCCAGCGGCACCGTCGGCCCCATGACGGCGCAACTGCTCGACCTGCCCTGCGTCACCGCGATCTCCCACCTCGAGCTGGCCGATGGCCGCGGCACGGCGCATCGCGATCTCGAGGGCGCTACCGAGACCGTGGAGTTTCCCCTGCCCGCCGTGCTCAGCATCGACGAAGGCATCGCCCGGCCCCGGCTCGCCACCCTCAAGGGGATCATGGCGGCCAAGAAGAAGCCGCTCGAGACCAAGCCCGCCCAGCTCGGCAAGGTGAGCCTCACGGTGGAGACGATGGAGCTGCCGCCGGAGCGGAGCGGCGGCCGGATCGTGGGCGAAGGGGCGGATGCGGTGCCCGAGCTGGTGCGGCTGCTGCGCACCGAGGCGAAGGTGCTCTGATGGCGAATACTTTCGCGTTCGCGGAGTCGCGGGACGGGAACCTTCGCAAGGTGGCGTTCGAGGCGGTCACGGCGGCGCGGCAGGCGGCCGAGGCGTCGGGTGGCGGGGAGGTGCACGCGCTGCTGATCGGCGCCCCCGGCATCGCCGGCAAGGCGGAGGAGCTGGGCCGCTTCGGGGCCGACGTGGTCGCGGTCGTGGAGCATGCCGGCCTCGACCGGTACAACCCGGAGGTCTTCGCCGCCACCGCCGAGGCGCGGCTGCGCTCCGGGGAGTACCGGGCGGCGTTCTTCGCCGCGTCGGCGCAGGGTCGCGATCTGGCCCCGCGCACGGCCGCGCGGCTCGGCGTGAGCCTGGCCTCCGACGTCACCGGCTTCGAGATCCAGGGCGACGCGGTCCTCGCGCGGCATCCCGCCTACACCGGCAAGGTGATCGTGACCCTGCGCCTGACCGGCTCGCCGGCGCTGCTTTCCCTGCGGCCGGGTGCGGTCGCCGCGGTGGAGGCGGCGCGGTCACCGAAGGTCGAGAAGACCGATCCGGCGATGGACCCGGGCGCCGCCAGGGTCGTGGTGACGGACGTCTCCCAGCAGAGCGGCGCTAAGCTCGACCTGGGCGAGGCGCCCGTCATCGTGAGCGGCGGGCGGGGACTCCGCGCGGCGGAGAACTTCAAGCTGGTCGAGGAGCTCGCCGCGGCGTTCGGCAACGCGGCGGTCGGCGCCACCCGCGCCGTCACCGACGACGGCTGGCGTCCGGCCACCGACCAGATCGGGCAGACCGGCCGGGTGGTGAGCCCCGATCTCTATGTGGCGCTGGGCATCTCGGGCGCGATCCAGCACCTGGCCGGCATGCGGACCGCGAAGACGATCGTGGCGGTCAACAAGGACAAGGACGCGCCGATCTTCAAGATCGCGGACTACGGGATCGTGGGGGATCTGTTCGAGGTGGTGCCTCGCCTTACCGAGGAGATCAGGAAGGCGCGGAGCGGCCACTAGCTTGGCCAGCCTCCCTGGGTCCCTCGGTTCGCTCACCAGGCCACCATGCCTGCCGCTCGCACCTCACACCGCTGGGATCAATTAGCCTCGCGCACCAGCTCCTCGATCCGCCGCACTCCCTCGGCGACGCTGGTCTCCTCGGGGCCGAACGAGAACCGGACGTAGCGCCGGAAGCGTGACGGCCGGCCGCTGCGCCGCTTGCCGGGGTTGACGTCGAAGAACTCTCCCGGCACGCAGATCACCTTCTTCTCCAGCCCCGCCCGGAAGAACGACATCCCATCGTTGATGGCCGGCGGCAGTCCGGAAATATCCCCCCAGCAGTAGAACGTCCCCTCCGGCTCCAGGTCGAATCGCACGCCGGCTCGCCGAAGCCCCTCGGTGAGGATCGCGCGCTTGCGCAGGAACGCCGCCCGGATCGCCTCGGTCTCGGCTTCCACCACGTCGGGCGCGAGCAGCCGCAGGGCGGAGCGCTGGAGCGGCTTGCTGCCGCCGCCGTCGAGGAAGGAGCCGCTGCTCGCCACCGCGTCGATCACCTGCCGCGGCCCCACGATCCAGCTGCAGCGCCAGCCGGGGTAGCGCCAGTTCTTGGTGAGCCCGTCGAACAGCACGACGGGATCGGTGTCCACGTCCTCCACGTACCGCGCCGCGGAGACGAGACCGTCGCCGTCCGCGGTGTCGCGCCAGATGTAGTGGGAGTAGAACTCGTCGATCAGCAGCGAGCAGCTCAGCTCGCGCGCGACCGACACCCAGCCCTCCAGCTCCTGGTCGGCGATGACCCGCCCCGTCGGGTTGCAGGGGTTGGAGAGCAGCACCGCCGAGAGCCCGCGGCCGGTGATCTCTTCCCGGAGGTGCTCGGGGCTGAAGTGATAGCCCTCGCGACCGTCGAGCAGGATGGGGATCGAGGTGAAGAGCTTGAAGATGTCGAGCAGCTCTTCGTATGCCGTGTAGTCGGGCAGGAAATGACCGAGGTTCACCTGGCCCAGCGCGGCTACGGCGCGGGTGAGCGACGAGCGGCCGCCGCCGCAGACGCAGACGTTGCGCTCGGTGTACTGCGAGCGCTTGCCGCGGCGGTAGAGCCGGTTGTACAACTCGGCTACCGCCCGGCGCAGCTCCCAGATTCCGGGGATCGGCGCGTAGTCCTGGTCGTCCACGCCGATCTCTATCCGATGCACGCGGGGCGGCGCGCCGGGCAGGGGGCCGGTCTCCGGCTGCCCCTGGCCGAGGTTGCACCAGTCGGGATGACCGTAGCGGTAGCCGAGCTTCCCGGCTTCGGCCATGACGTAGATGACGCCGGTGAAGGGGACCTGGCGGAAGCCGGGGATCGGGGCGGGGGGCGACATAGGCGGGAAGCGTAGGCGGGACGGGGAGGCGGCGGAAGGGTGCGGCAGTGATGTCTACCTGCCGAGGGCGCGACCGCACCACATCGCGCCCGTCTGAACGCTATTGGTGGCCGATGCCCCGCTATGGCTCCCCGCTTACGGCAGGGAGCTCAGGGCCGCGTCGATGGCGCGGAGATTGGTCGCTCCGTCCCATTCTCCGACTATTCGCCCAGAGGCGTCAATGACCGCAACGTGAGGGAGGTTCCAGGGGGTGGGAAGCTGGAGGCCGATGGTGGCCATGGCGACGGCCATCTGTCCGGGGGCCCAGCGCTGTACGTGGACCGGCTCGAACGGCGCGTGGTAGCGCGACAGGAACCCCGGTACGTCCTGTGCCACGCGGTCGGTGGCGAACGCAAGAAAGGCTACGTTCCGGGAGGCATGGCGCTCGGCGAGGGCCGCAAAGCCGGGGAACATGGCGTGGGAGCGGGGACAGCCGGTTCCATACAGGATCAGCACGGTCGGCCGCCCCTGCCGGCCGGCGATCGCGGCCGCGTCGAAGGCCGAAATCGAGGCGACGGACCCGCCCGCGCTCGAGGGGGCGGGGGAGGCAGATTGGCTCGTCCTCTCTCCAGTGATGAGCTGGACGCCCCCGGTCGCCGGACCGCTCCGCAGATCCGAGACCAGCGCGGCGCCGGCCAACGGCGAGCTGGTGAGCACCTGGGCCTGGGCGGCGACCGCGCCGACGGCGAGCGAGAGCACAGCGACCTTCACGACACGGCTGAACACGGTGGCCTCCGGGGCTAAGGCTCCTGCGCCGACAGCTCGTTGGTGATGCGGCTCCGATAGGTGAGGTCCTGCTCGAAGCGGCGCGCCGGAGCCGACGCATGCATCTCGAGACGGCCGCCGAGACTGCCCTCTCTTTCGCGGCTGAGCAGGCGGCCGTCCCGGGAGAGGATCGCGCTGCCCCGCTCCTCCCCTTCCAGCACGGAGACGATCCGGCCACCCGAGGCCGGCACCGGGTTCCCGGCCTCGAGCGCGACGGTGCTCTGCGAGCTGAGAATCCACACCGGCCCGTCCGCGGTCGTACTGTCCCGCTCCACTCGCCACCGGGTGACGGCCGTGTACTTCCGGTAGGATTGGCGGACCTCCGGCACGCTGTGCACCAGCGTGTCGGTCCATTCGACGCCTGCCGCGAGGGGTTGCTCCGGGAGCCGGACGAAGAAATCGGTGAACTCCTGGGACAGGTCGGCCAGCTCGGCGATCTCAGTAGGCACGGTGGGGCTTCGGAGTGTGGTCGCTCGGCCGCGCGGGTCCAGGCGGAGGACGAAGGGCTGCCGGAGCAATGTGGCGGTGGCCGGGCGCCGCACGCCCTGGAGGGACTGAGCCTCGAGCGCGAGCGCATCGTACCACGCGGTCGCGCTGTCCCCATCGCCGAAGGCGACCGCGACGGTCGCGTCATGCGTCAGGTCCACCAGGCGGACGCCGGTGGGGGTTTGCAGAGCGAGCTCGCTCCGGGTGAGCTCGTGGTAGTGGAGCGTATCCCGGCCGTGGGGGTAGCCGGCGGACTGCTGGGCCAGGGCCGGCCGGACGCTCGCGGCGATCGGCGTGACCAGGAGCGCTTGGGCCAGCAGGAGCGATCGGAGCATGGGAGTGGGGAGGGGTTGGTAAAGAAGATCGGGCTGGGAGCGGTTTGCGCAAGTGGGGGTTGGCGGCCGGGACTGGGTTGTTAGACCAGTCCCTGGCGGGCCGCCGTGGTTGGTCAGAAAATTAGTGCGGAACTTGATGCGCTACTTCTTGCACGCGACATGAAGGGGCAGTTCGGAGGATGGTGCAACTGGCTCCCTAGCATAAGGGAGTCCATTTTGGTCCGTTGAAAGTGCGCATCCCGGCGGTCAGCGGCCCTCGTACTACTGCGGGTGTCTGAGGCCTTTCTGAGAATTGCAGTTGCATCCGATGACATCTGCTGACGAGGTGGCACCCTGCTAGGTCTCTTCTATGTGTACTACAGCTCCCCCCTGGAGAGGGAGGACTGACCACCGCGCTCTTCGCTGTATGCGCGGCGGCCGTGATCGTCGTCTCGTTGGTCTCAACTTGGATCTTGATGACACAATGGGGCACCCTGTCAGTGCGTGACCGACTGCTCTTTGTGTCCTGTGCGGCATTTCTATAGCCGACTCCCGACGCCACGCCATGGTTGCCGATTAGATGACGGAGGTACCGGTCATGACCGAATTGGATTGGGGCGACTACGTGCGAGTCGTGTCCTCGGCCCCAAAGGAGTATTGTCCCGGAGCGGGAGGCAGCGTGGTTGGATTTCGACCGCGCGACGTTGACGACGTCGCCGATGAAGGCGAAACGCTCGTGCTGGTCGAATTCGCAGACGGGAATGCCATCGAGGTGCCCAGCAGGTATTTGGTTCGCCTTTCACCCTAACCTACACGTCCACCTCGGGAGTCCGTTGGTTAGTTGAAGTGTGCATTCCGGCGGCAAGCGGCTCTCAGAGCACCCGCCGAGCCACCTGCCGCATGTACGACTCATACAGCGGATACCGCTCCACCAGCCACCGCTCCTCTCTCTTCGCCTTCGCCCCGAAATACTTGAGCGCCACGAACCCCACGACCAGGGCCATGGTCCAGTTGCTCCACGCCAGCGTGTACCCGGCGAGCCCCAGCACGACCCCGGCGTAGATCGGATGCCGCGAATGGGCGTACGGCCCCGAGGTGACGAGGGGAGCGTCCTCCAGCGGCTCGGTGCCCGGGGTGAAGGCGCGCCCCAGTGACCGGCGCCCCCACATCCCCAGCGCCAATCCGCCCACGATCAGCGGCGCTCCGAGCCACCGGATCCAGTCGGGATCCACCCGGTTGAACATCGGATCCAGGTCGCCCAGACTCACGTAGCGCGGCAGCAGGGGCGCCCAGAGCCCGACCACCGCGAACAGCACGAGCTGCCCCCAGACCCAGGGGTCCCGGCGCGCCTTGGCCATGTCCATTCCACCAACTTAGTGCCCAACCGGCGGGCGGAAGTGCCGAGTTATATTTCCGCCGCCTGACCGTACCCCTCGAGCCAGGAGCCTTCGCACGTGTCCACCATCCTGCCCGCCCGCCACCAGCTCCCGCTGCCTCTCGACCAGCTGATTCGGCGCGACCCGCCCGGCGCCGAGGCCATCGAGATGGACGTGGTGATCGTCGGGGCGGGGCCCGCGGGGCTCGCCTGCGCGATCGAGCTGGCCCAGTTGGCCCGGAAGGACCAGGAGTCCGGCGGTGACGGTGCGGAAATCAACATCGCCGTGCTGGAGAAGGCCGGCGCCCTGGGCGAGCACAGCCTCTCCGGCTCGGTGGTGAACCCGCGCGCCTTCCGCGAGCTGTTTCCCGATCTCAACCCGAGCGACTTCCCGTTCCGCCAGCCGGTGGGGGGCGAGGCGGTGTACTTCCTGACGGAGAGCCGCGCCCAGCGGATCCCCACGCCTCCCACGATGCACAACGCCGGCTACTACACCGGATCCATCTGCGAGATCGTCCGCTGGCTGGGCGAGCGCGCCGAGGGGATGGGGGTGAACCTGTTCGCGGGCTTTCCGGTGGACGCGCTGCTGGTGGATGGCAACGCGGTGCGCGGAGTGCGCACCACCCCCTCGGGGCTCGATCGGGAGGGAAAGCCGACCGGAGATTATGCCGAGCCTACCGACCTCACGGCGAAGGTGACGGTGATCGCAGAAGGAACCCGCGGGCTGCTGAGCCAGGCCTGGCGCGCGTGGCAGCGGGTCGGCTCGCCCAACCCGCAGATCTTCGCGCTCGGCGTGAAGGAGGTCTGGGAGACCAAACGTCCGCTCGAGTCGGTGGTGCACACCCTGGGCTGGCCGCTGCCCAACGACGCCTTCGGCGGCAGCTTCATGTACCCCCTGGGCCCGAACCAGGTCGCCCTCGGCATCGTGGTGGGTCTGGACTATCACGACGCTGCGCTCGACATCCACGAGCTGCTCCAGCGGATGAAGCTGCATCCGCTCTTCCGGCGGCAGCTCGAGGGCGGCCAGCTGCTGGAGTGGGGCGCCAAGACCATTCCCGAGGGTGGCTACTACGCGCTGCCCGAGCGGCGGAGCGGCGACGGCGTGCTGCTCGCCGGCGACGCGGTCGGCTTCGTGGACGTCCCCTCGCTCAAGGGCATCCACTACGCCATGCAGTCCGGCATCTACGCCGCGCGCGCGGCCTTCGCCGGGCTCAGGGCGGGCGACAGCTCCGCCGCCCGGCTCGCGGACTACGACCGGATGGTGGACGAGAGCTACATCGTGGCCGACATGTATCGCACCCGGAACATGCGCCTCGCCTTCAAGGACGGGCTCTACCTCGGCGGGCTCAAGGCGGGGCTCATGACCGTCAGCGGCGGGCGGCTGTTCGGCGGGAAGATCGACATGCCCGAGGACGCCGCGACCCCGCGGAGGATCGCGCCCGCCGAGCCGTTCACGCCGGACGGCAAGCTCACCTTCGGCAAGCTGGACGCGGTCTTCAAGTCGGGGAACGCGACCCGCGACACCATCCCCTCGCACCTGCTGGTCGGCCCCGACATCAGCGCCGAAGTCGCCGAGTTCTACAGCCACGTGTGCCCCGCGGGCGTCTACGAGCGGGTGGGCGACGAGCTGCGGGTCAACGCACCGAACTGCATCGACTGCAAGGCCACCGACGTGCTGGGCCCGCGGTGGACCCCGCGCGAGGGCGGGAGCGGCCCGAAGTACCGTTCCATGTAGTCCGGCCAGTGCACGCGCTGGCAGCATCCCCGCGCATGACACCCGCTGCGCGTCGAGAAGCGCGACGGTGTTCGCTTCCTGCGGATTGTCCCTTTCCTCCATTTCTCCCACACTAGAACCCAGCCCTTCACATCCTCGGTGGGGTGGATCCGGCCCCGAGCTTCAGGCGGGCGGCGGGTGGTGGTTGATGAGCGCGGTAGATCACCGCGGCTCGTCGGTCGCCTTCCGACCGCCCGCCACCCGCATCCGGTCGACCGTTCGCCTGGAGGACACGATGACGGCTTCCTGGTTTTCACGCTGCGTACTGCTCGCGTCTCTGGCGCTGCTCGGGTCGAGCGCGCCCGCCGCGGCGCAGGCCATGGCCGCCAAGGCCGCGACCTCGCGGCCCAGCCATGCGGCCCAGCTCAAGAGCGCGCTCCGTGCGGTGGCGGCGGCCCAGGCAAGGCACCACTCGGCCAAGAGCACCTACGCGGCGTCGGCCGACCTGCTCAGCGTGCCGCCGGCTCCCGGCGTGCGGGTCGAGATCCTCGCCGCCGGGCGCTCGGGCTGGCAGGCGCGGGCGCAGCACCAGGAGCAGCCCGGACGCAGCTGCGTGATCTTCGTCGGCCGGCTCGAGGGCGCCGAGGCGCCTCGCACCGACGGCGACCGGGAAATGGCCGGCGAGGAAGGAGTGCCGCTCTGCGATCGCATGCGGTGACCCGTGCCGTGGTGACCCGTTCCGTTATGAGTCGCCCAGGACCTTGATGATCACCCGCTTGCGGCGCTGGCCGTCCCACTCCCCGTAGAACACCCGCTGCCACGGCCCGAAGTCGAGCTTCCCCTCGGTGATCGGCACGATCACCTCGTGCCCCACGGTCAGGCTCCGGAGGTGCGCGGCGGCGTTGTCCTCCCCGGTCTCGTTGTGCCGGTAGCGCGCGGGATCCCACGGCGCGATGGTGCCCTCCAGCCACTTCAGGATGTCCTGCCAGAGGCCGGATTCGTGATCGTTCACGAAGACGGAGGCGCTGATGTGCATCGCCGAGACCAGCACCATGCCCTCGCGGACGCCGCTCGCGCGCGACCTGCTCGGCGACCTGGTCGGTGATGTCGATGATCTCCTGGCGCTTCTTGGTCTCGAACCAGAGATAGTGGGTATGGGTGCTCATGACTCGGCCGTCAACGCAGCAGGTCCTCCAGGCGAACCGACGTGTCCGTCTTCTCGTCCCGGTACTTCACGATGACCGGCGCGTAGAGCGAGATCCCCGCGGCCTGGCCGGGGCCGCTCCGTACCGGCCGGGTCCCCGGCACCACCACGGCGCCGGTGGGGATCTCCAGGGGGCGGTCGCCCTCCCGGCGGTAGGTCCGGTCGTGCACCAGGTCGAACACCACCGTCCCGCCGGTGAGCACCGTGCCCGGCGCCAGCACCGCCCGCTCCCGTACCACGGTGCCCTCGTACACCCCGCAGTTCCCGCCCACCAGCACCTCGTCCTCGATGATCACCGGCAGCGCCCCGGCCGGCTCCAGCACTCCGCCGATCTGGGCCGCGGCGGACAGGTGGACCCGCCTCCCGATCTGGGCGCACGACCCGACCAGCGCGTGGCTGTCGATCATCGTCCCTTCGTCCACGTAGGCCCCCACGTTGATGTACATCGGCGGCATGCACACCACGCCCGGCGCGACGTAGCTGCCGTCCCGGATCGCCGAACCGCCGGGCACTACTCGCACGCCGTCCTCGAGAGCGAGCTCCCGGAGCGGGTAGGTGTCCTTGTCGAAGAACGGAAACGGCCCGCCGGTCGCCGCGGGCACCGTCCGGCCCAGCCGGAAGCCGAGGAGGATGCCCGCCTTGACCCAGGCGTTGGCGACGCCAGCGTCCATCCGGCTGCCGCTCGGCGGCGCGAACCCGGCCGGCGTTGAGCTCGGCCTTCAGGGCGCGAAACGCCTCCAGCGCGGCGGCCTCCCGGCCTTTGGGGACGCCCTCCGCCAGGCGCTCCAGCTCGGAGCGCAGCGCCGCCGTTCCGGCCGCGGGCATTAGAGCTCCACTCCGAGATCCTTAAGGGTCGTCGCCATCGCCTGGCGGTTCTTTTCCGTCACCGGCACCAGCGGCAGCCGGAGCACGTTCCGTATCCGGCCGGTGAGCGCGAGCGCCGCCTTGACCGGCGCCGGATTGGTCTCCAGGAAGTTGGCGTCCATCAGCGGCATGAGGCGGTAGTGCCACTCCCTCGCTCCCTGCACGTCGCCCGCGAGCATCAGGTGCACCAGCGCCCGCATCGGGCCCGGCATCTCGTTGGACGTGACCGAGACCAGCCCGTCGCCGCCCGCCGCCAGGACCCCCAGCGTCAGCCAGTCGTCGCCCGACAGCACGCTGAAGCGGTCGGGACGGGCCCGCAGGATCCGCATCACCTGGGCGAGGTCGCCGCTGGCCTCCTTGATCCCCATGATGTTGAGGTGCTCGGCGAGCTGAAGCGTGGTCTCCGGCAGCGAGGTTCACCGCGGTGCGGCCGGGCACGTTGTAGAGGCAGACCGGCCTGGTGGCGGCGTCGGCCACCGCCGTGAAGTGCCGGAAGAGGCCGCCCTGGGTGGGCTTGTTGTAGTACGGGGTGGCGCTCAGGATGTAGTCGACACCGAGGCGGCACATTCGGCGGGTCTCGGCGACAGCGCGGGCGGTGTCGTTGCTGGTGGCGCCCGCCATCACCGGCACCCGGCCGGCCGCGGTCTCCACCACCGCCGCCACGACCCGCTCGCGCTCCCCGTCGTCGAGGGTCTGCGCTTCGCCGGTCGAGCCGCAGGGTACCAGGAAGTCGATCCGCTCGGCGATCTGCCATTCCACCAGCATGCGGAGGGCGGGGAGGTCCACTTCGCCGCGGTCGGTGAACGGGGTGACCAGCGCGGTCCCGCATCCCTGCAGGCGTGTCATCCGGACCCTCCAAAGAGCATCGCTTCGAAGTCGTGGACGCCCACGCGGCCCGGCAGCCATTCCGCCGCGGCCACGGCGCCGGCCGCGAAGCCCCGGCGGCTCCTCGCCACGTGACTGAGGGCGATCGGTGTCGTGCGGACCGTCGTAGGTGACGCACGTGCGTTCCCGGGATGGATCCGGCCCGGACCGAGGTGATGGGAAACTCGCGCGCGGGATCCGACTCGCGCAGCCCGGCGCGGAGCGCGGCCGCGGTGCCCGACGGCGCGTCCAGCTTCGCCGCGTGGTGCTCCTCCAGTATAAAGGAATCGAATTCGGGTCGCCCCGCGAAGCGGGCCGCCAGGTCGCGCGCGGCGCGGAGAAAGAGATGGACGCCGACCGAGAAGTTGGCCGCGTGGAGCAGCGCGCCCCCGCCTGGCCTCCACCAGCCGCGCGATGCGCGGGCAGCTCCGCACTCCAGCCGGTGGTGCCGGTGACGGTCGGGACGCCGGCCTCGATCAGCCGCTCGAGATTCGCCACCACCGCGTCGGGCCGGGTGAACTCGATCGCGGCGTCCACGCCGGCCAGCCGCTCCCGAGTCAGGGCGGCGCCCCCGGCGTTCTCCTCCCGGCCGATGACCGCGTGCACTACGTGGCCCCGCTCGTCGGCGAGCTCCGCCACCGCGCGGCCCATCCTGCCGTTGCCCACGATCGCCAGTCGCATGAGGATGCCCGTGCTCTTTGTAGGCAGCCTCGAGGTGATGTCAAATCGTCACCAGAAAAGGCGGTGGCAAGCGACGGAGCCGGGGTGAGCGAACCGAGCGGCTCAGGGAGGCTGGGGTTGGCGGGGCTTGGCCAGCCTCCCTGAGCCGCTCGGTTCGCTCACGGAAGCACGGAGTCCGGGCTCGCGCCGAAGAACTCGTCGTGCAGCCGGCGCACCACGCCCGGCCCGTCCTCCTCGCGCACGACGAACGTCATGTTGATCGCCGACGCCCCCTGGGAGATGACCTCGACGTTCGCCGGCTGCACCGCGCGGAAGATCCGCGACGCCAGCCCCGGCGTGCCGCGGAGCCCGATCCCCACGACCGACACGATCGCCCGGCCGCCGTCGGTCCACACCTCGCCCAGCTCGGACAGCTCCCGGACCACCGGGTCGAGCCGGGACCGCTCCTCGACGGTGAGCGACACGCTGACCTCGCCGCTGGCGAGCACGTCCACCACCACCTCGTGCCGCTCGAACACCTCGAACATCGTCCGCAGGAAGCCGTAGGCGCCCGAGCATGCGGGGCGCCCGGACGTTGACCACGGTGATGCCCCGCTTCCAGGAGATCGACCGGATCGGCGAATCGCCCATCCGCTCCAGCTCGGCCGAGGGCTCGATGGTGGTTCCCGGCAGGTCCGGCAGGTTCGAGTTGAGCACCACGATGGGGATCCCCGGCGCGCACCAGCGGCATCGCGGTGGCGGGGTGGAGCACCTTGGCGCCGAACGTGGCGAGCTCGGCGGCTTCCTCGTAGCTGGCGGCGGTGAGGGTCCGGGCAGTCGGGACGATCCGGGGGTCCGCGGTCATGAGCCCGTTCACGTCGGTCCAGATCTCCACCCGGGTCGGCGCCGAGCGCCGCGCCGAGCAGCGCGGCGGTGAAGTCGGACCCGCCGCGGCCCAGCGTCGTCGGTACGCCGTCCGGCGTCGCACCGATGAACCCCTGCGTCACCGGGATCAGGCCGTCCTTGAGCAACGGGCCCAGACACTGGCGCGCCCGGGTGTTGAGTACCTGCACGTAGGGAGTGGCGCGGCCGAAGCGGTCGTCGGTCACCATGATCGGCCGGATATCGACCCAGGCCGCGGGAACCCCGGCGGCGCTCATCGCGCCGGCCACCAGCCTCGAGCTCCAGAACTCGCCGTGGCCCGCGAGCTCGTCGAGCTCGGCCGGCCGGAGCCGCCGTCCGAGCGCGGCCGAGAGCGAGGCGCGGAGTGCTTCGGCCTCTGCTCGCACCGTTTCGACGGCCGGTTCGGCTCCGGGCAGCTCTCCGGCGACGGTTTCGTGCCGGCGTACCAGAGCGTCGATCGCGCCGTCGAGCGCCCCCGCGTCGCCCGCGGGTACCGCGGCCGCGAGGGCGAGCAGGCCGTCGGTGACACCCGCGAGCGCCGACACCACCACCAGCGGCCGTTCCGGCGCCCGGCCGGCGACGATCGCGACCAGCCGCCGGATCGCCGCGGCATCCGCCACCGAGGTGCCGCCGAACTTGCAGACGATCACGGCCGCTGACCGAGCCGGCCGTCGGCCACCAGCAATTCGGCGATCTGCACTCCCTGGCCCGCCGCGCCCCGAATCGTGTTGTGGCCCAGGAGCACCATCCGGAGATCGAGGATCGGGCAGGGGCGGACCCGGCCCACCGTCACCGCCATCCCGCGGCCCCGTTCGAGATCCAGCCGCGGCTGGGGTCGGTCGGCGCGCGAGTCCACTTCGACCGGCGGATTGGGCGACGAGGGAAGCCCGGCCACGCAGGGAGAGCCCCGGAACTCCCGCAGCGCGGCCACCGCCTCCTCGGGCGACACTCGCCGGCGGAAACCCACCGACACCGTCTCGAGGTGCCCGTCCACCACCGCCACCCGGTTGGTGTGCGCGCTCACCGGGAACGACGCCGGCTCCACGCCCGCCGGGCCGAGCGCGCCGAGGATCTTCCGGCTCTCGCGCTCGATCTTCTCCTCTTCGCCGCCGATGTGCGGGACCACGTTCCCGATGATGTCGAGTGACGCGACGCCCGGATAGCCGGCCCCGGAGACCGCCTGCATGGTCGAGACGAAGAGCTTCTCGACCCCGAACGCCTGGTGCAGCGGCGCGAGGGCGAGCACCAGCGCGGCGGTGGAGCAGTTGGGGTTCGCCAGGATCGCGCCGCTCCACCCCCGCTCGGTCCGCTGCCGGTCGATCAGCACCAGGTGATCGGCGTTCGCCTCCGGCACGAGGAGCGGCACGTCCGGCTCCATCCGGTGGGTGCGGGCGTTGGTGATCACGAAGGCGCCGGCCCGCGCGAACGCCTGCTCGATCGGTCCCGCCGCCTCGGCGTCGAGCGCGGAGAACGCGATGGCGCCCGGCAGCGGCGGCGTGCATTGCCTGGATGGTGAGCCCGCCGATCTTCGGCGACAGGTCCGCCTGCTCCCGCCAGCGGACCACGTCGCCGTAGCGCCGGCCCGCGCTGGCCGACGAGGCGGCGACGGCGGCGATCTCGAACCACGGATGGTCCGCCAGCAGCCGGACGAACTTCTGCCCCACCGTGCCGGTGGCGCCGAGAATGCAGACGGGGATCTTCGCGCTCATGGCGCCTCGCGTGCGAGCAGGTCGGTGGCCAGCCGGACGTAGAGATCCACGCCCCGGAGCAGGTCGGCCTTCAGGATGTACTCGTCCGCGGTGTGCGCGACGCGGATGCTGCCGGGGCCCATCTGGTATCCCTCACCCCAGGCGGAGAGAAACGGCAGGTCGCTGGCGTAACCCACGACGGTGGTCTCCCAGCCCGGCGGCGCGCCCCCCGCCTTGTGAAACGGCAGCTCCACCGGAAACGCGACGCTCACCCGCGGCCCGAGCCGCTCCCGGATCAGGCCCTTGATCCGGTCGGTCGGCTCCACCGTGCGGAGCAGCAGCTGCGCGGTCGGCGTGCGGCGCGATCACGTTGGGCGCCACGCCACCCGAGATGAGGCCGAGGTTGAGGGTGGACTGGCCCAGCAGCGGGTCGCATGGCAGCGGCAGCGCGCGAATCCGCTCGATGGTGTCGAGCAGCGCGGCGATGGCGTTCGAGCCGTCCTCGGGGTAGGCGGAATGCGCCGCCCGCCCGCTCGCCGTCAGGTCCACCCGGAGCGTGCCCTTCTGTCCCACCGACAGCCGGTTCTCGGTCGGCTCGCCGTTGACCAGGAACCGGCCCCGGGGGCCGAGGTCCGCCGCCGCCATGGCGCCGTCCGAGCCGTTTTCCTCGCCCACCACGAACAGGAGCCCGATCCGCCGCTCCCCCACCGCCGCCAGCTGTTCGGCCGCGGCCACCATCGCGGCCGCGACCCCCTTGGCGTCGCAGCTTCCCCGGCCCCGGATCGCCTCTCCGTCCTCCGTCAGCGGCAGGTACGGCGGCACCGTGTCCACGTGGGTGCTGAAGACCAGCTCGGGACGCTCCCGGTAGGCATACAGGTTGTCGCGGCCCGGCGAGACCGGCTGCCGGACCGTCTGATAGCCCGCGCCTCGCAGCACGCCGTCGAGGAGCTCGATGGCGGGCTGCTCCGATCCGGTCGGAGTCTCCAGCGCCACCAGGGCGCGGGTCAGCTCGAGAACGTCCATGAATGCAAATGCCCCGCCTGCGCTGGGCACGGCGGGGCTTCCGGGTCGAAGGAGGTCGTGACGTCCCTAGGCCGGCCGGCGCCCGCCGGGTGAGCGGCGCTTCAGGAATACGGTCATACAGGGAGTCATGCGTCTAACGTAGATCGGGAACCCGCGGGCGGGCAAGTGGCCGCGTCCGAGATCCGGTGCCCGGTGGCCATCGTGTATGTGTCAGCACGTCGCCGAGTGTCACGGTCGCGATGGCGTCGCGCAATGCGCCGGGCCACGCGCGCTGCCGCTGGCGGATCCCGGTCGGTATGGTTCTCAAATGCCGGCGTCGTGGCCGCCTTCCCCAAGGCGGCCCCGGCCGCGGCCCGCGACGCCACGGAGGCGCATGCGATGGGCCAGGACGACATGTCAAAGTGAATCCCGCTCGGCGCGGCCCATCCAAGCCGCCCGGCGGTGCCGCCCGCGGGTCGCTCTGGGCCGCGGGAGGCGACAGCCTGCTGGCGAGACTGGTCGCGCGGGACGAGCGCGCCCTGGCCGAGCTGATCGACATGGCCGGCCCCTGGCTGCTCGGCATCGCGCAGGGCATGCTGCAGGATCCGGTGGAGGCCGAGGAGGTGGTGCTGGACGTGATGACGACCGCATGGAACCGCATCGAGATGGTCGGCGCCCAGAGCGGCGCGCTGATGCCATGGCTGCTCCGGGTGACGCGCAATCGGACGATCGACCGGCTCCGGGCGCGGCGCCGCCGGTCCGCCTCGGTCGAGGCGGCCTCGGGGCAGGGAGCGTTGGGCGAGTCGTTTCAACCCGCGGCCAGGATCGACGAGGCGGGGACCCCGGGTTGGCACGTGCACCGGGCGGTTCACGCCGCCCTCGACGCCCTCCCGCCCGACCAGCGCGCCGCGGTGCAGCTGGCCTACTTCGAGGGATTGACGCACTCGGAGATCGCCGCCCGTCTCGCGGTGCCTCTGGGCACCGTCAAGACCCGGCTTCGACTCGCGTTCGGGCGCCTGCGAACCGCGCTGGCGCCGATGGAGGACTGGGTCCTGTGAGGGAACGCCGATGAGCGCGCACGATTGGTTCGTGGAGCACCGGCTCGACTACGCGACCCGGTCGCTCGAGGAAAGCGAGCTGCGGAGCTTCGACGAGCATCTCGCGCGGTGCCCGGAGTGCACCGCGGAGGTGAAGTCCATCGAGCGCGACCTGGCCTGGCTCGCCATGGGCGTGGAGCCGGTGCCGCTGCGGCCCGGCCTCCGGCGGGGCCTGATCGAGGCGGTGCTCGAGCCCCGCGGGCGGCGCTGGCTGCGGCGCGCGCTGCCGGTCGCGCTCGCCGCGTCGCTGGCCATCGGCGTCACGGGATGGCTCGCCGGCCGGAGCGAGGTGGGGCGGCTGAAGTCCGCGGTGGAGCAGCGGGACCGCCACCTCGCCGCCCTGATGGACACGCTGTCCATCATGCGCGGGGCCGACCGGGTGCTTCAGGCCAGCATCAAGATGGACGGGCGGGAAGGCGGCATCCTGATCTTCGACGACTCCGTGACCCACCGGTGGAACGTGGTGGTGCACGGCCTTCCCCCCGCCCCCGCGGGCCAGGTCTACCGCTTCTGGTTCATCTGCGAGGAGAAGATGGTGCCCGGCGCGGAAGTAACCGCCGGTGCCAAGCCGGTGCTCTTCACGCTTCCGATGCCGCCGGGCGGCGGCAAGGTCATGGGGGCGGCGCTGACCGTCGAGTCCATGGCCACCCCGCCGATGGAGCCGCGGGGCCGGAAGCTGGCGAGCTCATGCTCTGAGCCCCGGCGGAGAACCGGCGGGCCGGGCGCGTCGTTCTACTGGCACCACCACACGGAGGACCACGTGTACCGCCGCGCAGCCGCCCTCATCTTCTCCGCCGTGACCGCCGGCGCGACCGCCTCGGCCGATCCCTCGCCCGCTCCGGAATGGCACAACCGGAGCTGGCTCAATACCGAGACGCCGCTCACCCTGGCCTCGCTGCGCGGGCGAGTGGTCATGCTCAACTTCTGGGTCTTCACCTGTTACAACTGCACCAACACGCGTGCCGTCGCTGGTGACGTTCGACCAGCAGTTCCGGGACGCGGGACTCACCCTGATCGGGATCCACACTCCGGAGTTCCCGCCCTATGCCGGCGAGCACGACCGGGCCAACGTCGCGAAGGCGCTCGCCAAGTACGACATCGCCTACCCCAACGCGCAGGACAACGACTCGAAGACCTGGGACCTGTACCGCATCCGGGCCTGGCCCAGCTTCGTGCTGATCGACAAGCAGGGGAGGATCCGCTACTCCGGCGCCGGCGAGTTCCACGTCGGCGACGCCACCCACCGGCTGTGGGAGCGGCGGATTCGTGAGCTGCTCGCCGAGTAGGCGCCGCGGGCCGCTCGCGCGCCTGGCGGGAGTCGCCGCGCTGGTGCTCCTGGGGCAGGCGTGCCGGAACGCGACGCCGTGGCCGAGCTGACCGTCGCGTCCCGATCGGCCGGCGGGCGGACGACGGTGACCCTGAGGCCGGCCCCCGGCGTGCGCATCAACGCCCGGATCCTCCCTGCGGTCGAGCTCACCGACGGGACCGTGCTCCGGCTCTCCTCCGACCGACTCAGTCCCGACTCCGCCTACTTCGCCGCTCCGCCCGAGGGGGCCGTACCGGCCGGCACGCCGCTCCGCGGCGTCGTCCGGGCGAGCATCTGCCGGGAGGACGAGTCGGTCTGCCGCCGGGTCGTGCTTTCCCTCGAGCCGGCCTAGAGATGGCGCGCCCGGGCGGCCGGCCGGAGCGGGACGAGCTTGACGGCGCCGGGACCGGACCCTAACTCTGAATCATGCCGCGCGCACTCCGCCCGCTCGTGCTGGCTTGCGCCGCCGCCTCACTCGGCTGCGGAGGCGCGACCGAACCGGCCTCCGACGGCCGGATCCGGATCGAGGTCACCACCAGCGGGGCGGATCCGCAGACCGAGGAGTACCTCGTCACCCTCGACGGTGCCCGCCCGCTCGCCGTCGCCCCCAACGGCTCGACCATCTACGATGCAGTGTCCGAAGGGACCCACGTCGTCCACCTGTTCGCGCTGGCCGACAACTGCGTCGTGAGCGGCAGCACCAGCCCGCGCTCGGTGAGCGTCCGCGGGGGCAGCGGTCGCCGAGATCAGGTTCACCGTCCTCTGCGGTCCGCCCGATCACCGGCGGTTTTCGCGTCGTGGTGTCCAGCACCGGCCCGGAAACCGACAGTGACGGGTACCAGCTCTCCGTCGCCGGAACGCCGCTCCGCCGGATCGGCGTGAACGCCGAGGAGGCGTATGACGGGCTGGATCCCGGCGTGCACCTGATCACGCTGAAGGATGTCGCGGATTTCTGCGAGGTGGTGGGTGGGAATCCGCAGCCCTACACCGTCGTGCCCGGCAAGGCAGTGCGAGTGGCGATCCAGGTGCAGTGCGGTGGCAGCGAGCCCCCACCCGTGAACTAGTAGGCCGCCTCCTCCAGCTCCCGCTCCACCGCCCGCGCCACCCGCTGGCCCTCCTCCACGTTCACCAGGGCGAGCAGCACCGCTCCCACCGCGAAGAAGCCGATCACGGACAGGATCGCGTTCCGGCTCGAGCCGGTCGCGCGCGATCGTGCCCGCGAAGATGAGCGGGCCGAAGATCCCGGCGAACTTCTCGAAGATGCTGAAGAAGCCGAAGAACTCGCCCGACTTGTGCTGCGGGATCATGCTGGCGAAGAGCCAGCGGCTCAGCGCCTGGGTGCCGCCCTGCACCATGCCGACCAGGCCCGCCAGGATGTAGAAGTGGGTGGCGGTGGTCATGTAGTAGCCGAGGATGCTGATCACGGTGTACGCCAGCAGCCCGAGGAAGAGCGAGCGCTTGGCCCCGATGCGGCCGGCGACGCTGCCGAAGAGGAAGGTGCAGGGGATGCCGACGAACTGCACCAGCAGGATCGCCCCGATCAGCGCGCTCTGCCCGATCCCGATCTCGGTGCCGTAGGCCGTCGCCATCTTGATGATGGTCTGGATGCCGTCGTTGTAGATCAGGAAGGCCAGCAGCATCAGGAACGCCTGCCGGTAGCTGCGCAGCTCGCGAAACGTCTCGCCCAGCCGCACGAACGCCGCCCGCACCGGGCTCTCCCCCGGCCGCTCGTCCGGCTCGAGCCGCGGCGGCGGCTCCGGCACCCGGCGGAAGAGCGGAATCGAGAACACGGCCCACCAGACCGCCACCGAGAGGAAGGCGAGCCGCGCCGGGAGGGTGGCCTCGCCCGTCGTCGAGCCCCGGCCCGGACGGCAGGCCGAAGAGCCCCGGCATCTGGATCCAGGCCAGGTTGAGCGCGAGCAGGAAACCCGCCGCCCACGTAGCCGATCGCGTAGCCGGCGGTCGAGACCCGGTCGATCTCGCCGGGGCGGGCGATGTGCGGCAGCAGGGCCTCGTAGAACGACGTAGCTCCCCGCCACGCCCACCATGATCAGAATGAAGAGCCACGAGGCCAGGTCGAGATCGCCGGTGCGGACCAGGAACATCCCGGCACACGCGGCGATGCCCAGCACCATGAACCCGGCGGTGAAGCGCTTCTTGGCGGCACGGTAGTCGGACGATCGCCCCGAGCATCGGCGAGACCAGGGCGATGATCACGAGCGCGATCGGAGTTGATCGTCGCCAGCCGCTGGGTGGCGCCGCCCGGCGGGAACGCCGGCGCCCGCCACCTTGACGAAGTAGATCGGAAAGACGGCGACCATGATCGTCGTCTGGACCGCGGAGGCCGCCCAGTCGTACATCGCCCAGGCGCGCAGCTCCGGGCGGCCCAGGCCCAGCCGGTCGAGCAGGGATTGGCCGCAGACATAGCCGGAGAAGATCGGGTCGGCCGGCGACCCTGGCAACCTTTCCGGCGAGCCGGTTGTCCAATCGGCAGATACCCTGCCGCCTCCGCGGGCATGCGCCGCGGGCATTCCGCCACTCGTTCCAGGTGCGCCGATGTTCCCACCGATCGCGCTGGCGCTCGCCGGTTCCCTCGCTCTCCCGGGCGCGAACGCCACGCCGCAAACCCTCGCCGATCGTCCGGCCGACTCCACCTTCGTGCGCCAGTGGCGGGAGGACCTCGCCTACCTGGCGCGCGAGCTGCCGCGCCGGCACAAGAACCTGTTCCACACCATGCGCCGCGAGCAATTCGACAGCGCGCTCGCCGTGCTCGACGCGCAAGCTGCCCACGATCGCACGCCACCAGGTGATCGTGGAGCTCGCCCGCATCGTCGCGCTGGTCGGCGACGGGCACACCAACGTCGCGCCCACCAGGGACCCCAAGATCGGATTCCACACCTATCCGGTGAAGCTCTACTTCTTCAAGGACGGGCTCTTCATCCGGAGCGCCACCCGGGAGCACGCCGACCTGGTGGGCGCCAAGGTGGTGCGGATCGGCCGGCTCACCACCAGCCAGGCCTACGACGCGGTGCGGGCGCTGATCGGCCGCGACAACGAGATGAACGCGCGCTACTTCGCGCCGTTCCTGCTGGTGATGCCGGAGATCCTGCACGCCATCGGCGCGATCGACGACCCCACCAACGCCCCCTTGCTGCTGGAGCAGGCCGGCGCCCGGACCGTGGCCGTGCTCCGGCCGTCGGGCGCGGCGGCGATGATGCCTTCCGATACCGACGTGAGCTGGATGCCGCAGGCCGGGTGGGTGGACATGCGCGGGACGGACGGCCCCCGCACGCCGCTCTGGCTGCGAGGAGATCCCCGCGTCCCCCTTCGGCTGGAGTATTTGCCGGAGAGCCGGACGGTCTACGTGCAGTTCAACAAGGTGGGAGACGGATCCGATGAGACCATCACGGCCTTCGCCGGCCGGCTCCGCGCCTTCGTGGACACCGGCTCGGTGGATCGCGTGGTGCTCGACCTCCGGCTCAACCGCGGCGGCGACGGGACCCTCAATCAGCCGCTGCTGTTGAGCCTGATCCGGTCCCCCAAGCTGGAGGGGCCGGGCCGGCTGTTCGTCCTCATCGGCCGCAGCACCTTCTCGGCGGCCCAGTTCCTGGTCCAGGATCTCGAGGCGTACACCGACGCCGTGTTCGTGGGCGAGCCGACCGCCGGCAGGCCCAACTCCTACGGCGACTCCCGGAAGATCATCCTGCCCAACAGCGGCATCACGGTTCGGGCGTCCATCTTCTTCTGGCAGCGCGGCCACCCGCTCGATACCCGCCAGTGGACCGGGCCCGACGTCGCGGCGGAGCTCACCTCGCGGGATTACACGGCCAAGGTGGATCCCGCGATGCGCGAGGTGCTCGCCTACCGGCGGGAAGCGTCACTCGCCGAGCGGATGCGGGACGCGTTCGCCGCCGGCGACTCCGCCGGCGCCCTCAAGCTCCACCTGCGAGTACAAGGCCGACCCGCGGCACGCCTACGCCGACACCGAGCTGGAGCTCAACGCCCTCGGCGGCGAGCTGCTGCGCCAGGGACGGATGGGCCAGGCGATCGTCGTGCTGCAGCTCAACACGGCCGACCACCCGGGATCGTCCAACGCGTTCGACAGCCTGGGTGAGGCCTATAGGGAGGCGGGAATGCGGGAGGAGGCGATGCGAAGCTACCAGCGCGCGGTGGCCCTGGACGCGGCCAACGAGCACGCGGCGCAGATGCTGGAATCGCTGCGGGGCGGCGGCCTCGAGGCTAGACCGGCGGGCGCGACTCCCGCGCGTTCCGACGCAGGGACAGCAATACCGACGCCGTCAGGATGAAAACGATGGCCGCGAGTGACACCAGCGTCGGCAGGTGGACCCAATGGCTCAGGGTCATCTTGAGGCCGACCAGGATCAGGATGATGGCGACACCGGGCTTCAGGTAGGCGAACTTGTCCATCATGCCGGCCAGCACGAAGAAGAGCGCCCGCAGGCCGAGAATCGCGAAGACGTTGGAGCTGTAGACCAGGAACGGGTCGCGGGTGATCGCGAAGATCGCCGGAATGCTGTCGATCGCGAACACCAGGTCGGACCACTCCACCACCAGCAGCACCAGGAAGAGCGGCGTGGCCAGTACCGCGCCGTCCCGCCGGCGGGTGAAGAACTTGGTGCCGTCGTAGCTGTCGCTGAACGGGAGGACCCGGCGCGCCAGCTTCACGACCGGGTTCTTCTGCGGCTCGATCCTCGCCTCCTGCTCCCGCATCATCTTGATCCCGGTGAAGATCAGGATCCCGCCGAACACGTAGATGATCCACTCGAACCGGTTGAGCAGCAGCGCGCCCAGGGCGATCATGATCAGCCGCATGACGATCGCGCCCAGGATCCCCCATTTGAGGACTTTCGGCTGCGCCTCCGCGGGCACGCCGAAGTACGAGAAGATGAGGATGAAGACGAAGAGGTTGTCGACGCTGAGCGACAGCTCGATCAGGTAGCCGGTGTAGTACTCCAGCGCCGGCCCCGTCCCCTCGCGCCACAGGATGAAGAGCCCGAACAGATGCGCGAAGGCGATGAGCCCGAGACTCCAGCTCATCGCCTCCTTGAACGACAGCACGTGCGACCGGCGGTTCAGGACCCCGAGGTCGATGATCAGCAGAACGGTGACGAGCCCGGTGAACCCGAGCCAGACCGCCGCGCCGTGGTGGCCGAACAACTACCGGCCCGCTGCCATCGCTTCGAGCCGCGCGACCCGCTCCGCCGTGGGCGGGTGGGTGCTGAACAGCTTGGCGATTCCGCCCCCGCGCGCGGCGAGCGGATTGACCTGCGCCAGCGGGGCGGCCGCCGGCGCCACCTGCATCGGGATCCGTTTCGCCATCGAGTCGAGCCGGATGAGCGCGTGCGCCAGCGGCAGCGGGCGGCCCAGGATCAGGGCGCCGACCCGGTCGGCCTCGAACTCGCGCTGCCGGGACACGGCCATCTGGATCACCATCGGCCCCGAGCGGCGCGAGCAGCAGCAGGGCGATCTGGGCGAAGGGATGCCCGCCCTCGTCGTCGCCACCGCCGCCCGAACAGGAGCAGGTAGGGCAGGTTGCTGAGCGCGCCGGCGATACCCGCCGCCACGGTGGCGATCAGCATGTCGCGGTTCTTGATGTGCGCCAGCTCGTGCGCGATCACACCCTCCAGCTCCTCGCTCGGCATGTACTTGAGGATGCCGGTGGTCACCGCGACCACGGCCTTCTCGGGGCTGCGCCCGGTGGCGAAGGCGTTGGGCTGCTCGTGCGGCGCCACCGCCAGGACCGGCATGGGCAGGCCCGGCGCGCTGCCGCAGGCGATCCACCATCCGGTACAGCTCCGGCGCCTCGGCCTCGGTCACGACGTGGGCGCCGTACATCCGGAGCACCAGCCGGTCGGAGAAGAAGTACATCCCGAAGTTGAAGATCATGGCGAAGCCCAGGGCCAGCAGCAGGCCCTGGGAGCCACCGAGCAGCTGCCCCGCCAGGCCGAAGAGGCCGACCAGGGCGCCCATCAATACGAACGTTTTGACGTTGTTCATGCGCTCCTCTTTCGCGCCGACGCCGCCGTGCGGAAGGGTGACAAAAAGAGCGAGACCCCGTCCGCACCGCGATATGCGCGTTGGACGAAGGTCTCGCTCTGGATCGCGGGACGAACCCTCGTCCCGGCCCCCACCGAACCGTGCCCGCCGTTGGCGGACAGTCCTGACGATTCGGAGGTCCGCCAACCGGCGGATAAGCTACTCCCCTTCTTGCATCTGAAGATAAGGCAGCCGCGCCGGGAATCAACTGGCCGGGGCGGCGCCCTCAGGGCACCGGGATCTCAACGGGATCTCATCGAAGAGGAGGGACCTCCTCACCCGATCTCGATGATCGCGGAGGAGGTCCCTCGCTTTCGCTCGGGATGAAGCAGGTGGGGCTGCTAGAAGCCCGGGTCGGCCGTGTGGACGGGGTCGTCGAGCAGGAGCGCGCGCACCGTCGCGCCCACCGGGGTCTCGAACTGACCTTCGGGAATGACGAGAAGGGCGTTGGCCAGGATCATCGAGGTGAGGATGCCCGACCCCTGGGGGCCGGTGAGCCGGGCCTCGAGCCCGCCCGGGGCGTCGGTGACGACCGCCCGGAGGAAATGCTGGAGGCGGGGCTTAAGCCGAATCGGCTCGGTGACCCGGACCGGGACGGTCCGGCGGTACGGCAGCGGATGTCCGGCCATCTTGCGGATGGCGGGGCGGACGAAGAGCTCGAACGTGACCATGGTGCTGACGGGGTTGCCCGGCAGGCCGATCCAGGGGACGCCCTGGAGCAGGCCGAACCCCACCGGGGCGCCCGGCCGCATCCTGAGCTTCCAGAACCGCTGCTCGGCGCCCATCTCGTCCAGGACGGCGCGCAGGTAGTCGTGCTCGCCGACGCTGATGCCGGCGGTGGTCACCAGCAGGTCGGCGTCGAGCGCCCGGGTGAGGTGCTCCCGCAGGCTCTCGGGAGTGTCGCGCGCGATGCCGAGGTTGACCGGCTCCGCACCGGCGCGGCGGATCAGCGCCACCAGCGTGTGGGTGTTGCTGCTGGCGGTCTTCCTGCCGCTCAGAATCTCCTCCGGCTGGTCCACGTCCACGATCTCGTCGCCGCTTCCCAGGACGGCGACCCGGGGCTGGCGGAATACCAGCGGGTGCGCCACCGCGAGCGACGCGAGCACCCCCAGCTGCGCCGGCCCCAGCTCGCTGCCCTCGGCGAGCACCGTCTGGCCCCGGCGGATGTCCTCGCCGGCTCGGCGGATGTTCACCCCAACATCGCGGTCGCGCACGATGGTGACGGCGGCCGCGCCCTGGTCGGTGTCCTCCTGGCGGATCACGGAGTCGGCTCCCTCGGGGAGCGGCGCCCCGGTGAAGATGCGGGCGCATTCACCCCGGCGGATCGCCCGGGTGGGAAATCGCCCCGCCGGCAGGTGCTCCACCACCTCGAGCCGCACCGGACGCTCCTCCGACGCTCCGCGCACGTCCTCCCCGACCACCGCGTAGCCGTCCATGGCGGAGTTGGTCCACGGCGGGATGTCGAGGGGGCTGACCACGGCTTCGGCGAGGACCGCGTCGAGCGCGTCGTCCAGCGGCATGCGGAGCGGGGGCTGGGGCCGCACCTCGTCGAGGATGCGGCGGACGGCCTCGGAGGCCGCCAGCGGGCCGGTCACGACCCGGCGACCAGCGCGTGCTCCCACGCGAGATTCGCCAGGAGCTGAAGCCACATGGTGTCGTTGAAGCGGAGAATCCGCCGGTCGGCGTCGAACCCGTGGTCGTCGGTCACGATCGCCACCCATTCGCCGGCGTTGGCGGCGGCGGCGTCGTAGATCGGCTCCGGGCCCACCGCGCGGCGGTAGACCTCGATCTTGGGCAGCGGCGCGCGCTTGAACCCTTCGACCAGCACGATGTCGGCGCCGGGGAGATACTCGCGGGCGAGCTTGATCGGGTCGTACTCGTCGGGCGCGCGGTGAAAGAGGACCCGCATCTCGGGGCTCACCAGCAGCACCCGTTCCGCCCGCCCCTCGTGAAAGTGCCGCCAGCTGTCCACGCCGGGCTGGTCCACCTGGGCCGGGTGGTCGGCGTGCTTCATGCTCATGACCCGGTGCCCCCGGCGCGCCAGCTCGCTCGCCAGGGCGACGGTCAGGGTCGTCTTTCCGGCGTTCTTCCGCCCGATGATGGAGATGATTCGAGTCGCCGCCACATCCCGTCCGTGAGCGCGAGGTCGTCCGCGGTGTTCACGTTGAAGAACAGGAGCTCCGGTTCGCCGAAGCGCCCGACCTCGGACAGGGGGAGGATACCGACGCTGATGCGCTCATGGAAGGCGATGGCCCGGAGGTCGCCTTCCTCCAGGCTCCGGGCGATGGCCTCGCGGCAGGCCGGACCGTAGGCCGCGCAGAGCGGCTCGACCCCGCGCCGGCCGCCGCTCTGCGGCAGGCAGGCGTCGTGCGCCAGGAGCCCTTCGGCCAGGCGGCGGACTAGCGCCTCGGGCACGAACGGCATGTCCCAGGCGACGCAGACCACCGGCGCCGGGGCCTCGACCACGGCGGTGTAGATCCCGCCCAGCGAGCCGAGCCCGGGCCGCAGGTCGGGGATCACCCGCAGGTCGGGCCGCCAGCCCGCCGCGTCGGGCGCGTTCGCGACGAGCAACGGCGGCCCATCGCAGGCCGCCGTCATCACTCGAACCAGCCGGTCCAGGATCCGCTCGCCCCCCACCACCTCCAGACCCTTGGGCTTCCCCCCGAATCGGGTGGCCCCTCCGCCCGCGAGGATCGCGCCCTGCACCCGGGTCCTCAGTATCGCCTCCCGCGGCTCCGCTCCAGCACGACGTCGATCCCGATCAGAATGCTGAAGAGGTGCTTGTACGTCCGCTCGTGGGGTGGCTCGAAGCGCGGGGCAGCGGTGGGTCCGGTGACCGCCTCGATTCCCACGATGTTGTCCCGGACCTCCCAGCGCAGGTGATACGATCGCCCGAGCTGCATGGTGGCCCCGACGCCCAGGGCGAACGAGGGGCTGACCCGGGTGCGCTTCTCGTCCTCGAAGATCGTGAGCAGCACGCCGCTGTTGGTGACGCCCTGCGTGAGGACCGAGCTCTGATTGGAAAAGAGGAGGCCGACGTTGGCCCGCGCGAACGGCGAGATGAACTCTCGGCTGAAGAAACGGAACACGCCTCCCAGGCCTACGGTCACCGCCGCGGCCGACTTCTCCTGTTGGTCGATGTCCTCGCACACCTGGGCATTGCGGGTACTCTGGGCCGGTGCCAGCAGCCGGCAGGAGTCGTCGTAGCCGAGGCCCAGCAGGACGAAGTCCGCCGTGAGGCCCACGTTCTCGCCCGGAAAGTAGATGCCGGAGAAGCCGGCGCCGAGCGTCGTCTTGGTGCCGCGACTGAGCGCGAAGCGGTCGGTGACGGGCGTGCCGCCTCCGACCACTATCTCCTGGACCGGCTGGTCCGGCACGGCCCACACACTCCGCCCCTGGATGATCGCGCCCGAGACGGTGAAGACGAGACGTGCCCGGTCGCCGGTGGCCTGCGCCGCCGCGGGGGTGGCCTGGCTCGCGAGCAGGGCGGCAGCGACGGCGGCGAGAGTCTCGGATGCGCATCAACGGCCCCCGGGCAATCGGTGATCCATCATGTCGGGACCGGCGGCTCCATGCAGCTGCGGTGATCCGCTGACCGCGCGCCCGACCAGCACCATCCCGCTCCGCCGGGCGATCTCCACCGCCAGCGTGGAGGGCACCGACGGCGTCGCCACCCAGGCCAGCCCCGCGCGGGCAGCCTTGAACGCCAGCTCCGCCGAGATCCTGCCGGTCACCAGCAGGCCGAGCCCTTCCACCCGCCGTCCCGACAGCAGCGCACCACCAATCGACTTGTCCACCGCGTTGTGCCGGCCGATGTCTTCGGCGTGCGCCACCAAGCTCGCGTCGGGCTCCGGCGGAGGGTCGCCCAGCTCCACCACCGCCGCCGCGTGAATCCCGCCCGTATCCCGGTACCGCTCGCCCCGGGCGAACAGCGCCTTGAACAGGGCCCGGAGCCGCTCGGGGGCCGGGGGCATGCCTCGAAGCGGCCGCCCCTCGACCGTACTGGGCTCCGCTAGAAACGTGGAGACGGCCCCACAGCCGGAGGCCAACACAGGTCGGCGCCCTTCGGCCTGCACCACGGCCAGACGCTCGTCGGGCACCTGGGCCCAGAAGCCGAGGTCGGTGGCGCAGGGCCGGAGCTGGACCTCGTCGATCCCGTCGATGTAGCCCTCGCCGTGGAGCCACCCCACCGCCAGCTCCTCCAGCAGCTCGGGAGTGCACATCCAGGTGACCGCGGGCCGCCCGTTGACTTCCAGCCACACGGCCGTCTCCTCGACGGACGCCAGCTCCGACATCCGACCCCCGCGCTTGGCGGGCCGGACGGGCTCAGCGGAGTCCGGTGCAGTCGGCATACAGCGTCGGGTCCTCCATGATTCGTACCCGCTCCAGAATGACGCCCGCGGGCATCCGGGCGGCGATGCGGCGGAACACGTCCATCGCAACCGCCTCGCAGGTGGGCAGCATCCGGCCGTACTCGAGTCCCGGCACGTCCTGGTTCAGGTGCTTCCCGTCCAGCCGGGCGACGACCTCCTCCTGAATGATACGGTCGAGCTCCGCCAGGTCGACCACCATCCCCATCCGGTCGTCGACCGGCCCCGAGACCGTGACGGCGCAACGGTAGTCATGGGCATGACCTGGTAGATCGCTCAGCGAGCCGAACGCTTCCCGGTTCCTGGCCTCGGTCCAGTCGGGCCGGTAGAGGCGGTGCACGGCGCGGAACCCCACCGTCCGGGTCAGGGCGACGGCCATGGCGCTAGGGTGAAAAGGAAAAGCCCAGACCGGCCTGGAGCCACGAGCTGGTGGTCCACTCGCTCACCCGGCCATCGTCGATCACCGGTGGGGAGTCGGGGTCCAGGGTCGGCTCGCGGGTGAAGCTCGGGGGATAGCTGAGCTTCCAGAACACCACCCGGGCGTCGGTCCGAAGATGCACCCGGTCGGTGATGAAGAACCGGAAGCCGGCGTGGGGCGCGAGATAGATCTTCTTCCCCAGCTTGAACCCGCTGGTGTCGGCCGGAGTGCTGGCGGGAAAAGTAAGCCCCACCCCGGTGCCCGCGAACGGGGTGAACCGATGCCAGGTCTTCCCGCCGGTGAGGTTCAGCTGCAGGTCGATCTCGAGGAACGACACCGCCTGGTCCACCGGCCCACTGACGCGATTCTCGATGTCGACGAACGGGTTCACGATCAACCGCTCGAGGGTGCCGCGTGCGAACAGCAGCCCGATCTGAACCGGGCTCGCGGTCCGGATGTCGTACCGGAGGCCGAAGACCGGCCCATCGTGCGGGGCGATCCCGAAGCGCCCTCCTGATCCGCCGAACTGCGCGGCGAACCCGGTCACCGTGTGCCCCTTGGGAATGTCCTGGTAGGGCGAGCCGGCGGGAGGGTGGCCGACCTGCGCCGCGCCCAGGGCGGGCAACATCAACCCGAGTGCGCAGCCGATCGCGGCGCGTCTCAACCGGCGCGCGGCGGGGGCGCTTGGCCTCCTCATCTTCAACACTCCCTCAAATCATGCCCGGTCATCTCCGCCGGGGGCTCGATGCCGAGCAGCCGCAGCACGGTCGGCGCGACGTCTCGCAGCGCGCCGCCCGCCCGCAGCCGCGCCGCCTCGGCGGCCACGGCCACGAAGGGGACCGGATTGGTCGTATGGGCGGTATGGACCCCACCGGTGGCCGGGTCGATCATCATCTCGCTGTTGCCGTGGTCGGCGGTGACGAGGACGCTGCAACCCGCCTTGTCCGCACTCGCGAGCACCCGGCCCAGGCAGGTATCGACCACCTCGACCGCCTTCAGCACGGCCGGAAGCACGCCGGTATGCCCCACCATGTCGGCGTTGGCATAGTTGCAGAGCAGGAAATCGTGGTCGCCCGACTCGATGGTGCGGCAGAGGACGTCGGTGATGCCGTGGGCGCTCATCTCCGGGGCCAGATCGTAGGTTGCCACCCGCTGGGACGGCACCAACCGGCGCTCCTCGCCCGGGTAGGGGGGCTCGTACCCACCATTGAAGAAGTACGTCACGTGGGGGTACTTCTCCGTCTCGGCAGTCCGGAACTGGGTGCACCCCCGTTCGGCCAGGACTTCGGCCAGAATCCGCGCCAGGCTGAATGGGGGAAAGGCCGGCGGGATGGGGAAAGTCTGGTCGTACTGGGTCATCGTGACTGTCGCGACGCGGGGGCGGGCGCCCAGGTCGAATTCCTCAAACCCTTCGACCGCCAGCGCGCTCACGATCTGCCGCATCCGATCGCTGCGGTAGTTGAAGAACAGGACGCCGTCGCCTTCCTGGATGAGGGCCACCGGCTTGCCGTTCCGGTGGTGGACCAGCGGCCGGATGAACTCGTCCGTCTCGCCCCGCTGGTAGGCGGCCTGGACCGCGAGCACCGGGTGCTCCACCGGGGCTCCAATCCCATGCACCATGGCGTCGTAGGCCAGCTTGGTCCGATCCCAACGGCGGTCCCGATCCATGCCGAAGTACCGGCCGGTGAGTGAGGCGATTTCCACCCGCGAGCCGGCGATCCGCCGCATGTCGATCAGCAGGGTGCGCACCACCTCGGCGCCCAGGGTCGGCGCGGAATCGCGGCCGTCCAGGAACCCGTGAATGGCGATCGCGGGCACCCGGTGGAGCACTCCCAGCTCGACGCAGGCCAGCAGATGCCGGTCGAGCGCATGGACCCCACCCGGACCCAGCAGCCCGACCAGGTGGAGGGTACCTCCACTCTGCCGGAGGCCGGTGCATAGCTCTACCAGCGGCGAAAGCTGATAGAATTCACCCGTCTGGATGCTCTGGGAGATCCGGACCAGATCCTGGGGAACCACCCGGCCGGCACCGAGGTTCAGGTGCCCCACCTCGCTGTTCCCCATCTGGCCTCTGGGCAGACCGACCGCGAGACCACTGGCGTCGAGCAGAGTACTCGGAAAGCTTCCCGAGAGTCGGTGCCAGACCGGGGTGGAGGCCAGCTCGATGGCATTTCCTTCGCGCTCGCGCCGGTATCCCCAGCCGTCCAGAACCACCAGGACAACACGGTTCCGGGGACTTCCGTTTGACATGGATCTCCGCGTCTTCTACAATGGCGGACTGTGAGTTACGCGCCGCAATCTAGTCCCGGCCACCGCTGCCTACCAGCCTGCGCGATGGCCGCGATGCTGCTCGCCGGACCGCTCGCCGCCCAGGAGGAGCGTCGGCTGGAGGCCCCGGCCGATCTCCACCGGGATCCCTCCGGAACGCCCCTGGTTTCCCTGCCCGCCGGGGCCCCGGTCGAGGCCGGCAAGGCGGACGGCGACTGGCGCAAGGTCACGGTGGAAGGCTGGATCTTCCGGCCCTCCACCTCGCCCACCAAGCGCGATGGCTTCGACCTGGTGGTCACCTCGGGCGAGGGCGAGAACCTTCGCCGGGAGCCCAACGGGCCGATCGTCGGACGGGCCCGGGAGGGCACGCTGCTCGAGCGGGTGGGGGAGAAGGGAAAGTGGTTCCGGGTGCGGCGCGACGGGTGGGTACCCCGGGAAGCGGTCCCCGCCAACCCCGCCGCCAAGGCGGTCGCCGACACCACCCCACCGGCCCAGGGACGGGCTCGGCGTGCCGGCGCCCGCGGCGGCCGCACCCCCTCCGGCGTCGGGGCCCGAGATGCGAGCCCGCTTCCTCCATCGAGGGTGTGGAGATGATCCGCGAGGCGGGCCTGAGCCGGATGCCCGACAGCGCCCCGGCCTGGACCCTGCCCGCCGGCACCCCGGCCAGGGTGGTGGGCCGTTCGGGCGAATGGGTCCGGGTCCAGGTCGAGGGCTGGGTCCGGGACGCGGACGTCAAGCCGGCCGAGGCCGGCGTCCTGGCCGGAATCAGCGCGGCCGAAGTCCGAGCCTCGCCAGACAGGTTCGTGGGGCAGACCCTGGACTGGCGCCTGCAGGTCATCGCGGTGCAGCTCGCCGACGAGCTCCGCCCCGAGATGGCGGCCGGCCAACCGTACCTGCTCACCCGGGGTCCGCTGCCGGAACCCGGTTTCGTGTACGTCACGATTCCGCCGGAGCGCGTCGCCGAATTCCGGGCGCTTCCGCCGCTCCACGAAACGGTCATGCGCGTCACCCTGAAGGCGGCCCGCACCCGGTACCTCGCGACCCCCGTGGCCGAGCTGGTCTCCACGCTCGGGCGGCCGGTGGAGGACAGTGACGCGATGAACGACATGCTCAAGCAGCGGATCGCCCGGCTGCTCGACAACCTGGGCGACGACCGCGGGTATCAGATCCTGGATTACATCGAGTTCCTCGAGAGCAAGTACGCGGAGCGGGGGCGGCCGGGCGGGATCTTCGCCAGGATCACCGAGACCGTCGAGGACACCATGCGCGCCGGCAAGCTCCCGATCCAGGCGATCAGCGGCACGATGGGGCTGGTGGATGGCGCCGCCAAGGTGATGAAGGGACTCGCCGCGGCCGGACAGGCCGTGGTGGACGAGGCGGTGAAGGCGGCCGAGGGCAGCGTCGAAGGAGGCGGTCCCGGCCCCGCCCGCGCCCAAGCCAGGCTCCGATACCGGCGGTTGACCGACACGTAGCAGCCCCCCGAAAAGCCAGAACGCCGAGGACCTATGGCCGCCCCGACCCAGGCACCGTCCGGCACCACGCCCGCCTCCGAATTCATTCGCGGCATCGGCCCCCTGGCGGCGATCTCCCTCGTCGTCGGCTCCATGATCGGCTCCGGGATCTTCATCGTCTCGGCCGACATCGGGCGACAGGTGTCGCCTTGGGGGCCCGGCGGCCTGCTGCTGGTCTGGGCGGTCACCGGGCTCGTCACCGTGGTGGGCGCGCTGTCGTACGCCGAGCTGGCGGCGATGATGCCGAAGGCCGGCGGACAATACGTGTTTCTCCGGGAGGGGCTTTCCCCGGCGGCGGGATTCCTCTACGGCTGGACGCTCTTCGCGGTTATTCAGACCGGCACGATCGCGGCGGTGGCGGTCGCCTTTGCCCGCTTCCTCGCCGTGCTGCTGCCGGGCGTCAGTCCCGACGTCTTCCTGCCGCTGGGCCGGATACACCTGCCTGGGGCGCCCGAAGCCATTCAACTCGGCCTCTCGGTCCAACGCGTCGTCGCGATTCTCTCGATTCTCCTGCTGACCGCCATCAACGCCCGCGGCGTCACCCTCGGCGCGGCGATCCAGACCACGTTCACCGTGGCCAAGGTGGGCGCGCTGGCGGTCCTGATCCTGTTCGGCTTCACCCTCTTCCGCCAGCCCGACGTGGCGGCGGCGAACTTTTCCAGCTTCTGGGGCACCGGCGACTGGACCCTGGCGATGGTGCCGCTGATCGGCGCCGCGATGGTCGGCTCGCTCTTCTCGAGCGACGCATGGAACAACGTGACCTTCGCGGCGGCCGAGGTGCAGAACCCCAGCCGGAATCTTCCCATCGCGCTGGCGGTGGGCACCGGCCTGGTGAGCCTTCTCTACGTGCTCACCAACGTGGCCTACTTGAACGTGCTGCCCTTCTACGGCGATCCCGGCGGCCACGACGCGCTGGCTCGCGGGCTGCAGCATGCGGCCCAGGACCGGGTCGGAACGGCAGCCATCGAGGTCGCCCTGGGTGCGGGTGGGGCGGCCGTCATGGCGATCGCCATCCTGGTTTCCGTCTTCGGGTGCAACAACGGGCTCATTCTCGCGGGACCACGGGTCTATTGGGCGATGGCGCGCGACCGCCTCTTCTTCGAGGGCGCGGGCCGGCTGCACCGGGAATACCGCACCCCGGTCTTCGGGCTCTGGGCCCAGGCCGTGTGGGCCTCGATCCTCTGTGTCAGCGGCACCTATGGCCAGTTGCTGGACTACGTGATCTTCGCCGCCCTGGTCTTCTACTTTCTCACCACCCTGGCGCTGTTCCGTCTTCGGAAGCTCCGCCCGGACCTGCCGCGTCCGGTGAAGGCCTTCGGGTATCCGGTCCTTCCCGGCCTCTACCTGCTCGCGGTCGGCGCGTTGATGGTGATCCTCCTCTTCGAGAAGCCGCTCTACACCTGGCCCGGCCTCGTCATCGTGGCCAGCGGGTTCCCGGTGTATCTGCTCTGGCGGGAACGGCCGACCCGGTAGGGCACCCGTCACAGACGGCGCCGCTCAGCAGGTGTACCGTGAATTCGTCCTCCCCGATTCCGGGGCCACGCGGTGAACGGACCTCAGCATGGAGGTCGGGCATGCCCAGACTCGCACCGAAAATGTATCGCTGCTTGACCTGGCTCGCCCCGGTGGCGTTGGCCGGGCTCCTTGCCGCCTGCGGTAGTGGTGAAAAGCCGCCTGCCGGCAACTCGGCTACCGCGTCCGGCAGCGCGCCGTCTACGCCGCCGCCCGCCGCCGAAAGCCCGCCCACCGAAGCTCCGGCCGAAACGCCGGCTCCCGCGGCCGCGGCTCCCGAGACGCCGGCTCCGTCGCAGGCGCCGGCGAAACCCGCCGAACAGTCGCCGTCGGCCCCGGCGAAAGCCGCGGGCGGAGGTGGCGGCGGCCCCACCGATCCCAAGCTGATCGCACTGGGCGACAGCATCTTTCATGGGCAGGTGGGGGGCGGGACCTGTTTCGCCTGTCACGGGCAGGACGGGAAGGGATCCGCCGTCGGGGCCAACCTCACGGACAGTGAATGGCTGCATTCCGACGGTAGCTACGAGGCCATCGTCAAGACGATCCAGGCCGGTGTGCCGAAGCCCACCAAGGCCCCGGCCCCGATGCCGCCCATGGGCGGGGCGTCGCTGAGCCCGGATCAGGTGAAGGCGGTGGCGGCTTACGTCTATGCGCTGACCCACGGAGGCGGCAAGGGCTGACCACGCCGCCCGGGGACGGCGGTGGGAGCCGCTTGCATTCGCCGGAACCCGGTTCTAGACTTCGAGATGCATCAACCAAGCTTCGGCCTGCCAGGCGCCCCTACCGGGCTCGGGCGGGCCGTTGTGTATCGGGACCGGTCGCCGCGGCCGCCGACGCCGCCCAGGAGCGCATGACCGTCATCCGTGCCAAGCCCGGCCTCACTTTCGACGACGTGCTCTTGATACCGCGATACTCGGCGGTGCACCCGCGCGAGGTCTCGACCGTCAGTCGCTTCACCCGCACGATCTCCCTCAACATCCCGCTCGTCTCCGCCGCCATGGACACCGTCACCGAGGCCGACATGGCCATCGCGATGGCGCGTGCCGGCGGCATCGGCGTCCTGCACAAGAACATGACCCTGGAGCGCCAGGCCGCCGAAGTGGACCGGGTGAAGCGCAGCGAGAGCGGGATGATCCTCAATCCCATCACGCTCGGTCCCGACCGTCCGCTCCGCGAGGCCTACGTTCTGATGCGCCGGTTCAAGATCTCCGGCGTACCGATCGTGGACGGGCAGGGGCGCCTGATCGGCATCATCACCAATCGCGATCTCCAGTTCGAGCGGAACCTGGAGCAGCCCATCCAGGAGGCCATGACGAAAGACCGGCTGATCACCGCGCCGGTGGGCACCAGCCTCGACGACGCCGAGCGGATCCTGGCCCAGCACCGGATCGAGAAGCTGCCCGTGGTCGATGCCCAGGGAATCCTCAAGGGCCTCATCACCGTACGAGACATCTTCAAGCGCCGCGAGCACCCCAACGCCAACAAGGACCAGCACGGGCGGTTGCGAGTCGCGGCCGCGGTGGGCGGCGGCTCGGATGCGATCTCCCGCGCCAAGGGTCTCGTGTCCGCCGGCGTGGACGTGATCGTGGTGGACACGGCGCACGGCCATAGCGAGGGCGTGCTGAGCACCGTCTCCGAGCTGCGCGAGGCGTTCCCGGACGTGCAGCTGGTCGCCGGCAACGTGGCCACCGAAGCGGGCGCGCGGGAGCTGGTCCGGCGCGGGGTGGATGCGGTGAAGGTCGGGATCGGTCCCGGCAGCATCTGCACCACCCGCGTCGTCACCGGGGTCGGCGTGCCGCAGGTCACCGCGGTGATGGACGCGGTCCACGGCGCCGATGACGTGCCGATCATCGCCGACGGCGGCATCAAGTACTCGGGCGACGTGGTGAAGGCGCTGGCCGCCGGCGCGACAGCGTGATGATGGGCTCGATGCTCGCCGGCACGGAGGAGAGCCCCGGCGAATCGGTCCTCGCCGAAGGCCGGCGCTACAAGATGATTCGCGGCATGGGCAGTCTGTCCGCCATGCAGGACGGATCGGCCGATCGCTACTTCCAGGAAGGGGAGATGGCCCCGTCGAAGCTGGTTCCGGAGGGGATCGAGGGACGGGTGCCCTACAAGGGGCCGGTCGCCGACGTGATCTTCCAGATGGTCGGCGGGCTCCGCAGCGGCATGGGGTATTGCGGGGTGTCCTCCATCCCGCAGCTCCAGTGCGAGGTCGAGATGGTGCAGATCACCAGCGCCGGCCTCCGCGAGTCGCATCCGCACGACGTTACGATCACGCGGGAAGCGCCGAACTACAGCGCATGAGCTACAGTACGGCGTAATACTCCTCACGCTTCGGTCTTCACGCGGTCACGCAACCGTTCCCCAACTCGCGAGCATTTCATGAGTCTCTTCCGTCGCAAGGATGTGGCCTCGCTGCAGGCCGAGGTCGCCTCGGATCACAGCCTCAAGCGCGTGCTCGGACCCGTCAACCTGGTCCTGCTCGGCATCGGCGCCATCATCGGCGCCGGGATCTTCGTGTTGACGGGGCAGGCGGCCGCCAGCTACGCCGGCCCGGCGATCGTGTTCTCGTTCCTGCTCGCCGGTTTCGCCTGTGCCTTCGCCGGACTGTGCTACGCCGAGTTCGCCGCCATGATTCCGATCGCCGGCTCGGCCTACACCTACGGTTATGCGACGCTGGGTGAGTTCTTCGCCTGGATCATCGGGTGGGACCTGATTCTGGAGTATCTGTTCGCCGCCTCGACCGTGGCGGTGGGCTGGTCGGGGTACATGGTGTCGTTCCTCAAGGACCTGGGCATCAACATCCCTGAAGCGTACACCTCGGCCCCGTACGTCCACACCACGCCGCCGACGCGGGGCTCAACATCTGGCGTCTGTTCACCGAGGGGTGGTCGGCCACCGGGCACGTGCTCAACGTGCCGGCGATGGTCATCGTGGGCCTGATCACCATGCTGCTGATCGTCGGCATCAGCGAATCGGCGTCGTTCAACAACGTCGCGGTGTTCATCAAGGTCACCGTCGTGCTGCTGTTCATCGCCTTCGGCATCGTGTACATCAACGCCGACAACTGGACCCCGTTCATCCCGCCGCAGGAAGGCCCCGGCAAGTACGGCTGGGACGGCATCGTGCGGGGCGCGGGCGTCATCTTCTTCGCCTACATCGGATTCGACGCCGTTTCTACGGCGGCGCAGGAGACCCGAAACCCGCAGAAGGACATGCCGATCGGCATCATGGGATCGCTCCTGATCTGTACGGTGCTCTACATCGCGGTCGCGCTGGTGCTCACCGGTATCGTCAACTTCAAGCTGCTCGCCGTTCCCGATCCGATCGCCGTGGGGATCAACGCCGCCGGCCCCCAGCTCGCATGGCTCCGGCCCATCATCAAGATCGGCGCGATCGCCGGGCTGTCGTCGGTCATTCTGGTCATGCTCCTGGGACAGCCGCGAATCTTCTACACCATGGCGAAGGACGGCCTGCTGCCACCCATCTTCTGCCGTGGTGCACCCCAAGTTCCGGACCCCATGGGTGGCCAGCGCGGTCACGGGCGTCGCCGCGATGACCTTCGCGGGACTCCTGCCCATCGGCCTCCTCGGCGAACTGGTCTCGATCGGCACCCTGCTCGCATTCGCCATCGTCTGCGCCGGCGTGCTGGTGCTGCGCTACACCGATCCCAACATTCCGCGGCCGTTCAAGACCCCTTGGGTCCCCTTGGTGCCGCTCGGCGGGATCGGGGCCTGTCTCTATCTGATGTTGGCGCTGCCGGTGGACACCTGGGCCCGCCTGATCGTATGGATGGCGCTGGGTCTCGCGATCTACTTCCTCTATGGCAGGCGGCACTCGAAGGTGCAGCAGGCGGCGAAGTAAGGGGGCGGGCGGGCGGGCGGACGGTGCCTCATCGGTCGCCCGCTACCTCATCCCGAGCGTAGCGAGGGAACTGCTCCGCGGTCATCGACCTGAGGCCGAGCGGGTCCCTCAGTCGCTACGCTCCCTCGGGATGAAGTAGCTTCGTTCCGCCGTTCCGCCCTACCATCGCCCCTCCCCTCCGTCCATCTTCACTAGATGCCCTTTTCGCTGTCTCCCGACCGGCTCCAGGCGGCCCGGGACTTCGCCGCCACGTTTCACCCCGGCCAGCGGGTCTGCCTCACCACCCACGTCAATCCGGATGGCGATGGGCTGGGCAGCGAGGCCGGCCTGGCCCACCTGCTGAGGGCTCGCGGCATAGACGTCGTGGTCACCAATCCGACGCCGACCCCGCCCCGGTTCGCATTCCTCTTCGACGATCTGGCGGGGGTGGACAAGACCGGCGAGGCGATCAAGGAATTGCGACGCGCCGACCGCATCGTCGTGCTCGACATCTCGGACCTCGGCCGGTTGGGTATGCTGGGCGAGACCGTCCGGACCCGCGGCGTGCCGGTCGGGTGCATCGACCATCACGTCGGTGCCGGGGTGTTGCCGGACGGACCTCGCTATCTCGACCCCAACGCGGCGGCCACCGGTGAGCTGGTCTTCGAGCTGGGGGTCGCCAACGGCTGGCCGGTGGACCAGGCCGCCGCCCGCGGGCTCTATGTCGCCATCCTCACCGACACCGGCGGCTTTCGCTTCAGCAACACCCGCCCCCGCACGCTCCGGGTCGCCGCCGAGCTGCTGGAGACGGGTGTCGACCCCGAGGAGATCTACCTCGAGGTGTACGCCCGCGCGCCGGAGGGCCGGCCCCGTCTCTTCGCCGAGGCGCTGCAGACCCTGGTGGTCGAGCCGGACCTTGGTCTCGCGTGGGTCACGGTGCCGCCCGGGGCCATCGAGCGCCTGGGGGTCTCTTCCGACGATCTGGACGGCGTTGTCGAGTTCCCCCGTTCGATCGAAGGAGTCCGCATGGCCCTGCTCTTCCGCGAGGTGAGCCAGGGCCGGATCAAGGTCTCCCTCCGGTCCATCGGCCCGGTGGACGTGGCCGCCTTCGCCAAGCGGTTCGGTGGCGGCGGCCACACCAAGGCCGCGGGACTCGCGCTCACCGGCTCACTTGCCCAGGTCCAGGCCACTGTACTCGCGGCCGCCCGCGACTACCTTGGCAGCAACGGCGCCACCACCGGGCGCGGTTGAAGTTCCTCCCAGAGAACCTATATTCCGACTATGATAGTCGGAATTAGCCATTCGATGGCCTATGGATACGATTGATCGCATCGAGCGCACCCTGGATACCCTGCGCCCCTACATCGCGTCCCACCGCGGCCATGTCGAGGTGGTGGACTTCGATGAGGGTGACGGGATCCTGCTCCTGCGCCTCGGTGGGACCTGTCACGGCTGCGCGGCATCTACAGTGACGCTGCGGCAGGGCATCGAAGCGCGCCTGCGCCAGATGGTGCCCGAGGTCAAGCACGTGGAGGCAGTGTGACGGCGGAGCCGTTGGAAGCGAGGGTCATCGCCGCGCTCGCCCGTGTCCGGAACCCCCGTCTCGAGAACGATCTCCTCTCGGCCGGCATGATCCGCGACCTCCAGGTGAGCCCGGAGGGGGCGGTCAGCTTCACGTTTCTCCTGGCGCCGGACGATCCCGCCACGTTGGTGCGCCAGGCGCGCGCGGCCGTGCAGGAGGTCGAGGGGGTGCGCCGCGATGCGGTCAAGATCTCGGTGACCAATCCGGCCGGCCCGGCGAAGGTCACCCACGGCCCGCCGGCCGGCGGCGACGCCCCTCCCCAGCAAGCTCCCGCCTCACCCGAGATGCCCCATCTCGGACGCATCATCGCGATCTCCTCGGGCAAGGGCGGAGTGGGGAAGTCGACCGTCTCGGCGAATCTCGCCGTCGCCCTGGCCCGCTCGGGGCGGCGGGTCGGCCTGATGGACGCCGACGTGTACGGACCCAACATCCCGCGCATGTTCGGCGTCTCGGAGCGTCCGCCGGTGGTCGGCGGCAAGATCCAGCCGCTCGAGGCCCATGGCGTGAAGCTGATGTCGCTGGGATTGCTGGTGGACCGCGACGCCCCGGCGATCTGGCGGGGTCCGATCATCATGAAGATCGTGACCCAGTTCCTGCGCGACGTTGACTGGGGCCAGCTGGACTACTTCCTGGTGGACATGCCGCCGGGCACCGGCGACGCGCAGCTCTCGCTGGTCCAGGCCACGCACGTGTCGGGCGCGCTGATCGTCACCACGCCGCAGGAGATGGCCGTAGGCGACGCCTTGCGCGGCGCCCGGATGTTCGAGCGGGTCGGCGTGCCGGTGCTCGGCATCGTCGAGAACATGAGCGGCTTTGCGGATCCCGAAACCGGCCGGACCATCGAGCTCTTCTCTTCCGGCGGCGGGCGCCGGCTGGCCGACGAGCTCGGCGTGGATCTGCTGGGCAGCATTCCGCTCCAGCCGCGCCTCGCGGAGCTGGCCGACGGCGGACGCCCCATCCTGGTGGCCGAGCCGGAGAGCGCGGCCGCCGGTGAGCTGCAGCGCGTCGCGGACCAGCTCCAGCGCAAGACCGCGGGTCGGTCCGCCGCCCTGCCGATCATGCGAGGTTGACCGTCTGCGGTACCTCGGCACACCATGCCACTCATCACGCTCCTCACCGATTTCGGAACCGCCGACTCCTACGTGGCCGAAGTGAAGGGCGTATTGCTGAGCGCGGCCCCGGACATCGCGCTGGTGGATGTCTCTCACTCGGTGCCGCCGGGAGACATCCGCGCGGCCGCGTACCTGCTGGGTCGGGTGTGGCATCGCTTCCCTCGGGGGACCATCCACCTCGCCGTTGTGGACCCCGGCGTCGGCAGCGACCGAGCCGCGCTCGCTGTGGCCGCACACGGCCACTACTTCGTCGGACCGGACAACGGGCTGTTCACCTTCGTGCTGCGCGACGCGGAGGTGCAGATCGTGTCGCTGCCGACGCCCGACGGCGCGTCGGCCACCTTCCACGGACGCGATCTCTTCGCGCCCGCGGCCGCCGCGCTCGCCACCGGCGCGGCGCTCACCACGCTGGGCGAGCCGTTCGTGGCGATGCCCGCGCGGCTGGTTTACGCCGAGCCGCACTACGAGGGAAAGTCGGTGGTGGGGGAGGTGGTGTACGTGGACCGGTTCGGTACCCTGGTGACCAACCTGACGCCCGGGCTGGTGCCGCCATACGCCATCGTCGAGGTGGAAGGTCTGGAGGTCGGGGCGCTGCGCACCAGGTTCGGCGACGTCCCGACCGGCGGGCTGCGTGGCCTATCTGGGGTCCGGAGGTCAGGTCGAGGTCGCGGTGCGCGACGGCTCCGCCGCCCGCCGGCTGGGGATGGGTGTCGGGGGGAGAGTCAGGGCCCGGCTGGGCTAGGGCTTCGCTTGAATTTCGACAGGGCCAGCCTGAGGTAGCCGAACAGCTTCCAGATCACGAACACCGCCACGATGACCAGTACCACCACGATGGTGGCCGTGAGCAGCGGGTGCTCCGCTGCCATCCAGGCGAGAAACACTACCAGACCGTCCTCCAACAGGCTCAACGTCCAGTTGCTCACCGGCTCGGGGCTCAGGTTGGCCGCTGCGCGGGTGCTGGCCTTGGCTCCGTGCGAGGTGAGCGCCACGCCGCCCGCGAGCAGCGCGGCGGCCAGCTTCCACTCTTCCGGGAGTCCTTCGCCGGTGAAGGCACTGTACGAGAGCAGCGCCGCCGCCGGTGGGCGGATGAAGGTGTGGACCGCGTCCCAGACGCTGTCCACGTAGGGAATCTTGTCGGCGATGAACTCGACCAGAAAGAGCGTGAGGGCGACGCCCAGCACGACGGGATTGGCCAGGATCTGCAGCGGCTCGGGCAGCGTCACGATGCCGAACCGCTGGAACAGCCCGGCGGCGGCAACCGTCAGGTACAGATTGAGGCCGGAGGCGAACGAGGTGCCGAGGGCGAACCCCAGGGTCTCGAGGGGGGACATGCTACGAATCTATACCGCTACTCCTCGCGCTTCGGCGGGTTCACCCACTCGACCCGCACGCCGCCCACGGCGGTAGTCACGTCGATGTCCAGGCGGCGCTCGGCGCCGGGCGTATCCGGGAGACTCGAAGGCGTCGCCGGTCCGCACCAGCCCGGCCGGGTCGAAGCTGGCGAGAAACCGGTCGAGCGTGAGCCGGACGCCGACCCGGCGGGGCAGACGCAGCGTCAGCTCGCCCATGGCCATCTTGACGGCGACCTTGGAGGTCGAGGTCCAGGGCCCGTCGAAATCGAGCGTCACCTTGCCCATGCCGCCCTCGAAGTCGATTCGGTCGCAGCGGCTGTTGCCGAGGCCGAGCACCGTCACCTCGGCGGCGCCGGCCGTGATCGCGGCGGCGCGGCACCGCGATGCGGTTGGGTTGGGAGAACCGGATCACCGCCTGGCTGGCCCCGGCCTGGACGCTGAGCTCCGACAGGCTGAGCCCGCCCAGCTCCAGGTCGGCATCCACCGCGCCGAGCGTGATGGCGAGGTCGAGATCCACCGCCGGCGAAAAGGCGACGTTCGCGTCCTGCCGGAGCTGCCGCTTGGAGACGACCCGGAGCCCGCCCTCGCCGGCCGGCCGGATGCCCAGGGACACGGCGCCTCTGGCGGCATCGAAGTCGCTGGTGGGGAGGTAGCGATCCTCGTCGTACGAGGCGTCCATCCGGTAGAGCTCGGTCGGCCGGCCGGGCGCGACTCGGAGCCCGCCCGCGAGGTAGTTCAGGCTGGCCTGAAGCCGGGTCTCGCCGTGGATCTGGCGGAAGGTGGTGAACGCCCGCATGCTCTGGGCGGAGGCGCCCCCCGCTCCGAGTGAGAGGGCGAGCGCCAGGATGGCGGAGCGAAGCATCAGAGCCCCTGAGTGGGGGTCCGGCCGCCGGGGCGCCGGCCCGCGGGAACTCCGAACTGCGGTGTGGCCCAGAGGTATTCGTCGGTGAGCGCCTCGGGCGGAATCAGCCGACCCGCGAAGTTCTCCCGGATGCCGGCCCGGCTGAGGAGCGCCGCGCCGAAGCCGGCGGTGGCGAGAAGCCAGGTGACCAGGAACGCGAGCCCGCGGATGATGTCGCCGGCCACGGGCACCCACCCGAAGACCGACCACGCCAGCCACAGCGCGGCCAGGGCGCCGAGCCCGACCACCAGGTAGCGGTAGCTGTTCGCCGAGCCGATCAGCGCGCCCATGGCCATCCGCCGCCGGGTATAGGTCTCTCCCATGGCGTGCGCGACCGCGAGAAATCCTCCCAGCGTCGCCACCACCACGAGCAGCGCGTACACCGCGACGGCGAACGGAAGGAGCAGGATTCCCGCGACGCTCAGGATCAGCCCGACGACCAGCATGCCGAAGGTCGGGATGACGAGGATCTGGCCGAGCAGCCCGCTCAGGAAGGCGCGGCCGAACGAATGGGAGACGGTATCCGAAACCACCTCGAGGTTCGCGCGGCCGAACATCACCAGGCCGAAGCCGAGCGCGGCGAGGGTGAGGAACACGCCGAAGACGCCGGCGAGCCGGCGGCCCACGGTGGCCAGGGCGCCGGTTTCGGCCGCTTCGGCGGCCTGGGCGAGCGGGGCGAAGACCGTGGTGGAGCGGAGCTGGCGGGCCTCGCCACCGATTTCGCCGCCCATGTCCCGCACCTCACCGCCGAGGGCCAGGATGTCGCCCGACACCAACGCGCCCGGGTGGACGATGACGTTGCCGTCCACGGTGACCAGGTTGCCGTGCAGCCGGCCGTAGACGTCGGCGTCGCCCTGCACTACCAGCAGATTGCCCTCGGGCGATTCGGCCGATCCGATGATGAAGTTGCCCAGGCGCGCGGTGCCGCCCGGTACCGTCACCCGCATGGCGCCGTCTCTCGGCGCCAGGGCACGCTTGAGTTTGCTTTCCATATCGGTGGGGTTGGACAGGTCGCTGAGATCCACCGGAGCGACCCCATCGGGCGCGGCGGGAATGGCTTGCGGCCGCGGGCGGGCCTGACGGTCGCCACTCTGCTGGCTGGCGACCAGGTCCCAGAAGTTCTTGACCAGTTCCACCGCGGCGGCCCCGGTCGGCACCGACTCCGGCTGGCCGTGCGCGGTGCCGACGAAGGCCGCCGGAAGACCCAGCACCGCGAGCAGGTGGGCCCGCGCCACCAGGCGCCACCCTGGGCCGCGGCCCTGCCTCCTCGCCGCCCCGCCCCTAGCCCGCATTGGCCACCCGCTGGGTCGGCAGAGCCAGCAGGCGACGGAGCGCGAATACCCCGCTCAGGTAGGCCAGGCACGGCCATCCCGATGGCGACGGTCAGGCGCCCGGGCTGGCCCGCGAGGGTGCGGGCACTCTCATACCATGGCTGCTCGAGGAAGTTGGACGCGAGCCCACGGATCGCCAGCCATCCGGCCTGAGAGCCCTGCGCCAGGACCCAGTTGCCGACCGACGCGAGGACATCCGGGTTGGCCAGCGTCCAGGCGATGCTCGCGGCCATCGAGCCGACCACCGCCAGCAGCGAGACTCGCGGCGATCGGCCAGAGACCGCCGGGTGGCGAAGATCCGCTGCCGTACCGAGCGGAACGAGCGGATGGAGAAGGGATCGGCCACGGTGACCGAGGCCATGACGCGGTCGGCGAAGCCGGCCGACGGGCTCAGCAGCGGCAAGCGCGGCGAGCAGGTCGAGCGATTTCGCGCTCGACCTGCACGCGGTCGAGACACTCCGGGCACAGGTCGAGGTGTCGGGTACGCACGGCGTCGAGGGTGCCGCTCAGCCAGTTCTCGACGTCGTCCGGCGAGAGATGGGGGCCGGGAGACTGGGTCATAAGTGGACCCTCCTACGGTGAGGGTTTGGCGAAGGTTTCATTCTCTGAGGTGCGCCAGGGTGAGCCGCAGCTCGTTGCGGGCGCGGTGGATATAGGTCTTTACGGTGCCCAGCGGCAGATCCAGCATTTCGGCGATTTCCTCGTAGGCCCGCCCCTCGACATGGCGCAGGAGAATGCAGGAGCGGTACTCGGGCCTCAGCCGGCCGATCGCGGCCTCGATCGCGCCGCCCAGCTCTCTCGCCTCGACCGCGTCCAGCGGCGATTCCTGCCGGGCCCCGATCTGGAGCGCGGTGGCCTGCATCGCCTCGGGCGTCTCCGCGTGAGGCGACCCGTCGAGGGACAGCGTGTCGAGCTCGCGGCGGCGCAGGTGATCGATGGCCGCGTTGTTGGCGATCTTGAAGATCCACGAGGAGAACTTGAACTCCGGCCGGTAGGATTCGATCGCATTCAGCGCCTTGACGAACGTCTCCTGCGCCAGATCCTCGGCCAGCTCACGGTCGCGCACCATGCGGTAGAGCAGGGCGAACACCGGCCGCTCGTATCGGCGCACCAGCTCGCGGTACGCCGCCTCCCGGCCCCGCGCGGGCGAGCAGCACGACCTCCTGATCGGTGAGCCGGGCCCAGTCCGGCCCTTCAGCCATCGATCATCCGGCTTGCCAAGGCTCCTGCGGCGGGACTACATTGTGCGCCTATGTTAGCCTCGGATCGTGAGTTACCCGTTTCCGGCGGCCCCGAGAAGCGGGCCTACGTCCGCGAGATGTTCACCGCCATCGCGCCCACGTACGACCGGCTCAACCGCATCATCAGCCTCCGGCTCGATCAGCGGTGGCGGAGGTACGCGGTGCGGCGGTTGGGGTGGGAGCGGGTGCCGGACGGAATGTACTTGGATCTCTGCGCCGGCACGCTCGACTTCGGGGCCACGCTCGCCCGGCAGCCCGGATTCCGGGGGCGTATCGTGGGCGCCGACTTCGTCCAGCGGATGCTCCGCCTGGGCCGGAACAAGGCGGCCGGGCTCTCGCCGGTCAATGCCGATGCGCTCGCGCTGCCCTTCCCGGACCGCACCTTCGACGGCGCGATGGTCGGATGGGGCGTGCGGAACCTGATGGACCTGGACGCCGGACTGCGCGAGGCGGCCCGGGTGCTCAAGCCGGGGGCGCGGCTGGTGATCCTCGAGATGACGCTGCCCCCGAACCCTGGGCTCCGCCGGATCTACCAGTTCTACTTTCGGCGCGTGCTGCCCTGGATCGGCCGAGTGATCTCCAAACATACGACCGCGTATACCTGGCTCCCAGAGTCCACCCAGGCGTTTCCCGGCCCCGCCGAGCTGGCGCGGCGAATGGAGCGGCATGGATTCGTCACGGTGAGTTACCAGCTCTTCCTGGGTGGGGTGACCGCCCTGCATCTGGGGACGCGGCAGTGACTTGGATGGGGATGACTCATGGCGCCCGATAATCTCCGCGACTTCATCCAGGCCATCGAGGACGCGGGCGAGCTGGTTCGCGTCACCCATCCGGTGCGCGCGCGGCTCGAGATCGCGGAGATCGCCGACCGGTGCATGAAGATGCCCGGCGGCGGGCCGGCGCTGCTGTTCGAGCACGTGCTGCTGGAGGACGGCAGCCGCAGCCCGCAGCCGGTCGCCATCAATCTGTTCGGCTCGATGCGGCGCATGTGCCTGGCCCTCGGCGTCGACGACCTCGAGACCATGGGCGGCCGCATCACGGAGCTGCTGGACCTGAAGGTGCCCGAGGGGCTCTTCGGCAAGCTCTCGATGCTGCCCAAGCTCGCCGAGGTGGGCAAGTTCCCGCCCAAGGTGCGGAGCGGCCGGCCGCCGTGCCAGGAGGTCGTGCTGCGGGGCGACGCGGTCAATCTCGACCAGATTCCCGTTCCTCACCACCTGGCCGGACGACGGCGGGCGCTACATCACGCTCCCGATGGTGATCACCCGCGACCCCGCGCGCGGCATCCGCAACGTCGGCATGTATCGGGTGCAGGTGCTCGGGCCGGAATACCCTCGCCATGCACTGGCAGCGCCACAAGGTCGGCGCCGCGCACTGGCGCGAGATGGCCGAGCGCGGCGAGCGGATGCCGGTGGTCATCGCGCTCGGCGCCGACCCGGCCAGCATCTACGCCGGCTCCGCGCCGCTGCCGCCGACGATCGACGAGTTCCTCTTCGCCGGCTTCCTGCGCCGGGAGCCGGTGCGACCTCACCAAGGCGGTGACCTGCGATCTCGAGGTGCCCTCCGAGGCGGAGATCGTGCTCGAGGGGTACATCGATCCCGCCGAGCCGCTGGTCCTGGAAGGGCCGTTCGGCGACCACACCGGCTTCTACTCGCTGGCCGACTCTACCCCAGGGTCCACGTCACCGCGGTCACGATGCGGCGCGACCCGATCTATCCCGCGACGATCGTCGGCCGCCCGCCGATGGAGGACTTCTATCTCGGCCACGCGACCGAGCGGATCTTCCTGCCGCTGCTCCGGCTCACCGTGCCCGAGATCGTCGACTACCACATGCCGGCGCCGGGGATCTTCCACAACCTCGTGTTCGTGTCGATCGACAAGCAGTATCCCGGCCAGGCGTACAAGGTGATGAACGCGCTGTGGGGCCAGGGGCTCATGTCGCTGGCCAAGGTGCTCGTGGTCGTGGACAAGGACGTCAACGTGCGCGATCCGCAGGAGGCGTGGTGGATCGCGCTCAACAACATCGATCCCGAGCGCGACGTGCGCTTCACGCATGGGGCCGATGGACGTGCTCGACCACTCGAGCCGCGCGTTCACCTACGGCAGCAAGATGGGGATCGACGCCACGCGGAAGTGGCCGGAGGAAGGCTTCACGCGCGAGTGGCCCGAGCGCATCGTGATGGACGAGGAGACGAAGCGACGGGTGGATGCGATGTGGCCGAGGCTGGGAATCGCGTTTCGAACCCGGCCGAACGGCGGAACGCCGGAATGCCGGACAGGTAGCGGCATGAGCGAACCTTCCGCCGTTCCGCGGTTCCGCCGTTCCGCCGAGGGCCAGACCTTCGCCGGCGAGTCGCTGCTCGTCCGCTACGCCAACTTCGTGAAGCTGCCGCACACGGTGTTCGCGCTGCCGTTCGCGCTGCTCGGCGTGCTGGCCGCCTCGCGGACCTCGGCGGTGACCCTGCGGACCGTCGCGCTGGTCGTCGTCGCGTTCACCGCCGCGCGCTTGGCGGCGATGGGCTTCAACCGCATCGTCGACCGCGCGTTCGACGCGCGCAACCCGCGCACCATGCAGCGCGAGCTTCCCCGGGGCGCGATCACGCTGGCGCAGGCCTGGGCGTCGGTGCTGGTGGCCGCGGCGCTCTTCATCCTGGCCGCCGGCGCGCTCAATCCGCTCTGCCTGGTGCTGACTCCGCTCGCGCTCGCCTGGGTTCTCTTCTACAGCCACACCAAGCGGTTCACCTGGTGGCCGCATCTCTGGCTCGGGCTCGGCCTGGCGATCGCGCCGGTCGGCGGCTATCTCGCGGTGACGGGGCGTGGAGCGACCCGGCGTGGCCCCTCGTCGCGGTGGCTGGGCGGTGGCCACCTGGGTGGCGGGGTTCGACATCTTCTACGCGCTGCCGGACGAAGGCTTCGACCGGCGGGAAGGGCTGCGGAGCGCGGTCGTCCGGCTCGGCGAGTCGCGCGCCATTCTGCTGGCCAAATTGCTGCACGGACTCACCATCCCGGGGCTGGCGCTGTTCGGGTACGGGATGGGATTCGGCCTCTGGTACTATGCCGGGCTGGTGGTGGCGGCCGCGATCCTGGGCTACGAGCACAGTCTGGTGCGCCCGGGCGATCTGTCGCGTCTCGACGCCGCGTTCTTCACGACGAACGGCATCATGAGCGTTACGGTGTTTCTCTTCGCGCTGCTCGATCGGCTGGCCGGGTGAGCACCAGCTCCGGTCACCCCGTCGTGCTCGCCCTCACCGGCGCCTCGGGCGCACCGTACGCCGTGCGGCTGCTCGAGGTGCTCGCGCGGCACCGGGCTCCCGTCTGGCTGATCGCCTCGAGGCACGGGATGCGGCTGCTCGAGACGGAGTGCGGCATCGGATCGGTGGACGCGCTGCGCGCGGCCACCGGCGGCGACTGGTCGTCGGTCAGGTCGTTTCCCGACGACGACCGCGGCGCCCTGCCCGCGTCGGGCTCGCCGCGCACCAGCGGCATGGTGATCTGCCCGTGCTCGATGGGCACCGTGGCCGCGATCGCGGCCGGCACCTCGCGCTCGCTGGTCGAGCGGGCGGCCGACGTGACGCTCAAGGAGCGGCGCCGGCTGATCCTCGTGCCGCGCGAGACGCCGCTCTCGCTGGTGCATCTCGGGAACCTGGTGAGCGTGACCGAGGCCGGGGCGGTGGTGATCCCCGCGGCGCCGGGGTTCTACCATCGCCCGACGCGGGTCGAGGAGCTGGTGGACTTCATCGTTCAGCGGGTCCTCGACCAGCTCGGCCTCGACATCGAGATCGCCCGCCGCTGGACCGGCGAGACGAGCGGCTGATGTTTCTCCACCGGCGCCGGGCTCTCGCCGCGGTGATCGTGCTCGCCGCCTGCGGCGGCGATGGCGGGCAGGGCCCGGTGGACGAAGGCCAGGCGCCCGTGGTCGGCTGCACCGATGGCACCACCACCGGCGGCGCGCTCACCCGGATCTGCTTCCCGGCCGGCTGGAACGGCGACCTGATCCTCTATGCCCACGGTTACGTCCCGCCCGACGCGCCGCTGGCGATTCCCGACAACCTGATCGGCGGCACCCCCGTCGAGGACCTGGTCAACTCCCTCGGCTACGCCTACGCCACGACCAGCTACCGCGCCAACGGCCTGGTCGCCGATGTGGCCGTGAGTGACCTCGTGCTCCTCGAGGAGCTGGTGCGGCGCACGGTGCGGCCGGATCCCGTCCGGGTGTACATCGCGGGGGTCTCGGAGGGTGGTCTGGTCGCCGCCCTCGCAGTGGAGGGGCAGCCCGACCGGTATGCAGGCGCGCTGGCGGCCTGCGGCCCGATCGGAGACTTCGCCCGGCAGATCGACTACATCAACGACGTGCGCGTGGTGTTCGACTTCCTGTTCCCCGGCGTCATTCCCGGAAGCGCCGACGCCCCGCCGGACGAGGCGCGCGCCGGCTGGACCTCGACCTACGCGCCCGCCGTGGCGGCCGCGCTGGCCGACGATCCCGGCGCCGCGCTCGACCTGGCGACGGTGACCGGGATCCCCGCCAACGGCATCGATCTCGCGACCCTCGGCGAGGCGGTCGCGGGAATCCTCTGGTACAACGTGTTCGGAACGGCGGACGCGCAAACCAGGCTCGGCGGCCAGCCGTACGACAACGCGGGCAGGGTCTATCAGGGCTCCTCCGACGACGCGGCCCTGAACGCGGGAGTCGCGCGATTCGCCGCCGATCCCGACGCCCGCGCCGCGCTGGGCCGCTTCGAGACCAGCGGCGATCCGTCGGCGCCGATCTCGATCCTCCACACCACCGGAGACCCGACCGTACCGTTCTTCCACCAGCCGCTGTACGCCGGCAAGGTGGCGGCCGCGGGAGGGAGCGCGCTGCTCCATCGCAGCGATGTGGAGCGGTTCGGGCACTGCGCCTTCAGCTCGATCGAGGTCCTCGCCGCCTTCAACGCACTTCCCCGCTGAGCGCCACCCCGTCATGCGACTCGGCATCATCTCCGATACCCACGGGCTGCTCCGCCCCGAGGTCTTCGAGGCCTTCCAGGAAGTCGATCACATCCTCCATGGCGGGGACGTCGGGCCGCCCGGCATCCTGACCGAGCTCGGCGCCATCGCGCCGGTGACGGCGGTGTACGGCAACACCGACGGTTGGGACCTGCGAGCTCGGTTGCCGCAGGTCGCGACGCTGCGGCTCGACGGCTTCGACATCGTCGTCACCCACGGTGATCAGTTCGGGGTGCCGACCGCCGAGTCGGTACAGGCGGCCTTTCCTTCCGCCGAGATCATCGTCTTCGGTCACACCCACCGCCCCGTGCTCACCCTGGTGGACACGGTGGTGACGGTGATGAACCCGGGCGGCGCCGGTCCCCGGCGATTCAACCTGCCGCCGTCGGTCGGCATCCTCGAGCTGGAGCCGGGAATCCCCCCGCGCGGGCGCCTCGTCCCGCTCGCTCCCTTCGACGAAGAATGACGATCGTCCCCATTCTTTTCACGCTGGCGCTCCAGGTGGCGCCGCGCGCCATCGCTCCCGTCAGACTGGTGGAGTCCGTGCCGGCCACTGCCGGCTCGATCGGGTCCCTCGGCGAACCGTCCGTCCGCATCCGCACCGGTCAGGGCACGGCCGAGATCTGGCTGCTCCGCACCCGCGACTCCGCGTTCGTGGCCGCCCGGATCGCCGACTCCACCTACTACTGGGGCGACGACCTGGTGATCAGCCTCGACGTCTCGGGCAACGGCGGCACGGTTCCGGGCCACGACGACTTCCAGTGGTACTTTCGGCGCGCGCTGGACAGCAGCGTGGTCTATCGCGGGCGGGGCGGACGGTGGGAGGCGCCCAGGGGCGATCCCGACTGGAGGCTCGCGGCATCGCGCGAAGGTGGGGGATGGACCGTGGACGGACGGAGCGACACGGCCGGGTGGTCGCTGCTGATGCGCCTGGATGGGGCGTGGTTCAACGGAGAGGCGGGGCGGCGGCCGGGCATCGCCTTTCGGGTGTACGACGACAGTCCGGGAGGGTGGTTCGCCTGGCCCGCGCCCGGGCCGGGACAGCAACCGGCCGCCGTGGAAGCTGTGCCCGACCGCTGGGGGTCCGTCGGGGAATGAGCACCGGAAGTCGCTCTCGCCGGGGACTCCGCCTCGATTACCTAGAGGCCGAGCCGCACACCCGCGGTCAGCGTCCAGTTGTGCGCGGTCCTGGTGTCCACCTTTACCGAGGTCGCCTCGCGGGCGTCGAACTTCCCGATGTAATCCTTCGCCATCAACTGCAGCCCGAGACGCGATCCCAGCGACAGGTCCACGCCCACACCCAGATTGTACGCGAGGTTGGTGGACCTGGTCGCGACCGAAGCCACCTCGACCTCCTGGCGCATCGCGCCCGCACCCGCCTGCACGAAGGGGCGGATACCGGCGCCGCCGCCCGGACCGAGCGGCACGCCGAGCCGAAGCGCCGCGTCGTACAGCAGCGCGGAGCTTCGGCCTAATGAGAGCCCGCCCAGGACCGGCAGACCGATCTCAAGATCCGTGCTGGCGTACGCCACGTTCCCCACGAACGCCAGGCCGCGAGTGATGCCGACGGTCGCCTCGGCGCCATACAGCGGGCCCGCGGCGCCGTGAATACTGGTGCCGAGCGGCGCATCGACCAGATTGCCGAACTTCATGTACCCGGCGAAGGGAGTGATGCTGAAGCTGCCCGCCCGCCCGCTCTGAGCTTCCAGCGGCGCGGCGAGAAGAAGACCGGCGATGGCGCCGGCACAAAGCGATCGAAGCATTGGGAGCCTCCGCAGGATTCATCGAAAGAGATCGGCGCGTAGCGCCGACGGGATCCATGGGAGCAGGCAGGCACGGCGAGTGCCACAAAATGCAGTGCGGTAAGTCGTTATTGCGGTGACGATTGCAGAGAGGAGTTCCGGACGGGACCCGAGCTGGTTGTCCCCCTCAGGGGACGCAATCGGGCTTACACCCAGTCTCCCAGCGGTTGGGTGTGTCGCAGCGCGGCGGGATTGGCCCGGAACCACGACATCAGGAGAAGAATTTCGTCCACCGATTCCACCGGCAGGGGCCCTGGTGCCGGCTCCGGCCGCTCCAGCTCCGCGGCGACCACGCCGCGGAATGCTTCCGTCTCGATCGGAGTGGTTGGAGCGGCGAAGCTGGCGCGCACGACGCCGCGCCGGATCAGGTAGACCCGGTCGTCGCCGTAGGTACCGGGGTCGCGGTAGACGAAGGTGAGGAGGTCCACCGCGGTGCGGGCCCGGCTAGTGGCCGCAAGCAGCCATTCCAGGTGCTCGAACTTCTCCCGCCAGCGGACCGCGAGCTCGAACCGGTCCGTGGTCGAGGCCTCCTGCATCGCGTTCACCACCCGATCGATCGGCTGGATGGCGCGGCCCTCCAGAAACGCGATCGCGGTCGCCAGCCTGGCCCGGTATTCCCGCTGGGTCACGAAGCCGGCGCAGGGAGCGCTGCAGAATCCGAACTCGTGCCGCATGCAGGCCGCTTGCCGCGTCGCCCCGAAGAGATCACCCTGGCCGCTGAACACCATGGGGGTCGCGGCGGCGCAGTCCCGCAGGCCCAGGAGGTCGTTCAGCGTCCGCACGGCCTCCGCGGTCCGGCCGAACGAGCGGAAGGGGCCGTAGCAGCGCGTGTCCTCCCTGGTGACCGTCTCACCCGCGTACACCCGAGGCGCCGGCCCTCGTGAGACTTTGATGAACACGGCCCGCCGCGTCAGGTTGCCCCGATGGTTGAAGTGCGGCCGAAACTGCTTGATCTGGCGCAGCTCGCCCAGGTATGCCGAGAACTCGCTCGGGGTGTATTCCCAGGCGATGTCGTGCGAGGCATAGAGAATTCGCGCCGCCTTGTCGTCCGGGTACTCGGCGCGGAAATAGGAGAGCAGTCTGGTCCGCAGCCGCTTCGCCTTGCCGACGTAGATGATCCGACCCTCGGCGTCGAGCATCCGGTAGACCGCCGGGCGGTTCTCGGCCATGCCGCGGATTCGCTGCCGAAGCCGGGGCAGGTCGGTGACCGGCGCCGGCAGGGGCCGGCGCGCGAGACGCCGGCTCACGACTGGCAGCGGTGGCAGAAGACGGTGATCCGGCCGTCGATCGCGTGGGTTCCGGCCAGCCGGGTCCCGCAGCGGCGGCACGGCTCGCCCTCGCGACCGTACACCAGCAGCTCCAGCTGGAAGGTGCCCTCCTCTCCGGTGCCGGTGCGGTAATCGCGTACCGTCGTGCCGTCGGATTCGATGGCCGCCAGGAGGATGCGCCGGATCTCCGCATGCAGATGGCGGTGATCGCCGGGAGTGAGCTTCACCGCCGGCTTGGAAGGATCGATCCCCGCCGCGAAGAGCGCCTCGTTGGCGTAGATGTTTCCGACCCCTGCCAGGTGCTTCTGGTCCATGATCACCTTCTTCACGGCTTGCCGTGAACGGCCGAGCGCCTCTCCCAGGCGTCGAGGCGTGAAGTCCGCCTCCAACGGCTCCGGTCCGATCGCGCCGGTGTAGCGGCTCCAGCCGCGGGTGTCGAGCAGCAGCAGGGTGCCGAGGCGCCGGACGTCGCGATATACCAGCTCCCGGCCGTCGTCGAGCATCGCGCGGAGCACGGCGTAGCGCCGTTCGTCGCCGGTGAGCGGGCGGTCGTGGACGATGAGCGAGCCGGTCATGCCCGGCTGCACCACCAGGCGGCGGTCACCTAGGTCGAGCACCGCGTGCTTCGCGCGGCGGAACACGTCGCGCACGGTCGAGCCCCTGAGTCCCCGTACCAGGCGGCGCCGGGAGACGCCGCGGAGGACGTCGTCGTGACTCAAGGAGACCCGGTCGAGACGGCGGCCGAGCAGGGCGGGACGAATGTCGCGAACGATGGTTTCGACTTCGGGAAGCTCGGGCATTGCGCCCGGAAATGTAAACCGCCGCCGCCGGCGCTAGCGCATCACGGCGGCCAGCCGTGAGGCTTCGCGCCAGCCGATGTCGCGGCGAAATACCTTGCCGTCGTACGCGATCGCCTCGGCCGCCTCGCGGCTCAGCCGCTGCGCTTCGGCAAAGGTGGAGGCGACCGCCGTGACGTTGAGCACCCGCCCACCGCTCACTCGCAGCACGCCGTCGGAGGCTCGCGTCGTGCCGGCGTGGAAGACCGTGACGCCATGGGGCAGGCGCTCCGGAATGGATATCGCGGCCCCTGTCGCCGGCGCATCGGGATACCCTCGGGAGGCGAGCACCGTCGTCACCGATGCCCGGCCGGCCAGCAGCTCGAGCGGGGTCGGCGGCTCGCCGCGCGCGACCGCCCAGAGCGACCGGGTCAGCCCATCCGCGACCAGTGGCAGCACGACCTGGGTCTCCGGATCACCCAGACGGCAATTGAACTCGACGACCCAGGGCGTCCCGGCCTCGTCCACCATCAGGCCGGCGTAGAGCACGCCGGTGAACGGGGTGCCGCGCCGCCGCAACTCCCTCAACGCGGGCAGCAGCACCTCGCCGCGGGCCCGCTCCAGCAGCTCGGGTGTCGCCACCGACACCGGGCTGTACGCGCCCATCCCGCCGGTGTTGGGCCCGGCGTCACCCTCCAGCAGACGCTTGTGATCCTGGGAGACGGGCAGCAGCTGCACCTCGCTGCCGTCGGTGATCGCGAGCACCGAGACCTCTTCGCCACGGAGGAACGATTCGATCACTACGATTCGTCCGGCCTCGCCGAACGTGCCCTGGCCGAGCATCGCCCGCACCGTGGCCGCGGCCTCGGTCCTCGTCTCGCAGACCACCGCTCCCTTTCCCGCGGCCAACCCCGACGCCTTCACCACCAGCGGCTCTGGATGGTTGGCCACGTAGTCCAGGGCGGGTCCGAGGTCATGAAAGGTGTGGCTCGAGGCGGTCGGTATTCCCGCCGCCGCCATCACCTCCTTGGCGAAGGCCTTCGACGCCTCGATCTGCGCGGCCGCGGCGCCGGGCCCGAACACGGCTCGTCCCTCGGCCCGGAGACGGTCGGCCAGACCTCGCGCGAGCGGCACTTCGGGGCCCACGATGGTGAGATCGATGCCGTGCATGTCGGCGGCGTCGGCCAGGCGGTCGAGATCGTCGGCCGCCATGGAGAGGTTGGTGGCCAGCTCCGCGGTGCCGGGGTTTCCCGGCGCGCAGTAGATGTCCGCGCCGGGGTTCTCCCGGCGGAGGGCCCAGCACAGCGCGTGCTCCCGGCCCCCGGAGCCTACGACGAGCAGTCTCACGGGTTCTGCGCGTTCCGGAACGCCTCACGGGCCCGCTCGGCGGCCCGCCGGGCGGCCTCGGCGACCTGGCTGACGACCTCTCTCGCCTCGGTGGCGTAATAGCTGCCCGCGGCCGCGAAATCTTCGGCGACCGGCCGGTCGCTGCGTCTCGGGTCCGCGACGGACGTACTCGCCGCGGAGGATCCGGTCGTACTCGCCGGCGGTGACCCACCGCTGCAGCTCGGCCGCCCGGACGGTGTGCATGGGATGGGTGAGCGCGAGCGTGCTCAGGACCTTGTAGACCACGTCGAGTCCTTCGCCGCTGGCCGCGTACTCGTGCGCCTGCTGCATGAACGCGTCCACGTTGAGCTGTCCGGCGAACGCGTCGCCCCGGCCGCCGCCGGCCATCTTCATGTCCAGCCGCTGCGCCACCACGATGTCCTGCCCGCCCAGCAGCCCGGCGCGGTCGGAGGACAGCTCGGACTTGCGGGACCACTCCAGAAACGCGAGCCGGACCGGCAGCACCGCGAGGCTGGCGAGCATGGGCAGGGCGCCGAGGCTGATCATCGCGAGGATCGCGGCGATGGTGCGGTACAGCGCGTGGCCGCTCATCACGTGGCCGAGCTCGTGAGCCAGCAGGACCCGCAGCTCGTCGTCGTCGAGCAGCTCGATCGCGGCCGAGTGGATCACGATGAACGGCTTGTCGATGCCATACGCGCCGGCGTTGAAGAACGGCGTCTGGGAGACGTAGAGCTCGGGCACGTCGGCCCAGTCGAATGTGGTGGTGGCTTCGGTGTGGAGATGCCACAGCCGGGGGAACTGGCTGGGGCCGACCCGGACGGCGTTGCCCTGGAAGAGCAGTCGCACGCCGCGCTCCCCGCCGAGCAGCGCGAGCACCTTCCGGATCACCTCGTCCACCCCGGGCATCGCCCGGAGCGCCTGGAGCGCCGCCCGGTCGGCGGGGTGCTCCCAGGAGACGGCGGAGATCTCCGGGAAGGTTCGGCGGGAGCGGGGAGCGGGAACGGACGCGGTCATGGCTTGCTCGGCGTTGGGGATGCAGCACGTACGAGGGACGGCGACACATGTTTCATTCTGCGACAGGGCGGCATGTCTGGGGCCGGGAGAGCCCGATCCTCGCTAGGTCCGCGCCAACGCCTCGTCGAGGTCCGCGATCAGGTCTTCCACGTCCTCGACGCCGCAGCTCAGCCGCACCAGGCTGTCGGTCAGCCCCATGGCCTGGCGCATGGCGACGGGCACCGCGGCGTGGGTCATGGTGGCCGGATGACCGATCAGGCTCTCGACGCCGCCGAGCGATTCGGCGAGGGCGAAGATCCTGGTGCTCTCGACCATTCGCCGGGCCCGCTCCGGGTCGCCGAGGTCGAGGGAGATCATCCCGCCGAAGCCGGTCATCTGCCGGCAGGCGAGCTCGTGCTGCGGGTGCGACGGGAGTCCCGGGTAGTAGACCTTGGGCACGTCCTTCCGGCTCGCCAGCCACTCCGCGATGCGGCGGCCGTTGGTGTCGTGCTGCCGCATCCGGAGCGGCAGGGTCTTGATCCCGCGCAGCGCGAGCCAGCAGTCCATCGGCCCCGGCACCCCGCCCGCGGCGTTCTGGATGAAGCCGAGCCGCTCGGCCAGGTCGTCCCGCGACATCACCAGCAGGCCGCCCGACCATGTCGCTGTGCCCGTTGAGGTACTTGGTCGTGGAGTGGAGCACGATGTCGGCGCCGTACCGCAGCGGCCGCTGGAAGAACGGCGTGGCGAAGGTGTTGTCCACCACGAACAGGTACCCATGCGCCTGGGTCAGGTCTCCCACCGCGGCCAGGTCCACCAGGTTCATCATCGGATTGGTGGGCGTCTCGCAGTAGACCAGCCGGGTCTCGGGCGTCAGCGCGCGCTCGACGTTCGCCAGGTCGCGCATGTCGACGAAGGTGAAGCGGAGCCCCAGCCCGGCGTACACCCGCTCCATCAGCCGCTGGGTGCCGCCGTAGACGTTGTCGCCGCAGACGACGTGGTCGCCCGAGTGGAGCAGCTTGAGCACCGCGTCGAGCGCCGCCAGGCCGGAGCCGAAGGCCAGGCCGTGCGAGGCTCCTTCGAGGCTCGCAACGTTGCGCTCCAGCGCCTCGCGGGTGGGATTCTGGGTCCGGGCGTACTCGTAGCCGCGGTGCCGTCCCAGGCCCTCCTGCACGTAGGTCGACGTCTGGTAGATCGGGGTCATCACCGCGCCGGCAAGCGGCTCGACGATCTGCCCGGCGTGGACCGATCGGGTGGCGAATCCATGGTTGTGGTCGTGTGGAGAGAATCCTGGTCATCCGGCCGGCTCGAGTAGGGAAGAGGAGAAGCGTAACGGCTTGCGACGGCAGGCGGCAAGACTCCGGATCGGTTGAAGCGATGCCCGGGACACGATTAGTTTCGGAACGTGAATCCGACAGGTTCCGACGGGACCAGCGCCCGCTGTCTGGTCGTGGACGACGACGAAGCTGTGCGGCATGCTCTGTCCCGGGTCATCCAGGGTCACGGGCTCGCCACCATCGAGGCGGCCTCCGGGGCGGAGGCGCTGGCCATTCTCCACCGTGAGGGCGAGATCCCGCTGTGCATCTCCGACGTGCACATGGCGGAGATGGACGGAATCACCTTCCTGCGCCAGGCGCTCCAGCGGTTTCCGGACATGGCGATCATCATGCTGACCGGCGTGGCCGACGTCGGCACCGCGGTCGAGTGTCTCACGCTGGGGGCGCTCGACTACATCTCGAAGCCGGTCGTCATGGAGGAGGTCCGGGCCCGGATGGACAAGGCGCTGGAAAAGCGCCGCCTGGTGCTGCAGAATCGGTTCTACCAGAAGCATCTCGAGACCAGGGTCAGGGAGCTCGACCGCCGAAATAAGGAATCGCTGATCAACGGCGTTCAGACCCTGGTGCACGCGCTGGAGGCGAAGGACGCGTACACCAGCGGCCACTCGGCCCGCGTCAGCCGCTACGCGGTCAAGACCGCCCTCCACCTGGGGTACGTCGGCGAGATGCTCGATCACATCCGCCTGGGCGCCGAGCTGCACGACATCGGCAAGATCGGCACCCGCGAGGCGATTCTGAACAAGCCAGGCCCGCTCTCGCCGGATGAGTTCGCACACATCAAGGAGCACACCCTCCTGGGGGAGAAGATCCTCTCGCCCTTTCTCAACGAATCGACGACGGCGCTCCGCATCGTGCGGTCGCACCACGAGCGCATGGACGGCGCGGGCTTTCCCGACGCCCTTCCGGGCGACAGGATCCCCCGCGAGGCGCGCATCGTCGCGGTGGTGGATGCGTTCGACGCGATGACCACCAATCGCGCCTACCGTCCGTCCCGCGATTTTTCGGAGGCGGTCGACGAGCTGCGCAGCTGCGCCGGCACGCACTTCGATCCCGAGGTCGTGCGCGCCTTCACGGGGGCTTTCCCCGACTTCGCCGTAGCCGGCCGCTGAGCGGCACCCCACCACATGTCCGACACTCTCATGATCAGCGTCTCCGGGATGCGGGGGCACGTCGGCACCGACTTGACGCCGGAGCTGGTGGCCCGCCACGCCGCCGCGCTGGGTGCCTGGGTGCGCGCGCGGCCGGCGCCGGCGCCGGCGGGACGGGGCGCCCTTCGGTGGTGCTGGGCCGCGATGCTCGCACCAGCGGGCCGATGTTCGCCCGGGCCGCCGCGGCGGGTCTCATGTCCGTGGGCGTGGACGTCGTGGAGCTCGGCGTCGTGCCGACGCCGACGGTCCAGATGGCGGTCGAGCATCACCATGCCGGTGCGGGGCTCATCCTGACCGCGAGCCACAATCCGATTGAGTGGAACGCCCTCAAGTTCGTGGGACCCGACGGGATCTTTCTCGATGCCGGGGCGGGGGACCAGGTCCGCGCGCTGGCCGACCTGGGGCCGCCCCGATGCGGCTGGGATGGCCTGGGCGAGGTGCGCCAGGACTCCCACGCGGTGGCGAGACATCTCGACGCCATCCTGGCGCTGCCGGTGATTGACGTTACCGCGATCCAGCGCCGCCGCTTCCATGTTGCACTCGACTGCGTGCGCGGCGCCGGGGCGGTCGCCATGGTGCCGCTGCTCGAGCGGCTGGGCTGCCGGGTGAGCGGGATCAACCTGGAGCCCGACGGCAGGTTCCCGCGGCCTCCGGAGCCGATCCCGGAGAACCTCGGCGAGCTGGGGCGGCTGGTCCGGGAGAGTGGTGCCGATGTCGGGCTGGCGGTGGATCCCGACGTGGACCGCCTGGCGGTGGTGGACGAGACCGGCCGGGCGATCGGCGAGGATTACACCTTGGCGTTCGCCGTCCGCGCCGTGTTGGATCGACGCAGCAATTCGGGGAGCCAGCCGACCGTCGTCGTGAACCTTTCCACCAGCCTGGTGGTTGACGATGCGGCGCGCGCAGTCGGTGCGACGGTGCACCGGGCCCCGGTGGGCGAAGCCAATGTGGCGCGCGCCATACGGGACCAGGGCGCGGTGATCGGTGGGGAGGGAAACGGTGGGGTGATGTATCCCGCGCTGCACATCGGGCGGGACGCACCGTTGGGGCTGGCCTTGATCTTGCATCTCCTTGCCACGTCTGGAGTAACAGTGGCCCAGCTGGTCGACGCGGCCCCCCGTTACAGCATCGTGAAGGCCAAGGGACCGCGCGGTCCCGAGCTGGAACCTCTGTACGACCGGCTGCGGCGGCGCTTTTCCGACGCCACCGCCGACGACCGGGACGGGCTCCGGCTCTCGTGGGCCGATCGCTGGCTGCACATCCGGCCCTCCGGCACCGAACCCATCGTTCGACTGATCGCCGAGGCGCCGACGCCGACCGAAGCGGAAGCGCTGGTGGCCGCCGGGCGAGACCTCCTGCACCGAGGGTCATGACGCGATGTGCGGCATTGTAGGCTATATCGGGCCCCGCCAGGCGGCCGGCCTCCTGATCGAGGGGTTGCGTCGCATGGAATACCGCGGCTACGACTCCGCGGGTATCGCCGTGGTGAACGGCAGCGGGCTCGAGATCACGAAGTCCGCGGGCAAGCTCAGCATGCTGGAGCAGGAGCTGGAAGGCAGAATGCCCTCCGGTACGCTCGGCATCGGTCACACCCGCTGGGCCACCCACGGCGCCCCGACCACGCCCAACGCCCACCCGCACACCGATCAGTCGGGCCGCATCGCCGCCATCCACAACGGGATCATCGAGAACTCCGCCACGATCAGGAAGACGCTCGAGCGCCGGGGCCACACCTTCAAGTCCGAAACCGACACCGAGGTCCTCGCCCACCTGGTGGGCGAGTACTACGAGGGCGACCTCGAGGAGGCGGTCGCCGCCGCGCTCCGCGAGGTGGAAGGAGCCTACGGCCTCGCGTTCATCTCGGCGGACGAGCCCGGGGTCCTGGTCGCCGCCCGCAAAGGATCGCCCCTCCTGGTCGGCGTGGGCGAAAACGAGTGGTTCGTCGCCTCGGATGCCTCGCCGCTGCTGCAGTACACCCGCTCGGTGGTTTACCTCGACGACGGGGAGATGGTCGTGCTCACCCGCGACGGCTACCGGGTGCGCAACCTGGAAACCACGCGGATCAGCAAGCCGGTCAACCAGATCGACTGGGACCTGGCGATGGTGGAGCGGAACGGCTTCGACCACTTCATGCTGAAGGAGATCTGCGAGCAGCCGGAGAGCCTCTGCAACACGCTGCGGGGCCACCTGCTGGACGAGGACGGGACGGCGCGGGTCTCCGGCCTCAACCTCAGCGACGACCAACTCAAGCAGGTGGAGCGGATCGTGATCACCGCCTGCGGCACCTCGTGGCACTCCGCCCTCATCGGCGAGTACATGCTGGAGGAGATGGCGCGAGTTCCGGTCGAAGTCGAGTACGCGTCGGAGTTCCGCTACCGCAACCCGGTAGTGGACCACCGCACCCTGGTGATCGGCATCTCCCAGTCGGGCGAGACGGCCGACACCCTGGCGGCGATCCGCGAGGCCAAGCGGCGCGGCGCCCGGACGGTCGGCCTGGTCAACGTGGTGGGCTCGACCATCGCGCGCGAGGTGGACGGCGGCATCTACCTGCACGCCGGCCCCGAGGTGGGCGTGGCCAGCACCAAGGCCTTCACCAGCCAGGTCGCCGCTCTCGCGCTGGTGACGCTCCGCATGGCCCGGCTCCGGAGCATGAGCATCCTGCAGGGCCGCGAGTTCATCCAGGGACTCCGGTTCCTGCCCGAGCAGATCGCCCAGATCCTGGCTCGCAGCTCGGAGATCGAGGAGCTGGCCGACCGGTTCCTCAGCACCGCGACCAACGCGCTCTATCTCGGGCGCGGGGTCAACTTCCCGGTGGCCCTGGAGGGCGCGCTCAAGCTGAAGGAGATCTCCTATATCCACGCCGAGGGGTACCCGGCGGCGGAGATGAAGCACGGGCCCATCGCGCTGATCGACGAGAACATGCCGGTGGTGTTCATCGCGCCCAAGGACGCGGTGCACTCGAAGATCGTGTCCAACATCGAAGAGGTGAAGGCGCGGGGCGGGAAGGTGATCGCGCTGATCAACGAGGGCGACACCGAGATCGAGCGGCTGGCGGATGCCACCTTCACGATCCCGGTGACGCTCGATCTGCTGACGCCGATGCTGACCAGCATTCCGCTCCAGCTGCTGTCGTACTACGTGGCGGTGGCCCGCGGGTGCAACGTGGATCAACCCCGGAATCTTGCCAAGTCGGTGACGGTCGAGTAGCCGGCGACATGACAACGCCGCCTCGCCGCACCGTGCTTGGCACCAGCTCGTGGACCGGGCCCTCGAAGTATCGGGGGCCCGGTCTTGCGTCGTTCCTGCTCTCTGGCCTCTGGGGGCTTGTGGCCGTGGCCATGGTCGGCTGCGGGGATCCCAGCGAGCCCCGCGTCACGACGGGTACCCTGACTGGATTGGTACGAGACGCCGAGACGGACGCACCGATCGCGGGCGTCATCCTGATCGTCGCCGGAAGGCAAGGCCCGACGGGGAACGATGGACGCTTCGAGATCGACAGTGTCCCCGCGGGGACGCAGGAGATCACCGCGACGATGGCGGGCTACATCGCGCAGGCCGTCGAGGTCGAGATTCAGGCAGGTGCGACCACGGACATCACCGTGCAGCTGGTGGTAGACCCCGGGCCGCCGGGACCGACCGGGGTCGTGGCGTCGACCGATGATGCCACCCCGGGGAGGGTGCGAGTGGGCTGGGAGCCGGTCGAAGGGGCGACGAGCTACGTCGTGTATTGGGGTACCCATGCGCCGGTCGACGCGGAGCAAGGCACCCGGGTGGCCGATGCTCCCAACCCATTCGTCCATTCCCAGCTGAGCGGGGGAACCACCTACTACTACGTCGTCAGCGCCATCCTCCCCGAGGGAGAGAGCCGGCCTTCGTCCCAGGTATCCGCGACGCCCGGCGGGAGCATCGCCATCCGATTCGTCAATCCGACGCCCACCCAGATCGTGGGGGCCCGGTTCGTCGTCTCCGTGGAGATCACCTCGGTCTTTCAACTCACGAGCGTGACGGCTCAGGTCGAAGGGCTCACCGATGACCTCACCTACATTCCCGCGAGTGACGAGTGGGAGGGCTTCCTCGACGTGGGCGACATGCCTTCACCGAGCTTTCGGACCGTCCACTATACTGCCGCGGACGCCGCGGGGAATATTGCCCGGACAGCGGTCCTGGTGCGTCTGGACCGACTTCCGGTCGTGACCTTGTCGTCACCCGACGACGACGCGCTCGCGGCGCCCTCTCTCCGGGTCGTCGCGACCTGCACCGATGACAACCCCGCGGGCTGCGAGAGCCTGACCATTTCGGTCTCGGATGGATCGAGAACCATAACGAAGGCGGTGGCCCATGCGAGCGTGGACCAGGTGATCTCTCTCGCCGAATTCGATGGGCAGATCGTCGACCTTCGCGCCGGTGGCAGGGATGTCGTTCAGGACAGAATCCATCGCACGCCTGGTGTGATTCGTACCGTGTACGTGGACGCGAGCGCCCACCTGACTCCCGTCGCCACCAGCGGCACCGGCACCCTCATCGACGCCAGCGCGACCGATCTCCTGACGGTGGACGGCGGCCGCCTCGAGGGCACGGCCACCGACACGCTGCGGTTGGTCGATCGTGGGTCGGGACAGAGTACGGTGATCCACAACGTGCCGCAGCAACAGGCCCGCGAAGGAGCGCTTTTCCCGCGCGGTGCGATCTTCCTCACCCGTGGCCCCGGCGTGTTCGGAACGCTGAAGGAGTGGCGGGACGGCGCGCTCAGGGAGCTGGCAACCGATGTGGTGTTCTTCAAGGCCAGGGGGCCCTACGCCATCTGGTGGACGGCCCAAGACGGGCTCATCCGCCGTGAATTGACCAGCGGGACGAACCTGACCGTGCCGAATGCCGGCGGCAATACCAACAGCGACGTCGCGGCGACCGGCGAAGTCGCCACCTGGTCCTCCAATCCCTACGAGATCTTCTTCTTCGACGGCGGCATGAGCATCCAGCTGACGAACGATGGCGACGGCGAGGTGGCGAACACCTACCCCGTGACCGACGGTATCCACGTGGTGTACCGAAGGCAGGCCCTGCCACCTGTGGGCGCCCCCGCTTCGATTCGCCTCTCCGATCCCAACGGCGAGATCACTCTCGGCTCGAACATCACCAAGGATCTCGTCCCGGGCGAGGATTACGAGGTCAACGACGGTTGGATCGCCTTTGTGCGGCCGGACGCCGCCAGCTCGCGACAAATTTGGCGCCGCTCGCCGGCGGGGGTCGTGACGCAAGTGAGCGCCTTCGGGTCGTCGAGCACGATCGAGTCGATGGGACCGTCGGGTGAGATCGTATTCAGGTCCCAGGCGACCGGAACCCCGCGCCGCTATCGCGCGCGAGACGGAAGTTCTCCGACCGACATCGGCTCCGCCCTGGGCCGCTCGATCTACGTCGGCGGGCAGCTCCACGTCATGATGGGTGCTACGCTTCTTCGAGTAGATTGAGGTCGCGGCAGCCACAGAATCCGCTCTCTCGCTTCTTCCAGACGATTGGCCATGACCGATTCCAGCCGCCGAGACTTCCTGCGTCGCTCGGCCAGCGTGGCGGGCGCGGCCCTCCTCGCGCCTTCACTCGCCGGGCTCGTCGCCTGCTCGCGAGACGTTCTTCCCTGGGTCGGGGCCGGACGTGGCATCCGCCGGGCCGGCCTGGGCCAGGGTGGCTACGGCCCGCTCCGGCCCGCGGGTCCCGACCTCGCCTTGCCGGAGGGCTTCAGCTACGTGGTTCTCAGCTCCTCCGGCCGGCCGATGTCCGACGGCCACCCGACCCCCGGCGCGTTCGACGGCATGGCGGCCTTCGGGCTGCCCAACGGCAACCTGCGCCTGATCCGTAACCATGAGAACCGGGACCCGCCCGACACCGCGACCGTCAAGGGCGACCGCTCCACGGCGTACGATCGAAAGTGCGGCGGCGGGACGACGTCGCTCGAGGTCCGCATCAGCAGCGACGGCACGGCCGAGCTGGTGCGCGACTTCGTGAGTCTCAATGGCACCCTGGTGAACTGCGCCGGCGGTCCCACCCCGTGGGGATCCTGGCTCAGCTGCGAGGAAACCGTGGACGGCCGATCCACCGGGTACGACCGGGAGCATGGCTACGTCTTCGAAGTGCCCGCGTCCGCCGAAGGGCCGGTCGACGCGGTCCCGCTCAAGGCCATGGGACGCTTCGTGCACGAGGCCGTCGCCGTGGATCCGGCGACCGGCATCGTGTACGAGACCGAAGATCAAGCGCGCGCGGGCTTCTACCGGTTCATCCCTTCGTCGCGCAGGCGGCTCTCCGCGGGTGGGCGGCTCCAGATGCTCGCAGTCGAGGGGCGGCCGAACTACGCCACGGGAACCGGACAGACGCCCGGCGCGGTGTTGCCCGCCCGGTGGGTGGACATCGCCGACCCCGACCCCGGCGCCCATGCCGCCGATCCGGCCGCGGTCTTCGATCAGGGATCCGCCCAGGGCGGAGCGCGCTTCGCCCGGCTGGAAGGCTGCTGGTACGGAGATGAGAGCGTCTACTTCCATGCGACCGAGGGCGGCGATGCCCGGGTGGGACAGGTCTGGCGCTACCGGCCCACCTCGATGGACCGCGGCGACCTGATCCTGGTCTTCGAGAGCCCGTCGAGCGACGTGCTCGACTCTCCGGACAACATCACCGTGAGTCCCCGCGGCGGGATCGTGATCTGTGAGGACGGCGAGGGCGAGCAGTACCTGCGCGGGCTCACGCCGGAGGGCGCGATCTTCGATCTCGGCAAGAACGTTCTGAACCAGAGCGAGTTCGCCGGAGCGTGCTTCAGTCCCGACGGGCGGGTGCTGTTCGTCAACATCCAGGGATCCACCCTGGACTCGGGCACGGTGGCGGGACGGACCTTCGCGATCCGGGGGCCGTGGGAGCGGGGAGCGCTAGGGTAGCGCCCAGGTCGCTCCGATCTCGGGGGCGACGATCCGCCAGCGCTCCGGGCCCGCCGCCTCCCGCAGCCGTCGCAGCGGCTCCTCGACCGGCTCCCGGCTCAGCCGGAACGTCGAATGGTGCACCGGCAGCAGGTATTCCGCGCCCGCGCTCCTGAACATGCGCCAGGCCTGCTCGGGAGACGCGTGATTGGTGATCCACGGGTCGTAGGCGCCGATGGGCAGGATGGCGAGGTCCACCTTGGCCTGGGCCCCGATCTCCGCAAAGGCGTCGGTATAGGCGGTGTCACCCGCGAACAGCACGGTGCGACCGCCCTTGGTGAGCAGATAGCCGCCGTACCCCCGATGCCGGTCAGTGACCATCCGGGCGCCCCAATGCCGCACCTCGATCGATCGCACCAGCACGCCGTCGATCTCGGTGGACTCGCCCCACGCCAACTCCTCCACCCGCCGGAACCGTCGCACCAGATCGCGATTCCCCTGCTGTACGACCACCGGCACCTCCCGACGGATCGCGCGCAGGGTGCCGAGGTCGGTGTGATCCATGTGGGCGTGGGAGAGGAGCACCAAATCGAGCGGAGGAAGGTCGCGCGCGCGCAACGCCGGCCGCACCAGCCGCAGAGGCCCCAGCTTCGCCCGCCCGCGGCCGATCCCCACCCGCGGCTCGAGGGCCGGGTCGGTGACGATCCAGGTTCCCTGGAAATTGAGCAGGACGGTGGCGTGGCCCAGCCATGCGGCCGTAAGCCGGTCGTCGGTCCACGATCGCGGCTCCGGGCGATGGGGCGCCGCGGGCACTCCGCTTATCTTTACCACGCGGTCACGAGGGGAACGATGTCGATCATGGAGAGTATTCTAAGCCTGCCATGCGTGTCGTGCTTCAGCGGGTCTCCCGAGCGTCGGTGTCGATCGGCGGGCACATCGCCGGCACCATCGGACGCGGGTTCTGCCTGCTGGTCGGGTTGACCCACGGTGACACCGAGGCGACGGTGGACTGGATGGCCGAGAAGGTGGCGGGGCTGCGCCTGTTCCCGGATGCGGAAGGCAAGATGAACCTGGGGCTGGACGATGTGGGGGGAGCGCTGCTGGTGGTGTCCCAGTTCACGCTGTATGGCGACGCGGCGAAAGGGAGGCGTCCGTCCTTCATCGACGCCGCGCGGCCCGAGACGGCGATTCCTCTCTACCAGCGCTTCGTCGGCGCTCTCCGGAACCGCGGTCTCGCGGTGGCCACCGGTGAGTTCGGCGCCGATATGCAGGTCGAGATCCACAACGACGGCCCCGTCACTCTCATCCTGGAGCGGAAGGCATGACCCGCGAACCCCTCATCCTGGCGTCCAGCTCACCCCGCCGGCGGCAGCTGCTCGAGATGATCGGCATTCCGGTGCGGGTCGTGCCGTCGAACATCCCGGAGATCCGACGCCCGCTGGAGACCGCCCTCGACTACGTCGAGCGGCTGGCCCGGGAAAAGGCGCTCGGGGTGGACGGACGGCTGGTCCTGGGAGCCGATACGACGGTCATCGTGCGGGACGAGGTGCTGGAGAAGCCGGTGGATGAAGCCGACGCGCTGCGGATGCTGCTCAAGCTTCAGGGCCGCACCCACCAGGTGGTGACCTCGGTGGCGGTGGTGGCCGGCGAGCGGATCCATCAGGCCACCGACGTCACCAACGTCAGCTTCCGGCGGATGAGCGAGGACTTTCTCCGCGCCTATGTCGCCACCGGCGAGCCGATGGACAAGGCCGGTGCCTACGGCATCCAGGGCTACGGTGCGGCGCTGGTCGAGCGAATCGAAGGGGACTTCTTCGGCGTGATGGGCCTGCCGATCCGGCTGGCACTGCGGCTGCTGGAGGAGGCCGGGGAGAAGTACGAGTTCGGGGTGGGAGTCGAGCCGGCGGTGCGGACCGGCTAGCTGCCCCGCCGCGCGGGGCCCGCTTCGGGGGTCCCCTCGCCGCCGCTCTTGAGCCGGTACACCTGCACCACCTGCGATTTTCCCTTCAATCCCAGCTCCGGCAGGTACTCGTGGTCCACGTGCTTGCGGACCACCCGCAGCAGCGCCTCGCTCACCAGAATCTCGCCGGGCCCCGCCTCGGCACAGAGTCGCGCCGCGACGTTGACCGCGTCGCCCAGGACGGTGTACTCGAGGCGGCGGTGGCTCCCGATGTTGCCCGCGAACACCTCGCCGTGGCTGAGCCCGATTCCCACGCCGATCTCCGGCCTCCCCGAGGCGGTCCAGCCCCGGTTCAGCTCCTCGATCGCCTTCTGCATGGCGATCGCGGCGTCGAGCGCGCGGTCCGGGTCGTCGCTGTGGGCGATCGGCGCGCCCCAGAGCGCCATGATCGCGTCGCCGATGAACTTGTCGAGCGTGCCGCCGTGCTCGAAGATCACTTCGACCATCTCGCTGAAGTACTCGCTCAGGAAAGTGGCGACGGCGTCGGGGCCCATGGATTCGGCCATCGCCGTGAACCCCCGGATGTCGCTGAAGAGCACCGTGACGGCGCGCCGCTCGCCGCCCAGCCGGATGGCGCCGTCCTGCTGGGAGATGTCCGCGGCGACGTTGGGCGCGAAGTAGCGCTCGAAGTTGGAGCGGACCAACGCGTCGCGACGGCTCTGCTCCGCGTACCGGCTGTTCTTGATGCCGAGCGCGGCGAGGCCGCTGAAGGCGACCAGGAACTGGAGGTCCTCGTCGCTGAAGCTCTCCGGCGTGCTCAGGTTGTCGACGTAGAGGAGACCGAGAATCTGGTCGCGGGCATCGAGCAGCGGAGAGCACATGGCGCTGCGGACGCTCTGGGCCACGATGGAGCGCCCCTTGAAGCGAGCATCGGCGGGTGCGTTGTGGGAGACCACCGCCACCCGCTCCTCGACCACCTTGTCCACGATGGAGCGGGGAACCGCCTGCACCTGGGTGTCGCCCTAAGCGGCTCTTGGAGAGGGTCGGCACCATCTCGCCGGTGGACTCCTGCTGGAGCAGGATGGTGACCCGGTCGACCTCCATGACCTGGAAGGTCATGTCCACCACCGCCCGAAGGAGGCGGTCGAGATCCAGCTCGGCGGTGAGCTTCTGGGCCACCTCCAGGAGCAGCGATAGCTTCTTCGCCTGCCGCTCCTCGGCGGTCGCGGCCGCGACGCGGAGCTGGCCTCGGTTGAGCGGCCCGTCGCGGCTGGTGATCCCCGCCGGGCCTCCCCCGCTCACGACGAGCTTGCGGACGATATCACCACTGGGTTGGGACGGCTCCGGGAGCGGACCGGCGCCGGCCGGCCTGATCTCCGTGAGCTTGTACGTCACCTTGCCGAAGGTGACCGAATCGTTGGCCATGAGCCGGCCGGTGGCCACCCGGCTGCCGTTGATGCAGGTGCCGTTGGAGCTGCCGAGATCCAGCACCTCGACCACGTCGTCGCGCGCGGTCAGCTCCGCGTGGCGGCGGGAGATGGTCGGGTCGTAGATCGCGATGTCCGTCGCCACCCCGCGGCCGACCACCACGCTCCGCCCGGGCGGGAGCTCGAAGCTCTGGTCTCCCGAGGGGCTGACGAGACGGAAGGAGGACATTGGCTGAACATAGCTACCCCGCCGCCAGGGCGAGCGCCAGCAGCACCGCCCGTGCCTTCGCCTCCGTCTCCCGCCACTCGCCCGCGGGATCGGAATCGGCCACGATCCCGGCACCGGCCTGGACCCAGGCGCGGCCGCCGCGGATGACACAGGTGCGGATCGCGATGGCGGTGTCGAGGGTCCGGGCACCCCAGCCCACGTATCCGACCGCCCCGGCGTAGGGCCCGCGGCGCACCGGCTCCAGCTCGTCGATGATCTGCATCGCCCGCACCTTGGGGGCGCCGGAGACGGTGCCGGCGGGGAAGCAGGCCGCGAGCGCCGTGACGGCGTCGAGCTCGGGACGGAGGCGGCCGCGCACCTCGCTCACCAGGTGCATCACGTGGGAATAGCGCTCGATGGTCATGAACGCGGTGAGCCGGACCGAGCCGAACTCGGCGACCCGGCCGACGTCGTTCCGCCCGAGATCCACCAGCATCAGGTGCTCGGCACGCTCCTTGGGATCGGCCGACAGCTCCTCGGCGAGCGCGGCATCCTGCCCGGGGTCGGCGCCACGCGGACGGGTGCCCGCGATCGGGCGGACCGTCACCTCGCCGTCCTCTACCCGCACCAGCACCTCGGGCGAGCTCCCCAGGACGTGGATGTCGTCGCAGTGCAGGTAATAGAGATAGGGGGCGGGATTGAGCGCCCGGAGATAGCGGTAGGCGAGGAACGGATCGGGGGCCGCGAGATCGATCCGGCGGCTCAGGACCGTCTGGAAGGTGTCGCCCGCGGCGATGTACTCCTTGATGCGGCGCACATCGTCCTGGAAGCGCGCGTCGGGGTAGGGCGATGTCGTCGCGGGCAGAGCCGGGTCCGGCTCGATCGCGAGCGGCCGCATCGTGCCGGGCTGCGCCAGCCGCTCGAGCCAGCGCTCGATCCGCGCTTCGGCGGCGGCGTAGAGGCGGCGGAGGTCGTCGGGTCCGGCGCCTGCCGGCACCTCGACGCTGGCGATCACCGTGGCGCGGTTGAAGAGGTTGTCGAGGACCAGCAGCGTGTCGGCCACCATCACCGTCGCGTCGGGCAGGTCGCGGTCGTCGGGCGGCGGGTCGGGCAGCGACTCGATGGTCCGCACGACGTCGTATCCCCAGAAGCCCACCGCCCCGCCGGTGAAGCGGGGCAGGCCGGGCACCACGACCGGCGGATGCCGGCGCATGGTCCGGCCGAGGTGCTCGAGCGGCGCCACGCCGGTCTCGATCACCGTCCAGTCCTCCTCCGGGGTCCATCGGGCGCACTCGCGCCCGCGATAGCGGAACACCTCGCGAGGCTCGGTGGCGAGGAAGGTGTAGCGGGCCCACCGCTCTCCGCCCTCCAGCGACTCCAGCAGGAATCCCCACCGGCCGCGGTGCAGCTTGGCGAAGGCCGTGACCGGCGTTTCGCCGTCCAGCACGACCTCCCGGGTCACCGGAACCATTCCGCCGCCGAGCCGGGTCTGCCGGCGCGAACCGGTCGAAGCCCGACGTCATTGCGGGGCCGCCACGAGGTAGGAGCCCGCGCGCCGGGAGCGGCGGCCTGGAGCAGGTCGGGGAAGGGCCTGGTCGAGGGGAGCAGCCCGAGCATGTCGCCGGGCAGGCACTCGCCCCACCGCCAGCGCCCGCTCGTAGACGATATCGGAGCCGAAGATCGCGCGCGCCTTCGCGGGCGACGCGAAGTATCGGGGGTACTTGAAGATCACCACCGCGCTGTCGCGGATCGGCAGGCTGGCGGCGATCTCGAGGCCGTACACGCCCGGCCTGGGGCGCACTTCCACCCGCACCTCGCGCCCGCGCTCGGCGAACGCCGCCGGCGGGAAAGCGCAGCTCGGCGAAGACGATGTTATCCGGCGGACCGTGCCGCAGCACGATGGTGCGCGACTGGCCGGCGGTGAAGGTCACGCGTGGTGTCGGGGGCGGCGGGCCCGCGGTCTCCAGCACGATCGCCTCCGACACGGGAAGCACCCGGACGCCCGTCGGGGCCGACTTCTCGCCGTCGGCCGGGGAGCGAGAGCCGCCGCAGGCGGCGGCCGCGAGACAGAGCCAGCTTGCTCGTCTCCGGAGGCCCGGAATATTCCGGCCATCGACCCCTTGGCGGTGAGAGGTGTAGCGGTGAGACGTGCGGCGGTATCTCTGGACGATCTGGTGCTGCTGGCCGCTCGTGCGTCGCCGCTGGCGGCGCAGGACTGGGACTCGCCCGAGGCGCTGGCCCTGGTCCGCCGCGCGGTGAGCGCAGCGCGCCGCCGTCGCAGGCCGATTCGGGACTGCTCAGAGCTACCGAACCCGCGCCCACGGGTTCGTCTTCTTCCTGGCGCAGGTGGGCGAAGGTCTCACCGAGCCGCCCCGGCTGGTCAAGGCCGACGAGCTGGACGTGGAAGTGTATTGGCAGGCACCGGACCGCAGCAAGCAGGTGGTCCTGGGGTGGCGCGACGGGGCCTTCCTCCCCACCGACATCGAATATCACCGGGACCACCTCGGCATCGTCACCAACAACTTCGGCGACGTCATCCGGATCGGCGAGGGCGACGAAGTGCGGGACGCGATCTCATCCGCTCTCCCGGGCGGGCCCCGCCGCCTACCAGTACGCTCTGGGCGACTCGCTCGCCATCCGCGCCGCGGCGGCGAGATCACCGTGCGCCAGGTGCAGGTGCGGCCCCGCTCCTTCGCGCCTCCCGCTGGTGGTCGGCACGCTGTACCTCGACAGCGAGACCGCGCGAGCTGGTGCGGTTCCGGTTCAGCTTCACGCCGGCCGCCTACCTCGACCGCCAGCTGGAGGACATCACGATCGTGCTGGAGAACGGGCGGTTCGAGCAGCCGCTGGTGGCTGCCCTACCGGCAGGAGATCGAGATCCGCCGCCGGGCGAGCTACTTCGACTTTCCGGCCCGGGGGATCATCCGCGGTCGCTGGGAGATCACCGACTACGACCTGAACGTCGCCGGTGCCCGACCGCGGTGCTGGCGGGCGCCGGCCATCGGCGGCCTGCGCCGAAGCCCGAGCCCGACGACTCCACCTGGGCCGCGCCGCTGGCCGCCGCCATCGCCGAGGTGGCGCCGCCGGTGAACCGGCAGGACATGGACGCGCTGCGGGTCGAGATCGAGCGCATCGCCGGCTCCCGCGCGCTGGGCGGGCTGCCCACCAACCGGCTGGCGTCGGATCGCTGAGCGACCTCGCGCGCGCTCAACCGGGTCCAGGGCCTGGCGCTCGGGCTTCGGCGGCGTCGTTCGGCATTCGGGGGAGCCGGTTGCAGCTGCGGCCGCAGGATCGGCTACGGAACCTCGGACCACCGCGTCACCGGCGGGCTGGCGGTCCTCGCCGGCTCCGGCGCCACCCAGCTCTCGCTCAGCGCCGAGCGGCGGATCCGCGATCTCTCCGACCTGCCGGTGATTTCGCCGGTGCTCAACTCCCTGCTGTCCCAGGAGGCCGGCGACGACTACGGCGACTACGTCCTCGCTCAACGGCGTCACTCGCCGGTGTCCGGCAGCGGCTCAGCGGCCGAACCTCGCTCTCGTGTGCAGCTCGGGCTGGAGGAGAGCGAGTCGGTGGCGGTGCGGGTCGTCGCCCGCCAACGGCAGCTACCGCCCGAACCCGCCCCTCGGGCGCCGGCACGTTCCGGGTGGCGCGAGTCGAGCTGGAGCGAGTCGAGCGGAGGGATCGCCGTGCGCCGGGCGCCTCCAGGGACGGCTAGCGCTCGAGGCCGGCGAAGGCGCCGGCGGAGTACCTGCGGGCGAGCCGCGGAGGGCCGGTGGCTCGGGAGCGCTGGGCCCGGGCGCAACTTGCTGTCCCGGCTCTACCTGGGTGCCGGCACGGCACGGCTTCCCGCCTACCGGAGCTTCGTGCTGGGCGGCCGGGGAACGCTGCTCGGCGAGCCGTTCCGGGCCTACGGCGGCCGGGACGCCGCGCTGGCCCACCTGGAGTGGCGGTTCGAGGTCCCGTTTCCGGCCATCTCGATGGGCTCGTTCGCCAGCACCGGGCGGCGTCTCACCGTGGCCCCCTTCCTGGCCGCGGGCGTGGGCTGGACCGGCCGCTCGAGGGGCTCCCGTGGGCGGGCACCGACGGCGTCCGACCGGTCGCGGGCATCGCCGTCGAGTGGCTCATGCGCCTGATCCGGGTCGAGGCCGGGGTGGGGCTGAGGGACGGCGGCCTGGGGCTCAGCGTGGACGTGAATCGGGACTGGTGGGGGATATTGTGATAGCGCCCAACCGGTGGCCCCGGCTAGATTTCCACACTCCGTAATCACGCCGAGCCGCCTTCATGCAGTTCCTCGATGAATGGTTGGTCCCCACCGTCGAGCCCCTGCTGCCCGGCGAGTCGCTGGCGGCGCTCCGGCAGGAGATCGCCCCAGGGCCCGTGTCGCTGTGGGAGACGGTGGTTCAGCGCAAGCTGATCGGCGACGAGCAGGTGCTCGCCGCGATCGCGACGCGCTTCCGCTTCCCGGTCGCGGACACGTCGCGGATCGACGCGCAGGTGGCCCAGGCCATTCCCGAGCAGCTGGCCCGCCGCTTCAACGTGGTTCCCGTCGGGCAGACCGACTCCTACCTCGAGATCGCGACCGCGAATCCGTTCGACATCGACGCGGAGAAGATGCTGGCCTTCGCCACCGGCCGGGAGGTGCGCATGCTGCTCGCCTCCCCGTCGCGGATCAGGGCCAGGATCGACGAGCTCTACCGCGCGGGCGAGGAGGTCGTCTCCCGCCTGCTCGCGGGCATCGGCGACGACATGGAGGTGAAGGAGCTCACCGAGGAGGACGACGACTTCGGGGCGGCCAGCGTCGAGGAGGCGAGCCAGCGCCCGATCATCCGGCTGGTGGACATGATGCTCGCCGACGGCGTCGTCGAGCCGCGCGAGCGACATCCACGTCGAGTCGATCGAGGGCGGGGTGGTGGTGCGCTACCGCATCGACGGCGTGCTGCGCCAGGTGATGAAGATTCCGCGCAACGCCGGACTGCCGCTCATCTCCCGCATCAAGATCATGTCGGGTCTCGACATCGCCGACCGCCTCCGGCCGCAGGACGGACGGGCGCGCGTCTCGGTGAACGGTGAGGCCGTCGACCTCCGTGTCTCGACGCTCCCCGCGTCCCTGGGCGAGAAGGTCGTCATCCGGATCCTGAGCCAGCGCGCCACGGTGCTCAACCTCGAAGCGCTGGGGATGCACCCGGACGAGCAGGAAGCGGTGACCCGGCTGCTCACCAACAAGGAAGGAATCATCCTGGTGACCGGGCCCACCGGCTCGGGCAAGACCACGACGCTCTACTCCGCGCTGCGCCTGGTCCAGAACGAGGGCGTCAACATCGTCACGGTCGAGGACCCGGTGGAATACCGGCTGGGGCAGAACATCGTCCAGGTCCAGGTGCACGACAAGGCGGGCCTCACGTTCGCCTCGGCGCTGCGCTCGATCCTCCGCCAGGACCCCGACGTCGTGCTGGTGGGCGAGATCCGCGACCAGGAGACCGCGCAGATCGCGCTCCAGGCGTCGCTCACCGGACACCTGGTGCTCTCGACCCTGCACACCAACGACGCGCCCAACGCGGTGACCCGCCTGGTGGACATGGGAATGGAGCCGTACAAGATCGCCTCGGCGCTTCGCGGCGTCGTGGCGCAGCGGCTCATGCGCCGGCTCTGCAAGGTCTGTCTCCAGCCCAGCGAGGAGCCGGTGCCGGAGCGCATCGCGCGCTTCATCCCGGCCGGGGCCACCCTGTTTCGCGCGGTGGGATGCCCCGGATGCTCCATGACCGGGTATCGCGGCCGGTTCAGCATCGTGGAAGTCCTCAAGATGAACTCCGAGCTGGAGCGGCGAATCGGGCAGGGAGCGACCGCCGATCACATCGCCGATGCCGCCCGGGCCAACGGCATGCGCTCGCTCTTCGACAGCGGTCTGCGGCACATACTGGCCGGTGAGTCGAGTGTCGAGGAGCTGCTCCGGGTCACCGACGTGCCGCAGGAGGAGGACGGCGGCGCTCCCCGCGGGAAGCCCTCGGGTCGCACCCGGGGCGTCGGCGCCCGCGCCGCCCGTCCCGCCGCCGCCCGCCGTCACGGCGACCACGCCGGGACTCTCGCTCGACTTCGCCGAGACACTGGAGCTGGTGGACGAGGTGCCGGGGGGCGATGCCGCCGTCGCCGCGGCCGGACGCGGGTCGGGTACCACCGTGCTCCTGGTGGAGGACGAGGACCAGCTCCGACGGGTCATGAAGGACCTTCTGGAGCGCGAGGGGTACACCGTGGCCGAGGCCCGGGACGGCGTGCAGGCCCTCGATCAGGTGGACCGGTTCGCGCCCGACGTCATCATTCTCGATCTGAACCTTCCCGGTCTCGATGGCTACGGCGTGCTGACGCAACTTCGTTCCCGGCCGCTCGACCCGCGCGATCCCCGTCATGGTGCTCACCGCCAAGGGCGACGAAGACAACGAGGTGCGCGTGTTCGAGCTGGGCGCCGACGACTTCATCACCAAGCCGTTCCGGGCGCGCGCCCTGTCCGCCCGGCTCGAGGCGGTCCTGGGCCGCCACCGCGCTTGAGCCGGCCTCCGACACCCGCCACCCCATCCACCCCCGTCCGACCGATCGCTCGCGACTCCACCGGCCCGGGGGGCGCCCTCCCCGACGGCGCCGAGGGACTCGCGCTGATCAAGGCCGGGGTGCGGACCCAGCCCGCCTATTCCTTGCGCGCCCCGGCCGCGCGGCGGAAGCTCAACCAGAACGAGTGCCCCCACGATCTGCCCCCGGAGCTCAAGCAGGCCGTGCTCGACCGTGCCGCGTCGGCCGCATGGCAGCGCTATCCGGAATTCGCGCCCGCCGGGTTGCTGGAGCGGCTGGCGGCGCACTACGGGTGGGTTGCTGACGGCGTCATCGTCGGTAACGGCTCCAACGAGCTGATCCAGGCCACTCTCTCGGTCGTGCTGGGCCCGGGCGAGGCCGTGGTCGCGCCGTCGCCGACGTTCTCGTTGTACCGCCTTCTGACCGGCGTGCTCGGCGGGCGGTACGTTCCGGTGCCGCTCGGTGCCGGCTTCGAGTTCGACGTGGACCGGATCGTGGACACCGCGGTCAGCGAGCGGGCGAGAGTGATCGTGCTCAATTCGCCCAACAACCCCACCGGCTCGGCTCTCCCGGAGGGGGCCGTGCGAGCGGATCGTGTCCCGGACCGACGCGCTGGTGCTTTGCGACGAGGCCTATCAGGACTTCGGCGGGCCCACCGCCATTCCGCTCCTGCGCGGAACCTCCCGGGTGGTCGTCCTGCGCACTTTCTCCAAGGCGATGGGGATGGCGGGTCTCCGCTTCGGACTCGCGCTGGCCCACCCGGAGGTAGCGCGGGAGCTGGCCAAGGGAAAACTTCCCTACAACGTCAACTCGGTGACCCTCGCCGCCGCCGAAGTGGCGCTGGACCACGTGGCGGTCTTCCGGGCCCGCACCCAGGCGATCATCGACACCCGCGACCGGTTCCTGCCGCGGCTGGCCGGTCTCGCCGGGATAGACGTGGTACCAACCGCGGCGAACTTCGTGCTCATCCGCTGCCATGGCCGGCCCGCGAGCGAGGTGTTCCGCCGGCTCTACGAGGAGCATGGGATTCTGGTCCGTGACGTCTCCGGCGGCGCCGAGCTGTCGGAGTGTCTGCGGATCTCCATCGGGACGGAGGAGGACATGGAGGCCGTGCTGGCCGCGTTGCACCTGATCCTCGAATCCGGATCGGAGGCCCGGTGACACCGCGGATGGGCGAGATTCGCCGCACGACCAAGGAGACCGATCTCTTCGTCCGGGTCGTCCTGGACGGGCGGGGCGAGGCGGCGGTGAAGACCGGCATCGGCTTCTTCGACCACATGCTGGAGGCTCTCGCGCGCCACGGGCTCTTCGACCTGACGGTCGAGGCACGGGGAGACCTGCACGTCGACGGGCATCACACCGTGGAAGACACCGGGATCGCGATCGGCGCGGCGGTCGCCCGGGCGCTGGGCGACCGGGCCGGCATCCGCCGCTACGCCGACGCGCTGGTGCCGCTCGACGATGCCCTGGTGCGCGCCGTGGTGGACGTCTCGGGCCGCCCGTACATCCATTACGAGATCGAGATCGCCAAGTGGCAGATGCTGGGCGACTACGACGTCTTCCTGACGCCGGAGTTCTTCCGCGCCGTGGTGCTCAACGCCGGGCTCACCGCGCACCTCGACCTGGTCCGGGGCGACAACCCGCACCACATCGTCGAGGCCGCCTTCAAGGCGTTCGCGCGCGCGCTGGACGGGGCGACGGCCATCGATCCGCGGGTCGCGGGGGTGCCGTCCACCAAGGGGACCCTGTGATCGCCGTGGTGGACTACGGAGTGAACAACCTGAGGAGCGTGGTGCGCGCGCTGGAGGCGGGGGGGCACCGGGCCACGCTCACCACCGAGCCCGGCGAGGTGCGCACCGCCGACCGGGTTCTGGTGCCAGGGGTAGGTAACTTCGGCCAGGGCTCGCGGACCCTCGCGTCCACCGGCCTGGGCGAGGCGGTGCGCGAGGCCGCCGGGGCGGGCCGGCCGGTGATGGGCATCTGCCTCGGCCTTCAGCTCTTCTTCGAGACCAGCGAGGAGGCGCCGGACGCGCGCGGCCTCGGTCTGCTTCCGGGCCGGGTGCGCCGCTTCGTCACCGGGCTGCACGTGCCGCACGTGGGCTGGGCCCGGGTGGACCTGACCGAGGCCGGCCGCCGCCACGCAGATGCTGGGCCCGCTGTTCGGCGGCGAGCCCCGCTTCTTCTACCACGTGCACAGCTATCATCCGAGCGAGCTGCCCGCCGGAGCGGTGCTCGGCACCGGCGAGTACGACCAGGTGTTCCCGACCCTGGTGGGCCGCGAGGCGGTGATCGGCGCCCAGTTCCATCCCGAGAAGTCCCAGCGCGCGGGCATCGAGCTGCTGGACGCCTTCGCCCGGTGGAAGCCGTGACCTCGGTCCGGGTGTCGCTGGTGGACGTCTACGTGTTTCGGCACGGTGGTGAGGGGCTCGAGTGCCTGGTCCTCCGGCGCGGCGCCGGGGGCCGGTGTCCCGGGTCGTGGGAGACGGTGCACGGCCATATCGAGGACGGCGAGCGCCCCGGGCAGGCCGCCAAGCGCGAGCTGGAGGAAGAGACCGGGCTGACGCCCGACCGGCTCTACAACCTGAGCCGGGTCGAGACCTTCTATCAGCATCGGCTGGACGAGGTCGCGATGGTGCCGGTGTTCGTCGCCTTCGTGCCGGCCGATGCCGTGGTGCGACTCGGTCCGGAGCACGATCGCCACGAGTGGCTGACGCCCGCCGGGGCCGGCTTCCGCTTCGCCTGGCCGCGGGAGCGCCGGGCGCTGGAGGATGCCGTGCTCCTGTTGGGGGCGGGCGACGCGGGAGCGGTCGAGGACGTGCTGCGGGTATGCTAGCCCGCCGAATCATCCCCTGCCTCGACGTCGCCGGCGGCCGGGTGGTGAAGGGAGTTCACTTCGAGTCGCTGCGCGACGCCGGTGATCCGGTGGAGCAGGCGGCCCGGTACGATGCGGAGGGGGCCGACGAGCTGGTGTTTCTGGACATCTCGGCGAGCCCGGACGAGCGCCGGACCACGCTGGAGATGGTAGCCCGGGTGGCGGACTCGATCTTCATCCCGTTCACGGTGGGCGGCGGCATCCGCTCGGTGGCCGATGCCGGCGCCGCGCTTCGGGCGGGAGCCGACAAGGTCGCGGTGAACACCGCGGCGGTGCGCGACCCGGCGCTGGTCTCCCGGCTGGCCGAGAGCTTCGGGAGCCAATGCGCCGTCGCCGCGGTGGACGTGCGGCGGGTGGCCGGTCGGCTGACGGTCGTAGTCAACGGCGGGCGGGAGGAAACCGCCCTCGAGGCCCTGGCATGGCTGCGCCGACTCGAGGCGCTCGGCGCCGGCGAGATTCTGCTCACCTCCATGGATCGCGACGGGACCGGCACCGGCTACGACCTCGAGCTGCTCCGCGCCGCCGCGTCCGCCGTCACCATCCCGATCATCGCCTCGGGTGGCGCCGGCAACCTGGCGCATCTGGCCGAGGCGCTGGAGGCGGGCGCGCACGGCGTGCTCGCCGCCACGATATTCCACTTTCACGGCTCGTCGCTTCCCGAGGCGCGGGCCTTCCTCCGCGAGCGGGGCTTCCCGGTTCGACCATGACACTGCTGTTGTCGTTCGCCTTGATCCTGGCCGCCGGCACCGCCCCCGACGGCGGCGCCGCGGCCTGCATTCGTCCCGCGCGCGCCGGCACCCAGGTGCAGGGCGAGGTGCGGATCTGCCCGGGACGATACCGTATCGCGGATCCCTCCGAGGGCGGCGTCATCGTCGCGGCGGCGTCGGGAACTCGCATCGATCTCTCCGGGGTGGTGCTGGAGAGCGGCGACTCGGTCCCGGCCCGCTTCCTGGGCGTGGGAGTGGCGAGCAGGGGCGTGGACGGCGTCACGGTGCTCGGCGGGACGATCCGCGGATATCGCATCGGGGTGCGCCTCGAGGGCGGACGGGGACACCGGATCAGCGGCATGGATCTCTCGGGCAGCCGGAGCGACGCGCTGCGCTCCACCGCCGCGCAGCCCGACACCTCCGACCGTCTCGACCTGCTGCACCTCGCCGCGGTTACCGGATCGGGGGCCGGCCTGGTCCTGGTTCGCACCGTCGGGGCCAGCGTCACCGGGCTCACCTCGAAGTCGGCCCAGAACGGCATCGGCCTGGTCGAGGCGCGGGAGAGCTATCTGGCGGACAACGAGCTGACCGGCAACTCCGGCTGGGGGATCAGCCTCTGGCGCTCCACGCGCAACGTGCTGGTCAGGAACCGGGTCCATCATACCCTGCGGTGTGCGGCCCCCGCGGTGGACTGCGGCGCCGTCGCCATCCTGCTGCGCGAGGGGAGCGATTCCAACACCATCTCGGAGAACGATCTCTCCGTCTCGAGCACCGGCTTTCGGATCACCGGCCAGCCGCCGCTTACCCGGCCCTCGATCGGCAACCTGGTCTACCGCAACGACGCCTCCGCCACCGGCACGGCCTTCGCCGCCAGCCACACCTGGAGCGTCACCATCCTGGAAAACCGCGGCGACAGCTCGGCCTACGGATTTCGACTCGAACATCTCAACGGCAGCGCCATCCGGGGAAACACCGTGATCGGCTCCCGGATCGCGGGGATCGTGCTCCGGCAGGGGAGCGACAACACGCTCGAAGCCAATGTGCTGCTGGGCGGCCGGATCGGGATCGTGGTCACGGCCCCGGCTCGGGACGAGACCGCGAGCCGAGGCCATCGGATCGACGATAACGTGATCGGGGGGGCGGAGCAGGGAATCGTGCTGCAGGGAACCAGCGGCAGCCGGGTTCGGGGAAACGTGCTCGACGGCGTGGGGGACGGACTGGTGATCGACAACGTCGGCCACGGGACCGAGGTCACCGGCAACGTGTTCCTGCGCGCCAGGGGGTGGTTCATCGAGGCACCCGATCTGGCCGCCGGAGGGAACTACTGGGCCACCGCGGACGCGGCGGCCGCCTCCGCCCGGGTCAAGGGGCGGATCAGCGTCCTTCCGTGGCGACCCGCGAGCGCGGCGGGTTACTAGCGAAGATCTCCTCGGCCATCGCGTTGAGGTCGCGCAGGCTGAACGGCTTGCGGGTCCGGCGGAGGCCGACGCCGGTCACCGGCTCGGGCAGCTCGCCGTTTCCGCTCACCCCGACCACCAGTCGCGCGCAGGCCTCGGGACAGTCGGCGGCGAGCGCCTGCACGAAGAGCTCGGTGGGTCCGGCGGCCGCCATCGCGTCGGCCACGATGAGGTCGAACTCACGCTCCTTCACCATCCGCAGTCCCTGACTCCCCGTCCGCACCGCTTCCACCACGTGGCCCTGCGGGGCGAACAGCGCGCTCACCAGCCGGTGCACGGCGGGATCGTCGTCCACCACCAGGATGTGGTGAGCCACCGGCGGCGCGGCCCCGGCGGCAGGCGTGGCCGGGCCATCGTCCAGGGCCTGGTACGCCGGCAGACTGATCCGGAATTCGGCCCCGCCCTCCGGCGGCGACTCGTAGGTCAGGATCCCGCCGTGCGCCTTCACCAGTCCATAGCTCAAGGACAGGCCCAGCCCGGTGCCCTCGCCCGGGGCCTTGGTGGTGAAGAACGGCGTGAAGAGGTGGGAGACGAGGTGGGGCGGGCACCCCCGGCCCGGAGTCGAGCACCCGGAAAACGGCCGCGTCGCCCTGCCGCGCCGTCTCCAGCCGGATCCGACGGGGCTGCCCTGGCTCGAGCTGGCTCACCGCGTGCACCGCGTTGTTCACCAGGTTCAGCAGCACCTGCTGCAGCTCGTAGCGGTCGCCCAGCACCACGACCGGCTCCGGGCTCAGGCCGGACTCCAGCTCGATGCCGTGCAGCCGCAGCTCGTAGACGATCAGGAGCGAGGTGCGGGCGGCGACGTCGTTCAGGTCCACCGCGGTCTTCTCCGCCACGCCCTTTCGCGCGAAGGTCAGCAGGTTGCGCACGATCCGACCGGCGCGCTCCGCCTGGTCGTGGATCACCCTGAGGTGCTCGTGGCGGAAGCCGGGCTGCGGCTCCCGCTCGAGCAGCAGCTCGGTGAGCCCGGCGATCGACGTGAGCGGGTTGTTCAGCTCGTGGGCCACGCCGGACACCAGCTGCCCGATCGAGGCCATCTTGTCGTTCTGGATCAGCTGGGCCTCGAGGATCCGCTGCTCGGTCACGTCCTCGACCAGGATGACCACCGGGCCGGTGCCGGCCGCGGCGGGCCGGCCGGTCGGCTCCGCGAACGGCGCGGCGGTGAGCCGCAGCACCCGCTGGGCTCGCTCCATCCGCACCACCAGCGGCGCCGTCCGCTGGCGGCGATAGGCGGCGCCGAGCAGCTCTTCCACCGCCTCGGAGGTGCCGAACATCGTCTCGCAGAATCCCCGTCCGACGAGATCACTCTCGCCCAGCTCGGCGAGCGCGGCCAGGGCCCGATTGGCCCGGAGCATCGCGCCGGTCGGCCCCACTACGGCGATGCCTTCGGTCAGCGCGTTGAAGGCGGTCTCCCATTCCTCCTTGCTCTGCCGGACGATCTCGTACAGCCGGCTGTTGGCCAGCACCACCGACGCGTTGGTCGCGACGGTGGACAGCAGCCAGAGGTCCTCGGTGGTGAAGGGCCCGCCCTGCCGGTCGGCCACCGCGAGCGCGCCCATGGTGACGCCCTGGGAGCGAAGCGGGGCCACCGCCGCGGACCGCACCGTCAGGTCCGCGATCAGGTTCACGGTCGGCGTCTCGGTGCCCTGCGCCACCTCGATCCGCTCGCGGCTGATCGCGAACTGCACCAGCCCGGTGTCGTGCTCGTCCGCCTTCCGGCCCTGGAGATCCTCCAGGGTCCCGGTGGCGGCCACGACCCCGAGCCGCCCGGCCTGGCCCTCGTCCGCCAGGACGACGATCGCACCGTCGGCCTGCAGGAAGCGGCCGGCGTAGCGAGCGACCTGGTCGACGATGCGGTCGAGCTGGATGGACTCGGAGAGGACGTAGCTCAGCTCCTGGAGCGAGAACAGCTCGCTGATCCGCCGGTCGAGCTGGCCGGCCAGCGCGTCGGTCTTAACCTCCGCGTCGCGCAGGCGGCGGCGCCCGCGGGCGATCGCGACCCAGAAACTCGCCGAGATGGTGAGTACGGCGATGAGCGCGAGCCACCATTTCCGGTCGTCGGCCAGCCAGAGGACCACCCCGAGCAGGGTCACCGCGACGGCGTGGAGCGGGACCTCCCATTCGCGGCGCCACGCGGCCAGCAGGACGATCAGCGCCCCGGCCAGTCCGCTCACACTGGTGAGCACGCTCGGCATGCCGCCCAGCGTCGAGGCGACGAGGGCGCTCGCGAGGAGCGCCCAGGCGGCGATGGCGGAGGGGGAGAGGTACCAGCGCTCCCGGTGCCGGCGCAGGGCTAGGGCTCCCGCGGCGCGTGCCGCGCCACCCGCTCGGTGATGTAGGCCTCCGGCGGGGCGTTGGGCTTGACCCGGATGGACTTCGCGGGAATGCCGACGTTGACGTGATAGGGCCGCACGTCCTTGGTGGCGACGGCCACCGCGCCGACCATCGCGCTGCGGCCCACCCGCACTCCGGCCAGCACCGTCGCGTGGTAGGTGATGCGCACGTCGTCCTCCAGCACGGTGCGTGCGTTGGTCACGTCCTTCTGCTCCACGATGCTGTGGGTGTGGCTGTAGATGTTGGCGAAGTCGGAGATGCTGACCCGGTTCCCCAGCGCGATCCCGCCGCGGTCATCCAGCAGCACGTGGCGGTGGACCACGACGTCGTCGCCCACTTCGAGGTTGTACCCATAGGAGAATTCGGTGAACTGGAAGCACTTGAAGTTCCGCCCGCAGCGCGCGAAGAGATGGGCCGCGAGCAGCCGGCGGAAGCGCACGCCCAGATGCACGTTCTGGCCGCCGACCGGCGAGCGGTCGAAGCTGTACCAGAGCCAGAGCAGCGGCTTCGCCCGGGCGAAGCGAGCCTGGTCCACGTCGGCGTAGTACTCGGGCTCCAGCGTGATGTTGCGGGGGTCGAGCGAGAGCAGCGCGATGCGCGCCGCCGGGGAGGTTCGCGCGTCGCCCAGGCGCTCGTCGTAATCGCCGAAGCCCGGGTAGTAAAGCTGGTAGAGGATGTCCCGCGTCAGCCGCGACCAGTCGGCGTCCCGTTCGCCCAGCCGCCCCTCCAGCTCGGCGAGCCAGTCGTCGTGGACCCGGCTGGTCGCGTCGGACAAGGCGACCGTACGCAACGGCAGATGCGGCATGCGGGGCTCCCGAAGGTGGAGGCGGCACGGGCCGCCCGGGTCGAGCGAAATCTCCCCGGGTGGAGACGGGCAGGCAAGCCGCCGGGCGCCCCCGTCAGCGGGCCGCGCCGTACCCGCTGTCCGGACGGCTCACCCGGGAGCGGGCGGCCACCCGGCCGCGCTCCCGGTCCAGGAGCCGTTGCTTGTTCTGCCAGTCCTCCGAGGTGCGGCCCTGATAGGAGAAAGTGAAATCGTCGGTGACCGGCAGCCGCTCGTCGAAGATGTAGATCGCGCTGACCTGCTCCCGGACGCTGAGCTGCTGCGAGGTGAAGCGGGGGCTGAACGGCACGATCCCGCGGGGCCGGAACAGCTGGTTCCGGATCCCGAGGGTGAGGGTGGACGGATCGAACCGGGCGCCCTCGCGGCCGCCGAAGAAGGTCACCAGCGCCAGCCCCGGCGAGCTGATGCCCGAGACCTTGGCGAGGGAGTCGATCGAAGCGCGGCGGGAATGAATCAGGCTCTGAAGCGACTGGTAGGCGTCCATGGCGAGCAGCCGGGTGACCCGCTCGTCGAGCGGCACCAGCCGCACGTCGAGCTCGTCGCTGTTGAGCCGCAGGGCCAGGTCGCTCTGCTTGAGCGAACCGAAGCCCGGCGGTGGAAGCGGATCCAGCGCGCCGCGGCCGTCCTGCGCCACCGCCGGTGCGACCGCCAGGAGCGCCCAGGCGCAGCCCAGCAGCGCGGTCGTCCTCATCGTCCCTCCGCAGTGGCGAGAATGGTTGGCCGACCGGAAATCTCCGCAGGCGATGATTGACAGGCAAGGCAATCGGGAGTAATCTGGTAATAATTGACATCTTAGAATGATTTTCATTCTCAATTATGAGGGCCCGTCCCTGCTCCCGTTCCTCTCCCTGGTCCCCGCGCTTGCCCTCCTCGGCCCCACCCGGACCGCCCCGGTCTGGCTCGAGCGGGACGCGTTCGTCATGGGCACCACGCTGCAGGTCGGCGTCCTTGCCCCCGACCGCGCCAACGCCATCGCCGCCATCGAGGCCGCGTTCGCCGCGGTGCGGCGCACCGACGGTGTGCTGAGCACCTGGCGGGACGACAGCGAGATCTCCCGCCTCAACCATGCGCGAGTCGGCCGGCCGGTGCGGCTCTCCTCCGAGTTGTACGCGCTGCTCCGGGAGTCGGCACGCTGGACCGCGGCGACCGGCGGCGCCTTCGACCCGGCGGTCGGCGCGCTGGTGGACGCATGGGACCTTCGGGGGGGCGGCAGAATCCCCTCGCCTCCGGAGCTCGCCGCGGCCCGGTCGCGGTCGGGGATGGCGCGGTTCCGCTTCGCCGACGCCGAGGTCAGCGTGACCCGGCGGTGCGCCGGCGCCTGGATCGACACCGGCGCATTCGGGAAGGGAGCAGCACTCCGCGCGGCGCGCGCGGCGCTGCTGCAGCACGGCATCGCCTCGGCGTTCCTCAACTTCGGCGGCCAGGTCCTCGCCCTCGGCGCCGACCGCGGGGCGGATTGGATGGTGCCGGTGGCGCATCCCGTCCGGCGGGAGAGCCAGGCGATGCGGCTTCAACTGCGCGACCGCTCCGCCTCGACCAGCTCACAATCCGAGCGGTTCGTCGATGCGGACGGCCGCCGGCTGGGTCACGTGCTCGACCCGCGCTCCGGCGAGCCGGTGCCCGCCTGGGGCAGCGTAACGGTAGTGGCCGAGGACCCGGCGCTGGCCGACATCCTGTCCACCGCGCTGCTGGTACTCGGGCCCGAGGCCGCGCTCGCCTGGGCCGAGCAGCGCGATGATGTCGGGGTGCTGGTGCTCGCGCCAGGCACCGGGCCTCTGTCGGCGCGATGGAATCGAGGGCTGGCGCGTTATCTCGTGCAGGACGGCGAACCGCATGGAGGAGGGTGAGTGCCGGGTATGTGGAGCAGGGTTATGCGGATCGTGGCCCTGGGGGCGCTCTGCGCCGCGCCGGCCGCGGCGCAGGAGCGGGACACCACCGGCGTCGAGCAGCTCCGCCAGCAGGTCGAGGCGATCACCCGGGAGCTCGAGGAGCTGCGCCTTGGCCGCGATGTCGTCGTCGAGGCCGACACCGGCCGCTTCGGGTTCGGGCCCGCGGCGTCCAAGGTCTACAAGGTGCCCCAGGGCGTCTCGCTCGGCGGCTACGGCGAGGTCCTGTACGAGAACTTCGCCGGCTCGCGGCAGGACGACCTGCCCTCCGGCGCCACGGACCGGCTCGACGCGCTCCGCGCGATCGTGTACGTGGGGTACAAGTTCAACGACAAGATCCTGTTCAACTCCGAGGTCGAGTTCGAGCACGGGAGTACCGAGGACGGCGGCTCCGTGTCGATCGAATTCGCCTATCTGGACTACCGAGTCTCGCCCAGGCTCGGCTTCCGGGCGGGGCTGCTGCTGCCACCGATGGGGTTCATCAACGAACTGCACGAGCCGCCCACGTTTCTCGGCGCCCGCCGCCCGGAGACCGAGCGCCAGATCATTCCCTCGACCTGGCGGGAGAGCGGGATCGGTGTCTTCGGCGGCGCCGGCCAGGTCTCGTATCGGGCCTACCTGGTGAACGGGTTCGATGCGACCGGTTTCGGCGCCGGCGGCCTCCGGGACGGCCGGCAGAACGGCGCCGAGGCGGCCGCGGTGAACTTCGGCGTGGTGGGCCGGGTGGACTATGCCGGCGTGCTGGGGTTGACGCTCGGAACCGCGGCGTACGTCGGCAAGGCGGGGCAGGGAGCGACGCTACCCTCCGACCCCGGGCGGACCATCGGGGCGCGCACCTTCATCTGGGACGCGCACGCGGAGTACCAGGCCCGCGGGTTCGACCTTCGGGGGCTGCTCGCCGTGGCCACGCTGGACGAGGCGGCGGAGATCAACCAGCTCAACGGGCTGAGCGGCGCGGGCTCGGTCGGAGACCGGATGATCGGTTTCTACCTCCAGGGCGGGTATGACGTGCTGCGCGGTTCGGCGAGCGGCCACCAGCTCCTGCCGTATGTGCGGTACGAGCGGCTCGACACCCAGAACCGGGTGCCCGAGGGGTTTCTGGCCGATCCCGCCAACGACCGGAGATTCCTCACCCTGGGGGCGATGTGGAAGCCGGTGCCCAGCGTCTCCTTCAAGGCCGACTACCAGATCGTGCGCAACGAGGCGGAGTCCGGCGTGAATCAGGTCAACGTCAACCTGGGCTACCTCTTCTAGCATGGTCGTGGCCAGGGTCAGACTCGCGCTCGCGCTCGCGGTGGCGCTGCCGGCTGGAATGCCGGGCCGGCTTTCCGCGCAGCTCACGCTTCAGGAGGCGCTCGAGGCGGCGTTCCCCCCGCCGGCCGCCGTCGAGCGGCGGACGGCGTTCCTGAGCGCCGCCGACCTGGCCGCGATACGGAGCGAAGCCGGCCCCGATGCGCCGGTGTCGCAATCGGTGGTGACGTACTACGTCGGCACCCGCGACGGCGCGCCGGTCGGGGTAGCGTACTTCGACGTCCATCGGGTGAGAACGCTGGAAGAAGTGCTGATGGTCGTGGTTCAGCCGGACGGCCGGGTCGGTCGAATCGAGGTGCTCCGCTTTTCCGAGCCTCCCGAATACCGGCCCCGCGAGCCGTGGCTGGCCCAGTTCCAGGGAAAGGAGCTCACGCCAACGCTCTCCCTCAAGCGGGATATCGCCATGATGACGGGCGCCACCCTGACATCCAACGCGGTCACCCGCGCGGCCCGGCGGGTGCTGGCCTTGCACCGCCGGATCCGGCCCCTCGGGACACCATGAGCCGCTTCGAGCGCTGGGCGGTGTGGTCCACCTCGGTCGCGACGTTCGTGACCGGCGTGGTCTATCTCTGGCTCAAGTACTTCCTGGCGAGCGACGATCCCTTCGCGGTGGTGAACCACCCGTGGCAGCCCTGGGTGCTCAAGCTGCACATCCTGGTGGCGCCACTGCTGGTGTTCGCCATCGGCCTGATCGCGGTGCGACACGTCTGGCGACACCTCCAGGCGGGCGCCGCCCAAGGGAGGCGCAGCGGGCTGCTCACGCTGGCGATGCTGGTCCCGATGATCGCCACCGGATACCTGATCCAGGCGGTGACGGCGGAGGGCTGGCTGCGGGCGATGGCCTGGTCCCATATCGGTCTGGGTCTGGTCTACGGTGCCGCCCTGCTGGCCCATCAATTCGCCATCGGGGGAAGGGAAGCACGGGACGCCCGAGCCGAGGCCCGGGGAGCCCGCGCCCGGGTGAGGGCCCGGCGCCCCGGGCGAGAGCGTCGTCGGGAGCGGGCGGGTCAGCCGGAGCGCAAGGAGGAATCGGCTCGCTGACTCGCGGCGAGAATGCTCTGCCCCAGCTCGGCGATGCCCACCCGGGACCGGCTGCTGGTGATCTGGACCTGGTCCTGCTCCAACCCCAGCGCCGTGGCAAGCTCGCGGGCTCGTGCGGCGCCCGCCGTCCGGGTCAGCTTGTCCGACTTGGTCAGGACGGCGAGGACCGGGCGGCCGCTCTCGATCAGCAGATCTCCTGGATCTCGAAGTCGTCCTTCGACGGATCGCGCCGGACATCGAGCAGCCAGATCACGCCGGCGAGCGTGGGCCGTTCGCCGAGATACCGCGTGATCAGCCGGCGGTACCCGGCTCGAGCCGCCTTGCCCGCGCGCGCGAACCCGTAGCCAGGCAGATCGATCAGGTAGAAGTCGGGGAGGCGGAAGGCGTTGAGCAGCGTGGTCTTGCCCGGGGTGCCGCTGACGCGGGCCAATCCGGGCTTTCCCACCAGCGCGTTGAACAGACTGGACTTGCCGACGTTGGACCGGCCGATGAAGGCCAGCTCGGGCAGGGGTGGATCGAGCTTGACGAGGGGGTCGGGGAACGAGCCGACGAACTCCACGGGAAGCTGGTGCAGCGGCTGGGGCGGAACGCCGTCCCGCCGTTCCGTCACGCCTCCCGCTTGGTCCGCGCGCGCTCGGTGACGACGAGCGGAGCGACTCCTTCGCTGATCGCTTCCTTGGTGATGACGATCTCGCGCACGTCATCCCGGTGGGGCAGGTCGAACATGATATCGGTCATCATGGTCTCGAGGATCGACCGGAGGCCGCGCGCCCCGGTGCCCCGCTTGAGCGCCTTCTGCGCCACTGCGCGGAGCGACTCGGGATCGAAGGTGAGGCCGACGTCCTCCAGCTCGAAGAGCTTCTTGTACTGCTTGGTCAGCGCGTTCTTGGGCTCGATGAGGATGCGCATCAGCGCTTCTTCGTCCAGCGCCTCCAGCGACACCACCACCGGCAGCCGTCCCACCAGCTCGGGAATGAGCCCGAAGCGCAGCAGGTCGTCGGGCTCGACCTCGGCGTAGGGGTTCTGCTTGCTGAGATCGGGCGCCCGCTTCCGCTCCTCGTCGGCGAAGCCGATCTGCTGCCGCCCGGTGCGGGCCTCGATGATCTTCTCCAGCCCGTCGAACGCGCCGCCGCAGACGAACAGGATGTCCTTGGTGTTGATCTGGATGTATTCCTGCTGCGGGTGCTTCCGGCCGCCCTGCGGCGGGACCGAGGCGATGGTGCCCTCGAGGATCTTGAGCAGCGCCTGCTGGACCCCCTCGCCCGAGACGTCGCGGGTGATGCTCGGGTTTTCCGATTTGCGGGCGATCTTGTCGATCTCGTCGATGTAGACGATGCCCCGCTCGCACTCCGCCACGTTGAACTCGCCGGCCTGGAGCAGCCGCACCAGGATGTTCTCGACGTCCTCGCCGACGTAGCCCGCCTCGGTGAGGGTGGTGGCGTCGGCGATGGTGAAGGGCACGTCCAGGATCCGGGCCAGCGTCTGCGCCAGCAGGGTCTTGCCGACCCCGGTCGGGCCGAGGAGGAGGATGTTCGACTTGTCGAGCTCGACATCGCTGTCGCGGCCGTTCGAGGCGTTGATTCGCTTGTAGTGATTGTAGACGGCGACGGCGAGGGTGCGCTTGGCCCGCTCCTGCCCGATGACGTACTGATCCAGCACTTCCTTGATCTCACCCGGCATGGGGACCTGGGTAATGCTGTCCGCAACCTCGCGCTCCTCGTCTTCCGCCAGGATCTCATTGCAGAGTGTGATGCACTCGTTGCAGATGTAGACCGACGGCCCGGAAATGAATTTCCGGACGGAGTCCTTCGATTTGCCGCAGAAGGAGCAGCGGAGGTGCTTGTCGTTGGACATGGAGCCGGGTCGCCTGGATGTGGATGAGGGTGCCGGAAAGGTGAATCCCGGCGCCGGGGGCGTCAAGTCTCCTTTTTGCCGTCCGTGGCCGGGACGAGGTCCTTACGGGGCGTAAACACGCTGTCGATCAAGCCATACGTCTTGGCCTCCTCGGAGCTCATGAACCGGTCCCGGTCCATGTCCCGCTCGATCGTCTCGATCGGCTGCCCGGTGTGCAGCGCGTACAGGGAGTTCATCTTGGACCGCAGGTACAGGATCTCCCGGGCCTGGATCTCGATGTCCGCCGCCGTGCCCTGGGTGCCGCCCGAGGGCTGGTGGATCATGATCCGGGAGTGCGGCAGCGCGCTCCGCTTGCCCTTGGTGCCCGCGGCCAGCAGGAACGAGCCCATGGAGGCGGCCATGCCCATGCAGATGGTGTTCACCGGCGCGCGCAGGTGCTGCATCGTGTCGTAGATCGCCATGCCCGCCGAGACCACGCCGCCCGGCGAGTTGATGTAGAGGTAGATGTCCTTCTCGGGGTTGTCGGCCTCGAGAAAGAGCAGCTGCGCGATGATGATGTTGGAGACGTCGTCGTTGATCGGGGCGCCCAGGAACACGATCCGGTCCATCAGGAGGCGCGAGAAGATGTCGTACGTCCGCTCGCCCCGGCTGGAGCGCTCGATGATATAGGGCGGATAGAGCGTGGCCATCGTCAAAGTGTCGCCTTTTCGACTGAGGATTGCTGCAGCAGGAAGTCGAACGCCTTCTCCTCGGTGATCCCCCGTTCCAGCTCGGCCAGGCGGTTGGCCTTCTGGAGCGAGCCGTACAGCTCGCCGGCCGAGAGGCCGCGCGCCTCCGCCATGGCGGCGATGCGGCTGTCGATCTCCGCCTCGGTGGCGCGGAGCCCCTGCTGCTCGACCAGGGCGTCGAGCACCAGATCCCGCTTGACCTGGGTCTCGGCGATCTGGTGGAACTGCTGCTCGAAGGTCGGCAGCTGGTCCGGAGGAACCCGATAGGCCTCGGCGTATCCGTGCATCAGCCGGTGGACCAGCGACTGGGGCGCCTGAACGCCGTTGGCCTCGACCACCTGGGCCAGCAGCGCCTGCCGCACCTCGGCATCGGCGTCGCGCTCCGCCTCGCGCTCCAGGTCGCGGCGCACCGCGGCCCGGAACGCATCGAGGCTCTCGAAGTCGCCCATCTCCCGGGCGAAGGCGTCGTCGAGGGGCGGCAGCTCCTGGCGCTTCACCTCGTGCAGGGTGATGCGCACCCGGCGGCTCTGGCCCCGGCGGCTTTCGTCGGGATGGTCTTCCGGGAAGCGAACCTCGGTCTCGGTGGTCTCCCCCGGCGACAGCGCCATGATCCGCTCTTCCAGCTCCGGAATGGCCTGGTTCTGCCCCAGCACCAGATCGTACGGCTGCGCCGCGCCGGCGGTGCCCTCCTCGATCGGCGCGACCTCGACCCGCACCATGTGCCCGGGCGACGGCTTCTCGCCGGTGACCGGGATCCAGGCCGCCTTGGCCTCCTGCAACGAGGCCACCCGCTCGTCGACCGCGGTGTCCGGCACCGGAGCCACGGTGCGCTCCACCTTGAAGCCGCTCACGCGGTCGAGCTTGATCTCCGGCCGGATCTCGATCAGCAGATCGAACTCGATCGGACTGCCGTCCTCGAACTTCAGGTTGCGCACCGAGGGGTCCGCGATCGGCTTCAGCGACTCGGCGGTCTTGGCGGTCTCCCAGCCCTCGCGGAGGACCTCCTCGAGCACCGTCTGGCGGATGGCGTCGTTGAACCGCTTGCGGACCACCGCCTCCGGCGCCTTGCCCGGGCGAAAGCCCGGCAGCCGGGCGCGCTTGGCATAGTACTTTACCGCCTTGGCCTCGGCCTCGCGGACGCGGTCCACCGGGACGGTGACCCGGAGGGACTTGGAGGCGGAATCCTCGGCGGTCTTCTCTACGGTGATCTGGCTCATTTGCGGGGAATCTAGCCGGGGGCTGCCGGGGGGACAATCAAGTCGCGTGACGCAGGATCCGGCGCAATCGCCTCAGGCGGCGCTCGAGATGGTGAAGCAGCATCGGGGCCGCGGGCCGTGGTCGCAACCCGGCGCCACGCTGCGCGTCGGATTGTCCGTACGAGGCGTGAAGGGTCCTTCACCCGGTTTTCTGGCCCACTTCACTGCCCTCGCCGATCTTGGATCAGTCTTCTACTACCCGAGAATGGTCTATGTTGATCCCGACCCTCGTCCTCGCGATGACCGGCATCGTCCCGTCGAACACCGACGCGATTCCCGCCTTCGCGCGACGCTACAAGCTGAGCTGTATGGTCTGCCACAACCCGGTACCGGTGCTCACCGAGTTCGGGGAACGGTTCGCGGGCAACGGCTACCGGCTGGCGCCGGGGGAGGTTCCGGGCGACACGGTGACGACGGGGGACCCCCTCCTCACACTGGTCAACGATCTCGGGATCGCGTTCCGTCTCGACGCGTATGTGCGGGAATTCACCAACGGCAATGCCGCCACAGACTTCCAGACCCCCTATTCGCTCAAGTTGCTCTCGAGCGCTCCGCTCTCGAAGACCATCTCCTACTACTTCTATGCGTTTCTGTTCGAGCGGGGTGAAGTAGGCGGCGTCGAGGACGCCTTCGTGACGTTCAACGACCTCGGCGGCAAACCGGTCGATCTGTCCATCGGTCAATTCCAGGTGTCGGATCCGCTCTTCAAGCGGGAGCTCCGCCTGGAGTTCGAGGACTACGCGGTCTACCGGGCCCGCATGGGTGACTCGCCGGTGGATCTCACCTACGACCGCGGGCTGCTGGCGGCAGTGGATGTCCTCGGGTTCGGCGTCACCGGGCAGGCGGTCAACGGCAACGGGCGGGGTGCGGCGCAGGAAAATCGTCGCTTCGACAACGATTTCGGGAAGAACTTCGCGCTTCGCCTCACCCGCGAGCTCGTCTCGGGCGTGCGGGTCGGCGGATTCGGATATTTCGGCCGCACCAGCAGCGACGAGGTCCGCAACGAGACCACGATGCTGGGCGTGGATGCCACCCTGTCGCGCGGCCCGGTCGAGCTCAATCTTCAGTACCTGCATCGCGACGACGACCGGCCGACCTTCGACCTGGCGGGCCCCGGCACCAATGCGGACGGCGGGTTCGCGGAGCTGCTGGTGCGGCCGGGAGGATCCCGCTGGCACGGGTTTGCGCTCTACAACGTGGTGGCCGCCGATGCGCCATTACTCAATCTGCGGTTGGGCGAGCCCGGGCCGCTGCGCCGCTACGAGACGTTGACCGGCGGCGTGGGATACTTGATGCGAAGGAACTTCCGCCTGACCGGCGAGGCGACCCACGACTTGGAGCAGGGCGGCGTCCGCTGGACGCTGGGATTCGTCTCGGCGTTTTGAGGTTCCGCGGTCGGCTGCAGGTAGCCCCATGCGAACGCCGGGAGTCGAACCCGGACCCCTTGCGGGACAGGATCCTAAGTCCTGCGCGTCTGCCAGTTCCGCCACGTTCGCGTGGGACAAATATAGCTTGGCCGTTTGCGGCTCGGCCGCGACATGGTCACCCCACGGGCACGCAACCGCTCGGCACGATGCGGATCTTGTCGCCCGCGGGGGGTACGGGCTCACCAGGCCGCAGGCGAAGATCCACCCGCACGCCCGCCACCATCCCAGCCGCGTGCAGGTGATTCCCCATGTCCACCACACGCTCCACCAGCATCTCGAACGACGGCTCGCCATCGCCGATCATCCAACCTCCCGCCGGCACGCCGATGGTCCGCCCGCCGAGTCGGACCACGGCATACCCCAGCAGCTCGGCGGTGGCCCGGTCCGGCGGCCGGGCGTACACCTCGGCCTTCGGCCCCGAGGCGCGCACTCTTCCCTCGACCAGCACCACCAGATGGTCCGCCAGCCGGAACGCCTCCTCGCGATCGTGGGTGACGAGAATCGTCGTGGCCGCAAAGGTGGCGAGCATGCCCGGCAGGTCGTCGAGCAGCTGCACCCGGGTGGTCCGGTCAATGCCGGTGAGCGGCTCGTCGAGCAGGGTGACCGGCGCCCGGAGCGCGAGCGCCCGCGCCAGGTTGGCGCGTTGCGCCTCGCCGCTGGAGAGTTGCCGGGCCGAGCGGTCGAGCAGCAGCTCAATCCCACACTCCCGGGCGACCTCCGCGATGCGGGCGTCCCGATCGGCCGGGGGCAGGCCTCTCAGGCTGAGCGCGAGGTCGAGATTGCGGCGCACGCTGCCGCCGACGAACACCGCTTCCTGGAACGCGAACCCCACGTGCCGGCGCGACGCGGGATCGCGGGTGACCGGCGCGCCGCCGATCCGAATCGCGCCGGCCGATGGCCGCTCGAGGCCGCCGATGAGGCGGAGGAGAGTCGTCTTGCCCGAGCCGTTGGGCCCGAACACGGCCGTGGTGCCCCCACCGCGGAACTCCAGAGCCGCGATGTCGAGCACGGTCCGGCCGCCCCGCTCGAAGTGCAGACCCTCGACCGCGACGTCCATCAGCCGTTCCGGCGTTGTTGTACCAGGGTGAGAAGCAGATTGACGGCGAAGGCGAGCCCCAGGAGGAGACAGCCGAGCGCCAGCGCCACCGGCAGGTTGCCCCGGCTCGTCTCGGTGACGATGGCCGTCGTCAGCACCCGCGTGCTGCCCCGCAGATTGCCACCCACCGTCATCGAGGCGCCGACTTCCGACACGATGGCGCCGAAGCCGGCCATGACCGCCGCCAGCAGGCCCAGCCGCGCCTCGCGGCTCAAAATCCAGAGCTTGCGCAAGCGGCCCGCGCCGAGGCTGGCCAGCAGGTCGGGCAGCTGCGCGGGCAGCGCCTGGATCGAGGCCGCGGTGAAGCCCACCACCAGCGGCGTGGCGATGACGAACTGCGCGATGACCATCGCCTGCCTGGTGTAGATCAGGCCCCAGTCGCCCAATGGCCCGCTGCGGGTGAGCAGGAGCCAGACGACGAGTCCGACCACCACCGGCGGCATCCCCATGCCGGTATTCACCGCGCCGAGCAGCACGGTGCGCCCGGGGAATCGCCCGCGGGCGAGCCCGTAGCCCAGCGGGACTCCGACCAGCATGGCCAGCAGCGTGGCCACGCCGGAGATCGCGAGTGTCCTTCCGATGATGCGAAACAACTCCGAGTCGCCGGCGGCGAGCAACGCGAGCGCCTCGCGCATCAGGGCAGACCCTTTCCGGCGTCGGGGAAGAAGAGCGGCTTGCCGAACCGGTTGGTGCCGAAGCTGCCGATCAGCTCCTGGGCCGGCTTCGACGCCAGATACTCCACCAGGGCCCGGGCCTCGGCAGGCTTGACCTTCGGATGCCGGGCCGGATTGACGACGTACGCGTGATAGACGTTCAACAGGCTGGGGTCGCCTTCCACCAGGGGAACCAGGTCGAGCTGCCGGCGGAGCGCGAGGTAGGTCCCCCGGTCAGTGAGCGTGTACCCTCTGCGCTCCGAGGCGATCAGCAGCGTGGCGCCCATTCCCTGGCCGGTCTCCTCGCGCAGCGTGACTCGGGCCGGGGCGACGCCGGCCGCCTCCCACAGCTGCATCTCTTTCTTCTCGGTGCCCGAGCCGTCGCCCCTCGAAATGAACGGGCCGGTCGCCGCGATCCTCCGCAGGGACTGGGCGAGATCGCGCGCCGCGGCCGCCCGGGCCGGATCACGCACCGGGCCGACGATCAGGAAGTCGTTGTGCATGATCCGCCGTCCCTCGACCAGATCGCCGCTCGCGACATACGGCTGCTCGGCCTCGGGGGCGTGGACCAGCACCGCGTCGGCGTCGCCGGTCCGCGCCATTCCCAGCGCCGCTCCGCTCCCCACCGCGATGACCTTCACCTCGATGCCGCTCTCGGCGCGAAAGAGCGGCAGCAGCGAGTCGAGCAGCCCGCTGTCCTGGGTGCTGGTCGTGGTGGCCAGCACCATGTCGCGGGTCTGCGCCTGCGCCGCCGGCAGCAGCGCGGCGCCGAGCAGCAGTCCGCCGAGGGGAGCGGCAAAGCGGTACATGAGGCCTCGGGTAGAGTTATGCGGCAACGTATCCGCGGCCGGTCCGATAGGCAACGCGTTGCCTATCGAGCGGGTCAGCGGTACGTTCGGATGCCGGTGGCCTTGAAGCTCGCGTGGACCGTCATGCCCTCGCGCAGCGCGAGGCTCTCGACCGCGTCGCGCGTCACCTCGGCCACCAGCGTCGGCCGGGTGCCCAGCACCACCCGGATCCGCTCGCCGGACGGCGGCTCCGGCGCCAGCTCGAGGATCGGACCCACGAAGACGTTCTGGGCGCTCCCCTCGGGCGGGTGCGGATGAAGCGTAATCTGCCGGGGGTCCACCGTGACGAACACGTCGCCGGGATCTCCGGGGTCCGACACCGCGAGGTCGCCCTCGCCGGTCCGGACCGTCGCGTCACCCAGGCCGGCGTGCACGCTGCCCGTGAACAGATTGGTGCCCATCAGCTCCGCCACGTAGCGCGAGCGGGGATAGCGCAGGAGGTCGTCGCGGGTGCCGGCCTGGGCGACGCGGCCGGCCTCGATCACCACGATCCGGTCGCCGAACACCAGGGCCTCGATCGGGCTGTGGGTGACGTACAGCGTCACGCAGCCGAGCGCCTGGAGCAGCTCGCGCAGCTCGCCGCGGATCAGCCGCCGGGTCTGGAGGTCGAGCGCGGCGAGGGGCTCGTCCAGCAGCAGCAGCCGAGGGTCGAGCACCAGGGCGCGCGCCAGGGCCGCGCGCTGCTGCTGTCCGCCCGACAGCATCGAGGGCTTCCGCCGCCCGAGGTCGGCGATGCCGGCTCTCCGGAGGGTGCCGGCCACCCGGGTCCCGATGGTTCCGCGGCTCGCCCCGGCGGCCCTCAGGCCGAAGGCGACGTTCTGCTCCACGGTGAGGTGGGGAAAGAGGGCGTAATCCTGCGCCACGTAGCCCACGTCGCGCCGCCAGGCCGGCACCGCGATACCGGCAGCCGGGTCGGCGTAGACCTCGCCGTCGAGCACGATGCGTCCGCGCTCGGGCTGGTCCAGCCCGGCGGCGAGGCGGAGGAGAGTGGTCTTGCCCGCGCCGCTCTCGCCCACGATGACGGTGGTGGACCCCGGCCTCGCGATGAGCGCCGCCTGGAGCTCGAAGCCGCCGCGGCGGCTACCGACGTCGAGCTCGAGCATGGTCGAGAACGCCGAGCCAGGACGGGCTCAGGCGAATGGACAGGAGGATGCCCAGCGACAGGGTCAGGAGCAGGACCGACATCGCCACCGCCGCGTCCACGTCCCGCTGCAGCGCGAGGTAGACCGCGAGCGGCATCGTCTGGGTCACGCCGGGGAGATTGCCGGCGAAGGTGATGGTCGCCCCGAACTCCCCCAGCGCGCGCGCCCAGGTCATGGCGGCGCCCGCGAGCATCGAGGGGAAGGCCAGCGGGAGCATCACGCGCAGGATGGTATGGCCCGGCGAGGCGCGGAGCGTCGCGGCCGCGTCCCGGTACCGGGGGTCCACCTCGCTGAGCCCCGCGCGCGTCGCGGAGATGAAGAACGGCGCCGCGATGAAGGCCTGCGCGAGCACCACGGCGAGCGTGGTGAACGGGATGGAGATCCCCAGCAAGGCCAGCGACCGTCCGGCGAGGCTGGTGCGACCGAACGCGAGGAGCAACGCCAACCCCGCCACCGTGGGCGGAAGCACCATCGGCAGGTCGATGAGGACCTCGAGCAGCCGCTTGCCGGGGAACGACCGGATGGCAAGCAGACAGGCGACGGGAAGTCCGAGGACCACCACGAGCAACGTGGCGGCGGCGCTGGTGAGGAGACTGAGACGGAGTGCCTCGAGCAGCATCGGCTCGCTCATGCGCGCCAGCAGCTCCGACGGCGGCACTCGCGCTACGAGGGCGGCGAGCGGAAGTCCCAGGAGGAGGAACAGCCCTGCAAAGGCAACGACCAGCAGGACCCGGAAGCCGAGCCCCATCAGCGCGCGGCCGGGGGTGGCGTGAACCCGTGTCTCGCCAGCACCGCGCGGCCCTCGGCATCGCGAACCAGCTCGACGAACGCTCGGGCGGCCGCCGGCGCCGCCGAACCGGCCAGTGTCACGATCGGATAGCTCGCGACGATGTTCGCGGCGGCCGGGATCTCGAGCACACGCAGCCGCCCGGCGATGGCCGGGGTCACGTCGGAGCGGTAGGCCAATCCCCCATCGGCCTCCCCCAGCTGCACCTTGGCGACCACGCCCTTCACGTTCTCTTCCTCGGAGACGACGTTGGCGAGCACCCGCCCCGCGTAGTCCGTTCCGAAGCCGGGGCGCCGGGACAGCTTCCGCAGCACCTCCCGGCTGTACCAGCCCGCGGGGACGGCCTCGGCCGCGAGGACGAGCTTGTGGCCCGGAACTGCCAGGTCTTCGAGCCGCCCGATTCCTCGCGGGTTCTCCGCGGGCAGCACCACCACCAGCCGGTTCAGGGCGAAGATCACGGGATCGCCGGCCGCGAGTCCCCGTTCCTGGACCCGGGCCATCCAGCGCTGGTCGGCGGAGGCGTACACGTCGGCGGAGGCGCCGTATTCGAGCTGGACCGCGAGCTGCTGCGACCCCGCGAAGTTGAAGCGCAGCGTGATGGCGGGGTGGCGGCGCCGAAAGAGGGCGCCGAGGTCCTCGAAGGCGTCGGTCAGCGACGCCGCGGCGAAGACGGTCAGAACGGAAGCAGCCGGCCGGTCGGGTTGGGCCGTGCCGGGCACCGCGCCGAGAGCGGCGAGCGCGAGCAGCGGCCGCGACAGGCTCATGCGGTGCCCGGCCCCCTCCCGATCATGACCTCGGTGGACTTGATCACCGCGATGACCTCGTCGCCCACGGTCAGCCGCAATCGCTCGGCCGAGCCACGGGTGATGACCGAAACCAGCTCCGCCGTCCCGATCCGAACCCGGACTTCCGCCATCACGCCCTCGCTCGCTACCGACACGATGGTGCCCCTGAGCTGGTTCCGCGCGCTCAGGTCGATGCCGTGGATAGGCTCCACGCCGGACCGGGGCTGGCCCAGCAGTTCATCCAGCTCTCGCCGGTCGAACAGCCACTTCCGCCCGACCCGCCGCCCGGGCAGCCGGCCGGCCCGCGCGAGCGCCTGTACCCGCTTCCGGTGCAGCCGGAGATATCCGGCGGCCTCCTCGGTGCTGAGTAGCTCCATGAGTCCCTCTAAGTTACCTTAACCTACCTCAATATTGTGAGAAGGCAACTCTTATGTGCCTTAGGCTGGCCCTCTTCGTCGTCCTGTCCTCAGTGGTGGTGACCAGTGTGTCGGCACAGGAGGCGGCGGGACGGCCGGAGGGCGCGACGGTTCGGTGGAGCGGCTACCTGCAGGTGCGGGAGACCTACCGGGCCGGTGTCGGCCTCACGGCCTCGATCAACCGGGCGCGCCTCGCCGCCGCCGGCACCGCGGCCAAGGACGTCACCTGGCGAGTGCAGGGGGAGTTCCGGACCGGCTCGGTGGGAACCGGCCGGGCGAGCGTCTCGCTTCAGGATGCCTATGTGCGGTATCACCCCCGGGCCTGGGGCGTTCAAGCGGGGCAGTTCAAGACGCCCTTCACCCGGGAGTTCCTCCTGTCGCTCGCCGACGTCGAGACGGCCGACCGGGCGGTCGCGGTGGACTCGCTCGCGCCACGGCGGGACATCGGCGTCATGGCGGACTACGACTTCGGCTCCGGCACAGCCGTGATGCTCGGCGTCTTCAACGGGGAAGGGCAGAACCTCACGGCCAACGCCGACTCCAGCCTCCTGGTCGTCGCGCGGGCCGCGGGACAGCCGCTCCCGTTCCTCACGCTCGGCGCCAATCTGGCCGACTACGCCGGGGACAGCACGCGGTACGGCCTCGACGTCTCGCTGGAGCGCGACGCGGTGACGCTGCGGGGCGAGTACCTGGCCCAGCGGCGCGACGGATTCGAGATCGACGACAAGGGGTGGTATGCGGTCGCGGCGTACCGCGTGGTGCCCTGGCTACAACTCGTGTTCCGGCAGGAGGACTTCCGCCGGCCGGCGATCGCGGCGGAAAGCCGGTCTCGGGCCTCGACGGCCGGGGCGAACTTCGAGTGGTCGGGTGGAAAGATCCGGCTGACGGCCAACTACGTGTCGCGAAAGATCGGGGAGCCCGGCGTGCGGCGGGGAACGCTGCTGGGGCAGGCCCAGATCAAGTTCTGAAGCGTCGGGCCGCTCAGGAGAAGCGCTCGGCGCTCCAGGCCCGAAAGACGTCGTCGCAGTATTTCACCTTCTCCGAGCTGAGCGTCTTCACCCGTCTCCCGTCGGCCAGCACGGCAAAGGCGCAAAACTGCGCGACAGTCGGCTTGCCGTTTGGCCCGGTACACTCCCGGATCGCCTCCCGATTGACCGTCACCCACACCGACCGGCCCGGGTTCTGTCGTTGCCACGTGGCGCAGCGTGCACCGACATCGGGGTCCACCTGCACCCCGTCCGGCTGCACCACGATCTCGCTGACTCGCGTGGTGGCCGCCTTCGGTGTTCGCTGGGTGCGTCCGGGGCGGGCCGGCGCGGAGTCTGCCGTCGTCGTGCCCGCCCCCGGCCGGACGAACTGCCACGGAGTACAGTGCTCGGGAGTGAGCCGGCCGCGCATCATCGGCGCGACGCAGGAGTAACCGCTCGCGGTCTGGCCGGGCGGCGGCGCGGGCACCCGCAGGGTGTCGGATTGCGCGTCGGCGGGCACGGTGGACACCTGCGAGACCGCGCCGTCGTTCACGCCGACCTCTACCCGGGCGGACTCCGCGAGCTCGGGTCCGCGCGGCAGGGCCAGCCGCCAGTCCACCACGACCCGAAGCGAATCGCCTTCCTGGACGATGTCGGACCGGACGTCCATTGCCTCTGCCACGCGTGGCGGCGAAGTGCTCTCCGGGGGCCGGATCAGGAAGTACCAGACCGCCACCCCCACCACGATGAGGAGCACCAGGACCATCACCAGCCGGCGGCAGCCGCGGCGCTCGCTGACCGGTTGGATGTCCACCACCTTGGGCGGGCGCGCCACTACCGCCCCGCTCCCGAGCACGTCCATGCCTTGCTGGAAGACCACGTCCACCGGAATCCCCATGCTGCCGAGTCGGTCGAGGTCGCGCTGGAGCCCGCCGGAGATCGTCGACCGCTCGCGCAGGAAGCGGGTGACTCCTTGGTAGTCGCCGTCACCCTGGTAGCGCAGGATCCGCGCGGCCATCGAGTCCACCGCGGTCCGCATTCGCGGGAAGTCCACCCGGTATCGCCCGGTGGCCGAGTCCTGGGTGAACGCACCGTGCTCTTCGAGGAACGAGAGCTCGGCGGCGTTGGCCTGCCCGTGCGCGCTCGCTGCGCCGAACCGGATCGAGCGGAAGATCCCGGCGAGGAAGGTGACGTAGTTGTCGTCCATGTCCACCTGCGGGAGCTCGCCCTGCTGCCCCAACCGGGTGATCAGGTAGAGGCCCAGGATGTCGGCCTTGGCTTCCTCCAGGGCGCTGGCTTGCTCCTTCAACGCGTCGCGCACCGTTCCCCGGCCCGCGATGGTGTTCTTGATCCCCAGGCCGTGGGCGACCTCGTGAAACATCACGTTGGCGAAGAAGGCGTCGAACTTGATGTGTCCCTGCTGATCTTCCGCGATCAGCTCCCGGCCGATCGGCACCAGGATGCGGTCGAACTTGGCCCGCATCGACGTTCTTGAGCTGGAGCCGGCGGGTGCCCTTCTGGAGCTGGACCTTCTCATCGTTGGGAAGATTGATGGCGATGGTCTTGGATCCCGAGTTGGACTGGCCGCTGTAGTACACCGCATCGTAGGCGTTGAGGTCGGAGTCGGTGCCGGGCTTCTCCCGCTTGTAGGCCGCGGGCACCGGAAGCCCCCGCTGCAGGGCCGGGAGAAGCCTCGCGTACCGGGCGAGCCGCTCGCTCCACTCGCGATCCTTGATCAGGACGTACGCCTCGTGGGCGGTCTTGTAGCCGAAGAGGACGTCTTCGTAGGTCTCGATCGGCCCGATGACGATGTCCACCGTGTTGGTCTTCATGTCCAGCCAGGCGAGGTCGCTGGGCTGGTACTCGTCGGTCTCGAGGGCCCGGGCCCGAAGCTCGAGGTAGCGCTTCAGTCCCTTGTCGTCGGCCAGCCCGGCGGCCTCGCGCAGCTTGGCGGCCGCGCGCCGGGAGGGCTCGGCGAACGCCTGGTGATACGGCACGGCCTCGAGCCCGCCGGAGGAATCGCGCCGGACGAGGGTATAGTGGCTCCGCAGCGACGCGCCGGCCGCCGGCGACGCCTTGCGGCGGCCTCGAACTCCGCTTTCCCCATGTCGCTCGGATAGAAGGCCGCCCCGGCAGGCCGAGGCCCCACTCCGGGGACGAACGGCTGGTTGCCATCCAGCCGGTCCCACGGCCCGTAGTTCAGGTCGATGTAGGCCCGGGTCGCGGAATCCGCGACGGTGCGGAGCAGGGAATCCCGGTCGGGGTAGACCTCGCGCCAGAAGATGCTGTCCATCTCCTGCGCGGCCTGGATGAGGAGCGGGATCATGCGCCGCTCCCGCTCGCTCGAGCACGCTCAGGTCGGCGGTGAGTCGGACGGGCGTGTACTGGGCGAGCTTCTGCGCGATGGTCGGGGCCGCCGCCAGCCCGGGACGCCACCGCGTCGCCCCCGGCGGATCCCAGGCACGCAGTCGTGGTGACGGCCACTACCGTCATCCAGCCACGTTTCCACCTCATGTGCCGCGCTCCGTTGCCGTCATGGAAGCATCATGCGAGCTCGATCGGCCCCTCGATCGCGATGTCGGTCGGAAGGCCTTCGACCACCATGGTGATGCGGGCATGGAGGACTTCCCGGCCGGTCAGCGTACTCGATCGGAGCGCGTCCTGCACCGCCTTTTCGACCTCCCGCTGCGCCGTAACCCCGAACTGCTTGAGCAGCTTGCGGAGAGAGATGTTGAATCGCTCCTCGTCCATGGGCACCTCGCTGAAGTGTCCCAAATCCTACACGACCCGGCGCCGGGGCTGAACCCTCAGCGGCCCTCCAGCTCCCGTTCGCCCGGGATGTGCCGATCGGCCCGGCCTTCGCCGGGATGCGACTTGGCCTCGAGATACCGCTCGCCCTTGAGCCGGATGAAGGTGACGAACTGCTCGTACTCGTCCTCCGAGAGGGCGTCGGCGATGGCGGGGATGAGACCCTTCACCAGCGTGATCCGCTCCTCCAGGGCGAGCGCGTTCGGCCTGATCGACCAGGGCCCTGATGGCCGGGTGATTCATCCAGGCGGTCTCCGGGGACGTGGTCATCCGGGGCTCCGGGGTGGGAGTAGTCTGGGCCGGGCATCCAGGGGCGGGCCGGCTCCGGCCTGCGGAAGTGACTTTGCTGTTAGCTGATAGCTGATAGCTCCCGATACCACAAGGGGCCGCTGGTCGCGGCCCCTTGTGGTATCGGGGCGTTTACTGTCCGTCGGCGAGTCTGATCCGCTCGACCCGGCGGCTCTGGGCGCGGGGATTGAAGATGCGGAGCGTCACGATGCTGCCCGGCTTCTCGGCCGCGAGCGCTTTGCGGAGATCGGCCTCGGTCCGAACCGGCTTGCCCTCCACCGACAGGATGATGTCGGGGCCGCCCCGCTGGGGATCGTCGAACAGCACTTCCCAGGCCGGCCCGCCCGGGGTCACGTTGGTCACGATCAGCCCGCGGGTGTCGGCGGGCAGCTGCAGCTCGACCGCCGCGTCGGGGCCGACCGGCTCGACGCTGATCCCGAGCCGGCCCATCGCGGTGCCGCCCGGCGGTGTCCGCTCCCGGCGGACCGCGCGCCTCGCCGGCGGCCGCGACCTGGGGCGTGTCGTTGAGGGCCTGGAGCTTGACCTCGAACGTCTTGCGGACGCCGCCCTTGCGGGCCACCTCGACCTTGACCACTTCGCCCGGCTTGCGGAACCCGATGACCTGCTGGAGCTGCCCGACGTACTCCACCGGCTTCCCGTCCACCGCGACGATGATGTCGCCCGGCTCGATCCCCGCGGCTCTCGCCGGGGAATCCTCGCTCGGGATGTCCTTCACCACGACGCCGCGGATCGCCGGCAGGCCGACGTACTCGGCGTCCGCCAGCGACACGTCGGCGATGGAGACCCCCAGCGCCGCGCGATGCACCTTGCCCGATTCGATGAGCTGGTTCATCACCGTGCGGGCCAGGTTGATCGGAATGGCGAAGCCATACCCGGAGTAGAAGCCGGTCTCGCTGGCGATGGCCGAGTTGATCCCGATGACCTCGCCCCGGACGCTCACCAGCGGGCCGCCGGAGTTGCCCGGATTGATGGCGGCGTCGGTCTGGATGAAGTCCTGGATGCTCCCCTGCCCCCGGCCCGGCAAGCCGTTCAAGGCGCGGCCCTTGGCGCTGACGATGCCGGAGGTGACGGTGAAGGTGAGGCCCTCGCCGAGCGGGTTGCCGATGGCGAGCACCCATTCGCCCACCCGGGCGTCGTCGCTGTTGCCGAGCGCCATGGGGGGAAGCTTGGTGGCGTCGATCTTGAGCACCGCCACGTCGGTGTTGGCGTCGGTGCCGATCACCTTGGCCTTGAACTCCCGGCGGTCGAGCAGCCGCACCGTCACCTGCTCGGCGCCCTCGACCACGTGGTTGTTGGTGAGGATGTAGCCGTCGGCGGAAACCACGAACCCGGAGCCGCTGCCCTGCTCGATCTCGGGCTGCTGGCGGAACCGGGGGAAGAACCGCTCCATGCCCGGCGGCACCCGCTGCTGGGTGGTGCGCTCGGTGCGCTGCGACCGGATGTAGACCACGCTGGGTTTGACGTGCTCGGCGACCGCCGCGAAGGACTCGCTCAGGTCCTGCAGGGGCCGGGCCGCCGGAATGGACGGCGCCGGCACCTGGGCGATGGCGGCCGAACCGCGCGCCTCTTGCGCGGACGAGCGGTTCGGGAGGTCGAGCAGCCCGGCGAAGAGCAGTCCCAGCGCGAACGCCAGGGCCACCAACCCTCCGAACTTGAGCCAGTTCAACGATCGAGCGGACATCGAGCGTCCTTCGGTGTGACGTTGGAGTCAGGGTCCTGCCGGCCGACAAAGCTATGTAATAGTACCACCACCCGGGGCCGGGTGTTTCGGGCGGCCCGGGGTCGGCGCCGTCGCCCGGCGACGGCCCGGGGCAATGGCGCCCCCCTCCTCGGAACAAGTATGTTCAGACCCATGTCCGAGACTCCGAAGGAAGGCATCGTTTCCCCTTCCCGGGCCGGCCTGCTGGAGGTCCCGGTCAGGCCGCGGAACCCCGGCATGCCCCTGGAGCTCGACTGGGTCGAGGAGGTCCGGGTGAACCGCAGCGCCGTCGAGCGGCGCGCCGCGACGCTCCGCACGCGCCGGACGGTGAAGAAGGAGTGGCAGGCGGCCTGGCTGCTGCGCGCGATCACCCTGATGGATCTCACGACGCTCTCCGGCGACGACACCCCGGGCCGGGTCCGCCGGCTCTGCGCCAAGGCGCGCCGCCCGGTCCGCGCCGACCTGCTCGAGGCGCTGGGCGCCGAGCAGCTGCCCATCCGGGTCGCCGCGGTCTGCGTCTACCACGCCTTCGTCGCGACCGCGGTCGAGGCGCTGGAAGGGTCGGGCATCCCGGTGGCCGCGGTGTCCACCGGCTTTCCCGCCGGGCTGTCGCCCTTCGAGCAGCGGATCGCCGAGATCCGCGCGTCGGTCGCGGCCGGCGCCGAGGAGATCGACATCGTCATCACCCGCGCCCACGTGCTCACCGGGAACTGGCAGGCGCTGTACGACGAGGTGCGGGCGTTGCGCGAGGCCTGCGGCGACGCGCACATGAAGGCGATCCTCGCCACCGGCGAGCTCGGCACGCTGCGCAACGTCGCGCGCGCGAGCCTGGTCTGCATGATGGCCGGCGCCGACTTCATCAAGACCTCGACCGGCAAGGAGAGCGTCAACGCCACGCTCCCGGTCGGGCTGGTGATGGCGCGCGCGATCCGCGACTACCGCGAGCGCACCGGCCACCTGGTCGGGTTCAAGCCGGCCGGCGGCATCCGCACCGCCAAGCAGGCGCTCGACTGGCTGGCGCTGATGAAGGAGGAGCTGGGCGACCGCTGGCTGCGGCCCGACCTCTTCCGCTTCGGCGCGAGCTCGCTGCTCACCGACATCGAGCGCCAGCTCGAGCACTTCGTGACCGGGCGCTACTCGGCGGCGTACCGCCACCCGACGGCCTGACGGGATGCGCAGCGCACTCCATGACCTCCGTCCCCGAGATCTTCGAGACCATGGAGTACGGCCCCGCGCCCGAGGCGGTGGCGCCGGCCCAGGCCTGGCTGGAGCGGCACGGCGGGCGCTTCGGGCTCTTCATCGGCGGCGCCTGGACCGCAGCCCGGCGAGCGAGACCTTCGAGACGCTGAACCCGGCCACGGGCAAGCCGCTCGCGCGGCTGACGCAGGCCGGCGACGCGGACGTGGACCGCGCGGTGCGCAGCGGCCCGCGCGGCGCAGCCCGCCTGGTGGGCGCTCGGCGGGCACGCGCGCGCCCGCCACCTCTACGCCCTCGCCCGGCACGTCCAGAAGCACTGCCGGCTCCTCGCCGTGCTCGAGTCGCTCGACAACGGCAAGCCGATCCGCGAGACGCGCGACATCGACGTCCCGCTCGTCGCGCGGCACTTCTACCATCACGCCGGCTGGGCGCAGCTCATGGAGCGCGAGCTCCCCGGCCGGGTGCCGGTCGGCGTGATCGGCCAGATCATTCCGTGGAACTTCCCGCTGCTGATGCTGGCGTGGAAGATCGCGCCGGCGCTCGCGATGGGAAACACGGTGGTGCTCAAGCCCGCCGAGTTCACGTCGCTGACCGCGCTCCGGTTCGCCGAGCTGTGCGAGGAGGCGGGCCTGCCCCCGGGCGTGGTCAACATCATCACCGGCGACGGCCGGACGGGCGCCGCGCTCGTCGAGCACCCGGACGTCGACAAGATCGCCTTCACCGGCTCGACCGAGGTCGGGCGCATCATCCGCAACGCCACGGCGGGCAGCGGGAAGAAGCTCTCGCTCGAGCTCGGCGGCAAGTCGCCGTTCATCGTCTTCGACGACGCCGACCTCGACAGCGTGGTCGAGGGCGTGGTGGACGCGATCTGGTTCAACCAGGGCCAGGTCTGCTGCGCGGGCTCGCGCCTGCTGGTGCAGGAGGGCGTGGCGGAGCGGCTGATCGCCAAGCTCAGGGCGCGCATGGAGACGCTGCGCCTGGGCGACCCGCTCGACAAGGCGGTGGACATGGGCGCGATCGTCGCGCCGGTGCAGCTCGAGCGCATCGAGGGGCTGGTGCGGCAGGGCCAGGAGGAAGGGGCCGACGATGTGGCAGCCCTCGTGGAGCTGCCCGACGGACGGCTGGTTCTATCCGCCGACGCTCTTCACCGACGTCGCGCCCGCCGCGACCATCGCGCAGGTCGAGATCTTCGGGCCGGTGCTCGTGCTGATGACCTTCCGCACGCCGGCGGAGGCGGTCGAGCTGGCCAACAACACCCGCTACGGCCTCGCGGCGAGCGTCTGGACCGAGAACATCAACCTCGCGCTCGACATCGCGCCGAAGATCAAGGCGGGAACGGTGTGGATCAACTGCACCAACCTGTTCGACGCCGCCGGCGGGTTCGGCGGCTATCGCGAGAGCGGGTTCGGGCGCGAGGGCGGGCGGGAGGGGCTGTGGGAGTATGTGAAGTGGGCGGAGGACGGCGGACGGCGGACGGGCGGACGGGCGGAACAGTGGCGAGCGGAGACAGCCGCTCGCGGAAGACGCATCGGCCGAGCGCTCGCATTCCGCCGTCCGCCGTTCCGCCGTCGACCGCCCGTCCGCCGTTCCAGCCATCGACCGCACCCCCAAGCTCTACATCGGCGGCAAGCAGGCGCGCCCCGACTCGGGCTACAGCCTGCCGGTGCTCGATGCCGCGCGGGCGACGGATCGGCGAGGTGGGCCAGGGCAATCGCAAGGACATCCGCAACGCCGTCGAGGCCGCGCACAAGGCGGCCGGCTGGGCGCGGACGACCGCGCACCAGCGCGCGCAGATCCTCTACTACATCGCCGAGAACCTCGCCGCGCGCGCCGAGGAGTTCGGCGCGCCGGCGCACGGGCGCAGCGCGGAGGTGGCGCTCTCGGTCGAGCGGCTCTTCACCTAGGCGGCGTGGGCCGACAAGTACGACGGCCTGGTGCACCACACGCCCGATCGCAACGTCACGCTGGCGATGCACGAGCCGATCGGCGTGCTCGGCATCGTCTGCCCCGACGCCTGGCCGCTGCTCGGCCTGGTGTCGACGGTGCTGCCCGCCGATCGCGATGGGCAACACGGTGGTGGCCGTCCCGTCCACCAGCGCGCCGCTCGCCGGCGACCGACTTCTACCAGGTGCTCGAGACCTCCGACCTGCCGGGCGGCGTGGTGAACATCGTCACCGGCCTGCGCGACGAGCTGAGTCCGGTGCTCGCCGCGCACGACGACGTCGACGGGCTGTGGTACTTCGGCAGCGCGGAGGGCTCGGCCGAGGTCGAGCGGCTCTCCGGCGGCAACATGAAGCGCACCTGGGTCGAGCCATGGCCGGGACCGCGACTGGAGCGACCCGCGAAGCGGCGAGGGGCGTGGAGTTCCTCGAGCAGGCGACGCAGGTGAAGAACATCTGGATTCCGTACGGGGAGTGAGCGGGGCCTCCCGAAAACGACGACGGCGGCCGGGGATTGCCCGGCCGCCGTCGTCTTGTCGCGGTTTCGGAGCTTACTTCTTGTTCTCGTCCACGATCTCGTAGTCGGCCTCGACCACGTCGTCCTGGGCGCCGGCCGGCTGCTCCGGCGGGGCTGAACCCTCCGCCTCGGGCTGCCGGCTCCCGCCCCGGCGCCCTGCTCCTGGCTCGCCTGGTAGAGCGACGCCCCGGCCGCGGAGTAGGCATTGCTCAGCTCGTCGAGCGCCGTCCGGATGCCATCGGGCTCGCCGGTCGCAGCGCCTGCTTGCCGGCCTCGACCGCCGAGTCCAGGCGGGTCTTCGCGTCCGCCGGGAGCCGGTCCACCCACTCCTTGCTGTCCTTCTCGACCCGGTAGACCAGGCTGTCGAGCTGGTTGCGCTGCTCGATCTCCTCGCGCCGCTGCTTGTCCTCGCTGGCGTGCAGCTCCGCGGCCTTGACCATCTTGTCGATGTCGGTGTCGCTGAGCCCGCTGGACGCCTCGATCCGGATCTTCTGCTCCTTGCCGGTGGCCTTGTCCTTGGCGCTCACGTGCAGGATGCCGTTGGCGTCGATGTCGAACGTGACCTCGACCTGCGGCATGCCGCGCGGAGCGGGCGGGATGCCGGTGAGCTGGAATTTGCCGATGGTGCGGTTGTCCGCCGCCATCTGGCGCTCGCCCTGGAGCACGTGGATCTCCACCGTGGTCTGGTTGTCCTCGGCGGTGGAGAAGGTCTCCGACTTCTTGGTCGGGATGGTGGTGTTGCGCTGGATCAGCACCGTGGTGACGCCGCCCAGCGTCTCGATGCCGAGCGAGAGCGGAGTGACGTCGAGGAGCAGGACGTCCTTCACCTCGCCGCCGAGCACGCCGCCCTGGATCGCCGCGCCGATCGCCACGACCTCGTCGGGGTTCACCGAGCGGTTGGGCTCCTTGCCGAAGAAGTCCTTCACGATCTGCTGGATCTTGGGAATACGGGTCGAGCCGCCGACGAGGATCACCTCGTCGATCGCCTTCGGCTCGAGACCCGCGTCCTTCAGCGCCTGCTGCATGGGCGGGATGGTCCGCTGGATCAGGTCGTCCACCAGCTGCTCGAACTTGGCCCGGGTGAGGCTCAGGTTCAGGTGCTTCGGACCGGACTGGTCGGCCGTGATGAACGGCAGGTTGATGTCGGTCTGGGTGGTGGTGGACAGCTCCATCTTCGCCTTCTCCGCGGCCTCCTTCAGGCGCTGGAGCGCCATCGGGTCCTTGGAGAGGTCGATGCCCTGGTCCTTCTTGAACTCGGCGACCAGCCAGTCGATGACCCGCTGGTCGAAGTCGTCGCCGCCCAGGTGGGTATCGCCGTTGGTGCTCTTGACCTCGAAGACGCCCTCGGCCAGCTCGAGCACCGAGATGTCGTAGGTGCCGCCGCCCAGGTCGAAGACGGCGATCTTCTCTTCCTTCTTCTTGTCGAGCCCGTAGGCCAGCGCCGCCGCGGTCGGCTCGTTGATGATGCGGAGCACCTCGAGGCCGGCGATCTTGCCGGCGTCCTTGGTGGCCTGCCGCTGGGCGTCGTTGAAGTACGCGGGCACGGTGATGACGGCCCGGTCCACCGTCTGGCCCAGGTAGTCCTCCGCGGTCTGCTTCATCTTCTGCAGGATCATCGCCGAGATCTCGGGCGGGGTGTACCGCTTGCCGCTGATCTCGACCGCCACGAGGCCGTTGGGCCCGTCGACCACCTTGTAGGGGACCTTCTTGATCTCTTCCTGGACCTCGTTCATCCGCCGGCCCATGAACCGCTTGATCGAGAAGATCGTGTTCTTGGGGTTGGTCACGGCCTGACGCTTGGCGACCTGGCCGACCAGGCGCTCGCCGTCCTTGGTGAACGCCACGACCGAGGGAGTGGTCCGGCCGCCTTCGGCGTTGGGGATGACGACGGGGTCGCCGCCTTCCATGACCGAGACGACCGAGTTGGTGGTGCCCAGGTCGATGCCGATGATTTTCGACGCCATTTCGACTCCATTTCATTCGTGATAAGCCATTAGCCCGGGCGCCCCTCTGACACGCGGGCAGTAGTTGGCCTTGGGAGGGGCAATTCCTATACCCCCATTTGCTGCCATATTGACATGGAAGTCTATTCCGAAGTGCCGCACCTGCCGCGTGACCCGTCTCACGACTGATTTCCGCGGCATTCGCTACTCTGTAGCAGCCCGTGGACCGGATCGACAGCGCCGGACGCAGGTCTCCATGGGTACCCGTCGTGAGCGTCGGACACCGAAACGAAGGAGGCGAATCATGTTGTGGACGATCTTCGTGATCCTCCTGATCCTCTGGCTGCTGGGAGTGGTCACGTCCTACACCCTGGGTGGCTTCATCCATGTGCTTGCTGATCGTGGCGGTCATCCTCGCGGTGATGCAGCTGCTGCAGGGCAGAAGGGCCTTGTAAGTCGAGCGGCGGGGCGGCGGGACGCCTTCCGGGGTCCCGCTGCCGTGCCGCCCCGCAGTCCTCTACTATTCCCGTATGTTCCCCTACCGCGACGACAATCCCACCATCGCAACGCCGGTCGTCACGGTGGCGCTCATCGGCCTCAACGTGGCCGCCTGGCTGTTGCTGCAGGGGATGGGCGCGGAACCGTACCTCTCCCGCTCGGTCTGCGAGCTCGGACTCATTCCCGGCGAGTTGCTGGGGCGGATCCAGCCCGGCGTCGCGATCCCCATGGGCCCGGGCGCCGCGTGCGTCATGGACGCGGACCGGGAATGGTACACCCCGCTCACCTCGATGTTCCTGCACGGCGGGTGGTTTCACCTGATCGGCAACATGTGGTTCCTCTGGCTCTTCGGAAACAACGTCGAGGACTCGATGGGCCGCGGGCGCTACTTCGGGTTCTACCTCCTGTCAGGCCTCGCCGCGGCGGCGGCCCAGATCTTCGTGAACCCCTCCAGCCCGATTCCGATGGTGGGTGCCTCCGGAGCGATCAGCGGCGTCATGGGCGCCTACGTCGTCCTGTATCCGAGGGTCCGGGTTCACATGCTGGTAGTGCTCGGGTTCTTCATCACTCGCATCGCCGTGCCGGCCTACCTCATGCTGGGCTACTGGTTTCTGCTCCAGCTTCTCGGCGGGCTTCCCAGCCTCGGCAACGAGGAGGGCGGTGTCGCGTTCTGGGCCCATGTCGGCGGGTTCGTCGCGGGCGTGGTGTTGATCCTCGGGTTCAAGGACGACGATCTGGTGGCGCGACATCGGGCGCTTGCCAAGTATGCCTGATCGGGGCTGGCGCCGCCGCAGCGTGCCGCGGCAGACGGGCGGCGAGCTGATCCAGGAGGCCCGGGCCGTGGTCGAGTCTTGGACGGCGGCGCCCCTCCCGCCGAGGGCGGGCCTGCCGGATTGGCTGGAGGACGCCGGCGACGCGCCGGGGATCGGCGGGCTCATCGAGCACACGCTGCTCAAGCCGGAAGCCGGGCGCGACGCCATACTCGCCCTTTGCGACGAGGCCGTGCGCCACGGACTGAAGGCCGTGTGCGTGAACGGCTGCTGGGTCAACGAGAGCGTCTCCCGGCTGCACCGCTTCGGCATCGTCGTCGCCACGGTCGTCGGGTTTCCGCTCGGCGCCACGGCGACGAAGGCGAAAGTGGCGGAGGCGAGGCTGGCCGTCGGCGCCGGGGCCGGCGAGCTGGACCTGGTGATGGCGATCGGGCAGGCAAAATCGGGCGAGTGGCGCTACGTCGAGGACGACATCCGGCGGGTGGTGGACGCGGCGGGCGAGGTGCCGGTCAAGGTGATTCTCGAGACGTCGGCGCTCGAGCCGGTGGAGATCGCGGCCGGCTGCCTCGTGGCCCGCGCGGCCGGCGCCTCGTTCGTCAAGACCTCGACCGGCTTCCACCCGTCCGGCGGGGCCACCGAGGGCGCCGTCTCCCTGTTGCGCCGGGCCGTGGGATCGGACCTGGGCGTCAAGGCCTCGGGCGGCATTCGAACCGGGGAGGCGGCGCTCCGGATGCTGGCCGCCGGCGCCAACCGGGTCGGAACCCAGAGTGTCGCCGCGATGGCGAAGCTACTCGGTCCTTCGGCGCCGACGTTGCGGCGACTCATGGACCGGTCCCGGGCCGGTGACGGCGGGCCGCCGGCGACGACGGGCTACTGAGCGCTCGCGGGTGTCACCACGATGTCCCGCTTCAGGAGCTTGGCGAGCACGTCGGCCTTGCGCGAGGCGCCCCAGCACTCGAGGCCGATGTCGGTGTGCGCGCTCTCGGGCGTCACCGTCAGGACCAGCGCGTCAGGGCCGAGCCGGGAGGCGACGGCTCCAACCGCCGCGGCGTGCCCCCGGTCCAGGCCGTCCGCCACCCGGAGAATCGCGCTCAGCCGCCGCACGATGTCCTGATCTCCCGGCGGCAGCGCCGCCAGCTCGGGGTGCTTCTTCCGGGGGCCGGTCCGCCGGTGATACCGGCTGATCAGCGCGACGAGGCCGCGCTCACGCGGCGCGAGGCCCAACCGCTCGGCGTGGGTGAGGAGGCTGTAGCTGTGCTTGTGATGCCTGGGGTAGCTCACCAGCTGCCCGACGTCGTGCAGCAGGCCCGCCGCTTCGAGCAGCAGCTGCTCCTCGGGGCCGCACCCCAGGGTCTCACCCAGCTGGTCGAAGAGCTGGAGCGCCAGCCGGCGGACCTGCTCCACGTGCCGGCGATCGGACTGGCAGCGCTCGGCAAACTCGCGAAAGAGGCGGAGCGGGTCGCGCACGACCGGCTCCTCCGCGCCCGCCATCTCCAGCAGCAGCCCTTCCCGGAGGCCGAACGCGCTCACCGTGATGCTGCGGGTCCTGACCCAGTCGAGCAGCTCGGCCGTGACGGCCAGGCCCGCGAGGATGATGTCGGCGCGCTCGGGATTCAGGCCGGGCACCTGCCGGCGCTGTTCCGGCGTCCGGCTGGCCAGCCAGTCCATCAGGCGCTCGACCTCCGCGGCCTCGACCGCCACCCCGTGCACCGTGTCCCCGGCGGCCTGGCCGCGCCGGGCCTGCACGATGCGGCCGAGAGTGGTGAAGGTGCCGCCGGACCCGATCACGGCGGCCGCGGCCCATTCCCGGCTGGAGATGGCGCGCTTGAGCTGCTTCCGGATGTGCTTGCGGAGTCCCGCCAATTCGCGCTGGATGGTGCGGTCTCCCGGCAGGTAGAGCTCAGTGAGCCGCACGGCGCCGAGCGGGAGGGAGAAGGTCTGCTCCACCAAACCGTCCACCGCGCCGATCAGCTCCAGGCTGCCGCCGCCGATGTCGGCGACGATGGCCCGCTCGCCCGCGAGCGGGAAGTGGTGGGCGACCGAGCGATAGGAGAGCGTGGCCTCGGTTTCCGAATCGATGATGCGGAGGGGGATATCCAACTCCTGCCGCACCCGCCGCACGAACCAGGGGCCGTTCTCCGCTTCGCGCACCGCCGCGGTCGCGACCGCCGCGATCCGGCGGACCGCCCGCCGCTGGCAGACCTCCCGCATCCGGCCCAGGGTCTGGATGGCCCGGTCCATCGCGGCTTCGTTGAGGCAGCCGGTGCGGGCCAGGCCCGCGGCGAGCCGCGGCTGGTCCTTCAGTTCGTCGATGACGGTGAGGCCGGAGGCGGGATCGTACTCGGCCACGAGCAGCCGGACGGAGTTGGAGCCGACGTCGATCGCGGCGATCCGCTCGCGCCCGGCGAAGATGCCGCCGTCGGTCATGCGGTGGCTTTCGCCTCGCCCCGGTCTTCGGCGTGATGCTTGATCGATTTTCCCTCCACCAGGAAGACGACGTCCTCGCCGATGTTGGTGGCGAGGTCGGCCACTCGCTCCAGGTTCCGGCTCACCAGGAAGAGCTCCATGCCCGCGCCGATCATGTGCGGGTCTTCCATCATGTGGGTGAGCAGTATACGGAACACCGAACCGTGCAGCTGGTCAACCTTGTCGTCCCGCAGGCAGACCTCCCGGCCGGCGGCGGCGTCGCCGCGGATGAAGGCCTCGAGGGCGTCGGACAGCATCTCGCGGGCCAGCCGGGCCATCTCCACGATCTCCGGCTCGGGCGCGATCGGCCGGCTCTGGTTCAACCGCTCCGCCGACTGGGCGATGTTCACGGCGTGGTCGCCCACCCGCTCGAGGTCGTTGGCGATCTTGAGGGCGGAGGTCGAGCATCCGGAGGTCGCGGGCCATCGGCTGCTGGAGGGCGAGGAGGTTGATGCACTGCTCCTCGATCTCGACCTCCATGCTGTCGATCACCCGGTCGCCCTTGATGACGCGCTGGGCCTTCTCGCTGTCGCGCTCCAGCAGCGCCTCGACCGCCAGGCTCAGCGCCGCCTCCGCCTCGCCCGACATCGTGAGCAGTCGCACCTTGACGTGGCTCAGCTCGTCGTGGAAATGACGGTGGACGTCGAGGCTCATCCGAACCTCCCGGTGATGTAGGCTTCGGTCCGCTCGTGGGCCGGACTGGTGAAGATCCGCTCGGTGTCGTCGAACTCCACCAGCCGGCCCAGGTCGAAGAACCCGGTGAAGTCCGAGACCCGGGCGGCCTGCTGCATGTTATGCGTGACGATCACGATGGTGTAGTCCCGCTTCAGCTCGAAGATCAGCTCCTCGACCCGCTGGGTGGCGACCGGATCGAGCGCCGAGCAGGGCTCGTCCATGAGCAGCAGCTCGGGCTGGTTGCCCAGCGCGCGGGCGATGCAGAGCCGCTGCTGCTGGCCGCCGGAGAGGCCGGTCGCCGGCTCCTCCAGGCGGTCCTTCACCTCGTCCCACAGCGCCGCCTGCCGGAGGCAGTGTTCCACCAGGTCGGGAAGGTCGCGCTTGGCCACCAGGCGGTTGAGCCTGGGGCCGTACGCCACGTTGTCGAACATCGACTTGGGAAACGGGTTGGGCCGCTGGAAGACCATCCCCACCCGCTGACGCAGCGCGACCAGGTCGGTCTCGGTGGCGTAGACCGATCGGCCCTCGACCAGGATGTCGCCCTGGTGCCGGGTGCCGGCGATCAGGTCGTTCAGCCGGTTGATCGAGCGCAGGAAGGTGGACTTGCCGCATCCGGAAGGGCCGATGATCGCGGTGACGGCCTTCCGCTCGATGGAGAATTCGAGGGTGTCGAGCACCCGGCGCTCGCCGTAGGCGAAGCTGAACCCGCGGACGTCCACCGCAGGCGCGCCGCGCTCGGCGGACGGCACCGACGGCGCCGCGGGGCCAGGGTGGCCCGCGGGGTGGCGACGAAGGACGGGGTCGGCTGCAGGGTAGCGCTCATCCGAATCTCCCGGTGATGTAGGCCTCGGTCTGCTCGTTGCGCGGCGCGGTGAAGATCTGCCGGGTCGCTCCGGTCTCCACCATCGTCCCGAGATAGAAGAAGGTGCTGGTATCCGACACCCGCGCCGCCTGCTGCATGTTGTGGGTCACGATGATGATGGTGAAGGCCTTCTTGAGCTCGAACAGCAGCTCCTCGATTCGCTGGGTCCCCTGAGGGTCGAGCGACGCGGTCGGCTCGTCGAGGAGGATGACGTCGGGCGACGGCGCGACGGTGCGCGCGATGCAGAGACGCTGCTGCTGGCCGCCCGAGAGCGCCATCGCGCTGGCGCGAAGCCGGTCCTTCACCTCGTCCCACAGCGCCGCCTGCCGCAGCGAGCGCTCCACGATGGCGTCCATCTCGGGCCGGGGCGGCGCCCCGTGCACCCGGAGACCGGCCGCCACGTTGTCGTAGATCGACATGGTGGGGAACGGCGTGGGCCGCTGGAACACCATCCCGATCCGCCGCCGGAGCTGCATGGCGTTCACCCGGGACGCGTAGATGTCCTCGCCATCGAGCAGCACCCGCCCGGTGATCCAGCCGCCCTCCACCAGCTCGTGCATCCGGTTCAGGGTCCGGAGGAAGGTGGACTTGCCGCACCCCGACGGTCCGATCAGGGCGTGGACTCGGTGGGCCGCGAAGCGGAGCGAGACGCTCTTGACGGCGGTGAACTTGCCGTACATCGCGGTCAGCTTGTCGGTCTCGATTCGCGCCCGCGGCCGGGGCCGCGGCCGGCGCCGGGGCGACGCGCAAGGTTGCGTCAGCCATTGAGGGTGAACCGCCGGCCGATCGCGAGCCGGGCGCCGAGGCTCAGCACGAACACGACCAGGATGAGGACCAGGGCGGCGGCCCAGGCGTAGCGGTGCCATTCCTCGAAGGGGCCGGTGGCGTAGGTGAACATCGTGAGCGGCAGCGCGGCCATCGGCTGGTCGATGTCGAAGCTCATGTACTGGCTGCCGAGCGCGGTGAAGAGGAGCGGCGCCGTCTCGCCGGCGATGCGGGCGACCGCGAGGAGGCTGCCCGTCACGATGCCGGGCAGCGTGGTCCGCACCACGATGGTGAGGCTGGTGCGCCAGCGCGGGTAGCCCAGCGCCAGCGCCGCCTCGCGCAGCGAGTTCGGCACCAGCTTGATCATCTCCTCGGTGGTCCGCAGCACCATCGGGATCATCAGCAGCGCCAGCGCCGCGCTCCCCGCCAGCGCGGAGAAGTGCTTCTGGGTCGCCACGATCCAGGCCCAGGCGAAGACGCCGACCACGATGGATGGGGTGCCGTTCATGACGTCGGCCACGAAGCGGGTCACCCAGGTGAGCCGGCTGCCCGGATACTCCGCGCAGTAGATCCCGGCCGCGATGCCGATGGGCAGGCCGATCAGGCTGGCGGTGCCGACGATGATGAGGGTGCCCACGATCGCGTGCGCCACGCCGCCGCCGCTCTCGCCGGCGGGGGCGGGCATGCGGGTGAAGAAGTCCAGCGAGAGGCTGCCGGCGCCCTTCACGATCAGGTCGAACAGGATGAAGAAGAGCGGCAACAGAGCCCCGACGACGGCGAGGACCATGAGCCCCACCATCGCGTTGCTCACCAGCCGCCGGAGCCCCCGGCGGTTCATAACGCCTTGCTCCCGATGCCCGACCCGCGGGCGACCCGCCAGATGAGGAGCCGCGCGCCGGCGTTCACCAGCACCGTCACGACGAAGAGCAGCAGCGCGACATACGCCAGGGCGGAGAGGTGCATGTCGCCCACGGCCTCGGAGAACTCGTTGGCGATCGCCGCCGCCATGGTGTACCCGGGCGCGAAGAGCGAGGCCGCGATCTCGTGCCGGTTTCCGATCAGCATGGTCACCGCCATCGTCTCGCCGAGCGCGCGGCCCAGGCCGAGAATGACGGCGCCGATGATGCCCGATCGGGCGTAGGGCAGCACGGCGGTGATGACGGCTTCCCACCGCGTCGCGCCGAGCCCCAGGGCGGCTTCCCGCTGGGTGTCGGGCACCGCCAGCAGGACCTCCCGCGAGACCGACATGATGTAGGGCATCACCATGATGGCGAGGATGATCCCCGCGGAGAACATGGATGGCCCGTAGATCGGCCCCTGGAAGAACGGCAGAAAGCCGAACACGTCCCGCAGGAAGGGGAACACGGTGGTACGGAGCAGCGGGATCAGCACGAAGATGCCCCACAGCCCGTAGACCACGCTGGGGATCGCCGCCAGGAGGCTGATCAGGAACGCCACGGGCTGGCGGACGGACTTGGGGGCGAACTCGCTGAGGTAGATCGCGACGCCGAGCGAGAGCGGGACCGCGATGGCGAGCGCGATCATCGAGGAAATCAGCGTGCCGAAGATCAGCGGAAAGGCCCCGAACTCCTCGGCCACGGGATCCCAGGTACTGGTGGTGACGAAGTCCAGGCCGAACCGGGCGATCGCGAGACGGGACCCCTGCCACAGCTCGTAGACCAGGAACCCCAGCAGGACCGGAACGACCAGCGCCCCGAGGGTCAGGAGCAGGTGGAACACCCGGTCGCCGTAGCTGGTGAGCTCCAGGGACGGGGGCTCGTTCGCCGGGGGGCGGGACGCCGGCTCGCTCGCCACGGTGGTCGTCATTGAGGGGATGGTACCGGGGGCAGCCGTGGAGAAGGTCACGGGCTGGTAACGAACTGGTCACGGCGACGGCGGCGCGAAGGGGCCACCGTCAGCCCACCGGTTATCCGGCGATGCGTTTCTGCAGCAGCTCGATGACCGGGACCGGCAGGGGCGCGTAGTGGAGGTCCGCCGCCATGCGCTGCGCCTCGGGCTGAAGCATCCACGTGATGAAGGCCTCGATCTGCGCGCCCTTCGCGCTGTCCCGCGGCTCCGGATGAATCAGGAGCCAGGTGAACGAGGCGATCGGATAGGCTTCCGCGCTCTCCGGGTTGGTGATGGACACCCGGAAGTCGGTCTCCTGGGGCAGCGTGGCCGAGGCCGCCGCGGTCACGCTCTTGAGCGTCGGCGGAATGAACTGCCCTGCCGCGTTCTTGACATCGGCGTACGGCAGCTGGTTGGAGACGGCATAGATCAGCTCGACGTACCCGATCGCGCCGTCCAGCTGCTTGACCTGCTGGGTCACCCCTTCGTTGCCCTTACCGCCCAGGCCGATGGGCCACTGGACCGAGGTGGCGCTCCCCACCTGTTTCTTCCACGTCGGCGACACCTTGGCCAGATAGTCGGTAAAGATGAACGACGTTCCCGACCCGTCCGAGCGATGGACCACGATGATGTCCTTGGCCGGTAGCTTCACGCCCGGGTTGAGGGCGGCGAGCCGGCTGTCGTCCCACTTGGCGATCCGGCCGAGGAACACGTCGGCCAAGGTCGGGCCGTCGAACCGGAGGGGGGCCGGGCCCAGCTCCGGCAGGTTGTAGGTGACCACGACGGCGCCGAGCACGGTCGGCAGGTGCAGCACGTTGCCGCCTACCGCGGCGATCTGCTCGTCGGTCATCGGCCCGTCGGTCGCGCCGAAGTCCACGGTGCCCTCGGTGAACTGCCGAATCCCGCCGCCCGATCCGATCGACTGATAGTTGATCTGCACGCCGGTCTGCTTGGCGTAGGCGTCGAACCACTTGGTGTAGATCGGATTGGGGAAGGTGGCGCCGGCCCCGGTGAGCCGGGCGCCGTCTCCGGAGGTCGCGGACGCGCGGCCCTCACCCGCGGCCGGCCTGTCGCCTCCGCCACAGCCCAGGGCGAGCATACCGAAAGCGGTCCAGCCCAGCAGTTTCATCGACACGAGAACTCCTCTGGTTGAGAGGCGACGATTTCCCGAGGCAACAGCGTATCCCGCCGGATTCAGAAGCTCACCGCCAGCATGCTCCGGACTCCGTTCACGCTCTCGGCGCCCGCTGCCTGAAAGCTCTGGCGCTCGTAGGCGATCCTGAACCAGGCCTGGCTCGCCAGGTAGAGCCCCAGGCCGGCGGTGAGCGTCGTGACGCCGTTGTCGGCGGTGTCGGTGTCGGGGTCGGCCAGGTCCACCCGGGCGAACGGCTCGACCGCGTAAAGCCAGGAGGTGGGGCTGGTCATCCGGAAGTTGTAGGCGGCCACGCCCTGGATGCCACGGATCTGGAGCCTGGCGGGCGAAGCGTCCTTCCCCTGCAGATATTCGACTAGCGCGAACAACCCTTCGTCACCGGTCTTGCCGTACTGGGCGTCCACATCCCAGGCGTGGTTGGTGAAGCCGGAGTCGGGGACGCCGTTGACGGTGACGATGCCGTCGTGCGCGAACCACGACGCGCCCACGTCGATCTTCGAGGTCACCGCGGCGGTGGCGCGCGCACCGAAGACTCTTCTTGTCGTTCACGTCGTTCAGGCTCTCGCCCTGGCCGTTGTAGGCACCCAGCTTCACGGTGACGAGGCGGAGGTCGTCGAGCTGGTGCTCCAGGCGGACGCTCGCGCCCACGTCGTGCGAGATGAAGCCGGCCGATCCGAAAAGGTCGTTGGACGCCCGGCCGGGCAGCCCCTGGCCCGCGCCGCGCTCGATGGAAGGCAGATTGGCGGCTGAGGTCAGCTCGTAGCGGCTGTAGGGCCGCTTCTCCTGGCCGGCCCGCAGGTAGAGCGCCGACTTGCTCGGCCTCCTTGCTGAACCGGACGTCGATGTAGGCGTCGCGCAGGCGCAGTCCGCTCCGGCCGGTGGTCCGGCAGGTGATGGTCGGGGTCCCGCCGCCCGCCGGGACCTCCGTCGAGGTGCAGGTGGTGCTGAGGTTCGAGAGGTTCCGACCGCCCTCGAAGGAAGGCTGGATGAAGACCGAGACGTTCTCGGAGATGTTGCCCCGCGCCTCGATCCGGGCCCGGCGGGTGAAGATGCCGCTCCGGGGCCCGACCCCCGCGGCGTACGCCTCGTTCCCGAAGTAGTAGGACTGTTCCTGGAGGCGGCCGGTGAGCTTGACGTTGGGGTACGTCGTCTGGGCCGTGGCCAGGCCCGTGAACGCGCCGGTCAGGAGGATGACGCCCAGAATCCCGCGAGCCGTCGGACGCATGCGTGTCCTTTCCGTTGCCGAGGTTGTAGCGCCAGGTCTGACAACCGTGCTCAAGAAGCCCGATGGCGGTCACGAAATCCGCCGTCGGTCTGTAACGGGCCGGTAACCCGTGGGGCCGCGATGTTCCATCGGGTTCCGTGACGGGTTCGTTACCACCACATTCACGGCAGGTCATCCTTCTTGCTTTGTACGAAAGGTGTGCGATGGGGCTGATTCCATACCTTCGCGCGGCCCTGCTGGCCGGGACCACCGCCTGCGGAACCCCCGACGCCCTCGACGACCACGCGGAGCCGCCGTCGAGCGGCAGGCTGGAGGACAACAATCTGACCCGGGAGGAGGTTCTTCAGCGGTTTCGAGCCGACCTCCCCCCGGCGCGCGCGCTCGCCGGTGGAGCCGACAGCCGTGACGCGCTGGTGGCGAAATTCATGCGCGCCCTCGGCGCGGCCGACGGCCAAGCGATCGCCGCGCTGGCGATCACCCGGTCCGAATTCGCGTACCTCTACTACCCCACCGCGTCGCGGGGACTTCCACCCTACGACCTGGAGCCCGAGGTACTCTGGTCCTTCCTCTTCGAGAGGAGCACTCAGGGGCTCCGCCAGGCCCTGCGCCTCTTCGGCGGGACGCCGGTGCACCTGGTAAGCCACTCCTGTGGCAGTGGCCTCGTCCGCCAAGGTGAGAACACGATCCACGGGCCGTGCCTGGTCGGCTGGCGCGGAGCGAAAGGGGACACGGTCTCCGCGCGGCTCTTCAGCCAGATCATCGAGCGTGGTGGGCGCTTCAAGTTTCTTAGCTACGCCAACGGGCTGAACTAAGGGCGACCGGCCTCGTCGGGGAACCAGCAGGTGACCGTCGTGCCCCGGCCCCGCTCGCTCTCCGCGGCGACCCGGCCTCCGTGCGCCTCGACCAGGTGCTTCACGATGGCGAGCCCGAGGCCGGTGCCGCCCTCCTCCCGGGACCGCGAGGCGTCGGCCCGATAGAACCGCTCGAAGATCCGCGGCAGGTGGTCCCGGGTGATCCCGGTTCCGTTGTCGCGGATGGCGATGGCGACCCCGTTGCCCTCCCGATGCGCCAGACACGCGATCGCTCCGCCGGCCGGAGTATGGCGGAGCGCATTCTCCAGGAGGTTGGTCAGGACCTGGCGGATCGCGTCCAGGTCGGCGCAGATCTTCTCGGCGCCGGGTTCCACCTCGACTTCGAACTCGATCGCCTGGGACGCGGGCCGGGCGGCCACCTCGGTCCACGACTCCCGGGCGGTCGCGGCCACATCCACCTCGATGCGGGCGGGCAGCCAGCGTCCAGACTCGATGCGCGAGAGGTCCAGGAGATCGTCCACCAGGCGCTGCATCCGCCGGGCGTTGCCCGAGGATCGTCCCCAGAAAGGCGCGGGCCGTCTCCGGGTCGGGCGGCACGGAGAGCAGCGTCTCCGCATAACCGGAGATCGAAGTGAGCGGGGTCTTGAGCTCGTGGGAGACGTTGGCGACGAAGTCGCGGCGGATCGCTTCCAGCCGCCTGAGCTCGGTCAGGTCGTGCATGACCAGCACCGCGCCGCCCGCCGGAAGCGGCCTCGCATTGAGCAGCACCGATCGCCCGTCCAGCTCCACCTCGCGGTCCAGCACCGGTGAGCCGACCATCACGGCGTTCACCACCTCGCGCGCGGCCTTCACCCTGAAGAGCTCAGCGAGGTCGGGCAGCGGGTCGAGCCGGTCGTAGCCCAGCAGGCGCCGGGCGGCCGGGTTAGCGGTGGCGATGCGGCCCCGCTCGTCGGCGGCGATCACCCCTTCGACCATGGACTCTACCAGGGCGGCCGTCTCCGCCTGTTCCCGGCGCAGCTCGTCGAACCGATCGGCCAGCTGGCGGTGCATCTGCCGGAGCGCCTGGACCAGCGCGTCGATGTCGGGGACGCCGGACCGGGGGAAGCGGGGCGGGGAGCCGGCGGCGATCGCCCGGGCGGCGGCGGTGATGCCGGTCAGCGGGCGCGCGATGGAGCGGCCGGCAATCAGGGCCAGGACGGTCCCCACCAGCAGCGCGAGCAGCGCCGCCCAGGCCACCGCGCCCTGAGCCCGGCGGACGACTTGGTCCACCTGGCTCAGATCGGTCGCGACCCGGACCGCGCCGGGACCCCCGGGCACGGCGACGTAGAGCAGGGTGCGGCCGACGGTCTCGCTGCGCCGGGTGGCAACGCCGGTTCGGCCGTCGAGCGCGGCCTGGATCTCCGGCCGGTCGAGATGGCTCTCGATGGGAGGCAGCGGCTCCTGGGGAAAGTCGCTGTCGGCGCGGACCCGCCCGCTCCGGTCGACGAGGGTGATCCGCCGGGCGCTCTGCCGCCCCAGACGGCCGACGCTCTGGCTCCAGGTGCTGCTGTCCCGGGAGAGCGCCTCGCGGACCAGCCTCGCCTCGGTCTCCAGCGACCGCTCGATGTCACCCACCAGGTCGCGGCGGAGCGAGCGCTCGGAGGCGAACAGCAGCACGCCCACGGCCAGCACCAAAACCAGCAGCGTTCCCGCGACCAGCCGGGTGGCGAAGGTCACCGGGTGCGCGCCCCCCGCTCGGTCGCCTTGAACCGATACCCGAACCCGCGCACCGTCTCGATCATCCGGCCCGCGTCGCCCAGCTTGGTGCGAAGCCGCTGCACGTGCATGTCCACCGTGCGAGTCTGGATGTCGGGCTGGGCCTCCCAGACGGTTTCCAGGAGCTGGGGGCGGGTCTGCACCCGGCCGCGGCGCTCGACCAGGGTGAGGAGCAGCTTGTACTCCGTCGCCGTGAGACTCAGCTCTTCCCCGGCGACCGTCGCGCGGTGAGCCGAGCGGTCGATCGAGATCGGGCCGGCCGCGAGCGTGGAGCCCGCCGTGACCGGCGGCGAGCTCAGCCGCCGCAGCAACCCACGCACCCGGAGCGACAGCTCCTGGGGTGAGAACGGCTTGGTCAGATAGTCATCGGCGCCCAGGGAGAGCCCGCGAATCCGGTCGGTCTCCTCCCGGCGCGCGGTGAGGAGGATGACGCCGACATCCCTGGTCTCGTCCCGCTTGCGCAGCTCGGCCAGGATGTCGTACCCGGAGATGCCGGGCAGCATCAGGTCGAGGATGACGATATCGGGTTTTTCCTCCCGGGCCGCCTTGAGCGCGTCGGGCCCGTTGGCCGCGGTCGAGACCCGGAACCCGGCCTTGGCCAGGTGATACGCGACGAGGGCCGTGATGTCGGGCTCGTCGTCCACCACGAGGATGCGGTGCGTCATGTCGCTCTCTTGGCGCGAGCCATCACCCTCACGGGCTCCTGCACCCGGGCCCGGGTGTGCGACCGGCTCCGGTGGGCGGCCCGGTCCCGCTCGGCGCGCAAGTCGGAGTCGTCCTGGATCGCCGCATCGAGGATGGCCGACAACAGCCGGCCGGGCACCCCGGCGTCGCGGCGGAGGCGGTAGAGCACGAACTGGGCGATCGGCGTGTCCCGGACCAGCTCGGCCCGCCGGAGCACCTGGAGGTGGCGGGAGACGGTAGGCTGGGGCAGGTCGAGCACGTCCTGGAGGTCGGAGACGAACAGCGGAGCCGCCGCCAGGCAATTGAGGATCCGGAGCCGGGTGGGCTCGGCGACGGTGAGGAGGATCTCGGTGACCGACGGGGCACTCATATGCGCGATAACATATATATGGCTGGGGGAATGAACAAGGAGCGGCCCGGCTTGACAGGCACCACGACCACGAGCATAACACGGTGGGTGTGGCGCAGGTGCATCCCACGGCCGACGGCAGGATCGAGGATACGCAATGGTTTCAGCGCGCGAAGCCCTCAGTCGCTTGCAAGCGGGCAATCTCAGGTTCGCCTCGAGCGCGGGCGGCGCGGACGCGCTCAGGGCCCGCGACCGGTGTGCCGAGCTGATGGCGGGCCAGCACCCGTTCGCCATCATCCTCGGGTGTTCGGATTCACGGGTACCGGCGGAGATCGTGTTCGATCAGGGGCTGGGGGACCTGTTCGTGATCCGGGTCGCCGGCAACATCGTCGCGCCCTCCCAGGTCGGCAGCGTCGAATTCGCGGCGGCCCGCTTCGGCACCCGCCTGGTCGTCGTGCTCGGGCATTCGCAGTGCGGCGTGATCCTGGCCACCGTCGAGGAGCTCCGCAGGCCGACCGAGATTCAGTCCCGCAACATTCGCGCGATCGTCGACCGGGTCCGGCCGTCGGTCGTGGGACTGATCGGGACCGACCTGGCGCGGGATCCTGAGGCGCTGGTGAAACAGGCCGTCCGGGCCAACATCCGCACCTCGGTCGACCATCTGCGCCATGGCTCCCAGGTGCTCGAGCAATTGATCCAGGACGAGGGCCTGCTGATCGTCGGTGCCGAGTATTCGTTGGAGAGCGGCCTCGTCGAGTTCCTCGACGGGGCATCGGGTTCCTCCTGAAGGTCTGTGGCGCGGGAACCTCCGCTTGCTCGAACGAGGTGATCCTGGTCTTCCAGTAGTGGTGCCCGCCACAGGTGCAGCGGATCAGCCGCACCTTCACCACAAAGCGCCGCAAGCTGCGAGGGGAGCAAGGCGAAGCTCTTAGGCCTGACGACCGCGAGTGAACGATCTTGCAGTCCGGCTCGGCCACCCGCGGCCTTGGGGCGGCTACGTCCGTGCTCCTCATCCGCAGCACCTTTATCCCACCTGATGAAAACATCTTCCGCCCATCGAGTCACCACGGAGCCTGGACGAGCTGGCGGGCCCCGCGGTCACCGACGATGGGCCGCCGGGCAAGAAGTTGCAGTCGGCCGACCATCGGCATTCAGTGGCGCCCGATCAGGACCCGCATTTGCAAGGTCCGATGGCATGGCCTCGCCATTCGTCACCGCCGCCGGTCCACTCGCTGCCGTCTCCGCGCTGCTCCAGACCTCGCTGCGCCTCGAGAAGGATCAGTGGCTGTCGGCCGGCGAGCTGGAGGAGCGTCGCCGGACCCGGCTCCGGCAGGTGCTCGTGCAGGCGGCCGAAACGCGCTACTACGGCAGGGCGCTTCGCGAGGCCGGGATCACCCAGCCGGAGCATTTCGAGCTGCAGCACATCGCCCGGCTGCCCTTTGTGGACCGGCGGGTGATCGCGCAGCACGGGCTCGACGCGTTCCTGACGGTGGACCGCACCGGCCTGATCGACGTCATGACTTCGGGATCGACCGGGACCCCCGGACATTTCCTCCGGCACAAACTGGAGGAGGCCGAATACTCCGGCCGCTGGTGGCGAGTCTACTCGGCGTACGGCTGCAGCGCGTGGGACTCACAGATCAATGTCGCCATCGTGGACAAGCCCGAGCGGGCGGGGCCCATCAAGCTGCTCCGCCGGATCGGCGTCTTGCCCCGGATCGAAAAGCTGGCTTCCGACGCCCCTCCCGCGGACGTGCTCCGGAGGGTTCGGGAGCTGTCCCCGCCGATCCTCACGGGGTATGCCGGCGCCATCGAGGCCCTCGCCGAGCACGTGGTGGCGACCGGCGCGCGCGTGCAGCCGCCGCGCGCGGTGTTCTGCACCGCCATGGAGGTCACCGACCGGTGCCTCGAGCTGGCCGAGCAGGCATTTCAGGCCCCCGCGGTGGACGTGTACGTCACCAACGAGTTCGGGGTGATCGCCTGGTCCTGTCCGGCACGGCGGGACGTGCTCCACCTGAACGACGACACCTTCGTGGTGGAGGTCCTGGGCCCCGACGGCCTCCCGGTGCCGCCGGGGACGGTCGGGGAACTGGTGGTGACCAGCCTCGGCCTCACGGCGATGCCGCTGATCAGGTACCGCATGGGCGACATGGCCGCGCGTCTGCCGGGGACCTGTGAGTGCGGCCGCGGCCTCGGCCTGCTGTCGCGGGTGCACGGCCGGACCGCGCACGCCATCCGCCGGCCCAACGGTGCCCTGATCACCACGCCGCTCATCACCAGCCTCTTCGGCCGGGCCGCGGCCCATACTTGGGTGCGCCGATTCCAGGTCCGGGAGGAGCCGGGCCGCCACCTGCGCTTCCTGGTGGATGTTCGCCAGCCGCCTTCGGCCGACGAGCGCCATACCCTTACCGCGATCGTGGAGTCCAGCGTCGGATCCGACTTCGAGATCGCCATCGAGATCGTGGACCAGATCCCCATGGCCCCGAACGGCAAGCTGCAGTTCCTGGTGCCGCTCCCCCGCAACGAGCAGACAGCCGCGTAGAGAGTCGGCCGGCCCGCTACCCTGGTTCGGGTGGCGCTGGCGGAGTGCCGGGCCATATTGGTCTGGACCATGACGGAGCGCTTCGACCGACTGAAGGCAGCGCTCGCCGACCAGTACAGGCTCGACCGCGAGCTCGGCGCCGGCGGGATGGCCATCGTCTACCTGGCTCACGATCTCAAGCATGGCCGGCAGGTCGCTCTGAAGGTTCTCAGGCCCGAGTTCGCGGAGGCCCTGGGCGCGGAGCGCTTCCTCCGGGAGATCGAACTCACCGCCCGCCTCGATCATCCCCACATCCTGCCGCTGCTCGACTCCGGCGACGCCGGGGGTTCACTCTATTACGTCATGCCGTATGTCGAGGGCGAGTCCCTGCGCGACCGGCTGAACCGGGAGAAGCAGCTGCCGCTCGACGACGCGCTCCGGATCACGCGCGAGGTCGGCGATGCGCTGGGCTACGCGCACAGTCTCGGCATCGTGCATCGCGACATCAAGCCGGCAAACGTGCTGCTGTCCCGCGGCCATGCCCGGGTGGCCGATTTCGGGATCGCCCGCGCGGTGACCGAGGCGGGCATCGAGGATCTGACCCAGACGGGCCTTTCGGTGGGCACCCCGACCTACATGAGCCCGGAGCAGGCGGCGGGGGAGCGCGACCTGGACGGCCGGAGCGATCTCTACTCGCTGGGCTGCATGCTGTACGAAATGCTGGCCGGCGAGCCCCCCTACACCGGCCCCACTGCGCAGGCCATCCTGGCGAAACGTCTGGGCGGGCCGGTGCCTCACGTGTCGCTCCTCCGCGAGTCCGTGCCCGCGACCGTCGACCAGGCCATCACCACCGCGCTCGCCAAGGCCCCGGCGGACCGTTTCGCGACGGCCGAGCAGTTGGTGCAGGCGCTGACCTCGGGGCCGGTGGTCGGCGGGCCGCCGTCCCACGGCAGTGGGGGGCAAGCGGGGCGCCGCCCGTGGCGCCGCGGCGCCGTCGCCGTCGCCCTCGTCATGGTGCTGGGGATCGGCTGGTACCTGTTCGCCATCGGTGACCCGGGAGCTGTCGCCCCGAAGATCGCCTCGACCAGGCCGCTCATCAGCCTGCCCGGTCTCGAGACCAACCCCTCCTGGTCACCCGATGGCGGGCGAGTCGCGTATGTCTCGGACGAGTCGGGGAACCTCGACATCTGGGTGCATCAGGTCGCGGCCCATCAGAACGTGAACCTCACGCCGGAACAGGGGGGCGACGACTGGCACCCGGCGTGGTCACCCGACGGCGAGTGGATCGCGTTCTTCTCCGACCTGGACGGAGGGGGGCTCTATCTGGTGCCCGCGATCGGGGCCGCGCCCCGCCGCATCCTGGACGCGACCAGCGGACTCGACTTCGAGTCGGGCCTGGCCTGGTCTCCCGACGGCTCGCGCCTCGCGCTCTCACTGGGGCCGGCGCTCTTCGTCGTGCCCGCTCGCGGCGGTGCCGCCGAACCGGTCGCCCTTCCCGCCGAGATCGTGCGGTGGAAGATCATCGACGTCACCTGGGCCCCCGGCGGGGACCGCATCACGTTCGTCGCGCGCGCCGCGGCGGGCCTGTCCACGTCCAGCATCTGGTCGGTGCGCCTGGACGGCACCGACCCGGTACGGGTGACCAGCGGCACCAGCTTCGACCGGAACCCGGTGTGGGCGCGGGACGGTCGCGGGCTCTACCTGGTGTCGGATCGCGGCGGGAGCCCCGACCTGTGGTATCTCTCCGTCGATGCGGCGGGCCGGCCGCACCGCGAGCCGGTGACGCTCACCGTCGGCGCCGGAGTCGGCTCCTTCGCGCTCTCGGATGATGGGCGGCACATCGCCTACTCGAAGCAAATCGAGCGCTCGAACATCTGGTCGATGCCGCTGACCGACCGCGTGATCACGATGGCCGATGCGCGGCCGGTCATCAGCGAGAATCACTTCATCGAGCTGCTGGCCCTGTCGCCCGACGGGAAGCGGCTCGCCTTCGACTCGGACCGAAGCGGCAACGCCGACATCTGGACCATCGGCGTGGACGGCAAAGGGCTCGAGCAGGTCACCAGCGATCCGGCCCACGACTGGGCTCCTCGCTGGTCACCCGACGGGCGCAGCATCGGATATCACTCGCTCAGGAGCGGTAATCGGGACCTGTGGGTTCAGCCGGTGCGAGGCGGCACCGCGGTACGGCTCACCCGCGACGACGCGCAGGACTGGACGATCTCGTGGTCGCCCGACGGACAGGCCATCGTGTTCGGCTCCGGCCGGAGCGGCGCCGTCCAGTTGTGGCGCATGCCCGCGGCGGGCGGCGTGGCGACCCAGCTCACCACCATCGGGGCGGTGTGGTGGTATCCGGTCTGGTCGCCCGACGGCCGGTCGGTGGCCTTCTCGTCGGACACCAGCGGCTACGCCGAGATCTACCTGGTCTCGGTCGCTCGCGCCGAGACGCGCCGGGTGACCGGCAACAAGTGGCAGAAGGGATTCCCGATCGCGTTTTCGCCGGACGGCCGCACGCTGTACGCCTGCGGCAACACCACGCCGGGACTGGACAAGCTCGACGTATGGGCGATCGCCGTGGCCGATGGCTCCGCTCGCCGGCTCACCGACTTCAGCGGCACACGACTCGAGTTGTTCAACGCGACCATGGACACCACCCGGATTTACGCCACCTTCCTGGAGCGGATCGGGGACCTGTGGGTGGTCGACCTCACGCGAGAGGAGTAGCCTGGCCGCCTAACCCCTGTCGTCCCGCCTATATTCCTCCCCGATGCTCTCGCTCCTCTTCGCAGCATCACTCGCCGCCGCTCAAGCTCCGGACAGTGCCCACGTCGTGCTCGTCGCCACGACCGACCTGCACGGCCACGCCACCGCGTGGGACTACCTCGAGGACCGGGCGGCGGTGGGTGGCCTGACCCGGGTGGCCACGGTAGTCGACTCGCTGCGCCGGGCCTATCCGGGCCAGGTGGTCGTGCTCGACGCCGGCGACATGCTCCAGGGCGGCCCGTTCGCCACCTACCAGGCGCGCCCGGGACGGCGGGGGCCAAACCCGATCGTCGAGGCGATGAACCTCACCGGCTACGACGCGGCGACGCCAGGCAACCACGATTTCGACTGGGGCGTGCCCGAGCTGGAGCGCGCCTTGGCCGATGCCGCCTTTCCCTTCGTCAGCGCCAATGTCCACACCCTGCCGGGAGACAGCCTGCTGGTGAGTCCCTTCCGGATCCTGCGCCGTGGTCCGATCCGGATCGGCGTCACCGGGTTCACCACCCCCGGCACCATGGTGTGGGATCGTGACCGGCTCGCCGGCAGGATCCGGGTGGGCCGCATCGAGGAGTCGGCGGGCCGCACCTTCGAGGCGATGCGAGGCTCGTCCGACCTCATCGTGGCGCTGTCGCACAGTGGCGTCGCCGGCGGCTCGACCTACGACACGGCCGGAGTCGGGACCGAGCACGCGGCGGGAAGCTTCACCTCGCTCCGGGTGCGGCCCGACCTCGTGGTGGTGGGGCACTCCCATGAGCAATTCGGCGACTCGACCGCCGGCGGCGTCCGGTTCGTGCAGCCCGCCCCGTTCGGCGCGGCCGTGGCCGTCGTGCACGTCGACCTGATCCGGGGTCGAGGCGCCCGCTGGAAGGTGGTGCGGTGGCGATCCCGACTGGTGTCCACCCGCGAGGTGAGCCCGTCGGCGCTGCTGGAGCAGCGTCTCCGGCCCAGCCACGACTCGGTGCGTGCATGGGTCGACCAGCCGCTCGGCATGGCCCTGGCTCCCATGCCCGCGACCGGGGCGCGAGCGGGGCCCACGGCGATCCTGGACTGGGTGCTCGAGACCCAGCGGCGCCGCGCCGGCGCTCAACTCGCCGCCGGCCCGATCTTCGATCTTCGGGCCGGGTTTCGCGCCGACACCATCCGCCGGCGGGACGTCCTCCGCCTCTACCCTTTCGAGAACACGCTGCGGTCGGTGCGCATCACGGGCGGGCAGCTCCGGGAATATCTGGAGCGGAGCGCCCGGTATTTCCGGGTGGACCCCGCCGGTCGAGTGTCGCTCGATGACTCGATGCCCGGATACGACTTCGACGTCGTCCGCGGCGCCCGCTACGACATGGATCTGCGCCGGCCTCCAGGGGGCCGGATCACGAACCTGTCGGTGGGCGGCAGAATGGTGGAGCCCTCGGACAGCTTCACGATGGCGGTCAACAGTCACCGCCAGACCGGCGCCGGGGGCTATTCGATGGTGGCCCACGCCCCGGTGGTGTACGACAGGGGCGAGCGGATCCAGGACCTCCTCGAGGCCGAGATCCGGCGCGTGCCGCTCGATCCAGCCACGATCGCCCCGTCCCAGTGGCGCATCGTGCCCGAGGTCTCGGCTGTCGCGGTCCGGGAGATCTACGATATCGCCCCCGAGCCGCTGCCTCGCTCGGCGAGCGACACGGTCGTGTTCCGGGTCCTCGGCACGGCCGGCTTGCGCGGCGCCCTGCGCGCCGCCGGCGCGCTCGACCGGACCATGGACAGCCTGCAAGGCGAGTGCGATTGCCCAACGCTCCGGCTCGACGCGGGGGGCGCGGCGGCCGGCCGGGTGGGGCTGCCGGTGATGAACCGGATGGGGTTCGCGGCCTCCGCGCTGGCGGAGCGCGACTTCGACGGGTCCCTGGACTCCCTCCGTGCGCGCATCGGCGAGTCGTCCTATCCCTGGCTCGCCGGGAATGTGTTCGATAGTGCCACCGGGCGGCGCCCGTCGTGGGTCGTGCCCTACCGGATGATCGACACCGCCGGTTTCCGCATCGCGGTGCTGGGCTATGTCTCCCCCGAGACCAAGACCCGGCAAGCCGCCGAGCGGACTCGGGGCCTCCGGTTCGGCGGCGGCGAGCTCGGGCTGCATGATGCGCTGGCCGAAGTCCGCCGGGAACAACCGTCGCTCACCATCCTTCTGGTGCAGGCCGGCGCCGCCTGCCAGGGGCTGCGCTGCGAGGGAGAGTTGGTGCGCCTTGCCGAGGAGCTGGCCGGCACCGGCGTCGGCCTCATCGTCGGCGGCGACGGCACCCATGCCGTCGAGGCCCGGATCGCCGGTACCTCGGTGGTGGGCGCCGCCGGGCCCTCGACCCTCGCTGTCGCCGACCTGGTGAAGACCCCGGCGGGTGGCCTCGAGCTGCGGACTCGGCTCGCGGCGGTGCCGCCGGCAACGGCCCGGCCCGGAACCCCACTCGCGGGAGCGCTGGAGACGTTCACCCGGCGCAGCGACAGCGTCGAACATCGGGCGCAGGCTCGGCTCAAGCAGCCGCTCGCGCGGGACGGCCACCAATACGCGCTCGGAGCCGTGCTCGCGGAAGCCAGACGGAATCTGGCGCGGGCCGACTTCGGACTGGTCCGAAACGAATCCATCCGCGCCGATCTTCCCGCCGGGGCGGTGACGCTGGCGCGGCTGCGAGAGGTCGAGCCGGCGGGCTCGGACCTGCTGCGCCTGACCCTGACGGGTGCGCAGGTGCGGAGCCTGCTCGAGCGGGCCCTGGAAGGGACCGACGGGCCCTCGGTCCACCTGGCCGGCGGCCAGGTCCGTTACGACCCTCGCGCCGCGGCGGGCCGCCGGGTCAAGGACGTCATCCTCGGTGGCGGCCGGAAGCTGCGGCCCCAGGACGATTACACCCTGGCGACCGACGACTCCACGGCCGCCGGAGCCGGAGGCTTCGCCATGCTCTCGGGGCGCCCGAGCGAGCGGGTCGGACTGCTGGACGTGGAGGCGGCCGCGATCTACCTTCGGCGCCTCCCCCAGCCGGTCGAGGTCGAGGCCTCGACCGCATTCCGGTCCACCCGACGTTGAGCCGGCCGATGCGCGTCTTCGTAAACGCCGTTTCGTTGGAAGTCGGCCAGGGCGCCGACGTGCGTACCGCCGTGCTGGCGCACGATCCGGAGCTGGGGCGCAAGCTCGCCGCCGGTACCGCCTTCGTCACGGACGCCCGGGGGATCGAGGTGCCACTGGAGTCGGCGCTGGCGGAGGGCGCGATCCTCCGGGTGGTGGTGAGCGCACGCCGTGCCTCGGGGGAGGCCGATGCTGACACGTGAGCTGATCGCCCGGCTGCCCAAGGCGGAGCTGCACACCCACCTGGACAGCGCCCTGCGGCCCGAGACCATGATCGAGCTGGCCCGCGGCGTCGGCTTCGAGCTGCCCACCCGGGAGCCCGATGCCCTCCGCCGGTTCATGCGGGTGGACGACGCCGCCAATCTCGAGGACTATCTCGACCGCTTCGAGTACACCATCCCGTTGCTGCAGAGCGCGGAGGCGATCGAGCGGGTCTCCTACGAGATGGTGGAAGACGCCGCGCGGGACGGGATCCGGTACCTCGAGGTCCGATACTGTCCCTGGCTCAGCCGCCGGCAGGGGCTTTCCATGGAACGGGCCCTCGACGCCGAGCTCGCCGGCCTGGGCCGGGGCGAGCGAGACTTCGGGGTCGTCACCCGGGTGATCAACTGCTCGCTGCGGCACTACGACCCCGCCGTGTCGCTGGAGATCGCGCGGCTATCGGTGGCGTACCGGGACCGCGGGGTCGTGGCGTTCGATCTCGCCGGGGGCGAGGCGGGCCGTCCCGCCGGGGCGCACCGCGCGGCGTTCGACCTGGCCGCGGAGGGGCGCCTCGGCATCACGGTGCACGCCGGCGAGGCCGCCGGCGCGGCGTCCATCGCCGACGCGGTGGACCACTGCCACGCCGATCGCATCGGGCACGGCACCCGGCTCTACGAGGACCCGGTGCTGCTCGATTACGTGCGCGACCGCAGGATCCCGCTCGAGATCAACATCACCAGCAACGTGCAGACCCACGCCGTCCCCGACCGCGGCGGCCCACCCGGTGCGGCAGTACTTCGACAAAGGGCTCGCGGTGACGCTCTGCACCGACGGGTGGCTGATGTGCGGGGTCTCCCTCAGCGACGAATACTGGCTGGCTCACAGGGCGCTTGGGTTCACCCGCGAGGAGATCGACCAGATGATCCTCACCGGCTTTGCCACCGCGTTCCTCCCCTGGCCTGAGCGCAGGGCCCTGCTCGACCGCGTCTCCTCCGAGCTGCGGGCCATCCCGTGAGCGGCCTCTGGCTGGTTCAGACCGCGGCCGAGCGGCTGGCGGAGGCCCGGGCCGGCCTGGAGACGCCGCTGGCCGCCCGACTGGTCGGCGTGCTCGGCATCGCGGTGATGATCGGGATCGCGGCGCTGCTCTCCTACGACCGGCGCCGGATCGACTGGCGCCTGGTGGGATCCGGTCTGCTGCTTCAGGTCCTGTTCGGCCTGGTGGTGCTCAAGACCGGCGCGGGGCGGGCCTTCTTCGACCAGGTCGGAGGTATCGTCACGGGGCTGCTCGGCTTCCAGGAGCAGGGGGCACGGTTCGTCTTCGGCAACCTGGTGCAGCATACCGTGCCGGTCGGAACTCCAGGGCCCGGCGGGAATCTGGACACCAGCGCGGGCCAGGTCGCGGCCACCGGTGCCTACTTCGCCTTCAACGTGCTTCCCACGATCATTTTCTTCTCCGCGCTGATGTCGGTGTTGTATTACCTCAAGGTCATGCAGGTGGTCGTGAAGGGCATTGCGTATGTGATGCAGAAGACGTTACGCACCTCGGGCGCGGAGACGCTCTCCGCGTCGGGCAACATCTTCCTCGGCCAGACCGAGGCGCCGCTCCTCATCAAGCCGTTCATTCCCACCATGACGCGCTCGGAGCTCAACACCGTGATGGTCGGCGGGTTCGCCACGGTTGCCGGAGGCGTGCTCGCCGCCTACGTCGGCATGCTGCGCGGCTACTTCCCGGATATCGCCGGCCACCTGCTGGCCGCCAGCGTCATGAACGCACCCGCCGGCCTCTATCTCTCCAAGATCCTGATGCCCGAGACCGAGACCCCGGTGACCAGGGGCTCGCTCAAGATGGAGGTGCCGAAGCCGGGCGCGAACCTCATCGAGGCCGCCGCGGGCGGCGCGGGCCAGGGTATGCAGCTCGCGCTCAACGTAGGGGCGATGCTGATGGCCTTCGTCGCGCTCGTCGCGCTGACCAACTACCTGCTCGGATGGGTGGGCGGGCACCTCGGTCAGGAGGGGCTCACGCTGCAGCTGCTGCTCGGGCAGGTGCTTCGGCCGATCGCCTGGCTGATCGGCGTGCCTTGGAGCGAGACCGGGTACGTGGGCGGGCTGATCGGGATCAAGGTGGTACTGAACGAGTTCGTCGCGTACGCGCAGTTCGGGAGCGATCTCGGCGGCCGGCTCCTGGTCTCGCCGCGAACCACCATCATCCTCACCTACGCGCTGCTGGGCTTCGCCAATTTCTCGTCGATCGCGATCCAGATCGGCGGTATCGGTGGCCTGGCACCGGAGCGCCGCAGCGAGATCGCGGGCCTGGGCCTCCGGGCGATGATCGCGGGAAACCTGGCGGCGTTCACCTCGGCGGCGATCGCCGGAATGCTGGTATGATGGCGGCGGCGCGGTCGGGCGTCGTGGAGCGGACCGGGGCCGCCGGACAGGTGGAGGCCATCGGTGCGGCGGCGGAGTTCGTGAGCGGCCGGATCGGCGCCGTTCCCGACGTGGCGATCGTTCTGGGAAGCGGCCTGGGCCACCTGGCCAGCCGGCTCGAGGGCGCGCGAAGGATTCCCTACTCGGCGATCCCGCACTTCCCGGCAACGACCGTGGTCGGCCATCAGGGCGAGCTGGTTTTCGGGACGCTGGGTGGCAGGCCGCTGCTGGTGCAGAGCGGCCGCTTCCATCTCTACGAAGGCCACGCGCCCGAGACGGTGGCGTTGCCGGTGCGGGTCATGGGCGCGCTCGGGGTCCGGACCCTGCTCCTCACCAACGCGGCGGGCGGTATCCGGCGCACCTTCGCTCGGGGGGCGCTGATGATGATCGCGGACCATGTGAACCTCACCTTCCGGAACCCGCTGATCGGGCCGGTGCTGCCGGGCGAGGAACGGTTCCCCGACATGTCGTCGCCCTACGACGGCGCGCTCCGGTCGCTGGCCCGCGAGGTGGCGTCGAGCCGGAAGATCGCGCTGGAAGAAGGGGTCTACATCCAGGTGTTGGGGCCCAGCTACGAGACCCCGGCGGAAGTGCGCATGGCCGAGCGCCTCGGCGCCGATGCGGTCGGGATGTCCACGGCGGTCGAGGTGGTCGTCGCCCGCGCCCGGGGGATGCGCTGCCTGGCGTTCTCCACCATCACCAACCCGGCCGCCGGGACCACGGCGCAACGGCTGGATCACGCCGAGGTCATGGAGGTAGCGGCACGGGTGTCGGGAGACCTGGAACGGCTGGTGGAGGGAGTGGTGACGGCGGTGTGAGCGAGCCCCGGGTCAGACCCCGCGGCGAGGGGCCACCGCGTGGTTCAACGGGCCGTGCCCTCCACCGATCGCGGGGGCGGCCTCGATGGCACGGTGCACGTAGTCGAGCGCATCCGCCACCGCGCGCTCCAGGTCGCGGCCGAGCGCCAACCCGGCCGTGATCGCGGCGGAGAGCGTGCAGCCGGTGCCGTGGGTGGAGCTGGTGTCGATGCGCGGGCGCCGGAAGGCCCGGGTGCCGGCGGGCGTCACCAGGAGATCGACGATCTCCGTGCCGGTGAGGTGCCCTCCCTTCACCAGCGCCGCGCCGGCGCCGAAGTGCACCAGGGTCTCACCCGCGCGCTCCATCGATGCCTCGTCGTGGACGGCGCGGCCCGACAAGATGGTGGCCTCGTCGAGGTTGGGCGTCACCAGCGCGGCGAGCGGAAGCAGGCTCTCCCGCACCACGTCCTCCGCCTCCGGGGTGAGGAGGCGGTGGCCCGAGGTGGACACCATTACCGGATCCAGCACGAGAGGCGACCAGCCGTTCTCCCGGATCGCCTTGCCGACGAGGCGGGTGAGGGACGCCTCCGCCAGCATTCCGGTCTTGAGCGCGGCGGGCGGAAGATCCTCGGCCAGGGCGGCGAGCTGTGCCGCGACCATCGTCTCCGAGACCGCCTCCACCGCGCGCACGCCGCGGGTATTCTGTGCCGTGAGCGCCACGATGACCGACGTGCCGAACACGCCGAACTGGTGGAACGTCTTCAGGTCGGCCTGGATGCCGGCGCCGCCCCCGGAGTCGGAGCCGGCGATGGTGAGCGCGATCCTCATCGGGCAGACGGGTCCATGACGAGCTCTCTCAAGACGGTCATCCGCGACCTCCATCGCCGCCGGGGTCGCGAGCGGCGGGGGCTGGTGCTGGCCGAAGGCGTGCGGCTGGTGGAAGAAGCCATCGACGCCGGCTTGCCGCTCCGTGGGGCCGCGATCTCACCGGCGCTTGAAGGTACCACCCGAGGAAAGGCACTCAAGAGCGCGTTGGAGGGTCGCGGCGTGCGGCTCGAGGCGGTAGGGGACGACGAGCTGGGGAAGCTGGCGGACACCGAGCACCCCCAGGGAGTGATCGCGATCGTCGAGGCCCGACAATGGACCCTCGACGACATCGCCCCGGCGGCGGGATCGCCGGTGCTGGTCCTGGACGGCGTCCAGGACCCCGGCAACGTGGGTACCATCCTCCGATCAGCGCACGGCCTCGGCGCGGCCGGTGTCATCGCGCTGAAGGGAACGGCGGATCTCACCAACCCGAAGGTGGTGCGCGGGAGCATGGGCGCGCTCTTCCGATTGCCCGCGGTGCCGAGCGATGTGGAGCGCTATCTCCTCTGGGCCCGTGGCCGCGGGATCGAGAGCTGGGTGGCCGCCGCCGACGGCGCGGCCATCGAGCCGGGCGCCGCGCGGGGGCAGCGGGCCGTGATCGGACTGGTGCTGGGGAACGAGGGTGCCGGTGTGAGCCCCGCGCTGGAGGCCGCCGCCAGCCGGCGGGTCGGCATCCGGCTCGCGAGGGGCGCCGAATCGCTCAACGTGGCGGTAGCCGCCGCCATCCTGCTTCGTGAGGTCGCGAGTGTGGACTGATCTGGATCTGCCGGCACCGGTGGTCGTAGGCTACTTCGGGCTGATCGGCGCGGCGCTCGGTAGCTTCCTCAACGTCTGCATCCTCCGCTGGGGCGCCGAGCCCAAACAGTCGGTGATGCACCCTCCCTCGCGCTGCCCCACCTGTGGGCACGCCATCCGGTGGCACGAGAACGTTCCCATCGTCTCCTGGCTCGTCCTCCAGGGAAAATGCTCGGGATGCGGGGCCCGGATCTCACCCATGTATCCCGCCATCGAGGCGGCGACCGCCTTGATCTGGGGCGGGTCGGTGGCGCTGCTCGGGCTGAGCGTATCCGCCATCGAGCTCGCGGTCGCGGTCACCCTGCTGCTCGGGATCGCGGTGAGCGACGCCCGCGCCTTCATCATCCCGCACGAGTTCTCCCTCGGCGGAACCGCCATCGCGCTGGCCTTCGCCGCGTGGCCCCAGCCGGCAGGAGTGCCCGACGCCATCCGGGGGGCGCTCTTCGGCGCCGGCCTGGTGCTGCTGGTGGGAGAGGTGACCGAGCTGGTGCTGGGCCAGGAGGCCATGGGAGGCGGCGACTGCGCCCTCATGGGAATGATCGGGGCGTTCTTCGGCTGGGAGTCGGTCTGGCCGGTGCTCGCCCTCGGGGCCTTCATCAGCATCGTGCTGCTGATCCCGTCCGCCTTGCGGCGGAGCACGGCGGCGGAGCCGGGTACCGGTGGCGAGCCGCCTCCGGGTCTTCGCTGGGGCAAGCTCATTCAGCTCCTGGCCGGCGGGCTGGTTCTGGTTGGGTTGATGGCGGCGGCGGCGCGGGTCGGCGTCATCGGCGGGATGCTTCGAGCGGCCTTCCACGCCGTGATCGGAGCCGGCGCGGCGTACTACGTGTCCTTCCTCCTGCCGAGGCGGATGCTCGGCGGCGCGCTGATTCAGGTCTGGGGACTGATCGGCGCCGCGATCGGCCTCGCCATCGGCAGCGGGCACTGGGCCGGGATGCTCGGTGCCCTCGCGCTGGGAGGAGGGGCCCTGGCACTGGCCTCCCGGCGGACCGTGACCGCGTCGCCGGGAAGCACTGACGAGCTGATCTCCCACGGGTATCTGCCCTTCGGGGTCGGGCTCACCATCGCCGCGGCGCTGCTGGCTTTCACCGGGGGGTTCGAGCGGGTGCGTGAGGTCTTCGCCGAGATCGCGCCGGGGTTGGGGCTCTGATGCGGTGCGGGCCCGGCCTGGTCGCGCTCACCATCATGCTGGGCGGGTGCCGGGGAGAGGCACCTCGGGAGCGCCGGGTACGCGAGGATGCCGACCTGGCGCGGCTGGTGGACAGCCTCCGCCTGCCGGTCGAGCGGGCCACCGGGCTCCGTTTCAGATCACCGCCGCGCTCGGGGATGCGAAGTCGCGAGCAGGTGCGGAACTACCTGATCCGAAAGCTGGACGAGGAGCTGCCGCCGGAGCGCCTGAACGGACTGGAAACCACCTACCGGCTGTTCGGTCTCCTGCCGGACACGCTGCAGCTCAGGCCGCTCCTGCTCGAGCTCTACTCCGAGCAGGTCGCCGGGTTCTTCGATCCCGATTCGGCGATGCTCTTCGGCGTGGAGGGAGCCGACCGGGCCCAGTTGCGGCTGGTGCTGGCGCACGAGCTGATCCACGCGCTCCAGGGCCAGTATCTCCCGCTCGATTCCATCCTCGGCGCCCGCGACAACAACGACCGGCTGACAGCCGCGCAGGCAATTCTGGAGGGGCAGGCCACCCTGGCCTCGCTCGAAGTGCTCGCGCCGGGGCAGGGCGTCGCCCGGAACCCCGAGTTCTGGGAGCTCTACCGCGAGCAGGTCCGGCAGCAGCAGTCCTCCATGCCGGTCTTCCGCCGCGCACCGCTGCTGCTGCGCGAGTCGCTGATCTTTCCCTACCTGCAGGGCGCCGAGTTCATGCACTGGTGGGAGAGCGAGGGCCGCGACTCGCTTCCTTACGGGCCGCGGATGCCGGTGTCCAGCGAGCAGATCCTGCACCCCGAGCGCTACGCCAAGGGCGACGCACCGGTCCCGCTCGCTTTTCCGCCCGACTCCAACGTGACCTACGAGGACGTGCTCGGTGAGAACGAGATCCGGGTGATTCTCGCGGTGCTGGCGGGGTCGAAGGATGTCCAGACGGTGGTTCCGATCGGGTGGGGCGGCGACCGGTTCCGGCTCTACCGGACCCCGGCGGGCGAAGCCCTGGTGTGGTACGTGGTCTGGGATGACCGGCGGTCCGGGGAGCGGTTTCTCAGAAGCGCGGCCGGGCTGAGGCGGACACCGAGACCGGGTTATCGGGCGACGCTCGACTCGGTCAGCGTCGGGGATCGGCCGGCGACCCGGTACGTGCTGGCGCCCCGGACCTGGAGCCGCTGGGAGACGCTCCCGATCGCCGTGCTCGGCGAAGCGACGGAGCCATGACCCCGCACCGATGAGATCAGCGGCCCAGCAGCACGCTCACGCCGAACGCGATCATCCCGACCAGTGCGCCCAGCACATATCCCAGCCGCACGATCATGTCGAGCTCGCGCTGGGTCACGTTCCGAACGATCTCCTCCATTCGTTGGGTCGAGAAGCCCAGCACCTTCTGCTCGACCATCTCGGGCACCCGGATCTGCTCGACCACCCGCGGGATCTGCTCCTGAAGCCAGGTCCACGCCACCCCTGAGAGCGTCGCGCGGAGCGCGGCGGTGGTGTCCGGACCCAACCACGCGGCCGGCCGGCCGATCGGCCGGGCCAGCAGCACCCCGGTCACTTGCGTCGCGCTCTCCTGGACCCAGCGGCGCCCCCGCTCCGCGGCGAGCACTTCGGCAACGAAATGGGCGAGCCGCTCGGGGGGCACCGCGCCGAGCACGTCGCCCCAGGTGCGGCGCTCGACGGCCTCCAGCAGGCGGTCCACGGCCCGGGCGATCGCGTCCCGGGTCGCGGGGTCGCGGGCGACGCGCACCAGCCAGTCCGCGATGTTGTCGGCCAGGGCCTGCCGCCGGTCGGGCGCGAAGCGCCGGAGCCGCTCGCCCAGCGGCAAGCGAAGAAAATTGACCACCGCGTCGTTCACGGCCCGAGTCACCTGCACTTTCATCTCGGGCTCCGCCAGCGACTCGGCGAACCGGTCGAAGCCCTCCTGCTCGAAGCCGTCCACCAGCCGCTCGATGGTACGGTCGGTGACCATGATCCGGGCCAGGATCCGCTCGTGCAGCAGGAGATCGCGGACCGAATGGTCGAAGGCGGTGCGCAGCGCCTCCTCGACCATGCCGCGGGCCTCCGGATCGGCCAGCAGGGCGCTCAGCCGCTCCAGGGCGATCGGGAGGTAGTCGGTGATCGCCAGCTCCAGCGCGCCCACGACGCCGGGCGGCAGCCGGTCGAGCAGCGGCTGGTCGTCCCGCGACAGGGTCTCCAGCTGCCGGTCCACGAACCCGCGGAGGGTGCGCTCCAGCTCGTCGCCTTCGGCGAGCCGCCCGACCCAGACCTCCACGTTGCCCTTGAGCGCCTCGCGCCGGCTTCCGGTGAGGGTCTCCGCCAGGGGGCGATCGTGCACCTCGGCTTTGAGCCGTTGGACCCACCCGCTCACCAGCCGCTCGAACTCCGGCGACCCGGCATACGCTGCCACGCGGTCGGCAACGCGTGGCGCCAGTTCGGCGATCGCATGATCGAGCGCGGCGACGAGCTCGGGGTCGAGCTGCTCGCGCAGCGGCCCGCGCTCGCGCTCGAGCAGGTCGTCGAGGAATCCCGCCACGGCCTGGTCGAACGCCGCCCGGACCGCCGGGGCGCTGAGCCGCCCGGCCAGGTCCTCCGGCGTCAGCAGACGCTCCCCGACGGTGCGCCCGATGCTCCGGGCCAGCCGCGCCTTGTTCTTGGGTATCGCGCCCTGAAGCCGAAGGGGACCGATGCCCGCGGGACTCGTAGGGGTGAAAGAGCATCCAGATCGCGACGGCGTTGGTGATGCCGCCGGCGATCGCGCCCGCCCCGATGGTCACCAGGGCCTGGATCACCAGCTCGCGTTCCATCAGGGCCCGCCGTACCCCGCGAACCGGGACGCGGCGTAGAGGATCAGCCCCACCAGCCCGCCCACCAGCGTGCCGTTGATCCGCACGAACTGCAGGTCGCGGCCTACGGCGAGCTCCAGCCGCTTCGAGGTCTCTCCCGGGTCCCAGTTGCCGACGGTGTGCTCGATGAGCCGGCCCACCTCGTGCCGGTGTTGCTCGACGACCCGGAGAGCGGCCTCCACGATCCAGCCGTCGAGCTTGGCGAGCAGTGCCTCGTCTCCCAGAGCGCCGTCGGCGAGGGCGATGAGCCCGCGATCCAGCGCGCCCGAAGCCTCGCCCGGCTCCGCTCCGGCCTGGCGGTCGAGCATGTCCTTCACCTCTTCCCAGAGCGACGCGCTCAGCCCCCGGCTGGTGGGGTGATCGAAGAGCTGTTGCTTCACCGCGTCCGCCCGGGCGATCGCCTCGGGAGACTCCTGGAGCCGGACGATCCAGTCGGTGAGGAGCTCGTCGAACTGCCGCCGCATGGGATGCGACGGATCGGTCGAGACCTCGAGCAGCGTGCGGTGGATACCTTCGACCACCTTCGCGTGCAGCCGCTCGTCCACGAACCCCGGCACCCACCACGGGCTCTCGGCGTGAATCCGGCGGCGGATGAGCTCCTCGTTCTCCACGATGAGCCCCCCGAGCCCGGTGATCACCCGGTCGAGCAGCTGCTGGTGGCGATCGTTGGCCGTGAGCAAGAGGAGCCCTTTGGCGAGCACCGGGGCGATCGGGCGCTGGCGCAAGGGCTCGATCACACTCCGCTCGAGGAGCGCGTGGACGTCCTCGTCCTTCACCATCTCGGTGGCGCTCCGGAGCGCCGAGGCCGCGTGCCGGGCCAGCGAGCGGGCGTTCTCGGGGCGCCGGAGCCACTCGGCGACCCGCCGGCTGGGCTGAACCGCGAGCAGCTTGGGGCCCAGGACTTCGAGGCGAGAGGAAGTTGTGCTGGACGAAGTTGCCCAGGGTCCGCCCGATCCGGTCCTTGCGGGTGGGAATGATGGCGGTATGGGGAATGGGAATGTTGAGCGGGTGCTTGAAGAGGGCGGTGATGGCGAACCAGTCGGCCAGCCCGCCGACCATCGCCGCCTCGGCCGTGGCCCGGACGTAGCCCAGGCCGGGGTAGCGTGGCTCCAGGAGCAACGCGGCCAGGAACACGACGCTCATCAGGACGAGGAGTCCCGTGGCCCGGCGCTTCATCCGATCCAGCTGAAGCTGCTTCGCCTCCGCGTCGGCGACCTGGGGGATCGCCACGGTGCGGGACCAGGGAGTCGTCATGGGGGGGAAATTACTGCTTCCTGATCCGTTGCGAGGGGGCGCGTGGCGATTACCGCCGGGATCGCCCTCATGTGGCGCGGGGTGAGTCGGGGCTGTATCCTATCGGGTGCATGCCTGCCGAATAACGCCTCTCCTTCCGAGACGATTGCGGTGAAAGCTGACGACAACCTTCGGACGGCGCTCGCCGACCGCTACCGGATCGACCGGGAGCTCGGCCGGGGTGGAATGGCGACCGTCTACCTCGCCGAAGACCTGAAGCACCGCCGGCCGGTAGCGGTCAAGGTTCTGCACCCTCAACTGGCGGTGCAGATCGGGGCCGACCGCTTCCAGCGTGAGGTCGAGATCGCCGCCCAACTGAGCCATCCCCACATCCTGTCGCTGATCGATTCCGGTGAGTCCGGAGGGCGCCTCTACTATGTCATGCCATACGTCAAGGGAGAATCGCTGCGCGCCCGGCTCGACCGCGAGCGCAGGATTCCGGTGGACGAGGCCGTCGCGATGGCTCGCGAGATCCTGGGCGCGCTGAGCTTCGCCCACGCGCGGGGTGTGGTCCACCGGGACATCAAGCCCGAGAATGTGATGCTGCACGAGGGCGAGGCGGTGGTAGCGGATTTCGGGATCGCCAAGGCGCTGACCGCTCGGGAAGGGGAAACGCTGACTCAGACCGGGACGGCGCTGGGCACGCCGGCGTACATGAGCCCGGAGCAGGCCTCGGGGGCGCCGGAGCTGGACGGACGGAGCGACATCTACTCGACCGGGTGCCTGCTCTACGAGATGCTGGCGGGAGAGCCGCCGTTCACCGGGCCCAACGCCCAGGCGATCATGTTCAAGCGGTTCACCGAGCCGGCGCGGCCGGTTCGGGCGGCGCGGCCCGAGGTGCCGGAGGAAGTGGAACGGGCTCTGCTCCGGGCGCTGGCGCGGGACCCGGTCGAGCGGTACGCGACCGCCGCCGATTTCGCCCAGGCGCTCACCCTCTCGCCGTTCGGGCGCACTGGTGGCGAGGTCTCGGCGACAGGACAGCACGCCGCGGTGAAATCGATCGCGGTATTGCCGTTCGCCGACATGAGCCCGAGCAAGGATCAGGACTATTTCTGCGAGGGCATCGCCGAGGAGATCATCAACGCGCTCGCCAAGCTCGACGCCCTGCGGGTCGCGTCGCGGTCGAGCGCGTTCGCCTTCAAGGGGCAGAATCAGGACATCCGGCGGGTGGGCGAGCAGCTCAACGTCGGTACTGTGATGGAAGGGAGCGTCCGCAAGGCAGGCAATCGTATCCGGATCACCGCCCAGCTCATCGACGTCGCCGACGGATACCACCTCTGGTCCGAGCGGTACGACCGGGACCTGGAGGATGTCTTCGCGGTGCAGGACGAGATCGCGGAGAACATCGTGAAGGCGCTGCGCCTGGTCCTCACCGAGGAGGAGAGGCGGGCGATCGAGAAGCCGCGGGCGGAAAACGTCGAGGCGTACGAGTACTACCTCCGCGGTCGGCAGTTCTTTCATCAATTCCGGGAGAAGGGGCTGCAGTTCGCCCGCCGAATGTTCGCCCGGGCGATCGAGGTCGATCCGGGCTACGCCCGCGCCTACGCCGGGATCGCCGACTGCAGCTCCATGCTCTACCACTACTGGGACGCCAGCGACGCCAATCTGGAGCAGGCGGACTCCGCCAGCCGGAAGGCGCTCGCCCTGGACCCCGACCTGTCCGAGGCTCATGCCGCGCGGGGGCTCGCGCTCAGCCTCAGCAAGCAGTATCGGGAGGCGGAGCGGGAGTTCGAGGCCGCGATCCGCCTCGACCCGAAGCTCTACGAGGGCCACTACTACTTCGCGCTGGCTCGGTTTCAGGAAGGCAATCTCACTGACGCCGCCGTGCGCTTCGAGCGGGCGTCGGCGGTGCGACCGGAGGACTACCAGGCGCCCCAGCTTCGCGCGCTCTGCCTCACCGGCCTGGGGCGGGAGGCCGAGGCGACGGCGGCCCACCGCGCGGGGGTGCAGCTCATCCAGCGCCACGTCGAGCTCAACCCCGAAGATGCCAGGGCCTGGTATCTGGGCGCGGGCAGCTGGGCCCGGCTGGCCGACCGCGACATGGCCCTGGAATGGGTTGATCGGGCACTCGCTCTCGATCCCAACGACGCCGGTGTTCTATACAACGTGGCATGCATTACCGCTGTAGTAGGGCAGCAGGATAAGGCCCTGGACCTCCTGGAGAAGGCGATCCAGGGCGGATTCGGCCACCGGGAGTGGATCGAAAACGACCCCGACCTAATGGGTCTCCGCGAGCTTCCCCGCTTCCGGACCCTGCTCGAGCGCCTCTAGCCGACCTACCCAGCCGCTTGTCCGAACCCCGCGCCCCGGTTATCCTTACGGGCTTATGTTCGACGAGCTTTCCGACAAACTGAAGCCACGCTCCGAACCTCCGCGGCCGGGGCGTTCTCACCGAAGACGACATCAAGGAAGGGCTGCGGGAGGTCCGCCGCGTCCTCCTCGAGGCCGACGTCAACTTCGAGCTCACCCGCGAGTTCCTCGAGCGGGTGGAGAAGAAGGCCGTCGGCGTACGCCCTGACCGACGTGCGGCCGGCGCAGCAGCTCGTCAAGATCGTCTACGACGAGCTGGTCGCCATGCTCGGCGAGAAGCAGGCGCTCATCGCTCAGCACCGTGCCGCCGACGGTCGTCATGATGGTCGGGCTGCAGGGCTCGGGCAAGACCACCACCGCCGGCAAGCTCGCGCGCAGGCTGAAGGCGGAGCAGAAGGCGCCCGCGCCTCGTCGCCGCCGACGTCTATCGCCCGGCCGCCATCGACCAGCTCGAGACGCTCGGCCAGCAGCTCGACGTCCCGGTCTACGCCGATCGCGACGCCAAGGACGTCGTGAAGATCGTCGCGGCCGGCATCGACGCAGGCGAAGGCGCGCGCCCGCATCGTGCTCGTCGACACCGCCGGCCGGCTGCAGATCGACGACGAGATGATGGACGAGCTCAAGCGGCTCAAGGCGGCGGTCCGCCCGACGAGATCCTGCTCGTCGCCGACGGCATGACCGGCCAGGACGCGGTGCGGATCGCCCAGGGCTTCGACGACGCGCTCGACGTCACCGGCGTGATCCTCACCAAGATGGACGGCGACGCCCGCGGCGGCGCGGCGCTCTCGATCTACGGCGTCACCCAAGAAGCCGATCAAGTACATCGGCGTCGGCGAGAAGCTCGATGCGCTCGAGGACTTCCACCCCGACCGCATGGCCGGCCGCATCCTCCAGCAGGGCGACATCCTCGTCGCTCGTCGAGAAGGCGCAGGACGCGTTCGACGCGAACGAAGCCAAGCGGCTGGAGAAGAAGGTACCCCAAGAAGGGACTGGACCTCGAGGACTTCCTCGCCGCGATGCAGCAGATGCAGAAGCTCGGGCCGCTCGAGAACGTGCTGAAGATGCTGCCCGGCGTGAACGCGGCGATGCTCAAGCAGGCCAAGGTGGACGACAAGAAGATGAAGCACGTCGAGGCCATCGTGCTCTCGATGACGCCGAAGGAGCGCAAGAACCCGGATCTCATGAACGGGCCGCGCCGGCTGCGGATCGCGAAGGGCTCGGGCCGCTCGGTGCAGCGAGGTCAACACCCTGCTCGAGCAGTTCAAGCAGATGCAGAAGATGATGAAGACGGTGGGGAAGACCGGGGGCGTGGGCGGACTCAAGCTCCCGTTTGGCCGCGGCCCTTTCCCCGGGTAACCCCGCACACACAGGAACACACATGGCAACACGAATTCGCCTGCGTCGCGTCGGACGGAAGAACCTTCCGTTCTATCGCATCGTGGTGGCCGACCAGGAGTCGCCCCGCGACGGACGCTTCATCGAGGTGATCGGCACCTACGACCCCAAGGGCCAGACCGCGGCCGACAAGATCAAGGTGGACGCGGACAAGGCGCTCAACTGGATCGCGCGCGGCGCCACCACGTCGCAAACGGTGCAGTCGCTGCTCAAACAGGCCGGGGTCTTCAAGCCGACCGCGGTCTGATGCCCGCCGCCCGCCACATGGTGGTGGGCAGGCTGAGGAAGCCGCACGGCCTGAAGGGCGACTCCACCCTCTTCCCGCTCACCGACGATCCCGGCACCGTGTTCGCGCCCGGGCGGTCGGTGTGGCTGGTGGGGCTGGACGGCGAGGAAGTCGCCGGCCCGCTCACCATCGAGCGGAGCCGCTCGTATCACCGGGAGTGGCTGGTGAAGTTCGCGGGCGCCGACGGCCGGGAAGCGTGGAGCCGTGGCGGGGACTCTTCCTCGCGGTGCCGGCCGAACAGCTGAAGCCGCCGGCTGGACGACGAGGTGTACCTGCACGAGCTGGCCGGGTTCGCGGTCCGGACGCCGGATGAGACACCGCTGGGCCTGGTCAGCGGAGTCTACGAGACCCAGGCGGGCCTCATGATCGAGGTGCAGGGGCCCAAGCGCGAGTTCCTGCTGCCGTACAAGAAGCAGTTCGTGCAGCAGGTGGATCGGGAAGGACGCCGGCTGGTGGTGACGCCGCCGGAGGGGTTGCTGGAGTGACGGGCGGCCGTCCGCCGTTGACGATCGACGTCGTCACCCTGTTCCCCGAGGTCATCGCGCCGTTCGTCGGGGCGAGCATCCCGGGGCGGGCGGCGGCGGCCGGGTCTGGTCCGGTACAATCTGGTCCAGCTCCGCGACTTCACCCACGACCGCCACCAGACGGTGGACGACTACGCCTATGGCGGCGGCGCGGGGATGGTGCTCAAGCCCGAGCCGTTCTTCGAGGCGGTCGAGAGCCTGAAGCCCACCGGTCCGGTGGTGCTGCTCTCGGCGAGGGGCCGTCCCTTCGGGCACGACGACGCGGTGCGGTTCTCGGTGGGCGAGCGGCTCACCCTGCTCTGCGGGCACTACAAGGACGTGGACCAGCGGGTGGCCGACGGGCTGGCGACCGAGGAGCTGTCGGTCGGCGATTTCGTGCTCTCGGGCGGTGAGGCGGCGGCGCTCTGCGTGCTGGATGCGGTGGTGCGGCTGCTTCCGGGCGCCATGGGCGATCACGAGTCGGCCAGCTCGGACTCGCACTACGAAGGGCTGCTGAGCCCGCCGAGCTATACCCGTCCGGCGGAGTTCCGGGGGCTCGCGGTGCCGGAGGTGCTGCTCTCGGGCGATCACGCCCGGATCGCGGCCTGGCGGCAGGCGGAGGCGGAGCGGCTGACGCGGGAGCGGCGGCCGGAGATTTGGGAGCGGTACGAGAAGGAGTAGCCGGGAGCGGTCATGCGGCGCCGGGTAGCAATCGGCGGTGCAGGACTTCAAGTTCAGAGCGCACATCGGCGCGGAGGTTCTACCATGGAACGGTTGGCAGAGGTGGCCCGTGAGGGCTTGCGCACGGACATTCCTGCATTCGACCCGGGTGACACCGTCCGCGTCATGGTTCGCGTGCGCGAGGGCGACAAGGAGCGGCTCCAGGCGTTCGAAGGTCTCGTGATCGCCCGGCGGGGCGGCGGGATCAGCGAGATGTTCACGGTGCGGAAGGTCTCCGCCGGCGTCGGAGTCGAGCGGCTGTTCCCCTTGCACAGTCCGACCATCGCGACCATCGAGGTGGTGCGCCGCGGCCGGGTGCGCCGCGCCAAGCTCTACTACCTGCGGGCGCTGAGCGGCAAGGCGGCCAGGATCCGGGAGAAGCGCGAGGGCTGACCGATGGCGGTACGCCCCTCGCTGAAACGGGAGCGGGAGGCCTGGGCCGAGGAGCTGCTGCTCGTCGGCGTGGATGAGGCGGGCCGCGGCCCACTGGCGGGACCAGTGGTTGCCGCGGCCGTCGTCTTTCCGGCCCGGTGCAGCGCCGTGCGCGGGCTACGTGACAGCAAGGTGCTTCCCGCCCGGGTTCGGCTCCGTCTCGCCCTCCGGATCCGGCAGCGTGCTCTGGGCTTCGCGATCGGCGCGGCGTCGTCGCGCGAGATCGACCGGCTCAACATCCGGGTCGCCACCGCACTGGCGATGCGGCGGGCCATCTGCCGGCTGGTGACCCGGGGCCCGCTCGCCGCGCGCCGCAGTCCCGCACCGTATCCTGATCGACGGGCTTCCCCTCCCGGAGATCGGGTTCGAGCACGAGGCGCTGGTGGACGGCGACGCCCGCTGCCAGTCGATCGCCGCCGCGGCGATCCTCGCCAAGACCGTGCGCGACCTCCTGATGCACCGCCTCGCGCCGCGCTATCCCGGCTATGGCTGGAGCACCAACGTCGGCTACGGTACCGAAGAGCACCAGCTGGGCCTCAGGCTCCACGGTCCCACCCGCCATCACCGGATCACCTTCGCGCCCCTGGCACAGCTCTTGCTGTTCCCGTAGGTCTCCGCCCTCGGCTTCGATCACGAGGCTGACAGTAGTACTGTCGCGCTGTAGATTGATTTTGAGCCCTTCAGGAATCTTCCAGGCGTATACTACACCGGCACTTACCGGATGGACGCAGCCTTCACTGTTCCCCACGGTCCCATCTGGCGCGGCGCTACGGTGCTCGTGGTCGACGATGAACAGTCGCTCCGCGATTTTCTCCGCCGCAGCCTCGAAGCCGAGGGATTTCACGTCGTAGAGGCTCCGGACGGCGAATCCGCGCTGAACATCATTCAAGCCCGCACCGAACCGTTCGATCTGGTCCTGACCGACCTCTCGATGCCGCGGATAGACGGGCGTCGGGTCTCGGAAACGGTGAGACGCTATCGGCCGAGCGTCGCGGTTCTCTGCATGTCCGCCGATCCCGACGCGGTGCCGCATGTCGAGTCGTCGGACACTCCCGTCCGGGTGCTGCTCAAGCCATTCACTCCCGACGACCTGTATCACGCGGTGCGCGACGCCATCACCCGCGCCACCGATCTGGTGACCATCGCCGAGGCGGAAATCGTGCGGGCGCACGCCGGATTGAGCAAGCTCGCGTACGCGATTGAAGCGAGTCGTACGATGCGCGTTGAGATGCTGGATTTAGTCGTCGCCGCTCGGGAGCTGCGGCGGGCGGTCGGGCCAAGCTGAGGCCGGTGGCGCCGGCGGCGCTCACCAGTCCCCGGCTCGGTCTATCGGCCCAATCAGCTCAACAGCTTGGCGAATTGGGGTAGGCACGCACTCGCCCCTGGCGCTTCGACTTGGAGCGAGTGGCATTCCCCCTCCGGTCGATGACATGGCGGGCATCCTCACTCGCGCCTGAACGGTATCCATCACCTCCGATCCTCTCTCCGTTGTGTCTTAACCAGCACGAGCTCCCGATTACCTCGCCAGGCCATCAGCCGCAGGTGCCTCGCCGTCCACGGCTCGCTCAGCCTGGGCGGGCCGCCACGCGCACGATCAGGCAGCGCCGGGTCGGCCTGCCAGCGTGAGTTCAGAAGCTCGTCCTTGGTGCTCACTTCGGCCGGCCGCCGGTTCGTGGCGAAACGTTGACTGGACCCCGGACCCACCGTCGGGCCGTGGGCTATTGACCAAGCGGTCAATGAGTGGTACCGTGTATTGGACGGAAGATCAATAGCGACGAAAGGGACCGAGCATGCCAGGGCAGAAGGCTTCCGAGGCGCTGCGGCGGGAACAGATCCTGAAGGCGGCGCACTCGGTGGCGTTGCGCCAGGGGATCGACGGACTCACCGTGAGAGCCGTTGCCACCCGAGCCCGCCTCAGCCACGGCTTGATCCTGTTCCACTTCAAGCGGAAGGACCAGCTGGTCAGCGCGCTGCTGGACCGCGTGCTGGCGGCCACCCTCGCACTCCACGTCGCCGAAGACGTTGCCCGGATGGGGGGGCCGCTGGACCGCCTGCGGGCACTGTTGCGGCAAGAAGTGGATCGCCTGTCGGGCAACCCCCCGCAGGTCCGCCTGTTTCTGGAGTATTGGGCGTTCGGTACTCGCCATAGTGCGGTCCGGGAAAAGATCAGCGTCGCACTCGAGCGCTATCGGGCCGCATTTCGAAGTCTGGCGGAGGAGGTTCTTCAGGCCGAGGCGACGCGCTTCCCTGGCGTGACGCCCGAAGGCCTCGCGGCCATCGCGGTCAGCTTCATCAACGGATGTGCGGTACAGGCGATGATCGACCCCGAGCACTTCGACGTCGGGGAGTATCTGGCGGCCGTCCAGGGCATCCTCGGGCGGTTCCCCATGGCGGCATAGCCTTCGAGGGTTCCCACCCCTCGCTTTTCTGGAGACCCACCATGCTCTTCCTCACCCTGGCCCTCCTGGCCGGCTCGCCCGACAGTGCGGTGGTCCGCGACATCGAGGTCGCCCCCGGCGAGACCCTCCGCATCACCACCGTCGGTGCCGGCCGGCCGGTCGTTCTCATCCCCGGCCTCTTCGGTGCGGCCTTCGGCTACCGCGCGATCACCGGGCCCTTGGCGGCCCAGGGCTATCTCTGCATCGTCGTCGAGCCGCTCGGCTACGGCTGGTCCTCCCACCCGAAGGACGCGGACTACTCCTTCACGGCTCAGACGGAACGGATCGGCTGGGCGCTCGACAGCCTTGGCATCACCGGGGCGCTCGTCGTGGCCCAGTCCACCGGCGCCTCCATTGCCTTCCGTCTAGCCATCGTCCGGCCCGATCTGGTCCGCGGCATTCTCGCGATCGGCGGCGGACCTTCCGAGAGCGCGGCCACCCCCGGCATGAAGAAGGCGTTCAAGTTCGGCGGCTTCGTGACCAAGCTCGCCCTGGACGAGTCGAAGCTGCGGCACGACGTGCGCCGTGAGATCATCCGCAATTCGGGTGACACCACCTGGGTGACCGACGCCGTGATCCGGCAGTATACCGGGGGACAGACCGCCGACATGCACGGCTCCATCGACGCGTTCCATCAGATGTCGAAGTCCAAGGAGGACGAGTCGCTGGCGGACCGGCTCCACCGGTGCGCGGTGCCGGTCCGGCTGCTGGTGGGCACGGTGCCGCACCCGGCCGAGGTGCCGAGGGAGGAGCGGGAGCTGCTTCAGGCCGAGCTCCCGGACTTCAGGAGCGACAGCGTCTCCGGGGCCGGCCAGTACATCCAGGAAGAACAGCCGGCCGCCGTGCTGGCCGCGGTGGCGCTGCTGGACGAGGAATCGCGCTGACCCGTGCCGAATTGCCCCGACGACGGCTGTGGCAACCCCGGGCGCCCCGGGACTTCAGCGATCAGCGGCAACCCCGAGGCCAGGTGGCGGAAATGCGGTCACGAATGGCTGCCGTTCGGAGCCTGACGAACCCGGACGTGCCGGTAGCGACTCCGTCACCTGACGCACCAGGTCCTCGGGCAGAAACGGCTTCGACAGAAATCGCGGCCGGCTCGAGGGTAAACCGGAGCGGATCAGCGTCTCATTGGCAGCGTCCGACATATACAGCACGGGCAGCTCAGGGCGTTGCCTGGCGAGGCGCCGCCCGAGTTTGTAGCCGCTCATCACCGGCATGATCATCTCCGTGACCACCAGGTCAAACGGCGTCGCGTTCTGCTCGATCACCCGCAGGGCATCCTCCCCATGTCGCGCCTCAGCCACCGCGTAGCCATCAGCCGACAGCGTGCGCACGGTTACGGCCCGAAGGGAGTCGCTGTCCTCGACCACGAGAATCCGTTGCGCCGCGGGGTCCAGGGTTGCGGCGCCGGCGGTCGGGGTCAGCGGACTAGCTGGGCGGCGGGGACGGCCGAGCAGACTGGACATGCGACACCTCCTGGACAACAGAGTGAGCGAGACTCGGCGCATGGCACCAGTTGAGCAGCCCGGCCAGTCGCCGGGCCTCGTCCCAGGTGTCCGTCATCACGACGGTGTTGGCCCGTTGCACCAGTGGAATCACCGGGAGCCCGCCCCGCCCAGGACCCTGAAGCCACCGGGCGCCCACGGTCCAGGGGCCAGGCCGGGTGGGCAGGTCAATGCCCTGCCATCGCAACTGGTCAACTACAGAATGCAGGAAACGGGACTCGTACCGCTGGTGGGGATGGCGCTGATGCTGGTGCTTCACCAGTCGGCGGAGGGAGGGGAGCACGAGGTCCTGATATTGGGCCAGCATCATACGCGCGTCCTGTAGGTTCGGATCCCTCGCGGCGCTCGGGATGCCGGCTCGGCAATGGACTTCCGGGGCTGCCAAACGCAGCCCGGAAGTCCGGCCGATCTCTAGTACATTCCGCCCATGCCGCCGCCCATCGGGGCGGGGGCCGGCTTCTCTTCCTTCTTCTCGACGACCACGCACTCGGTAGTGAGCAGGAGGCCGGCGATGGACGCCGCGTTCTGCAGCGCCGTCCGGGCGACCTTGGTCGGATCGATCACGCCCGCCTTCACCAGGTCTTCGTAGGTGTCGGTCTGGGCGTTGTAGCCGAAGTTCTTGTCCTTCGACTCCCGCACCTTGGCCACGACAATCGAGCCCTCGGCGCCCGCGTTCTGGACGATCATCCGGATGGGCTCCTCCAGCGCGCGCCGCACGATGGCGACGCCGACCTTTTCGTCCTCCGTGCCCTTGATTCGGTCGAGCGAGGACTGCGCGCGGAGAAACGCGACGCCGCCGCCCGGCACGATGCCCTCCTCGACCGCGGCGCGGGTAGCGTGGAGCGCGTCCTCGACCCGGGCCTTCTTCTCCTTCATCTCCGTCTCGGTCGCCGCTCCGACGTTGATGATCGCCACGCCGCCGCCGAGCTTGGCCAGCCGCTCCTGGAGCTTCTCCCGGTCGTAGTCGCTGGTGGACTTCTCGATCGCGGCCTTGATCTCGTTGATTCGGCCCTTGATATCGTCCGACTTGCCCTTGCCGTCGACCACGGTGGTGTTGTCCTTGTCGATGACGATCCGCTTGGCCCGGCCCAGATCCTCGAGGGTGGCGTTCTCCAGCTTGAAGCCGACCTCCTCGGAGATCACCTGGCCGCCGGTGAGCACCGCGATGTCGTGGAGCATCTCCTTGCGGCGGTCACCGAAGCCCGGCGCCTTGACGCCCGCGACCTTGAGGGTGCCGCGCAGCTTGTTGACGACCAGGGTCGCCAGCGCCTCGCCCTCGATGTCCTCCGCGAGGAGCAGGAGTGGCCGGCCGCTCTGGGCCACCTTCTCGAGGATGGGGAGCAGCTCCTTCATCATCGAGATCTTCTTGTCGTGGATCAGGATATAGGCGTCTTCCAGCACCGCCTCCATCTTCTCCGGATCGGTGAGGAAGTAGGGCGAGAGGTAGCCGCGGTCGAACTGCATGCCATCCACGGTCTCGAGAGTGGTCTCGAGGCCCTTGGCCTCCTCGACGGTGATCACGCCGTCCTTGCCCACCTTCTCCATCGCTTCGGCGATCAGGTTCCCGATCTCCTTGTCGTTGTTGGCGGAGATGGTGCCGACCTGGGCGATCTCCTTCTTGCCCGCCGAGGGGACGCTCAGCCGCTTGAGCTCCTCGACCACCGCCTCGACCGCCTTGTCGATGCCCCGCTTGAGCTCCATCGGGTTGGCGCCGGCGGTGACGTTCTTGAGGCCCTCGCGGAAGATCGCCTGGGCCAGCACGGTCGCGGTGGTGGTGCCGTCGCCGGCCAGGTCGGACGTCTTGGTGGCGACTTCCTTCACCATCTGCGCACCCATGTTCTCGACCGGATCCGACAGCTCGATCTCCTTGGCGACGGTCACGCCGTCCTTGGTGATGGTCGGGGAGCCGAACTTCTTGTCGATGACGACATTCCGCCCCTTGGGACCGAGGGTAACCTTCACCGCCTCGGCCAGAACATCGACACCCCGCTTGAGCCTGGCGCGGGCGTCGACGCTGAACTGCAGTTCCTTCGCTGACATATAGGTTCACTCCCCCTGAGTTGGCCGCCTTAACCGATCGTGGCCAGAATGTCGGACGCCTTGATGATGATCAATTCGTCATCACCCACCTGATACGGCGTCCCGCTGTACTTCCCGTAAACGACCTGATCGCCGACCTTGAGCTCCATCGGGATCCGCGCGCCCTTTTCGATCCGGCCGGGTCCGACGGCGAGGACTTCACCCTGAGTGGGTTTCTCCTTGGCCGTATCCGGGATGTACAGCGGACCGTGCATCGTTACCGCCTCGTCGGCCGGCAGGATCACCGCACGGTCCTCGAGGGGATGGATCTTGATCTTGGGCCTGGCCTTGGTAGCTGTGGGCATCGGGTACTCGACCGGGTCGGGAGAGCTTGCACGGCGAATCTGCGCGGAGTTAGCCTGCGCGGCGATGATGGAGAAAAAGGCCGATGGCGCCCGCCCCCTCGGCAGGAACGTGATCTCGTCGTTGACGCCTGCGTACATGTGAACTCCTTGACTCGCTGGACTTAGCGTCATTGACCGAAATGTTCCAGATCTGCATATTATCATGGTGTACTTTACTTGTCAAGTGTATCACGATCGCTGGTAATGGGAATGTCACTTAACTTAGAACTGTTAAGACCGCCAGGAGGCATTCCGTGGACGTATCGCTCGTGATTCGGCAGCGGTTGGAGGCCTTCGGCTTGGAGCAGCGCGAGCTCGCCCGGGCCGCCCAGGTGACCGAGTCCTATATCTCCCAGCTCCTGACGCGGAGGAAAGCGCCCCCCGCTCCGAGCCGCACTGACATCTATGACAAGATGGACAAGTTCCTGAAACTGCCGAGCGGGGAGTTGGCGCGGTTGGCGGACGCCCAGCGGAAGGCGCAACTGAAGCGGGAGCTGGGCGAGGAACCGGCACCGTTGTTCGGGGAAGTCCGCGAGCTGATCCTCCGTAAATGCCACCCCGACAAGGAAACCCACGTCCGCGCGATCTTCGAAAAGCAGCCCTTCGGCGAGCTCGAGCGGCTGATCACCCATCGCCTGCTGAACGTGCTCCACGCCGTGGCCAAGGAGGAGTTGGGCAACGATTACTGGCTCCGCATGGTGGCGGACCTCAGTGGCCGCAGCTTCGAGGAGACGCGCGTCATCGTGCTCGAGTTCCTCGACACGGACATCTTCCACCTGTCCCGGGAACACTGCATCTCGTTCCTGGAGCCACTGATCGAGTCCTGGGACATCGACCTCGCGACCTTTGCCCTGGACGTCGTCTTGAACTCCAGGCTAGTCACCGGACATGTCAAGCGGTTCGAGTTCCTCGAGCGAGAGCCCGACCAGCACTTCGGCGAAGAGCCGGGGCTCACCGAATTCCTTCAGGATCCCGCCCTCGGTGGCAGCGCGACCGAGGACGAAGTCGCGCTGCTTCGGCGCCTGAGATTCAGGGGCAGGAGGCCGACACCGCTCTATTACTACCGGGAGTTACAGAACCTGAGGGATCCGCTGCACTTCCGCTCGGGCTGAGGCTGGCCGATCCGACCCACCTCCGCTACTCTGTCAGATCAACCATCGCCTCTTCATCGTTACCAGAGATGCCCAGATCACGCGGCGCGGCACCCAGTAAGAGCGGCGGCGAACCCGAGCGGCTCGAGATCGACGGCCGGGAGATCTCGATCTCCAACCCGCACAAGGTGCTCTTCCCCGGGCCGAAACACACCAAGCTCGACCTGGTGCGCTACTATCTCGCCGTGGCCGAGGGCGCGCTGCGCGGCGCCGGCGGGCGGCCCAACATGCTGGTGCGCTATCCCAACGGGATCACCGGGCGAGTTCTTCTACCAGAAGCGCGCGCCGAGCTCGCGACCGCCGTGGATCGAGATCGTGTCGCTCCGATTCCCCTCGGGAAGAAGCGCGGACGAGGTGGTGCCGCGCGACGCGGCGGCCCTGGCCTGGCTCGCCAACCTCGCCTGCCTCGAGCTGCACCCGCATCCGGTCCGCGCCGAGGACCTGGACCATCCGGACGAGCTGCGGGTGGACCTCGATCCGGTGCCCGGCGTCGAGTGGGACGCAGGTGCGCCAGGTGGCGCAGGTGGTCGAGGCGACGCTCGCGCGACTTCGGGCTCACCGGCTGGCCCAAGACCTCGGGGTCTCGCGGGCTCCACGTCAACGTGCGGATCGAGCGGCGCTGGACCTTCGACCAGGTCCGGCGCGCGGCCCTGGCGCTCGCGCGCGAGGTCGAGCGGCGCGCGCCGTCGATCGCCACGAGCAAGTGGTGGAAGGAGGAGCGCCACGGGGTGTTCGTGGACTACAACCAGAACGCCAAGGACCGCACCGTCGCGTCGGCCTACTCGGTGCGCCCGACGCCGGACGCGCGCGTGTCGGCGCCGATCGACTGGGACGAGCTTCCGAGTTGCGATCCCGGGGACTTCACCCTGTCCACCATGCCCGCGCGGTTCGCCAGGATCGGCGACCGGCACGCCGGCATCGACGATCGCGCCGGCTCGCTGGACGCGCTGCTCGAGCTCTCGGCGCGGCACGAGCGCGAGGGGCTGGGCGACGCCCCGTGGCCGCCGCACTACCAGAAGCAGCGGGGCGAGCCCAAGCGAGTGCAGCCGTCCAAGGCCCGCGCCGCGAAGCATCCGCTGATCGAGATCGGCCGCGCCCGGCGCAAGGAGGACGCGCTGGCCGGGCTCGAGCGCTGGAAGGCGCGGCACCCCGAGGCGGCGACGCACCTGGAGGCGGCGGACGTGCTGGTGGATGCCATGCGCGGCCGGTTCTCCACCTGGACCCGCGTCCGGGTGAACCTGCAGCACGTGCCGGCCGACCTCAGACCGGCTCAGGAACCCCTGGACCCCGACGAAAAGACCTCGGCGAGCTCGTAGAGCGGGGGTGACCTCGAGCTGATCGTAGCGGCAGTCGCGGGGCTGCTTGTCGGGCCGCCAGCGGATGAACACGGCGGCGTGGCGGAAACGATCGCCTTGCAGGTGGTCGTACTTCACTTCGCAGACCCGCTCCAGCCGGAGCGGCTCCCAGGAAAGGTCCTTGCCGGCGCTCCACCGGCTCTGGGCTCCGGGCATCCGGCGCTGCCCGCCGGCGTCCGCTTCCGCCCACGCACGCCAGGGATGGCCCTCGAGCGCGTCCGTCCTCAGCGCCGCCAGCTCCGTCACCAGCTGCTTCCGCATCGCCATGGTGAAAGACGACGTGACACCCACGTGCTGCAATACCCCCCGCTCGTCGTAGAGTCCCAGGAGGAGCGAGCCCACGGCCTCCTTCCCGCCCTTGTACCAGCGAAACCCCGCCACTACGCAATCGGCGGTGCGGACATGCTTCACCTTGATCATCGCGCGCTTGCCAGGCTGGTAGAGCGCCTCCGCCGGCTTGGCGACCACGCCGTCCAGGCCCGCGCCCTCGAACAGATCGAGCCACTCGGCGGCCGTGCCGCGATCCAGGGTCATCGGGGTGAGGTAGAGCGGCGGGCCAAGGCCCTGCATGAGCCCCTCGAGGATCCTGCGACGCTCCCGCTGCGGCTCGGCCATCAGGTTGCGGCCCTGCGCCGCCAGCACATCGAACGCGACGAACGAGGCCGGCGTCTCCTTCGCGAGCTTGGCGACCCGTGAGCCGGCGGGATGAAGCCTCAGCTGCAAGGCGTCGAAATCGAGCCCCCGCGGCGTGGTGATCACGATCTCACCGTCCACGACGCACCCCGGGGGCAGTTGGTCCAGCAGCGCCTGGTGCAACTCGGGGAAATAGCGGTCGAGCGGCCTGGAGTCACGGCTCTGGATGTACAGGTCGGAGGCGCCGCGAAATACGATCGCGCGGAATCCATCCCACTTGGGCTCGAAGAGGAATTCCCCGTCGGGGGGCAGGGTCGTCGCCAGCGTGGCGAGCATGGGCTCGATCGGGGGCGCGATGGGAAAGGAGCCGGCGCCGGAATTCATGGGACGCAGTATACTATCGGATGATCGTTCATGTCGTGGACGGCACTTACGAGCTGTTCCGCCACTTCTACGGCCGGCGTCGCTTCAATAAGGGCAAGGACGAGCGCTTCGGCGCCGTCGTGGGCCTGCTCCATTCCGTGCTCGAGATGATCGAGCAGGGAGCCACGCACCTCGGCGTCGCCACCGACCACGTCATCGAGTCCTTCCGCAACGATCTCTGGCCCGACTACAAGACGGGCGAGGGCATCGAGCCCGCGCTCCTGGCCCAATTCCATCCGCTCGAGGCGGCACTCGCCTCCATGGGGGTCGTGGTGTGGCCCATGATCGAGCTGGAGGCCGACGACGGGCTGGCGTCGGCCGCGCGCCTCGCGTCGGAAGACGAGCGGGTCGACACGGTCTGCATCTGGGCCAACGACAAGGACCTCGCGCAGTGCGTCCGGGGTGACCGGGTGGTGCAGGTGGATCGTCGTGGGAAGGAGATCCGCGACGCGGAAGGCGTACGGAGGAAGTTCGGGGTCGTGCCCGCCCTGATTCCCGACCTGCTGGCCCTGGTGGGGGATGCGCAAGACGGATATCCGGGTATTCGCGGGATCGGCCGGGTCGGGGCGGCCCGGCTGCTGAATCAGTACGGCCCGATCGAGGCCTTCCCTCCCGGCGTGCTGGGGGAAGCCCTGGGGCGAGCCCTGTTATTCAAGGACCTGGCAACGCTCAGGACCGACGCGCCCTTGTTCCGGGACGTGGATCAGCTCAGGTGGCACGGCCCCACGGACGGGTTTGCCGGGTGCGCCGAGGAGTTGGGGGATTCCCGGTTGCTGGAGCGCTGTCTCAAGGCACAACATCGACCGTAACCTCGGGATATCACGTGCGATTCGGAATCACACTGGTCGCCGCTGCCCACGTGGCCGTGGCAGGAGCCCAGGCTCAGACCAACCTCGAGCGAGTGGTGAACGGCGCCTTCACGCCGTCGCACGACTACGATCTCATCCACCAGCGCATCGAGGTGAAGAACTTCGACTGGGACTCGACCTCGTTCGACGGCCGGGTGACCACGACGGTGGTGTCGCTGCGGCCGGGGCTCGACGCGGTAGTGCTCGACATGGAGCGGCGGCTCGAGGTTCGCTCGGTGACGGCCCGCGGCAAGGCGCTGGGCTTCGACCGTCCGGGCGACTCGCTCGTGATCCGGTTGGCGCGACCCGTGGCCTTCGGCGATACCGCGCGGTTCACGGTGGATTATCACGGCCGGATCGCGCAGGGTCGCGGCCTCTACTTCTTCAAGGCGGAGCCGGGCCGCGCCCATCGTCCCCAACAGGTCTATACCGGCGGCGGTACCGACGGGAACCCACGCTGGATCCCCACCTACGGCGCTCCCCACGACAAGGCCACCTGGGAGATGGTCGCCACTGTGCCCGCGGCGCCTCACGGTGGTCTCCAACGGCCGGCTCGTCAGCGACCGGCGTGTGGCCGACGGTCTTCGGACCACCCACTGGGCGCAGGAGAAGCCGGCCTCCACCTACCTGATCTCGCTGGTGGCGGCGCCACTGGTCAAGCTGCGCGACCGCTGGCGTGACGTTCCACTGGAGTACTACGTCTATCCCGAGGACAGCGCGCTCGCGCGCCCGCTCTTCGGCCTCACGCCCGACGTGATGGAAACTTTCGGCCGGCTCACCGGCGTCCGCTATCCGTGGAACCGGTATGCCCAGGTGACCGTGGCCGACTTCATCGGGGGGATGGAGAACGTCGGTGCGACGACCCTGGTCGACTGGATTCCCGATGCCCGGGCCTACCGCGACCGTCCCTGGTATCACCACTCGCTCATTCCCCATGAGCTGGCGCACCAGTGGTTCGGCAACCTGGTTACCGCGGAGAATTGGGCCAACTATTGGCTGCACGAGGGGATGGCGCAGTTCATGCCCGGGCAATACTGGGGCGCGAAGCTGGGCCGCCACGCCGAAGAGGATTTCTATCTCGACGAATACCGGCAGTACCTGGCGAGGGATTCCCGCCGCCGCAGCCCACTCGCCTCTTACAACTCCAGCGTGGTCTACCCCAAGGGCGCGCTGGTGCTGGAGATGCTGAAACAGTACCTGGGCCCCGAGCGGTTCTGGGCCGCCATCAACCGCTACCTCACCAGTCACGCCTATGGCACCGCGACCAGCGACGACCTGCGCCAGGCCGTGCTCGGCGCCACGGGCGAAAGCCTGGACTGGTTCTGGTCACAATGGATCTATCAGGCCGGACATCCCCAGTTCGAGGTTTCGGCGGACTACGACTCGTCCGCCGCGGCGCTTACGCTCAGCGTGCGCCAGGTCCAGGTGGATACCGCCGCGCCCGATACCGGCGGGGTGCGCTTCACCACGCCGCCGGCGTTTCGCGCGCCGATGACCATCAGGGTCGGCACCGACAGTGGTGACGTGGTCGCGCGGGTGGTGATCGACCGCCGGGAGCAGGCCGTCCGGATCGAGGGGGTCCGCGGGCCGCCCTCCATGGTGGCGTTCGACGACGAGAACGCCGTGCTGAAGACGCTCGCATTTCACCAGCCGACGCCCTGGCTGGCCAACCTGCTCCACCGCCACCGTAATCTCTGGCAGCGGAGCTGGGCGATCGGCCAACTCGCGTCCAGGACCGGAGACACGCTCGCCGCCGCGGCCCTGGCCTACGCCGTCACGGCCGCCGACTACGATCTCACCCGCGCGGAAGCCGCGGCCGCCCTGGCTCGTTTCACCCCGGCGCGATCGCGCCCCGCGCTCGAAGCAGCCCTGGCCGACACCTCCGCGCGGGTGCGCAAGGCGGCGGTGGAATCGCTGGGCCGGGTGGGCGGCGACGGAGTGGTGGAGCTGGTGCGGCGAGCCTGGGACCGGGATCCGAGCGATCAGGTGCGCGCGGCGGCCCTCACGTCGCTGGCCCGCCTGGTTCCCGAGTCAGCCCGCGAGGCAATCGCGGCCGGACTCCGCACCAGATCCTACCGCGAGGCGATCCAGAACGCCGCGATCGCCGCGGCGGTGCAGCGGGCGGACTCCGGCCTGGTCGCCGAGCTCGAGGCGATCGCCGGCGAGCAACCGCTGCCGGCAGCGGCGCTGGGTGCCCTCGCGGCGCGGGGTGATGCGGCGGCACAGGCGGCCCTCGGTCGACTGCTGGTGGATCGGCGGCCCTGGGTTCGGGAGTGGGCCCGGGAGGCGGCGGGTCAGAACCCGGAAGGGTGATACAGGAAGATCTTCTGCATCGCCCGCAACCGCTCCGCGAACTCCAGCTGCGAAAAGTCGTAGACCTCGTCGTCGCGGCCCGTCAGCGCGCCCATCGTCGCGGCGCCGTCACCCATCCGCATCTCGGACTTTCTGATGAGGCGGAGTTCGGTAATCCGCGCCACGGGCAGCCGGCGCAACGAGTCGGCCTGCCGCACCACGAGCAGCTCACCGTCGAGTCGCACCAGCCGGACGTCCCAGACGTGGTCGTCCCGATCCAGCGTGACTTGCCAGCGGTCGTCCTGTTGCGCCGTGAGCGGCGTGGACGACAGCGCCAGCGCGAGAACGATTGCGACGGCGAGCGGCTTCATCTCCGAACTATAACATCCACGAATTCCTCGCGGTGACCACCCCGGGTACGTGATCCGCCTCACCGAACCCCCGTCGGTTCCGGACTCCAACACATGTGAAAGGTGACCCCTGCCGCTGACTGGGGGTCCCGCGCGCCGGCACATTCGGTGGGCACTCACGCGGAGGCGGCATGGGTATGGGAGAGACGGAGGGCCCGATCGATCGGAAGCTGGTGCTGCTGGTCGATGACGACCTGGAATCACGCCGCCAGGCCAGGCGCCTGCTGGAGCAGCACGGTCAGGAGGTCGTGCAGGCGTCCAACGGCATCGTTGCTCTGGAGCTGATACAGCGACTGCCCAACAGCTTCCGCCTCGTGGTGATGGAGATCGATCTGCCGGGAGTCCCCGGCGCGGTCGTGGTGGAGACGCTGCGGCTCTTCCGTCCCGATCTCCCGGTGCTCTGCCTCATGGGCGCGCGGTCGCTCTACGCAGTTGCGATGAACGGCTGTCTCATGAAGCCGCTGCAAAGCGCGGAGCTTCGGGCGGCGGTTGAGGCCGCCCTGGAGGGTGGGGCCAATGCGTGGGAGCCCCGGCCAGTGGAAGGAGTGGCCGAATCGGCCGTCGCACGGGCGAGGGCGCGCTTCGCGACGACCGGGAATCTGGTGGAAGCGGCCCTGGAGCTCACCAAGGCAGGGGACCACGGCGCTTGAGCGCCGCTAGGGTTCCGGCCGGCGCGGCGTCACCGAAGAGGAGCGCCGGCCGTCCTTTCCGGCCTCCATCGCCCGCCCCACCGCGCCCAGCAGCTCGTCCCGGGTGAAGGGCTTGGCCAGGAACCGGACTCGCAGGTCCTTCATGCCCTCCCGGGCCAGCACTTCCGCGGGGTAGGCCGACATGAACAGGATGCTCGGCTCGTCCCACCGCTCGCGGATCAGCCGGACGAGGTCCACACCGTTGACCTCCGGCATGATCACGTCCACCAGGACCAGGTCCAGCCGCCCGTGCAGCATCTCGATGACCTCGAGCGCCTCCACCGCACCCGCCGCCTCGAACACCCGGTAGCCCGTTTCGGAGAGCACCCGGAAGGAGAGCCGCCGGACCACGCTGGCGTCATCCACCACGAGCACGGTCCGGATCAGTGGAATGTCGGGGGTCGAGCGATCGTTCTCCATTTCAAACCGTCCAAGGGGCACGACTGGCCACGTTGATCGGTAGCTCACGGGACGGTATGGCGTCAGTGATGAGGGTCACCGGAGACGCCCTGGAAGTGGAAAACTCACCACCGTACCGACAGACAGCTGAGGCCCCCGTCCATCTTCCGGTATTCGGACATGTCGAGCAATACCGGGGTGTAGCCCAGATCGGCGAGCAACGCGCTGGTCGCCGGGAAGCCCCGGGCGACCAGCACCGCCTCGTTCACCCTGAGGCAGTTGGCGGCGTATTCCTCCCCCTCCGGGACCCGCAGGATCTCCCACCCGCTCAGCGCCGGGTGTCGGACGATCGCGCCGGCTGCGAGCAACCGCCGCTCGCCCAGCCAGGAAAGTCCGGTCTTCAGGTGCAGCAGGCCGGGCATCGCGCGAATGTCGATCACGCTGGAGCCGAACCGATGGCCCCCGAGCCAGTCGGCCAGCTGAGCCGCACCCTCGGGAGTGGTGCGCTCCGAGAGACCGATGAAGAAATGCTGGCCCGCCTCACAGACATCGCCGCCGTCAACCGTGCCGGGGGCGGTGATCTCGCCCAGCTCGGAAAACCACTCGCCCAGCACCGCCCGCAGCGCCGCCACCTCTCCGGCGCGGCTCGCGGCGCCCGGGCGGGTGAGCGATCGCGCTCCGGTTGGTTACGATGGCGGCATCTTCGACGAACGTGGAATCGGGGAATCTCGGATCGGGAGCGAGCCTGACGAGGAGAGTCCCAGGCACTCCAGAGCGTCCGGCAGTAGGTGTCGTGCTGCTCGAGCGCGAGCGCCAGGTCCGGCGGGCCGAGGCCGGACGAGGTGATTCCGGCGGCGAAAGTGTCCGCCGGGGGGACGGACGATGGCACGGGTGAATCGCATCGCTAGCTCGCGCCCGATCGAGCCCTTGCGGCAATGATGATCCGGTAGGCTGGATAGCTGAGCGCCAGCAGCAGCAGCGATTTCCAGCTGTTGCCCCAGTCGGTGACCACCGACCCCGCCAGGAAGGCCAGCGAGGCCACCAGCGCGAGTCCGGTGGTGAACGGAAAACCGGGCACCCGATAGGGCCGCGGCGTGTCGGGCTCCTTCAACCGGAGGGCGAACACGCTCAGGAAGGACAGCGTGTAGCTGGCGACGAAGAAGAACGCGCATAGCGCCAGCACGGTGTTGAACGTGCCGGAGACGATGAACCCCACCGCGACCCCGACGCTGGCCCAGTGGCCCACCGTAGGGGTGCCACCGGGATTCACCGTCTCGAAGCCGGCGGGGAGGAGGCGGTCGCGGCTCATGGCCAGGACCACCCGGGGCGCCATGAGGAGACAGGCGTTGAGGCCGCTCAGGATCGACAGCAGCACCAGCAACCGGATGACCAGGTCGCCCCGCTCGCCGAAGAGCGCCTTCCCCGGCAGTGGCGGCCACGAACGGATCGCCAGCCATCTGGCCGATGCCGAGCACCCGGACCAGCGCCAGGTTGACCAGCACGTAGATCGGATGACGAGGAGGACCCCCACACCATCGCCCGCGGAATGCCGCGGCCGGGGTTCTGGACTTCCTCGCCGAAGTAGACCGGCCCGGTCCACCCGTCGTAGGTATAGATCACCGCCTGCAGCGCCAGCACGATGGCCGTCACCAGCGCCATTCCCGGGGGAGCGCCTCGGGAGCGACCGCCTCCCGGGCCGGCACCGGGAGGAGCAGGCAAACGCCGATCAGGACGCCGAACGCCAGCGCCTTGAGGGCGCTCAGCATCTGCTGGGACAGATCGCCGATTCGGATTCCGCGCCAGAGGAGCAGGCCGAAGAGGACCACCAGCACGACGCCCGCCGCCACCCGACGCCCGGCCATGGCCGGCACCAGGGGCTCGAGATACTCCGTGAAGACCATCGCGCCGAGGGAGAGCGTGGCGCAGGTGGAGATCCAGTCGTTCCAGCCGACCACGAACCCGGGGTACTCGCCGAGACCACGGCGCACGAATACGTACTGCCCGCCCGACTCGGCCACCATCGCGCCCGGTTCGGCCAGGGAGATCGCCCCGAGTAGCGCGTACAGACCGCCGACGATCCACACGCCGAGGAACAGCGCCGGGATCGGTAGTTGCGCGGCCACGTCGCCCGGCGTGCGGAGGATCCCGACCAGGATGGTATTGCCGATGATCACCGCGACGCCGAAGGAGACGCCCAGCACCTGAAGCAGCTTGCCTCGGCTGGTCACGCGGACCAGCCCGGCTGGTACGGCGGCTTGCTCCACTGGTTCGGACACGGGCACGTTGGTTACCGTCCCTTGTCGGGGTGGATGGTGGGGAGGAGATGAGGGTTGCCGCTGGATGAGGTGCTTAAGATACTTCAGGATGGGTATTTCCGGGCGAGTTCGGGGGCGTAGCTCAGTTGGTAGAGCAAGGGACTTTTAATCCCTAGGTCGTGGGTTCGAGTCCCACCGCCCTCATCGATATTGCCCCGTTGCATGGGCCAGCTTGATCCCGGCGCCCCGGCGGTACTCGGCCCGGTGACGGCTCCCTTACTGGATCTGGACGATCTTCACCCCGCCGAGACCCGCGGCCACCATCAGATATTTGTCCCGATACGCAACGTGATTGGCGGACTGGCTGCTCCCGAATCCCAGCCGTCCAAGCATCGTGATTTTCTGCTGCGTTTCGCTGCCCGTCTCCGCGAAAGGCTGACTGCCCTGCGCGACGTACACACCCGCCTCGCCGTTCGAGATGAAGACGAGGTCTTCGTCGATCGCCGCCGCGTTCGTCACCACCACCGACGGATCCAATCCTAGACTCGCCGGGTCCGGCCGGGGCACCGAACCGACGACGTTGCCAGTGCTGGTGCTCAAGACCTGCACGCCGCCAGACCCCGCGGCGACGAACGCCTTGCCACCAGCCAGCTCCACCGTGGATTTGGACTCCGGCACGTCCGCGCCGGTAAAGCTGAAGGTGCCGGCGGGAGCCAAGGTCGACTCGTCGAAGACGGCGATCTGCCCCGGCGTGCCCTGGACCACGACGACCTTGCCCCCTCCCACCGCCACCCCGCGGGCGTCGTGCAACCCGACCGACTTCAGCAACGTGAAGGAGGTTGGGTCGATGGCGAACAACGCGCCGTTATCGCCGGACGTGGCGTAGGCCCGCGATCCGGACGCGGCGACACCGGTGCCCACGAAGCTCGTCAACCCCATGCGGCGGTTGCCGTCCAGCACCAGTTTGCTGCCCTGGAGCTGCATGATCTCGAACACGGCGGGGGCGGCGAAGCCGACGTCACCCGTCGCCTCGGCGACGAACACGTTCTGCCCCAGGGTGAAGACTGCGCTGACGTCGGTGTTCTGGAAAACGGCCTGGGATTGCAGAACCGGGTGGCCCCCGTTGTTGACGTCGAACACGTCCACGGCGCCGAGATAGGGGTTGCCGATCATGTTGTAACTGACCACCGCGAGGTTCCCCACCAGGGCAATCGAGGTCGCCTGGAGGACCTGGCCCGCGACGGAGGGCGGGGCGACTTCAGCCTTGAGTTTCAGGGAGACCCCCGCCTGGCTGGCGCTGCTCACGCCGCCGGCCACCGGAGCCATGACACTGGGCGAGGGATAGCCAACCCCAACAGTCTCGATCGGGACGTCCGTATCGTAATACGTCACTCGCGCCGCCAGGCTGGCGGCGTCGTTGACGATGGAGATACGCTCATTGGCCTGGTTCCCCGGGCCCGAGCCCGGGCCCGTCGGCTCTCCACAGCCGGTGCTGACAAGGGCCAGCATACAGGCGAAACGCAAGAAGGATTTAGCACCCCTCATGACAACCCCCCGTAAAGCGGGACCTCAGGCCACTGCCACCGCGTATTGCAATAAAGTGCGAGCAATAAGCAAGCCGCCCTGGGTGCTCACCCCCGGGCCAGGCGCGAAGCTGCCCCAGTCGATGGTGAAGGTGGCTGCGGGATTTCTTCGGGCGCCAGCGCAAACGCGTTCACCTTCGATCGGTACGCCGTGAATACCGTCTCGGCGCCGCATTGCGCGCGCGGGTTCGAGCCGTACGGCTATCTCTGGCCGGGTTGGTGGGCCTACAATCCGTGGTGGGGATTCGGGCCGCCTCTGGTCACATCCCGGGTTTTCATCCAGCCTGTGCATCGGATCGGGGTGGGCGGGAGGTTGCAGCCCAGCAAATAGGCGGACGTTGGGTCTGGCGCGCTTCGGCGGGCCCCTGCAACTTCGGGGCGCCTCCCGACCTGTTTGAAGCTACGATCATGTTCCGATCCGGTGCCTCTCCATTGGAGGAGACTCATGACTGTGACTCTCACGACCTCTGGCGGCTCCAAGACCGTCCTCTCCCAGGACGTGCTCGAAGAGCTGACCTCCAGCCTGCCCGACAAAGTGCATACGCCGGCCTCGCCCGGATTCACCGAGGCCTGCACCATCTGGAACGCCATGATAGAACGACGGCCGGGACTGGTCATCCGGTGCGCGAGCGCCGCCGACGTCGCCCGGTCGGTCGACTTCGCCCGACGGCACGAGCTGGTGTTGGCCGTGCGCGGCGGAGGCCACAACATCGCCGGCAACGCTCTCTGCGACGGCGGCCTCATGCTCGATCTCTCGCCGATGAATGCGGTAAAGGTGGACCCCGGGGCGCGGACCGCGCGGGTGGGCGGAGGGGCCACGCTGGCCGACTTCGACCGGGCGACGCAGGCCCATGCTCTCGCGACGCCCTTGGGGATCAACTCCACCACCGGCGTCGCCGGCCTCACCCTCGGCGGCGGATTCGGATGGTTGAGCCGGCGCTTCGGGCTCACCATCGACAATCTGATTTCCGCGGAGGTCGTGCTGGCGGACGGCACGATCGTCAGGGCGAGTGAGAAGGAGTCGCCCGATCTCTTCTGGGCCATTCGCGGCGGGGGCGGAAACTTCGGGGTCGTCACATCGTTCGACTTCCAGCTCCATCCGGTCGGCCCGGAGGTGCTGTCGGGATTGGTCATCCATCCGCTGGATGCGGCGCGGGACGTCCTCCGCTTCCTCCGCGACTTCCTGCCGACGACGCCGGAGGAGTTCGTCTGCTGGTTCGTGATGCGCAAGGCGCCGCCACTTCCCTTCCTGCCCGAAGAGTGGCATGGGAAGGAGATCCTGGCGCTGGCGATGTGTCATTCCGGCGACTTGAAGGAAGGCGAGCGGGTGGCGGCACCCCTGCGGCAGTTCGGCAAGCCCATCGCCGACGTGGTCGCGCCGCATCCGTACACCGCCTGGCAAGCCATCCTCGATCCGCTGCTCACGCCCGGTCTCCGGAACTACTGGAAGTCGCACGACTTCGCGGAGGTAAGCGACGGGTTGATCGACGTGCTGATCGCGCACGCGCGGAAGATCCCCGATCCCAACAGCGAGATCGCCTTTGCCCAGCTCGGCGGCGCGGTGAGCCGGGTGCCCGCCGACGCAACCGCCTATTCTCACCGTGACGGACGGTTCGTCCTGAACGTCCACGGGCGGTGGGAGGATCCGGCCAAGGACGCCCAGTGCATCGGCTGGGCGCGTGACCTCTTCAAGGCGGCGGCGCCGTTCGCAACCGGCGCGGTCTACGTCAATTTCATGACCCAGGAGGAGGGCGACCGCATCCGCAGCGCATACGGCGGCAATTACGCGAGGCTCGGCAAGCTCAAGGAACGGTATGATCCCGGGAACCTCTTCCGGGTCAATCAGAACATCCGGCCCGTGGCCTACGCCTGAGACGACGGTCTTGCCGCATTGGTCAGATGCGACCTCTTCAGGGAATGATCACCTCGCCCCCGATCGTGTTGATCGGCTCCGCCCTGAACATCGAGCCGATGTTCTCCAGCTGCAGGGTCCAGGTGGCGTGACCGGCTGGGGTCACCTCCCGTGCGGCCACGGGACCACTGCTGTTGAGCTGTCCCGCGCTGGGTCCGTAACCGATGATCGTGTTGCCGTTGACCAGCCGCCGTGCCGAGCTGATGAACGACGCGTAGATCTCGCTGCGGTATTCCCACACCACGCTGGCCGAATCGCCGTCCAGGCGCAGCTCGAGGGCCCGGGAGAACAGGCTGCCGTCGGCCCGCGCGAAGCCGTTGTCGAACATGAACACATTCCCGTTGGGCAGCTCGGCCGCCGTATGCTGACCGGAGAAACGAGCGGCGGCCGTCGGCTGCCGGGTGGCGTTGGGCCCCCCCAGCCGCCACTCGAGGGTATGAAAGTCCGGAGCGATGGAAACGATCTGATCCAGATAGTGCATCGACAATAGCACATTGCCGCGGGGACCGATGTGGAGCGAGTTGGCGTGCAGCCAATCGGTGGGTCGCGACCGCGGCCCGCGGTCGGTCGTCGGCGACCAGATGTCGTGCGCTGCCCAGCGCCGGGTCGTGGTTCCCGCGTCCGGATCCCACTCCCAGATAGCCTCGCCGTGCCACAGCGTGTCGGCGATCGTGAGCGTGTCGAGCGTCAGGAGGTACACGGTGTTGTGCGCGGTGCCGGCGGCGTCGTGATGGAAATGGAACAGTGAGCCACCGCCCTTCAGGCTGTGCTGCAGCTGGCCGTCGATGCCGATGTCGTACAGGAACCCCGAGGTAGGACTGACCAGGACGAAGTTGCCATTGGTGCGCCGAGTGGCGCCCTGGCACTCCGCGGGGTAATACCAGACAACCTCCCCGTCGGCGTCGGCAATCGCGCAGTAGTATGGCTCGCGCAACTCGAGCAGAAACATTGGCACCGTGGAGGCACCACGGGTCGTCAGCCGAACCGCGGCGAGATCCGCTGGCAGGGAGTCGGTGCGAAAGGACAGCGATGTCATCGATCCCGGCGTGCTGTCCACCAGGGACTGGACCGTCATTTCATAGTTGGTGAGAGCCCGCAATCGCGGAACGTAGATCGTATGACGCTGTGATGGTTCGACAATCTCGAGCCGGAGTCGGGGCGCCCCCGGTGCCCAGTACTCCAGGCGAAGGCCGGCGGGCCCTTCCAGCTCAACGGTGATCGAGCGAAAAATCGACCCGCGGGATGCGTCGATCACGGCATAGGTCACATCGGGCGCGTCGAGAATGGGTGCGGCGGGGTCGTCGGCGCAGGCTGCGGCGACGGCCAGCCCGAGAGGCAGGAGTGAACGGCGGCTCATGGCAGGCAAGAGAACCGGTGTCGCTGCTGGGTGCAATGGGTATGCCGCCGTTGGAACGCCTCGCCGGGCTCGGGTCTACCGCAGCCGGGGGGTGTAGCGGTTCAGCGTCGCGTAGGCCGGCGGCCAGGGGAGGGTGTGGCCCAGGTCGAACGCGGCATGGCGGGTCCAGTACGGATCCCAGAGGTGGGCCCGAGCCAGTACCACCAGATCTGCGCGGCCGGCGGCCAGGATGGTGTTGACGTCGGCGGGAGACGAGATATTGCCCACGGTCATCGTGGGCACCCGCGCCTCGTGCCGGATCCGATCGCTGAACGGGGTCTGGAACTGGCGCCCGTAGACCGGCTTCCCCTCGGCGACGGTCTGCCCGGCGGAGACGTCCACGATGTCGGCCCCGGCCTCCACCACCATCCGGGCCACTTCCACCGCGTCGTGCGCCTCCATGCCGCCCGGCGCCCAATCCACCGCGGAGATCCTGGCGGAGAGCGGCTTGGCCTGAGGCCACTCGGCGCGGACCCGGGTCACGATCTCCAGCGGATACCGCATCCGGTTGGCGAGGGACCCGCCGTACTCGTCGGTTCGCCGGTTGGTGAGGGGCGAAATGAACGAGGCCAGGAGGTACCCGTGCGCCAGGTGCAGCTCCAGCAGGTCGAACCCGGCGGTGTCGGCCATCCTGGTGGCGCGGACGAAGTCGGCGGCCACCTGGTCCATGTCGCCCCGGGTCATCTCCCGGGGCGTCTGGTTGTGGGGCCGATAGGGGATGGGAGACGGCGCGATCAGCGGCCAGTTCCCTTCGGCCAGCGGCTCGTCCTCGCCTTCCCACAGCACCCGGGTCGAGCCTTTCCTGCCGGCGTGCGACAGCTGGATGCCGATCTTGGCCTCGCTCTCCCGGTGCACGAACTCGACGATCCGCTGCCACCCGGCGACGTGGGCCGTGAGATACATCCCGGCGCAGCCCGGGGAGATCCGGCCCTCGCGGCTCACGTCGGTCATCTCGGTCATCACCAGCCCGGCGCCGCCGATCGCCCGGCTGCCGAGGTGCACCAGGTGCCAATCGTTCGGGAGCCCGTCGTCGGCCCGGTACTGGCACATCGACGACACCACGATCCGGTTCGGCAGCACCAGCTCACGGAGCCGATAGGGCGTGAACAGCGGCGGAGGGCAGGGGTCGAGCGTCACGGGACGCCCGCTCTGCCTGCCGGCCTGCTCGGCGAACCAGCGGTCCACCTGCGCCACCAGGGCCGGATCGCGCAGCTGCAGGTTCTCGTGGGTGATGCGGAGGCTTCGGGTGAGCAGGTTGAAGGCGAACTGGAGCGGCTCGGTGTCGTGGTAGCGCTCCACCGATTCGAACCACTCGAGGCTCGCCTGGGCCGCGCGCTGGAGGCTCTCCACCTGGGGCCGCCGGCTCGGCCTCGTAGCCGGCGAGCGCGTCGGGAATCGACCGTTCGACTCTTCAGCGCCGCCGCCAGCGCGATGGCGTCCTCCATCGCCAGCTTGGTGCCCGAGCCCACCGAGAAGTGAGCCGTATGGGCGGCGTCGCCCAGCAGCACGACGTTGCCCGCAGTGCCAGCGGGCGTTGCGGACGGTAGGGAACCGCCGCCAGATGGAGCGGTTGGCCAGGAGCGGGTGGCCCTGCAGCTCGTCCTCGAACAGGCGCTCCAGATAAGCGACCGTGGCCTGCTCGTCATTCTCGTCGAGACCGCTCGCCTTCCAGGTCTCCTCTCTGGCCTCGACGATGAAGGTCGAGCGACCAGGGGCATACTGATAGGCATGGGTGCGCCAGAGCCCGGCCGGCGACGGCTTGAAGTAGAAGGTGAAGGCCGGGAAGGGACGGGTGCTGCCCAGCCAGACGAAGCGGTTGCGGCGCCAGTCGAGGTGGGGCTGGAACCGATCCGACAGCCGGTCGCGGATCGGGCTGGCGGCTCCGTCGGCGGCGACGATCAGATCGGCGGCGGGAAGGCCGCAGTCGGAAAGATCCCGGATCTCCCGCTGCCATTGAACCTCGACCCCCAGCGATTGCGCCCGCCCGGACGAGCAGCTCCAGCAGGGTCTTCCGTTCCAGTCCGGAGAAGCTGATGTCCCGTGGACCGCATGACGGTGCCGCGGTAGTGGATCTCGATATCCTCCCAGCGCGCGGCGGCGGCGGCCATCGCCTGGTTGGTCTCGGGATCGGCCTCGCCGACGTTCTCCAGGGTCTCGTCGGAGAACACCACCCCGAAGCCGAACGTGTCCTCGAGCCGGTTCCGCTCGTAGACCGTCACCTGGTGGCTGGGGTCGTCGCGCTTGAGCAGGATGGCGAGATAGAGGCCGGCGGGCCCCGCCCCCACGATGGCGACTTTCACCTGGGCGGCCGGCTCCCACGCCGGCGCCACCAGCCGGCGCCGGCCGTCGGCGGTGAGCGGCGTCGTCGCCATCCAGGTCCGACGTGGTCCCAGAGTTTGCAGGTCACCGGCTTGTGCACCTGGTCGAGGCCCTCGCAGTAGTTGGTGAAGACACAGCGCCGCACCTCCTGCCCCAGACCCAGCCTGAGCTTCCGGAACCAGTCGGGGTCCGCCAGGCTCTGCCGGGCGGACGCGACGATGTCCGCCACGCCGGCGCGCAGCAATTCCTCCGCCTGCTCGAAGGTCGAGACGCCGCCGGAGAAGACTACCGGCGTGCCGCATTCCGCGGCGCGCACCGCCTCCCGCACCGCGCGGGTGGCCGCCCGGTTCCGGCCGAACGGGCCCCGCTCGTCCGACCGCACGGTCGGCATGCACTCGTAACCACTGGGACCCGTGTAGGGATAGCGGGCCCAGCCGATCCGAGGCTGCTTGGCGTCCTCGAACTTGCCCCCGCGGGAGAGCGAGAGGTAGTCCATCCCGGCTCGCGCGAACTCCGCACCGAACCACGCCGCGTCCTCGGCGCCGTAGCCACCCGGAATGCATTCCTCGGCCAGGAACCGACACCCCACCACGAACCGGTCGCTCACCGCCGCGCGCACCGCGCGGTAGACCTCGAGCGGCAACCTCACCCGGTTGGTCCGGCCTCCGCCGTAGCCATCCTCCCGCTGGTTCAGCGCCGAGAGAAACGACGCCATGGTGTAGGCGTGAGCGTAGTGCAGCTCCACGCCATCGAATCCCGCCTCCTCGGCACGTGCCGCCGCTTCGGCGAACAGGTCCGGCAGCACCCGCGGCAGCTCCCGAATGTGAGGCAGCCCGGTGTCGGTGACCCGCTCCCGCTCGCCGAACCGCAGGCCCTCGAGCTCCCGCTCGGTCAGGAACCCGGGCCACTCCTCCTCCGGCAGTCGCGCCAGGGCCTCCCGGATGGCGTCGTCGCTGCCCGGCACCAGGACGCGGTGCCGGTCGGTGAGGACCAGGAACTCCCGGAAGTATCGCTCCGGCTCCGGCCGGCGGCGGATCCGGAGGAAGTCGATGACCTGGATGAACAGCCGAGTCCGCCCGCCGCTCGCGCGGCGGACGGTGCGCACCAGCTCGGCCAGGCCGGGGATGAAACGGTCGTGCCCGATCCGAAGGAGCGGCCCGCTGGGAATGTCCCGGATGCCGGTGGCCTCGACAACCAGGGCCCCAGGCTGACCTCGCGCGAAGCGCTCGTACCACGCCAGGACCTCCGGCGTGACCAACCCGTCGTCGGTGGCCCGCCAGGGCACCATGGCCGGCACCCAGGTGCGCTCGGTCAGCTCCATCCGCCCGGAGCGGAGGGGGCTGAACCAGCGCGACCGGGCCGCCTCCTCCGTGGTGGGCGGGTGCGTGGCCGGGATGGAATGCTTCACGAGGGGCTCGGGGTGCCACATATCGGTTCGCACACCGGCTGCGGGTCAACATGGGTGGCGTTCGCCTTTCGTGGAAACTACCGGCATCCCGGGTTCGGGCGTACTCCCGCGGGGCTCAGCCCGCCTGACGATAGACCAGCCCCTCCAGCGTCACCCGGTAGGTGGCACTCCCGGCGTCGTGCCGCACGCAGTACGTGGTCGGATAATAGGCCGCCGTCGCGTAGGCCTTCGGGGTGCGGAGCGGCCGGCACTCCTGGGGCCGGCTGGAGAGAAACGCGTGCGAGATCATCGGCTCGAGGAAGATCAACTTCCCGTCGTACGCGCCGTAGATGAAGGTATGGGAGAAGCCGAGCGATGGGTCGGCGATCTCGGGATCGCGGGAATCGATCAGATGGTTGCCCATGGCTGCCACCGCCGCGCCGACATCGAGATAGCCCTCCGGGACGTGGTGCCGGGGCAGCGGCGCGGCGGCGCGGGCGGAGTCCGCGCAGTCGATGAACTCGGCGCAGGGGCCGGTCCGGATTCCCTGGATCAGCGCCGGCTCGGCCATGAAGAAATGAAAGTCGAAGTGCGGCGCGCCCCACACCGGCGGGGCGGGCTGCGGATGGCCTTCGGGGTTCCAGTTGACGGTGGCCCAGCGGACCGGCAGGGCGAGGTCGGTCGCGCCGGCCGGCAACGCCAGCGTGGCCTGATAGTCCCCCAGGCACTCGCCGTGGGTGAAATTTCCATCCCCGTTCTTGTCGAAGCAGCGGCTGGTGGTGTTCATCCTCGTGGCGAGGCCGGTGAGCGCGCTCTCGGTGAGCGCGATGCCGAGCACGCCGGGCTCGCCCCGCGGACTCAGCTCGATGAACATCCGCGCCGTCCCGTTCCCAACGGCGACTTCGGCACCCTCCAAGTATCCGTGCAGCGGTCCCTCGGGTAGCGGCGGTCGAGGCGAGCACTACGGCCACCGCGGTGAGCCCCAGGGCGGCTGCCAGGACGCCAGTCCTGCCTCCAGCGGTCAACATGACAAGAGCCTCCTTCTCGGAATGTCAACGTGCCAACAACAGTCGTGGGAACGAGTATTGCACCAACAGCAAAGTTTCCCCGGCTACTTCGCCCCGCCGGGGACGGGGAAGGGCCCGAAGCCGGCGCGCGCCTCACCCAGCAGGTCGCGCAGCAACTTGAGGCGCTTGGGACCGAGGCCGCCCAAGGCCTGTTTCAGGAACACGACCACGGCGTCATCCAGCCGGGCAAGCATCTCGAGGCCCTTGGCGGTGATGAAGAGTTTAACCACCCGGCGATCCTCGGTATCGCGCATGCGGCGCGCGAGGCCGAGCTTGACAGTGCCGTCGGCCAGGCGAGTCACGTCGGGATCGCGGTTGATCATGCGCTCGCCGATCTCGCGCATGGTTCGCCCGTCGGCTCCCGCTCCCCGCAGGATGCGCAGCAGATTGTACTGGCTGGGCGAGATCCCTTCCGTCTTCCGGAGGTGCCGCGCCCAGGGCTGATCCATCACCTCGGAGGTGAGGCGGATCGCGATGTAGACCTCCTCTTCCAGGGAGCGGAAGGGCCTGGTCTGACGGATCTCGTCGTAGACTGCACTCATGCGTGCCAACGATAGTCGTGGCAACGAGTATTGTCAAGATGGCCACCGGCCCGCGGCGGCTCAGCCGGCCACTGACAATCCTGTGCTGACTTGGCATGACGGCCTCGGGCCGCCCGAGGGGTGGTCACCGTCTCACTGCGCTTGAATCGGCTGCGAGGAGGAACGCCCGCGCCGTGCGGATGCTCTCGTCACGGGCATCCCAGGGGGTGAGGTGCGCCGCGCCGGGCAAGACGACCACCTTCGCCCCTGGCGTCATCCGCGCGAATCGCTCGATCGTTGGTGGGTCCGCCTCATCGAACTCGCCTACGGTGTACAGGGTCGGAACCGTGATGTCCTTCAGCAGCGGGGTCCCGTCATAGCGCTTGAGCGTGCCGGTGATCGTGAACTCGCTGGGCCCTTGCATATAGTTGTAGATCGCCTCGTTCGCCGTGCTCATCAAGCTGTCCAGATCCGCCTGCACCGGGTGCCGCCACACGTACCTCCCATAGAACTCTTCGAGTGCCGCCTGGTAGTCGGGGGCATCGAACCTTCCCTGCTTCTCGCGGGTGCGAATGGCGCGCTGCGCCGAGTCCGAGAGGGTACCGACGAGCCGGTTGGTATTGCGCTCCCAGGCCGGCATGTCGAGGGCCGCGCTCGCCAACGTGAGGGTCGTCACGTGCTCGGGATGGACCCGGTAGTATTCCAGGGCGAGCATCGTGCCCCAGGAGTGACCGAGGAGGTGCACCGTCGTGTAGCCGAGATGCGCCCGCAAGGAGTCGAGCTCGCGAACGAAGTGGGCAATGGTGAAGAGGGTGGTGTCGGTAATCCGATCGGACTTGCCGCCGCCCAACTGGTCGTAGCGCACGACGAGACGGTCGTCGCCCAGGGTCTCGAACGGCTTCAGATAGAAGCTGGAGAAGCCCGGGCCGCCGTGCAGGAGGATCACAGGGGTTCCGGCGCCGGTGCCTGAGACCTTGTACCAGATCCGACCGTCCGGCACGGCGAGGTACGCCTCGCCGGGCGGGAGTGAGGTCGGGGCAGGGGGCCGGTCCCCCGGCTGCATCGCGGCGCCGTGGGCCGGCGCCGGCTTCTCGCCACAGGCCGCCGCCCCCAGCAAAACCATCAGGACGAAGCAACCGAGATACGCGCGATGACCCACGCGCGATTGCAGGCCGCTCATGACCTGGTCCCTCCCGTAGTGCCTGGTTGTGCCCCTAAGGTTGCTTGAGCAGCTCCCCCGCGATGATCAACTGCTGAATCTCCGTCGTCCCCTCGTAGATCCGAAGCGCCCGCACCGCGCGGTACAGGCGCTCCACCGGGTGCTCGGCCAGCACGCCCCGTCCGCCGATCAGCTGCACCGCATCGTCCACCGCCCGCTGGGCCATCTCGGTGGCGAAGGATTTGGCCATGGCGGCTTCGCTCGTGATCCGTTCCTGGCCCTGGTCCTTTTCATATGCCGCCCGATAGGTCAGGAGCCGGGCGGCCGTGAGATCGGTGGCCATTCGGGCGAGTTTCTGCTGCACCAGTTGAAAACGCGCCAGCGGGGCCCCGAACTGGTGCCGCTGCTTCACGTGCGCGAGCGACTCGGCCAGGGCCCGGGCGGCCATCCCGCAGGCGGCGGCGGCTACCGTGGGCCGCAACCGGTCGAGCGCCGCCAGACCGAGCCCGTAGCCGCGTCCCTCGGCGCCCAGCAGCGCGTTCGCCGGAACCCGGCACTGCTCGAAGACGAGCTCGCCTAACGGATGCGGGGCGCTCAGGACCTGGGAGCCGGCGAACCGAAGTCCGGGGGCATCCGCAGGAACCAGAAAGCAACTGATGCCCTTGGCACCCTTGGCTCGGTCAGTAGAGGCGAACACGGTGTAGAGATCGGCGATGCCGGCGTTGGAGATCAGGGTCTTGGCTCCATCGAGGACGTAGCCGGACCCCTCGCGCCGGGCGGTGGTGGCGATGCCGGCTACGTCGGACCCGGCCTCGGCCTCGGTCATCGCGAACGCGGTCATCACCTCGCCCCGGGCGATCGGCTCGAGCCAGCGGGCCTTTTGCGCCGGCGATCCGCCCAACAAAATCGGAGTGGTGCCCAGCCCCTGCAGCGCGAACACCGCGTCGGCCAGCGGCGACGCTTCGCCGAGCGCTTCCCGCATCAGGCAGCAGCCGCGGAGATCGAGGTCCAGGATCGGCTGGAGCCAGCCTCCGGCACCGAGCAGCCCGAGCAGGGCACGCGCCTCCTTCCGGGCGGCGGCGTCGCCGGACGGCTCGCCGCGCCTGGCGATCTCTCCCATCGCAAAGGCGACGGCTCGCTCGGCGAGAGGGGTGTGATGGGGCTCGAGAAACGTGCGGATCAGTCTGGTGTCCGGCATGGCTATTCGAACTTCGGCTCGCGCTTGGCGCGGAAGGCCTCGTAGGCCTCGCGGAAGTTGGAGTTCTGCATGCAGTCAGCCTGAGCTTGGGCCTCCCACTCGATCGCGGCCACCAGGTCCATCGCGGCCTCCTCGTTGAGCGCCTGCTTGGTGACGCCGAGGGCCACCGACGGTCCCCGCGCCAGCCGGTCGGCGACCTCGGTCGCCTCGGCCAGCACCCGGTCGCCCGGGACTACCCGGTTGTAGAGCCCGATCTCTGCGGCACGCTCGGCGGTGATGAAGTCCCCCAGCATGAGCAGCTCGCTCGCGTGCGCCAGGCCGACGATCCGGGGCAGGAGCCAGGCCGCTCCCATGTCGGCGCCGGTCAGGCCGACGCGAGAAAAGAGAAAGGCGATCTTGGCGGTCTCCGCCGCGATGCGGATGTCGCTGGCCGCCGCGATCACCGCGCCCGCGCCGGCCACCGTCCCGTTGAGCGCCGCCACCACCGGACGGCGGCACTGGCGAATGGAAAGGATCAGATCGCCGGTGAGGCGGGTGAACTCGAGCAGCCCCGCGGCATCCCGGGAGAACAGCGAGCCGATGATGTTCTCGACGTCGCCTCCGGTGCAGAAGGCCCGGCCCGCGCCGGTAATGATGACGGCGCGAACGCCGGGCTCGGTGTCGAGGGCGCGGAAGGTGTCCCGGAGCTCGGTGTAGACCTCGAAGGTGAGCGCGTTCAGCCGCTCGGGCCGGTTGAGCGTGATGGTTGCGACGGCGGTCGCCGGGTCGACGGTGTAGAGGAATGACTTGGGACTTAGGGCCATCAATCCGCTCCAGTCGTGGTGGTCTCCGCCGCCCTCCAGCCATTCCCGGGCAAGATCCGTCGCGTTCGCTCGGGATGAAGACTATACCAGCACCGCCGTCGCTTCGATCTCCACCACCGCCTGCTGGTCCACCAGCGCCTGCACCTCCACCAGCGCCATGGCCGGGAAGTGCGTCCCCATGCGGCGCCGGTACGCCTCTCCCAGGGACTTGAGACCGGCGCGGTACTGCGCCATGTCGGTGACGTAGATGGTGAATCGGCCGATATCGCCCGGAACGCCGCCGGCTTGGCGGAGCACTGCCAGGACGTTGCCCAGGGCCGCGTCGAACTGGGAGACGAAATCGGCGGCTGGAACCCGGCCCGAGTCGTCGCGCGCGGTCTGCCCCGCGATGAAGAGCGTCCTCCCTCCGGGCTGGGCCAGCATCCCGTTGTTCCAGCCCCGGGGCGCGCCCAGCTCCGCCGGGTTGATGATCGCAAAGCGGTCGCTCATGGGATCTCTTCCATCCAGGATCAGCGCCTCTCCATTCGGGGGACGCGCGACGGCGGCGGTGGCGAGGGAAACGACGGCCGCTGCTACTTCTTCCGCCGAAATCAGCCTGGTCTGGCCCGCCGAAGCGAGGGCGGCCGCCAGCGCCTCTTCCCGCGTGCGACCGGTCTTGGCCACGATCCGGGCCACGGTCTCGGCGGTCATCTCGGTGTCCACGAAGCCGGGGCAGACCGCGTTGACCGTGACGCCGGTGCCCGCCACCTCCGCCGCCACGGACCGCGTGAGGCCCACCAGGGCGTGCTTGGCCGCGGAGTAGGCCGCGAGGTACTTGCCGCCGCTCAAGCCCGCCGTCGAGGCCACATTGATCACCCGGCCCCATTGGCGCTCGAGCATCCCTGGCAGCATGGCCCGGGTGCAGAGGAACGCCCCGGTGGCATTGACGGCCATGAGCCGATTCCAGTCTTCCAGCGTGGTTCGTGCGATGGGCATCGAGCCAGCGGCGCCGGCGTTGTTGACCAACACCGCGACCGGCCCCAGCTCCGCGGCTTCGCGGGCCAGGGCCTGGACGCCCGCTTCGCTGGTCACGTCGCAGACCACGGCTTTCGCCCGGCGGCCCATCGCCGCCATCTCGGCGGCCCGCCGCTGGATCTGCTCCCGAGTGCGGGCGGCAACCACGACTCCGAGCCCCGCCTCCGCGAGGGCTCGAGCCGTGGCGGCGCCGATCCCGCGGCCCGCGCCGGTCACCACGGCCACCCCGCCGGACGGCGAGTTCACGGCGCCCGGCTGGTTCCGGCTCCGACTTCGGCCTGGACCGACTCATCGAGAATGACGCCGAGGGCTTCGATAGTAGCCCGGCCTTCTTCGGCTGTCGCCTGGGCGGGAAACCCGAAGTAGGCCCGCGATCCGCCCGCTTCCTCGAAGCTTTGCTTGCCCTCCCGGATGGCACGGGAGAGCGACGCCGGGTTCGCCGGCAGCGCCGCCCGGGTGGCCTCGCGCACCAGCTCCGGGCGCTCGGCCAGCACGATCGAGGTTTCGAACTGCCCGGCGTGGCAGGCGCCGCTCTTGAACTCATCGCCCAGCCGGAGGGCCCACGGCTTGGCGGTGAGGTTGGGAAATGCCACCGCCAGCCCGAGGTCGCGCCGAATCGTGCGCACGGCCGCGTCCAGCGAGGCGAGGTGTCCCGGATCGAGATGCGCGTTGGCGATGGCCAGCATTCCGAATCCGTGCCGAGCGAGGCTGCCGGCGATATCCAGCACCGTCGCCGTGACCGTCTCCGGCCGGAGCGAGATCGTGCCGACGAAGCCCCGGGCGAATGCCGCGGTGGTGTACGCCAGTGGTGGAAGCACGACGACCCTCGAGCCCCGAGCGGCCAGCCGGGCGGCGCCGGAACGCGCCATCGCCTGGGCGATGATCACGTCGGTTTCCAGCGGCAGGTGCGGGCCGTGGGCCTCGATCGCGCCCACCGGGAGGATCGCGGCCGATCCCGGGCCGGCCGCGTCCCGTGCCTCTTCCCAGGTCATTGCGGCGAGCGGCTGCACGATTATTGTGTCCTCACCGCTCTCTCCCAGCCCGGGAGTTCAGTCATGACCGTCGAACAGCAGGCGCACCTGAACATCGCCGACTTCTTTCTCGATGCCCGGGTGCGCGAGGGCCGGGGAGACCGGACCGCGCTGCTGACCGATGCCGGACGGTGGAGCTACCGTGAGGTTCAGGCGCTGGCGAATCGCTATGCCAACGTGCTCGGTGCGGCGGGAGTGGCTCCGGAACAGCGGGTGATCATCGCCCTTCCGGACGGGCCGCAGTACGTGGCGGCCCTGTTCGGCATCCTGAAGATCGGTGCCGTGGTAGTGATGGTCAACCCGGACCTCAAGCCCGACGCCATCGAGTATTTCTTCGAGTACAGCCGCGCCACGGTGGTGCTGGTAGCCGCGGAGCGGGCCGATGCCTTTCGCGCGGCGGCCGGCCGCGCCGGCCACACGCCCAGGCTCCTGGTGGTGGGTGGCCCCGAGTGGGAGTCGCGGCTCGCCGCGGCACCGGACACGTGGCGGAACTATCCCACCCACCGCGACGACCCCGCCATCTGGCTCTTCTCCGGCGGCACCACCGGCCGGCCCAAGGCCGCCGTGCAGCCGCATCGCTCCTTTGTCAACACCGCGCAGTGTTACGCCTGCGAGGTCCTCTGTTGTACCGAGGACGACGTCACGCTCTCGGTCCCCAAGCTCTATTTCGGCTACGCGACCGGGTCCAATCTCCTGTTTCCCTTCGCCGTCGGCGCCGCCTGCGTGCTGTTCGACGACCGCTGCACGGCGGAGGTCCTGTTCAACCGGATCGCGCGCTTCCGGCCGACCATCCTGATTACCGTCCCCACCATGATCAACCAGATGGTGAGTCATCCGGAGGCCGGCCGCCAGGACTTCTCCTCCTTGCGCCTCGCCACTTCCGCCGGCGAAGGGCTGCCCGAGGCACTGCACGCCCGGTGGGACAGCACCTTCCGGGTGCCGCTGCTCGACGGCCTGGGCACCGCGGAGATGTGGCACATCTTCCTCTCCAATCGCATGGGCCGGATTCGCCACGGGACCCTGGGCGAGGCGGTGCCCGGGTTCGAGATCAAGGTGGCGGACGAGGAGGGGAGGGAGGTGCCGGACGGAACCATCGGGCACCTCTGGGTGCGGGGAGGGTCGCGCGCGCTGGGGTACTGGCAGCAGCTGGAGAAGAGCCAGACCTGCTTCCGGGGCGAGTGGGTGGTGACCGGCGACCTGGTCCGGCGCGACGCCGACGGCTACTACGCCTACGGCGGCCGAGCCGACGAGCTGCTGAAGGTGTCGGGCAAGTGGCTGTCGGCGACGGAGGTGGAGGGTTGCCTGCTGCTCCACCCGGCGGTCTCGCAGGTGGCGGTGGTGGGTGTGACCGACCCCAACGGGCTGGTCAAGCCGCACGCCTGGGTCATCCCCCGCGAGCGCCGGGAAGGGTTGGCGGAGGAGCTCAAGGCCTTCGTGTGCGACCGGTTGGAGCCCTACAAGTGCCCGCGGGAAGTGGTCTTCGTGGACTCCCTCCCGACCACGCATCTGGGCAAGGTCGACCGGGGCAAACTCAGGGCGAGTCCGGAGCCGAGTGCCTGAGCGTATGCAAGTGTGTAAAACACTGATACCTAGGATCTTCGAGGGACAACACGATGGCCTTACCCCCAGCCACTCAGAGCAGTCATGTCGATCTCGGACTCGCTCTCCTGCGGGTCACCACCGGCATCATCTTCGCCGTCCACGGCGGCCAGAAGCTTTTCGTCTACGGCTTCGCCGGCGTGACCGGCGCGTTCGGGGAGATGGACGTCCCCCTCGCCGCCGTGGTCGGCCCGGCGGTGGGGCTGCTGGAGTTCTTCGGCGGCCTCGCGCTCGTCCTGGGGCTCTTCACTCGGGTCGCCGCGCTCGGTCTGGCCGGCGACATGCTCGGCGCCCTGCTCCTGGTGCACCTGAGCGCCGGATTCTTCCTGCCGGACGGGTACGAGTTCGTGCTCGCGCTCATGGGTGCGGCGCTCACGCTCGCGCTTACCGGAGCCGGGAGCTACTCCCTCGACGCCTTCCGTGCCGGCGCTCGGCGCCGCAAGGCCGCCGCCTAGCGCCGGTGCACGACGGCGACCTGATCACCGGCCGCCGGCAGGACCTTGCTACATTGGCTGCATGCTTCCGCACTCCGTCCGCGACGCCAGCTTCCCGCACGGGGAGGCAGTCGCGGCGTTACCGGATTACCGAGTGGACCGAGGCGTCGCGGTCATCGGGTTCGCCAACCCACCGGTCAATGGGCTCTCCCACGCTATCCGCGCCGGCATAGCCGCGTCACTCGAGCGCGCGCTGGCAGACTCCTCCGCACGGGCCATCGTCCTGACCGGCGCCGGCGGCATCTTCTCCGGCGGCGCCGACATCCGGGAGTTCGGTACGCCCGCGAGCGCGGCGGAGCCGACCCTGGGCCGGCTCATCGATCTGGTGGAGACGAGCGCGAAGCCGGTGGTCGCCGCGATCGGCGGGACCTGTCTCGGCGGCGGCCTGGAGCTGGCGCTGGCAGCGCACTATCGAGTGGCGAGTGCGGGCGCGAAGCTGGGGCTGCCGGAGGTCAAGCTGGGTCTCTTGCCCGGGGCGGGAGGCACCCAGCGGCTGCCGCGGCTGGTCGGCGTTGAACGCGCCCTCGACCTGATCGTGGGCGGCGACCCGGTGCCGGCCATGGACCTGGCAAACACGATCCTGCTCGATCGGGTGGTGGACGCCGAGACGCTGGCCGCGGCCGTGGAGCTCGCCGCCTCGGCCGCCGTCGCGACGAGGTCGCCCCCCAGGACACGCGACATCCGGCTCGACGAGCCGAACCTTGCGATCCTCTGCGAGGCCACTCGGGCCCGGCTCCGAAACGAGCGTCCCCGGCTGCCGGCGCCCATGCGCGCGGTGGACGCAATCGAAGCCGCCGGCCGGCCCTTCGATGAAGGGCTCGCCCTCGAGCGCCGCGCCTTCCTGGAGCTGATGGAGACGCCGGAGTCGAAGGCGCTCCGGCATGCTTTCTTCGCGGAGCGCGCGGCCGGCAAGGTGGACGGCATCACGGCGGCCACCCCGGTGCGCCCGTTGGACCAGGCCGCCGTCATCGGCGCGGGCACGATGGGGGCCGGGATCGCCGTGGCCCTGCTCGATGCCGGCTTCCCACTCTGGTTGCTCGAAACCGACCAGGCGGCGCTCGACCGGGGCCTGGCGCGGATTGCCGGCAGCTACGACGGGCGGGTCAAGAAAGGCAAGCTCACCGAGGGGGAACGGGATCGCCGCCTGGCACTCATCCGACCCACCCTCACCTATGATGTCATCGGCGGGGCGGATGTAGTGATCGAGGCGGTGTTCGAGTCGCTCGAGGTCAAGCGCCAGGTGTTCACCGCGCTCGATCGGGTGATGAAGCCCGGCGCCGTCCTCGCGACCAACACCTCGACGCTCGATGTGAACACCATCGCCGGCTTCACCCGGCGGCCCTCCGAGGTGCTCGGCCTGCACTTCTTCAGCCCGGCGAACGTGATGCGGCTGCTGGAAGTGGTGCGCGGCCGGGCCACGGCGCCCGAAGTGCTGGCCACGGCGCTCAGGCTCGGCAAGGCGCTGGGAAAAGTGACGGTGGTTTCAGGAGTCTGCGATGGATTCATTGGCAATCGGATGCTCGAAGCGTATACCAAGCAGGCCTGGTACCTGATCGAGGAAGGCGCGGCGCCCCAGCAGGTCGACCGGGCCATGGAGTCTTTCGGGGTCGCGATGGGTCCGTTTCGGGTCGGCGATCTGGTGGGTCACGATGTCAGCCTGGCGATACGGCAGCGTCGTCGCGCGGACCGTCCCGGGTACCTCTGTTCCACCTTGCCTGACGAGCTCTGTCGGCTCGGGCGCCTGGGTCAGAAGACGGGAGGAGGCTGGTACGACTATCCCGAGGGCCCGCGCCGCCCGGCCCCATCGGCAGTAGTAGAGGAGCTCATCACCTCCCACCGGGCGGCGATCGGGGTCTCCGCGCGCCAGATCGACGACGGTGAGATTGTCGACCGCCTGGTATACGCCCTGGTGAACGAAGGCGCGCGGATTTTCGAGGAAGGGATCGCCGCCCGGGCGAGCGACATCGACGTCGTGTATCTCACCGGTTACGGCTTTCCCCGGGCGCATGGGGGACCGATGTTCTACGCCGACCAGGTGGGATTGCATCACGTCCTGCGGCGGGTGCGGGAGTTCGCCCGCAATGCGCATGGCGATCCGGCCTTTTGGACCCCGGCGCCGTTGCTGGAAAGTCTGGCGGCATCGGGTGGGAGGTTTAGTGGGGTTTCACAATCCCCCGCCTCGAACCGACCGTAGGACCATGAGGATCGGGGAAGTGCATCGTTATCGGGGCACGGTCGTGCCCTTGGGCGACGTGGGCCGACCGTCTCCTGCGAGGTGGGTCTCCGGAAGCCGGACCGCAGCGGCCAGTCCAGACGCCACCGTGAGCGTTGCCACCGCGCTGATCGCCGCCGGCATGCCAAAGTGGTCGGCGAGCACGCCGGCGGTCACGGCACCCACCGCGTACCCCAGATCCCGCCAGAGCCGATAGACACCCACCGCGGTTCCTCGCCACGCAGGACGGGCGACATCACCGACGACGGCCAGAAGCGTGGGGTAGACCATCGCGGTGCCTAAGCCCAGGCCGATCGCGCCGGCGAGCCACGGGCGGAGGCCACTGGTGAGAGCAATCGCGAACAACGCCGCGCCTTGCAGGAGCATGCCCCACACAATGAAGTGCCGCCTGCCCCAGCGGTCGCTGAGGGCGCCCGTGACGAGCTGAGCGAGTCCCCAGGTTGCCGGATACGCGAAGGCGAGGAGCGCGATTTCATTGAGCCCCAGTCCATGCGCGGCGAAGAACAGAGGGAAGAGTCCCCAGGCGAGCCCGTCATTCACGTTGTTGACCAGACCGGCCTGACTCGCCGTGGCAAGGGCCGGGTCACGCCAGGTGCCCATCGCGACCAGCGTGCGGAGCGAGGGGGCGGGTGCCGGCGTACTCACCGCATCGTCCTGTCGCGGAGCGCTCTCCAGCGCGACGTGAGCGGACGTGTCTCGCACCAGGATCAACGAGATCGCGAGACCGAGCGCCGCGACGGCGAGCCCCAGATAGAACGGCACCGGCCGAAGTCCATACAGCTCCGCCAACATACCCGACCCGAGCGCGGCCCCGGCAACCGCGAGATACCCGGAGGACTCGTTGAGCCCCATCGCGAGCCCTCGTCGGGCCGGACCCACCAGGTCGATCTTCATGATCACGGTCATCGACCACGTCAGTCCCTGGTTCAGGCCGAGGAGGATGTTCGCGAACACGACCCAGCTCCAGCTCGGCGCCCAGATGATGAGGAGCGGCACGGGCAGCGCGAACAGCCAACCGATAACGAGCACGCGCTTGCGGCCCCACCGGTCGCCGAGGCGCCCGGCGATCAGATTCGTGCCGGCCTTCACCACGCCGAACGTCACAATGAACCCGAGCGCGGCACTCACCGATGCTATGCCGAACTCCCGCTGTGCCAGGAGCGGCAGCACCGTCCGCTCCAGCCCAACCATTGCGCCGACGAACGCGTTGACGACAACGAGGAGCGTGAATTGCCGCCAGTTCGCCGCGAGTCCGAGCTCGGCCCGCGGCCCCGGACGGCCAGGACGGGGACCTGCGTGCAGCTGGCGGGTATTCGACACAGAGTTTTCCAGGAGTCGTTGGAATACTGGACAACGTGTCCCGCGGCGCCAGATTGTCAATCCGATCTCTGGCGTGCCCGCCCCAGCGCCCGCCGATCAGCTTCGGAGACCGGTCCTGCTCTATTCCGGTGGCTGAAGGTTCTGCCGTTGCGCGACCCTGGCGGGCCCGATCACGCCGCGCAGCACGACAACTTCGCGACGTCCTTCGTGAACGCCAGCGCCGCGAGCTTGATCCCCTCCGAAAGCGTGAGATAGGGATGGAAGATCGAGCCGATGGCCTCGACCGTCAGGCCGAAGCGGATGGCCGTGGCCGCCTCGGTAATCATCTCGCCCGCTTCGGCCGCGAGAATGTGCGCGCCCAGGATCCTCCGGGTCGAGGCGTCGGCCAGAAGCTTCACGAACCCGCGAGTGTCTCGCGCCGCCAGCGACCGGGGGACGTGCTCCAGCGGTAGCCGTGACACCAGAGGCCCGATGCTCTGGGCCCGGGCCTCCTCCTCGGTGAGCCCGACCGACGCGACCGCTGGATCGGTGAACGTGACCCTCGGCACCGCAGTAAGGTCGTAGGCTTGCTCGTTGCCCTTGAGGGCGTTCTCCGCTGCCACGCTGCCGCCATACGCGGCCACATAGACCAACATCGGGTCTCCGATCACATCACCGGCGGCGTAAACGTTCGGATTGGCGGTCTGGAGAAACCGGTTTACCTGGACCTCACCTTTCGCGCCGAGTGCGACTCCAGCGGTTTCGAGTCCAAAACCTCTTGTGTTCGCCCGGCGGCCGGTGGCCATGAGCAGTTGCTCGGCGCGCGCGGCGCGGGTCGTCCCCTCCTGCTCGAAGGCGACCGTGTAGCCGTCGGCGCGGCGATCCACTCGTTCGATGCTCACGCCGGCATGAATGCTGAGGCCCTCCTGCCGCAGGTAATCGCCCAGGGCGGCGCCGATCTCGGGATCCTCCATGGGAAGGACGCGGGGCAGCGCCTCGAGGATCGTGACCTCGACGCCGAGGCGCGCGAACATCTGCGCCAGCTCGAGCCCCACCGCGCTCGCGCCGACCACCACCAATGATTCCGGCAGCCGATCCAGCGCCATCGCGCTGACGTTGTCCAGATAGCCTGCGTCAGCCAAGCCCTCGATCGGCGGCGCCCAGGGAGACGCACCCGTGGTGACCACGACCTTGCCGGCGACCAGGTCCCGGCCCTCCGCCAGCCGGACGCCGCTGGTGGTGAGCTCTGCCCGTTGCTGGAAGAGCGTTACCGTCGGGTAAGCGCGGAGCACATTCCAGTACTTCGCCTGGCGCAGGTCCGACACCAGCTCGTCCTTCTGCTCCCGCACCCGAGTCCAGTCGGGTCGGCCGGCGCCCTTCGGAATGCCCTCGAACGGGTGGTTGGCGCGGCGATGCTGAGCCTCCGCGGCCCGGATCAGGGTCTTGGAGGGGACACAGCCGACGTTGACACAGGTGCCGCCGAGGGTTCCCCCCTCGATCAGCGCGACCCGGGCTCCCAGCTCTGCCGCCTTGATCGCGGCGGCGAAACCGGCGGACCCGCCGCCAATCACCGCCAGGTCAAAGTCCGCGCGGGCCGCCTTCACCGTTCCTCCGCCGCGCGACGCTCGAGCTCCGGCCCGAACGTCCGCTGGTTGAGGCGCCGCGCGATGGTCATTCCTTCCTCGAGCGGATAGAGGAACGTGCCGGGGTGCTCCGCCACCCACTGCTCTCCGGAAGCCGGCGAGGCGAAGAAAAACACGAAATGGCAGAAGCTCGCCATCACGTTGGCGGCCGACTCGTCGAATGCCGACGCGTCCGGCATCAGCAGCGACATGACGGCGTTGGCCGGCTGGACGTTGCTGATTCCGTCCGGCGCCACTCTCAGGCTGACGATCTCGCCGGTCGCGGGGTCGGGGGACTCGATCCGCGCGGTGGTGCCGATCAGCTCAGGGATGAATAGTCCGTCGAGGGCGCACCAGGTCCAGAGGGTACGGCCATCAACTTTGAGGCGGTGATGCATGGGCGCGACGGCGAGGCCGCCGAAGCCCACGATGCGACCACGGTCGTCGGGAAAGAGAAGGCCGGCGATCGACGTGCGCCGGAGCAGCCCTTCGGCCTGCGCGACGGGCAGCTTCAACGCCTGGGCCAGCTGCTCGAGGCTCACCGGCGACCCTTTGGCGAGCTCGCGATACAGTGCCAGCGCCGCCCGCTGCTCGTCCGGCGCGAACACCGGCAGGGCGGTGGCGATAGCGCTCCAATAGCGATCTATGTCGGACACGAGATGGGTGGTCATGGAATGCTCCTTCAGCCGCGGGATCATGGGAACCTCCTATCCGAGAACCAGCCCCGACCACCAGGGAAACGCGAGCAGTGGCAGGGCGATGAGGGTGGCCGCCCACAGCATCCGCTTCATCCTGCGCCGAGCAGTCGGGGAGGCGCAGAGCGTCCCGGGCTCGCACGCCCGGCTCTCCTCGCGCCGCAGTATCAGAAACCCGGCTCCCAGCGCGGCCAAGGTCCCGACCACGAAGAACGGCCGCAGCGGCTCGAACGTCGCTGCGAGCCCGGCGGCGCTCGTTCCCAGGACCACGGCGGCGAGGGGCCCGGCGCAGCAGAGCGCCGAAACGGCAGCCGCGGCGACTCCGCCGGCGGCCGAGAAAAGGGTCTTAGTTGTCGGCTCGGCCATGGGCTTCCAGGGCCTCCAGTATGGGACAGGCTTCCGTTGCCCGCCGGCTCTTGCAGGCCACGGCGAGACGCTCCAGGGCGCGCTGCATGCGCTGGAGGCTGGCGATCTTGTGCTTGACCCGGTCGATCTTCTGCCTGGTGGAGCGCTCCACCGCGTCGCAGGCGGCGCCGGCCCGAGCGACCCGGAGCCCGAGCAGCTCCTCCACCTCGTTCAGGGAGAAGCCCAACTCCTGGGCGTGCCGGATGAACCGCAGCCGGCTGACCGCATCGCCAGAGTACTGGCGATACCCCGACTTGGTGCGCTCGGGCGGCGCCAGGAGGCCTCGGCGCTCGTAATAGCGAATCGTCTGAATGTTGACGCCAACCTCCGCGGCGACCCGACCAATGGTTCGTGACATCGGCAGGATCCTTTCGTCCTGTATGGTTAGTCTAAACCCTGTACCATAGTATAGGGTCAAGAGGGCAGAGGGGTTACTTGTTGCCCGCGATACGGAGGCTTACACTCCGGCCATGCGACTCCTGGCGGCTCTGGTTCTCCTGCTGCAGCTCCAGCCCGTGATCGGCGCGGCGATCTGCCTCCACGACGTGGAGCTCGCCAGGGCGGAGTGCGCCATGCCGCACGATGAGCGGCCCGCCGGCGTCGCGCTCACCAGCGCGAGCACCGAAGCCCCGGGCGGGTGCGCCAGCATGGGATATTGCGCTCCCGCGGCCCCAGCCGTCGCGAAGCTGGGCGAGCATTTCCAGTTCACCCCGTTCGTCCATCGCGCCCCCGCGCTGACCCACCATCTCCTGGCGTCCGGCGAATCGTCGGCGCCGCCGTTCCACCCTCCCAGAGCCTGATTCCCGCTTCACCCAGGTGACGGGCCTGGCGCACCTGCGCCCGGTCCGAATCCGGCCGTGCTCGTGCTCCCGTGGCGGGCAGGTCTATCCCTGGCAAAAACCGTGAACAGGCAGGCTGTCTTCAATCCCCTGGGAGGGATTTCATGCGTAGCCGTCACGTCCGCTGCGCGCTGCTGACTCTGGCCGCGTCGCCACTACTCGCGATACAAATCCATGCCCAGGAGGCCCCCACTCGGGATACCCTCCTGGACCGCCTCACCACGGAGGCGGTCGCGGCGAACCCGGCGCTCAATTCGCGACGGGCGGTCGCCGCCGCCGCCGGGGCGCGGGTGCGGCCCGCGGGCGCGCTCCCGGACCCGATGCTCGAGGTCGGCGTCATGGACCTGGTGCTGCCGGACTTCGCGTTCCGCCGGGACAATTTCACCGAAGTCGACGTGCAGCTTTCACAGGAGTTCCCCTGGCCCGGGACTCTCGGCGCGCGTACGGCCGCGGCGCGGGCCACGGCAGATGCGCGGGCTTCGGAGGTCGCCGCCCGGCGACGGGATGTCATCGTGGGGACGGCGGAGCTGTACTACCGGCTCCGCTACGTCGTGACCGCGCGGGCCACCCTGACCAGGCAGCGAGCGCTGCTGGTGAGCGGCGTGGACATCTCGACCGCCCGCTACGCCTCGACCACCGCCCCGCTGAGCGATCCGTTACAGGCTCGGGTCGCGCTGGCTCGTCTCGATGCCGAGGACGCCGATCTCGCGGCCCAGGAGGCGGAGTTGCGGGCGCGGCTCCAGGCGCTGCGCAACGTCAGCGCACCCGACTCGCTCCTCATCGAGCCGATCCGGCCGGAGCGGGTGGGAATCGCGGCTCACCTTTCCACCGGAGCCGTGGCCGTTACGCCGGTGGGTCTACCGGGAGCCGACTCCCTGCTCGAGCATCCTCGGCTCGCCGCGCGTCGGGCGGAGATCGAGGCAGCGGAGCGCATGGTCCGGGTCGAGCAGCTCGGGGCCCACCCCGACTTCACCATCATGGCCCGCTACGGCGCACGGCCGATCGCATCGGACTTCTTCTCCGCATTCGTCGGCATCCGGCTCCCGCTCTACGCCGGTCGCAAGCAGCATCGGCTCGCCGACGCGGCCCGGTACGAGGCGGACGCGGCCCGCGAGGCGCTCGCCGAGGAGCAGGCCGGTCTCGCCGAGGAGATCCGTACCGTGCGCGCTCAACTCCGGAGCACCGCGTTGCGGCTCCGGCTCCTGACCGATCAGGTGGTGCCGTCCGCCCAGGCCACCGTGGACGCCACCCTGCGCAACTATCGGGTCGGCCAGGTGCAGTTCCTGACCGTGCTCGCCACCGAAGATGCCCTCTACCGGGCCGAGCTCGACGCGGCTCGGGTGGCGGCAGAACATCTCACTCACGTGATCATGCTCGATCAGCTGCTGAGCCCGGAGGATGTCCCATGACACGGGTATGGATCGGGGCCGCGCTGCTGGTCGCGGGCATGACCGCCTGTGACCGGAAGCAGAACGCGACGGACAGGATGGCCGGCATGAAGGGCATGGAAGGCACGCCCGGCACCGATACCGCGGCAGTTCCGGTGAACCGTGACGCGGCGACACGGCTCGGAATCACCTTCGCTCGCGCCGCCAACCGGCCGATCGGAGCGGGAGCCCGCGCCGTGGGCACGCTGACCTATGCCGAGCCCAGGCGGGAATACGTGAGCGCTCGGGTCATGGGATGGGTCGAGGAGCTGTACGCGGACTACGAGGGGAAGCGGGTGCGTAAGGGCGAGGCCCTGCTCGCCCTCTACGCGCCCGAGCTGGTGAGCGCACAGGAGGAGTACCTCTCCGCCAAGCGGCTGGGCGACAGCGCGCTGGTCGCCGGGGCCCGGCGGCGGCTCACCCTGTGGGACATCCCGGAGGACCAGATCGAGCTGCTGGACAGCACCGGCCAGGCCCAGCGCACCATGCTGCTGCGGGCGCCGATCGGCGGCGAGATCGCGGAAAAGCGGGTCATCGACGGCCAGGCGGTGCACGCCGGCGACAACCTCTTCCTCATCGCCGATCGCAGCGTGCTGTGGGTGGACCTGGCGGTCTTCGAGAACGACGCCCGCATGCTGGACGTCGGCGTGCCGGTCGAGCTTACCGTGGACCCGCTGCCGGGCAGGACGCACCGCGGCCGGGTCACCTTCATCCAGCCGAGTCTCGATACCGAAACCCGAACCCTCACGGCCAGAGTGGAAGTCAGCAATCCGGACGGCAGGCTGCGGCCCGGGATGTACGTGACGGCCCGTCTCGCCCCGGCGGCTACCGCGCGGTTGGCCATTCCACTCACCGCGGTGCTTCCCACCGGCACCCGGCAGCTCGTCTTCCTCAACCGGGGCGACGGCCAGTTCGTGCCCCGCGACGTCAGGACGGGGGCGCGCAGCGACTCCCTGGTGGAGATCGTGAGCGGCCTCCAGGCCGGCGACGAGATCGTCGCCTCGGCCACCTACCTCCTCGATTCCGAGTCGAACCTCGCGGCCGCCATGCAGGGGCTGATGCTCCAGATGGGGATGGGACTCAACATGGGCGGAATGCAGATGGGGGGCGGTGGGGACATGACGGGGATGGACATGGAGGGGATGCCGGGAATGAACACGAAGAAGGATTCGGCCGGAGGCCCACGCCGATGATCGCCAAACTGATCGAATGGTCGCTGGCCCGGCGCGGCCTGGTCGCGCTGGGTGCGCTCGTGCTCCTGGTCGGTGGTGTGCTGTACCTGCGGACCACGCCGGTGGACGCCATTCCCGATCTCTCGGACGTGCAGGTGATCGTCTACAGCGAGTATCCCGGCCAGGCCCCGCAAGTGGTGGAGGACCAGGTCACCTACCCGCTGGTGACGGCGATGCTCGGCGTGCCCCGCGCCAAAGTCGTACGGGGGCAGTCCATGTTCAGTACCTCGTTCGTCTACGTCATCTTCCAGGAGGGGACCGACCTCTACTGGGCCCGCTCGCGGGTGCTCGAGCGGCTGAACGCGATCCAGGCCCGGCTTCCCGACGGCGCCAAGACCGAGCTGGGCCCCGACGCCACCGGTGTCGGCTGGGTCTACCAGTATGCCCTCGAGGGCCGCGGCTATTCGTTGGAGCAGCTCCGGACCATCCAGGACTTCCAGGTGCGCTACGCACTCCAGGGACTGCCCGGCGTGGCCGAGGTGGCGAGCATCGGCGGCTTCGTGCGGCAGTACCAGGTGCTGCTCGACCCGGTCCGGCTGCGGGCGTTCGGCGTGACCGCCCGGCAGATCGCGGACGCCGTACGGGGTGCCAACCAGGACGTTGGTGCGCGCACCATCGAGGTGGCCGGCAGCGATTACGCGATCCGCGGACGGGCTTATTTCCGGGGGGTCGAAGACATCGCCAACGTGGCGGTCGGGGTCGGGTCGCAGGGGCGCCCCGTCCGGGTGGCCGACGTGGCCCAGGTGACCATCGGGCCCGATCTCCGGATCGGGATCGCCGAGCGGAACGGCCGGGGCGAGGCGGTGGGAGGTGTGGTGGTGATGCGGTTCGGCGCCAACGCACTCGACGTAACCCAGCGGGTCAAGGCGAAGCTCGCCGAGATCGCGCCCTCGCTCCCTCCCGGCGTCCAGGTGGTCACCACCTACGACCGCTCCGACCTGATCCACCGCTCCATCGAGACCCTCAAGCGGACGCTGCTCGAGGAGTCGGTCATCGTCGCCCTGGTCTGCCTGGTCTTCCTGCTCCACGCCCGGAGCGCGCTGGTGGCGATCGCCATTCTCCCCCTCGGCATCATCGCCGCGCTCACCCTCACCCGTTGGATGGGCATCAACGCCAACATCATGTCGCTCGGCGGCATCGCCATCGCCATCGGGGCGATGATCGACGCGGCGATCGTGATGGTCGAGAACCTCCACAAGCACATCGAGCGCGAGCCGGATCGGCCGCACTGGGACCGGGTGCTGGTCGCGTCCAAGGAGGTCGGGCCTGCGCTCTTCATGTCGCTCCTCATCATCACGCTCTCGTTCCTGCCGGTCTTCACCCTGGAGGACCAGGAGGGGCGTCTGTTCCGGCCGCTCGCGCTCACCAAGACCTTTGCCATGGCGAGCGCCGCGCTCCTGTCGGTGACGCTGGTGCCGGTGCTTATGGGCTTTTTCGTCAAGGGGAAGATCCGGCGCGAGGAGGCGAACCCGATCAACCGGTGGACCGGCGCGCTCTACCGGCCGGTGCTGCGCTGGGCCCTGCGGGCGCGGGTGCTCGTGGTGCTCGGCGCGGCCGCCACGGTGGCCTTCACCCTGCTCCCCTTCGCCGGCCTGGGCAGCGAGTTCATGCCGCCGCTGAACGAGGGGAGCCTGATGTACATGCCCAACACCCTGCCGAGCGTTTCGCTCAGCCAGCAGCGGCGGCTGCTCCAGGTCGAGGACAGCCTCTTGATGACGTTTCCCGAGGTCGCTTCGGTGTGGGGCAAGGCAGGCCGGGCGAACACCGCCACCGACTGGGCCCCCATCTCGATGGTCGAGACCATCGTGAACCTCAAGCCGCAGTCGGAATGGCGCGAGGGGATGACCCAGGACCAGCTGGTCGCCGAGATGGACCAGCGGCTCCGGATGATGGGCGCGGTGAATACCTGGACCATGCCGATCAAGAACCGGACCGACATGCTCTCTACCGGGATCCGCACCACCCTTGGGGTCAAGATCTTCGGACCCGACCTCGAGGTCATCCAGCGCATCGGCGGCGACATCGAGGCGGCGCTGGCCGGGCTTCGGGGCACCGCGAGCATCTATGCCGAGCGGTCGTTCGGGGGCCGCTACCTGGACATCCGGCCCGACGCCGCGGCGCTGGCCCGCTACGGCCTCACCACCGGCGACGTCCAGGAGGTGCTGGGGATGGCGCTGGGTGGCGATCAGATCACGACCACGGTCGAGGGCCGGGAGCGCTTCCCGGTGCAGGTCCGCTACGCCCGGGACTTCCGCGACTCGCCCGAGGCGATCGGTCAGCTGCTGGTGAGCGGCCAGCGGGGAATCCAGATCCCACTGGTACAGGTGGCGGATATCGGGTTCACCCCCGGCCCCCCGATGATCCGGAGCGAGAACGGGTATCTGAACGACCTGGTCTCCATCGACATCCGGGGGCGCGACGTCGGTGGCTATGTGGCCGAGGCCAAGCAGGTGGTGGCCCGCGAGGTTGATCTTCCAGCGGGGTACCGGCTGGAGTGGAGCGGGCAGTACGAGGCGATCCAGCGGGTGAAGGCGCGGCTCCAGGTGGTCGTGCCGCTGACCATCGGGGTGATCGCCCTTCTCCTGTATCTCACCTTCGGCAGCGTGGCGGAAATGCTCATCGTGATGCTGTCGCTACCCTTCGCGCTGGTCGGTGGAGTCTGGGTCATGTGGCTCCTGGACTACAATCTCTCCATCGCGGTCGCGGTCGGTTTCATCGCGCTCGCAGGGGTCGCGGCTGAAACCGGGGTCGTCATGCTGCTCTACCTCGACCACGCCTGGGAGGACATCTCCCGCGGGGGGCGCCGCCCCACCCGGTCCGACCTGGTCCGGGCCATCGAACACGGCGCGGTGAACCGGCTCCGGCCTAAGCTCATGACGGTGGCCGCCATCATGCTGGGTCTGCTGCCGGCGCTTTGGAGCCACGGCACCGGGGCGGAGGTCATGCAGCGGATCGCCGCGCCGATGGTGGGCGGGATGGTCACCTCCACGATCCTCACGCTGGTCGTGATTCCGGCGGTGTATTACCTGTGGCGCCGGCGCGGCCTCGAGGGCGCCGAAGGCGCTGCGCTTTGGAACAGGGAACCTCAACAAGTCGAGGAGGCTTGAGATGCATACATCGCACCTGGCGCTGGTCGTTGGGGCGCTCGCCGTCGCCGGATGCAGCGGTGGTGGAGACCGCGCCGGCCGGCCGGCGGACTCCGCCGGCATGATGGGTCACATGGATTCCGGCGGGATGGGCCCCGGGCGGATGGACGGCGGAGGCATGGGGATGCGCGGCATGAACATGCAGGGGATGGCGATGATGCCCGGCATGCGCGCCCACATGGACTCGATGGCAGGGATGTCACCCCAGCAGATGCAGGCGATGATGGCTGCGCACCAGGGGATGATGTCGCGGATGATGGACGGAATGGGCGCCGATATGCGTGGCATGCAGATGTCAGGGAGCCCGGAGTGGACCGCGCTGGCCGACTCGGTCAAACGGGATCTGGCCGAGTTGCCCACCCTCCAGGGGCAGGCGCTCTCCGCCCGGATGCGCGCCCATGCCGAGCGGGCCCGCCGGCTCATGGCGATGCACGAGGGGATGATGACCAAGTAGGAATGAGGCTCTTGCTAAGTATAGGGGAGGGGGGTATACTGTGCCCATGACGACCGCCGCGCGCTCCAAGGCCGCCCTGCTGCTCCTCGGATTTCTGGGGAGCAGCTGGCTGGCCCCGCTGGCGAGCGGCGTACTGGGCGCCCACCACCCGTGCACCACCGCGGCCGCACCCAGCGCTCCGGGTCACCTGGGGCACCAGCACGCCTCCACAGGCAGCGCTCCCTCGAACGTCCCGGTCGTAGGGTCCCACGAGTGCTCGCATTGCACCGCACGGCAATGCTCGATGGGCCAGCACTGTGCTCTCCCCGCTCCCGTCGGCCTCGCTTCGGTTCCGGCCGCAATGGATTTCGTGACCTCGGCCTCGCCGCCGGTGTCCTGGTTGCGCGACCGTCCCCTCTCGTCCAACCCCACACCCCCGATCCCTCCGCCGCAACCGGTCCTCTGATCCATTGATGTGATCACCCGCGCGCGTCCCTGGACGTGTTGCAACCGGTGGACTATTTCGTGAGGACCGTGGTGTATGAATGTGATGAGGACGATCGCCGTCCTGGCGATCATGTTTACCGCTATCGGGCTGCGGCCCCTGGCGGCCCAGATCGATTATCGAAACCTCGACGACCAGCGTCCCGTGCGAACCGAGGATGCCTACCCGATCGAGCGCTTCGCCTTCGAGCTGGTGCTTCCCTATGAGTACGAGAACGGGCGGAATGGCCAGCACCTCCATGTCGTCGCCCCCGAGCTCAGCTATGGTCTGCTCCGCAACGCCCAGGTCGGGCTCGAGCTGCCGCTGGCGGCGCTCGATGGGTTGGGCGGGACCGAGTGGGGCTTCGGGGGGCCCCGGCTGTTTGCCCTGTACAACTTCAACACCGAGAGCCGGACTCTCCCGGCCCTCGCTCTGCGCACCGATGTCGCGCTTCCCGTCGGAGACCTCGGCGCCGACAATGTGCAGCTCACCCTCAAGGGGATCGCCACCCGAAGCTGGGGACTCACCCGGCTCCATCTGAACGCCGCGGTCACCGCCGGCCGCGAGGCCGGCCGCCCGGTCGTCGACGCCGAGCCCAACTGGGCGCTGAGCCTGGCCGCGGATCGCACCCTGCTGAGGAAGAGTCTTCTCCTGATCGGCGAAATCGGGGTGCTGGAGGAGACGTCGGAGGCGCCCACCGAGGTGACGGCCGCCTTGGGGCTTCGCTACCAGCTCACTCCTACTCTCGTGTTCGACACCGGTGTCCGGCGCCGGCTCGGCGCCGACGCGGGCCCCGACCTCGGGCTCACGTTCGGCCTTTCCCACGCCTTTGCGATCGCCGGGCTCTTCCCCGGCGGCCAGCGATGATGGAGCTCCCCATGCGACTCTTCAAGCGTCTCCCGATGCTTTCCGTCGCCCTCCTGGCCCTCGGCGTCACCGGCGTGACGGCTCGGCCGGATACCCTGGCCGCCCAGGACCAGCGTGACGAGCAGTTCTATTTCCCCGGTGACTTCAACTGGCGGTTTCTCGCAGGGTATCCCGAGGCGGCGCGGCTGTTCAACGCGTTCGACTACGGCCATGCGGTGTTGTACGAGACGCTGCTCACCCAGGGCGCCGGCGCCACGCCGGCGCTCGAGAAGGAGTACCGCTACCTCACCACCGACCTCCTGGTGAAGCCGCCGCGCTTCGCGATCGCCGAGGAGGCGGTCATGCCGTCCTACGCCAAGCTGGCCTGGCCGGCAAAGCAGATGTTCGACTGGGCCCACGTGCTGCACCGCCAGATCTACGACGTGTACGCCGATCAACGCATCGCGCCCGAGCGGAAAGACAGCCTGATCGAGCGGCTCACCGACTACTACCTGAGCCGCACGGACTACGCCTTCACGGCCGTGCCGAAGTCGATGGCGTTGATGGACGAGCAGCCGTTCAGCCAGGTGTTCCGCCGAACCCAGCCGACCTTCAACGGGCTCATCTGGGCTTATCACTGGCTCCAGGTCGGGCTCTACGAGCCCATGATCGTGGCCGGTTCCCCCGCCGAGGCGAAGGCCGGCCTCGAGGTCGCGGTGGCGCGCTTCTGGAACATGGTGCACAGCGAGCGGTATCCGAGGACGATGCCGATGACCGCGGCCATCGCTCCCGAATTCAGCCGGCGGCATCCGAGAGCGGCGGTCATCTTCGACAACCTCCACATGATGCACGACATCATCTCCGACGTGCTGGCCTCGCCCACGATTCCCAAGGAGCGGAAGCGGGAAGAGATCCTCCGGCAGCTCGAGGAGTTTCGCAATCCGGAAGGAAACGTGATCTCCATGGACGAATGGCGTGGGATGGCCGACCACATGGGGGGGATCGCCGCTATGGGAGGGCCCGCGGTCGGGCCGCTCCCGCCGAGCGGAGACGCCGGCGCCGCGTCCGATGGCACGGCCCCGAAGACCGACGCCGACGTCCACCACCAACACTAGGCAGGAGCCCACCATGGAGGATCATCGGCACCATCAGGAGGTCGCGGCCAGCCCACGCGCGGGGCATGGCGAGCATGCCGGAGCCGACCCGCATGCCGGACCCGACCCGCATGCCGGACCCGGCCCGCATGCCGGCCACGAGGGACACGCCGGCCACGACAAGCACGCGGGCCATTCGGTGGCGATGTTCCGCGACAAGTTCTGGCTCTCGCTCGCGCTCACCGTCCCCACCCTGATCTGGGGGCACATGCTCCCCCGAGTCCTCGGCTACACGCCGCCGCACGTGCCCGGCTCCCATCTGATCGCGCCGGTGCTCGGCACGGTGGTGTTTTTCTATGGCGGCTGGCCGTTCGTGCAGGGTGCCGTGCGCGAGCTCAGGGACCGGCTGCCCGGAATGATGACCCTGATCACGCTGGCCATCACGGTCGCCTTCGTCTTCAGCCTGGCCGTGACGCTGGGATTTCCCGGCATGCCGCTCTGGGAGGAGCTGGCCACGCTGGTCACCATCATGCTCCTCGGCCACTGGATCGAGATGCGCTCCATCACCCAGGCGCAGGGTGCCCTGGCGGAGCTGGCCAAGCTCCTGCCGAGCACGGCGGTTCGCGTTGTCGGTGGTGAGGGTGGCAGCGAACAGACCGAGGAGGTTGCCCTCACGGACCTCGCCGACGGCGACCTGGTGCTGGTGCGCCCCGGGGCGGGTATCCCGGCCGACGGCGAGGTGCGCTCGGGGCGGGGCTCGGTCGATGAATCGCTCATCACCGGCGAGTCGAGGCCGGTGGAGAAAGACGTCGGCGACCGGGTCATCGCGGGCACGGTAAACGGCGCCGGCTCGCTGCGGGTGCAGGTCACGGGCACCGGGGAGCGGACGACGCTGGCTGGCATCATGCGGCTGGTCGAACAGGCGCAGAGCTCCCGGTCGCGCGCCCAGATCCTCGCCGACCGCGCGGCCTACTGGCTCACCGTCGTGGCCCTCGGGGCCGGTGCCGTCACGCTCGTCACCTGGCTCCTGGTGGGCGCGGAGACCGCCTACGCCATCGAGCGCCTGGTGACGGTGCTGGTCATCGCCTGCCCGCATGCGCTCGGGCTGGCGGTGCCGCTGGTGGTGGCGATCTCCACGACGCTGGGCGCCCGCAACGGCCTGCTGGTGCGCGACCGGCGCGGGCTCGAGGCGGCGCGGCTGCTGGACGCCGTGGTATTCGACAAGACCGGCACCCTGACGCTGGGCGAGCACCGTGTGGTCGCGTCTCGTGCCATCGGCGGCACAACCGACGCGGAGGCGCTGCGGCTCGCCGGCGCCGTCGAACAGGATTCGGAGCATCCGGTCGCGCGGGCGATCGTGGCGAGCGCGCGGGAGCGCGATGCGGCCATCCCCAGTGCGTCGGAGTTCCAGGCCATTCCGGGGTACGGCGTCGAGGCCGTGGTGAATGGCCGGCGGCTGGCCGTCGGCGGTCCCAACCTCCTGCAACGGCGCGGCGTGACGCCGGAGCCGCAGCTCCAGGCGCTCGCCGACGAGGCGGCGGGGCGGGGGCAGGGGGTGGTCTACCTGGTGGAGGGCGCCCGCGCGCTGGCCGCCTTCGCGGTCGCGGACGCGGTCCGGCCCGAGTCCGCCGAGGCCGTCCGCCGGCTGCATCGAGCTCGGCATCGAGGTGGTCATGCTCACGGGCGACGCGCAAGCGGTGGCGGACACGGTGGCGCGGGAGCTCGGCATCGATACGGTGTTCGCCCAGGTCCTGCCCGAGGACAAGGCGGCCCGGATCCAGGAGCTGCAGCGCCAGGGCAAGTCGGTGGCGATGGTCGGTGACGGTGTGAACGACGCGCCGGCGCTGGTGACCGCGAACGTCGGCATCGCGATCGGGGCGGGCACCGACGTGGCGGTCGAGGCGGGGGACGTGGTGCTGGTCCGCAGCGACCCACGGGACGTGCCGCGGATCGTCGCGCTGTCGCGGGCGAGCTATCGGAAGATGGTGCAGAATCTCTGGTGGGCCGCGGGCTACAACATCGTCGCCATCCCGCTCGCGGCCGGCGTGCTGGCGCCGGTGGACATCGTCCTGTCGCCCGCCGTCGGCGCGGTGCTCATGTCCCTCAGCACGGTCATCGTGGCGATCAACGCCCAGCTCCTCCGCCGGACCGAGCTCTGATCCGCGGCCGGGAACCATTCCCGGCCCCATGCGTCGATATGCTATAGGGCCGCAAATACCTGCGGCTCATCTACTCAGTCGCCAGGAGGCTCCCCATGCGATACCTGCTCGTTGTCGCGCTCACCCTCGGTGCCGGGGCTGCTGCCGCCCAGGGCTCGCCGTCCGCGCAAGCCCCGCACGCCATTGTCGCCGCGCCGGATCAGATCACCTGGGCCCCCGCGCCCCCCTCGCTTCCGCCGGGGGCCAAGCTCGCGGTCCTCGAAGGCAACCCGAGCGAGGCCGGGGACTTCACCATGCGCCTGCTCATGCCCGACCGCTATCGCATCGCTCCGCACTTCCACCCGGTCACCGAGCACGTCACCGTCATGAAGGGCACGCTCAAGCTCGGTATGGGTGAGAAGTTCGACGCTTCGGCGATGACCCGGTTGTCGACCGGGACGTTCGGGGCGCTGGAGCCCGGCACGCGTCACTTCGCCGAAGCGGAGGGGGAGACGATCCTGCAGCTTCACGGGGTCGGGCCCTGGCGGCTCACCTACGTGAATCCCGCTGACGACCCGCGGCAGCGCACTCCGTAAATGGTCGAAGCAGCGGACGACCGTGCCTGGTTCGAGCGCTCGGTGCTGGACGTGCTTCCCGAGCTGCTCGGCACGGCGCGGCGGCTCGCGAGGAATCGCGAGGACGCGGAGGACCTCGCGGCCGAGGCGATCACCAGGGCCTGGCTGCATCGGGACGGCCTGAGGGAGCGCGACCGGTTCGCCGGCTGGATCCTCCGGATCCTCACCAACCTGTTCATCAGCCGGCGACGCTCCGAGGCGAGTTGGCCCGAGGAAACGGACCTGGAAGAGGGAGCGGAGTTCTCGCTATTCGAGCGGCTGCACCAGCCATTCCTGCTCTGGTGGGGCAACCCGGCTGGCTCGTTCGGGGCGCATACCGTGGTGCTTCGAGCTCGCAAGCCGTAGCCTGGATGACCTCTGTGTCCCGGGAACACCGGGTCGGCCCAAAGTCCAGTGTCTAGTCGGCGGCGCCGGCCTGGCCCGCCAAATGGCGAACCGGCTCGACCTCCGAGTCGGGAAAACCTTCCAGGGTCACCTGCAGCAGGGTCTGCAGCTCGTCCAGATTCAGCGGCTTCCGCAGCACGGGAACGATCTGACCGTTGACGTTCAGGCGCTCGATTTCCTCCGGCAACTGCCCCGTCATGAGGATCACGCTGGGCCCGGGGCATCGGGCCAGCAGCAGGGCCGCCAGCGCCACCCCATCCATCCCGGGCATGACCACGTCGCTCAAAACGAGGTCGATGCGCGGGCGCCGGCGACGTACGGCAGCGAGGGCCTCCTCGGCCGACGAGGCCACCATCACCCCGTACCCGAGGTGCGTGAGATAGCGGCTCACCAGCCGGTTCACGGCGGGTTCGTCGTCAACGACCAGAATTCTGGCTGGGGATGGGATGTCGATGGGCAAGACAACTCCTGAGCTGTTGGGCGAGCGCATCAGATCACGCGGCGTAGCCCAGTAACTGCAAGAGATGGACCTCGTCGAAGGTGCGAAATCCAGCGTGGTATGCGCCCTTTGCGGCGAAAGCGCAGCGCTCGAGCAACAACAATGATCCGGGTGGGAATTGCCGCCCGCGCGGGCTGCGCGCGAGGTGGCGGTATGGCCGCTCGAGGCATTGGTCTTCGGACTCCGCGCCCCACGACCGGCGAGTCTGGCGCAGTCGGCCGCCGCACCGGAGGCGGTGCCTCGAGATGGCCAACCAAAGCGAAGCCGATTGACAATTACATGTTGTAACATCTAATTTTCGGCATGACACGTACCCTGCAATCCGAGCTCAAACAGCGGAAGCCGTTCCGCAGCCTGGAGCACGAGGCGACCGTGAGTATCGCGCGCACCGCGGCCCAGTTGGAGCACAGCACCGCCGCGGCGCTCAGGCCCCACGGCCTCACCCCGACCCAGTTCAACGCGCTCCGGATTCTGCGCGGCGCGGAGCCCGAGGGGCTCAGCCGCAACGAAGTGAGGGACCGGCTGATCGCCAGGGTTCCCGATGCGACTCGGCTGCTCGATCGCCTCCGCGAAATGGGGCTGGTCGTGCGGGAGCGCGAAGGCGAAGACCGTCGTTTCGTACGCACCCGCATCACGCCAGCCGGGCTCGAACGCCTTCGCCCGCTAGACGACATCACCGAGAGGTTGCACCAGCGGCAACTGGGTCATCTGGGCGAGCGGAAGCTCCGCCGGCTGGTCGAGCTCCTGGCGGAGGCGCGCAACGGGTGAGCCTCCAGGCGGCGGGCTTCGACCGGGGCCCGCGACGCGCCAGCGCGGGAAAGCCGTGGCGCCGCCGCACCAGCATCCAGAGCAGCGGGGCGATGAGGCCCACCAGGAGCAGGATGATGCCGGTGTTCGGGGTGGAGACGTTGAGGAGCTTGAGGGCGGAAGCCAGCAGGACGAAGGCCAGCGCCCGGCGCACCAGGCCGCCGGGAGCGCGGGCCGAGAGGTGGGCCCCGACCCAGACGCCGGGAATGGCGCCCAGCAGCAGCGACGTCGTCAGGTCGAGGTGGAAGTCGCCGAACAGGAGGTGCCCGACGGCCGCCGACGCGACCAGGGGAACCGCCTGGACCAGGTCGGTGCCCACCAGCTCGCTGGCCTTGAGGGTCGGATACAGGGCCATCAGCGCGATGATGATCAGCGATCCCGAGCCGACCGAGGTCAACCCCACGACGATGCCGCCGATCACTCCCACGATCACGGTCGGAAGCACCCGAACGTCGACGGTGGGGCGGCCCTGCGGCAGCGGCGCCGCCCGGCCGTCGCGGCGGCGGGCGTGCTCGAGCAGCCGGAGGTAGGCGCGAACCGTCAGGCCGATCGCCGCCAGGAGCAGCGCCACGCCCAGCGCGATACGGATGACGTCCTGCACCTCCTGGCCCTGGCCCAGCGCGCGGGCGATCAGCACGCCGCTGAATGCACCCGGCACGGAGCCCAGGCACAACCATTTCACCAGCCCGAGATGCACGGTGCCCCGGCGCAGATGAACGACGGATCCCACCGGCTTCATCACGGCGCTGGCCACCAGATCGGAAGACACCGCGGTCAGCGGCGGCACATTGAAGAAGAGCACCAGGACGGGGGTCATGAGCGCCCCTCCGCCCATGCCGGTGAGCCCGACGACGATGCCGATGCCGAACGAGGCGATAGTCAGGAGTGGATCGATAGTCACGAGCGCTCCGGAAAAGGGCCCATCATCGCATCAGGTACGACAGCGTTCTGACCACGCCGACGATGACTACCACACCCGCCAGGTCCAGCACCAGTCCCCAGCGGATCATTCTTCCCAGCGGGATCAGTCCCGATCCGTAGACGATCGCATTGCAGGGTGTCGAGACCGGCAGCATGAAGCCGAGGCTCGATCCCAGGGTCGCGCCGATCGCGGGCTCCAGCGGGTCCATCCCCGACGGCCAGCGCGATCGAGATCACGACGGGCACCACCATGTTCGCCGAGGCCGTATTGGACGTCGTCTCCGAGAGGATGGTCGCGAAGACGACCGACGCCACCAGCAGTCCGAATCGCCCCTCCACCGGCAGCAGGCCGGTGAGTCCGCGCCCCATCGCCTCGGCCAGCCCGGTCTGAAAGGATAGCACGCCCAGGGCGAATCCTCCGCCATAGAGCAGCACCACGCCCCAGTCGATCTGGGTGGCCTCGGTCCAGGTCATCGCCGGCCCGTCCTTGCCCGGCAGCACGAAGAGCGCCGCGGCGCCGAGCAGCGCCGCGACACCTTCCGGGAGCCGATGGGTCAGTCCCTGATAGAGCGGGCTCGCTTCGCCCGCTAGGACCGCCACGACGCCCGGGGTGACCCAGAGGGCGACCGTGATGCCGAATGCCAGGGCGACCGATCGTTGCCCCGGGGTCCAGGGGCCCAGCCGCTCGCGCTCCCGGCGGATGAGGTCGGCGCCAGCGGGAAGCTCGCGAACGCCGGCTGGCGCCACGGCCCTGAGGTAGGCGTACAGGAAGAGAAACAGCACCGCCGACGACCGGCACGCCGATCAGCATCCAGCGAAAGAACGGAATCTCGACGCCGAGCTGGGAGCGGATGAAGCCGATGCCGATGAGATTGGGCGGCGTGCCGACCGGCGTTGCCAGCCCGCCGATGGACGCGGCGAACGAGGTCATCAGCATCAGTCCGGTGGCGTACCGAGGATCGATGGCGGCCTCGGTGCCCGGTGCCCTGAGCGCCGCGAGAATGGAGAGCGCGATGCCGAACATCATGGCGGTCGTCGCGGTGTTGGAGATCCACGCCGAGATCAGGGCCGTCGCCACGCCGAAGGCGAGGAGGATCCGGGTGGGCCGGGCCCCCACCCAGGGAAGCGAGAGCACGGCGTACGCGACCCGGCGGTCGAGGCCGTGGAGGAAGATCCCGCGTGCCAGGATGAACGCGCCGATGAAGAGAAACATCAGCGGGTCGGCGAACGGGGCGAAGACGACCTTCGCGGGCGCGACGCCCAGCACCACGCACGCGGCGGCGCCGAGCAGGGCGGTGACCGGAAGCGGCAGCGCTTCCGTCACCCACAGCACGACCACGGCGGCCAGCACCGCTCCCAGGCGGTGGGCCTCCGGTGAGAGCCCCGTGATGGGCCAGGCGAGCAGCGAGACGAACACCGCCGGCGCGAGCACCGATCCGATGCGCCCGCGCACGCTACGCCGGATCCGCCACGGTTCCGTCTCCACAATCCATGCGGGCTGGTCTCACGGGGCTGACTTCGAATTCATGGCCGTCTCCCGACCGGGGCCTCGCGCCTGCTCGGCCACGTGCCTTCGGGCACTGGAATATGACCGCCCGTGAGGTGATCGCCATGCCGTAGCACCGGTGATCCCGGCGACGCCGGCCAGCGTTGCGCGGCGGCATGCGTGACCCGCGTGAGCCATGTCACCCTGCGTCGCGCCGAAGTTCGCTATTCTGACGCATTCGGCCCGAGGTACCAGCCGAGGGGCGGCAATCACGATCGTCAAATCGAGAGGAGGGTTCATGAGAGCCATGGCCTGCACCGCGGCCGCGCTGATGTTCGCGTTCACGACGGCCTGCAACGACCGGGATCGCCAGGACACCGCCAGCCGTATCGACAACGCCGCCGAGGAGGCGGGGCAGGATGTTCGGGAGGGCGCCGAGGACGTCGGTGACGCCGCCGAGGACGCGGTGGACGATCTGGACGGGTACTCGTACGAGCGGCGCGACGAGTTCCGGCGCGACGTGCGCCAGCGGCTGAATCGGATGGACCAGGAGCTGGCCGAGTTCGAGCGCGACGCCAAGGCCGGCGGGGACTCGGCCCGGCTGGATGCCGTCGCCGCCGCGCGCGATGCCCGGCAGGCGGTGGACCGCGACCTCGAGCGTCTGGGCGACGCCACCGCGGCCAACTGGGACGAGTTGCGGCACCGGGTCAGCGAGGCGCTCGATTCGGCCCACCGCGAGCTTCGCGCGTTGCAGCTCCGACGCCAAGCCGATGGGCGGTACCGGCGGCCCGGAGCTGAGCCTCGGTCGCGTCGGCCTTCAGGAAGACAAGTCGCCGTTGTCGGGGAAGTAGCGGCGCCGCAGCAAGGCCAGGATGTCGGGCGCGAGTCCGGGGGGATCGAGGGCCACGGCGATCTCGCGCCCCACGTGGCGGATCACCTGGCCCCGCACCGGAATCACGGTGTCGGCGTCGAGACGCAGCTCGCCGGCCACGTGACTGCCGGCGGCCGGCGCGCGCTCCGAGGCCGCCGAGGGCGTAGCGGAGTCCGGTCGCGCTCACGTCCCGGAGCGGCGTGCTGGCGCCGCCGGCGCCCTGGCAGCACCGGAAGCGGCAGGCGCGGCGCGCCACGCCGCTCGTGGTGCCACCGCACCAGCGCGGAGCGCTCGGCGTCGATCGAATCGAGGTCGGGCCAGGCGTCGGACGCGCGGCACCAGCGCCAGGCCGGCCCGGTCGATCCTGCCGATGGCGGCGTCGATCATCACGTAGCCGCCGGCCCGGAGATGCAGCACGCCGGTCACCTGCTCACCGGTCTCCCAGACCCGCCCCGCCGGGGCCGGCTCGACCCGAAGACCGCCGGGTGCCAGATCTCGCACCGCGCAGCGGTAGCCCTCGAGCTCGAGCAGCGCGGGAGCCGTTCGGCGGTATTCGGCCCGCGGATAGCCCCGGCGATCGAGTTGCGGCTCGCTCCATCGATTCGGTCGCATGTCGTATACTCGCCACGATGAGGCCCGCAATCCAGAGGTCGTCTTGGCCATCCCCGGTTCCCGGGGTAGATTTCGCCCCATGTCGACGACTCTCAAGCCCTCCAAATCCTCCCCGGCCACGGACGCGGGCGTGCCCACGATCTGGCTCGACGGCAAGTGGTGCGACCGCGATACCGCCACCGTGTCCGTCTACGATCACGGCCTGCTGTACGGCGACGGCGTGTTCGAGGGGATCCGCGTCTACGGCGGCAAGATCTTCAAGCTTTCGGAGCACCTGGACCGGCTCTACGACTCGGCCAAGGCGATCTGGCTCACGATTCCGATGCCCAAGGACGAGATGGCCGCCGTGACCGAAGAGGCGGTGCGGCGCTCGGGCATCGCGGAAGCCTACATCCGGCACATCGTCACCCGCGGGGTCGGCGATCTCGGCCTCGATCCGCGCAAGTGTCCCCAAGGCCTCCGTCATCATCATCGTGGACACCATCCGCCTGTTTCCCGAGGAGGTCTACGAGACCGGGCTGCGGGTGGTCACCGCCGGCACTCCGATCCCGCACCGCGAGGCGTTGTCTCCCCGGGTGAAGTCGCTCAACTATCTGCCGCACATCCTCGCCAAGATCGAGGGAATCCACTCCGGGGCCGACGAAGTCCTCATGCTCGACAGCGAGGGGCACGTGGCCGAAGGATCGGGCCAGAACCTCTTCGTGATCAAGCAGGGCGTGGTCCGGACGCCGGCGGCCTATGCCGGCATACTCAAGGGCGTGACCCGGGACGTGGTCATCGAGCTGGCCCGCGAGGCCGGCCACGAGGTGCAGGAGACCATGCTCAACCGCTACGACGTCTACACCGCCGACGAGGCGTTCTTCACCGGCACCGCCAGCGAACTGATCGCCATTCGGCAGGTGGACGGACGGATCATCGGCACCGGCAAGCCCGGGCCCGGTGACCCGCGACCTCCGCTCCCGCTTCCAGGCGCTGGCCCGGAGCTGAGCACCGTGCGGTCGGCCGTCGTCCCGACGCTCGATCGCGCCCCCGGCCGGTGACCCCGGCCCTCGCCGTCTTCCTCCACGCCCCTCGCGTTGGCACCGTGAAGTCCCGGCTTGCCGCCGAGATCGGCGCACGCCACGCGCTCAGACTCTATCGCATCATGGTGACCCGCACGATGGCCGCCGCCCGCGAGGCCGGCCTCGAGGTGACGGTCTGGTTCGCACCGAGCGATGCGGGCCCCGAGATGCGCTACTGGCTGGGCGACGACTGCCGGTTCGAGCCGCAAGCCTCCGGCGATCGCGGCGCGCGGCTCGCGGCCGCGGCGCGCGCCGCCGAGCCCCATCGTCCCTGGCTCGCCATCGTGGGCGATTGTCCCAGCCTCGATCGCCTCCATGCTCCGCGCGGCCGGCGGGATCGTGGCCCAGGGCGAGTTCGTGATCGGACCGACGGTGGACGGCGGCTACTACCTCATCGGCGGCGACCCCACCGGTTCCCGACATCTTCACGGCGATGCCGTGGGGCACCGGCACCCTGCTGCTCGAGACCCGCGCCCGGTTGGCGCACGTGGGCATCACCTGGCGCGAGCTGCCGCCGCTGCGAGTGGTGGACACGGTAGAGCATGCGCGGGCGGAAGGGCTCTTGACCTGATTCCCGGCGCGCGGCCCATATTGGCCGACCTTTCGTTCGACTTCGTGGAGTCGCCGATGGCCTGGAGAGTAGTCGAGCACGGCGACCGTCGCTGGAACGTGACGGTGGCCGCGGAGCGCCGTGCCAACTCGGCGCAATGGAATCTGGTCTTCTCGTTTCGGTGCGCAGGCGCCGATCGGCAATCGGTCTGGGCGACCTATCCGCTGGCTTCCTCCTCGAAGGCCGCGCTCTTCGCCCAGGCCGAACAACTCTCCAATGATGCCATCACCGCCTTCCTTTCCGAGCAGCTGGATTGAGGGGCCGAGAACCCGGGGGTGGCATAGGGCTTGCCGCCCCATTGGGCCTCTGATCTCACTCAACTCGCCCGTTCAAGGAAGGCCATGTCAGCGCCCAATCCTCTCAGCGAGCGCCTGCGCTTCGCCGAGTTCGTGCTGGACCGCCTGCCGAACGGGCGGTGCCGCGCGAAGGTGGGGCTGACCTGGAGGGATTCGGAGGCCTTCACCGGCGAGAACGAGGGTCTGGCCTCGCAGGCGGGGGAGCTCAGGTGCGCGGCCCAGGCCTGCGTGATGGCCCTGGGACAGGCGGTGCAGGGCGGGATGGCCTTCGAGTTGCTGGGCGTCAAAGCCGTGCGCGCCTTCGACGCCACGGTCGTCATCGTCTCGCTCTCCACCAACGCGGAAGGCGCGGATCAGCGGGTCGTCGGCTCGGTTTTGACCGAGGATGACCCCGCCCGGGCAGCGGCACTGGCCGTGCTGAATGCCACCAATCGGATCCTCGGGAAACTCGCCTGTTCATGCGTTAGCCGGCGCTCTCGCGCCGGATCACTGCCTCAGAACGCCTTCCGCCCGGCGGAATGCACCCCGAATGAACCCCGAAGCGGAGCGCCGATGCTTCGTTCCACCGCTCTACTTCTCCTGGCCTTTCCTGGTCGCCTGCGGCGGCCCGAAGCAGGCACGCCGAATCCCGTGCCCGCGCCCGAAGCGCAGGCATCGGACCTGTCCGCTTCCACCGCGCAGGAAAGCGGCTCGGGATCGATCCTCCACGATCCGTTCTGCCCTCCCGCCCGCTCCCGCCTTCGATTCGCTGATCCCCGCCGCCGAGCTCGCCGCCGAGACCCGGCAGGCCGCCGATTCCGCCGCGGACGAGGCGGTGCTCGAGGCGCTCGCCGAGGCCCGGCCGGCCGATGAGGGAGCCGGGTCCGGCGACGTCATCGTCGGGAACGACACCAAGGCGCCGGCCAACGTGGCCACCTGGGACATCGACGTCGAGACCTACAACAGCCATCACCGGGTGCAAGTGGTACATCGATTTCTTCCTCGGCCGCGGCCGCGAGCGGATGGGAATCTGGCTCAACCGGATGCAGCGGTACGAGCCGATGATCCGCGAGCGCCTGGCGCGCGAAGGGCTGCCGGGCGACCTGGTCTACCTCGCGCTGATCGAGAGCGGCTTCTCCAACACCGCCACCAGCCGGGCCAAGGCGGTGGGGATGTGGCAGTTCATGAAGGGCACGGCGAAGTACTACGATCTCAGGGTGGACTCCTGGGTGGACGAGCGCCGCGATCCCTTCCTCGCCACCGATGCCGCCGTGCGGCATCTGCGCGATCTCAACGCCCGCTTCGGCTCGCTCTACCTGGCGGCCGCCGCCTACAACGCGGGATCGGGCCGCGTCTCCCGTGGGTTGCGCCGGCTCCGGCCCGATGATTCCGACTCGATCCCCGATGCGGCCTTCTTCCGGCTCTACGACACTCGCCTGCTGCGACGCGAGACCAAGGACTACGTGCCCAAGCTCATCGCCGCCGCGGTGATCGCGAAGGAGCCGGCGCGCTACGGGTTCACCGTGACCGCCGAGGAGCCGCTGGTCTACGACTCGATCGTGGTCCCGACCATGACCGGCCTCGACGTGATCGCCCGGCTGGCCGACACCACCGTCGCGGCGATCCGCGAGCTGAACCCGCAGTTTCTCCGGCTGGCGACCCCGCCCGCCAAGGCGTCGGTCGTGCGGCTGCCGCCCGGGCGCGGGCCAACGACCATCGCGTCCTACGCGGAGCTGCCGCCCGACAAGCGGGTGACCTTCGTCGAGCACTATCGTCGCCAAGGGCGAGACGATGGGAGGCATCGCGCGGAAGTACCAGGTCAGCAGCCGTCTCCTCGCCGATGCGAATCCCAAGGTCCGCCCCACCCGGCTCCGGATCGGGCAGCGGCTCATCGTGCCGACCGGAGGCGCCATCTCCGGCTCGATGGCGCGCCGGATGTCCGACCCGGTCCCCGCCGCGGGCACGAACACCTCCGGGTATCACCGGGTGAAGCGGGGTGAGACGCTCTCCGGAATCGCCGACGAATACGGGGTGAGCCAGCGCGACCTGCGGCTCTGGAACAACCTCGACGCCAAGGGCCTGATCCGCGCCGGGCAGCGGCTGCGGGTGGCGGCCCCCGGGACCAAGCCCTCCAGCTCGGCCCGGACCCACGTCGTGCGCTGGGGCGATACCCTCTCGGGCCTGGCGAAACGCTATGGCGTGACCGTGACCGAGCTGCGCCGGGCGAACGGGCTCTCGGCGGAGATGACGCTCGAGGACGGGCGACTCGCTCAAGATCCCGGGCTGAGGCTCGTAGCCTCAACGGCCAGAAGCTGAACGGACAAACGGTGACCAGGGTGTCCTGGTCACCGTTCGCCGTTCACCGCTTTGGTGCTTCCCGAACCCCTGCCCGCGCGACGCTACTGCGCGGCGGCCCCCGAACCCAGCGGCCGGTATCCCTTCATCACCGCCTCCGCATACCCGTTGGCCGGGTCGCCGCCCTTGGCGAGAATGCCGGCGACCTTCGCCGGACCGCGGTTGTACGCCACGAGCGCGAGCTGCATGTCGTGGTCGAACTGCTCCAGCAGGTCCCGCAGGAAGCGGAACCCGATCCGGAGGTTGGTCTCGCGCTCGAACAGCTGGCTCACCGTCACGTCCGGATCGTAGAACCGGGCCGTGGGCAACTGCAGCTGGGTGTAGCCGAACGCGTTCATCGAGGAGCGGGCGTTCGCCTTGAAGCCGCTCTCGACCTTGACGAGGCGGAACCCGAGGGCGGGATCGATGCCCTCGCTCAGCGCGATATCGTAGATGTCACCGGCCAGGTCGGCCGGGATCTGGTACTTGGCCGAGTTGGCCATGATCGCATTGGTGCGCTCGAGCTGGAGCTTCACCAGCTCCATCTCGCCCCGCATGCCCTGGAGCTGATGCTCCAGGCTGCCCATCTCACGCGCGACCAGCCGCGTGTCCGGGGCAACGACGTGGTCCGCCGCACCCACCCGTTTGGTCCAGCCGGCCAGGGCGCCGATGACGACAGCGGTCACCAGCAGCAGCCCCCCTCGCACGAGGAGCCGCTCCAGGATCCCGATGCGTCGCTCGCCGTACTCGTCGGTCGGTCTTACCACGGGCCAACCTCCTGTCTATGAGTCGTGAGAAGGCCGCTTGGTCTTGCTCACCAACTTGACGTTCTCGATGACCATGCCCTTATCGACTGCCTTCACCATGTCGTAAACTGTAAGACATGCTACCGTTACCGCTGTGAGCGCCTCCATCTCCACGCCTGTGCGCCCGGTCACCCGGACGGCCGCCGTCACCTGTACCCCCGGCAGCTCAGGGTCAAGCCGTGCTTCGACTTGCACGTGGTCGAGGCCCAGCGGGTGGCACAGGGGGATCAATTCCCCGGTCCGCTTGGCCCCCATGACGCCGGCCACCTCGGCGACCGCGAGCACGTCGCCCTTCGGGACGCCCTCGCCGGCCACCAGATCGAACGCGTCGCGCGACATCCGCACCGCCCCGCTGGCGACCGCCGTGCGGTCGCTCACCGGCTTATCCCCTACATCGACCATCCGCGCGCGGCCTTCCGCGTCGAGGTGGCTCAGCTTCATAGGACCTCCGCCAGGTCTTCCCCCAGTACGGCGAGGAGGATCTGCGGATTCACGTTACCCGAAGCCGCCTCGCGCGCCTCGGCCACCCGCTCCATGGCCTGCAGCAGAGGCGCCGGGCTCCGGTGCCGCTGCAACGGCTGCGGGACCGTCCGGCGCACCGGATGTCCCATCGTTCCACGCGCCGCCTCGCCCAGGGTGTCGGCCAGCGCATCGAGCATCGCGGCAAAGTCGCCCCGCGCCGAGTACGCCATCTGGCCGAGCGCGCGTTCCAGCGCCGGGCCCCGGCCCTCCAGCACGGCCGCGAGGAGCTGCTGGGCCGAGCGGTAGGCCTTCCCGGTCTCTTCGCCCTCGCTGAGCGCTTGACCGATCGAGCCGGCCGCGAGGGGCACCCGCTCCTCGATCTTCTCCGGGCTCCAGGGAGGCTGCGTGTGCTGCTCCAGGAAGCCGCGCACCTCGTCGTCCGCGAGCCGGTTGAGCCGGATCGGCGCGGCCCGCGACCGGATGGTCGGCAGCACCCGCCTGGGATCCAGACGTCGTCAGCACGAACACCGCACCCGGGGGCGGCTCCTCCAGGAGCTTGAGCGTCGCGTTGGCCGCCTCGGGACTCGACTCCTGAGGCACCAGCCGGTCCGCTTCCCCGATGATGAACACTCGCGCGCCGCCCTCGACCGACGTCAGCGAGGCTCGCCGCTGCAGCAACCGTACGGTCGCGATCGAGTGACTCGCCATCCCGTCGGCCGGGGTGTAGAGCGGCTGCTTGCGCCGCTCCTCCATGACGCCGGCCAGCGCCTCGGCTGCTTCGTCCACCTGCTTGTCCGGATCGCCGGCCTTGGGCCGGGCGATCGGGACAAACCAGTGGAGGTCGGCGTGGGACAATCCCCCCACCAAATGACAGGCACGGCAGGCCCCACAGGGTTCCTCCCCGCCGCGCTCACAGAAGAGCAGTTGCGCCAGCCACAGAGCCAGCCGCTGCTTGCCGATGCCCGTCCGCCCGGTGAACAGCAGGACCTGGGGCAGCGTACCCCTGCTGACCGCGTGGGCCAGATGGCGCCTGATCTCCAGGTGCCCGGTCAGGGGTGGCAAATGCATGGCCACAAGGTAAGAGGGGAGGACGTAAAAGGCAGTAGATGCATTGTAACATGTTTTTCAACAATAGTTTAGCGACGCAGCCTACGCGCGCTTTGGGTCACAAAGACGGCAGAAAGTTTCAGTGTCTGGTGACAAGTGAACAGCCACTCGCTTCCAGCACTGCAGATTCTGGCACATGCGGCGGCAGTTTGCGGCGAACGATGAGAGGTCCGGTCGACTGACTTGACCACCACCGGACCCCTGGCGAGATTGCATCCGCTTGCGCTGAAATGCCTTCCCGAGTAGCTCAGTTGGTAGAGCAGGTGACTGTTAATCACCGGGTCGGGGGTTCGAGTCCCTCCTCGGGAGTCTAGGAAGCCTCAAGCGTGAACAGAGCGGCAACGAGCCACGTTGGATCCGGTTCGTTGCCGCTCTTTGCGGTGCCGCGCCGGCCGCCGCCCGGCCGGCCACGGTGTGTAGAATCGAGCAGTCGCGCTGGGTGGCGGGCGTCAGCGCTGGTATCCGGACCCTTGCCGCCGGCCCAGGTCTCTGGGCGCGTCGACCCGCCACCCCGCGCCGCGGGTGGAGGTCCGCATTCGATAGACGGCGGAGTTCGCGGCGATGAACAGCGTGGAGCCATCCTCGCCCCAGCCCACATTGCCTACGTTGCCGGCGAAGTCGATCCACCCCAGCAGCCTTCCCGCTGGAGTAAAGACGTAGACCCCGCCAGGTCCTACTCCGAAGATGTTGCCGTGCTCGTCCACCTTCATTCCGTCAGCGGTGCCGCGGCGCCCTGCAAAGGCCTGGGTCCCGTCGAAGAGGACGCGGCCCTTGCCGACCGTGCCGTTGCGACGCACTTCGTAGGCCATCCACACCAGGCGCTGGGCGTCGGCATTGGAGACGTAGAGCGTACGCTCGTCGGGCGAGAACGCTATGCCATTGGGCGCCGTCAGGTCGGACGTGACCAGGGTGAGCCCGCCGTCGCGGCCCAGCCGATAGACTCCCTGATGCGGCAGCTCCTTGGCCGGGTCGTCGTAGCTCCCCGGCAATCCGAAGGGTGGGTCGGTGAAGTAGAGGTCTCCGCTCGAATGAAGCACCAGATCGTTGGGGCTGTTCAGCCGCTTGCCCTGGTAGCGTGAGGCCAGGACCGTAGCGCGGCCGTCCGGCTCGAGTCGCGCGATCTGGCGGTCGCCGTGCCGGGCGAAGATGAGGCGCCCTGCGGCGTCGATCGCGAGGCCGTTCGATCCCGGCTCGGCCCCCGGGAACGGCGTGGTGCCGCTGTATCCGCTCGACTCGAGAAAGACCCGCTCTCCCTCGCCGTTCTTCCAGCGATAGATCGCGTTTCTCACCACGTCCGAAAAGAGGAGATACCCGCCATCCCGGGCCCACACCGGCCCTTCGACCCACTCGTGACCCTCTACGAGCTTCTCGATCGCCCCGCCTGCCGGCACCAGCTCGCCGAACCGGGGATCGAGCGACCGGATGACCGGTGCTTCGGTGGGTCGCGGGTGGAGCTGTGCGTGCGCGCTGGGGGCGGCTGCCAGAAGCAGCAGACAGACTGTCCATCGGGTCTTCACGAAGAGGCTCCCGGGTCGTGGCAGTGAGTGGTCTACCCGGCTGAAATGCGTTCGGTGAATGTCGAGTTCCCCGTCCCCGAGTCTGGGAACCCCGCTCAGCCTCCCTCGCATTACACCGGCACCCACTCTCCGGAGCTACCCATGCAGGCCCACAGGATGTTCGTGCTCGGCCTTTCGCTGCTCGGCCTTCCCACGCTCGCCGCGGCCCAGGACCCGGTACCGATCTACCCGGCGAACTACAAGGTCCTCATCGAGAACGACCAGGTTCGGGTCATGGACTTCCGGCTCCGCAAGGGCGACACCGAAGACTTCCACTCCCACCCGGCGCACGTCCTCTATGTGCTGGAGCCGTTCAAGATCCGGTTCGGCTTCCCCGACGGGCGCACGGGGATGCGGGAGGTAAAGGCGGGCGAGGTGCTCTTCAGCGAGGCGGTAACCCACTCGCCGGTCAACGTGGGCCAGACCGACGCGCACGGCATCCTGATCGAGCTGAAGACCCCGGCGGCGCGGCAGGCAGCCCGGAGCGGCGAGGCGAGGCTGGCCGACGTCCTCACGGCGGTGACGTTCATCCAGGGGCGCGAGGGGAAGGGCAGCGAAGTGAAGCGGGAACTGCTGTCGCTCACGGCGCCGACCCGGGCCGAGCCGGGAGCCATCACCTACGATCTGTATCAGTCGGTGGACCGTCCCGACCGGTTCATGCGTATCGAGGTGTGGCGAGACGCGGAGGCGCTAGAAGTTCACAAGGCGACGCCGCACCTGAAGGCGTCGTTCGAGCGGCGCAAGAACGAGGGATGGATGACGGAGATCACGCGTTGGGAGCGGGTGCCCGAGGAACGGGAGGAGCAGCGGGCGGCACTGGCCCGCTAGCCGCGCCGAGCCGGATGGCTCAGCCGGACCGCCGCGCCGCCCGCTCCAGCGGCGCCATCACCAGGTCCGCCGTCGAGGCCACGGGCTCCCGCTCCACCGGGAGCCCGGCGTTTTCCCACTCGGAGAACCCGCCGGGCATGTCGAGCACCTCGGCCACCCCGCGTGCATCGAGCAGGCTGGCGGCGATGGCCGACCGGGTTCCTCCCTGGCAGTGCACCGCGATCGGCCGCCCCGGCGGCAGCTCGTCCGTTCGATCCGCGAGCTCTCCCGCCGGAATGTGGGTGACGCCGGGCACGTGCCCGGCCTCCCACTCGTCGCGACTCCGTACGTCCACCACTACCGCGTCCCCGGCCTCCAGCCTCGCTGCGAGATCGGGCGCGGAGATCCGGGCGATCTTCGCGAGTGTCCGGCCGTCCCGGGTCCAGGCACCGAGCGCGTCGAGACCGAAGGAGCCTGCCACCCGATCCAGGCCGATCATGGCGAGGTCACGCAGGGCGAGCTCGGACTGCCGGCCGTCGGGCTTTGCCGAGACGAGATAGACATCCCGGTCGTAGGGCAGGACCCACCCGGCCCAGGTCGTGAACGAGTTGTTGAACGGGATGTTGATGCTGCCGGGCAGGTGCCCGCTGGCATACTCCGTCGAGGTGCGGGTGTCGACCACCAACTCATGGGCGTCGAGCACTTCGACCACCCGGTCGGCCGGCAGGGGTATGGGGCGGGGAAGATGCCCCAGCGCGCGGGGGCCTTCCTTGTTGATGCGCTTCATCATGCCGAAATACTTTGGAGCCTCCGGCTGCCCCGCGAGCACCAGACGCACGAACTCCGTCTCGTCGGTCACCGCGAACGCCCAGTTGAACCGCCGCTCATAGCCCAACGTACTGTGGGGGATCGCGCTCATCCCCTTGCCGCAGGCCGAGCCGGCGCCGTGGCCTGGCCAGATCTGGAGGTAGTCCGGCTGCAACTTGAAGTGCTGCAGGCTGCGGAACAGGGCCCTGGCCGCCGATTCCATAGTTCCCTTCATCCGCGCCGCGCGCTCGAGGAGGTCGGGGCGGCCGACGTCGCCGACGAAGACGAAGTCTCCAGTCACGGCGGCGATCGGCTCGGTGGCCGCCGCGCCGTCGGTGACCAGGAAGGTCAGATGCTCGGGAGTGTGTCCGGGCGTGTGGAGCACGGTGATGCCGATGCGCCCGATGGCGAACCGGTCGCCGTCGTGCAGACCCACCGCCCGGTCCGAGGCGGCGAAGTCATACCGCCAGTCGGGGCCGCCCTCGTCCGAGAGATAGAGCGTCGCCCCGGCGCGAGCCGCCAGCTCGCGGCTGCCGGAGACGAAGTCCGCGTGGATATGGGTCTCGGTGACGTGGGCGATGCGGAGGTTGAGCGAGGCGGCCAGGGCGAGGTACTGATCCACGTCGCGGGTGGCGTCGATCACCAGCGCCTCCCGCGCCTCGGTACATCCGATGAGATAGCCGGCCTGGGCGAGCTTGGGGTCCCACAGGCGGTGGAGCAGCACTAGCGGCGTCCGGGGCGCCGGAACACGGGACGCCGCTCGTCCTCGTCCGGCTCGATGCGCGGCCGCCGGGGCCCGGACGGTCTGGGCTCGGCCTTTCTCGGCTCCGGCGGGGGCGCCGCCGCCTTGCGCGGCGGGGGCGCGGCGGGCTGCTGAGGGGGAGGCCGGCGCGAGACGTGGAGCTGCTCCTCCGGGGCCGGCTCCTTCGGCCGGCCCTCCGAGGCCGTGGTGGCGAGGAGCCCCATGGCCGACTGCGCGGCGATGCGGATGGTCTGGAGCGTCGTGTCGAGGGCGTCGCGCAACCTGGCGTCGACCCTCGGGGCCTCGGCCGCGAGCACCTCGCGGATCAGCGCGCGCGCGGTGTCCGGCCCGACTGCCAGGCCCAACTCGGCCAGGCGATCGCAGATCATCTCCACCGTCTGAAGGCTGGGCTCGTGCCGCCATCCGCTGGCTCGATTCGCTCATCGGGTTTGCCTCCGTTTCACATGTCGCACGCGCGCCAGAGATACCAGCTCGCGACCGAACGGTAGGGACGCCAGCGCTCGGCGCGCCGCGTGATCGTCACCGCCGCCGGCAGGCGGCGAGCTGCCGAAGGTGAGCGCAAAGCCCTTTCCGGATCCCCAGGTCGCCGACCGGCAGCACGTCGCCGCGGCCGAGCCGGAACATGAGCAGCATTTCCGCGGTCCAGCGCCCCACGCCGCGCACCTGGATCAGTCGTTCGATGACTTCCTCGTCGGTCATCAGGCGGACTCGCGACATGGGCGGCACGGTCCGATCCAGGCTCCGGGCCGCCAGGTCGCGCAGGGCCGCGGTCTTCGCGGTGGAGAGTCCCGCCGCGCGGAGCCGCTCCGGCGGCGTCGCGAGGATATCGCGCGGGGTGGGGAAGCGCTTGGGGGCGTAGATCGCTCTCACCCGGCCCAGGATGGTGGCGGCGGCGCTGCCGGAAAGCTGCTGATAGACGATGGCCCGGGCGATGGCGGCGAAGAGCGTCTGGGTGGGCCTGGGCCGCAGGCCGAAGGGTCCCACGCGCGCGATCAGCTCGCCGAGCGTCGGATCGGATTCCGCGAGGTGCCGGCACGCGAGGACCGGATCGTAGTCCAGCCCCGACGCGGCGAGCGGTCGGGCGGTCATGGCCTTGAAGATAACGGGGAAGGGCGGGCGGAAGCGCCGACCAGCACGGTCGCCAGGAGCACCAGGACGGCGCCGGCCAGCTGCCACGCGGTGGGCCGGTCGGGAAAGAGCGGCAAGGCGAGAAGGTAGGTGAAGACGGCGCCGAGAGAGCTGAGCGCCGCCACCGGGGTGGCCCGCTGGAGCGAATAGGCCCTGGTCATCGCGAGCTGGGCGCCGCCGCCACCCAGGCCGGCGCCGAGGAGGTAGAGCCCGCTGCGCGCGTCGGGCCAGGTCCAGGACGGAATCGCGAGCGCCACCATCGTGGTGAGCGCGACCAGCGAGAAGTGCAGCACCACCGCCTCGTGGCTCTCCCCGGGCCCGATTCGCCGGAGCCAGATCATCGCCAGGGCGTAGAAGCAGGCGCCCGCGGTCGCCGCCGCGGCGACCGGAGCGGCAATCGAGAACGACGGCCGGACCAGCAGCACGATGCCGGCGAACGCCATCGCCACCGCGAGCCCGAGCCGGCGCCCGACCCGCTCGCCCAACATAGGTCCCGACAGGATGGCGACGAAGATCGGCGCGGTGGCGCCAAGCGTCGCGGCATCGCCCACGCCGATGCCGGGCGAGGACAGGGCGTAGAAGGCCCCGAGCGCCGCCAGGGTGCCGTAGATGCTCCGCCGCCAGGTGCCGGGCCGGTCGGTCACGCGCAACGAGACGCCCCGGGTCGCCGCGAGGCCAACCGCGATGCCGGCGCCGATGAGAAAGCGCGCCGCGGCGATCTCCGGCCATGGGATATGCCGGGCGCCGAGCCGGGTGAAGACGTTCATCGCGGCGAAGCAGAGCTGGGCCAGAAACATCCAACCCAGCCCGCGGAGCGGTGAGGCCGGCGGCACGAGGTCCTTTCGGATGGAGACGGCGAAAACTAGCGCGCCCCGGCGTCCTTGACGGAGCCGCCGGGGCGCGTTCGCTTTGGCCGATGGACCCAGAGGAATTCCGGCGCCACGGCTCACGAGCTGGTCGATTGGATGGCCGACTATCTCAGTGGCGTGGGCGACCTTCCGGTCACACCGAGCGTGCGCCCGGGCGACATCCGCCGCAGCCTGCCCGCCTCGCCGCCTGTGGAGGGCGAGCCGTTCACGGCGCTGTTCGACGACTTCCGCGATCTGATCGTGCCCGGGATGACCCATTGGAATCATCCCGGGTGGTTCGCCTACTTCCCCGGCAACAACAGTCCTCCTTCGATCCTCGGGGAGATGCTGACCGCGACGATGGGCGCGCAGTGTATGTCCTGGGCGACGTCGCCCGCCGCCACCGAGCTGGAGCAGACCACGATGGACTGGCTGCGGCAGATGCTCGGGCTGCCGGAGGAGTTCGTCGGTGTCATCCAGGACACGGCATCCACCGCTACCCTGGTGGCGCTGCTTTCCGCGCGCGAGCGCGCCACCGGCGGGGCGAGCGGCCGCCAGGGAATGGATGGCGCCCCGGGGCTCACGGTCTACGCCTCGCGGGAGGCGCACTCCTCGGTGGACAAGGGCGTGAAGCTCGCCGGCTTCGGCCTCGACCGCCTGCGGCGGATTCCGGGCGACGCCGCCTTCGCGCTCGACCCCGCCGCGCTCGAGCGCGCGGTCGTGGAGGACGTCGCCGCGGGGCTCAAGCCCGCGTGCGTCGTGGCCACCATCGGGACGACCTCCTCGACGGCGGTGGACCCGGTGCCCGCCGTCGCCGCGATCTGCAGGAGGCACGGCATCTGGCTGCACGTGGACGCAGCGTACGCGGGCTCCGCGGCCATCGTGCCGGAGCTGCGGGGCTACTTCGCCGGCATGGAGTCGGCGGACAGCATCGTCGTCAATCCCCACAAGTGGCTGCTGACCAACTTCGACTGTACGGCCTACTACGTGCGCGACCGCGACGCCCTGCTCTCCACCTTCAGCCTCACGCCGGAATACCTCCGCACCGCGCACGATGCCGAGGTGGTGAACTACCGGGACTGGGGGATTCAGCTCGGAAGGCGGTTCCGCGCGCTCAAGCTCTGGTTCGTGATCCGGAGTTACGGCGTCGAAGGGCTGCGCGCGATCATCCGGCGCCACGTCGCGCTCGCCGCGGAGCTGGCCGGGTGGGTGGACCAGACCGCCGGGTTCGAGCGGATGGCGCCGGTGCCGTTCGGACTGGTGTGCTTCCGGTATCGGCCGGCGGGGAAGTCGGAGAAGGATCTGGACGGCCTCAACCAGCGGCTGCTGGAGGAGGTCAACTCCACCCGCCGGGTGTTCCTCACCCACACCCGGCTGGACGGTCGCTACGTCATCCGCATGGTGGTCGGCCAGCGCGCGACCGAGCGGGAGCACGTGGCCGGGGCGTGGGCGCTCATTCGGGAGGCGGCCGCGAGGCTGTAGGAGCCGACTGCGGCTCCGGCGCGGATGCCGCCATTGCTCTCGGCGGAGGCTACCCAGCGAGGGCGTGCGCCGGAGAGATCAGCAACGGGCGGAGGTAGCGCCCGGTATGGGACTGCTCACATTGGGCGACGGCCTCGGGCACACCCTGAACGACCACCCTGCCCCCGGCATCCCCCGCCTCCGGCCCCAGATCCACGATCCAGTCGGCCCGCTTGATCACGTCGAGATGATGCTCGATCACGACCACGGTGTGCCCCGCGTCCACCAGCCGGTCGAGCACCTGGATCAGCACCCGCACGTCGTCCAGGTGCAGGCCGGTGGTGGGCTCGTCGAGAATGTAGAGCTTGCGCCCGTCCCGCTTGCCCGCCTGGATCAGCTCGCGGGCGATCTTGAGCCGCTGCGCCTCGCCGCCCGACAGGGTCGTCGCCGGCTGCCCCAGCCGCAGGTAGCCGAGCCCCACCTGTTGCAGGTGCCAGAGCGCGGTGCCGAGCCTGGGCTGGTGCCGGAAGCGGGCGATCGCCTCGTCGACCGTCCACTGCAGCACGTCGTGAATCGACTGGCCCTGGATCCGCACGTCGAGCACCTCCCGCCGGTAGCGGCTGCCGCCGCAGGCCTCGCAGGGCACGAAGACGTCGGCCAGGAAGACCATCTCCACCTGGACGTGCCCCGCGCCCTCGCAGTCCTCGCAGCGGCCGCCGGGAATGTTGAACGAGAAGGTGCTGGCCGAGTACTTTCGCTGGCGGGCCAGCGGCTGGGCCGCGAACAGCTCCCGGATCTCGTCGAACGCCTTGATGTAGGTGATCGGGTTCGAGCGGGGCGACCGGCCGATCGGCGCCTGGTCGATCAGCAGCACGTCCTGGAGGAACTCCCACCCGGTGATCGACGTGATCCGGCCCACCTCCTCGCCGAGGTGCGACTTGGCGGAGTGCCCGCCGCGCAGCTTGCTCTCCAGGTTACGGTAGATCACGTCGTAGAGCAGCGTGCTCTTGCCCGAGCCGGAGACGCCGGTCACCGCGGTGAGCGCGCCGAGGGGGATGTCCGCGTCCACGTCGCGGAGGTTGTGCAGCGCGGCCCCGCGCACTTTGAGCCACAGCGGCCCGGCGGGGCGGCGCGCGCTGGGCACCGCGATCCGCTTCTGGCCGGTGAGGTACTGGCCGGTGAGCGTGTGCGACGCCGTCGCGACCGGCCCCGCGTGGACCACCCGCCCGCCGCGCTCTCCGGCTCCCGGGCCGAGCTCCAGCATGAAGTCGGCCTGTTGAATCGCCGAGAGGTCGTGCTCGACGACGATGACCGTGTTGCCCCCGTCCCGGAGCCGGCGGAGGAGTGCGAGCAGGCGGTCGGTGTCGCGCGGATGGAGCCCGACCGAGGGCTCGTCGAGCACGTAGAGCGTATCGACCAGCCGAGCGCCGAGCGCATTGGAGAGGGAGATCCGCTGCGCCTCGCCGCCCGACAGCGTGCGGGTCTGCCGGTCGAGCGACAGGTAGCCGAGCCCGACGTCGCGCAGAAAGCCGACGCGTGCCTCGAGCTGCTCGACGATCAGGTGCGCCACCTGGCGCTCGAAGGGCGTCAGCTCGAGGGCGCGGAGCCATGCCTGAATCCCGTCCACCGGGCGGGCCGCGACGTCCGCGATGGTCTCACCGTCGATCCGGACCGCGAGCGCGTCGCCGTTGAGCCGGGCCCCGCCGCAGTCCTCGCAGGTCTTGGCCAGCTGGTACTGCCGGAGGAAGACGCGGATGTACTGCTTGTAGCGCTTCTCCTCGAGGCCCTTCAGGAACGGAAAGATCCCGACGTACTTGCCCTTCCGTCCGTACAGCAGATCGCGCCGATGTCCGGCCTTGAGCTTGCGCCACGGCTTCGTGGGGTCGGCGCCCGAGGCCGCGCGCGTGCTCGAGGAGCATCTTCCGGCGGGTCTCGTACCGCGGCTTGGTCCACGGATCGATCGCGCCGTCGACCAGGCTCCGCTCCGGGTCGGGGACGACCAGCGACTCGTCGTACTCCAGCACGGCGCCGAACCCGTTGCAGGCGGCGCAGGCGCCGCGCGGATTGTTGAAGGAGAAGAGCGCCGGCGTCACCGTGGCGGCGGGCGTGTCGCAGGCGCTGCACGACGGCGAGCTGGTGAACCGCAGCCGGCCGCCGTCGTGAAGCGCCAGGGCGACTCCCTCGCCTTCCTGGAACGCCACTGCGACCGCTTCCGAGATCCGGCCGAGCGTCCGCCGCCGATCCACCCAGCCGGTCCACCACCACCAGCAGTTCGCGCGCCCGGGTCAGGTCGAGCCTGGCCGGCAGCTCGTCCAGATGGTGCGGCGTCGCCATCCGCGACCACGCGCACGAAGCCGAGCGCGCGCAGATTCTCCACCACCGCGGCGTGGGCCAGCCGGGCCACCGGCGGGAGGGGAAAGGCGATCTGGACGCGGGCGAAGCCGCCGGCCACGATGTCGTCGGCCGCGGACTGGGGGGTGTCCACCCGGACCGGCGCCCCGCAGGCGCGGCAGAAGCTCCGGCCGACGCGAGCCCAGAGCAGCCGCAGGTGGTCGTAGACCTCGGTGGCGGTCCCGACGGTGGACCGGCTGGAGACGACGGGATTCCGCTGCTCGATCGCGACCGAGGGGGCGATGCCCTCGAGGCGGTCCACCAGCGGCTTCGGCATCCGCTCGAGGAACTGCTTGGCGTAGGTGGAGAGGGACTCGATGTACCGGCGCTGTCCCTCGGCGTAGAGAGTATCGAACGCCAGCGAGCTCTTGCCCGAGCCGGAGGGCCCCGTGATCACGGTGAGCGCGCGGTGCGGCAGGTCTACGGTGACGCCCTGCAGGTTGTTCTGGCGTGCGTTGACGACGCGGATGACGGTATCGGCCACGGTAAGGAAAATAGTGCGGGGGCAGGTTTCGGGATAGTTTCGGTGAGGGTGCGGACGGCCGGACGGTTTCCTGGGCACGCTAGGGCATTTTCGGGCCGTTTCGGTTTTCCGGCCGTCCGACTGTCCGCCGGTTGGCCTAACGCCCGCCCCCGCGACTATCTTTTCGTCTCCCATGCCCCGACTGCTCACCCCAAAATTCCTGCTGCGCGGCTTCGAGATCTCGGTCCTGGCCTCCCTGGCCGGTTTCGGGGCCACGCTGGTGTACGGCAACGACCTTCCCGGATTTCTCCGGGGCCTGGGCCGGCTGCATTGGGGGTGGGTCCTGGTGGGGGCGGCGCTGGCTTCGCTCGACTGGATCGGCGGGGGGCTGCGTTTGTGGATCTGTGCCCGGCACGTCTTCCCCCGCCCTTCGCTCAAGGGGGCGATCCTGGCGGGCGGGATGGGCGCCTGGGCCGGCTTCCTGACCCCGTTCAACTCCGCCTCGGCCCCGATGACGATGTACACGCTGCGGCGGTACGGAATCCCGCTGCCGGTCGCGGTCACGTCCACGTTCATCAGCTTCTTGTCCACCATCCTCTTCTTCGCCATCGCGGGGCCCGTGGCGCTGGCCTTCGGCGCCGGCCAAGGCCTGGGAGAGCGGGGCAACGTGCTCGGGACTCTCGCTGTACGATCTCTTCCGCGGAAGCCTCACGATCGTGCTGGGGATCGGCGTGCTGATGGGCGTCGTGATCCTCGCCCCCAGGCTGGTGCGGGACCTGATCCACCGGGTGGCGGAGGCGATCGGGCGCCGGAGCAGACGGGTCGCGCAGCGGCTGGAGCGGCTCCGCGAAGGCATCGACGAGGCCCACGCCAGCGTGGTCGCCTTCAACAGCCCCCGCGGCTGGCTGGCCATCTTCTGGTCCACCATCCTCTCGGCCGTCTCCCACGCCAATAAGCTGCTGGCCGGGTACGTCGGCCTCCGGGCCCTGGGGATCGAAGCGAACTTCGTGGACATTCTGCTGGTTCAGACGCTCGTGATGTTCCTGCTCTACTTCACTCCGACGCCGGGGGCCTCCGGCATCGGGGAGGTGCTCTCGGCCGCGGTGATGTCCTCCTATGTGCCGCGAGAGCTGACGCCGCTCTACATCCTGGTCTGGCGGCTGACCCTCACCTACTTCACCCTGGCGTTCGGCTTCGTCGTGTTCTCCGGCTGGCTGCGCCAGGGACTCAAGGCGATCGATCAGGGGGCGCTGGCCGAACCGGCGAGCGGGTGACCGGCGCTCCGATGGACGATCAGGACGCTCCCGCCCCCAGGTACGACGCCGCGCTGCTGCGCCGGCTGCTGGGCTACCTGCGTCCCTACCGGGGGCTTGCGGCGGGCGCGCTCCTGCTGCTGTTGCTCCAGTCGGGGCTCGCGCTGGTCGGGCCCAGGCTCACCGAGCACGCGCTCGACGTCGCCATTCCCCGGAGGGACGCGGGGCTGCTGGGCCTGCTCGCCGGGCTCTATCTGGCCACGCTGCTCGTCGAGCTGGTAGCGGAGTACGCCGGGGCACTGCTCACCGCGTTCGTGGGCCAGCGGGTCATGTACGACCTCCGGATGGAGATCTTCGGTCACCTCCAGCGGCTCAGCGTCACCTACTTCGACCGGAACCCGGTCGGCCGGCTGATGACGCGAGTCACGTCCGACGTCGAGACGCTGAACGAGCTCTTCTCCTCGGGCGTGGTAACCATCTTCGGGGACGTCTTCACCCTCGTCGCCATCATGGGGATGATGCTGGTGATCGACCTCAAGCTCGCGCTGGTGACGTTCGCGGTGATCCCGCTGGTGTGGCTCACGGCCGCCGTCTTCCGACGGCGGGTGCGCGACGCCTTCCGCGACATCCGCTACCGGCTGGCCCGGCTGAACGCTTTCCTTCAGGAGCGGCTTTCGGGGATGCGGGTGGTCCAGCTGTTCGGGCGGGAGGCGGACTCCGCGCGCCGCTTCGGCGAGCTCAATCGGGAGCACCTCGGCGCGCACCTGCGGTCCATCAGGGTCTACGCGATCTTCTTTCCGGTGGTCGAGGTGCTGACCGCGGTCGCGATGGCCCTGCTTCTGTGGTACGGCGGGCTCCGGGTCCTGGACCAGACCCTGACGGTCGGTGTGCTGGCCGCATTCATCCAGTACACCCGGCGCTTCTTCCAGCCACTGCAGGATCTCTCGGAGAAGTTCAACCTTCTGCAGAGCGCGATGGCGTCCTCCGAGCGGGTCTTCACCCTGCTCGACGAGCCGGTGACGGTCAGGGAACCGGCGAGCCCCACGGGCCGTCCCGGCCGGTGCGGGGCGAGGTCCGCTTCGAGGGCGTCTGGTTCCGATACTCGCCCGATGGGCCCTGGGTGCTGAAGGACATCTCCTTCACGGCCTCTCCCGGACGGACCCTGGCGCTGGTGGGACACACCGGGGCGGGGAAGACCAGCATCGTCAGCCTGCTGCTCCGGTTCTACGATCCCGAGCGGGGGCGGATCACCGTGGATGGGGTGGACATCCGCGACCTCGCTACCGCCGACCTGCGGTCGGCGATCGGGTTCGTGCAGCAGGATCTCTTCCTCTTCACCGGCGACATCCTGCACAACCTCACGCTCGACGCCCCCATTTCCCGGGCGGCGGCGCGGGCGGCGGCGCAGCGGGTCGGAGCGGACCGGTTCATCGAGCGGCTCCCCTCCGGCTACGAGCATCGGTTGGGGGAACGGGGACGGAACCTGAGCGTTGGGAGAGCGCCAGCTGCTGAGCTTCGCCCGGGCGCTGGCCCTGGACCCCCGGATCCTGGTGCTGGACGAGGCCACCAGCTCGGTGGACGCCGAGGCGGAGGCACAGATCCAGTTGGCCATCGCGGAGCTGATGGCCGGCCGGACCAGCCTGGTCGTGGCGCACCGGCTCAGCACGATTCTCCACGCCGACGAAATCCTGGTCCTGCACCACGGTGAGATCCGGGAGCGCGGCACCCATCGGGAGCTGCTGGCGGCCGGGGGGCTCTATGAGCGTCTGCTATCAGCTCCAGCTCCGGGGGCAGGAGGTCCGCAAGATTGCGTAGACCCATTTTGCTTGCCTGCCCCCGAAGCCCGGGATACGTTTGGCATCCGACGAAGCCTTTGGGAAGCGATCGATGATGCAACTGGAAGTCGGTGGGCGGCGGATACCCGTCGCCACCGGAGACACGGTCATAGGTTCGGCGCCCTGGTGTGCCATCGTCCTTGAGGGCGAGGGAGTACAGCCGCACCATGCGGTCGTACAGGGCACGACTGGCGGCGCGGCGGCGATCCGGACCGCCGGCGCCGACGCCGAGGTGTCCATCAACGGCGTGCGGCTGGGCACCGACCCGACGCCGGTGCTCCACGGCGACAAGATCCGCATCCTGGGGCCACGAGATCCTGGCGGTGGATCCGGAGCGCGCGGGCAATACCCAGCTGTTCGACTCCGGGGCCTTCGCCGACCTGCCCCCGGTCACGGCCGCCAAGCCGCCCCGCGGGGCCACCGGCGGCCGACTCGTGTGCCTGACCGACGGACGCGAGTACTCGATGGGCACCGAGCCGCTGGCGTTCGGACGCGACGCGGCTTCGGACGTGGTGGTGACCGGCGGCGACGTGTCCCGGAGGCACGCGGAGATCCAGCTGGGGCCGGAGGGCTATGTCCTCATGGACCTCAGCGTGAACGGCACCTTCGTCAACGGCCAGCGGGTGCTGCACAGCCACCCGCTGGCCCGGGCGGACGTCATCCGGATCGGGACCGACGAGTTCCGGTTCTACGCCGAGACCGCGCCGGCGGCCCCTCCCGATCCTGCCTCGCCCGGTGCCGTCGGAGGGACCGCTCACCACCCCGACCGGCGCGAGCGCCCGTCTCTCCGACACGATGCACGGCATTCCCCAGTTCACTCCGCCGGATCCGAGGCCGACTCCCCGTCGCCACCGTCACCCCGCCGATAGCGTCTCTGCTGGTTCGCAGCGGGGAGATGCGCGGCCGGCGGCTGCCGATCACCCTCCCGGTGGTCAACGTCGGCCGGGCGGACTACAACGACATCGTGCTGGTCGATCCCAGCGTCAGCACCACCCACGCGAAACTGCAGCGCAGGGACGACGTCTGGGTGCTGACCGACCTCGGTTCCACCAACGGCACCTTCGTCGAGGGCGAGCCGGTGACCGGCGAGACGGCGCTCACACCCGGCACCACCCTGCGGTTCGGCGATGTGGCGGCGCTGTTCGAGCCGCACGACGAGGCCCCGCCCCGCGGGGTCCCAGGCCGGCGGCCGGGTGGTGGAGCCGGTGCCGGCTCTGGGCGGCGGAGGCCGGGCGAAGCCGACCCTCGCCCGGCCACCCGCCGGCCGATCCGCGCGGCTGCGCCCAAGCCGACCGGACCGCCGACCTGGCTGATCTCGCTGATCGTCATCGCGGTCATCATCCTCGCTTACGTCCTCTTGACCTCGAGCTGACGGGGACTCGTGCACTTCACCTGTGCCGCTCGAACCGACGTAGGCATCGTCCGCTCGGGCAACGAAGACAACTACCTCATGCTGGCCGACCGCGGCGTGTTCATCGTGGCGGACGGGATGGGGGGGCACGCGGCCGGCGAGGTGGCCAGCGAGATGGCGGTGCGGATCACGTCGCACGAGATCGGCTCGCTGCGCGGCCTGTCCGATGCCGAAGCCAGTGACCGCATGCAGACCGCGATCCGGACCGCCAACGACGCCATCTTCGAGCGGACGCTTTCCGAGCACGACAAGCGGGGCATGGGGACGACGGCGACGGTGCTGGTCCTGATGCCCCGCCGATACATGATCGGCCAGGTGGGCGACAGCCGGGCGTACCTCCTGCGGGACGGCCAGTTCCTCCAGCTCACCAAGGACCACTCCTACGTGCAGGAACAGGTGGACGCCGGCCTGCTCACCCCCGACCAGGCCCGGGTGCACCCCTACAGCAACGTGATCACCCGCTGCGTCGGCGCCAGCGGCGACGTCGTTCCGGACATCTACTTCGGCACGCTGGAGCAGGGGGATATCCTGCTGATCGCCTCCGACGGGCTCACCGGCATGCTCGAGGACGAGCACCTGATCCGGATCCTCTCCTCCGACGGCGGAGCCCCAGCACTGGGTGGACCGGATGATCACCGAGGCCAATCGGCGGGGCGGTCTGGACAACATCACGGCCATCGTGGTCCGGATCGAGTCGGTGGACAGCAACACCGGCGAGCAGCCCACGGTCACCACGGCCGCCGGCGGCACCAACTAGCCGGTCAGCGACAGCTCGAGCTGCACATCGGCTCGGGAGTAGCCGTTCGCGGGATCCAGAGGCACGTCGCGGAAGCCGTGCTTGCGGTAGAGCGTCAGAGCGGGGCCGAGGCGGGAGTTGGACACCAGCATGAGGCGGCGGGCGCCGGCGCCTCGGGCATAGGCGATGGCCGCTTCCACCAGACGATCGCCATGGCCCCGGCCGCGGGCGGCGGGGGCGACGGCCATCTTGGCGAGCTCGTAGGTGTCGGCGTCGTGCCGGATGACGGCGCAGGTGCCTCGCACTCCGCCCTCATCGAGCAGAAAGAACACCTGCCCGCCTGGCGCCGACGATCTGGCCCGCCGGATCGGCGAACACCTTCAGATCTTCCTGCTCCAGCGCGAAATACTGCTCGATCCACTCCCGATTCAGCCGCTCGAAGTCGGCCCGGAATTCGGGCCGCCAGCCTACGATCTCGCTCATCGGGTGACCGGCCCCACACGTCAGCGGTGCGCGAAGATCGCCGACCTCCCGTCTCGCTGGAAGAGCAGCACGTCGTACGGCTCGTGGGGCTCGCCCGGCACGGCCATCCCGGGGGAGCTGGCCGGCATGCCCGGCGCAGCCAGTCCCGCGGCAGCGGGCTTCCGGGCCAGGAGGGCTCTGATGTCTTCCGCCGGCACGTGGCCCTCGATCAGGTACTTCTCCACCTGCGCGGTGTGGCAGGACCGCATGCCGGTGGGAACGCCCAGGCTCTCCTTCACGGTGTCCATGTCCTGCTCCTCGTGCACCACGGTCTCGAAGCCCGCGGCCTTCACGTGGTCCACCCACTTGGCGCAGCAGCCGCAGGTCGGACTCATGTAGATGGTCATCGTCGGGTCGGCGACGGAACGCCGGCACTGCGGCCCACAGCGATTCTGCCCCCGGCGAGCGCGAGCCCGATGCCGGCCGCCTGCCCTACGAACGCACGTCGTGACATCATCGCGTCATCCCCCGGAAACCAGTGAGACCTCATCCGTCAGACGGCGGGTGACCTCATCCGCCGGCCAGGTCAGCAGATCCAGCAAGCCGTCGAGCGACCGGTCGGGCGTTCGGGCCACGAAGACCCTGAGACGCCGGGCGCTCCGGTAGAGCTCGTCCGCCACCCGCGGCAGGCCGAGCTGTCCGGCCCGGCCCGCGTCGGTAAGGCGCTCGATCGTGCCACCGCGGGTGCGGAGCGGGAGGTCCACTCCGAGCATCGAGGACCGCGCGGGAAAGTCCAACAGCAACTCGCCTGGCCCCAGCCCGACTCGCGCGGCCACCGCGTCCTCGACCCGCTCGAGCAAGGCGGGGTCGTCCGCCACCCAGGGCTGCACGCTCCGCCGGAACGTCGCTGGCCGGGAGATCGAGCGCCCGCTTGTACAGCCGCCGGGCGCGGATCGCGGCGGCGAGGCCGCCGGGGTCCCGGCTGATGAGCAGCTCCATCAGCCCGTCGTCGGTCGCGTCGGCGATGGCCTCGACCGTGACGTCGCGCCGGCCCACGGCGCCGCGGACGGCCCGCTTGAACATGCAGGTGGCGGATCGGACCGCGTGGTGCCAGTAGACGTTGCGGTACATCTGATACTTGGAGAACAGCAGCGACTCGAGCGCGCTGACCCCCTTCTCCTGCACCCCGACCTCGAAGCGCCCCGGGCCCGGATTCCACCAGCGTGAGCGAGGAGAGGAGCCGGTCCACGTCCACCGTGCCGTAGGGCACGCCGCACATGCGCGCGTCGCGGCTCAGATAGTCGATCTTGTCGAGGTCGAGCGAGCCGGAGATCAGCCCCTGAAGCGGACTGTCGCTGGTGCCGCCGATCAGCCGTCCCACAGCGCCCGCGAACCCGGGCGCCGCCGATCTCGACCAGCCGGTCGCCCAGCTCGCCTCGCGACAGCTTGGCGATCCCGAGCTTCTCGTGGGAGGGGAAGCCGGCCTCCTCCAGCGCGTGGGAGAAGGGATAGTGGCCCACGTCGTGGAGCAGGGCGGCCATGCGCACCGCCAGGCGGTCGGTTTCGGTCGCGGGGCCGAGCTCGCCGCGCTCCTCGAGCGCCGCGAGCGCCCGCCGGGTGAGATGGTACGCGCCGAGGGCGTGCTCGAACCGGGTATGGGTTGCGCCGGGATAGACCAGGAAGGCGTGCCCCACTTGGCGCACGTAGCGCAGCCGCTGGACCGTCGGGCGTGTCCGAGCGCCAGCAGCGCCGCACGGTCGAGCCGGATGTTGTCCCAGAGGGGGTCGCGGATGATCTCGAATTCGGCGGGACCGCGGGCCGGCGGCCGGTCGGTCGTCGGCCCCTCCCTGCGTCACACCACCGGTCCCGCCGCCGCGACCGCTTCCGGGACCTGGCTCCGGTACTGCTCGAAGTTCTCCCGGAACATCGTGGCGAGCTTCCGGGCCTGGGCATCGTACGCGGCTCCGTCGGACCAGGTGCCGCGAGGAGTGAGGAGCCCGGTGGGAACGTCGGCGACGGCGGTCGGCACCTCGACCCCGAACACCGGATCGCGGACGAAGCGCCCGCCGTCCAGGCCTCCGGAAAGCGCGGCGCGCAGCATCGTCCGGGTGTACGACAGCTTCATCCGCGAGCCGGTACCGTAGGGCCCGCCGGTCCACCCGGTGTTCACCATCCACACCTTCACGCCGTGACGGGCGATCTTCTCGCCCAGCATCTTCGCGTAGACCCCGGGATGGAGCGGCAGGAACGGCGCGCCGAAGCAGGCCGAGAAGGTGGCGGAAGGCTCGGTGACGCCGCGCTCGGTGCCCGCCACCTTGGCCGTGTATCCCGACAGGAAGTGGTACATCGGCCTGCTCGGCCGACAGCCGGGCGATCGGGCGGCATGACTCCGTAGGCGTCGGCGGCGAGGAACACGATGTTCCGCGGATGGGGGCCGGAGCCGCTGGGCACGTGGTTGGGGATGAAATCAATGGGATAACAGGCGCGGGTGTTCTCGGTGAGGCGGTCGGCGTCGAAGTCCGGAGCTCGATTGGTCGGGTCGATCACCACATTCTCCAGCACCGTGCCGAACCTCTGGGTGGCCGCGTAGATCTCCGGCTCGGTGTCGGGCCGGAGCCGGATCACCTTGGCGTAACAACCGCCCTCGAAGTTGAAGATGCCGCGATCGCTCCAGCCGTGCTCGTCGTCGCCGATGAGCCGGCGGGTCGGGTCGGCGGACAGCGTGGTCTTGCCGGTGCCCGAGAGCCCGAAGAAGACGGCGGTGTCGCCGTCCGGGCCCGCGTTCGCGGAACAGTGCATCGGCAGCACTCCGCGGGCCGGCAGCAGGTAGTTCAGCGCGGTGAAGATGGATTTCTTCATCTCGCCGGCGTACCGCGTGCCGCCGATGAGGACCAGCTTCTTGCCGAAGTGGATGACGATGAAGGTGCCGCCGCGCGTGCCGTGGCGGGTGGGGTCGGCCTGGAAATCCGGAGCGTGCAGGACCGTGAACCCGGCGCGGAACTGGGCCAGCTCGGCCGGCATCGCCCGGATGAACATGTTCTGCACGAAGAGCGCGTGCCAGGCGTTGGGTGTCACGAACCGGACCGGCACCCGATACGCCGGATCCGCCCCGCCGAAGACATCCTGGACGAACACTTCCCGGGCGTCGAGGTAGCCCCGCACGTCTTCGTGCAGCCGCTCGAAGGCCGCGGGATCCAGGCGGGGATTCTTCTCCCACCAGATCCTGTCCCCGCCCTCCGGTTCCTCGACGACGAACTTGTCCTTGGCCGAACGGCCGGTGTGCGGCGACGGTGACGGCGCAGAAGGCGCCCCGGTCGGTCAGCATCCCCTCGCCGCGGGACATGGCATGCTCGATCAGCGCAGCGGGTGTGAGGTTGGCGTGAATCCGGATGGGAAACAGGCCATGCTCCACGAGAGTGAGGCCCTCACGCGGGACTGCGGTCGTCTCGGTCATATCTCCCAGGTGCGCGCGACGGCGCGGAAAAGTGACTCGGCGGCCGCCTGGCCGCCTCCGGCGGAGCGGGAAAGATCGGCATAGCGACCGCCGGGTGCAACCGGGCCCGTCACCGTCCGCGTATCCTGCTGCCAGTGTTTATGTTAGCCACTGGCGCCTGGTTCCCTGGGGGTGGCTACGGCCGAATGGCCTCTAGGGTGGGGGGGGTATGATAGACGGCCTCGGCGGTCCGCCGGTCGCGGGCGCTGGGCAAGTCGACCTCCGGATCCGAGTACATGATGTCCTCCGGATCGGGCGAATGGGCGAAGATCCCGAGGGCGTGCCCCATCTCGTGGATGCTGGTCAGCGCCAGGCAGGCCTCGATGCCGGGGTCGTCTGGGAGTGAGCGAGGATCGATGAACACCCGGATGGGCAATCGCAACTCCCTTTTGCCGGTATCGATGTCGAGATCGGTGGCGCCGGCGCATTCCGGGGCCAGGGCGCTGTGCAACCGCCTGGTCCGCAGCTTCGGGCCGGCCGCTCCGCTCACCACGATGACGTCGGCGGTGGTCGAGTCGCTCACCAGGGTGCCCTCGAACTCCCGGTACAGGAACGCCGCCTCCCAGACATCGATGGCGCGGGCGATGTGGGCCGGAAGTTGGTCGGTGTCCTCGACCCAGACCCGCACCGGGAGATCGTTCCGGTCCCAATGGAAGCTCAAGGTGTCCAGGCCGGGCCCGGGTATGGACGGAGCCTCGAGTCGCCACTCGTAGAGATCGCCCCGCACCGGAGCGGCGATGTCGCCGCACGCCAGCGCTGTCACGGCAACGACTCCGACCATGAGGCGGCGGAACAGAGCCGTCATCGGATACCTCGCGCGAGACCCACCGACAACGAGATCCGGCTGACGCCCTGGGATTGGGAGAAGCCGCGACGCTGCAGCTCGTCGGTGATGAAGCGATGGAAGTCGTAGCGGGCGGACACCATGAGATCCCAGTTCGGCATCACCTGGCGGCGCCAGTCGGCGCCCGCGCCGGCGAGAAACCGGACGGGGCCTCCCTGCAGGAAGATGCCGCTGTCCTGGGACGGCCAGTAGAACAGCCCGCCCAGTCCCACGCGCCAGCGCACGGCCTTCCAGATGGGGCCGTCGAGACCGACCAGCACCGAGCCGGTGCGGATGGTGCCCAGATCGGTCTCGCCGCCGTCCTGCTCGGCATCGAACCCGCCGGAGGCGACCGTCGCCTCGACGCCGGCTCGATAGCCGGGCGAGATGGGCATCGAGGCTCCGATCGCCGCCATGGGTGCGATCGACTGGCGTACGGTGATCTCGGTGCCCAGGACGTCACGCATCAGCGTGCCGGCCCCGACCGCTCCCACGCGGGCGTAGTAGTCCGTCTGGGCGCACAGCGCCCCCGGACCGGCCACCAGCAGCAAGGCCGGAATCAGTGCTGATCTGAGCATCGGTGCAAAATGGAGGGCTTCCGCGAGGGGGTCAACGCGCCGCGCGTCCATAGGCGCGAAGCCGTCGCAACATGCGACGATCGAATGTGACCTCGTCGTCCCCCTTCGGCGTCTCGATCACCTTCATCACCGACCGGAACCGCGGATCGCGCATGATCCGGCGGAACGGCTCCGGTCCCAGCGAGCCCTCGCCGACCAGCTCGTGCCGGTCGCGGCGGGAGCCGAACGGCGTCTTGGAATCGTTGAGATGGAGACAGCGGAGGTGCGCGACGCCGATGGTCGCTTCCCAGCGCCGCCAGACGGCGTCGTACTCGCGGACCAGATCGTACCCGGCGGAATAGAGGTGGCAGGTGTCGGCGCAGAACGCGATCCGGTGGCGTACCCTCTGGCCGATCGTGTCGCGAAGGGCGGCCAGCTCCTCGAAGGTGGCGCCGAGCGCCGTGCCCGATCCGGCGGTGGTCTCGAGCAGGATCATGACGTCGCCGGGCACGTCCTGGAGACAGCGGGTGATCGCCGCGGCGTTGCGCCGCAGCCCCGCCGCGCGATCGTCGATGAAGTTGCCGGGATGCGAGACCACGGCGGCGATGCCCAGCCGGTCGCAGCGCCGGAGCTCCGCCGTGAACGACTCGGCGGAGCGGGCGGCCAGGACCGGGTCCGGGGAGGCGAGGTTGATTAGGTAGGAGTCATGCGCCACTATACTGGCTATCTCGGTCCGGTCGCGCTCGCGCCGGAACGCCGTGCGGGACTCTTCCGAGAGCACAGGATCACGCCACTGGTTGGGGGTCTTGGTGAACACCTGGATTGCCGTGGCACCGATCGCCTTCCCGCGTGCCAGCGCCGTCTGGACGCCGCCTTGCGTCGAGACGTGGGCCCCGAGCAGGTCAGCGGCTCTCGCTTGATGCATTCGACTCTCTCCGTCGCGTGACGACCGGCAGCCGGGTGCTGCTGGCGGGTGACGCCTCGGCCCGGCCGGCGGGACTCGAGCGTGCGCTGACCCGCGCGGGTTTCCTGGTGACGGAGGCGCTGCCGTCCACCGGCGAGGTCGAGCCCGACGCCATCCTGATTACCCTCGCCGGATCGGGTGACCTCGCCTCCCGCGCGGCGATCGCCGTGGGCCGCGCCGACTCGCCCCCGATCGTGGTGGTCGTCGCCGCCCCGGACCCCGACGCGCCGGCCGCCGCGCTCGCGCTCGGTGCCGACGACGCCCTCGTCGCTCCCATTCATCTGCCGGAGCTCTGCGCCCGGCTCCACGCCCGGATCCGCGACCGCCAGAGCCCCCGCGGCACCGCTCGCGAAGGCGCGGTGCGGCGGGCGCTCGACGCCCTGGTGGGCGAAGGCCGGATGTCGCTCCGGCCGGACGAGGTCGTGCTCGCCCTGGTGCGGCGCCTGGCGCGCGCCTTCGATCTCATGTCCTGCTCGTTCGTCGTCGATGGGGCCGGCCCCGACCAGGCGCGGGTGATCGCGGAAGTCGGACCGGGACCGGTCGCCGTCGCTGGCGAAGGGCTGCTCGATCCGTCGGAGCATCCGGAGATCGCCGAAGCGATGCGGTCGCGCCGGTCCGCCGTCAGCCCCGACGGGATCGTCACCGCGGTTCCCGCGGTAGCCGACGGCCGGATCCTCGGAGTCCTGCTCATCCGGCGGTGCGAGGCGCATCCCGGCCTGAGTCCCGCCCAACTGCAGTTCGCCGAGAGTCTGGCCGAGGCGGCCGCACGGGCGCTGGAACCGGAGCAATGCGAGGGCAACGGCAACGGGAACGGCGTCGCCCACGGGCTCCGCTCGGTGTCCCTGGCGGCCGAGGTGACGCTGGACCACCGGCTCCAGGAGGAGTTCGAGCGGGCCCGGCGCTATTCGCTGAGCTTCAGCCTCGTGCTCCTGGAGGTGGGTGACCAGGGGGTCGGGGCGGGCGAGCGCGGCCTGGTCGAAACCGCGGAGCGGCTGCGTCGCGAGCTCCGGCTGCCGGACTTCGTCTCGCGGTACGGCGGGGGCGAGTTCGCCATCGTCCTGCCCGAGACCGGCCTCGACGGCGCCCGCCGGTCGGTCGCCCGAATGCGGGAGCAGCTCGGTCTGCCGGCGCTGGGCTCCGCGAGCGCCGATGCCGCGTTCAGCGCGGGAATCGTCACCTATCCGCACCCCGCGGTGACCCAGGCCGACGACATGTTCGCGCTGGTCGAGGCGGCGTTGGCTCGGGGCAAGGCGCAGGTGGGCGAGCGCGTCGGCGTGGCCGACTGAGCCCGGGCTACCGTTTCCGAAGCCACTCCGTCGGATCCAGCGCCACCTGATTCTCCCCCCGGATCTCGAAGTGCAGATGGGGCCCGTAGTCGGAGTTCTCGCCGCCGACGTTGCCGATCACCTGCCCCCGTGCCACCGTCGCCGCCAACTCCACCGCGGCGGATTGCAGGTGAGAATAGACCGAGTAGTACCCGTTGCCGTGCTCCAGCACCACGGTCAGGCCGTAGGTGCCGAACTGCCCCACCAGCCGCACCTTCCCCGCCTCGACCGACTTGACCGGGGTGCCCGCGCCCGCCGCGATTCCGACACCGTTCCACCGGATGATCCCCCCGCTCGGCAGGGTGTCTCGCCCGAAGCGGTAGACGATCGCGCCCTCGACCGGCCAGTCGAGCCGGCCGAGATCGGCCGTCGTGATCGAGCCGGGCACCGGCGTCGCGCCGCGCCCGGCCTCGCGCCGCCTCGTCCCGGCGGGCCCGCTCCAGCGCCGCGAGCACCGTGTTGAGTCTGGCCTCGTCCCGCTGCAGCGAGTCCAGCCGCCGCTCGGTGCTCCTCGCCGAGCGCCGGAGCTGGCTCAGCCGGCGCGCCCGGGCCTGGGCCAGCTCGGTGTACTTGGTGTATTCGGCCTCCCGCTCCTCCCGGGTGCGGTCCAGCTGCTTGCGGACGTCCAGCAGGTCGTCGCGCCGGTCCACCACCCGGTTCCGGAGCTTCTCGACGTCTGCCACCAGTGCGCGATCCTGGCGACTGGTGAGGTAGAGGTACTTGTAGCGGCTCAGGAGATCGCCGAACGATTCCGCCGCCAGCAGGGCCTGGAAGGTGTAGAGCGGGCCGCGCTTGTAGATGTCCACCAGCCGGCGCTCCAGCACCGCGCGCCGCTCCGCCAGGTTGTCCTCGGCCAGGATGAGCTCCGCGCTGGTGCGGTCGAGCTGGCCGGACAGCCCGCCGATCTGCCGCTCGATCTCGTCCACGATCTTCTGGGTGGATTCCCGCTGGCGCTCGAGGTTGCTGAGCTCGTCGTTGACGTCGTGGACCTGGCCCTCCAGCGCGCTGCTGCTGTTCCTGGAGCCGATCCCGCTCGCGCCGGATTTCCTCGAGTCGGCGCCGGCTCCGCTCCAGCTCCGGGCGTAGCCTGCGCATCGGCGGGTGGGGTGAGCGAGGCCAGGAGCAGGACGGCCGTCAGCAGCGGGCCACCCCACCGTTCAAACATTCCTCAGATGCCTCCCGACGCTCACCAGGCTCCCGCCGAGGCCGATCAGCACCCCGAAGACGATGATGAGCAGCATGTGCTCGGCCCGGAAGAAGATGAGGCCGGCGAAGGGCCCGCTGGTGGTGTCGCGGAAGAGGAGGTAGCCGGCGTAGCAGAGCGCCAGCGAGAGGAACCCGCCGAGCAGTCCCTTGAGCGCACCCTCGAGCAGGAAGGGGCCGCGAATGAACCAGTTGGTCGCCCCGACCAGGCGCATGATCGAGATCTCGCGGGCCCGTTGCAGAATCGTGAGCCGGATGGTGACCCCGATGATGACCACGGCGACGGCGGCGAACGCCAGACCGATCACCACGCCGACCAGCCCGGTGACGTTGCGGAGCTGGTCCAGCCGCTGCACCCAGTCACGGCCGTAGCGCACGTCGTCCACGAACCCGAACCCGCGGAGTCGCTCCGCCACGCGCTCCACGCTGGCCGATTCGCGGAAGCCCTCCCTCATCCGCACCTCGATCGACGCGGGCAGGGGGTTCGCCTTGAGGTCGCGATAGGCGTCGCGGAACTCCACCAGCTCGGTGCGGGCGCGCGCCAGCGCCTGCTCCTCGGAGACGTAGTTCACGTCCCGGACCTCGGGAAAGGCCGCGATGTCCTGGGTGGCGAGCGTGATGGTCTCGGCCGGGGTGCCCCGGAGCACGAAGGCGACGATCTCGACCCGCTCCTCGATCCCGCGCAGCGCCTGCCGGAGGTTGATGCGCCACCAGGCCGAAGAGGCCGAGGGTGAAGAGGGAGAAGGCGATGGTGGTGATGGACAGGGTCGAGAGCAGCGGCGCCCGGCGGAAGGAGAGCAGCGCCTCGCGGGTCAGCAGCCTCACGAGACCTCCGTCTCCTGGGTCTCGTCCACCGCGGTGTCGTAGACCACCGACCCGTCGCGCAGCTCGATGGTGCGGTAGGACGTCTGCCGGACCAGGTCGAGGTCGTGGGTCGCCATGACCACGACGGTGCCGCCGGTGTTGATGTCGCGGAGAAGCTGGAAGACGCCGCGGGTGGCGCGCTCGTCGAGGTTGCCGGTCGGCTCGTCGGCCACCAGGATCGCGGGATCGTTCACCAGCGCGCGCGCGATGGCGACCCGCTGTTGCTCGCCGCCGGAGAGCTCGCGGGGATAGGCCCGGCTCTTGGCCGCGAGCCCCACCTGGGTGAGCACCCGGGTGACCCGGGCGGCGATGGTGTCACGCCGCGCGCCGATCACCTCCAGCGCGAAGGCGATGTTCTCCGCCGCCGTCCGATCCTCCAGCAGGCGGAAGTCCTGGAACACGATCCCGAGGCGCCGGCGCAGCTTGGGCACCTCGTCTACCCGCAGGGCGCTCACGTTGTACCCGGAGACCCGGACCTCGCCGGAGGTGGGCTGCTGCTCGGCGAAGAGCAGCTTCAGGATGGTGGACTTCCCCGCGCCCGAGTGTCCGGTGAGGAAGACGAACTCGCCCTTGCCGACCCGGAAGGTGACGTCCTTCAGGGCGAGGGCACCGTTGGGATACGACTTGTAGACGTGGGAGAAGCGGATCACGATCGGAAGGTAAACGGTGGGGAAAAGCGTGAAAAGTGCGTGGACCGCTACGAGCGAGGAACCGTTGTGCGCCTCAGACCTCCTTCCCGAGCGCCTGCCTCAGGTCTTCGATGATGTCCTCCCCGTCCTCGATCCCGCAGCTCAGGCGGAGGAAGCCGTCGGGGATCCCCGCGGCGGCGCGGCCCTCGGGGCCGAGGTCGCGGTGCGAGGTGAGGCGCGGCTCGGAGATCAGGCTCTCCACCCCCGCGAGGCTCGGCGCGTGGGTGACCAGCTTGAGGCGCTTGAGCATCCGCTCGGCCGAGCGGACCCCGCCCTTGAGCTCGAGCCCCACCATCCCGCCGAAGCCCGGCGAGCACCTTGCGGGCATGGGCGTGGTCGGGGTGCGACGGGAGACCCGGGTAGTGGACCCGCCGGATGGCCGGATGCTTCTCGGCCCAGCGGGCCACGGCGAGGCCGTTGGCGTTGTGCCGCTCCATCCGCACGGCGAGGGTGCGAAGGCCGCGGTCCACCAGCCAGGCGGTGTGGGGATCGATCGCCTGTCCCCAGACCCGGAGCAGGCGGTTGACCTCCTCGATCACCGAGGCCGAGCCGGCCACGGCGCCGGCCACGAGGTCGCTGTGGCCGTTGAGGTACTTGGTGGCGCTGGTGATGACCACGTCCGCCCCGTGCTCCAGCGGGCGGAAGTTGATCGGGCTGGCGAAGGTCGCGTCCACCAGGAGGGCCAGCCCGAACTCGCGCGCCACCTGCGCCAGCGGCGCCAGGTCGAGCACCCGCATGACCGGGTTGGTGGGCGTCTCGACGAAGATGGCGCGGGTGGTCTTCCGGACCGAGCGACGCCAGAGCCGGGGCTGCGGTGGGATCCACGAAGGTGACCTCGATGCCCAGGCGCACCAGCTCCTCGCCGAAGAACCGCCGGGTGCCGCCGTAGATCCAGCTGCTGCTGACGAGATGGTCGCCGGGACGCAGCACCGCGAGGTGCGCCAGCGCCGTGGCCCCCATGCCGCTGGACGAGAAAGATCGCTTCCTCGGCGCCCTCCAGGAGGGCGTACTTCTTCGCCAGCGCGATCTGGGTCGGGGTGTTGCCGTAGCGGGCATAGAGGACGTCGTCCTCGGAGCCGACCGGGTTGGTGAACGTGGCTGCTCTGCACCAGGGGCGGCGCGATCGGGGTCCAGTCCGGCCGGCGGCGGGGCAGGCCGTGGATGGCCAGAGTCGAGAGGCCGAGGCGACGCGGGCTCATGCGACGAGGAGGGGGTACCGCAGATCGCCGTCCGGTCGAACCAGACGGTGGAGGGTCAGGGCCTCGAGCGCGTCGCTCGCCCTCGGCTCGGGCCAGCCGAGCGCCTGGGCCAGGTCGCCGGCGCAGGCCCGGCCCAGACGGCAGACGCAGGCGAACGCGACCCGGGCGTCGGGGGTGACCCAGCCGAGCAGCACCGGCTCCGCGCCCGGCCATGAGCGCCGCGACCGCGAGCCGGTGGTGGGTCAGCACCTGTTCGATCGCGTCGTGCTGGTCGTCGCGGAGGCCCCGGAGCACGACGAACCGGGGCCGGTGGCGAGACCTGGGCCAGCAGCAGCTTGGCGACGATCTCCTCGGCGCAGCTGAAGTCGAGCAGCTCGATGTCGGAGAAGTCCAGCAGGGCGGTGAGACAGTCGGAGCGGGAGAGCGCGTCCTCGATGCGAGTCCGGACCGCCGCCCCGGTGGGGCGGGTGACGAGGTTGCGGTAGGGCGACGGCCGCCGTCTCGCGCAGCAGGTGACCGATCTGGATCGTCTCGATCATCTGCTCTCGGCCTCCTGGGCGGGGATGGTGATCTGCACCTGGGCTCCGGGAAAGAACGGGAGGTGGTCGGCCAGGGGAAGGTCGTCGTCCCAGGCCGGGACGATCGACAGGCGCGCCGTGCCGCTCCGGATCGAGATCTTGCCCTTCCAGCGGTCCAGGAACCCCTTGATGCCCGCGAGGCCCTGTCCGCGGCCGGGATCGCGAAACCGGCTCACGCCCTGGATCAGCGCGGCCTCCAGCGCCGCGCCGTCGCCCCAGCGCTCGCCGAAGCGCTTGGCGTGGGTGCTCTCCAGCGACCGGCGGAACCCGACGCCCGCATCGCTGACGGCGATCACCGCGACCCGCCGGCCCAACCGGCGCCGGAAGGTGTACACCTGCACCGCCACCCAGCCACTGGTGCCGGCGTGCTCCACAATATTCTGGCACGATTCCGAAAGCGCCATACTGAATCGCATCGTCGCGTTCCGCTCCAGTCCCAGCTCGCCATGGAGAATCCGCGACGGCGCTCTCGCTGATCTTCTCGACGACCTGGTGCACGTCCTCCATCGCCCGCACCGGGGTCACGTCGAGCAGGACGTCGCTCGGCCCGGTGGCCGCGGCCTTGGGCACCCGGCCGTGCAGCTCGAACAGCTCGCGCCGCGTAGCGGAAGAAGCCGACCCGGGCCCAGTAGCGCTTGACGTCGTCGCTGGTGGGGACGGTGAAGAGCGGGCGCTCGCCTTTCGCCTCGGCGATCGCCTGGCCGGCGGTCAGCAGGCCGATCAGGCCGTAGGGCGACGCCCACTGGGCCGCGCGCGCGTCCACCAGGAGCTTCTCCTCCGGCGGCCAGGGCCCGAAGCCCGCGGCGAACTGGTCGAAGCTGCGGTCGTCGAAATGCGCCGGGACTTCGATCACCCGGGTCACGGCGTCACCAGCTCGCCGCGAAGGTGGCGCGACAGCCCGCCGGCACCGCGGAACACCGCGTTGCGCGCCGCCATGGCGTTGGCGTGGCGGATCGCCACTTCCACCGAATCGCCGGCGAAGAGCCGGGCCGCCGCCGCCGCACCGAAGACGTCGCCGCAGCCGGTGGGATCGACGGCGTCGACGGCGGGCCGGGATGCGCGCGGTGCGGGCGAGTCGGCGGACGGCGGACGGCGGAACGGCGGAAGCGGTCCGGCTGGATCCGCCCGACCCGCTTCCGCCGTTCCGCCGTGCCGCCTCGAGCCCAGCCGTCGAACCCCGGCGCCGCCACATACGCCGCCCCTCGCGCGCCGAGCGTCACGATCAGCACCGACGTACCGGCGCCGATGGCGTCCACGGCGAGACTCAGAGGGTCGGGAGAGAGCTGGCGCATCTCGTCCTCGTTCAGCTGAACCACGTCGAAGCAGCCGAGCCACGCCGCGGCGTCCTGCAGCGGCCGGGGAACCCGGACCCCGTCGTGCTGCATGCCGAGGAACAGGCTGTGGAGGTCCACATAGATCGGTCCGCCGAAGCCCTGCCGAAGCGCCTGCGCGGTGCCCAGCGTCAGCTCGAAGCCGGAGATGAAGTTCAGGTAGATCGCGTCGAGATCCCGGACCATCGGTCCGAGCTCGAGCCAGGTCCATCCCGGCACGCCGCCCGACATCCGCTCGGTGCGGCGCTCGGTGGAGTAGTAGTGCAGCACCACGCGGTTGTTCGGGGCCGGCACCTCGACGCAGCGGCCGCCCGGCGTCAGCCGCTCCAGCCCGCGGAGAAACTCCCGCGCCTCGGGGGCGAGGTCCTGCCCGACCTTGATCAGCGGCACGATCTCCCACCCGGGCGCCACGCTGGCGTCGAGGCTGGCGAGCGCGTAGGCGATGCCGCCCCACTCCTCCACCGGCGCGGCCAGGGGGTCGCGCCCGTAGATCTGGTCCCAGACGAGGGAACCGAGGATGCCGACCTTAGGCATCCAGGAACGTCTTGGCCGCCCCGTACACGCCCGCCGTGCCCACCAGCTCGCCGGGCACGATGCGGCAGGCGGCGACCGCGGGCTTGAAGGCGCGGCGCGCCGTCTCCCGGCGCAGCGGGACGAACAGGTGGTCGCCGGCCAGCGTCACGCCGCCGCAGATCACGACGACCTCGGGGTTGAAGACGTTGAGCAGGTTGGCGACGCCGGCGCCGAGGAACTTGGCGGTGTCGTTCACCACCTCGAGCGCGAGCTCGTCGCCGTCGTGGGCCGCCTCGTAGACGGTCTGGGCCGTGATCCGCGACATGTCGCCGCCGACGTAGCCCGGCAGCCGGGTCTCGGCGCCCGCCTCGATCGCCTCGATCGCCCGCATGGCGATGTTGGGACCCGAGGCGTAGGCCTCGAGGCAGCCGTAGTTGCCGCACTTGCAGCGGCGGCCCTCGGTGTCGATGGTGGTGTGGCCGATCTCGCCCGCCACGTCGGACGCGCCGTGATAGAGCCGCCCGTCGAGGATGAGGCCGCCGCCGATCCCGGTGCCGATGGTGATGCCGATGGCGTGCCGGGAGCCGCGCGCCGCGCCCACCCACCACTCGCCGAGCACCGCGCAGTTGGCGTCGTTGTCCAGCTCGGCGGGGAGCCCGAGCCGGTCGCGAATGATCTGGCGGAGCGGCATGTTCACCCAGCCGAGGTTGGGCGTGAGCAGGACGATGCCGCTCTTGGTGTCGAGCGGTCCCGGCGCGCCGACGCCGACACCGACGATCTCGGCGCCGGGCAACTCCCGCCGGGTCTGCGCGATGCAGCCGCTTCGGCCAGCGCGACCAGCCGGTCCACCACGTCGCTCGCCCCGGCCTCCGCCTGGGTCGGCTCGCTCGCGAGCGCGTGCAGGGCGCTGCCGTCCTCGGCCACGCACCCGACCACCAGATTGGTCCCGCCGATGTCAATGCCGAGGACGAATCGCACGGCGATCCTCCGCTCCCGCCACCATGACCGTCGCCTCCGCCACGGTCTCGACCGGGAGCTCACGCATGCAGCGATGATGACCCAGAGGACAGACCTGCGGGCCGTGGGCGGAGCAGGGGCGGCAGGCGAGCCCGGCGTGCCCCAGCGCGAGGCTGCGCGAGCCGCGGGGACCGAATCCCTGCTCGGGCACGGTCGGGCCGAAGAGCGCGACCATCGGCGTGCCCACCGCGGTCGCCAGGTGCAGCGGTGCGGAGTCGTTGGTGACCAGCACCCGCGCCCGCTCGATCAGCGCCGCCGACGCGCGGAGGGTCAGCTGCCCCGCGGCGCTCCACGCCCGGCCCGGTGCCGCCGCGACGATCTCGCCGGCCAGCGCGGCGTCATCGCCGCCCACCCGACCACGACCACCGGGCCGTCGAGCAGGCCGGCCAGCGCGGGGTAGACGGCCACCGCTTGGTGCCCCAGATCGAGCCGGGTGCGATCGGCGGTGAATCCGGGCGGAATCGCGCGCTCCGGCGAGCCAGCGGTCGGCGGCCGCCTGGTCCTCGGCGGTGAGCCCGAGCGACACCGGGCGGTGCCGACCGGGTTTCCGGTCCCGCCAGGGCGAGGAGCCGCTCGACTTCGTGACCGGTGGCGGGCGCGCCTCACCCGCGTGGTATAAGTAATCGCGGCGGGACTGTCCGCGAAGCCCGTCGCGATCCGGCACTCGGGCCAGCAGGGCGAGCAGCCGCCGATCGCCAGAGCGATGGGGCAGGTACGCCGTGGCGTAGCCGCGGTCCCGGAGCGCGGCCCCCAACCGCCAGAGGGCGGCCACACCCGCGTCCTCGCCCTGCTTGTCGTACCGGATCACGTCGCGCACGGCGGGATGGCCCTCGAGCAGCCCCGCGGCCGCCGGCGTCACCACCACGTCCACCGGCCCGTGCTTCTCGGCCAGCGCCGTGAGCAGCGGCGTGGTGAGGACCACGTCCCCGGAAGGCGGTCTGGATGAGCAGGTGGCGGACGGCGGAACGGCGGAACGGCGGATCGCTGCCGCGAGCCTCTGTCCTCGGCGGAGCCGTCCGTCGTTCCCCCGTCCCGCCGTTCCGCCGTCCGCCTCCACTCAGTCCACCTGCAGGACGGCCAGAAACGCCTCCTGCGGGATCTCCACCGCCCCGATCTGCTTCATGCGCTTCTTGCCCTCCTTCTGCTTCTCGAGGAGCTTGCGCTTCCGGGTGATGTCGCCGCCGTAGCACTTCGCGAGCACGTCCTTGCGGAAGGCGGAGATGGTCTCGCGCGCGATGATCTTGTTGCCGATCGCGGCCTGGATCGCGACCTGATAGAGCTGGCGCGGGATCAGCTCCTTCAGCTTCTCCGCGATCTTGCGGCCGTACTCCTGCGCCTTGTCCTGGTGGATGATGACGCTGAACGCGTCGATCGGGTCGCCGTTGATGAGCATGTCGAGCTTCACCAGATCGGCCTCGCGGTAGCCCGCCATCTCGTAGTCGAGCGACGCGTAGCCGCGGCTCAGCGACTTCAGCTTGTCGTAGAAGTCGAGGACGATCTCGCCCAGCGGGAAGTCGAAGTGGAACTCGACCCGGCTGGTGTCGATGTAGTGCATGCCGTTGTAGACCCCGCGCCGCTCCTGCCCAGCTTCATGATCCCGCCGATGTACTCGGACGGGCGCCATGATCCGCGCCTTCACGTAGGGCTCCTCGATCCGGGCGATCGAGGCGGGGTCGGGAAGGTTGGACGGATTCTCCAGCAGCAGCATCTCGCCGTCGGTCGCGTAGACGTGGTACTCGACCGTCGGGACGGTGGTGATCAGGTCGAGGTTGAACTCCCGCTCCAGCCGCTCCTGCACGATCTCCATGTGCAGCAGGCCGAGAAATCCGCAGCGGAAGCCGAAGCCGAGCGCGGTGGACGACTCGGGCTCGTAGTGCAGGCTCGCGTCGTTGAGCCGGAGCTTCTCCAGCGCGTCGCGCAGGCCCTCGTACTGGTCGGAGTCGGTCGGGTAGAGGCCGGCGAAGACCATCGACTTCACCTCCCGGTAGCCCGGGAGCAGCTCGGACGCGCGATCGTGCGCGTCGAGGATCGTGTCGCCCACCCGCGCGTCGCGCACGTCGCGCAGGCTGGCCACCAGGTAGCCCACCTCGCCGGCCTCGAGCTGCGACCCCGGTCGCTGGCCCAGCTGGAGGTACCCCACCTCGTCCACATGGTAGACGTCGTCGGGGTGGGCGCCGAAGGCGATCTCCATGCCCTGGCGGACCACGCCGTCGACCACCCGGATGCTCGGAATCGCGCCGCGATAGCGGTCGTAGTAGGAGTCGAAGATGAGCGCGCGGAGCGGGGCGTCTTCCTTGCCCCGGGGCGGCGGCACCCGCGCGACGATCGCCTCGAGCAGCTCGGGGACGCCGGTTCCCTCCTTGGCGGACACAGCCAGGATCTCGTCCCGCTTGGCCCCGATGAGGTCGATGATCTCCTGCGCCCGCTGCTCCGGCTCCGCGCCCGGGAGGTCGATCTTGTTGAGCACCGGAATGATCTCGAGCCCCGCGTCCATCGCCAGGAAGAGGTTGCTCAGCGTCTGCGCCTGGATCCCCTGGGAGGCGTCGACGACCAGGATCGCCCCTTCGCATGCGGCCAGCGAGCGCGAGACCTCGTAGGTGAAGTCCACGTGGCCCGGGGTGTCGATCAGGTTGAGCTCGTACTCGACCCCGTCGCCGGCCGTGTAGCTCATCCGGACGGCGTTGAGCTTGATGGTGATCCCGCGCTCGCGCTCGAGGTCCATCGTGTCCAGCACCTGCTCCCGCATCTGCCGCTTCTGGACCGCGCCGGTGGCCTCGATGAGCCGGTCGGCCAGCGTCGACTTGCCGTGGTCGATGTGGGCGACGATGCAGAAGTTGCGAATGCGGGACTGAGACATGGGCGGAAGATAGCGGGGCACCCGGGTGGCCGGGCAGGCAGCGGGTTGAACGCGCCGTTCGAGTGTACACTTCGGCGTGACCAGCACTCGACCGGCCGCCCCGGCGCCGCCCCACCCCGACGTCGCGGCCGATCTTGGCATGCTCCTCGTCGTCCTCATCTGGGGCGTGAACTTCACCGTCACCAAAGGGGCCTTCGCGCGGTTCCCGCCGCTCGCGTTCACCGGGGTCCGCTTCGCGCTCGCCAGTCTCCTGCTGATTCCCGTGGTCCGCCGGCTGGAGGGCCCCGACCCGCTGCCGCGCAGTGCTCTGAGGCAGCTGCTGGTACTCGGGGTGGTGGGAAACACGCTCTACCAGCTCGGGTTCATCTCCGGGCTGGCCCGCACCACGGCCTCCAACAGCGCGCTCATCCTCGCCTCGATGCCCTCGATCGTGGCACTGCTCGCCGTCGCCCTCCGATTCGAGCCGCTGCGGCCCAAGGTGATGGGCGGCGTGCTGGTGGCGACGGTGGGCGTGGTGCTCGTGGTGGCCGCGCGGGGCACCGGCTTCGGCGACGCCACGCTGGCAGGCGACCTCCTGACGCTCGGCGCCGTGTTCTGCTGGGCCGGGTATACCCTGGGGCTTCGGGTATTGCCGCCCGAGATCTCGCCGCTGCGGGTCACCATGGTCACCACCGTCGCCGGCGCGCCCGGACTGGTGCTCGCCGGGCTCCCGGAGATGCTGGGCATGGACTGGGGTGCCGTGGGGTGGCAGGGCTGGACCGCGCTGGGGTACGCCACCCTGCTCTCGCTGCTGGTGGCCTACGTGATCTGGAACCGCAGCGTGAAGCTGGTCGGCCCCAGCCGTACGGTGATCTACATGTGCCTCACGCCGCTGGTCGCCGTCGTCACGGCGGCGATGTTCCTGGGCGAGCGCCCGAGGCCGCTGCAGGCGGTGGGCGCGGCGCTGATCATCGGGGGGGTGCTGCTGACGAGGCGCTAACCCAGCTCCTCCAGCCGGGCCATCGCCCGCCGGAGATGGGGAATCACGATGCTGCCGCCCGACCACCAGCGCCACCGAGAAGATCTCCAGGAACTCCTCACGGGTCACGCCTTCCTCGTGGCACCGGATGACGTGATAGGTCACGCAGTCGTCGCAGCGCAGGACGAGGGAGGACACCAGGCCCAGCATCTCCTTCGTTCTGGTGCCGAGCGCGCCCGGGCTCGTAGGCCCGCTGGTCGAGGGCGAAGAACCGGTTGATGGTGAGGTTGCCGGCGCCCAGGATGAGGTCGTTCATCCGGGAGCGGAAGGCGTTGAAGTCCGGATGAGTCGGGCATCGGGAGGCAAGATAAGGCGGATCGCTCCCCGCTCCTACTCCTCGACGATCAGCCTGCGGCTCTCCGGATCCCACGCCGGCCGCTGCGGGGCGTTGCCGATCTCCTGCCCGAAGTAGTACAGCAGCTTCAGGATCCGCGATTCCTTCTCGCTGTTGATCTTGTCCGGGGAGTCGGTGACCCGGTGATAGTCCTCGTGCACCCCGTTGAAGAAGAAGATCGCGGGCACGCCCTTGCGGGCGAAGTTGTAGTGGTCGGATCGGAAGTAGAAGCGCTCCTCGGGCCACCGGTCGTCGATCGCGATCATCCCGAGCTCGGGATGCGCCGCGTTCACCCGGTCGAGGGTGGCGCCGAGGTCCGAGTGCTCCTTGCCGATCGCGACGATGGTGTCGGCCCAGTTGCGGCCCAGCATGTCGAGGTTGACGTCGGCCACGATCCGTTCCAGGGGCACCGTGGGATGCTCGCTGAAGTAGCGGCTCCCCCACAGCCCCTTCTCCTCACCGCTCACCGTCAGAAAGATGATGGACCGCCTGGGCGGGCTCCCGGCCGGCTGAACGCCTCGGCCAGCTCGATCACGCCGGCGGTGCCCGACGCGTTGTCGTCCGCGCCGTTGTTGATGCTGTCGGTCCGGCTCGGCGTGACCCCGATGTGGTCCATGTGGGCCGAGAACACCAGGTACTCGTCTCGCAGCGCGGGGTCGCTTCCCTCGAGAATGCCGATCGTATTCGGGGCGGTGAGCGAGTCGATGACGGTCTCCTTCAGGACCACCGTCGCCGTGAGCCCGGGCAGATCGCGCGCCACCGGGCCGGCGGACGTCCGCACCTCCGGCCAGGCTCACGCCGGCGGCTCGCAGCACCGGTGCGACCGCGCTTTCGATCACTTCCACCGACGGCGGGGTATCGAGCCGCAGGTCCAGCCCGTAGCGCTCCGCCGAGCGCCCTTGGGGATCCGCGCGGCGAAGACGGCGGAATCGACGTTCGCGATCGACACGATCGCCCGCGGCTTGCTCACCCGGATCGCGCGGGCCACCTGAGCCGCGTTGCCGGGGATGGGCTTCGAGTAATCGTGCACGTAGAGCACGATCTTGTCCCCGAGGTTCATCCGGGAGACCGCTTCCGGGGTGACCGCGCCGCCCACCAACACGGCGGGCCCGCTCACCGGTTCCCGCGGCGCCTCGCCCGAGACGAACCGGGCGGAGCGGTCGAACGGCGCGGTGGCCGCCGCGCTCCCCATGCGGAGCAGCACCTTCGAGCCGGCCAGCTCGAGCCGCCGGCGGGTGATGGGGTATCGCTGGAACCAGGTGCCGCGGTCGCCGCCGGGCTCGAGCCCGAATCGGCGGAACTGGTCGGCCACGTACTGCGCCGTGAGCTCGAGGCCCCGGCTCGGCGTGTCGCGACCGAGCATGGAGTCGTGCGCGATGATCCCGATCCGCCGGGCGACATCGGACGCGCTGATGGTCGTGACCGCATCCGCCGGTCCGGCCGGCTGGGCGGCCTGCGCGGCCAGCGGGCCGGCGGCGAGCGCGAGCCCAACGGCGAGCGGACCGCACCGACGGGGTGTCATCGTTCCTCCAATAGCCGCCGGCGGCTCACGGGATTCCACCGGGGCCGCTCGGCCGCGTTGGCGACCGCCGCGCTCACGTGAGAAGACCAGCCGGACCAGGCGCGACGCCTTCTCGCCGTCGATGCGCTCGGCGACGTCGGTGGGCTGGTGATAATCGGCATGCGTGCCGCTGGTGAAGAAGAGCACCGGAACACCCCTCAGGGCAAAGTTGTAGTGGTCCGACCGGTAGAAGATTCGTTCCTCGGGCCAGCGATCCGCCAGCGGCGCCATGCGCAGCTCCGGGTGCGCCGCGCCGACGCGGCGCAGGGTCTCGCCCAGACTGGACATCTCGGTGCCCGCGACGATGACCGAGTCGGCCCAGTTCCGGCCGATGAGATCCAGGTTGAGGTCGGCGACGACGTCGTGTCAGTGGCACCGTCGGGTGCTGGACGTAGTACGCGCTGCCCCAGAGCCCCTTCTCCTCGCCGCTCGGCACCAGGAACAGCAGCGACCGGTCCGGGCCGGGCCTCCCGGCCGGCTGAACGCCTCGGCGATCTCCAGCAGGCCGGCGACGCCGGACGCATTGTCGTCGGCGCCGTTGAAGATGCTGTCGGGCCGTCCCGGGTCTGACGCCGACGTGGTCGAGATGGGCCGAGATCACCACGTATTCGTCGCCGCAGGCGGTGGTCCCTCCCTTCCAGCACGGCGGCGAGGTTGGGCGCCGCCGCGCTCTGGAGATAATGACGCACGATCCGAAGGTCCACCCGCAGTGCCGGGAGCTCGCGCACCAGGGCGGCGTTCAGGCCGCGGAGGCGGGGAGGATCCAGCGCGACGGGCGGGCGCCACGGCACCGAGCGCGCTCTCGCGGAGCTCCAGCACGGGCGCGCCGGCGTTCTCGGTCGCGAAAATCGGGCGTCAGCCGCGGCTCCAGCGAGGCCTCGATCCGCCGGGTGAAGGTCGAGGAATCGCGGTTGGACAGCAGGATCACGGCGCGCGCCACCGTGGCTATCTCGTCTATCCGGTGGTCAAGGCCGACCGGCTGGGGCCGCTCGAAATCGAGCGCCAGGAACACGACGCGGCCACGCAGCAGGGGACTCGCCGTCACCGTGCGGGGTGAGGGGGCCGGCGACCAAGACGGCTGTCCCGCCGATCGGCTGGCCGGAGACGTCGCCACCTATCACCCGCACCTCGCGGCCGAACACCGGCTTGGCCCGTGCGTGTCGGCGCGGTCAGCTCCAGCGACGAGGCGGCGGTGTCGACCGTCCATCGCGAGACGCCGTAGCGCTGCACGTAGCTCCCCTGCTCACCCGCGGGCCGTAGCCCGAGCCGGCGGAACTCGCCGGCCACGTACGCCGCCGCGCGCTCCAGTCCGGGACTCGGGGTGTCGCGGCCCAGCATCGAGTCGTGCGCCAGGATCTCGATCTTCGCGAGCAGGTCGGGCGCCGTGATCGTTTCCGCCGCCCCATCGAGGGGCCCCGGTGCCTGTGCGTTGAGGGGATGGCTGACCAGGAAAGCGAACAGGAAGGAAAGGCGCCGCGTCATCCGCCGGTCATGGCTTCCGCCGGCGCAGCTCGGGCTCGCCGGTGCTCTGGGGCTCCCGCCGGGGCTGCGTTTCCGGCTCCGGCCGCCGGTCGCCCTCGGTTGGTCTCAGGCCCTTCGGCGCCTCGGACGGAGCGGCCGGTTCGGTTCGCCGGCGCCCCTCGGGCCGCCCCTCGCCCGCCGGCGGACGCGAGGGAATGGCCCTGAGCGGCGGGGCGATCCGCGGCCCGGGCCGTGCGGAGGACATCGCCGGCGCCGGAACCGAGCCGCGCCCCCCCACGTCCCGGCTGGTGCGTTCCTCCGTCTCCTCGGCCCGGAGGCGTTGGGGCTCGCTGCCCTGGATCCGGGTGACGTACTGCCGCCGGGGGTCGGCGTCGCGGAACACGTACCGGGGACCGGGACGTGCCGGCCGCGTCACGACGACGGTCCGTCCATTTCCCGAGCGGTACGGGTAGAAACGGGGGTCGTCGTAGATCACGACGCGAAAGCGGGCACAGGCCTGGCGGTACGGGTCCCACTCATTGTACTTGGCGTAGGCATGGCAGTCGTAGCAGACGAAGCGGGGGTAGTCGTAGCGCTGGTCCACATAGTATGGGCTGATGTCGTAATCGTAGTCGCCGCCGGGCGCGATCCGCGCCGCCAGGTCCGTGAGCGCGACGTAGGGGTCGCCCCGGATCCGGCCACCCTCGATCAGGCGGTAGTCCCAGTTGTCCCCTCGCACGATGTCGTCGAAATCGAGGGGGTGCGTGGACGCGATGGCGAACAAATATCCCACCCCGGGGTAGTCATCAACGATGAACGAGCGGCCGCCGCGGCTGCCGGTCACCTCGAACTCCCGGGCCTCCCGCACGTAGGTGTCGCCCCAGGGCTCGCGGGGAAAAAGGACGGTGAGCCGCCCATCAGTATCCACCCGCAGGACCGCGAGGAAGCCGGGCCGCTCGGCGCCGAGATAGACCCGAGCACCCTCACCCCGGCGATATGGGTCGTCCTTGCCGGTCCACACGGCCACCCGGCCCGCCGTCGTGACGGCAGGCGGCGGGTGGCTGGCGCGGTCGACTGACATGGGGCTGGAAGGCGGGAGGCCGGCGAGCAGCACCCAACCCAGCGTGACGAACATGGTTCCCCCTCCGGACACTCCGGGCGTATCCATTGCTTGGCAGCAGGCAGCGTGCCACGGGGGATCGGGGGGTTAAGATTCATCGAGGTAAGGCGTTGAGGAAAATGGACCGGGTTCGTTTTTCGGTTGCCGCGTCACCGCGTCCGGACAGTCACCGCCGGGTCGTCCAAGTTGCCTGGCGCCGGCAACCCCAATACGTTGCGCGCTTCATGATCAGGTCCGCCGCAGCATCTCCCGCTTCGCGGGCTCCCAACCGTGCTCGGCTCGATCTCCTGGACCCACTCGACGTCTCCAAGCTCGGCGGGATCGAGGTGATCACCGAGGGCGTGGTGGAAGGCTTCCTGACCGGATTGCACCGGTCGCCCCGGCGCGGGTTCTCGGTCGAGTTCGCCGAGCACCGGATGTACCAGCCGGGCGACGAGCTGCGCTATGTGGACTGGAAGATCCTGGGGCGGAACGACCGGCTCTACGTGAAGCAGTTCGAGGAAGAAACCAACCTGCGGGCCATGGTGGTGACCGACATCAGCCGGTCCATGGCCTGGGCCGGCGATCCCGAAAGCGTGCTTCCCAAGCTCGCCTATGCCCAGCGGCTCATCGCGGCTCTCACGCTCATCCTGATTCGCCAGCGGGATGCGACCGGCCTCATCGCGTTCGACGACGAGGTCCGCACGATCCTTCCGCCGCGCGCCCGGCTCAGCCACTGGCGCAGGCTGGTGCGCACCCTGGCCGGGCTCGAGGCGGGGATGGGCACCGCCGCGGAGCCGGCGCTCCGGCGGGTCGTGGATCAGCTGCGGCGGCGGGGCCTGGTCGTTTTCGTCTCCGACCTGCTGCTCGATCGCGACCTCGCGCTCAAGGCGCTCCGGTTTCTCCGCCACCGAGGGCACCAGGTTCTGGTGCTCCACGTGATGGACCCCGCCGAGCTGACCCTCAACGGGCCCGCCGAGGCGCGGTTCGAGGACCCGGAGACCAGGAGCGCCGTCGTGCTCCGGCCGCGCGACTGGGCCGGCGCCTACAGCGAGACGGTGCGCCACGTCGTGGGCGAGTGGAGGCTGGCCTGCCGGAGGCATGGCATCCGCTACCACCGTGTCACTACGAACACGCCGTACGGGATCGCCCTGCGCGAGGCGCTCGCTCCCGACTCGCGAACCGGATGACCGGCTTCCTCCATCCGTGGGTGCTGCTGGGACTCGCCGCCGCGGGAATACCAGTCCTCCTCCACCTGCTGGCCCGGCGCGAGCCGCCGACCGTAGTGTTCCCCGCGGTTCGTTACCTCATCACCACCACCCACGAGCACCAGCGCCGGCTGAAGCTCCAGAATCTGCTGCTCCTGCTGCTGCGCACCCTCCTGGTGATCGCGATCGTGCTCGCGGCAGCCGGACCGACGCTCCCCCTCCGGGGCGTGCCGGGGCACGCTCCGAGCGCCCTGGTGCTCATCGTGGACAACTCGCCGAGCAGTACCGCCGTCGTCGGGGGGTCGCCCCGCCTGGCCGCGCTCCGGGATGCGGCACGGCAGGTCCTGGCGCGGGCCACCTCGAACGACGGGCTCTGGCTGCTCACCGCCGACGGCATTCCGCAGCGTGGCGACGCGGGGACGCTCACGGCCCAGGTGGACGCGCTCGATTTCTCACCCCACCGGCTGGACCTGGGGGCCGCCCTCACCATCGCGCGCGACGTGATCGCCGCGGATCCTCGGCCCGGCGAGGTCGCGCTGCTGAGCGACCTCCAGGCCAGCGCGGTGACGCCGGCACGCCCAGGGGCGCCGGTTCTGGTCGGCCGGCCGGACGCCCCGCCGCCGCCCAACGCCGGGATCGCGCGGCTGAACGCGGGGGCGCAGCCGTGGTCGAGCGATGGTGGGCGCGTGAGCGTCCTGCTGGCCGGCGACTCCGGGCTGGCGGTGCCGCTCACCGCTCGGCTTGGCGGGAGGCCCGCGCGCCAGGCGCTGGGCCACCCGGGCGGCGCCTCAACGCTGGTGCTGCCGGGGGTGCCGAGCGGATGGTGGACCCTGAGCGCCGAGCTGAGCCCTGATGAGCTGCGGGCGGACGACCGGCGCATCGGCGTGGTGCGGGTCGCGCCGGTGGCCCGGGTCGCCTGGGACTCGGCCAGCCGGTACGTCGTCGCCGCGTGTGAGGTGCTCGCGGCCAGCCGGCGGATCGCGCGGGGAGACGAGGTGACGGTCGGCCGGCTCGGCCGGGGCAGCTCCGTGGTGCAGCCGCCCGAGGATCCCGCGGCCCTGGGCGCGCTCAATCGCGCGCTCGCGGCCCGTGGGGTGGGCTGGAGCTATGCCAGGCTCTCGATCGATCCCGCGGTCACTGACAGCGGTGCGGTGGTCGGGCGGGTCCGCGTCGCGCGACGCTACGTGCTCCAGCCCAGCGGGAGCGGCCGCACCGGGGTACTCGCCAGCGTCGCGGGCGAGCCGTGGCTGGTGCGGAGCGGGAATGTGGTGATGCTCGGCAGCCGGCTGGAGCCGGCCTGGACCGACCTGCCGCTCGCGGTGGGGTTCATGCCGTTCATGGATCTGCTGCTCAATCGACTGGCGCGAGGCGAGGTGGTGCTCGCGGAGGGTGCGCCGGGCGACCCGGTGCCGCTGCCCGACCTCGCCACCGCGGTCCGGCAGGGGGAGCGGGAGTGGCAGGTGGAAGGCGGAGGCATGTTCCAACCGTCGGGCGTGGGCGCCTACTACCTGGTGGCGGGAACGGACACCCTCGGCGCGATCAGCGCCAACCTGGATATGCGGGAGTCGCTGCTCGCCCCGGCGTCGGACGACCAGGTTCGACGGCTGTGGGAGGACGCCCGCGTGGTGCCGCTGGCCGAGACTGGTGAGCTGGTCTTTGCCGCGGGGGCCCTGGGCGACCTGCGCGGACCCCTGCTGCTGGCCACGCTGCTCCTGGGGTTCGGCGAGATGGTCCTCGCGAGTGTCTGGAGGCGGCAGCGGTGAAGCTGAAGCCGGTGATGGACGCGTTCGCGCGGGCCCCGGTCACCACCGATCTGGCCGGGCGGCTGCCCGTCCGAGGGGAGATGCTCCGGCTCGGCGGATTGCCGGGGTCGAGCGGCAGCGTCCTGGCCGCCTGGCTGGCGAATGCCAATCCCCACCGCCAAGTGGTCGTGGTCGCGACCACCCCCGGCGAGGCCGAGCGCTGGCTGACCGATCTCGCCCTCCTGACCGACGGTACGGTCGCGCTGTACCCTCAGCGCGAGGCGCTGGGCGAGGAGGAGCCGCACTACGAGATCGCCGGCGAACGCGCCGAGACGCTGGAAGCGCTCCTGCGCGGGCAGGTGCGGATCGTCATCACCACCTCCCGGGCGACGGCGGAGCGCACCCTGGTGCCCGCCGCGCTCGACCGGCTCCGCCTGCGTCTTGCTCCCGGCGACAACCAGGCCCCCGCGCGAGTCGCCGCGGCGCTGGAGGCGATGGGCTATCGCCGGGTCGGCACGGTCACCGAGGTGGCCGAGTTCAGCCTGCGGGGCGGCATCATCGACGTGTACGGCTTCGGGATGGCGGCCCCCGCCCGAGTGGAGTGGTGGGGAGACGACATCAGCTCCATCCGTGGCTTCGATCTCACCACCCAGCGCTCGCTGCAGGAGCTGCCGGAGGTGACGGTGCTGCCGGTGAGCACCAAGGCGCTCACCGACGTGACGGAGCCGGCCGAAGCGCCCTCCCGCAAGACGCTGCTCGAGCTGCTGCCCTCCGACACACTGGTCATCCAGGAGGCCGCCGGGGCCGACCGGGACGAGGTGGAGCGAGCCTGGAGCGAGGCCGAGCACCATCTCGACGTCGCCCGGCGGCTGGGCGAGGACGTGCCCAAACGGGATGCCATTCTGGAGAGTCCCGAGGCCTGGCGTGACCGGATCGCGGCGTTCCCCCGCCTCACGCTGCGCGAGGAGAGCCCCGATCTCCAGTTTGGATTCTTTCCACCGGAGAAGGTCGACCGCGACTTGAACCGTCTCCGCGGTCTTCTCGGCGGCACTCCCCCCACCCTGATCCTCTGCGACAACGAGGGGCAGCTCGAGCGGCTCGACGAGCTGCTGGACGAGGGTGGCCGCGGCGCGACGCGGGCCACGCTCGCAATCGGGGCGCTGGACGGAGGGTTCCTGATGCCGTCGCTCCGGGTGCTCACCGACCACGAGATCTTTCGGCGGGCCCGCCGCCTGCGTCGCGCCCGCCGCTACCGCCAGGCCGCGCCGTCGGCCGCCACCGGCGCGCTGGCGGTGGGCGACTACGTGGTGCATCTGGATCACGGCATCGGGATCTACCGCGGCATCCAGACCATCATGGTCGGCGAGTCCACCCTCGAGGTGGCGATGGTGGAGTACGAGGGCGGCGACCTGCTCAACGTGCCCCTGTACCGCCTGGACCAGCTCGAGCGGTACCGCGCCGCTGGCGAGGACGGAGACCGGCCTCCGCCGCGGATCCACCGGCTCGGCGGTTCCTCATGGCAGCGGGTGCGGGAGCGGACCCGCCAGGCCATCAAACAGATGGCTGCCGAGCTGCTGGACCTCTATGCGCGGCGCACGGTTTCCGCCGGCTATCCCTTTCCGCCCGACGCCAAGTGGCAGCGCGAGCTCGAGAGCAGCTTCCTCTACGAGGACACGCCGGATCAGCGCACGGCGACCGAGGAGGTCAAGAGCGACATGGAGCGGCCGCTCCCGATGGACCGGCTGCTGGTGGGCGATGTTGGCTATGGCAAGACCGAAGTCGCGGTGCGCGCCGCGTTCAAGGCGGTCCAGGGCGGCAAGCAGGTGGCGGTCCTGGTACCCACCACGATCCTGGCGGAGCAGCACGGGCGCACCTTCACCGAGCGGCTGGCGGACTTTCCCGTCAGGATCGAGGTGCTGTCCCGCTTTCGCACGGCGAAAGAGCAGAAGGCCGCGCTCGCGCGGCTGGCGGATGGCTCGACCGACATCGTGATCGGCACCCACCGGCTGCTCTCGAAGGACGTCGGGTTCAAGGATCTCGGCCTGCTGGTGGTGGACGAAGAGCATCGCTTCGGTGTCAAGCACAAGGAGCGGCTCAAGGCGCTGCGGCTCGCCGTGGACGTGCTGACGCTGACCGCGACACCGATTCCGCGCACGCTCCATCTCTCCCTTGCCGGCCTGCGGGACCTCACGCTCATCGAGACCGCCCCGCGGGACCGGTCGCCGATCCTCACCTTCGTGGAGCCGTGGGACGACGGGCTCCTCGAGGAGGCGTTCGCTCGGGAGATCGACCGGGGGGGCCAGGTGTTCGTGGTGCACAACCGCATCGAGACCATCGAGACCATCTCCGCGCGAGTACGGACTCTGGCGCCCCGGGCCCGGGTGGGCGTGGCCCACGGGCAAATGCCGGCGGAAGCGCTGGAGACCGTGATGCGCGGGTTCGTGTCCGGCGAGGTGGACATCCTCGTCTCCACCATGATCGTGGAATCCGGGCTCGACGTTCCCAACGCGAACACGATGGTGGTGCACGACGCCCATCGGTTCGGCCTCGCCCAGCTCTACCAGCTCCGGGGACGGGTGGGCCGAAGCCATCGGCGGGCCTACTGCTACCTGCTGGTCCCCGATTCGATCGACGCCGACGCGGATGAGCGCCTGAGGGTGCTGGAGCACCACACCGATCTCGGCGCCGGATATCGGATCGCGCTCAAGGATCTGGAGTTGCGCGGGGCGGGGAACCTGCTCGGCGCCGAGCAGTCGGGACACGCGCATGCGGTCGGATTCGATCTCTACATGCGCTGGCTGGAGGAGACGGTCCGGAGCCTCCGCGGCCAGGGTGTCGCCGAGCAGCCGGCCCCGCCCGACGTCGTACTGGATCGGCCGGCCCATCTGCCGGACGGCTACGTGCCCGACGACGACGTCAAGCTGGACCTGTACCGGCGACTGGCGCGGGCGCTGGCACCCGGCGAAATTGATGGGCTGCGAGATGAACTGCGCGAGCGCTTCGGGCCCCTGCCGGCCGAGGCCGAGACCCTGCTCCACATGGCGCATCTTCGCGTCCTGGGGGCGTCTCTCGGCCTCCAGCACGTGCTGGTTCGGGGAGACGAGGCGCGGCTCACCTTCCGCCCGGGCACGCAGCCCAGGCTCACCGGGCTCACATCGGCACTGGACGACGTGCAGTTGGCGGCCGAGGTGCGCCGCACGGTCCCGCTCTCGCTCCGCCTGATCCGTCTGGGCGGCGAACCCATCGTGCCCGCGCTGGTGCGGGCGTTGCAAAAGGCAGTCTGAGGCCCATGATCGAGTCCCCAACCGGAGTAGCCATGCGCCGTCCCGTCCTCACTCTACTACTGCTCAGCGGAGTCGCGCTCACCGGCTGCTCCAGTTTCCGCGACCTCTTCTCGGCTCACGCGGACGTGGCGGCCGAGGCCGGCTCGCTCGAGCTGCCCACCGAGCGACTGGCGGAGATGGTGACCTCGGTGACCAAGGGTCAGACGCAACGCGTGACCCGGGAAACGGCGGATTTCCTCACGGACACCTGGGTGGATTACGCCCTGTTCTCGCAGGCCGTCGCGCTGGACAAGCTGCCGGTGGATTCCGCCAGCGTCGTCGAGGCGGTGTGGCCGGAGCTGGCCGAGCTGAAGGGCAACCATTTTCACGACACGCTGATGGCGCGCCGCGCCACCATCTCGAAAGGTGCCGTGGACAGTCTGTACGCCGAGCCCGACGTGCGGCTGCTGCAACACATCCTGTTCGGGGCGCGGAACGTCCCTCCTCCGGTCAAGGAAGCCACCCGCAAGAAGGCCGAGGCGACACTGGGACGCATTCGAAAGGGCGCCGACTTCGGGACCCTGGCGTCCGAGCTGTCGGAGGATCCAGGCAGCAAGGAGGATAGCGGCTATCTGCCGCCGGGCCCGCGGGGCCGCTTCGTGGCCTCCTTCGACAGCGCGGGATGGGCCCTCCAGCCGGGGCAGACGAGCGGTGTGGTCGAGACCCCGTTCGGCTATCACCTGATCCGGCGGCCGGCTCTTCCCGAGGTGCGCGAGCGGTTCGATGACTACCTCCTGGAGCGGGCCGGAGCGGCGGTGGACTCGACGTTCATGGACAGCCTGGCCGCCGCCGGCGACATCGAGATCGATCCGAGCGCCGCGGCGACCATGAGGTCGGCCCTGGGCGCCACCGAGGAATCGCGCCGTTCCTCCCGGGCGATCACCACCTACAAGGGCGGTGAGATGACGGTGCAGGAGTTCCTCCGCTGGGTGCGGGCCCTCCCGCCGCAGTACTTGCAACAGCTCAAGGCCGCGGACGACAGCACCCTCATTCGATTCGCGCGGGTGCTGACCCAGAACACGCTCCTGCTTCGGGAGGCCGACTCCGCCGGCATCCGCCCGTCGGAACTGGAGTGGAAGAGTCTGGAGCGGCGGTACCTCGCCCAGCTCGACACCCTCAAGACCGAAATGGGACTCGCCGGGGGCGATGTCGGCGATACCACCGTGTCCGCCTCCGAGCGCCAGAAGGTCGCGGGGCTCAAGATGGAGCAGTACTTCGACCAGTTGATCGGCGGAAAGGCGAGGCTCCGGCCCCTGCCGTCCGCGCTGGCAACGCTGCTGCGCGAGCGCCTGCCGTTCAAGGTCAACCAGGCCGGAGTGGCGCGCGCGGTGGACATGGCAAAGGAAGTCAAGGCGAAGGCCGACTCGGCAGGCGGCTCGGGGCCGGTCCAGCGGGCGCCCGGCGGCCCCCCGATTCCGGGTGCAGGGGCCCCGAGCCGTACGGTCGCTCCGCCGGCGCCGCCGGCTGCGGGCGACAGCGCGAAGTGACGGCCGACCCGCGAGGCCTGATGAGGATGCCCGCCACTTTCCTTCGACTCCTGGCCGCGACCGCGGCGCTGGCGCTGGGTGGGGCCGCGCCCGGCGGCGCGCTCCGGGCCCAGGACACCACCGCCGTGCTCGATTCGGTGCCGGCCGCGGACACGGTGACGGCCGTGGCGCCCCTGCCGGTGCCCGACACCGTGCCGGCCGCGGCGGCGCGTCCCGCCGATTCGGTCATCGTGGTGGATCGGGTACTGGCGGTGGTGGGCAATCGTCCGGTGCTGGCGTCCCAGGTGGACGAGGAGCTGTTCAGCCGGCAGGCCCAAGGCGTGGCGCTGCCCACTGCCCCCGAGCAGCTCGATGCGCTGCGGCGCGAGGTGGTGTCGTCCATCGTCGACGAAGAGTTGCTGGTGCAGCAGGCGGTGCGCGACACCGCCATACAGGTCACCGACCAGGAGGTGGCCGACGGCGTCGAGCAGCAGGTCCGCAAGGTGCGCGGCAACTTCACCTCCGAGGTGGACTACCGGAACGAGCTGAAGAAGGCCGGCTTCCAGACACCCGAGGAGTATCGGCGCTGGCTCACCGACCAGCAGCGGCGGGCCGCGCTGCAGAACCGGCTGATCGACGGACTCCGGAGCAATGGCAAGCTCAAGTCGGTCTCGCCGACCGAAGAGGAGATGCGGAAGTTCTTCGAGCAGCAGAAGGGAAATCTCGGCACCCGGCCCGCGACGATCTCGTTCCGGCAGATCGTGATCTCGCCGAAGCCGACCGCGCGGGCCAAGGCCACGGCGAGGGCGCAGGCCGATTCGATCGTCCTCGAGCTCCGCCGGGGGGCGGACTTCGCGACCGCCGCGCGACGGTTTTCCCAGGACCCCGGGTCGCGCGACCAGGGCGGATCGCTCAACTGGTTCCGGCGGGGGGTGATGGTGCCGGAGTTCGAGAAGGTCGCGTTCTCGCTCAAGCCCGGAGTGATCTCCGATCCGGTGGAATCGCCGTTCGGCTATCACATCATCCAGGTGGAGCGGACCCAGCCCGCCGAGGTGCAGGCCCGCCACATTCTCCTCACGCCCGCGATCGATTCGGCCAACGTGGACAGCGCGCGGAGCCTGGCCGATCGGCTGAGCGGCCTCATCGCCAGGGGCGCGGCGTTCGACTCGCTGCAGCGTCTCTATCACGACCCCTCGGGCGGTGAGCGCGAAGCGGAGAACGTGCCGGCGGACAAATTGCCCGAGACCTATGCCACGGCGATCGCCGACGCGGACTCGGGCGCGGTCGTTCCGGTGTTTACGATCAAGGGAGCCGGTGACCGCGACCAGTTCGTAGTGCTGCAGGTGACCGGCCGCCGCTCGCAGGGTGAGATTCGCTTCGAGGACGTGAAAGACCGCATCCGCCAGCAGCTCGGGCAGGAGCTGGCCATCCGCCGCTACATCGATCAGCTCCGGAAGACGACGTACGTGGAGATGAGAATCTGACTGGGGCGGCGGGGCGGCCGCCCCGCATCGCCATTACCCTGGGCGACCCTCGCGGGATCGGGCCGGAGATCACCGCGCGCGCGCTCGAGCGGCCGGCCGGCGTCGAGGTCACGCTGGTCGGCGCCGAGGACCAGATCGCGACGATCCCGGCCGCGCACCGGGTGGCGGTCGGCGCCTGGGGCCTGGGGAGCGGCGAACAGCCGGCCGACCGCGGCCGCGCGATCCGGGCGGGACGGCTGACGGGGCACGCAGTGGAGACCGCGGTCAAGCTCGCCCTCGCGGGGGAAGTGGCCGCGATCGTCACCGCCCCGGCCCAGAAGCATGCCCTCCACCTCGCCGGCTTTCCCTATCCCGGTCATACCGAATGGCTGGCCCACCTCGCCGGCGACGTGGATGTCGCGATGATGCTCGCCGCCGAGGAGTTACGCGTGGTGCTGGTGACCACCCACGTGCCGTTCCGCGACGTGCTGGCGCTGCTCACCCAGGAACGCGTCGTGCGGACCGGGCGCATCACCGAGCGCGGGCTGCGGGAGTGGTGGGGCATCGAGCGTCCCCGGCTCGCGCTCTGCGCGGTGAATCCCCACGCGGGCGAATCGGGACTCTTCGGCGACGAGGAGGAGCGGGTTCTGCGCCCGGCGGCCGAGGCGCTCGGGGCGGCCGGCCCGCTGCCGGCGGACACCGTGTTCGTGCGGGCTATCCGGGGGGAGTTCGACGCCGTGCTGGCGCCCTATCACGACGTGGGAATGACCGCGATCAAGGTGGCCTCGTTCGGCCGAGCGGTGAATGTCACCCTGGGCCTTCCGTTTCCGCGGACGTCGCCCGACCACGGCACCGCGTTCGACATCGCCGGGACCGGGCGGGCGGACCCATCGAGCATGCGGGCCGCGATCGAGCTGGCGGCTCGGCTGGCCGGCGGCCTCGTGGAACGGTAGCGGCCCCCTCCCAACACCCGGCCGCGATGGCGGATCTCTAGCGAAGCGCTGTACTTGGCTCTATTGTAGCGCCATCCATACAACTGAGTGCCTGGCGTCGTGGATCCGCTCGAACGTCTGCGCAGCGCGCTGGCCGATCGCTACACCGTTCAGCGAGAGATCGGCCGAGGTGGGATGGCGATTGTCTATCTCGCCGTCGACCGGAGGCACACGCGTGAGGTCGCGATCAAGGTGCTCAGGCCTGAGTTCGCGATGGCGGTCTCTGCCGAGCGGTTCCTCAGGGAAATCCAGATCGAAGCGCAGTTGAAGCACCCGTACATCCTTCCGCTGTTCGATTCAGGGGAGGCCGACGGCCTGCCGTTCTACGTGATGCCGCACGTGCCCGGCGGCTCCCTGCGCGCCCGTCTGAGCCAACAAACCCAACTTCCGCTGGAGGAGGCGCTCCGCATCACCGTCGAGGTCGCGGAAGCGCTCGCGTGCGCGCATTCCCATGGGGTGGTACACCGGGACGTCAAGCCCGGCAACATTCTGCTTGACGAGAGCCACGCGCTTCTGGCGGACTTCGGGATCGCACGGGCCATCACCGCGCTGGGGGGAACCGCGCTGTCCGAGTCCGGGCTGGTGGTGGGTACCCCGGAGTACATGAGTCCCGAGCAGGCCTCCCCGGGCGCCAAGGTGGACGACCGCAGTGACATTTACGCGCTGGCCTGCGTGCTCTACGAGATGCTCTCCGGCGAGCCCCCGTTCACCGGCCCCACGGCCCAGGCGGTGATCGCCAGACAAATGGCCGACCAGCCTCGTTCCCTCCGCGTGGTCCGATCCACCGTGCCCGATCACGTCGAGGAGGCCATCGCAACGGCCCTGGCCAAGGTGCCGGCCGATCGCTACCCGACGGCGGAGCGGTTCGTCGCGGCCCTGCGTGGTGACAGCCCGTCCGGCGGTACCGGCACGCGCCGAGCCCACATTGCCCGGCGACGTAGGTGGTCGGCCGGGATCGCCGGTGGGGTCGCGCTCGCGGCCGTCCTGGGATTCTGGCGATTCCCTCTGGCGTCGTTGCACCGGCTGGATCGAAACAAGGTGGTCCTGTTTCCGTTGACCGAGCGGGCCTTGGCCACTGCGGATAGCGGGGCGGGCTACGATGTTGCCGTGATCTTGAGCGCCGCCCTGGAGCATGCCCACCCGCTTCGATGGATCGACGGTACCCAGCGACTCAACCGGCCGGGCTCGGCCAATCGGTCGATTCTGCCCGCCGAAGAGCTGCGTCGGGTCGCCGAGACCGAGCGCGCCGCCTACTACATCGAGGGCACGGTGATTGGTGGGGGCCACGATTCCATCACTGTCGTCCTGCGCCTGCACGACACGGACGGCGATTCCCTGCTGGCACAGCAGAGTGCCAAGGCATCCCGGACCCGCGTGTCCCCGGCTCAACTCGCCGTGGCAGCGGCTACCCGACTGTTGCCGGCTCTGGTCGATCCCGGCAGGCGCATAGATCTCGGCTCACTCACGACGGGGAACTCCAGCGCGATTGCTCTCTGGATCCAGGGGGAGCGTGAATACCGCCGCTCGCGCTTCCGCCGGGCCCTGGATTTCTACCAACGCGCCGTGGAGGAGGACTCGGCCATGGCCTTCGCCGCGCTCAAGGGGGCTCAGGCCGCGAGCTGGGAAAATCTGGGTGAGCAGGGTGGGCGACTCGTCGCCGTCGCGCTGGCCGGCGAGTCGGCCTTGCCGGCCAAGCATCGCTCGCTCGCGCGGGGGCTGCGATCATACTGGAGTGGTGGGGCGGACAGCGCGATCCGCTGGTTGAGACAGGCCATCGCGCAGGAGCCGGAGTGGGCCGAAGCTCACATGGCACTGGGGGAGGTGTACTACCACCTGCTGCCGGATGCCGCCGCTCCCCTCGATTCCTTGGCCGAGCTCGAGTTCGCCTCGACGGCCCGTGCCGACAGCGGCTTCGCCCCACCCCTGTTTCATCTCGCCGAGATGGCGATCCGACGGGAAGACTGGACCGAGGCCGGAGCACTTATCGAGCGTCTCCGCGCCTTCGATGCCGACAGCTCGCGAGTGCGTCAGCTCGTGATCATGCGCTCGTGCGCTCAGGACGGTCCTGAGGCGGTAAGCTGGGAGCGCGAATCCTCCGTGCACCCGATGGACGTACTGCAGGCGGCCCGTTCGTTGTCGGTGGCCGGCGCGCAGAACCAATGCGCCGAACGGGGGTTTCAGGCGCTTCTGGGGAGCCCCGCGTTGCCGGAGTGGGGCATGTTCCAGGGGCTCCAGGGCCTCGCGATCGCGCAAGGCCGGTACGACCATCTCCATCGGCTGGTAGACAGCGCGATTGCGCGAGGACATGGGCGAGCCCCGACCTACTACTTCCTCGCCGTTCTGGCCGGCGCGCCGCTGGACGTCAAGGCCGAGGAGACCGACTCCCTGTGGCGCGGCCGTTACGGCGAGCTGTACCAGGCGGTGAGCCCCCCGACCCGCTGGCTGCTCGCCGCCTGGCACGCCCATCGTCATGACACCGTCCGGGTCCGGGCCTTGCGCGCCGCGTTGCTCGCCGATACCCAGGTCACACGGTTGCCGCTCCGCGACGCGCTGGAGGGACACCTCGCGCTGGCCCTGGGGGACACGGAAAGCGCCGTGCTCCGCTTCCGCCGACTCCGAGTCGATGTGCCGACCGAAGCGGTCGAGTGGGGCCTGGTGGAGCCCCTGGCGGTGGAGCGTTTCCTGCTGGCCCAGCTCGCGCTCGCGCGGGGAAGCTTCGAGGAGGCGCATCGGGTGGCCGGGGTGTTCGATCATCCCGGCCCCATCGCCTTCCTCCCCTTTGTCCGTGCCTCGCTCGATATCCGTCTACGAGCCGCGCAGGGCCTCGGCAGAACCGATCTGGTCGGACAATATCAGGCCCGTTTGCGCCGATTCCAGGCACCCGCAGTGACGGCTGTTGCTCACAAACCTAGAAGGGAGGGCCCCGATGAAGCTCGCGTGCGCCATGGTCAGAGGGGCGGTGGTCGGGTGGGTCGTTCTCGCTGCCTGCGGCGGGAAGCCGCCGGCCAGCGGTCCCACGCCACAGGCGGTCAAGGACAGCGAGGTGCGGACATGGGTACGGGATGAGTTGGCACCCTACTTGTCGGCTATCGCCAAGCAGCTCTGCGCTCTCCAGGTCGCCCTCGCGCCGCAGACACCGCTCGAGGAAACGGTTTGCACCGGCGATCCGGAAGGATACAAGCCGCCACCGCCGAACGGTCAGCCGTGAGGGGATGAGCCATGCAGCGACCTGGACGGGAACGACGCGCCGCGCCCCTGCTCGCCTGGGGGCTCGCGGCGCTGGGAGCGTGCGGAGGGCATAACAACCCCTGCGTGCCGTGTGCGGCAGCCGAGCTGGATGAAACCGGCAGCGCGCCGATCACCGCCGTGGAGGCCGGCGTCGAGGAGGTGCAGGTCGGACCAGCGGCCGGGATGGTCGGGGAGCCGACCTTTCAGCTCTCGGCCTGGTATCGCGACGCCAACCAGAAGGTCATCTCAGGCCGGTTCGATCCGTTCGTCTGGGAGCTGGACCCGGATACGGACGGCGGCGTGACTCCCTACGGACTGGTGACCCTCAAGCCTGCCGCGGCATCCGACCTGACGGTCCGCGTGAAAAACGACGCGGGCACGCTGGCGGATCAGGTCACCCTGAAGCGCTGGGCCGATGCGGCCACGGTCGGTGTCTCCAGCGACGTCGTCGAGGCGGCGCACCAGCCCAGGGAGCCGCCCAATGCCGTCCTGTTGGAGGAGGTGTCGCTTGAGGATACCTGCACCTGGGGCGCGGCCAGGGCGTTCGTGGGCCTGGCGGCGGTGGGCAGGCAGCGGAAAGTTCCGTGCAGTGTCGTGATCCTGTCCGCCGGCAACGCCCTGGTGTACCAGCAGCCGACCAGCTGGACCAACCCGTTCACGCCAGGGCTCGCCGCGCCTTTGGACCTCGAGATAACGGTCTTCATCGCAGTCACCGGACGCACCGCATCACTGCTCTCCAACGCCGCCTTCTCCACCGACGATCTCACTAATGCCGTGGCGGCCGGCGCCATGGCCCAGGCCGCGCTGGACGTGACCTGGGCCAATATGGTGTTCGAGGCCAACCGGGTGGGCATCAGGCTCAAGGCCACCTACGTGCAGCTGGACCCGTCCACGCCGGATCTCGCGGGGACGGTCGGTGCCCATCCCTTCGACTGCAGCAAGCCCCGCGGCCTTCCGGCCCGCGACCGAAACAATGCCGCGGTCTCCTACCAGTACGACAAGGAAGCGCTCAGCGTGTACTACGTCGACTGGATCGACTACCCGTCCGATCCGAGACATGCGGGTGCCCGCGGCGTCCATTGTCACTTCTGGTACCTTGGCTCCCCTGGGCCGGTCGTCTTCATCTCGTATTCCAGGCACTCCACGATCACCCTCGCCCACGAGATCAGCCATGCCCTGGGCCTGGTGGACGAAGAGGAAGCCCTCGGCGTCACCAACGTGATGAACAACCTTTCCTCGGATGGCCCTCTGGGGGCGGACGCCCGAAGCCGCCTCAGCGTCGGGCAGGTGTTTCGGATGAATGTCTGGAACGATTCCTGGATCACCAAGGTTCATCCCGCGGCGCGAATCCCCCGGCTCTGCCGCACCTGGATGGACCCCTGCCCCCCGGTGGCCCTCGATGCGCGCTGACCCCCGCGCCCCGCGGCGCGACTTCCGTCACTCGCTGCTGGGTGCGGCGCTCCTGGCCGCCTGCGCGGGCACTGCGGCACCGGATCCCGCTCAAATCGCGGTCCGGCGCTGGCTGCTGTGCGAGGAATGCGTCCACGGCGAGCTTCAGGCGCTGCAAGACCCATCTCGCCACGACCGCATTGTGCCGCTGCTCGCCTCCGCGCTCGCCGGCCCCTCTCGCGCGAGTCGACTGAACGTTCAGCGCCAACTCGAGGACACGTACGAGCGACTCGCTGCCCGGGCCGGGGAACGGGGCGAGGTCCTGCCGGTTACCCGGGAGCAATATGTCGCCCACTTTCTCGGTAATTACGAGGCGGTCTACCAGTCCCGCTCGGTGGTTGCCCTGGCCGCCATCGGCACGCCGGAGGCGCGCCGGGTGCTGGCCGATGCTGCCGAGCGGGTCAGGAAGGGACAGACCTTCTACCGCGGCGACGTGCTCGAAGAGCTGGGACGAGTCACCGGGAATGCGGCGGTGGGCGGAAGCGCACTGTGGACCTCGATCACGGCGGGCTCGCGCCATACCTGCGGGACCCGCACGGACGGGCAGTCCTACTGCTGGGGACGGAACAGCAGCGGCCAGCTGGGCGACAGTACCACCGCCGGTCGGACGCGACCGGCGCGGGTGGCGACCCCGCTGCGGTTCTCGTCGGTCGTGACGGCCGCTGGGGGGAGCCATACCTGCGGTCTGGCGAAAGACCGGCTGTACTGCTGGGGGAACAACGACGAAGGAACGCTCGGCGACAGCACCAACATCCTCCGGACCATCCCGACCGCGGTGTCGGGCGGGCTTACCTTCGCGGGCGTGGCGGTGGGGGGATCCCACACCTGCGCCTGGACCGGGAACGGCGAGGCCTACTGCTGGGGTCAGAACCGCTCCGGTCAGCTGGGCGACGGCTCCACCACCAACCGGACCTGGCCCCGCCGGGCCGCCGACTCCCTCCGCTTCAGGACCGTCAGTGCCGGTGCGTCGCACACCTGTGCCGCGACCGTGGACGGACGCCCGTACTGCTGGGGGAACAACCCCGACGGGCAGCTGGGCAGCGGATCCCGCCTCAACAGCTCGGTCCCCAGCCGGATGGTGCCGCCGCTGCGCTTCGCCTCGCTCGGCCTCGGCCGCCTCCATACCTGCGGGCTGACGGGGCCGGGGCCCGTCACGCCCGATGGGATCACCTACTGCGTGGGCGGCAACGGCGAAGGTCAGGTCGGCGATGACACCGCGATCCCCCGCGACTCCCTGACGCGCGTCGTGGGGAATCACCGCTTCTTCGCGATCAGCGTCGGGTCACGTCACGCCTGCGGCATCACGGCGATGCGGTCGCTGTGGTGCTGGGGAGACAATGCGGCCGGTCAGCTGGGGGATAGTACCTCGACGAACCGGAGCGGGCCGGTCCTGGTGAAGGGCGATCTCCGCTACGCGCTGGTGAGCGCGGGGGGGTCCCACACCTGCGCCGTCACGGTCCAGGGAACCGTGTACTGCTGGGGCCTCAACCAGGGCGGACAGCTGGGAGACGGGACGGTCATGAGCCGGCCGGTGCCGACCCGAGTGCTTACGCCGTAGGCCGGCGGGCACCTGGGTCCCCCGCCCGCTCCAGTCGCTCCATGAGGTCCAGATATGCCTCCAGCTTCAGCTTCTGGCTGGCCCGGTTGGCCACCAGCACCGCGCCGCACTCCAGGATCGTCTCCCGCTCGACCAGGCCGTTGGCGCGCAGCGTGTTCCCGGTGTCCACCAGGTCCACGATCCAATGGGAGAGGTGGAGCAGTGGGGCGACTTCCACCGAGCCGTTCACCTGGATGATGTCCACCGGCCTGCCGGCCGCGGCGAAGTGGGCCTGCGCCAGGCGGGGATACTTGGTGGCCACCCGGGTAGTAATGCCGCCCTCGAGCTGGGGATAGGGGTCGGCGGCCGGCGACGCGACCACCAGCCGGCAGAAGCCGAACCCCAGCTCCAGTGGCTCGAGCACGTCGGCCCCGGTTTCCCGCAACACATCGGTCCCGGTGACTCCGAGGTCCGCGGCGCCGGACTCCACGTAGACCGGCACGTCGCCCGGCTTGACTACCAGAAACTCGATCGCCGGATCGCTGGAGGGGATGAGCAGGCGGCGGCCGGCGTCGGGGGCCGGGGTTACGCCCGCGGCGCTGAATCGTTCGACCGACGGCTGGTACAGTCGGCCCTTGGCGAGCGCCACCCGTAGCCGGCTCACAGCGGCACTTCGGCGATCGCATCCAGGTCGAGGGAGACACCGACCGCCGGCATGGGGCGCCCGAACCGGCCCATCAGCTCGTCGTAGCGTCCGCCCGCCCCCGCCGCGCGGCCCGCCCCGGAGACGTACACCTCGAAGTGCACTCCGGTGTAGTAGTCCAGTCCCCGCACCTCACCCAGGTCGTAGACCACATGCCCCCGCTCGCCGGTGTCGAGGGCCTCGTCCAGCGCCAGCAGATGCCTCAGGCCCGGCACCACCGCCGCCGGCGCCTCGCGGAGCGCCGTCTCGAGGGCGTCTCGCCGCCCGATCACGAACGGGAGACGCGCCAGCGTGGCGGCATCCCCGTCCCGGCCGGCCAGGCCGCGGGTGAGCCCGCCGCGATCCTTTCGGTCGATCCACCGCCGCACCTGGCCCCGGAGCGGCTCCTCCAGCGCGGCGAGTCCCGGCGCCAGGACCCCGACGTGCCCCAGGTTGACCTGAAAGTCCTCCAGGCCCGAGGACCGAATGAGCTCCAGCGTGAGCCGCACGACTTCCACGTCCGCCTGGAGCGAGCCGTCCCCCAACAACTCGGCGCCGACCTGCAGTATTTCGCGGGGGCGACCGCCGCGTTCCGGCTCCTGACGGTAGACCTTGCCGGAATAGCTGAGCCGAAGCGGCAGCGTCGCGCCGGCGAACGTGGTGGAGGCGATCCGGGCGATACTGGACGTGAAGTCGTAACGCAGGGCGAGGATCCGTCCGTCCCGGTCGGGAAAACGGAGCAGGCGCTCCGCCACCCCGGCGCCGCCGGCCCGGAGGAAGACGTCCTCGTACTCGAAGGTGGGCGGGAGGAGCTCCTCGTAGCCGCCACGCTCGAGCACGGTCACAGCGGCGCGCTGCAGCGCGCGGCGCCGGCGGGCGGCGTCGCCGGTGAGGTCGAGCGCCCCCGGGGGGGTGGCCGCCGGAACATTCAACATCCCGCGGTCCGGGTCGGGCGGTCCATCAGAAGCGGCTCCGTCAGGACGCGCGACTCTCCCGGCGCGCGACCGGGGGCTCGGGTCTGGGTGTGGTGTCGGGCTGGGGGCTGTGCAGCCGGAGGGCCTTCACTCTGCGTCCCTCCATTTCGACCACCTCGAGCGCGTACCGTCCCGCGGGCACCCGGTCGGCCGGCCGGGGCAGCCGGCCCAGCTGGCCGAAGACGTAGCCGCCGATGGTGGTGTAGTCGGTGTCGTCCAGGTTCTCGTCGTACTCGGAGTTGAACTCGGAGATGGGCATCGCGCCGTCGAGCTGCGGGGCGCCGGCGGGACGGGCCTTGTCCTGAGGATCGTATTCGTCGTAGATCGGCCCCACGATCTCCTCGAGCAGATCCTCCATCGTCACCAGTCCGGCGGTTCCGCCGTACTCGTCCAGCACGACCGCGAGGTGGGTCTTGAGCCGCTTCATGTCCGCCAGCACGTCCTCCACCTCGCGGGTGCCGGGCACGAAAAGGGGCGGCCGCATGATCTCGCGTACCGTGCGGCCGGGGTGCGCCCGCATCGCCGCCAGGATGTCCTTGGCATGCACCACCCCGACGATCTCGTCGAGCGAATCGGTATAGACCGGGTAGCGCGAGCGGCCGGCGACGGCGACCTCGTCGGCGGCGCGCTCGACCTCGAGGTCCGCCTCGAGCGCGACCATCTGGGTCCGCGGGGTCATGACCTCCTGGGCGGTCTTTTCGCTGAACTCGAAGACCCCTTCCAGAAGCCGCGCGTCCTGCCTGAGCAGGCTCCCCCCCTCGGTGCTCTGCTCGACCAGCATGCGGATTTCTTCGGGGGAGTGGAGCCGCTCGTGCTCCCCCGGCGGATCGATACGCATGAGCCGAAGCAGGCGATTCGCGGCCCCGTTCAGAATCGCGATCGGAAGGGCCATCACCCAGGCGAACCCCATGAGCGGGGCCGCGACCCAGCCGCTGACCGCCTCGGGGTACAGCAGGGCCAGCGCCTTGGGGACCAGCTCGCCCAGAATGATGTGCAGCACCGTGATGATGCTGAACGCCACGATGGACGCCACCGTGTGGGTGGCGATGGCACTGACCGGAGCCGGGAGCCAGGCGAAGATCCCGTCGATCAGGCTGGCCAGTGCCGGCTCGCCGATCCAGCCGAGACCCAGCGAGGCCAGCGTGATCCCCAACTGAGTGGCCGAGATGAACCGGTCCAGCGATTGTACGGCACGGCGGGCCAACCTAGCTTTGCCGTCGCCGGCGCGGGCCATCTCATCGAGGCGCGTCTTTCGCGCTCCCACCAGCGCGAATTCGGCTGCCACGAAAAAGGCGTTGGCCAGCACCAGGACGACGACCGCGCCAAGGCCCAGGAGGATCGAAGGTGATGCCGCTGGTTCCATATGGTTCAACTCTAACGCCGATGCGGTCTTACCGCGAGATATCGGGGTGATCCGCCGGATCGCGGTGCCCCCCTTCGAAGCGCTCGACCCGCTACTGCCGCGGCGAGCCGGGAGCGACGCGTCCACCCGGGAGACGGTCGCCGGGATACTCGACGACGTCCTGCTGCGGGGCGATGAGGCCGTCCGGGAGTATACCCGGCGGCTGGATGGGGTGGACCTGCCTCCCTCGGACTGGGAGCTCCATGCCGTGGGGTGGCGGGGAGCGCTGGACCGGATCGAGCCCGGGCTCCGGGCCGCGCTCGCCCTGGCGGTGGACCGGGTGCGAGAGTACCACCAGCATCAGCGAACGGAAGGATTCCGCCTCACGGACGAGGATGGCAGCGTGGTCGGAATGAAGGTGACCCCGCTGGACCGAGTGGGGCTGTACGTACCGGGCGGGAAGGCGTCCTACCCGTCTTCGGTGGTCATGAACGCGGTCCCCGCGCTCGTGGCCGGCGTGCCGGAGATCGTGGCCGTCGTCCCGCCGCAGGGCGTGACCGACATGGTGCTGGCGGCCTGCGCCCTTGCCGGGGTCACCCGCATCTTCCGCATCGGTGGCGCCCAGGCGGTGGCCGCGCTGGCCTTTGGGACCGCCACGGTGCCCAGGGTCGACAAGATCGTGGGGCCGGGGAACCGATGGGTGGCGGAGGCGAAGCGGCAGGTGGCAGGCCAGGTGGGAATCGACATGGTCGCCGGGCCCACCGAGATCCTGATCATCGCCGATCGCAGCGCGTCCCCAGCCCGGATCGCCGCGGACCTGATCGCGCAGGCGGAACACGACGAAGACGCCGTCGGCTGGTGCGTCACTACGCATGCCGCCATCGCCGATGCCCTTCCCGCGGCGCTCGAAGCCGCGCTGGCGGCGGCACCACGGGCGGCGATCGCCCGGGCCGCGCTGGAGCGGAATGGCCTGGTGATCGTGGTGCCGGATATGCGGGACGCGATCGAGGTGGCCAATCGCCGGGCTCCCGAGCACCTGGAGATCCTGGCCGAAGGCGCCGAGCGGATCGTCGGAGAGCGTCCGGCACGCCGGCGCCATCTTCCTGGGCGACTATACCCCGGAGCCGGTCGGCGATTACATCGCCGGGCCCAGCCACGTGCTCCCCACCGGCGGAACCGCCCGCCACTCGTCCCCGCTCGGGGTCTACGACTTCGTCAAGCGAACCAGCATCATCGGATACTCGCCGGAGCGGCTGGGCGCCGACGCCGACGCGATCATCGCGCTGGCGGAGGCGGAGGGACTGTACGGGCACGCGGAGGCGGTGAGAATCCGCCGGGTCGGTGGGGCAGCGGGATAGCGGGGCAGCCGACTAGGATACGACCATGGCGCTGAATAAGACTCCCACACAGGAGCGAATGCCCCGGCTCAGATGGGTCCTCGCCCTGACCTCGGTCTTCATGATCGTGGAGGCGGTGGGCGGGTGGGTGGCCGGGTCACTCGCCCTGCTGGCCGACGCGGGCCACATGCTCACCGACGTCGGCGCGCTCTCCCTGTCGCTGCTCACCGCCTGGATCGCCCAGCGGCCCGCCGACGACAGCAAGACGTACGGCTACCTGCGGTGGGAAATCCTCGCCGCGCTGGTCAACGGCGCGGCGCTGTTCGGCATCGCCGCCTGGGTCGTGGTCGAGGCGGTCCAGCGGATTCAGGACCCCCAGCCGGTCCGGACCGGACTCTTCCTGGCGATCGCCAGCGCCGGGCTGGTGGTCAACCTGGTGAGCCTCGCGGTGCTCCACTCCTCCCGTGAAGGAAGCCTTAATGTGCGGGGCGCTTACCTGCACGTGCTGGGCGACGCGCTGGGCTCGGTCGGCGCCGTCGCCGCCGCCGGGATCATTGCCCTGACCGGCTGGACCCTGGCCGACCCGATCGTCTCCATCCTGTTGTCACTCCTTATCCTCCTGGGTGCCGCCCGGCTGCTCCGGGAGAGCACCGACATCCTGCTCGAGTCGGTGCCCCGCCACGTCTCCATGCCGGAGGTGCAACGCCGCATGCTCGCGGTGCCCGGAGTCGCCGCGGTCCACGACCTCCATGTCTGGACCGTCACCAGCGGGATGATCGCCATGAGCGGGCACGCGGTGGTGCCCGACCTGGAGGCCCACCCGGGGGTTCTGGACGGCATCCGGGCCGAGATGTCACTGATGGGGATCGGACACGTCACCATACAGCTCGAGGTCGATCACGGCTGTGAAGGGTGCGACGACGCCCGGGAGACGGCCACCGCTCCCCAGTGGGGCCGCCCCGGCCGGGACCATCACCCGGGACACGCGCACTGAGGGCCGCCGGGACCCCCTCCGCACTCTCTTGCGACATCCGACGGCGTTGTCTATATATGCGCCCCGGAGGCCCGGGGTCCGGGCCTCAGCCGTTCTAACCCGGTGGAGTCCACGAACCTGTTGATCCGCAACCTCGCCATCATCGCACACGTCGACCACGGCAAGACCACTCTGGTGGATCAAATGCTGCGGCAGGCGGGAGCGTTCCGCGCCAATCAGCAGGTGGCGGAGCGGGTGATGGACTCGAACCCACTGGAGCGGGAGCGGGGCATCACCATCCTCGCCAAGAACACCGCCGTGAGTTGGGAGGGGACCAAGATCAACATCGTGGACACCCCGGGCCACGCGGACTTCGGCGGCGAGGTGGAGCGGATCCTGCGCATGGTGGACGGGGTCCTGATCCTGGTGGACGCGGCGGAGGGGCCCATGCCGCAGACCCGGTTCGTCACCCGGAAGGCGCTGGCCCTGGGGCTCCGTCCCATCGTCGCGATCAACAAGATCGATCGGTCGGACGCCGAGCCGCTCCGGGTGCACGACGAGGTGCTGGGCCTCTTCATCGATTTGGAGGCCACCCACGAGCAGCTCGACGCGCCTTTCCTCTATACGTCGAGCCGCGCCGGCACCGCCACGACGGATTTGGCGCACCCGGGTACCGATCTCAGGCCGCTTTTCCGGGCGATTCTCGACCACGTGCCCGAGCCCACGGGCGACCCCGAAGGTCCCGTTCCAGATGCTGGTCTCGACTCTGGACTTCTCCAGCTTCCTGGGCCGGATCGCCATCGGGCGGATCGAGCGGGGCCGAGTGCGGGTCGGCGACCAGGTGGCGCTGCTTCCGCTGGGGGAGCCGGGACTGGTGCAGGACGAGGCGTTCGAGCGGAACCGGGTCACCACGCTGTACACCTTCGACGGACTCCACCGGGTCGAGGTGCAGGAGTCGCAGGCGGGCGACATCGTCGCGCTCTCGGGGTTCGAGACCATCGAGATCGGACGGACCTTCACCGCGGTCGAGGTGCCGGAGCGGCTGGCCGGCATCGCCGTCGAGGAGCCGACGATCTCGGTGGATGTCATCGTGAACAACGGCCCGTTCGCGGGGCGGGAAGGCAAATACGTCACCAGCCGCCAACTCAAGGACCGGCTGTACCGCGAGCTGGAGCGGAACGTGGCGCTCCGGGTGGAGGAGACCGACAGCCCGGACACCCATACCGTCTCGGGGCGCGGCGAGCTCCACCTCGGCATCCTGATGGAGACGATGCGGCGCGAGGGGTACGAGTTCCAGGTCTCCCGCCCCCGGGTCATCACCAAGCTAGGCGAGGACGGCGAGCGGCTGGAGCCGTACGAGGAGCTGACGGTGGACGTGCCCGAGGAATATATGGGCGTGGTGATGGAGAAGCTGGGGCCCCGCCGCAGCGAGATGTCCGAGATGCGGAACCCGGGCCAGGGGATGGTTCGGCTCACCTTCCGGATCCCGGCGCGCGGGCTCTTCGGGTACCGGTCCGACTTTCTCACCGACACCCGCGGCACCGGCATCATGCACCACCGATACCTCGACTACGGCCCATGGGCCGGCCCGCTGGCGGGGCGCAAGCGGGGCGTCCTGGTGGCCGACCGCGAGGGCAGCGTCGTGGCCTTCGCCCTGGGCAACCTGCAGGAGCGGGCCCAGATGTTCGTGACGCCGGGCGATCTGGTCTACGAGGGCATGATCGCGGGGGAGAACTCGCGGCCCGGCGACCTCGACGTCAACGTCACCAAGGAAAAGAAGCTGACCAACATGCGGACGACGGCCTCGGACGAGAACGTGAGCCTGGAGCCGCCCCGACAGATCACCCTGGAGTACGCCCTCGAGTACATCGAGGAGGATGAGTTGATCGAGATCACCCCCAAGACGATCCGCTTGCGCAAGCGGGTCCTCGCGGCGAACGACCGTAGGAAGGCCGCCCGGGCCGCCCGGGTGGCGGACGCGTCCTGAGATGTCGAGATCACACTCACCGTTGGCGGAGGACATCATGTCGGCCTGGGAGACGTCGCTGGAGGTCCTCGACCCGGAGCTGCGTCGGAAGTTCGATGACGACGAAGAGTTCGAGGACGACGGATTCACCTTCGACGACGACGACGACGAGGACGAGGACCTCGACGACGAGGACGATCTGGAGGACGACGACGACTTCGAGGACGAGGATCTCGAGGAGTTCGAGGACTTCGACGAAGACGACGAGAAGGAGTGAACGGGAGCGGCGGCGGAGCGGCCCGGCGGCTGCCGGGGCGCGCCGGACCGACTATATTCTCGCTGCCGTGTGGGGCCTGTAGCTCAGGTGGTTAGAGCGCACGCCTGATAAGCGTGAGGTCGGTAGTTCAACTCTACCCAGGCCCACTGTGCCGCAACTGCTTGCCCCGCTCGAGCCTCTTGGCTCGGGCGGGGTTTCTGCTTGCGCGACGATCTCCCATCAACGGGCGGGTGGGCTGTTCCCTCGGGCCTCACCGCCGGAGACCCGCTCAATCACTGGCGCACCCGGTGCTCGACGCCGGACCGGCCGGCGACGATCGCGTCGGTCGCGATACCGATGAAGAGCCCGTGGGCGACCACACCCGCACGAGCCTGAAGCTTCGCGGCCAGCTCCTCGGGCCGTTCGATCGGACCCAGGCCCCAATCGAGAATAACGTTTCCCCCGTCGGTGACGAACGCTTCCCCGCCTGGGGTAGTGCGGAGCGAGACACGCGCACCAGGCGCCAGGGTCCTGAGATACTCCAGCTGCGAGCCCCACCCGAATCGTACGACTTCGACCGGAAGGTCTCGCCTGGTCCCCAGCACGGGCGAGAGCTTGGTCTCGTCCGCCACGATGATGACGCGGCGACTCGACTGCGCCACGATTTTCTCTCTGAGCAGCGCGCCGCCATGCCCCTTGATGAGGTTCAGGGCAGGATCGATCTCATCGGCTCCATCGATGGTGATGTCCACCGGCCCGGCTCGCGCCTCGTCCATCAGGGGGATGCCGAGGCTCCGGGCCTCGGCGGCGGTGGCGACGGAGGTCGGGACGCCGACGATGTGCCGCAGCTCCCCGGAGCGGAGGAGCGCGCCGATCCGGCGGATCGCGAACGTCGCCGTCGCTCCGGTCCCGAGCCCGACGACCATGCCGGATTCGAGCAGCTCGGCCGCGCGCTCGGCCGCGCGCTGCCGGTACCGGTCGTGACCGCTCACCTGCGCGCGCACCGGCGGCGGTCGACCCGCCGGGACGTCTCCGGAGCGTGGTGTCGGATGGTGTAAGTCATGGGTCCTCCCGGGCTACCAACCTAAAAGTAGCCGAGGCCTTCGGGTGAATCGAACTTGCGGGTTGACACCGATTCGCTCCCAGGCAAATATTTGCGCCCGCGAGCCTCTGATCATGAGATGGCGCCACAGGGCGTCCATTCCTTCGCGACCGTGGCCCTGAGCGGCACGGACAGTCCCCAAGCAACCCTTCCATCTGTGACCTCGCCTGTTCGAGGTCTTGACCGCCGACCGTCGCGCTCGTCGCGGCGTTCCCGGCTCCCGATCCTCACCTGAGGGGAAGCATCGCGTATGTACCGTCCTCGAACGTCCTTCCGCCGTGTCGTTCGGCTCCGCGCCGTGGCTGCCGGGCTGATCGCTTTCTGTGCCGCCTGTGCGGACGATAGCGCCGGCCCTTCATCCGCCGCCGACCTTCCTGACGAGGTCGGGGCCGTCCCGGTCGAGTCCACCGGGCTCGCCGACGCGGTCCTGGACACTCGCTCGGGCCGCCCGGGCATCGTCTTCGGCACGTTCAACATGCGGAACAACTATCTCAGCAGCGTTCACACCGGATGGATGAACGGCGGACCGCTCGATCCGTCGAACATCCTGTCGTGGCTTTCCGGCGCTCGCAGCAAGGGTGGCAGGGTGGTCCTCAAGCTGTGCAAGGGCAAGGACAGCTACGTGAAGAACCCCGACGGCACCTTCAGCCTGACCAAGTGGAAATCGCTCGTGGCCCGGTACCGGAACGTCAAGTGGGACGGGTACATCTCGGATGGCACCATCATCGGCCACTACCTGATCGACGAGCCCCATCGCGCCTCACGCTGGGGCGGAAAGGCCATCTCCCAGGCCACGCTGGAGGCCATGGCGAAGTACAGCAAGGAGCTCTGGCCCCAGATGACCACCCTCGTCAGGGTGGCGCCGAGCTATCTGGCGAGCGCATCGGCGACCTACAGGTACCTGGACGCCGGGTGGACGCAGTTCGCCGCCGGCAAAGGTAGCCCGGAGCAATGGGTGTCGGCCGAAGCGGCGGCGGCGAAACGGAAGGGTCTGGGGCTGGTCGTCGGCTTGAACGTGATCAACGGGGGAAACGGCTCGAGCAAGATCCGCGGCACGAGGGTCGGCGAGTGGTCCATGAGCGCGAGCGAGATTCGGAGCTACGGCAAGGCGATGCTGAGCGAGAGTCATGCGTGCGCGTTCTTCAACTGGCAGCACGACCTCGAGTACTACGGGCGGTCGGACATCAAGAGCGCGATGGCGGATGTCTCGGCTCAGGCAAAGTCCCACGTGAAGACTTCCTGCAAACAGTGAGCGCCTCGAGGCTCCTCTAAAGAGAACCGCCGCCCGGAGGCGGCGGTCTCGACATTTCAACGCCTGCCGCGAAGCTTGATCAGGCCCGCACCCGGCACGAGGTCGTGGCGCGCCCCAGTGACTTGGCGGCCAGGGTGGCGACCGACGCCTTCACGTCGGACCGCCCGAAATAGGCGGCATCGTGCCGGGAGAGCATCAGGCCGCACACCCGGCTCTCCGCCAGGACAGCGGAGCCCCAGCTCCCGAGCTGGCTCGCGCTCATCGCGTACATCCCCTGGGTGACGCCGGGCAGGCCGCTCGCACTGGTGCCGCCGTTCAGCGCGTTCATCCCGACCAGCAGTCCGAGACGGGCTTTGCCAGCCGCGCTGGCCTGACCGGCAACCCATGCGGCGGCGTCGCCATACGACCCTTTGTACATCACCGACGATGCGTCCAGGTACTGCCACGGGGTCGCATTGGCGGCGAGCCACGTGGCGGGAGCGTGCGCGATGGTCGGGAGTCCCGGCCAACGCTGCCGGCTGTAGCGCGCCATTTCTTCGATGGTAGCGTGGGAGATCGCCCGTCGTCCCCACAGGCCGGCATCCTGGGGGTTCTGGACCAGCAGGTGCCCTGTGATCGTGCCATCGTTGATGAACGAGGATAGGTCCACGCTGGCATAGCGATCGACCGCCGCCTTCCACTTGTCGAGGCTGAAGGTGCCGTCACCATTGACCACGTCGCTATCGGCGAGGCGAACGATGAGTCTGGCGCCCGCTTGCCGTGCCGCCCGGGCGGTGGTCAGGACGGTCGCGGGCGTGAGGCTCTGCACCGAGCCGCTGTAGGAGGCCAGCTCGGACGTCGGCAAGGAATAGAGCCCGAACGGCACGCCGGAGGATGGCGCCGGGCTCGGCGGCGGCGGCGACGATGGCGGCGGCGGAGGCGGTGTCTGACTACCGCTGGACGCCCCGCGCACGGCAGCTCCGGGTGCCGCGGTTCTCCGCCTGGCGGCGCAAGGCATCCATGGCGCTTCCCATGCCGTTCGGCGAGAGAAAGGTTTGGTCGTACTGCCAGCTGATGAAGGCACAGGGATATGTGCTGCTCAGCAGCGCCGAGCCCCAGGATTGGACCTGGCTCGCCGTCATCGGGGTGAGGTTCGGCGTCCCGCCCTTGAGGACGTTCATCCCCACGATGAGCGCCAGCCCACGCTGCTGCGCCTCGGCCACGTTCCGCCGGATGTAATCGTCGACGTTGCCCCTTCGGTTCAGATACTGGGCCCAGGCGGCATCGAGGTAGCGATGGTTGCTGGCGAGATACGCCGGCTCGACCCGGACGATGGTCGGCATGTCGGGCCAGAGCTGTTTGCTGTACTTCGCCATCTCCTCCAGCATCGAGGGCGGCACCGGCTGGCCGTTCCAGTTGGCTGGATCGTTCGGCTCGTCGATCATGTAGTTCCCGATGATCGTACCGTCCCTGGTGTACCCGGAGATGTCGATCCCCTTGTACCGGTCCACCCGCGACTTCCATTTGGCCAGGCTGAAGTGACCGCCGTCCAGGTAGTACTTCGGGCTCCCCGCCAGCGAAAGCAGAACCTTGCCACCCCGGCCCTTGATCGTCGCCAGCTCCGTCAGGAGACGATTGGGCGAGATGTTCTGGTGGCCACCGTTGTAGCGGGGGCCGAAGGCGGTGGTGGGCTGGGCGAAATATCCGAAGGGGATGCCGCCGGCGAACTCGGCCGATGCGACTGGGGAAATCTGATCAGGGGAAGCGGCGGGCCCGACCGGGTCCGCGTTCTCGCACCCGGCGGCCGCCACGACGAGGGCGGCCAGCATGGGCGCTCGAAGGCGAGCGATTCTGCGAGAAAGCTTGAAGGTGTAGGTCATGACGATCTCTCGAGCGAGGGGCCTTGATGTAAGCTGCGCGAGTAACTGTGGGGAGTCGGCACGAAGGAGCTGATTTCCAGTCCCGGACATGCAAAGCGTGGGCCTTCAGCGGCTGGAAGAACTCAGATGGCTGGGGGCGCGGCGGAATGGAGCCGTAGAGCTGGTTGAAAGGCGGCCACCATTCCCTCACCCAACCTTATGCTGCAGTCGTTTGCACCTCTGCCTGTAGGCGTCGCGGAAGGCGTCGCGGCCCACCGTCCGGCACGGTGCGACAATCATGGCAGGATCCACCGGTGAGAGCGCGCACGGCTACGCATCCCGCCTGGCCTCCCCCTGGCGGATGCCGGCGCTGGCCTCTCTTTGCCTTGACTCCATCACCTGAACGTCCCCGGGCTCACCTGGTACACCACGTGGGCCGCTCCGACCTCCTCCTCCGGAGCCCAGAACCCGAGTTGCTGGGTCCAGCGCGCCGTCTGGAGCCGGCGGCCGGCAAGGGTGAGGAACCCGACGGCGCGGGTGGTGACCACGCCCAGCTTGCGTAGGTCGGCCAGCGTCCGGAACGTCGTCTGCCACGCCGCTCGGCCACGATCGCGTCGTGCCGATACGGGGCCGATGCCGGGCACGCGCATCAGCTCCTCCGGCCGCCGCCGTCCTGATCTCGATCGGGAACCGTTCCGGGTGGGCGAGCGCCCACGCGCTCTTAGGGTCGATCGCCAGCGGCAGGTTGCCGCCCGGCTTCGTAGACCACCTCCTCGGCGCCGAAGCCGTATCCGCGGAGCAGGTAGTCGGCCTGGTAGAGCCGGTGCTCGCGCAGCGCGGGCGTCGGCGGGCGCGCTCTCCAGCGGCGTGTCGCGGATGGGGCGAAAGGCGCTGAAGTGGGCGTGGTGAATGCCGCCCGCCGGCGCTACAGCTCCGTCACCTTGCCGAGGAGCGTGCGGTCGGTGTCGGGCGTGGCGCCGACGACGAACTGCATCGTCATCCCCGACGCGCCGCCGGGATGCAGCGCGTCGCGCGGCTTGCCCTCGCGCCCGCTGGGCCCGCTCGCGGCCAGCAGTTGCGCCGCGCACTCGTGCGAGGTCGGATGACCGTCGTGTCGAAGCTCTTCTCCGGCGCGATCTGCGCCAGGCTGGCCCCGCACGGCGCCTCGAGGTTGACCGACACCCGGCTCGCCAGCGCGGTCAGCCGCTCGATCTGCGCGGGCTCGCCGCCGGGCACCAGCTTCACGTGGATGTACCCGCCGAACCGGTGCGCGCTCGCGCAGCAGCTCCAGCACGGTGATCAGGTCGTCCATCACCTTGACCGGCCGGCCGGGGATGCCGGTGGTGACGAAGAGCCCGCTCGCACCAGCCGCGCGCGCGGGCGCCGAGGAAGATCCGCACCAGCTCCTCCGGCTTGAGCAGGGTGCGCGGCATGTCGCGGTCGCGACGCATCGGGCAGTAGTGACAGTTGATAGCTGCACGCGTTGGTCATCAGAATGCGCAGCAGCGACATCCGCACGCCGGGCACCGGCCGCAGGTGCGCGAATGTTGATCGGCCCCAACGCGCCGACGTCCGCCGCGTGGCGCAGGCGGGGGGGAGGCGGCAGGCCCTCCCGGTCGTCGGCGGCGAGCGACATCAGGACGGCGAGCTTGCGCTCCAGCTCCGGGCTCCGCGACATTGGCTCCTCCTCGTGCGTCCTACACTACCCGAATAAACACCGAAGTGCAATAGTGCGGGATCCCTTCCTTCCGTTGGCCGGCATCAAGGTCCTCGACCTCTCCCGGGTCCTGGCGGGGCCCCTATGCACCATGGCACTGGGCGATCTGGGCGCTCGGGTCCTCAAGGTCGAGCGCCCCGGCGGCGGCGACGAGACCCGCGGGTGGGGGCCGCCCTTCGACCCGGCCGGGGAGAGTGCCTATTTCCTGTCGGTCAACCGGAACAAACTCAGTGTCGCGCTCGACCTCGACGTCGAAACGGATCGCGCGGTACTGCTCGAGCTGGCGAAAGAAGCCGATGTGGTGGTAGAGAACTTCCGGCCCGGCACGCTCGAGCGGCGGGGCATCGATCCGCTGGCTCTGCTCGAGCGTCGTGCCGGCCTGATCTGGTGCCGCCTGACCGGGTTCGGCGCGGGAAGCGACCGGCCGGGGTACGACGCGGTGATTCAAGCGGAAGCCGGATGGATGGCGATTACCGGAGAGCCGGACGGCGCCCCGATGAAGGTCGGTGTCGCATTGGCGGACGTCTGCGCCGGAAAAGATGCCGCGATCGCAATCCTCAGCTGCCTCGTCTCACGCGGCGGGTGGCGCGATGCGGCCGACCGGTTGATCACGGTCGTCCTCGCCCACAGCGCGACCGCCGCGCTGGTCAACGTCGCCCAAAATGCCTTGGTGACGGGGCAGGAGCCCGCGCGTTGGGGCAACGGGCACCCGAATCTGGTGCCGTATCAACTCTTCCAGACGGCGGACCGGCCAATCGTTCTGGCGGTGGGCAACGATGCGCAGTGGTTGGCCTGTTGTCGCGCGTTGGATCGGGGAGACCTCGCCGCGCAGGACCGCTATCTCACCAACGCCGGGAGAGTCCGGGACCGCGCGGCGCTGGTCAGCTCGCTGGGAGAAACGCTGCGTGCCCGCCGAGCGGCATCGTGGCTGAGCCTGCTCGAGGTGCAGGGGGTGCCGGCCGGCCTGGTGCGGCCGGTGTCCGAGGCACTGGCCGAGGTGGAGTGCGACTCCCGGACGGGGGTTGCTCCGACCGCGCCGGGCTCGGTGCGGCTGCCGCCACCCCGGCTCGACCAGCATGGCCCGATGGTCCGGGCGAGGGGATGGCGGGCCTTCGATGACCTGTGATCAGGGGCGCTTGGCTTTCAGGTCGCCGTCGGCGGGCGTGAGCCGGTCGGCCATGTAGGTGTCGATCCGGTACACCGTGCTGTCTTTGTCGGCGCGCACCCAGAAGCCGTTGGCGGTCGAGTCGAATGCGAGCGTGACCAGCGGCGTACCGTCGGCGCGAAGCACGACGGCCCGCCGGTCGGGCCGGGCGAAGCTGGCCGAGTCCGCTTGCGCCCGGGAGGCGAACCCCGACGCCTCCACCTGATGGTAGTCGGCGAGCAAGGAAGCGACGGCCGCCGAGTCGGCCCGGCCTCCCGGAGCCAGGGCCCACCCGGTGCCGTTCCGCCGCAGCGTGAACGATCGTTTCCCCCGGCTGATCTCGATCCGCGCCACGCTGTCCGCGTCGGCGCCCGCGATGCGCCGGTCGCGCCATTCGTCCGGCGAGCGCTCCAGCACCTGCGCCAGTCCGCCGCGGACCAGATACACCGCCGAATCACCCGTGGCGCGGAAGTATCCGCCGTCCAGGCCGGGCCCGCGATTGCCCTGCACCAGGTCCGCCAGCGTCGAATCGCCTCGGAGGATCCGGACTCGCGTCCCCTTCACGCTCTCCACCCCAAGTCCCGCGTGCGATGCCGTCCTGCCGGCGATCAGCTCCGTGTGGCGGGCGGTGTCCGCCAGGGCGGAGAAGAGCTCCTGCACCGCCGGCTTCGATGCCGGGTGCCCATTCACGGTCCAGGCCGTGGAGTCGCGGCGGACCAGGCGGGTGGTATCGGCCGGCCGGGTGATGACGACCGAGTCGGCCGAGTCGGGAGCCACCGCGGGGATGGCGAACCGGTCGGCGCCGGCCGGACCGCCGGATCCCCGGCGGGTCAGCGATGCCGCTCCCCAGAGGAGCAGGAGCGCGCCGAGCACGATCGCCAGGCGGGCGAGCTGCTTGGGCGTCATCCCGCACTCCCGGGCGCCGGCACCAGCGGCCGGTACGCCTCCCGAGTTCTCCGCCGCCGCCGCACGAGCCGAAGCGCGCCCACCAGCCCGACCACCAGCGGCAGACCCACCAGATTGGCGTACTTCACCCCTTCGCGCATCGTCGGATTCTCGAAGAGCAGGGGCGCCGGACGCCGGTCCTTGGAGCGGATCGCGATCAGGTCTTCGTCCTGGGCCAGCCAGTCGACGGCGTTCAGCGTGAACGCGAGATTCTCCGGCGCCGTGCGGACGAAGCGGTCGGTGGCGAAGTCGAGGCTGCCCACCACCACGACCCGGCCCCGCTGCTTGGCGTTCTCCGTGGCGGGAGGCGGCGTCACCATCACCGCCAGCAACCGGTGGCGCAGCTCGGTCTGCGGAAAGTCCTGGGTCGGCGCGATGGTGGTGACGTTGGTGAAGGTGCCGGTGGCCTGGCTGCTGCCCAGGAGAGGGGTCAGCGTTCCCTTCACCGCTCCGGTGGTGTCGATCGTGCTCGCCCAGGTGAGCACCACGGCGCCCAGATCCTGATTGACCGGCGTGGCCCGGGTGCTCTGGGCCCGGATGAAGAACGGGTAGACCTGCAGGACCCGGCCGAAATCAGTGGGGAGCGGTATCACTTCGTTGGCCAGAAGGTCGTAGGCCATGTCGCTGCGAATCGTCACGCCCAGTGGCCGGAGCAGCGCGTTCCAGGCCACCGGCCGCGGCTGCGCGGTGGGAGCCCGCTGCGACACCTCCATGCCCGACGCGAGCACCAGCGCGCTTCCGCCTCGATTGAGGAACGCCTCCAGGCGCTGCAGCTGGGCGGGTGGTAGGCTGTCGGGCGTTCCCGCCAGCACCAGCGCGACCACGTCGGGGCCCGGTTGGGTCGAGTCGCTCAACTCGATGTCCCGCACGTCGTAGGAGCGCCGAAGCTGCTCGTGAATCTCCTGGAAGGAGACGCCGGCTCCCCGGGCGTCCGTGACGAACCCGATGACCGCCTTCTTGGCCCGACTCAACTGCCGGATGGTCGACGCCAGCCGGTACTCCAGGTCGTCGGTGCGCTGGACGAAGGGAATCGCTTCTGTCTGTCCGCCGTGCTGAACCGCCAGCCCGAGGTATCCCTGTTTCACCTGCAGCTCGCCCTGACCGATCACGTTGAACTGAACCGGCTGGATGCCTAGCGACTCCGCCTCGCGCCGCGCGGCCTCGTCGTCGGAAGGATCGCGCTCGACGATCCGCACCTGGCCCCGTCCCGCCGACCGGAGGTCGCGCAGGAGGTCGTCCACATCGCGCTTCATGAGGGCGACTTCGGTGGGCAGCTCCTGGGAGGCGAAGAGCTTCACCGTGACCAGATCGTCGAGATTGCGAACCAGGCGGCCGGTAGCTGGGGAGAGGGTGTAGGCGTTGCCGGGCGTCAGGTCGAGCCGGCCGGGGATATAGCTGCCGAGCAGATTCACGACGACCAGCGAGGCCGCCAGCATCCCCACGCCGAGCCGGAGCCGGCGCATTCCCGGACCCGGTGCGAGCTTCCGTCCCAGCAGCGCGCCGTAGGCCAGCGCGAGGAAGACGCCTGCCAGCGAGGCGAAGTAGATCACGTCCCGAAGATCGATCACTCCGCGGCCCAGGCTCTCGAAGTGGGAGAGCACCCCGATCCGCGCGGCCAGCGCGCCGAGACCCGGCGGCAGGCCGACCAGCAACGGGTCGAGGCCGACCAGGACCAGGAGGAACATCAGTCCGGCGGCGACGATGAACGCGGTGATCTGGCTCCGGGTCAGGCTCGAGGCCCAGAGGCCGATGCCCGCCAGGCCTGCCGCGAGGAGCCCCGCACCGGTGTACTGGGCGACGATAGTGCCCCAGGGAAGGTCGGCGCCGGCGGAGAGACCCAGCGGGATGGCGAAGGTGAGGATCAGCGCGGTCCAGAGAAAGAGGATGGCGCCGAGATACTTGCCCAGCAGGAGCTCCAGCTCGCTCACCGGCTGGGCCAGCACCACTTCGATCTGTCCACCCCGGATGTCCTCGGCCAGGGACCGCATCGTGACGGCGGGAACGAAGAAGAGGAACTCCCAGGGAAGCAGGTCGAGCATCGGCCGCAGGCTCGCGGTGTTCGACAGGTATGCCTGGCGAAAGAAGAGGAAGCCGTTGATCGCGAGGAACACGACCAGCAGCACGTAACCCGTCGGCAGGTCGAAGAGCGCCCGGAGCTCGCGGCTCGCGATGGTCCAGATTCGCCTCATGCCGGCTCCTGGTCGGTGGTGAGCTGGCGGAACAGGTCTTCCAGGCTGCCGGCCTCCTGGTGCAGCTCGAACAGCGTCCAGTCCGACGCCTTGGCCAGCTCGAAGACTCGGGGGCGCAGGTCCTCGCCTCCGGCCACGATCATGGTCACACGCACCCGATCACCCTCACCGGCCCGCGGCTCAACGCCCCGGACGCCGGGCAGCTGGGCCAGCCGATCGGCCACGCCGACTCCCCGGGCCTCGACGCTGATGCGGGCCCCGTCCTTGGCCCGGGAGACCAGGTCGTCGACCGGCCCGTCGGCCACGATCTTTCCCCGGTTGATGATCAACAGCCGCGAGCAGGTGAACTGGACCTCGGGAAGGATGTGGGTCGAGAGGATGACCGTCCGCTCCCGGCCCAGCTCGCCGATGAGGCGGCGGATTTCCACCCGCTGGTTGGGATCGAGGCCCTCGGTGGGCTCGTCCAGCACCAGGAGGTCGGGCCGATGCAGGATGGCCGCGGCCAGGCCCACTCGCTGCCGGAATCCCTTCGACAGCTCGCCGATCGGCCGGTGGTAGACACTCTCGATCCCGGTGGCCGCGATGGACTCGTCGAGCGAGGCCCGCCGGTTCGGGCCGCGGATGTCCCGGAGGCCGGCCACGTAGTCCAGCCACTCGGAAACCAGCATCTCGGCGTACAGGGGGTTGTTCTCGGGGAGGTAGCCGATCCGGCGTTTGGCGTCCCGGCCCGCCTCGGCCAGGGGGATGCCGTCCAGCCGGATGGTCCCTCCATCCGGCTCGAAGTACTGGGTGATCATTCGCATGGTCGTGGACTTGCCGGCCCCGTTGGGGCCGAGGAAGCCCAGCACCTGGCCCCGATCCACCCCGAACGAAACCTCGTCTACGGCGGGCACGCCGGCGAACTGCTTGGTGACCCGGTCGAGTGTAAGCAACGGCATTGTGCACTTTGGATTGGGTTCTGTAGCCGGGCGGGATACTAATGCGCGGCCCACCGGGCATCAAGCTCCATCCAGGAGAAAATGCACCACGCCGGCCGGTAGTCGCGCTGGGCCGGACCGGACCGATTACATTCGCACCCGTGTTCGCCGAAAACCTGCGAGGAACAATGGGCCGTGCGGCGTCCCTGGGGATCGCGATCTGTCTGGTGGTGGCGGGGCGAGACCTGGGCGCCCAGGAGCGCAAGGCGGTCGGTGCCCAGGTGGGGTACTCGAGCGCGGATCTCAGCGGCCAAAGCTCGGACCTGGCCCGGAGCCGGCAGGGCGCCATCACCGGCGTCTATTTGCACTTTCCGCTGAATCGGGTGGCGAGCGTGCGGCCGGAAGTGCTCTTCTCCCTCAAGGGCGGCAGAACGCTGGCCCTGATCTCGAGGAGCGAGACCATCGCCGATGTCGATATCGAGCTCGCCTACCTCGAGCTCCCGATCCTGGCGCGCTTCAGCCTGCCGCGCGGCCGCTTCCGGCCCGCCATCTTCGGCGGTCCGTCGGTCGGCCTCCAGATCGGCTGCGATTTCCTGATCGTCGTTGCCGCCGACTCGACCCGCATCACCTGCGGCCAGGACAGCGTGACCGCCGTGCGGGAGTGGGACTTCGGCTGGGTCGCCGGGGCCGCCGTCGAGATGCACTTCCCGCGCACCACGCTCGCCCTGCAAGGCAGGTACACGGCGGGATTCCGCTCGGTGCTGAAAGGCGCGGTGGACCTGCGGAACCGGGGGCTGGCGGTGCTGTTCGGACTGACGTTCTAGCGCGACTGCTGCATCCCGAGCACGGCGAGGGACCTTCTCAGCGAGCATTGTTGCCCGCCGGGAAGGTCCCGTTGCGCTCGGAACGAATCGCCCGGACGAGCCCTCGCTGCGGCCCTATTCGAAGAAGTATCTCAGGCCCAGTTGCGCCCGCCACCGGGAGAGCAGGCTCGGATCGTCGATGTACGTCTCCGCGGGCCCGGTAAAGTTGAAGACCGGGGCGCCGGCTCCATCGAAACCTGTCAGCCTGAGGGGCGACGTGGCAGCCGAGCCCGCCACCTTGCGGACCCCCCAGTTCGAGCTGATCAGGTTCCCCACGTTGAGCACGTCCAGGCTGAGCTGGAAGGTGTGCCGGGTGAGGTCTCCGAACGAGAAGTCCTGCAGGATCCGCAGATCGACGTTGTTGTACCAGGGATTGACTGCCCCGGCGCGCTCCGCGATCTCGCCGCGATGCGACCGGAGGTACTTGTCCTGCTCGATGAAGGCGTCGAGCGCGTCCCATTGCTGCTGGGGCGTTACGTTCGATCCGCACCCGGTCGGGCAATCGGCGAGCACGATCTCGCTCTGGTCGGCGGGAATGTAGATCAGATCGTTCCCCCCCTGCCCGTCGCCGTTCACGTCGCCCGAATAGATGAACGAGTACCGATTGCCGCCGGCCCCAGCGAAGCGGTTTCCTTCGGCCACCTCGAGGAAGAGGCCGATCGAGGTACGCAGGCTCGGCGACCAGGCCTTCACGAAAGTGGCGCCGCCCACGATCCGGTGCCGCTGGCCGAATTCCGAGTAGCTCAACTCGGGATTATTGGGATTGCCCTGGATCGGCTGGCTCGACCACAGCACGCTGGCGATCTCGCTCGACCTGAGGTTGTTCTTCGCCTGGGTGAAGCTGTAGCCCGCGGTGGCCGACAGCCCGAAATCGAACGTTTTCCGCAACTGGGCCGTGACGTTGAAGTTGTATCCGTCACTCACGTTGTCGATGACGTAGATGCCGGCCCCGCCGTCGGGATTGAGCTCCTGCTCGCCACCCCCGGCAGCACCATAGAACGGCCGCCCATCGGGGAGCGTCCGCACCGGCGCTACCAGATCGGCGTTCCGGACGAAGACATTGTTGATGTCGTTCCCGTAGATGAACTCCAGCGTGCCCAGAAACCCGCTGCCGAGCTGCTGATCGATCGCGATGTCGCTAACCCAGGTCTGGGGCCACTTGAAGTCGGAGACCATCGCGTTCACGTCGAACGATTGCTGCAGGATCGCGTCGCCCGAGGTGAAGACCGTGTCGGGCGTCGCGAAGCCGGGAGCGGGCAGATTCGGGTTCGCGCCCGGATTCGAAATCACGTTGCCGAACCAGACGAAGGGAATCCGGCCCGTAAAGATGCCGGTGCCGCCGCGGATCTGAGTGCGACGCTGCCCGTCCACGTTCCAGTTGAACCCCACCCGGGGTGAGAAGAGCGCCTTCGCTCCGGGCAGGCTGCTCTGGTCCACCGTCTCGGGGTTTCCGTTCTCGTCCAGCGCCGTCAGCGACCGAGAGAAGGGGTTGTCCACCGGGTCGGTGAAATACATCGGGAAGTCCACCCGCACACCGGCGGTGAGGTTGAGCCGCTCCGACACCAGGAACTCGTCCTGGGCGTACAGGCCGAGCTGCCCCAGGTCGATGTTCTCGCCCTTGAACGCACCGGTCCCGACGTACGAGTTGAAGTCGAGCTGGTCGGGGTTGTTGGGATCGGTCGCGTCGAAGAACTCCTGGAGCGAGGGGAACGTGGTCGCCCCGAGGAAAGTCAGCTGGTAGGGCAGAAAGAACACCCCGTTCCGGAAGATGTTGAACGAATTGAAGAAACCGAAGGTCTCGAAGTTGGCCCCGAAGGTGAGCGAGTGCCGGCCCTGGAACCAGGTAAAGTTGTTGGTGAACTGCCAGACGTCCTGGTCCAGGATGTTAGAAATGGAGAAGGGCTCGTGTCCCGCCGTCGTGTAGGTGACGCCGCCTTCCCCGATTTCGATGGTCGGGAACGGCGCGCTGAACGGCTGCCGGAAATCCCGGAAGCGATTGTAGCTGGCGAAGAACCGATTGGCGAACCCGGTGCTCCGGCTGTTCAGCTCCAGCGCGAACGAGTGGAGGTTGTTGTTGATGGCGTACCCGGAGTTCCGGAACGGCAAACTGCTCTCGTTGGGGCCCCGCCCGGTGTTGTTGAAGCTCAGCACGAAGGGATGCGGCGGCAGGTCGCGCTTGGCGTCCAGGTAGTTGTATCGGAGCGACAGGTTGTTGCTCTGATTGATGTTCCAGTCGAGCTTGGCGAGCACCTTGTCGTTGTTGGTTTCGTTGATGTACCCCTGGAAGGGTCCCGGATCGTATCCGTATTCGTCGACCAATCGCTGGCGAATGGCGTCCATGACCGAGGCCTGGACCCGCGAGACACCGAATCCGGGCGCCCCCGAGCCGGCGACGAAATTGGTACCCGGATCGTCGGTCCGCTCCAGTTCGGCGTTGACGAAAAAGAAGAGCTTGTCACGGACCAGTGGCCCGCTCAGCGAAAACCCTGACTGGATGAACTTCAGGTCGGGGTTGGCCACCACGTCCTCGCCTCGAACCGTATTGCCCAGCAGGGCCTCGTTCCGCCCGAAGGCATAGAGGGATCCCCGCAGGCTATTGGTCCCGCTTTTGGTCACCGTGTTGATGTTGGCACCGGTGAACCCGCCCTCCCGCACGTCGAACGGCGCCAGCGACACCTCCACCTGCTCCACGGCGTCGTACGGGACCGGCTCGGCGTTGGTTTGGCCGCCCGGCGCCGGATCGTCCAGCCCGAACGGATTGTTGAAGTACGAGCCGTCGAGCGAGACGTTGTTGTAGAGCCAGTTCCGGCCCGCGAACGAGAAGTTTCCATCGCTCCTGGGATCGAGCCGCGTCAGGTCGCGGGTGGACCGTTTGATGGAAGGGAGCACCTCCACCTGCTGTGGGGTGATGTAGGTTGCGGCCCCGGTGCGCCCCGCATCCAGGACTCGGTCCCGCTCCCCGGTCACCGCGATTTCCTCGAGCTCCACCACCTGAGGCATGAGCGCCAGGTCCAGGCGCAGCGTCTGCCCCAGGCTGAGCTGCACGTTCTCCTCGATCCGAGGCTGGAACCCGATCATCGTGGCGGTAACACGATAGGGGCCGCCGACCCGCATGTTGAGCAGGCTGTAGGCGCCTCCGGTCCGCGCGCCGGTGCGGTATCGGGTGCCGGTAGGAACGTGCACCGCGACCACAATGGCCTCCTCCAGGGGCCTGCCGTCGTCCCCCTTGACGAACCCGTCGATGGCGGACGTGGTCACGCCTTGCGCGCCGAGCGTCGGAGGCGCGATCAGCCCCAATGCTAGGAGGACCAGGGGGAGGACGAGAGGCGAGAGATGGCGGCGGAGGTGCTGAACCGGGGCGGAGGGCGAACGCTGCAGTGGCATACCCGTGTCTCCTGTGCCGACAGGACAACTCTGGGGTCGATCCGGCCGGAAGGCCTGTGCTGAGAGTAAGGCGGGCTGGGCTTCGCGATAGGATACCGCACCACGGGGCGCTCGGCAAGACGCGGGGAATTCCGGCTCAGCGGTTCCGAAGCTGGGGATAGAACTGGACGAAGACGTTATCCCGGGCCGCGTGCCGCGCGTGGCATCGGGCGCACCGCTCCGGAGGGAGCGCCGTCGCGGTGGGGGCATCGCGCCCGAAGTCGAAATACGCCCACCCGCCTCGGAACCGGGCGGAGTCCTTCACCGCCAGCTCCAGCGCGGCGAACTCCCCCTCGGTCCATCCCGCCCGGCTCGGCGGCACCCGGCGGGTGGGCTGCCGAATCGAGAGGGCGAGCATGGTGCCCCGCCGGAAGCGGCCGGTCCGAAGGTAGTGGTCGTACGCCGTCGGCTCGAGGTAGACCCGGTGGAACATCCCCGGGCCATCGTCCGTAGCGTCGGAATAGCCCAGGCCCAGCGACGCGCCCACCAGGATCCACCGCTCGACCTCGGCGGGCCGGAGGAGCGCCCCATCGGCCGCGTAGCGCGGCTCGACCAGGCCCGGAGCGGCCGGAGCAGCTCCGGCGATGGCGGCCGCGAGGGCGGGCAGGAGGAAGCGCCGGATCATGGACCCAACCTACCCCTTGCAGAACTAGGGGTCATGCGCTATCATACCTAAGTCACTTAGGAATCGCAACCACCTCCCGCCGGAGCCCGGTCCATGGCCGGAAGCGACCTCTACGTCGGCACCCTCGACGTTCTCATCCTCAAGGCCCTGAGCTTCGGGCCCATGCACGGCTACGGCATCGGCCGCTGGATCCGCCAGACCACCGACGAGACGCTCACCATACAGGAAGGTGCCCTCTATCCCGCGCTGCACCGGCTCCAACGCCGAGGCTGGCTGGACGAGGAATGGGGCGTCACCGAGACCGGCCGTGAAGCCAAGTACTACCATATGACTCCGGTCGGCCGGCGTCAGCTGCGAGCCGAGGTCGAGCGCTGGCGGACTTACGCCCGGGCGGTGACCGCGGCGCTGGACGCCGCGCCGGCCTGATCCTTCCCGTGCGCCGCCTCTTCCGATTGCCCGGCTCGCTCGCCGATGTCGCCCGCGACGTCGGGAGCGAGCTGCGGCTCCACCTGGACATGCGCACGCAGGAGTTGATCGACGCCGGGATGGCCCCCCAGGCCGCCCGGCTCGCCGCCCTTCAGGCGTTCGGGGACTTCCATGCCATCGAAGGTGAATGCCGGGACATCGCCACCCGCGGGGCGCGCGAGCGCGCCAGGAGAGACATCATGAGCGGCCTGCTGCACGATCTCCGCTTCGCCTTCCGCTCGCTGCGGAAGAGCCCGGGGTTCACCCTCGTCGCCATCCTGACCCTGGCGCTCGGGATCGGGGCCAACACGGCGGTCTTCAGCATGATCCGCGGAGTGCTGTTGCGGCCGCTTCCGTACGAGAATGGCGAGCGCCTGGTGTACTTGCGGCAGCCAGCCCCCCTCGCCGGGGTGGAGAACGCCCGGTTCTCGGTGCTGGAGCTCGCGGACTACCGCCAGCGGAGCGGGGCGCTCGCGGCCATCGTCGAGTACCACTCCATGCCGTTCATCCTCCTCGGCCGGGGAGAGCCGCGCCGGGTGCAGACAGGCGTGGTCTCGGCCAACTACTTCGATGTCCTGGGCGTGGGTCCCCTGCTCGGACGGGGGTTTCGCGCCGGCGAAGATCAGAGTGGCGCCGAGCCGGTTCTGGTCTTGAGCTATGGGTTCTGGAAGAATCGCCTCGGGGGTGACCCCGGGATCGTGGGCCGGACGTTCGAGATGAACGACCGGATCCACACCGTGATCGGCGTGCTCCCACCGGTGCCGCAATATCCCGCCGAGAACGACGTGTACATGCCGAGCTCCTCGTGTCCCTTTCGTTCGTCCCCCTTCATGGTGAGTACGCGCACGGCTCGAATGCTCCATCTCTTCGGCCGGCTCGGCCCGGCGGCGACGCTGGATCAGGCCAATGCGGAGCTCGCGGGAATCGCGTCGGCGGTCCGGGCGGAGAATGCCGCCGCCTACCCGAGCGGGCAGGGCTTCACCATCTCCGCCGCGTCCCTGCACGACGAGCTGACCAACCGGGCCCGGCCGACGCTCCTGCTTCTGCTCGGCACCACCGCGTTCGTCCTGCTGATCGCCGCCGCCAACATCGCGAACCTGACGCTCGCCCGGCTGGTGCGCCGGTCGCGGGAGATGGCGCTGCGCTCCGCGCTCGGCGCCGACCGGGCGCGGCTCTTCCGCCAGCTGCTGGCGGAAGGTGGCTTGCTCGCGGTGAGCGGCGGCGTGCTCGGTCTGGGGCTCGCGGCGGGGGCGATGCGGCTCCTCACCGGTTTCGCGGCCCGTTTCACGCCGCGCGCGGGCGAGATCGCGCTCGACGGCGAGGTGTTGGCGTTCACCGCCGTGGTGTGCGTGCTCTCCGGCCTGGCGTTCGCCGTGATGCCGGCCATGCCGTCGAGGGCCAATCTGGTCACCGCCCTGAAGGAGGGCGGCGCCGCGGTGAGTGGCGCCGGCCCCCATCGCGTGCGCGCCGGCCTCGTGGTGGCGCAGGTGGCGGTGTCGATGGTGCTGCTGGTGGGGGCCGGCCTGATGCTGCGCAGCCTGCTCCACCTGCAGGCCGTGGACCCGGGGTTCGATTCTCAGCGGGTCCTGACGATGACGATGGACCTCAACTGGTCCCGCTACACATCCAACGAGCTGATCCTCGGTTTTCACGACCGCCTGCACGCCAGGCTCGCCGGCCAGCCTGGGGTGATGTCGACGGCGTCGTCGATGACGTTTCCGCTGGACGGACATCGGCGGATCAACATGGCTTTCGTCATCGAGGGCCGCCCCGCCGCGGCGGAGGGCGCGCAACCGATCGGCGATCTGCGGAGCGCCACGCCGGAGTACTTCCAGACCCTGGGCATTCCGCTGGTGACCGGGCGGCTCTTCACGTCGTCGGACGGGCCGACGTCGCCCAACGTCGCCATCGTCAACCAGGCGCTGGCGCGGCGGTACTTCGGGGCCGAGTCCGCCCTCGGCCACCGGATATCGGCGGACAGCGGCGAGACCTGGATCACGATCGTAGGGGTGGTGGGTGATGTGCGGCAATACGGTCTCGAGAGCGAGCCGTCGGACGAGGTGTACCTGCCGTTCTCCCAACTTCCCATCCGGGAGGGCTCCTTCCTCGTGCGCACCTCGGCCGATCCCGCGGGGATGGCTCGACGCATCGGCGAGGAAGTGCTCGCCATCGATCCGGGGCAGCCGCTGGCCAACGTGCAGACGCTGGAAGAGGTGCGCGGCGAGACCCTGGCGTCACCCCGCCTCACCACGACGCTGCTCCTGCTGTTCGCGCTCGTGGCCCTGTGCATCACCGCCGCCGGGCTCGGCGGGGTGGTCGCCTTCTCGGTGAGCCAGCGAACCCAGGAGATCGGAGTCCGGATGGCGCTCGGGGCCGGCCGCGGCGAGGTCCTCGGCATGGTGCTTCGGGACGGTCTCCGTCTCGTGGCCCTCGGACTGGCCGTGGGAATCGTGGCCGCCATCCTGCTGACCCGGCTCATGACCGGCCTCCTTTTCCAGGTGGAGGCGACCGATCCGATCACCTTCGCGGCGATGGCGCTGATCCTGGTGCTCATCGCTGCCGCCGCCTGCCTCGCTCCGGCCCGCAGGGCCTCCGCCGTCGATCCCATGATCGCCTTGCGCTCCAGCTGACCTCGCGGGGGAGGTGTAAGCAGTCTCACAGACACCCTCCCCCTCCGAGCGCCATCTTCCTCTCATCCCCCTCCTTACGCGATTCACCGTCAGGGGCGGGGGCGATTCGTCTGTTCTCCAGCGGGCGTGACCGCCCGGATCGGACCGAGGATGACGCACAGCGGTGCCACGCAGTTCGTCGAGGCTGCCCGAACCCGACTCCGCAGCCAGGCCGAGCCGTCTCGGCTCCGGCTGGAAGCTCGCCGCGGAAACGGTGTGGGGCCCACTGCTCACGCTGGCCGCGCTCATCCTCCTGGACCTGCTCGCACGCCGGCGCATGCCGGTGCTGTATCCGTTCCCGTTGCTTCTCCTCACGGTGGTCATTTCGGCCTACCTCGGCGGACTCCGGACCGCGCTGATCAGCGTCGTGCTGACGGTTCTCTACGCCGTCCACTTCTTCGCCGAGCCCGGGCTCCCGCTGCGGTACCAGCCGAGCGGAGCGTACAGTCTGCTCGTGGTGAGCCTGGTGGCAGCTGGCATCGCGATCCTGGTCTCGCGGCTTCACGCCACCGCCGAACGGGGCCGCGAGGCCGAGCTCGGCCGCGCCGAAGCCGAGGCGTTGGACCGCCGGGTGTCCTTTCTGTCCCAGGCCAGCTCGACGCTCGCGTCATCGCTGGACTACGAGGTCACGCTTCCGAGATCTGGCCCGAGTGATCGTGCCGACGCTGGGCGATTGGTGCACGATTCACGCGATCGACGAGCGGGGCGCTCCCCGTCTGCTGGCCGGGGCCCACCGCGATCCGGCGCGCGACCTGCTGGTGCGGGTGCTCTGCGAGCACGACGACCGCCAGGTTCCCTTCGGCATGCCGGCCGGGGCCGGGCTGGAGCCGGTGGAGGTGACCGAGGAGGTGATTCGCTCGTGGTCGCTGGACGACGAGCACCAACGGCTCTACCACGCCCTCCGGCCGACGTGGATCGTGCAGGTGCCGCTCCGCGCCGCCGGCCGTCTCGCCGGCGTCATCACGTTGTCGATGAGCCGCGAGTACGCCCGGACCTTCGACCAGGAGGACATCCGGTACGCCCGCGAGCTGGGCGACCGCGCGGCGTTCGCGATCGGCGCCGGCCGCGTCTTCCACGAAGCGCGGGAGGCCGATCGCCGTTACCGCCTGCTGTTCGACGCCAATCCGCAGCCCATGTGGGTCTTCGACGTGGCGACGCTGGAGTTTCTCGCGGTCAACGACGCCGCCATCCGCCGCTACGGGTATTCGCGTGAGGAATTCCTCTCCATGAACATCATGGACCTCCAGCCGGCGGACGACTCGCCCGGACTGCCGATGGCAGAAGCAGACCGGCCGTCGCCAAGAGGCCGCCTTCACCCGCCACCAGCGGAAAGACGGAACCCTGATGGACGTGGAGCTGGTGTCGCACCAGCTGGAGCTGGACGGCCGGCAGGCCCGGCTGGTGCTGGCGACCGACATCAGCGAGCGGGCTCGCACCCGCGCCGCGCTTGCAGCACAGCGAGGAGCAGCTGCGGCAGGTCCAGCGTCTCGACGCGGTGGGCCGTCTGGCCGACGGTGTGGCCCACGACTTCAACAACATCCTCACGACGATTCGCGGCTTCGGCGACATCCTCTTACCGGCAACTGGCCGAGGACGATCCCCGTCGAACCGATGCCGAGCAGATCCGGAAGGCGGCGGACCGAGGCGTGCTGCTCACCGGCCAGCTGTTGTCCTTCGGCCAGCGCCGGATGCCGGAGCCGCAGCTGCTGGACCTGCACCGGGTCATTCACTCGATGGAGGGACTGATCCGCCGGCTGCTCGGCGCCGATATCCAGCTCGACCTCCGGCTCCTCTCGGAAACCGCCATGCTGCGGATGGACCCGGGACACCTCGAGCAGCTCCTGGTCAACCTCATCCTGAATGCCCGCGACGCGATGCCGCACGGCGGCATACTCACCGTGGAAACCGCCGAGCGACAGATCGGCGCCGGCGCGAGGGGGCGCCGGGTGCGTCCCGGCCGATACGTGCTCCTCGCCATTCGTGACACCGGAACGGAAACGGACTCCGAGCCCCGCGACCCTCCCTTCGAGCCGTTCCATGGCGCGGATCCCCGGCGGCAGCGGGCCGGGCTGGGACTATCCATCGTCTACGGGATCGTGCGTCAGAGCGGGGGAGCGGTTCGGGTGTCCAGTGAGCCAGGGCTGGGAACCGCGGTGAAGGTCTACCTGCCGATGGCGGAGCCGGAGGTGGCCAGGTCCGAGCCAACCGACTCCCTTCGGGGAAGTGAGACGGTGCTGGTGGTGGAGGATGAGGACGGCGTGCGGGAACTGGTGCGACAGATTCTGGTCGAGCACGGCCACCCGGTGCTGACGGCGCGGCACGGGCGTGACGCCATGCTCCTGGCCGAGCGTTACGAGCGTCCGATCGACCTGCTGGTGACCGACGTGGTCATGCCCGAGATGGGTGGTGGGGAGCTGGTGGATCGGCTGACGGAGCTGAGGCCGGACCTCAAGGTGCTCTTCATCTCGGGCTACACCAACGACGAGGTGCTGCGACGCGGCGTGAAGGGCGCCGGGACGAGCTTGCTGCACAAGCCGTTTACCTCGGAGGGCTTGATGCGGCGGGTGCGGGAGGTGCTGAGGGGTGGGGGTCCACCAACTATCTGACCCGAGCCCGCAGGCTTCTGAGGACGTCGGGACCCACCTCTCCACTCAAGTGCATGCCGATCTCTCCTACGATCCAGTGCGGCTCGGCTCCCGGCGCGCTGGTCGCCTGGCCCGGCCTGAGCCGCTGCTGGTCGAGCAGGATCAATCTCCCCTGGGCGTCCTGGTACACCACGCGCACCACGGGTCGCGTGGCGTCGGCGCCGGGTGAGGCCTTGCCCAGCGCGAGACCCATGAACAGCGGGCTTCTTCCTTCGATCACGTGCACCGGGCTGCCCAGTTGCTTGGAGGCCTCGTCGAGGCCGATTCGTAGATAGATCCCGGCCCGTTGCTCGGGCGTCCGAGGGGCCGGGGCGGGCGCCGCCGCCTGGCGGGCCAGTGCATCCCGGCGGCGCGCACTGTCGAGCGCGGCCGTGGCCGCGGCCGCGCGGTCCGCCTGCCGCTCGCGGTCCAGCTCCTCGAGCGCGCGGGCGGCCTCGCTGCGCACGTCCTCCTGCCGGCCGGTGGACGACGGCTGGGCTGCCACCTGGTCGCCCGAGTTCTCCAAGCCGCCCGTGGCGCGCACGGTCTCCGGGACCGGGGTAGACTCGTCTTCATTCGCCGGCTCGTCGGGGCCGGCGCCGGCTCGTCGGGGGCCGGCGCCGGCAAGGAGCGTTGCTGCGCCGCCGCCTTCGGCGTCTCGGCGCGGGGCGCCACTCTCTTAGGCACGGGTGCCTGGCTCTTGGCTTCGGTCGGGGCCGGAGCATCGGTCTGCGGGGTGGGTACGGCCTCCTCGTTGCTCAGCACGGCGCCGGGGGCCGAATCGGTCAGCGACGGCCGGCAGCGGGAGGTCCTGCAGCTCGAAATCTCCCGACTGCCGCATCTTGTTGCCGAAGTATCCCGCGCCGACCGTCACCAGGACGAGCGCCGCGAAGCGCATCCGGCGCATGAGACGGCCGCGACCGTACGCCGGGTTCTCGGGCAGGAGCAGCGGCGGCGGCTCGGCGGCGGGTCCCGAGGTCCGTGGCAGATGTCTCGGGGGGCGAGGGGGCATGGGGCTCGACTGCGCGCTCGGCTCGTCCGGCTCGAGATCCGCCGCGGCCGCCGTCCGTCGTGACGGGGTCGTGGGCACTTCCAGCAGGCCGACCAGCCGGTCGGACTCGCCATGAAATTCCTTCACCTCGCGCAGACGCGTGCCGCAGGCGGTGCAGCTGCCGATGTGGGCCTGTATCTCCTTCACCTCGTGCAGGTCCAGCTCGCCGTCGAGCAGCGCGTGCAGGGTGCCTTCGTCAAGATGCGACATGATTGCCTCGTTCCTGCGCACGATACGCTTCCACCAGTCTTCGCCGGGCTCGCGCCAAGGTGGTACCGACCGCCCCTTTGGCGAGTCCCAGGGTGGATGCGATCTCGTCGTATCCGAAGCCCTCCGCCTTCAGCAGCAGTGCTTCGCGATCCCGTTCGTTCAACCTCGCCAGCGCGGCTCTCACCCGCGCGACGTCCTCGTTGCGCTCGAGGTCGGCGTCGGGCCCCGCGGCGGGTCGGTCCTGCTCGTTGCGTAACAGCTCCAGCCGACGACCTCGGGTCACCGATTTACGCCCGTCCTCCCGGACCAGATTCAGAGCCACCGCGAAGAGCCAGGGGCGCGGATTGTCGGGTGGGGCCGAAACCGCCCTGGCGAAGGTTTCCTGCGCCAGATCCTCGGCCCGATCCCGATCGCCCGTCCGGCGATACAGCATCCGGACGAGCGAGGGGTAGTACTCTTCGAACAACTGGGCGAGATCGGCCGTCATGAGCCCCTGAAGTTTCGGACCACCGCCGCCAACTCGCCCGCGTTCCAGGATTCGATTCCCTGTGGGGCGATCCTGATGCTAGTCCGCCGGCCGGCCACCAGAACGTCCGCCCCGGCCGAGAGATACGGGGTCAGCTCTGGCAACATTCGCACCAGGGCGAAATATGCGGGGCTGAAGGCCGCCACGGCCGTGACAGGGATCCTATCGGCGTTTCCGATGTCAGTCCAGACCGAGTCCCGGAGAACGAACACCCGCCCCCCCACCTGCTTGAGCGCCTCTCCCCCGGCCGTCGGCCCGATGCCCCCGACCGCCCCGGCCGCGACCTCGTCGGCGCTTTGCAAAGTCTTGGCCTCCGCAAACTTAGCACTCCGGCGCGCGCGATCGAAGGCGGCGGCTCCGGTTTGCTGCCGGGCTTCCTCCAGCCGAGGCATCGGTGGCGGAGCGCTCGCTACCCGGTCCGGTTCCTGGACCAGGTACGAGGTGTACTCCGTCAGGATGCCGAAGCGCAGCGCGAGGTCTCTCATTTCCTCGATGAGGACAGGGGATGGTCCTTCGACACGGATCATCCGAGTCAGCTCACCGATCCGGCGGGCGGCCCAGAGCCGTGCAATGAAGGCGTTCCCCGGCTCAGAGGCGGCGAACATCGCCTGAGTTTCGACCCGTTCCCGCGCGCCGTTTCGCGAGCCGCTCACCACCAGGCGCCCGGACCCTCGCTCATGATAGCGGCCGAAGACGACGAGTTCTTCTCCGTAGAACAGGTCCGGTAGCCGCCCCGGTTGCTGCGCCATCAGGTCGACGGGTGAGGCCTCGATCCGGAGATCCACCAGCGCCGGGTGGCGCAGCTTGCCGAGGATCACGCCGACCGCGGATTCCACGCTCGCGCCGGGTGGAACATACTCGACCGCGCCCCGGCCTTCGGCCGCCAGCCGGTCGAGGAGGTAGGTGTTCACGTCGTGACCCACGCCGACCGGAAAGATCCGCGCCCGCCCGATACGCGCGGCCGCCTCGCCGGCGATGCGGTCGGGGGCCTGCTCCCCCACTGACGGCACTCCATCGCTCACCAACACGACCTGTGCGAGACGCTCGGCATCGCCCGGGACGCCGAGCGCAGCCTCCAGCGCTCCGGCGAGGTTGGTCCCTCCTTCCGCCGACAGACCGTCGACGAACTCACGCGCGTCGGCGAGATTGGCCCGGGTCGCGGCCACCGGCCCGTCCCGGAAGGCGCGGACTGTTCCGGAGAAGGCGATCACTCGAAAGCGGTCGTTCGGACCGAGGGTGCCCAGGGCCTGCTGCAGCGCGGCCTTGGCCTGCTCGAGCTTGGTTCCCGACATCGAGCCCGAGACGTCCACCACCAGCGTGAGATCGCGGGGAACCGCTGCGCCACGGCCGGCGGGCCCCGGCGCGAGCAGCAGCATGAAGTAGCCGTCCTCGCCGGGCGTGGCATGGCTCAGCAGGGTGGCTCCCGCCACCGGCCGCCGGAGGGGGAGGAACAGCTCCACGTCGCCCGCGCTCCCGGGGAGACGCTGATCTCGAGCCGGTTGCCGATGGCCCTGCTGTCGATCGTGTGGGTGGGAGAGTAGGGCGTGCCAAACAGATCACCGCGGGCGATCTCGACCCGCAGCTCGGTGGCCTGGTCGGAGCCGCGTATTCCGAGCGAGTAGCGCAGTCGGAGCGCGTCGCCCTGGCGGACGAGGAGCTGGGTGTAGCGAAGGGCGATCTTGCGAGTCTCGCCCGGCTGGATCGGAAAGACCTGGGCCCTGACCAGTCCGTGCCCGGCGAGGGTGAGGAGCGCGGGGTCCTTTCGGCGCCGCACGATGCTTTCGTAGATCTCGCGGGCCTTGTCCGCGTCCATCGTCTCCCCCCGGAGCTCCTCGTCGTTCAGCCAGAGTGAGAAATCGGTGAACGACGCCTCGCCGGCGAGCGGGTAGAAGTAGCTCCCTTCGGCCATGGCGGCCCCGCCATTCCGGAATCGCTCCTCGACCTGCACCCGGGCGAGTCTGTCCTCCACGGCGATGGTGACTCGGGACCCTACTCGCGAGACAGGGCCGGCCGGAATCCCCGGCTGCCGACCTTCGATTTCGATCCACCCTTGCGCGTACGAGGGGTGCAACGGGATGCACCAACCGAGCAGCAGGACGAGCAGCGGCAGGCGAGGCATCGGACGCTCCGGATTCAGGGTCCGGGGAGATGCTTCGACGAGGCACACTTGCACGCCGCGCTGCGATCCGCGCACCGAGTGTGACGGGGCTCACACTCCCCGCGTCCGCGCTTGCCTGTGCCATGGGAAGGTACGAGGTTGCGCTTGCATGCCGGATAGGCTGGGAGCGATGGAGGCACGAGCACCCGAACGATGGACAGAGGTCACGGTGGAAACGGATTCAGCGCTCAGCGACGAACGCTTCGACCTCGTCGAGGAGACGAGCCGTGCGCTTCAGGAGGTCGCCGATCTCGACGCCGTTCTGGCCGTCGCGCTGGAATCGGTGGTGCCCTCCCTGGCCTCGCTCGCAGTGCTGGTGCTCGAGCAGAATCCGGGCGCGCCTCGGGTCGAGGTCGCGCACGCCCGACCAGAGGAGGAGCCCCGGCTCCGCCGCGAGGTGACGGCCTCGTCTCGACGCCATCCGTCCGCACCGCTCGCGACAACTCCCTCGAAGGTCACGCTTCTCCCGCTGGATCCCGACCGTCACCGACAGTTCCTTCCTGGACAGCGACACCGCTGGCCCCGCGAAGGCCCTGCTGCGGTCGTTCGACGTCGGCTCTCTCATCGTGGTCGCGCTCCGGGCGAGCGGCAGGACGATCGGCGCGATCGCGCTCGCCCGGATCGGAGTCGTGCGAGCCTTTCGATGCCGCCGACTACGCCACGGCGCAGGTGCTGGGACACCGCTTCGCGCTGGCGCTGGAATCGGCGATGCTGCGGGAGAACCTCGAGGCCGAGATCGACCGGCGGTCGAAGCTGGGCGAGGCCATGCACAAGTGGATCCGGGTGTTCGACCGCGGCCTGGTGGGGGGCCGCCGTGGTGGACGGGCATCGACCGCCGGATCGACACGGTCAATCCCGCCTTCGCCCGGCTGCATGGATACGACGACCCCGCGAGCCTGGCGGGGCGGCTGTTCTCGGAGCTGCTGCCCCCGAACGGGCTCGGGAGCCGGAGGAGTGGCGTTCAGGCAGGAAAGGAAAGGTTTACGAGACGGTTCACCGCCGGTTCGACGGGACGACCTTACCCGTCCTGGTGAGCGTCACTCCGCTGGACAATCAGGAAGAATCCCGGCTCCTACGTGGTGACGGTGCAGGACCTCACCGACCTCAAGCGTACCGAGGAGCGGCTTCAGCGGGCCCAGCGGATGGAAGCCGTCGGCCGGTTGGCCGGCGGCGTGGCGCACGAAGTGAACAACATGATGACGATCATCCTGGGCTTCAGCGATCTGCTCGCGCGGGATCCGGGCGCCACGGATGATCGCCAGCGCGAAGTCGAGGAGATCCGCAAGGCGGCGGTGCGGGCCGCGAAGATCACCACGCAATTGCTCACCTTCAGCCGGCAGCAGGTCCTCCAGCCCACCGACCTTCGGCTGAACCCCGTGGTCGAGGAGATGGTGCCGGTGCTGCGTCTGATGCTGCCCGCCAACGTGAAAGTGGAAACGTCGCTGACGCCGCTGGACGCCATGGTGCGTGCCGATCGCTCCCAGCTGGAGCAGGTGCTCATCAACCTCGCCTTCAACGCTCGCGACGCGATGACGTGCCGGCGGCACCGATCCGGGTCAAGACCGAGTCGCGACGGCTGGACGCCGAGGCGGGCCGTCGGTTCATCGGGATCCCGATTCCCCCGGGACGCTACGGACTGCTGTCGGTGGAGGATACCGGCCACGGAATGGACCCGTCCACCCTGGCGCAGGTGTTCGAGCCGTTCTTCACCACCAAGGCGAGTGGGCCTGGGGACCGGTCTCGGCCTCTCCACCGTGTATGGCATCGTGAAGCAGAGCGGGGGATACGTCTGGGTCGAGAGCGATCAGGGAGCTGGCACGACCTTCACGATCTGCCTGCCCGAGGTCAGCGGCGGGCGCGCCGAAGACGCGAAGGCAGGCCCGGGCGGAGTCGATTGCGCCCGGGCGCGGCGGGACGGTCCTGATTCTCGAGGACGAGGACGGGGTTCGGGAGCTGGCCGCCAGGATTCTCTTCGAGGGCGGATACCGGGTGGTAGAAGCCCGAAACGGGAGCGAGGCGCTGGCCGCGCTTCGAGACTCGGGCCAGTGGCCCCAACCTGCTGCTGACCGACGTGATCGTGCCGGACATGGGTACCGAGGAGCTGGAGCGGCGGATCCACGCGGTCCGGCCCAGTCTGCCCATTCTCTACATGTCCGGGTACCCCCGCGGCGACATCCTCGCAGCGCGGGCTGCTCCGGGACGACCAGCCATTTCTGCAGAAGCCCTTTACCCGTGAGGACTTGGCGGGCGAGGTCGGCACGGGTGATTCAGCGGTCCTGAGGCCGTGGTGGGCCGCTCCGATCGGCGTTATTTTTCCGGCTGAGCAGTTCCACGGCACCGCCGAGGTCAGGGGGACCCATGCAGACCGACACGATCGCCGTCGCCGGCGAAGTGACCGATACCTTTCCGATCAACGGCACCGACTTCGTCGAGTTCTTCGTCGGCAACGCCAAGCAGGCCGCTGCAATTCTACCGCTCGGCCTTCGGATTTCAGCTTCTGGCCTACCGGGGCCCGGAGACCGGAACCCGCGACCGCGCCAGCTACCTCCTGACCCAGAACAAGGTCCGGCTGGTCCTGACCTCGGCGCTCACGCCGGACCATCCGATCGCCGACCACGTGCGCCGTCACGGCGACGGCGTGCGCGACATCGCGCTCTGGGTGGACGACGCGCGGGAGGCGTTCTCGCTCGCGGTGGAGCGGGGCGCGCGTCCGGTGGCGGAGCCGGCGGTGCTGCGCGACGAGGACGGTGAGGTCATCATCGCCGGCATCGGGACCTATGGCGACACGATTCACAGCCTGGTGGAGCGGCGGGATTATCGGGGCCCGTTCCTCCCGGGTTTCCGGCCGGCCACGAGCCGGTACAATCCGCGCGCCGGTCGGACTGCAGCACGTGGATCACTGCGTGGGCAACGTCGAGCTGGGCCGGATGAATACCTGGGTCAAGTTCTACGAGGACGTCATGGGCTTCCGCAACCTCATCTCCTTCGACGACAAGGACATCTCCACCGAGTACAGCTCGCTGATGTCGAAGGTGGTCGCCAGCGGGAACGAGCGGATCAAGTTTCCCATCAACGAGCCGGCGCAGGGCAAGAAGAAGTCCCAGATCGACGAGTACCTCGAGTTCTACGGGGGCCCCGGCGTCCAGCACCTGGCCATCGCCACCGACGACATCATCGAGACCGTGACCGCGCTGCGCGACCGGGGCATCGAGTTTCTCCGGGTGCCGACGACCTACTATGCCGACCTCCAGGCCCGGGTGGGCCGGATCGACGAGCCGGTGGACACCCTCGCGGATCTCGGCATTCTGGTGGACCGCGATCCCGACGGCTATCTGCTTCAGATCTTCACCAAGCCGGTGCAGGACCGGCCGACGCTGTTCTACGAGATCATCCAGCGCAAGGGCGCCCGGAGCTTCGGCAAGGGGAACTTCAAGGCGCTGTTCGAGGCGATCGAGCGGGAGCAGGAGCTGCGAGGGAACCTCTGAAATGCCCATCTACCACACCGTCGGCCAGATCCCCCGCAAGCGCCACATCGCGTTCCGGAAGCCGGACGGAGGGCTCTACGCCGAGGAACTGATGGGGCACGAGGGGTTCACCGGCACCGCCTCGCTGCTCTATCACGTGCACCCGCCGACCACGGTGAAGTCGGCCCGCCGGTTGCGGGAAACCAAGTACGAGGCCGATCCGGACCAGACGTTGCGGCACCGGCACTTCCGCACCTCGCAGGTGAAGAAGGGCGGCAGCCCCACGCTCGACCGCGTCCCGCTGCTCTTCAACAACGAAGTGGCGATGCTGTACGTCGAGCCGGACGAAAACGACGCGCACTTCTACCGCAACGCCCAGGGCGACGAGCTGGTGTACGTGAGCAAGGGCACCGGCACGCTGGAGTCGGTGTTCGGCGACCTGCCCTTCCACGAGGGTGACTACCTCATCATCCACCGCGGCATCCTGCACCGGTGGCGCCTCGATCTCTCCGGCGAACAGACCAAGCTCCTCGTCATGGAGAGCCGCGGTCACGTCCGCTGGCCCAAGCGGTACCGGAACGAGTTCGGGCAGCTGATCGAGGGCGCGCCCTACAGCGAGCGCGACATCCGGCGCCCGACCACGCTTCGGACCCACGACGAGAAGGGCGATTTCCCCATTCTGGTCAAGCAGTACGACGGGCTGAACGAGATCATCCTCGACCACCATCCGTTCGACGTGGTCGGCTGGGACGGCTACTTCTATCCCTGGGCGTTCAACATCAACGACTTCGAGCCGATCGTCGGGCGGGTCCACCAGCCGCCGCCGGTGCACCAGACCTTTCAGGGCGACGGGTTCGTCGTCTGCAGCTTCTGCCCGCGACCCTACGACTTCCATCCCGAGGCCGTGCCGGCGCCGTACAACCACAGCAACGTGGACTCCGACGAGGTGCTCTACTACGCCTCGAGCGAGTTCATGAGCCGCAAGGGCATCGAGTTCGGGAGCATCACCCACCATCCCGACGGCATTCCCCACGGCCCGCATCCCGGCCGCGCCGAGGCGAGCATCGGCGCCAAGTACACCGAGGAGCTGGCGGTCATGATGGATAGCTTCCGCCCGCTCAAGGTGGCCAAGCCGGCGCTCTCCATCGAGGACGCCAACTATCACAAGTCGTGGCTCGACGCCCAGCACGCGCAGTTCAACCCGCCGACCTCCTGAGGACAGTCGGACGACCTTGAGCCAGCCGATCTGGGCTCCGGGCCCCGAGCGGGTGCGGCGCGCGAACATGACCGCCTTTCTCCAGCGGGTCCGCGATCAGCGGCCGGCGGGGGCCGAGGCGGTTTCGGATTTTCCCTCCCTGTATCGGTGGTCGGTGGAGCGGCCGGAGGCGTTCTGGCCCGAGGTCTGGTCGTTCTGCGGGGTGGTGGCGGACCAACGCCCGGGCGGGCCGCCGTGGGACGAGGTGGTCGTGGGCCTGGAGCGGATGGCCCCGCCCGATCCGGTGCTGGGTCCGCGCTGGTTCCCGGGCGCGCGACTCAACTTCGCCGAGAACCTGCTGCGTTTCAGGGATGACCGTCCCGCGCTCGTGTTCTGGAACGAGCAGGGCCGGCAGCGGGCGCTCAGCTTCCGTGAGCTGGCCGATGCGACCGCGGCGGCCGCCGCCGCGCTTCGCGAGCACGGGATCGAGCCCGGCGATCGGGTCGCCGGATTTCTGCCGAACCTGCCCGAGGCGGTCATCGCCATGCTCGCCACGGCGAGCCTCGGCGCCATCTGGTCGTCGTGTTCTCCCGACTTCGGCGCCAATGGCGTGCTCGACCGGTTCGGCCAGATCCGTCCGCGGGTGCTCTTCTGCGCCGATGGCTACCTCTACGCCGGCAAGCGGATCGACTCGCTGGCCCGGGTGCGCGAGGTGCGCGAGCGGATTCCCGGAATCGAGCGGGTGGTGGTGGTGCCGTACCTGGCCGACCGGCCGGACCTCGGCGGGATCGAGAGCGCGGTGCTGTGGGACGACTTGGGCGGGAGCGGCGGAACGGCGGAACGGCGGACGGGTTCTCGACTGTCAGGCGCTTCGTCGTTCCGCCGATTTCCGTTCGATCACCCCCTGTACATCATGTATTCCTCCGGGACCACCGGCCTGCCGAAATGCATGGTGCACGGCGCCGGCGGGACCCTGCTGCAGCACCTCAAGGAGCTGGTGCTCCATACCGACCTGACCCGGGACGACCGGATCTTCTACTTCACCACCTGCGGCTGGATGATGTGGAACTGGCTGGTCTCCAGCCTCGCGGTGGGCGCCACGGTGGTGCTGTTCGATGGTGCCCCGCTGGCGCCGGCCACCGTGCTGTGGGACATGGTCGAGCAGGAGCGCGTGACCGTCTTCGGCACCAGCGCCAAGTACCTCGCGCTGGCGGAGAAGGAGGGACTTCGGCCGGGCAGGACCCACGATGTCACCCGACTCCGCGCCATTCTCTCCACCGGAAGCCCACTGGCCCCCTCGGGCTTCGACTACGTCTATCGCGAGATCAAGCCGGATCTCCACCTCGCCAGCATCAGCGGAGGCACCGACATCATCTCCTGCTTCGCCCTGGGAAACCCGATCGCCCCGGTGTGGCGCGGTGAGCTCCAGACCCGGGGGCTCGGCATGGCGGTCGAGGTGTTCGACCAGGCCGGGCGGGCGGTCCGTGGACAGGACGGCGAGCTGGTGTGCACTCGCCCGTTTCCCAGCATGCCGGTGGCCTTCTGGAACGATGCAGACGGCGCCAAGTATCGGTCCGCCTACTTCGAGCACTATCCGGGAGTCTGGCGGCACGGCGACTGGGCGCGCCTGACCGATCACGACGGCCTGATGATCACGGGGCGTAGCGACGCCACACTCAACCCCGGCGGCGTGCGCATCGGGACGGCCGAGATCTACCGGCAGGTGGAGCAGCTTCCCGAGGTGGTGGAGAGTCTGGTGATCGGCCAGGACTGGGATGGGGATGTCCGGATCGTTCTGTTCGTCCGGCTCCGTCCGGGCTCGAGCCTGGACGAGCCGCTCAGAGATCGCCTGAAGCGCCTGATCCGGGAGCATGCGAGCCCTCACCACGTTCCGAAGCGGATCGTGCAGGTGGCCGATATTCCGAGGACGATCAGCGGGAAGATCACGGAGTTGGCCGTCCGCGAGGTGATCCATGGCCGTTCGGTGACCAACGCCGAGGCCCTGGCCAATCCGGAAGCCTTGGAGTTGTTTCGCGATCTGCCGGAATTGAGGGGGTAGACCGGTCCGCCCGCCCAGCACCCGGAAAGTGTGATCTGTGACCTAGTCCCCCCCGCGTCGGACCGTTAGGTTAGGCCCCGCGAACGTATTGTGACACCGTGGCCCGTGCCCGGCAGTCGGGCTAAACACCAACTTGGAGCGGGCATGACTTCGATGACTCAGGGGAGCAACCCTATGAAGATGTTATGGATTCTGGCCGCCGCCGCGACCTTCTCGGCGTGCGCCAAAAACAGCGATGACGTCGGTGCGGCCCCCGATCGCGGGGACGACACGACCGCCGTGACCACCGAGGTGGATACCGCCACTGGTGCGTGGGACACCACCAGCACCACCGGTGATGTCAATGCGCAGCCGAGCGACACCACCATGGCGCCGACCACGCCGAGCGAGGCCTTCCCGGATACCGCCGGAATGGACCCGGGCATGAGCACCGACACGACCCTGACCTCGCCGGACACCGGCGCCTACGCGCCCGACACCAGCGCCTACGTGCCCGAGACCAGCCCCACCGGCGTCGATACGTCGAGCACCGGCGGGTACGAGCCCTCGACCGGCGTCGACACCTCGGGGATGAATGATGGCATGGGTACCGATACCTTGGCGGTTCCGGCCGATCCGAGCGTGCCGGCCGATCCCAACATGCCGGCCGACAGCACCTACCCGGCTCAGTAATTCAGGCAGGCTGAACCTCAGGACGAAAGCCCCGGGCAAGTCGCCGGGGCTTTTGTCTGCCCGCAATGGCGCGGAAAGGGGGCGCGGGCTAGAATGTCGCCATGCCCACCGTCCAAGTCACCCGCACCTATCTGGAGATGAGATCTCCCGAGGATCTGCGATCAGCCAGGCCGCTCCATGAGCCGCCCAGGCTGGAGCGGATCCAGGCGTGCCCTGTGTCGTTCTTTCGCTATCTCTACGCGGAGGTGGGGCGCCGGCACCACTGGACCGACCGAATCTCATGGACGGACGCACAGGTCAGCGGTTACCTCGATGACCCCGCCGTGTCGCTGTGGCTGCTCACGTCGGGCGCTGCTCCGGCGGGTTACTTCGAGCTCCGGAACCACGACGACCGGTCCATCGAGATCGCGTACTTCGGATTGTTGCCGGAGTTCGTCGGACGTGGGTGGGGCGGACACTTGCTCACCCGAGCGGTTGAGACTGCCTGGGAGATGAAGCCGGACCGGGTCTGGCTGCATACCTGCACTCTCGACCATCCGGCCGCGCTCCCAAACTATCGACAGCGGGGGTTCCGGGTGGTCCGGGAAGAGGTCTACACGACCGAGCTTCCGGCCGTCAGCGACGACGTGGGCGTTTTCGGTGAGGAGATCAACTGATGGCAGAGGAACCGGAGGAAGGTACCCGCCTCACGGCGGACCAGATCCACGAAAACGTCCTGCGGCCAGCGGAGCAGGAGCTGCTGCGCCCTACGGGGGAGCTGCTCTGGTCGGCCTTCGCCTCCGGCCTGGTCATCGCGTTCAGCTGCCTCGCCGCGGCCTACGCGGCAGCGGTCGCTTCGGAACCGTACGCCGGTGCGGCGGCAGCGGCGGCGTATCCGCTGGGGTTCATCTTCGTCATCATGGCGCGCAGCGAGCTCTTCACCGAGAACACGCTCAGTCCCATCACACCGCTGCTCGAGCGGAGGGATTGGGAGACTTTCTGGCAGGTGCTCCGTCTGTGGGGGTTGCTGCTCGCGGGCAACCTCACGGGGACGCTCGTGATGGGGCTGGTCCTCGCCCATACCGGAGTGGTGCAGCCCGGGGTAGCGACGGAGCTGATTCGGATCTCGCGGGAGGCTACCACCGGGGGTTTCTGGGAGGTGACCTACGCCGGGGTCTTCGCCGGATGGCTCATCGCCCTGCTGGCCTGGTTGCTCGCTTCCACCACGTCCACGCAAGCGCAGATCACGCTGATCTGGCTCTGCACGGCGCCGATTTCGGCGCTGGGGTTCCGCCACTCGATCGCGGGGTCGGTCGAGGCATTTTACCTCGCCGGCCTCGGGGATGCGTCCTGGGGGTCCATGTTTGGCGGCTTCGTGGCGCCGGCGGTGCTGGGCAACGCGTTCGGCGGCGTGCTGCTGGTGGCGTTGCTCAACTACGGCCAGATCGCGTCGGGTCGAAAGAAAGTCGCTTCCCGGCGCCGTCGCCGAGGTTAGGTTCTTGCCCCATGCCGTCCCGCTCGACCGCCCGGCTGCAGCTCGCGTCTGCCGCCATCCTCTTCTCGACCGGCGGCGCCGCGATCAAGGCCGCCGACTTCACGGCCTGGCAGATCACCTGTCTCCGGTCCGGTATTGCCGCGCTCGCGATCTGGCTGATGACCCGGGAGGCACGGCGCGGATGGACCGGCCGGACCCTCGCCGTCGGGGCCGCCTACGCGGCGACGCTGACGCTTTTCGTTCTGGCGAACCGGCTCACCACCGCGGCCAACACGATCTACCTCCAGTCCACCGCGCCGCTCTACCTCGCGCTGCTGGCGCCCTGGCTGCTGAGGGAGCCGACCCGGCGCCAGGACCTCGTGTTCATGGGCGCGGTCGGGCTCGGGCTGGCGCTCTTCTTCGTCGGTGTGGATCCACCGGCAGAGACGGCGCCGGATCCGGTGCGAGGCAACCTGCTCGCGTTGGGAAGCGGCTTCTTCTGGGCCCTGACGGTGTGTGGGCTCCGGTGGATGGGGTCGACGGGCGGCAGGGGCGGGTCGGCCGCCGTGGCGGTGGTGGCCGGAAACGTGATCGCGTTTCTCGGGGCGCTGCCCTTCGCGCTGCCGCTCGGGAGCCACGCGGCCGGTGATTGGGTGCTCATCGGGTATCTGGGCGTGTTCCAGATCGCTTTGGCCTACGTGCTGGTGACCAGGGCGCTGACCACCATGCCGGCCCTGGAGGCGTCGCTCATCCTGCTGATCGAGCCGGTGCTCAATCCGGTATGGGCCTGGATCTTCCATGGTGAACGCCCCGGCCCCTGGGCCCTCACCGGTGGCGGGGTCATCCTTGGGGCTACCACGATTCGCGCGGTGCTCGATTTCAGGCGGGACCCCGAAGCCGCCGAAGGTCGTCTCGAGGCCGAGACCCCTCGCGTTCCGGTGGGCTGATCGATGGTGCACCGCATGCCGAGCCTGATCGAGACGGTACGGATCCGCGACGGGGTGGCCCCGCTCTGGTACCTACACCTCCGGCGGCTGGCGTCGAGCTGCAAGGCGCTCGGGGTCCCGCTTCCCGGCGAGCTGCCGACACCATCGGGCGGGGCCGACCGGGTTCACCGGCTCGAGGTGGGGCCCCGGGGTCTCGAGGTCAGCGAGCGGGGGGTAGGGAGTACGGGGCCTGTCTCTTTGGTGAGGGCGCGGGTGGTCCACCGGCCGTATCCTCACAAGACGACCGAGCGCACCCAGTTCGACCGCGCCCTGGCGGAGGCCGGGGCGGCCGGCGCCGACGACGCGGTGCTGTTGACCGAGGGCGGACACGTTGCGGAGTGCGCGATCTGGGGGATTTTCTGGTGGGAAGAGGATCGGCTCTGCGCTCCGTCTCTGGACTTGGGGGTGTTGCCGGGGGTCGCGCGGGCCCGGTTGGCGGAACTGGCGGGCGGGCTCTCGGAGCGCAGGGCGTCGCCGGCGGAAATCGAGGGCCGGAGCGTCTTCGTGGCGAACTCGGTGCGAGGCGTGGTGCCGGTGGCGCGTTTGGAGGGCCGCTCGGTGCCCGAAAACGCCGGAACATCACGGCTGTCGGCCTCGTTCTGGTCTTGACCCGACCCCCTCGGACCCGGTAATTTTTGCGGCTGGTATGGCGACGCTGGCACCGCCGCGGTGGTTGTAGCTCAATCGGTTAGAGCGCCGGACTGTGGCTCCGGAGGTTGCGGGTTCGATCCCCGTCAGCCACCCTGGGTGGACCCGGTCAAGGTAGATCCCGGTCGGGTAGGATAGGACCCGGTCGCGGCGGGGAATCGGGCCGCCGCCGGACCGGTGCAGAGGTCCGTAGCTCAAGTGGTAGAGCACCGGTCTCCAAAACCGGGGGTTGCAGGTTCGAGTCCTGCCGGGCCTGTACAGTACATGTGGTACAGCACATGTGGGACGGCACATGTGGGACGTGTACGCTCGGCGCTATCGTCTAGGGGACTAGGACGGGGCCCTCTCAAGGCCCAAACACGGGTTCGAATCCCGTTAGCGCTATGCCCGAATCGATCGGCCCCATCGTCTATCGGTTAGGACGCGACCCTTTCAAGGTCGAGAGAGGGGTTCGACTCCCCTTGGGGCTATGGACCATTGGCGCCGCTAGCTCAATTGGCAGAGCAAGTGACTCTTAATCACTAGGTTGTAGGTTCGATTCCTACGCGGCGCATCAAGAAAACGGCTGGCTTTCGCCAGGCCGTTTTCCGCATCATCCTCAGGGCGTATACACCTCGGTGTTGCTAGGCACGTCGGCATTCGGACCGTGAAGCCCGCCCACCGCGAGAAGCTTGGGCTTGCCATTGATCACGACGCGAACGACGCCTTCATGGCCCCAGGCCGGTGCGGCGATGGAACGCCACTTGTTGGTGCCCGGATCATAGACGTAAGCATTCGAGCCAGCCAGGACGTACAGTTTGCCTTGCAGGGCGGTTCCGACGGCCCTCCCCGCCGCGGGTATGGGAGCCCGGGTCGTCCACGTGTCGGTCGCCGGATCGTAGACGTCGAGATTGGCCACCGGTTGAGTGCCGTGAAAGCCTCCCACCACGTAGAACTTGCCGCCGATGACGCCGCCCGCGCCTGATCTGTGGTAGTGCGGCGCGGATTTCCGGGCTGCCCATTTGTTCGTGGCGGGATTGTAGCGATAGAGTCGGCGGATGGGCTCCTGTTCGCAGTACCCCGGGAGGGGCCAGCGATTCGCATCGCAGGCGCCGGGCAGCACGTAGAGCTTGTCGCCGATGACGCCGGTGATCCCTTCGGCCGTGGCCTTCGGCAAATCGGCCAGTTGGATCACTCGGCGGGCCGCCGGATCGTAGGCCCACGCCTGGCGGGACATCCCATCCGTGAGGTCGTGCGTGGGATAGCCCCCCGAGACGTACAGCTTGCCCCCGATTCTGCCGACCCCATTGGACATCCATACGGCTGCCTCGTTTGCGGCATCACCCGTCCAGCCGTCGGTCGCCGCGTTGTAGATCGCGATCTGGGACACGGTGCAGTGCGAGCCACTGCTTTCAACCACATCACACCCGCCAAAGCCATAGACGACCGACTGCCCCGCGGAGTTGGTCATGACCCCGATGGCGCCTCCAACCACGGTACCGAACTGGTGGGGGCCCCTCTCCCGCCAGAGGTTAACGGCCGCTGCCGCCGGTGAGGCGTCCGGTGCCATGGTCCCGCTCGCCTCGGGCTCGGTTGGGCCATTTTCGGAGGCGCACGCCAGCAGAGCGACTGTCGCGCAGCCTGACAGTACGGTAGTTGTTCGCATCGGGATCTCCTTCTGCCGACCCGCGAGCGGACGCGGGTCATCGGGGAACTAGGAGCGTGGGTGTGCCGCTCACCTGCAGGCTCGGCAAGGAGCCCCGTACAAGACCTGTGCTCGTGGCGGGGCAGCGAGGACCAGGGTAGTGAGCCCTCTGCCGTAACTCCGCGAGTACAGGAGTTATCCTAGTCGAGGCTGATCAAGTGGATTTCAAGTCTGGATCCGCTCAGCGGATAAGGACTTAGCCTCGATTGCCGAGGTTCCGAGACCTGGGCTCCGTCGTGGAGCCCTTTTTCGCGTCTTGAGGTGCCCGGGCGCCAAGCCGTTGGGGCTTCGACCCGCAGTGTGGCACTGAATACGAACGTCAGGGGATACACCGACAGGTCCAGTTCGTCGACCAGGTCGTGCGCCTGCAAGGCGTGCACCAGCTGGCCGCTGCCATCGGTCACGATGTGTCGGCCGGGTAGCGCCTTCAGCGCCCGCACTGACTCGATGACGTTCTCCGGGATGATCGTCGTGTCGCGCCAGGTCGGCCGCTCGAGCGTTCGGGGGACCACGTACTTTCCGGGTGCATCCATCAGATCCCCAAACGGGTCGCCCGGGAGCGTCCTCTCCGACAGATCCTCGGTATCATGGCCTTGGGGCGGATCGTTGTCCGCCCATTCGGCGCGTAGCGTCTCACGACGGTTTTTCCAGTGGGTTTCCACCCTCTGGGGAGACTTGGTCGGTAAGCCCCAGGAGTACGCTGTGCGGTGGGGTGGTTCGGCAGGCTGAGGCGGCTGCGGTGTCGGCATCGGGATCTCCTTCGGCCGACCCATGAGCGGACCCAAGCTATGCGGGGAACGTGGGCTCGGTCGGCAGATAGCGCGATGGCATCCTGGTCGTGGCCCATCAAGTGGAAGTCAAGTTATCGAGGGTGGCCGCACCTCAGCGGGCGCTCACCACGCAGGTGGCGAGACCGCACACAACCGGAGCTGGTGCTGGGGTGGGAATCTCGAGCGTGCGTGTACGACGGGATGAAAAGAATGCGCGGCACGGCGGTCACGGCCGGCGGCGGCGATTGGTGGAGTACCAGGGGGGCCACCGGGTTCGGTGGCCCCCCTGTGTCGTCTAGGCCGCGGATCGGCGGCTCATCGGCCCCGGCCTCACATCCTGGAGATCTTGAGGTAGCGCCGGATATCCGGCAGCGATCTTGCCACCAGTGTCCCAAACCCCAGCATGAGCCCGTACAGTATAGCGCGTCGCATGCGAATCACCCCCCATTCTCTGTTCTTGAGACAAGATGGGGTTTCGGCCCCGTACCCACCGTGATCTCTGACCTGGATAGTAGGCTGGGACCGCGGTGGCGACAACTTCATGAACCGCCGTGGAGCCTCACCCGTGACGCCTCTAGCGCGGCGTCCATTGCGGTTGGCTCCCGAACAGCCCGTCGACCACGCCGACCTGATACGCCAGCGCCAGCCCGACCACGAGGCTGAGAATGCCCGACGCCACCCTGAGCCGGTGGGGCAGGCGAGGGAATCGGGCTCCGGCATACGCGAATGGCAGCGCGATACCGGCCGTGACCAGCATCATCCCCGCGATGGTGCCGATCCCGAAGAGGAGCAGGTACAGGATCGACCACACACTGTTGCCGATGGTCGTCAGCACCAACAGCGCCACCGCCGCCGAGCCGGCCAGCCCGTGCACCACGCCCACGATCAGCGGCCGCACGCTTTGGTACGCGCCGAGCTGGCCCAGTCGCCGGTCGATCCGGCTGAGCGGCGTCCGGTCGGGGGCGTGAGGATGGGCCTCGGGCTCGTGCCCGTGGACGTGGGTGTGGATGTAGTCGCCATGCTGGTGCAGGTGGGCATGCACGGTACCCGACTGGCTCTTGGCCGGCGTCACGCTCTCGGTGATCCGTTGAAGCACCCCGGTCAGGTTCATCACCCCCAGCACGATCAGCATCACTCCCACCGACAGCTCGAGCGACAGGCCGACCCTCGGCGGGATGACCCAGCCGAGCAGGATGATGCCGGCCCCGACCACCAGAATCGTCAGCGTGTGGCCCACACCCCAGAGGGCGCCGATCAGGGCCGCGCCGGCCGTGGTGCGATACCGGGAGACGATGGTGGTCACCGCGACCACATGGTCGGGATCGGTGGCATGCCGCATCCCGAGGAAGAACCCCAGCACACACACCGCCAGGAGACTCATGACGCGCCGGTCACTGCCTCACCGCGGCTGCCGGCCGGCCCGCCTCGAGCAGGGCGAGGTACTCGCTCATCCCTTCTCCCGTCTTGGCCGAGACGCCCAGCACCCGCATACCCGGGCGGACGGCCTGGATGTTGGCCTGTGCGGCATCCCAATCGAACCCCGCGGCTTCGGCCATGTCTACCTTGGTGATGAGGGCGACATCGGCGGTGTTGAAGATGGTGGGATACTTGAGCGGCTTGTCCTCGCCTTCGGTGACGGAGAGGACCACGAAGCGCATGCTCTCGCCCAGATCGTAGGAGGCGGGGCAGACCAGGTTGCCGACGTTCTCGATGAAGAGCATGTCGAGGTCGTCCAGGGCCCAGCCATCGAGCGCCGACTGCACCATGGCGGCCTCGAGGTGGCAGACCGTGCCCGTGGTGATCTGGCGAACCGGGGCCTGGCTCCGTGCCAGCCGGGCCGCGTCGTTCTCCGTGGCCAGGTCGCCCACCAGCGCGGCCACGCGGACGCGGGGATGGAGCAGCGTCAGGGTCCGCTCCAGCAGCGTCGTCTTTCCGGCGCCGGGGCTGGAGACCAGGCTGGCCACGAACAGACCCGCGTCGCGGAAGCGCTGCCGCAGCTCCCGCGCGACCATGTCGTTCTGCTTGAGAATGTTCTTCCGGACTTCGACCAGACGGGGCTCGTGGCTCATTGTTCGATCTCCAGGGCGACCAGCTCCAGCTCGCGGCCGCGCTCCACCTGCGGAGTCGGGGTGCCGCACTCCGGGCAGCAGAACGATTGCACGCCGTGCAGCGGTCGCTGCATCTCACAGGAGGGGCAGAAGACCACCACCGGGACCTCCTCGATCACGAGGCGGGACCCCTCGAGCGGGGTCTGGAAGCAGGCCATCTCGTACGAGGCGAGCAGCGCCTCGGGCACCACGCCGGCGAGCGCCCCGATCCGGAGGTGCAGGGCGCACACCCGCCCCTCGTGCCGCCCCGCCTCTTCCTGGGCGAGGTCCACGAGGCTCATCGCTATCGAGAGCTCGTGCATGGCCCCAACGCGCCGAGGGCGGCCTGGCCCAGGCTCAGCCCACCGTCGTTCGGCGGAACGAGATGGTTGATCCAGAGCGCGATCCGCTCCCGCTTCAGCAGGCCTGCCAGGTCGTTCAGCAGTACGCCGTTCTGGAAGACCCCCCCGGACGCGGCGACGGTGTCCAGGTGGCAGGCGCCGCAGATCGTCACGACGGCGTCGCGCAGTCCGGCCGCGAGCCCGAGATGGAACGCCCGGGCGATCTCGTTTCGATCCCGTCCCCGCAGGCGGTCGGCGATCACGGCGCCGAGCAGCGGGCGCCAGTCGAGCGAGGTGCCGTCGAGCGGACAGGGGTAAGGCTCGACCGGCCGGGAGGCGCGGGCGAGCTGCTCCAGCCACATGGCGGCCTGGCCCTCGAACGTCACCGGCCGGGTGAAGCCCACCAGCGCCGCCGCGGCATCGAAGAGACGGCCCGCGGACGTGGTGGTGAAGACCCGGGTCCGGGCCTGGAGCAACCGGCGCGACGACTGGTAGAGCGGGAGGAACTCGAACGGGGCGCGGGCGAGGTCGGGCAGGTCCGGGAGCTGCTCCAGGAAGCCGGCGGCGGCCTGCACCGGGTGCCGGGCCGCCGCGTCGCCGCCGACCAGCGCGGCCGGCCGCAGGTGGGCCGCCCGCTCGAAGCCGTCACGGATGCTTCCCACGAAGAGCTCGCCGCCCCAGATCGTCCCGTCGTCGCCGTAGCCGGTACCGTCGAGGCTGATGCCGAGCACCCGCTGGTCCCACGCGCCCCGTTCGGCGAGCACCGAGGCCACGTGAGCCCGGTGATGCTGCACGGGCACGACGTCGGCCGCGCCGAAGGTCGGGGCGAGCGCCGTGGAGCGGTACTGGGGGTGCGCGTCCCGCACCAGCAGCAGCGTCATCGGGTCCACGGCATACATGGCCAGCAGGTCGTGGATCGTCTCCTCGAAGGCGCGGCAGGCGTCGTAGTGATCCAGGTCGCCGATGTGCTGGCTCACGAAGGCCTGGCCGTCGACCACCAGCGTGATCGCGTTCTTCAGGTCGGCGCCGAGGGCGAGCACCGGCCGGGACACCGGCAACTCCGCCACCGCGCCCGGGGCGTAGCCGCGGCCGCGGCGCAGGATCACCGCGCCCGAGCGGCCCGCAGCGCACCACCGAGTCCTCCACCCGCCGGGCGATCGGCCGCTCGCCCACGAGACACGCGTCGGCCAGACCGGCCAGGCGCTGCCGGGCGTCGTGGTCCTCGTACGCGATCGGCTCGCTGGAGCGGTTGGCGCTGGTCATGACCAGCACGTCGGGCGCGCCGGCGGCGAACAGCAGGTGATGCAGCGGCGTGTAGGGCAGCATCACGCCGAGCTCGCCGGTGTCCGGGGCGACGTCAGGCAGGGTGACGCGTCCCGGCGCGAGGACGATCGGCGCGGCGGGGCTGGCGAGCACCGCCGCCGCCTCGGGCGAGAGCTCCACCAGCGATCTCGCCACCGACAGGTCTCGCGCCATCAGGGCGAAGGGCTTCTCCTTGCGGAACTTGCGCTCGCGGAGACGGAGGACGGCGGCGGCGTTGGTCGCGTCGCAGGCGAGGTGGTATCCGCCGAGGCCCTTCACGGCCAGGATGGCGCCGCCGCGCAGCAGGTTCGCGGCGCACTGAACGGCTTCGTCGTCGCCCGTCACCTCGCCCACGGTGAGACCGACACCGGCTTCGGACGGCGTCGCGCCAGTCGGTCAGCCGGTAGTGCGGCCCGCAGCCGGGACAGGCCACCGGCTGGGCGTGGAACCGGCGGCTCGCGGGATCGTGATATTCGCGCGCGCAGCGATCGTCCATGGCCCACGCATCCATCGTCGTCGCGGGGCGGTCGTAGGGCAGGCGCAGGATGATCGAGTAGCGCGGGCCGCAGTCGGTGCAGTTGATGTAGGGGTAGCGGTACCGTGGGTCGGCGGGATCGAACAGCTCGCGCGAGGCACCGCTCGCAGACCGCCAGGTCCGGCGAGATGGCGGCCGTGGGCTGGTCGCGCTGGTGGCTCGCGCGGATGACGAAGTCGTCGAGCCCGCTCGGCTCCTCCGCGTCCACGTCGATCGCGGTGATGCTCGCGGCCGCCGGCGCCGCCGCCCGCAGCTCGCACAGGAACGCCTCCACCCGCTCGCGGTCGCCTTCCAGGCGGATCTCGACGCCGTCGTCCCCGTTCAGCACCCATCCGGCCAGCGTGTTGGCGCGCGCCAGGCGGTACACGAAGGGCCGGAAGCCGACGCCCTGGACCACGCCGCGCACGCGGACGGTACAGGCGCTCGTCATTCCGCCGGCTACTCACTCACCGTGCAGCCGCGGCCCTGCCACCCGACCTGCACCACCGTGCCGTCCTCGACCAGGACCGGCACCGTCCGCTGGCCGCCGGCCACCGAGCGCATGCGCTCCCGCGCGGCGCGGTCGGCCTCCACGTCGTACTCGACGAAGTCGGCGCCCCGCATCTCCAGCCACTCGCGCATGTCGCGGGTGTAGGGGCAGCCGGGCGTGCCGTACAGCTCAACCCGCTTCATCGGGCAGCTCCTCGAGGGTCTCCCGCATGGTGTGGTAGATCGACGCCTGGACCTCCTGGATCCGCGGGATGTAGTCCGACCCGACGACCACGAAATGGTCGGCCAGCGCCCGCCGCCGGATCTCGCCGCCGTCGTACCCCAGCAGCGCCACGGTGAGCAGCCCGCGCTTGCGCGCCTCCGCGAGCGCCGCGATCACGTTGCGCGATCCGCCGCTCGTGGAGATGGCGACGGCCACGTCGCCGGCTGCGGCGTGGGCGATGAGCTGGCGGAGGAAGATGACGTCGGCGCCGACGTCGTTGGCGATGGCGGTGACGGTGGCCGGCTCCAGGGAGAGCGACACGGCGGGCACCGGCCGCAGCCCCGGCGGCGGCGCGACGCAGTCGATCGCCCAGTCGTTGGCGTCGGTGGCCGAGCCGCCGTTGCCGAAGATGACGAGCTTGCCGCCGCGCTGGAGCCGGTCGTGGATGGCCAGCGTGGCTTCGCCGATGTGCTCGGCCTCCTCCCGGGCCACCGTGGCCCGCAGCGCCGCGTCGTCCGCCACCTTCATCAGGATGGACGACGGCGACCTGGCCCTCGAGGTCGACCGACGCCTGCTTCTCGCGGCCGAGGAAGGGATAGAGAAACCCGGACTGGCCGACGTCGTGGCCCAGCTCGCGATGCTCGAAGAAGACGTGGACCGTCTCCCAGAGCGTGTGGTACAGCACCTCGATCAGTTCCTGGTGCACGAACGGGTGCATGCCGGCCGCCGCACCGCGTACGACCCCTCCGTGCCGGGCAGGGCGAACGTCATGGCGCCACGCTCCGCGGCGCGGTCGAGCGCCAGGCCAACCTCTTCGTCGCCCTCGGGCGGACCGAAGCCCATCACCATGTCGTCGGGGCGGACCAGCGCCTCCACCCAAGCACCGAACGCCATGCTCAGGTCGAGGGCCGGCAGGGCCCGCTTGCCGACGATCACCGGGTGGACGAACTCCACCGAGACGTGTTGCGCGTCGGTGGCGTACGGTCCGCGGCCGAAGGCGAGCAGGCGGCCGCCGCGGAGGAACCGCTCGGACATCTCGCGGCAGGCCACGGCCAGCCGGCGGCGCCTCGCGGGCGAAGAACCGCTCGAAGATCGCATTCCGGGCGAGGAGACGCTCCTCCACCCGGGCGGCCAGATCGCTGGTGATGGGCATGCCTCGGTCCTAGCAGATGCGCGGCAGCGGATCGCCGACCAGCATGTCCACGATCCGGGTGCCGCCGTACCGGGTGGTCACCAGCACCGCTCCCGCGGGCTCCTCGCGGATCTCGCCGATGATGGCCGCCTCGGCGCCGCCGGGCAGCGCCCGCAGCGCCTCGAGCGCCGGCTCGGCCTGGTCGGCGGCCACGACGGCGAGGAACTGGCCCTCGTTGGCGATGTGCAGCGGGTCGAGGCCCGAGCAGCTCGCAGGCTCCGCGGACCTGCGTCCCGCATCGGGATCGAGTCCTCGAAGAGGTGCACGCCAAGGCCGCTGTCCAGCGCGAGCTCGTTGAGCGAGGTCGCGACGCCGCCGCGGGTCGGGTCCCGCATCCAGCGGACGGCTGGCCCGGCGGCGGCGGCGAGCGCTTCGACCAGGGGGAAGACCGATCGGGTGTCGGAGCGGAGGTCGGCCTCGAGGTCGAGCTCGCCCCGCGCGAGCAGGATGGTGATGCCGTGGTCGCCGATCGGGCCGGAGAGGATGACCCGGTCACCGGGCCGGACCGAGCGGGCGCCGAGGGACAGGCCGGGGAGCGGATGGCCGATGCCGGTGGTGGTGATGTACAGGCGGTCGACCTTGCCGTGCTCGACGACCTTGGTGTCGCCGCCCACGATCGCCACGCCCGCCGCGCGGGCCGCGCGGGCCATGGCGCGCACCTCGGCCGCGAGCATCTCGGTGGGAAGCCCCGCCTCGAGCACGAAGGTGATGACCAGCGCCACCGGCCGGGCGCCGCACACCGCGAGGTCGTTGACGGTGCCGTTGACGGCCAGCTCGCCGATGGACCCGCCGGGAAATTCGCAGCGGCGTGACCACGAAGCTGTCGGTGGTGATGGCGACGGCGGCGCCGTCGACCGCGACGCGGGCGGCGTCGCTCAGCCGGTCGCCTTCGCCGGGCTCTCCGGGCCGTAGAGCAGGGGCGCGAACAGGCCATCGACCAGGCGGCGCGAAGCCTTGCCGCCGGCTCCGTGCGCCATCTCGATCTGGGGGTCGCGGAACCGAATCGGCGGCGTAGCGCCGTTGGTCTCGGCCCCGGGCGTCAGGCCGGCGTCAGGATCCTGCGCGACGCCGCGGTCTTCCGATGCTCGTAGTTGTAGTACGCTGCGCATGAGCCTTCCGACGAAACCATCAGAGCGCCCACCGGGTGCTCGGGCGTGCACTCCTTGCCGAACAGCTTGCACTGGGCGGGCTTGAGCACGCCCTTGAGCACTTCGCCGCACTGGGCGGCCTTCGGATCGGTGACCCGCACGCCCGGGACGCTGAACACGCCTCTCCGCGTCCCACGCGGCGTACTGGCTCGCGAATCCGGAGCGCCGACTGGGAGATGAAGCCGAGCCCGCGCCACTCGAAGTAGGGCCGCAGCTCGAACACCTCGGCCAGCGACGGCGAGCGCGGCGCGATTGCCCTCCCAGGGCACGACGCGCTCGTACTGGTTCTCGACCTCGGTCCGCCCCTCGTTCAACTGCCGCAGCAGCATCACGATCGACTGCAGCATGTCCACCGGCTCGAAGCCGGAGACCACGATCGGCTTGCCTTCGTTGCGTGGCGATCCACTCGTAGGGACGGCAGCCGATGACGGTCGAGACGTGTCCCGGTCCGATGAACGCGTCGAGGCGCATGTCGGGCGAGTCGAGGATGGCGCGGATGGCCGGGATGATGGTGACGTGGTTGCAGAACACCGAGAAGTTCTCGATGCCCTCCGCCTTGGCGCGCATCAGGGTGAGCGCGGTGGACGGCGCCGTGGTCTCGAACCCGATGGCGAAGAACATGACGTGGCGGTCGGGGTTGGCCCGGGCCAGCTTGAGCGCGTCGGTCGGCGAATAGACGATGCGCACGTCGAGGCCCCGGGCCTTGTGCTCGAGCGGGCTGCCCGTGCGCGCCCGGCACCCGCATCATGTCGCCGAAGGCGGCGAAGATCACGTCCGGCCGCTGCGGCCAGCGACAAGCCCGTCGTCGATGCGGCCCATGGGCAGCACGCACACCGGGCAGCCGGGCCCGTGGATCAGCTCGATGTTGGCCGGCAGCAGGTCCTTGAGGCCGAACCGGTAGATCGCGTGGGTGTGGCCGCCGCACACCTCCATGAGCCGGTAGTGCCGCGCCGGGTCGGCCAGCCGGCGGATCTCCTCGCAGGTTCGCGCGATGAGGTCGGAGTCGCGGAATTCGTCGACGAACTTCACGCCTCCCCTCCCCTCGCCAGGCCGTAGCCGCGCACCTCTTCCATCGCGGCTTCGTCCTCACCGAGCACGGCGAGCATGCGCATCTGCTCGTCGGCCTCGGCCCTCGCTGATCTTGCTCATCGCGAAGCCCACGTGGATCAGCACCCAGTCGCCCACCGCCGGCATGTCGTCTTCCAGCAGTCCGAGGTCCACGCGGCGCCGCACGCCCGTCACCTCGACCATCGCCTGATGGCAGGGCTCGGTGATCAGCTCGACGATCTTTCCGGGAATGGCCAGACACATGGGAGCCTCGTCCAGAGAATGTGGTTGCGACAACCGCACCGGTCATCCTCAGCGTAGCCGAGGAACCGTGCTCCGTGCTAGTCCTGCTGCCGTGCCACGACGTCGTACGTGATCTTCACTTCGTCCTTCACCTTCAGCATCCCGCCGGCCACCGACACCGGCCGGATGCCGAACTCGCTCAACCGCACGGTGGCCTCACCCTGGCCGCGGATGCGTCCCGCCCATCGGAAAGACGCGCACCGATACCGTCGTGGGGCGGGTGACGCCGTGGAGCGTCAGATCGCCCGCCAGGGTGAATTGCGCGGGACCGGCGGCCGTGATCTTGGCGCCGGGACAGTCGTAGGCGATCTCGGGGAATTTGCCGGCCTCCAGCACCTCCTCGCTCGTCGTGCGCTCGATCTCGCGCCGATCCTTGTCGCTCACGTTTCGGTCACCGCCAGCGACTCGGCCCTGACCACCAGCCGCAGGGACGAGGCGGCCGGCGCGTCGGGGTCGAACTCCACCTCGCCGCTGAAGTCCCGGACCGCGAAGGTGGGATTGTGGCCCATGGCCGAGAGCGCGCCCCCGGCGAAGGCCTGTGACGTCAGCCGGCTGCCCCTGCGGGTCGAGGCGATAGCGCACCCGCGCTCACATCGCCCGCAGCTTGAGGTAGCGCTGCACGTCCGGCACGGCCGCCTGCAGCAGGTCGCCGGCGTCCACGTCGCCCAGGTAGCGCCGGGTCAGCGAGCTGGAGAGGATCAGGCCCGCGCCGAAGAGCAGGCAGGCGGCGCCGCCGAACAGGAGCAGCGTGTCGTAGTCCCCCGCGCCGTTGGGGGTCGTTCGGATCGCATCCATGGCGGCAACCTCCGTCTCAAGGTGGCGAGGCGCGGATCAGGCGGCCTCGTTGCGGAACTGCTCGATCAGCCCTTCGATCAGCACGACGGCTTCATCCACGGCGACCCCCACCGGGCTCGCTCAGTCCCATGTGGCCCTCCGGCGGTCCCAGGGTCGCCGGCTCGCACCCGACGACCAGCACCGATTTCAGCTCGGCGCCCAGCGACCGGGCCAGCCGGAGCACGTGGAGCGGATTGAGGTCGTGCGCGTCGAGCACCGCGGGTCCCGCGTCCGGGGCGTCCAGCTCGGCGAGGTCCGGCTCCAGCACGAACACCGTGCCCGGCGACGCGCCCCGCGGGCAGGCGTCCACCAGGATGGTGCGGTCCGCGCCGCGCACCAGCGCGTAGGCCAGGTCGTAGCCGCGGATCCCGTAGTCGCACACCGTCACGCCCTCCGGAAACGTGCGCGCGGCGAGTCGCTGAGCGACCTCGACGCCGAAGCCGTCGTCGCCGAGGAAGATGTTCCCGATTCCGGCGACGAGAACGCTGCAGGTGGCGGGGGATCGTGCGGGGAGGTCGGGAGGCAGCGGCTCGACTTCCTCGGGCGCGAAGAAGAACCGGTGGCCCGGCTGCCGCAGCAGCCCGAGGTAGGCGCCGGGGTCATCCTCCAGCACGACGGACACCAGAAAGTTGCCTTCCAGGTCCTGCTCGATGGATTCGATCGCCGCGATCTTGCCGTCGAGCACCAGATCGAACACGTCGCCCCGAGCGCGGGGCCGAAGAAGGACGCGGTCGCCCTTCTGGACCAGCCAGCCGCCGATGCGCAGCTCCTCGACCGAGCGGTCGGCGTCGAGCAGGCGCCAGTCCTGTTCGTTCATGCCGAGTCCTCGGGGGCGCGGATCTGCCGCAGCACGCCGTGCATTCGCAGCAGCTCCTCGGCGCTGCTCGCCTCGGTGCGCTCCAGCAGCAGCCGGGCGCGCTCGTCGGTGGCCGCCATTTCCCGCTTCTCCTCGTCGGTCATCGTGAGGATGCGGAGCGTGAGCATCTCGTCCATCTCGGTCCCGTCGAAGAAGTCGCCCGGGCTCTCGGGCGCGATGCTGGGAAAATCGTACAGAATGATGGGCGAGGAGAGCATGGTGTCGCGCGCGCCGTTGTCCCCGGCGAGCACCGGCCAGGTCCCGACGTTCCGGCATGCCGCGGCGGCGGCCTTCAGCGTGGCCGGGGGGTCGATCAGGCTGAGGAATTGGCCCCCGCCGGCGCGCAGGATGGTGTGGGTGGACACCAGGGAGCGCAGCATGACCTCGTTGCGGTTTCCCATGGTGTCAGCGTCCAGCGGCGTGAGATTCGCCACCCCGACCCGCACCAGGAACACGCCCTCCGCCGCCAGGTCGGCGCTCAGCTCCAGTCGACCCTCGAGACCGAGCTGCCGCCCCGGCTGGTCCGCGGCCGGAAACCTGAACGGCTGGGACCGGGGAATGGCGAGGAGCTCGCCGAGCGCCGCGACGCGGACCGTGACATCGCGCTCGATGGCCTCGTGCCACTCGGACTCCCCCGGCTTCGCCGCCCGCGCGAACAGGTGGAGAAACCGCACCGTCACCTCGAGCCCGGTGCTCGCACCGCCCTCCACCAGGCATTCGGTCTGCATTTCCCAGGGATCGATCCCCGCCTGGGCCCGGCTGTACGGCTCGGGATAGATCACGCCGAAGTTGAACCGCTGCCGGTTCTTCACCGCCGACCGCCGGTAGGGATACAGCAGGTACCCCTCGTACAGCAGGGCGCGGGCGACCCGCTCCACCGACGCGCCGATCATACCGGCGCCTCCTCGTCCACCGGCGGAAGGATGCGCTCCACGGCCTGCTCCCAGGTGGGGATGCCGTGCCGCATCTTGTACTGGTACAGACGGTCGAACACGTCGCGGCGCAACTCGACGAAGGTGATGTTCGGGTAGTAGGTGTCCATCAGGTCCCGCCAGGTCTTGACCGGCAGGCGGAAGCGGGCCTCCAGGGACCATGAGATCGGCGCCACCTGGAGCGCGCCCTCGCCGTCCTGATAGAAGACGCTGCCGCTGAACAGGAAATCCAGCGGGATCTCGCCGGTCTCCAGCGCGTAGAAGTACTTGGTCGCCGCGACGTTGAAGTCGTAGGTACAGGCGACCGGAAGCTCGGCGACGACCTCGCCGGTGAACGGCGGCACGACTACGGTGGCGTGGGTCCACAGCATGGCCCGGAGCGTCTGGCCCCAACGCTCCGGCTCGCCGAACAGGTCGCGGAGCCGTGCCTCCTCGTCGGCGCCGTAGTGCCGCTTGGTCGCTTCGATCTGGATCTGGCAGCGGAGCACGACGTTGTGGATGACTTCGTCGGGGGGGGCGTTGGTCACCCGGAGCCGGAAGGTCAGCAGGGGCACCATCGCGAAGGGCGTGACCTCCGCTCCTTCGATCTCGAAGCGCAGGTCAGGCACGGAGCCCCTGCCTTGCCGGCCGGGCCACGCGGCGAAGATCGGCGAAGAATCGGTCGATCTCCTCCCAGACGGCGGTGCCGCCGGTGAATCCCTTCCAGTGCGTCCGGATGATGCCGACCAGCCGGAAACACTGGTCGATCGGGACGATGAAGCAGTCGTTCCGGGCTGTTCCGCGGCGCACGCGGTTGACCAGCAGCGCCTGCACGTCCGGCTGCAGGTCGAGCAGCACCGGGTGCTCCCGTCGGATCTCCTCCCAGGTCTCCAGCTCCAGCAGCGATTCGGTCGCCCCCGCCGGGCTGGGATAGCAGGCCACCATGCGGCCCTGCGGGGAGCTGTCGTAGAAGAACGCCAGATCGATGGGCAGTCGGAGCGCCTCCCATTGCGCGTCGCTGATCGTGAGCTCGTCGAGCGTGAGCACGTCGTGCGGCACCCGCTTGTACTTGGTGCCCTCCTGGGCGCCGAAGAGCACGGCACACGCGCCGCAGGCGCAGGCCAGCCGCCGCTCGGCGGGGTCGATCAGGTGATCGTGGCTCGGGCCGATCTCCAGGCCGCAGAGATCGCATCGCTCGACCGGCGCCCGCGGCTTGGCGAACCGCCGGAGGACCTCGAACCCGGCGCCGCGCGCCCCGTCGGGGGAGGTCATGGTCAGGCCGAGCCGACCGCGACCCCGGCCGGCGGCAGCGCCACCTGGGTGCGGCCGTTACGGGTGAGGATGGGGAAGGGGTCGAGGTGCGACTCGGGGCGAGCAGAGGCCCGGCCGGCCTGAACGACGTCGTAGATCTGGCCGCACCCGGGACAAGCGAGCGAGCGGCCCTCGAGGGCTGCGGAGCCGAGATCGGCCTCGCACTCGGGGCAGCGAGCGCCGTAGGCGTACAGGTGTTCCTCCAGCCGGCAGAAGAGCACCTCTCGGCCGCTGACCTCCAACCGACGAGTGGCTCCGTTGGCCAGCCGGCCCAGATCGGGCACGTCCTGCCACAGGGTGTCGGCGTCCAGCTGCCCGTTCCCGTTGCCGCCGGCCTTCAGCGCGACCAGCACGGCCGCGGCCGGATGCGCTTCGGTCTGACCCTCCACGAGGATGGCGCTCACGTCGGGCGCCGCCTCGTAGATCGCCTGCTCGATGGCGAGCTTGAGCGTCACCGACGACGACGGGCAGCCGTTGCAGCTGCCCTGCATCCGGAGCCGCACCACCGAGTCTTCGATGGCCACCAACTCGACGTTGCCGCCATGTGACTTGAGGTATGGGCGGCTCTTCTCCAGCGCGCCCCGCACCCGGGTCTCGAGATCGACCGGATGCAGGTCGTACAGCAGCAGCACGCTGGCGATGAGCTCGTCACGCGAAAGCTGCTCCACGATCGTGCCGCCGGCCGCCCCGTTGCGGCGGATCGTGGTCAGGATCCGCTCCAGCGCGGTGCCGTGCAACTCCATCAGTGCGCGCACCAACTCCTGCGACGCGGCACGAGCCGCGGGGTCGGTCGCGGTCTCGAGTTGCTTGACCAGCTCCTCGATGGCCGCGATCCGACGCTCGAACTCCGTCTGCCTGGGCATCACGCCCCTCTCGCGATTTCCGCCCTCGGGCGTCTCCTCAGCCGTGGTTGCCGAAGAATGGTGAGTGGTGGTTTTCCACCACCTTGCCGTTACCCAGGTACATGTGGACGCCACACGGGAGGCAGGGATCGAAGCTCCGGACCGCGCGCATGATGTCGATGCCCTTGAAGGTGTCCGGGCCGTTCTCCTCGAAGATCGGCGTGTTCTGCACCGCGTCCTCGTAGGGGCCCGGGGTGCCGTACACGTCGCGCACGCTGCCGTTCCACGGGGTGGGCGGATACGGGATGGTAGTTCGCGATCTTCCCGTTCCGGATCACCACGTGGTGCGACAGCACGCCGCGCACCGCCTCGTGGAAGCCGCAGCCGATCGCCTCGTCGGGCACGGTGAACTCGTTCCAGGTCTTGGTCCGGCCCGCGTGCAGCTCCGCCAGCGCCTTCTCCACGAAGTGGTAGGCCGCGGCGCAGGCGTAGACCTGGAAGTAGGTGCGCGCGCGGGTGCGCTCCAGGGCATTGCTCCACTTCGGAATCTTCCACTCGAACTCGGCCTCGGGCTTCGTGGCGGTCTTGGGCAGGTACATCTTGACGCTGGTGCCGGTCGCCTTGACGTAGCCGATGTCCACTATGCCCGCGAGCGCCGTGGCCCAGAACCGGGCCAGCGGCCCGCCGCCGGTATCGAGCGCCAGGTGGTCCTTCCCATCGAACCAGCGGGGTGACATGGTCCAGCTGTAGGCCCCGTCGAAGTCGCGCTTCTGCGGCCGCGGGATGGTGGTCTGGTTCCAGGGATGGCGCTGGTCCACCGGATTCCCCAGCGGGTCCTGCTTGACGAACGTCTCCTCCTTGGCCCAGTCGTCGTAGAACGAATGGCCCAGCAGGATCCGGATGCCGAGATTGATGTCCACCAGGCTGTGCGTCACCAGCTTGCCGTCCACCACGACTCCCGGGGTGACGAACATCTTGTCGCCCCACTGCGCCATGTTCTTGTAGGTGTAGTCGCAGTGGTCGGGGTCGTTGAAGGAGCCCCAGCAGCCCAGCAGGGTCCGGCGGTACGCCCACCTTCTCGTAGCCCGGGAGGGCGTCGTACCAGAAATCGATCAGGTCGTCGTGCAGCGGCACGCACTTCTTCATGAACTCCGCGTACCGCGCCAGGCGCACCAGGTAATCGGTGAAGAGCTGCACCGTCGGCACGGTCCCGACCCCGCCCGGATACAGGGTGGAGGGGTGCACGTGCCGTCCCTCCATGAGGCAGAATGCCTCCCGGGTGTACCGGCTCACGTGGAGCGTCTCGCGGTAGAAATCGCCGGTGAAGGGGGTCAGCGCCGTCATGATGTCGGCGATCGTCCGGTAGCCGTGGTCGGCCGCGTGGGGCGCCGCGGTCTTCTGGGCCTTGGCCCAGACGCCGGGATTGGTGGCCTTGACCATCTGCTCGCAGTAGTCCACCCCGACCAGGTTGTCCTGGAAGATGTTGTGGTCGAACATGTACTCGGCGGCCTCGCCGAGGTTCACGATCCACTCCGCCATGGCCGGCGGCCGCACGCCGAAGGCCATGTTTTGCGCGTAGGTGGCGCAGGTGGCGTGGTTGTCGCCGCAGATCCCGCAGATCCGGCTGGTGATGAAGTGCGCGTCGCGGGGATCCTTACCCTTCATGAAGATGCTGTAGCCGCGGAAGATGGACGAGGTGCTGTGACACTCGGCCACTTCCTTGTTGTCGAAATCGATCTTGGTGAAGATGCCGAGGCTGCCCACGATCCGGGTGATCGGATCCCAGTTCATCTCCACCAGTTTCCTCGACTTGCCCGCCGCCCCGGTCTTTGGGGCGGCTACGGTCGTAGTCATCGCCGTTACTCCTTGGTCAGAAGGACCTGGGTGATAGCCTGTGGTCAGCTCGGGGCGTGGATGGCGCCACTTCGGCTCCTTGTTCACCGTCGAGTTGGTGAATGAGCGGAGGGCCCGGATCGCCTTGCCGTAGGGCTGGATGCTGGCGGTCGAGAGCCGCGCGCCCGGCGGCTCGTCCATGAACGGCATGAACTTGTCGGGGAACCCCGGCATGGTACAGCCGATGCAGATGCCGCCGACGTTGGGGCAGCCGCCGATGCCCGCCATCCAGCCCCGCTTGGGCACGTTGCAGTTCACCACCGGCCCCCAGCATCCCAGCTTGACGATGCACTTGGGCGAGCCGTATTCCGAGGCGAAGTCGCCCTGCTCGTAGTAGCTGCCGCGGTCACAGCCCTCGTGCACCGTCTTGCCGAAGAGCCAGGTGGGGCGGAGCTGATCGTCGAGGGGGATCATCGGGGCGAGACCGGCAACCTGATACAGCAGATACAGCAGCGTTTCCATGAAATTGTCGGGCTGAACCGGGCAGCCCGGCACGTTCACGATCGGGAGCCCCGCCTTCGACTTCCAGTCCCAGCCGAGATAGTCGGCCAGGCCCATCGCGCCGGTGGGATTCCCTTCCATCGCGTGGATGCCGCCGTACGTGGCGCAGGTGCCGATGGCCACGACCCCCAGGGCCTTGGGAGCCAGCCAGTCGATCCACGTGTTGGTCATGATCGGCTGCCTGGTCTCGAGGTCCGTCCCCATGGCCGCCCAGTAGCCTTCCTTCTTGATCTTCTCGTTCGGGATCGAGCCCTCGACCACCAGCACGAAGGGGTCGAGCTTCCCCTCCTTCGCCTGGTACCAGGGCTTGAGAAACTCGTCACCCACCTCGACGGCGAGCACCGGGTTGTGGAGGTGGACCTTGGGCAGCCCTGGGATCGCGCCGAGGATGACGTCCTCGATGCTCGGCTGGGTGGCCGCGGTGATGGACACCGAATCGCCATCGCAGCCGAGCCCGGCGGTCAGCCAGAGCACGTGGATGTCGGACACCGCGGGCGGCTTCTGGGTGACGCGGCCATAGGGAACTGTGGCGGGCATAGACTCTCCTTCTGCTGCGAAGGGGCGGGAGAGGCGGAGCGACCGGTAGCTCGTGGGCGCACTTGCAACGCTCGGGGGGCCGCGGGGCGGCGCTGAGCGGGAATTTCTGACTGCCCAATCTGGGCTCGGTGGAATTTGCCGCAAGCGGGCACGTCCCCCGGTCTCACATAGTGGTTTCTCCCATGACCGGTATCAGGGTTTCCCCGATATACCCGCGAATGACTCGCCTCGTGCGCTGGTGCCGGGAGTTCTCCAGGGCCGCCGCGTCCGGTCGCTGGCGGCCCGCATGTTTTAGGAAGGGATGGTCCTGCCGATGGCATCGGGAATCTCCGATGCTATTCCTGCGGAGGTCATTTCGTCGTTTCGGCCAGCTTCCACTCGATGGCCCGCTGCACCAGGTCCCGGGCGCTCTGCAGGCCCAGCTTCTCCTTGATGTGGGCCTGGTAGGACTCGACGGTCTTCACGCTCAGATGCAGCTCCTCGGCGATCTGCCGAGTGCCGTGTCCCTCGCCGATGAGGCGGAAGACCTCCAGCTCCCGGTCGCTCAGCCGGGTCATCGGTGCCCGGCCCGGCTTCCCGTCGCCGGTAGCGATCTGCCGCAGCATCGTGCTCGCCATCCGTTCGCTCACGTACAACTCCCCCCGCAGGATCCGGCGGAGCGCCACGAGGACGTTCTCGGTGGCCTCCTGCTTCATGATGTAGCCATTGGCCCCGGCCCTGAGGGCGCGCTCGGCATAGGTGGCCTCGTCGTGCATGGACAGCATCAGGACCGGCAGGTCCGGGTCGGTGGACCGAATCGTCTTCAGCAGGTCGATGCCGTCGGGCCCGGGGAGCGAGATGTCGAGCAGCAGGACGTCGGGACGCGAGACCGCGATCGCCGCGAGCGCCGACTGGGCTTCTTCGGCCTCGCCCGAGACCATGAGGTCGGGCTCCTGGTCGATGAGGAGCGCCAGCCCCTGCCGAACGATCGGATGATCGTCCACCACGAGGACCCGGTACTTGCTAGGTCCGGCCTTGGCCGTCATGCGCACCGACATCCGGCCTCCATCAGCTCGCGAGTGGAAAGCGGCACCGAATCACGGTGCCCTGCTCCGAGCCACGTTGAACTTCCAGCGATCCACCCAGCATGTTAGCCCGGTAGCTCATGATGCGCAGCCCCAGGCCCTGGTGATTGCTGGGAATCTCGGGCATGCCGGTCCCGTCGTCCTCCACGGTGAGGCTCCCGGTGGTCCCCTCCCGCGCCAGGGTGAGCACGATGTGCTCCGGCCCGCCGTGCTTGATCGCGTTGTTCACCGCCTCCTGCGCGATATGATATAGATGCGTGGCCCTCCCGATGTCGGTGATCAGGATCGGCTGGGGGCATTCGAAGCGGCAGGAGACGGTGAACAGGTCCTCGACCTCCGCCGCCCACTGTTGGAGCGCGGACATCAGGCCCTGCGCGTCGGAGAACACCGGGACCAGCCCGTGCGCCAGCTCCCGCGTCTTATGGATCGCGTCGTTCACCAGCCGTACGATCTTGGCCGCGTGCGGCGCCTGCGCGGCGCCCGCTTCGGCCAGCTGCTGCTGGAGCACTTTGCTCATGAAGGCGATTCCGGTGAGGTGCTGCCCCAGGCCATCGTGCAGGTCCTGCCCGATCTGGCGCTGCTCCCTGCCGCTGATCTCCAACAACGCCGACTCCATCCGCTTCCGCTCCGTGATGTCGATGCCGGTCGTGATGATGTGGGCCGGGGCTGATCCGGACGCCGGGAGGACGGTATTGGACCACGCGATCCGGCAGCGGGAGCCGTCCCGGCCCCCCCAATCGCTCTCGTACGCTCGTTGTTGGCCGGGCCGCAGGGATTGAAGCATCGCCTGGAAGCCGCGCGCCTCTTCCGGCACCGGGAACAGGTCCCAGAAGTAGCGGCCGCGCACTTCGTCGACCGAATAGCCGGTGATGTGCTGGCAGGTCCGGTTGAAGCGGATGATCGCTCCCGACGGGCTCAGCGTCACCACCAAAGCCCCGACGGTGTCGAGCACCGCCGACAGCAGGTTCCGCTCTCCTTCGAGCGCCGCCTCCGCCTGCTTCAGGTCGGTGATATCGAATCCCACGCCATGGATGAACCAGGGTCGGCCGTCCTCCCGCCGCACCATCTGCACCTCGCATTGAAACCACAGCAGGCGCCCGTCCCGGGAGAGCACGCGGTAGGCGGAGCGTAACGGCCGGCCGGTCAGGAACATCTCGGCGGCTTCGGTGCTCCAGCGCAACTGGTCTTCGGGGTGAATGTGGTCGTACCAGCGGACCGGATCCTCCAGCCATTCCGCCTGGGAGAATCCCATTGCTTCCTCGATTCGGGGGCTCACGTAGGCCTCGCCGATGCCCCGGTCGAGGTAGGCCATGAAGACCACCGCCGGCACCTGTTCCACCAGGGTCCGGTACTTGGCTTCCAGATTGGGGAGCGGAGGGTCGTTGGCGGGCGGGGTCCCGTTTTCCTGGGTACGGTCCCGGGCGAACACCGCCGCGAGATCGCGCAAGATCGTTTCGGCTTCGAAGTAATCCATCGTGCTCTTCATTCGGTGCGGCGGCCCGCGGCGCGCCAGGTCGGTTCCTTGTTCATCGACCCCATGGTGAACCGGCGAAGGGCCTGAATCGCCCGGCCGTACGTCATCACGGCCGCCGACGACAGCAGCGAGCCCGGCGGCTGATCCATGAACGGCATGAATTTGTCCGGGAACCCCGGCATGGTGCAGCCGATGCAGATGCCGCCCACGTTCGGGCAGCCGCCGATCCCGCCCATCCAGCCCCGCTTCCCGACATTACACTGCACCACCGGTCCCCAGCACCCCAGCTTCACGATGCACAGGTGCGAGCCGTAGGCGTCGGCGAACTCACCCTGCTCATAGTGGCCGCCGCGGTCACAGCCTTCGTGGACGGTGCGCTCGAACAGCCAGCGCGGGCGAAGCACCTCGTCGAGGGGGATCGGCGGGGCTCGGCCCACGAAGTGATGGAGGAGGTAGAGCAGGGTCTCGGTCATGTTGTCCGGCTGCACCGGGCAACCGGGAAGGCACACGATTGGTAGATCCGCGGCCGAGCGCCAGCTCCAGCCCAGGTAGTCGGGCAGCCCCATCGCGCCGGTTGGGTTGCCCTCCATGGCGTGGATCCCGCCGTACGCCGCGCAGGTGCCGGCCGCTACGACGGCCCATGCCTGCGGCGCCAGGCGGTCGATCCAGTCGCAGGTGGTGATCGGCTGCTTGGTGACGGGGTCCGTGCCGAAGGTCGCCCAGTATCCTTCGGCTTTGTTGGTCTCGTCCGGAATCGAGCCCTCGACCACCAGGATGAACGGGCCGAGCTTGCCCCTCGACGCCCGGTGGAAGTACTCGACGAACTCGTCTCCCACTTCGGTGGCCAGAAAGGGATTGTAGAGCCGCACCCTGGGAGTCCAGGGGATGGCGCCGCTCAGCAAGTCTTCGAGGCTGGGCTGGGTGGCCGCCGTCATCGCGATAGTGTCGCCGTCGCAGCCCAGACCTGCGGTCAGCCACAGGATGGCGACCTCCTGGCTGGAGGCCTGGGCGCCCGGGTGGGCGTCACGCGGCTGACGTGCGACGGGCATGGGGGGACTCCGGGGCCGTCGAGAGGGGAAGTGACTCGTAACGTAGCGGGTGTTCAGTGGCCTCGGCAGGGACCGCGCCGGGCGCAGATCGAGGTGGCCTGCGGCGGCTGGATTCGGCGGTGCGCACTTAGTCCCGGTGAGCGTCGGGTTGCCTCAGCTCCCGACCTCCTGGGTCCCGCAGTAGTTCAGGAATGCTGCCAGCTCCTCCGCCTCGCGGGGGGTGGAGACCATCACCGTGGTCTTTCCTCGCGACACGATCGGAATGAACAAGAGCCCACCTCGCCCCGGCCGCTTGAGCGGCTTGGCCCCCGCTTGCCACGGCCCTGTGCCCACCGGTTTCGATGTGTCAACGCCCAGCACCTCCTCTACACAGCGGCGAAGAAGCGCAGAATCGCGGCGGATCCGGTGTTTGGGTTTCCGCTGGTATCGAACCAGCGCGGCCAGCTCCAGCGCCGCGCGCTGACAGTACGTCTGGGGAGCCAACTCCTCGACCGGATGATCGGGCAGCGGGCTGGATTGCGTGTCGTCCATGGGGAAAAGCCTCCGTTGCCTCAGGAAGCTGAAGCCGAGTCATGTGCAGGTGCAGCCTCCAGCATCTTCCTAAGGTACAACAGGTTCCGAACTGCGTAATGGTCCCGGCATGGCGCGCCAGTTGCCCTGACGTCTCCGAACCGGACGTCGAGCCTGGAACGATGTCCAGCGCCGCGCACTTAAGCTCTATTTCCTGAAGGCCTTACCGGCAAGGGCTCGGCTACCGGTGCAGGGCTGGCGGCGTGCAGATCGCGAGAGTTGTCGTCCATCATTGCGGACAGATGATTTCCAATGACCTCAGGGTGCTGAATGATCAGCCGCCAGGTCGGCTTGGGTTTCCCGCTCGGGTTGGTCCTCCTCCTCGCCGCTTGCGGCGGCGGCTCAACCGGTCCGACGACCGGAAGCCTGGCCCTGATGGTTTCCGGGCTCCCAGCGAACACGGCGGCCGACCTCAGCGTCTCGGGGCCCAGTGGATTCGCTCGTCAGGTAGGCGGCTCGGAGACCCTGTCGGGGCTCGCGCCCGGAAGCTACACCGTGTCCGCCGCCGGTGTGTCGGTCGGCTCGTCTCACTACGCTCCCTCCCCATCGTCTCAGGCCATCGCCGTCGGTGGGGGGATCCGGCCAGTGCGGAGGTGGTCTACGCGGTGGCCGCCGGCGCGCTGGCGCTCACGGTCGCGGGCCTGCCGCCGGGCACCGATGCGGCGGTCACGGTGTCCGGCCCCGGGGGATACAGCCGCCAGGTCACGGCCTCTGAAACGTTGACCGGCCTGGCCGCCGGCCAATACGCCGTCACGGCGATGCCGGTCAGCGATGGGGCCCAGCAATACTCGCCGGCCCCCTCGAGCCAGACTACCTCGGTCGGCGCCAGCGGCACGGCGTCGGCGACGGTCAATTACTCGACCGGCGGCGCGGCCGGCTTCAACCTGCGGGTGGACGGCCTCTATCTGGTGCAAAGCGTTCAGACCTATGGGCGCGGGGTGCCGCTGGTCAGGGACCGCGACGCGCTGCTTCGGATTTTCGTCACGGCCAACCAGGTGAACGTCGCCAGGCCGGACGTGCGGGTGAGCCTCTACAGTAACGGCTCGCTGTTTTCGACACTGACGGTCCCGGCCCCGGCGCTCTCCACGCCACTCGGGGTAAACGAGAGCAACATCAACAACTCGTGGAACATCGTGCTGGCCAAGACCCTGATTCAGCCCAACCTCTCCGTCCTGGTACAGGTGGACCCCGACAACGCCTTCCCCGAAGCCGACGACGCCGACAACACGTTCCCGTCTTCCGGCACGCCAATCGCCATGGATGTCCGAACCACCAATCCGTTCAGGGTGCGATTCGTCCCGGTGATCACGAAAGCGAACAATCGCCAAGGCAACGTCACCGCGGCGAACCGGGTCGATTTCCTCGAGGCCACGATGCGGATCCACCCGCTGGCGGGCAACGACGCCGACGTTCGGGTTCCCTACACCACCACCGAGAGCAAGCCGCTTCAGTCTGACAACGGCAACGGGGCCTGGAACACCGTGGTGAGCGAGATCCTCGCCCTGCGCGTGGCGGAGAGCAACTCACGGTACTACTACGGAGTGGTGAACCCGGCTTACAGCAGTGGCGTCGCCGGGGTGGGGTACATCGGCGCGCCCGCGGCGATCGGATGGGACAAGCTCCCCAGCGGCAGCTCGGTGGCGGCTCACGAGTGGGGTCACAACTGGGGCCGGCAGCACGCGCCCTGCGGGGGAGCGGGGAACCCGGACGCCAACTACCCTTATACGGGCGGCGAGATCGGTGTGGTCGGGTACGACCTCGTGAATGCTGAGCTCAAGCCTGCCGACTCGCACGATCTCATGGGCTACTGCGCCAACGAATGGATCAGCGACTACACCTACACGGGCGTGATGAACTTTCGCGGCAGCGAGGCCTCGGTGGCGGGCGGCCAGGCTCAGGCAATCCAGCCCGCGCTGCTCGTGTGGGGCCGGATCGAGCACGGCCGTGCCGTGCTGGAGCCTGCGTTCCGGATCAGCGCCCGGCCCAGCCTGCCACTCCGTCCAGGTCCGTACCGTCTCGAAGGTCGCGCCGCGGACGGCGCTCGGATCTTCGGACTCGACTTCGCGCCCTTCGAGATCGCGGATGACCCAACCGGCGCCGGACACTTCGCCTTCGCCGTCCCGCTCCGTCCCGAGCGGGCCGCGAGGCTGGCTTCTCTACATCTGGAAGGCGCCGGAGTGCGCGCCTCGACGGTCCGGGCGTCCACCGAGTCTACGGTCGTCGAGGTGACTCGTGGGGTCGCGGGGCGTGTGGCGCTCCGCTGGGATGCGAGCCGGGCGCCGATGATCATGGTGCGCGATCCGGTCACCGGAGACGTCCTGTCCTTCGCTCGGGGCGGCAGCGTGGAGGTGGTCAGCAGCCGTGACGACCTTGCCCTCACTGTGTCCGACCGAGTGCGAAGCCGGGATCTGAGAGTCCGGGCGCAGTCACGATGAGCGGCCGTGCGGTTCGGCTCACCATCGCGGCGCTGGTCGCGTGCGCGCCGCGTCCCCCCGTAACGACCGACAGTCCCGCGCCGCCGGCGGTCACCCTCGAGCGCACCCCGTGCTTCGGTACCTGCCCGGTCTACCAGGTCGCGATTTCGCGGTCGGGCGCGGTGCGGTATGTCGGCACGCACCACGTCACCCGGCAGGGCGAGGCCACGGCCGAGATTCCGGCGTCCAGAGTGGACAGCCTTCTCCGCGAGCTGGAGGCGGGGGGATATTTCGGGTTCGCCGACGCCTACGTGATGGATTCGCCCGCCTGCGGTCAATACGCCACCGACTCGCCCACGGTCATCACCTCCGCCAATCTGGACGGGCGCAGCAAGACGATCAGGCACGACTACGGCTGCTTCGCCGCTCCGGGAGACTTGGCGCGGCTCGAGCGGCTCATCGACGACATCGCCGGCACCGACCGCTGGACCGGCCGCTGATCCTCATGCCGAGCGGCGCTCCGCCGAAGGGTCCAGCCGGTCCCGCACCGCGTCGCCCAGCAGGGTAGCACCGACCACCACCAGAACGAGCGCCACACCGGGAGCGGCCGCCACCCAGGGCGCGTTCACCAGCGTATCGCGGCCCGACGCGATCAGGTTGCCCCACGACGGTGTCGGCGGCTGTACCCCGAGGCCCAGAAACGACAGCCCGGCCTCCAGCATGATGGCGTTGCCGAGCCCGAGCGCGGCGGCCACGGTCACCGGAGTCAGCGCATTGGGCAGGATGTGGCGCACCAGCACGCGAAGGTCCGAGGCCCCCAGGCCCACCGCGCCCTCCACGAACGGGCGGACGGCCAGTGCCCGCACTTCCCCGTGCACCAGCCGGGCGATCGTCATCCAGCCGGTGAGCCCGAGCACTAGGATCACCAGTCCCGCGCTCGGCTGCCACAGTGAGGCCAGGAGCAGGAGCAGAACCACCCGGGGCAGCGCCAGGGCGAAATCGGTGAGTCCGAGCAAGAGGGTCGCGGGCCACCCGCGCCAGAACCCCGCCGCCGCTCCGACCGCGACACCCACGAGCACCGATACCAGCACCGCCAGGGCCCCGACGCCCAGCGACACCCGCGCGCCATAGGCCAGCCGAGCCCACACGTCCCGGCCGAAGCGGTCGGTCCCCAGAGGATGGAACGCGCCGTGGAGGTCGGACGTGAGCGGCGGAAGGAACCGGGTCGCCACGATGTCGTGCTGCGCGATGGGGTCGGCGGCCAGCAGGGGCGCGAACAGGGCCACCACGACGGCCGCGGCCAGCACGGCGAGTCCGAACACCGCTCTCCGATCGCTTCCCAGTCCCCGCGTCACTCGATCCTCCCCGGGCCGTGCGGGTGCGCCCGGACCCTCGGGTCGGCCCAGCCGACCAGGGCTTCCGCGAGCAGATTGCCGGCGACCACGAGCACCGCGCTCACCGCGGTCGCGGCCATCACCATCGGGTAGTCCCGCGCCCCTACGGCCTCCACCAGTATCCGCCCCACGCCCGGCCAGCCGAAGATCGCCTCGATGAAGACCGCGCCGGAGAACAGCGCCGGCAGGGACAACCCCAGGAGGGTGACGACCGGGATCAGCGCGTTGCGCAGCACGTGGCGCACGGCCACCCGTGCCGGCGAGAGCCCCTTGGCGCGCGCGATCGCGATGAACGGCGCGCCGGCGACGTCGAGCATGGCGCCGCGGACGTAGCGCGCGGTGCCCCCCAGCCCGATGAGCGTGAGGGTGGTGAGGGGGAGTGCCAGGTGGCGGAGACGATCCGCGACCCGCTCCCAGCCGGTGAGGAAGTCGGAATCGAATCCCGCCGCGCCGAAGGCCGGCAGCATTCGGGTCTGATAGGTGAACACGATCACCAGCATGAGCCCCAGCCAATACCCGGGGAGGGCGAACAACGTCACCGTGAGGACCGAGATCCCGGTGTCGATTCGCCCGCCAACGGTGGCCTGGACCACGCCGATGGCGATGCCGAGCAGGTAACTCAGGACCAGCGAGATGCCCACCAGCTGGACCGTGGCCGGCCAAGCCTCGGCGAGGGTCCGGGCGACCGGGCGACCGGTGGCGATGCTGGTCCCCCAGTCGCCCCGCACGAACCGGCCGAGCCAGGTGGCGTACTGCGATGGAAGCGGACGGTCCAGTCCGAGTGTGTGACGCTGCGCCGCGACCTGCTCCTCGGTCGCGGCCGGGCCGACCAGCAGCCGCGCGGGATCGCCCGGCGCGAGCCGAAGGAGGAAAAACATGAGCGTGAGCACGCCGAAGACCACCGCGGCTCCGCTCAGCGCCCGTCGCAGCAGCAGGAGCGTCATTTGGGAAATGTCCTGCCTCCCCATCCCGGCCGCCAGTGAGATAGTTTCCGGCGTGCTCCGACGCCTCCTTCCGGCGCTCATCGTCGCGGTGTCCGTTCCGGCGTGCCAGCCGGAGGCCGCCCGACGCGGCGCCACCGTACTGTTTGCCTCCGGGGCGGACCTGCAGAGCATCAATCCGCTCCTTACCCAGCATCCGCTGGCCCGCCAGGTGCAGCGCTACGTGCTGCTGACCACCCTGGCCCGCTATGACAGCGCGCTCACGCCGCGGCCTTATCTGGCGCGCGGGTGGCACTGGAGCGAGGACCGGCGGCGGCTCAGCTTCGAGCTTCAGCCCGGGGTGCGGTGGCACGACGGCGCACCCACTACCGCGCGGGATGTCGCGTGGACTCTCTCGGCCGCTCGCGATCCCGCGACCGGCTACCCCCGGCTGGGAGATGTGGCATCTCTGGAAGGCGTGTCGGCCCCGGACGACTCCACGGTCGTGCTGCGCTTCAAGCAGCCGCAGGAGCGGTTCCCCGACGTGCTCACCGATCTCGCCATCCTTCCGGCGCACCTGCTGGACACGGTGCCGGCGGCCCGGCTCCGGCAGGCAACCTGGAACCAACGGCCGGTGGGCAACGGGCCGTTCCGGTTCGTCGCCCATGAGGCGAACCGTCGTTGGGTCTTCGCCGCCGACAGCGGATTTCCCGAGACGATGGGGGGGCCGCCCCGGCTGCAGCGGTTGATCGTCGTCGTGGTGGACGAGCCGACCACCAAGCTGGCGGCCCTCACCTCGGGTGAACTGGACTTCGCCGGGATCCAGCCGGCCCACGCCTCGTTCGTGCGGCGCGATCCCGCGCTGGAGGTTCGAAGCTTTCCGCTCTTGCTCACTTATTGCATCGTCTTCAACACCCGACGGCCGCCATTCGACGATTTCGCCACCCGCCGGGTGGTGAACGCGGCGATCGACCGTCAGGAGATCGTGGACGGCTATCTCTATGGCTTCGGCACACCGGCGACGGGGCCGGTGCCGCCAGGGGTGCCCGGATATCTTCCTGTGGCCGTCGAGCCCCCGGGGAGGGATGCTCCCTCCTCCGGGGGGGGAGTGAAGCGGTTCGAGCTGCTGACGGTGGGAAGCGGCGAGGCCGCCCTCGAACAGATGGTGCAGGCCCGGCTCGCGGCGGTCGGATTCGACGTGACCATCCGGCAGCTGGAGCTCTCGGCGTATCTCGCCCGGGTCTACGGCCCGGAGCGGGACTTCGACGCCGCGGTCCTCGGCGTGGCCGGCGACATCGGTCTCGGCTATCTGGCGCCGCTGGCGGAGACCGCGGGCCTGACCGCGCCGGCCGATCCCGGGAAGGCTCAGCGTTTCTTCGCCGACTCGGTGCCGGTGGCGTTCCTGTATCACGCCGGTGGGCTGCAGGGGGCGAACCGGAGGGTGAAAGGGGTCCAGATGGATCTGCGGGGAGAGCTGCCGAGCGTCCAGCGCTGGTGGGTCGCGCCGTGACCGGTCTGCGCGCGGCGGCCCCGGTCCGGCTCGACTTCGCCGGCGGATGGACCGACGTGCCGCCGTACTCCGCCCGGGAGGGCGGCATCGTGGTCGCGGCCGCGGTGCAGCTCCACGCCTACGCCGAGCTGACCCCGCGCGATACGGGATACCGCCTGACGTCGAAGGATCTCGAGTGAGGCGGTCGAGGTGGAGACATCGCCGCGCTCGAGGGGAGTGGGCCGCTTCCGCTGCTCCGCGCGGGACTCCGGATGTTCCGCGCCGGCCCCTGTTCGCTGGTCACCCGGTCCGATGCTCCTCCCGGCAGCGGGCTCGGCAGCTCCGGGGCGATCGACGTGGCGCTGGTGGCCGCGCTCGCGTCGTCCGCCGGCCGCCATCCGTCGGTACGCGAGATCGCCGATCTGGCCTGCCGGCTCGAGGCCGTGGAGGCGAAGATCCCCGGTGGAAGGCAGGACCAGTTCACGGCGGCATTCGGCGGGTTCCTCCGTCTCACCTTTCACGATCCCGATGCCTCGGTGGAGCCGATCGCCCTCGAACCCGGGTTCGCGGCGGAGCTGGAGCGGCGGGTGCTCCTGTGCTACACCGGAGCCTCGCGATTCTCCGGCGACACGATCGGGCGGGTGATGCGGGGCTATGAGCGCGGAGATGCCGCGATCGCCGGGGCGCTCGACGGTCTCCGCCGGGTGGCGGAAGACATGGCATCGGCCCTGCGCGCCGCCGACCTCGTCCGGGTCGGCGCGCTGCTGAGCGACAACTGGCGGTTGCAGCAGGCACTCGACTCGGGCATGTCCACGCCGGAAATGGCACGACTGGAGCGCGCGATGCTCGATGCCGGCGCGCTGGGCGGCAAGGCCGCCGGTGCGGGAGCCGGCGGGTCGATGTTCTTCATCGCGCCGGACGATCCTCGGGAGGCCATGGAGGCGGTTCGCGGTCTCGGCATGCGGCTCCTGCCGGTGCGATGGGCCGCGACGGGCGTGCGGGCGTGCTGAGCGTCGATCAGCTGGAGTCGCGCCGGGACCAGGTGGCGCAATCGGGCGACCTGTCGGCGCTGGTCGCGCGCCTGTCGGCCCGAGCGGAGCCGCTGCTCCGGCGCCCGGTGGAGCCCTCCCCACTCAAGGCGCAGCTGACGGCGGACGGCGGACTCTGTCCCGACGACGGCACCCCATTGGAATTCGACCCCTGGAGTCCCCACTCGCACCGCTGCCCCGAGTGCGGCCGGGCTCAGGCCGGCCCCAGGCACGACCGTGCCTGGGGCCGCTGGCAGCACCTGTGGCTGGCGGAGCGCGCGGCCGAGCTCGCCGCCCTCGGTGTGCTGGCCGGCCGATCCGATGCGGCGGACATGGCTGCCGGTATCCTCGCGAGATACGCGGCTCATTACGCCGAGTATCCCAATCGCGACAACGTCCTGGGCCCCAGCCGGCTCTTCTTTTCCACCTATCTGGAGTCGATCTGGCTGACGAACTACCTTGCCGCCGCCGGCCTGCTCCGCGATGCCGGCATGCTCGATCCGTCGCTGGGCGAGGGCGTGAGCGCGGTCGCGGACGAGGCCGCGAATCTCATCGGCGAATTCGACGAGGGGTTCTCCAACCGGCAGACCTGGCACAACGCGGCGCTGGCCGCGATCGCGGTCTGGTTCGAGGACGAGGATCTGGCCGGCCGGGCCGTCGAGGGGCCGACCGGGATGATCGCGCACCTGGTGCGCGGGTTCGGCAGCGACGGGATGTGGTACGAGGGAGAGAACTACCATCTCTTCGCCTTGCGGGGCCAACTGCTGGCGATGGGCTGGGCCCGCCAGGCCGGGGTGGACATCCTGGCCGATCCTCGGCTCGCGGCCCGGCTGGAGGGGGCGCTTCGGGCACCGGCGCTGAGCGCCCTCCCGGATTTCACCTTTCCGGCCAGGAAGGACGCCCGGTTCGCGGTCTCGCTGGCACAGCCGATGTATCTGGAGCTCTGGGAGGTCGGGCTCGCGCGCCTCGACGACCCGGACTCCGATCTGTGGGACTGGCTCCGCGCGCTCTATGCCTCCGCTCCGCCGCCGGCCCAGCGCTTCGATTCCTACCTCCACGAGACCGGCGCCGAGCCGCCGGGCTCGGCCCGTACCCGTTCGGATCTCTCGTGGTGGGCCCTGCTCGAGATGGCCCCCGCGCTCGCCGCCGGGAGCGGCGAGTGGCGGCCGGGGAGTACGCTCCTGGAGGGGCAGGGGCTCGCGATCCTCCGCCGCCGGGACCGCTACGCCAGCCTGGAGTGCGGCGGCTACGGCGGCGGCCACGGCCATCCCGACCGGCTTCACCTCACCCTGCACGCCGGCGGGCGGCACTGGCTCCCCGATCCGGGGACCGGTTCCTACGTCTCGCGCGATCTCTTCTGGTACCGCTCGACGCTGGCCCACAACGCGCCCCGCCTCGACCGAGCCTCGCAGGCGGCCCAGGACGCGGAGTGCGTCGCGTTCGGGGAAGCGGGAGAGTGGGCCTGGACCCGGGGGACCTGGGACTGCCTCACCCGGACTCTCGTGGCCGGGCCCAGATACGTCCTGGACATCCTGGAGATGTCCGCGCCCGAGGAGCACCTGGTGGAGCTGTCATGGCACCCGCGCGAGAAGGTCGACATGCTCACCGCGGGCCGGTGGGAGCCGGAGCCCGGCGGCGATGAATTCGTGAGCGCGCTCGAGCGCTTCGTGCCGGACCCCGGCGCTGCCCCTGTGCTTCGTGCCCGCGAGGCGAATGGCACGACGTTCTCACTCCATCTCGACCCCGCGGCGGACCTGCTCCGCGCGGTGGGGCCGGGGCTGCCAGGCGCGGCCGGGCCGGCCACCTTCTACATCCAGCGCGCCCGGGGATCCGGCGTGCGCCTGGTCTCGGTGGTCGAAGCCGCGGCGGATGAGCCCTCGGTCCAAGGGTGGGCAGGAAGCGGAGACGTGATCGAAGTACAGACCGGGGCCGGCACCGACCGCCATGTCAATACGAGTGACGGCTGGGAGGTCATGGTCGAGGGAGCACGGGTCGCGCTTCGCGGCACCCGCCGGGTGCCTCCGGGTCCGCCGGCTCGGCCGCTCATCGACCGCGACCGTCCGACGCCGATCACCGGCGCCGCGCTCGGGGTCGTGGATCCGCCCCCGTTGGACGGCACGCTCGAGGGTTTCGATTTCTCGGCACCGCTGGAGCTGGACCACGAGGACCAGTACCGGCGGAGTGAGGAGCCCTATGCCGGTCCCGAAGAGTTTTCGGCCGCCGCGGCAGTGAACTGGGACGGGGACACGCTCTATGTCGCGGTCGACGTGAGGAAGCCGGAGCTGCTGATCCGGAGCGAGAAGGCGCCGCCGCTCCGGCTCGACAACGAGCCCGACGACATCCATGCCGACGGCATCCAGCTCTACATCCGGACCAAGGCCGACCAGCCGGTCCGCGGATTCCTCCTCGTGCCCTCGGGCGCCGACGGGTCCATCCGGGTCAGCGCGGCGAACGGCACGGCGGGCGATCCCGCGACGGTGCGTGGCGCCTGGCGGCCGACCGAGAGTGGGTACACCCTGTCCGCCGCCGTCACCCTTCCCGACTGGACCCCCCGGCCGGGCGACCAGATCGGCTTCGATCTGCTGGTCAATCGCATCGAGGCCGAGCGGGAGCGGCGGTCGGGTCAGCTGGTGTGGAGCGGTGGCGGGGGATGGGTCTACCTCCGTGGCGACCGGCAGGACCCGGCGAGTCTGGGCGTACTGGAGCTGCGTTGAATGGAGCGCGTCGCCGACTTCACCTCGACCGGCAGCAAGCGTCCCGCCGCGCTCTTCGGCGCGGACGCGGCGTCCGCGCCGCTCCGCATGACCCGATCGTCCGGCTGCGTGGTCTGGGACAGCGAGGGCCGCGAGTACCTGGACTACATCATGGGCCTCGGGTCGGTCGCGCTGGGATACGGGCACGCCGACGTCACTCGCGCGGTCACCGAGGCGGCGGGTCTCGGTGTCGTCGGTCCGCTCCCACCAGTGCTCGAGGAGGCGCTCGCCGCCGATCTCTGCGGGCTGATTCCCTGGCTCGAGCGGGTCCGCTTCCTGAAGACCGGAGCGGAAGCGATGGCCGCCGCGGTCCGGCTGGCCCGACTGGTCACCGGCCGTGACGCGATCCTGGGCTGCGGGTACCACGGCTGGCTCGACTGGTGTCAGACGGGCGACGGGCGGGGTGTACCGGCCGCCACCCGGGCACTCTACCGGGAGCTGCCGTTCAACGATCCCCAGGAAACCCGCGATCTGATTCGCGCCGCGGGCGAGGGTCTCGCCGCGGTGGTCTTCGAGCCGGTCATCCTCGAGCCGCCGGACCCGCAGTGGCTCGCGGTGCTCCGGGAGGAGACGCTCCGGTCCGGGGCGCTGCTCGTGGTCGACGAGATCAAGACGGTCTGCCGGCTCGCGATCGGCGGCGGCTGCGAGCGCTACGGGATCCGCCCTGACCTCGTGGTGATCGGCAAGGCGATAGCGAACGGACTGCCACTGGCGGCCGTCGGTGGCCGGGCCGACGTCATGGATGCGGTGTCGCACACCTGGATCTCTTCGACCCTCGCCACCGAGTTCGTCTCGCTCGCCGCGTGCCGGGCCACGCTCGCGGCGATGGTGCAGGCCCAGGTGCCCGCCCATCTCACCCGAGTGGGAGCCCGGCTCCTCGCGGGTTTGCGGACGCTGGCCGCGGCACACGGCGAGATGGTCGTCCGCGCCGTCGGGTTGCCGGAGATGTGCTTTCTCGAGTATCGCACCGAAGTGGTGTCCGGACGGGTCGCCACCGCCTGCGCCGAGCGCGGGCTCCTCTTCAAGCGCGGCGCCTACAACTTCGTGTCGCTGGCACACGACGACGCGACGGTGGACCGGACGCTGGCGATTCTCGACGACGCGCTCGCCGCGGTCGGCCGGTCCGGATGGTCGTCCTGAGCGAGCGCAGCGCCCCGGGGAGATGCTCCGGCTCGCCCCGAGACGATTCACCGGCGGCGACCGCGACCGGATCACCTGACGCAACGTTAGATTGCGAACCGTGCTGATAGACGTCCACGCGCATTTCCTCCACGATCGCACCCCGCGAGCCGACTGGCGGGAGCGCAACGCCAGCCGGTTGCGCGCCGGCGAGCGGGTCGGCATCACCATCCACGTCGCCTCGATCCTGGGGAGCTGGGGCCTCACCTCGCCGGTCTATTTTCCCTCGCCGGACGACTGCGTCTACGGCAACGACCGCATGCTCGCGCTCCAGCACGAGCATCCCGGCCGGATCCGCGGCTACGTCACCGTCAATCCCAACTACGGCGGCCACGCGCTGGGCGAGATCCGGCGCTGTCTCGACTGCGGGCATGATCGGTGTCAAGCTCGCCGCGAGCCGGCGCGCGGACGACCCGCTCCTCGACCCGGTGTGCGCCCTCGCGGCGGAGCGAGGCGTCCCCGTCCTCCATCACGTCTGGCAGCACCGCCGGCGGGACTATCCGGGACAGGAGGCCTCCGACGCGGTCGAGTTGGGCCGTCTGGCCGTGCGGCACCAGGCGGTGCCGTTCATCCTGGCGCACATCGGCGGCGGGGGAGACTGGCTTCACTCGCTGCCCGCGGTGCGCCGGCTGCCGAACGTGCTGGTCGATCTCTCGGGTAGCGGCGTGGACGGCGGGATGCTCGAGGCCTGCGTCGAGGCGGTCGGCGTCGAGCGGCTGCTCTGGGGGTGCGACCTCACCATCGAGACCGGATGGGCCAAGCTCCGCTACCTCGAGCGAATCCTCACGGCGCCCGATCTCGAGCTCGTGCGCTGGCGCAATGCCGCGCGAATCTTTCCTCCCGGCGCGTTCCCCTCCGACTGATGCGTACCGACGTCAACGCGTTTCTCGGCTCCTATCCCTTCCGCCGGGTGCCGGGCACCTCCCCGGAAGCCCTCCTGGACGCCATGGACCGCACCGGCATCGACGAGGCGTGGGTGAGCCATCTGCCGGGGATGTTCTGGCGCGATCCCGCCGCGGGAAACGCCTGGATGGTCGAGATGGCTCGCAGCGCAGCCGAGGCTGCGGCCGGTGCTCGCGGTGCATCCCGAGATCGCCGGATGGGAAAGCGTGCTGCGCTCCGCGGCGGACGCGGGGGCGCCGGCTGTCCGCTGCGATCCGACCTGCTACGGAATCGCGCCGGCGGGGCCGTCCATGCGGGCTCTCGCCGCGGCGTGCGGCCGCGCGGGCCTGCCGCTGATGGTCGCGGTGCGGCTGGAGGACGCCCGGCAACGGCATCCCAACGATCACGCCGCCGAGCTGCCGGCGGCCGCGGTTCGCGCGCTGGTGCGGGCCGACCCCGCGGTACGGATCATCGTCACCCACGCGGACCGCCCGTTCGTCGAGGAGGTCCACTTCGGTTCGACCCCGGAGGAGGCCCAGCGACTGTGGTGGGACATCTCCTGGATCTGGGGGCCGCCGGAGGATCATCTGGAGACGCTGCTCGCCACCGTGGGACCTGCCCGCTTCGTGTTCGGCACCGGACAGCCGCTCCGCATCCCGGAGAATTCCGTCGCGAAGCTCGACCTGCTCGATCTCTCGGCGGCCGACCGGGCCGCCATCGAGGCGGGCAACGCGGCCGGCGCCCGGGGTGGGCCGGGGGTGACCGGGTGACCGGGATCGCCTCCCGGATCGAGTGGGGTCTCATCCCCGCCGTCCCGGTGCCGTTCCGCGGCAACACGCTGGATGCTGCCGCCCAGCGAGCCTATGCCCGCTGGATGGCGGCCCACCCCGTGGCCGGCGTCGCGGTGTGGGCTCACACCGGCCGTGGCCCGCACCTGAGCGCCGAGCATCGCCGCGAGGTGCTCGAGACCTGGCGGGAGGCGCTGCCCGATCGAGTGGTGGTCGCGGGTGCCCGCGACATCACCATGGCGATCGAGGCGCGCCGGGGCCGGGCCGACGCGCTCCTCGCGTTTCCCGAGCGGAACGACCCCGTCGGGTATCACCGCCGGCTGGGCCGTGAGTTGCCGGTCATCGCCTTCTATCTATATGAGGCGGCCGGTGGCGTCCCCTACGACGACCCAACCCTCCACGCCATCCTCGATCTCCCCGAGGTCATCGGCATCAAGGTCGCCACGCTCGATTCGGTCATGACCTTCCAGCGGATCGCCGCCCTGATGCGAAGCCATCCCGACAAGGTCCTGGTCACCGGCGAGGACCGCTTCCTCGGGCTATTCGGTGATGGCCGGGGCCACCGCGGCGCTGGTCGGCATGGGTGCCGCGCTCCCCGACGTCCAGGCCGATCTGCTTCACGCCTGGCGCGACCGGCAGTGGGACCGGTTCGTCGCGCTGTCGGCCATCTGCGACCGATTGGCGCAGGCGACGTTCATCGACCCGATGGAAGGCTACATCCGCCGCATGCTCTGGGCCGCCGCCGCCGACGGCGGGCTTCCCGGCGAGGCCTGTGACGACCCCTGGGGCCCTCCGCTCCCCGAGGGCGAGCGGAAGTCGGTGGAGCAGGTGGTGGCGGATGCGCGCGCAACTCGAGCGTGACTTCGAGCGCTTCCGCGGCGAGCTCCCGGCCGATCTGGCCGCGCACGTCCGGGAGACCTACCGCATCGACCTGACCGCTCGGTACCTCGGCTTTACCCTCCCGCACCCCATCGGCAAGGGGTCCGGACAGCTCTCCCTCAACCAGGAGCAGCTGGAGACCGATCGCGCGGCCGGCCTCGCCTTCGTCGTGCTGAAGACCGTGATCGCCGAGGACGCGGCCGGCCAGCGGCGCATGGACGCCTGGGCGATCCACGAGACCCGGATGCGGGTCGAGCCGGTGCACTCGGCATCCGGGCTCGATGGTTGGACCGTGACGTGGAAGGGCAGAGGGTGGGACCGCCCTTTCGACGACTACCTCGAGCTGGTCAGAGCCGCAGGAGACATGACTCGCTGCCGGCGCGATGGTCGTGGTCCCGTCCGCCAAGTACCATCTGCCGAGGCTGGACGAGGCGTTCCGCGAGGACGAGTACCGCCATACCACGCAGCGCCTTGCCGCCGCCTGGGGCGGAGAGTTCCTGCCGCTGGAGAAGGACTTCTCGCCGACACTCGCGGGTGACGCGCTGGCGGACGAGCGCGCCCGGATTCTGCGATGGCTGCGCGAGGTGCCCGGGCTGATTCGCAGGGCCGCCGCACCGGTGCCGGTGCGGGTCGCCCTCAAGCTGATGAACGCGCGTCACGGCGAGCCGTTCCAGGTCGAGATGGTGACGGCGGCGCGCGACGCGGATGCCCTGGTGTGCTTCAACCGGCTCTGGTCGGAGGAGCGGCGAACGGCCTACGGCGGGCTACGACCTGAGCGACCGCAACCTGCGGGCGCTGGACGCGGTGAGGTCGTCCCGCTCGGAGCGGCCGCCGCTGAGCGGAACGGGAAACGTCTCCTCCGGCCGCATGATCCTGGAGTATGCCGGGCGGGGCTGCGAGAGCGTGCAGCTCCACACCTTCTTCCAGCTTACCCCTCTCGGAGTATCCCGCCACCGCGGGCTCCCGCACCCAGCGCGCGCTGCATGCGCTGGTGTTCCACCCGGAGAGCGGCCTGATCGCCGGGCTGCTCGACCTGGAGCAATCGGGCCGGCTCCAACGCCGGATGACGGCGAGCTCCGCTTCCTCGACCTGACGGCCCCCTGATGCGCATCACCCGGGTCGAGCTCTTCGATCTCGCGTTGCCGCTGGTCGAGCCGTTCGTGATCTCGGGAGGCACGATGCATGAGCGACGCTCCCTCGTGGTGGTCCTGCACGACGAGGAGGGCCACCGGGGCTACGGCGAGTCGCCGCCCTTCGAGCTCCCGTTCTATTCCGAGGAGACGATCGCGAGCGCGCGCTACCTGCTCGAGCAGGTGCTCATCCCCCGCGTGCTCGGCGCGACGCTGGAGTCGCCCGAGGCGGTGGACGCGGCCTTGCGATCCGGCGTGCGGGGCAACAGCTTCGCCCGCGCGGCGATCGAGACCGCGGCCTGGGACCTCGAAGCGCACCGCCGGAACACCGGTCTCGCCGCGCTGCTGGGCGAGCGGCTCGGCGCCGAGCCGGCGCAGGCGGTGCCCTGCGGGGTCGCGCTGGGAATTCCGGTGGACCGCTCGCCCGACACGCTCCGGCGCTGGATCGCGGACGCGATCGCCGCGGGCTACCGCAGGGTGAAGATCAAGGTGGCACCGGGATGGGACGAGGTGCCGGTCACGGCGGCTCGCGAGGCGATGGCGGGCACCGATCCTACCGCTGACGGTGGACGCCAACGGGGGGTACGAGTGGCCCCAGCACGAGCGGGCACTGCGCGCGCTGGACGCCGCCGGGCTGCTCTATATCGAGCAGCCGCTGCACCCCGACGAATTGGTCGGCCATGCGCGACTGGCGGAATGGCTGCAGACCCAGGTATGCGTGGACGAGACGCTCCGCGATGCGCGAGCCGCCCGGCAAATCGCCGAGCTGGGTGGCCCGCTGGTCTGGAACGTGAAGGTGCACCGGGTCGGGGGTCTCTCGGAGGTGTGCCGTATCGTTCGGATCGCCAAGGAGTGCGGCGCCCGGCTCTGGGCGGGCACGATGCCCGAATCGGGACTAGGTTCTCAGGCCGCCATCGCGGCCGCCGCCATGCCCGGGTTCGTCTATCCATCCGACCTGGAGCCGAGCACCCGCTGGTTCGGCCGGAATGTCGACGTCATCAAGCTCGCCATGACCCGGGATGGGCTCATGCGAGTCCCTGGCGTGCCGATTGCAGCGATGCTCGATGCCGGCCGATTCGGCGCGGCCGCTCGACTGATCCTAAATGCTGCTGCGACGCCACCTTAGCCCGAGGAGGGGGCATGGTCGAATACGCTGTTCTGGTGGCCGGAAACTCCCTGGCCACTTTCGGCGCGTTCGCCCGCTCGGCAGAACTGTGGCTTTCCCGCGTCAACTGGGAAATCGTCGGATACGTCGGTCTCGCCCTACTCGCGCTCCGCATCGCGGCTTGGGCCTTCAAGACCCGTTGATTGCAGGGGTATCCCCCTGGCGCGTGATCTGCGATACAGCCTGACACCCCGGAGGCGACCATCATAAGCCTACCTTAGTGTCAGGAGCCGGACATGTTCCCGAACGAGGATCTGCAGCGGTGGGCCGGACGATCCTGCCTCTTGGTTGGGATGGGCCTCGGCATGGTGGGGTATCACTTCGCCAACATTCGCTTCGCTCCGCTCGTCGCGGGCTTCGCCATCCTGGCCGGAGTGTGCTACGGCCGCCGGATCCACCGCGATCCCATCCGGTCGCTGAGACCCTCAGGGCAACATCCGGCAATCTGACGTGCCGCTCACCCGAGAGAAGGTTCGCGAAGCGGTCGAGCGGGCCGGCCACCAGCACTGGGAGTCGCTGATCCGCTTTCACGAAGACGCCTACCCCGCCAGCCGTCCCACCCCCGGTGACATCTGCCGGGCCGAGGCCGAGCGACTCAACCAGCTCGGCCTCGGGAACGATCCCGACCTGCGGCTGATCGAGACCCGCGTCGAGCCCCTCGAATCCACCATCCGAATCGTCCACGTCTTCGAGCACAACTCCACCAAAGAGCGCCGGCTGACCGACCCCTTCGAATACCACGGTTAGCTTCTGTGGCATGCCGACCCGCACTTATCACCTTATTCCCCATACCCACTGGGATCGGGAGTGGTATCTCACACGCGCGTCGTTCGTGTCCCGGCTGGTCCCCGCGGTCGATGACCTGATCGCCCGGCTGGAAGCCGAGTCCGGGTTTCGCGCGTTCGTCCTCGACGGCCAGACGGTGCTGCTCGAGGACTATTTGTCGGTCCGACCGGAGATGGAGGCCCGGGCTCGGGCGCTCGCCTCCGCCGGGCGGCTCCAACTCGGGCCCTGGTACGTTCTCGCCGACGAGCTGATTCCCTCGGGTGAATCCTTATTCCGCAATCTGCTGGCGGGCCGGGCCGATGCGGAACGGTTCGGCGGGCGACTCGACGTCCTCTACTCTCCCGATGCGTTCGGCCATCCCGCGATCTGGCCGGCGTTGGCCGCGGAGTTCGGAATCCGATTCGGCGTGCTCTGGCGAGGCCTCGGCGGCGAGCCGGGCCAGGAGAGCGACCTGTTCCGCTGGCGGGCGCCGGATGGCCGTGAGGTGCTGCTTCACCACCTCTCGCCCGAGGGCTATGAGGCGGGCGTAGCGCTCCCCGCCGATCCCGCCCGCCTCGAGGCCGCCTGGAGCCGGTTGAAAGCCGGTCTCGCCCCCCGGGCACGGACGCCGCACGTCGCGGTCTTCGTCGGCGCGGATCACCACGCGGCCCCCCCGGCCGTCGGGAAGCTCCGGGATCTCCTGGCCGAGCTCGAGCCGGACGCCGATGTCAGGGTGTCCCGGCTCCCGGAGTATTTTGCCGCCGCCGCGGCCCACGCGGCGGTGCTGCCCCGGATCGAGGGCGAGCTGCGCTGGTCCTACGGCTACGCCTGGACCCTCCAGGGGGTGCACGCGACGCGTGCGCCGCTCAAGCGCCTCCACGCCGAAGCGGAGCTGAGCCTGGAGCGGGTGGCGGAGCCGCTGGCCGCGCTCGCGCTCCGGCATCGCCGACACGACGCCCGGCCTCTCCTCGACCACGCCTGGCGCACCCTGCTTCGGTCGCAGTTCCACGATTCGATCTGCGGCTGCACGTCCGACCCGGTGGCCGAGCGGGTGCAGGCGCGGCTCGGCGACGCGCTGGCGATGTCCGGCGAGCTCGCGCGCGCCGCGCTCGACGTGCTGATCGGCAACGACCCCGACGCGGCCCGCGACCGGGCCGGCGCGGCCGCGCCGCGACTCGTCTTCTACAACCCGGTGCCGCGCCGGCGGAGTGCCACGGTCGTGGCCGATCTCAGCTGGTTTCGGCGCGACGTGCTCGTCGGCCCTCCGGGCAACCGGGTTCCCCGGCGCGCCGGCCCTCCCTCCGACCGCGATATCGCGGCCGCCCTCGGCGGCATTCGCTACCAGATCCTGAGCCGCCGCGAGGCAAGCGAACGGCTCGATTCGGCGCGGCACTATCCCGACCAGGACGACGTCTCAATCGTCCGTGTCGCCCTCGACACGCCTCAGTTGAACGGATTCGGCCTTGTGTCGAACGAGCGGTCCGATGTCTCCGGAGCCGATGTGCGCACGGGCCCCCGCCGGCTCGACAACGGGATGCTCGAAGTCGCCTTCTCGCCCGACGGCCTCGTGCGGATGACGGACCGCCGCACCGGCCTGCGGTACGAGCGCCTGCTGTCGCTGGAGAGCGAAGGCGACGCGGGCGATACCTATAGCTTCGCGCCGGTCACGAACCACGGCGAGTCGCAGGCGTGCCGGTGGACCTCGGTTCGGACCCTGGCGCAGGGCCCGCTGGTCGGTGCGCTCCAGGCGCGCGGGACGCTCAGGTCGGGCCGGGTGCAGGCCCGGATGATTCTGGCGCTGCTACTCAGGAAGTCCAATCCTCCGCTGCACCATCGAGCTGGAAAATGGGGCCCGCGATCACCGGCTCCGGCTGCGGATGCCGGCCGGGCGGAGTGAATCGGACGCCGTCGCCGGCGGCCCCTTCGGACCGGTCCGCCGCGCTCGCGTGGCGCGCACCGCGCCCTACCGGCTCGAGACGCCGGTTCGCACCGCGCCGGCCCACCGATTCGTGGCCAGCGTGGGGAGCGAAGGGGGACTCGCGATACTCGCCCCCGGTTTTTTCGAGTACGAACGCGACGCGGCCGGTGACCTCATCGTCACCCTGCTCCGGTGCGTCGGGCAGCTGTCTCGGGACGACCTGCCCACCCGGCCGGGCCACGCTGGGTGGCCCACGGCGACGCCCGGGGCGCAGTGTATCGGCCGAGAGCGGCTCCAACTCGGATTGGCCCCGGTGACCGCGGAAGAGCTCGAGCGTGGCTCCCCGCTCGCCGCCCTGTGGGAAGACGCGTTCACGCCGCCCCGCGCTATCTGGCTGCGCCAGGCCACCGAGCTGGATCTTTCCTCCACCGGTCTCCGGCTCGAAGGCGAGGGGCTCGTCTTCTCCTCGCTCAAGCCCGCCGCCGGCGGGGACGGCATCGTGCTCCGGTGCTACAACGCCACCGGCTCCGTGGTCCCGGGCAGACTCGAGGTCAGCGTGCCGGTCGTCGGCGCGGCGAAGGTCCGCGGCGACGAGCGCGAGCCGCGACCGCTGCCGATCGGTAAGCGGGGCCTGACCGTGCCGTTCGAAGCCGGTCCCCATGAGATCGTGACCCTGTTGCTCACCACGGCCTGAGCCGGACCTGCCGGGCCGCCGTGGCATCGGCTATGTTTTCCCATGCGCGATTTTCCGGCGCTGCCGTGCTATCCCTGCCCGCATCATTCCGCTTGCTGCGCCTATGGCGTCACGCTGAGTGACGACGAGGCGGCCGCGATCACCGCCGTTCACGGGGCCGCGGTCGTCTATCGCACGCGGTGGGGCGAATGGCGCACGCGGGTCCGTGGCGGACGGTGCGTCTTCCTCCGTGACAATGTGTGCAGTATCCACTCCGAGCCATACTACCCGGCGGTCTGCCGAGGCTTTCCCTGGACCGACGCGGAGACGGGCGGCCCGTATGAGTTCGACCGCACCATCTGTCCCGAGTTCATCCTGCGGCCCGAGCTGGTGAGTATCCATCGGTCCGCCTGACGCCTGCCGGCCCCTCTTCCCCCTTCACGAGTCCGCCCATGCCCCCGGTTCACCGTTCCGGCCTCCTGTTGCTGGCCCTGGCCATGAGTGCCGGAGCCCCCGCCGCCGCGCAGGGTGATCCGGCGCTCGAGCATGCCCGGAAGGTGCTCCGGTCGGTCCCGTTGATCGACGGGCACAACGATCTGCCGTGGGAGATCCGGAGCTCGAAAACGGCGCCGCGCGACGTGGCGGCGTACGACCTCCGCGGCCGCGCCCCGGGGCACACCGATTTCGAGCGGCTGAAGGCCGGGCAGGTCGGGGCACAGTTCTGGTCGATCTACGTGCCCGGCGAGGTAAAGGACAGCGGCTACGCCAGAATACAGCTCGAGCAGTTCGACATCGCCCGCCGGATGATCGCGCGATATCCCGACCGGCTCGCGCTGGCGCTCACCGCCGCCGACATCGAGCAGGAGTTCAAGCGGGGCCGGATCGCATCGCTGCTGGGAATGGAGGGCGGCCACGTGATCGAGAACTCGCTCGGCGCTTTGCGGTCCTACTACGATCTGGGCGCCCGGTACCTCACGCTCACCCACAACGTGACGCTCGACTGGGCCGATGCCGCCGCGGACTCCGCCCGGCACGGCGGGCTCACCGAGTTCGGTCGCGAGGTCGTGCGGGAAATGAACCGGATGGGGATGCTGGTGGATCTTTCTCACGTCTCGCCGGCCACGATGAGCGATGCGCTCGACGTGGCCGTCGCCCCGGTGATCTTCTCGCACTCGTCCGCGCGGGCGTTGACCGAGCACGTGCGCAACGTCCCCGACGCGATCCTCCGGCGGCTGCGCCAGAACGGCGGAGTGGTGATGGTGACTTTCGTGTCGGCCTTCGTCTCCCAGGACGTTGCCGACTGGGAGAAGGTCGCCGCCGGGGAGTCGTCTCGGCTGGAGGCCCAGGTGAGCGACACGGTCGAGCGACGCCGCCTGCAGGACGAATGGCTCGCCGCGCACCCGCGCCCGCAGGCGACGCTCGCCCAGGTGGCCGACCACATCGACCACGTCCGCAAGGTGGCCGGGGCGGACCATGTGGCCATCGGCAGCGATTTCGACGGCTTCGACTTCACGCCGGTCGGCCTGGAGGACGTATCGACCTTCCCGCGGCTCTTCGCCGAGCTGGTGCGCCGGGGCTGGAGTGACGAGGACCTCCGGAAACTGGCCGGGAAGAACCTCCTCCGAGTGCTTCGCACGGCGGAATCCTCCGCGGCCCGCCTGCAGCGGGAGCGGCAGCCTTCGACCCGCACGATCGAACAGCTCGACGGGGCGGCGAGGGTTTCCACTCCCTAGGCGCGGCCGATCACTCCGATCGTGGGTGGGAAGTCTTTGTCCGACCCACCACCAGCACCGCGAACGCGATCGTCATTCCCGCGAACACGAACCACTGGATGGCGTAGTTCAGGTGCGGTCCGTCGTCCGGCTGGGGTGGGACAAGCCTTCGAGGCGAGGCGGGCAGCGAGGAGTCCGGTGTCTGGCGCACGACGATCGGCGCCAGCGGGTAGGGCAGCCGCTTTCGCAGCGCCGCCAGATCGAGCCGCGCCCAGGTGGTCTGGCCGGCATGAACGACCGCTTGGCCGCCGCCGCTGCCGATGGGGGTGGCCAATCCTCTCACCCGGACCACCCCGCGCTCCACCAGTGAGTCGGTACGGACCCTCACCGCGTCGGGGGCCGGCACGAATCCCCGCAGCACCAGCAGGGCCGTGTCACTCGTCGCCCGCCGGAGCGGGGTCACCAGCTGCACGCCGGGCGCGCCCTCGAGAGACCGGCCGCGCAATACGATCTCGTGTTCGTAATCGTAGACCCCGACAGCCTCCACCCACCGACCGCTCGGGTCGTCCGCCGTGCCGTTCCCGCGTGCCCCTAATTGGAGCAGCGGCTTCGCGCGCGCCGCAAGCGCCGCCTGATTCGCGGCGCGGCGCTCCGAGCGCCGCGTCAGCTGCCAGACACCGAGCCTGACGAAGAGCGCCGCGATGAGCAGGAGCCCGAGGATGGCGATCCGGCGAGTCGTGGGGGACATGATCTGTCTGTGGTCGAGGACGAGCGACGTGGCGAACAGCCACGGGGGTCACGGCTAACTCCGCCTGGCCCAACCGCTTCCACCGGATGGTGCCGCGGTCCGGGGTTTGCCATGACGGCCTGGGCGAGGGTCCTGCTGGTCTGCGACTCAACATAACGACGGCGCGGGGGTAACCATGAGCATCGAGTGGCGCGGCATCACGGCCGCGATCGCCCTCCTCCTGATCGGTTCGGGCGGCGCCCTGGGGCAGGAGGCGCCCCGGGGGCTCTCGCTGGTTCGAGAGGGCGATCGCGCCGGCCTCTGGGGTGGGTTCTCGCTCGGCGCCGGCGGAGAGGCGTTCGACCTCCGCGACGGCGCCGGGTATACCGAGGAGCTTTACCGCCCCACCGTGTCTTTTCGCCTCGGGGGTACCGTAAACCAGAATCTCCGGCTCGGCGGTGAGGTGCTGGCGTGGATCAACGAGCGGGACCGGAGTGTCGAATCACTCACCAGCCTGCTCTTCGTAGGCCAGTTGTATCCCCTGGCGACCTCGGGCGTTTATTTGAAGGGGGGCGTCGGTCTGGGCCGGAACGCGGTGGACTTCGACGGCGGCGGTGGAGTGGGTGACACCGGCTTCGCCGGACTGGTCGGAGCCGGATGGGAGCTCCGCGTGGGCCGCCGCTGGTATCTCAATCCTTCGGTCGATGTCGTTGGCCATAGCTACACCGGCGGCGGCAACGAGCGATATCGCGAGCGATTGGTCAATTTCGGGTTCGGCGTGGTTTTCCAGAGCGGACGTTGAAGCGATCCGCCGAAGGCCGGCCGAGCCGGTGGGTGGTACCGATGACGAAGATACATCGTACATTCGTGCGCTCTTTCCCCGCGGTGGCCCTGAGCCTGGTCCTGGGGTGCGGCGGCGATCTCCTGCTTCCGACCTCGTCGGGGCAGGGAGTCGATCTCGCTATCCTCGGTGGAAACGGCCAGACCGGAACCGTGGGTCAGGAGCTCCCCGAACCGCTTGTGGTCGGCGTCGAGTCGGCTGCGGGTCCGATCGCAGGTCATCGGGTCGCGTTCGTCGTGGCCGGCGACCCGGCTGCGGGACGGCTCGACCCCGATACCGCGGTCACCGGCCCGGACGGCCGCGCGGTCGCACGCTGGGTGCTGGGCTCGACGCCGGGTCCGCACGAGGTGGTAGCGCAGCTGGTCGTCAGCGAGCCGGCGCCGCCTCCGACGGCGGTGTTCGAGGCCTCCGCGCTGGCGGGCGAGCCGGACACCGTTCGGGCCGTGAGCCCGGTCAGTCAGCCGGGAAGGCTCGGGCGGCCGGCGACCGAGGATCCGACCGTTCTGGTTGTGGACCGATTCGGAAATCCGGTCGGCGGCGTGCCGGTGGAGTGGACCGTGACCGCCGGCAGAGGCGAGGTCAGCAGCTCCCAGTCGGCCACCGGAGCGGATGGCAAGGCGGCGGTGACCTGGACTCTGGGCCTGAGCGTCGGAGTGCAAAAATTGACGGCTCGAGTCGACGGGGCGCACGGCTCGCCAGTGACCTTCACGGCCACGGTGCTGTTCTGAGTGCGGGTGCGTCGTAACGTCTCCGCAACAGGTGCCCGAATCGGGTGAGGAAGTCCTAGTCCCGCAATACATTAAGCCCGAGGGCCGGACTCGCCTTTCGGCATGCATCATGCTTTCTTCCGCCCCAGCCCGGGCGCTCCGGGCAGCCCCTCGAATCCAGAGCGGACGTGATTAAGACACCCCAGAGCCTAGCCTTTTCGATCGGAATCCTGCTCACCACACTCGTTGCCGGGTGTGGAGGCGACGTCGTTCTTCCCAACGAAGGCGAGGCCGCGAGTCTCGAAATTCTCAACGGCGATGACCAGTTTGGACAGGTCGGCGCCGCGTTACCCGACCAAGTCGTGGTCCGGGTGACGGACACCCGGGCCCGTCCGGTGGTCAATCAGGACGTGGCGTTCTCTATCGGGAGCGGCGGCGGGTCGGTGGCCCCGGCTACCGTGAAGACCGATGCCGTCGGCCACGCCGCCGCCGACTGGACCCTCGGTCCGAACGCGGGGAGCCAGTTGCTGCGGGTGCAGACCGCCCGGGGCGGGTCCGGCACGCTGGAAGTGACCTTCCGTGCGACCGCGGTCGCGGGGACCGGGAGCATTCTCGTCGGCGTCCGCGGAGACGATCAGACCGGGCCGGTCAACTCCGCGCTGGCCGACTCGTTGGTCGTGAAGGCCACCGACGCGCTGGGCAACCCGGTGGCCAACGTCGAAGTCTCGTGGACCGTTTCGGGCGGTGGCTCCATCCAGCCTCTAACCGTGCTGACCGATGCCGGCGGGCTCGCGGCCGCGGAGCGGGTGCTCGGTGCCACGGCCGGCGCCCAAAGCGCGCGGGCCACGGTGGAGGGGTTCACCGGTTCTCCGGTCGTCTTCAGCCACACGGCGGTCCCCGCGAATCCCACCGACCTGGTGCTGGTGTCCGGCAGCGGCCAGGTCGCTCCCGGCGGGTTCGAGGTGGCGGAGGATCTCGTGGTCCGCCTGCAGGACGACAATGGGAACGGCATCGGCGGTCGGCCGATCACCTGGGTAGTGCCCGCAGGCGCGGGTTCGGTCACCCCGGTAAACACCACGACCAATGCGAATGGATTGGCGACCACCCGGTGGACCCTGCCGACGCTGGTGGGGAACTACACCGTGAGCGCGGTCTTTTCCGGCTTGCCTCCGGTGCCCTTCACCGCGACGGCGACCGCCGACGTGCCGACCACGATCGAGGAGGCGGGTGGCAACAACCAGAGCGCGCCGGTGGGGACCTCGCTGCCGAACCCGCTGGTCGTCAAGGTCACCGACGCCACCGGCAATCCGGTGACGGGGGTCTCGGTGAACTGGACCGCGGAGGGTGGTGGCTCGGTGTCCGCGGCGACGTCGGGGACGAACGCGTCCGGCCTGGCGCAGATCACCAGAACCGTCGGAGCTACCCCGGGCCAGTACACCACGAGGGCCGAGGTAGGGGGCCTGAGTGGATCGCCGGTCACCTTCGCCTCCACGGCAACCGTCGGGCCCCCGGCCCGCCTCGCGATCACGACCGCGCCGGGTAGCCCCACGGTCAGCGGGGACGCGCTCTCCCCGGCCCCCGTGATTCAGGTGCAGGACCTCCAGGGCAACGCCGTCGGCAGCCCACTTGGCAGCGGCATCACGGTGACGGTCGCGATCAGCTCGGGGCAGGTCGGAGCGAGCCTGATCAATACGGAGCGCAACACCAACGGGAGTGGCCGGGCGACGTTCAGCAACCTCCGGATCAGCGGGCCGCCGGACGACGATTACGTGCTGACCTTTACCGCGACGGCCGCCAGCGGGCCGCTCGTTCCCGTGAGCTCCGGGCCACTTGTCGTCACCGCGGGCGCCGCCAACCGGCTGGTGATCATTCAGCAGCCTTCGGCGACTGCCCAAAGCGGCGTGGCCTTCGCTCAGCAGCCCAGCGTACAGGTTCAGGACGCGAGCGGAAACCCCATCGCGGGCAACGTCACCATCACCGCGCAGGTAGGCCAGGGTTCCGGCACGGTATCGGGCACGACCACTGCCAGCACCGGCGGCTCGGCCACGGCGAGCTTCAGCGGGCTCGGGATCAGCGGCCCGGTAGGCACCAAGACGATCATCTTCACGTCCGGAGCGTTGGCGCCGGGCGAGTCCAATTCGATCACCCTGTCGGCGGGGCCGCCCGCATCCATCGCGATCCAGGCGGGAAACGATCAATCTGCCGGCGTCAACCAGGCGGTCTCGACCGCCCCCGCGGCGATCGTGCGTGATGCGAGCAACAACCCGGTGGCGAATGTGGACGTGAATTTCCAGGTAACCGGAGGCGGCGGAACGGTAACGCCGGGCACGGTGGCCACGGGAAGCAACGGCATCGCGACCGTCACCAGCTGGACCCTGGGACCCTCGGCCGGGCCCAATACGATGACCGCCACGGCCACGGGGCTCAATACGGTCACGTTCACCGCGACCGGCACCACGACCGCCACCAGCACCAGCCTCTCCGCCGACCCCGGCACTTCGGTCGCGGGCGAGCCGGTGACGTTCACCGCCACGGTCACGGGCGGCGGGGGCACGCCCGCGGGACTGGTCAGCTTCCGCGACGACGGGGCCGAGATCGGCCAGGGGACGCTGGACGGCGGCGGAGTCGCGACGTTCCAGACGTCCAGTCTTGCCGCCGGCACCCACCCGATCACGGCGGAATACCTGGGGAACGGACCCTTCGCCGCCAGCACCTCTAACACGGTGAACTACAGCGTGTCGGCGAGCAACGTGGCGCCGAGCGCCCAGGCAGACACGTTCAACGTCAACGAGGATGCTACCCTGACCGTCGCCGCCAACGGCGTGCTCGGCAACGACGACGACGACGACGGTGACCCGCTCACCGCTCAGCTCGTGACGGGTCCTACCCACGAACAGAGCTTTACGCTCAACTCGAACGGATCCTTCAGCTACACGCCCGAGAGCAACTTCAACGGCGGCGACTCGTTCACCTATCGAGCGAACGACGGCCAGGCCAATTCCAACAACGCGATCGTCACCCTCACGGTGATCGCGGTGAATGACAGCCCCACCTTCACCATAGACGGGGACGTCTCGACTTCGTCGCTGACCAGCTCGACGATGGGAGAATCGCACGCGGGCTGGGCCAGTGGAATCAGTCCCGGTCCCTCGGATGAGATCACCCAGGACGTTACCTTCGAAATTTCCACCGATGCCGATGATGCCTTCGATACGCCCCCCCAGATCACGCCTCTCCAGACCGACTCCGTCAGAAACCTCACCTACCAACCGAGCCAGCGCTCCGACACCTTGGTCGTGAACGCGACGATCACCGCCACCGACAGCGGCGGAGCCGTCAGCCCCGGGCAGGACTTCACCATCACGATCAACCCCTGATCCTTCCGCAACTCCTGTCATAGCAGTTACTTGGCCGGACGTGTGACCCAAGTCCTAGTCCGGCGCGGGTAACGGCGCTATGCTCTGCCCGATGCGTCATCTTCGACTTCTCGCGATCGGTCTCGCTTCTACCGTGGTCGCCTCCTGCGGAGGCGACGACCTCGTGCTTCCCAGCGAAGGCCAGCCGGCGGTGATCACCATCATTCAGGGGAAAGGCCAGACCGGCCGGGTGGGCGAAACGCTCGCCGAGCCGCTCGTGGTCGAGGTGATCGACGGTGCCGACCGACCGGTGGCGGCCGCGACCGTCGTGGTCGAGATCTCCGGCGCGGTGTCGGAGCCCGACACCCTCTCGACCGATGCCAAAGGGCGGGCCGAAGCCCGGATCACACTGGGATCACAGGTGGGCGAGCTCGCCGGCGCGGTGCGCGTGATCGCACCGGAGAGCCCGGTGGCGGTCGAGGCGAGCTTCAACATGGTGGCCGTGGCCGCTTCCGCCAACGGGCTCGCCGGCGTGTCGGGCGACGGGCAGAGCGGCGTCGCCGGAACCGAGCTCGCCGAGCCACTCGTGGTGGAGGTGACCGACGCGTTCGGCAATCCGATCGAGGGCGTCACCATCACCTGGGCCCCGGACGCCGGGAGCGTCAGCGAGAGCTCCACCGTCACCGACGGCTCCGGTAGAACCTCGGTCGCCCGAACCCTCGGGCCCGCCGCCGGATCGCAGACTACGCTCGCGAGCTCCGAAGGTCTCGCCGGCTCTCCGGTGACCTTCACCCATACCGTTACAGCCGGCAGTGCATCGGGTGTCCTCGTCGCAGCGGGAAACAACCAGACGGCCGCGCCCGGGGCCACCCTCCCCGAGGACCTGGTGGTGCAGGTGGTGGATGCAGACGGCAATCCGGTGGTGGCCGCCGCGGTCACCTGGGTGGTGACGGCGGGCGGGGGCACGCTCTCGCCGGCGACCGGAGCGACGGACGCGAACGGCCGCGCCGCTACCCGGTGGACGCTTGGCGCGTCGGCCGGGGCCAATACCGCCCAGGCGATCGTCTCCGGCGTCGGGGAGGCGGCGTTCAACGCAACTGCCGCCGCGGGTACCGCCAGCCAGATCCGAGTGGTTTCGGGTGACGGTCAGACCGCCCAGGCCGGAGCCCGGCTCCCCGCCGCGCTGGTAGTCCAGGTGCTCGACGGCGCCGGGAACCCGGTGAACGGGGCGGTGGTGAGTTGGGCCGTCGAATCGGGAGGTGGGGCGCTCTCCCCGGCTTCCGGCCCGGCCGGCGCGGACGGCCAGGCTTCGACTTCCTGGACGCTGGGCCCGGGGACCGGGACCCAGCGGGTGCGAGCATCCACACCTGGCGCGGGCTCCGTTCGATTCGAGGCGACCTCCACGGCGGGTGCGCCCTCGGCGCTGGGGCTCACAACCCAGCCATCCGGCAAGGCACAGCTTGGCCTGCCGTTCGGTCGGCAGCCGGTGATCCAGGTGCGCGACGCCTCGGGGAATCCGGTCCAGACGGCGGGCGTGATAGTCACCGCGGCCATCGCCAGCGGGGCCGGACAGCTCATAGGCACCGCGACCAGGACGACGGGGTCGAACGGGCGGGCGTCCTTCACGAATCTCGGTATTCAGGGTGCCGTCGGGCGCCACTCGCTGATCTTCGCGGCGAGCGGATTCACCTCCGTGACGTCCTCGAGCATCGACATCGACCCGGTCGAGACCACCACTCGTATCACATCGGACGCCCCCGATCCGTCGGCCCCGGGTCAGGGCGTGGCGGTGGTCTTCGAAGTCACCTCGCCCGGCGGGGCTCCGTCGGGCACGGTGGACGTCACGGCCTCAGGCGGGCCGGAGACCTGCAGCGCCTCGGCGGCGGCCGGGCAGTGCACCATCGTGCTAAATGGGGCGGGGTCGCGCACCCTCACCGCCCGCTTTCAGGGGGGAGTGCTGTTCAAGGCGAGCTCGGGTTCGACCTCGCACAACGTCGTCGTCCCGAACACTCCGCCGACCGCGGTCGACGATGGCTACTCCGCGACCGCCGGCGTGACCTTGTCCGTCTCCCAAGCCGACGGGGTGCTGGCCAACGACTCCGACCCAGACGATCCGATGACCGCCCAACTGCTCACCTCCCCGAGCCACGGCTCCGTCACCCTGAATTCCGACGGCTCGTTCGACTACACGTCCACTCCCACGTACTTCGGACAGGACACGTTCACCTACCAGGTGAACGCCGGGGGCGCAACGGCGTCGGCCACGGTCAGAGTCACCGTCAACCTTCCTCCAGGTCCCTGACCCCACCTACCGCAACCGCATGTGGTGAAAAATCTTGCACTCCTCGGGCCGGAGCGGGTTTGTGTGATCCAGGACCCTATCGTCCGGGTTCCCGGCGTGCTAAGGTAGACCTCCCGAAATCATCGTCGACCCCCCCTCTCCAACGGGGTGCAATTTGCGCTACTTCCGTGCGCTGGCCGCGTTGTTGTCCCTGGTCTCCGGCGTCGCCTGCGGCGGAGGCGACCTGGTGCTACCCGAGGACCAGGTGCCGGTGGAAATCACGGTCGTCGAGGGCAATGGTCAGATCGGCGCGGTCGGGGCCGAGTTGACCGAGCCGCTCCAGGTACAGGTGTTGGACGTCCAGGGACGCGGGGTGCCGGGAGTGCGAGTCGCCTTCAAGCTCGGTGCACGGGCAAACGGGGGCGACATGAGCCCGGATACCGCGCTCACCAACGCCGACGGGCTCGCCTCCTCACGCTGGGTGCTGGGGGGTGCGCCAGGCCGGCAGGAGGTGCAGGCACAGATCGTCGGGGCGAGCGTGGCCGTCACGTTCGTGGCCGAAGCCGAGCAGACTTCCGGGCTCCGACTCGAGCTCTCCAGCGGGGATGAGCAGGAGGGTGAGACCGGTGCCGAGCTCGCCGAGCCCCTGATCGTCCGGTTGGTGGACGAGGGTGGTGAGGGGGTTCCGGACCAGGCGGTAGCCTGGGTCGTCGCAATCGGTGAGGGTACGGCGGCGCCGCAATCGACCGGCACCGATGCCGACGGTTTCGCCAGCACTACCTGGACCCTCGGCCCGAAGGCCGGTCTCAACACCTTGAACGCTGTAGTATCCGGCGTCGGTGTTGTAAGCTTCACGGCAACCGGCGTGGCCCAAGGCGGCGGCGGGCCAAGCCCGGAACGCTCTAGCGTCACTGCGTCACCATCCGACATCGTCGTGGGCGCCGGCGTCTCCACCATCACGGTGAAGGTGCGCGACGGGTCGGGTGCCGCGGTCTCAGGCGCCACCGTCACGCTGACGGCCACGGGTGGCGGCAACATCCTGACCCAGCCGCAGGCCCGCACCGGCGCTGACGGCGTGGCCACCGGAACGCTGCAGTCGGCGATACCGGGTACCAAAGTCGTGTCGGCCGTGGTGAACGGATCCATCGCGATTACGGAGACGGCAGCCGTCACGGTGACCGCCCTGCCCCAGGCCAATGGCCTCCGGTTCCGGGTGCAACCGTCCGACACGGAGAAGGACGAGGCGATTTCGCCGGTGGTCGAGGTCGCCGTCGTGGACCAGCAGGGGGAGGTAGTGCCGGTGTCGGGCGTCGAGATCGCGATCGAGCTGATTCGGAAAGACGGCCACGACTCCCGCGACCTCGAAGGCGACCTCACGCAGGACACGGAGGACGGCGTCGCGGTGTTTCCCGACCTGGTGGTGGACCGCGAGGACAAGGACTATCGGCTCCGCGCCTCGGCGCCCGCCAGGCCGGAGTTGGGAACGGTCGAAAGCGAACCCTTCGACATCGAGGATTGATGGCGCGTCGCTCAGCCCTTCGGCTCGCGCTCACGCTGGCCCTGGCACCGGCCTGCGGCGGCGACAATCTCACGCTGCCCGACGAGGGCGAGCCGGCGGTCATCGAGATCGCCCGAGGCGACCGCCAAAACGGGACGGTGGGTGAGGCGCTGGGGGACTCGCTGGTGGTCCAGGTGAGTGATCGCTTTGACACCCCGGTCGGCGGGGTGACGGTGATCTGGTCGGCCGAGCGGGGTGGGAGCGTGGATCCGCATGCGAGCGTCACCGCGGCCGACGGCCGGGCCGGGACCCGGCGCGTACTCGGCCCCCAGCCCGACACCTACCTCACCGTCGCGACGGTCGACGGTCTCTCCGAGCCGGCGACCTTTACGAGCACCGCGCTCACGGCGAAGCTGGTCTTCACGTCCGAGCTGCCCGCCATCGCGGTTTCCGGAGTTCCCCTCTCCCCGCAACCGACGCTACGACTGCAGGACGCCGACGGCAGCCCGATCGCGCGGGAAGGGGTCATCGTGACGGTGCAGATCGCCTCGGGCGGCGGGTCTCTGGTGGGGGCAACCACGGCGACCAGCGACGCCGAGGGCCTGGTGGCGTTCGATGGTCTGGCCATCAGTGGGTCGCCGGGCACCCGCAGGCTCATCTTCGCGGCCGATGCCTTCGCGCCGGCGACTACACCACCGATCGCGCTGGGCGTCGGCGCGCCCGCGTCGATCGAGCTCGCGGCCGGCGACGATCAGAGCGCCACTGTGGGCGAAGCGGTTTCCATCGATCCTTCCGTCCTCGTTCGAGACGCGGACGGAAACCCGCTGGGCGGCATCCCGGTGACGTTCACGGTGACGAGCGGCGCCGGCACCGTCTCGGACAACACGCCCATTACCGGTGCCGACGGGGTCGCCGCGGTGGGCGAGTGGAAGCTGGGGGGCACCGCCGGGGAGAATACCCTCTCCGCGGCCGTGGCGGGGCAGGCCCTGAGTGGCAGTCCGGTGGTCTTTTCCGCCACTGGGGTCCCGGACGACGCGAGCGCCGGGCAAAGCACCGTCACCGCCGTACCGGCGACGATCAACGCCTCCAGCGGCTCGAGCTTCTCGACCATCACGGTCACGGTGCGCGACCGGTATGACAACCCGTTGGCGGGAGTGGCGGTGACGCTGGCGGTCACGGGCTCCGGCTCCGGAAACACCCTGGTCCAGCCGGCCGGCCCCACCGGCCCCGACGGAGTGGCCACCGGCAAATTCAGCTCGTCCGCGGTGGGGAGCCGCACGATCACCGCCACCGCCGACGGCGTCGCCATCGAACAGACCGCCACGGTAGCGGTCGGCGCCGGCGGGCCCTCCGCCTCCACCAGCTCGGCCACGGTACCGAGCGGCCGGGCCGGCCAGCCTACTACGATCGAAGTTCTGCTGAAGGACGCGCTGGGCAACCCGGTGAGCGGCGCGGCCGACGCGATCGTGTTGACCATTGCGGGGGCCAACAATGTCGGCAGTTTGCCCGCGGGCGACCAGGGCGGCGGTCGATACACGGTGAGGTACACGCCGCAGGTTGCCGGCACGGACCAGGTGACGATCCGGGTCGCGGGAGTGGCGTTGGCCGGCTCGCCGTTTTCCAGTCAGATCGGGTCCGGTCCGACGGTAGCGTCGCAGAGCACCGCCACCGTACCGGCTCGAGTCTCCGTCTTCACGCCGTTTACCATCACGATCACGGCCCGGGACCAATTCGGGAACCAGGCCACGCAGGGCGGAGATCCCTTCGAGCTGAGGATCGATGACGGCGCACCGCGGACCTTGACCGATAACGGGAACGGTACCTACCAGGTGACGATTGCGAGCTTTTCGCTGTCGGTGGGGTCGCACCAGGTGTTCGTCACGCTGGGGGGCGCGGACATCAAGGGGAGCCCGTATCAGCTCGTAATCTCGTTCCCCTAGACGGGACGTAGCGCCAACGTCGGCAAGTACTTATCCGTGCAGTTGGGCGGAGTTATGCGGGGTTGATTCCCCTTTCTCCGGCCGCTATCTTGCGCCCCGCACGCCCTGGTGGTGAAACTGGTAGACACGCTATCTTGAGGGGGTAGTGCCGAAAGGCGTCGCGGTTCGAATCCGCGCCAGGGCATCGACATCGGGGGCGCGTCCACACGCGCCCCTCATTGCTGACCAGCCACTGTAGCTCAGGGGTAGAGCTCTCGATTCGTAATCGAGCGGTCGTCGGTTCAAATCCGACCAGTGGCTCTCGCCGCAACCCAGGCTTCTAGTCCGCAGCGTCGAACCGCACCAGCACCCGCAGCACGAACAACAACAGCGCCGTGACCGTCCCAGCCAGCACGAAGAACCCCAGACCCGCCGCGACACCGACCGCCGCCGTGGCCCAGACCGATGCGGCCGTGGTGAGGCCCCGGACGCGCTGCTCCTGCGGTCCCACGAAGATCACCCCACTCCCCAGAAACCCGACGCCGATTGCCACCGCCTGGATGACCCGGATGGGGTCGGCCTGTAGGGCATCGGAGTTGGGGGGGATATTCGACACCGACATCTCGGCGATCGCAGTGTAGAGCGCGGCGGCGATGCCGACCAGCATGTGGGTGCGTAAGCCGGCGGGCTTGTGGGCGTGCTCGCGCTCCCAGCCGAGCAGCGCCGCCAGCACGGCGGCCACCAGCAATCGAACCAGCATGAGAAGCTCGGGATCCACCGGGACCTCGCGAAGGGGATCCCGATAAACTAGCGGCGCTCCGCCGTACGGGAGAGGTGCCTTGGGCTAGCTACGCGCGCCGGTGGTGAGCATCCGGCGCAGCGGGTGGCGGGCGTAAATCGGTTGGAGGGCGAGGTAGCGAGTCATGACCGCGGTGCCCGGCACCAGCAGCTCATAGTGCTCGAGAAGCTCGGACGCCTGGAGATCGGCCGGGTCGGTGTCCGTGGTGGTGGCCTGGAGGAAATGGACCGCGAAGGCGATCGCCTCCGCCTGATGCTCGGACGCGCTCTGGTGGCCGTACCGGTGGCTGTCGGGGATGGGCGCGATTCCCCGCCACAGGATGTTCAGCTGTCCCGAAGCGCGTGCCTGCCACCGATGGGCCAGCTCGTGAGCCAGCGCATGCCGGAGCTGCTCCTGGCTGCTCATCCGCGCCGGGTCGAGCGCCAGCGAGTCGCGCGAGGCGATGTACTCTCCCAGCCGACCCGCCCGGCGCCCGCGATCGCCTACCAGCCCGGCGGGGCGCGCCGGCCGGCCGAACAGCGCATACAGGGTGTCGGCGTACACACTGCGCTCGATCGAGCGGGTGACCAGCCAGATCGCGGCTGGGTCCCGGGGATTGACCAGCGGGTGGTCGGGCCGCCGCTCGCGCGAGGCGACGCTATCGAGCCACCGTGGCCGCTCGGCCATATCCAGCAGGGTTCCCGGCGCCTCGGTTCCGAAGACGCCGCCATCCACCCGGAAGACGTACACCGGCCTGCCCCGGGCCGAATCGGCGTAGGCCAGTGATACCATCGGCGCCCGCCACGCGCGGCCCTCGCGCAGCCGGACCGGCCCGATCAACGGGTAGGTCTGAGCCAGGCGGCCGTCCATCGACAGGAAGACCAGGCCCGTGTCGGTGACGATGAACCGGCCCGGCCGCGGAGGCAGCCCGCGAGGAGACAGGAAGCCGCCGATCTCCGCCCCGACCGGGAGCGCGCCCGACCTCGCGCGGCCGGGCCGGTCCATCGGCACCGGGGCCGGGCGCGCGGTATCGCCGGCGGTCCCGAACACGTAGCCCATCGCGCCGCCGGACGCGCGCTCACCCGCGGCGGAGGCCGCGAGCGCCACGAGCAAGAGGAGAGGGGCGCGCACTCCGCTCAGAGCCGGGCGTAACCCGCCGACTCGGCCGGCGGGGCGTCGGAGGCGCTCGCGGGATCTACCCAGGTGGTTCTCACCAGGATCGCGACGAGCAGCAGGATCAGAAGGATCATGGAGCCGAGAATGGCGGCGGCGGCCCGTTCGGGGACGGGAGCGACGGCGGCTGCGGTGGCGGTCGGCGGTGCGCTGGAGTCGGCGGACACTGGTCGGGTTCCGGTCTCTGGATGAGTTTGAGGGTGGTGGATCAGCCGGGTATACGAAGCCGCGTGCCGGCCCGGATGGCGTGCTCGTTCCGGATCGAGTTGACCCGTCGCAGCGCCTTGACCGACACCCGGTAGTGTTGCGCGATGCCGCTCAGCGTCTCGCCTCGCCGCACCCGGTGGGTCCGCGAGGGGGCCGAATGGTGTGGCCGGCGCTCGCCCGCGGCGCGGATCGCGAGCGCCGAGGGGATCGCGACGGTCGGCACGACCAGCTGGGCGCCCGGGTGCGGGCGCGGGCCGTACTTGGGATTGGCGGCACGCAGGTCCGCCAGCGGGATCCGGTACCTTGCCGCGATCGTGGTGAGGCGCTCGCGCTTCCGGACCACATGGGTCAGGTAGTGGACCCGCTCATCGGGCGCGAGGTTCGCGTACGCCTCGGCGACAGCGGGCCCCGATCCGGGGGGAGGCGGACGACCGACGTGGTATTCGGCGGTGTCGCGAGCCTGAGATACTGGGGATTGAGGTCGCGGACCTCGCCCAGGCTGATGTCGGCCAGCACGGCTACCACGTCCAGACCGGTAGCCTCGGTGACGACCAGGGAATCGTAGGTGAACCGCTCCACCGGCGCGGTCTCGATGCCGTAGCGCGCCGGCTGCTTGGCGATGATGGCGGCGGCGATGAGCTTGGGGACGTAGTCCCGGGTCTCCGTGGCCAGCAGATCGGAGTCGGCGAGCCGGAAGAAGGCGGCATTGCCGGAGATGCCGGCATCGGCGCCGTCGTCCGCGTCTTCGTCGGCCGCCTCGACCGGCTCCAGCTTCCCGAGGCTGCGCGAGACCTTTCCGGCGCCGGCGTTGTAGGCCGCGGCCGCCAGATAGAGCGAGCCGAACCGCTGGCGCAGGTCGCGGAGATGTCGCGCCGCCGCCTCGGTGGCCTTGACCGGGTCCCGGCGCTCGTCCACCCAGGTATCCACCCGAAGTCCGTATCCCCGGCCGGTCCCGCGCATGAACTGCCACATGCCGACGGCGTAGGCCCGGCTCACCGCCTCGCTCGAGTAGCCGCTCTCGATCAGCGCGAGGTAGACCAGATCGCCGGGGAGTCCTTCGGCCTCGAACCGCTCGCGGATCATCGGCTCGTATCGGGCACCCCGCTCGAGCATCGACGCCATCCGGGTCGGCGGTACCCTGCGGAAGTACTCCAGGTAGTGCTGTACCCGCGGATGCGAGGCGTAGGTGCTGACGTCGATGTCCCAGGTGACGGCGTCCGCATCGAGCGAGCCGACGTCGCCATCGGGCGCTGCGCTCGCGAAGTCGTCGAGCGGCTCGGCGGTGGCCTGCCTGCTGGGAAGCGAACCGACCGTGACGGGCGAGAGACTGTCCTGAACCGGGGCGGAGATCGGGGCGGTCGCCGGAGCCGGCGGCAGGCCTGTGGCGCACGCACTGAGGAGCACGACTCCGATGGAGAGGTTCAGCAGTCGCTGCATGTCGGCCGTAGGCTGAGTTCTGAGGTAGGAGCGCCCGGTCCAGTTGGAAGCACAAAGCGGGCCGTGCACGAGCCTCAGCTAAGTCGTTGTCCAAATGGGAATTGCGGAGAGAATTTCGGCTCGGCGGCGGGGCGAGATCAGGCAAAAGTCGAAGGGCTCGGCAATTCGCCTAGCGGGCGCCTCCTTCCTCAGTGAGCCAGAGCGAGTAGACCTCTGAGCCTTTCGGATGCCCGTTCTCCGCCACGACGGTCGTGACCGACAGCCGCACCCGACCGCCATGCGTGACGTCGAGGCGCATGAAGCCGGCCGCCTCGCGCTCGAACAGCGATCCTTCGATGTCGCGGACCACGCTGGCATGGCCCAAGATTCCCGCGCCGCTCACCAGCTGGAATGCGGCCTTGGTGACACGGGGGCGTCCCCCGCGGATGACCTGGAGGTCGTGGTCGTGGCCCGACGCCACGACCAGGGGCGGGTCGCGGGCGAAGGCGCGCTCGAAGGCGACCCGCATCTCCCGGTATTTCTTGCCGGTGACGTCCTGGTTGGAGATGCCCATCTGGCGCGCGAACGGGTAGATCGATCCGATCACGGGCAGGGGCAGCCAGAGCCACCGCTTGAAGTTGCGCAGCGGAAAGATGTGGTCCATCAGGGTGAAGGAACCGCCGTGGATACCGCCCGAGCGCATTGGATGGTGAGTGAGAACGATCGCGTGCCGCGTACCCTTGTCCCGGAGGGCACCGGCGAGCGAGTCCGCGACCTCGTCGTAGGTGCGGGTGGGGCATGGCGACGTATCGCCGTACGGCTTCACGTCGTTGTGCAGCCACCACTCGGTGTCGAGCGCGATCAGCCGCACCCGGGCGTCGAGGTCGACGACGTCGGGCCCCGGGCATCCATCCGAGGGCGCCAGCCGTACGTCCTCGCCCCCGAATTTCCGGACCAGCGTGTCCTGCCGCCGGATGGAGTTCCAGCCTTCACGGCCCTGGCGGTCCCAATCATGGTTGCCCGGAATCAGGAGTCCCTGGGCGCTCCCCTTGCGGATCGCCAGCACCTGGGCCGCGACCTTCTTCTCCGCGTCGTCGCGATTGGGGTGACCGAGCGGTGGGACGCCGCGCGGGTAGACGTTGTCGCCCAGGAACACCACGAACTGGCGTACCGGCCGGAGCGAGTCCGACTGGCGGGCCAGCTCCTGGAGCACGGGCTCGCCGTCGTAGGCCTCGCTGCCGGCGTCGCCGATGAGGAACAGGCTCAGCTCGATGCTGTCCTTCGGCGTCACCGGCGCCGGTGCCAACGTGGCCGGCTCCAGGGCGGGGGTGCAGGCGGCGGACGCCGATGAGGGCCGCCGCGATCCACGCCCGCGCGTCAGGGGCGATATGCATAGCCGGTGATGGTGGCCTGCTTCCCGGCAGCCTCGTCGCCGATCAGCAGCGTCAGGTCCGGGGCGATGGCGATGCCTTCCGGCTGCCGGTGAAGGGTACCGCTCAACTTTCCGCCGCCAAGCACCTTTCCGGTCGAATCGACCTCGGCGTACACCCGCTGCGGCCCGGCGACCATCAGGTAGGTCCCGGTGCGCGGGTGCCGGGTGATGGCCGATCCGGAGAAGCGCTTGGCGCCGGTGACCCGTTGGAGATCGGCCTCGGCAATGGTGATCCGTGGCTCGGGCTCGAACTCGCCCGTGTCGGGCGAGAGGGCGAGAATCACGACCAGCCCTTCCCAGCGCTTGCCCTTCGTCCTTTTGCAGAGCAGCAGCAGCGACCGGGTGCCGGCGTCCCAGACCATCCCCTCCACCTCGCAGGCGCCGCCGAGCCCGCGATTCACCCGAACCGGCGGTCTCGTTTCCCCGTCGGCTGCTTCTCGCCCTTCGATGACCTGGCCTTCGCTGGTGACCAGGAAAACGCGGTCGCCAACCACCTGGATGTCCTCGAAATCCCCCAGAATCGGGCCGCCGCCGCCGCCGATGCCGAACCGCTTGACCGAGAGCCCCCGCGCCACATCGATCTGGTGCACGACCGCCTGCTCGTCACCGTGGGCGAACAGCCGGCCATCGGGGGTGTAGGCCAGGCCGGAGAGCTCCGCCAGGTCGGCCGGAAGCATGACCCGAAGCGAGGTCGGGCCCTCCGGGTCGTAGTGCTTCAGACCGGCGGACGACTGGGCCGCAGCGCAGCCCGCGACGCCGAAGCCGAGCAGGATGAGGAGCGATGGATACATTCTGCATGGGAGTATAACGCCGTCGGGAAACGGGCTCCCGGCTAGTGCGTTCCCTGTACCCGCAGGGGACGCGCAGCAATATTTTCGAGGGCTCTTCCGCAATCACGCAGGCGGGTAGAGGATTGTCACATGCCGAGTTTCCGCGGTCGCCGCGCGAGCCGCTCCATGCGGCTCACTCTGGTGCTGATTGGAGTCCCGCTCCCAGCCGTCACGGCGCAATCCAACGCCGACACGGCGGCGCCGCAGAAGACCACGAGCATCGCCGCCGGCCCGCAATACGACACCGGGTGGCTCCACCGGCTCTTCTTCGGCAGTCTTTACCGGGATCTCTGGCGCACGCCGATCGAAGCGCCGATCCTCGATCTGGACCACTTCGCCGGCGGCCTCGAGGCCACCAAGCGGGGTGGCGGCCAGCAGACCAAGTCACTTCGCCTCAAGGGGGCCGACGGGAGGGAGTACCAGTTCCGTTCGATCGACAAGGATCCGGTGTCTACCCTCCCGCCGGCCCTGCGCTCGACCGCGGCGGCGGACGTCGTCCGCGACCAGACCAGCGCGGGACATCCGGTCGGCGCGGTGCTGGCCCCGCCGATCCTCGAGGCCGCGGGCGTTCTTCACGCCGCTCCGCGGGTGGTCATTCTTCCGAAGGACGAGCCTCGGCTCGGCGAGTTCGCCGGAGAATTCGGCGGGATGCTCGGTACCATCGAGGAGCGCCCCGAGGACGACGAGGGTGCCTCCTTCGCCGGAGCCAGCCAGGTGATCGGCACCGCCAAACTGCTGAAGGAGGTGGAGGACAGTCCCAACGACCGGGTCGAGGCACGGGCCTTCCTGACCGCACGGCTGGTGGACATCCTGATCGGCGACTGGGACCGCCACGTCGATCAATGGCGCTGGGCTCGGTTCGGCGACAGCACGCCCCGCCTGTGGTTTCCGATACCGCGCGACCGCGATCAGGCGTTCGTGCGCTACGACGGACTCCTGCTGACGGTCGCGCGGGCCAGCACGCCGCAGCTGGTGAACTTCGGGCCCAAGTTCGCCGGCATGCTGGGCCAGACCTGGAACGGGCGCGATCTCGACCGGTGGCTCCTCGTGCCCCTGGAGGTGCCGGTCTGGGATTCCGTTGCGGCGGCGCTCCAGTCGCGCCTGACCGACGAAGTGATCGAGTCGGCCGCGGCGCAATTGCCGCCGAGTTACATCCCCCTGGATTCCGCACGGCTGGCCGACGCCTTGAAGCACCGACGCGACGACCTGCCCGAGGTGGCGCGGCGGTACTACCGGCATTTGGTGGGCGAGGTGGAGGTGCACGCGACCGACCGGAACGATATCGCCGAGGTCCAGCGGGTGGACGGGAGGTTCACGGAGGTGTCGTTGGCGGTGATGGGCGAGAACGGTGAGGCCGATGAGCCGTACTTTCGCCGCCGGTTCGACCGGAAGGAGACCAAAGAGGTTCGGCTGATGCTGCACGGTGGCGCGGACCGGGTCCGGGTGTGGGGAGAGGGTGGTGGGGGTGTCCGGATCCGGGTACTGCCGGGGAAAGGCGACGACGTGGTCGTGGACTCCTCTCACGGTGGTAAAGTCACGCTGTACACCGAGGAGGCCGCCGATTCGGTGCTCCCCGGCCGGGACGTGGCCGTGAATCGAAAGCGCTACGCTCCGCCCGACACCGCCGTCCGCGACTGGGGCGATCGCTGGCTATCGGTCGTATGGCTCGCCGCGGGGCCGGACATCGGCATCTTCGGCGGGACCGGCATCTCGCTGACCCGGTTCGGCTTCCGCCACGATCCCTACGCGGCACGGTACCGCCTGCGCGCCGGCTGGTCTACCGGGGCCTCCACCGGCCGGGCCGACTTCAACGCGACCTGGATTCCGGAAAATTCGCGGCTTCGGGCGAACCTGCTCGCCCGGGCCTCGGGAATCGACGTGCTCCGGTTTCACGGGTTCGGGAACCAAGTGAGCGCGGGCGGGCCCGAGGAGTTCTACCGGGTGGACCAGGTGGACCTCACGCTGGGTCCGTCCCTCGCCTTTCCCGTGGGGAAGGTTGCCCAGCTCAGCTTCGGTCCGCGGCTCCGCTACTCGTCCACCGACTTCGACCAAAACCGCTTCCTCACTCCGCTCACCTACGGCGCGGGCAATTTCGGCATGCTGGGAGCTAGCGGCCGGTTCCAGCTGGAGACCCGAAACAAGTCGCTGGGGGCGACTCGCGGGCTGACTCTGGAGGTGGGCGGCGGCTATTTCCCCTCGATACTGGATGTGGAGGATCCCTTCGGGGAGGTCCATGCCGAGGCGTCCACCTTCGTCACCTCGCCGAGCCTGCCGCTCCAGCCCACGCTGGCCCTGCGAGCAGGCGGCAAACGTGTGTGGGGCCGGTTTCCGTTCCAGGAGGCGGCGTATATCGGCGACGCCGGCACCGTGCGACTGGGCCGGCAGAATCGGTATGCTGGCGACGCCTCGGTCTACGCGGGGAGCGAGCTCCGGCTGTTCCTGACCCGGTTCTACTTTCTGGCACCGGCTGATTTCGGGGTGCTCGGTCTGGCCGATGTAGGGCGGGTCTATCTCGACGGAGAGGAGTCGGACCGATGGCATGCCGCGGGCGGCGGCGGCATCTGGGCATCGTTCCTCGACCGCTCCTACATGGTCAGCCTGTCCCTCGCGAAGAGCGCCGAACGGACCGCGCTGTACTTCAGGATCGGGTCGGGTTTCTGAGGGGCATCGGGCACGGGATCAGTACCCGGTCAGACTCGGCTCCGGCCCGTTTTCCAGGAGGTCGGCCAGGCGGCCCAATCCGTCCTCCAGCCGCCGGCGGCTCGCGGTAGCACCGAGACAGACGCGCACCGCGTGCGGCGCGATCTCCCGTCCGACCACGAACTCCTCCGAAGGACTCACCACTACCTGTTGCGCCCGGGCCTGGGTGACGAACTCCTCGGTGCGCCAGGGCTCGGGCAGCGGGAGCCAGAGGTGAAAGCTGGGCGACGCCGTCGGCGGAAGCCACCGGCCCAGGACGCGGAGCGCGGCCGCATGGCGCGCGGAGGTTTCCTCCCGCTTCCAGGCCACCATCGCCTCTGCGTCGCCGCGCTCGATCCATTCACTGGCCAACTCGGCGAGCAGCGGCGCGATGAGCCAGGTGCTCGCTCGGATCACTCCGGCGACCCGGTCCACCCGCGATTCCGGCGCCACCACGTAGCCGATGCGCAGCCCGGGCGCCAGGCTCTTCGAGGTACTGGTGATGTAGTAGGCGTGTTCGGGATCGATGGCGGTGAGCGGGGGAAGCGGATCGGGGGGTAGAAAGCCGTAGACATCGTCCTCGATCAGCGCGACCTCGTATCGGGCGGCGATCTCGGCGATGGCCTGCCGCCGGGCGAGCGGCATGGTGCGGGCGGTGGGATTGTGCAGCGTCGGGATACAGTAGAGTGCCCGCGGCGCGTAGTTCCGGCAGGCCGCTTCGAACGCGTCGGGGATCAGGCCGTGAGCGTCGAGCGGCAGGCCGCGGAGCTGAAGGTGCAGCAGGCTCGCGATCGCCTTCAGGCCGGTATAGGTGACCTGCTCGGTGAGCACCAGGTCGCCCGGCTTCGCCAGCGACGCCAGCACGGTGGCGGCGCCGTGCTGGGCGCCGCTGGTGATGATCACGCGCTCGGGCGCCACGGCCAGGCCGGTGCGCCCAAGCCAGCGGGCCCCCATCTCACGATGCCGAGCCATGCCCGGGGCCGGCTGATAGAAATCCATCAGCCGGTCGAGGTCGGGCCGGCGGGCGAGCGTCTGTAGCACCTCCGCGACCGAGCCGACGCGCGGGTCCCGAACCAGCCGGCTCTTGCTCAAGTCGATGACGTCGGGATCCTCTTCCTCCGTGCCCGCCTCGACACCGGGCTCGGGCCCGCGCACGAACGTCCCCCGTCCCACCTCCCCGCTCACCATCCCCCGCTGTTCCGCGACCGCATACGCGCGCCCCACCGTACCGATAGCGACTCCGAGACGTTGGGCGAGGTCGCGCTGGGTGGGGAGTCGGGTGCCAGGGGTGAGCATGCCGGAGCCGATATCGCGCCGGAGGGCGTCGAGCAGCGCCTGGTACTTGGGCTCGGCATGGGGAGCGAGGGCCGGGTTCCACATTGTCATAGGTACAATGTTTCATTTGACTCTATACAAGTCAATAGCAATATTGGGCAATCAATGGATTGAACACTGAGGCCGCCATGAGCACCAGCAACCTGCCACGCCAAGCCACCCCCGCGGCCGCCTCCTCGAGTACCCCCGCCCCCGAGCGGGCGGCGCCGCGGCCGCCGCTCCGGATTTCTCGGCCGCGGGTCCCTCCGACCAGCGCCGGCTACAAGGCCATCATCGCCTTTGCCGGCCTGTGTGCCATCTGGGGATCCACCTGGCTCGCGATCAAGGTCGGTCTTCGAGACCTGCCCCCGATCAGCTTCGCGGGGATTCGCTTCGCCCTCGCGGCCTTGATTCTCTATGGCATCGTGGTGGCCCGCGGGCTCCGCCTGCCCTGGGCGGGACGAGACTGGCGGCTGTTGCTGTGGACCGGATTCCTGTCCATCACCATCAACTACGCCCTGGTGTTCTGGGCGGAGCTGCATATCTCCTCGGGACTCGCCGCGGTGCTGAACGCCACGATACCCCTCTTCGGATTGCCGCTCGCCCACCGCGCGCTCGCCGCCGAGCCGATGACCCCCTATAAGGTGTCGGGCGTCGTCCTCGGCCTGCTCGGTGTCGCCATCGTGTTCGGCTCCGAGCTCGGGGGGAACAGCCCGTGGGCAGGCTGGGCCGGTGCCGGCGTGCTGGTGGCTTCACTCGCCGGGGCGCAGGCCGGCGTGCTGATAAAGGCCAAGGGCACCCACCTAGACCCGGCGGTACTCGCCGGCGTGCAGATGGCAGCGGGCTCGATGCTGCTGCTCGCGGCGGGAGCCGCCCTCGAGGGCAATCCCATCCGGTTCCACTGGACCCCCACCGCGCTGCTCTCGCTGGCTTACCTGACGGTGGTCGGTTCGGTCATCGCGTTTCTGGCGTATTACTGGCTGATACGGCACACCGACGTGACACGGGTATTGCTCATTCCGCTGATCACGCCGCTGGTGGCGGTCGGCTTGGGCGTGCTGTTCCTGGGAGAGCGTGTGGCGTGGGGAACCGCCGTGGGCGGGGCGGCGATCCTTGGCGGCGTGGGGCTGGCGGTATGGAACGGAGGGCGTCGTTGAGCCCTCCGTTCCATCGGGGTCAGGCGGCGGAGTCGCCCGCGCTACGGGAGGGGCGCGTCTCCACCTGCCGCTTGAGCCAGTCGATCTGATCCTTGATGGTCTGGCGCGTGGCCCTGGTCGCCAGCCACTCGAGCGCGCGGCGGCGCTCGTCCTCGGAGAACACCGGCGATTCGGCGAGCCGCTGGTAGAAGGCCACCTGTTTGTCGGTGGGGGCATAGGGGCCGACTCGGCCAACCGGCGCGGCAGGCGGGCGACGTGCGCCGATCGGTGACGCAGCCGCCTTCGCCGAGTCGGGGACCGTTCGCGCCTGGGCCTGGGCATCCACCAATCGGGTCTGGCCGCCGCGCCGGGCGGAGGCGATCACCTGGGCTCGGACGCTCCCGGGGATCAGCCGGAATCGGGCGTTCCGGGCGGCTTTCATCGCACCCGGCCTCGTACCAATGCGGGTTGAGCTGCGGGCCACGCTGCGCCCCGACTGCCTCGCCCGCCAGAATGCGCCGAACGAAGTCGCGGATCTCCGCCTCGTCGAAGTTGTTCCGCCATCCAGACGCAGATAGTCCCGCCCTTCGGCGAATGCCAGCAGCTCGCGGTAGGTCTTGCCGCGATATTTCCTGCCCGGGGACGCGGGAGTCGAGCTCGAGCTGCGCCGGCTCGTAGTAGAGCGGCTGCCGCTTCACGCCGATCACCTGATCGAGGCGGACCTCCTGCCCCGCCGGGGAGACGGCGAACCGCGCCGCCTTCACCTTGAACAGCGCCTCACGGTCCTCGCCCTCGCCGATCAACTCGTACTGCAGGTCCTCCTCGCGAATCACCTGTCCCTGGGCGACCAGCGCCATGCAGCACTCGTCCACCCCGGTCTTGCTCAGCCCGACGACTTCCTGGCCGCCCTCCTTCACGACGTACACCAGCTCGGTGGCGGCGACTCCATCCAGCTCCCGCCGGAGAGCCTCTTCGTCCATCCGATCCATCAACTGAAACGGGTCCCACCGAGGGGCCGCCGGCACCGCCGGGGCCTCCGCAGGGATGACGCATCGCTTCCGACATGTCCGTCTCCTGCTAGTGAAGTTCACGGGCCGGTCGAGCGCCCGGTATTCGGACTCATCCAGAGCTTCGAGATCCCACCTGACCTGCACTTGTAAATCGAAATCTAGCAACGGGTTAGCCTATGTCAACGGACCCTATGTCGGCGCCTGTCATGGACTTAGGGAACCCGGTTTCGGGTTTGATTCGGGGAAGGGGGTAAGCGGGGAATAGCGGAGAGGGACCGGCACGGCGCCAGCCCCTCTCAAGCAGGTGGGTCCAGCTCCCTGCGGATTACTCATCATCTCTCTGGTTCTTGTAGAGCCAATACTCCGGGCCTGCGAGGCTCTCGGGCCAATCGTCCAGGTGGAGATCCCCCCGCCAGGCCTCGGTGTCGGCCGGCTCCCATTCCCCGTCCGGCGTGTCCCAGGGCAGATCTCCTTCTCCTTCCCAGGGTCGCCCGTCCTGTAGGCTCATAACCCGCTCCTCGGTTGGTCTTCCGGAACCCTCCGTGCTTCCTTGACGAGCAAATGCCGGGCCGGACGACTCGGTTCCCCGGTTTCCGGGGGTCGACCAGCCCCCGAGGGGCGCACGGCGCCGGAAGACCGAGACGAGTATCGGGGGATGGTGCCTGGGCCGAAGTGGGATCGGTCACAGTAGCCCCCGGCGGCGGGCGAGACACAGCTGTCTCCGGTTGGCGACCGACCTGCCCAATGGACCTACCATGTTGCAGACGGCCCCACTACAATTCCGTCCCGCATGACGGGACGTGGCGCAGCCCGGTAGCGCACTGCAATGGGGTTGCAGGGGTCGCGGGTTCAAATCCCGCCGTCCCGATGGGCACAGAGCCGACCTCACCTGGTCGGCTTTGTCGTAGCCGGATTCCCTCCTGGGATCGACCAACCATCTTCATCGAGGTTCACCATGCGTGGCTCCAGCACTGGCTCTGCTTGCGCTCTTTCTTTCAGCCTGCGGCGGTGATGGCGAGCCGAAGGCGGACGCCGCGAGCGCCGAGTATCGAGATCGATTCGGCCGCCCTCACCAAGACCGCCTCCGGCCTGCGGTACCAGGACGTCGTCACCGGCACCGGACCCGGTGGCGGAGCCGGGTCAGACCGCGGTGGTCCACTACACCGGATGGCTGACCGACGGGACCAAGTTCGACAGCAGCCGGGACCGGGGGCAGCCCTTCTCCTTCCCGCTCGGCGGCGGCCAGGTGATCGCCGGATGGGACGAAGGGGTGGCCGGGATGAAGGTGGGAGGGCGCCGCAAGCTGGTGATTCCACCCGACTTGGGGTACGGGCCCATGGGCAGCCCGCCGGTCATTCCCGCCTCGGCGACCCTGGTGTTCGACGTGGAGCTGCTGGAGCTGAAGTGAGATGGATCACAGCCGGTTGCGGGTCGGATGGCCTAAGCTAGGACGCTGTTTTCCGTTCACCATCCGCAGACGATCTCACCGGCTGGGGGCCTCCGGGGTCCGCACGTCAGCCGCGTCTGCAGGGATCATCAGCCTGAGAAAAGGGGGAGCCGATGTTTACTCGTCAGGGCCGCCGGACAGCGATGACGGTCGGTGCGCTCGCGATGGTGGTCGGACTGGCCGGTTGCGCCGCCAAGGTGAAGCAGGAGGACTTCAACAGCGAGGTGGCGAAGCTACGCCAGGAGATGCAGTCCGGCGACCAGGCGGTGGCGGCCCGGCTCGATTCCACCAACCAGGCGGTGGCCCAGCAGAACGCCCGGATCGACGCCCTCGAGCAGGAGCTGCAGGCGTTCCGCAGCGAGTACACCGTGAGCATCGAGAAGGTGCGCGGGATGCTGAAGTTCAACGTCCCGGTCCACTTCGAGTTCGACAGCAGCGAGCTGCGCGAGGCCGATCGTCCGGTGCTCGACCGGTTCGCCTCGGTCGTCTCGGAGTACTACCCCGGCGCGCTGGTGACGGTCGAGGGCTTCACCGATCCGTCCGGCAGCGCCGCGCTACAACCTGCAGCTCGGCCGCCGGCGCGCCGATGCGGTCAAGGAATACCTCGCGACCGCGGGTGGGTTCGGGGCCGACAACCTCAAGGCGGTCAGCTACGGTGAGGTCCGCAACCGGCAGGTGGTGCCGGGCGCGAAGGGCCCGGGAGACAGGGGCATCGAGAACCGCCGCGTCGCCCTGGTGATCGACCACGCCGCGATCGCCACCGACGAGGTCGCGCTCACGCCCTGACGCTCAGCGCGTGTCGTGATCAGGATCGCGATCGTGGTCGCGGTCCCGTGCGCCCCGGGAACTCCCGGGGCGCACGAGTTCTATGGACCCCTGAAACGATTCCAGCGTCATCTGCGCGCTGCCGGTGCCGAGGGTGAAGCTGAACCGCTTGCCCTTGCGGGTCTCGGTGAGCGTCACCGGGAACTCCGAGGCGAATTCGCCGTTGAAGGTCGAGACCGACACGGCGGCGTTGCTGCCCTCCGGCACGGTGACGGTGATGTCCCCGTTGTGGGTCGAGAATGCGTAGCGGCCGCCGTTCCTGATGGGGCCGTCGTACGTCAGGTCGCCGTTGACCGAGCTGGACATCACGCTGGTCGCGTCCACCTTGCTCAGCGTGATGTCTCCGTTCACGGTTTCCGCGGTCACCTCGCCCGAGCTGTTGCGGATGCTCACGTCCTCGTTCACCGAGTGAACCTCCAGCCGTCCCTTGGCGCCCTTGAGCGCGACGCTGCCCTGGACCGACTGCAGCGACACGAGGCCGTCGCCCCCCTCGACGTCCACGTCGCCCTGCACCGTCTCCACCGAGATGGGGCCGCGGGCGCCGACCACGGTCACGTCGGTGTTCACGCCGGACAGGTCGAGCGGCATCCACGCGGGCGCCGTGATCACGCAGGTCCACCATCCGGGGCGCGCCCCGTTGTCCCACCGTCCGGACGCTGATCGAGCCGGGAGCGCGGTCGATCTCCACCCTGGTCCGGCCGTCGGGGTCCGCCTCCACCCGCACCGCGTTCCGGGACCAGGCCTTCACGGTGATGTCGCCCGCGTAGGCGCTGACCTCGAGCCGCTGTCCCCGTTCCGCCGGAACGGTCGAGTCGATCTGTTGGAGCAGGGCGAGTAGCAGAAGCACGTCCGGGTCCTTTCAGCTCACGGCGGAGACCAGCGCCGCGGCCTGCCGGAGCAGGTCGATCTTGCGCCGCATCGTCTCGGCCAGGTGGGTATTGAGGTAGACGTTGGCGGAGTCGGCCGCCACCGCGCGGCGGGCCTGCGCGATCGCCCGGTCGATGAGGGCCAGGTTCTGCTCCAGCACCCGCACCGTCGTGGTGTCGAGCCGGCCTCGGCCCTCGGCCAGGACCCGCTCGAGGTCGTCCACGGCGGAGTCGTAGCTCCGTCCGGCACCGCCCGCGGCCGCGACCGGCGCGACCGGCCGGGGCCGCGGTATTGCCCGGGACCGCCGCGACCCCCGCCGGGCCGGGATGCAGCAGCCAGGCGCCGCCTCCCGAGAGGACCGCGAGGGCGATCCCGGCGGCCAGCAGCTGGGGCACCGAGAAGGTGATCCGGCGGCGGCGCGGACCGGCGCCGATCCGCGCCGCGACGCCGGACCAGAGATCGCGCGCGGGCGGCCGGTCCTCGAGCGACCGCGCCCGCGTGCCACGATCCGGCGCAGGCCGGCCAGCGTCTCCGCGCAGGCCGCGCAGGACTCCAGGTGCGCCTCGAGCGCCGCCTCCTCCGCGTCGGTCAGGTCGCCGTCCAGATACTCGGACAGCCGTTCGGTCCACTGGTCGCTCATCGTGTCTCCTATCGGTCCAGGTGCTGCCGGAGGGCCATGCCGGGCCCGGTGCAGCTGCGACTTCGAGGTGCCGGTCGCGAGCCCGAGCAGCTCGGCGATCTCCTCGTGCCGGTACCCCTCGACGTCGTGCAGCACGAAGATCTGCCGGGCGCCGTCGGGAAGCCGCGCGATGGCGCGTCTCCAGGTCCATCGAGGTCTCCGGGGCCGCGCCGCCGCCCGGCACCGTCTCCAGCACTCCATCGCCCTCGAGGTACCGCTGCCGCTGCACTCCGCGCCGCTCGCGCCGCCCCAGGATCACGTTGATCGCCAGCCGGTGCAGCCAGGTCCCGAAGGCGGCCTCGCCCCGAAACGTGCCCAGCTTCTCCCAGGCCCGCACGAACACGTCCTGGGCCGCCTCGTCGGCCTCGTCGTCGCTGAGCATCCGCCGGGCCAGGCTGTGGACCCGGCCCAGGTGCCCCCGGTAGAGCCGCTCGAAGGCGTGCGCGTCCCCGCTCGCGGCCAGGGTCGCGTCCACGGCGTCCGAATCGGATTTGGAGGTCAGATCGCGCCGCAGCTTCACCGGTCCTGGACGGGTTCGGGTCATCGCGAGGTATTGGATCGGAATCCGGGGGGAAAGGTTGCAGGGAGGCGGCGTTGCGTCGAGGGGTCTGCTTGTCATCCAGAGCGCAGCGAAGGATCTTTTCCGATCCATGGCTCTCACTCCGACGCTGTCACCCATCCACGCCCCTACCGGCGCGACGCTCTCCTGCAAGGGCTGGCACCAGGAGGCCGCGCTCCGGATGCTGATGAACAACCTCGATCCGGCGGTCGCCGAGCGGCCGGACGACCTGGTGGTCTACGGCGGGAGTGGGAAGGCCGCCCGAGACTGGCCATCCTACGAGCGCATCGTCGCCACGCTCCGCCGGCTGGAGAACGACGAGACGCTGCTGGTCCAGAGCGGGAAGCCCGTGGGGGTGTTCCGGACCCACGCGGAGGCGCCCCGCGTGCTGATCGCCAACGCGCATCTGGTGCCGCGATGGGCCACCTGGGACGAGTTCCGCCGGCTGGAGGCGCTCGGCCTGACGATGTACGGCCAGATGACGGCCGGCTCGTGGATCTACATCGGCACCCAGGGAATCCTGCAGGGGACCTACGAGACCTTCGCGGAGTGCGCTCGGCAGCATTTCGGCGGCACGCTCGAGGGGCGCCTGGTGGTGACCGGCGGCCTCGGCGGCATGGGTGGCGCCCAGCCGCTGGCCGCGACGATGAACGGGGCCGCCTTCCTCGGTGTGGACGTGGACGAGAGCCGGATCCGGCGCCGGGTGGACACCGGCTATTGCGACCGGCTGGAGACCGACTCGACCGCGCGCTCGCGCGCTGCTCGACGAGGCGAGGAAGGCTCGCCGGCCGCTCTCGGTGGGGTTGGTGGGGAACGTGGCGGAGGTGCTCCCGGAGCTGGTCCGGCGCGGGGTGGTGCCGGACGTGGTCACCGACCAGACCTCGGCGCACGATCTCCGGCTGGGGTACATTCCCGCCGGCTGCAGCCTCGAGGAAGCCGCGGTCCTCCGCGAGCGCGATCCGGCGGCGTACGAGGCTCGGGTTCTCGACTCGATGAGCACCCATGTCCGCGCCATGCTCGACCTGAAGGCGCGTGGCGCCGTGGCGTTCGACTACGGCAACAATCTGCGGGGGCAGGTCGCCGATCACCGGGGAATGCGCGAGGCGTTCGACATCCCCGGCTTCGTGCCGGCCTACATCCGCCCGCTGTTCTGCAAGGGCGCGGGGCCGTTCCGCTGGGCGGCGCTCTCCGGCGACCCCGCCGACATCGCGGCGACCGACCGCGCGGTGCTGGAGACGTTTCCCGAAGAAGGAGTCCCTCGCCCGCTGGATCCGCCAGGCGCAGGAGCGGGTGCAGTTCCAGGGCCTGCCCGCCCGGATCTGCTGGCTGGAGTACGGCGAGCGCGCGGAGATGGGGCTCCGGTTCAACCGGCTGGTGCGGCGAGGGCAAGGTGGCGGCGCCGATCGTCATCGGACGCGACCACCTCGACACCGGCTCGGTGGCGTCTCCCAACCGGGAGACGGAGGGCATGCGGGACGGCTCGGACGCCATCGCCGACTGGCCGCTGCTCAACGCGCTGCTCAACACCGCGTGCGGCGCGAGCTGGGTGTCGCTCCATCACGGCGGGCGGCGTCGGGCATCGGCTACTCGATTCACGCGGGGATGGTCGCGGTCGCCGACGGGACCGACTCCGGCCGACCGCCGCCTCGAGCGGGTGCTCACCGCGGATCCTGGCACCGGCGTCATGCGCCACGCGGACGCGGGATACGAGCTGGCGATCGAGACCGCGCGGGAGCGGGGGGTGGATCTGCCTTCGGTGCTCGACCGGTGAGTCCATGATTCTCGCCCGGCGCGCATGAAGCTCATCGAGAACATCGCCCAGCTCGCCACCTGCCGGGCTGAAGGGGGTCAGGGCGGAGATTCACCCGATCGCCGACGCGGCGATGGTGTGGGAGGGGGCGACGATCCGCTGGGTCGGTCCCGCGGCGCGAGTTGCCGGCGGAGTACCGGCGGGCGGAGCGGCTCGACGCGGTAGGGCGGGCTGGTGGTTCCCGGGCTGGTGGACTGCCACACCCACCTCGCCTTCGGCGGCTGGCGTGCCGACGAGTTCACCCAGCGGATCCAGGGCGCCAGCTACCTCGACATCGCCCGCGCGGGCGGCGGGATCGCTCGCACCGTGCGGCTCACGCGCGAGGCCGGCGAGGACGCGCTGTACCAGCGCGCCCGCGGCTTCGTCCGCGAGATGATCCGGCTCGGTGTCACGACGATCGAGTGCAAGAGCGGGTATGGCCTCGACCGCGACCACGAGCTCGAGCTGCTGCGGGTCTATCGCCGGCTGGCGGAGTCGGAGCCGGTGAACATCGTGCCGACCTTCCTCGGCGCGCACGTGGTGCCGCCGGAATACCGCGAGCGCCGTGAAGCGTATCTCTCGCTCCTGGTGGACGAGCTGATTCCGGCGGTTGCAGCCGAGCGACTGGCTGTCGGCTGCGACGTCTTCGTGGAGGCCTCCGCGTTTACGGTGGAGGAGGCGCGGCGGGTTCTCCTGGCGGGGCGCGCGGCCGGGCTCGCGCCACGGCTTCACGCCGATCAGCTCTCCTCGTCCGGGGGTGCCGAGCTCGCGGCCGAAGTGGGCGCCGCTCTCGGCGGATCACCTGGAGCACGTTTCCGATCGAGGCATCGCCGCGATGGCCGAGGCCGGAGTGGTGGCCGTCAGTCTCCCCATCGCGACCCTTTATCTGGGGCAGCCGCCGATGCCGGCTCGCCGGCTGATCGCGGCGGGGGTGGGGGTCGCGGTCGCTACGGACTTCAATCCCGGATCAGCTCCAAGCTACCACCTGCCGTTCGCGATGACCCTGGCCTGCACCCTTCAACGGATGACGCCGGCGGAGTCGCTCAAGGGAGCTACCTTCTTTGCCGCCAAGGCGTTAGGGCTCGAGAGGCTGGCGGGATCGTTGGAGGCCGGGAAGGCGGCGGACTTTGCCGTTATCGACGCGCCCGACGTCGAGACTTGGCTGTACCACCTTCGCCCGAACGCCTGCCGGCTAACTGTGGCCGGGGGTCAGGTTGTCTGGCGAGTGTCCGACCAGCCGGGCGCTCGAGAGCTTGCGTGAAGCTGCATTCCCTTGCAGAGTTGACTCCGGGGTAGAACCTCTCGATCACCACCACATACTGATTTTACGCACTCCACGGAGGCGCCATGCCACATCGCTGGTGGGGGATGGTTATAGCCCTCGGCACCCTGGTTTCCCCGTCCGCGATGGCGCAGGTGCGCCAGGTCTCCGGACAGGTGACCAATTCGCAGACCGGCACAGGGGTGGCCGAGGCGACGATCGCGGTGCAGGGTACCCGGATCGTGGCCCAGGCGGGGCCAGACGGCCGGTACACGCTCAACGCACCCGCCAACACGCTCGTTCTCGTGACCCGGGCGATCGGATTCAAGTCACGCACGGACACGATCCCGCTGGGCGTGGAAACGGTGGACCTCGTCCTCGAAACGGACATCTTCAAGCTCGAAGAGGTGGTGGTCACCGGCCAGTCTACCGGCATTCAGAAGCAGAACCTGCCGAATGCGGTAGAGACGGTGAGCGCGGCCGAGCTCACCCGGGCGCCGACCGGAACCTTGGAAAGCGCGCTTCAGGGCAAGATCCCAGGTGCACTCATCCAGTCGAACTCCGGCGCGCCTGGCGGCGGTATCCAGGTGAACCTGCGAGGGGTGTCCACCATCAACGGCGACGTGAACAACCTCTTCGTCATCGACGGGGTCGTTGTGAGCAACGACGCGATCCCCAACGGGGCGGACGCGGTGACGGCGGCCCAGGCGGGCGGCAATCCCCGGAACCAGGACAATGCGGTGAATCGTATCGCTGACCTGAATCCGGAGGACATCGAGCGGATCGAGGTTCTCAAGGGGGGATCGGCGGCCGCGATCTACGGCTCCAAGGCCAACAACGGCGTGGTGATCATCACCACCAAGCGGGGGCAGGCGGGCAAGCCACAGTTCAATCTGACCCAGCGGATCGGTACCTTCGTCCGGGCTGCCACCCTTGGCCGACGGACCTTCAATACGCTGGAGGACGCGCTCAGTGTCTACACCGACACCGCGCTGGTCACGTCGCTGTACCAGCCGGGCCGGACGTTCGACATCGAGGATCAGATCTACGGCCGCAAGGCACTCTCGTACGAGACCTCGGCGAGCGTGAGCGGCGGCACCGAGCAGACCCGGTATTATGTGTCCGGGTTGCTCAAGGACGACGAAGGCATCGCGATCAACACCGACTACAAGAAGCAGTCGCTTCGCGCCAATCTGGATCAGCGGCTGAACGATAGAATTCAGCTGTCGGTCAACACCAACATCGTACACAGCCGGTCCAACCGCGGGCTATCGAACAACGACAACTCCGGCACCAGCCCGTACCTCGTCTTCCCGTTCACCCCGAACTTCATCGATCTCTCCGCCACCGGGGACCAGATCACCGACTTTCCCCTGAACCCGTTCGAGCGGAGCAATCCGATCCAGACCTTCAGCTTCCTCAAGAACGACGAGGACACCTGGCGGGCGCTGGGCACGCTCACCGCACGGATCGGGCTGATCGAGAACGCGCGGCACAACCTCAACCTGATCACCATCGGCGGGGTGGACTATTTCAACCAGGAGAACGATTTCGTCTCTCCGCCCGAGCTTGAGTTCGAGCCCAATGACGGCCAGCCGGGCACCGTGGTGCTGGGCAAGGCGTCCAACCTGAACCTCAATCTCGCGGTGAACAGCAATTACATCTTCACGCCGGAGTCGGGGAAGTATCAGTCGACGACCTCGGTCGGCGTCCAGTACGAGGACCGGGATCTGGACGCGACGCGGATCCTGGCGCGGACGCTGCTCCCGGGTCAGCAGAACCCGGACCAGGCCACCAGCGTCAGCGTGCTTCAGGACAATCGCCCGGTGCGTGACCTGGGCTTCTACGGGCAGGAGGAGCTGCTCCTCATGGACCGGAAGCTGCTGCTGACCGCCGGTGTCCGGGCCGACCGGAGCAGCACCAACGGCAACACCGGGAAGTTTTTCCTCTATCCCAAGGCGGCGCTCTCGTATCGGGTGATCAAGCCGTTCGGCGGGCTCGACGAGATCAAGCTGCGCGGTGCCTTCGGACAGACCGGGAACCAGCCGCTCTTCGGCGCCAAGTTCTCCCCGGACACCACCGGCACCATCGGCGGCCTCTTCGGCGTGCTGCCCGGCAACCGCGCCGGCGACGCCTTCATCGCGCCCGAAAAGCAGACCGAGTTCGAGACGGGCTTCGACGCCCAGCTCGCCAACGGGCGGGCCGAGCTGAATTTCTCGGTCTATCAGCGGACCATCAGCAAGCTGCTGCTGGAGCAGACCCTCGCCCCGAGCACCGGCCAGGAAACCCGGATCTTCAGCTCGGACAGCAAGCTCCGGAATCGCGGGATCGAGGTGGCGCTCACGCTCTCGCCGATCCAGACCCGCGACGTCAATTGGCTCTTCCGGACCACCTTTTTTAAGAACAAGGCGACCATAACCCAGCTCGACGTGCCATCGTTCGAGACCGGCGGATTCGGGACTTCGCTCGGAGCCTTCTTCATCGAAGAGGGGTCGTCGGCCACCCAGATCATCGGCACCGAAGGCGTCGTGGGCGACGCCACCCCGGACTTCCAGATGAGCTTCTCCAGCGACCTCGACGTGAAGCGCTTCACGATCGGCTTCCTGTGGGACTGGAAGCGGGGTGGGGACGTCGTGAACCTGACCGAATTCCTCTACGACCTGGGCCAGAACTCGATCGACTACGAGGAGGCTGGTGCCAACCGGATCGCCGGGTGGTCGAACGGCCAGACCGCGGTCTATGTCCAGGACGCATCGTACTTCAAGCTGCGGGAGCTGAACCTGTCCTACAATCTGCCGGAGTCCTTCACCCGCGGCATTTTCGGCGACGGCGTCCGGCAGGCACGGCTCACGCTCAGCGGGCGCAACTTGATCCGCGTCACCCCCTATCGCGGGCTCGACCCCGAGGTGAGCAACTTCGGGAACCAGGCGATCGTGCGGAACATCGACGTGGCGCCGTTCCCGCCGAACCGCAGTTTCTTCTTCTCGATCGATCTGGGGTTCTGATCATATGCCGACCATGCGACGGTGGCACCCGCTGCTCCTGCTCGGCACGATCGCCGTGGGAGCCTGCAGCTTCGACTTGAGCACCAACCCCAACAGCCCCGATCCGATCGGGGCCAACCCCTCGCGCGTGCAGGTCGGCGTGGCCGCGAACGGCATGCTGATCGCCTTTCGCACCGACTTCGCCGACTTCGCGCTGGACCTAGGGGTGATCGGGCGTGAAGTGATGCGATTCGACGGCTCGGATCCGCGCTTCACCACCGAGCTGTTACACGGGCCGCTCGACCCCGGAGGCGACGCCTTCGGCGGCGACCATTGGGGCGACCAGTACGCGGCGATCCGCGGCGGCAACCTCATCCTGGCCGTGCTGCCGACGGCGGCCGAGCTCACCGCAGCGGAGCAGAGCGCCACCTCGGGCTACGTGAAGACGATCGAGGCGCTCAACTACCTGATGGTCCTGAACTCGCACACGCAGGACTCGATCCCGATCGTGACCGACACCTCCGTGGTCGCGGAGCCGGCCCCGTTCCAAACCAACGCCGCAGCCTTCCAGCACGTCGTCACCCGATTGCAGGAGGCGCGGGCGGAGCTGGACGCCGGCGGAGCGGCCTTCCCCTTCGGCCTGCCGTCGGGTTTCGACGGATTCAACACGCCGGCGACGTTCGTGGCGTTCAACCGGGCGCTGCTGGCCCGGGTCGAGGTCTATCGGGGCAACTTCACCGAGGCCCTCGCCGCGCTGGGCGAGTCGTTCATCGATCCGGCTGCGCCGCTCGACCGCGGGGTCTATATGAGCTATGGGACGGGCCCGGGCGACTTCGCCAATCCGCTTTCCATCGACCCGCAGCAGGGAGAAAACTTCGCCCATCCATCGCTCAGGAGCGGGGTCCAGTTCCAGGCGGACGGGACCACGCCCGACCAGCGGTTCCTCGACAAGATCGTCCCTCGTCCGCCGGGCAGCGCCGACGATCTCACCTCGGATCTCGGGTGGATACGGTATCCGACGCCCACCACACCGATCCCGATGATCAAGAACGAGGAGCTGCTCCTGCTCAGGGCGGAGGCGAGCATCGGAAACTCGGACTTCGTCACCGCGCTGGTCGACATCAACACAGTGCGGACGCGCTCGGGGGCTCTGGAGCCGCTCGGCTCGCTCGGCACGCCGGGGCAGGCGCTGGACGAGTTGCTGTACAACAAATTGTACTCACTCATGTTCGAGGGGGCTCACCGGTGGATCGACGCCCGTCACTACGGACGGCTCGGCACGCTGCCGATCGACCGGGGTCCGAGGGCGAACAAGCCTCCAGATCAGGTGTTCTCGACGCTTCCGATTCCGTCGGACGAAACGAACGCGCGGTAGCGCTCAGCCCGACGACGAGCCCCCACTGGCGTAGCGGGGGCTCGTCTGGCATTATGGACGTCCGGACCGGCCCCAGCGGCCGGCCGGGCTCCCGCATGCCGCAGGCGGCCTCCCCGCCTACCGTTCACCCCGGAGGGGTATGGAAGCCACCGCCGTCGGCGGCACGCCGGCTCTTGAGCTTGGTGCGGAGCAGCGGGTGACCGGCCGGGTGCGGCTGGACTCGGTGGACCTCCTGCGCGGCCTGGTCATCATCATCATGGCCCTGGATCACGCCCGCGACTACTTCACCATCGCCCGGTTCGACCCCACCGACCTCACGCAGACGACAGCGTCGCTCTTCCTGACACGCTGGATCACTCACTTCTGCGCGCCGGTGTTCGTCTTTTTGGCGGGGACGTCGGCCTTTCTCTACCAGGCGCGGGGCCGGAGCCGCGCTGAAGTGTCGCGCTTCCTGCTCACCCGGGGACTCTGGCTGGTGGTGCTGGAGCTGACGGCGGTGCGCTGGGCGTGGACCTTTAATTTCAGTTACACCGAGCTCCTGTTCGTTCAGGTGATCTGGGTGATCGGCGTGTCCATGATCGTCCTGGCGGGGCTGGTATACCTCCCCCTGCGGGCGGTGGCGGCGGTGGGCATCGCGATGATCGTGGGGCACAACCTGCTGGACGGGATCACGCCGCAGTCGCTCGGCGCGTGGGGACCACTCTGGACCATCCTCCACGTCCAGTCCGCCATCCCGCTCGGCGGGAACCGGGTCTTCATCGTGATCTATCCGCTGATCCCATGGATCGGCGTCATGGCGGTGGGGTATGCCTTGGGCTCGTTGCTGCTGCGTCCCGGACAGGAACGCCGGCGCGCTCTGCTGATGATCGGAGGCGGGCTGACCCTCGCGTTCCTGGCGCTTCGTGCCGCGAACGTCTACGGCGATCCCGCGCCCTGGGCCGCGCAGGAAACGGCGGGACGGACGGTGCTCTCGTTTCTCAATACGACAAAGTACCCCCCATCCCTGTTGTTCCTCCTGATGACGCTGGGACCGGCTATCGCGCTGCTGCCATTGTTCGAGCGCCTTACCGGGCCGGCCGCCCGCGCGGTGACCGTCTTCGGACGGGTGCCGCTGTTCTTCTATGTGATTCACCTGTACCTGGTCCACGCGCTCGCGCTTGCCGTGGGCGTGATCGCCGGATTCGATGCCCGGAGCTTCCTCCATGTGTGGCTGATGAACCCCGACGGATGGGGGTACGGGTTGCCGGTGGTGTATCTGGTATGGGCCGGCGTGGTTGTGGCGCTCTACCCGGCGTGCCGCTGGTTCGCCGGCGTGAAGGCTCGCCGCCGGGAAGTGTGGTTGAGTTACCTCTGACGATTCCGAGATCGTTCATTCAATGGAGGGCATCAAGATGATCCACTGCATCACCCGAGTTACCGGAGTTCGTCTCCTGGCCGCGGCCGTCGCGGTTCTCTCCGTCACCGCATGCGGCGGGGAGGCTTCCAAGTACTCCGGCGATTGGAAACGGGACCTGTATGGCGAAGGAGAAGTGCAGATGAAGCTGGCCTCGAACGGCGGGGTGGAGCTGATGCTTCCCTCACCGCGCTGGCCCGACAGCGTGGACATGAAAGGCCGCGCCGCCTTCAGCGGCGACACGTTGATCTTCAAGGCGGACACGGCGGGGAGCCCGTGCCAGACCGCGGATGCGCGCTATATCGTGAGCCGGACCGATAACGAAATGCGCATTGCGGGGGTGGGGATGGATTCCTGTGGCGGCCGGCGGGCGGCGCTGGTGGGGACCTGGCAGAAATCGTGAGGCCGGACACGCCTCATGCTGCCGGCCACTGCTGGGTCACACAGTGGAAGGCACCCAGCCCCCAAACCAGGTCGGTGCAGTCTATGCCGACGACGTCGCGGCCGGGGAAGAGTCGTTCCAGGATTTCCCGGGCCTCGGCGTCACGGTCGGGGTCGTAGGTCGGCAGTAGCACCAGGCCGTTGGCGATGTAGAAGTTGGCGTAGCTCGCCGGCAGCCGCTGGCCCTCGTGGTACATCGGGCGGGGCATGGGCAGGGTCAGCACCCGCAGCCGCGTTCCGTCCTGATCCCGCATGGTCCGGAGCCGTTCCAGGTTCTGCTGGAGCGGCTCGTAGTTTTCGTCCCTGGGGTCGTCCTCCACCACGGTGACGACCGTGGTGGGATCGACGAATCGGGTCAGGTCGTCGATGTGCCCATCGGTGTCGTCACCCGCGATTCCGTCACCCAGCCAGAGGATGTTGCTGACGCCGAGATGCCGGCGAAGCTTCGTCTCGATGGCCTCCCGGCCGAGCCGGGGGTTGCGGTTCGGATTGAGCAGGCAGGCTTCGGTGGTCAACAGGCTTCCGTGGCCGTTTACGTCGATGGATCCGCCCTCGAGTATCATGCCCGGGTGGTACACCGGGATGCCGTATTCGCGGCCGATGCGGGTCGGGATGACATCGTCCAGGTCATACGGCGGGTACTTGCCGCCCCAGGCATTGTAGCCCCAATCCAGGATGGCTTCCTCGACCTGCCCGTCGGACCGGCGCTGGACGAATATGGGGCCGTGATCCCGGCACCAGGCATCGTTGGTTGGGTTGTGATGGAAGAAGACGTTGCTGGCGCCGGTCCCCTGGTCCGCCAGGAACCGGCGGACCCCGGCCTCCATCTCGGGCCCCGCGACGTTGATGTGCACCTCTTCCCGCTCGGCCAGAAGCCGCACTACGCGCGCGAAGATTCCCGGGATGGCGTCGAACTTCCCGGGCCAGGAGGCTTCCTTATGGGGCCAGCTCAGCCAGGTGCCGCGGTGGGGCTCCCACTCGGCGGGCATGCGAAATCCGAGGAAGTCCGTCAGTCCAGGTATCTCTTCGTGATGTCCTGGTAGGCGTCGATTCGCCGGTCGCGCAGGAAGGGCCAGTGGGTGCGGCTCGCGTCCACCTTGGACAGATCGCAGTCGGCGACGAGCACCTCTTCACCGGTCCCGCCCTTGACCAGGAGGCGACCACCCGGATCGGAGACGAAGCTGCCGCCCCAGAACTCGATGCCGCTCCCGGTGTCGCCCTCGTAGCCCACCCGGTTGACCGCGCACACGAAGACACCGTTGGCGATGGCGTGGCTCCGCTGGATCGTCTCCCAGGCCGACTGCTGCTGCGCCCCGTGCTCCTGCTTTTCGGCCGGCAGCCAGCCGATGGCCGTCGGGTAGAAGAGGATCTGGGCCCCGCTCAGGGCGGTGAGCCGGGCGGCCTCGGGATACCACTGGTCCCAGCAGATGAGCACCCCGATCCGACCGTAGCGGGTGTCCCAGGCGCGGAAGCCGAGGTCGCCGGGCGTGAAGTAGAACTTCTCGTAGTACTGCGGGTCGTCCGGAATGTGCATCTTGCGGTACTTTCCGAGGTACCGCCCGTCCGCGTCGATCACCGCCGCGGTATTGTGGTACAACCCTGCGGCTCGCTTCTCGAAGAGCGAGGCGATGATCACCACCTCGAGCTCGCCGGCCAGCCGGGCCAGCCGCTCGCTGGAGGGGCCGGGGATCGGCTCGGCAAGATCGAAGTACCGGTGATCCTCGGTCTGACAGAAATACTGGCTCCGGAAGAGCTCCTGGAGACAGATGATCCGGGCGCCCTTGGCGGCGGCCTCGCGAACACCCGCGATGGCCTTCAGCAGATTTTCCTCGGGGTCCGTCGTGCACCGCATCTGGACCAGGCCGAGTGACACCGAGGCATTGCCGGACGAGTTCATGATGTGAAGATAATGCCCGTGGTTGCCTCGGGCAGCGTCCCCCCGGTGATCCAGGTCACCCCTGGACCGTGGTGATGGGTCGCGGCGGCCAACGCGGAGTCCGGGCTAGGATGGATCCTGGCCGCGGAGCGGCTCCCACTCTTGGAAAGGAAAACGAGGATCATGAGCGCTGCTTTGCATGTGGACGGGTATGATCGCGCGCCTGCGATCCGCTGGGCGGGCCTGACGGCACTCCTGCTGCTGGCCGCCTGCGGCGGCGAACCGCGTGAGTCGCCGGGCGCCCGCGCCGAGGGTACCGCCATCGCCGACAGCACGCCGGCGGCTCCGGCCGACACCGGCGGGGGCGCGGCAGCCAAAGACTCCGCCCCCAGACAGCAGGCGCAGAGTCCCGCCGATACGGCGAAGCCGGCCAAGCCAACGGCGCCCGCCGAGCCCGCACCGCCCAAGGCCAAGCCGGCCCCGGAGACGACGGCCACGGCGGTCGTGCCCAAGGACACGGCCTCGAAGCCTGCCTCCGCCCCTGCCGCCCCGGCGGCCACCGCTACCCCGGCTGCGCCGGGCAACGCCGGCACGGAGCAGACCGCGGCCGGGGACACGCCGCTGCGCGACGAGTACCACCAGGCTCCGAGGGACACCGTCGACCAGGCCACCTACGACGGCTGGAAACAGTACAATCTCAATTGCGCGCGGTGTCACGGCGAGGACGTGCTGGGCACGACGATCGCCCCGCACCTTCTCACGTCCCTCAAGCCCGATGGACCCATCAACACTCAGGAAGCGTTCGTCCAGGTGGTCTGCGCCGGCCGGCCGGAGAAGGGTATGCCGTCTTGGTGCGCGCTGGGAATGGATCCGGCGAAAATCAACCAGATGTACACCTACGTGAAGGGCAGGAGCGACGGGAAGATTCGTCCCGGCCGGCCGGCCCGTAAGCCGGAAGGGTGAGCCGATGAAACCGCATGTGGCCGCGCCGCTGCTTCTCATGATCCTCAGCTTCGGATCCGGCGGGCGCGTCGTGAGCCAGGAGAAGGGAGTCGTGAGCCCCGCGGAGTACGAGGGGTGGCGGCAGTACAGCGCTCAATGCGCGCGGTGTCACGGGCAGGACGCGCTGCCGAACCCGGTGGCGGCGAATCTGCTGGAGAGCCTGGCACCGGGCGGTCCGGTCGCGGGCAAAACGGCCTTCACCAAGGTGGTCGAGGAAGGGCGCGAGGAGCGTGGCATGCCGGGCTTTGGGGAGACCATGGAACCCGGCCAGGTCGAGGCGGTTTACGCCTACCTGAAAGGCCGGGCCGAGAAGCGGATTCCGCCGGGCCGGCCGAAGGAGCCGGCGGGGCCGGACCAGGGGGGTCCGGAGGGCTAAGTGAACACCCTCTTCATCGATTACCGCTAGAGCGCCGGGCGGAGAACCAGCGCCGCCTCTCCCAGCCGAACCGGCCACCGGACCGTGAGCGACTCCCCCTGCCGGGTGCGGTCCAATCCGCGCTCCGATTTGGCCACCGTCTCGATCGCGAAGCGCCACAGCTCCGCGGTGGGCGTGGAAACCGGTTCCAGAGACCCGGCCAGCGAGAGCTCGGTGGAAAAGAGGTCGTCCGGCGCGGCCGCCCCCGGATCCCAGGCGTAGCGCACCGTCATCTCCCCATCGCCGGCAAAACGGATCAGCTTGGCCAGCCGCTCGAGTCCCTTGCCCGCGGCGCAGGCGATCTCCAGGGCGCCGCGCCGCCGCCGCACCGCGTAGTCGAACGGTGTTCGGGCCCAGGAATGCACCACCCGATAGGCGCCGCCCGTGTACTCCTCCAGGCCCAGCCGTCCCGGAAGGATCCGTTCGATCAGCAGGGCCCGATCGTCCGCGTCGACCGGCGGACGCCCCTCCAGCCTGATCCCGGCCTCGATCTCATGGATGCTGGCCGCGCCCTCGGCCCCGTGCGCCGATTCCGCCGCGGGGCGCTCCAGGGCCAGGTCGTGGTAGGCCTCCCGCCTGCGGGTGAGCACATTGGCGTAGTTGATTCCGCCGCGGAAGACGGTGTACTCCTCGACCGCGGCTCCACGCGCCGGGCTCACGATCGCGGAGAACGACTCCGAGTGCACCCAGATCTCCGGATATCCGTCGCCGTCGAAATCGAGCACCTCCCAGGCGAGCCCCCGGCCCCGGCGGAGCTCGCCTTCCGCGAAGGCCAGCTCGCGCCAGACGGCGTCCCGGAGGTGCGGCAGGTACAGGCCGCCGAAGACGCCGTGCCAGTACGCGTCGTTGCATTGGGCACGGCCGATGGCTCGGCGGGCCTCGGGGGGATTGCCCTTGCGGCGGCAGAGCGCGGACAGCGCCTGCATCTTCTTGTGCATCCGGTTCGACTCGGAGTACTTCACCAGGAAATTCCGCCAATGGGCGCCGCGGACCAGGGCCCCGTCGGGGCCGGCGAGGCGGGCCTCGCCCAGATCGCGCTGAAGCCGTACGAGCCGGAGCGCCGCATCCGGCGGGAGCGCCCAGCCTTCCATCTCGGTATAGGACGCGGTGGGCAGGTACGCCAAGCCGTTGCTGGGCACGTCGGCAAGGGCCTGGTCGAGCCGGCTCAATTCGACCTCACCGCTCTCCACCAGTCGCCCGATCACGGCCAGGAACTGGTCGAGCCAGCCGCGCTGGTACACCCACTCCTTCGTGCCGGGCCACCCGCCGAACTTCTCGCCGTCGTCGGCCAGCACCGCCAGCCGGTGTCCGGCATTTCGGAGCTCCCCGAGATACTGCGCCGTGTCCTCCGGCGGCCGGAATGGGATCAGGTACCGGAGACGCTCGTCGATCGGGAACAGGGCCAGGCGGCGCCCGTCGCTCTCGGTCCAGAAGGGAGCGTGCAGCTGCCGGCTCTCGAATCCGGTGGCGAGGAAGTGGCGGTCGTCCACCAGGGCGTAGCGGACACCGGCGTCGGCCAGGTCGGCGGCGAGCTCGGGCTCCCACACGCGCTCCGTCAGCCACAACCCTCGGGCGTCCACCCCGAACCGGCGCTGCACCGCCTGGTGCATCCAGCGGATCTGCTCGATCCGGTCGGCCCTGGGAATGGAGGCCAGCACCGGTTCGTAGAATCCGGCGAGGAGGATCTCGAGGTTGCCGTCGGCGGCCAGCGTGCCGAGCTGGTCGAGGTAGGCCGGTTCGTGACCCTCCAACCACTCGAGAAGCGGTCCCGAGAGGTGGAGGACCACGGGGAGAAACCCGCGTCCCGCGAGCCGGTTCACCAGCGGCCGGTACACGTCCTCCAGGTGTTGCGCGAACACATGGTCGAAATTGCCGACCGGCTGGTGGAGGTGGAGCCCGAAGACGAACTTGATCGGATCCATCGTCAGCCGATGTCGAGTGATCGCGAGCCGTCGAGCGCCGCGGCGACGGCCGCCAGGACGTGGGGGAACACATCGTCACGGCGGGCCAGATCCTCCGCATGGGCCGTGGCCCACGGGAGGCGGTCCTCACCCCCGGACGCCAGCGCGGCCAGCAGCGCCTGCGCGTCGTCGCAGTGTTCCGTGAACCGGCGTTCGGCGTAATCCGCGGCGGCACCGGTGGAGATGATGAACTGCCAGTCGGAGGCCTGGGCGAGGAGCAACTCCCTCGCGGCTTGCGCCAGCACCGGTCGCGCGGCCGGTCGGGCGAGCGCTGCCGGGGCCGTGTCCCAGAACGTCTGCTCCAGCGGCCACAGCCGTTCCCAGGTCCACGCCGTGGCGTCGCCGAGCCACATGCTGAAGTCGCCGTTGGCCCCCCAGGAGCCCGAGGGGAAATGGATCGGCTGCTTCGCGGGATGACCGGCAAGGTGTCGGGATACCGTGACCGGCCGGACCCCGCGACCGTCTCGCGCCAGGGTTCGATACACCGCCCCGAGCCATTGCGGCCCCTCGAACCACCAGTGCCCGAACAACTCGGTATCGAATGGGGCGACGATGATTCCGTCGGGACGCTGGCCCTCGCCGCGGGCGATCTCCGCGAGGAGGCCCACGAAATGAGCTCGCGTGGCCGTGGGCGCGGTCGAACGCGGCCCCGGGGTCGTAGGGCTCCTTGCCGCCGAGGTCGACTTCGGCGCCGGTCACCCGCCAGAGCTTGAGGCCGCCCGGCCAGCGCATCTTGTGAAACTCCAGGTAGGTCCCGTCGCCGGGGTACCCCTGGAACCGGCTCCACACCTGCATGGACGAGCGGGGGTCCCGGACCAGCGCCGCGATCCCGTCAGGCGCCCCGGAGTGTGCCACCTGGTAGGCCGCGTAGGGCGAGCGGTGCGCGATGACTGCGGCCTGGTGGCCCGGGCGGTGCTCGGTTGGATCGCCGCCGGGGTCGCCGTAGATCCCCAGCGGCCGTCCGGCCGAGGCGAGGTGGGAGTCCACGAAAAAGAAGCGGAACCCGGCGTCGCTCAGGTGCTCCTCTAGGCCCGGTCGGATGCCGGCGCGCGGAGCCGTCGGCCATGGATGCCACGGGCCGCGCGGACGGTAGGCGCACTCCGGAAGCCAGACTCCATCGGGCGCCCGCCCGAAGAGCCGGAGGTGCTCGGCCCGGCCGACGGCGAGCTGAAGCCGGATGCTCTCGTCACGAGCGAGTAGTGGGAGGAATCCGTGCGTCGCGGCCGAGGTCGACGGTCTCGAGGCGGCCGGCACGCTCCAGGGCCCGGAAGGCCCCGACGATGTCTCCATCGATGTCGTGAAGGAGCGCGCGCAGCCCGACCAGGCGCTGGCGCCAGAACTCCACCAGGGGGAGCAGATGCGGTTCCCCGGTGGCCGTGAGCGACGCGGGAGCCTCGTCGCAGGCCAGGAGGCGCTGGGCGAAGAACGCTTCCAGCTCGGCGAGGAACGCCGGACTGGTGAGCTGGTTGGCGAGAACCGGCGTGACCCCGAGCGTGACGGGGGCGGGGACCCCATCGGCCTCGAGCCCGCGAAGCGTCTCGATCAGCGGCAGGTAGGTGTCGAAGGCGGCCTCGCAGAGCCAATCACTGCCATGGGGCCAGCGGCCATGGTTCAGGACGTAGGGCAGGTGGCTGTGGAGCGTGAGGGCAAAGTCCATCACTGCATAACCTATCGCATCGCGGCGAAGGCGATGGCCCGGCGGTAGACCTCGAGGTATTGCTCGACCGAGCGCTCCCAGCCGAAGTCGCGGGCCATGGCACGGCGCACCATCGCCTGCCATCGGGCGAGCGTCGGCGTAGCCCCGGAGCGCGCGGAACCCGGCCGCCTGAAACGCTTCGGAGGTATACCCGTCGAACGCGAAGCCGGTGACGCCGTCCTCGACCGTGTCGGCGAGCCCGCCGACTCGGCGCACGATCGGCGGGGCGCCGTAGCGCTGCGCCCGCATCTGGGTGAGGCCGCACGGCTCGTAGAGCGATGGCATCAGGAAGACGTCGGCCCCCGCCATCAACCGGTGCTCCAGCCGGTCGGTGAAATCGAGCTGCACCCCGATCCGGTTGGGCGCGGACGTCGCCAGCTCGACCAGGGCCCGCTCGTACCGCGGGTCGCCGCTGCCGAGAAAGACGAACTGCGCGTCGCTACCCAGCAGCTCCGCGGCTCCGAGGATGAGATCGAGCCCCTTCTGGGTGACCAGCCGGCCGGTCATTCCGAAGAGCGGGGCGCGCCGGCGCTGGGGCAGGCCGAAGGATCGTTGAAGGGCCGCCTTGCAGCGCCGCTTGCCCTCCAGCTTGTCCGCCGAGTACTGGGCGGTGATCTGGGGGTCGGTCACCGGGTTCCAGAGCCCCTGGTCGATCCCGTTGAGCACGCCGACCAGGCGGTCGCCCAGCGCGATGAAGAGATCGTGCAGACCGAAGCCGCCGCCGGGTGTGCGCAGCTCCTTCGCCTGGGTGGGGCTCACGGTGGTCACCGCATCCGCGAAGACCAGTCCGCCTTTCAGGAAGTTCACCTTTCCGTACCACTCGAGCCATTGCCAGGTGTACAGCTCCCACGGCAGCCCGATCTCGGGCATCACCTCGGGGCCGAAGTGACCCTGATAGCCGGGATTGTGGACCGAGACCACGGTGGTCGCATTCCGGGCGTAGCGCTCGTGGCCGAGGATGGTGCGGAGGTACACCGGCGCCAGCGCCGTGTGCCAGTCGTGGGCATGGAGGAGAACCGGCCCTTTGACCAGGCGGGGGAGCGCCGTCATCGCCGCCAGGGCGAAGAACGCGTACCGGCGGTGGTTGTCGGGGTAGTCGCCGCCACCTTCGCCGTAGATCCCGGGCCGGTTGAAATAGTCGAGATGCTCGATGAAGTACACCCGCGCCCCGGTGGCCGGCCCCGCGACTCGAAAGACCCGCGCCTCCTCCGCACGGGCCCCGACGGTCACGGTGAACGGCTGGCCGACCGGCTCGAGATCGGGGTCCTCATCCCGCACCGTGCGATAGAGCGGGAGGATCGCGGTCACGTCGAGGCCGGCGGCGTGCTGGAAGGCGGCCAGGCCGGCGACCGCCTCGGCGAGCCCGCCGGTACGGGCGTAGGGGAAGTACTCCGCCGTCACGTGGACGATCGATACGGGCTCGTCGCCCCGCGCGGTCATCAGGTTCGCCATCGATCGGGCCTCAGCCGGTGGGCGGATCGTCGCCTGTCGCCTCGCCGCGGATCGCGGGAGCGTAGTACTCCTGCACGTAGTCCTGCACCATCCTCCGGGCGGTGAATCGTGAGCCGGCGAGCCGCAGCGCGTGACGCATCTTGTCCACCCAGCCGATGGGGACGTCGGCCGCGTTGCGAGTGTGGTAGAGCGGGACGATCTGTTCCTCGAGGAGCCGATAGAAGCGCTCGGCGTCCGCCGCGTCCGCGTCCTCGCTGTCGCCGGCCGGCGAGATCGCCCAGCCGCTCAGTCCGTCGAATCCCTCCTGCCACCATCCGTCGAGCGTGCTCAGCTGCGGGACTCCGTTGAGCGCCGCCTTCATTCCGCTGGTGCCCGACGCCTCCAGCGGCACCCGCGGCAGGTTGACCCAGACGTCCACGCCCTGGACCAGGAGATGGGCGAGGTGCATGTCGTAGTCTTCGAGGAACGCCACCCGGCCCTCGAACTCCGGATCGCGGGTGAACTGGTAGACGCTCTGCAGCACCTCCTTCCCGGGCCGGTCGGCCGGGTGCGCCTTGCCCGCGAAGATGATCTGCACCGGCCGCCGCTGGTCACCAGCAGCTGGCGCAGGCGCTCGAGGTCGCTGGAAGATGAGGTTGGCCCGCTTGTAGGTCGCGAAGCGCCGTGCGAAGCCGAGCGTGAGCGCGGTGGGGTCGAGCAGGGTGCCGGCGCCCACCACCTGGGCCGCCTCCTTGAACCGCTGGGCGAACCGCCGTCTGGCGTCCTCCCGGATCCGGGTGGCGAGCACCTGCTTGAGGCGGACGTGGGCGGCCCACAGCCGCTCGTGGTCGAGTGTCAGCACCCGGTCCCAGAACCCCGGCTCGTCGAGCCGGTCGCCCCAGTCCGGGCCGATGTGCTCGTCGAACAGGTCCATGATCGGGCTCGCCATCCAGGTGGCGAGGTGCACGCCGTTGGTCACGTGCCCGATCGGCACGGTCTCCCAGGGCCGCCCGGGCCAGAGATCGCGCCAGAGGTTCCGCGACACCTGGCCATGGCGCCGGGAGACGCCGTTCACCCGCGCCGACATCCGCATGGCGCAGACGGTCATGTGGAACTGGCCGTCGATCGACGGATGGGTGCCGAGCCGGAAGAGCGTCTCGCGGTCGATCCCCATCTCCTCCCAGATCGGGCCGGCGCACGCCTCCAGCGCCTCGACGGCGAAGGCATCGTGGCCCGCGGGCACCGGGGTGTGCGTGGTGAACACGCTGTGGGCCCGCACCCTGCGCACCGCCTCCTCGAGCGGGATGCCGGCCGCCAGGCAGCTCTCGCAGCCGCTCGACCATCATGAACGCGGCGTGTCCCTCGTTGGCGTGCCAGACGGCGGGATCGATCCCCAGCGCGCGCAGCACCCGCACCCCGCCGACGCCGAGAATCCACTCCTGCCGCACTCGCAGGTCGGGTCCGCCGGCGTACAGCTTGTTCATCAGGCCGCGATCGTCCGCATGGTTGAGGTCGAGATTGGTGTCCAGCAGGTAGATGGGCACCCGGCCCACCATCATCCGCCAGGCGCGCACGTGGACCGGGCGTCCGGAGGTTTCCACCGTCGTGAGGAAGGGGCGGCCCTGGGGGCCGCTGACCGGCTCGAGCGGAGTCAGCGTGACGTCGTACTCGTCGTCGCTGTCCTCCTGCCAGCCGTCCAGCCTGAGCCGCTGGTCGAAGTAGCCCTTCATGTACATGAGGCCCACGCCGACCAGCGGGATGCCCACGTCGCTCGCCGCCTTGCAGTGGTCGCCGGCCAGGACGCCGAGGCCGCCGGAGTAGATCGGCACCGAGCTGTGCAGCCCGAACTCGGCGCAGAAATAGGCCACCGGTCGGCCGTTGAGCTCGCCGTAGTGCTGGGTAAACCAGGTGTCGGGGCTCGAGGTCTCGTGGTGCATCCGCACCATCACCTCATCGTACCGCCGGAGGAAGTCGCTGTCGCTCGCGCACCCGGCGAGGCGCTCGGGATCCACCCGGCACAACAGCTCGAGCGGATTGTGGCGCGTCATGCCCCAGAGCGACGGATCGATGGTCCGGAACAGTCCGCGGGCCTCGCGATTCCAGCTCCACCAGAGATTCTTCGCGAGGTGGGTGAGGCCTTCGACGCGGGAGGGGAGATACGGAATGTGCGGGCTGTGGGAAGTCATAGCGGGGTAGTATAGGTAGACAGGGGGAACGGCGGAACGGCGCCGGGCCCCCTAGCGGACCAGCTTCTTGTACCGGATCCGGTGCGGCTGATCGGCCGACACTCCCTTCCGGCGCTTGAGGTCGGCGACGTAGTCGGCGTAGTTGCCCTCGAACCAGACCACCTCGCTGTCGCCCTCGAACGCGAGGATGTGGGTCGCGATGCGGTCCAGGAACCAGCGGTCGTGGCTGATCACGACGGCGCAGCCGGCGAAGCCGAGCAGCGCTTCCTCGAGCGCGCGCAGGGTGTCCACGTCGAGATCGTTGGTCGGCTCGTCGAGCAGCAGCAGGTTGCCGCCGCTCCGCAGGAGCTTGGCCAGGTGGAGCCGGTTGCGCTCGCCGCCGGACAGGGTGCCGACCTTTTTCTGCTGGTCGGCGCCCCGGAAATTGAAGCCCGCGCTGTAGGCCCGCGCGTTCACCGTGCGGCGGCCGAACTGGAGCTGGTCCTGCCCGCCCGAGATCTCCTGATACACCGTCTTGTCGGCGTCGAGCGCGTCGCGGGTCTGATCCACGTAGGCGATCTGCACCGTCGAGCCGACCTTGAGCGTGCCGCCATCGGGCGCCTCCTGGCCGGTGATCATGCGGAAGAGCGTCGTCTTGCCGGCGCCGTTGGGTCCGATCACGCCGACGATGCCGCCCCGGGGCAGGGCGAAGGTCAGGTCCTCGATGAGCAGCCGGTCGCCGTAGCCCTTGCTCAGGTGCTCCGTCACCACGACCTCGTCGCCCAGCCGCTCCGGAACCGGGATGAGGATTTCGGCCGAGCCCTCGGTCTGCCGGGCCGCCTCCTCGCGCAGCTCCTCGTAGCGGGTGATGCGCGCCTTGCTCTTGGCCTGCCGGGCGCGGGGCGACATCCGGATCCATTCCAGCTCGTGCCGCAGCGTCTTCTGGCGGGCGGAGGCCTGCTTCTCCTCCTGCGCCAGCCGGCGCTCCTTCTGCTCCAGCCAGGAGGAGTAGTTGCCCTCCCAGGGGATCCCGGCACCCTGGTACAGCTCGAGAATCCAGCCCGCCACGTTGTCGAGGAAGTACCGGTCGTGGGTCACCGCCACCACGGTGCCGGGGAACTCGGCGAGGAATCGCTCGAGCCACCAGACGCTCTCGGCGTCGAGGTGGTTGGTGGGCTCGTCGAGCAGGAGCATGTCGGGCTGCTCCAGCAGCACGCGGCAGAGCGCGACCCGGCGCCGTTCGCCGCCGGACAATCGCGCGACGTCGGCGTCGCCCGGCGGCAGCCGGAGGGCGTCCATCGCGATGTCCACCTTGTGGTCCAGCTCCCAGAGGCCGAGGGCATCGATCCGCTCCTGGAGGTTGCCCTGCTTTTCCAGGAGCCGGGTCATCTCGTCGTCGTCCATCGGCTCGGCGAACTTGGCGCTGATCTCCTCGAACTGACGCAACATGCCCCGCTGCTCCGCCACCGCCACCTCGACGTTCCCACGAACGTCCATGGAGGAGTCGAGCTGCGGCTCCTGGGGCAGATAGCCGATCCGGGTACCCGGGAGCGGCCGGGCGTCGCCCAGAAAGTCGCGGTCGACCCCCGCCATGATGCGGAGCAGGCTCGATTTCCCCGCGCCGTTGGCGCCGAGCACCCCGATCTTCGCGCCGGGGAAAAACGCCAGGTGGATCCCCTTGAGGATCTCGCGGGAGGGTGGCACGACCTTTCTGAGGTCGCGCATGGTGAAGATGTATTCGCCGGCCATGGGGGGGCAACATAACCAGAAGGGCGTCCCAGCGGGGACGCCCTCGAAGGTCGTGAATGAAAAAAGGTCAGCTGAGGTGGCGGTTCACCAGCTTGGTCATCTCGAACATGGTGACCTGGCTTCTGCCGCTGAACACCGGGCGAAGCTTCTCGTCGGCGTTGATCGCGCGGCGGTTCTTGGAATCCTGCAGCCCATTCCGCTTGATGTAGGCCCAGAGCTTCTTGGTGACCTCGGTGCGCGGCAGAGCATTCGAGCCGACCACGGCCGAGAGGGCGGCGCTGGGTTGCATCGGCTTCATGAACGCGGCGCTCGGCGTGCGCTTCTTGCCCGACTTCTTGGTGGCTTTCTTTTTCGCTGCGGTCTTTTTGGCGGGCTTACGGGCGCTCTTCTTGGTGGACTTCTTTGCCTTTTTCTTGGTAGCCATCGCGTGTCTCCCAGAGTGGGTAAGGACCTTGCGTGCCGCGGTTACCGCAGAACTCCCGTGACAAACAGTACACGACCGGACCATAACTGCAATAGGGAATCACCGGATTTCCCCCGGGAGGAAAGAACCGGAACGGCCTGAAAAAAGAAAGGGAACGAGTGAATGGAGGGCCGAGCTGCCAGCACGATCAGCCCTTCTGTTCGCTCCTCCCGCTCGGCAGCGCCCTCTCGACTTCCCGCAGGTCGGGCTCGATCTCCAGCGGCCGGTTGGCGCCCGCCGGCGGCGGCTCCGCCTCCAGATGATAGTGGAGCAGCATCCCGGGATCCTTCAGCACGTGTCCGGTCAGCACCGCCACCACCCGGGCGCCGGGCGCGATCGTACCCCGCCGCGCCAGCTCGCGCGCGCCCGCGACGCTCGCCGCGCTGGCAGGCTCGCAGCCGACGCCGCAGGCATCCACGGCCGCCTTGGCCTCCAGGATCTCGGAGTCGGAGACCGCCAGGACCACGCCGTCCGTCTCCTGGATGGTCCGTACCGCGCGGTCGTGCGAGGCGGGGTCGCCGATCCGGATGGCGGTCGCCACCGTGTGCGGGTCGACCCGATGCCGCCGCCGGAATCCCTCCTCGAAGCTCCGCGCGAACGGCGCCGCGCCCGCCGCCTGCACCGCGGCGATTCTCGGCATCCGGGAGATCAGCCCCCACGAGCGGGCCTCCCGCAGCGCCTTACCGAAGGCCGCGGTGTTCCCCAGGTTGCCGGCGGGAAGCACGATCCAATCGGGCGGATCCCAGGCGAGCTGCTGCAGCAGCTCGAGCACGATGGTCTTCTGGCCCTCGATCCGGAACGGGTTGATCGAGTTGAGCAGGTAGACGCCGAGCCGCTCGCTGGCCTCCTGGACCAGGCGGAGACAGTCGTCGAACCCGCCGCGTACCAGCAGCGTGCGCGCGCCATAGGCCAGCGACTGGGCCAGCTTCCCCGAGGCCACGTGCCCCGCCGGCACCAGGACCAGCGCCGGGATCCCGGCCTGCGCGGCGTAGGCCGCGAGCGAGGCGGAGGTGTTGCCGGTGGACGCGCAGGTGACGGCGTGAGCCCCGATGCGGCGTGCCTGGGTAACCCCGACGGTCATGCCCCGGTCCTTGAACGAGCCAGTGGGGTTGTGTCCTTCGTGCTTGAGCAGGAGATCGCCGATGCCGGTCCACCGGTCGAGCGCGCCGCGATGGAGCAGCGGCGTGTTGCCCTCGGGGTGGGAGACGACCTCCGCCGCCGACGGCAGGACCACCTCACGGAACCGCCAGACTCCGGAGGCCGACGCGCCCGGCGGCCGGCCCCGGCGCTCGGTGAATCGCAGCAGCAGCTCCTCGCGGGTGAGGTCGGGCGGGCGATGGGCGAGCTCGAGCAGCCCGCCGCAATCGGGGCAGCGCGGGCGGGGGTCGCTCTCGGTGAGCTCGTTGCCGCAGACGATGCAGACCTGCCAGCTGGCGGGGCGATCGGTCTCGAACTTCATCGCGACGATTCCGGCTCGCGGGTGACGGTGGCGCCGGCCCGATCCACCGGTCCGGTCCGAACCTGACACGCGATGCCCTTCGCGCGGTAGGCGCCCGCCATCGCCGCCGCGATGCGGTCGGCGCTCTCGGGCCCGCGTGCCAGCGCGAACGCGGTCGGCCCGCTTCCCGAGATCGAGCTGCCCAGCGCCCCGGCGGCGAGCGCGACGCGCTTCGCCTCGGCGAAGCCGGGCAACAGCGCGGCCCGCGCCGGCTCGGCGATGCGGTCGTCAATGGCGCGAGTCAGCAGGTCGTAGTCGTCCAGGGCCAGCGCGGCGACCAGGGCGGCCACGTGGGCCGCCTGGTGCAGCGCCACGGCGCGGGGGATCTCGCGGGGGAGCACCGCGCGCGCCTCCGCCGTCCGCATCTGCTGCTCCGGCCGCGCGAGCACCACGTAGAGCTCGGCTGGAACGGGAAGCTGCACCAGGTCGAGCGGGTCCAGGGCGCGGATCAGCACGATCCCGCCGAGCAGCGCCGGCGCGATGTTGTCGGCATGGCGCCCGGCGACCGCCTCCTCGGCGTCGAGACAGATCTCGATGAGCTCCATCTTGCCGAGCGGATCGCCCAACAGCGCGTTGACGGCGACCGCGCCGGCCACGGCCGAGGCGGCGCTGCCTCCCTGACCGCCGCAGAGCGGCAGTCCCTTTCGTACCGAGAGCCCGATTCCCCGGCCCAGGGCGCGTGCGGCGCCGGCGCGCTCGAGCACCGCGCGGGCCGCCAGCCCGGCGGTGTGCCGCTCCGCCTCGCGGGGCAGCTCGGCATGGCCGGGGTCGAGCATCCGGATGCCCGGTTCGGCCAGCCACTCCGCCCGAACGGCGTCCCCGTCACCCGCGACGGCGAGGCCGAGTATGTCGAGACCGGGCCCCACGTTGCCGACGCTCCCCGGGGCGAAGGCGGTCACCGCGCCCCCGCTCATGCGCCCGCCAACCGAAGGATGTCGTTGAGCACGCCGGCGGCGGTGACTTCCGCCCCCGCGCCGGGGCCGCGGATGACCAGTGGATTCGACTTGTACCGCGCGGTGGTGAACACCAGCTGGTTGTCCGACCCCTTGATGGAGGCGAGTGGGCTCGTGAGCGGCACCGCCTTGAGGCCGACCGCGATCTTGGCCGGCGTCACGGTGGCGACGTACCGGAGTGTGTTGCCCTGGGCCCGGGCGGCGTCCACCCGCCGCTTCCAGCCGGCGTCCAACTCGGCGAGCCTCGCCAGAAACTGGCTGAGCGGCAGCGGGCGGGCCCAGTTCGGCACCAGCGACTCGACGGCTTTCCGGCTCAGCTCTCCGCGATACCCGAGCAGCCGCGCCAGGATCAGCGCCTTGCGGCCCACGTCCATTCCGGAGAGGTCCTCCCGGGGGTCGGGCTCGGTGTAGCCCAGCCGCATGGCAGCGCGGACGGCGCGGGAGAACGGGACGCCGTCGCCCACCTCGCTCAACACGTACCCGAGGGTGCCGGAGAGCAGGCCCTCGATGCGCTGGACCCGGTCGCCCGACTCGGTCAGCTTGTGATAGGTGTCGATGATCGGAAGCCCGGCGCCGACGGTCGCCTCGTGGAGGATCCGGCGCCCCCGCGCGCGGGCCGTCTGCCAGAGGGACTCGCTGGCTGAGCGGCGGCCCGCCAGGGGCAGCTTGTTGGCGAGGACGAGATCCATGCCGTGGGTCAGCGCCGCTTCGAGGGCCTCGCTGGTGTCGTCGGCGGTGAGATCCACCACGACCGGCCGGGTGAGCGCGTACCCCGCGATATGGGCGATCGCCTCCGCCGCCGTGCCGGGCTTGCCGCGCGGCGCGTCGGCGAGGCGCCGGCCCTTCCGCTTGTCGGCGGCCAGCGTGGCGAGCCGGCGGGGGCCGATCCCCTGGGGATCGAACACGAACCCGCTGCGGTCGATCACCGCCGCCACCTTGAGCGAGAGCGCGGGCCGGCGCACCTGGCCGATCAGCGTCGCCAGGGTGCGGCCGATCTGGCCGTACCCCAGCAACACCACCTCCATGCGCTCGGGCTGGACCACGCCGCCGCCGGCGATCCGCGAGAGCTGGAACGCCGCGTGGATCCGCCGCTGCGCCTCCGCCGCCTGCCGGGCCTCCACCACTACCGAGATGTTGAGCTCGGAGGATCCCTGCGCGATGGCGACGACGTTGATGCCGCCGCCGGCGAGGGCGGAGAACACCCCGGCCGCGATGCCGGGCGTGCCGTGCATGCCGAGCCCGACGACGGCGATGGTCGCCATGCTCGAGGTCGCCTCGACGCCGTCGATCTCACCCCGGCCGATCTCGCCGCGGAACTCGCGCTCCAGGCTGGCGCGGGCGGCGTCGGCGAACGCCTCGGGCACGCTGAAGCAGATCGAGTGCTCCGAGGAGGCTTGGGAGATGAGCGAGACCGAGATCCGCCGCGCGTGCAACGCCCCGAAGGTGCGCGCGGCGATGCCCGGCACGCCCAGCATGCCGTTGCCGGTGACCGTGAGCAGCGCCTGTCCCACCGCCGCGGTGAGCGCCTTCACCGGGCTCCGTCCGGCGCCGACCCGCTCCGAGACCTCGGTGCCCGGCGAGTCGGCGTCGGCGAACGGCCGGACGAAGACGGAGATGCGGCGGCCGGTGATGGGGATGAGCGCGCGGGGGTGGAGCACCTTGGCGCCGTAATACGCCAGCTCCGCCGCTTCCCGCGCGTGGAGTTGGGGAATGACGCGCGCGTCGGGTACCACGCGGGGATCGGCGGTGAGGAGTCCGGGCACGTCCTTCCAGAGGGAGACCCGGGCGGCGCCGAGCCCCCGGGCGAGGAGCGTGGCGGTGAGGTCGGAGCCGCCGCGACCCAGGGTCGCGATCTCGCCGTCCGGGGTGGCGCCGAGGAACCCCGGGACCACCGGCACGATGCCCCGGGCCAGCAGCGGGCCGAGCACCCGCTGCACCGCGCGGTCGGTGCGGGAATGGTCGGGCGCCGCGTGGCCGAACGCGGCGTCGGTGTGGATCAGCTCCAGCGCGTCCACGTACCGGGCCCGGGTGCCCGCCGCCTCCAGCGCGGCGGCGACCAACCGGGCGCTGAGCCGCTCTCCCCGCGACACCAGGTAGTCGGTGGTGCGCGGGGTCAGCTCCCGCAGCAGGCGGAGTCCCTGGGCCAGCGCCTCGAGCTCGGTGAAGAGATCGCCGATGTGCAGCAGCACGTCGGCGCGGAGCCGCCCGCCCGGCAGCAGCGATCGGGCCACCTCGACGTGCCGGGTCCGGAGCCGGGCGATGAGGGACGCGACGGTGCGAGACTCGCCGGTTCCCGCCTGATGCGCCACTTCCAGGAGCGCGTCGGTGGTCCCCGCCATCGCGGAGACGACCACGACGGTCGGCTCGGAACGATGGCGGCGGACGATCTCGACCGCGTGGCGGACGGCAGCGGAATCGGCCAGCGACGCACCGCCGAACTTGTGCACGTGCGCTGCTCGGCGGGGACGGGGCATGGGGGGAAGTATACAGGCGGGACGGCGGGACGGCGGAAGGTGGCCCGGCGCAGCCCTCCGCCGTTCCGCCGTCCCGCAGTCCCGCCTACATTCCCACCATGTTCGCCCTCCTGAAGTTGATTCAGTCCCTCATCAAGACCCTCCACTCCGAGGGCACTCCGGGCCAGGTGGCGGCGGGGATGGCGCTGGGGGCAGCGCTGGGCCTCACGCCGCTGATGAACGTCCACAACCTGATCGTGGTCGCGATCATCATGGTGGTGAACGTCTCGTTCGGCGGCGCCATGCTGGGGTGGGCGGCTTTCGTGCCGGTGGGGTTTCTGCTGGATCCGCTGTTCCATTGGTTCGGCCTCCGGCTGCTGGAGGCCGCTTCGCTCCGCCAGCTCTGGACCGGCTGGTATAATGCCCCGCTCATGCCCTATACCAACTTCAACAACACCGTGGTGCTGGGCAGCGTGACGGGCTGGCTGCTGCTGGCGGTCCCGATCTTCTTCGGGGCGCGCTGGGGCGTGGCCCGCTATCGGGCGACGCTGGGAGCGCGAGTGCAGCAGTCGAGGCTCTACAAGGCGATCACGGCGTCGAAGGCGTACAACGTCTACCGCCTCTTCCGGCCGGACTGAGACCATGACCGTCAAGGTCTTCCGCTGGAAGGCGATCGGTCCGCTGGCCGTGCTCCTCGTCATCATCGGGGTGCTGCTCTGGCTGTTCGCCGAGCCGATTGCCAAGGACACCACCGAGGAAGTCGGCACCGAGCTGCTGGGAACCCAGGTGGACGTCGGCAAGCTCGACATCATCGCCGACGAGGCGTCGGTGGATCTGCGCGAGCTGCAAATCGCCGATCCGTTCAACCCGAACCGGAACCTGGTCGAAGCCTCCGGGATCAGGCTCAAGCTGAATCCTCTCGCGCTCGCCGAAAAGAAGTTCGTGGTGGAAAACTTCCGGCTGAGCGGCATGCGCTTCGGCACCGACCGGAAGAAGCCGGCCCGGCCGGTGAAGGGAGGCGGCTTCGCGTCGCAGGCCCTGCGCGCGGTCCAGCAGTGGTCCCAGCAGTTCGACGTGCCCATCCTCGAGCTCACCCCGATCGACACTATCAAGCAGCTGGTGCTGAACCCGACGCAACTCACGTCAGTGAAGGCGGCACAAGAGGTCGCCGCGCGCGCGGATTCATCCCGCCGCGCCCTGGACCAGTCGTTCCAGCAGCTCGACATCAAAGGGACTGTGGACACCGCGCGGGCATTGGTGGATCGGCTGCAGGCCACCAATCCGAAGCAGCTCGGTCTCGACGGGACCCGGCAGGCGATCGAGGATGGGCGGGCGTCGCTCAAGCGGCTGGAGCAGGCCAAGCAGCGACTCGGGGCACTGGAGCGGGATGTGAAGGGTGGGGTGGGATCCCTCGCCTCGGGCCTCGGAACTCTCGACGAGGCGCGACAGAAGGACTACGCCTTTGCCCGGTCGCTGCTCCAGCTCCCGAAGTTTTCGGCTCCGGACATCGGCGAGGCGTTCTTCGGAAAGGTCAGTATCGATCGCTTCCAGCAGGCGCTCTACTATTCCGAGCTGGCGCGGCATTACATGCCGCCGGGGCTGCTCCCCAGGGAAGATCCGGGCCCCCAGCGGCTGCGAGCGTCAGGCAAGAGCATCCGGTTTCCCAAGGAGCGGGAGTGGCCCAAGTTCCTGGTGCAGCTGGGGCAGCTGGACCTGGCGATCGGCGGCGACAGCCCGCTCCGCGGCGCCTACGAGGCGGTGGTGCAGGGGCTCACGTCGGATCCCTCGCTCTACGGCAAGCCGACCGTGGTGCGCACCAGCCGAACCGCGGAGGGCAGCGCGATCGCGTCGATCGACGTGCGGGTGGTGGTCGATCACGTCCACCCCGACCGGGTCAAGGACTCGGCGTCGGCCCGGCTCCGGGGCGTGAAACTCCCGAACTTCACCGTGCCCGGGCTGGACTTTCAGGTTCGGCCGGGCACCGGCGCCGCCGATCTCAGCTTCGCGTTGCGGAACGACGAGTTGTCGGGCCGGTGGTCCATCGGATCCGACCAGGTCGTCTGGGCGCTCGACAGCACCGGGAAGCGGCTCAACGACCTGGAGGGGCTGGTCTGGCGGGTGGTCTCCGGGCTCAAGCAGCTCTCGGTGGACGCGCGCCTGAGCGGATCGGTGCGCTCGCCCAAGCTGTCGGTGTCGAGCAACCTCGACCGGGCCGTCGCGCAGCGGCTCCAGGCGGTGATCGGGGAGGAGGTGGCCAAAGCGGAGAAGATGGTCCGGGCCAAGGTGGACAGCGTCGTGGCGGCGAAGGTCGAGCCGGTGAAGCGGCAAGTCGCGGAGGTCCGGACCCAGGCGGAACAACGCCTCGCGGGGGAGCAGAAGCGGGTGGACGACGTGGAGCAGGCGCTCCAGGCGGAGGTCAAACGCTTCACCAGCGGCCTGGCGCCGGACATCAAGCTGCCAAAGATCAAGCTGTAGGCGGTCGCTCGCCAGGCTGTCGTCTTGACCCAGTGCCCGGCTCGGTAAGATTACTCGGTCCCACCCCGTCGACCGGAGCCCCCGATGCGCATTGCGGTCTCAAGGGAAGCCGCCCCAGGCGAGCGGCGCGTTGCGTTGGTGCCTGAGTCCGGCAAGAAGCTGATCCAGGCAGGGTATGAGGTCGCGATCGAGGCCGGTGCGGGCGACGAGGCCGGGTTCGCCGACGCGGCCTACCGGGAGGCAGGCGCCCTCGTGGAGCCGGACCGCGCCGCGCTGGTGGGCTCGGCCGACTTGCTGCTGAAGGTCGGGGCCCCGGCGCGCGACGAAGTCGGGTGGCTGCGGGCCGGGGCGATCTATCTCGGCTCCTTGATGCCGATTCGCAACGCGGCCGCCGTTCGTGCCCTGGCGGAACAGCGCGTCACCGCCTTCTCCACCGACGCCATTCCGCGCATCACCCGGGCCCAGTCCATGGATACCCTTTCCTCCATGGCGAACATCGCCGGATACCGCGGCGTCCTGCTCGCGGCGGTCGAGCTCAACAAGTACTTCCCCATGCTGATGACCGCCGCGGGGATGGTCCCGCCGGCCAAGGTGTTCGTGATCGGGGCGGCGGTCGCCGGCCTCCAGGCCATCGCCACCGCCAAGCGGCTCGGTGCCAACGTCGTGGCCACCGACGTGCGGCCCGAGGTGAAGGAACAGATCGAGAGCGTCGGCGGCAAGTACGTGGGCATCGAGCTCGGCGAGGCCGCCTCGGCCGGCGGCGGGTACGCCAAGGAGCTGTCCGAGGCCGACCAGGCTCGGCAGCGGGAGCTGCTCGCCGCCCAGGTGGCTCAGTCCGACGTCGTCATCACCACGGCGCTCATCGGCGGCGTGGTCGCGCCCCGGCTCCTCACGGCGGGGATGGTGCGGAGCATGAAGTCCGGCGCCGTGATCGTGGACCTGGCGGCCGATGGCGGGGGGAACTGCGAGCTCTCACGCCCGGGCGAGACGGCGCGGGTGGGCGGCGTCACGATTCTGGCGCCGCTCAACCTCGCCGCCTCGATGCCGCTCCACGCGAGCCTGCTGTTTTCCCGCAACCTCACCGCCTTCGTGCAGGCCTTCACCAGGACAAGAGTTTCCAGCTCGACTTCACCGACGAAATCCAGCAGGGCGCGCTGATCACCCATGACGGCGAGGTGAAGCACGCGCGCACCCGGGACGCTCTCCAGAAAGGTGCCGCATGATCTCGCCCGAGACCGCCGCCTCCGCCGCGGCGCAGACCCCGGACATCTGGTCCCAGATCTTCGTCTTCGTGCTGGCCACCTTCATCGGCCTGGGCGTGATCCGCCGGGTGTCCCGGCTGCTGCACACGCCGCTGATGTCCCTCACCAACGCGATCTCCGCCATCGCGGTCGTCGGCGCGATCCTGGTGGCCGGGCCCGACTACCCGGTCGGGATCCGGTTCCTCGGCGCCGTCGCGGTCTTCGCGTCCATGACCAACATCGTGAGCGGGTTTCTGATCACCGAGCGGATGCTCAAGATGTTCAAGACCGACAAGAAGCCGGGCGAGGGCTCCCGCCCATGAGCCAGGGCCTGGTTCAGTTCGCCTACCTCGTCGCCACCGCGCTCTTCGTCTTCGCCCTCCACTGGATGAACACGCCCGCCACGGCGCGCCGCGGCGTGTATGCGGGCGTGGTCGGCATGACTCTGGCGGTCGTCGCCACCTGGGCCGAGCCCGAGGTGGTAAATCATCTCTGGATCGTGATCGCCGTGATCGCCGGGTTCGCGGTCGGCATTCCCCTCTCGCGGGTGCCGCTCACCGCGGTCCCTCAGCGGACCGCGCTGTCGCACGCGTTCGGCGGCCTGGCCGCCGGCCTGGTGGGCGCGGCGAAGTTCTATCTCTGGACCGGCGAGGGCTCGGCGCAACTCACCACCTTTCGGACCACGGCGATCATCGCCGAGGTGCTGCTGGGCTTCCTCACCTTCACCGGCAGCCTCATGGCCGCGGGGAAGCTCCAGGAGGTGAAGTGGATCCCCCAGCGTCCGGTGACGTATCCGATGCAGAACGTCACCAACTTCGGCCTGCTGCTGCTCGCGGCCGCGCTGGGCATCGGCGTGGTGCTCCAGCCGAGCGCGGCCTGGGCACCGGTGGCCTTCGGCGCGATCATCGCCCTCTCGCTCCTCTTCGGCGTCCTCCTGATCATCCCGATCGGCGGCGCGGACATGCCCACGGTGATCGCGATCCTCAACGCCTACGCCGGCCTGGCCGCGGTGGCGATGGGCTTCGTGCTGGACAACAAGCTGCTGATCACCGCCGGCGCGCTGGACGGCTCCAGCGGCCTCATCCTCGCCGTCATCATGTGCAAGGCGATGAACCGCTCGTTCACCAACGTGCTGTTCGGCGCCTTCGGCCAGGTGCAGCAGGCCAAGGCGGGCGGCGAGGAGCGGCTCTACAAGTCGGAGTCCATCGAGGGCGCGGGTCAGGTGCTGGAGCAGGCCAACCTGGTCGTGATCGTGCCCGGCTACGGCATGGCGGTGGCCCAGGCCCAGCACAAGGTGCGGGAGCTCTACGACCAGCTCCGCAAGCGGGGGATCGCGGTGAAGTTCGCCATCCACCCGGTGGCCGGCCGGATGCCGGGGCACATGAACGTGCTGCTGGCCGAAGCCGACATCCCGTACACCGACCTGGTCGAGATGGACGAGATCAACTCCGACATGCCCCAGGTCGACGTGGCGCTGGTCGTCGGCGCCAACGACGTGGTGAACCCGGCCGCGCGCTCGCGACAAGGGCAGTCCGATCTTCGGCATGCCGATCATCGACGCCGACCGGGCCCGGACCGTCTTCGCCATCAAGCGAAGCAAGAATCCGGGGTTCGCCGGGATCGACAACGAGCTCTACTTCTCGGACAAGACCTGGATGCTGTTCGGAGACGCCAAGAGCGTGATCGGCGAGTTGGTGAAACAGTTGGCCGGGGGGAGCGGGATGCATTAGGGTAAGGGGTCACGCCTTCGCTCATTTTTCGCTGGAGATTCTCGCATGCGTGTAACCATAGCCGGAATGCTGTCGCTGTCGCTCTTCGGCATATCTACCGCCGCCGGCCAGGGTCGTGAGTGCATGGCCGGAATGAAGATGCCGGATGTCGGACAGTGGGCCGAATATCAGGGGGTCATGAACCAGAAGGATCCCTATACCCTCCGCTACGCCGTGGTCGGCGCCGAGAAGCGGGAAGGGAAGCCCATGAAGTGGCTGGAGTTCAGCATGGTGGGGGAGGGGAAGGGCCAGAACATGGTCTACCAGGTCCTGACGCCGGGCAATCCGGCGGAGATGGAGCAGGCCCAGGAGATCGTCTTCAAGACGGGCGACAAGCCGGCGATGAAGCTGAACCCGATGATGATGAAGATGCTCCAGGGGCAGCTGGGCAAGAACTCGGTCCTGGGCAACCTGTGCGAAGGGGTGAGCCTGGCGGGCAAGGAGTCGGTCACCGTCCCGGCCGGCACCTTCAAGGCGCTCCGTTACCACAACGACAAGTATGGGAGCGATGCCTGGGTGGTTCCCGAGCAGCCGTTCTTCATGGTCAAGTCGCAGGGAAAGGACTTCGAGATGAGCCTGGTCTCCAGCGGCAAGGGCGCCAAGTCGTCCATCACGGAGACGCCGCAGGACATGCCGGGGCTTGGGCCGGCTAAATAGGGGGGTGCCCTATCGCTCAGCCGCCAGGTAGGCGCCCCTAAGTAGTTCCGTCTGCCAAAGTTGCAGGCGGCCTTGGCCACAGATCACATAGCTGCTGTGGTTTCGGGTCCGCTGCACGCAAATCGCCATCCCGCTACGATTTAGCCCTAAGGTGTTGTATTTTCGCATCTTAGGTGCTATATTCGCGCGTCTCGACCTGGGGGCGGCCCCGGGTCTGTTGCAGGTATACGTGCGGGGGACGGGAGTCCGAGGAGACATCCAGCGTGACGATAAAGGCACGCAGCAAGCGTCGCCCGGTGCGACCAGCGCAGATCGCACGTGCAATCGATGAAGGCCGTGAGAGTCTCGACCTGTACCTGGACGAAATCAGCCGGGTTCCGCTCCTCAACCGCGAGGAGGAGATGGAGCTGGCCCGCAAGGCGTTCAAGGGCAGTGTGGCGGCCCAGGAAAGGCTGGCGCGGCACAACGTCCGCTTCGTGGTCTCGGTGGCCAAGAAGTTCCAGAACCGTGGCGTGCCGCTGGTCGACCTGATCGGCGAGGGCAACCTCGGCCTCATGACGGCCGCCCGGAAGTTCGATCCCGACCGGGGAGTGAAGTTCATCTCCTACGCGGTCTGGTGGATCCGCCAGGCAGTGCAGGCGGCGATCGCCCGTCACGGGCGCCCGGTCCGGGTGCCGCTCAACCGCACGGCCGATCTCAGCCGGCTGGGCCGCACCACCACGCTCCTCAAGGACAAGCTCGGTCGCATGCCGACCACCGAGGAGCTGGCCCGTGCCACCGGCCTCACCGTGGAAGCCGTCCGCTCTCTGAGCGCCCTCAACTCCGAGGCCGTGCGCCTCGATCATCCCACCCGGGACGGCGAGGGCAACGAGCGGATCGAGCGCTTCACCAGCGGTGAGCAGGAAAGCACCGACATGACCACCATGGCCAACAGCCAGACCCGGGACATCGAGGCCGCGCTGGCGGCGCTCCCGCCCCGCGACGCCAAGGTGCTCCGGCTCTACTTCGGCCTGGACGACGGGAACAGCCGGACGCTGGAAGAGATCGGCCGGATGATGGGAGTGACCCGCGAGCGGATCCGGCAGCTGCGGGACCGGGCCCTGCTCCGCCTGCGAGAAGGGGAGACGGGGGACAAGCTGCGGGATCTGGTCGCCTGATTCACCGTAAGGTCCCATGGGAAGCCCCCGGCCATCGGTCGGGGGCTTTTTCGTGGGCTGTGCGAGCCTCCATGCTCCAGTGAGCGAAACGAGGGGCCCGGGGAGGCTGGCCAAGCCCCGCCAACCCCAGCCTCCCCGGGCCCCTCGTTTCGCTCACCCTGGCATCGGGAAGAGGCCTTCAAGAAGGGCCCTTTTTCTTCGGCCCCCACGAGGTTTCGTTTGCCGGGTGGCATTCTGGCATCCGGTCCCCCAGGTCGACGACGAGGCGTTGCGCCGAGGGCTCCGCGCCTTCCAGGGCGACGGGGTCTGCTCCCAGGTCCGCGACTCGCTGCTGAGCGGCCCGCTGCTGGTGGGCTACGCCCTCCTGCTCGGCGCGTCGAACGCGGGCGTCGGCATCCTCTCCGCCCTCGCGCCGGCCACCCAGATCCTCCAGCTCCCGACGGTGGCGCTCATCGAGCGGTGGCGGATGCGGAAGGCGATCTGCTGGTGGGCCGCGTGCTTCGCCCGGGTGACCTGGCTCGGCGTGCTGGTCCTGCCCTGGGCGGTGCCGGCCGGGGCCCGGACTCCGGCGCTCTTCGGACTCCTCCTGCTCGCCTCCGCGCTCGGCACCGTGTCGGGGGCGGCCTGGAACCCCTGGATTCGGGACTTCCTGCCGGAAGAGATCCGCAACCGGGCCTTCGCCCGGCGGATGGCGATCGCGACGGCCATGGGGGCCGTGCTCGCCCTGGTGGCAGGCCTCGCGGTCGAGGAGCTGGGCGACCGGCTCCAGTCCGCCGCCGCGGGTTACGTGGTCGTGCTGGGCGGAGGCGCCGCCGCGGCGCTGCTCGGCCTGGTCTTCCTGGGCCGGATTCCCGAGCCCGCCATGCCGCCGGCCAGCCACCGGCCCTGGGCCGACATCATGCGGGCCCCGTTGCGGCACCGCGAGTTCCGGGCGCTGGTCACCTTCCTGGGCACCTGGACCTTCGCCATCCATCTCTCGACCCCGTTCTTCACCGTGTACCTGCTTGCGGCGGTTCGGGCTGCCGATGGCGATGGTCATCGCGCTGGCCGTGCTGTCCCAGGTCACCGCCGCCCTGGTGCTGCGCGCCTGGGGCAACCTGGCCGACCGGTTCTCGACCCTCACGGTGCTGCGGGTGAGCTGCGCCGGTTTCCTGCTCAGCGTGGCGTGCTGGCCCATGGTCGGCCTGCTCGAGGCGCGCTGGCTGGTGCTGGCTGGGCTCGCCCTCATCCACATCCTCGCCGGGCTCTCGACGGCCGGAGTCAACCTCGGCTCGGGCACGGTCGTGATGGAGCTGGCGCCGCGGGGCGCCGCCGCCGGCTATCTCGCCACCAACGCGCTGATCGTGGGCGCCGCGTCGGCGCTCGCGCCGGTGATCGCCGGGCTGTCGGCCGACTGGCTGGAGACCCAGCGCCTGTCGGTCACCGTGGCGTGGACCTCGACCCTCGACGCCGGGACCGGCCTGGCGCTCCGGCCGCTCGACCTGCACGGCCTCGACTTCCTCTTCGTCGCCACCGTGCTGGTGGGGCTCTACGCGATGCACCGGATCCTGTCCGTGACCGAGCGAGCCATGCCCGGGCGGCGCGTGGTGCTGGCCGCGCTGCTCGAGCAGATGCGGGAGCAGATGCCCCAGCCGCTCCGGGCGATCACCACCGTCCCGTCGGTGCGCGACCTGGCGTACTTCCCGTTCTCGGTGCTGGGCCGGGTGTTGCCCGAGCGGCGGCGGGCGGCGGCGGCGCACGGGCTGGGGTATCGGCGCCGGGCGCGCGACTCCCGGGGCGGGTGAGCCTGAAGGCCGGCGACGCGGCCAATTTGGACCGTCATGCGGAGTGATCCGGTTCGCCGAAGCACGGGGTTGCACCTTGACGGATGCCTGCCTCTTGCGCCCCCGCTACCGCCGAGACGAACGTATGGGTATGGCCGCTCCTATCTACCACACCGCCGACATGGTCCGGGCGATGCCCGACGACGGCAACCGCTACGAGGTTGTCTACGGCGAGCTGCTGGTGACGCCGTCCCCGCGTCCCTGGCACCAGATCGTGGTCCATCGGCTGAGCGTGGCCCTGGACAAGTACCTCGAGCGTGAGCCCGCCGGTCTGGTCCTGTCGTCACCAGCCGACATCTCATGGGGCCCGGATGTCGTGGTGCAGCCGGATGTCTTCGTAGTGCCCACCGACGAGGCGCGCACACTGACCTGGAGCCGGATGCGGACGCTCCTCCTGGTGGCCGAGGTGCTGAGCCTGTCATCCATCGAAGGAGACCGCTTCCTCAAGCGTCTGCGGTACCGCGAGGCGGGCGTGCCGCTCTACTGGGTGGTGGATGGCGACGAGCGGACCGTCGAGGTCTGGACGCCGGCTGACGATTTCCCCACGCTCGAGCGGGAGCGGCTGCAGTGGCGGCCGGCCGCCGCAGCCGAGACGTTCACCCTCCGCCTGGATGAGCTCTTCCGGCCGCTCTAGCTTCGGTTGGTGGCGTTTCATGATCACCCACCACGAATCCACGTTGGACCAGCCGACATGACCGGAGCCTCGTGCCGCTACGTCGCCTTCCTCCGCGCCATCAACGTCGGGGGCCGGGTGGTGAAGATGAGCAAGCTGAAGCGGATGTTCGAGGCGCTGAAGCTGGCCCAGGTCGAGACCTTCATCGCGAGCGGCAACGTCATCTTCGATTCCGCCGAGGAGGCCGCGAGGCTGGAGGTCCGGATCGAGCAGGCGCTCGAGAAATCGCTGAGCTATCCGGTGGCCACCTTCCTCCGCACGACTCGAGACATCGCGGCCATCGCGGAGCGCGATCCCTTCGGCACGCCGCTGCCGCCGGGCGCTAGGATCTACGTCGCCTTCCTCCGCGATCGCCCCTCGGCTGCGGCGCGGCGAAAAGTGGCCGAGCTGGCCACGCCGACCGACACCTTGGCGGTGGACGGCCGGGAGCTGTTCTGGCGGTGCACGATCCCTTCCATGGAGTCCACCGTCTCCGGCGCCACGCTGGAGAAGACGGTGGGGCAACCCGCGACGCTGCGAAACATGAATACCATCCGCCGCCTGGCCGCGAAGTACGCCGCCGCTCAGGAGTCAGCATGACCTTTCTGGCCGAGCTCCTGATCATCCAGGCGCCGATGGCCGGATCGCAGGGGAGCGCGCTCGCGATCGCGGTGTCGAACGCGGGAGGCGTCGGCTCGCTCCCGTGCGCGCTCCTCGCTCCGGACGCGATCCGCACCGAGCTGTCGGCGATCACGTCGGCCACCGGGAAGCCGTACAACGTCAACTTCTTCGTGCACCGCGAGCCGGTGGTGGACCCGGCGCGCGAGTCGGCGTGGCGCGCCCTCCTCGCGCCGTATTACCAGGAGCTGGGCGTGGATCCGGCGGCGATTCCGCCGAAGGCCGGGCGCACGAGCTTCGACGAGGACACGGCCGCGGTCCTGGAGGCGTTCAGGCCGCCGGTGGTCAGCTTTCACTTCGGGCTCCCGGCGGCGGCGCTGCTGCGCCGGCTGCAGAGCTGGGGGTCGCGGGTCATCGCGTCGGCGACCACTGTCGCCGAGGCGCGATACCTGGAGAGGCAGGGGGTGGACGCGATCATCGCCCAGGGCCTCGAGGCCGGCGGGCACCGCGGCATGTTCCTGACGGAGGACCTCGCCACCCAGGTGGGCACGGTGGCGCTGGTGCGGCAGGTGGTGCAGGCGGTGCGAGTCCCGGTGATCGCGGCAGGCGGCATCGCCGACGCGGCGGGGGTGCGTGCCGCGCTCGCGCTCGGGGCCGTGGCCGCGCAGGTCGGGACGGCTTATCTCTCGTGTCCCGAGGCGGCGACCAGCGCGGTGCACCGCGCGGCGCTGAAGGCGCCAGGCGCGGACCTCACCGCGCTGACCAATGTCTTTACCGGCCGCCCCGCGCGCGGCGTGGCCAACCGGCTGATGCGGGAGATCGGGCCGATGAACGCCGCGGCGCCGGCGTTTCCCCTGGCGTTCGGCGCGATCATGCCGCTGCGCGCCAAGGCGGAAGCGCAGGGCAGCGGCGACTTCACCGGCCTGTGGGCCGGACAGCACATCCGCCGGGGCCCGGACGTGCCGGCGGGGCAGTTGACGCGGGAGCTGGCCGGATTGGTATGAGTGGATCATCCCGCCCCGCCTGTGATCCCAGAGCGTCCAGGACAGAAATGGAAAGAGCAAAAGCACGACGGCGTGAAGACCTGCGCTCACATCGGACCGACCACCTGCACCGGGAGCGGATACTGCCCCGCGGGTATGACACCGACCTGCCCGATGGCGTTCGAGCCCCAGCAGTAGCCCCGGTCGTCGGACGTCGCCGCGCACGTGTGCTGAACACCCGCGCTCACCTGATCGAGCGTCAGGCCACCCCCCACTGCGACCGGGACGGTGCGCATGGTCACCGTGCCGTCGCCGAGCTGGCCGTCGGCGTTCCAGCCCCAGCAGAAGCCCTTGCCCGCGAGGGTCACGCCGCACGTGTGCTCCCACCCCGCGTTCACATGGTCGAACTTGCGCTGGCCCGAGACCGGAGTCGGTTGCAGGCGGGCGGACGCGGAGCTGCCGTCGCCCAACTGCCCATGGCCGCCGTATCCCCAGCAGTAGGCCTTGTTCGACGTGGTCGTGCCGCAGGTAAATGCGTTGCCCGCGTCGACCTGGTGGAAGCGGAGTCCGCCTGCCACGGCGCTGGGACTCAGACGAACGTTCCCCTTGGTGCCGTCGCCCACCTCCCCATTACCGTTGTTGCCCCAGCAGTAGGCCTTGTCCTCCGTCGTGACGCCGCAGGTGTGCCCGCCGCCGCCGCCCAGCTCACGCCACTTGTGTCCGCCAAGCACCTTCACCGGCTTGAGCCGCTGGTTGTTGGTGCCCTCGCCGAGGCGCCCGGGAGCGCCCCAACAGAAGGCGACGTCGCTCGTCGTAATCGCGCAGGTGTGGAGCGCGCCGGCCCGGACCTGCCGGAACGAGCGACCGCCCGCGACCGCGCGGGGCGTCGAGCGGTTGGTGATAGTGCCGTCGCCGAGCTGCCCCGAGCCGTTGTAGCCCCAGCAGAAAGCTCGGTTGTCCCTCGTGACGCCGCATGAGTGGTCGTAGCCCACGTTGACGTGCTTGAACCGGTGTCCGCCCTGAACGGCGATCGGCAGGAAGTGGTCTCCCGTCGTCCCGTCGCCGAGCTGGCCCGCCCAGTTGAAGCCCCAGCAATAGGCCAGGTCGTCGCTGGTGACGCCGCAGCTGTGCCGGCCTCCAGCGCTCACCTGCCGGAACGTCAGCGCCTGCGCGGCCGCCGTCGCTGCTGCCGTGGGCTCGGGAGCCGTCGGCGACTCGAGGTCCTCGCGACATCCCAGGGCGAAGACCAGCACGGGTGTGAGGAGCAGATGGCGTGCACGCATGGATCCACCTCGGTTGAGGCATGGATTGATCGGCCAGTGTCGCCATGATGCTGCGCCCGTCGCGTCAAGTGGAAATCAAGAGGGCCATTCCACCCGCGCCAGGCTCTGCTGTAACGCCGAGCCGGACGGCGTGGCGTGCAGGGGATGTAGTCCTGGGATCACCTCGCCCACCACGGATGCCGAAACGACTTCTGCGGACGTTCAAGTCCGAAGACATAGGTGACAGTCTTAGTAGCGCCGCGGCAGTACTGCCGTCCCCCCCGGCTGCCCCGGCAGCGCCTGGTACTACGGTTGTCGCAAATCCGGCCCTGCTTGTCGCAAAATGGCCCTAGCGAAGTCCGGTGCCGGTCCGTCTCTTTGATACGCCTCCTCCACGAACACCGAAGGTCTGGTCAAGCGAGTGGTTGGCAACGCCCTGCCGTGCCGCACGAGGTATCGCCATGCCGATCACCTCACTCGGTGTCGAAGTCTGGACCCGCGACGAACCCACCGCCGCCACCGACCACGAAGTTCACTGCGCCATCCGCCTGGCCGGCCTCCCCGACCTCGACGTCGACCTCGATATCCCCGTTCGCCGCGGCGCCAAGAGCGTCTTCCCGATCGGCCCGATCCCGGCCGCTCTCGCCGACCTGACCGAGGATGCCGTCCGAGGCATCAGGATTCGAAGTCTGGCCCGGCCGCTCAGGCCCGGCCTCCCCCCGCCGGTCTGGATGGCCGCGGCTGTAGGGCTCCGCGTCAACGGACGCCTCGTCATGTCGCGCTGGGCCTGGAATGACCTTCCGCCCGACGAAATCGCCGCCGACCGGCGGCCGCCCGGACAACTGGACGGGCTCGAGCTCGACGTCAAGACCGGCGACATTCCCCACGGCGGCACCGACGACTACGTGTACTGTAGCGTCCGGCTCCGCAGCGGGATCGACATCGTCACCGACCTCCGGCTCAATTATCCCAGGGAAGACGACTTCGAGCGCGGCGCGCGCCGGACGTACATGCTCCCCCTGCCCAGCGACCTGTCACTGGCCGTCGCTCCCGACGAAATCTCCCGCATCACCATCCGCAAGAGCGGCGACGACGGCTGGCTCCTCGGCGGCATTTCCTTGTTCGCCAACGGGGACCGAGTATTCCGGAATCCCTCGATCAATCAGTTCCTCGACAACAGTGCGGCGGTCCTCAATCGCCGGTCCTGGGCCAGCGACCGGATGGTCGGGCCGGTGTTGGGCGGGCTGGGCCCGCACTTTGCGCGGATACAGGTGAGGCTGGAGACGCCCGGCCCCGTCGAGGTTCGCCTCACCCCCCCGAGCGGGTCGGCCGTCGTCGAGTCGGGCACGGTGACGCCGGCGGGCGTGATCGAGGTTGGGCATCTTTTGCCCGACACCGCCTACACGTACCAGCTCTTCCGATCCGGCGTGGCCCTCCCGAACACCGACGGCGTCCTCCGGACCTTCCCGCGGGAAGATCAGGGAGGCCGGTTCTCCTTCGCGTTCGGCTCCTGTGTCCGCAACCGGTTCGACTCGGTGCAACCGGGCTGGAGCAGCTCCTCCGGCTGGCGAACGCCGGCCTCCGCTTCTTTCTCCACCTCGGCGATACGTTCTACTTCTACGACGCCGACGTCCTCGACACGGGGGACGTTGCCGACGCCGCCGATGTCGAACGAGCGATGGTGGCCGCCCACCTTTCCTCGCGCCTCCATCCAGGCTTCCTCCGGATGGCGCGCCGGCTTCCCACGGTGGCGGTCTGGGACGATCACGATTTTCGGGGTAACAACTCGACCAGCGTGGGCTTCGCCGACCTGGCCGCGGCCCGTGACGTCTTTCTCTCCTGCTGGGGCAACCCCGACCTCGGCGCCGACTGGCGGAGGTTCGGGCTGACCAGCCGGCTCTCGGTCGGCCGTGCCGACGTGTACCTCATGGACGGCCGCTTCAACCGGACCTTCTACCAAGGCGCGTTCTTCGGCGAGGACCAGTGCGATCTGGTCCTCAACACGATGGACGCCCGCGCCGCCGCTCTCGGCCCCCGCATGGTCTTCCTCGCCTCGGGCAGCCCCTGGCACGCGATGGACCACGAGGACTCCTATGCCGAGCGTGTGGTGGGGTTTCCCATCTACGCGGCTGAGCGAACCGCATTCTTCCGCGGCCTGGCGAACCGGATCGAGGACGGGCGGATCCGTGGCCTGGTCCTCCTCTCCGGCGATGTCCACCGAGCCGAGATCTACCAGGTCGACCTGCGGGAGGGCGTCGTCGCGCCGGAGCTGGTGTCTTCGGCCCTCGCCATGCCGAACGGCGACACCGGTAGCCGTTCGATCACGGATCAGCGGCGCTATAGCCGGGGAGTCGATCGCGACGACGGTTCCTACGCGAACTTCTGCCGCGTGTCCGTGGACACCACGGCCCAAACACCCAACGACAACTGGAGTCTTAGAGTCGAGCATCGCCGGAGCGACAACGGCGAGATCTTCTTCACCAAGCGGTACGTGCTGGCGGACAATCAGTTCGTGTGGTAGTCCCGCGGCCGGCGTGCCAACCATAGGGGGAGCGACATATGTCGGGTTTTGCGGCGCCATCACTCAGCCAGCCCCAGGCCGATCAGATCCTGGCCACCATCCGTTACACCCTGCGCATCGTGCTCACCTCCGCCTCCCGCGTCGAGCCCGGGAGTGTCCGGACCGCCTCGCTCCTGCCGATGGCTGCTCCGAACCAGGAGCCAGAATGGGAGTCGTTGACGTGAGCGAGCAGCAACGGAAGGCGCGAATCCAGGCAAGCATTCAGCGGTACAGCGCGGCTTGCGGCTGCGAGCTCGCCTCGTTGTTCATGATTGGGGCAACGGTTTCGTTTCTCGCGTACGTCACGTTTAGGGTCTCCGCTTGGTCGGCCGGAGGAACCCTGTGGCGGGGGAGCGTCTGGGTTCTCTCCCTCACGGTCGTTGGCAAGCTCCTGGGACTCACGTACGCACGCGTCCGCCTGCACATCTTGCGCTCAACGCAACGCAGGGAGTTCAGGGCCACAGGCTGATGCGCCTCAGCACTCGACAGCGAACTGATTCCCGTTGGTGTTCTTGTATTGGGCGTGAAAGAAAGCAGGGGTGATGCTCTATGGCTCTAGTCTGTAGTCAAATCGACGAGTGGATCGAGGAGGAAGTCTCCCGGCCGGTCGAGGAGTGGGAAAATCAGCAGAAGGAAAAGTGCAAGAAGCGCAAGTGGTACGACCCGCGCGGATGGTTCTGCTGGCTCGTCTGGGTCCTTGTGAAAGTCATTCGATGGGTTGTCGTCACAGTCGGCAGATGGGTAGTACGCACCGTGTGCAAGCTCGTTACCGTGATTGTGGACCTGATCGTAGACGTCGTACTGGGACTGGTCGACATCATCGTCGGGATCTTCACGTTAGACTGGCGCCGCATCCTCGACGGCCTCCTGAGAATCGGGATCGGCATCGTGCTCGGTGTGATTGGCATCGTGCGGATCGCCGTTCTGTGCGATACTTTCGACTACATCCGAGGAGAGTTCGACAAGAGCTCGCTTAGATCGCACGTGCGAAAGCTTCTTGAAGCGAAGTACCGCAGCGACACGCTCACGCAGATCGCGGAGCGCATCCGGCTGGATCGCGGCGCGTTCGGCCTGCGGCTTAGCGGTACCGCCTATCGCACCGTCCTCGACTCGGAAACGCTTTCTCCCACGGATCCTTCGGCACCGAACCTCGTCGTGTTGGACGAAAGCGGAGCGATCAACCTCAAGGAGCTCTGCGGGTTCGAGTTCCCCCAGGGATTCTGGAACCGCAAGCGCTACAAGACTCTCAAGAAGGGCATCGTCGTAGCCGGCGGCGGAGGCGGAGAGTTCGACAATCCGATCTCCGAGGACGAGCTTAACACCTACCTCACTTCGCGAGGAGCAAGCGGCCCGAAGTTCATCGTTCTCCCCATGCGGGACGGGGTGCTCGACTCCAAGCTGAGCGCCGCCGAAGATAAAGGGCGCCAGCTTGGGCTCATTCTGAGCTGGAACCAGGATCGGAAAGCCGTGACGGAGGCGGGCCACATGGTGCACAACGGCTTCGATACTAGCCAGGCGAGCGTGTCGCTCGTCCGCTTCCTCGTCCAGATCATCGGTCGCACGGACCGTACGGCGAACGTGCCAGCATCGGAGGAAGCTGCGGTGTCGGAGCTATGTCATCCGGTAGTCGTGGGCGTGTTCCGATACACCGACAACCTCCGCGGCATCGCCGCAAGCCTCAACGCAAGCAGCTGCCAGGCTCGCCATAACGCGTCGGGCGCAACCTTCATCGACAATCTCCCGGACGACATCTGGAAGTACGTGCCGATTCACGAGCTGGGTCACTGCTTTGGGTTGTGTCACGTTGACGGGATCGATCGTATCATGGTCTCGTCACGAGAAAACAGCCTTTGGAGCTGGTCGATCCTCTGGAACTGGTGCGTCAGGGGCGAGCCGTACTTCACACTCGATGAAGCCAAGGCCACCTGGGACTACATCGTCGCGAACTTCGCGCCAGAGTGCCTGGGCGCAAGACGGGTGATCATCGACTGACCAATTGATCGCGAGGAGTCGCGCCGCCGACATGGGCGCGACCAGGAGCTGAATGCGGTGGCGACCGGGATCTTTCGGGCGGTGCGGGTGATGGACGGGCGGAACCAGGAGCGGTTCCGGGACGACAAGCAGCCTGCTGGGGCACGGATCGCCGCCAGCACGGTGTTGGGGCAGCCTTCTCGGTTGGTGGAGGCGGGGCCGGTGGAACCGGGGGAGGGAAGCTTATCGCTTGCAGCTGATGGGGGAGGGAAGCTTATCGCTTGCAGCTGATGCGCAAGCCGCTAGGCCGCGACAACTCCCAGTCGGAAGTTGCTGAATGCAAGATATTCTGGTGCTCGCCTCGCTCCTCGCGATCGGCTATGGATTCGGTGCTGGCGGAGTTGGCGGGGCGCTAACAGGGCTCGTCGCGGCCCTGGGCATCGGAAGTGGCTTGCTCGTAGCACGTGCCGACACGACCGCTGGCGTTGCCATCGCAGGGGGCCTCAGAACTTCTCAGCGTCTGGGTTGGCGCTGCTCGCCGCTGGCGATCCGCGGAACGTAAAGTTGTGTGGCGCGGGCCTGATCGCCTGCAGCTGATTTGCATTTCGTTAGACCGACGCACTTTCTAGGGAGGACGTTGTGCGATTGCTCCGCGCGCTACTCATCACGGCCAGTCTTGGCTCAGGGTGGCCAGGAAGCGTGCACCCTCAGCACGCAGTGACCATGCTCCAGTCCCAAGGCGGCCCTCCTCCGCTTGCTGGAGAGCTCAGGCAAATCTCCGTGGCGATGCCCGACAGCGTACGCCAAAAGGTCGGTTACCAGCACTGGAAGGGTGGAGCTATTGGTGGGGCGCTGGGTGCGGTGGCAGGTCTGCTGCTAAGCGAGTTCCCGGTTGGATGTCGCGGTTGCTCCGCCACGGACTCGGAGGTAGTGAGGACAACCCTCATCGGGGCAGGTCTAGCAGGTGCCTTCGGCTTTCTAGTAGGGGCGGCTTCCCCAAAGTACAAGTGGCGCCCTGCCGCGCCGGACACATGCCCAGTGCACTAGAGTGAATCAGATACCGACTGGGCTTCGCGCGGCCTAACCCGCGCATGCAGCCCGCGGGCCGGAGGGGTGCGGAATTTTGGTGGGGCGGCACCCTCCTCGAGCGCCACTGAGGAACGTAGGTTGGTGCGGGCGCGGGCGCGGGCCCGATCGCCCGCAGCTGATGCGCAAGTCGTTAGGCTGCACCCAAGCACTGAGGAAAGAGATGTCACCACTCCGTATTGCCATCCTTCCCGCTGTGTTCCTGGGTTTCCTGTGCCCCTCGGCGCCTCTGCAGGCCCAGGACATCAAAGTCACCCTGCTCGGGACCGGATGCCCTGGGCCGGTCATGAACCGCTTCGGGGCGAGTACCCTGGTCCAAGCTGGCGGCCATAATCTCCTGTTCGACGCGGGCCGCGGCGCATTGCAGCGGCTCACCCAAGTCGGTGTTCGCTGGCGCGACATTGGGGGCGTCTTCCTAACCCACCTCCATTCCGACCACATTGTCGGCTTTCCGGATCTGCTTATGATCGGGTGGCTGCTCCCGCCCGGCCGGACGGCCCCACTCCCAGTATGGGGACCGAGCGGGACCACGCAGATGACTTCGCACCTGACACAGGCGTATGCGCAGGATATCCAGTTTCGAATCGCCAATGAGGGCATGAACCCAGAAGGGCCCGTCCTGCAGGCGACGGACATCACCGAGGGGGTGGTCTTTGATCAGCGCGGCGTGAAGGTCACGGCGTTCGAGGTCGATCACGCTCCTGTACGACCAGCCTTCGGCTATCGTATTGATCATGCGGGTCGGTCAGTCGTCCTTTCCGGCGACACCCGCGTCTCGGAGAATCTCATTCGACACGCTACTGGTACCGATGCCCTTATTCACGAAGTCATAGTACCAGAGGTTTTCCAGCGCATGGGCGTGCCCCCAGACCGAGCGCACAACATTGTGGACTACCATACTACTCCAGAGCAGGCCGGAATCGTTTTCGCTCGAGCCAAACCGCGCTTGGCCGTGTACTCTCACATTTGTCCCCCAATCGCGACCACGCAACAGGTGCTGCAACCGACCCGGCGCACCTACCAGGGTCCCCTTGAGCTCGGCGAGGATCTGATGGTCATTGAGGTCGGCCAGAAGATCGAGGTGCGGCGGCCGTCTCACTAAATCAATGAGTGCCGCTCACCCGCGGGGTATCCGGAGCTGAACCTCTCAGGTGATGGGTAACAGATGGTGCTCTCTATGGGTCCGTCCTCGGCGGTCGTGAATCCGATGGTCCCGTTCGTCGAGCCAGCCGAGGTGGATCGGTCCAAAGAATACATTCCAGGTACCGCTCGCGTGGAGTTCGAGCCCGACGGGGAGCGTCGCCAGGATGTGCGAGAGTTCACCCAGCGCTGGTTCCAGCCAATGCCCCCGTTGGTCGACACGCGTCGGATCTCGAAGTGCTCTGGGTACGTGATCGGCCGCCACCGTGGCATGTAGAGCCGCTCGGAGTGAGCATAGAGGGCGGCCGGCCGGCTGGATGAGCGCGGGACTCCGCTCGGGCGGCGCCTTCCGTGAGCGCGCTGCGGAACGCAGGTTTCTGCGAGCGCGAGTATGATCGCCTGCAGCTGATGCGCTAGTCGTTGGGCGGACGACGCTACTGGAGAGAGGAGATGACGGCCGTGGGACACATTAGACGCATGGCGAAGTGGGCGCTTGCTGTAGTGATCATCGCGCTTGTCGTGATCCAGTTCGTGCCGGTCGATCGGACGAACCCTCCAGTTGAAACCGAGGTTCCCGCCACTGCCGAGGTACGGGCAGTGTTGCGCCGCGCATGCTACGACTGTCACTCCAATGAGACGACGTGGCCTTGGTACAGCCGGATCGCTCCGGTGTCATGGCTGGTCGCGCGCGACGTGCACGAGGGTCGTGAGGAGTTGAACTTCTCCACCTGGAATCGCCTGACAACCAAAAAGCAGATCAAGGCCTTGCATGAGAGTTGGGAGACGGTTGCGGAGGGAGAGATGCCGTTGTGGTTCTACCTTCCAACTCATCCGGATGCGCGCCTCACCTCGCAGGATCGGTCTGTTCTCCGGGCGTGGTCACTGTCGATGGGCAGCGCGACCTCGGAGGAGCAATGAGTACGCGCAACGCGGACGCACCACTCCTTCCGAAGCCGCGCTGCGCCGCCTCAAGTCCCGGACTCTGACGACTCCACTGATCGACCCCCGTGAGCACCCTGCCGTACTTTTCCGGGGAGACGTCACCAGCATGGCTCGACTGCTCTCGGTGAACGTCGGACTTCCGCGCGACATCGCGTGGAAGGGCCGTACCGTGCACACCGGGATCTGGAAGGATCCCGTGCCCGGCCGGTGTCGGGTCGGCCGGTTGAATCTGGACGGCGACGGGCAAGGCGACCTGGCCGGGCACGGAGGCGAGCAGCGCGCCGTCTTCGTCTACCAGATCGAGTCGTATCGCTATTGGCAGGAGCAGCTCGGGAGGACCGACTTCGTCCATGGACAGTTCGGCGAGAACTTCACGATCGAAGGACTGCCCGACGATGCCGTGTGCATCGGCGACCGGTATCGGATCGGCAGCGCCCTGTTCGAGGTTACCCAACCTCGCGTGACCTGCTATCGCGTCGGCATCCGGATGAACGAGCCCCGGATGCCGGCGCTGCTGACCTCCAGCGGACGGCCCGGGTTCTACTTCCGCGTCCTCCAGGAGGGCGAGGTGGGCGCCGGCGACGACATCGTGAAGGGGGGAGAGGCGAAGGAGCGGATGACCGTCGCGGAGATCAACGCGCTGCTCTATTCGCCCGATCACCCGCGCGACCGACTGCAGCGCGCATTGCGGATCGAGGCGCTGTCGCCCGGGTGGCGCTCGTCGTTCGAGGCGCTGCTGCAGAGCCACACCACCGCCGCGGGGAGTGGAAACGCGGGGCTCACGCCGGCCGCGGCCGCGCATCCGGCGGCCCCCGGATTTCGGCCGCTCGCCGTGACGGCGATCGATCACGAGTCCGCGGACGTCCTCTCGCTGACGATCCAGAACCGGGACGGTCAGCCGCTCCCGCCCGGCCAGTACGTGGTCGTGCGTCTGCAGCCCACCGCCGGGGGACCGCCCCTCTTTCGCTGCTACTCGCTCTCGGGGGCCATCTCGGCCACGCGCTATCGCATCAGCGTGAAGATCGAGTCGAACGGGGCCGCCGGAACGTACCTGCGCGAGCATGTCCGGGTGGGCGATGCGCTCGACGTCAGCGCTCCGCGCGGAAGCTTCGTGCTGCAGCCCGGAGACCGCCCCGTCGTGCTGCTCAGCGCGGGGATCGGCGTGACGCCCGTGCTCGCGATGCTGCACGCGCTGGCGGCGGCCCGCTCGACCCGGCAGGTCTTGTGGCTCCACGGCGCTCGCGATCGGGACCATCATCCCTTCGCCGCCGAAGTACGCGGCCTGATGCACCAGCTCGCACACGGCCGGAGCTACGTCTGTTACAGCAGGCCGGCCCCAGGGGACAGGATCGGCGAGGATGGCGACGCCGCGGGCCGCTTGTCGCGGTCGGTCCTCGAGGAGATCGGGATCCCCCGAGAGGCGGACGTCTACCTCTGCGGGCCAATTCGCTTCATGGCGGAGATGAAAGCGGCGCTCGCCTCCTTGGGCGTCGCGCCGGAGCGGATCAACGCCGAAATCTTCAATGGCAGCGAGCCGATGACCCCTGGTGTCGTGGGCGGGGCGACCCGGGCTCCGCACCGGCCCGGGGACGATGCCCGCACCGGTTCGCTGATCTCGTTCGCGCGCAGCGGCATCGCCGCACACTGGAAGTCCTCGTACCAGAGTATCCTGGAGCTGGCCGAGGCATGCGACGTCCCGGTCCGCTGGTCGTGCCGGACCGGCGTCTGTCATAGCTGTGAGAGCGGCCTGGTGTCGGGGGAGGTTGTCTATGGACCAGAGCCACTCGACAAGCCGGCCGACGGCAACGTGCTCGTGTGCTGCTCCCAACCGCTTGGCGACGTGGTCATCGATTTGTGAAACCTTGTTGGCGTTCGGGGGCGAACGCCTGACGCTTCGCCGCCAGAGATTGCCGCCCACGCCTATACCCGCGCCACCTACCCCGACATCTCCGATACCCACTTCACCCGGCGGGGCGAGAGGTCCGACGACGGGCGCCGAGGGACGTCTCGCACCACCCGGCGTTCGTGCGGCTGGTGAGCGGGTCGCGGTGAGCCTGAGTGCCTGGCGCCTGAGGTAGTCACTTTTTTTCGGCTCCCAGCGTCCACGGCCGTCCTCCGGAGCGGACATATACCGGGGCGCAGAGGCGGTTTCGGATCTCGCATCGGCGCGTGATGCGGTGCGATCGTCGGTCTTCAACGCTCCCGCGCCGGCATCTCGAGCCGGATCGTGTCCGCCCGGCCGCGTGCGGCGAATCACGAGACGCCACGGCTGCCCCATGCCCGCGAGGGGGAGACGCGGGCGCGGCGGGTCGCCGTCGAATAACCCGCGTATCACCCCGGATCGATGTCCCATCGTCCCGCCGCGAAGACATTCAAACCGTGATCGTTACGTTCTCGGGGGCAGGCGCCGGATCGCGCGCGCGCGGCGGCGCGATGTGAGCCTGCCGCGGCGCGTGGTGGAGTGCGATTGCCGCTTCTCGACCCCGCCGCGCCGTCGTCCAAGGCGGCGCCGATGTTCCTCCCACCTCTCGCGGCGCCTGTCTCGGCCGCATCGCAACCTGTTTCGATTCACGCGAGACGTCGCAGCGCGCGCGAGGCGCAGGCATTGGCACGCCCGATGCTTTCTTCGCCCGTGCGAGCGGCACCGGCCGGGCGCCTGCCGCCGCTTCACGCATCTGCGGATCACCAGTGCCGGCGGATGCCCGGCCCAGCCTCCGGCGCGAGCAGGTGGAGGACGGTATGAATGCGCAATCTCGTAGGAAGATCGAGATGGGGACGCGGGCGCTGGAGTTCAGCCGCGCCCATCCGGACGCCGACGCGGGGTATGCCGTGGCGGCGGCGAAGCTGGAGCAGCTGGTGGCCCGGGCCGGCGAGGCCGCGGCCGCGCAGCGGAGCGGTATCGTGGACGTCCGGGCCGCGTCGGCGCGCAAGGCGGAGCTGCGCCGGACCATGCTGGCGGTTCACATCGCGCACCTGGCGCAGGTGGGCCGGGAGGCGGTGCGGGAGGACCACGAGCTGGGCAAGACGTTCCGGTTCAAGCCCCAGGCGGGGACGTATCTGGCCTTCCGCACCGCGGCGCGGACCATGGCGGACGAGGCGGAGAAGCACCGGGAGGTCCTGATCCGGCATGGCCTGGCGGCGACGGTGCTGGAGGAGTTCGTCCAGCGGCTGGACGAGTTCGACGCCGTGGTGACGCTGGGCCACACCGGCCGGACCGCTCACATGGGCGCGACCGCGGAGCTGCACGCGGTGGCGGCCGGGATCGTGCGGGCGGTGCGGGTGATGGACGGGCGGAACCGGCAGCGGTTCCGGGACGACCAGCCGCGGCTGGGGGCGTGGGTGGCCGCCAGCACGGTGCTGGGGGTGCGGGCGCGGGGTGGCGGGGTGGCGCCTGTGCCTCCGGGGGAGGTTGGGCCTGGGGGGGCGGCGGCGCCGGCCGGTGATGTGAGGTCGGCGGCGTGAGCGGGGGTGGTGATGGTTGGAGGGCAGGGTGGTAAGCCGCCGCCGATAGTCGCGACTGTCGGCGGCGGTGTTGCTAGCCTCTCGCACTTGATTTCCACTTGACGCCCCAGCACCAGGCTGCTCTCTCCTCGCAGGACCCATCCTCCGCCCTTGCATCGTGGGGAGGCAGCCATGTTCCGCCGCGCCAGCAACACCACACTCATCATCCTCGGCGCCGGCCTGTCGGCCTGCGCCGAGAGTCCGACGCAGCCGTCACTCGCTCCCGCCGCCCGCGCGGCCGCAGCCGCGGCGCCGCGGTGGGAGGCCATCCGCCTCGCCAACTACCCGGGAGAAGCCACCGCCATCAACAGCCAGGGCCAGGTCGTCGGCTTCTACTCGGCGCCGAACGGCACCCGCGGCTTCGTCTGGAGCAACGGCGACCTGCGGCACGTCGGCACCCTGGGCGGCACCAACGCCCGTCCGCTCGCCATCAACGAGTCCGGCCAGGTCGTCGGCGGGTCCTCGACCGCGAGCGGCCAGTTCCACGCCTTCCTCTGGCAGAAGGGGACCATGCGCGACCTCGGCACGCTCGGCGCCGAGCGGAGCTTCGCGACCGCGATCGAGGCCGGAGGCCGCATCGCGGGCTACACCGAGGCGCTCGACGGGACGACCCTCGGCTTCATCCATGAGAACGGGACGATGAAGCGGCTGGCGGGCCTCGACCAGGGCTTCAGCATCGCGTACGACATCGACAACATGGGGCGGGTCACCGGCGTGTACGGCAGCCCGGACGCGCCGCGCGCCTTCCGCTGGGTCGCGGGGAAGGTGCGCGACCTCGGCTCGCTCGGCGGCGGGACGGGGACGGGCTACGCGCTGGGACCCAACGGCAAGGTCGTCGGGGAGACCAGCGGGGCCGACGGGGCCCAGCGCGCGTACCTCTGGCAGAACGGCAGGATGATGGATCTCGGCGATCTCGGCGGCGGGCACGCGGGCGCGAGAAGTATCAGCGGCCTTCAGCACGTCACCGGATGGAGCGTCTCGGCGGACGGGGTCGGCCGATCCTTTCTCTGGAAAGGCGGGGCGATGTCGCCCATCGGCCCCGGCCAGGGCAACGGCGTGAACCGGGACGGCTGGGTCGCGGGGATCTGGAACATCGGTGGCCGGCAATTCCCGGTCCTGTGGCGCCGGAGGTCCGAGCCGCCCCCGCCGCCGAACGTCACGATCGGCACCAGCTTCTTCGTCAGCGAGCAGAACTGGTCGGTGGATCCGGCGGTGGACACGGTTGCCGTGGGCCAGGAGATGACCTGGACCTGGATGACTGGCCCGGCGGTGTCGCACAGCGTGCAATCGGTGGGTAAGCCGAACTTCCCCAGCAGCCCGCTCACGGGCGGGGTGGGGACCACTCACAAGGTAAAGTTCACCGCGCCTGGAGTTTATCTGTACAACTGCGTGGCGCATCCGGGGAACATGAAGGGTCGCGTGGTGGTGAGATAGGCGCCACCTGTCATCCCGGGCGCAGCGAGGGAACTTGCCGGCGGTTGTCCGAAACCGGCTGGCTGCGCTCGGGATGACAGGTGAGAGATTTGTTACTTCAGGCAGCTCTCCACACCCGGTCCGCGCACGATACGCTCAGGGACCAACGCCGTGGGCCCCCGTGATGTGAGGCCGGCGGCGTGAGGCGGTGGTGGGGATGGTCGGAGTGCAGCGGTGTTGTTTAGCGACTGTCGCAGGGGCGCAGTTCGTGAGCTGCGGTGCGGCAGAACAGGGCACCGCCGGGTCGTGTGCTGGTGCGCTTCGGGCGAGATCGCGACAATCGACCCAAACCGGGGCTGGCAGGTGAGTCGATGGCGCACTCGCAGATGTCGGCGGGGTGGTGCATCTTGATCCGGCGGTCTTGCATCCCCATTTGCCAAACCACAGCGTTGCCGGACTTAGGCGGCGTGCTCGTGCGGAGTTTGCGGTTTTTTTACGAATTAGGCTGCGTGGTGGGGTGCGTTCGGCTGACGCAGAGCGGGGGGCGCGGCAGTATAATAGGAGTTAGGCGGACCCACGTCCAAGCGGACCACCGAAATGGCAGTTGAGTCAGCATCACGAGGGCGCGAGCTGGAGCGAGGCGCTTCCGCCGGCCTAGCCGCAAGCGCGGTGCTTCTAGTGGGCATGTTCGCGGTGCTCGCGCCATCTTCCGACTTTCGTGCCCGGTTGTCATTCTTGGCAGGCATCTCCGGGCCAGGTGCTTTCCTCGCCGTATGGGCCCTTTTTGCCGCCGCAGGCACGCTCGTCCTGGCGATGGGCGGACGCCTTACACTCCGCGCGGTCGGTGGGGTCAGCTTGGGGGCGCTGGGTGGGGTCGTGCTCCTGGGGATTGGGTCCGTGGCGCGCGCAATTCCGGCCGGTCCAGAGACACGCCCGCGCTACTGGCTTCTCGGGCTGGCGGTGGCGGCTGCGGGCTGGACGGTCTGGCGGCTGCGGCGCTCCGCAGGAAGCGGCTAGGTGCCGGGCGCCTAACCCGCGCATGCAGCCGACGGGCCGGATAGGCGCGGGCCCCCGCTCGGCCACAACGCGCCGTGAGCGTGCTGTGGAACGTAAGTTTGTGCGCGGGCCGGCTTGAGAGCCCGCAGCTGATGCGCAAGTCGTTAGGCCGCACCAAACGAACTGTGAACTTCTCTTCGTTCCCTCATGAAGTCACTGCTCGCATTTGGGAGCCCATTCGTGCGGTTTTCCGGTCTGGCGCGCCGCGGCTTTGTAGCACACCGAGACCGGCGGTCGCGGTGACCGTGCTGCGAAGCAATGGATGGCTCGTGCTGGCCATGCTGGCGTGCGGCGGCGCCAGAGCCCGCACCGGGCTCTAGTCCGGCCGCGGCCCGCTGCGAGCTTCCCGAACCGACGGTGTTGCGGCGAGAGGGCAACTCGGTGTTGCTGTTGTGGGTGCTGCCGGCGGCCGCGGTATGGTTCGACAAGACCGTGCCGGACGCGCCCGGGTACTTGGCGTATCGCGCCGCCATCCGCGCGGCAGGCGGAGACCGGGCGCGGCCGGTTGCGGACCCCCCGCAGCCGAAAGACGATGCAGAACGCGAGATGCGGCGCCGCGAGAATCACAATGCCGCGCTGATGTATGCAGGTGGTGGTGAGGTGCGGCCGATCCGTTGCCTTGAGGCGGCCCTGTTCGCACGACAGGACGCCCGCTACTCGGAGCTGACGCGGCCCACCGAGTTCATCGCCCACCTCCTGCGCCGCGACGATCGCCTCAAGGTCTACTTCGCCGCGAGCGATCTGATGTTCCCGCCCAAGCATTTCTATGGGCTGGAGGAGGTTGCGGCCGAGGTAGCGGCCGGCTGGGAGTACTGGGTCGTCCTGCACAACCACACCGTGCGCAAGCTCGACGGCAAGCCGGCGCTGGGAATGCCAGCGCCGAGCACCAGCGACGTGCAGCTATTCAAGGCACTCGTCGAGGATCTGGGCCTGCGCGAGGTGTGGGTCACGAACGGGATGTACACCGGCATAGTTCCTTCCGAGAACCTCGGTCAGTTCAACACGCGCGAGTGACCAAGGTGAACGGACTGGTCAAGGGGCTGGTTCACCGGATGCGCGCCTGCGCGTTTGCGGCCTAACACGCCCTTGAAGCTGACGGCGCGCGTAGATTAAGGAATCGAGTCTTTCACCAGCGCGCCGCAGCTTAAGCGCATTCCGTTAGGCGGACGCCAACCGGGACTCTAGAGATGCCAAACACACGGTTTCTGGCGTACGCTGGGTCGCGCGCTCGCGGTCCTGATACTGGCTGGCTGCAGCGAGCCCGACTGGACTCGCGTCATCGGCACCCTGAACTCAGGCACGGAGCGCAGGGTCATCGTCGCGGCTCCCGCCCAAGTCATCGTGGGCGAACAGTTCGTTCTGACGGTCACGACCGTCGGCAGCAGCAACTGCACCCGTGCTGACGGCAAGGACCTGACGATCTCTGGAGGGTTAGCCCGCTTCGCGCCGTACGATGAGGTTCCGAGCGACGGCAGAGGATGCTTTCGCGATGAGTTGGGATTCGCTCATACGGATGGTCTACGATTCCAAGAGCCTGGGACAGCGACTCTACGGATAATTGGCCAGTTCGGGCACGTCGACGTAGCGGTGCTGGACTCCGTGGACGTCGCGATTCAAGTAAACTCGTCTCCTTAGGGGTCGCCGCGGCGCCGCCTAACCCGCGCATGCAGCCGACGGGCCGGAGGTGTCCCGTGCTCCGCTCGGGCGCTTCGTCCTTTTAGGACGAAGCGGAACGTAGGTTTGTGCGGGCGCCGGCTTGAGCGCCCGCAGCTGATGCGCATGTCGTTAGGCTGCACCGCAGCTATCGCGAACCGTTTATTTGCCGCAAGTGCCGGAAGGCGTCAATCGACGTGCATGCACCTTGGGTGCACGATTGTACGTCGGCTTCAGGCTCCGTAGCTGATGACGTGATCCGTCCGGTTTGTAACAATCAAGGCGAAGTGAGCGACCGAAATGTCTACCGCCCCTGTATTTAACGGATCTCGGATGAGAGCCATCGCCCCCCAGTTCTTGGTTGACGACCTCGAAAAGGCGCTTGCGTACTACCGAGATAAGTTGGGCTTCGTAACCGACTTTGTATACGACTCGTTCTACGCTGGGATCAGCCGGGATGGCGCGCCCATACACCTTAAGTGTGCGCCGAAAACCCTGAGCGACAGAACGCATCGGAAGCAGAACGAACATCTCGACGCATACATCGATGTTTCCGGCCTGGAGGCCTTGTTCGAGGAGCTTCAATCGCGCGGAGCTGCGATCGTAAAGCCGCTTGAACAGCGACCCTGGGCTTGCAAGGACTTCTATGTAGAAGATGTCGACGGGTATCTGCTCTGCTTCAGCGAGCAGACAGCGTAATGTGACTTCCATTCGGCATTCTGCCTCCGATGGCAGGTGCAGCCTAACCCGCAAATGCAGCCGACAGGCCGGACCGGGCCGGGGTTCCGTGTGGGCGCCACGCTCCTAGAGGCCAATAGAGGAAACGTCAATTTGTGCGGGCGCGAGCACGATCGCCTGCAGCTGATTTGCAAGTCGTTAGGCGGGCAACGCCGTCACCTCTGCTTTTTCTGGAGGCCTGAATGAGTGGCGTACCCCTGATGGCTCTCTTGTTACTCGGAGGCCTGAGCTGCAGGTCAAGTGAATCCGATGCGCGCAACGGTCTTACTCAGCGAGCCCGTGACAGCATTCTCGGGGCCTCCCAGCTTCCAGGTGCTCAGGGCGTTCGCGGGGCACTTACCGCAAGTGACTCGGCTGCAGCACGACGCGCACGAGAGGCCGACGCAGAACAGCAACCGTAGCACGGCGCTGGTTGCCGCCTAACCCGCGCATGCAGCCGACGGGCCGGACAGGTCCCGGGCTCCGCCCGGGCGCAGCGTCCCTGGAGGACGCTGCGGAGCGTAAGTTGGTGCGGGCGCCGGCAGGATGGCCCGCAGCTGATGCGCCAGTCGTTAGGCGGCTACCGGTATCGAACCATGGGCCAGCAATTGGCGGTTGGGATCTGCTTTCTCCTGTGTGCCTGCGCACGGCCCGCGGCCGTCCTCAGCACGACCGAGTTCTGCGAGCCACCAGAACCGGTGCCGACGTCATGGCGGAAAACGCCAATCCCAGGGAGTGCGGCAACCATGCGCCTCCCTCGCTCCTATGTCCGCGAGGACAGCCTTTGGCGAGGGCCTCGAGGTGGCTTCATCCGACTTGCCCGCCGGCCGCATGTAGAGCCTGAGCCCTGCACCCCAGGCTACGTCTGTACGGGCGGACCATCGTGCTATCACGAAGTCGGGGAGCGCACCCTCTCGCTTGAAGGGGTAGCCTATTGGCCGGTCCCCGGGGGCTTGCGGTGGACGACGATCGCGACTTGGCGAGAGTCTGAGGCTACCGATGTGGTGGTCACGGGTGGCGCCATGGACGCCGAGGAACAGCGTGAGCAGTTGCGGATCATTCACTCACTCCGGCTCTAGCATGCGATCCCGGCCCAACAGTCGACCCGGTGGCCACGCCTCAGCCGCCTAACCCGCGCATGCAGCCGACAGGCCGGGGCGGGCCGGCGCTCCAGTCGGGCGCGTGGCTCCTTGAGGCCAAACAGTGGAAGCATTCATTTGTGCGGGCGGTAGGATGATCGCCTGCAGCTGATGCGCATGTCGTTAGACGACACCCAAGCGTAGAGGCATATACGCGCTACTGCCTGATTCTCGCCGTCGTCGCGACGTTCGTGCTCCAAGCCGCCAGCTGCACAAACGGTTCCACCGCACGAGGGACCATTCGACTTGACTCGGCAGAGTTGGCTCCGCGGGAAGTGCGGCGTAAAGAGTTCTTGGCCGAGCAGCAGCCGATAACGGAATCAAGCCTTCGAGCGCGCGCCGAGATCGCCCATTCTTGGCCGAGGTCGTCATCGAGCACCCGACTCTCGTGGCCTTCTTCCCGGCGGCTGAGTTAGCGAACGACAGCGTCGCCCTTCGCCACCGATTGAGGACATATCAGGAAGTTGCAGCGTTCTCAGGCTGGACGTTTGACCGGCGTTACGCCGAGGATCTACGGATAGCCGATCGTCGCTCGAATGCGCTCTATGTTGCTCCCCTGCCGAGCGGCAGCATCGGTGTGGTGCTGGTCGCACCGGGGGCTCGACCGCAGGTATGGTTCGGCGACTTCCCCGACTCGACATTGCGGGCGCTGGGTCAAATAGGAATGTTACGGGGAACTAACCGTTGACGGCCCGACGTGACAGTCCCGCTCGCTGCCTCAAGCTCTGGAAGACACGTGCCCCGATCACTCGGCCGCGTACGTCGTTGTCCGACCCGCCGGGCGGCCCTGCCTGCGCTGATCTTCTGTCTCGCCTTCGTCCTGGGGGCGGTGGCCTGCAATTCGGATGATGAACCCGTCGGACCCGATCCCGAGCCCGGTCCGAGCTGCTTCCCCGCAGCGCAAACCGTGTCGGTCACGGCCGGCGTCACCACGGATGCCGGCTTCAAGCTGATCTGCCGTCCCGTGCTGTACATGCAGCAGGTGGGCTCGGCGTACGAGATCTTCTCGATTCGGGCCGATGGCTCGGGGCAGACCAACATCACCAACGACGGAGGGTCGAACTCCAATCCGACCTGGTCGCCCGACGCGAGCCGGATCGCCTATACCGCCGGGAGCGAGCTCGCGGTGATGAATGCGAACGGCACCGGCCGGGTCACGCTGACCTCGCCCGCCGACGCCTTCCAGGAATCGGAGCCGGCTTGGTCGCCGGATGGGTCCCGGATCGCGCTTGTTCGCTACGAGGCCCCCTTCTTCCAGACAGACATCTGGCTGATCAACGCCGACGGGACCGGGCTGACGCAGCTCACGACGACTGCATCCTTCTTCGAGCTGCATCCGACCTGGTCGCCGGACGGGAGCATGATCGCGTTCCAGCGCGGAGGCGACATCTGGAAGCGAAACCTGGGTACCGGGGTGGAGACCAAGCTGACCACCAATCCGTTCGTAGACGGCTACCCCACCTGGTCGCCGGATGGCAGCAAGATCGCCTTCGCTGCAACCGACAGGGCCGACGACGGGGAAGGCAACAACTTCTACGAGCTCTTTACCATGAACCCGGACGGCACCGGCCTGACTCGGATCACCAATGACGAGTTCTTCGATCTGCAGCCGGCCTGGTCGCCGGACGGATCGACGCTGGTCTACACCACCTTCAGGTTCGGCACCTGGGACCTCTTTACGGTGGAGGTGGAGGGTGGCACGCCGGAGCGGCTGACCCCGCTCTCCCAGAGCAACGAGTCTGCCCCGACCTGGTAGGGCCTGGCGGTGGGTCTCAAATAGACCCAGCGCCGACATTGCGCGATGAGCTTCAAATGTATCTGGGCGCGCTACGGGGTAAGGCTGGGACGGCACCGATTGGCACCTAATCGCTGTGTCGTCTAACCCGCGCATGCAGCCGACGGGCTGGAGTGAGCGCCAGCTTCCGCTCGGCCACAGCGCGCCTGCGACGCGCTGTGGAACGTAGGTTTGTGAGCGGGCGCGCTCGATAGCCCGCAGCTGATGCGCAAGTCGTTAGGCGGACCGACTGGCACCTTTCTATGCTGAGATCGAATCCGATCGACACGGACAAGACCGGCAAGGCCTGGTTCACCCCAACCACGCCAGAGGTGCGGTCAAGGCGCCTCAAGCTCTTCCGCGAGCGACCGGGCCTAGGCGATGTTCGCTTCCCTCCACAACCACCCGCATCGCGGCGGTCCCGGGGGGCCGCCGCCGCGGGGGAGTGTCCCGTGAGCATCGATTTGTCGCAAATAGGCCCTATCCTGTCGCGTTTAGGGCCTAGCAACTTGCTGACCTGCGGTTGATGGTATGCATCCCTGAAACGAGTGATGGTACGTCATCAGCGTGATCGGTGGAGGAACCATGAGGTCCAGGAAATCGGAAGTCGGCGACGAAAGAAACTCCCCCTTCGAGGTACCCGACTCAGGCCTTGAGAATCTCAAGCCTGGCCTGGTGTACGGCGAGGAGGAAACGGGTGGCGCCAGGAAGAGTCACGCCCACGGGGCCGAGGATAGTCACCGGCGTGAGCGCCACAAGCGGAAGGATATCCCGAATGAGACGCTAGCCGAGCGGATTCGCAAGACGCAGAAGGGAGGCTGATCATGTCGCACGGCCGCGCTGATGTGAGATTTACCAACTCCTACGGCAAGAAGATGTACGTCGCCTACATGCGGCGGGATTTTGACTGTCAGGGCGAGTGCGGAGATATATGGGATGTCTTGGGTTGGATCGGGCTCGACGCCGGAGAAACCGAGACTCGGTCCAATCCCACCAGGAACCAGTGGTTCTACTATTACGCCGAAGCCGTGGACGGTGCGTTCTGGGCGGGGCCGTTCGTGGCGAATGTCTCTAATAACAAGTTCCAGAAATGCTCCTGCCTCGGCGTGATCGTCTCGCACGGCCCCCAGCCATACTATGATGTCGGGATGCGAGAGCTCGACACCGTAAAGTTCAGCGGGGTGAATTTCATTCCCTGAGGGACGGCCGCTTCCCCTCGCTTGAATGAAGCTACACGCGCCACCGCCGCCGACAGTCGCGACTATCGAGCGGCGGAGGTTACCCAAGACGAAGCCGTAGCAGCCGCGCTACGGGACCTAGGCGGGCGGCTCCAGGCGTGTTGCCCCCGGCGGCCGCCTAACCCGCGCATGCAGCCGACGGGCCGGAGGGGCGCGGGGCGCCGCGCGGGCGGCGCCCTCCGTGAGTGCCGCTAAGGAAGCGTAGGTTTGTGTGGGCGCTGGCACGGTCGCCCGCAGCTGATGCGCATGTCGTTAGACGGACACGCCGAGCCATGCGGTCTTTCAATTGCCTGAAGGCGTTTTCATGACAAGCCGCACATTCACGTAGGGAACTCCCCTTGGCTAATTCTCACCGCCTGAGGAGAGGGCTCTGGCTACTGCTCTTAACAGCCTGCGGCAGTGATGGTGGGACGGGTCCCAACCCTTTAACCTCCCCCCTCGCCAATCGATTGGTCTTTCAGTCCGACCGAGACGGACCATTCGAGCTATACCGCATGAACCTTGATGGCTCAAACATCGTTCGGCTCACCACCAACGATGTGCACGACATATACCCGGCTATCTCGCCGGACGGCCAAAGCATCGCGTTCGCGCGGTCCGAGGGCCCAGCAGTGCGTATTTACGTCATGAATGCTGACGGACGCGGCGCCACCCCGCTGACCAGCGGGGTAGATGATCAGGGGGTTCCTTCAGCTGACATGGCGCCTGCGTGGTCGCCCGACGGAGGACATATAGTGTTCGCCGGTTTCCGATCTGGATGTGAGCAACTGTTTGTCATGAAGGCGGATGGGAGCGATGTCACGGGGCTAACGCCCTGTTCAGGCGCTGATCGCGACCCAAGCTGGTCGCCGGACGGAAGGTACATTGCGTTCCAACGCATCTCCGATAGTCGGCGCCGAGATATTTGGATTGTGGAGAATGACGGTACCGGTGCCACCAACGTGACGAACGACGAGGATCTGGCCGATGATGGGGCACCGGCCTGGTCGCCAGACAGTCGGCGAATCGTCTGGGCTTCGACTCGCGGCGGCGGTGCCACATTTCAGATCTGGGTAATGAACCGTGACGGCTCCGCTGCCAGGCAGCTCACCAATGAACCCACCGGCGCGTTCGGCCCCGCATTGTCTCCTGATGGGACTCGGCTTGCCTACACGGCATTCAACGGGGATCGGGATAACATCTGGGTTGCCACCGCGGACGGAACCGGTGCACACGCCCTCACGGCTACGGACGCGAAGGACCAGGCACCACAATGGGGCCCCTCTCCGTAGTGGGACCAAGTCAAGAGGCATCGGGCGCACGGGCTTTTGCCCACGTGCCCTCTAACCCGCGCATGCAGCCGTCAGGCCGGTGGGGCGCGGAAGTCCGTTCGGGCGGCAAGTTCCTCCAACGCGCTGCGGAACGAAGGTTTCTGCGGGCGCGAGTATGATCGCCTGCAGCTGATGCGCATTTGGTTAGGCGGCATTGCCCCAGTGCAACGAGGGGGTACTCAAATGACGTCAGCGCCAACCACGCTCCCTCACCTTAGCGAAGATTTTCACAAAGCCCGCCATCTTTTGGCGATACTCAGCGGGATCCTAATGATGTGGGAGTTCCTTGGCCTAAGTGTCGGCCCGGGGTCAGCAGACCTCGCTGGGGTCAGTGTCACCATCGCCCATGGCGAGGCGATTCCATACGCGATCATTGTTCTAATTGCCTATTCCTGGTTCCGAATGGGCGTGGAGTGGTTCCAGTGTGATGCACGGCGGCGCGACGAGACAGCGTCCATCGTCGACCTTGTCGCAGCGTATGCGATATCCATTCTCGCTATTGCGCTTTTCGTTTCCCAGCGCTTCACACCCTTTAAGCTGGCCACCGGACTTAGGCCGCTTACGCTCCTTTGGATTCTCCTCGGCTTCGCGTTCGCTCCGTTGGTCATTGGCGTTACGCGAGTCCCTCAATCCCGGGACAAATGGGAGCGTGGCAAGACGCTTGGGACGAGCCGGCGTCTCTGGACAATACTCAGTGGTGCCGGGATCGCGGCGATCCTTGGCGTCCCTGCGGGACTCGCCTTCTACCACCTTCTCAACATTGACCCATCCGCTACGCTGGGCTTCCCCGTGGGCTCGGCCTTATGCGGAATCGCCGGCGGCCTCGTCTACGGCAGGCGCCGTGCCCGCCAAGCCTCGCCTATCGATTCTCCGAGGATCACCAGCTGACATGGGCGATTTTGCGGCTGCGCCTAACCACCGCATGAAGCTGACACGCTTGCGGGCATCGGTTTTCGCAGGGACTGACCCCCTCCCTTGCCCGGTCGGCCTTGTGCGTCCTCCGCCTCGGCCTGCAGCCTATGCGGCGTCGTTAGGCGGGCAGTTACGTAGCTATCAGGAGGCCGAATGCTCGACAAGCTGAAGGCGGATTTCGGCAGGATCATCGAGCTCGTGAACAAGACGCCCGCTCCGCTGCAGGAGATGGCGTTCAAGATGATACTGGAGCAGTGGTTCAGCGCAAACAGCGCGCCAAAGTCTGTACCGCCCCCACCAGCACCGCTGAACTAGTGCCCGGGGGTGCATGACCTACAGAACCTGTATCTCGTGTCGCGCATGAAGAGAACACCTTTCAGCCTGCTCGTTGCCCTCCTGGTGCCACGGTCTCCGCGGTCACGCTCAGGTCACGCGCTTCGGCGACATTGGAGGCGTCCTTCACCGGAGGTATCGTGTGCGCAGCGCCGCCCTCACGTTATTCGGCCTCTTGACGTGGCCGCTGGTCGCCAATGCGCAAGGCGCGGTGCAAGGGCCGGCACCCTCGGTCCTCTTCGGGTACCGTCATGCCGGCCCGGTCTACGCAACCGTGGCCGCAGGGCCACGCGATAGCCTGCGTCGGCAGATCCCGCCGACCTACTGGAAGGAAGGCGCCGTGACCGGCGGTGTGCTCGGTGCGGTCGGCGGGGCCCTGCTCGCACACAGGCTGTGCGGCCTGGCTGAGGAGTCCACTGAACATTGCACGGGTAGCCTGGCGTTGGGGGGCGTGCTCGGTGCGGCCCTGCTGGCGATTCCCGGAGCGCTAATCGGCGGGCAGTTCTCAAGGGGGCCGGCAGACCATGAACATCCCGATTAGCTTCGCGCGTCGTCGCCGTTTGCGCGCCACCCTGGCCGATAGCACGCGGGTGGAGCTGACATCCCCCTTCATGCGCGCGGACACGCTGTACGGTCGGTCGGGCCCCAAGCGGGACACCCTGGGGCTCGCGGTCACCGACGTCCGGCGGCTCGAGCGCGAACGGCTCAGTGTCTGACGCACACTCGGGGTCACAGTGGGCGCGCCGGCGGCGGCGCTGGTTGCGGTTTATGCGGTCGTGTGTGGCGACGGAGATTGCCAGCCGACGTACTAGGCCTGGGCGGAAACCTGTTCCCGGCTCGGTTTCCCCTTTCGGAGACCCGTCCGGGCCCAAAGCATCCAGCTATCCCCATCACTGGTCCGAGGCTCCTATGCGGGAGTGGACGTCGGGTCTCTGCTTCTGCCTGACGCTGGCCGCCTGCGGCGACGGGCCTTCGGGCCCCGGCACCGGAACCGTCGAGGTGACGACGGTTTCGACAGGCGAGGACGTGGATGCCGACGGGTACCTGGTGCAGGTGGAGGGGGCCTCGGCTCCGCTGGCGATCGGGGCCAACGGCACCGAGACCGTCTCGGGAGTGCCCGCGGGCGACATCCAGGTCCGGCTTACCGCCGTCCGGGGGAACTGCCGGAGTCAGGGCGACGACCTTCGAATCATCCGTGTGGCCGCCGGGGGAACGTTCCATATGCGGTTCGAGGTGAGCTGTGTCCGCTCACCGTTGCTCGGCCGGATCGTGTTCACCAGCAGTCGCGGCGGGAACTTCGACATCTACTCCTCGAAGCCGGACGGCACGGACCGGGTTCGCCTGACGGACACGCCGGACTTTCAGGAGTTCTCCCCTTCGAGCTCGCCGGACGGGACCAGGATCCTCTACTACGGCAGGGACGGCGACCTTTTCGACGACTCCTATCAGTCTGACGTGTACGTCATGAACGCGGACGGCACGGGTCAGATCAACCTCACCGACAGCCTCACTCATGACGAACAACCGGTCTGGTCTCCCGACGGGACCCGGATCGCCTTCGTCCGCGGCTTCTACGATATCTGGATCATGAACGCGGACGGGTCCCGGCAAGTGTACCTCACGAATACTCCGGAAGCATACGAGTTCGCCCCTTGGTGGTCGGCCGACGGGATTCGCATCTTCTACTCGGACAACGAGGGAGGGCGCCACGTCATGAACGCGGATGGGAGCGGACAAACCTTGCTCGCCGGCGGTCGCATTTCTCGAGGCCGTGACGCTCGACTCGTTCCTGGTGGCGCAGTTCAGCGATAGTTCCACGCTGACTGGGCGGCTCGTCGCCCCCACCATTCCCGGCGTCGCCTTCAGGGCCTCGCGCCGGAGCGACACCATCGATCCCAACCGGGCGCCCTATGTCGCGTCGATCCTGATCCCGTACCCGAGCATCGAGGCGGGAGACACGATGACGGTCACTCCGGTGGTATACGACGCCTACTTCGAGCGGATCGCCCGCCCCGCGGTGACGTGGTCAGCGAGCCCGACTCGTTTCGCGACCATCGACGAGGACGGGCTCATCCACGCCATCGCGCCGGGCTTCGCCAACATCAGGTTCACGATCGACTCGCTGGTGCAAGGGTTCAGCCTGCTCGTGCAGGAGCCCGCTGCGTCGGTGGAGATCACAGGCGCACCCGCAACCCTCGCGGTCTCCGACTCGGCCGTGCTGGAGGCGGTGGGGCGCGATGCCGATGGGGGAATCCTCTCCTTCCGTCGCTTCTACTGGACGAGCTCCGACCCGGACGTGGCCACCGTATCGCCGTACGGAGATACGGCCGTCCTCACGAGTGTCGCGGCCGGCGTCACCACCATCACCGCGCGGAACGCGGTGACCAGCGCCTCGGTGACGATCGAAGTGCAGCCGTAGCCTTTCGCCGAGGACTCCCCGCCCGGTCTGCAATTGTTATCCGCATGCACGCGCCCCGTGGCGACACCGTTCATACCATTTTCAATCCGCTGTCTCGGCGGCGACCCGCCCGCCGCCTCATCAGCCAAAGAACCCAGCGCGGCGAGCGAGGAAGTTGACGAATAGGCCCGCGCGAGGCCCGCCGCGAGCACCCCCGTGTAGATCACCAGGGCGTTGACGAAGTCGAACCAGAGCGGCGGTCCCGGACGAGGCGGAGGACGGCGAGGATCCGGCGGTAGCTGATGCACCAGGTCTCGCAGAGCGTCCCCGCCCAGGCTGAACACCGTGGCGGTGGCCACGCCCATCCCGATGAAGATCACTATTCGCCGCCCGAGCTTCGCGCGCTCGCCACCGATCCTGGCCGCGCGGCAGAAGATGAATGGCGTCAGCAGCGCCCAGCAGAACGACTCGACCATCGCGACGACGACTGGGCCGGACCGCCAATCGAGCCGCGGTCCCGGACCCGAGTCGAAGATCCTCCCCACCACCGAGAGCACGGCGTACGCCGCCCAGAACGCCGCGATGAGCGCCATGTCTCGCCGGCAGAGCGGCTGGTGGTCGGGGGGCAGGGGGGGCGGCGCGGGAGGTGAAATAACCCGGGCGGCGCCACGACGTCGCGAGCGGCGGGAGCATGGCACGAACGGCTGGCTCCGACCTCTGCCCTGGTCCGGCCCGCCATTCGTGCCGCCAGGATGCCATTGAGGACGGCGCGTTGCCGTCCATGACAAGATGGGTTTCGCGGGAACCCGCCGACGCTACCGTTGCTCTACACGGGGCCGATGGAGCCTCGATGGATACCGGAGCCCTCGCGGCTCCACGACCAAAGGTGGCCCCGATGCAAACGATCTCGAGCGAACTCAAGTCTCTGAGCGGTGCGGCCGGCCGCGCGGCTTTGGCTGTGCTGGCATTCGCGGCGCTCACCGTGCTGCCGCTGGCCAACGGCGCCGCCTCGCATTACGGCCCGCACGAGCAGGTGGGCCAGGCCGCAGCCCAGAGCGATTCGAGCCGGACCGAGGATGCGCCATGCCGATAGGACTTTCAATTGAGGCGTAGAAGTGTGCCGCGACTCTGCGCGACGCGCCACGAGCCCGCGTGCGGACCAGGTGGGGTCTTTCTGCTCGCGAAGATCCTGTGATCCTCTCGATGGGCATCGCCTACGCGCGACAGCCAGGGCTACGAGCAGCAGGCGAGCGGCTGGATTCAACCAAGCAACTCTCGAGGATCTCAACGATGAACAAGGAAACGACGATACGGTTGGCTGGATTCTCTCTACTGACGTGTGGACTGCTCGGCGCCTGCGGCGATAGCGACATGAGCACCGATCCCACCACCCCGGACACCCAGCCGTCAGTGCAACCTGCCAACTTCCTGGCGGCCGGGTTGCAGAGCGCCATCACTACGGTGAGCTGTACGCTCTCGGGCGGCACCGCGACGAGCTGCTACAGCATTGTCACGGTCGGCGCACCCAGCGAGCACGCTGCCGGGCCTTGGTGTCCCACCAACATCAGTGACGGCAGCGTGGCCGGCATGTGGATCGAAAGTGGCGAGACCTATGACTTGACGGGTGCGTTCATCGCCAACCTCGCTACGTTCTATGACGACAGCGGATGGCAGCTGTACGACCCGGCCACGGGCGCAATCAAGGTCACCGACACGCAGGCAGCGTTTGAGGCTGCAGCGGTGCCGAATGTCCCGGCCGCCTACAACAACTACTGTGTGCAAGGTCTGATGTCCTATGTCGGTGGCGGCATTTCGCGCACCTACCTGATACCCGTCACTCCCGTTGCACTCAGCAGCGGGACTGGAACGGTCGGCATGAGTGGCGTCGGCGTCGCACTGAACGGCATTGCGATCGATGCCCCGGCCCCAGTCGCCAACATCAAGGCCGCTTACACCATCGCTGCCTTCGACGATTGCGGCGGCCATGTCAATCCGCATACCGGCTACCACTACCACGCCGCAACGGGCTGCACCGCCCAGGTAGCGAGCACCGATGGCCACGCCGCTCTGATCGGGTACGCCCTGGACGGTTACGGCATATTCGCGCTGACCGATCCAACCGGCGCAGAACCCACGGGGTTGGACACGTGCCGCGGGCACAGCGACAGCACCCGCGGCTATCACTATCACGTGGCGAGTGCGGGTGCGAACATGTTCATCGGTTGCTTCAAAGGCCAGCAAGGGTCTGTGTCCTGAGCGATGCCGGCAGGAGCTGCAGGCGCTGCTGCCGGTCGACCGCGGCGCTGAGCGCATCGGCGTTCTCGGCCTGCCGCACCGTCGTGTTCTGCCGGAGCGCGATCCGCATGGCGTCGGCCAGCGTGATGCGCGTCCCGCCCGCCGGCGCTGCCGATGCCTCGGGTGCCGCCGCGGCCGCCGGTGCCCCCGTTGCCGTCTGCGCCCCGGCCGCCGTCGTCCGTCCGCCCAGCACCAGCGCCAGCGCCACCGCCGCCCGCCACATGGTGTGCCGTCCTTTCACGTCACTCATAGCGCAGCGCCTGAATCGGATTGAGCGCCGCCGCCTTCCGCGCCGGGTAGAACCCGAAGAAGATCGCCGACCGCCGCCGAGAAGCCGACCGCCAGCAGCGAAGCCGAAGCCGGGACGTCGCCGTGGCCCAGCCGGCCAGCCGGCCCACCAGCGCCGCGCCGCCCACGCCGACCGCGAGTCCGACCAGCCCGCCGAGCAGGCTCATCACGACGCTCTCCACCAGGAACTGGGTCAGCACGTCGCGCCCGCGCGCGCCGATCGCCATCCGGATCCCGATCTCGCGCGTCCGCTCGGTCACCGACACCAGCATGATGTTCATGATCCCGATGCCGCCGACCACCAGCGAGATCGAGGCGATCGCCGCGAGCAGCGCGGTCATCACCGACGTGCGTGCTCGTCGCCGCCTGGGCGATGGCCGTCTGGTCGCGCACCGTGAAGTCGTCCGGTGCGCCGGCGGCCAGCGTGTGCGACCTCGCGCATGATGGCCCGGATCTCGTCCTGGGCCGCCGCCATGTCGCTCGCCGACGCGGTGCTGGCGAGGATCTGTCCCAGGAAGCTGAAGCCGCTCAGCCGGTCCTGCGCCGTGGTGTACGGCACCAGCACCACGTCGTCCTGGTCGGTGCCGTTCGCGGTCTGCCCCTTGGGGGCGAGCACGCCGATCACCGTGAACGGCGTGTGCCCAAGCTGGACCTGCTTGCCGACCGCGTCGCCGTCGGGAAAGAGGTTCGTGGCGACCGTGTTCCCCAGCAGCGACCACCTTGCGCTTGGCCTCGACATCTTCCTCCGCGAACGGGTCGCCGCTCGCGACGCTCCAGTCGCGGATGGTGAGGTAGTCGGTGACTGACGCCGTTCACCTCGGTGCGCCAGTTGCCGCCACCGCCGATCACCTGCGTGCGGGTCACGATCACCGGCGACACCGCCGTCAGCAGCGTGCCCTCGCGCCGGATCTTGTCGGCGTCCTCGACCTTGAGGCGGTTGAAGGTGCCGGCGCCCTGGCTCACGCCGCCCTGCGCGGTGGACCCGCGGTGTCACCACGATCATGTTGGTGCCGAGCGTATTGATCTGGTCCTCGATCTGGGCGCGCGCGCCCTGGCCGATGGCGACCATGACGATCACCGCGCCCACGCCGATCACGATGCCGAGCATCGTGAGCAGTGGTCCGCATCTTGTTCTGCAGGATGCTTTGGGTCGCGACCCGGAACAGCCGGTCCGCTTCATGCCGCCTCCTCGGTGTCCATCGGTTGCTCGTCCAGCCGCGCCAGGTCGTCCGCGGCGCTCCGCCGCTCCGTCACCGGCTGGTCGCGGATGATCCGCCCGTCGCGCACCTCGATGATGCGCTTCGCGTACCGCGCGATGTCCGGCTCGTGCGTCACGAGCAGGACGGTGATTCCCTGCGTCGTTGAGCTCCTGGAAGAGCGCCATCACCTCGACCGAGGTCCGCGTGTCGAGGTTGCCGGTCGGCTCGTCCGCCAGGAGCAGCGTCGGCTCCGTCACCAGCGCGCGGGCGATGGCGACGCGCTGCTGCTGCCCGCCGGAGAGCTCGCTCGGCTGGTGGTCCAGCCGATCGCCGAGCCCGACACGCGCCAGCGCCTCCGCCGCGAGGCGCACGGGTGTCGTGCCACCGGCCCGTCCGGTCGTAGAGCAGCGGCAGCTCGACGTTGTCGAGCGCGCTGGTGCGCGCCAGCAGGTTGAAGCCCTGGAAGACGAAGCCGAGCTTCTGGTTCCGGAGGTCGGCCAGCGCGTTCCGGTCCAGGCCGTCCACCCGGACGCCGTCGAGCACGTAGCTGCCGGCGGTCGGGATGTCGAGACAGCCGAGGATGTTCATCAGCGTGGACTTGCCCGAGCCGGACGAGCCCATGATGGCGATCATCTCGCCCGGCTCCACGCTCAGGTCCACGCCGCGGAGGGCGTGCACCGCCTGCTCACCGCCGCCGTAGACCTTGGTCACGCCGGACACTCGAATGACCGGCTGCGTCGTGTTCGCGGCTTTCATTAGAACGGGCCTCCCGCGCCCGGCCGACCGCCCTGCTGCTGCGACTGGAACGGGTTGCTGCTGGACCCGGTGGACGCGCTCGCGGCGGCCTGGGTGGCGCCGACGATGACGGGAGCGCCGTCTGTGATGCCGTCGCCCGTTACAACCGTTCGCTGGCCGTCGCTCAGCCCGGTGCGTACCGCGACCCGCGCCGGCTGCGCGTTCGCGCCGGGCACCCAGACGGCGGAGCCCTCCGTCGTCGTCCCCGCCGACGCAACCCCCGCGGGGCGATAGCGAAGCGCCGCGTTCGGCACGGTGAGGACTCCGTGCGCGGAGTCGGTGACGAAGGTGGTCGTGGCGGTCATGCCCGGCAGCAGCCGGCCGTCGGCGTTGCCGACGTTCACGACCGCGGTGTAGCTCACGACGTTGTTCACGGTCGAGTCCTTGAGCCGCACCTGGCTGACCGTGCCCGCGAACGAGTCGCTGGGGTACGACTGGACGGTGAACCGCACGGCTTGGCCCGGCTTGATCTGGCCGATGTCGCTCTCGTCCACCGAGGCGAGGATCTGCATCTGGGAGAGGTCGTTAGCGATCAGGAAGAGCTGCGGCGCCGGGAGGCTGGCCGCGACCGTCTGGCCGACGTCCACGTTCCGTTCGACCACCACGCCGTCGATTGGCGCGTAGATGTAGGTGTAGGCCAGGTTCTGCCTCGCCTTGTCGAGCGCGATCCGCGCGGAGGTGAGGTTGGCCTCCGCGACCTCGTAGTTGGACTTGGCGGTCTCGTACTCGGTCTGGGTGATGATCTTGTCGTCGTACAGCGCCTTGGACCGCACGTACTCGGCCTTGGCCTGCGCGAGCTGCGCCTGGACCCGGGCCACCCCGGCTTGGGCATCGCCGACGGCCTGCTGCTGCAGCGTCGGGTCGATCCGCGCCAGCAGCTGGCCTTTCTTCACCTTGTCGTTGTAGTCCACGCCGATGGCGGCGACCTGGCCGGACACCTGGGTGCCGACCTGCACCGTCTGCACGGCGCTCAGCGTGCCCGTAGACGACACGGTCGAGGCGAGCGACGTCCGCTCGACCTGTCCCAGCCGATACGTGGGGCCGCTCTCCGCCGTCGCCCGGTCGTACATCCAGATGCCGAGGCCGAAGATCACGGCCACCGCCACCGCCACCATCATTCCCCTGCGTTTCATCGCTTGCCTCTCCGGCTGAATGGCACCCATGTCCTCAGAGCTCGTGGACCGCGAAACGGTCGAACTTGTGGGCGAGACCGTACTCGAACCGGCGCACGACGGCCATCACCCGTTCGGTGTCGAGGTCGGAGGGCACGTAGATGAGCATGAACGTGTATCCCATGCGGGCCAAATCCCCGTGGGCCGCCAGCGCCTCGTGCTCCCAGCCCAGCATCCGGACCAGCGGATTGGCCGACTTGAGCGACTGCTCGGCGCCACGGATCACGGCCTCGGTCGGCACGATCCGGGCGTCGCCGGCGTCGTAGCCGCCGGCGACGAGCGCCTGTCGCACCTGCGCCGCGTCGGCCTTATGCCGGAGCGCGACGGCGAGATAGCCGAGCGGATAGAAGATGCCGAACTGGGTCGGCGGAGCGGATTCCGTGTTGATGCGGTGCGCGGTCATGACGATCTCCTGTGATTACTGGCGTCCCCGCGACGCCTGCGAGCATAGTGGCCGATGTCCTCGGCGCCGACCAGAGGGATTGTCGCGAACCGCCGAACGGTGTCATGAATCGCCGAAGGGCGGCATGAGCGGCCCGCGAGCCTAGGCGACCTCCGCCGGCCTGGCCGCCACACGACAGGCCTGGATCAGCCCCCGTTCGTGCCGCGTGACCGCCGTTGGTGCCCCGGAGCGGACCGCTCGTGCCACTGCCCTGGAAGGCGAGACGCATGTCCGGTATGCTCAGGCCATGAGCCGTCCCGCTTCCGAGCCAGCCATGGCCGCGTATCCGCCCCTCGCCACCCATGCGGAGACCTTCTCGCTCTCCCGGCGGGAGATCGGGCTCATCGTCGCGTTCTGGCTGCTCTATGCGGCGCTCAACATCGCGAGCCGGGTGTTCGATACCTCGGAGGGCCAGCTGGCCTGGAGCTCGGGCCACGCCATGGTGGCGCTGGTCGAGGCGGCGGGGTGGGCGCTGGTGACGACGCTCGTCTTCCGGCTGGCCGCCCGGTTCGGGGCCGAGTCGGAGCGGCGGAGCGCCGGCGTACTGCTTCTGGCGGTGCTCGGCGTCGCCATCGCGGCGGCGTTCGCCTTCGGGGGCCGCGCCCTGCGCGCGGAGCTCGTGCTGCCTCCGTCGGGAGGCCGCCGGCCCGGCGGCCCGCCGCTCTGGTTCGGGTTCCTGAATGCTCTCATCATCTATGTCGGCGTCGTCGCCGCGGGTCTCGCGCGGGCCTACTCGCTCCGCTACCGGGCCCGGCGCCAGCAGGCGGCCGAGCTCCAGGTGCGGTTGGCCGAAGCGCATCTCGACGCCCTCCGCCGCCAGCTCGATCCCCATTTCCTGTTCAACACTCTCAACGCCGTCTCGTCGCTGGTGGAGCGCGACCCGCGAGGGGTGCGGCGGATGATCGCGCGGCTCAGCGAGCTGCTTCGCTACAGCCTCGACGCGCAGGACGGTCCCGAGATTCCGCTGCGGAAGGAGCTCGAGCTGCTCGGCCGGTACCTCGACATCATGCAGGTGCGATTCCAGGGCAGGCTCGAGATCCGGCAGTGCGTCGCCGACGGCGCGCTCGACGCGCTGGTGCCGACGATGGTGCTCCAGCCCCTGGTGGAGAACGCGATCAAGCACGGCGTGGAGCGGCTGGACGAAGGCGGCCGGATCGGGATCGAGGCCGCGGAGGACGGGGCGACGCTGACCCTGCGGGTGACCGACAACGGCCCCGGCGTGGCGCCGGGCCCCGCTCCGGGCGGCGCGGGCGGCGGCGTGGGCCTCCGGAACACCATCGCGCGGCTGGAGCAGCTCTACGGCGACGGCCGCCACTTCATGCTCTCACCATCCCCGGACGGCCGGGAGACCGTCGCCGAGGTGCGCATCCCGCTCCGGCGCCCGCATGGCTGAGCTGCCGCTGCGCGTGCTGGTGGTGGACGACGAGCCGCTCGGCCGTCTCCGGATCGAAGACCTGCTGCGGCACGAGGAGGGCGCCGAGATCGTCGGCACGGCGGCCGACGGCGTCGCCGCGGTGGAAGCCATCCGCTCGCTGGCGCCGGACCTCGTGTTTCTCGACGTGCAGATGCCGGGGAAGACGGGGCTCGACGTCGTCCGCGAGATTGGACCCGGGTCGATGCCGGCCACGGTCTTCGTCACCGCGTACGACCAGTACGCCATCCAGGCGTTCGACGTCGCGGCGGTGGACTACCTGGTCAAGCCGTTCGACGACGAGCGCTTCGAGCAGGCGTTCGAGCGGGCGCGGCGGGCCCTGCGTCTGCAGGGGATGGCCCGGCTGCGGGAGCAGCTCGTGGTGGTACTGGAGGGCACCGCACCCGGCGAGACGGCACCGTCGGCGGCCGTGCCGGCACGCCGGTACCTCGAGCGGATCGCGGTAGAGACCGGCGGCAAGCTCGAGTCGGTGCGGGTCGGCGATGTCGAGTACATCGTCGCCAGCGGCCCCTATGCCCGGCTGCAGGTGGGCCCCCGGCGTTTCGTGATCCGTGAGACGCTCCAGCATCTGGAGGACCAGCTCGACCCCGCGCGGTTCATGCGGATCCACCGCTCGACCATCGTGCGGCTCGATCTGGTCGAGTCGCTGCACCGCACCCGGGCAGGCGAGTCGGAGGTGCGGCTCAAGAACGGCGTGCGACTCAAAGTGAGCCGGTCGCGGCGGGAATCGGTCGAGCGGTGGCTGGGGGTGGGTTGAGGCGTAAAAGGCGGCCGGAAGGGCAGGCAATCGAGGCGGTGTTCCGGGCGAGCGACCGGCCACCGCCGCCACGTTAGACCCGCGGGGAAGTCTTCCGGACGTCGACCCCGGGGGTGCGCAGATCGCCGCCTGACCAGCGCATCCCGCTTTCATTCGTTAGCCGGCCGGGGGCATCGGGCATCGGGCAACGACGCAACGACGCCGGGGCCTCGTTCAACCTGGCCCGGCCCCGAGAGAGGATGAGTGTCATGTGGCATCGTAGTCGAGCCGGCGCCGCGTTGTTCTTCGCCCTGGTTCCCGGCTGCCGCTCGGCGGAGCGGACAGTCGCTGATATCGCGAGCTTTGACTTGCAGGCGTTTGCGGATCGTTTCGAGCCGGGGTCGATCATCGGTTCGCCCCGACTCGTCGAGTGCAAGCTATCGGAGGGCATCACCACGACTTGTGTGGCCCTCACGCTGCCCGCCGACCCAACGACCTTCGACATTGGCCCCTGGTGCCCGACCAACATTGCAGACGGCGCCGACCGCGGCGGTATCTGGCTCGATCGCGGCCGAGTCTATGACGTAGACGGCTCGTTCATCGAGAACCTTGCGACGTTCTACGGCGATTCCGCCTGGCGGATGTTCGACCCCCGGAACGGGGTAGTGAACGTTACGGACAGCCCCGAAGCTTGTGCGGCCGCCGCCCGTCCAGACGTGGATCCTCGGTACCGCAACTTCTGCGTGCAGTGCCTTGCATCGTACATCGAGAAGGGTCTGACCAGCACCTATGTCATCCCCATCACCCCGGCACCGGCGAGCCGCATCGGGCCACGCGTCGGGCACGAGGGTGTCGGCGTCGCCTACAGCGGCGTGCGCCTCGATGCGCCGGCTCCGCTTGACGCCATCCTGAGCGCCTACACGCTCGCTCCCTTCGACGATTGCGGCGGACACGTGAACCCGGCCGTGGGCTATCATGTGCATGCGGCCACCGACTGTCTTCGCGATATCCCCACCGCGACCGGACACGCCCCTGAGATCGGCCTCGCGCTCGACGGCTACCCTCTGCATGCTCGCCTCAACTCCGACGGCACCGTGCCGGACGACCTGGACGCTTGTCTCGGCCATGCGACCGCGGAGGCGGGCTACCACTACCATGTCGGCGAGGCTGGCTCGAATGCGATCCTCGGCTGCCATACCGGTCAAACGGGGTGCGTGTCGGAGGACCCGGACGCCTCCTGCGACGCTACCCAGGCGCGAAGGCCGAATGGTCCGCCGCCGGGGCGCCCTCGCTGAGGTGTCGCCGGCTGACGGGTCCGCCGGCGACGGTTCATCGGTGTGACCAATCTCTCTCGCTCGACGGGTTCAGCGCCGGGGCGAACGTCCGGATGGACAATCGATTGGGCGACGGCGGCGAGCGGCTCCACGAGTGGCAGTTTCGGGAAGGAGTCCGGGCGTCGGTCCTCGAGGACCTTTTCGGCAGCACCGGCGCGGTGGTGGTTGGCCGGCGCACGTTCGACCTCGGCGAGAAGCCGTGGGGCGACAACCCGCCGTTCCACCGGCCGGTCTTCGTCGCCACCCATCGCCCGAAGGCGATGGTGACGAAGCAAGGCGGCACGACCTACACGTTCGTGACCGACGGGCTCCCCGCCGCCGTAGCGCAGGCCCGCGCGACCGCGGGGAGCCGTGATGTCGTCGTACTCGGCGGCGCGACGATCATCCAGCAGTGCATTCAAGCCGGCCTCCTGGACGAGCTACGGCTCCACCAGGCGCACATCCTGCTCGGCGGCGGCACCAGTTTGTTCGGCGCCGTGGACCCAGCCGGACTCGCGCTCGAGCGGACGCAGGTGAGCGACTCCGAGGGCGTAGACCCACCTCACCTTCCGCGTGGACGAGCCTGACAGGAAGAGCGGACGATGAAGTCGTTAGGCGCCAGACCAGAGGTGTGACTGATTCCCCATGCAATTTAAGACACCGCCTTCACTCGGAAACCTGCTGCAGCCGCTCCACGATTTTCTGCGCCTGGAAGCTGCTGGCGGGCTCGTCCTGATGGGGGCCGCCGTGTTGGCTTTGCTCGTCGCCAACTCACCTCTCGCCGACTGGTACGCGGCACTGCTGGATCTTCCGCTGGCGATCAGTATCGGCCGCTTCGGAATCGCCAAGCCCTTGCTGCTATGGGTCAACGACGGCCTCATGGCCGTGTTCTTCTTCCTCATCGGACTGGAACTGAAGCGCGAGGTGCTCGAAGGACACTTGTCAAGCCTGCGCCAAGCGAGCCTGCCGGCGTTTGCCGCCGTGGGGGGAATGCTGGTGCCTGCAGCGTTCTACACGGCATTCAACTGGACTGACTCCGTTGCGATGAAGGGGTGGGCGATCCCCGCGGCAACCGACATTGCCTTCGCTTTGGGAGTTCTCTCCCTTCTTGGAGAACGGGTTCCGGCCGCGTTGAAGGCCTTTCTCCTGAGCGTCGCCATCTTCGATGATCTCGGGGCTATCGTCGTAATTGCCCTGTTCTACACGGCCGATCTGTCCTCGCTTTCGCTGGCAGTCGCGGCGGGTCTGATCCTGGGCCTCGCTGCCCTCAACCGCTTAGGTGTGCTGAGACCGGCCGCCTATTTCCTTATCGGCATTGCACTCTGGGTGGCGGTACTGAAGTCGGGTGTGCACGCAACGCTGGCGGGCGTCGTCTCGGCAATGTTCATTCCGCTGCGCGTGCCGGCCGAGTCCCAGTCACAGGCACCCGAGTCACCGCTGCGACATCTCGAGCACATACTGCATCCGTGGGTGGCGTTCGGGATCTTGCCCGTGTTTGCGTTGGCCAACGCCGGTGTCCCTATCCTGGAACTCTCGATCAGCGACGCGCTTCATCCGGTTCCGCTCGGCATCGTGGCCGGGCTGTTTCTTGGAAAACAGATCGGGGTGCTGGCGCTGTGCTGGATTGCGACACGTATGCGAATCGCTTCGCTTCCCCAAGGTGTGAGCTGGAGGCAGCTCCACGGCGCCGCGCTGTTGTGCGGGATCGGATTCACCATGAGCCTGTTCATCGCATCCTTGGCCTTCGAGCAGGGCAACACGGCCTATCTCGGACTGGAGCGGGTCGGCATCGTGATTGGCTCGGTAGTTTCCGGGCTGTTGGGTTACATCGTGCTTCGCGGTACATCGGGCAATGGGAGGGTCGCATAACGCAGACCCTCGCCATCACGCCGCCTTCGTGGCGGGAGACTTTCACAGAGTCACCTGCAACTGGTTCTGGATGTCGGAAGTCGGGACGCAGCCTTATCACTATCGTGACACCGGACATGGACGGCACTCGCAAGCGACTTGCGGCCGCCGCACTCCAGCTCGAGCCGGATATTCGGGGCGACTTCGGGATTACTGCCCAGATCAGCGACCCCGATGGCAACCGCCTAACACTCGCCGAGCAACCACAAGGACTGTAGGTAAACGGAATTGCGAATGCCGGCATGACGATTCAATGCAGCCTACCGCGGACGCCGGCCGTAGGGGTCCAGCTTGGTGTCCACCGGAATCTGCAGCAGGAAGAACAGGGCGATCAAGTCCTCTCGCGCACTAGAGCTCTTTCACGGCGTCGAGCACGATGGACGTAAAGACCAGTGCGCCATGCGCGTTCCGGCGATCGAATCGCTTGGAGCGCCAGATTGTGCCTGCCTTCTCGTCCCAGTTGTGGAAGTGAAACGTGCCTGCCTCGTCGAAGTATTCGTACAGGTCGACCCGGAAGCCGGCCCGTTCGAACAGGTGCCGGAGGGTGCGATAGGTGTAGAGGACCCTGTGATCGTTGGCGATTTGCATCGGCGACCTGCCGCCGACCTTGACCCACTCATGGTACGTTGGGTCGGGGTGCAGCCCGTCGGGGACGGCGACCCGGAGGTAGCCACCGGGCTTCAAGAACCGGAAGCAGATTCCCGCCGCGACCGCTCCTTCTTCCGGTGTGAGATGCTCCCAGACATGCTCCGCAAGCATCGCCTGGAGCGAATCGGGCTGGAAGAAGCCTTCCCAGTCCGCCGGCCTGAGCAGGTCCAGAAACTCCATCTGCGTCGGGATCCAACCGGGCTCCCGCTTGGTTCCGGCACCGATGACGATTCGCTGATGCGGAGAATCGGCGACGGCTTTCCGCAGCACCCGAGGCCCGACAAAACGATGGTAGGCCTTGCGGGCCTTGCGGATGGCGCGCCGGGCAGGCCCCGTCAGGGCAAGCTTCAAGGAGAAGACTGGCATCGGCACATGGTGAGGACAACGTGACGGGGAGGAGTCAAGCGGATTTCAAGTACTACGGGGCGTGGAGATGGCGCCACCGCTTTCCGATGGGCAAAGACCGTGGTGATCGCCCTCCACCCCGCGGTAGCGGCCGGCGAGTCCGGTCTCCATATTCGCGCTGAAGCCGGCCAAGCAACTCTTTCTAGAATCCGGGCTGTGGTACGGAGGCGCTCGTCACTTGATATCCGCTTGACGCCCCTCCGTCAGAATGCGCCGTAACCCCCGTGTGGAGACTTTCCTTCTTCCGGAATCGGGTGGCCCATGCCCTCCAACCGTTTCTCTTCCGCCCCCGCCGCCCTCCTGGCCGGCATCGCCGGACTGGCCATCCTCCACGCCTGCGGAGACACGCCCGAGCCAACGGCGCCAGTGACGCCGGCGGCAGCGGTGGTGGTGCGAAAGACACTGACCGTGAAGGGCGGAGGGGGAACCGGGACCGGCGTGGTGACCTCGAGCCCCGCCGGGATCAACTGCACGATCACGGCGGGGGTCGCGGCGGCCACCGGGTGCATCGCCCAGTTCAACAAGGGGACGGTGGTCACGCTCACCACGACGACGCAGCTCGGGCACGCCTTCAAGACCTGGTCCAACGCATGCACCGGGTCCGGCGGTTGCCAGGTGACCATGACGGTCAATCGCACGGTGGCGGCGCGCTTCATCAAGGGCTCGTTCGTCATCAAGATCGCGGGCGGCGGCACCGGCTCCGGCAGCGGCCGCGTCACCAGCCAGGCCGGCCTCACCCCGGCGATCGACTGCGCGATCACCAACGGCACGGCGGCTGCCACCGGCTGTTCCGCCAAGTACCCCGCCTCTACCATCGTCACCCTCACGGCCACCCCCGCGGCCGGCTTCGTCTTCTCCGGCTGGGGCAGTCCGTGCTCGGGCTCCGGCCAATGCACTCACACCGTCGTCCAGGCCCGAACCATCTCCGCCAGCTTCGGATCCTCGGGCCCCAACCCGTCCGCGACCGAGGGACGCTGGGGGCCGTTGATCACGATGCCGGCCGTCGGGATCCACGTCCACCTGCTGCCGACCGGCAAGGTGCTGCTCTGGGGCCGTGAGGGCGAAGCCCACCGGTGGGATCCGGCCAACCCGGGCGCCGGCTTCGCTCCGGCCACGTCGCCGTACGAGCCCTTCTGCGCCGGCCACACCTTCCTTCCGGACGGCCGCCTCTACGTCGTCGGCGGCCACAGCGTGGGTACCCACGGCATTCCCAGCACCATGCTCTACGACGCGCTCACCGGCGCCTGGACCGTCACCGAGCCGATGGCGCAGGGGCGCTACTATCCGACCACGACGGTCCTGGCGAACGGTGAGGTGCTCGCGATGTCGGGTACCGACGAGGCGCAGAACCACGTGACGATTCCCGAGGTCGGCAACGGCACGTCGTGGCGCCGACTCACGACCGCCAGCCTAGACATCGGCAGTCCCTACTATCCGTCGATGTTCCTGGCCCCGAACGGCAAGGTGTTTCTGGCGGGCTTCCCCCAGACGACCCGCTATCTGGACGTGAGCGGTACGGGGACGTGGACCACGGTCGGGGACCGCCGAGTCGCCGACCGGACGATGGGATCGGCCGTGATGTACGCGCCGGGAAAGGTCCTGTACGTGGGCGGCGGCGACCCGCCGACCAGCTCGGCCGAGGTGATCGATCTCAACCAGGGGTCGCCGGCCTGGCGCAGTGTTGCCGGGATGGCCTTCGCGAGGCGACAGCTCAACGCGACGATCCTCGCCGATGGACAGGTCCTCGTGACACACGGAACCAGTGGAGCCGGCTTCAACAACGTGGCGAGCGCCGTTCGGGTGGCAGAGCTGTGGAATCCGGCCACCGAGTCCTGGTCCACCATGGCCGAGGAGTCCAGGCCGCGGACCTATCATTCCACCGCCTTGTTGTTGCCCGACGCCCGTGTGCTGGCGAGTGGCAGCGGGGAGGGCGGCGGTGTCCTGCTCGAGAACAGCGATTTTTCCGCTCAGGTCTTCACTCCGCCGTACCTGTTCAATGCCAATGGTACGCTGGCGGCGCGGCCGAGCATCACCGCTGTGCCTTCGAGGATCTCTTACGTGGGGTCGTTCTCGGTGGAGACGCCGGATGCGGGATCGGTGGGGCGGGGCACGCTCGTGCGGCTGTCCTCGGTGACGCACGCATTCAACATGAGCCAGCTCGTCTATCCGGTGACGTTCACCGCGACCGGGGCGACAACGCTCCGGGGCGCGAGCCCCACCGGGCCTACGCTCGCGCCTCCGGGTCCGTACATGCTCTTCCTAATAAACCAGGCGGGCGTACCGTCCACGGCGGAGATGGTGACCGTCGGCCCCTGACGGAAAGGTCGGCCAAGCGGCGTCCCTTCTCACTCTGCCAGGAACTGCCGGAGCACCCGCTGCAGAATGCCGCCGTGGCGGTAGTAGTCGAGCTCCACGGCGGAGTTGAGCCGCACCACGGCGGGGAAGGAGATCTCCTTCCCCGCCTCGTCCCGCGCGGTGACGGTCACGCGTCCGCCAGGGGTGAGCCCGCTCGCGATCCCGCTGATGGAAAACGTCTCCCGCCCGGTGAGGCCTAGCTTCTTGCGGTCGGTGCCCGGCTCGTAGGCCAGCGGCAGCACGCCCATGCCCACCAAGTTGCTCCGGTGGATCCGCTCGTAGCTCTCCGCGATCACCGCCTTTACGCCGAGGAGCGACGGGCCCTTGGCCGCCCAGTCGCGGCTCGACCCGGTGCCGTACTCCTTGCCGGTCAGGATCACCAGCGGCGTCCCCTCGGCCTGATAGCGCATCGCGGCATCGTAGATCGAGATCACCTCGTTCGAGGGGAAGTGCAGGGTCCAGTTGCCCTCCTTGTCCGGCACCAGCGCGTTGCTGATCCGCACGTTGCCGAAGGTGCCCCGCATCATGACTTCGTGGTTGCCCCGGCGGGACCCGAAGGTGTTCCAGTCCACCTGCTCCACGCCGTGCTCCCGGAGATAGCGGGCCGCGGGGCCGTTCTTGGGGATGGAGCCCGCCGGCGAGATGTGGTCGGTGGTGACCGAGTCGCCCAGCACCGCGAGCACCCGGGCGCCGGCGATGTCGCGCATGGGGACCGGCTCCGGCGGCAGGTCCACGAAGAAGGGCGGCTCCTGCACGTAGGTCGAACGTGCGCTCCACACGTAGCGGCTTCCCTCGGGCACCTCGAGCCCTTTCCAGATCTCGTCGCCCTCGAACACCGAGCCGTAGCGCCGCTCGAACAGCTCCGGCTTGAGCGAGGCGGCCATCGCCGCCTGAATCTCCTCCGCCGAGGGCCAGATCTCGTGGAGAAAGACGGGCTTGCCGTCGGGGTCCACGCCAAGCGGCTCCGTGGTGAGATCGATGTCCACCCGGCCGGCCAGCGCGAAGGCCACGACCAGCATCGGCGAGGCCAGGTAATTGGCGCGGACCTGGGGATGCACCCGGGCCTCGAAGTTCCGGTTGCCGCTGAGCACGGCCGCCGTGACCAGCGCGTGCTCGTCGATGAGATGGCTGACCACCTCCGGCAGGGGGCCGCTGTTGCCGATGCAGGTGGTGCATCCGTACCCGACCACGTTGAACCGCAACAGATCGAGGTAGGGTAGCAGACCAGAGCCTTCCAGGTAGTCGGTGACCACCCGGGAGCCGGGGGCGAGGCTGGTCTTGACCCACGGCTTGGACTCGAGCCCGCGCTCGATCGCCTTCTTGGCCAGAAGTCCCGCGCCGATCATCACCGACGGGTTCGAGGTATTGGTGCAGCTGGTGATGGCCGCGATCACCACCGCGCCGTCGTGGAGCGAGATGTCGTTGCCTTCGAGGACGCCGGTGACGACCGGCGGCGCGTCGGGGTCCAGCAGATCGTCGTGCGCCTCGGCCCCGTGCTCGCCGATGGTCACGTTGGCGCCGCCTTCACCGACCCACCGGGAGTAGGCGCTCTCGGCCAGCTCCTTGCGCGCCGCGGGAACGTTGGCGCTCATGAGACCGGGCAGATTCACCACGAAGTTGCGCTTGAGCTCCACCAGCGGAACCCGGTCCTGGGGCCGGCGCGGGCCGGCGAGACTGGGCGTGATGGTGGAGAGATCGAGGTCGATGGTGCTGGTGAATACCGGGTCCGGAGTGGCGTCGGTCCGGAACAGTCCCTGCTCCTTGCAGTAGCGCTCGACCCGCTCGACCGCGGCCCGGCCCCGGCCGGTGCGCTCCAGGTAGCGCAGGGTCTCCGCGTCCACCGGGAAGAAGCCCATCGTCGCGCCGTACTCCGGCGCCATGTTGGCGATGGTGGCGCGATCGGCCAATCCCAGGCTGGAAAGCCCCGGGCCGTAGAACTCCACGAACTTGTCCACCACGCCCTTCTTGCGGAGCATCTGGGTGGCGGTGAGCACCAGATCGGTGGCGGTGGTGCCGATCGGCAGGGCGCCGGTCAGGCGCATGCCGACGACGTCCGGGATGAGCATGAAGTACGGCTGTCCCAGCATCACCGCCTCGGCCTCGATCCCGCCGACGCCCCAACCCAGGACGCCCAGGCCGTTGATCATCGTCGTGTGGGAATCGGTGCCGACCAGGGTGTCGGGATAGGCCGTCGGCTCGCCGAACTGGTCGCGGAGCTGCACCACCGGGGCGAGGTATTCCAGGTTCACCTGGTGGACGATGCCGGTTCCCGGCGGGACCACGCGGAAATTCCGGAACGCCCGCTGGGCGAACTTGAGGAGTTGGTAGCGCTCGACGTTGCGCTCCAGCTCCAGCTGGACGTTAAGCCGGAACGCGTTGTCCGAGCCGTAATGGTCCACCTGCACCGAGTGGTCGATCACCAGGTCGCAGGGCACCACGGGATTGATGCGGTCGGGATCGCCGTTCATCCGCGCCATCGCGTCGCGCATGGCCGCAAGGTCCACCACGCAGGGCACGCCGGTGAAGTCTTGCAGCACGACCCGCGCCGGCATGAACGGGATCTCGGCTCTGGGGGCCCCCTGCGGTTGCCAGCCGCCGAGCTGGCGGACGTGGTCCTCGGTGACCACGCCGCGCCCGGCGTGACGGAGGGCGTTCTCCAGCAGGATCCGGATGGAGAACGGCAGCCGGTCGAGATCGGCGACGCCCTGCCGGGTCAGCTCCCCGAGTCGGTAGACGGCGACTTGCTGGTCTCCCAGGCGGACCGTGGCACGGGAGCCGAAGGCGTTGATGGAGGTTGCGGGCATCGGCGTTCCGGGTGGAGTGAAAGACGGTCTTCAGGGGCAATATAGGCGGAACGCGGGGCAGCGGGGCAGGCGGGCGCCGCGGCTGGCCGGTGGTCCGCCGCCCCTCTCCCGGACGCCGCTTTCCGCTATCATCAGGGCATGTCCACCCCCGTCCCCCACGCCATCAACCGCCGCGACGATGGCATCCTGATCGAGTGGGACACGGCCGGCCACGAAGCGTGGTTTCCCGCCCGGGCGCTTCGGCTCGCCTGCCCCTGCGCGGCCTGCGTGGAGGAGATGAGCGGGCGGCCGCTGCTCGACCCCGGCTCGATCCCCGAGGGTGTCCGTCCGGTCTCGGCCGCGCTCATGGGGGCCTACGGCCTCCAGATCCAGTGGAGCGACGGGCACAGCACCGGCATCTACACCTTCGAGCGACTTCTCTCCGTCTGTCCCTGCGATGCCTGCAGGACGGCCCCGGGGCGGGATGGGTGAAGCCGCAGCGGGTCTGCCGGTAGCGGCGTCTTGCGCTTGGCGCGCGGACCACGCACTGTGGTAGCATAGGCCTTCGCAGCGGGGAGGTGCGCGTGCAGGAAAGATCCCACAAGATCGGCGCTGAAGGCACCGACGTCGGCATCATCGGCGGCCTGGCGGTCGCGGTCTGGTTCCTCATCCTCGATTCCATCGCCGGCCGGCCGCTGTTCACTCCCAGCGTGCTCGGCCAGGTCGTCCTCCTGGGCAACTCGGCCCCCGACACCGGGAACATCGTCTTCGGTGCGATCCTGCTCTATACCGCCTTCCATTTCGTGGTGTTCGCCTTGCTGGGCATGGGGCTGGTGGCACTGGTGCACTGGGGGACGGACAACTCGGTCGTCCGCTACGCGCTGTTGCCGGTCTTCCTGGCCTTCGAGGTCCTGTTCTACGGCCTGCTCGAGGTGCTCTCGGAAGGCACCGGGGAGCTTTTCCCCTTCTGGGCCGTGGTCTCGGCCAACACCCTGGCGGCGATTTCCATGGGCCTCTACCTCTGGATTCGCCATCCCGGGTTTCGGCGCTCGATCGAGGACACGCCCCTGGGGGCGGCCCCGCGCAACTGAAACCTCCGCTCTTAGAATCCCGTCCCCGGACCGTGTAGGTTTCCGCTTCACAGACCACACGGCCGGGGTTTCCAGTTGCGCTTCCCGCTGACAAACTCGCTCACCGTCGTCGCCTTCCTCGCGCTGTTCCCGGGGTGGCTGCAGGCGCAGCTCGATCCGCCCGGTACCGGCGGAGTCGTGGCGCTGGATCAGGAGCTCCGCATGCTGGGGCACTACCGGCGCGTGCTCATGATCGGGGCCCATCCCGACGACGAGGACACCGAGCTGCTCACCGTGCTGGTGCGGGGCCTGGGGGCCGAAGCGGCATACCTGTCGCTGAATCGGGGGGAGGGAGGCCAGAACCTCATCGGTCCCGAGCTGGGCGAGGCGCTGGGGCTGATCCGGACCGAGGAGCTGCTCGCCGCCCGGCGGCTCGACGGTGCGCGGCAGTATTTCACCCGAGCCTACGACTTCGGGTACTCCAAGACCATCGAGGAGACCTGGGAGCAATGGCCCCGCGACACCATCCTCAAGGACGTGGTCCGAATCGTCCGCCGGTTCCGGCCCCAGGTGATCGTGTCGATCTTCAGCGGTCTGCCCCGGGACGGCCACGGCCAGCACCAGGCCGCGGGATGGGTGGCGCGGGAGGCCTTTGCGGCCGCGGGAGACTCCTCCCGCTTCACTGACCTGGCCCGGGAGGAGGGACTCCGGCCCTGGACCCCCCTGAAGCTCTACCGCAGCACCCGGTTCGACACCACGTCCACCACGCTGGTCCTCGATGGCGGCATTCTCGACCGGGCGGTCGGCAAGTCGTACCACCAGATCGCGATGGCGGGGCGAAGCCTGCACCGGTCGCAGGACATGGGTCAGCTCCAGCGCATCGGTCCCTCCCAGGTTCGACTGGCCCTGGAGACCGACCGGACCGCCGAGGGCGGCGGCGGCTTGTTCGACGGGATCGACACATCGTTGTCGGCAATGCCGTGGCGTGATGCGCCGGGTATCGACGGCCCCGCGGCACGGCGCCGCTTCGCCTCCCGGACGGACAGCGCGCGCGCGGCGTTGGGCACCGGGGGGTATCGGCGGGTGATCGCGCTCCTCGATCGGGGAAAGCGCGATCTTCTCCCGCAGTCGGATGACACGCGGGCTCAGATGATGTTCTCCACCCCCGAGCAGGCGGATCAGCGACGCCACACCGAGCGAGCCCTCGGTATCGCCGCCGGCCTGGTGGCCGACGCACTCTCGGATGACGACCGACTGGTCGCGGGGCAGTCCGACAGCGTCGAGCTGGTCCTGTGGAACGCCGGACGGGACTCGATGACCGTAGCCGGAGGCGTGGTGCCTTCGGCGGAATGGCACGTTCAGGCCGACTCCAACCGCGAGGTGGCACTGGCGCCGGGCGCGGTGCACCGCTCGACCGTGACTCTCACCCCCGACAGCGCAGCGCCAGCTACCACACCCTACTTCCTCCGCCGGCCACGCCAGGGCGGACTCTACGACTGGACTGGCGTAGCTTCCGCCCTGCTCGGCGAGCCGTTCGAGGCCGCGGCGCCTATCGCGCGATTCGGCCTGCTCGGACCCGGGGGTGAGACCTCGCGAGAAGTGAGCTACCGGACGAATGATCAGGCCTTCGGCGAGGTCCGCCGACCGGTGACCGTGATCCCGCGGATCGACGTCAAGCTCGACCCGGCCACTTACATCTGGTCGCTGCTCACGCCCGGGAGCCGCCGTTTCACGGTGACGCTGACCCACGGGGCGCGGGACACGACGGCCGGGACCGTGGCCCTGGTGGTTCCCAAGGGCTGGCCCGAAGTGCCGTCGCAGTCCTTCCGTCTTGGGGGCGAGGATGAGCGCGAGACCTTTGCGTTCGACGTACGGGCGCCGCGGGGGAGCGCCCGGGGGAGCGCCACGATCCGAGCGGTTGCCCGGGACTCCGCCGGGAGGGAGTACCAGAGCGGCGTCATCACCGTGGATTATCCGCACATCCGGCCCCGCTCATACACCGCGCCGGCGGTGTCGGAAGTCCACCTCGCGCCGGTGGCGCTGCCGCGGCTTGCCCGAATCGGGTATGTGCGCGGGGCTTCCGATCTGATACCGGAGGCGCTCCAGCGGGCCGACCTCCCGGTCACACTGCTCGACGCCCACGCGCTCGAGCGGGACGACCTGAGCCGCTTCCCCGTGATCGTGATCGGCCCCCGCGCGTACGAGACCGATTCGGCGCTGGTGGAGAACAACGCCAGGATTCTGGCGTACGTCCGGGCCGGGGGCGTGCTCATCGTGCAGTACCAGCAGCACCGGTTCTTCACCGACGGGTTCGCCCCGCTGCCACTCACCGTCGGCGGACCACCGCCGCAGCGACCAGCGGACAGCCTCGGCGGCGAGATGACCGGCGGCACCAATGGGTCCCCGGCGGACTCGGTGCCGTACGAACGGCCGGTGAGCCACGACCGGGTGGTGGACGAGACGGCGCCGGTGACGGTCCTCGCGCCGGACCACCGGTTGCTCCGGCTTCCCAACCGGATCTCCGAGCGGGACTGGGAGGGCTGGGTGCAGGAGCGGGGCCTCTACTTCGCGCGGAGCTGGGACCCGGGCTACAGCGCGATCCTCGAGATGCACGACAAAGGCGACTCGGAGCGCCAGGGCGGCCTGCTGGTGGCGTCGGTGGGCAAGGGAACCTACGTCTACACCGGCCTGAGCTTCTTCCGCCAGCTTCCGGCGGGAGTGCCCGGGGCGCTGCGGCTGTTCGCCAATCTTCTCGCGCTGGGCCAGCCGCCGGCCCGCTGACGTGACCCGTCGATCCTGGCGGATCCTTTCCGGCAGCCTGCTCCTCGTCATTCTGTCCGCCTGCCGCCATGATGGCCGCACGCCGGTGGTGCTGTACTCGCCACACGGCCGGGATCAGTTGACCTTGCTGGAGCAGGCGTTCGAGTCGCTGCGGCCGGATATCGACGTTCGGTGGCTCGACATGGGGTCGCAGGAAATCCTGGACCGGCTGCGCTTCGAGCGGGTGAACCCGCAGGCCGACGTATGGTTCGGGGGGCCGACGACGACGTTCGATCTCGGGATCGCGGACTCGCTCCTCCAGCCGTACCGGCCCTCCTGGGCCGACCGGGTCGGCCCGAACGGCATCGGGCCGGACGATCTGGTACTATCCCGTGTATCGCACGCCGGCGGTGATCGCCTACAACAACAAGGTGGTGCGCTCCGACGAGGCGCCCCAGGATTGGGACGAGGTGCTCCGGCCCCGGTGGCACGGCAAGGTGGTCATTCGAGATCCCATGGCCAGCGGCACGATGCGCGCGATCTGGGGCCTCATCCTGATCAGGAGCATCCGCGAGACCGGCGACACCGCGCGCGGGATGGACTGGCTTCGCCGGCTCGACGCCAGCACCCGCACCTACACCCTGAACCCGGCGATTCTCGACGCGAAGCTGGCCCGCGCCGAGGGACTGGTGACGCTGTGGGATCTGCCGGACATCCTGATCGGCAGATCGAAGGGACTGCCGTTCGGCTACACCTTCCCCCGGAGCGGCACCGTGGTCATCGACGACGCGATCGGGCTGGTGCGGGGAAGCCGCCATCCCGAGGAGGCGAAGGCGTTCATCGATTTCGTCGGCGGCGTCGAGGCCCAGCTGCTGGCCGCGACCCGAGTCTACCGGCTCCCGGCCCGGCACGACCTCCCCCCGGATCGGGTGCCAGCCTGGGTGGCCGAGGTCGAGGCCGACATGGTGGTGGAGCCGATGGACTGGGGCCTGCTCGCGCGGCAGGGCCCCGGCGTGGATGGGGTACTGGGACCGGCACGTTCGCGGCAGCGGGCGCTCGACCCGATGACGGGGTTCCTGAGAGTCGAAGGCCTGACCAAGCGATTCGACGCGACCGTGGCGGTGGACGACGTGACGCTCTCGCTCTCGCCGGGCGAGATGCTGGCGCTGCTGGGGCCGAGCGGCAGCGGGAAGACCACGATGCTGCGGCTCCTCGCCGGCTTCGAGGCGCCGGACGCCGGGCGGGTCCTGGTCGAGGAGGAAGACGTCACGCGGGTGGAGCCGGTCCACCGGCGGTTCGGCATGGTGTTCCAGCACTACGCGCTGTTCCCCCATCTGGACGCGGGCCAGAACGTCGGCTTCGGGCTCGAGTCGCTCGGCATCCGGGGCGCCGAGCTGGCCGACCGGGTGGCCCGGGCCCTGGCCCTGGTGGACCTCGCCGGCCTCGAGCGCCGCCGGATCGACCAGCTCTCCGGCGGGCAGCAGCAGCGAGTCGCCCTGGCGCGCGCGCTCGCCCCCGAGCCGCGGGTGCTGCTGCTCGACGAGCCGCTCTCCAACCTCGATCCCACGCTCCGCGAGCGCACCCGGCGCGAGATCCGCGATCTCATCCGGCGGGTCGGCATCACCACGGTGCTCGTCACCCACGAGCAGGACGAGGCCTTCGATCTGGGCGACCGCGTCGCGGTGCTGCGGGGCGGCCGGCTGGAGCAGGTCGGGACGCCCGACGAGCTGTACGCCGCGCCGGCCAACCGTTTCGTGGGCGGCTTCGTCGGCCGGTCGAGCGTCATCCCGGTCACCGTGCTCGGCCCCACCGAGTGGGGAACTCGAATCGCGGTGGAAGGCGTGGAGTGGGAGATCGAGCGGCCGGCGGGGCAGCCGGTCATGCTGCCGGGCAGGGCCGTCCTGTTGGCGCGGCCGGAAGCGCTTCGCCTCGGCGATGATCCCCAGGCGATCGTGGGCACCGTCACGGGGCGGCGGTTCACCGGGCCGTCGTCCTTCTTCACCGTGACGACGGGGAGCGGGGCCACCCTGGAGGTGGTCGCGCCGCCCGCCGCGGTCCTGGCGGGCCAGCAGGTCGGGATCCTGCCCAGCCGCCGCGCGGCCGGGGGGCTTCACCTGTTCCCCGCGGAGGGCAAGGGATGACCCGCCGCGGCGCCGGGTCCATCGGCGTGGCGCTGCTGCTCGGGCTGCTGCTCTGGCTGGTGCTCTACCCGCTGGTGCTGGTCCTGGCGGAAGGCCTGCGCGGCCCCGGCGGGTGGACCCTCGACCACGTGCGCGAGTTCGCCGGCCGTCCGACCGAGATGCGCGCGCTGTGGGGCAGCCTCTGGACCTCGGTGGCGAGCGTCGGCCTGGCGGCGCTGCTGGGCGTTCCGCTGGCCTTCCTGGTCGGCCGGTACGACCTCCCCGGCGGCCGGGTGCTGGGCGGACTGGTGGCGCTGCCGGCGGTGCTCCCGCCCCTGGTCGGTGTGGTCGCGTTCCTCTTCCTCTACGGCGAGACCGGCTTCGTGTCGCTGCTGCTGATGCGGCTGTTCCGGCTGGAGGAGCCGCTGTGGCGGCTGGAGGGCGCGGGCGCGATCCTGCTGGTCCACGCCTACTCGATGTACGTGTACTTCTACCTGCTGGTCCGCGCGGCGCTGGTCTCGCTCGATGCCTCGCAGCTCGAGGCGGCCGCCAGCCTCGGGGCCGGGCGGTGGCGCACCTTCCGCCGGGTCGTGGTGCCGCACCTGAAGCCGGCGCTGGCGGCGGGGCGCTGCTCACCTTCATGACCGCCCTCGGCTCGTTCAGCGCGCCCTACGTCTTCGGCGGCGGGTTCAGGGTCATGCCGACCCAGATCGTCGCCACCCGGCTCAACGGCGAGAACCAGCTCGCCATGGTCGAGACCGCCTCGCTCACGGCGCTGGCGCTGCTCGCGCTTCTCCTCTTCCGGAGCGGCAGCCGCGGATCGAGCGCGGCGGCCGGAAGGGTGCCGCGCCCGCCAGGATCCGGATCCGGCGGCCGGTCGGCCCGGGTCGCGGCCGGGGTGGTGGGCTGGGGCCTCGCCGCGCTCCTGCTCCTGCCGCACTTCACGCTGGTCCTGGTCTCCTTCGTGCCGGTCGGCACCTGGACGACGGAGCCGCTCCCGCCGGCGTACACGCTACGACAACTATCTGGCGCTGGTGGTCGACCCCGTGCGGGTGCGTCCGCTGGTCAACAGCATCTGGCTGGCGACGGTGGCGACCGTGGCCGCCGTCGGCATCGCGCTGGCGGGCTCCCTCCTGAGCGCGAAGCGGCGGAGCGCGCCGCGCGGCGCCATCGAGGGCCTGATGGCCCTGCCCTGGGCGGTGCCCGGAACGGTGTTCGCCATCGCGCTGGCGACCACGTTCAGCGTTCGCCATCCGCTGGCGGGCCGCTTCGTGCTGGTCGGAACCGTCTGGATCCTGCCGCTGGCCTACCTCGTACGGAACCTGCCGATCACCAGCCGCGCGATCACGGCGGGCGTCCGGGCCCTGGACCCCGCGCTGGACGAGGCCGCGGCGAGCCTGGGCGCCGGACGCTGGCGGACGCTGCGGCGGGTGACGCTCCCGTTGCTCAAGCCCGCGCTCCTGGCCGGCGCCAGCCTGGCGTTCGTGACCGCGTTCGGCGACTTCGTGACGTCCATCATGCTCTACACCTACGACACCCGCCCGATCTCCCTGGAGATCCTGTCCAGCCTGCGGCAGGCGGACGTCGGCGTCGCGGCGGCCTACGGCGTGGTGCTCATGCTGGTGAGCGCGGTGGTCTTCGCCCTGGGATCGGGGGGGCAGGGACGGGGAGGAAACGCCGGGTGACGTCGCCGAGCGCGCCCGGCGGGTTCCGCCGCCTGGCGGTCCTCATCGCGGTCAATTTCGTGGACATGGTCGGCTTCATGATCGTGCTCCCCTTGTTGCCGTTCTACGCGCTGGATCTGCAGGCCTCCCCCGAGATCATCGGCCTGCTGATCGCGTCGTTCTCGATCGCCCAGCTGGTGGCCGCCCCGTTCTGGGGCCGGTTGTCGGACCGCTACGGCCGCCGGCCCGCGCTGCTGATCGGGCTCACCGCTTCGGCCATCGCCTACGTCGTCTTCGGGTTCGCCACCAGCCTCTGGCTCCTGCTGCTGTCCCGCCTGGTCCAGGGCGCGGGCGGAGGCACGACCGGCGTCGCGCAGGCCTACGTCGCCGACACCATGCCGCCCCGCGAGCGGGCCAAGGCGCTGGGCTGGCTCTCGGCCGCGACGTCCGCCGGCGTCGCGTTCGGACCGGTGATCGGGTCGTTCGCGGCGCACCTCGGGCAGGAGGCACCGGGTCTGGTCGCGGCCTCGCTCTGCCTGGTGAACGTCGCGTTCGCGTGGCGCTGGCTCCCCGAGTCCCGCGAGCGCGTGGCGGGGCCGGCCCCGCTCCGGCGGCCACTGTGGCACCCGGCCTGGACCGCGCTCCGGCATCCGGGCGCGCCGCTCTCGCGGCTGCTCTGGATCTACGGCATCGGCATGGTGGCGTTCGCGTCCCAGACCTCGGTGCTCGCGCTGTATCTCGGGGCGGAGTTCGGGCTGACCGCGCGCAGCATCGGGCCGATCTTCACCTACATCGGAACGCTCTCGTTCGTCATGCGGAGCGTCCTGCTCGGACCGATCGTGGAGCGCCTGGGTGAGGTGTGGACCATGCGGCTCGGCACGGCCATGCTCGCGCTGGGACTCTTCCTGTATCCCTTCCCCCAATCCCTCTGGGCCTTCGCCGCGGTCATCCCCCTTGTGCCGATCGGCACGGCGCTGCTGTTTCCATCCACTACCTCTCTCATGTCCCATCAGTCCGACCCGCGCGAGCTGGGCACCACGATGGGAGTGGCCCAGACCTTCGCCGGGCTGGCACGCGTGGCTGCGCCGCTGCTGGCGACGGCGGCGTTTCAACGTCTGGGTCACGGGGCGCCCTTCTACCTCGCCGGCGGCTGCATGGCTGCTGGCCGGCGTGCTGGCGCTCCAGATCCGGACCGGTCCCAGCGCTGACCGCGCATCCCGCGACGGGGGAGAAGGCGAGGGTCTCATGAGCACGGACGACCGACTCGAGCGGTTGGAGCGGCGGGTGGCGGTGCTGGAGACGCTGCTCCGGGCGCCGCAGCCGGCCGGCGTGTCGGCGGGACCGGAGACGGCGGAGCGCGACGAGGGAGTCGCGTCCGCCTCCGGTCGAGCCCCCGGCCCCGCGCGCCCCCTCCCGGCGACGCCACCGCCCCGGGCCCCTGCCGACCCCGCGGCCGATCCCGCATCGACGAGCGCTGGATCGGCCAGCGCGGCCTCCTCGCCGTCGGCGTCGTCGCGCTCCTGCTGGCCACGGGGTATCTCCTCAAGCTCTCGTTCGAGCGCGGCTGGGTCTCACCGGTCATGCGCTGTGCCGGCGGCGTCGTCTTGGGCGGGGTGGTGGGCGCCATCGGGTGGCGGTTGCACCAGCGCTATCGCACCTACGGCGCCGCGCTGATCGGATGCGGCTGCGGGATCATCTATCTGAGCGTGTGGGCCGCCGGCCGGCTCTACGGGGTGATCCCGCCGACGACCGGCATCGTCGGGCTCGCCATGGTCTCGGTGGCGCTCGCGATGATCGCCTACGCGATCAACGTCGAAGCACTCGGCACCACCGCCGCGCTCGGCGCATTCATGGCGCCGGTGCTGCTGGGCAGCGACCAGGCCAACGCGAACCTGCTGCTGCTGTACCTCGCGAGCATGGCGACGGGCCTCGGCATGGTCGCGGCGCGGCGGCACTGGCGCTTGACCATGCTGGTCGTGGCGGCGAGCTACTTCGGGGTGGGCCTCGCCGGCGCGGCCGAGCACGCCGTCCCCTGGGCGCTGCTGCTGTACGGGGTGATCGGCGGGACGGCCGGACTCCATGTCGGCCTCAGCGAGCAGTGGTGGGAAACCCGGCTGCTGACCTTCTCGGGGGGCTGGGCGCTGCTGGCCGCCGCGAGCGATCGGATGGCCGCGCACTGGCCGGTCTTCATCGCGGCCCTGATACTGTCCGCGCCGGTCTGGTGGCACGGGTCTGCGGAACTCCCGGGTCTTGCCGCTCCGGCTCGGCGCCCGGAGTCCGCTTCCGCCCGATGGCACGCGTGGGGTCGAGGGTTGGTCGGCCGGGGAGGCGCTCTACTTCTTCACAACGCCTCTGCTGCTGGGTTGGGCCGCCTACGGTCTGGCGGCCGACCGGTTCGATGCCGCGCCCGGCCTGCTTCCGCTCCTGGTGGCGATGCCGTACCTGCTGGCCGGTTACCTGCGTCCCCGTCCGCCGTTCGCCCTGATCGGGGCCGCGGCCCTGGCGATCGGCGCCCAGGCGCAATGGGACGGCACCACCGAGGTCTGGGCCCTGCTCGCGCTGGGTCTGCTGTGGCCCGCGCTGGACCACCGGCTGGGCCGGTCCGACGGCCGATGGTACGGCGTCCTGACCTGGGTCGCCGCGATGCAGCAGCTGCTCGACAGCGCGCTCCGGCAGCGCACCGCGGCCGACGCGGCCTTCGTCGGCCCGTGGGCGCTGGCCCTCTGGGGAGGCACCGCCGCGGCCCTCGCGCTCGCGGCCGGGCTCTTCCGGGCCAGAGCAGAACGAGGGTGAGGCCCGGCTGGTGCGCTCGGCTCTCTGGGTGCTCGCGGGCCTGCTGACGCTGTTCGGCGTCACCGCCGAGATCCGGCGCTATTACCAGCTGGAGACCCTTTCCCGTGTCACGGCGGATCTGGCGGCGGGGCTGGCGGTGAGCGCCTGGTGGCTGGTTTTCGCGGCCGCGCTGGTCGTCGTCGGCTTCGCACGGTCGATCACGCCGCTTCGGGTGGCCGGACTCGCGGTCGCGGGGCTCGCGGTGGTCAAGGTGATCGTCTTCGATCTCTCTTCGCTCGACGCGTTGTACCGGGTCGGCTCGGTCTTCCTGCTGGGTCTGGTTATGCTGTCTCTCGCCTACCTCTACTACCGGCACGACCGCTCGGATCCGACCCCGTGACCGCCGGGCGGCAGGTCGGCGGATGCCCCACAGCCCGGGAGGCCCGGTGTCCGCGATGAACCGACGGGAGTTCGCCGAGGCGATCGCGCTGGTGTCCCTGGTTCCGGTGCTCGGAGCCGGCGTCGGCGCGATCCGGTGGCCGAGCGCGCTGGTGGTGCGGGCTCCCGGGACGGAGCTCGCCGGGTTGGAGCCGAGCGCGCTCGCGCAGGCGCTGGCCGGCGTGATCCGCGCCCAATACGGCGACCGGCTCAGCGAAGCGGACCTCGCCGTGGTCACCCGGCAGATCGAGAGCCGGCCTCGAGCGGGCCGACAAGATCCGCAAGGCGGCGCTCGGCAACGGCGACGAGCCGGACTTCGTGTTCTCGGCGGTTCGGCCGAAGAGCCCGGGATGAGCGATCTCACCTGGCTGACCCTGCCGGAGCTCGGCCGCCTGCTGCGGGCGCGGAAGGTGTCCTCGGTCGAGCTGGCCCAGCACTTCCTCGACCGGCTGGAGCGTCTCGGGCCGGCCTACAATGCGGTGGTAACGGTGCTCCGAGAGCCCGCCGTCACCGAGGCCCGGCGCCGCGACGCCGACCTGGCGTCGGGAAAGGATCGTGGCCCGCTGCATGGCATTCCCTACGGTGCCAAGGACCTCCTCGCCGTCGAAGGCGCGCCGACGACATGGGGAGCCCAGCCTTATCGGAATCAGATGCTCAAGGGCGATGCCAGCGTCGTCCGGCGGCTTCGCCGGGCCGGTGCGGTCCTGTGCGCCAAGCTCGCCATGGTCGAGCTCGCCGGCGGCATGGGGTATAACCAGGCGTTCGCCAGCTTCACCGGACCGGGGAGATCTCCCTGGGATCCGGCCCGATGGTCCGGTGGCTCGTCGAGCGGCTCGGGAGCCGCGGTCGGGGCCGGGCTGGTGCCATTCGCGATCGGATCGGAGACCTGGGGCTCGATTCAGTATCCCGCGGCCTTCTGCGGCGTGACCGGGCTTCGCCCCACCTACGGCCGGGTGAGCCGGCACGGCGCGATGGCCCTGAGCTGGACCATGGACAAGCTCGGACCGCTTGCGCGCACCGCGGAGGACTGTGGGACCGTGCTCGCTGCCATCGCGGGCCCCGACCCCGCGGACCCGACGGCCCTCGACGGGAGCTTCGACTACCAGGCAGCCGCCGGGTCTCGCCGGCGCTTCCGCGTGGGCATTCTCAAGGGCACGCTGGAGAAGACCCAGCCGGAGGTGCGGCGCAATTTCGAGGAATCGCTTCGTGTTCTCGCTGAGTTCGCCGATGTCGAGGACGGGCTCGAGCTGCCGGACTTCCCGTACGAGGCAATGGCGTCCATCGTGATCGACGCGGAAGCGGCGAGCGCCTTCGAGCCGCTTTTCGAGAGTGGGCGGATCACCGAGCTCACCGCACCCGAGGACCGGATCGGCGGGTACGCCGGTCAGGTCGTGCTCGCGAAAGATTACATCCGCGCGCTCCGCTTGCGGCGTCCGGCAGCGGTGGCACTGGACCGGCTCCTCGCCAGGGTCGACGCTGTGGTCGCACCCACCTTGCCGACGGTGGCGTGGCCGATCGACGCGGCGTTCGACAAGGTGTATCCCGACTACCCGGGTGGTGCGAACATCAGCGGCCCGGCCAACCTCTGCGGTGTGCCCGGCGTGTTCCTCCCCAACGGGAGCGGGGAGGGGGGCCTGCCCACCAGTCTCCAGCTCACGGGCCGGGCGCTGGGCGAGGGCGTGCTGCTCGCGATCGGGCAGCGTTACCAGTCACGCACGGAATTTCACCGGCTGCGTCCACCGGGATTGTGAGCCGCGGCCTTCCTGCATATATCTCCTGACCGAAACCGATCGTAGGCCGCCATTCGAGCGGAGTCTGCGTCCAGCGGAACCCCACCGGTTCTCGTGCGCCAGCCGATCTCTTCCTTACGCTCGAACGTATCCCGTTGCCAGGTCGCCACTTGGGCTGAGGCTGGCCAGGCGACTGGCGATCCTCTCTGCTTCCCTCGGCCCCCTCCGAATCAGGAGTTCAGCGTGACCGTGCTGGCCCTTCCGATCCTCTCCCGGCTCTCTCTCCAAGGCACGCTGGGAGGACATCGGTCCGTATTTCGATGAGCTGGCCGAGCGACCGCTCGACGAGACCACGATCGAGGGTTGGCTCCAGACTTGGTCCACCCTGGAAGAGCTGGTTACGGAGGCGGCCGCGCTTGCCATGATCGCTTACACCATCGAGACCTCCAATTCCGAGAAGGAGGCCGACCACCTCCGGTTTTCGACCGAGATTCTGCCCAAGATGGAGGAGCGAAGCGTCGAGCTCGCCCGGCGACTGGTGGACTCGGGGTACCGTACCCCCACACTCGAGACCACGCTCGCACGATTTCGGACCTCGATCGAGATCTTCCGCGAGGCCAACGTCCCGATCTTCTCGGAGCTGGAGGAGCTGAACGCCCGCTATCAGCGGATCACCGGCTCCATGACCGTCGAATGGGAGGGTCAGGAGCGGCCGCTGCCTCAGCTCCAACCTTACCTCAAGAGCCCCGACCGAGAGGTCCGGGAGCGCGCCTTCCGGGCCGCCGCGAGTCCGTACGTCGAGAAGCGAGACGAGCTGGCCCGGCTGTTCGACCGGATGTACGAGCTGCGCCAACGCGCGGCCCGGAACGCCGGGTTCACCAATTTCCGGGACTACATCTTCCCCGCGAAGTTCCGTTTCGATTACACCCCGGCGGATTGCGAGCGGTTCCACGACGCGATCGAGGCAGCCGTGGCGCCCGCCGTGGAGCGCATGCTGGCGGTGCGCCGCCGCCGGCTCTCGCTCGACGGGCTTCGGCCCTGGGATCTGGCCGTCGATCCCTATCGCAAGGCGCCGCTCCGGCCGTTCTCCACCACCGAGGAGTTCGTCGGCCGGGCCCAAGCGGTGTTCGATCGGGTGGACCCGGCGCTCGGCGCCGAATTCCGGACCATGATCGACGAGCGGCTGCTCGATCTCGACAGCCGCAAGGGAAAGGCGCCCGGCGGGCTACTGCGAGACGCTGCACCACCGCGGACGGCCGTTCATCTTCATGAACGCGGTCGGATTGGTGGACGACGTCATGACGCTGCTGCACGAGGCGGGCCATGCCTTCCACACGTTCGCCGCGCACCAGCAACCTCTCATCTGGCAGCGGCATCCCGGGTCCGAGGCGGCGGAGCTGGCGTCCATGTCCATGGAGCTGCTCGCCGGCGCCCACCTGTCGCAGCCGGTCGGATACTTCAGCGCCGAAGACCATAACAGCGCCTGGCTCGAGCACCTGGAAGACATCCTCCTGAGCCTGGTCCACATCGCGGCGGTGGACGCGTTCCAGACCTGGATCTACACCAGCGGCGAGGGTGGCGATGCCGCGGCGCGGGACGCCGCCTGGCTTCGGATCCGGGCGCGGTTCGAGCGCGGGGTCGACTGGAGCGATCTCGAGCGCGAGCGGGTCGCGCGCTGGTACCGGCAGCTCCACATCTTCATGTACCCGTTCTACTACATCGAGTACGGCATCGCCCAGATCGGCGCCCTGCAGGTCTGGCGCAACAGCCGCCGGGATCCGGTCGCGGCGGTCGCCAGCTACCGACGGGCACTCGCCCTGGGCGCCGTCTCCGGCCTTCCCCAGATCTACCGTACCGCCGGGGCCGAGCTGACCTTCGACGCAGGCAAGATCGGCGACCTGGTGCGGTTGGTCGAATCGGAGATCGAGCGGGTCCGCGCCGAGCTGCCCGAGTCGTAGCCGGCCGCCGGTTTCTGTCCGTCAGGTTGCTTCCCGGCTGCGCCGGGGCAAGATTCCCTGCCGTCCGGCCCGGGTCTCCGGCGCCGTGTGTGCAGGTTCCCGCAGCGGAGAGCGTGGATGGCGAAAGAGGAAGGGATCGAGATGGAGGGCGTCGTGACCGAGGTCCTGCCCGACCGCAACTACCGGGTCATGCTGGAGAACGGCCATGAGATCCTGGCGTACGCCGCCGGGAAGATGAGCAAGTTCAAGATCCGGGTGCTCGAAGGCGATCGCGTGAGCGTGGTGCTCTCTCCGTACGACCTGACGCGGGGACGGGTGATCTACCGGCATAAGTAGCCCGGGCGGCCGGTGGTCGAACAGAAAGGTGCTCAAAACGGACGGGCCGCCCTTGCGGGCGGCCCGTTTCGCTTCGATGCGGCAGCGCCCTACTTGACCTTGGTGACGTTCTCGGCGGCGGGGCCCTTCGCACCCTGCACGATGTCGAACTCCACCCGGTCACCCTCGGAGAGGCTGCGGAAGCCGTCCGCCTTGATGGCGGTGTGGTGGACGAAGCAATCCTTGTCCCCATTCTCCGGAGTGATGAAACCAAAACCTTTTGCGTCGTTGAACCACTTCACCGTGCCGAGGGTGCGAGACATTGGTCCTACTCCATTGTTGTTTGACTGCGTCGGGGCCGGCATGCCCGGCACACCGAGTTTTTATGAGCGCAGGCCCGTCCCGCGTCATAAAAAATGAAAGACCCGTCAGCGAGGATCCCGGGTCTTGTAGATCCCAATGTGACTCTTTACGCGCTCCGAAGGGGGTTGTTGCGCGGACAAATCTGTACGGCGGTGGCGTTTAGTCAAGAGGGGAGCCGCGCAGCCACCGCGCGGCCGCCCGGGCCCAGTCCGCCACCGGCTCCCTGGATCCAGTATCGGCAGCCCGGTTCACCGCCTGAGGAATTCGGCGGCGGAGGAGTATCGGGCCTCGACGTCCGGGCTGAGGGCCCGAGCCAGCACCTCCGCCAGCGCCTGGCTCACGTCCTCGCGCTTCCCCATGGCGTCCGGCAGCTGGTAGGTGGTCTGCTTGGCGAGCACTTGCTCAGGGGTCAGGCCGGAAAAGGGAGGCTGCCCCAGCAGGGCGTAGTAGGCGACCGCGGCCAGGCTGTAGTAGTCCGATCGCTGGTCCACCCGCTCACCCAGGAGCTGCTCGGGGCTGGCGAACTGGGGGGTGCCGCTCTGGCTGGTGGCGCCCCCGAATTTTCCCCGAAGCGCCAGGGCCAGGCCGAAGTCGGTGATCTGGAGGCTCCCGTCGCTGGCGATCAGCAGGTTCTCCGGCTTGATGTCGCGGTGCACCAGCCCGAACTCGTGCGCGTGGGCCAGGGCGGAGAGCGCCTCCCGCAGCAGCCGCAGCAGCTTGTCCAGCGGGCAACGGCCCGTCGCGCTCGACCAACTGCGCCAGGCTGGGGCCGTCGATCAGCTCCATCGTGTACCAGATCAGCCCCGACCGCCCGCCGATGTCGTAGATGTTCACGATGTTCGGGTGATCGAGCCTGGCCGCGAGCTGCGCCTCGCGGCGGAAGCGCTCTACCACGCTGGGGTCCCGGATCAACGACGGATGCAGCACCTTGAGCGCCACCAGTCGCTCGAGCTGGAGGTCGCGGACCCGGTAGACCCGGCCGAACCCGCCGGTGCCGAGCAGCTCCAGCAGCTCGTAGTCGTCGCCCAGCGCCCGCCGCAGCCGCTGTTCCCACCGCGCCCGATCCTCGTTGGCCGAGACGGCCACGGCGCCCAAGCGTGGGCGGGGCGATATCGTAGGCGCCGGCGTCCGAGGCGAAGTCCTCCAGCATCTCGGCGGCGGTGAAGTAGCGCGATTCCGGCTCGACCTGGAGGGCCCGGAGCACGATCCGCTCGATGACTCGGGGGCAGGTCGGACGCAGCTCGGTGGGCCGGCGCAGCTGCCCGGCCTCGAGGGCCGGCTCCTGGCCGGTGACGGCGAAGTAGAGAATCGCCCCGATGTTGTAGATGTCGGACGCGGGATCACCGACGGCCCCGTCGCGGATCTCGGGGGCCACGAACCTCGGGGCCGGGGGCGACGCGCCCGGCGGGATGGCGGAGAGGCAGTAGCTGCAGTAGCGCACGTCGGTGACGGTGGCCCGGCCGCCGGCGCTCACCAGGACCGAGAGGGGCGAGATCGCGCGGACGATGATCCCGTGCAGGTGCGCGTGCTCCAGCGCGCCGAGGAGATCGCGCGCCAGCGCGAGGACCGCCGGGATCGGTCGAGGGTCGCGGCGGACCGCCTCCTGGAGCCCTTCGCCGTCCACCCAGTTCCCGATCCGAAAGGCGAGATCGCCCACCTGGCCGGCGTCGTAGACGTGCATGATCGCCGGGTCGTCGAGCTGGCCCAGCGCCTCCGACTCCCGCATGAACCAGGCTCGGACGGCGTCGTCGAGATAAGAAGTTGATCCGCACGCTGACCCGGCGCTTCAGGACCTCGTCCTGCGCCTCGAACAGGACGCGCTGGGCGGAGGAGGCCACGATGCGCTCGAGGTGATAGCGCGGTCCCAGGGCCTCGCGGGTGCGGTCGAAGGCGACCTGCGGGCTCGGGGCCGGTCAGCGACGGGGCCCTCGGCGCCGTTCGACCCGCAGGTTGATGCCGCAGGTCTTGGCCGTGCACCAGCGACGGCTCCGGGTGGGAGAGGAATCGGCGAAGAAGAGCGAGCAGGTCTCGCCGGCGCAGCGCCGGACGACCGTCGCCCGATCGGCGAGCGTGGCGGCGGCCGAGCGGGCGATCGCCTCCAGCGGCGCCCGGCGCCCTGGCGGGCGCGAATTGGAGACGCCACTCGCCGCTCACCCGGGTGAGCTGGTGGCTGCCGGTGCTCCCCGCGAGCATGCGGTTGATGGCGGCGATCGCCCCGCCGGGTGGCTGACGGTCGGCGTCGAGCGCCACCGCGAGCGGCGGTCAGCCGCTGCCGGAAGTCGCGGACGACGGGAATAGGACACGCCGCCGTTGAGGTTCATCAGGCGTTGCGCGTGGGCCCAACGGGTGAAGGCGGCCGCATCGGGCAGCAGGTCGGGAGGGGCAGGAGTGTGTCCCCGCGCCGAATTGACGAAGTCCAGCCAGACGGCATCGCCGAGCAGGGTGAACTCGGGGTGGGCCATCGTCCTATCCGTCCGCGACCTCGACGGCGTTTCGTCCGGCCCGCTTGGCCTTGTAGAGGGCGGTGTCGGCGGCGGCGAGCACGCTGCTCACCGTGGTGCCGTGCCGGGGCGATTCCGCGATGCCCATGCTGAGGGTGCAGGGGCCGAACTCGGGGCTGTTCGTCTCCAGCTCCCGCAGGCTGGTTCTGGACCCGCGCCACGAACACCTGCGCCTCGGCGGGCTTGGTCATGGGCAGGATCACCAGGAACTCGTCGCCACCGAGCCGGCCGACGACGTCGAGCGCGCGGCACTGCCGCCGGAGGATGCCGGCGACCTGGATCAGGAGCCGGTCGCCCGCGGCGTGCCCCATGGTGTCGTTCACGGCCTTGAAGCGGTCCAGGTCCAGCAGCAGCACGCTGGTGTGGAGCTGGTGGCGGAGGCTCCGGGAGATCTCGGCCGCGAGCCGCTCCTCCAGCGCCCGGCGGTTGTAGAGACCGGTCAGCTCGTCGGTGGTGGCCGCGCTGTGGAGCTGCTCCACCAGCTCCGAATTCTTCAGCGCGATCGCGGCGGCGAAGGAGAGCGTCCCGGCCAGCTCCAGCTCGGCCCGCCCGTACAGCTTGTCGCTGATGCGGGAGCCGAGCACCAGCACCGCCATCCGCTCGGCGCCCGCGTCGAGCGGCACCACCAGCTCGGCGCCGGGACCGACCAGCGAGGCGACGGAAATGTCTTCCGCGCCGCTCGACGCGCTCCCGGCGGGGAGGGCCTGATCGAGGGCGGCTTTGTCGATGGGGGCGGGGCGGAGACGATCGTTGAGGGAGCGGAAGACCTTGGGGGCGTAGACCGACGCCTCCGGACGGTAGAGGCAGGCCCACCACGCGAAGAAGACCTCCGCCATGAAGTCCAGGATCAGCTGCTCGGTCTCCTCGGTGGAGTGCACCGAGGAGAGCAGCCGGGCTACCTGGCGGAGCGCACGGAGCTGAAACACCGCGTCGTCCAGCGCCGCCTGCCGCTCGAGCAGGATGCTCCGGAGCTCGAGCACGACGCTGAGCCCGAGCGCCAGCGGCATCGCCACCGCCCGCATCTCGCCGACCACGGCGGGGTCGGCGTGGATGATGACCTCGGTCTCACCGCTTCCGAGCCGGGCCACTTCCACCGCGTCGGCGAACCCCTCTTCCGGGCCGACCCGCGGGATGTTCTCGGTGGGCGAGACCAGGCCGAACCAGATCCGCTCGCTCTGGAAACGCCGGACCAGTGCTACGCGGCAGCGCTCGAACAGCTCTCCCTCCGTTCGGGAGAGCCGACACGCTGCGGCAAAAGCACTTGGGAGACTTACGAGGGCGGCCGGCGTTGAAGCCATACCCTATAATACCCGGACCCGCTGGTGGAAGGGAGGCAGCGCCGGTCAGCCTGGATTGGAGCCGGGCTCGACGATCCGGCCACTCGGCGGTGCGGTGATCTTGCCTCCAAGCGAGTCGGACAGGTACCGGATCAGAAGATCCGCGGCCCGCGGCGCCGAGGCCGCCCGACCGCAGCTTTCGGCCGCCTCCGGAATCGTGTACCCGTCGCCGCCATTGCAGGCCGGAAAGCTGGCCATCGCCACGTTCACCGTGTCGCCCGGCGCGATGATCCCCCCGCCCGGCCGCCGCAGGTCGCTCACCAGCCGCCGTCCCGACGGCCGCGAGCGGTCGAAGGTAAAGCTCACGCCCGCCACCTGCAGAAACCCTCCCTTGCCGAACGACGCGTCCGACGACGCCGTGCTCCAGCACTTCGCGGAGCCGGCTGCCCGACAGCGGAAAGGTGACGATCCTGGTCTCGTCGGCGAAGAGGAAGATGCTCTCCAGCTGGTAACTGCTGACCGGCCCCGCGGGGATGACGTCGTCGAGCCGCATCGCTCCGGCGTTGAGCAGCGCCACGTCGGCACCGGTGCCGGCGCGGAGGGCGTCGGTCACCAGGGCACCGAGGGCGGACTCGCGGCGGCGGGATACCGCGTCGCGCGCATCGATCGGTGCCTCTGCCGTGCCGACGGAGCGCTCCGGTCCGAGCCGCTCCCGCAGGCTGTCGGCCCAGGCCGCCACGACCCGGGCGGTCGCGCTGTCGTCGGGGAGCCGGGAGTCGATGCTCACGAGGCCTATGGCCTGGCGCCACTTCCCCTTGCCGCCCCACAGCGTGGCGAACTGCGCCGAGCGCGAGTTGGCGTCGGCCTTGATCACGTGCCTGCCGGACACTACCGAATCGTGGGCCTCGTGCTCGTGGCCGCCGAGGATGAGGTCGATCCGCGGCTCGCCGGCGAGCAGGTCGCGGTCGGACTCGATGCTCTGGTGGGTGACGCCGACGATGAGCTCCGCCTCCAGCGCGGTCAGGGTGTCCACCGCGACCTTCGCGGCGCTGTCGGGGTCGCCGCAGCGCACGTAGCTCCGGTAGTCGCCCGGCAGGGTGAGCCCGAAGAGGCCCACGAGGTGACCCGAGACTCGCACGGTGTCCCAGGGCAGCACCTTGGGAAACCGGGTCCCGTCGGTGAGAGTGCAGTTGGTCGAGAGCCACTTGAACGACGACTCCTCGATGCGCCTGATCAGCGTGTCGCGGGGCAGCTCGAACTCGTGGTTGCCGAAGGTGGCGTAGTCGAGCTTGGCGGCGTTGAGCGCCTCGACCATCTGTCGCCCGCCGTAGTACTTGGAGAGAAGACTGGGGCCCAGGAAGTCGCCGGCGAGCACGAAGAGCACCGGCCCCTGGTCGGCCAGCCGATTGCGCACCGTGGCCACCCGGGCGAGCCCGCCGGTGCCGTCGGAGAGGGTGTCGGCCACGTAGACGTCGTTGATGAGAAGGAACCGGACCGGATTGAGCGGCTCCGGCGCCTTGGCACCAGGCACGCAGGCCGTGGCGAGCAGCACACCCAATCCCAACCATGACTTCGGCTTCACAGCTCCTCCTCGCTGAGTCGCAGCCCTCGCACCAGGTCGGTGCTCATCAGCCGCAGCTCGGACAGCATCTCCCGGTGCGGCCAGTCCGCCCGGGCCGCCAGCACTTCCAGCATGGATCGATACCACCAGATCGTCTGCTCCGAGCCCGCCCGGGACAACGTGCGCAGGTACTCCACTCCGAGCCGCCGCAGGCCCGTGAGGGTGGAGCCGCAGAATGGAGCTCGTCGGCCACGCAGATGTCGAGGGCACGAGGCTCGGCTATGGCGAGTTGGCTCAGGTACTCCTGCTTGCAGGTCTGCCACCGCGCGCTCGGTGCCGCGCCGGTCGAACTTGGGCTCGAGCGCGTCCCGCGCGATCGCGAGGGCGACCGGCCCGAACTTGTCCACGATCTTTCGCTCGAGGATCGGGCGGCGGTCGGGACTCGCCTCTTCCAGCACATGGTGAAGGATCCCGCCGACGATGGTGACCTGTTCGCAGCCGTAGCGGGCAAGAATGATGGCGACGTTGGCCGGATGGGCAAAATAGTCCATCCCCGCGCCCGCTGGCGCCATCGCTCCGTGGTGTTTCGCCGCGAAGGCGAACGCGTGGTTGATGCGGTCGGAATATCCGTGCATGCTCGGCGGGGCAGAAGGGCGATGGGTGGTGGGCAGAACAGGCATGGGCGCGCCCCGGCTCAACCGGAGCCAACCGCCCCGCTTCCCCGCGCCCAGCCGCTCCGCTTCAAGGAATGCCGAGAAGCTTATGCGTTTGGAGGCTCAGTCGCCAGCGCGGGTGGGCCAGGCAGTAGCTCAGCGCCGCGGCCGTGTTGGCCTCCAGGCCGGGACCGTCCATCGGTTGGAGGAAGAAATGGTCGAAGTCCAGCGCTTCGAACCGCTCCGGTTCGGCGGCGTCCTGGGGATAGACCAGCTTGAGCTCGCTGCCCCGCCTCACGACCAGTGGCGCGCCCGCCTTCGGGCTCACGCAGAGCCAATCGATGCCCGGTGGGGGATCCACCGTGCCATTGGTCTCCACGGCCACTTCGAACCCCTCCGCGTGCAGCGCGTCGAGCAGGGGGAGGTCGAGTTGCAGGAGCGGCTCGCCTCCGGTACACACGACGAAGCGTCTACCCCCGGCAGCGTGGTCGGGCCAGGTAGCGGCCACCGCCCGGGCCAGGGTCGAGGGGTGCGGGAACTTGCCGCCGCCGGGGCCGTCGGTGCCCACGAAATCGGTATCGCAGAACCGGCAGGTGGCCTCCGCTCTGTCCTCCTCTCGCCCGGTCCACAGGTTGCACCCGGCGAAACGGCAGAACACCGCCGGCCTGCCGGTGTTGGCTCCTTCGCCCTGAAGCGTGTAGAAGATCTCCTTGACCGAGTAGGTCATCCGGTCGGCCGCTCCCATCACCGGTTTACGCTGTTCAGGTCGCCCGCCGGATCTTCGACGCCCGCCTCGCTGAACCCCTTCTTCCTGAGGATGCAGGCCTCGCACCGCCCGCAGGCGGTGCCGTCCGGCAAGGGGATCGTAACAGCTCCAGGTGAGCGCGTAGTCCACGCCGAGCCGGCTTCCCAGCTTCACGATCTCGGCCTTCGAGAGGGCGATGAGCGGGGTGTGGATGCGGAGCCGGCGACCTTCGATCCCGGCCCGCGTCGCCAGGTTGGCCATTCGCTCGAAGGCCGCGATGTACTCCGGTCTGCAATCCGGGTAGCCGCTGTAGTCGAGCGCGTTGGCGCCGAGGAAGATGTCCGAGGCCCCGACGGTTTCCGCCCAGCCCAGGGCGAACGAAAGGAAGACGGTGTTGCGGGCGGGAACGTAGGTGGCCGGAATGCCGGCCCCGATCCGCTCGAGCGGGGTGTCCTTGGGAACCTCGAGGTCGCCGGTCAGGGCCGAGCCGCCGAAGGCGCGCAGGTCGATGTCGAGCACCACGTGGCGCTGAACGGCGAGCTGCTCGGCGAGCCGGCGCGCGGCCTCCAGCTCGACGGCGTGCCGCTGACCGTACCGGAAGCTGAGCGCGTAGACCTCGAACCCCTGGCTCGAGCGCTACGGCCGCCGCCGTGGCCGAGTCCATGCCGCCGCTGAGAAGGACGACCGCTCTGGGAGGTGCCATCGCTGGAAGGTATTCGCCCGGGCAGCGGTCGGCCAACGCGGTGTCACGTCCCGAGCACGTGCCGGAGCGCCGCCTCGAGCCGCGGATGGCGGAAGGAATAGCCCGCCGCCAGGAGCCTGCGACGCCGAAGCCTCGCTGACTCCCAAGCAGCGCGGTATCGGCCATCTCGCCGAAGAGGAGCCGGAGCGCCGGGGCGGGGGCGGGGATCAGGGCGGGGCGGTGCAGCACTCGGCCCAGCGTCGTGGCGAACGCTCGGCTGGTCACGGGCTCCGGCGCGACCGCGTTCACCGGCCCCGAGAGATCCCGGGTGAAGAGCGCGTGGTGCACCGCGCCGACGGCGTCGTCCGCCGAGATCCAGCTGACCCACTGCGTTCCGCTCCCCAGCGGGCCGCCGACGCCCAGGCGGAACGGGGTCAACATCCGTCCCAGCGCGCCGCCCGCGGGAGTGAGGATGATGCCGAAGCGAAGCGTCACCACCCGGATTCCGGCCGCCCGAGCGGGCTCGGTCGCCGCCTCCCACTCGCGTCCCAGCGTCACGAAGAAGTCGCTCGGCGGTCCGGTCGGCGTCGCATCCTCGGTCAGGATCTCGTCCCCGCGGTTGCCGTAGACCCCGATCGCGGAGGCGGACACCAGCACCCGCGGCGGCCGCTCGAGCGCCGCGAGCGTCTCCGCCAGGAGCCGCGTTCCTCCGATCCGGCTGGCCCGGATCCGCCGCTTCCGCTCCTCGGTCCAGCGCACGCCGACGTTCTCGCCCGCGAGGTGCACCACCGCGTCGAGCCCTTCGAAGGCCGGGGCGTCGATCGCGCCGGAGGAGGGATCCCAGCGAATCGCGTTTCCCGGCGGGCGTTGCCGCGTCACCGGGGTGACGCGATGCCCGCCAGTGGTAAGGAACGGAACCAGCGCCGAGCCGAGCAGGCCGCTCGCCCCGGTGACGGCGATATGCATCGGACCCTCGCTCGGAAACCGGGCGTGGTCGGCGAGGTCTTCCCGTATCGTCGCGTGGCGGTACGCCAGCATCCGCTCCGTCCGGGGACGGGCCAGCCACAGGCCGGCCGCGGCGCCCAGCGTGCCGAATGGCGGGGTAAACTCGATCCGGTCGGTGTAGCGCGAGGCGGCGGGCCCCAGCGGCTCGAAAAGGTGCTGGTGGATCCAGTGGGAAAACGGACCCTCCACCTGCTCGTCCACGAAGCGGCGGCCGCGGAGCGTAGTCCCGGTGGACGGCGACCCAGCGCAGCGGAACCGGGCCGATGTGCATCCGGAGGACGGTGCGCGCCCCGTCCCGCACACCCCCGGTACGCTCGAGCACCTCGACCCGCTCCCATGGCGGGGTGAGGCGCTCGAACGCGCCTGGCCGTTCGTGCCAGGTGAAGGCCTCCTCGGCGGAGACGGGTAACGTACTGGTGCGCTCGATCAGATAGCCTGCCGGTGCCATCGTGGTATCGATCTCCCTAGATTGTCGGCCCATGGACGGACACGTACTGGCTGCCATCCTGGTGGGTGGGCTCGCCCTCCCCTCCTGCGGGGCCCCACGACCCGACGCCGCTCCACCGGTATCCTGCGTCGTGGAGCGGGTGGGCGACGGGGACACGTTTACCTGTCGAGACGGGCGAAAGGTCCGTCTGATCGGGATCGACACGCCCGAGCTGGGTCAGGGCGAGCCCGGCCGCCGGGCGCACGCAGGCGCTGCGCGAGCTGCTTCCGCGGGGCACGACCGTCCGGCTCGAAAGCGACGTCACGCCCCGGGACCGGTACCGCCGAGTGCTCGCCTACGTCTGGACCGGCTCGAGCCTGGTCAACGAGCGCCTGGTGCGCGAGGGCTGGGCGGTGCTGTACACCCTGCCGCCGAACGTGAAGTATGCCGCGCCGCCTGGAGCGGGCGCAGCAGGCGGCACGCTCCGCACGGGCGGGCCTGTGGAGGTCCGGCGGTTTCGAGTGCTCGCCCCGAGCCTGGCGCCGCCGGGAGTGCACCTCCGCACCATGACTCGCGGCCTCAGCGGCTCCTTCTCAGGGTGACACCCCCACGCGCCGGACCAGTAGCAGGTCGGTGATGTTGTCGAGCGTGAGCAGGCCGACCAGGCGCCCGGTCTCGTCCACCACCGGCAGGGCGGGGAGTCCGCTGGACTTCAGGCGCTCCAGCGCCTCCTGAAAGCCCAGCCCGGGCGAGACCGCCGGCACCTCTCGCCGTCATCGCCTCGCCGACGGTGGACGTCGGCCCCCGCTGGCTGATCCCCTTGATGAGGTTGTCGCGGGTCAGCACTCCTTCGACCCGGCCCAGGTTGTCGACCACCGGGAACTCGCGCTGCTCGCCGGACAGCAGCAGCTCCACCGCGTCCGACAGCGTGGCGTGCACGGGAATCGTCCGGAAATGGGTCACCATCATCTGGCCCGCGTTGAGCCCCTTGCCCGCGACCCGGGTCTCGACCGCCGCCGCCTCGGCGCCCGCGCCGAGGAAGACGAAGAGGGCGACCAGTGCGAGCAGCGGCTGCCCGGTGCTGAGCCCGTACAGTCCGGCGGCGACAGCGCTGGCCTGCCCGAACCGCGCCGCGATCCGGGTGCCCGAGACCAGTCCCATCCGGCTGGCGAGCAGCGCCCGCAGCACCCGCCCGCCGTCCATCGGAAACGCGGGGAAAAGGTTGAAGACCAGCAGGAAGAAGTTCACCCGCATCAGCGTCTCGAGGAACGGGCCATCGGGATCGAGCCCCCCGAACCGGGGCGCCGCGCCGCCGAGCGCGAGCAGGCCGTAGAGGACGACCACGATCGCGAGGGTGACGGCGGGTCCCGCCAGCGCGATCAGCAGCTCCTGCCTGGGCTCGTCGGGGATCCGCTCGAGGCGGGCGACGCCGCCGATGGGGAGGAGAATGACGTCCGGCGTGCGGACGCCGAACTGCCGGGCCATGAGGATGTGCCCGAACTCGTGAAACAGCACGCAGGCGAAGAGGGCGAACAGCAGGACGCAGGCGGCCACGGCTCCCGCCGGCCCGCCCTGCTGATATCCCGCCACGCGCCCAGAACGCGACCAGGATGAAGAAGGTCAGGTGGACCTTGATCTCGGTCCCCGCGACCCGCCCCATGGTTGATCGTCCAGCTCATGCTGCGACGCCTCCGCTCCGGCCCGACGCGGGCCTCTCCCAAAGATAGGCGAAGCGGAGGCGCGCGGGGTCAGCCGATGGCGCGCAGCCCCAGCCGCAGCCTGCCGCCGAAGTCGACCTGCGCGCCGCTGGCGCAGATCGCCACCGTCGGCGTCACCGGCTCCACCCGGTCGAGGCCCAGCGGATCTCGCTCGGCCCACCACGCCATCGCGCGGCGGAAAATGATCTGGGCGTCGATGGCGGGCAGGTTGAACGAGCGCACGTAGTGCATGATCGCCTCGTCCGGGGTGCACTCGTCGGCCAGCAGCTCGGCGATCTCGAGCGCCATCCGGACGTGGGTGGCCGCCACCGACTCCTCGGCGATCGAGGCCGCCAGGCGGCACTCGAGGTTGGTCTCCTCGACGTACTGCGCCCGGCGCCGGATGGCGCCGATCAGCTGGTCGGGGCGGAGCGGGCTCCAGCCCGGCGTCCGGCTCTCCTCGGGCTCGACGGCGTCCTCGATCAGCGGCGCGAGGGCGATGAGCGCCCGGGCACGCACGGTGTCGGTCATGGCCGCGGGAACGCCGACCTCGCGAAAGTACCGGTCCAGCGCCTCGTCCAGCGGAAGCTGGGTCCGGAGCCGGCGGACGAACTCGGCGGCCTGCACGTGATAGGTATCGGCGAGCGCTTCCCAGGCCCGGGCGAACAGGACCTGGAGGCGGAGACGGGTCGTGGGCGCGAAACGACGAGTCGACATCATGCTGGGCGCGGCCATGACTCCTCCCAATCTTCGACGGTGGTGCAGCCCGCTGCTCTGAGCTGTCACGGGCTGCACCTCCTCGAAGGTGCGAGCTTCGTGCCCGGGACGGGAGCACTCGCCCCGTCCGGAAGTAGCTTCGGTGGAAGATGGTTAGGCGGCGTGACGGGGCCTGCACTGTGCTCCGGGCGCGGGCGCTGTAGCGCCCCGCCACGACGCTTTCCCCGACTGTCGCTTACCATTACAATTGCCGCTTCGCCCTCAGCAGGAGCTCGACATCGCCACCACCGTCGCACCGCCCGTCTGGACCGTGAAGGACGCGGAGAAGCTCTACAACATGAACGGGTGGGGCCTCGGCTACTTCCGGGTCAATGCCGAGGGCCACGTCACCGTCCATCCCGATGCGAACCGGAAGCGCGGGCTCGATCTCTACGACCTCGCGACCGACCTCGAGGCCCAGGGGGTCGCGCTCCCGCTGCTGCTCCGTTTCTCCGACATCCTGCAATCGCGCATCGAGGCCCTCTCCGAGCAGTTCGCCACCGCGATCAAGGAGTTCGGGTACGCGGGGAGCTACACCACCGTCTACCCGATCAAGGTCAACCAGCAGCGCCACGTGGTCGAGGAGATCGTCGAGTTCGGCACGCCCTACGGGGTCGGCCTCGAGTGCGGCAGCAAGCCCGAGCTGCAGGCGGTCCTCGGCCTCAACGAGGAGACCAAGCACCTCATCGTCTGCAACGGCTACAAGGACGAGGAGTTCATGCGCCTGGCCCTCATGGGCCAGAAGCTGGGCCACACGGTGTTCATCGTGCTCGAGCAGCTCAACGAGCTGGACGTGCTGCTCAAGGCCGCGGACGAGATGGGCGTCGCGCCGACGGCCGGCGTCCGCATCAAGCTGGCGACCGAGGGCTCGGGGCGCTGGGCGAAGAGCGGCGGCGAGAAGTCGAAGTTCGGGCTCACCGCGGTCGAGCTCATGCGCCTGCTGAACGAGCTGGAACGGCGCCGGCGGAAGGACATGCTCAAGCTGATCCACTTCCATCTCGGCAGCCAGATCACCGACATCCGCTACATCAAGGCGGCTCTGGAGGAGATCAGCCGGTACTACTCGAGCTCCGCGGGATGGGCGTCGACATCACCCACGTGGACGTCGGCGGCGGGCTCGGCGTGGACTACGACGGCACCCACTCCACCCGCCCGGCCAGCGTCAACTACACGCTGCAGGAGTACGCCAACGACGTCATCTACACGATCGGCACCGCCTGCCGGACCGGAGAGCTGCCGATGCCGCACATCATCAGCGAGTCGGGCCGCGCGCTGACGGCGCACCACGCCCTGCTGCTGGTGAACGTCATCGACGTGGAATCGCAGGTCGAGCCGGCGCCCCCCGCGCTCGGCGAGGATCGCCATCCCATCCTGCTGGAGATGTCCGAGAATCTCGACGGCGCTCGGTCCCGAGCGGGTCGGAGGAGGTCTTTCACGACGCGGTCTTCGACAAGGAGCGCACCCAGGAGTACTTCACCAGCGGCGTGTTCTCGCTGCGCGACAAGGCCGATGCCGAGCAGATCTACCTCGCCACCCTGTACGCGCTCCAGCAGGCGATCGGCGACGACCGGACGCCTTTCCCGAGATCACCGCCCACATCGAGGCGACGCTGGTGGACCGGTACTTCTGCAACTTCTCGGTCTTCCAGTCGCTGCCCGACAACTGGGCGATCGACCAGCTCTTCCCGATCATGCCGATCCACCGGCTGGACGAGCAGCCGACCCGGCGCGGCACGCTGCAGGACGTGACCTGCGATTCGGACGGCAAGATCGACCGGTTCGTCGGCGGGCGAAAGGGAAAGCCGTCGCTCGAGCTGCACCCGGTCGCGGAAGGGGAGCCCTACATCCTCGGCATCTTCCTGACCGGCGCCTACCAGGAGATCCTGGGCGATCTCCACAACCTGTTCGGCGACACCAACGCCGTGCACGTGCGGCTGACCGAGCAGGGCTACGAGGTCACCGACCTGGTCCACGGCGACACGGTGACCGAGGTGCTGAACTACGTGCAGTTCCACGCCAGCGACCTGCTCGCCACCTTCCGGCGCAAGGTCGCCAATGCGAAGGGCCTCTCGCGGCAGGAGGCGAATTCCTTCATCGCCGACTTCGTCGCGGGGCTGGAGGGGTACACCTACCTGGAGGAGGATGTCCCGGGGGACTAGCTCCTACCCCTCCTTGTCCTCGTACATCTCCTTCAGCCGGCTCACGACGTTCGGATCGGCCAGTGTCGTGGTGTCGCCCAGCGCGCGTCCCTCGGCGATGTCCTTCAACAGCCGGCGCATGATCTTCCCGCTCCGGGTCTTGGGGAGATCGGCGGAGAAGAAGATGTCGTCCGGCCGCGCGATGGCACCGATCTTCTGGGTCACGTGCGCCTTGAGGTCGTCCTTGAGTCCGGGGGACGGGTGCTGCCCGTCCTTGAGCGTCACGAACGCGGCCAGGGCCTGTCCCTTGAGATCGTGCGCCCGCCCGACCACGGCGGCTTCGGCCACCGACGAATGTTCCACCAGCGCGCTCTCCACTTCCATGGTCCCGATCCGGTGCCCCGCGACGTTCAACACGTCGTCCACCCGTCCCAGAATCCACCAGTAGCCGTCCTCGTCCAGCTTGGCCCCGTCGCCCGCGAAATAGCGGCCGGGGAACCGCGACCAATAGGTGTCCTGGTAGCGCTGGTCGTCCCGGTAGATGGTGCGGAGCATCCCGGGCCACGGCTCCGGCAAGGTCAGGAAGCCGCCGCCCGCGGGGATCACGGTACCGGCCGAGTCCACCAGTTCGGCGACGATCCCGGGGAACGGCATGGTCGCCGATCCGGGCTTCGTGGTCGTCACGCCGGGCAGCGGGGTGATCATGATCCCGCCGGTCTCGGTCTGCCACCAGGTGTCCACGATCGGACAGCGGCCGCCTCCGATGTGGGTGTGGTACCACATCCAGGCCTCGGGGTTGATCGGCTCGCCGACCGAGCCCAGCAGGCGCAGGCTGGAGAGGTCGTGCCGCTCCGGATGCTCGGTGCCCCACTTCATGAACGCGCGGATGGCGGTCGGCGCCGTGTAGAGCACCGTCACACCGTGTCGCTCGACCAGCGCCCAGAAGCGGTCGCGTTCCGGCCAGTCCGGCGCGCCCTCGTACATCAGCACCGTGGCCCCGTTGGCGAGCGGGCCGTAGACCACGTAGGAGTGGCCCGTCACCCAGCCGATGTCGGCGGTGCACCAGAACACGTCCTCGGGCTTCAGGTCGAAGACGTACTTGGTCGTGGCGGCGACCTGGGTGAGGTAACCGCCGGTGGTATGCACGATCCCTTTCGGCTTCCCCGTGGTGCCGGAGGTATAGAGAATGAAGAGGAGATCCTCCGCGTCCATCGGGGTGGGCTCACACTCGGCCGACTCGGCCTCGAGGAGGCGGTGCCACCAGTGGTCACGGCCTTCCACCATCTCGGCGAACGCCTCGTCGCCCTCGCCGCCCGGGCGGCGGCGGACGACCACGCAGTGCTGGATCGATGGCGTGGCCGCCATCGCGGCGTCGGCCAGGCGCTTGAGCGGCAGCACCTGCCCGCGACGGTAACCGGCGTCGGCCGTGATCAGCACCTTGGCCTCGGCGTCGTTCACCCGGTCGCGGACCGACTCGGCGGAGAAGCCGCCGAAGATCACCGAGTGGACCGCGCCGATCCGGGCACAGGCCAGCATCGCGATCGCCGCCTCGGGCACCAACGGCATGTAGATCGCCACCCGGTCCCCCGGCCTGACGCCCAGTCGCTTCAACGCGTTCGCCGCCTTCCGAACCTCGCGTGCCAGATCCCAGTACGTCAGCACCCGGCGGTCGCCCGGCTCGCCCTCCCAGATCAGGGCGGCCTTGTTGCGGGTGGGGCCGTCGAGGTGGCGGTCGAGACAGTTGGCGGACACGTTGAGCTTGCCGCCGACGAACCACTTCGCGTGCGGCGGTGTCCACTCGAGCACCCGGTCCCACGGGCGGATCCACTGGAGCGCTCGCGCCTGCTCGGCCCAAAACCCCTGGTGGTCCCGGGCCGCGGTCCGGTAGAGCGCTTCGCTGGCGTTGGCGGCGGCGGCGAACTCGGCGGGCGGGGGGAATCGGCGCTGCTCCGAGAGCAACGTTTCGAGCTGGTCGGCCATCGCTAGCGCTTCTCGATCGGGACGAATGGCCGCTCGTCCTTGCCGATGAAGATCTGGCGGGGACGGGCGATCTTCTGGTCCTTGTCGAGCAGCATCTCCTCCCACTGGGCCAGCCACCCCGGCATCCGGCCTAGGGCGAAGAGCACCGTGAAGTACTCGGTGGGATAGCCCATCGCCTGGTAGATCAGGCCGGAGTAGAAGTCCACGTTGGGGTAGAGCTTCCGCTTGATGAAGTAGTCGTCCTCCAGCGCGATCCGCTCCATCTCGAGGGCGATCTCGAGCTTGGGATTGAGCCCGGTCTGGGCGAAGACGTCGTCGGCTACCTTCTTGATCAGCTTGGCCCGGGGATCGTACGACTTGTATACCCGGTGCCCGAACCCCATCAGCCGCCCGCCGCCGCCCTTCACCTCCTTAATGAAGGCGGGGATGTTCTTCTTGTCCCCGATCTCGTCCAGCATCGTCAGCACCGCCTCGTTGGCTCCGCCGTGCAGCGGGCCGTAGAGCGCCGCGATCCCGGCCGACACCGCCGAGAACGGGTCCACATGCGAGGAGCCCACCGCGCGGACCGCGCTGGTCGAGCAATTCTGCTCGTGGTCGGCATGCAGGATGAGGAGAATCTCCAGCGCCCGCTGCAGCACCTTGTTGGGCTTGTGCCGGCCGCCGATGCTGAACGTCATGTTGACGAAGTTCGCGATGTAGTCCAGGTCGTTGTCGGGAAAGACCAACGGCAGCCCTCGGGAATGGCGGAACGCGAAGGCCGCGATAGTGGGCGACTTCGCCAGCAGCCGCACCCGCTGCAGGTAGCGATTGGCCGGGTCGTGAATGTTCTTGGCATCGGGGTAGAACGTGGACAGCGCTCCCACGACCCCGAGCAGCATCCCCATGGGGTGGGCGTTGTAGCGGAATCCCTCGAGGAACCGGGTGATGTTGGTGTGGACGTAGGTGTGGTACGTGATGGTCTCGTTCCACTTGGTGAGCTGGGCCGCGGTGGGCAGCTCGCCCTCACACAAGAGGTACGCCACCTCGAGGAAGGTCGCCCGCTCGGCGAGCTGCTCGATCGGATATCCCCGGTACCGCAGGATGCCGCGGTCGCCATCGATGTAGGTGATTCCACTGCGGCACGCGGCGGTGTTCATGAAGGCCGGATCGTACGTCATGAGGCCGAAGTCGTCGTCCGCGACCTTGATCTGGCGAAGGTCGGTGGCACGCACGGTGCCCTCGGCGACCGGGACCTCGTAGGTGCGTCCGGTGCGATTGTCGGTGATCGTCAGGGTGTCCTGGGGCACTTAACTGCTCCTTCGGTGACGCGCCGGGGGGAATACCGCGATGCGATTCCGAGTATAACTTGCGCCGGGCCGCATTCGCCAGCACCGCCCCCCATCGAGACGGCGCCGCATGTCCCACGCTTCCCCAACAAAGCGAGGGATCTTCTCGCCCGGGTGCGATACCCGCGGAGAAGATCCCTCGCTGCGCTCGGAGGACACCCGGGTCCCTGTGGCGCGTTCGGCGGTTCGCTACTTCCGCCCCGGCAGCTCCACGGTGCACGTGGTATCGAACCCCCCGCGGGTGTTGTAGATCGTCGTCACCACCAGCCGCTTGGCCCGCAGGGTTCGCTGGAGGTCTTCCGCGATCTTCGCCGTGGCGTGCTCCTGGAAGATTCCCACGTTACGATAGCTGGTGACGTAATACTTGAGGCTCTTGAGCTCGATGCAGCAGTCGGACGGGACGTAGGTGATCCGCAGCGTGGCGAAGTCGGGCAGCCCGCTGTAGGGACAGACCGGGCTGAACTCCCGGGTTTCCGTGACGATCTCCTGGTCGGGTCCGGCGTACTCGAACGTCTCCAGCGCCCCGACGTCGACCGCTTCGGGACCCACGAACGGGATGGTTCTGCCGTCGGCGATGGCCATGGGTCGAATTCTATCGCGCGTCCGGGGTTCTCACCATCCCGGCCTCCAGCCAGCTATGCTCCCCGCGGAGCACCTGCTGCGCCACCCGGTAGGTCTCGACGTCGTCGTTGTCGAAGACGCCCTTGAAACGGTCCTCCACTCGCCGCCGGGCATGCCGGCAGAAGACGTCGGCCAGCTCGACCGCCTTGGCGCCGTCCTCTCCGCCGTGGCTGGTCATGGCCTGGGCCCTCGAGCACGCGGCGGTCATCGCCAGCAGCTCGGCGCCGATCTCCACCAGCCGGCCGAGCACGGCCTGCCGCTTCTCCAGCTTCGGCCCGAAGCGGATCATGCAGTGGAAGAGGGTGCGGGCCAGGCGACGGCAGGAGCGGTCCACGAAACGCACGTGCGTCGCCAGGCGGCCGAACTCCCCGAAGCGCGGCGCGTGACTCCAGCCCAGGAACAGCTTGGGATACCAGTACGCGTAGTAGACGCCCGACCGGAGCAGCGCCTTGATCTTCCGGCCCCGCGTCGCCTTGGGGTCGATGATGTCGCCCGCGATGCGGAGGTGCGTGTCCACCGCCTCCCGGGCGATGAACAGCCGCATGATCTCGCTCGATCCCTCGAAAATCAGGTTGATCCGGAAGTCCCGCATCATCCGCTCGATCGGCTCCGGCCGCTCGCCCCGGCTCCGCAGGCTGTCCGCCGTCTCGTAGCCCCGCCCGCCCTTGATCTGAAGGGTGTCGTCCACGATCCGCCAGCCCACTTCCGTGTTCCACATCTTGGCCATCGCCGCCTCGAGCCGGATGTCGGCGTTGCCCCGGTCGGCGAGCAGCGACGCCAGATCGGACACCGCCTCCATCGCGAAGATCTCCGCCGCCATCCGCCCCAGCTTCTGCGCGATGGCGTCGTGCTTGCCGATCGGGGCGCCCCACTGCACCCGCTCGGCGGCCCAGCGCCGGGCGATCTCGAGCGCCCGCTTGGAGCCGGCCACCGCCGACGCCGGCAGGGTGAGCCGCCCGGTGTTGAGGGTGATGAGCGCGAGCTTGAGGCCCTTTCCTTCGCCCCAGAGCACGTTGTCGGCCGGGACCTTCACGTTGTGGAACCGGATGACGCCGTTCTCGATCGCCTTGAGCCCCATGAAGTGCAGCCGCTGGACCACCTCGACGCCGGGCCAGTCGGTCTCCACGATGAAGGCGGTGATCTTCTTCGGTCCGGTGCGGGCCATCACCACCATCATCTCGGCGATGGTGCCGTTGGTGCACCAGAGCTTCTCGCCGTTGAGCACGTAGTGCGTGCCGTCCTCGGACAGCGTCGCCGTCGTTTCCAGGCCGGCCGGGTCGGAGCCGACGTGGTTCTCGGTGAGCGCGAAGGCGGAGACCGCGCCCCGGGCCAGGCGCGGCAGATACCGCTTCTTCTGTTCCGGCGTGCCGAAGAGCTTGAGCGGCGTCGGAACCCCGATGGACTGCGCCGCCGACAGCAGCGCGGTGAGATTGCCGTCCTGGCTGGTGACCAGAGCCGATCGCGCGGGTGTAGCTGTACTGACTCAGGCCGAGCCCGCCGTATTCCGTGGGGATCTTGATGCCGAAGGCGCCGATGTCGCCGAGACCCTTGACCATGTAGCTGGGGATCTTGCCTTCACGGTCGATCATGTCGCTGTCCACCCGTTCCCGCATGAATCGCTCGAGCCGCTCCATGAAGGGGCGCGCGCGCTCGAGGTCGGCTGCATCGGGAGCGGGGAAGGGATGCACCAGGTCCAGCCGGAACGACCCCTCGAACAGCTCCCGCACGAAGCTCGGCGCCTGCCACTCCTGCTCGCGTGCGGCCTCGGCGACTTCGCGAGCCTCCTGCTCCGAGGCCAGCGGGGATCCGGGCTTCTGGCTGGGTGGAACGAGAACGTCAGTCATGGCCGGTGGATTGGTGGAAGGTGGCGGCCATCGGGCGCTCGAGCCCGGCGAGCCCATGCAGTACGAGGCCGACGACGTGACGCCGGCGACGCTCGAGGTCCTCGGCATTTTCCAGCGTCACGCCCACCGCCGGCGCCACGGTCCGGGCGTGGATCAGATGGAACCAGCAGAGCGCGATGATGCTCAGCAGCGTCTGCGCCGCCTCGCCCGACGGTGAGTCGTCCAGGCCCAGCTCCGCGCTGATGGCCCCCAGCGCCTCCTGCCCCGCCGAAAGATGGCTCGCCTCGTCGAGCTGGGTGCCTCCGTTGAGGGCCTCGCGCTCGATGAGACGGATGAAATTGGGACGGGCCGCGAGGAAGTCGAAATAGTCGGAGACGGCGCCGGCGAGGATCGCGTCAGCGGGCTGATGGCTGGCCAGGGCCTTGGCTCGGCCCGCCCGGACGGCTTCGCGCACCTCGGCGAAGGAACGGTCCAGGACTGCCTGATACAGGTCGGCCTTGGAGCCGAAGAAGTAACCCGGCGTGCCCCGGGAGACCCCAGCCGCCGTCCCGACTTCGTTCAGGCTGGTAGCGTCGAAGCCCTTGACGGCGAACAGGTTCTCCGCGGCGTCGAGGATGGCGGCCCGGGTGCGGGCGGGATTGCGTTCGCGGTCGGTAACCTGGCCCATTGATCCTCGCTAGTGGCTTGCTTGTTGTTCAGCAAGTTAGCAATTTGCGGCTTACCGTCAAGAGTAGGGCGCCGAAAAGTGGCCCCCGGTCGCCGGGGCTAGGCGCTCCGCCTGGCGAGTGCCGGCTCGGCCTCCACCCGCTCGCTCGACAGATACGCCTCCAGGGTCGCCGAGATGTACGCTTCGGCGCCCTTGGGCGCCACCTTCCGGAACAGCGGCAGGAAGCTCTCCCACTGCACCAGCATGGTCCGGGCCCGGGGGCTGGCGGTGCGCTCCTCGTGCTCCCGCACCAATCGCTGGAGCACCTCGACGTCGCGCTCGTCCAGGTCGGTCGCATCGACCATGTCGCCATTGATCCGGTTCCCGAAGCCACCGGACTCGTCCAGCACGTAGGCCACGCCGTTCGACATTCCCGCGCCGAAGTTCCGGCCGGCGCGGCCCAGCACCACCACGATGCCGGACGTCATGTACTCGCAGCAATGGTTGCCGGCGCCCTCGATCACGGCGATCGCGCCCGAGTTTCGCACCGCGAACCGGTCGCCGGCCTGGCCCGCGGCGAAGAGCCGGCCGCCGGTCGCGCCGTAGAGCACCGTGTTCCCGATGATCAGGTGCTGATGCGAGACATCGGCGTACGCCGCCCGCCGGAACGGACGGATGGTGATCTCGCCTCCACTCAGCCCCTTCGCGACGTAGTCGTTCGCCTCGCCTTCCAGGTCCAGGTGCATCCCGCGGCAGGTGAAGGCCCCGAAGCTCTGGCCGGCGGAGCCGGTGAACCGGAGCCGTACTGACCCGGGCGCGAGCCCGGCGTCGCCGGTCTGCTCCACGATGGCGCCCGCCACCCGCGCGCCGACCGCGAGGTGATGGTTGTAGATCTGATAGTTCCCGGAGAACGGGAGTCCGCTCTCGAGGTAGGGTCGCAGCTCCTCCAGGATCTCGGCGTCCAGCGACACCAGCCCGGGCCGGTCGTTCCGTTCCACGGTGCGGTGGAGCGGGCCGGGCGGAACCCGGGGATGTCCCTCCTCGTCCGTGGCGGCCAGCAGCACCGAGAGGTCGAGCATCTGGGCCCGGGGCACATCCGGCCGCTCCACCCGCTCGAGCAGGTCCTGGCGTCCGATGATCTCGTCCATCGTGCGGAAGCCCATGCCGGCCAGGATGCCGCGGACTTCCTCCGCCACCATCGTGAAGTAGCCGATCACCTGCTCCGGCGTTCCCTTGAACTTGGTGCGCAGGTCGTCGCGCTGGGTGGCGATGCCGGTGGGACAGGTGTTGATGTGACATTGCCGGGCCATGGCGCATCCCATCGCCACCAGCGGCGCGGTGCCGAACCCGTAGCTCTCGGCACCGAGGAGCGCCGCGACGATGACGTCGCGCCCGGTCTTGAACCCGCCGTCGGTGCGGACCTCGATCCGGTGCCGCAGCCCGTTGCGGAGCAGGGTGGCCTGCGATTCCGCGAGGCCGAGTTCCCAGGGGGAGCCCGCGTGCTTGATGGAGGACAGCGGCGAGGCGCCGGTTCCGCCGTTGTGGCCGGCGATGAGCACGTAATCGGCGTACGCCTTGGCCACGCCCGCCGCCACGGTGCCCACCCCGACCTCGGATACGAGCTTCACCCCGACCCGCGCCCGAGGATTCACCGTCTTGAGGTCATGGATCAACTGGGCCAGGTCCTCGATCGAATAGATGTCGTGGTGCGGTGGGGGAGAGATCAGCTGGATCCCCGGCACCGCGTGGCGCAGCCGAGCGATCAGGTCGGTGACCTTGTGCGCCGGGAGCTGGCCTCCCTCACCGGGCTTGGCGCCCTGGACGATCTTGATCTCCAGCTCCTCGGCGCGGAGCAGGTACTCGGTGGTCACGCCGAACCGTGCCGAGGCCACCTGCTTGATCCGGTTGTCCGCCCGGTCACCGTTGTCGGACGGGTGGTAATGGTGCGGATCCTCGCCGCCCTCGCCCGAGTTCGAGCGCGCGCCCATCCGGTTCATCGCGATGGAGAGAGTCGCGTGCGCCTCCGGCGAGAGCGCGCCGAGCGACATGGCGGACGACACGAAGCGCCGCCGGATCACCTCCACCGGCTCCACCTCGTCGAGCGGCACCGGCTGGCCCCGACGAACCGCGACCAGGTCGCGCGGGCTCGCGGGCCGCCGGGCGGCGTTCTTCGCGAGGAAGCCGTCGTAGGCCTCGCCCCCATCGCTCTTGACCGCCTGCTGGAGCGCCACCACGATGGGCGGCGCCCAGCCGTGATCCTCGCCGTCCTTCCTGAACCGGGCGCGGCCGTGATCCGGCAGCGACGGGGCGGCCGTCTCGTCCTGCGCGAAGGCCGCGCGATGTCTGGCCAGCACGTCCTCGCCGATCTCCTCGAAGCCGATGCCGCCGATGGGCGACGCGGTCCCCGAAAAGCAGGTGGCGACGACTTCGTGGCCCAGCCCGAGGATCTCGAAGATCTGGCCGCCGCAATACGACGACAGGGTCGAGATCCCCATCTTGGACAGGATCTTGAGCAGCCCCTTTTCGGCACCGGCGCGGAACCGCCCCGCGGCCTCCCCCGGCGACGGAGGGGGCTCGGCCGGCGCCTTGCGGCCGGCGCCACGCCGGCCCTCGTCCTCGCCGAATGCGTCTCGGACCGCCGCCAGGGCGAGCCAGGGGTGCACCGCCTCGGCGCCATAGCCGATCAGGGTCGCGAAGTGGTGGATGTCGAGCGCGTCGCCCGCCTCGGCCACCAGGCCGACCCGGGCCCGGAGACCGGTGTGCACCAGGTGCTGCCGCACCGCGCCGACCGCCAGCAGCATCGGGATCGGCGCATGCCGCCCGTCCGCTGTCCGGTCGCTGATGATGATGACCCGCGCCCCCCGGCGCGCGGCCCGCTCGGCGGCCCGGCGGAGCGCGGTGAGCGCGGGCTTGAGTCCATCCACGCCCTTGGACACGTCCCACACGGCGTCGAGGGTGACGGTCGAGAAGCCGGCCACGTTCCGCAGGGCGGCCATCTCGTCGTCGAGCAGGATGGGGTGCTCCAGTCGCAGCATCCGGGCGTAGGACGGCCGCTCGAGCAGCGGCGAGCCGCGGCGGCCGAGGTGCATCCGCAGGGACATCACCATGGACTCCCGCAGCGGGTCGATCGGCGGATTGGTGACCTGCGCGAAGCGTTGCCGGAAATAGGCGTACACGCTCTGCGGCACGGCCGACAGCGGCGGGATCGGCGTGTCGTCACCCATGCTCCACACCGGATCGGCCGAGGTCGAGCCCATCGGCTCCAGGACCACGCGCAGATCCTCCGCGCCGTAGCCGAAGCTGCGCTCCAGCCGGATCAGCTCCTCTCCCTCGGGCGAGGGCGGCACGCGGGCCGGGTCGGGGACCAGGGTGGTCATGTAGCGCGCCACCCAGCGGGCATAGGGGCGGCGGGCGGCGATCTCGCGCTTGGCGTCGAGATTGCGGATCACCGCGCCCCTCGCGGTGTCCACCACCAGCACTTCGCCCGGTCCGACCTTGCCCGACGCCACGACCTCGCGCGGATCGAGGTCCACCACGCCCACCTCGGATCCCGCGACCACGAGCCCGTCGCGCCGCACCTTGTAGCGGCAGGGCCGGAGGCCGTTCCGGTCCACCGCGGCCGCGGCGACGATGCCGTCGGTGAACGCGACCGCGGCCGGGCCATCCCACGGCTCCAGCACGCACTGGTGGTACTCGTAGAACGCCTTGATGGCGGGATCCAGGTCGGGGTACTTCTCCCAGGCCTGCGGCATCATCATCATCGCGGTATGGACCGGGTCGCGGCCCGACCGGACCAGCAGCTCCATGGCGTTGTCGAGACTGGCCGAGTCGCTCCCCTCCCGCCAGATCACGTCCCGCAGGCGCTCGATCTTCGCTCCCCAGACCGGGCTCGAGAGCATCGGCTCCCGCATGGTCATCGCGTTGCGGTTGCCCCACAGCGTGTTGATCTCACCGTTGTGCGCCACCAGGCGGAACGGCTGGGCCAACGCCCAGCTCGGCAGCGTATTGGTCGAGTAGCGCTGATGGAAGATCGCGATCGCGCTCTCGTACTCCGGGTAGCGGAAGTCGGTGTAGAACGCCGAGAGCTGGGTACCGGTGAGGAGGGCTTTGTAGACGACGGTGCGGCAGGAGAGGGAGCAGACGTAGAAGCCGGAGAGATTCAGTCCCCCTGCTCGTCGCTCCATCTCGCGGCGCGCCAGATACAGCGCCCGCTCCCAGGCATCCTCGTCCGCGGCCAGGGCGGGGCGGCCCACCAGCACCTGGCGGATCACGGGACAGGACGCCAGCGCGGTGGGTCCCAGCGCGCCCGGGTTGACCGGCACGTCGCGCCAGCCCAGGAACGGGATGCCGTCGCCCGCCAGCACCTCCTCGATCATCCGCACCGCCGCGGCGAGGGCCTCGGGGGGACGCGGGAGGAAGAAGGCGCCCACGCCGAACGGCAATCCCGGCTGGAGGTGGAGCCCGAGCCGATAGGCGTCGCGGTAGAACAGCCGGGCGGGGATCTGGGTCAGGAGGCCGGCGCCGTCTCCCGAGTGGTCGGTGGAGGCCGCGCCCCGGTGGGCGACCCGCGCGGCCGCCTCCAGCGCCATGCCGACCACCTCGTGCGATCGCACGCCCGACGCGGTCGCGACCAGGCCGACGCCGCAGGCGTCATGCTCGCGGGAAGCGTCGAGCGCGCCATCCGCCGGGACGGCGGCGTGGCGACTGGTACCGGGGGATGTCCTGCGGGAACCGGCCGGGTGGATCCGCTGCCCAGTGGCGGCCATGGTACCTCCTGCGGGTGGTGCCCCATCGGCCGGAGAGGCCGGGTGCGGGGCAAGCAAAAAGCCCGCTCCACCTGGGAACGGGCCGGGAGCAATCGCGTGCGCGAACGCCTACCCGGTCGCTCCCGTGGAGCGGACGGTATTAAGCAGAATAGCCGGGGCAAGCGACGCGCCGTACATGAAGGTATTATTATGCATCGCGGCGTATTCGTCAACGGGGAACTTGTCCCCTGGCGACACGGCGGGGCGCGATGGCGGCGCTGAAGGGCCCCTTGACAGCGCCCCGCTCGGCACGTTAGCCTCACCAACGCTGTCGAGTCCTTAACGCCCGGCAGCTCACTCGAACGTCAGCTCCGACACCGAAGGAAGCCCGACCCGACATGCTGCGCAATCCGTTTCTCGTCGTCGTCCTCCTCAGCCTCCTGCTTACCATCCTTCTTGGTGAGCCAGGGATCCGCGGCGTGCCGGCACGAGCAACGTGAGACAGTAGCAGCGTCTCGATCGAGTGCACCAGGCGCCGCGGACCCAGAGGTCCGCGGCGCTTTCTTTTTTACCCTGACGGGGAATCGACAGCGTCTATGGGCACCAGCGACGTCCTCATCTTCGACACCACGCTCCGCGACGGCGAGCAGGCCCCCGGCAACAGTCTGACCCCCGAGGAAAAGCTCCGGCTCGCCCGCCAGCTCGATGCGCTCGGCGTGGATATCCTCGAGGCCGGCTTCCCGGCCGCCTCGGAGGGCGACTACCGCAGCGTGCGGGAGATCGCCACCGACGTGCGGCGACCGGTCATCGCGGCATTGGCGCGCTGCACCGACCGGGACATCGACCTCGCCGGCGAGGCGCTGGCGGGGGCCGAGCGGGCCCGGCTCCACGTATTCATCTCGACGTCGGACCTGCACATGCGGGAGAAACTGCGGCTCAGCCGCGACGAGGTGCTCGAGCGGGCCGACACGGCGGTGCGCCGCGCCCGCCAGTTCACCGACGACGTGGAGTTCTCGGCGGAGGACGCCAGCCGGACCGATCGGGACTTCCTCTGCCGGGTGGTGGAGGCGGCGATCGAGGCGGGGGCCACCACGATCAATCTGCCCGACACGGTCGGTTACGCGATGCCCGAGGAATACGCGACGATGTTTCGCGACGTCCTGGCGCGGGTGCCCGGAGCCGGCCAGATCACGCTCAGCGCGCATTGCCACGACGATCTCGGGCTCGCCGTGGCCAACTCGCTCGCCGCCATCGCGGCCGGGGCCCGGCAGGTCGAGTGCACCGTCAACGGGATCGGCGAGCGGGCCGGCAACGCCGCGCTGGAGGAGATCGTGATCGCCTCCCAGGTCCGCCACGCCGCCCTCGGGTTTCGCTGCAAGGTGGAGCCGCGGGAGATCTACCGTACCAGCCAGTTACTCTCGTACCTCACCGGCGTCTTCCCTCAGCCCAACAAGGCCGTCGTCGGCCGGAACGCGTTCGCGCACGAGGCCGGGATCCACCAGCATGGGATGCTGCAAAACGGCCTGACCTACGAGATCATCCAGCCCGAGATGGTCGGAATCCCCCGCTCGACCCTGGTGCTGGGCAAGCACTCGGGACGCCATGGCCTGGAACGCCGGTTTCGCGACCTGGGATATGCGCTGACCGAAGCGGAGCTCAACGAGGTGTACCGCGAATTCATCGCGCTGGCCGAGCGCAAGCGGGAGATTCTGGACGAGGACCTGCTGGCGCTGCTGCACGACAGCTTTCATGACGCCCCCGAGGAGTTTCAGCTCACCCACCTCCGCGTGGTGTGCGGCAGCGTCAGCCCGACAGCCGAAGTCCGCATGACCGGCGCCTGGGCGGGCGAACGGGCGGCGCGGGGCACCGGCGACGGGCCGATCGCCGCCGCCTTCACCGCGATCAGCGACATCACCAACCGCCAACTGGAGGTCATGAGCCTGCAGCTCCGCTCGCTCACCCCCGGCCGCGACAGCGTCGGCCAGGTCTTTCTCCAGGTCAAGGTGGACGGCAAATCGCTCTCGGGGCACGGCGCCTCCACCGACATCGTGGAGGCCAGCGCCCGCGCCCTCGTCAGCGCGCTCAACAAGGCCCGGCATGCGGACAGCCTGGAGAGTACGTCCCTGAACTCGGTGTACCTGTGGGGGGTCTGATGGCTGTCAGGCGACCGAGCCGATCAGGCTGGGCATTCCAGGTGGCGGTGCCATGACCGAACCGCTCACCGGATCCCAGATCCTCTGCCGGGTCCTGCTGGAGCAGGGGGTGGATGTCCTGTTCGGCTATCCCGGCGGCGCCATCATGCCGTTCTACCACGCGCTCCCGGAGTACCCGGAGCTGCGCCATGTACTGGTGCGGCACGAGCAGGCGGCGGCCCACGCGGCCGACGGCTACGCCCGTGTCACCGGGCGGGCCGGAGTCTGTGTGGCGACCTCCGGGCCCGGCGCCACCAACCTGGTGACCGGACTCGCCACGGCGCACATGGACAGCACGCCGGTCGTGGCGATCACGGGCCAGGTGCCCCGTGCCATGCTCGGGCGCGACGCGTTCCAGGAGACCGACATCATCGGCATCACCCAGCCGATCACCAAGCACAGCGTCCTGGTCGAAGACGTCGAGAGTCTGGCCGACCAGCTGCGCGAGGCCCTGGCGATCGCGGTGGAGGGACGGCCGGGGCCGGTGCTGGTGGACGTTCCGAAGGATGTGCAGCAGGCCAAGGCGGAGTGGCGGTCCGCCCGCCCTGGCGCCCTCGCCGGTGTCGAGCGGGAAGGGCCCGCCCTGCTGGCCCAGGCCGTCCGGCTCATCGCGGAGGCCGAGCGGCCGCTGATCATGGCAGGGCACGGGATCATCCTGTCGGAGGCCTACGTGGAGCTGCGGGCGCTGGCGGAGCGGACCGGCATCCCGGTAATCACCACGCTGCTCGGGATCAGCGGGTTCCCCGAATCGCATCCGCTGCATCTCGGCATGCCGGGCATGCACGGCGAAGTGCACGTGAACCGGGCCATCCAGCAGGCCGACCTGATCCTCGGCGTCGGCCTCCGGTTCGACGACCGGGTCACGGGGAACCTCGCCGCCTTCGCCCGGGGCGCGAAGGTCATCCACGTGGAGCTGGACCGGTCGGAGATCGGGAAGAACGTGGCGACCGACGTCGGACTGGTGGGCGACGCGCGGCAGATCCTCGGGGCGCTGCTCGACCAGGTGGAGCCGCGAGACTGCGAAGGGTGGCGTGCGGAGATCGCCGCCTTCATGCGGCCACGCCACGAAAGCTTCCGGGGCGACCTTTCCCCCGAATCGATCCTCGCGGCCATCGACCAGGCGGCCGGGGGGCGGTGCACCATCGTTTCCGATGTGGGCCAACACCAGATGTGGGTCGCGAAGCTCTATCGGTATTGCCGCCCCAACACGCATATCACCTCCGGCGGGCTCGGCACCATGGGCTTCGCGGTGCCGGCGGCGATGGGCGCGGCGCTCGCCCGGCCGGACGAGCCGGTCTGGGCGATCTCGGGCGACGGCGGGTTCCAGATGAACATGCAGGAGATCGCGACCATGGTGCAGGAGGGGATACCCGTGAAGATGGCCGTCTTCAACAACGGCTATCTGGGCATGGTGCGTCAGTGGCAACAGTTTTTCCACGGCCGGCGGTACTCCGCGACCCCGATCTGGAGCCCCGACTACGTCCGGCTGGCGGAGGCCTACGGCATCCTCGGCCGGCGGGTGGAGCGGGGCGCCGAAGTGGAGGGCGCGGTGCGAGACGCGATCGCCCACCCGGGCCCCGCGCTGGTCGAGTTCCTGATCGAGCAGGAGGCGAACGTCTTCCCGATGATTCCGCCCGGCGCCTCGCTCTCCGAGCCGATCGAGGGCGAGCCCTCGGCCCCGAATCTCGTGCCCGCATGAGTGGTCCCCGCGCGGTCACGGTCCTGCTCCAGGAACAGCTGATCACGCTGACCCGTGCGGTCGGGCTGATCCGGCGGCGCGGGTTCCCAGTGCATGCCCTGGCCGTCGGTCCCACCGACGCGCCGGGAATCTCGAGGCTCACCATCATGATGCAATCCGATGAAGCGACGGCCGAGCGGGCCGCGCAGCACCTGCAGAAGATCATCGGGGTCCGCGCCGCGACGGCCGTGCCCCCGGAGGCACTGGTCGCGCGAGAGCTGGCCCTGGTCAAGCTGCGCCCCGCCGCGGAGCGCTACGCGGAGTTGCTCGACGTCGTCCAGCTGTATCATGGGACCGTGGTGGACGAGTCGGACGACGTCCTCATCGTCGAGCTCAGCGGCCCGGAGGCGTTCGTGCTCTCGGGCATCCGGGCGCTCGAGCGATTCGATATCATCGAAGTGGCGCGAAGCGGGACCGTGGCGCTGGAGTCGGGCGCGGCGGAGCTGCGCACCGAGACCCAACCCCAACTGGAAGCGGGAGCGACATGAGCGACGAATCCGTGCGGGTCTACTACGACGCCGACACCGACCCAAGCCGGCTCGACCGACGCACGTTCGCGATCGTGGGCTACGGGAGCCAGGGACACGCGCATGCCCTCAACCTCCGCGACGGCGGCGCGACGGTCACGGTCGGCCTGCGCCCGACCGGCCAATCCGCCGAGCGGGCGAGGGCGGCGGGACTCGACGTCCGTCCGGTGGCGGCGGCGACCGCCGTCGCCGACACGATCATGATGCTGGTGCCGGACCAGGACGCCCGTGGCGTGTACGAACGCGACGTCGCCCCCGGGCTCGCCCCCGGGAAGACGTTGATGTTCGCCCACGGGTTCAACATTCACTACGGCGAGATCGTGCCTCCCGCCGGGGTGGACGTTTCCATGGTCGCGCCCAAATCCCCCGGCCATCTGGTACGGAGCGAGTACGAGGCGGGCCGCGGGGTGCCCGCCCTGGTCGCCGTACACCAGGACGCCTCGGGTGAGGCACTCGCCAACGCCCTCGCCTACGCGGGCGGGATCGGCTGCACCCGGGCCGGCGTCATCGAGACGTCGTTCCGCGAGGAAACCGAAACCGACCTTTTCGGCGAGCAGGCGGTGCTCTGCGGAGGCGTCACCGCCCTGGTGAAGGCCGGCTTCGAGACCCTGACCGCCGCCGGCTATCGGCCCGAGATGGCGTATTTCGAGTGTCTCCACGAGCTCAAGCTCATCGTGGATCTGATGTACCGTGGCGGGCTCCAGTTCATGCGCCACTCGATCAGCGACACCGCCGAGTACGGCGACTATACCCGCGGCCCCCGGCTCATCACCGAGGAGACTCGGGCCGAGATGCGGCGCATCCTCACCGAAGTGCAGGACGGCTCGTTCGCCCGGGAGTGGCTGGACGAGAACCGGGCCGGAGGTCCCAATTTCGAGCGCCTCAGACAGGCGGACCGCGACCATCTGATCGAGCAGGTCGGCGCCAAGCTCCGCGCGATGATGCCGTGGGCGGAGGAAGGGAAGAGTCGCGGGTCGGCGGGGCAACCGGCCGGGAACAGCCACCCGGGCGCTGACCGGACCGGGGATCGGCCGCAGTCCCGTCGCCCAGCGGTCCCGTTGCCCCGCTGATGCCGACGCTGTTCGAGAAGGTCTGGGACGCGCACGTCATCCACCAGGAGACCGGGGGGCCGGCGCTGCTCTACGTCGACCTGCATCTGGTCCACGAGGTCACCTCGCCGCAGGCCTTCGAAGGGCTTCGGCTGGCGGGACGGCGGGTGCGGCGCCCCGATCTCACGCTGGCCACGGTGGATCACAACGTGCCCACCGGCGACCGCAGCCTGCCGATCACCGACCAGGTCGCGGCCCTGCAACTCTCCACCCTGGTCGGGAATGCGCGCGGCGCCGGCATCGAGCTGCACGATCTCGATTCGCCGGATCAGGGCATCGTCCACGTGATCGGTCCCGAGCTGGGCGCGACCCGGCCCGGCTCCGTCATCGTCTGCGGCGACTCGCACACGTCCACCCACGGCGCGTTCGGCGCGCTCGCCTTCGGGATTGGGACCAGCGAGGTGGAGCATGTCCTGGCCACCCAGTGCATCGTGCAGTCGCGGCCCCTGACGATGGAGGTCCGCTTCACCGGGACGCCGCGGCCGGGGGTCGACGCCAAGGATCTCGTCCTGGCGCTGATCCGGCGTATCGGCACGGCCGGCGGCACCGGCTACGTGCTGGAGTACACCGGCGACGCGATCCGCGGCCTCTCCATGGAAGGGCGGATGACGATCTGCAACATGTCGATCGAGGCCGGCGCGCGGGCCGGCATGATCGCGCCGGACGAGACCACGTTCGAGTTTCTGGCGTCGCGACCGAGGTCGCCGAAGGGCGCGGCCTGGACCCGCGCCGTCGCGGAGTGGGCCAGGTTGACCAGCGATCCCGGCGCACGCTACGATCGCACGATCGTCGTCGATGCGGCGACGCTGGGTCCCCAGGTCACCTGGGGCACGAATCCAGGGATGACCGCCGAAATCACCGAGCGGGTGCCGGACCCGTCCGACGCGCCCTCGGACGCCGAGCGGCAGTCGTACCGCCGCGCACTGGAATACATGGACCTACGGCCAGGCACGCCGCTCGAAGGTCTCCCGGTCGATCGGGTATTCCTCGGTTCCTGCACCAACGGGCGGCTCGGCGATCTGCGGGCGGCCGCCGGCGTCGTGCGCGGCCGCCGAGTGGCGCCGGCGGTGCGTGCGATGGTCGTCCCGGGGTCGCAACGGGTGAAGGCGGCGGCGGAGGCGGAGGGGCTGGATCAGGTGTTCCTCCACGCCGGATTCGAGTGGCGCAATCCCGGATGCTCGATGTGCCTCGGCATGAACGAGGACATCCTCCAACCCGGCGAGCGCTGTGCATCCACGTCCAATCGGAACTTCGAGGGCCGGCAGGGGCGGGGAGGACGCACCCACCTCATGAGTCCGACGATGGCGGCGGCGGCGGCCATCGAAGGATGCCTGGTGGATGTACGGGGGTGGATCGCGAACGACCGGTAGAATGATTCTCTGGCGGTCATTGTAAGACGATGTATAACAATCAGTTACAAATGTGTATTAAAGCAGTTTCTTTCTTCCAGTGAGAGGCGTGGTCGGCCAGGATGCAACCGTTCATCGTCCATACCGGTCGGGTCGCCGCGCTCGATCGAGCCAACGTCGACACCGACCAGATCATTCCCAAACAGTTCCTCAAGCGGATCGAGCGAAGCGGCTTCGGTTCGTCGCTCTTCTTCGATTGGCGCTACCGCGCGGATGGGTCGCCCGATCCGGCGTTCGAGCTCAACCGCCCTTCGGCGCAGGGGGCGAGCATTCTGCTCGCGGGTGAGAACTTCGGCTGCGGCTCTTCGCGCGAGCACGCGCCCTGGGCGCTCGCCGACTACGGCTTCCGCGCGCTGGTGGCGCCCTCGTATGCCGACATCTTCCACGGCAACTGCTGTCAGAACGGCTTGCTGCCGGTCACGCTGTCGGCGAAGGCGATGCGTGAGCTCTTCCGCCGCTGCGCGGCCGCGGCCGAGGGCTACGAGCTCACCGTCGACCTGATGACGACGATCGTGCGCGACGCGCGGGGATTCGAGGCCGCCTTCGAGATCGCGCCCTATCGCCGCGACATGCTGCTGCGCGGGCTCGACGAGATCGGCCGCACGCTCCAGCGCGAGCCGGAGATCGCCGCCTTCGAGCGGGCACGCTCGTGACGCGCTTCTCGATCGCGGTGCTCCCCGGAGACGGCATCGGCCCCGAGGTGACCGCCGAGGCGCTCAAGGTCCTGCGAGCGGCGGCGGACGTGTTCGGCTATGGGCTCGATAGCCGAGAGTTCGCCATCGGTGCGGCCGGAGTCGCCCAGTCGGGTGATGCGCTGCCCCAGCGCACGCGCGACGCGGTCACCCAGGCGGACGCGGTCCTGCTCGGCGCGGTGGGAGACCCCGCGCTGGCCGCCGCGGAGGGTCGGCGCCGACCGGAGGCCGGCCTCCTCGCTCTCCGGACGCTGCTCGGCGCCTACGCCAATCTCCGGCCGGTCACGGTGCATCCGAGCCTGGCGCACGCGTCGCCGCTCCGGCCCGAGCGTCTCGCGGGTGTGGACCTCTTGATCGTGCGTGAGCTCACCGGCGGCCTCTATTACGGGGAGCCGCGTGGCCTCGACCGAGACAGCGCGGTGAACACGCTGCGCTACACCGTTGGCGAGATCGAGCGGGTGGCGCGGGTGGCGTTCCGGGCGGCCGGCGAGCGGCGCGGGAGGCTGACGTCGGTGGACAAGGCGAACGTGCTCGAGGTCTCGCAACTCTGGCGCGAGACGGTCAGCCGGATCGGCGCGACGGAGTTTCCTGCCGTCACCCTGGAGCATCTCTACGTGGATTTCGCGGCGATGCGCCTGGTCGCGGAGCCCGGCCGGATCGACGTGCTGCTCACCGAGAATCTCTTCGGCGACATCCTCAGCGACGAGGCCGCGGTGCTCTCCGGATCGTTGGGGCTGCTGCCCTCCGCGTCGCTGGGCGACGGCCCCGGTCTGTTCGAGCCGGTCCACGGTTCCGCGCCCGACATCGCGGGACGCGGGGTGGCGAATCCCATCGGGGCGATCGCCAGCGCGGCGATGTTGTTGCGGTACGGGCTGGGCTCGCCCGCGGCGGCGGCGGTGGTGGATCAGGCCGTCGCCCAGGTGATTACCGCCGGCGCTCGGACCGCCGACATCGCCCGGCCGGGAGAGCCGACGATGGGCACCCGTGAGATCGGTGATCAGATCGTCCGGCTGGTGCTGGAGGCCAAGGTGGCCGAGCCGGTGGTGGATGGCTGACACCTGGGGCCTGGTTGACGCACCGGCGGCCGGCGGTCAGAGGTCCGTGACCGCTCCCAGGCTCGCGCTGGATACCTGCCGCGCGTACTTGTGGAGCACGCCCGCCGTGTAGCGGGCCGGCGGCGGGGTCCAGGCGGCGAGCCGCTGCTCCAGCTCGCCCGCGCTCAGGTCGATCGCCAGCAGCCGCTGGTCGGCATCGATGGTGATCGCGTCGCCCTCCCGGACCAGCGCGATGGGTCCTCCCGCCGCTGCCTCGGGCGCGACGTGACCGACCACCAGCCCGTAGGTGCCTCCCGAGAACCGTCCGTCGGTCACGAGCCCCACCGAGTCGCCCAGGCCCGCGCCGATCAGGGCCGAGGTCGGGGCGAGCATCTCCCGCATGCCGGGCCCGCCCTTCGGCCCTTCATATCGGATCACCACGACGTCGCCCGGCTCAATCCGTCCCTGCAGGATGGCGGCGAGGCTCGCCTCCTCCGATTCGAACACCCGAGCCGGCCCCGTCATCCGAGGCGACTTCACGCCCGTGATCTTCGCGACCGACCCCTCGGGGGCGAGGTTACCCCGCAGAACCGTGAGGTGGCCCTGTCGGTAGAGCGGACGGCTCCAGGGGCGGATCACCTCCTGATCCGCCCGGGGCTCGGCCGGCACGTCGCGCAGGGTCTCCTCCACGGTGCGGCCGGTGACGGTGAGCGCGTCGCCGTGCAGCACTCCATGGTGGAGCAGGATCTTCATGACCTGGGGGACGCCGCCCGCCCGGTGCAGATCGGTGGCGACGAACCGTCCCGACGGCTTGAGGTCGCACAGCACCGGCACCCGGGCCCGGACGGCCTCGAAGTCGTCGAGCACCAGCGGCACCTCCGCCGCGCGCGCGATCGCGAGCAGGTGAAGCACCGCGTTGGTGGAGCCCCCCAGCGCCATGACCACGGCGATCCCGTTCTCGAACGCCTTCCGGGTGAGGATTCGACGCGGCACCAGGCCGGCGCGCACGGCGTCCACCAGCACCCGGGCGGACTCGGCCGCGCTCTCGGCTTTTTCGTCGTCCTCGGCGGCCATGGTGGACGAGGTGGGCAGACTCATCCCCATCGCCTCGAACACCGAGGACATCGTGTTGGCGGTGAACATCCCGCCGCAGGAGCCCTTGCCGGGGCAGGCCCGGCGCTCCACCTCACGAAGCTCTCCGTCGCTGATCTTCCCCGCCGCGTGCTGGCCCACCGCCTCGAACGCGCTCACCACCGTCAGGTCGCGTCCTTCGTAGTGCCCCGGCTTGATCGTCCCCCCGTACACGAAGACGGCCGGAATATTCATCCGGGCGATCGCGATCATCGCGCCCGGCATGTTCTTGTCGCAGCCGCCGATGGCCACCACCCCGTCCATGCTCTGGGCGCCGCAGGCGGTCTCGATCGAATCGGCGATGACCTCCCGGGAGACCAGGGAGTACTTCATGCCCTCGGTGCCCATGGAGATGCCGTCGCTCACCGTGATGGTGCCGAAGATCTGAGGCATGGCGCCCCCGGCGCGGGCGGCGCTCTCCGCCCGGCGGGTAAGGACGTCGAGCCCGGCGTTGCAGGGGGTGATGGTGCTCCAGCCGCTCGCGATCCCGACGATGGGCTTCTCGAAATCGGCGTCCTCGAACCCGACCGCGCGCAGCATGGCGCGGTTGGGCGCACGCTGGACACCCTGGGTGATGGCACTGCTTCGGAGGTGATTGGGCATGGATTGAATTGAAGGCGTCCGGCGGGAAAAGTGAAGCGTGAAGCGGGGGACGCGGTCCAGGGCGCCCTCCGCTTCACGCTCCTCAGGTCAGGCGTCGTAGTACAGAAAGAACTCGTAGGGGTGCGGCCGCAGGTTCACCGATGCCACGTCCTTCTCCCGCTTCATCGCGATCCAGGTGTCCAGCACGTCCGGCGTGAACACGTCGCCCTCGAGCAGGAACGCCTGGTCCTTCTCCAGGGCGTTGAGCGCCTCGGCCAGCGAGCCGGGTACCGTCTTGATGCCCGCCTTGCGCTCGTCGTGCAGCTCGTAGAGGTCCTCGTCGATCGGCTCCGGCGGCTCGATCTTGCGGCGCACGCCGTCCAGACCGGCCATCAGCATCGCGGCGAACGCGAGGTAGGGATTGGCCGTCGGGTCCGGGGCCCGGAACTCCACCCGCTTGGCCTTGGGCGAGTTGGAGTACATCGGAATCCGGCAGATCGCTGAGCGGTTCCGGGCCGAGTACATCAGGTTGACCGGCGCCTCGAACCCCGGCACCAGCCGCCGGTAACTGTTGGTGGTCGGCGCGCAGAGCGCGAGCAGGGCGGGCGCGTGGGCGATCAGGCCGCCGATGTAGTGTCGCGCCATCTCCGACAGGCAGGCGTAGCCGGTCTCGTCGAAGAACAGCGGGGTGTTGCCGTTCCACAGCGACTGATGGCAGTGCATCCCGGAGCCGTTGTCGCCGAACAGCGGCTTGGGCATGAACGTCGCCGTGTAGCCCAGCCGGTGACAGACGTTCTTCACGATGTACTTGTAGGTCATCATGCGGTCGGCGGTCTGGACCAGCGGCCCGAAGCGGATGTCGATTTCCGCCTGCCCGGCGGTGGCCACCTCGTGATGCTGAACCTCGACCGGGATCCCCGCCTCGATCAGCGCGAGCATGATCTTCGACCGCACGTCCTGCAGCCGGTCGGCCGGGGGGACCGGGAAGTAGCCCTCCTTGTGCCGGGGCCGATGCCCCAGGTTCGGAGTGCCGTTGCGCCCCGAGTTCCACGTCCCTTCCTCGGAGTCCACGTGGTAGTAGCCCTCGTGCGCGTTCTGGTCGAACCGCACCGAGTTGAAGATGAAGAACTCCGCCTCCGGTCCCCAGAAGGACGCGGTCGCGATGCCGGTCGTCTTGAGGTATTCCTCCGCCTTGAAGCCAATGAAGCGCGGGTCCCGGGAGTACGGTTCCAGCGTGATCGGGTCGTAGATATCGCAGGTGAGGGAGAGCGTCGGCACCTCCAGCACCGGATCCACGAACGCGCTGGCGGGATCGGGGAACAGGAGCATGTCGCTCTCGTTGATCGCCTGGAACCCGCGGATGGACGAGCCGTCGAACCCCAGCCCGTCGCGGAACACTTCCTCGTCCAGTGCGCTCGCCGGGATCGAGAAGTGCTGCCAGGTGCCGGGCAGGTCGCAAAACTTGACGTCGACGACCTGAAGGTTGCGGTCGCGGACCAGATCGAGAACCCGGCGTACCTCCCCGGTCTTGGAGGTCCTGGTGAAGGTCGTGGTCTTGACGCTGGTGGCCATGTACGCCTCGCGCGGATGGTGGCGGGTAGAGTCGGGGAAACCGGTCGTCGGGCTCCGAGGGCCCCAACGGAGGACGCCCCCGAGCCGCCGGGGGCGAGCTCAGGGGCGTCGGGAGGAGCGAAAGTCCGCTCACGCCAATGGCCTGGCCGCTCGCCTGGAGGGGGGCGAGAAATTTCGCTGCAGGGTGGCCATGAACTGTCGGCGAAGCTGGAGACCCATCGGGACCTCATTTGGTAGTGGTGCCGCTGGGGGTAGAATATCTCCCGGGGCGTCTGCTGTCAAGCCGATTATGCAGGAAACGCAAGACACCGCGATCAGTGATACCCATCTTGGCAATTTTCTGCACTATTGACCGTAATTTTGTGCCCTATTGGAAGGATATTTCTACCCACCCAGCTTCCCCCGGCCGCCCCCCGGCGAGCGGCGCTCCCCCCACGGCGCCGGGACGACCGGGTTAAGCTTCCCGACAGCCCGCGCGTGGAATGCCACGGAGGCGCTCTGACGGTACTTGTCTGCTCATCCTGCCATGCCCTGCTGCGCGAGGGCAGCTCGCACTGCCCGCGCTGTGGACCCGGGAGCCTCGCGCTCTTCGGCGTGGAGCTGACGTCGCTCGATCCGTTTCCCAGCGATAGCGGCGCGCTGGAGCGGCTGGGCCGAGCGCTGGGCCGCCAGTATCGCGTGGTCCGCCTGGTCGGCCGCGGCGGGTTCGCCGAGGTCTACGAAGCGGTGGACTCCGACCTCCAGCGGCGGCTGGCGGTGAAGGTCCTCCGCTCGGACCTCCCCTGGACCGGCGCCACCATCTCCCGCTTCAAGCAGGAAGCCAGGGCGATCGCCCGGCTCAACCATCCCAACACGGTCCGGATCCACTTCGTCGGCGAAGGCGAGGGCCTGGTCTATTACGCCATGCCCTATCTCGAGGGGCGCACCGTCTCCGATGTGCTCAAGACCGAGGGCCCGCTGACGGTAGAGGGCGCGCTTCGGATCGTCGAGCCGGTGCTGGAGGCGCTCCAGCACGCCCACGACCACGGACTGGTGCATCGTGACGTGAAGCCGGACAACATCCTGATCGAATCGGGAACCGGTCGGCCGTTGTTGGTGGATTTCGGGATCGTGAAATACCTGGATGGCCCGGCGCACCTGACCGAGGCCGGCTTCATCGTCGGCACGCCGCTCTACATGAGCCCCGAACAGGCGCTGGGCAGCCGGAGCGTGGACGCCAGGAGCGATCTCTACGGCATGGGGGTCCTGCTCTTCCAACTGCTCACTGGCGCCCCTCCGTTCGAAGGGACCGATTCTCAGGAGATCGTCGGCCGACACATTCACGAGCCGGTGCCGTCGGCCAATCTCTCCCGCGACGGGATCCCGCCGTGGATCGCCGCCATCGTGCTCCGCTGCATGGCCAAACATCCGGACGACCGCTTTCCCACCGCTCGCGCGATGCTGGAGGCGATCCGCGCCGCCACGGCCGGCGCCCATCCGGTCCCGATCGATCCCGTCACCTTGCTGCCCCGCGCCGATGAAACCCCGACCGCATCCATGCCGGTCGCTCGGGATCCGGGTCGGCGGGGCTGGCTGGTCGGTCTGTCCGCCGCCGCGATCGTAGGTGTCATGGTCGCGGTCGCGGCCCTCGGCCGGTCCCCGGGGCCTCCCGCCGTCTATGAGTCGGGCGGGATCAGCAGGACCCTGGCGGGCTCCGCCGCCGCGGCGCTGGTGGTCGAGAACCGGCTCCTCGAGCCGATCGCGCTCACCGTCGAGGACACCAGCCTGATGATCGCCCCGGGCGACAGCGGCCGGCTGGCGCTCCCGGCCCACGAGCCGGTGGAGGCGCACTGGGCGATGGTACAGCCGACCACCGGCGATCGGGTGTTGGGTGGAGCCGTGGAAGGTGCGATCGTGGCGGAACGGGTCGAGAGCGAGCTGCGCGCGGTGGTGGAGGCCGGGAGCGGGGGCCAGTCCCGGATCGCGCCGACGGTGGTGAACCGCGCCGGCCGTCCGCTACGTGTCGCCGTGATGAGCGACGATGACAGCCTCGACTGCGAATGCCGGATCCCCGACGGCGACTCGCTCCGCCTGGGATACTACCCGTACTCCGGGAAGACCGCGGTGCGGGTGACCGATGCCGCCGGCTGGAGCGCCCGGATCACCGGATTCGGCGAACGGCGCGACTCGTCCAGCGGCGCGGTGGCCCTGCGGGTGAATCGGGACGACTTGCGTCCGGCCCCCGTCGTCCCGTCCGGCCGCGCCAGGCCCGCTCGCAAGGCGGAGCCGCGGCGCAACCCACTCGAGTCGTTTCTCCCGGTGCGCTGAGTGGTGCACCGCCTATCGGTGGTCGCGCTGATCCTCTGGCTCGGCGTCGTCGCCATGTCGTGTACTCTATTGGACCGGCCTCGCCTGCGATTCACCAACCGCCTCGCGGCCCCGGTGCGGCTGGTCTTCGCGGGGCAACCGCCCCGGATTATTCCGCCCGACGAGACCATCTCGCTGGCGGCCCCTGGAGGCGTCGCGTCGGTCGCCGAGTGGGAGCTGGTCCGCCCCTTGTCGGCGGACCGCAAGCCGATGGGTGAGGAGATCCGGGGCGCGGTCGTGCCCCGGGGCCGCGGCACCGTGGCCGACAGCGCGTGGGTCCGCCAGGGTGAGGCCGACTACTTCGCCCCCCTGATCACCAATGCGAGCGGCGACCTGCTCCGGGTGACCGTCAACGCCGGTCTGTCGGGCGCCCGAGATTGCGAGTGCGCCGTTCGCCCCGGTGTCAACCGGGTCTTCATCGGGTATTACCGGCTCTACGGCAACAGCACGGTCCGGGCGCGCTCGCCGGCCGGCACCGAGGCCACCTTCCGCGACCTTGGCGACCAAGTGCGTCGCCGCGATGGCACCCTCGGCCTTCGGTTCGAGGACAAGGACCTCCGGCCCCGATGACCTGCTTCTCGCTCACCGGTCGCGCCGCCGGGCCCGGAGCACCGATCCCGGGGTCACCGCCCCGAAGCCGTACTTCCCCCGCACCTTGTCCACCGCGGCCGAGAGGTCCTTGAGTCGCTGCCGCTCGGGTGGCTCGAAGAGGTCCGCTTCGGCGGCGACGCCCAGGTTGCTGGCGGCCATGCCGATCAGCCTGACGCCGCGGTTGCGGCGCCGGACATCCTCGAACGCGTCGCGAAAGAGGGCCCTCACCGCCTCGTAGAGCTCCGCGTCGAGGTCGGTCGCGGTCTCCAGGGTCCGGCGGCGGGTGACGGTGCGGAAATCGTCGTGCCGGAGCTTGAGCGTCACGGTGCGGGCGACGAGCTGTTCATCCCGGAGCTGCCCGGCCACTCGCGCGGTGAGGAGGGCGAGCACGGCCTCCAGCTCCTCCGGGTCCCGCAGGTCCCGGGAGAGCGTCGTCTCCCGGCTCACCGAGCGGGGAAGCCGCTCGGCCCGGAGCGTGGCGCCGCCGTTCCCATGCGCCCGCCGCTTGAGCGCCCGGGCATCGCCCCCCACCAGCCGCGCCAGCGCGGCCACCTCCATGGCCTGCACTTGATGAACCTCGGTGAGCCCGAGCTCGGCCCACCGGGCCGCCGTCTTGGGGCCCACGCCCGGAAGCGCGGCGAGCGGCAGCCCGGCGAGAAACCGCTCCTCCCAGCCGGCCCGCACCTCCATGAGCCCCCGAGGCTTGGCACAGTCGGAGGAGAGCTTGGCGATCATGCGATTGGGCCCGATGCCGATGCTGCAGTCGAGCCCGGTCTCGGCCCGCACGGCGTCGCGGATTCGTTCGGCCACCGGCAGGAGCGATACGGGGTACAGCCGGTCGGTGCCGCCGAAATCGAGATAGCCCTCGTCGAGCGAGGCCATGACCACGGTGGGTGAGAACCGCTGGAGCACCGCCCGCACCGCGAGAGAGGCGTCCCGATAGTGGACGAACGAGCCCTGGAAGAAGGTCGCGGCGGGACAGAGCCGGACCGCCTGGGCGATCGGCATCCCGGCATGGACTCCGTAGCGCCGCGCGGCGTAGGAGGCGGACTGGACCACGCCGCGCTGGTCCCGCCGGCCACCCACGACCAGCAGCGCCACCGAGCGCAACTCGGGGTGGCGCTGCCGGCAGACCTCGACGAAAAACGCATCGAGATCCACGTGGAGAATGCGGGCGCTCATGCTATCTTCGACGCACCCACGGACCGGAGCTCCAGCCGATGATGAGCAAGACGATGCAGGATGCCTTGAACGAGCAGATGACGCAGGAATTCTACTCCTCCTACCTCTACCTCTCAATGTCGGCCTACTGCGACGGGGCGAACCTGCCCGGCCTCGCCCGGTGGATGCGGGCGCAGGCGCAGGAGGAGGTCCAGCACGCGATGAAGATCTTCGATCACGTACTCGACCGGGGTGGCAAGGTGGAGCTCAAGCCGCTCGCCGGCCCGCCCGCCGCCTTCGCCTCGCCTGGCGATGCCTTCGGTCAGGCCCACCAGCACGAGCAGCAGGTCACCGCCAGCATCAACAAGGTCTACGGGCTCGCGGTGGACGAGCGGGACTTCGCCAGCACCGTCTTCCTCGATTGGTTCGTGCAGGAGCAGGTGGAGGAGGAAAAGACCAGTGGGCTGTTGGCCGAGCAGCTTCGCATGGTGGGCGAGGATCGTCCGGGCCTGCTGATGTTGGATCGAGAGCTGGGCCAGCGGAAGAGCGGGGTGGCCGAGGGCCCGGGCAACGCGACGTGACCGGCCGCCCGGCCGCCTTCCTGGGACTGGGCACCATGGGCGCTCCGATGGCCGCGCGGCTGGCGCGCCACCGAGTGCTCACCGTCTGGAATCGCACCGGTTCCCGCGCGGAGGAGTTCGCCGAGGCCCACCAAGCACGGTGCGCGGCCACGCCGCGGGACGCGGCGGCGGGGGCCGACATCGTCCTCACCTGTCTGCCCACCTCACGCGAGGTCGAAGCGCTCCTCGATGGGCCCGACGGACTCCTGGCGGGGCTGGAGCGCGGTGCCCTGCTGCTCGACTGCACCTCGGGCGATCCGGCGACCTCCCGCCGGATCGCGGCGCGGCTGGCGGAGCAGGGGGTCGGATTTGCCGACGCGCCGGTCAGTGGCGGCACCAACGGTGCCGAGGCCGGCAGCCTGACCATCATGGTCGGGGCCGACCGGGAGACGTTCGCCCGGGCGCGGCCCGTGCTCGAGACCATGGGAAGCCGGATCGAGCACGTGGGGCCGGTAGGGGCCGGTCACGCCCTCAAGGCGATCAACAACGCGTTGCTCGCCGTCCATATCCTGGCGGTCGGCGAGGGACTCGCCACGCTGGTCAAAGCCGGGGTCGCCGCCCGAACCGCTCTCGACGTGCTCAACGTCTCCAGCGGGCGGTCGTTCGTGAGCGAGACGCTGGTGCCGGAGCGAGTCCTCACCGGCGCCTGGCCCCGCACCTTTCGGCTGGCGCTGCTGGAGAAGGACGTGGGGATCGCCCGCCAGCTGCTGCGCGAGACCGGGGTCGAGGGACCGGTGTTCGACCTCGCCGGTGAGCTGCTGGGGCAGGCCCGCGCCGCCCTGGGCGACTCGGCCGATTACCTGGAAGCCATCCGGCTGATCGAGTCGCGGGCGGGCATCGAAATCCGGGGCTGATCCGCCACTTGCCGCGCTTCCCTCGTTCATCCACTTTCCGGCCTTATGCCCGGACGACATAGCCGATGAGCGAATGGGGATCGACCACCCGGGTGCCCGCCCACGTCGCGCTGGTCGAGGGCGTCATGCTCGACGGCGACCTCCACCTGCTCACCCGCCCCGCCTATCCGCAGCCCGGGGGGTCCGAGACTCCGCTCGAGATGCTCAACCGGCCGGACGCGTATTTCGCCCTCACTCTTCCGACCGGCGGCGTCGCCCTGGTGCCCAAGGCACAAGTACTGGAGATCACGTGCCCCGAGGACATGCCGCCACCCGACCCTGACCGGGTCACCGCGGCCAAAATGGTGGAGCTCGAGGTGATCCTCCCCGGCGGCGCGGAGTACCGGGGCAGCGTGACCCTGGAGCTGCCGCCGGGCCGCCGGCGGACGCTCGACTATCTGAATGGCCCCGGGGGCTTCTTCGCGATCTGGTGCGACGGCCACACCCGGTACATCAACAAGCTGCACGTTCGTCTCGTCCGTCCCCTTGACTGAGATTCTTCGTGGCCCGACTCGACCGCTTCATCCAAGTCATGCACCAGCAGCGCGCCGACGCCCTGCAATTGACCGTGGGGCATCCCGCCGTCCTGGTGACCAACGGGACGACCCGCGCGATCACCCGCGACGCCTTGAGCGACGGGCAGATCGTCGCCCTGGTCCGCGAGGTCGCCGGAGCCGAGGCGGCGGCACAGCTCGGCGGAGGTGCGCCGGTGACGTTCGGCTACCGTTCGCCGAGCGGCGAGGTGCAGGTCGAGCTCGTGCCGGCCGTGGAGGGCGCCCGGGCGATGGTTCGCCCGGCACGGGCGGGGACGGGAGCGGCGGCCGCGGCCATGGGGTCGGACCTGGCGGCGGCCCGCGGCGAGATGGAGGGGCTGCTCCGCCTGCTGGTGGAGGCCGGGGCATCCGACCTGCACCTCCGCGCCGGGCAGCCTCCGATGCTGCGCCGGGAGGGGGTGCTGGTCCGCGAGCCGGGCGACCCGATCCCTGGCGAGCGCCTCGAGCCGCTGCTGGTGAGTCTGATGTCCCCCCGCGATGTAGCCGAGTACCGGGAGACGGGGGACATCGACTGGGCCTACGAGATCGAGGGACTGGCGCGCTTCCGCTGTAACGCCGGGCGGGACCGCCATGGTCCGATGGCGGTGTTCCGGGTCATTCCGACGTCGGTCCGGACCGCGGAGGAAATGGGCCTCTCTCGCGAGGTGCAGAACCTCTGCTACCTCACCAAGGGCCTGGTGGTGGTCACCGGGCCGACCGGCTCGGGCAAGAGCACCACCCTGGCGGCGCTGGTGGATCTCATCAACCGGACCCGGACCGACCACATCATTACCATCGAGGATCCGATCGAGTTCGTGCACCAGAGCAAGAAATGTCTGGTGACCCAGCGGCAGGTGGGGCTCCACACCCGCTCCTTCAAGAATGCCTTGCGCGCCGCGCTGCGGGAGGATCCCGACATCATCCTGGTGGGCGAGATGCGCGACCTGGAGACGGTCTCCATCGCGATCGAGACGGCGGAGACCGGGCACCTGGTGTTCGGCACCCTGCACACCACGACCGCGGCCTCGACGGTGGACCGCATCATCGATCAGTTCCCCGCCGACCGGCAGTCCCAGGTACGGGTCATGCTCTCGGAATCGCTTCGCGGCGTGATCGCGCAGACGCTGTGCAAGGGCGTCGGCGGCGGGCGGGTGGCCGCACGGGAAATTCTGCTTTCCATCCCCGCCGTCGCGAACCTCATCCGCGAAGGCAAGACGTTCCAGATCCCCAGCATCATGCAGACCAACCGCAAGATTGGGATGGTCACGCTCAACGATGCCCTGATGGAGCTGGTGGATAGCAAGCAGGTGGAGCCGAAGGAGGCCTACATGAAGTCGGTCGAGAAGGCCGGCTTCGCCGCGGCGTTGAAGGCCAAGCGGCACGATACCTCGTTCCTTGGTGAGGCGTGATGGTCGCTGGGGCCGTCCTCGTTCTCGTCAACCCCCAGGACATCGTCAACATCGCCAGCGCGGTGCGGATCGCGAGAAACTTCGGCCTCGAGCGCCTGCGGCTGGTGAGCCCGGAGGTCTTCGATCCCTGGCGGATCGAAGGTATCGCCCACAACAGCGCGGACTTCGTCGCCGGAATCGAGATCGTGGATTCGCTCGAGGCCGCGGTGGCGGACTGCGTCCACGTCGCGGTGCTCACCGCCCGTGGGCGCACGGCGAAGCGGCGAACCGTCCGCCCGCGTGAAGCGGCGGCCGAGCTGGTCCGGGCGGCGGTCACCGGACCGGTGGCGATGGTGCTGGGCCGGGAAGACCGGGGCCTCACCAATGCCGAGCTCGACCTGGGGCACGTGCTGGTGACGATCCCGACCGATCCCCGCCACAGCTCGCTCAACCTGGCCCAGGCCGTGGCGATCATGGCGTACGAGCACTGGCTGGCCCGGGGGGGCGAGAGCGCACCGCTCAAGCCGCCGCGCAAAGACACCCCGCCGGCGACGTCGGCCCAGCTCGAGGAGCTGTTCGGGGACTGGCGGCGGGCGCTGTGGGCGGTGGAGTTCTTCAAGACCCGGCGACCGGAGAGCGTCATGCGATCGTTCCGTGAGATCCTCCACCGCGCGGGGCTCGACGGACGCGAGGCGTCGCTGGTGCGGGCCATGGGAATCGAGGTGGTGCGGTATCTGGCCCGCATGGGCGTCCCGATCGCCGAGCCGCCGCTGGGGGACCCCTCGTGACCATCGGCCGCTCGAGCGCCTATTGGTCGGCCAATCGGTATCCCGACCCGGAGGCGGAGCCGGCGGCCACCGCTCCGCTCCACGACCTCCCGGCGGCGGCGGCGGCCCGGTTCAAGACGGTCCGTTCGGGCCTGCTGGCTATCGACGGCGTCGCCGAGAGCGTGCGATATATGGGGGCAAGCTGGCGCTGGAGCTGGGAGTACGGGGTGGGCAGCCGGAAGCTCTGCTGGCTGCACGTCGTCGGGAACGGAATCTCCACCACCTTCACCTTGAGCGACATGGAGGAGAGCCGGGTGCGGGCCATCCCAAGGCTCCCGGCCGATCTCGCCCGTGCGGTCGCGGAGGCCCAGCGGACCGGCCCGGTCCGCTGGTGCTGGCTGGAGCTCACCGACCGGCGCAGCGTGGACGGCTTCCTCACGTTCGCCCGGCGCAAGGGGGGGTGGCTCGCCGAGCGGCCGGCTCCGCACCGGGGGGCGCGAGGGCGCGGCGCCACCCCCAAACGTCGGGGCGATTCGGAAGCCGGATGATCGGGTCGCATCACGCGCCGCGATCGGGTTGTGCCGCGCGAGGTCTCGGCTATGTTTCGGCGCGCGGTGAACCGGGTGAGTGCCAATTCGAGTCCCACGGTAGTGGCGCGGCAGCGTCGATCGCCTGCCGTCGGGCCTCTTACTCAGCGTGAGATCGATAATGCGAACGTTGGCAATCGTGCTCGGCGGCGTCGGGGCCGGCGGACTCGCGGCCGTTGTGGCGTTCGGCAGTCCGAGTCCGCAGGCGCAGCAGTCCCAAGCCCCCGCCGATTCCATCGCCGCGCCGGTCATCAGCGACACCGGGGCCCTCAAGGGTCCCCGGCAGCCGATCTTCTTCCGCCACGATATCCACGCCGGGCAGTTCAAGATCCAGTGCCAGTACTGCCATTACTCGGTCGCCGTCTCCAGCGAGCCGGGAATCCCCACCATGCAGACCTGCATGGGCTGCCACCTCGTGGTCGCGGGCGGCGACAGCAGCAGCCGGACCGAGATCCGAAAGCTGCGGCAGGCCTGGACCGAGAAGAAGCCGGTGGAATGGATCCGGGTCCACTTCCTGCCGCGCCACGCCCACTTTCCTCACCAGCGACACATCAAAGTGCTCGGTGCCACCGCCTGCGCCACCTGCCACGGAGACGTGAGCCGCATGCCCCAGGTCTTCAAGGTCAATCAGGTGGACAACATGGGGTTCTGCATCACTTGCCACGCGGAGCGAGGCGTATCACGGGACTGTTCGGTATGCCACTACTGACCCTGTGTCGACCCGGCAGGTGCGGGCGCGACCGCCTGCGCCGAGCCAGGAGGGCCGTGGATCGGATCCTCCCCTCGCCGGCTGGCTCACGCCGGGCTCCGTTGACCAACCAGGACGTGCGTGATGTCTGACGACCTAGAGCCCACCATCGTCGATCGCCGCCGCTTTCTCACCGTGCTCGGGGTGTCGGCCGGCGGCGGTGCCATGGCACTGAGCGGCTGCTCGACCGATCGGGTCCAGAAGCTGGTCCCCTATCTGGTCCAGTCCGAGGATCAGGTGCCCGGCGTCGCGACCTGGTACGCGAGCACCTGCACCGAATGTCCTACCGGTTGCGGGGTGCACGTGCGCACCCGCGAGGGCCGCGCCGTCAAGCTGGAGGGGAATCCGGAGAACCCCATCAACCAGGGGAAACTCTGCTCCCGCGGTCAGGCCGCGCTTCAGGGGCTGTACAACCCCGGCCGAATCAAGGCGCCGATGGCCCGCGCGGCCGATGGCGGGTTCCTCGAGATCACCTGGGACGAGGCCATCACGCGGTTGGCCGGGAAGCTGGCCGAGGCCGGGAATCGAGTGGGGGTGATCAGCGGAGCCCCGCGGGGCACCTTCTCCGATCTGCTGGCCGAATGGACCGCCGCCGTCGGCGGCCGGCTGGTGCGCTACGAGAGCTTCGATCACGAGCCGGTGCGCGCCGCCAACCGGCAGATCTTCGGCCTGGACCAGGTGCCGGCGCACGACTTCGGCAAGGCCAAGTACATCATCTCCTTCGGCGCCGACTTCCTGGAGACCTGGGGCTCGCCGATCGAGAACCAGCGCGGGTTCGCCCAGGCCCACGGATTCTCCGACGGCCGCGTCGCCAAGTTGGTGTACGCCGCGCCCCGCCGGGACCTCACCGGCCTCAACGCCGACGAATGGGTGCCGATCAAGCCGGGCTCCGAGGCTGCCCTGGCGCTGGCGATGGCCCACGTGCTCCTCGGTGAGCGGGGCGAGGACCGGGTCGGGCTCGCGTCGGCGCTGGCCACGTTCACCCCCGCGATGGCCGCGCAGGAAACCGGGCTCAGCGCCGAGACCATCGAGCGGCTGGCCCGAGAGTTCGCCGCGGCCAGTCCCAGCCTGGCGGTGGCGGGCGGGGTGGGGTCCCAGCATGCGGCATCCACCGAGGTCTGCGCCGCCGTCAACGTCCTCAATTTCGTGGCCGGAAACATCGGCGAGACCGTGCGGTTCGGCGCCGAGCTGCCCGCCGCCGACGGGCATGCCGAGCTGGCGCGGCTTTCCCAGGCCATGGACGGGGGCGAGGTCGCCGTGGTTCTGGTGCACGACGCCAACCCCGTGTACACCCTGCCCAAGAGCAGCGGATTCGCCGCCCGGTTCGCCAAGGTCCCGTTCAAGGTCTCCACCGCGCTCTACCTCGACGAGACCGCGGCCCTGTGCGATCTGCTCCTGCCTCAGCATCACGCGCTGGAGCGGTGGGACGATACCCGCCCGCGCGCCGGCGTCCACGGGCTGATGCAGCCGGTGATGGAGCCGGTCTTCAACACCCTGCCCGCGGGCGAGATCCTGTTCCGGGTGAGCCGGAAGGCGGCGGGCGCGCTCGCGCGGTTCAACGCCCCCACGTGGGACGAGCACCTGAAGGCCCGCTGGGCCGCGCTCGCCGGCGAGCTGGGCGAGGCGGATGCCGCGGGGTTCTGGCACTCGGCCGTACGGCGGGGCGGGGTGTACCGTGACCCCCCTGCGCCGCCGAAGGTTTCCCTGGCCCTGGCCGACAGACGGCTGTCGTATACCAGGCCGACCTTCGAGGGCGACGGCAGCTTCGTCTTCCTCACCTATCCGCACGGGATGCTGTACGACGGCCGGGGCGCCAACAAGCCGTGGTTGATGGAGAACGCCGACCCCGTCACCAAGATTACCTGGCACTCCTGGGTCGAAGTGAGTCCGGCCACGGCGCGGGCGCTGGACGTTCGCGACGGCGAGATCGTCGAGCTGACGTCGCCGTACGGCAGCGTGGAAGGCCCGGTCTACGTCTACCCCGGGATCCGCGACGACGCGGTCGCCATTCCCCTGGGCTTCGGCCATACGGCGTACGGCATCTACGCGCAGGGACGGGGCGTCAACGCCCTCGACCTGCTGGGCGCTCCCCGGGGCGATTTCGTGCCCTACCTCTCGACCCGGGTGTCGGTGCGAAAGACCGGCGGCTACCGGAAGCTCGCGAGCGTCGCGGGTGTTCCCCGCCAGCTCGGACGCGGCATCGCGGAGGGGATCGCGCTGGCGGCCGCGAAGCAGGGGTTGACGGTCGAACAGGCCTACCTCGAGGAAGGCCACGGCAAACATGAGATCAATCCCCCGCTCGAGCTCGAGGCTCTTCGGGGCTGGTCCGCGGCGCAGAAGCGGGCCACCGAGCACGGCGACTACGCGACAGAGCATCCCCAGTGGGGCATGACCATCGACCTCGCCAAGTGTACCGGATGTTCCGCTTGCGTGACCGCCTGCTATGCGGAGAACAACATTCCTACGGTGGGTGAGTCCGAGGTGCTCCGCGGGCGGGAGATGACCTGGCTGCGGATCGAGCGCTACTGGGAGGACGCCGAGCAGCCCGAGGCGCCGCCGGGGGCGCGGTTCGTCCCCATGCTCTGCCAGCATTGCGCCAACGCGCCGTGCGAGCCGGTCTGCCCGGTGTACGCCGCGTACCACACGCCCGACGGGCTCAACGGACAGGTGTACAACCGCTGCGTCGGCACCCGTTACTGCGCCAATAACTGCCCCTACAAGGTGCGGTACTTCAACTGGTACAAGTACAACGAGCAGGCCTGGCCGGAGCCGCTGCACCTCCAGCTCAACCCCGACGTGACGGTGCGGGCACGGGGGGTGATGGAGAAGTGCACCTTCTGCATTCAGCGTATTCGGGATACCCAGAACCATGCCCGGCTGGAGGATCGTCCCATCAAGGACGGCGAGTTCACCACCGCCTGCGCCCAGGCCTGCCCGTCCGACGCGATCGTGTTCGGCAACGTCAAGGACGCCACCGGGCGAGTGGCCCGTGTCAAGCAGGACCCTCGCGGCTATCACGTGTTGGAGGACCTCAACGTGCGGCCGGCGGTCACCTACCTGGCCAAGGTCCTGCTTCCGGCGGAGGCCTGACCGATGGCTGCCGTCCTTCCCCCGAGCGCCGTCGGCCCCGACGGGCACGTGATCACCCAGACCCATGCCGACGTCACCCGCGATGTCGTCGGCACGCTCAGCCCCCCGACCCGGGGGTACGTCCTCCTGCTGCTCGGGGCGGTGTCGCTGTTCCTGATCGGGATCCTGACGTTTCTGGTCCTGGTCAAGGACGGCCTGGGACACGCCGGGTACCAGCCGCCGATCTTCTGGAGCGTCTACATCACCACCTTCGTCTTCTGGGTCGGTATCGGACACGCGGGGACGCTGATCTCGGCCATCCTGTTCCTGTTCCGCTCGCCCTGGCGCACCGCGGTCTACCGATCGACCGAGGCGATGACCGTCTTCGCGGTCATGACCGCGGGACTCTTCCCGATCATTCACATCGGCCGCCAGTGGATCTTCTACTGGCTGCTGCCCTATCCCAATTCCCGCTTCCTCTGGCCCAACTTCAAGTCGCCGCTCCTCTGGGACGTCTTTGCGATCGGCACCTATCTCACGGTCTCGACCACGTTCCTTGTGTTCGGCCTGATTCCGGACGTCGCGGCGGTGCGAGACAAGGCACAGGGATGGCGGAAGAAGATCTACGCACTCGCCTCGGTCGGCTGGCAGGGTACCGACAACCAGTGGCGGCACTACTCCCGGGCCTACCTCTATCTCGCCGCTCTGGCCACCCCGCTCGTGCTCTCGGTGCATTCCGTGGTGTCGTGGGACTTCGCCATGAGCGTCGTGCCGGGATGGCACGGCACCATCTTCGCGCCCTACTTCGTGGCCGGCGCCATCTACTCCGGCATCGGCATGGTGCTCACGCTGATCATCCCGCTCCGGCGGGCGCTCCGCATCGAGCACATGATCACGGATTACCACTTCGACAACCTCGGAAAGTTGACTCTGCTGACCGGGTCGATCCTGTTCTACGCCTACGGCATGGAGTATTTCGTGGGGTGGTACAGCGGCAACATCTTCGAGCAGACCACCTTCTTCCGGCGGGCGTTCGGCCCCTACTGGTGGGCCGGCTGGACCATGATCATCTGCAACGCGTTCGTGTCCCAGCTCCTCTGGTTCCGAAAGGTGCGTACCAACCTGACGTCGCTCTTCGTGATCTCGATCTTCATCAACATCGGGATGTGGTTCGAGCGCTTCGTCATCATCGTATCGTCGCTGAGCAACGACTACATCCCCTGGGCCTGGGACCAGCTGAGCCCGACCTGGGCCGACTGGGGCATCCTGGCCGGCTCGTTCGGCTGGTTCGGCATGTGGTTCCTGCTGTTCGCCAAGAACTTCCCGATCGTCGCGATCCAGGAGATCAAGGAGATGATCCCGATGCCGCGGAAGCGGGCAGGGCACCACTGATGGCCGCCAAGCCCACCGCCGCGGCTGCCAGGCGGAAGCCGGGGGTCCTCGCCTCCTTCGTCCATGTCGACGCGGCGGCCGACGCCATCCGCGCGCTCCGGGCCCGGGGCCTGCGCGACCTGGTCGTCTACAGCGCGGCCCCCAATCACGAGATCGAGGAGGCGCTGGACCACCGGGTGAGTCCGGTTCGCCTCTTCACCCTGATCGGCGGCCTCACCGGATGCGCGGCGGGCTTCGGGATGACCCTGTGGATGTCCCACGATTGGCCGACGCTGGTGGGTGGCAAGCCGATCGGATCGATCCCTCCCTACGTCGTCATCGCCTTCGAGCTGACCATTCTGCTGGGCGCGCTCAGCACGGTCGCCGCGGTGGCGCTCTTCTCGATCCTGATGGGGCGGCGTGGGGTGCCCTACGATCCGCGGTTCAGCGACGACACGATCGGCGTCTTCGTGCCGGCCACCCAGGACCTGGCCAGGCAGGTCGAGCAAATGATGCACAACGCGGGCGCGGTGGAGGTGCGGTATGAGGGGGCGTAAGCCACTCCGGGCCACCTTGCTCCCGGCGCTCCTGCTGCTCTGCGCCGGCTGCGATTTCTACTATTACAAGATCCCGTCGCCGGACCAGCTGTGGCACATCGTCCCCTGGTTCGACCACATGATCACCGCCCGCTACGTGCACCCCTACGAGACCGCGGCCGTGCCCCGCTACACCCCCCCGGGAACGGTGCCCGTGACCGGTGGCGAGCCCGACTGGTCGGCGGAATGGCTCGGCGGCAAGACCACAATCGTCGATGCGCTGCGGAACCCCTATGCCCAAGCCGGGAACGCCGGGGCCTCGCCGGCAGGGCCGGCCGTGCCGGTGGTGCCGCGCGAGGTCGAGGCGGCCGGTGACACGCTGTATCAGAACTACTGCGCCGTCTGTCACGGCGCCGCGGGTGACGCCAAGGGGCCGGTCTCCAGCCGCGTCGGGGCGCCGGCGCTGCTCACCGGCCGGGCGCGAGGATACACCGATGGATATCTCTACAGCATCATCCGCTACGGGCGTGGCGTGATGCCGCGTTACGGCGACAAGGTGTATCAGCCCGCCGACCGGTGGGCCATCGTGAGCCACATCCGTAAGCTGCAGGCCGCCAGTCCGGCTCCCCAGGAGCCCGCGGGCGCCGCGGTGGGCATCCCTCCAGCTCCCAGCGCGACCGGCTCGACCGGGGAAAGGCCCCGATGAGCCCGGGAACGGTTCACCACCGACTGGTCGAGCGCTCGCTCGCCGGCAAATACGATCTCTTTCTCGGCGTCGGCTCGGGGGTCGCGATTCTCGGCCTGATGCTGTTCGTGCTGGCGTTGATGGGAGAGGACGCCGCGCGGGCGTGGCAGCTGTTCCACGTCAACTGGCTCTATTTCACCGGGCTGGCGGGCGGGAGCGTGGCGTTCGCCGCGGTGCAGAAGATCACCAACGCCAAGTGGTCGGGGCTCGTCATCCGGTTCGCCGAGGCGTCGGTCGCCTTCCTGCCGCTCTCCCTGCTCGGGCTGGTGCTGATCTTCACGCTGGGCTACGACGCGATCTACGCGCCGATGGAGGCCGCGGCCCACGGACTGGACCACTCGAAGGCCGTGTGGCTGTCGCGGCCGTTCATGTTCGCGCGGCTTGGAGTCGGCCTGACGCTGCTCTCCTGGGTCGGCTGGAAGCTGATCCGGGCCGACCTGATCCCGGACATGTTCGCCATCCGGTCGGCCGCGGGGCCCGGACGCCGCTCGCTCTACGAGCGTTGGACCCGAGGCTACGACGGGACGCCGCCTGCCGTGCTGGCCCACGAGGAGCGTCTCCACCGGCTGGCTCCGCTCTACATCGTGCTCTACGCCATCGTCTTCAGCCTGGTGGCGTTCGACGGGATCATGGCCCTCCAGCCGCACTGGTTCAGCAACCTGCTGGGCGGCTTCTACTTCATGGGCTCGTTCCTGGGGGCACACATGCTGCTCGCTCTCATGGCGACCTACGGCGCGGCACATCTCGGAATCGGCGACCTGGTCTCACCCAAGCAGCGGCACGACCTGGGCAAGCTCTGCTTCGGCTTCACCGTGTTCTGGACCTACCTCATGTGGGCCCAGTTCCTGGTGATCTGGTACGGCAATCTTCCCGAGGAGACCGGCTTCGTCTTCGCGCGCCTCTGGGGCAACTGGCGCCCGGTCGGGGCTGCGGTGCTGGTCGGCATGTTCATCATCCCGTTCTTCGGCCTGCTCGGCGTGGCACCGAAAAAGACCCGCGTGACCCTTCTCTTCTTCGCCACGGTCAGCCTGACCGCGCTCTGGCTGGAGCGCTACCTGCTGGTGATGCCCTCGGTGACCGCCCTGCCGGGACCCAGGTTCGGCCTGCCCGAGGCTGGACCCACGCTGGTCTTTCTCGGCTTCTATCTCGTCTCCTACGCGCTCTTCGCCCGAACCTTCCCGATGGTCTCCCCGCGCCTGGCGGAGATCACCCTCGACCGGGAGCGTGGCCACGCCCTCGTCGCGACCGAGTTCGATCACGAGGAAAGCCCGCGAGACTACGTGCCGCCGGAGCTGATCGAGCGGAGGGAGAAGCCCAGGGGATGAGGCGGGAGCGGTCGGTGAGCAGTGAAACGGGGGCCCTGCACAGGGCCCCCTTCTTGGCGTTCGGGCGTTGTCGCACACGCGACCAGCCTACTTGCTCCGCATCTCCGCGTTGATCCTCCGGATCATTGCCCGAAGGCTGTCGGACGGCAGATCTCCGGTGATCGCGAGCATCCGGTCGCCCACCTGCATCGCCATCGCCTGATCGGCCGGAGGCTCGGCACCCGAGACAGTCACCGACAGGCGACCGTCGGGCGAGGTGGCCGTGCGGCGGGAGAGGAGTTGGGAGACATCGCTGGCCGGGCCTTCGATCGTCTGGATGACCTGTCCGGAGGCGAGCTGTTGAGCCACGACCATGAGAGGCCGCGTGCCATGGTCGTTCGCCTGCACCTGCACCCGGAGCACCGGCAGACCGTCGATGTGCGGCAGGCTTTGTCCGGCCTCGCTCTGCGCGCCGGCCCACGACATGGTGCGCCACATGCCGGCGAACTGCTCGCCCGCCGCGGGCTGGGAGCCGTCGAGCGGCGAGAGCTCCACCGCCGGCGCGGGATCGAGGATCGCCAGCTTGGCGGCACGGATCGAGTCCGCGCGGGCCTGGGCCGCCGCCGTGGCAACCCGCTCGCGCTCGCGGCGGGCATCGGACCGGACCTGCGTCGGGGTCGCGGCGGTCGCCGGGGCCGGGCTGGGGGCTGACCGGGGGCCGGCGGCTGCGTCCGGGCCGAATCGGTCGGGGCAGGGGCCACGGGCGCTTCGGAGACGGCCGGCAGGCGGGTGGCGACACTGGTGGTCTGGCCCGGGCCGATCAAGGTGCTTGCCGTCCAGCCCAATCCCAGCGCCGCCACCAGGCTCGCCGCCCACGCCGCGGCCCGAAGCCGGCGCCGGCGGGTATGCACCCGCTGAGCCGCCAGCCCGCGGAGGGTCTCGAACGCCGGGGAGAACCGGCGGGGAGGCGCGAGCCGGAAGAGGAGGGCGGTGGTGCGGTCGCGCAAAGCGGCAATTCCGTCGCGAGATGCACGGCACGACGAGCACCCGGCCAGGTGGCTCTCGATCTCGACGCACTGAGATCGGCTCAGTCCCTGGTCCAGATAGGCGTGGAGCTCGTCTTCAGGAATGTGCCGCATTGTCTCTCGTCAGTTTATGCTGCCGGTCGTGTGCGTCCACCAGTCGGCGACGTGCCCGCGCCAATGTCGTGCCAACGGCTCCCACCGCGAGCCCTGTCTGACCCGCGATCTCCGGATAGCTCAGCCCGGCGTCCCACAGCAGCAGGATCTCGCGGTCTCTCGGCGTGAGCGTGTTGAGGGCTTCCTGAACCGAGGCCATCTGCTCGTCGTGCTCGACGGTGTCGTCCGCCGCCGGCGTCATCGTCGGCTGCGCGATGGGGTCGCCCTTCAGCAGCGTGAGGTGACGCTTGCGCCGGACGGCGGCTCGGGCTTCGTCGCGAGCGAGATTGGCGGCAACCGCGAAGACCCAGGCTCGCGGCTTGTCGGGCCGGTGGGCGAGCGCGCGGACGAAGACCTCCTGAGCCAGGTCCTCGGCGCGCTCGGCGTCCCACACCTTGCGGTAGAGAAACCGCACGACGGCCGTGTAGGTGCTCTGGTACAGCTTCTCCAGTTCGTCGCTCACGACACCTCGGCAGAGAGTCGAGTCGTCCATGAGGACGGGCAACTTACGTCGGCTTGCACAGTTGGGGCCGGTCAATCGCCGGTCGGACGTCGCCGTCTGCGACGCGGTCCGAACACGCAACCCGGGTGGAGTCCCCGGTTCTTCGGGGGCCATTCGGTACAGAGGTCAGGTTTGGCCGGTCTGCCGTCCGCCCGCGCCCGGCCGTGGAGCGAGCATGAGACCCCGTCGGTCTCCAGATATCCGCAAGCGGAAATCATCTCCACCTCGAGCGAGAAGTCACCGGCCCGCTCGATCTTACAGAGATACGGCGACCGCCTGGAGCGCACCAGGGCTTCCAGCCGCCGCTCTCCCCTGGTGCACATGATCTCGACCTGCAGATCCCGGCAGCAGGCCGCGGTGCGCTTGTTGTCCGCCGTCCGACAGGGTGCACCCGCACAGGGATTCGTCCCGTCCAGGACCGGAAGTGAGCGGGCGGGGACCGGCGCCGATGCCAGGGATCTCGTCACCAGTCGCTGGGCGTCCACCACCCGGAAGCGCTGGCCCCCCAGGCGGCGCGGCTGCCGGGGCCGTCGCCGGGCGCGGGGCGGTTCGCCGCGGAATCCGTAGAGGCGGCATTCCGAGATCGCGCCGTCGTTGCGCAGGTGCCGGCAGGGCACGTGGAGGGTGGCATCGACGTAGAGATCGCCGTTGCCCGCCCACGGCTCACCGAAGGTGATCTGCTCGGTGTGGCCCAGAAGCCAGGTCGCCTCGTGATCGAGCGAGGTGGCTCCGTCCTCCAGCGAGCCGACCCTGAGCGTCACGCGGAGCGCGCGGCACTGGCGAGCCCAGCTTTCGGCAGGGTGGCGCGGACGGTACGGCCTGCGGGGGTCGAGCGGCGTGGCTCATCGTCATGGGGCTCAATAGTAATCAGCCAGCGGGGGCCACGCGGGTGAGTCCGGTCATGCCTCTTCCTTTCAGGCTTGGGGTCTATATCTTTGTGAACGAGTTCACAAAGTCGAGTTCCAGTGGTTCTCGAACCATTCAAATAGCTCTGGAGGCAGATCGGCGATGCGTGTGACTTCCATGGTGGCGGGCTTGGCTTTCGTTCTGGCGGCCTGCGGCGGCGGCGAGCAGAAGGCTGATGATCAGCAGACGATGGCCACTCCCGACCAGGCGGCTCCGGCCGCCGGTGGTGCCGCCCCCGCCGCCGGCGGGACGACCCACGACGTCAACATGGTTCTGGAGGGGAGCAGCTACAAGTACGTTCCCGACCAGTTGACCATCAAGTCGGGCGACGTGGTCCGGTTCCACAACGTGAGCGGCGGGCCGCACAACGTGTCGTTCTGGGCGGACAGCGTGCCGAGCGGCGCGGCCGACGCGCTCAAGGCCGGCATGCCGGACCAGATGGCCCCGCTCGAGGGGTCGCTGCTGACCGAGCCTAACGCGATCTATACGGTAAACTTCGCGGGCGCCCCCACGGGCGACTACAAGTACTACTGCCTGCCGCATCTGGCGCTCGGCATGAAGGGTAAGCTGACGGTGCAGTGACCGGGCAGGGTATGGTGAAGGCGTGATGCATGAAGGGGCGAGCCTGAGTCATGGCTCGCCCCTTCTCGCGTCACGCTTGGCCAGCCTCCCCACCCCCGCCGCCACCATCGCCCCGACCAGAAGCCCCGCCACCGCGTCCACCCCGTAGTGCATCTGGCAGTAGACTACGGCCACCGTGAGCAGTGCCGCGGGAAGTCCCAGGGCCCACGCGAGCCGCTTGGAGCCTGGTGCGGCCGAGAGCGCGGCGGCCACCGTGGCCGCGACGTGTGAGCTGGGGAATGCCGCGCCATATGAGCTGCCCGTGGCGAGCGTGTTATACACCAGGCGGGCGAAGAGTTGTCGGTAAACCACGCATCGGGCCGGGGGAAGACGTAGTAGGGACCGGCGACGGGAAAAAAGATGAACACCAGGTAGCAGACCACGAAGGTCGTCATCACCACGAGAACGAAATGCTGCAGAGCGGGCAGATCGCGCCGCCACACGAAATAGAACGCGGGTGCGACCACGATCAGGTAGTAGGACAGATAGGCGGCGTGGAGAACGGCCGACCAGAACCGGCTCGGCATGGCGCGCCACCACTCGGTGCTGAGCTGGACGCCGAAGATCGCCAGCTCCCATTGCTGGACGGTGGCGTCATGGACCGGGATAGTGCCCGGTCCGCTCAGGACGTCGAGCTCGCTGTAGAGCCCGACGAGCAGGAGCAGGGGGTAGAGCTCGCGGATCGCCCGGCCCACCGGTCCGAGCCCGGGGCGGGTGATCAGGTAGAGCAGCACCGCGAAGAGCGCGTGGGCCGCCAGGAGCCACCAGCATCCCGGCTGTTCCGGAGCCCGGACCAGCGCCACCAGCGACACCACGACCAGGTACCCGCCGAGCAGCAGGTCGACCGGCCGGAGCGGCGTGCGACGTGTCGTCGCGGCCCTCTCGCCGGCGGAATGGACCGCTACAGCCACCCCGCGCTCCGATACCACCGATACGTGTCGGCGAGGCCCGACTTCAGATCGTGGGCCGCACGCCATCCCGAGTCCCGGGTGAGCGGACCGGGATTCCCGGTCCAGGCATCCTGAAAGAACTCGTTCGCCTTGTCCCGGGTGAGGATCGTCGTCCGGCCGGCGATCCTGGCGGAGGCTTCGGTCACGGCAGAGCAGAGCCCGCCCGACCGGCGCCGGAACGGGGAGGAGAAACGGCCGGCGGCCCATGGCGGTCCCGACCGCGCGCACGAACTCGGCGCTGGTCACGACCTCGGGATGGCATGCGTAGTAGATCTTCCCGACGGTGGCGCCCGCCGTGCCCGCCGCGATCAGGGCCCCCGCCAGGTCGGCCGCGTGCACCGCCGAGAGCTGCTGGCTGCCGTCGCCGAACACCGGCTGCGACGCCCAGCCGGGCCATCCGGAACACCTTCAGCACCTCGCGATCGCGGGGGCCGTACACGGTCGGCGGGCGCACGATGACCCAGGGAAGGGTTCCGGCGGTCACCACCGCCTCGGCCGCCAGCTTGCTCCGTCCGTAGGCGGTTACCGGTCGCGAGCGCTCGGTGCCGAGCGATCGGTCGGCCCGGCTCGGCGGGCCCGCCGGCGGCCATCGAGGACACGAGGACGAATCGCGACGCGCCCGCGCCCGCCGCGGCCGCGAGCAGGCTCGCGCTTCCATCGCGGTTGCCGCGCAGAAATTCGTCCTCGGTGCGTGCCGCCACCAGGCCCGCGACGTGGAAGACGACCTCCTGCCCCTCGACGGCGCGGGCCGAGGCTAGCCGGCGTCGTTCAGGTCGCCCGGCCACGATGCGCACGCCCAGGGGCCCCAGCGCCTCCGCCTTCCGGGGCGAGCGGACCAGCGCCGTCACCTCGTCGCCCCGCCGGCGCAACGCCTCGGCCAGATGACTGCCGACGAACCCCGTCGCGCCCGTGACCAGCGCTTTCATATGGCGCGGTCGTAGAGCCGGTAGGTCTTGTAGACCCGGAACGTCATCTTCTCCAGACCGGCGTTCATCGCCGCGTTGTCCTCCAGGATCCACCCCGCCTCCCCCCAGCTGAACCCCAGCTTCTCGGCGCGGGTCCAGATCCAGTGGTAGAGCATGGCATCCACCGCCTTGCCCCGGTATTCCGGAACGACGCCGAGGAGCAGGATTCTGGCTCGCCGGATCTTGCGCATCTTGAGGGCCCAGAGCAGACGGGGCAGCACCGGGAGCAGCCATCCCGAGCGATTCTTTCGGAAGACCACGTTGAGGTCGGGGAGGGCGATGCCGAATCCGATCACCTTGCCGTCCTTCTCGGCAATCGGTACGAAATCCGGGATGACGACCGGGCGGAACTGCTCGGCGAGGTGATCGATCTCGGCCTCCGTCATGGGCACGAATCCCCAGTTCTTCTCCCACGCCTGCGTTGTAGATCTCCTTGATCCGCGCGACCTCCTGATCGAAATGGGCGAGATCGAGCGGCCGGATGGTGATGCCGAGACGCTGCCGGATCAGCTCGGTTCCGCGGGCGAGCCGCTCCGGCACCGGGACGTAGTAGTCCTCGCGGCCGCCCTGGTAGACCCACGAGATCCTTGGCCTTGGCGAATCCCCCTCGCTCGACCAGGTCAACGTAGTAAGCGCGGGTTGTGCGGCATCATGAGGGACGGGACGTACTGGAAGCCATCCACCAACAACCCGCATTCGTCGTTCACCGAGAACGAGGCCGGGCCGCGCAGCACGTCGTGGCCCTTTTCCCGGCACCATTCGGCCGCCACGCCGAACAGGGCGTCGGCGACGGCCTGGTCGTCGATGCACTCGAAGAAGCCGAAGAAGCCCACCCGGTCGCCGTGGGTCTCGTTGTGGAGCCGGTTGCTGATGGCGGCGATGCGGCCCACCACGGCGCCGTCCCGCTCGGCGAGGAAGTACTCGGCTTCGGCGTGCTCGAAAAAGGGGTTCTTGGACCGCGAGAGGAGGGCGGCGACGTCCCGACGCAACGGCGGGACCCAGATCGGGTCCCGCGCGTGGAGTCGGTACGGCAGGTCGATGAAGCGCTTGAGGTCCCGTCGGTCCCGCGCCGCGCGGACGCGCAGCGATGGGGTCAGATGACCTCCAGGTCCCGGCCGATGCGGGCGAACTGCTCCAGTGCGAAGTCGATCTGGTCGAACGTGTGGGTCGCCATGAGACTGGTGCGCAGCCGGCATTGAGTAGCGGGCACCGCGGGCGGGGCCACCGGATTGGTGAAGACGCCGGCGTCGAACAGCCGCCGCCACATGAGGAAGGTCTTCTCCAGGGGACCGATCAGCACCGGCACGATCGGGGTCCGGGTCGGGCCGATGTCGAACCCGAGGCCGCGGAAACCGTCGTGGAGCCGGCGGGTGTTGGCCCAGAGCCGGTCGCGGCGCTCCGGCTCGTCCTGCAGCACCTGCAGCGCGGCCAGCACGCCGGCCGTGTTGGCGGGGGGCAGCGAGGCCGTAAAGATGAGTGGCCGGCTGTGATGTTTCAGGTAGTGGATGACGTTCTCCGACGCGGCCACGAAGCCGCCGATCGACGCCAGCGACTTCGAGAACGTGCCGGCGATGATGTCCACCTCGTCGACCAGGCCGAAATGGGCCGCCGTCCCGTCGCCATTCGGCCCCAGCACGCCGAGGGCGTGCGCGTCGTCCAAGGCCAGCGCGGCGCCGTATTTCCGGGCTACCCGCACCAGGCCCGGGACATCGGCGACGTTCCCTTCCATCGAATAGACGCCGTCCACCACGATCATCGAGCCGTGGCCGAACCCGTGGCGCTCCATCCGCCGCTCGAGGCTGGCCAGGTCGCCGTGATTGAAGCGTTCGGTGTCTCCGTAGGAGAGCTTGGCGCCGTCTACGATGGAGGCGTGATCCAGCTTGTCGAGGTAGACGACATCGCCCCGGCCGACCAGGCCCGAGATGAGCCCCAGGTTGGCCGAGTAACCGGTGGAGAAGACCAGGCAGGCTTCCTTGCCCAGGAATTCCGCGAGCGCGGTCTCGAGCTGCTCGTGCAGGTCGAGCGTTCCGTTCAGGAACCGGCTGCCGGTGCAGCCGGAGCCGTACCGGTGCAGGGCGCGAGACGCCGCCTCGAGCACCTTGGGATGATGGGTGAGGCCAAGGTAGTTGTTGGACCCCAGCATGATCCGCTTGTGCCCGTCGATGACGACGACGGTGTCTTCCGACTCCGAGATCGGTTTGAAGTAGGGATAGAGGCCGGCGGCCTGAATCTCACGGGCCTTGGTGAACTGCCGGCACTTCTCGAAGAGCGCGACCTGTTGAAGCTCTTGGGTATCCACGGTTCCTCGGAGCAGAGAGGAGGTAATGATTGCCCCCACATCGCTTTGCGGCTGAAGGATTTAAACTAGTGATCCGGCTCGGGTGACACAAGTTGCAGGCGGGCGCCGGGCCGGGTGTACAGAAACGGCTTCCCTGTCGCAATCCTTGCGCCGTAATGGTGCAACCCTCGTCCCGACCGTCCGTTACGGGGGGAAAGGGTTATGGAGGTTCGGTTTGGGGGATAATCCACCGGGGTTCTCGCGGTCGGACTCAGGGCCGAAGTGTCCTCCTCAAGGGCGTCCATTGACCCCTTCGAGCTGTCCATTCGGCAGAATTTCTGCAGAATTTCCAGAGGCAGAGATTGCCTGTCTAGAGGGAAAGGTTGCTTGACTTGAGGCAAACAGGGGCAGAGTATTCCAGTATGGCACCCCACGACGACGCCTCCCGCCGCCTCTTCCTCCGCAGCTCGCTGCTGGCGGCCGCGGGCATGCTCGGGTCCGGGTCGCTGCTCCAGGGGGAGCGGCTGCTCGCGGGGTTCGGCCTGGATCCGAACGATCCCGAGGTTCCCAACGAGGAAGTCGCCCGGATTCTGAAGGAGATCTCGGGGGGAAGGCCGATCCGGCGGGGCAACCTCTCCCTCGACATGCCGCTCGTGGCCGAAGACGGCCGCATCGTCCCGGTCATCATCGAGAGCGATCTGCCGATGACACCCGAGCGCTACGTCAAGGTCGATCCACCTGATCGTGGATCACAACCCCGATGCCCACCTCGCCGCGTTTCACCTGACGCCCGCGATCGGCTCGGTGTCCATCTCCACCCGGATCAAGATGAAGCGCACGACCTGGGTGCGGGCCATCGCCGCGACCAACACCGGCGACGATCTGGGCCGATTACGCCCGGGTGCAGGTCACGCTCAACGGGTGCGGCTGATGACCCCGTCCATCGGTGAGGCCCGCATTCGAGTCCCGGACCAGGTGGTCCAGGGCGAGCGTGATCGGGTGAACGCGATCATTTCGCACCCGATGGACACCGGCTTCTTCCGCGACGCCGACGGCCAGCCGATCCCGGCGTATTTCATCAAGGACGTCGTCGTCACCTACGGTGACCAGGAAATCGCCCGGTTCATGTGGACCTCCGGCATCAGCCGGGACCCGATCGTCAGCTTCACGCTCAAGGCCGATCGCGAAGCGCCTCTCACCATGGTCTGGACCGACAACAAGGGCGGCGTGTTCAAGCAGTCGGTCGACATCAAGTTCGTTTCCGCCTGATCCGCACCGCTCTCCCGCTGTTCGCGTCTCTGCTCACGCTCGGATTCGGTCGATCCCGGCGACCCGTTGCCGGTGCGCGTGCTGGCGCCCGACGTGTACGCGGTGCCCGGTGACACGGGCCGCGGCGTCGAGGGACGGTCCAACGCCGGCTTCGTCGTGACCACGGACGGGGTGGTGGTGATCGACGCGCTGGCGAGCCCGCGGCAGGGCGAGCAGCTGCTCCGGACGATCCGCCGGGTCACCGATCGACCGATCGCGTGGCTGATACTGACCCATCACCATCCCGACCACCACTTCGGCGCGGTGGTACTGCGGAAGGCGGGCGCGCGTGTGATCGCCCATCCGGACAAGCGCGCCCTCGCCTCGGAGGGCGGAGAGAACGCGTTGATCGCGGATTGGGTCCGGGTGGTCGGACTCGACGCGATGCGCGGCTTCGAGTTCGCCGACACCCCCGACCGCCCGGTGACGGCACTCGGATACCCTGCGGCTGGGGGGAAAGACCATCGTCATTTCCCATCCCGGGGCGGGGCACTCGCCGGGCGACCTGATCGTGTGGCTTCCGGAGCAGCGCGTGCTCTTCGCGGGCGACGTGCTGGTGGAGGACGGCGTGAGCATGGTGGTGGACGGCAACTCCAGCGAGCTGCTTCGGGTTCTCGACTCGGTGAGTGCGCTGGGTGCCCGGGTCGTCGTGCCGGGTCACGGTGCCATCCCGGCGCATCCCGCCGATCTGATCGGCCGGACTCGAGACTACCTGACAGGTCTCCAGGCGGACATGCGCTCCGCGGTGGAGCGGGGAGTGCCGATGCGCCGCGCGATGTCCACTCTGCCGCCGGCCGACGAGGCGCGTCCGGTGTCGCTCAATTCGCGCCGGCGAAGGAACGCGGCGAGGGTCTATGTGGAGGAGGAGCGGGCGTACATGGGGCTCGATTCGCCGTGAGCCGCGGGCTCCGCGCGAGCGTGGCCGTCCTCGCCTGTCTGGCCGGGGCCTGCGGCCCGTCGCGCGCGCCCCAGGCTCCCGGCCCGGTCCCGGCCGGCTCCCTGCCGGGCATCGTCTCCACCGACGAGCTCGCCGCGTGGCAGGCCCGGGGTCCCGTGGTTCTGGTAGACATCCGGACCGACGTTTTCGCCTACCTTCGCAGCCACCTCCCCGGCGCCGTGTACCTCAATACCGAGACCCTGCGCGCCAGCCGAGGAGGCGTCCCGACCCAGCTGCTGGATGGGCCGGCGTACGCGGCGCTGTTCTCTCGGATCGGCCTGCCGTTCGACCGGCCGGTGGTGATCTACAGCGCCGGGGAGACCCACAACATCGACGCGACCTTTCTGGCGTGGCTTCTGGCCGGGTTCGGTCACCGTCAGGTGTCCGTGCTGGACGGCGGCTACTTCAAGTGGCAGCTCGAGCAGCGGCCCGTGGTCCAGCAGTACCCTCGGCTGGCGGCGACCGCGTTCCCGGCCGGATCGTTCCGGCCGGAGCAGGCCTCGCTGGAGGACGTCCAGCGCGCCCTCCGTACCGGCGACGCGATGCTGGTGGACGCCCGGCCCCCCGACCAGTACGCGGGCGAAGCGGGCGCGCAGATACGGCGCGGGCACATTCCCGGCGCGATCAGCCACTACTGGCAGGACGATCTGACTCGCGAAGGATTCGGCTTCGTGTGGAAGCAGCCGGCGGAGCTGCGGACGGAGTACGAGGCACAGGGGATCACGCCCGACAAGCAGATCATCGCCTACTGCAACAGCGCCACGGAGGCGAGCCACGTGCACTTTACCCTGCGGTACCTGCTGGGCTATCCGCGGGTGCGGGTGTACGTGGGGTCGTGGACCGAATGGGCGGAGCGGGAGGAGCTGCCGCTGGAACCGGAGCTCGGGTCGAGCCGGTCGTCACCCTGAGCGCAGCGAAGGGGACCATGCCTGGCATGGTCCCCTTGACTTCTGCCGCTGACGCAGCCCTGCCGCCTGCCGCCTATCTCATCGCGATCCCCGACCGCAGCTGACCCGGCCGCCAGACCTTGCCGCCGACCATGACCAGCTCGACGTACTCCAGGTTGGCGATGTCCTGGAGCGGGTTCTTCGCCAGCAGCACCAGGTCGGCGTAGCGGCCCTTCTGGATCGTGCCCACCTGGCGTCCGGGCTGGCCACCGATGGCGCGTGCCGCGTCGCGGGTGGCGGCGAGCAGGGCCGCGGTGGGCGAGAGGCCGATCGAATCGACCAGCAGCCGAAGCTCTCCGAACAGCGTGGCGCGGTCGCTGGCCGGACCGTAGGCGACGTGGTCGCTGCCCGCGCTGATGCGGACGCCGCGCTTGACCGCCTGGCGGGTGACTTCCATCCCGAACCGCGACGCCGACCGGACGTACTCCTCCTGTAAGCGAGGGTATGTGGCGGAGCTTGGCATCGTAGGACGCCACGCTGTGGCGCACCGCGTCCAGGGTGGGCTCGAAGATGGTTCCCCTGCGCGCCATGGAGTCGAGCGCCGCGAGCACCCGCGGATCGTGCGCCGCGCCGACGGTGGCCACCTCGGCGGTGGCCGTCTGCAGGTCGCCGTCGCGCACCAGGGTGTCGCGGTCCTCGGCCGTGAACAGCTCGCCCGCGAGGCCGGCGGCGTGCACCACGCCGTTCTGACCCGCCATCGCCTGTTCCATCACGCTGGCCGGCTGAACCCACGCGTGGCCCCAGACCGGCATGCCGGCGCGGTGCGCGGCATCGGCCAGCTGCCGGACCGAGCCGGAATCGAGCTGCGCGTAGAGCTTGAGACCCATCGCGCCGGCCTCGCGCGCCTCGGCCACGATCGCGTCCGCGTCGTCGCTCGGGGTCGAACTGGAGCGGCTGTCCACCCCAGCTGCTGCATCGCGATGGCCGGGGGCTGGTGGTAGATCGTGCCTCGCGGGGTGACCGTGCCGCGGAATCCGTTGAAGAAGAACCGGCGGCCCGCGACGAGCTGCATGGCGTGCACCCGGGGCGCGGCCTGGAGCGCGCGGACGCGGGACAGGAGGCCTGCCGGATCGGTGCCCATGTCGCGCAGGGTCGTGACGCCCTGGGCCAGGAGATCGCGCAGATCGAGCCCGAGCTCTTCGCCCGCGCTGCCCTCGGTCAGGAAGAGCAGGTGGACGTGACTGTCGATCAGACCCGGGATCAGGTATTGCCCCTGGGCGTCGATGATGCGGGACCTGGCCGGAATGACGCATTCGCCGGCCGCGCCGGCGCAGAGGATCCGGTCGCGCTGGACCAGGGTCACCGCGTTGGGCACGGGCGCGCGCCCGGTGCCGTCCCACAGGGTGGCGCCGACGATGGCGATGGCCGGTGCGACCGGAGCGGGGTCGGGCCGACGGGGGCGTGGAGCCTCCGCAGGCGGCCGCCAATAGGCCGAGGGTCGGAATGACGGTCGGGACGGTGGAGGAACGTGCCATGTGCAGGTACCTCGTGCTGCTGTCGGGCGATTCCCCGTCCTCATTGAGGGATGGCGGAACGCCCGGTTGTGCGAAAGATGCGACAGCCCTGAATGCCGGGGCGGTGATGCGCGGTCGCATCGCACCGTGACTCCGGGCACCTCGTGGCGCCTCGGCCCGGAGGCCATAAGTGATTCGGCGGGCTGGGGATCGTCCCGAGAACGTGGACCGGTGCGAGGGTCCTCCCGCCATAGTAAGCGGGATCGCCCCGCTTCTGCGACCCTGGTCGCGCGGGTCGTCTTAAAGAAATGCGGCAACCACCATGCCCGGTTCCCGCGAGCGTCGCTCGACGCGGTTGCAATGGGTGCCCGCGCTCCCTAGTCTTCCCCTCGTGCCCCCCGCTCCGATCCAGCGTCCCCGCCGCCGCCGCCGCACCGAGGCTCTGCGCCGACTGGTGCGCGAGCACGAGCTGGCTCCCGGCGATCTCATCCAACCGCTCTTCGTGGTTCACGGCACGCGGGTCGAGCGCGAGATCGGCTCGATGCCGGGCGTCTTTCAGCTGTCGGTGGACGACGTACTCGACCGCGAGGTCGATCGGGTCGAGGCGCTCGGCATCCCGGCGCGTGCTGCTCTTCGGCCTTCCCGCCGAGAAGGACGAGGTCGGGCAGCGAGAACTTCGCCGAGGACGGCATCGTGCAGCGCGCGCTCCGCCGGCTCCGAGCGCCGGACTCCGATCTGCTGCTCGTCACCGACGTCTGCTTCTGCGAATACACCGACCACGGCCACTGCGGCGTGCTGACCAGCGACCGGCCGACGCGCGTGGACAACGACGCCACGCTGGAGCTGCTCGGGCGAGTCGCGGTGAGCCACGCCGAGGCCGGGGCCGACATCGTCGCGCCCAGCGGCATGATGGACGGCATGGTCGGCGGCCATCCGCGCGGCGCTGGACGCCGCCGGCTACGACGCACGTGCCGATCCTGAGCTACGCCGCCAAGTACGCCAGCGCCTTCTACGGCCCGTTCCGCGAGGCCGCCGAGAGCGCGCCGCAGTTCGGCGACCGGCGCGCATACCAGATGGACCCGGCCAACGTCGCGCGAGGCGCCTGCGCGAGGCCGCCCTCGACGTGGCCGAGGGGGCCGACATGCTGATGGTCAAGCCGGCGCTGGCGTACCTCGACGTGATCCGCGCGGTCCGCGAGCGCCCCGACGCTGCCGCTGGCGGCCTACAACGTCAGCGGCGAGTACGCCATGGTGAAGGCCGCCGCCCGGCACGGCTGGATCGACGAGCGGCGCGTGGTCCTCGAGACGCTGACGGGCATCCACCGCGCCGGCGCCGACCGATCATCACCTATCACGCCAAGGACGTCGCCGGCTGGCTGGCGGACGAGGGCGAGACATGACGGAGGCCGAGCGCGCCGCCTCGGGCTACGACCGGCGTCGGAGCGGCTGTTCGCGGCGGCGCAGCGGGTGATCCCCGGCGGCGTCAACAGCCCGGTGCGGGCCTTCCGCGGCGTCGGCGGCAAGCCGCGCGTTCATCGCGCGCGGGCGGAGGGCGCGTAGCTGACGGACGTCGACGGCAACCGCGTACATCGACTACGTGCGGCTCGTGGGGCCCGCTGATCCTCGGCCACGCCCATCCGGAGGTGGTCGCGGCGCATCGAGGCGGCGGCGGCGCGGGCACGACCTACGGCGCGCCGACCGAGCTCGAGGTCGAGCTCGCGCGAGCGGGTCGTGACGCCTTCCCGTCGATCGAGATGGTGCGCTTCGTCAGCTCCGGCACCGAGGCGACGATGACCGCGATCCGGCTCGCCCGCGGCTTCACCGGCGCGCCGAGTGCTCGTCAAGTTCGACGGCTGCTATCACGGCCACGCCGACGCGCTGCTGCGTCCAGGCCGGCTCCGGCGTCGCGACGCTCGGCCTGCCCGACAGCCCCGGCGTGCACCGCCGCGCACCGTCGCCGACACGCTGGTCGTCGCCCTTCAACGACCTGGCGGCCGTCGAGGCGCTGTTCGCGAGCGCGCGGGCCAGATCGCGGCCGTGCTCGTCGAGCCGGTGGCCGGCAACATGGGCGTCGTGCCGCCCGCGGCCGGGCTTCCTCGCAGGGCCTGCGCGGCTGATCACCCGGCGCACGGCGCGCTCCTGATCTTCGACGAGGTGATGACCGGCTTCCGGGTGCACCCGGTCGGGGCGCAGGCGCTGTACGGCGTGACGCCCGACCTGACCTGCCTGGGCAAGGTCATCGGCGGCGGCCTGCCGGCCGCGGCCTACGGCGGCGGCGCGAGATCATGGAGCAGATCGCGCCGCCGGGACCGGTGTACCAGGCGGGCACGCTCTCGGGCAACCCGCTGGCGATGGCGGCCGGGCTGGCGACGCTCGCGTGCTGGCCCGGCCGGGCACCTACGAGGGGCCGAGCCGCTAGCGCCGCGGCTGGCCGAGGGGCTGGCGGCGGCCGCGCCGCGGCCGGGGTGCCGGCGTCACGGTCGCAGCGCGTCGGGACGATGCTGACGCCCTTCTTCACCGACGACGCCGGTGCGCGACTACGCAGGCGGCCAAGCGGAGCGACCGGCCGGCTACGGCGCGTTCTTCCACGCCATGCTGGAACGGCGGCGTCTACCTCGCCGCCCTCGGCCGTTCGAGGCGGCGTTCACCTCCGCGTGCCACGGCGAGGCCGAGCTGGCGCCGCGTTCGAGACCGCCCTGACCTCCGCATGGGCGCGGTAGCGATCGTCGGCGGCGGGGTCGCCGGCCTCACCGCGGCGTATCGGCTGAAGCAGCGTGGCGCTCGGGTGGTGGTGTACGAGGCCACCGACCGCGCGGGCGGAGCGATCCTGACCGACCGCCGCGACGGTTATCTCGCGGAGCTCGGCCCCAACTAGCCTGACCACTCCCGCGCCGGCCCTCGCGGCAGCTGCTGGGCGAGCTCGGGCTCGAGCCAAGCATCGCTGCTCGGCCTCGCGCGACGCGCGCAAGCCGCTACATCGTCCGAAGTCGAAGCTGGTCGCCCCTGCCGACGTCGCCCTCCCAGCTCCTCACCACCCGCCTGCTCTCCAACGGCGCCAAGCTCGCCATCTTCGGCGAGCCGCTGGTCGAGGCCGGCGATTCGCCGATGGAGGAGAGCGTCGCCACGTTCGTCCGCCGCCGCTTCAACCAGGAGGTCCTCGACTACGTCGCCAATCCGTTCGTCGCCGGCATCTTCGCGGGCGATCCCGAGCAGCTCTCCGCCGCGGCACGCGCTGCCGCGGCTGCACGGCCTGGAGCGCGCCCACGGCTCGGTGATGAAGGCGTTGGGCAGCATGATGCGGGCGCGGACGGGAGGAGGCCGGCCGCCGGGCCGCCGCCGGGCTGATCTCGTTCCGGAACGGTCTCCAGGAGATCCCCGACGCGCTCGCCCGCGCAGCTGCACGCGGAGATCCGGCTTCGGCGCCGCGTCGACCCAGCTGCGCCGGGGACCAAGGGCTGGACGGTGGGGGCCGCGTTCCAGGCCATCGAGCTCGTACGACGGCGTGATCTACGCCGCGCCGGCCCACTGCGCCGACGAGATCGATCTCGACGTTCGACGGCGGCGATCGTCTCAAGACCCTCACCAGCATCACCTATCCGCCGGTCGCGCGTGCTCGCCCTCGGCTTCCGGCGCGAGGACGTCAGCGCACCCGCTGGACGGCTTCGGCTTCCTGGTGCCCGACGTCGAGCGGCGGCAACGTGCTGGGCGTGGTGTTCTCGTCCACGTCTTTCCCGGCCGGGCGCCGGCCACGGGCACGTGCTGCTCACCGCGTTCGTGCGGCGGCGTCCGGAACCCCGATCTGGCCAACGCCGATCTCCAGCACGCTGACCGCGCGGGTGCTGGACGACCTCCGCGCTGCTGCTGGGCGTCGAGGGCGAGCCCACCTTCCGCGCCTTCCATCTCTGGCCCAAGGCCATTCCGCAGTACGACCTGAGCTACGGCCGATTCAAGGACATCATGGACGAGGTCGAGCGCCGGAATCCCGGGCTGGCGCTGGCCGGCTCGTACCGTGAAGGCGTCGCGCTCGGCGAGGTCATCGCGCGCGGCGAGGCCGCCGCGGCGGATCGCGGCGCCAGGTCGGACCGGCGAGCGGACGGGCGGGCAGTGACGCGCGGCAACGCTCCGCGTCGGCACCCGCGGCAGCGCGCTCGCGCTGTGGCAGACCGAGCGCGATCCGCGCGCTACTGACCGCAGCCGGGCACCCGACCGAGCGGGTCGAGATCCGGACCACGGGCGACATCGTGCCAGGACGTGCCGCTGGCGCGGATCGGCGTCCGCCGCGCTCTTCACCCGGCAGATCGACGACGCCATGCTCGCCGGGCGGATCGACCTCGCGGTGCACTCGCTCAAGGATCTCCCCACCGTCCGCCGGAGGGCATCGCGCTGGTCGCCGTCGGCGAGCGGGACGATCGCGCGCGATGCGCTGGTCGGACGCGGGCCGCTCGAGTGGCAGCGAGCTGCCGCAGGGGGCGATCCTCGCGACCAGCAGCCTCCGCCGGCGCGCTCAGCTGTTGCAGCTGCGGCCCGATCTCCAGGTGCGCGACATCCGCGGCAACGTGGACACCCGCTCGCCAAGCTGGACGCGACGCCCGAGTGGACCGCCATTCTGCTGGCGACCGCCGGCCTGGTGCGGCTCGGCCTCGAACGGCGCATCAGCCGAGCGGCTCCCGGTCGACGTGATGTTGCCGGCGCCGGGCCAGGGCGCACTCGCGGTGACCGCTCGCGCCGGTGACGCGGCCATCGCCCAGTCCGCGGTCACCGCGCTGCATCACCGCGCCATCGGCGCTGGCGGTGACGCGCGGAACGGGCGTTCCTCCGCGCGCTCGAGGGCGGTTGCCAGGTGCCGGTCGCCGCCTACGCCGAGCTCGACCGCGCGGGCGAGCTCACGCTGCGCGGCCGCGTCGTGTCGCTCGGCGGCGAGCGCGGGTCGAAGGCGCGGCTGACCGTGCGCGGGTGGCCGACGAAGCCGCGGCGGCTGGAGTGGGCGAGACGCTGGCCGCGCGACTCCTGGACGACGGAGCGGAGTCGCATCCTCTCGGAGATCGCGGCTCAGCGCCGCGCCGCTCGTGCCCGAGCCGTGATGCTCGGGACCGTAGTCGTGACGGCTTCGCCGGGCACCTTCCCCGGCTTGATCGAGCGCTGCGCGCGGTTCCGGCTGGCGGTCGAGGAATGGCCGCTGCTCACCTTCGCGCCGCCGCTCGACTGGGGCCGGTCGACGACGCGTTGAGCCGGCTGTCGCGACTTCGACGCGGTCGCGTTCACCTCACCCCGGTCGGCGCGGGCCTTCGTCGAGCGCAGCCGAGGCGCACGGTGCGGGGGTCGGCGATCGGACGTGCCGTCTGGGCCGCCGGCCCGCAGGCACCGCTCGCCGCGCTGGGTGCGACGCTCGGCATGGTTCGACAGCCCGAGGGCCGACGCGGTCGGCGACCGGGGCGCGGCGCGCGGCCCTGGCCGCGGCGATCGTCGCCGACGGCGCGCCCGGTCGGGTGCTGTTTCCCTGCGGCGATCTCCGGCGCGACGAGTTGCCCACGCGGCTGCGAGCACGACGGCATCGAGGTCGTGGAAGTGACCGTGCTACCGCTCGGTGCTGGCGGACGAGGGGGCTGCCCGCGCCGCGTGGCGGAGCGGGCCCAGGTTCTGGTCGTGGCGAGTCCGAGTGTGGCCGACCTCCTGGCGCGGGCCGGTCCGCCGGGCGTGCGGCCCCCGCTCGTCGCGGTGGGCCCCACCACGGCCGCGGCCGCGCGCGCGTCCGGCTGGCCGCCGGCCGGCGGTGGCGCCCGGCCCGACGTCGAGGCGCTGGTGGCCGGCGTGCGAACGCTCGTTGCCACCCGCTGAGCCCGATCGGAGCCGGATGAACGATCTCTTTCTGCGAGCCTGCCGGCGCGAGCCAGTCGAGCGTCCGCCGGTCTGGATGATGCGCCAGGCCGGACGCTACCTGCCCGCAGTATCGCGCGGTGCGCGCGCGAGTCGGACTTCCTCACGATGGTGCCGCACGCCGGAGCTGGCGGTCGAGGTCACGCTCCAGCCGGTGGACCTCGTCGGCGTCGACGCCGCCATCATCTTCAGCGACATCCTGGTCATTCCGGAGGCGATGGGCATGACGCTCACGGTGGACGAGGGCATCGGGTCCGCGGTTCCACGACCCGCTGCGCGCCCCGGCGACTTCGACGCGCCTGCGCGACGGTGAACCCGCCGGCGACCTCGGCTACGTGCTCGACGCGCTACGGCTCGCGCGCGCGCGGATCGGCGGGCCGGGTGCCGCTCATCGGGTTCGCCGGCGCGCCGTGGACGCTGATGAGCTACATGGTCGAAGGGAAGGGCACGAAGGACGTTCACGAACGCCAAGCGCATGCTGGTCGGAGCAGCCCGCGCGTGGCGCACGCGCTGCTGGAGCGGCTCGCCGCGACGGTCGGCGAGTTCCTCGTCGCGCAGGTCGAGGCGGGCGCGCAGGCGGTGCAGCTGTTCGATTCGTGGGCCGGCGCGCTCGGGCCGCGCGACTTCCGCGAGTTCGCGCTGCCCTACCTCGCGAAGGCGGCCCGGCTCGCGAGCGGGCGGGCGCGCCGGTGATCGTCTTCGCGCCGGGCGCGGGCTGGGCGCTCGAGGAGATCGCCGACGCCACCGGGGCCGACGTCATCGGCGTGGACTGGCAGACCGACGCCGCGGAGCGCGCGCCGCCGGCTGGCACCGGCCGATCCGGTCGCGCTGCAGGGCAACCTCGACCCCAGCTGGCTGTACGCGCCGACCCGGCGATGATCCGCGAGCGCGACCCACGCCATGCTCGACGCGTTCGGCGGGGTGGGACACGTCGCGAATCTCGGCCACGGCATTCTCCCGGACGTGCCGGTGGCGCATGCGCGGGCCTTCGTCGACGCCGTGAAGGAATGGCGGCGCGCGGTGAGCCGAGCCGGCGCACGCGACGCGCGGTCGCCTGCAGCGATGGAGTCGCTGCACGACGAGATCACGGCGTTCTTCACCGGCTCGACGGCGGCGGCACGTTCCGCGAGGATCGGTGGCAGCGGCCGGGCGGCGGCGGCGGCGTGCCGCGGGTGATGAGCCGAGGGCCGGACGTTCGAGAAGTGCGGCGTCAATCGCTCGGCGGTGGAGGGCGTCCTGCCCGCCGCCGATGGCCCAGCGGCTCGGCGCGCGCGTCGGCGGGGTGGCGACGCCGGCGTTCTTCGTCACCGGGATGAGCCTCGTCGCGCATCCCCGCAGCCCGATGGTCCCGACCGTCCATCTCAACGTCCGCTACTTCGAGATCGACGGACGCCGAGGGCGCGTGCTCGACGCCTGGTTCGGCGGCGGCACCGACCTCACGCCGACCTACCCGCACCCCGACGACGCGCGCCACTTCCATCGCGCGCTCAAGGCGATCTGCGACCGCCATCATCCGTCCTTTCATCCCCGGTTCAAGGCCTGGTGCGACAACTACTTCGTCAACCTCGCACCGGGACGAGGAGCCGCGCGGCGTCGGCGGCATCTTCTTCGACCACCTGCGCGCGGGCGACAGCGGCCTCGACCGAGACCGGCTGCTCGACGTTCGTGATCGACGTGGGCCGGGCGCTGCCGGCCGCGTATGCGCCGATCGTCGAGCGGCGGCGCGACGAGCCGTACGGCGAGCGCGAGCGCCATTTCCAGCTCGCCCGCCGCGGCCGGTACGTCGAGTTCAATCTGGTGCACGATCGCGGCACGCTGTTCGGGCTGCAGACCAACGCCCGGATCGAGAGCGTGCTGATGAGCCTGCCGCCGCTCGCGGCGTGGGAGTACGCGCCGATCTACCAGCCCGGGTCGTTCGAAGCCGAGCTGCTGGCGATGCTGGAGCCGCGCGATTGGGCGGCGTTGCAGCCGGGGACCGCTGAGCATGCGAGCCGACCAGGCCTACGACGAACTGATCCAGCGGGTGCGCGAGGAGGCGACCCTCGCCTCGATCGAGGCCCTCCTGGAGTGGGACGAGGAGACGCCAGATGCCCGCCGGCGCGGTCGAGGGCCGGAGCGAACAGCTCGCGCTGGTCGCGGGTCTGCTGCACGAGCACGGCACCGATCCCCGGATCGGCGAGCTGCTCGCCGTGCTGGAGGGCTCGCCGCTGCTCGCCGATCCCGACTCGCCGCCGGCGGTCAACGTCCGCGAGCTGCGGCGCGACTACGAGCGGTACGTCCGTCTCCCCCGCAAGCTGGTCCAGGACCTCGCGCGCACGACGGCGGTGGCGCAGCGCGCCTGGTCGGCCGCGCGGGAGGCGCGGACTTCGCGCCGCTTCCGTCCCCATCTCGAGCGGATCGTCGAGCTCAAGCGGGCCGAGGCGCAGTGCGTCGGCTACGAGCGCGAGCCGTACGACGCGCTCATCGACGACTACGAGCCGGGTATCACCAGCGAGATCGTGGGCCGGCTGTTCGACGCGCTCCGGCGCGAGCTGGTGCCGCTGGCCGGCGCGCATCGCGGACGCGAGCCCGCGGCCGGACGTGGCGATGCTCCGGCGCCCGGTGCCGCTCGAGGGCCAGCGCAGGTTCGGGGAGCACGTCGCCGGGGCGGTGGGCTTCGATTTCGATCGCGGCCGGCTCGATCTCGGGGTCCACCCCTGCTGCACCAGCCTTGGGCCGGGCGACTGCCGCATCGGACTCCGTTTCGATCTTCGCGACTTCGTGGGGGGCGCGCTCACCGTCCTCCACGAGGTCGGGCATGGGCTCTACGAGCAGGGGCTCGACTCGGAGTTCTACGGAACACCGATGGGCGAGGCCGCCTCGGTGGGGATGGACGAGTCGCAGGCGCGGCTCTGGGAGAACCGGGTGGGGCGCAGCCGGGGGTTCTGGGAGCACTTCCTTCCGCTGGCGCAGCGATCGGTTTCCCGAGGCGCTGGGCGACGTGGACCTCGACGAGTTCTACTTCGCGGTGAACCGGGTGACGCCGTCGCTGATCCGGGTCCACGCCGACGAGGTCACCTACAACGTCCACGTGATGATCCGCTTCGAGCTGGAGCGGGCGCTCATGTCCGGCGACCTGGTCGCGGCCGACCTGCCCGGCGCCTGGAACGACGCCTACCGCCGGTACCTCGGCGTGACGCCGACCAACGACGCCGAGGGCTGCCTTCAGGACGGGCACTGGGCCGAGGGTCTCATCGGGTACTTCCCGACCTATACGCTGGGCGATGTCTTCGCGGCGCAGCTCTTCGCGCGGGCGGGGCAGGAGCTCGGCGATCTGGAGGAGAGCTTCGCGCGGGGGGAGTTTCGCGAGCTGGTCCGCTGGCTGGGCGAGCGGATCTATCGGCAGGGCAGCCGATATCCGTCCGCGCGGCTCATCGAGGTCGTCACCGGCACGCCGCCGGATCACCGGCCGCTGGTCGAGGCGCTGCGGGCCCGCTACGGCGCGCTGTACGACCTCTGAGGCGGCGAGCCTGAACAGTAGCGCTCCCCTGGTGGGGGCCGACCTGCCGATATGCGAAGAGGCCGGCTAGTTTCCTGCGTTCCGTGAGATCTGGGGCGGTAGCTCAGCTGGGAGAGCACCTGCTTTGCAAGCAGGGGGTCGCCGGTTCGATCCCGGTCCGCTCCATTCGCCAACCTCTTTGCCCCGCTGCCCCTGCCGCCGCTCCCTCGGGTGGCGGAATTCTGTTGGTGGGGGGCATCGCGTCCTCGGCTATCACGGTAAACGTCGCTTTACCCAGCGCATCCAGCTCGATAAGATCTCTCCGACTGCGGTAGCCGCAACCTCGGCGAAGGTGGCGCTTTGCCCGGTGTTGAACAGCTGAGGCCGACACGCGCACTGCCGGTTCGGGGGGAGGCATGGATGGACCGCGGAATCTCTTGCCCATCTACATCGCCGCCGCGCTCGGCGTCATCCTCACGGGCAAACCCGCGCGATACGCGAACTATCTCGCGGCCGCAAACCTTCCACTGCCGCATCGGCGTCCCGTGCTCCTTCTGGAGGGTGCCATCCTGGCGCTCGGGATCCTCGTGCTCCTTTACGAACGCAGGCTCAACCGGCCAACCGGCGTCGCGCTCGCATGGATGGGCGCGGGTTTGTCCTGGACCCTCCTCGTCATATCGGCGCCCTTCACTACGGGTTGGAGCCACTTTCTGTCAGCCATCGCCAATCTCGGAGTGCTGGTGGCGCTGGTGGTTTATCTCCTGCGGCACCGCAGCCCGTCAGGTTCCAGCGCCATGGAAGGACTTACCACGACGGTCGTGGCGCTCGCCTTCGTCGTGCTGGTTGGCGAGACGGTCTTCGCCGCGGTACCTGCCAGCCACGCGGTAGGCTATACCCTGGCGTCGAAGCTCTGGTACGAGCGCTACTGGACCCTGCGGAATCCGGCCGGCTACCGAGACGTCGACCGCCGTGGCAAAAAGGGCAGGCCCGTGTTCATGATCGGAGATTCGTTCGTAGCCGGGGTGGGGATCGCGAACGTCGAAGACCGGATGTCCAACTTGATGGACCGCGAATTGGCGCCGGACTACCGGGTTCATAATCTCGGAGGCCTTGGGTCGGACACCAGGGACGAGTATCGGCGGCTGCTCGAGCAACCCGAGCCTCCAGCCGCGCTCATTCTGGTCTACTATAGCAATGATATCGAGAAGGCGTGCCAGGATGCCGGCTTTCGAGTGCCCACCTGGACCCCCTACTCCGACCTGCCCCCCGCCGGCCGGGCGATCGTCCCGCGCTCATACCTGCTCGATTTCCTCTACTGGCGACTTCCCCACGGGGACCTGGTCCCCTTCGAGTCCGGCCTGGAGAGCTGCTACACCAATCCAGCCGCGTTGAGCCTCCACCTGGCGGACCTGAACCGGTTCGTTGCGTTCGCAAACGAACACCGAGTCCCACTGCTCGTCGTTGCCTTTCCCCACCTGGTCAATACCGAGGCCTCCCGCCGCTTGATCGAGCCGGTGACGCGGGTCTTTCTGGACCAGGGAGTGCCGCTGCTGGATGTGAGTCCGATGGTAGGACGGCTGAAGCTCCGCGATCGGATCGTCAACCAGAGCGATGCCCACCCGAGCGTCTTGCTGAACCACCTGGTGGCCGACTCCCTATTGGTGATGCTGCGAACGCTCGCGGTGATCCCCGTAGCGCGCTGACTTTACCGGGATGGATCCATTTTTCCCGTCAAGAAGCGGAGGCGACGCCGTTTGCTGCTCTCCGAGGTCGCCACGGAGGGTGCAGGGAGGGTGCGCTGACTGGGAGCCAGCTCACGGTTTGACGGGGTGGGACGAGGCTACGTCGGTGCCGCCAGAAGCCGCCGAGCTGTCCGGCTCGGGGGAAGGGTTGTCCGGGGCGCCAGTCGTCGGCCCCTGGGCGATAGCACCGCCGCCACTACCCCCGCCGCCGGCTCCTTTCACGCCATACCCTCCCGCCGCCTGCCTCGATACGCTCACCGTCGCCCGGCCCGTGGCGTTCCCGACAGCGTTGCGGAAAAGCGCGAGAATCCCTATTAAACCGAGGGCAATGATGGCCATCAGGAAGGCGTATTCGACGGTTCCGGCACCCGAATCACAAGCGCGTAACCGCCGGATGAGCTGTCGCACGGGGACTCCTGCCACTGTCGATCGGGAACGGACGAAGGAGCAGCCGGTCACCGCGAAAGCAATGAGGGGCGAGCAGATTTGGCAGAATCCGTGCCCGGCTGGGAGGCGGGCTGGGTGAACGTTGTAACTGGATGGTGAGTTAGGGGTTCTGTATGGGTGCGTGAGAAGACCCACTTGTGGCGCGGCCCTGCCCGGCGGGCACCATGCGACTATTAGCACATTTCGCGACATTGTTCCCCAGCCCTGCTCCCCCATGTGCCCGTGTCTCCGACGGTGGGGGCCGGCCAGACCGGTACGACCCGCTCCTGCCACGCAAGATCCGCCGCCGCGCCGAGGCTCGTCTATCCACCATGTTCCGCCAAGTCGGGCCGCTCGTTGCGGTTCTGGGCGCCGCCGTCGCGGTTCCCGAGGGGACCGCCCAGACAGTGCTGGACCGCACCCCGAATCTCTCCGGCGCCTGGACCGGGCCGCCGGGGGTGCTCCACTTCAACTTCGTCCATCGGTTCTTCATCAGCCCGGCGCCGGAGCGCAAGGTCATCAGCGCTCCCACATTCCTGCTCGCCGCCGGACTGCCGGCGCGAACGCTGGTCGGGGTTCACTACGCCAGCAATTCGGAACTCTCCCCGCGCTTCCCCAACGAGTGGGAGCTGTTCGGCCGGTACGCTCCGCTCGACCAGGCGCTCGGCGCCCCGCTCGACGCCTCGGCCCAACTGGGTTACAACCTCGCGGCGGAGGGCCTCGACGCCGAAGCGGCGGTGGCCCGGTGGCAGGGTCCGGTGCGCGTGCTCGGGGCCATGAGGGTGCTGGCGAAGCCTGGTGAGAACGCTGGAGCCGACGTCGCGATCGCGGGGGGCGTGGTGGTTCGGCTCGGGCGAGGCATCGCGCTCTCCGGCGACGTGGCCTCGGTGACGGAGCGCCGGGCGGGAGAGAAGGTCGCCTGGGCGGCCGGCCTGAGCCTCGCGATTCCCCACACGCCGCACACCCTGTCGCTGCACGCCACCAACACCAACAACGCCACGCTCCAGAGCTCCTCCCGGGGAACCGGAAGGACCCGATACGGCTTCGAGTTCACCATCCCGGTGACGCTGAGCCGCTATTTCGGAGGCCGCGCTCCGTCCGAGTCCGCCCGGCCACTTGCGGCCGGAGGACGCGACTCGGTCGTCGCCATGGTGCAGGACTTCATGTTTCGTCCCGCGCGGCTCGAGATCGCGGCCGGAACGACCGTCGTGTGGACCAACGGCGGCCAGGTAGCGCACACCGTGACCGCGGAAAATGGCGGGTTCGACTCGGGTCCGATCGAGGCCGGCAGCCGCCGCGCGATCACCTTCCCGCGGCCCGGCAGGTACGCCTTCCACTGTACGCCTCACCCCTTCATGCGGGGTGAGGTCGTGGTACGTTGAGCCATGGGCACTCTCGCGCGGGGCGCGGTCGTGCTGGGGCTGGCGGTTGGTCTTGCCGCTGGTGCGCTGGCCGCGTGCTTCTCGGAGCGCGGGACGACCGGGCCGGCGGGGGGGGAATGCAGCTTTCCGATCGGGGAGGATGTACCCGGTTCAATCGTCGTGCTGATCCGCGATTTCGCGTTCGCCCCGGCCGAGATCCGGATCCGCGCCGGGGGACGGGTCACCTGGATCAACTGCGACCAGGTTTCTCACACCAGCACCGCCGATGAGGGCGAATGGTCGTCGCCGCTACTCGCGCCGGGCGACGCCTTCACCCGGACCTTCACGGCCCCGGGCGAGTTTCCCTACCACTGCGAGCCCCACCCGTTCATGACAGGGCGGGTGATCGTCGAGTAGGTCGAGCGGTCAGCGGGCGATGGTCCGCTGGCGGCGCCATCGGGCCGGAGCCACCCTGCCGGCCAGCGGGAACGCGGCGCGGGGCGGGCCGATCAGGGGGCACACCACTTCGTAGATCTCCCGAAATCCGAACGGCTTCCGGAGGACCGCGAGGTCGGCATGGGCGGCCAGCACGGCGGCCGCCTTCCCGATCGGCGCGTACTCCGCGATGAGGGCGACGCGCGTGTCGGGCTCTCGAGCGGTGATCCGTTCGGCGAGCTGGCCGCCGTCCATGTCGGGAAGCACGACGTTGGCGAGCACGAGCTGGTGGAGGCGCGGGTACTGCAGCAGCATCCGCAGTGCCTGCTGCCCGTCTCTGGCGGTGCGGGCCTCATAACCCAGCGCGCGCACCAGCCGGCTGGTAGAGGAGCGTGCGGCGGTGCGGCTTTCGACGACCAGAACGATCGGCGGGCGAAAGAGCGCCAGCGGGAGTGGGTCGGGAGAGATCATAGCGGCTCCAAGACCGAGGTTTCGCGGCCAGGAACCCTCTCCACGACGAGGGGGTGGTCGAGCTGTCGATTGTTCCGATAACAGAGCGCCGGGGCGGCGACTGCGCAAGGGCCGGGTGGCTAGCGCTGCCCGCTCCACGTGCCGGTCTGGGAGGTGCCTCCCTGGGTGAGCGTGTGATCCCCCTCGAGAACGTCCCCGGCCCGCTCGCCGGAGAAGCTCCAGGTGACGTTGTTTGCCTGGCTCTCGACCGTGAAGTCCACCACCCCCGCGAGGGTCACGCTCGCGTCCTGCAGCTCGGCGTCGTTGATGACGAGGTTTCCGGCGTTCGCGGTGAGGGTGATGTCGGCGCTCCCGGTCAAAAGACTCGATTCCAGGGATGCCTGCTCGATCGTGACCGTGCCGGTGAAGGACGCCTCTTCCGGGGGCACGGCGTCGAACCTGCCCTGGATCGCGTAGACACCCGCGACATCGGGGAACAGGTCGTTGGGCCCGCCGCTGGAAGAACTGTCCCCACACGCCAGGACTGCCGCCGCTCCGAGAGCCGCCAGCCACACTCGAGGCATACGTCGTCTCCTGTCTTCGCGATGAATGGACTCTGATCCCCAGGCGCCAGCGTACAATCGGACGTCCGAGAGTGCCGGCGCCCCACAGGGTACGGGCCGATCAGCTTCGGTCGGGAGGGGTGGCGGCGTCGCTCATCCGGGTCAGGCCGTCCGGCCAGCCGTCGGGACGGGGCGAGGCGCCGCGAAACTCGAAATGATCCTCGCGCAGCAGCCGCTCACCGGTGATCAGCCCCGAATTGGCGGGGTCGCCGTAGAGCAGGGTGACGACGCGGTTGATGAGGACTTCGACGGGAGACCAGGCGGTCGAATCTATGCCGGGATACAGGTGGGCGAAATCGGGCTTGAGCCTCGCCTCCCGCCCCCGTACCTGCGCGGGCTTCGCTTGAGCCGACTTGCGCGGATTCACCCGGGACCTCCTCCAGATGGATAGCCGGTGCGACCACGAATTCGACGCGGTCGCCACAACGCTACCCGACCGCCCGAGCCCCCGCAACCAGTCCCAGTTGGTGGTCCACGAAGCGTAGCGATCGGCGGTCGCATACGCCGCCGACCAGTGAATCATTGTCCGACCGCGCGCGCCGCGGGCCGGAGGTCACTCCCGAAGGTGCTGAGGGTGAGGAGTTTGTTGACGGCCGCCCACATGCCGTTCAGGTCGCCGCGCACCACGACGTCGAAGGTGCCGCGGTGGCTTGCGACCTCGCGGGTCTGGGTCGAGATGTAGGCGGAGTGGGGAAGGATCGGAGTGAGCGGAGCCTTGTCGCCCACGGCACGGAGCGCGTGGAGCGCGGTGACCTCGGGAAGCTTGGTGTCGAGCATGACCAGGTCGAAGCGCCGTGACCCAAGCGCCTCGAGGCCGGACTCGAGGTCGCCAGCTTCGGTGACGCGAACGCCGCCGCGCCCACGCACCGCGAGCAATTCGGCGACGAGCTCACGGTCGAGCTTGTCGTCCTCGATGACCAGGACCTCCCAGGGGCCCGGCACCTCAGCGTCCCGCGACGGACTGAGTGGCGCCATTGGCGAGGGAGATCGCGTTCAGCGTAACCGCAAACAGTGAAATGGCCGGCATGGGACGAATGACCTCCGCGAGAGTAGTGCGACCGCCTGCATCGGCGCCTGCGAGACCGCACCGACCGGAGAGGCCAGAGGCATGCCACCTGCCAGTGGGAGGCGTGGCGGGGTGGGGCCGGCACGCCAACCCTCACAGAAGCATCGGGTTGGGGAGACGCCCGGGGTGCTGGATGCACTTCCCGGCAGACGCCCCCGGGGCAATGGCGGAACCGCCTGTGGCCCCCCACCTGTGGCCGCGATCCCACAAACACCGCACGCCGTACATCCTCGCCCGTGGGCGGGAACGCCGGCGTGTGGGGCTGGGGTCCCCGGGGAGTTCCCCGGGGGTGGCTCAGGTCGTCAGGACGTTGCCGTACCGACTGAAGTCGTCGAGGATCTTGCCGGTGCCCCGGACCACCGAGGTCAGCGGATCCTCGTCCACCCGGACCGGGAGTCCGGTCTCATCCATCAGCAGCTGATCGAGGCCCCGGATCAGGGCGCCGCCACCGGTGAGCACGATCCCGTGCTCGAGGATATCGCTGGCCAGCTCGGGCGGGGTCATCTCCAGCGCCCGCCGTACGGCGTTGACGATCCGTGAGACCGGCTCCTGCATCGCGTCGCGCACGCCCGCCGAATCGATCCGCACGACCTTGGGGAGGCCCGACACCAGGTCGCGGCCCTTCACGTCGAGCTCCTCTTCGGGGAGCAACGGCACGGCGGAGCCGAGCCGGATCTTGACGCGCTCCGCGGTCGGCTCGCCGACCAGCAGGCTGTAGGTCTTGCGCATGTATTGCATGATCGCCTGATCCAGCTCGTCGCCTCCGGTGCGGATCGAGGCGTCGCAGACGATACCGGAGAGCGCGATGACCGCGACGTTGGTGGTGCCACCACCGATGTCGATGACCATGCTGCCCACCGGGGTCTCCACCGGGAGACCCACGCCGATGGCCGCGGCCATCGGCTCGGCGACCATCAGGAGGCGCTTCACCCCAGCCGACCGGGCCGAGTCCCGAACCGCGCGGCGCTCCACTTCGGTGATGCCGGAGGGGACGCAGACGATGACACTCGGCTTCACCTTGAGGATCGTGCGGTCGATCACCAGCCGGAGGAAGTGCCGCAGCATCTTCTCCGCCACGTCGAAATTGGCGATCACGCCGTCCTTCATCGGCCGCACCGCGAGGATCCCGTCGGGGGTCCGGCCGAGCATGCGCTTGGCCTCGAGCCCGATCCCCATGATGTTCCCCGTGGCCTGATCCACGGCGGCCACCGAAGGCTCGTTCAGCACCACGCCTTCGCCCTTGACCAGCACCAGAGTGTTGGCGGTGCCCAGATCCACGGCCAGCTCGCTGGCTGGACGCCAGGTCTTTCGCCGGGGGAGCTGCCTGCGCCGCTCGGCGCCCTCCTGAGCGATGAGATCCGAGGCCGCGGAGAGCAGGTCGATGCTGGCTGTCACCGTGCGGGTATCCTGGGAAGAGATGAGAGTCGCCTTGCAGATGTCCCGCGGCGGTTGCGTTTCACCTCGCCGCCGGCCGTCCGGTATTTTCCGCCGGCTCGACCTACGCTCCGTCGGGGCAGAGAGAAACCCCCGATCGCGCCGGTGTGCGAGCCGTGCACGATCTGGCGTAAGTGCAAGAGTCCAGCCACGCTGATGACCTCCGGCGACCCCCTGATTCTTTCAATCGGATGGCTCGCCCTGGCCCTCGGGTCCGGGCTCCTCGCTGGCGTCCGAGCACGCCGGCTGGCGGCCGGGGGGCTGGCCTGCCTGGGGCTGGGATTGGCGGCCGGGCGAGCAACATTCGCCGATTCCAGCGGCGCATTGGCGTCTCCGGCGTCCGCCGGGACCGGCTTCCTGGTCGTCAACGGCGGTTTTCTTCTGCTCGGGCTCGCGCTGGTGGTCTGGGCGGTGGGCTCAGGGGGCCGGGGCCGGCGCCGCGCGGTACCGATCCTGGCGGTCGCGCTGGGCGTCATTCTGGTCGTGCGGCTCTCGGCGGGTTCGCTCCTCGCGGCCGGCCCGCTTCGGGCAGCGGGTTCGGCCCTCGCTTTGGGCCTCGCCGGAGTGGGTCTGCTGGGGCTGGGCCGCGCGATCTCGGCGACCGGCCCCGCTCGCGCGATCGGCCGGCGCCTTTTCTCGGCCCCGCTCCAACCTACCTCGTCCGCGATCTCGAGCGCTGGGTGGCGGGGCGCCGCACTGGCTGTGGGCACCGCCGCGACGGCACTCGGTCCGCATGTGGCCGTGGTATTTCTCGGCGTGGTGGTGACGGCCTGGTCGGGGTACGTCCTCTTCCCTGCGCCAATCGGACGGACGGTGCCGGTCACCCCGTTGCTCTCCTTGCTGCTTCTCCCCGGCTATTGGTTTCTGGCGACGGTGGCCGGACCCGAGGGGCTGAGCATCGCCGCGCTTCCCCTCGTCCCGCTCAGCCCCGCCGCGGAGTTGCTGATCGCGCCCGCGCTGCTGCTGGTGGCATGGGGCGCCGCGGGTCTCTGGCCGCTGCAGCGACAGGTCGCGGGCGCCTTCACCGGGCCGGCCGCGGTGCTGCTGCTGAGCCGGATCGCGCTTCCGCTCGCCGCCGACGGCCTGGCGTATTGGCGCCCCGTCGTGGTGCCGCTGCTGATCCTCGGGATGGCGCACGCCGCGGCGCGCTCGCGGTGGCCATTGCTCGCGGTGGGCGGCGCCCTCCTCGGCGTCGCGGGCGCGACACCGGCGGGCGCCATGGGCGCCGGATGGCTCATCGGCTCGGCGCTGGTGCTCGAAGTGTCTTCTATGGTGTCGCTCCCAGGGGGTGTGACCCGGGTCGCGCGGGTGGTGGGGTGGGTCTCGGCGGCCTGGGGCGGACTGCTGGTGGTCGAGGGCGGGCTGCGAGGTGAAGTGGTCTACACGGCACTCGGGACCGTCGGACTCGCGCTGCTCCTCGTCTCCCTGCCGCGTCAGGCCATGATCGCCAGCGCTCCCCGCACGCCTTCGCCGAGTGCCTGATCTCCCTCGACCGTGACCAGCTCGCGCGCGGCGGCCGGGGTGAGGCCTTTGGAAAACAGCCGCCAGGCGGTCTGCTGATCCATGCGCACGCGCGCCGAGGGCGATCGCGACGCGCCCCAATAGAGCCCCCATCCGTCCGGGTCGCGCCGGAGGGTCCAGTCGCCTCCCGCCGGCCCTTCGATCTCGAGGTGCAGCTCGGTTCCCGGTGCGGCCACCACCTCGCGATATCGAAACGGCAGCGCGCGGAGGAAGAGATCGAGCACCGGATGCAACCACTCCCTGGAAGTCAGGCCGGGCGCTCCCACGGCGTCGCGAATCTGCTGCTGATGCAGCCAGCGCTCGGTGTATTCCCGCCCGACGTCGAACCAGTTGACCGACTGCTCCTCCCCGGCCCACGCCACGGGAAAGATGGCGGGGGCCTCGGGCTCGAGGCCGACGAACAGCTCCGCGAGCTGTCGGCCGGTGGACTGCAGCAGCTCGATCAGGAGCGGAGGGCTGATCCGCCGGGCCGCGGTCACCCACTCGGCGTTCAACCGGTTGAGGTAGTTCACCAGGTCGGAATATCCCTCGATCGGCACGTCGGGTACCGAGGAGAGGTGGTCGCGCTGGAAGGAGAGGCGGCGCACGTTTCCGTCGAGCAGGTGCGCGGCGATGTCCTTCACGCTCCACCGGGCGCAGGCGGTCGGCCGACCCCAGTCGTCCGAGCCGAGGCCCCGGAGCAGAGCGATCAGCTCCGCGTCGAGTGGCGCGAACCGGCCGGCGAGGTGCACCGGTCCGACCGGCCGCAGTGTCCGGTTCATCTTCCCCTCCTTACCCAGCCCCGCGCACCGCGCGTTGATTCCTCTCCCGGCCGGGTCCATATTTGGCCGGACGAGACGTCTTAAGTCATTCGCAATATTGCAGCTTCCACATCAGGAGCCGGTTATGGCGATTTCCCTTCCCCCCCTTCCTTACGACTACAAGGCCCTGGAGCCGCACATCGACGAGCAGACGATGCGGATCCATCATGACAAGCACCACGGAGCCTACGTCAACAATCTTAACGCGGCGCTGGAGCCCCATCCCGATCTTCAGAAGAAATCCGTCGAGGAGCTTCTCGGCAACATCGATGCGCTTCCCGAGGCGATCCGCACGGCGGTGCGCAACAACGGGGGCGGCCACGCCAACCATACCGCCTTCTGGGAGATGATGGCGCCGGGTGGCGCCAAGGAGCCGGGTGGCGCGCTCGCCGGGGCCATCACCAAGGCGTTCGGCGGATTGGACAAGTTCAAGGAGCAGTTCGCGAAGGCGTGCGCCGGCCGCTTCGGCAGCGGCTGGGCCTGGCTGGTGGCGGACAAGGGCGGGGCGCTCACGATCGAGAGCACACCCAACCAAGACACGCCGATCATGTCGGGCAAGCGGCCCATTCTGGGGTGCGATGTCTGGGAGCACGCCTACTACCTCAAGTACCAGAACCGCCGGCCGGACTACGTGACCGCCTGGTGGAACGTCGTCAACTGGACCGACGTCGGCCGGCGCTACGAGAAGGCAGCCAAGTAGTGGTCTGCTGCTGGACCTTCGCCGAGGACCCCTCCGGAAGCCGCCGGGAGACCAGCGAGTTGCTCGAGCGGCTCGGCGCGCTCAGGTAGCCCATCTACCACCCAGGGGTCTCGATGCGTGCTCTCCTGCTCGCGGCGCTCTGCCTCGGCGCGACGGTGGTGTCGGCGTGCCGGATCGAGGACCATACCCCGGCGGGCACCCGCCGGGACGAGGACGCGGTCCAGGAAATCGTCGCGCGCTATGCTCGGCGCCTGAGCAGTCGGGACTGGGGCCGGGTCCGGGCGCTCTTCTGGCGCAACGGGACCTACTCCGGTCCCATGGTCCCCCGATCGGCGGGAAACGCGCTTCCCATCGACTCCGCACTTCACGTCATCGCCCGCGCCGTGGACGGGCCGGAGGCCGCGACGTTCGACGTGCGGGTACTCCGCACCGATCTCCGGCAGGAGGGAGATCTCACCGCCGTCTGGGTGACGCTTCGGCGCCGGATGCCGCTCCCGGGCGTCGGTCCGGTCGAGCGGGACTGGGTGGAGCACCTGGTGCTCCGGCGGATCGGCACGAACTGGCGGATCCTCAGTGTGGCGGGGTCGTCGGTGCCGAGAGGGAGCCCCAGTGATTCCCGATGACCTGTCGGGCCTGGCGCTGGTCCGGTCGGTCGCGGAGCTGATCGGCTCCGGGCTCGAAGCGGAGTCCGCCCTGGCGGCGATCACCGACTCCCTGCGCCGGGGCCTGGGCGCGGAGGGCGTCCGGCTCTGGGTCCGGGCCACCGGCGCCACCTGGTTCGGCGCGGTGTGCTCGCCGGCCGGGCCGGCGCCGGCACGAGTGACGTCGCTCGATGCCGTGACCTCCGATCCGCGCGACACACGGTTCTCACTGGAGCACGGTGGCACCCCGGTCGGGCTGCTGGAAATCAGGGTGGAGGTCGGGAGCCGGGAGCAGGAGGCGATGGCCGTAGTCTGCCATATTCTGGCGCCGTACCTCGCCTCCCTCGAGCTGTCGGAGGATCTGGCCGGCGAAGTCGTGGCCCAGTCTCGGGAAATCGACCAGCACCGCCGCTTCACCAGCCTCATCATCGACAGCCTGCCGGTCGGGTTGTACGTGGTGGATCGGGAGTACCGCATCCAGATCTGGAATCGGAAGCGGGAAACCGGCACCCAGGGCCTCCGTCGCCACGACGTCGTCGGCCGGCCGGTGTTCGAGGTGCTCACCCGGCAGCCGGCCCAGCAGCTCCGTGAGGAGTTCGACCGCGTCTTCTCGACCGGCGAGATCCAGCAGACCGAGCTGGAGGTCACCCTCGGCAACGAGGTCCGGTTCTTCCGTCTCAGCAAGATCCCGATGCGGCTCGACCGTGACGCCATCACCCACGTCATCACCATCGGCGAGGACGTCACCGACTCGCGCGCGGTCCAGGGGCGGATCATGCAGTCGGAGAAGCTGGCCGCGATCGGGCAGCTCGCCGCCGGGGTCATGCACGAGATCAACAACCCGCTGGCCACGATCGGTGCCTGTGTCGCCGCCATTCAGGGCAAGCTGGAGGACGGCCAGGTCGCCACCGGCGCCGTGGGTGAATATCTCGACATCATCGACCGTGAAGTGGAGCGCTGCAGCAGGATCGTTGACGGGCTGCTCGATTTCAGCCGCCCGAAGGGCCACGCCAAGGCATCCGTGGCGGCCTCCGCGCTGGTCGACGAGACGCTGTTCCTCCTCAAGCACCACCAACGGTTCAAGCGGATGGCCGTGGACCGAGAGCTGGAGCCGGACCTGCCGCCGATCCTGGGCAACAAGGAACAGCTGATCCAGGCGCTCATGGCCCTGCTCCTCAATGCGGTGGACGCGATGGACCAGACCGGCCGCCTCACCGTGCGGGCCCTGCGGGGCCAGCGGGCCGACGAGGTGGCGGTGGAAGTCCAGGACACCGGCGTCGGCATCCCGCGGGAGGATCAGTCGAAGATCTTCGAGCCGTTCTACACCACCAAGCAGCCCGGACGCGGTACCGGTCTCGGCCTCTCCATCTGCTACGGCATCGTGGAGGACCACCACGGCCGGATCGAACTGGAAAGCATCCCCGGTCGAGGGGCGACCTTCCGGGTCTACCTGCCGGTGGCGCCATGAAGATTCTCGTGGTGGAAGACGACCGGACGGTCGGTCAGTACGTCAAGCGCGGGCTGGAGGAGCAGCGCTACCAGGCCGATCTGGTGGACGACGGCATGGAAGGGCTGCGCCTCGCCTCGGGGGGGCGGTACGACCTCATCGTCCTCGACCTCCGGCTGCCGGGGATGAACGGGTTCGAGATGCTCCGGACGCTGCGGGACCGCGGCACGACCACGCCGGTGCTGGTCCTCACCGCCCAGGACTCGGTGGACTTCAAGGTGCAGGCCCTGCGGGCCGGAGCGGACGACTACGTCACCAAGCCGTTCGCGTTCGAGGAGCTGTTGGCCCGGGTCGAGGCGCTCGGGCGCCGACCCAAGGAGATCCGGGATCCGGTCCTTCGGGTGGGTGATCTCGAGCTCGACAACGCGACCCGCGAGGTGCGCCGCGGAGGCGAGCGCATCGACCTGACGCCGAAGGAGTACACCGTCCTCGAATACCTGATGCGCCACGAGGGCCGGGTCATGTCCCGCACGCTGATCACGGAGTACGCCTGGGACTATCACTTCGATCCCGGTACCAACATCGTGGACGTGGTGATCAACCGGCTCCGCAAGAAGCTGGACTCGGGGCACAGCCAGAAGCTGCTGCACACCGTGCGGGGCGTCGGGTACGTCGTGAAGGCCTGAGATGACCACCATCCGCCGGCGGCTCACCTTCTGGTACACCATCGCCCTGGGGGTGACCGTGGTCGCCTTCGGTACGCTGCTGTACCTCGAGCGGCGCTCCTCCAGTCTCCGGGAGCTGGACCAGCGGCTGCTGCTCGAGGCCGACCTCGCGGACCGCTGGCTCAGCGAGTCCTACAACGTCCTCGGCCGGATCGTCACCACCGGGACCGCGCGCCCCACGCTCGACCCCGGCGTCAGCGCGTATCTGGACGCGGTCCGCGACTACCTGGTCGTCACCGACACCGCCGGCGCGGTGCTCGCGCTCTCCGACGTCGCCCGCCAGCTCGGCGGCGGCGACCTGCAGCGGCTGACCGGCGTGCTCGACTCGCTCCGGATCACCAGGCAGTCCGGCGATGTGGCCCTGGGGCCGCCGGTGGGGACGGTCCGCTACCTCGCCGTGCGGGTTGCGCGGGCCGGCCCCGAGGTAGGAGGCGTGCTGGTGGCCACGTCGCGGGGCCAGGTCGCCTTCGGTCCCTCGGCGCTGCTGCAGTCCATGCTTCTCATCGCCCCGATCATTCTCGCGGGTGCCGCCGTGGTCGGGTACTGGCTCGCCGGCACCAGCCTCCGGCCGGTCGAAGGGATCATGGATGAGGTCGAGGCGATCAGCGACGGCCGGAGCCTGCACCGCCGGCTGGCGGTTCCCATCTCGGGGGACGAGATGGCCCGGCTGGCCCTCACGGTGAACGGCATGCTCGCCCGGCTGGAGCAGAGTTTCGGCAGCCTCCACCGTTTTACCGCCGACGCGAGCCACGAGCTGAAGACCCCGCTGATGGTTCTCCGGGCCGGGGTCGAGCGGGCGCTGGTGCATCCGGGCGTGCCTGCCGAGATCCTCCAGTCGCTGGACGAGACGCTGGCCCAGATCAATCAGATGTCGGAGATGGTCGAGAACCTGCTGACACTGGCCCGGGCAGACGAGGGGCGGGCACCCCTCGCGGTGGAGAAGTGCGATTTGCGCGACGTGATCGGGGACGTGGCCGAGACCGCGGGCATGCTGGGGGAAAGCGCCGGGATCACGGTTACCAGCGAGATCCCGTCCACCCCGACCCCCCTGGCGGTGGACCGCCACCGGATCCGGGAGATGCTCCTCAACCTGGTGACCAATGCGATCAAGTACACACCGCCCGGCGGGACCGTGGCGCTGGCCCTGACGCAGGAGGACGGCTCCGTCGTGTTCCGGGTGACGGATACCGGGATCGGGATCGCGCCGGGGGATCTGCCGCACATCTTCGACCGCTTCTGGCGGGCCGATCCCGCCCGGTCGCGCACCGGAGACCGCCCCGGCACCGGCCTGGGGCTCGCCATCACCAAATGGATCGCCGAGGCGCACGGGGGTTCCATCACGGTACAGAGCCGGCCGGGGCGGGGATCGGGATTCACCGTCCGGCTGCCGCGGGAGGGGGCCACGCGGAGCGCCCGCGAGGAGCGCTCGTCCTCCCGAGGGGGCGAAGGCGACGAGGGATCGGTGCCGCCGGTTCGGGTGAGCGCGGGGTAGAACCCTAATCCGCTTGTCACCGAATTGTCATCTTCGGGCAAAGGCGGTGCTAAGGGATGCATGCTAGGTTCCCCGGCACGATGACCCTCCCCTGGAGGTAGTTGCGTGTTCGAGAATCTGATCGAGTCGCAGCCCAAGAAGAAGAAGTCGATCGGGCAGTCCATCGTCTCGCTCCTGGTGCACGCGGCCATGATTTTCGCGGCCGTGAAAGTCACCGCCGGGGCGGCCGAGACGATCAAGGACATCGTGGCCGACACCACCATGGTGTTTCTCAAGCCGCCCCCACCGCCTCCTCCGCCGCCCGATCAACCGCCGCCTGATGTCGTCGTCGCCCAGAACCCCCCACCCAAGGGGTTCCAGACGGTGGTAGCTCCGACCGACATCCCGAAGGACATCCCGCCCATCGACCTGAACGAGAAGCCCTTCGATCCGAAGGACTTCACCGGGAAGGGCGTGGAGGGCGGCATCGCGGCCGGCATCGTCGGTGGAACGGGACCGGTGGACGTCTCCGGCGAGGTCTTCCTGGAGGCGCAGCTGGACGATCCGGTCCGGCCGATCTCCATCCCGCAGCCGCGCTACCCGCCGGTGCTCCAGAGCGCCGGCATCGCGGGATCGGTGGATCTGCAGTACGTCGTCGACACCACGGGCCACGCGGAGCCCAACTCGTTCAAGGTGATCAAGACGACGCACCCCGCGTTCGCGGAGCCGGCGAAGGAGGCGATCGCGAAGGGCGTGTTCAAGCCGGCCAAGTTCAAGGGTCAGCCGGTCCGACAGCTGGTCCAACAGCGGATTTCGTTCAAGGTCGGCCAATAACCCGACAGGAGAGAATTCCAGATGAGCGTTGACCTGATTCACCTCTGGGGCACGATGGGCTGGTTCGCCAAGGGCGTCGTGATCGTGCTGGCGTTCATGTCGATCTGGTCGCTGACGATCATGATCCAGAAGTTCTTCCAGTTCCAGCGGAGCCAGGCGGAGACCCGCAAGTTCGCGCCCGAGTTCTCCCAGTTCCTCGAGGAGGACAACCTCGACCAGGCCATCACGCTGGCCGAGAAGTACAAGAAGTCGCACGTCGCCCGCGTGCTCGGCGACGCGCTCGCCGAAGTGAAGCCGCTCATGCGGGACGGCGCGACCGTCACCGTCGCCGACATCAACTCGGCCGAGCGCGCGGTCGAGCGCGAGATGCTGATCGAGCTGTCCGAGCTCAAGCGCGGCCCCGGCGTCCTCGCGACGGTCGGCTCCACGGCGCCGTTCGTCGGCCTGCTCGGCACCACGATGGGTATCGTGAACGCCTTCACCGGCATGGCCTCGTCGGGCCGTCCGGCGGTCTGTCGGCCATCTCGGCCGGTATCGCCGAGGCGCTCATCACGACGGCCTTCGGTCTCCTCGTCGCCATCCCGGCGGTGTGGGCGTACAACTACTTCACGACCAAGATCGACAACCTGTCCGCGGAGATGACGTACACCTCCAAGGAGATGATCGACTACCTCATCAAGAGCGTCGGCGGCGAGTTCGGCCGCTCGCTCTTCACCAAGGAGTTCCAGGCCCAGAAGGCGGTTACGGGCAGCGGGCACGTGTCCGGCTGAACGCCGGCGCCCACCAGTAACCCCGAGCGGAGGTAAGGGCCATGGCAATTGCAGTCAGCAGAACCGGACAGACCGCGGTCAAGTCCGAGCCCAACGTGGTACCGATGATCGACATCATGCTGGTGCTGCTGATCATCTTCATGATCGTGACGCCGCTGATCGCGGCCGGGTTCAAGGCCACCTTGCCCAAGGGCAAGAACCTGGATCCGCGCCCCGAGGGCGACAACGAAGTGGTGCTGGGGATCGACGTGGCCGGCAGGTACTTCCTCAACGGCCGTGGAATCCCCGACGGCGCGCTGGAGGATCAACTGCGTGGCATCTTCGCGGCCCGGACCGAGGACAAGATCCTCTACTTCAAGGCCGACAACCAGCTCAAGTACGGCAAGATCCAGGAAGCGGTGGAGACCGCCCGGCGGTCGGGTGTGCGGGTGATGGCGGCCATCACGGAGCCCACCGCCCAGCAGGCCCTGTTCGGCGACACCGAGAAAAAGGAGAAGTGATATGGCGGGAGGAACCGGGCACGCACGAGGCGACGTCGCGTCCGAGCCGAACGTCGTCCCGATGATCGACATCCTGCTGGTGCTCCTGATCATCTTCATGATCACGCAGCCGTTGTCGCGGATGGCGATGGACGTGCAGGTCCCGCCGCCCGAGCAGACCACGACGACTCAGCAGGCCAACAACCAGATCGTGCTGGAGCTGGACGACAAGGGCGGTTATGCGATCAACGGCCAGCCGGTGCCCAAGGATCAGCTGGACACCCAGATTCACGCGATCTTCGATCCGCGGCCGGCCAAGCTGCTGTTCATCAAGGCCGGAGAGAACCGGCTCTATCAGGACGTGGTCGAGGCGATGGACGTCGCCCGGGGCGCGGGGGTCCAGATCATCGGGTTCACCCCCAAGGAGGCGAACCGCCAGCAGTAGGCCGTGAGGATGGATGACGAGCGGTATGCGCGCGGGAGCCCGCTGGGGCTCCCGCGCGTGCTTTGTGCGGCCCGGGCGGCGTCTCAGGGAATGTGGGCCGCTATCTTTCGATGCGTCCCCCCAACACTGGAGCGACCCACGCGAGACCCCGGTTTGCCCCCGAACCTGACGCTGCCGTCGAGCCGCCGCCGCTACGTCGGGCTGGCCGCGTCGCTCGTGGTGCACGCGGCGCTGCTGGCCGTCCTCGTCACGCAAGGCGACCGGTTGTGGAAGCGCACGTTGGCCCCCGGTGCGCCGAGCCTGTTCCTGATTCCGGGCGGCGGCGGTGGCGGCGGGAATCGGGTGGCATATATTATCCTGCCTCCGAGCTCCCAGGCCCGAGGTCCAACCCCCGACGAAGGTCATCCCGCCGGAGGTACTTCCCGCAGCCGGACCCATCGCCGGTGGAGGAGACAGTGGTGCCCCAGCCGACACCGCCGCCGGTGGACACGCTCCCCGCCACTGCGTCAGCCGACCCGGCGGCCAGCGGTGCGGCCGGACCGGGGGCCGGTGCGGCCTCTGGCGGCGGGACCGGTGGTGGGGCGGGACCCGGCATCGGCCCCGGCGCCGGCGAAGGGCGAGGCCCCGGCGTCGGCGGTGGGGGTGGCGAGATCCGGCCACCCGAGCTCCGGGATCTCGCCTTTCCGTTCGAGACGCCGCCCAAGGAGCTTCGGGGCGCGTCGCTCGACGTGGTGTTCTGGGTCCGGGTGGACGGGCGCGTCGAGCGCTACGAGGTTCAGCCGGCCATCACCGACCGAGACTACGCGCGCAAGTTCGACGAGGTGATCCGGGCCTTCCGCTTCAGCCCGGCCCGCGCCCCCGACGGTAGTCGGATCGCGGGGACGACGCGGGTGACGTTCACCCTGCCGGGCAAGCGGAGCAGCTGACACCGCGCCGCCGATCCATCCCTTTCGTTTTCTCCGCAATCCCAATCGAGGTCACCGATGAGCCGGCTGTTTCTCCGAAAGTCCGTAGAGGATTGCGAGAACGACATCGCGGAGCGGGGCGGGCTCAGGCGCACACTCGGCAAGTGGCACCTGACCGCGCTCGGTGTCGGCGCCACCATCGGCGCGGGAATCTTCGCGACGACCGGCACCGCGATCGTGGGCGACGCCGTTCGCCTGGGGGCCGGCCCGGCGATCGTGATCTCGTTTCTGCTCACGGCAATGACCTGCGGGTTCGCCGCGCTCTGCTACGCCGAGTTCGCGTCCATGGTGCCGATCAGCGGGTCGGCCTACACCTACGCCTACGCTTCGCTGGGCGAGCTGGTGGCCTGGATCATCGGGTGGGACCTGATCGTCGAGTACGCGGTGGGGAACATCGGCGTGGCGATCGGCTGGTCGGGCTACTTCCGGGAGCTGCTCACCCACTTCGGGCTCGCGCTCCCCCCCTGGCTCGCCACCGATGTTCGAACCGCGCACATGGCCGCGGAGGCGGTCGCCGCCGGCGCGACCGACGCCACCAGCCTCTACCTCGCCTCCGCCCTCACCGCCGCACCGCAGCTGTTCGGCTTCAACCTGATCGCCAACCTCCCCGCCTTTCTCATCGTCGCCGGCATCACCTGCATCCTGGTGATCGGGATCCGGGAGTCGGCGGCGTCGAACAACGCGATGGTGATCCTCAAGGTCGTGATCATCCTGTTCTTCGTCGCGGTCGGCTTCACCCTCATCCGGCCGGTGAACTGGACCAACCCCGAAACCGGTGGCTTCGCCCCCAACGGGTTCGCCGGGATCAGCGCGGGGGCGGCGATCATCTTCTTCAGCTACATCGGCTTCGACGCGACGTCGACGGCGGCGGAGGAGGCCAAGGACCCGGCTCGCGACATGCCCTTCGGCATCATCATGAGCCTCATCGTGTGCACCGTGCTCTACATTCTGGTGGCCGGGGTCATGACCGGCATGGCCCCCTGGCAGAGGCTGGGGACGGCGGAGCCGATGGTCACCGCGCTGGCGCTGGCGGACGGCTCGCCGCGTCTGATCACTTTCTCGCGCTTCGTGGTGTCCCTCGGCGCCGTGTTCGCGATGACCAGCGTGCTCCTGGTGTTCCAGCTGGGCCAGCCCAGGATCTTCATGTCCATGTCGCGGGACGGGCTTCTGCCGCAAATTTTCGCGAGGGTCCATCCGCGGTTCAAGACGCCGTACATCGGCACCATCATCACCGGCCTGTTCGTCGCCACCTTCGCCGCCTTCGCGAACATCGCCGAAGTGGTCGAGTTGACCAACATCGGAACGCTATTCGCATTCGCGCTGGTGTCCGCGGGTGTGATCGTGCTGCGGAAGCTGGAGCCCGACCGGCCGCGGCCGTTCCGGGCGCCATGGGTGCCGGTCACGCCGATCCTGGCGATTCTCAGCTGTGTCTACCTGATGCTGCAGCTGCCGTGGGTGACGTGGATCCGCTTCGCGCTCTGGCTGGCGCTGGGGCTGGTGATCTACTTCCTCTACGGGGTCCGCCACAGCCGGCTGTCGCGGGAGCGGGGCCTGCGGTGAGTCTTACCGCCCCTGACCGTCAGCCGCCGCGAGACGGAGCGCGCCCACGACGGCATCCACCGGCACGTCGATCGGCCGCAGGCCCGCGTCCTCCCCCAGCCGCGCCAGCACGCTCCGCCGGAGCGCCCGGTCCTCCGCGAGGAGCCCTCCGGTAAGCGCGACCCCGACCGGCGTCTTGGTCTCGAGGAGCGGGCGCAGGCAAATGGCGAGCTGGGAGAGCTCGCGGGCGGCGTAGTCGGCGATTCCCTGCGCCAGGGGATCCCCCTGCTCGGCCACGTCGAGCACATGCGGCGCGAGTCCCGCCAGCTCCGACGGCGAGGCGCCCGCGACCCAGCGCACCAGCGAATCGAAATCGGGACTGCGGGTGGCCGCCAGGACCCGATCGCTGAGGGCGGTGCGAGGGCTCCGTCCGTCCTGCGCCCGGCTCACCGCGCCCAGCGCCGCGCGGCCGATGGCGTACCCGCTGCCTTCGTCTCCCATCTGCCAGCCGTAGCCGCCGATGCGACGATGCACGCCGGTGGCGTCGCGGCCGACCGCGATGCTACCGGTACCGGCGCTCACGACGATGCCCGGCCCGGTCTCGAACGCGCCCGCCAGCGCCAGCTCGATGTCGGTCGTGACCACGACCTGCTTGGCCAGGTTCTCCGCCCGGAGCGCCTTGGCCAGCTCACTGCGCTCGGGGTCCCGCCCGGCGCCGGCCGCGCCGACCAGCAGGACGTCGCCCGAGAGCCGCCCGAGCCCGGCGAGCGCGCGGCGCACCACCTCCGCGATCATTCCGGCCGAAGCGAGGGCCCGTCCGGGGCGAACCGCGGCTCCCGGGCCATCGGTGCGCACCAGCACATCCCCACCCTGGGAGACTCCTACCGCGGTCTTGCTGCCGCCGACGTCGGCGCCGATCAAGAAGGTCATTGGCGAGATTGGTTGGACGGAAGATAGCTGAGCGCCACGCCGGTGCCGAAGGCCAGCACCGTGCCCAGCGGCACGTACCAGGGCCAGGCGAGCCGGGCGACCGGCTCGAGCCAGCCGAAGCCGCTCTCGGCGAGTCGCCGGGCGAACACCACCACCAGCATGACGGCGACGGTGACCGCCACGGCACCGACCACGTCGCGTCCGGTCGCCCGGGGCCAGCGGCCCGCGAGCAGATAGGTCCCGAGCAGGGCGCCGTAGGTGACCGACGCGATGGACAGGGCGAGAACTACGACCGGCGTGTCGTTTTCCGAGGCGTAGGCCTGGAAGAGCAGCGCCCCGCCGATCAGGGCGATGCCCCAGGCGGCGGAGAAGGCCCGGCCGACCCGGAAGAGATGCGCCGGATCGCGCCGGCCGGTCCAGCTGGCATAGATGTCGTGGGTCATCGAGGACGCCAGCGCGTTGATCGAGGAGGCGATCGTGCTCATCGCCGCGGCGAGGATCCCCGCCACCACCAGCCCGGCGATCCCCACGGGAAGGTGATCGATGATGAACCGGGGGAAGATCACGTCCGCCGGCATGTCCCGCGGCGCGAATCCGGCCGACCAGATGGCGATCCCCACCAGCAGGAAGAGCAGGAACTGGAACATCACCACCACGCCCGAGCCTACCAGCGCGAGGCGCGCGTCGGCCAGCGACCGGGTGGCCAGCAGACGCTGCACGATCAGATGATCGGTCCCGTGGGACGCCCCCGACAACAGTGCGCCGCCCACGATGCCGCCCAGCAAGGTGTAGGTGACGGTGAAGTCGATGCTGGGGTCGATCAGCCGCAGCTTGCCGGCCTCTACCGCCGCCGCGAAAGAAGGCGCCGGGCCGCCCGCCAGGTTCCAGGCGATGAACAGCGCCGCCGTGCCGCCCGCCAGGTACACCACCAGCTGCACGACGTCCGCCCACACCACGGCCTTGAGTCCGCCGAACCAGGTATACGCGAGCGTCACGCCGCCCATCACCACGATCGACGCCGGAACGCGCCAGCCGGTGATGAGCGCGAGCGGAATGGCGCCCGCGAAGATCCTGACTCCGTCGCCCAGAAAGCGGGTGGCGAGAAACACCACCGACACCAGACGGCGGGTGCCCGGACCGAAGCGGGACTCGAGCCGCGCGTAAGCGGTCTCCTGATCGCCGCGGAAATACCCCGGAAGCAGCCAGTAGGCGACGGCCGCACGGCCGAGGAAATAGCCGAATGTCAGCTGGAGGAACACCAGGCTGCCCCGGGCGCCGACACCGGGCACCGAAATGACGGTGAGCGCCGAGGTTTCGGTGGCGACGATGGAGAGCAGCACCGCCCAGGCCGGGAGCTGGCGGGCCCCCAGGAAATAATCGCCGGCGGAGCCCTGTTTCCGGGTGACCCACAGCCCGACGCCGAGCGTCCCGGCGAGGTACAGCGCGATGACGAGGAGGTCGAGGGTCCGCAGAATGGCCCCGTCAGGAAGTGGTGGCCGGGAGGCCTGAGCAGGCGAAGGCCGGAAACCAACGGGGCGGCGCAACGACCTGCCGTCGCTGCGCCGCCCCGTTCTATTTTTTGCCCTTACGCTTCACGCAGGCGTCACGCGGTGAAGCTGCTGCCGCACCCGCACCCGCCGGTCGCGTTCGGGTTACTGAAGGTGAACCCCGAACCCTGCATCGAGCTCACGTAATCGATGGTGATCCCGGTGAGGTACTGGGCGCTGAACCCGTCCACGAACAGCCGGACGCCGTTGACCTCGGTGACGAAGTCGTCGTCGAGCGGGCGCTCTTCGATGTTGAGGCTGTACTTGAAGCCGGAGCATCCGCCCGGGCAGCACGCTCACCCGAAGGCCGGCGCTCTCGGCGGGCACCTGCTCCTGGACGATGAACTTCCGGACCTCCTCGGCCGCCCGCCCCGTCACGTTGACGGCGAGCCCACCCGCCGGGGCCTGCTGGTCGATACCGCTCATTGGATCGCTCCTTGACGGATGTTGGGCCGGCCTAGGCACCGGTCCGATCTGGAGTCAAAGCTAACGACTCGGAATCCCCCCTGTCAACGCCGTCCCGGAGCGTCGAGGTCAGCACGCAAGTTGCGGTAGATCAACGAGAAAGCCACGATGGAGACGGTCCCGTAGGCCACCGCTCTGAGGGGGAATCCGGTCAGCCCGGCACCCACGGCGAACACGGCGGAGTAGACCGCCGCCACCCCCGCGACCCAGTTGACCCAGGCGAGGACGCCCCCGGGGGTGGTGTCCCCGCCGTAGCCCAGCCGCTCGCTCACCCGCCGCCATCCGGCCCCGCCGGGCCGAACCCGCCGGTAGAACCGCTCGAGCGTGGCGTCGGACTCGGGGGCGGTGAGGAAGGTGACCGCTGAGCCAGACGACCGTGGTGACCGCGACGGTGATCAGCATGGTGAGGGCATAGTCGCCCGAGGCGGTGTCGCCCAGGTCGAGCCCCAGGGCCTGGAGCCCGATCGAAGTCACGAAGGACGCGGCCATCGCGCTGATCTCGGACCAGGCGTTCACCCGCCACCAGTACCAGCGGAGGATGAGCACGAGGCCGGTGCCCGCGCCGAGACCCGAGCAGCAGCTTCCAGCCCTGCTCGACGCTGCTGAGGAACGCCATGACCACCAGGGACAACACCATCAGGATCACGGTGGCGGCGCGCGAGGCGATCACCTGGCGCCCGGGGGCCGGCGTCCGGGCCGGATGAAGCGCAGGTAGACGTCGTTCACCAGATAGGAGGCGCCCCAGTTGAGATGGGTGCTGATGGTGCTCATGTAGGCCGCGGCGAAGGCCGCGAGCATGAGCCCCTTGAACGGCGATGGGAGCACGTCCACCATCACCCGGACGTAGCCCTCCTCCGGGTTCGGGAGCCCGGGGTACCGCAGCGCGGCGACAAAGCCCACCAGGATCCACGGCCACGGCCGGATCGCGTAGTGCGCGATGTTGAACCAGAGGGTCGCCAGGAGACCGTGCCGCTCGTCCTTGGCCGAGAGGATCCGCTGGACGATGTACCCGCCGCCGCCCGGTTCCGCGCCGGGATACCACGCGGCCCACCACTGGACCGCCAGGAACACCATCAGGGTCGAGAGCGGGAAGCCAGGCCTGATCGGTCGGCGGGATGACGCCGAACGCCGCCTCCGCCGAGCCGAAGTGCCGGGAGGATTGCTCCACCAGCGAGTCCAGCCCACCGATCCACTCGACCGCGAGCACCGCGAGGAGAATGGACCCGCCCATCGCGACCACGAACTGGAACGCATCGGTCACGATGATGCCCCAGAGGCCGGCGAGCACGCTGTAGAGCGCGGTGATGCCGAAGAGCACGACCGCCGCCACCCATGGATTCACGTCGAGCGTGATCCCCAGGATCGTGACCATCGCCCGGGTGACCCAGCCCATGATGATCAGGTTGATGGGAATGGCGAGGTAGAGCCCGCGGAACCCGCGGAGCACGGCGGCCGGGCGTCCGCTGTAGCGCAGCTCGGCGAACTCCACGTCGGTCAGCACGCCGGCCCGGCGCCAGAGGCGCGAGAAGAAGAAGACCGTGAGGATTCCGGAGATCGCCCCGTTCCACCAGAGCCAGTTGCCCGAGACGCCGTACTTCGCGACCAGTCCCGCGACGGCGAGCGGCGTGTCCGCCGCGAAGGTCGTGGCCACCATGGAGGTGCCGGCCAGCCACCAGGGGAGCGACCGGCCGGTCACGAAGTAGTCGGCCAGCGACCGGCCGGCCTTCCTGGTGAACGCGAGCCCGATGCCGGCGGAGACCACGAAGTACAGCGCGACGATCAGCCAGTCGGACAGAGCGAGCGTCATGGCGCGATCCTTCGTTGGACGCCCCAGCCGCGGGGATAGAGAGGTGGAATGGAGATCGGCAGCCGTCCCGTGATCGGCGCCGCGCCGGCCAGCGCCCGGGCCACGGCTTCCTCGGTCACCGGATTCGAGCGCCAGCCGATCAGGTAGGACCCCACCTCGGGCAGGCGGGAGATGAGGTACGGATTGCCCAGCGAGACCAGGATGGTCGGCCGGGACCGCGCGCTGGCGACGATCAGCGCCGACAACCGCTCCGGCAAGCCCGATGTTGCCGCGCCAGGCGGTCGGCTTGTCCGCGGTGACGAACAGCGCCACCGGCCGCCGGGCCAGCGCGATCGCGGCGGAGTCGTAGCTGGCCGATCCGCTCCCGGGCCACAGCCGAACGACGGCGGGCGCGATGCCCAGGCGGCGAAGCTCCGCGGCCAGCGCCAGGCCCACCGTTCGGTCCTCCTCCTCGCCGAAGGTCACCAGCGTGATCGGCGGCTTCCCGGCCCGGAGGCCGTGCACGGTGCCGTTCACGTCCTTCACCATCACCACCGAGCGGCCCGCCATCTCCCGCGCCTGTCGCAGGAACCGGGCGCTGCCGACGATGCCGGCGACGCTGTCCAGGGAGACCGTCCGCCGGGTGAAGAGGCCCAGGTCCCGCTTGGACTGGAGCACCCGCCGCACGGAGGCGTCGAGACGCTCCGCGGTGATGCTCGCCGCGCGAGACGGCGGCCTCCATCGCGGCGATCGCCACGGCGGGATCGGCCGGCTGGAGCAGCAGGTCGGCGCCGGCGAGAAAGGCGCGAACCGAGGCATCCGCGCCGTACGCGCTGGTGATGCCGCCCATGTTGAGGGCGTCGGTCACCACCAGTCCCTCGAAGCCGAGCGAGTCGCGCAGGATGCCGGTGAGCATGTCGGGCGCCACCGTGCCGGGACGCAGCCCGCCGCGGATCGATGGCGGGCAGCGCGATGTGGGCCGACATCACCACCTTCACGCCCGCGGCGATCGCGCTGCGGAACGGCACCAGCTCCACCGAGTCGAGCCGGGCCCAGTTCGAGGCGATCACCGGCAGCGCGAGATGCGAGTCGGTGCCGGTGTCGCCGTGACCGGGGAAATGCTTCGCGGTCGCCAGCATGCCGTGCTCCTGGAGGCCGCGGATCTCGGCGGCGACCATCCGGCCCACCTCGGCCGGGTCCTCGCCGAAGGAGCGGGTGTTGATGATCGGGTTGTCGGGATTGTTGTTGACGTCCGCGACCGGCGCGAACGCGAGGTGCACTCCCACCGCGCGGCCTTCCAGCGCGGTGATGCGTCCCATCTCGTACGCCGCGCTGTCGCTCCCGGTGGCGGCCACGCCCATATTGGGAGGAAGCGGCGTGCCGCCGTTCAGCCGGATGCTGGTGCCGCCCTCCAGGTCCGAGGCGATCAGAAGCGGGAGCCTCGAGCGCTCCTGAAGCCGGTTCAGCTTGGCGGCGATGTCGAGCGGCGATCCCACCGAGACGATGAGACCGCCGACGTGGAGCGAGTCCACCCACCGCTCCATCCGGGCGAACGCCTCGGCGTCGTAGGCCGCGTAGGTGCCCGGAATCCAGGGCACGACCAGCTGCGCGATCTTGTCCCGCGACCGACATGGCGCCCAGCAGGTCATCGACGTCGGGCACCGCGGGGATGTCCGGCCGGAACGGCTCGGGGCGTGGCAGGGGCGCGGGGACCGCCGGATTACCGACCGCAGGCGCAGAGCGACACCGTCACGAGCGCGAGGAGCTTGGCGTGCACAGGTCTCATTTCCTGCTGCTGGGGATGCTGGGCTGGCCGGTCGGATGCGCGACGCCGGATCCCTCGGCCGCGGCGGCCGATTCCGGCTCGGTACGTCCCGGCATCGAGGTCCTGCTCGCCGACAGCGCGGGCCTGGTCCGCGACCGGCGGGTCGGTCTGGTGACCAACCAGTCGGGCGTGGATGCGAGCGGAGTCAGCGACGTGATGCGTCTGCGGGCGGCTGGAGTCCGGCTGGTGGCGCTGTTCAGCCCGGAGCACGGATTCCGCGGGGCGGCCGACCCCGGCGCCGCCGTCGCGTCGTCGGTCGATTCGGCCACCGGGCTTCCAATCTACAGTCTTTATGGCCCGACTTCCGCCCCCACCGGCGAGATGCTCGCCGGAATCGACGTGTTGCTGGTCGATCTGCAGGATGCCGGGGCCCGGTACTATACCTATCTCACCACGACCGTGGATGTCATGCTGGCCGCCGGCCCGAAGGGAATCCCGGTGGTGGTTCTCGACCGTCCCAATCCGATCGGCGGGGCGGTGCAGGGGAACGTGCTGGAGGAGTCCCACATCTCGGCGGTCGGCCGGCTCGCGGTTCCGATGCGCCACGGTCTCACGCTGGGTGAACAGGCGCTCCTGGCGCGCTCCGACCTGCATATTCCCGGGGAGCTGGTGGTCGTCCCCGCGGCCGGGTGGCGGCGCGGCGTCACCTTCGACCGGACCGGCCTGCCGTTCATTCCCCCCAGCCCCAACCTCCGGACTATCGAGAGCCTTTTCCATTATCCTGGCCTGTGCCTCTTCGAGGGCACCAATCTCTCGGTGGGCCGGGGCTCGGATGCGCCGTTCGAGCAGCTGGGCGCGCCGTGGCTCGACACGGCCGGAGTGCTCCAGGCCTTCCGGCGGGCCGGACTCCCGGGCGTGCGGGCGCGCGGTGCCGCATTCACGCCGCGCCGTCCGGGGGACGGCAAGTATTCGGACACGCTGGTCGCCGGGATCCGGTTGGAGGTGACCGATCGCGGCACTTACGATCCAACGGCCGCCGCGATTCACCTTCTCGCCGCCATTCGGAGCCGGCATCCGGGCGAACTCGGCTGGATTCCCCGGCACTTCGACCGCCTCGCCGGCACCACGACGCTCCGTGCCGCGATCGATGCCGGGACCGATCCCGCCGCCATCGTGCAGAGCTGGGAGCCGGCTCGGCGGGCCTACCTCGAGCGGCGGAAGCCGGTCCTGCTCTACCCCGAGTGATGATCGAGCGCGAGGCGCCCTCTCGCCGCGCGTTTCCCGGTTCCATAATTGCCCTAACCGGTTCTGCCGGTTATTCTTTGCCCCGGCATTGGGTCGGGGGCCGGGGTGTGAAACACTAAGGCAGTTGGCCGAGAGTCGAGACCAGCGTGAAGCTCCTGGGAGCACTGGAGAAGCCGTTCTACGCGGCGGTGAACCCGCTGGTCGAACGGTTGATCCGATCCGGCGTGCGGCCGAACACGATCACCACCGTCGGGACCGGTCTGGTCCTCGTCTCCGCGGTGGCGTACGGACTCGGACATATCCGCCTGGGCGGTTTGCTCCTGCTGCTGAGCGGCGTGACCGACACTCTGGACGGCCAGGTGGCTCGAGGCGGCGCGATGGTTACCCGCTTCGGCGCCTTCTACGACTCCACGCTCGACCGGGTAGGGGACGGTGCCACCTTCATCGGCATCGGCGCCTTTCTCATGACGGCACCGGACGTGGCGTACCGCACGCCCGCCGTCATCGCCTGCATGGTGGCCATCCTCAGCTCGCTGCTGGTCAGCTACGCCCGGGCGCGCGCGGAGGGACTGGGTCTCGACTGCAAGGTCGGAATCGCTCAACGGGCCGAGCGGATCCTGGGGTTGGGGGTGGCCTCGCTGGTGGCGGGCGCCGGACCCCGGGCGCTGCTGCTGGAGGGTCTGGTGGCACTGCTCGCCGTGGCCTCGATCATCACGGTGATCCAGCGCTTCGCCTATGTCTATCGAGCCGCGGACGGGGTCGAGGAGCCCCGCCCGCGGCCACGCGAACGCGCGGCGACGCTCGATCCTCTCGCGAAAGGACGTTAGCAGTGGCTGAACAGGCGGCCCGGCAGATCGCGCCGGCGGATGGGAAGCTGGGTGTGTTGTGTGTCGGACTCGGCGCGGTGGCGACGACCTTCATCGCCGGCGTGGAGAACGTGCGCCGAGCCAAGGCCAGACCGATCGGCTCGCTCACCCAGATGGGCACCATCCGGCTGGGCAAGCGCACCGAGGGGCGAGCGCCCCTCATCCGCGATTTCGCGCCGCTCGCCGCGCTCGACGACCTGGTGTTCGGGGCGTGGGACCCGGTGCCGGACGACGGGTATACCGCGGCGGTCAGGGCCGGCGTGCTCGACCGGCACGAGCACCTCGAGCCGATCGGCGACTTCCTCAAGGCGATCAAGCCGATGCCGGCGGTGTTCGACCAGCAGTACGTCAAGCGGCTCGAAGGCAAGAACGTCAAGACCGCGAAGGGCAAGCGGGAGCTCGCCGAGGCGCTCCGGAAGGACATTCGCGACTTCAAGGCCAAGCACGGCTGCACCCGCCTGGTCATGGTGTGGTGCGCCTCCACCGAGATCTTCATCAGCCCGGGTCCGTCGCACTGGACCCTCGATGCCTTCGAGCGAGCCATGGACGCGGGCGATCCCTCGATCGCACCCTCGATGCTGTATGCCTGGGCGGCGCTGATGGAAGGGATCCCGTTCGCCAACGGGGCGCCCAACCTCACCTGCGACTTCCCGGCGATGGAGCAGCTCGCCAAGGAGCGCGGGGTCGCGATCGGCGGCAAGGACTTCAAGACCGGCCAGACGATGGTGAAGACGGTGCTCTCGCCGATGTTCAAGGCGCGGATGCTCGGTGTCGCCGGGTGGTACTCCACCAACATCCTGGGCAACCGCGACGGCGAGGTGCTCGACGATCCCGAGAGCTTCAAGACCAAGGAGGAGTCGAAGCTCGGCGTGCTGGAGTACATCCTCCAGCCCAAGCTCTACCCCGAGCTCTACGGCAACCTCTATCACAAGGTGCGCATCAACTACTATCCGCCCCGCGGCGACAACAAGGAGGGGTGGGACAACATCGACATCTTCGGGTGGCTGGGCTACCCGATGCAGATCAAGGTCGATTTTCTCTGTCGCGACTCGATCCTCGCGGCGCCGCTGGTGCTCGATCTGGCGCTGTTCTTCGACCTGGCCCAGCGAGCCGGCCTCAGCGGCATCCAGGAGTGGCTCTCGTTCTACTTCAAGAGCCCCCAGGTGGCCCCCGGCCTCTATCCCGAGCACGACCTCTTCATCCAGCAGACCAAGCTGAAGAACACGCTGCGCTATCTGATGGGCGAGGAGCAGATCACCCACCTGGGGATCGAGTATTACCAGGATGACTGAATCGCCTGGCGCATGAAGTACTTCCATCGTACCCACCAGGCGCCCGATGGCATCCTGTCCCTCGCCACCGAATTCTTCGGCGCCAGCCTGACACCCGTCGCGGAGACCGCCCGGCAGCGGACGTTCTCCGGCGCCATCGGCCGGGTCAGCGTGACGGTACAGGCCGAAGGCGGCCACTACACGCTGGTGACCGTGGAGACCGACCAGGTCGGCGAGAGCGAGGCCGACAAGCTGGCCAAGCGGTTTCTGACCCTCGCGCACGCCGCGACCCATCCCGCCCACCGTTCCATCGGCGCCTACTGAGGCGCCGCCCGTAAAGCCCAGGAGAGACTCGACGATGACGCTGCCCCGCCCGGTGTTCCGTTCCCTCACGTCGCTGCTGCTGTTGCTGGGGGCCTTGGCCCCGGTGGCCCTGCCGTTCGCCGCTGCCGCCGCCCAGGAGCCCACCCAGGCGGCGGCGCCCGAGCACCGTCCCGGCGGCGAGGTGAACATCCGCCTCCCCGATCTCAATCAGGGCGATTTCCTGGGCTTCACCGGGCACGAGATCCTGCTCTCCGGCCTGCTGGTCTGCGTCCTGGGGCTGCTCTTCGGGCTCTGGAGCTACACCCGGGTGAAGAACCTGCCGGTGCACCGCTCGATGGCCGAGATCTCGGACCTGATCTACGAGACCTGCAAGGTCTACATGATCCAGCAGGGCAAGCTGCTGCTGGTGCTGCTCGGCTTCATCGGCACGGTGATCGTGGTGTACTTCCTGCTCACCGGCCTGGAGCTGTCCAAGATCGCCATCATTCTGCTGTTCAGCGTGATCGGCATGGCGGGCAGCTACGGGGTCGCCTGGTTCGGCATCCGGATCAACACCTTCGCCAACTCCCGGACCGCCTTCGCGAGCCTGCGGGGGAAGGCCTGGCCGGTGAGCGACATCCCGCTCCGGGCGGGGATGAGCGTGGGCATGATGCTCATCTCGGTCGAGCTGCTCTTCATGCTCGCCATCCTGCTCTTCATCCCGGCCGACGTCGCCGGGGCCTGCTTCCTGGGCTTCGCCATCGGCGAGTCGCTCGGGGCGGCGGCGCTCCGGATCGCGGGCGGCATCTTCACCAAGATCGCCGACATCGGCGCCGACCTCATGAAGGTCGTGTTCAAGATCAAGGAAGACGACGCGCGGAACCCGGGGGTGATCGCCGACTGCACCGGCGACAACGCCGGCGACTCGGTGGGTCCGACGGCGGACGGGTTCGAGACCTACGGCGTCACCGGCGTCGCGCTGATCGTCTTCATCGTGCTCGCCGTGCCGGAGCCGGCGATCCAGGCGCAGCTGCTGGTCTGGATCTTCCTGATGCGCATCATGATGGTGCTCGCCTCCGGGTTCTCCTACCTCATCAGCAACGCGATGTCCGCGGCGCGCTACGGCGGCGTTGCCCGGTTCAACTTCGAGTCACCGCTCACCCATCTGGTGTGGTTCACCTCCATCCTCTCGGTGGTGCTGACCTACATCGTCTCCTACCTGATCGTCCCGGAGCTGGGTGGGAACGGCGACCTGTGGTGGCAGCTTTCCAGCGTGATCACCTGCGGCACCCTGGCCGGCGCGATCATCCCGGAGATGGTGAAGGTCTTCACCAGCACCGACTCCCGTCACGTGCGCGAGGTGGTGGCCGCCTCTCGCGAGGGTGGCGCCTCGCTCAACATCCTGTCGGGCCTGGTCGCGGGCAACTTCTCGGCCTACTGGCTCGGCATCGCGATCATGCTGCTGATGTCGATCGCCTACGGCGTGAGCACGCTGGGGCTGGGCGAGATCATGCAGGCGCCGGCGATCTTCGCGTTCGGCCTGGTCGCCTTCGGCTTCCTCGGCATGGGGCCGGTCACCATCGCGGTGGACAGCTACGGCCCGGTCACCGATAACGCCCAGTCGGTCTACGAGCTCTCGGTGATCGAGCAGATCCCGGGCGTCCAACAGGAGATCAAGACGCAACACGGCTTCGACGTGAACTTCGAGCTGGCCAAGGAGCTGCTGGAGGAGAACGACGGGGCGGGGAACACCTTCAAGGCCACCGCCAAGCCGGTGTTGATCGGGACGGCGGTGGTGGGCGCCACCACGATGATCTTCTCGATCATCATGGCGCTCACCCACGGCCTCACCAGCGGCATGGAGAACCTGTCGATCCTCCATCCGCCGTTCCTGCTCGGCCTCATCACCGGCGGCGCCGTGATCTACTGGTTTACCGGCGCCTCGATTCAGGCGGTGACCACCGGCGCCCATCGCGCGGTGGAGTTCATCAAGGCCAACATCCGGCTGGAAGGCGTGACCAAGGCCTCGGTGGAGGACAGCCGCAAGGTGGTCGAGATCTGCACCCAGTACGCCCAGAAGGGGATGTTCAACATCTTCCTCGGCGTCTTCTTCTCGACCCTCGCCTTCGCCTTCATCGAGCCGTTCTTCTTCATCGGCTACCTGATCTCCATCGCCACGTTCGGCCTCTACCAGGCCATCTTCATGGCCAACGCCGGCGGCGCCTGGGACAACGCGAAGAAGATCGTGGAGACCGAGCTCAAGATGAAGGGCACCGACCTGCACGACGCCTCGGTGGTGGGTGACACCGTCGGCGATCCGTTCAAGGACACCTCGTCGGTGGCGTTGAACCCGGTCATCAAGTTCACCACGCTCTTCGGGCTGCTCGCGGTCGAGCTGGGCGTTTACCTCGTCGCCGAGGGCAACGCGACGCTATCCAAGGTGCTGGCGGTGGTGTTCTTCCTCGTGGCGGTCGCCTTCGTCCACCGGTCGTTCTACGGGATGCGGATCGAGGCGAAGGAGCAGCCCTTGGAGGCCAGGGTCTGAGGCCAGGGTCTAGGGAACGTCGGCCGGACCGTAGTCGCCGTAGTCTTCGAGCGCCTCCAGTGCCGCCTGCTGGAGGCGCTCGGCCGTCGTGGCGTCCACTCCCGCCGGCGCCGGGAGGCCGACAGGCGACCGATCTGCGAGGCCGGCGAACACGGTGAGCGCCGCGGCATAGGTGCCCGCCACATTGGGGTGGAACCCGTCCCCGCCGTAGAGCGCCAGCGATGGCGTGTGCCGCCACGCCGCGCGCCAGGTCTCACCCGCCGGCAGGAAATAGCCCGAGGCGTCCCTCGCCGCGAGAGCGTAGGAGTCTCGCACCCGGGAGAACCATTCGAACCGGCTCAGGTCCGGCCAGACCATATACAGGGCCGACCGGCCTCCCGCCCCCCGAACCAGCGCATCGAACTCCCCGGCCCACTGCCTCAGGTTGGTGCGGCTCTCCGGCAGCGACGAGGGGCCCTGCTGCAGGACGACCGCGTCCCAGTGACCGCTACGGATCCGCTGCTGGGCAAATCCGCGCGCCCAGTGGTCCTCGAGACTGGCGCCGCCCACCAGCTGCGCTTCCACCTCCCAATCGAGCCCCGCGGCCGCAGCCAGGGTCCGCACCATGCCGGGCAGGTCGTTCGATTGCGTCAGGCTGTTGCCGATGAAGAGCACGCGGGCCCCGGCGCCGATGCCCGGCGGGTTGGGGACGGGCGGCCCTGGCGGCGGAGACTCGGGTGGCCCTGGTGGAGGGGTGGGGGGAGGTGGAGACGGGGGTGGGGTGGTGGGTGGTTCCGGCGGCGGGGGACTGCCTCCGGGAGGCGGGCCCGTCACGTCGGCCGAGGGGCCGGCGCATCCCACCAGGAGGGGAAACGCGAGACACAGCGCCATCGCGGCCGTCCGCCAGCCATGCCCCATGCACCGCCTCCTGGTCCGGGTCCCCGTGGGTGGTCGATCCGCGCCCAATCGTCCCACAGGGGACGTTCGCGGCGGGTTTCGCGGCACGGCCTTCGATCCGCTTGACTCCATCTCCGCCCCGGTGGATTTTCCTGCCCGGGTGCAGTCACCCACAACCAGGATCCGCATGGCAGCCACGTCCGCAACCGCTCCGTCCCGCGCCGCCGCCGGCGGTTTCCCCCGCGACCAACTCCTCGAACTCTATTACTGGATGAGGCTTACCCGGTCGCTCGAGGAGCGGCTGGTCAACCTCTACCGCCAGACGAAGGTGGTGGGGGGACTGTTCCGCTCGCTGGGCCAGGAGGCGTGCGCGGTAGGATCGGCGTATGCCCTGCGCCGCGAGGACGTGCTCTCGCCCCTGATCCGGAATCTGGGCTCGATGCTGGTGAAGGGCGCCACCCCGGTGGAGGTGCTCCGGCAGTACATGGCCAAGGGCGACTCCCCCACCAGGGGGCGCGAGCTCAACATCCACTTCGGCGACGTCGAGGACCGCAACTTCGTCGGGCAGATCTCCCACCTGGGCGACATGGTCCCGGTCATGGCCGGCGTCACCCTGTCGTTCAGGATGCGGAAGCAGCCTCGGGTCGGTCTGGTGTACGTGGGTGACGGGGCGACCTCGACCGGCGCGTTCCATGAGGGGATCAACCTCGCGGCGGTGCAGCGATGCCCGCTGGTGGTGATCGTGGAGAACAACCGCTATGCCTATTCGACGCCGACGGAGCAACAGTGCGCGGCGGAGCGGCTGGCCGACAAGGCCGCCGGCTACGGCATCCCGGGCGCGCGGGCCGACGGAAACGACGTGCTCGAGGTCTACCGCGTCACCCGTGAGGCGGTGGACCGGGCCCGCCGCGGCGAAGGCGTGACCTTGCTCGAGCTGATGACCTATCGGCGGAAGGGGCATGCCGAGCACGACAACCAGTCGTACGTGCCGAGCGGTGAGATCGAGCGCTGGGCGGCAGAGAACGATCCGCTCGATCGTTACGTGAAGCTGCTGACCGAGGTCGAGGGGTTCGCCTCGGAGGTGCTCCAGGTGATCGACGCCCGCGTGACGGCGGAGATCGACCGAGCGACCGACGAGGCCGAGGCCTCGCCGCCGCCCGAGCCGCTCGACGCCCTGGATGGCGTGTATGCGGACCCGGCCCGGATGCCGGTGCTCTGGTACCGCGAGGGCGTGAGCAACGCGGTGGATCGCCACGAGCGGCCGGCGAGCTGGGGGACGCACGATGGCTGAGGTCACCTATCTGGAGGCGATCCGCCAGGCGCTGTTCGAGGAGATGGAGCGCGACCCCGACGTCTTCTGCATGGGTGAGGACATCGGCAAGTACGGCGGTGCGTTCAAGGTCACCGATGGCCTGCTCGATCGGTTTGGGGCCGAGCGGGTGCTCGACACGCCGATCAGCGAGACCGGCTTCGTCGGCGCCGCCGCGGGCGCGGCCCATATGGGAATGCGCCCCGTGTGCGAGATGCAGTTCATCGACTTCCTCTCCTGCGCGTACAGCATTCTGACCAACTACGTCGCTACCGCCCGCTACCGGGCCTTCCTCCCCTGTCCGATGGTGGTGCGGGGGCCGAGCGGCGGGTATGTGCGCGGGGGTCCGTTTCATTCGCAGAATCCCGAAGCGGCGTTCCTGCATACGCCCGGGCTCAAGATCGTCTACCCCGCCACCGCCGCCGATGCCAAGGGGCTGCTCAAGGCCGCCATTCGCGACGACGACTGCGTGCTGTTCTTCGAACACAAGTACCTTTACCGGCGGATCAAGCAGGAGCTGCCCCAGGGAGACCACGTCGTTCCCATCGGCAAGGCGCGGATCGCCCGGGAGGGAAAGGATCTCTCGATCATCACCTACGCCGCCACGGTGTGGAAGGCGCTCGACGCCGCCGAGCAGCTCGAGCGGGAGGACGGGCTCTCGGTGGAGGTGCTCGACCTGCGGTCGCTCCTGCCGATGGACGACGAGGCGATCGCCGCGACGGTGAAGAAGACCAACCGCGTGCTCATCGTGCACGAGGATACCGTGACCGGTGGCATCGGCGGAGAGATCACGGCGCGGATCCAGGATCTGGCCTTCGAGTGGCTCGACGCCCCGGTCAAGCGGGTCGCCGCCCACGACGTGCCGTTGCCCTACGCGCCGCAGCTGGAAGACTTCGTGCTTCCGCAGACCACGGATATCGTCCGAGCCGCGAGATGGCTTGCATCCTATTGACCGGTCGCCAGCGGGCTCTCGAGTGGTGACCGCGGAAGGTCGACACCTCGGACCGATCGCAGACAGCTGACAGCTCCGGAGGAGCAATGGCAACAATCGACGTCATCATGCCCCAGATGGGTGAATCCATCGCGGAGGGTACCCTCTCCCGCTGGATGAAGAAGGCGGGAGACGCGGTCAAGCGGGACGAGCCGATCTTCGAGATCTCCACCGACAAGGTGGATGCCGAGATCCCCGCGCCGTCGGCTGGGGTGCTGACCGAGATCCTGGTGCAGGAAGGCCAGACCGTTCCGGTCCAGACGGTGGTCGCGAGGATCGACACGGAAGCGGCCGCGGGCGCGGAGAAGCCCGCCGCGTCGGCCCCCGCTCCCGCCGCCGCACCGGCCGCGGCGCCATCCGCTCCCACTCCCAAGCCAGCGGAGCCTGCGCCCGCCGCCTCGAAGCCAGCCCCGTCCCCGTCCCCGACGCCGGCGCCGGCCCCCGCTCCGGCTGCCCGCCCCGCGGCCGAGAAGTCGCGCACCGGGCACCTGGCTGAAGGCAACGGGGAAATGGAGACCGCCGAGGAGCGCCTCCGCCGCAGGTCGACGCCCCTGGTCCGCAAGATGGCCGCCGAGCACAACCTCGATCTGAGCGAGATCCCGGGTACCGGGCTCGCCGGGCGGGTGACCAAGAACGATGTGCTGGGGTACATCGAAACCGGGGCACCGGCCCAACGGGCCGGGGGGGCCACCCCCATCCCGCAGGCTGCTCCCACGCCCGCGGCCGCTGCTCCCGCGCCCCGCGCCCCCACCGGACCGCAGGCGCCCCTCGCGCCCGCCGGCGTCGAGCCGTGGGACGGAGACCGGGTCGAGCCCTGGAGTCGTATCCGCAAGCTCACCGCCGAACACATGGTGATGTCGCGGCGGGTCTCGCCTCACGTCAACACCATCTTCGAGATCGACTACACCCGAATCACGCAGCTCAGGGCCAAGAAGAAGCAGGAATACGCCGACCGAGGGGTGAATCTCACCTTCCTGGCCTTCATCGCCAAGGCGGCGGCCGACGCGCTCCGAAGCCACCCGACCCTCAACGCGGCGGTATCCGGCGAGGGCACCATCCTGCGCCGCGACATCAACCTCGGCATCGCGGTCGCGCTGGACTGGGGGCTCATCGTACCGGTCATCAAGCATGCCGACGAGCTCGCGCTGCTCGGCCTGGCCCGCGCGATCAACGACCTCGGCGAGCGGGCCCGGGCCAAGAAATTGAGCCCCGACGAGGTCCAGAAGGGAACCTTCACGATCACCAATCCCGGGGTCTTCGGGTCGGTCATCGGCACGCCGATCATCAACCAGCCGCAGGCCGCGATCCTCTGCGTCGGCGCCATCGAGAAACAGCCCGCCGTCATCACGGTGGACGGCACCGACACCATCGGGGTGCGCACCCGGGGGATGTTGTCGCTCGCCTTCGATCACCGGATCGTGGACGGCGCCGACGCGGACCGGTTCATGGCCGACGTGAAGCGGATGCTTCAGGAGTTTCCCGAGGCGGCGGTCTGAGATGGCCCGCACCCTCACCGTATCGCGGGTGAGCGTGCGGCCCGGATCGGAAATGGAGTACCTTGCGGCGGTGCGGGAGCTGGCAGGGCTCGCCGAGAGCCGCGGGTGGCACTTGTGGGTGTTCCGTCGGCCGGACGAGGCGGGCACCTTCCTGGAATTCAGCGAGAGTCGCAGCCGGCAGACCCATCGCGCCATCGCCGAGCGCCCGGAGGACGAGCGAGGGCTGGAAGAGAGGATTCGCGCCGTGGCGGCCTACGCCCCCGACGCGTGGGAGCTATGGGAGGAGATCAGATAATGCCCAGACGCATCATCGAGGTAGACGGCGAGCGGTGGGAGGTCGCTGTGAGCGGCCGGTCCACGCAGTACACCAAGGACGAGTTCGGTCTGGTGTTCACCCGGGGAACGGGCCCGGAGCGCGAGCGCCGCGCGGTGCGCTACTCGCCGCTCGGCGCCAAGAGTCGTGAGACGTCCCTTGGTCAGCTGAGCGACAAGGAACTGGCGGAGCTGCTGGGGCACTCCCAGCCGGCCTGGACCGCCCCCGAGCTGGATTACCGCCGCTGACCCGGCCCGGTCAGGCACCGCCTGCCGGCTCGATCGTCGATCTCCACGTCCACTCCACCGCATCGGACGGGAGCCTGGCGCCGGAGGCGGTGGTGGAACGGGCGTCGTTGGCGGGGCTCGGCGCCATTTCGCTCACCGATCACGACACGGTCGCGGGAGTTCCCGCGGCGGTCGCGGCCGGGAAGCGGCTGGGCGTGCGGGTCATCTCCGGTTGCGAGTTCTCCACCTCCGCGCCCTGGGGGGAGATGCACGTGCTGGGGTACTTCCTCCCGACCGACTCCGCCCCCCTGGAGGCCTTTCTCGAGCGGTGCCGGGCCGACCGCATGCGGCGCGCGCGCGCCATGGTGGACCGGCTGCAGGCAATGGGCGTGACGCTCGACTTCGACGATGTCCTGCGGCAGGCCCGTGGCGGCGCCGTCGGCCGGCCGCATGTGGCGAGAGCGATCGTCCGTGGCGGGGGAGCTCTCGGCATGTCCGAGGCCTTCGACCGGTACATCGGACGAGGCCGGCCCGCCTTCGTCGAGAAGGTGTTGCCGTCCTTCGGTGAGGTTGCTACCCTGGTGCATTCCGTGCGGGGTCTCGTCTCAGTGGCCCATCTCAAGGATCGCGGGACCCGGTCTTTCCTGGAGCGGCTGAAGACCGAGGGTCTGGACGCGATCGAAACCCGCCATCCCAGCCACGATGCCGACGTGCGGTCCCGATTGACCGACATCTCGCTCCGCCTGGGGCTGCTCCGCACCGGCGGAAGCGACTGGCACGGCGATCCGGAGCCTGGGGAGACCCACGGCTCGCTGGGATCCCAGGACGTGCCCCTTGAATGGCTCGAGCGCCTGGACCGGCTGCGCTCGGACCTGCCCGCTGCGGCGGCACCGTGACCGCCCGACTCGAGGCTCCATGAGCGCCACCCGATTCGACTTCGGCGGCAAGGTCGCGCTGGTAACCGGCGTGGGACGCGTTGGGCAGATCGGCAACGCCGTCGCCCTGGCCTTCGGGCACGCCGGCGCCAAGATCATCGCCTGCGACCTCAACGCGGTGGGCGTGGCCGAGCGGGTTCGCGAATTCGCTGCTCTCGGCGTGGATGCCCGGCCCTGCGCCGGCGACCTCACCCAACCGGACATCGCCGCCTTGGCCGTGGAGATGGCGGTCCGGCATTTCGGACGGCTGGACGTCGTCGTCAACGTCGCGGGCGGCCTCACCACCTACGGGTCGATCGAGAAACTCTCCGCCGCCGACTTCGACCGCGAGATCGCCATCAACCTCAAGACCACCGTCCTGGTGTCGCAGTCGGCGATCGAGGCGCTGAGCCGTACCCAGGGATGTATCGTCAACTTCGCGTCGATCGCGTACTTCGAGCCGCAGTCGCCGATGGCGGTGTACAGCGCGGCGAAAGCGGCGGTGGCCGGCTTCACCCAGAGCCTCGCGCTGGAGCTTCGCGACCGGAAGATCCGGGTGAACGCGGTCGCGCCCGGCACGGTCCGCACCAGCGACAACGTCGCGGCGGCCGGCGCGAACGCCGCGTTCGTGGAGCTGAGCGACATCACCGACGGCGTGCTCTCCCTCGCCAGCTCCGAGACGGCCACGGTCACCGGGCACATTCTCCCGATCGCGCCGGCCGCTTCGGGCAAGGTCTGATGGAGCTGCGAGGGCGGGTCGCGCTGGTCACCGGAGCCGGCCGCCGCCTGGGCCAGGCGATGGCACGGGCGCTGGCCGGCCGGGGCATGGCCCTCGGCATCCACCACCATGCCTCCGCGAAAGGCGCCCAGGCCCTCCGCGAAGAGGTGACCGCGGCGGGTGGGCGGGCCGAGTGCTTCGCGGCGGATCTCACCGATGCCGAGGCTGCCCGCGCGCTTCCGCTTCGGGTAGCGGAGACGTTCGGCCGGCTCGACGTGCTGGTGAACTCGGCGGCCGTGATGCACCAGATCGGCTTCGCGGAGACGACCTCCACCCAGTACGACGCCATCTTCGCGCTCAACCTGCGCTCCGTCTTCTTCTGCACCCAGGGCGCTGCTCCGGCGCTTCGCGCCGCGCAGGGCAAGGTCGTGAATCTGGCCGACCTGGCCGGACTCCAGCCGTGGCCCGGCTTCGCGGCCCATTCGGTGAGTAAGGCCGGCGTAGTGATGCTGACCAAGGTTCTGGCCCGCTCGCTGGCGCCGGAGGTCACGGTCAACGCGATCGCGCCCGGAGCCGTCCTGGTGCCCGAGGAGTACGACGACGAGGAGCGCGAGCGGCTCGCCAGGGCGACGCCGCTGGGCCGGCTCGGCAGCCCGGGAGACGTAGTGAGCGCGCTGCTGTACTTGCTGGAGGGCGGCGACTTCGTCACCGGCGAAGTGCTGACGGTGGATGGCGGACGACTCCTGCGGTAGAACCGAGCTTCGCGACGTCGCGATCGTCGGGGGTGGGTGCTACGGTACCTTCTACGCCGGGCAGCTGATCCGCGCGCGGGAGCGCGGCAAGGCGCGCTACCGGCGCCTGCTGGTAGTGGACCGGGATCCACGCTGCCGCTTCACCTCGGAGCTCGGTCCCGGCTCGGACCGGGAGCTCGTGGTCGCCGACTGGGGGGACTTTTTCGACGACTGGCTCGACCGGCCCGGGATCCGTGCTACCGCAGAGCCGGGGGACGCGATTGTTCCCTCTCCGTTGATGCCCCACCTGATGTACCAGTGGCTGATGCGGCGAGCCCGTGGCCGGTGGCCCGGCCGCGAGGTGGGCCCGCGGCCTCTGACCGGACCCATCGGGACCCCGTACGATTCCGCGGCTCCCGACGGCACCCGCTACGTCTCGTTCGCCGACTGGCTGTGTCCCACTCACTGCGTCGAGCCTGCCACCTGCCCGGTCACCAGGGCGCCCAGGACCTGGGAGATGAGTGACGCGATGGAGCGGCTCACCGCCCGGCTCGACCGCTCGACCCCGACCAAGGGACCCGCCCTCTTCGTATGCCGCCACCGGGTGTTCGGGGTGGGCATGTTCGACGTGGCGGCGGTGCTGGAGGGCGACCGGCTGGTGGCCCAGGCGGGGGAGCACGCCGAGGAGGTGGACGTGGTGGTAGGCACCGTTTCCGGCTGTCACGGTGCCGTCAGTCTGATTCACCTCGGCGGAACGGCGGCCCGGGGGACCCGCAGGGTGGAGTCCACCGCGCCAGGTTCCCGAGGGTGAACGGCCGGGAGCCCGAGTGCGTTCTATATTTGGGCAACGAAATGGGCCGGGTGGGTCCGCCAGGGGCGGGTCCGGGCGGACCGGGACCAATCCTCTCGGGGGAGTCGTATGAACGGCAACCAACAGCATGATCTCGTCATCGTAGGCGCAGGTCCGGCCGGGCTTTGCGCCGCGCTGTACGCTGGACGGGGGATGCTGGACGCGATCGTCCTGGAGCGAGGCCTGCCCGGGGGTGAGCTGCTGAACACCGAATGGATCGACGACTACATCGGCTTCGAACACATCCTGGGCCGTGACCTGGCCGCCAAGATGGCGGACCACGCCGCCAAGTTCGGGGCGGAGATCCGGCAGGAAAACGTCGAATCCGTCACCCGGCGAAAGGACGGGGTTTTCGAGGTTGCCACCTCCGGGGGCACGACCTTCGAAGCGCCGGCCGTGATCCTGACCGCGGGCGGGACGCCCACCAAGCTGGAGGTCCCCGGGGAGCTGGAGTACGCCGGCCGGGGCGTGTCGTACTGCGCGGTGTGCGACGGCGCATTCTTCAAGGGTGAGGTCCTGGCCGTCATCGGTGGCGGAGACGCCGCGGTGGAGGAGGCCGATTACCTCACTCGGTATGCCAGCAAGGTGTACGTGGTCCACCGCCGTGACGAGTTCCGCGCCTCCAAGATCCTTCAGGAGCGGCTGTTCGCGAACCCGAAGATCGAGGTGATCTGGAACAAGAAAGTCACCGAATTCAAGGGAGACCCAAAGGGCCTCCAGTCCGTCGAGCTCGAGGACACGGTGACCGGGGAACCGTCGTCGCTGTCGGCGACCGGGTCCTTCGTCTTCATCGGATTCCAACCCAATACCAACCTGGTGAAGGAGCACTTCACTCACGACCCGGCGGGATACATGATCACCGACGACAGGATGATGACCTCGATCCCGGGGCTCTACGCCGCCGGTGACGTGCGCGCGCAGCTCACCCGCCAGATTACCACCGCCGTGGGGGACGCGACGACCGCGGCCATCGCGGTCGAGAAGTACCTGACGGAACGCCGGAGCCGCGCCGCCTCGAAAGCCAAAGTCGGTGTCTGAGCTCGAGGTGGTGTCGCTGCCGAACGGGCAGCTGTCCCAGAACTGCTATGTGGTGGCGGATCGCGGGACCCGGGAGGCCGTGCTCATCGACCCGGGCGAGGAGCCGGCCATGTTCCTCGCCGAGCTCGACACCCGGGCCTGGACGCTGCGCGCGATCTGGCTGACCCACGCGCACGTGGATCACATCCTCGGGGTCGGCGCGGTGAAGCGGGCCACCGGCGTACCGATCCATCTGCACCCGCTCGACCGACGGATCTACGACGCGCTGCCGCAGTTCGGGGCCTGGCTTGGGATGGAATTGGAGGTGCCCCCGCCGCCCGACGTGGCGCTGGAGGCCGGCGGGCGGCTCAGCGTAGGAGCGTTCGAGTTCGAGGTACGCGCCACCCCGGGCCATTCGCCGGGCAGCGTGAGCTTCGTGGGTCACGGAATGGTCTTCGGCGGGGACGTGTTGTTCAGCGGCTCGGTGGGCCGCACCGATCTGCCCGGCGGCGACTTCGCCACACTGATGTCCACGATTCATTCCCAGTTCCTCTCCCTCCCCGACTCGACGGTCGTCCACAGCGGCCACGGTCCCGACACCACGATCGGTATCGAGCGGCTGACCAATCCGTTCATTACCGGGAGCGTGAGGGCGTGATGGGGGCCAGTCAGGCGCCGAGGCCGGTGTGCCAGCGCTGCGCGTTTCCCGTCCCCAGTCGAGCCCTGGGCTGCAAGAACCCGTGCCCGAACTGCGGTACGATCTATCCACTGGGTGACTGCTCTGACTGAACGGTCCGCCACCGGGATCCTCGATCTCCAGCCGATCGCCGGCGCCGCGCCGGCCGCGCTCGACATCGCGCGGATCGATCTGCCTCCCCGGCTCCGGCCGGCGGCGTCGGTCGGGGTGCTCGATATCTCGGAGTTTTTCGGCGACACCACGGGCGGGGTCCGCACCTACCTGCTCGAGAAAGCGAAGTACGTCCAACGGCACCACGACCTGCGCCAGATACTGGTCGTGCCCGGCGCGCGGGACGAGATTCTCGAGGCCGGCGGGGTGCGCTGTTATCGTCTGCATGGCCCCTCGATTCCGACCCAGAAGCCGTACCGGTTCATGCTGGCCACCCGGTCCACCACGCGGATCGTGGCCCACGAGCGGCCCGACCTCATCGAGGTGGGGAGCGCGTGGTGCGCGCCATGGCTGGTGCATCTCGCGACCCGCCGGCTGCGGGTGCCGGCCGTGTGGTTCTACCACAGCAACTTCCCCCGCATCATCGCCCCACGTCCTCAGGCGGCAGGCTGGGCCCGACTCGCCGCCAGCGCGCTGGCGTGGCGCTACGTCCACCGGCTGGGAAGAATGGTCCAGGCGACCATCGCGCCGTCCCGGACGGTGGCGCTGGAGCTGGAAAGCGCCGGGGTCGAAAACGTGGTGCACGTTCCGCTGGGCGTGGACCTGGACCGCTTCAACCCCGCGCGGCGGGCCCGCGCCGCCGAGACCCGGCGGCGGTTCGAACTGCCGGCCGGGCCGCTCGCGCTCTACGTGGGGCGGCTCGCGGCGGAGAAGGACCTCGACCTGCTCCTGTCCGGCTGGATCGAGGTCGAGCGGCGCACCGGCGCGCGATTGGCGCTCATCGGCGCCGGTCCCGACGCCGGGTCCCTGCGCCGGGGCAAGGGCGGCGACCGCGTCCTCTGGCTCCCCTACGAGCGTGACCGCGATCTCCTCGCCGATCTCTACGCCGCGGCCGATCTGGTGGTCGCTCCGGGAGGCGCGGAGACTTTCGGCCTCGCCGCGCTCGAAGCTCTCGCCAGCGGGGTCCCGGTGCTGTCCGCCGACCAGGGGGGCGTGGCGGAGACGATCGGCCGGTCAGGCGCGGGGCGGCTGTACGCCTCGGGCGACCCGTCCCACCTGGCCGAAGTGGCCGTCGCGCTTCTCGGAGAGGACCTTCCCGCCCTTGGCTGCCTCGGCCGCCGCTACGCCGAGGAGCACCACGGCTGGGACGCCGTGTTCGACCGGCTGTTCGCGACCTACCGCCACGTGCTCGCCGGGTGAGCCTGCTGGTTTCCATCCACGACGTCACGCCGGCGCTCGAGACTGATGTCCTGCGCTTGTGGGAGATGTGCGCCGCGCGCGGGCTCGCGCCGGCGCTCCTGGTGGTTCCCAACTGGCACGGGGAGTGGCCACTCGATCGGCATCCCGGCTTCGTGCTCTGGCTGCGCGAGCGAGCCTCGGCCGGCGCGGAGATCATCCTCCATGGAGCGCGCCATACCCTGAGCGAGTTCCGCGGCTTGGATCTGGCCGCGGCGCGCGAACGGATCGAGCGAGGTCTCACCGCGCTCCGCGGGCTTGGCCTCGAGCCCGCGGGCTTCGTGCCGCCCGGCTGGCGAGCGCGGGAGGAGGGACATGCCGCGGTTCGTGACGCCGGCCTCGGGTTCAGCGAGGACGAGCGGTCCATTCGACTCTTTCCCGATGGCCGCCGGGTCGCATCGCCCGCGGTTCGGTGGAGCGCGCGAACGCCGGCGCGGGCATGGGGATCGGTCGCCGTGGCGCGGGGCCGCTGGCTGTTTCAGCGGGGGGCCCGATACCCCCGCCTCGCCTTTCACCCTCAGGATCACGCCCATCCGCGAACCGCTCGCGATCTCCCCGCCACGCTCGACCGCTGGCTGACCCGCCACGCTCCGATCAGTTATGCGACGCTGCGGGATTCGACCCTCGCGGCCATCGGCGATGCGACGCCTCCCGAATCCAGGTGAATGTCGTCCTGAGCCCACCGAAGCGGCCGCCTCATAGCATGCCTCCACCCCGCCGCTCTCGGAGTGACAGCGCCTGATGTCCATCCTGGAGGCCGCTCTCGTCTGCCTGGCGCTCGTGGCTATCGACCTCTTGGCGCGTGCCTGGCGGATTCAATGGATCGTTCACGGACTCGGCCACCGGATCGGTTTCTGGGATTGCTTCACCCTGAACGCATTCGGCGACGCGGCATGCGCGCTGACCCCACTGCGGATCGGCGGGGAGCCGGCGCGCCTGGCGGGCATGCTCCGTAGCCGGGTGCCCGCGACCGCGGCGTTCGTCGCCATCAGCCTGGAGGTACTCGCCGCCTGGCCGGTGATCATCGTCGCGGCCGGCTGGCTCGCGTGGCACTACGCGCCGTCGTGGTGGTCCATGGCGGGGCCGCGGCTGGCCCACACCGCCGCCAATGCGTGGCCCTGGGTGGCGCTGGTTGCGGTGGTCAGCGTGGTGGTGTGGTGGTACGTCAGGAAGGTGGCCTCACCGGCGGTGCATCACGTGCGCCGGCCGGTGCGTCGCGCCATGGTGTACTGGCGCCGGATGCCGCGGTGGCCGCTGGTGGCGAGCCTGCCGCTCAGCTTCCTCAACCTTGCGACCCGGGTCGCTGTTCTTCCGGTCCTGGCCTCGACGCTCCCGCAGCCTCCCGAGCTCTGGCCCATGGCGCTCGGCTCGTTCGCCCTGCTCTACAGCCAGATGGTTCTTCCGACGCCCTCCGGCGCCGGCGCCGTGGATCTGGGCTTCCTCGGCGGTGCCGCGGGAGATCTGGGCATGGGGTCCGGGTGGTTGCTGCTGGCCTGGCGGTTCTTCACCAATGGGATCGGCGTGCTCCTCGGGATCACGCTGGCGGCCCACGCCTATGGATGGCCCGCCCTCCGGCAGCTAGCGCGGCGGTGGAGCGATCCCGACTAGCAGCACGGTGCGCTCCAGCGCTTCGGCCACCCCGTGCGGCACGCCGGCGGGCGCCCAGACGATCTCGCCTGCCGCGACCTCCCGGGTCTCGTCGCCCACGACGAGACGCGCGTGACCCGAGCAGACGTAGTAGAACTTGTCGGCTCCCGCGTGCGCGTGAACCTTCTGGGACTGCCCCGGCTCGAAGCAGTTGAGTCCGACGAACAGGTGCTCGCCGGCAAAGAGATCGGCCTTGGTCCCCTTCTCGCTGCTGAAGGCGGCGCTCCGCGTCACACTCCGGAAGAAGTCGGTCATCGGCCCGTGGGTTGGGAGAGAGGGGTGCATGCCCCGGCAGATTGGCGAACCGGCTCGCCGGGACTAGAATAAGCCCATGACGGACACCCGCATCGAACGCGACCCGCTGGGCGAGAAGGCGGTCCCGACCTCCGCGCTTTACGGCATTCAGACGGCCCGAGCGGTGGAAAATTTCCCCATCTCAGGCCTCCGCCCCCTCCCGGCCTTCGTGGACGCGGTGGTATGGATCAAGCGCTCGGCCGCGCTGACCCACAAGGAAACGGGCCGCCTCGAGTCGCGCCTGGCCGACGCGATCGTGCGCGCCGCCGACGAGATCCTGACGGGTCAGCATCGCGACCAGTTCGTGGTGGACGTGTATCAGGCCGGCGCCGGGACCAGTCACAACATGAACGTGAACGAGGTTCTCGCCAACCGGGCCAACGAGATGCTCGGCGGGGCGCGCGGGGCCTACTCGCCGGTGCATCCCAACGATCACGTCAATATGGCGCAGAGCACCAACGACGTGATCCCCACGGCCATGCGCCTCGCGACGCTCGCCACCCTCCCCGACATGCTGCTGGCGCTGGAGCAGCTGGCCCACTCCCTGGCCGCGAAAGGCGTCGCCTTCGACGACATCATCAAGTCCGGCCGCACCCACCTGCAGGACGCCACCCCGATTCGGCTGGGTCAGGAGTTTACCGCTTATGCCAACACCGTGCGGCGGCACCGGGACAAGCTGGCCCAGGCGGCGGACTGGCTGCGCGAGCTGAACATCGGCGGCACCGCCGTGGGCACCGGTATCAACGCGGAGCCGGAGTACCCGCGCCTCATGGTCGGCCATCTGCGGCAGGTGAGCGGACTCGAACTGCGCGAGGGGCACGATCGGATCCAGCTGATGCAGTCGATGGGCGACATCGCCTCGTTCAGCGGGGCGCTCAGGGCCTACGTGCTCGACCTGAACAAGATCGCCAACGACATTCGCCTGCTGGCGTCCGGGCCTCGTACCGGGCTGGCGGAGATCGTCCTTCCCGCGGTGCAGCCCGGGTCCAGCATCATGCCGGGCAAGGTGAACCCCTCCATCGCCGAGATGGTGAACCAGGTCTGTTATCAGGCGCTCGGCCTGGATCTGACCGTGGCGTTGGCGGCGGAGGCCGGACAGCTCGAGCTCAACGTCATGATGCCGGTCATCACCCACAACATCGTCTTCGCGCTCATCATCATGGGGAACGCGAGCCGGGTCCTGGCCGAGCGTTGCGTGGACGGGATCGAGGCCGATGCCGCGCAGTGCACCTACTGGCTGGAGCGGAGCCCCGCGCTGGTCACGGCGCTTGCCCCCCGCATCGGTTATGCCGAGGCGGCCAAGCTGGCCAAGGAGGCGGTGGCCAGCGGTCTCACGGTCAAACAACTGCTGGAGAAGAAAAAACTGCTTCCGAAGGAGGAGTTGGAGGAGGTATTGAACCTGCGCGCCATGACCGAGATCGGCGTGCCGGGAGGGAAGGGGATACCCGCCGGGGGCTAGGTCTCCACCACCCGCCGCCCGGCCTGAGGATCCGCCCGCCGGTCGGCCTGCTGCTCGATCCGCCGTTCCACCTGCCCATCGACCCGCCGTTCCTGCGTGGTCCGCAGCTCGACGATCCGGAACGGCGGGGCATCCGGAAAGCTTCGCTGGAGCAGCGACAGCGAAACGTTGTAGACCTTCACCCCTCCTACCGTCGTTCCCTCCAGCGTCCCGTGGTGGGCGTGTCCGTGAAACACGACGTCCACCGGATACCGGATCAGCGGCTCCTCCAGCCGGGAGGAGCCGAGGTAGGGGTAGATCTCGCGGGGCTCGCCCTCCACCGTCCCGGCGATCGGTGAATAATGGAGCAACGCCACCTTCCGGTCGGTCCGCAGCTTGCTGAGCGAGGTCTCGAGCTTCAGCGCCTCGTCCACCGCCTCCCGAACGAAGAGCTTGATGCACTCCTCTCCCCAGGGTCCAAGCGCCCGCCGGCCGAAGCCGCCCGCGAACCCCTTGACTCCCGCGAAGCCGACGCCGTGTACCTCGAAGGCGTCCCCGGCATCCAGTACCTGCACCCCGGCCTCCCTCAGGATCCGGCTCAGCTCGGGCACCTTTCCCGCCTCGTGGTCGTGGTTGCCGAGCACGGCGACGACCGGCACGCCCACGGTAGCGAGTGCCCGCCCGAGCAGGCGTCCCTCCTCGGGCTCCCCCCGGTCGGTGAGGTCGCCGCAGAGGGCGAGGACGTCCGCCTGCTCCGCCACCTGGGCCAGGAGCGCCTGAATCGGCGGACCATAGGTTGCCCGGCCGAGATGGATGTCGCCGACCGCGGCGATGCGGACCACTCCAGGAGTCTTGACCATATAGCTTCCAATCCATGAGGGCCGCGGCCAGGGTAGCCGTGATCCGGACCACACCCGGGGTGAGGGCCGTGTCCTATGATACCCTTCCCAACCTGAGAGCGGCGCATGGGGCTGTCGCCCACCCATTCGATGGTCGAAACTCCGTCCCGCGAGTTCTATCGCGAAGCGATGGAATTCCTGGCGCGGGCGGACATCCCCTTCCTGGTCGGCGGCGCCTTCGCCTTTCTCCACCAGGCCGGAATCGACCGCTCCACCAAGGACCTGGACATCTTCGTCCGTCCGTCGGACGTCCAGCGGCTCCTGCGGGCCTCGGCGGAGGCGGGATACGAGGCCGACCTGTTCTTTTCCCACTGGCTGGCCAAGATCCGGTCGCCATCGGGATTCGTCGACGTGATCTTCAGCTCGGGAAACGGCGATCGCCGTGGTCGACGACCGGTGGTTCGAGCACGCCACCGAGTGCGAAGTGCTCGGCGTGCGGGTCCTGGTGGCGCCGCCGGAGGAGAGCCTCTGGTCCAAGGCGTTCGTGATGGAGCGGGAGCGCTATGATGGCGCCGATGTCGCCCACATCATCCTCTTTCACGGCGAGCGGCTGGACTGGCGGCGGCTGATCGACCGGTTCGGCGACCACTGGCGCGTCCTCCTGGCGCACCTGGTGCTCTTCGGATTCATCTATCCCAGCCGGCGCTCCCGGGTCCCCGCCGCCGTGCTCCAGGAGCTGATGGATCGCCTGGCGGCCGAGGCCGGCGCGCCCGACGCCGACGATCCGGTCTGCTACGGCACTCTGCTCTCCTGGTCCCAGTACCTGGGCGACGTGCTTGGGGGGGCCTTCCGGGACGCCAGGGTCCGCCCCCACGGCAACCTCACCCCCGAGGAGGTGGCCCGCTGGACGGCGGCTGAAAAGAAGTAGATATTCCAGCCACGATGCGAGTTACGACTTGGACCGAGTACAGCCTCATCATCTCGCTCCACCTGGCCAAGCGCGGCCGGACGGACAGCTGGCCCGTCGCCGCGCGCGAGCTGGCGGACGCGGAACGGCTGCCCGCGGACTATGTCGAGCAGATCCTCCTCCGCCTTCGCCGGGCTGGGCTGGTGGAGAGCGTCCGGGGGGCCAAGGGTGGTTACTTCCTGGCAAAACAGCCCGCCGCCATCTCGGTGCTGGACGTAATGAGCGCCTCGGAGCACCAGACGTTCGAGATCAACTGCGAGACCCACCAGGTGGACGCCGAGCGATGTAGCCCCGGCTCGACCTGTAGTATCCGGCCGGTGTGGCATGCCCTTCAGCAGCGGGTGGATGATCTGCTGGCGGGCATCTCCCTGGCCGATCTGATGAAAGAGGAGCCTCGGGTGCAGGAGCTGGTGGGGATTTCGTCGGCGAATTAGCCACGCTGGAAGGTGCGTGCGCGCAGCCCGACCCGCCGGTCGGGTTTTTCGTTTTGGAGGACCGGTCATGACCGCTGTGCGACAACTGTCCGTCACCCGGGAGCCCGCGCTGTGGGACCTCGTCGGGAACACGCCGCTGCTGCCGGTGCAGATCGCCGGAGGCACCCGCGGGCGGCTGTGGCTCAAGGCCGAATGGCTCAACCCCGGTGGCAGCGTCAAGGACCGGGCGGCCCGCGCCATCCTGCGTGACGGGATCGCGCGCGAGCTGCTCCCGGGCAAGCGGCTGCTGGACGCCTCGAGCGGCAACACCGGGATCGCCTATGCCATGCTCGGCGCGGCGGCGGGCGTCCGGATCACCATCTGCCTGCCCGGAAACGCCAGTCCCGAGCGGTGGGCCCTGCTCAAGGTGTACGGGGCAGAGGTGGTGGTCACCGACCGGATGGATGGGACCGAGGGGGCCGCGCGCCGAGCGCGCGAGCTGGCCGACGAGTCTCCCGACAAGTACTTCTATGCCGATCAGTACAGCAACACCGCCAACCCGCAGGCCCATCGCGACACGACGGGGCCCGAGATCTGGGCCCAGACCAGCGGGCGGTTGACCCATTTCGTGGCGGCGATGGGAACGACGGGAACCATGATGGGTACCGGAAGCTTCTTGAAGGAGCGGAACCCGGCGATCACCTTGGTGGGGGTGCAACCCGACTCGCCGTTCCACGGCCTGGAGGGGTTGAAGCACCTGCCGACCACGGCGCACCCGCCCGCCTTGTACGACCCGACCGTGCCGGACAGGGTCGCGGAGATCCCCACCGAAACCGCCGACCGGACCGCCCGCTGGCTGGCCCGTGAATCGGGGTACCTGGTGGGGTGGTCGGCCGGAGCGGCCGTGGCCGCCGCGCTGGATGTGCTGGGGAGTGAGCCCGACGCGCAGGTGGTCGTGATCGGGTGCGACACCGGCTCCCGCTACATCAGCGAGCCGCACCGATGGGCGGAGCGATGACCCTGCGGCTCTCGGAAGGCTTGCTCGGCGACATCCGCCGCCATGGCGAAGGCGCCTATCCGGCGGAGTGTTGCGGGGTGCTCGCGGGGCGGGTGGACGAGAGCGGGGTCAAGGAGGTCGCGCGGCTGGCCCCGGCGGTAAACCGGCGGACCGACGACCCGCACCGATACCTCATCGCTCCGGACGATCTCCGCCGGCTGGAGGCCGAGCTCCGGCTCGAAGGACTGGAGATCGTCGGCTATTATCATTCGCATCCGGACCACCCCGCGGCACCGTCGGGCTTCGATACCGAGCATGCCTGGCCGTGGTACAGTTATCTCATCGTGCGGGTGGAACGAGGGCGGGGGCTCGAGGCGGCCAGCTGGACGCTGGACGACGAGCAGCCGCTCATGCGACCCGAGTCACTCGAAGTGCTCAGCGAGGTATGACTATGTCCGTGACCGTGACCATCCCCACTCCGCTGCGCAGCTTCACCGGCGGGCGCGACGCCATCGAGCTCGCCGGCGAGACGGTAGGCGAGGTGATCGACGGGCTCCTGGCGACCCACGGCGGCCTCAAGCGTCACCTGGTGCAGGACGACGGGCGCCTCCGGAACTTCGTCAACCTGTACCTCAACGACACCGATATCCGTCAGCTGGACTCCACCGACACTCCGGTGCGCGAGGGCGACGTGCTCACGATCGTGCCGAGCATCGCGGGCGGCCGGCCGGCGGTCGAGACCGACCTGCCCAAGCTCTCCCACTCGGAGGTACTGCGATACTCCCGGCATCTCCTGCTGCCCGAGGTCGGAGTCGAAGGCCAGCGAAAGCTCAAGGCGGCCCGGGTCCTCACGATCGGTGCCGGCGGGCTGGGGTCGCCGCTGTCCCTGTACCTGGCGGCCGCGGGTGTCGGCACCATCGGCATCGTCGATTTCGACGTCGTGGACCTGACCAACCTGCAGCGGCAGATCGTCCACGGCACCGCCACGCTGGGCCATTCCAAGCTCGAATCGGCCAAGGCGAGGCTTACCGATCTCAACCCGAATCTGAACGTCGAAAGCCACGAGACCCGGCTCAGCGCCGACAACGCGCTCGACATCATCCGGGAGTACGACGTCGTGGTGGACGGCACCGACAACTTCCCGACCCGGTACCTGGTCAACGATGCCTGCGTGCTGCTGGACAAGCCCAACGTGTACGGCAGCATCTTCCGCTTCGAGGGGCAGGCGTCGGTCTTCTATGCCAGGGAAGGGCCCTGCTACCGCTGTCTCTACTCCGAGCCTCCCCCTCCGGGACTGGTGCCCAGTTGCGCCGAAGGCGGGGTGCTCGGCGTGCTGCCCGGGATCATCGGGAGCATCCAGGCCCTGGAGACCATCAAGCTCATCCTCGGGGCGGGCGACTCGCTGATCGGCCGGCTGGTGCTCTTCGACGCGCTCAAGCTGCGGTTCCGGGAGCTGAAGCTGCGCAAGGATCCTGACTGCCCGATCTGTGGGGAGAATCCGACCATCCGGGAGCTGATCGACTACGAGGCGTTCTGCGGCATCGGCGCGGCCCCGGCCTACCAGGGGCCCGAGGTCGTGGTGGAGGAGCTCAAGGAGGAGTTGGACGAAAAAGGAGACGACCTCGTCCTCATCGACGTGCGAGAGCCCCACGAATGGGAGATCGCCCACATCGACGGGGCTCGCCTGATCCCGCTGGGCCAGCTTCCGGACCGCCTCGGGGAGCTCGATGGCCACGCGGAGATCGTGACCTATTGCCACAAGGGATCGCGCTCGATGAAGGCGCTGGAGATTCTGCGGGGCGCCGGCTTCGGGAAGGTGCGCAGCCTCGCCGGGGGCGTGGATGCGTGGGCCAGCCGGGTGGAGCCGGGAATGGCGAGGTACTAGGACGGTACTGACGGCGAAACGGCGGTAGGGCGCAACGACGGCAGGCTCTGATAGCTTCGACCCTCCGATGTCAAAGGACACCGGAGGGTCGTTCCATCTGGGGGGCCAACGTGCCGCCGTTTCGCCCAACCGCCCGATGCCGAAGGCGGGACTCGAACCCGCACGGGCTTGCGCCCACTGCGCCCTGAACGCAGCGCGTCTACCAGTTCCACCACTTCGGCGAGGGCGCAAAGGTAGTCCGGTTCCCAGAGCCGGTCAACCCGGACCGTTGACCCTTCCGAAGTGGTGGCCTATCATTTGCTTAGGATCCCTACGTGAGCCCCGAATCATCCCCCCCGGCCGAGCGTCGCAAGTCGGTTGCCAGGAACCCCAAGGCAACCCACGACTACCATATTCTCGAGACCTGGGAGTCGGGCATCGTCCTCACCGGCACGGAGGTCAAGTCGTTGCGGAACGGCAAAGCCTCCATCAAGGAGGCCTACGCCCGGCTGCGCAACGGGGAGGTCTTCCTCGAGGGGATGAATATCACGCCGTATGAGCAGGGCAATCGCTACAATCACGACCCGGTCCGCTCCCGCAAGCTCCTGCTGCATCGCCGGGAGATCGAGAAGCTGATCGGCTCGGTGGAGCAAAAGGGTCTCACGCTGATTCCGCTCGAGCTGTATTTCAAGAACGGCCGGGCGAAGGTCGTCTTGGCACTCGGGCGCGGCAAGAAGACGCACGACAAGCGGGAGGCCCTGAAGCGCCGGGTGTCCGAACGCGAGGCGGCACGCGACGTGTCACGGGGACTCTCCCGGGCCGCCAGGGAGCCTCGGTGATCGCGACCCTGCTGCTGCTCGTGGCCTTGGTCGGTGCCCCCGGCCAGATTACGATCGTCGGTCCGCGCGGTGAGGCCAAATTGTCGGTCCTCACGGATCCCGCGGGAGCCCCCATGATCTCCGCGCCTCAGTTGCTGGGCGCGCTCGGCGGCACCCTGCGGATTCAGGAGGGGTGGGCCGAGGTGATCGTCGCCCGACAGCCCTTCCGGTTCCTGGTGGGCGCGCCACTTTACGTCTTCAGCAGCCAGCTCCAGCCACTGGCGAATCCGGCCTGGCTGGCGCGGGACACGCTCTACCTGCCGCTGCAATTCGTCTCGGAGATCATTCCCTACTTCCTGGGCGAACGGTACCGGTACGACGCCCGGGCGGCGCGCCTCGAGGACGTCACCGGCAAGCCAGCCGCGGCCAAGGTCCCCAACACGGCCGAGCGGCTCCCCAACGGTCTCCGGCCAGGACACGTGGTCACCATCGATCCCGGCCATGGGGGCGTGGACCCCGGCAATCCCGGGACGTACTTTCCTCGCGGCGTCCGCGAAAAGGAAGTCACGCTCCAGGTCGGGCTGCTGCTGCGTGAAGAGCTTCGGGAGCGGGGAGTGGGCGTCCGGATGACGCGGACGACCGATACCCTCATCGCCCTCGGCGATCGTGGTGGTTTCTGCACCGCCGCCTGCGATCTGTTCGTCAGCCTGCACGTCAATTCGCTCGCACGCCGACGGGGGTACACCGAGATCCGCGGCTTCGAGACCTACTTCCTGGCCGAAGCACGAACCGAGGATGCGGCACGGGTCGCCAAAATGGAGAACGAGGCGGTGCGGTTCGAGACCGGCGAATCGGATGGGCCGATGACGGCCGGCCTCGATTTCATTCTGAAGGATCTGCAGCTGAATGAGCATCTCCGGGAATCGGCCCGGGCGGCCGAGCTGGTGCAAAAGAAGCTGCGGACGGTGCATACCGGGGAGGATCGGGGGGTGAAGCAGGCCGGATTCATGGTGCTCACCACTGCCCGCCGCCCCGCCATCCTGGTGGAGATGGGCTACAGCACCAATCCCCAGGACGGGCGCTACCTCACGTCCCGCCGCAGCCAGCGCACCATGGCCGCGGCGATCGCGGATGCCATCGTGGACTATCTCAAGGACTATGAGCGGAAGACCGGCGGGGCCGACGCGGGGGGAGGACGGTGAGAATGCGCCGGGCGCTTGGGCTCACCCTGATGGCCGCCCTGCTGGGCGGGTGTGTGTACTACAACGGCATGTACAACACCAAGCGGCTGGCCGGGTCGGCCCGCAAGGCGGAGCGCGACGGTCGTGCCTTCGAGGCCAACAATCTCTGGGGCCAGGTCATCACCCGCGCGGAGTCGCTCGTCGCCCGGCATCCGGACAGCAAGTACGTGGACGAAGCCCTGGTCTTCAAGGGCGTCGCGCTGGCACGGCTCAATCAATGCGAGGCTGCCGTGGCCCCGCTCGGCCGGGTGTCGCTGTTGCCGGCGGATACCGAGGTGGCCGAGGAGGGGTCGCTTGCCCTCGGGCGCTGCCAACTCGAGCTGGGCGAGCCGGGGGTGGCCGAAATCCTGTTCTCCCGGGTCGGCGATAGCGACGATCCAGTGCGCCGTCGTGATGCCCGGCTGTTGCGCGCCCGGGCGCTCCGGTTGTCCGGTCGTCAGGAGGAAGCGGTAGCGGCCCTCGAGGGCTCCCCGGATCCCCGAGCCCCCAACGAGCGGTTGCTGGCGCTGGCCGGCGCGCGGCACCGCGACGCCGCGCTGGCCCTGGCCGATTCCATGCTGGCTGCCGGCGACTCCACGGCACGATGGGACACCGTGGTTGTGGCCGTGGGACAGGTGGACCCCGCCACCGCGTCCGCGCTGGTGGATCGGCTGGAAGGCCGGACCGCCAGCCAACGAGCCGTACGTGCCCGGCTGTATCTCCAGGACGGGCTGCGTCTGGTCCCGGTGGATTCCGCCCGTGCCGAAGCGCGCCTCAAACAGGCCGCGGAGGTTGGCGGCGCCGAGGACGCCGGAGAACGCGCCCGGCTGGAGTTGATCCGAATGCGTCTCGCCCGGGCCAGCTCCGTCTCCGACCTTCCCGCCATCGCCAAGGATCTGGACGACCGGATCGAACAAAGAAGCGCCACGGCGGCCGAGGCCGGGCAGCTTCGCGAATCGATTACGCGCATCCTGGTGGCCGGTGACTCCGCCACCGCCGGCGCGGCCCGGGCCGACCTTCATCTCTTCCTCGCCGCCGAGGCCGCGCGCGACTCGCTCGCGGCACCCCGGCTCGCCGCTCGGCTGTTTCGGACCATCGTCGAGACCACGCCCGATTCACCCTACGCCCCGAAGGCGATCCTCGCGGGTCAAGCTCTGGATCCCGTCTGGGGCGCCTCGGCGGTCCCCTTGCTCGAGAATCGGTATGCGGCAAGCCCCTACGTCGCCTTTCTCCGGGGCTACGAACCTTACGGCTATCTCGAGCTGGAGGACTCGCTCCGGACCTTCGCTCTGGGCCTCGCCGCCGGCAAACGCCAGGGAATGCCACGGCCCGGGTTCGGCCGCCGCGACTCGCTCCCAACCCGGCCGGGCGCGGCACCGCCGCCACGGCGCGGACTCGAGCCGTGAGGACCGAGGAATCGCCCCTCTTCCGTAAAGTGTTCGGCCGTCAATTTCAGAATCCAGTGCTTCTGGCCGCCGGCACGGCCGGCTTCGGGCGGGAGTTGGACGCCGTCATGGACCTCGACCGCTTGGGCGGGTTGGTAACGAAGGCGGTTTCGCGCGCGCCGCGGGCGGGCAACCCGCCGCCTCGCGTGGCCGAGTTCCGTGGCGGCATGCTCAACTCGGTGGGACTCGCCAACCCCGGTCTCGCGGAGGTGCGGGACGACTGCCTCCCCTGGCTGGCGAGTCACCTTCGCCTCGCGCTGGTGCTGGTGAACGTGGTGGGCTTCACCGTCGAGGAGTACGCGGAGGTGGTCTCGGGGCTCGACGGCGCGCCGGGAATCGCGGGTTTCGAGCTCAACCTGTCCTGCCCCAACACATCCGCCGGGGGTATCGAGTTCGGGGCCAGCCCGGAGTCCGTCCAGCGCATCGTGTCCCTCTGCAGAACGCGAACCCGGCTCCCCCTCATCGCCAAACTGTCGCCGGTCCTGCCCGACATCGCCGGAATGGCGGTCGTGGCTCAGGACGCCGGCGCCGATGGCGTGACCGTGGTCAACACGCTGCCGGGGCTGCTCCACTCCGAGGCCGGCGCGGCGCGGCTCGGCAACGGGAGCGGCGGCGTGAGCGGGCCGGCCCTGCTGGCGATCGGTGTGCTCGCCGCGGCCCGGGTCGTCGAACGGACCGGCGGCATGCCCGTCATCGGGGTCGGCGGGGTGCGCTCTGCGGAGGACGTTCGGCAGTACCTGAAGGTTGGGGCGGCGCTGGTGGCGATCGGCACGGCGGCCCTGGCCGACCCGCGGCTGCCGGAACGGATCGTGCATGACCTCGAGCGCAACGATGGCTGAGGTGGTTCTCGCGCTGGACCTGCCCAACGGCCTGGAGGCCATGGCGTTGTTGGATCGCCTCCCGAAAGTCCGTTGGGTCAAGGTGGGATCCATCCTCATGACGCGGGAGGGCGCGCCGCTGATCCGCGCGCTGGTCGGCCGTGGTCACCGGGTCTTTCTCGATCTCAAGTGGCACGACATTCCCAACACGGTTGCGGGCGCGGTCATGGCCGCGAGAGAGCTCGGAGTCTCGATGGCGACAGCACATACGCTGGGCGGGCGGGCGATGATGGAGGCGGCCGCGGCGGCGGCCGCCGGCGAGCTGGCACTGGTCGGCGTCACCGTCCTCACGTCGCACGACCTGGCGTCGTACGGCGCGGCCACTGGAAGCCGGGAGGTGAGCCTGGAGGCCGAAGTGGTCCGGCAGGCGAAGGAGGCTGCCTCCGCCGGCCTCGCGGGCGTGGTGTGTTCGCCGGCCGAGGTCGCGGCGGTTCGACGGGTGCTGCCCAGGGACGCGATGTTGGTGGTTCCCGGGATCCGGCGCGCTGTCGACGCTGCCGGCGATCAGATCAGGGTTGCCACCGCGGGGGACGCGGTTCGCGACGGCGCGACACACCTGGTCGTGGGACGACCGGTACTCCACGCGCCTGATCCTGCCGAGGCGCTCCGGCACTTCCTCCAGGAGGCGCGTTGCGTCGCCTCCTGATCGTGTTGGGGCTCTTTCTCGCGCCCGCCGCCGCCACCGCCCAGCAGATGGCCCTGCCCGAGGCCGCCGAAACGGCCCGGGAGGCCTGGTTCGGGCACGACGCCCGCGGGCTCGTGGCCGACGCCCCCCGCCTGCTGGTTCAGCTGCCCGGCGCCGATCCTTCCATCGCCCTTGGCCCGGCCCAAGCCGTCGCCCTGTTGACCGATTTCATGGTGCAGGGACAGGAAGTGGAAACCGTGGTCCGGGCTGCCAAAGAGGTGGAGCCCGGTCGGGGATACGTCGAGCTCCAGCGCCGCTATCGCATCGCGGGTACGCAGGATGTGCGGGTGCAGAGTCTCCTGCTCGGCTACCGCCTGCTGCGCACCGGATGGCGCCTGGTGGAACTGCGGGTCGTGGGGTAGCGCCCTTCGTCCGCCGCCCCTGCCGGCTCCCTCTAAGCCCGCCCACCTCTCGCACTTGCATGCCCCTCCAACCTCCGGTATATTTGCAAGCTAGCCCTTAACCGGCCCGGAGTTATCGCGTGAAGGTTCGTTCGAGCGTCAAGCCGATCTGCGAGCATTGCAAAGTCGTCAAGCGACAGGGCGTGGTTCGCATCATCTGCAAGCGCAATCCCAAGCACAAGCAGCGGCAAGGCTGATCATGGCGCGTATCGCAGGCGTGGATCTCCCGCGCGAAAAGCGGATCGAGATCGCGCTCACCTACATCTTCGGCATCGGCCGGCCCACCAGCAGCCGCATCCTGGGCGAGACCGGCGTCAATCCGGACACCCGGGTTCGTGATCTCTCGGATGCCGAGGTCGCCCGGCTCCGCCAGATGATCGAGCGCTCGGTCAAGGTGGAGGGTTCGCTTCGCACCGAAGTCGCGATGAACATCAAGCGGCTCATGGACATCGGCAGCTACCGCGGAATCCGCCATCGGCGCGGCCTGCCGGTTCGCGGCCAGCGCACCCACACCAACGCGCGCACCAAGAAGGGGCCGCGTCGGGCCATTGCCGGCAAGAAGAAAGTGACCAAGAAGTAAGATGACCGATCCCACGCCGACGCCGACACCGACTCCAGCCACGCCTGCAGCTCCAGCCAAGGCCGCCGCCAAGCGCGGCAAGAAGGTCGTCGAGTCCGAGGGCATCGCCCACATCGCGGCCACGTTCAACAACCTGCTCATCACGATCACCGACATGCGGGGCAACACCCTCGCCTGGGGGTCGGCGGGCAAGGCCGGGTTCAAGGGCTCCAAGAAGTCCACGCCGTTCGCCGCCACCGTGGCGGCCGAGAATTGCGGGCGCGAGGCGATGAACCTCGGTCTCCGCCGGGTGCATGTGCGGGTCCAGGGTCCCGGCAGTGGCCGCGAGTCGGCCATCCAGGCGCTGGCGTCCGTCGGGCTCCGGGTGGTGTCGATCCGCGACGTGACCCCGATTCCGCACAACGGCTGCCGCCCGCCGAAGAAGCGCCGGGTTTAACGCTCTGACTATAGTGACCATGACCATTGATCTGACCGGGTTGGTCCGCCCTCATCTCGTCGAGATGACCAAGCGCGACGACAACCCCAATGCCGCCGAGTTCCGCCTCCAGCCGTTGGAGCGTGGCTTCGGGTACACCCTGGGCAACTCCCTCCGCCGGCTGCTCCTCTCCTCGCTGCGTGGCACCGCGGTCTGGGGCTTCCGCCTCGACGGCGTGGTGCACGAGCACCAGACGGTGCTGGGGGTACTGGAGGACGTCCACCAGATCGTGCAGCGCCTCAAGTCGCTGACACTGGTGCTCGTTCCGGACGTGGACGAGGCCATTCTCCACATCCGCCGCGAGGGCGCGGGCCCGGTCTACGCCCGCGACATCCAGGAGCACGGCTCCGTCTCCGTCAAGAACCCGGACCATCTCCTGTTCACGCTCCAGGACGACCGCGAGGTCAACATGGAGCTGTACGTGAACAAGGGCAGGGGCTACGTGGAGGCCGAGATGCATCCGGCCGATCGGTCGCTCCCGGTGGATCTGGTGCGAGTCGACGCGATCTACAATCCGGTCCGGCGGGCCAATTTCGTCGTGGCCGAGACCCGCGTCGGCCAGCGCACCGACTACGACCGGCTCACGGTGCAGGTCGAGACCAACGGCACGATCACGCCGGAAGACGCGATCGCCTATGCGGCCGCGCTGTCGCAGGTGCACTTCCAGTACTTCGTGGACTTCGGCAAGGTGCCCACGATGCGGGAGGCGGGCGCCACGACCGTCGGCGACGGGCACCGGCAACCTCCGGCAGCGCCTGGCCCGACCGATCGACGACTTCGGTCTCTCGGTCCGGTCGCTCAACTCGCTCAAGAACTCGAATATCCGGACCCTCAAGGACCTGGTCGAGTTCTCCGAGGACGACCTGCTCAAGGTCAAGAACGTGGGCGAGAAGGCGCTCAGCGAGATCGCCGAGCTGCTGCAGCGGGAAGGGCTCAACTTCGGCATGGGCTTCGAAGAGACCGACGGCGAGCTGCGGATCGTGCGGGCCGGGGTCGCGCCGATGGCGCAACCCTCCGCCGGTGCCGGGGAGGTCTGATGCGGCACCGCGCCAAGGGGCGCCAGCTCTCCCGGACCTCGAGCCACCGGCGGGCGTTGCTCAACAACATGGCGACGAGCCTGTTCGAGCACGGCGGGGTGGTGACCACCGAGGCGAAGGCCAAGGAGCTCCGGCCCTTCGCGGAGAAGCTGATCACCCTCGCCCGTCGCGGCGATCTCCACGCCCGGCGGCTGGTCGAGCGCCGGATCAAGGATCGCGACACCCTGGGCAAGCTGTTCACCGAGATCGGCCCGCGCTTCGCGGCCCGTCCCGGGGGCTACACCCGGATTCTCAAGCTGGGCCACCGGCCCGGCGACGGCGCCGACATCGCGCGGATCGAGCTGCTGTCCGAGTGACGGCCGCCACCCCAGCCGCCGCAACGACGAAGGGGACCCACTCGGGTCCCCTTTTTCTTGGCCGCCCCACGGCGTCAGGCGGTGGGCTGCGGCGTCCGGGGGGCCTTCACCACCCGGTTACTCTTCAGGCACTGGGTACACACCCGCACCCGCCGCGGGGCCCCTTCGACCAGGACGCGGACGGACTGGAGGTTGGGATACCAGCGGCGCTTGGTCCGATTGTTCGCGTGACTGACGTTGTTGCCGGTGATCGGCCCCTTGCCGCACACGGTGCACACCCGCGCCATAAGCTCCATCCTTCACGTTGTCGTTGCGGTACGCCGGAAACCCCTAAATCTAATCAGGCGACCAGCATGAGACAACCCAACCGGCTCGCTTCCGATGCCTAAGGCCCTCATCACGGGCGTCACCGGCCAGGACGGCTCCTACCTCGCCGAGTTTCTCCTCGACAAGGGCTACGAGGTCGTGGGAATGGTCCGGCGGACCAGTCACGACAGCTACGAGCGGATCGAGCATCTGCTGGACCGGATCGAGATCGTGGCCGCCGACCTGCTCGACCAGCACTCCCTGACAGTGGTGCTCCAGGACACCCGCCCGGACGAGGTCTACAATCTGGCGGCCCAGTCGTTCGTGCCCACCTCCTGGACCCAGCCGGTGCTCACCGGGGAATTCACCGCGCTGGGCGTCACCCGAATCCTCGAGGCGGTCCGGCTGGTCAGCCCCGAGGCCCGGTTCTATCAGGCGAGCTCGTCGGAGATGTTCGGCAAGGTCACCGAGACGCCGCAGCGGGAGACGACGTCGTTCTATCCCCGCTCGCCCTACGGCGTGGCCAAGGTCTACGGTCATTGGATCACGGTGAACTACCGCGAGTCGTACGACCTGTTCGCCGTGAGCGGTATCCTCTTCAACCACGAGTCGCCCCGCCGCGGCATCGAGTTCGTCACCCGCAAGGTCACCGACGGCGTGGCGCGCATCAAGCTCGGCCTGGCGGGCGAGCTCCGCCTCGGCAACCTCGACGCCCGCCGCGACTGGGGCTTCGCCGGCGACTACGTCGAGGCGATGTGGCTGATGCTCCAGCAGGCCGAACCCCACGACTACGTGGTCGGCACCGGGGAGACCCACAGCGTGCGCGAGCTGGTGCAAGCTCGCCTTCGACCACGTCGGACTGGACTTCCGGCAGTACGTGACCAGCGACTCCCGCTTTCATCGCCCCGCCGAGGTGGAGCTGCTCCTGGCCGACCCCGCCAAGGCGCGCCGGGAACTGGGCTGGACGCCGAAGGTGACCTTTTCGCAACTCGTGGCCATGATGGTGGACGCCGATCTGGCCCGGCTCTCGGCGGTCGCGCGCCGGTGAGACTGCTCGTCACCGGCGCCGACGGCTTCGTCGGACGGCACCTGGTTCGTCGGCTGGGGCGGGATGGGCACCGGATCTGGGCGGCCTGCCGGCCAAATGCGCGGCGGGTGGATTGGGGGGTCCCCGAGGTCACGGAGGTTCCGCTGGAGTTGACCGACGACGCCTCGGTGCGGCAGGCGCTGGAGTTCGGCCCCGACGCGGTGGTGCATCTCGCCGCCGTCGCCTCCAACCGCGAGGCGGCGGCTGACCCCGGGCACGCGTGGACGGTCAATGCCGCCGGCACCGCCCGGCTGGCGGAGGCGCTGGGTCGGCGCAGGCAGGAGCACCAGGGTGACGCCAGGCTGCTGGTGGTGTCGAGCGGGGAGGTGTACGGGGCGGGTGCCCGGGCACCGAGGCGCGAATCGGATCCGCTCGTCCCCGCTTCGCCCTACGCGGCGAGCAAGGTCGGCGCCGAGCTGGCCGGGCTCGAGGTGTGGCGCCGCACGGGATTGCCGGTGGTGATCGCGAGGCCCTTTACCCACACCGGGCCCGGACAGGAGACCCGTTTCGTTCTGCCCGCCTTCGTGGAGCGGTTGAGGGAGGCGAAGGCCACGGGTGCCCGTACCGTGCCGAGCGGCAATCTCGAGCCGGTCCGGGACCTGCTCGACGTGCGGGACGTGGTGGAGGCCTATCTCCTTCTCCTGCGCTCGGGGCAGCCGGGCGAGGTCTACAACGTGGCCCGGGGCGAAGGGAGCTCGGTACGCGAGCTCTTCGACCAGCTCGCCAGGCTGGTCGGCGTCCGGGTCGAGCCCGAGCCCGCACCGTCGCTGGCCCGCCCGACCGACATCCCCCACCTTGTGGGTGATTCGACCAAGGTGCGCCGGGCCACGGGATGGGCGCCGGCGCGATCACTGGAGCAGACTCTGCGGGGACTGGTGGATGCCGAAGCGGACTGACCTGAAGACCATTCTCCTCATCGGCTCCGGCCCGATCGTGATCGGGCAGGGGGCCGAATTCGACTACTCCGGCACCCAGGCGGTGCGCGCGCTCAAGGAGGAGGGCTACCGGGTCGTCCTGGTCAACTCCAATCCCGCGACGATCATGACCGATCCCGAGCTGGCGGACCGGACCTACATCGAGCCGGTGACCCCCGAGTGGGTGGCGAAGGTGATCGAACGCGAGCGGCCCGACGCGCTGCTGCCCACGATGGGCGGCCAGACCGCCCTCAACGTCGCGATGGCGCTGCAGCGCGACGGCACCCTCGCCCGTTATGGCGTGGAGCTGATCGGGGCCAACGAGCGCGCCATCCGCACCGCGGAGGACCGCGAGGAGTTCGCCGCGGCCATGCGCCGGATCGGCCTCGCGACCCCGCCGGGCCGGACGGTGCGCGGTCTGAGCGACGGGTTGTCCGTGGTCGAGGAGATCGGGTACCCCGCGATCCTGCGTCCGTCCTTCACGCTGGGCGGCACCGGAGGTGGCATCGCCTACAACCTCGAGGAGTTCGAGGAGATGGTGCTGCGGGCCCTGGAGCTTTCCCCGGTGCATTCCGTGCTGGTCGAGCGCAGCGTGATCGGGTGGAAGGAGTACGAGCTGGAGGTCATGCGTGACGGCGCCGACAACGTGGTGATCGTCTGCTCGATCGAGAACCTCGACCCTATGGGGGTCCATACCGGCGACTCGATCACCGTCGCACCGGCGATGACCCTGAGCGACCGCGAGTACCAGACGATGCGCGACGCCTCGATCCGGATCATCCGGGAGATCGGCGTCGCGGCGGGAGGCTGCAACATCCAGTTCGCGGTCGATCCCGCGACCGGGGAGCAGCTGGTCATCGAGATGAATCCCCGGGTGTCCCGCTCCTCCGCGCTCGCCTCCAAGGCGACCGGATTCCCCATCGCCCGGATCGGCGCCAAGGTGGCGGTCGGCTACCGGCTCGACGAGCTACCCAACGACATCACCCGGACCACGCCGGCGTCGTTCGAGCCGGTGCTGGACTACGTGGTCGTGAAGATTCCCCGCTTCGCCTTCGAGAAGTTCCCCACCGCCGATCCCCGGCTCACCACACAGATGAAATCGGTCGGCGAGGTCATGGCCATCGGCCGGACCTTCAAGGAGGCCTTCCAGAAGGGTCTGCGCGGGCTGGAGGCCGACCGCACCGGCTGGGTGGTCGGTGCCACGGCGGCCGACGACCGTCTCGAGGACGAGACGCTGGAATCGGTGATGGCCGCGCTCCGCACCCCGACTCCCGAGCGGGTGTTCCAGATCAAGCGTGCGCTGCTCTTGGGCGCGCCGGTGGAGGCCATCGCCGTTCGGACCGGGATCGACCCATGGTTCCTCCACCAGATGGCCGAGTTGGTGGACGCGGAGCGTGAATGGCAGCGGGGGAGCGGGGCGGGGCGGCGCCCCGAAGACGAGGCGGGCGAGCTGCGCAAGATGAAGCGCCTCGGCTTCTCCGACCGGCAGCTCGCCGATCTTCGCGGCCTCTCCGAAGCGGAGGTCCGCCGGTTGCGCCACCGGCTGGGCGTGCGGCCGGCGTACAAGGTGGTAGACACGTGCGCCGGGGAATTCCCCTCCGCCACCCCGTACTTCTACTCCTCCTACGACGAGGAAAGCGAGGCGCGCGCCTCGGGCGATCGCACCGTCGTGATCCTGGGCAGCGGCCCCAACCGGATCGGACAGGGGGTGGAGTTCGACTACCTCTGCGTCCGCGCGGCGATGGCGTTCCGCGAAATGGGCTTCCGCACCGTCATGGTGAACTCCAATCCGGAGACCGTCTCCACCGACTTCGACATCTCGGACGCCTTGTATTTCGAGCCGCTCACGCTGGAAGACGTTCTCGAGATCATCCACGTGGAGCAGCCGTTCGGCGTCGTGGTCCAGTTTGGTGGCCAGACTCCGCTGCGGCTGGCGCGCGCGCTGGAGTCGGAAGGGGTTCCGATCCTGGGCACCTCCCCCGAGGCGATCGACCTCGCGGAGGACCGGGGCCGCTTCGAGGCGCTGACCCGGGAGCTCGGCGTGGCGCAGCCACCCAGCGGGATGGCCCACTCGGTGGAGGAGGCGCTGGCGGTGGCCGGTCGGGTGGGCTACCCCGTCCTGGTGCGCCCATCCTACGTGCTGGGCGGCCGTGCGATGGAGATCGTCTACGACGGTACGTCGCTCCGGAGCTACTTCGCCCGCGCGGCGCGCGTCGCCCCCGAGCACCCGGTGCTGATCGACCGCTTCCTCGAGGATGCCTTCGAGGCCGACGTGGACGCCATCGCCGACGGGACTCGTTGCATCATCGGCGGCGTGATGCAGCACATCGAGGATGCCGGGATCCACTCCGGCGACTCCGCGTGTGTGCTGCCCCCGTACCTCATCACCGAGGGGCAGGTGGACGAGATGCGGCGGCATACCCGCGCCTTCGCCGAGCGACTGGGCGTGGTCGGCCTGCTGAACGTGCAGTTCGCGATCAAGGACGGCGTGGTGTACGTGCTCGAGGTGAATCCCCGCGGGTCCCGGACCGTGCCGTTCGTCTCCAAGACCACCGGTGTGCAGCTTGCCGGGCTCGCCGCCGCCGTGATGGCCGGCCGGAGTCTCGAAGAGCTGGGCCTGCAGGACGACGTGGTCCAGCCGTACGTCGCGGTGAAGGAGGCGGTCTTCCCCTTCGGCAAGCTCGCCGGAGTGGACCTCGTGCTCGGCCCCGAGATGCGCTCCACCGGGGAGGTCATGGGAATCGCCGACTCGTTCGGCATGGCGTTCGCCAAGGCGCAGATCTCCGCCGACGGGGCGCTCCCGCTCGAGGGGGCGGTCTTCCTGACGGTCAACGACCACGACAAGGCGAACCTGGTGCCGATCGCCCGGCGCTTTCACGGCCTGGGTTTCCGGCTCTTCGCTACCGACGGTACCGCCCGCTACCTCCGGGCCCGCGGCATTCCCGCCGAGCGGGTGCTCAAGGTGCACGAAGGTCGGCCCAACGCGATCGACCTCATGGTCTCCGAGCGGATCCAGCTGCTGATCAATACGCCGCTCGGCAAGCTCACCCAGCAGGACGACTACGCGATCCGCCGCGCCGCGCTCCAGCACGGGTTGCCGTACACCACGACCCTCTCCGCCGCCTCGGCCGCCTGCGACGCGATCATCGCGCTGAAGAGCCGGGCCGGCGAGGTGCGCTCGCTCCAGGAGTGGCACGTGCTCGCCCGGGAGATGTCGCCCGAATGGACCGGCTGACCGCCCGCGATCCCGCGCTCGCGGCCGAGCTGCGGGCCAGGATCCGCGGGCAAGTGCGGGAGGCGGAGCCGCTGGCCCGGTACTCCACCTACCGCATCGGGGGCCCCGCGACCGTGGTTCTGCCCTCGTCCGCCGAGGACGTCGGGATCGCCGTGAGGACGGCCCACGAGGCAGGCGTGCCGTGGTTCGCGCTCGGGCTGGGCTCGAACATTCTGCTGCCCGACGAGGGACTCGATGCCCTGGTCGTTCGGCTGGGGAAAGGACTCGACCGGCTGGCGCAGGACGGCGAGCGCTGGAGCGTGGGCGCCGGACTGCCGGCGCCGCTGGCCGCCCGGCGGACGGCCGCGGCCGGCTACGCCGGGCTGCACATTTTCGTCGGCGTCCCCGGGACGGTGGGTGGTGGTGTCTTCATGAACGCCGGCTGCCACGGGGGCGACTGGTCCGAGGTCGTGGAGTCCGTCACCGTGCTGGACGAGGCCGGGCGAGATTCGGTGGTCGCCCGGGCGGACGTGCCGTTCACCTACCGCCGCAGCGGCCTCGACGGCCGGGTGGTGGTGGAGACGGTCGTGCGGCTCCGGCCGGAGGAGCAGCACCGGCTGGAGGAGCAGCTGACCGAAATGTTCGAGTGGCGCCAGAAAGGCACGCCGTTCAACCAGCCGTGCTGCGGCAGCGTGTTCAAGAATCCCGCGGGCCCCAGCTGGAAGCGCGAGGGCGGGCCCCGGACCGCGGGCCAGCTGATCGAGGCGGCGGGACTCAAGGGCCTCCGGGTCGGCGCGGCTGAGGTGTCCCCGATGCACGCGAACTACTTCGTCAACACCGGTGCCGCCACCGCGGCCGATGTGCGGGGGCTGATCGAGCGGGTGCAGGAGCGGGTCGAGAGCGAGTTCGGCGCCCGGCTGGAGCCGGAGGTGAAGATCATCGGCGCCACCGGAGAGTATCTGAATCCCGAGACCGAAAAGCGTTCCTGACCACCTCCAACCGGCCCCGGTCCATGCCTCCCTTTTTCGCCCACGAATCCTCCTATATCGACGAGGGCGCCACCATCGGCGACGGGACCAAGATCTGGCATTTCTGCCACGTCCTCCCCGGCGCGGTGATCGGCGAGCGGTGTAACCTGGGTCAGAACGTCGTGGTGATGGGCGGTGTCACGCTGGGGAACAACGTGAAGGTCCAGAACAACGTCTCGCTCTACGAGGGGGTCGTGCTCGAGGACGACGTCTTTTGTGGGCCGAGCTGTGTGTTCACCAACGTGACCAACCCCCGCAGCCATGTGTCACGAAAGTCCGAGTACCGCCGGACCCTGGTTCGGCGGGGCGGGTCGATCGGGGCGAACGCTACCATCGTGTGTGGGGTGACCTTGGGCGAGTACTGCTTCATCGGGGCGGGCGCGGTGGTCCGAAGCGACGTGCCGGCATACGCCCTGATGGTCGGAGTGCCCGCTCGCCGGGTGGGCTGGATGTGCCAGTGCGGCATCCGGTTGCGGCTCGAGGACGGGCGCGCCTCTTGCGCTGCCTGCGGGGCCGGCTATGAGGAGCGGAACGGGGTGCTGCAGCAGATTGACCACCCCAGCAACACCGGCTAAGTTACACGGCTGCCGACGGTTCCGCATCTCCACGCGCCCGTGGCTCGCCCGGCTTCAGCCGGTGCCGGGGCGCGTTTCACATGAGGCTTCGACCCCACACCTGGGACAGAGGACGGCGATGCCAGTGAACGTACCGCTGCTCGACCTGGTGGCCCAATACAGCGGCATCAAGGAGGACGTGCTCCGCGCCATGATGACGGTGGTGGAGCGCCAAGGCTTCATCATGGGTCCCGAGGTGGCGCAGCTCGAGGGCGAAGTGGCCCGGCTCAGCGGCACCCGTCATGCCATCGGCTGCGCCAGCGGGACCGACGCCCTGCTGCTGCCGCTCCGCGCCCTGGACCTGAAGCCGGGCGACGAGGTGATCACCACGCGCGTTCACCTTCTTCGCTACCGCGGGCGCCATCCACAACGCGGGCGGGACTCCGGTCTTCGTGGACATCGATCCCGCCACCTTCAACATTTCCCCGCGCGCCATCCAGGATGCCATCACCCCGCGGACCAGGGGGATCGTGGCGGTCCACCTGTTCGGACAGATGGCGCCGATGGAGGAGATCGTCCCCCTCGCGCGGCGCCACGGGCTCGCGCTCATCGAAGACGCGGCCCAGGCGATCGGGGCCCGTCGAAAGGTGGACGGGACCTGGCGCCGGGCCGGCGAGCTCGGCACGGTCGGCACCTTGTCGTTCTTCCCCAGCAAGAATCTGGGTGGGTACGGCGACGGCGGGATGATGGTCACGCAGGACGACGCGCTGGCCGATCGGCTGCGCCGGCTCCGGCTGCACGGCGGCGCCCGGCAGTACTATCACGAGGAGGTCGGCTACAACAGCCGCCTCGACACGCTTCAGGCGGCCGTCCTGCTGGCCAAGCTGCCCGCACCTCGAGGGATGGAGCCGCGCCCGTGGCGAACGGGCGCGGCGCTATACCGACGCGTTCACCGGACATCCGGCCGTATGCCCGCCGGCGATCGACCCGGCCAACGAGCACATATTCCACCAGTACACGATTCGGGCGCCCCGGCGAAACGAGTTGCAGGCCCACCTCAAAGCCGGCGGCATCGGCAACGCGATCTACTATCCCCTGGCACTGCACCTCCAGCCCTGTTTCGCCGACCTGGGGTACGACCGGGGCCGACTGCCGGTGACCGAGGCCGCGATGGACTCGGTAATCTCCCTGCCGATCTATCCCGAGCTCACCGGCGAGCAGCAGGACGCCGTGATCTCGGCCATTCTCGGCTTTTATGCCTGATCGAGGAAAGGATCCGATGGACGTCGCGCGGGAACTGATCGGAAAGGCGGAACGCCGGGAGGCGCTGTTCGGCATCGTGGGCCTGGGGTACGTCGGGCTGCCGCTGGCGATGGAGCTGGCCATGGCGGGCTACCGGGTGCTCGGCTTCGATATCAGCGAGCGGGTGGTGAGCGGCCTCAACGCCGGCCACTCCCACGTGAAGGATGTCTCCGATGCCCAGGTTCGTGAGGCGCTGGCCGGAGGCCGGTTCGAGGCCACCACCGACATGGCGCGGATGGGCGAGCCCGACGCGGTCTCGATTTGCGTCCCGACGCCGCTCTCCAAGTTCAAGGACCCCGACGTCAGCTACATCGTGGCCGCCACCGATTCGGTCAAGCGCACCCTGCGTCGCGGCCAAGCGATCATCCTCGAGTCCACCACCTATCCCGGCACCACCCGGGAGATTCTGCAGCCGGCGCTCGAGAGTACCGGGCTCACGGTGGGCACCGACTTCTTCCTCGCCTTCAGCCCCGAACGGGTGGACCCGGGCAACGCGGTCTGGCAAACCCACAACACCCCGAAAGTAGTGGGTGGCATCACCGAGGCCTGCACCCAGGTGGCGTGCGCGCTGTACCAGCCGGCCATCGAGCGGCTGGTGCCGGTGTCGACCACCGAGGCCGCCGAGCTGGTGAAGTTGCTCGAGAACACGTTCCGCAGCGTGAACATCGGCCTGGTGAACGAGATGGCCATCGTCTGCGACAAGCTGGGGGTGAACGTCTGGGAGGTCATCGAGGCGGCGTCGACCAAGCCGTTCGGGTTCATGAAATTTCTGCCCGGCCCCGGGCTGGGTGGCCACTGCATCCCGATCGATCCCCACTACCTTGCCTGGAAGATGCGCGGGCTCAACTACAAGACCCGGTTCATCGACCTCGCCGGCGAGCTGAACACGGAGATGCCGCTGTTCTGGGTGCGCAAGGTTTCCGAGGCCCTCAATCTCCAGGGCAAGGCGGTGCGAGGCGCGACGGTGCTGGTCCTCGGCGTGGCCTACAAGCGGGACATCGACGACATCCGGGAAAGCCCGGCCCTGGATATCATCCGGCTGCTCGAGGGGCAGGGGGCGCGGGTTGCCTATTCCGATCCCCATGTCCCCTGTTTTTCCGAGAACGGCCATGAGTACCGCTCGGTGCCGCTCGATGCCCAGTCCGTGGCCGCGGCCGATTGCGTGATGATCGTGACCGATCACACCGCGGTGGACTATCGGATGATCGGCCGCAGCGCCAGGCTGGTGGTCGACACCCGAAACGCGATGCCGAAAGAGGCGTGACATGCACGTGGCGGTGATCGGAAGCGGGTACGTGGGGCTGGTGGCCGGGGCCTGCCTGGCGGAGACGGGCAACGACGTCGTCTGTGTGGACAACGACGCGGAGAAGATCGCCCGGCTCCAGCGCAACGAGACCCCGATCTACGAGCCCGGTCTCGAGCCGATGGTGGCGCGCAACCAGGCCGAAGGCCGCCTCACCTTCACGACCGATATCGGCGCCGCCGTCCGGGCCGCGAAGGTCATCTTCATCGCCGTGGGCACCCCGCCGGGCGAAGACGGCTCGGCCGACCTCCAGCACGTGCTGGGCGTGGCGCGCGAGATCGGGCGCCACATGAACGAGCCCAAGATCGTGGTGACCAAGTCCACCGTGCCGGTCGGCACCGCGGAGAAGGTCCGGGCGGCGGTGAAGTCGGAGACCAAGGTCCCCTTCGCGGTGTGCTCCAACCCCGAGTTCCTGAAGGAAGGGGCGGCGATCGAAGACTTCATGAAGCCCGACCGGGTCGTCATCGGCGTGGACGACGAGGAGGCCAAGGCGGTGATGGGCGAGCTGTACGGGCCGTTCACCCGGCAGGGCGGAAACCGGGTCCTCTTCATGGATATCGCGTCCGCCGAGGTGACCAAGTACGCCGCCAACGCGATGCTCGCGACCCGCATCTCGTTCATGAACCAGATGGCGCTCTTCTGCGAGCTGGTCGGCGCCGACGTGAGCAACGTGCGGCTGGGGATCGGCTCCGACCAGCGGATCGGCCGGGCGTTCCTCTACCCCGGCCCGGGCTACGGCGGGTCGTGTTTTCCCAAGGACGTGAAGGCCATCATCAAGACCGCGGACGATCTGGGTCTCTCGCTCGACGTGCTCAAGTCGGTCGAGGCAGTGAACGAGTGCCAGAAGCTGGTCGTGCTGAAGAAGGTCCAACGCTACCTGGGGTCGGATCTGAGCGGCAAGACCGTGGGGCTCTGGGGTCTCGCGTTCAAGGCCGAAACCGACGACATGCGGGAGAGCCCGACGATTCCCCTCATCGAGGGGCTGCTCGCGGCCGGCGCGCGGGTCCAGGCCCACGACCCGAAGTCGACCGACTCGGCGCGGCACATCTTCGAGGACCGGGTGATGTACGCCGCCGATCCGTACAGCGCGGCGCACGGTGCGGACGCGCTCTGTGTCATGACTGAATGGCTCCTCTACCGCAATCCCGACTTCGAGCGGGTGCGCAAGCTGCTGCGTCGCCCGCTGCTGGTGGACGGCCGTAACCTGTACGAGCCGGAGCGGATGAAGGCGCTGGGCTTCGAATATCACGGGATCGGCCGGGGCGGCCGGTGACCCGAGTCCTCGTCACCGGTGCGGCCGGCTTCATCGGGTCGCACCTGGTGGAGGCGCTGGCCCGCCAGGGCGACGAGGTCTTGGGCATCGACAACTTCGACCCCTTCTATCCCCGGGCCATGAAGGAACGGAACCTGGACGAGATGGGACGGCTTCCGGGCTTCACCTTCCACGAGCTGGATCTGCTCGACGCGGCGGCACTCCGTTCCCACCTCACCTCCGACACAGTGGTCGTCCATCTCGCCGCCAAGGCGGGCGTCCGGCCCTCGCTGGCCGATCCGGCGGGCTACGCCCGCGTCAACGTCGCCGGCACCGCGGCGGTGGCCGAGGCGGCGCGGGGTGCCGGTGTGTCCCGCATCCTGTTCGGGTCCTCGTCGTCGGTGTACGGTGACAGCACCCCCGTCCCCTTCCGTGAGGACGCGTCCGCGATGGAGCCGGTCTCACCCTACGCCGCCACCAAGCGGGCCGGTGAGCTTCTCCTCGGGTCGGTAGCCCCGGTCTACGGCTTCCGGATCGCCTCGCTGCGGTTCTTCACCGTGTACGGCCCGCGGCAGCGTCCTGACCTGGCGATCCACGCCTTCGCGCGGAAGATGATCGAGGGGCGGGCGCTGACCATCTTCGGCGACGGCACGCAGGCCCGCGATTACACCTATTGCGACGACATCGTCGCCGGCGTGCTCGCGGCGCTCCGGTGGACCGAGACGGCCCCCATCGGCGTGGAGCAGTTCAATCTTGGCGGCAACCGCGTGGTCCCCACCGGCGCGATGGTGGACGAAGTCGCCGCGGCGCTCGGGATGACGCCCAAGATCGAGTGGGCGCCGATGCAGCCGGGGGACGTGCAGCGGACCGCCGCCGACCTCACCAAATCGGGCGCGGTACTCGGCTACGCGCCCCGGACCCCCTTTCCGGAGGGAATCCGGCGATTCGTCGCCTGGTTCCGGAAGGCTTATGGCCGCCCAGACTGAGCGCATGCTGACCCGCGCCCGTGAGCGCTTCGCGGTGCAGGACTACTACGGCACCATCCATCTGCTGGAAGAGATCGTCGAGGGAGGCCGCGCGTTCGCGGACGTGCACCACCTGCTCGGCGTTTCGCTGTCGCTCCTGGGCCAGCGGGAGCGGGCGCTGACCGAGTTCGCCCGCGCGCTGGAGCTCAATCCGCGCTATCTCGAGGCGCTGATCCACCAGGGGCTGGTGCTGTACGAGATGGGCCGGGAGTCGGAGGCGGAAGCCTCGTTCCGGCGCGCGTCGGCCAGCGTCTCGCCGTCGTCCAACGGGCTGCCCGCGCCGATCGCGGGCCGGCTCGCCAACCAGCACGCCGAGCTGGCCGAGGCCTACGCCGAGGCAGGCGCTCTCGACCGGGCGGTGGACCAGTATCGGCGCGCCCTCGAGCTCGGTCCGGGTTACGTGGACCTGCGCTATCGGATGGCCCGGCTGCTCCTGGAGTCGGGACGGTCGCTGGAGGCGCGGGAGGCCCTGGAGGAAGTGCTGCGCACCCGTCCCAATTTCGTGGACGCCTGCGCGGCGTTGGGGCTGGCGCACTATCTGTCGGGCGACGCCCTGGGTGCGCGGGACATCTGGAAGAGTTGCCTCAAGCGACGACCCGAGAATGCGCGAGTGGAGGCCTACCTCGCGATGCTCGGCCGCGTCGGCCCGTGAGACGCTGGGCCCTGGCCGTCCTGGTGGGCGGCGCGGCCTGCGGCCGTGCGGCCGACAGCGAGCGCCAGGGCGACGAGGCCTATGGCCGGGGTCAGTACACCGAGGCGCTGAAGGAGTATCGGTCGCTGGTGGGAGGGAAAGCCCACCCCCGGATCTGGGCCAAGGCCGGGGCGGCCGCGCTCCGCACCGGCGATCTCCGCGAGGCGGCCGACGCCTACCTCCACCTCGCCGGTGAGGATCCCGGGCGGATTCAGGAGGCGGCCGAAGGCCTCGCGGAGGTGGCCCGCATCGCCGAGCGGACCGACCGGCCCGACGCGCTGCAGCAGGCGGTGGTGGGGCTCCAGACCGTGGCACCCGACCGGGTTCCCGGCCAGTATGCCCTGGTGCTCGCGCAGCAGGAGGGTGCCGAAGCCGCGGAGCTGGTCACCTTGCTTCCCGGGGCCATTGCGGCGGCGCCGGACCAGTCAACGGTGGATTCGCTTCTCACCCTCCATGCGCGGTTGCTGCGGGAAACCTCCGGCTGCGGGCAGGCGATGTTTCAGTACCGGGCCGTGCTGCGCCGGTCCCAGGACAGCTCCTTGCTCGCCCTGGCCCGGAAGGGTGCGGCCGAGTGCGCGCTCTCGCTCGGCGAGCGCTCGACGTCGAGCGGCCGCGAGGAGGACGCGGCGCTCTGGTTCGCCGAGGCCGCCAGAATGGATTCCAGCTCGGCGGCAGGACGGCGCGCTCTCTTCGCCTACGGCGAGACTCGATTGATCCAGGGGGATACGCTCGCCGCCGCGCTCGCCTATCAGGCGATCGCGGCGGATACGGCGGCCTCCGACTCCTTCAGCCGGAAGGCCCGGGCCAGGCTTGTCGACCTCGGACTCACCCCGACGGCGGGCCCCGACCACGGGCGCGACTCTCCATGAACCGCTTTCGATCGCTCGTGATCGCCACCGGCACGCTCGTCCTGGCCGGCTGTGGAGGCGGACGCTCCGCCGGCGACGGCGGAGCACCCGCCACGCCGGTACAGGCGGAGGGTGCCAGCCCGCAGGAGGTGGACTCGCTCTTCCGCCTGGCCGAGGCGCGGGTCCGGCGGGGCAAGTGGGGCGACGCGATCAAGCATCTCGAGCGAGTGCTGCTGGAGTTCTCCCCCGGCGATTCGCGCATCCCCCAGGCGCGGTACTTCCTGGGCGAGGCGAAGCTCGCGATCGGGAGCCACCTCGAGGCAGCCCGCGAATTCCGCCGGGTCTCCGACGATACCCCGAACGACCGCTTGGCGCCGGAGGCCCTGCTTCGGGTCGGCGACGTCTACGCCGATCTCTGGCGCCGTCCCGAGCTCGATCCTTCCTACGGCCAGACGGCGCTGGCGACCTACCAGGAGCTGCTCAACCGCTACGCCAACAGCTCGGCCGCGGCCCGCGCCCAGGAACGCATCGACGAGCTGCGCGAGCGCTTCGCCTACAAGGAGTACCGGGCGGGGCTGTTCTACTTCAAGCTCAAGGCATACGACTCCGCGATTCTTTATCTCAAGGACGTCGTCGCCACCTATCCCAAGGCCGCGGTCGCTCCCGACGCGCTGCTCAAGCTGGTGGAGGCGTACCGGCGTCTGGGCTACCAGGAGGACGTGCGGGAGACCTGCGGCTATCTCCGGCGTTTTCACCCCGACGCGGTGCGCGGGCGGGCCCCGTGCCCGACCACACCGGCCGGGACATCCTAGGGGAATGGTCGGTCTCTTCGGTGGATCGTTCGATCCCGTCCACCACGGACACCTCATCGTGGGTCAGGTCGCGGCCGAGACGCTGGGGCTCGACTCGCTGCGCTTCGTGCCTGCCCGGAAGCAGCCGTTCAAGCGGGGGGGGCACGGGGCCTCGCCGGAGCATCGCGCGGCGATGCTGGACCTGGCCGTGGCCGGCGCCCGCGGTCTCGAGGTGGAGCGCGCGGAGCTGGGTCGGCCCGGACCATCCTATACCGTGGAGACGCTGCGCGGCATCCACGCCCGGCAGCCCGGCCTGGAGCTGGTCCTGCTGCTGGGCGCCGATGCCGCCGCCGAGCTCGAGGCCTGGCGGGAGGCCGCCGAGATCCCCCGGCTGGCGACGGTGGTCGTGTTCGCCCGGCCCGGGGTCGCGGTCCCGGTCTCTCCGCTCATCGCCAAGGCCATCGAGGTCCCCGCCATCGAGATCTCCGCCACGGAGGTCCGCCGGCGGGCACGGGAAGGCCGCTCCCTCCGCTTCTGGGTGCCCGATCCGGTCGCGGAGTACGTGACCCGGCATCGGTTATATTTGGACCCAGCATGATCAAATCATTGATGAAACGGGTCCTCGGGACCCGATTCGACCGCGAGCGGAAGCGCCTCCAGCCGGTCCTGGACCAGATTCACGCCGCGGAAGAGCGGCTCAAGGCGCTCAGCGAGACCGAGCTCAAGTCCCAGACCCAGCAGTTCCGTGACCGGCTGGCCGAGCGCACTCAGGCCGTCAAGGGGGAGCTGGAAGAGGTTCGCGCCGCCAAGCACGGGTGTGCCGATCCGGTCGAGCGCGACCGCCTGGAGCAGCGCTTCCACGAGCTGGAGTCCCAGTACAAGAAGGAGCTGAAGGCCGGGCTCGACGAGATCCTGCCCGAGGCGTTCGCGACGGTGCGCGAGGCCTGTCGCCGGCTGGTCGGCACCGACGGTGACGGTGACCGGCCACGAGCTGACCGTGGGACATGGTGCCCTACGACGTGCAGCTCATCGGCGGCATCGAGCTGCACCTGGGCCGGATCGCCGAGATGGCGACCGGCGAGGGCAAGACGCTGGTCGCGACGCTGCCGCTCTACCTGAACGCGCTCGCGGGCCGCGGCGCGCACCTCGTCACGGTCAACAACTACCTGGCCCGCCGCGACTCGCAGTGGATGGGGCACCTCTTCCGCTACCTCGGCCTCACCGTCGGCCTGCCTCGACGACACCGAGCCGGGCTCGCCGGAGCGCCGCGCTGCCTACCAGGCCGACATCACGTACGGCACGAACAACGAGTTCGGCTTCGACTACCTGCGCGACAACATGGTCTTCTCGCTGGACCAGCGCGTGCAGCGGCAGCACGTGTACGCGATCGTCGACGAAGTGGACTCGGTGCTGATCGACGAGGCGCGGACGCCGCTCATCATCTCGGGTCCGGTGGGCAACGAGGCGGACGACAAGTACGCCGAGCACAACCGCCAGGTGGCCGGCTGGTCCGCCAGCAGACCGACGTGGTCAACACGCTCGTGGCCGAGGCGGAGAAGCTGCTGGAGGACGAGAAGACCCGGCCGGACGCCGCTCAAGCTGTACAAGGCGCAGCTCGGCAGCCCGAAGAACAAGCGGCTGATGAAGCTGCTGCAGGAGCCGGGCATCAAGCAGCTGGTGCAGAAGATGGAGCTCGAGCCATCGCCGACCGCAAGCTGCCGTGCGGCAGCAGCAGTTCCGGGACATCGAGGACGACCTCTGTTCGTGCTCGACGAGAAGGGCCACTCGGTCCACCTCACCGACCGCGGGGCGGAAGCGCATGTCGCCGGACGACCCGGACCTGTTCGTGCTGCCCGACATCTCGAAGGAGATCCACCGGATCGACCAGGACCCCGACCTGTCGCCCCACGACCGGATCGAGCGCCGGCGCGAGATCGAGGGCGAGTACGCCCTCAAGAGCGAGAAGCTCCACATCATCCACCAGCTGCTGCGGGCGCACGCCCTGTACGAGAAGGACGTGAACTACGTGGTGCAGGACGGCCAGGTGCTGATCGTCGACGAGTTCACCGGCCGCACGATGCCCGGGCGCCGCTGGTCCGAGGGACTGCACCAGGCGGTCGAGGCGAAGGAGAGGGTGCAGGTGAAGGGCGAGACGCAGACGATCGCCACCATCACCATCCAGAACTACTTCCGCATGTACGAGAAGCTGGCCGGCATGACCGGTACGGCGGAGACCGAGGAGACCGAGTTCTACCAGATCTACGGGCTCGAGGTCACCGTCATCCCGACGAACCGGCCGATGCGCCGCGACGACCGGCAGGACCGGGTCTACAAGACGCGGCGCGAGAAGTACAACGCGATCGTCGACGAGGTCGAGCGGCTGCACGAGCTCGGCTACCCGGTCCTCGTCGGCACGATGAGCGTCGAGGCGTCGGAGACGCTGTCGCGGCAGTTCAAGCGCCGGGGGCTCAAGCACAACGTGCTGAACGCCAAGTACCACCAGCGCGAGGCGGAGATCGTCGCGAACGCCGGGCAGCCGGGCGCGATCACGATCGCGACCAACATGGCCGGCCGCGGAACCGACATCAAGCTGGGCAAGGACCTCGACCTCACCGAGCCGGAAGCGGGCCTGCACATCATCGGCACCGAGCGGCACGAGTCGCGCCGGATCGACCGCCAGCTGCGCGGCCGCGCCGGCCGCCAGGGCGATCCGGGGCGTCGCAGTTCTTCCTGTCGCTCGAGGACGACCTGATGCGGCTGTTCGGCTCCGAGCGCATCGCCCAGCTGATGGACGAGCGGGCGCGGAGGAGGGCGAGGTCCTCACCGGCGGCCTGATCACCCGCTCCATCGAGCAGGCGCAGAAGCGCGTCGAGCTGCAGAACTTCCAGCCGCGCAAGCGGCTGCTGGAGTACGACGACGTGATGAACCAGCAGCGCGAGGTGATCTACTCGCTGCGGCTCTTCGCGCTCGAGGGCGGCGAGGAGCTGAAGGGCGAGGCGCTCAAGATGATCGAGGCGGCGCTGGAGCGGGCGACGACCATGTTCCTGGTGGGGGCGGAGCGGCCGGAGGAATACGACCGAGGCGGGCTCCGCGAGTCGCTGATGCTGCAGTACCTGGTCGGCGCGGAGGCGATCACCGACCAGGCGGCCGCTCCGTCGCTCGAGAAGATCGTCGAGGTAGTGAAGGCCGAGGGCGAGGAGGCGTTCCGGCGGAAGGTCGAGTACCTGTCCGACTTCGGCAGGACGATCGGGATTCCGGACGTGGACAGCCAGGTGCTGTCGCAGGTGATGCTCAAGGTGCTGGACGAGCGGTGGAAGGACCACCTGTACGATCTCGACCAGCTCCGCAATGCGATTCAGTATCGATCCTGGGGCCAGAAGGACCCGCTGGTGGAGTACAAGCGCGAGGCCTTCGACATGTTCGAGGACCTCATGCGCGACATCCAGTCCACCTTCACCGAGCGGTTCCTCAAGATTCAGGTCAGCGCGGAAGGGCCCCGGCAGGAGGCGACCCGGCAGGCCGCCCGGCGCCCCGCGCCGCCGAGGCGGAGCCCGGAGCCGGTGCCGGCATCCGCGGGGGCTGACGACCTGTTCATGGGCGCCGCGCCCCGGGTGCCGCCACCGCCTCCGGTCGCACCCTCCTCACGGGGCCCGGCGCCGGCGCTCAACACCTCGCTGGGGCCGATCGGGCGGCACGCGGCGGCGACCGTGCCGGAGGTGGGGCGGAACGATCCCTGTCCCTGCGGGTCGGGCAAGAAGTACAAGAAGTGCCACGGGGCGGGGCGATAAGCACGATCCGACTCCTGAAGGATGGAGGCCACGCAGGGCCCTGACATCGATCGGAGGTGTTCATGGCTTACATCACGCGAGCCGGCGGGCTGCGGGCGGTGGCCGCCGCACTCGCCGCCGCTTGTTCCGGGTCTGAGGACGTCCGCCCCGCGGGAAGCGAGGCCGGGGTGACCGACTCGGCGGTTACCACCGAGCTGCGGGTCTCGAACGTCATGATCGGAAGACGGGTCGGGTCCGGTAACAGAATCACCGAGCCGACTTTCGAGTTCGGTCCCCAGGATACGGTGTACGTCTCGGTGGGGACCGAGGGCACCGGCGACGCGGGGCCGCTGACCGCGGCCTGGCGGTCCCAGAACGGCGAGATCCTGCAGAAGTCCTCTGAGCCGGTTCCTCCGGCCGGCGAGAACGTCCAGTTCAACCTGGCCCAGCCCAAGGGCCTGAAGCCGGGGACCTACAAAGTGATCGTGTTTCTGGGCGACGACTCAGTGGAGACCAGGGTCTTCGCGGTGAAAAAGTAGAGGGCGCTCCGCGACGGGCTCCCCATGGCGCGCCCGCGACCCTCCGACTTCTGGTCGGAGGGTCGTTCGTTTCCGAGGGTGTGTCGGGCTCTCCCGCGCGGTCAGCACGCGCCGCTGGGAATGCCGGCCAGCTTGAGGGTCGGACTCCGTCTGAGGCACGGCGGATCCAGGGGCTTCTTGCTCACCGGGCTCCGAACGCTTACCAGGGCCGAGCCTCGGGCGGCGTGCCAGGTGGCCACGACCTGAACCCGGCCAGCCTTCCGTCCTTCGACCATCCCGTCGGCCCGAACGGTCGCTACATTCGTGTCGGAGCTGAGCCATGACACTGGAGAGGGCGGCTCGGTCTCTGGATTGGCCCCGCCCAGCGTAACCTTCAGCATGACCGCTTGGCCGCCATCGATGGAAGCGGTGCTGGGGGCGACGATCAGCACTGGAAGCATGGCGACGCCCGGTGGGGGCGGTTCCGGCCCAGTGGCGGAATCGCACGCCACCAAGGTGAGGGCCGTAGAGAGCGCGAGCTCGATCGCGACAGTGGTACGCATGCCGGCCTCCGTTTCTGGTGGCACCTTCACGGACTCCTGTTCCGGGCGCTCGCTCAGCAGCTCCCGTCGGCGATGAGTTGCTTCTCGGCGCCCGGAATCCGCTTGAGGCACGCCGGATTCTGGGGCTTCTTGCTCACCTGATTCAGCACGACCACTACCGCGGAGCCGCGGGCGGCGTGCCAGGCGGCGACGATCTGAACCCGGCCCGCCTTCCGTGCTTCGACCAGCCCGCCGGACCGGACGGTGGCGACATTGGTGTCGGAGCTGGACCAGGCGACGTCCGGCGGGGCCGCAATGTGACTGCCCCGGGCCGACATCGTTGCGGAGAGCTTGATGAACCGTCCCCCGTCGACCGTCGCGAAGCTCGGCGCGACGGTCAGAACCTGAAGGTCCGTCGGCTCCTCGAACTGTCCGGGGCCCGTCGTCGAAGTGCAGCCGGCGAGCAGGGCGGCCGCGGCCAGGGAGAGTCGGCGCGAGACGTTGACGTGCATGGCAGCCTCCAAATGGGTGTATGGTTCGGCGTGGCTTGCTCGGTTCATGGTGCGAGGTCACAATAGACGGGGGGGCTCACGCGCTCCTCACCTCCTCCTCAGCGGGCGCTCATGTTCCGGCTCGGGACATTCGGCGGTCTGGTCCTGACGGATGCCGGCGGTGTACCGGTCATCCCGCAGCGCCGCCGGCTCGCCCTGCTCGCCCTGCTGGCCGTGGCCGGCGATCGCGGTCTCACTCGCGACAAACTGCTGGGCTACCTCTGGTCGGAGAGCTCCTCCGACAACGCGCGCCACGCGCTAGAGCAGCTGCTGTACTCGATGCGACGCCAGTTGCCCGCCGAGCTCTTTCTGGGCACCGATCCACTCCGGCTGAACCCGGCGCTGGTCGAGGCCGACGTGGTCGCCTTCGCGCGCGCCATCGCGGCGGGTGATGCGGGCCGCGCGGCGGTCCTGTATCGAGGCCCGTTCCTGGACGGCTTCTACCTGGCGGGCGCCCCGGAATTCGAACGTTGGACGGAGCAGGAGCGGGCCCGCCTCGCGGGAGAGCATGCCCAGGCAGTGCGGAAGCTGGCCGCCGAGGCCCATGCGCTGGGACGTCACACGACGGAGATCGACCTCTGGCGCCAGCTGACCACGGCCGACCCTCTGACCGAGCGGGCGGCCATCGGATTGCTGAGCGCGCTGGCGGCGGCGGGTGACTGGGCGGGCGCGCTGCGGCATGCGCGGGAGTACGAGGCCCGGGTTCGAGAGGAGGTTCCGGGCGCGCCGATTCCCGACTTGGTGGGACTGGTGCGGCGGATGGGCAGCGAACCAGGCACCGCGTCGGCCGCCCGCCCCCGCGAGGAGGGGTGAGACCGCCGATCGGTACGTCCTCGAGCGGGAGGTGGGGCGGGGGTCGGTCGCGACGGTGTATCTTGCGCGCGATCGGAAGCACGACCGCGAGGTGGCCCTCAAGGTGCTGAAGCCGGAAATCGGCGCCGGCTCGGATCGGCTGCGGTTCGAGCGCGAGATCGGCATCCTCGCTCGACTGCACCACCCCCACATCCTGCCGCTCTACGATTCCGGCGTCATCGCCCTCTCCGACGGCCGCGAAGGCCTTTACTATGTCATGCCTTACGCGCGAGGTGAGACCCTTCGGCTCCGGCTCGAGCGCGAGGGGCGGCTGCCGCTGGCGGATGCCGTGCACATCGCCTGCGAGGTGGCGGATGCGCTGGCGTATGCCCACACCCACGGCGTCGTCCACCGGGACATCAGGCCGGAGAACATCCTCCTCGAATCGGGCCATGCCCTGGTGGCCGATTTCGGCATCGCCCGGGCTCTGGAGAAGTCCGGCAGCGATCTGGCTGTCCACCGCGGGCCTGGCGCTCGGCCATCCCGCGTACATGAGTCCGGAGCAGGCGCGAGGAAGTTCGGAGATCGACGGGCGGAGCGACATCTACAGCCTCGGCATCGTGCTCTATGAGATGCTGGCCGGTGCGCGCCCGTTCACGCGGGGCGACGGCGGCGGCGGTTCTGCTGCGGCAGATCTCCGACTCGGTGCCGCCGTTGAGCACAGTTTGTCCGGATGTCCCGCCGCAGGTGGCCCAGGCCGTGTCGAAGGCCTTGGCGAAGCCAGCGAGGGAGCGGTATGCGGACGCTGGCGCCTTCGCGGCCGCGCTGCGAGGGGTTTCCTGAGGGTCGAACGGACCTGTGCGCCGGCTGCGGGAGTCTTCGCGCCTCAGCGGCGGAAGATTCCGCCCGGTGCGGGATTTTCGACCACGGAGTCGGCGTGGGTCGAGCATATCTTCGCCGGGTGCCAGGCCTCCTTCACGCGCTGTCCGACACCGACCGGCCTCGTGAGCGTCTCTGGTCGCTCGGCCCAACCGCACTGACCGCAACCGAGCTGGTGGCGGTGATCGTTGGAACCGGCCGCGGCGGGCGCAGCGCGCTCGACGTCGCGGCCGATCTCCTCGAGGTGAGCGAGGGATCGCTCCGGCGTCTCGCGCAGCGCCCGCGGGCCGAGCTGCTGCGGGCCGAAGGCATCGGTCCCACCAAGGCGGCCCGGCTGCTGGCCGGCTTCGAGCTGGGTGCCCGTCTCGCGCGGGAGGAACGGCCGCCGGTTTCGCGGATCCGGGAGCCCGAAGACGTCGCCCGATTGTTCCAGGTCCGGCTCCGCGACCTCCAGGTGGAAGAGTTCCATCTCCTCGCCCTGGACAGCCAGAGCCAGGTGCTGCGGGAGGTGCTGGTGACGCGGGGGCTGCTCAACAGCTCGCTGGTCCATCCCCGCGAGGTCTTCCGGGCCGCGATCGCCGAGGCCGCGGCGGGCATCATCGTGGTCCACAATCACCCCAGCGGCGATCCCTCGCCCTCGGTGGAAGATCGGACCGTCACCCGGCAGCTCGCCGAGGCTGGACGACTGCTCGATCTCCCGCTCTACGATCACGTGATCATCGCGGGCGACCGGTTCGTCAGTCTGGCGGCCCTGGGCCTGCTGTAGCCTGCCGAGGGTCGTCTCTCCAGCGCGGCAGAAACACTCCTGATGGACCGGATCGCGTAGAGGGAAGTCCCAGCCTCGGCCAATCACCCGTGAATACACTGCTCCTGGTCGCCCTGCTCCTGCTTGCCGCCGCAGGCACCGTGCGTCCGGCACCGCGCTGACCGAGGGACAATGGTTCCATGCCGGAGAATTCCGTCCCGATACGTTCTACGCGGTCGGCGGGAGACTCACCCGGCGGCGGCCGGAGCGGCTCGATAGCGTCCATCGACCTCGCGGGTGGCTACGTGGTGCCCGCCGCCGGCGATGCCCACCAGCACCGCTTCAGCGATCGGACCAGATCGCCGCCGATACCCGGCAGTTTCTTCGGTGACGGCGTGTTCTACGTCATGGTCCAGGATGCCATCCTGGAGCCGGCTCCCGAGGTCCTGCGCGCATGTCAACGGGCCCGACGGCGTGGACGTGGTGTCCACGCGGGCGCCTCTGCTGAGCTCCACTCACGGCCTGCTCGCCTTCTACGAGCGCCTGGCGACGCAGGGATTGTTCGGGGTCCGCCGCACGGTCGGGACCTGGACGGCCATGCGTTCGTGTGATGGACACTCCGGCCGACCTCGACGCGAAATGGCCGGGGGTGCTCCGGACGAATCCCGATTTCATCAAGGTGATCCTCGGGTTCTCCGAGGATCGGAACCGACGTCTCGCGGCGGGCTTCCTGGAGGATCCCGCCCATGGGATGGCGCGTCCGGGGCTGGATCCTCGGCTCCTGAAGCCGATCGTGAAGCGAGCCCACGAGGCGCACCGGCGCGTCTCGGTGCACGTCGAGACGGGGGCCGACTTCGCGGTGGCCGTCGAGGCGGGCGCGGACCTGATCGCGCACCTGCCCGGGTGGCACGTCGGTCCCACGGCGGGGTTCCCCGACACTTCGCTGGGCCATTGGCTCATCCAGGAGAAGGATGCCGCGCGGGCGGCCCGGCAGGGCACGGTGGTGATCACCACCATTCTGCCGAAGCCATTCTTCGACAACGAGCGGTGGGGCGACAGCTTTCGACGGGTGCAACGGAAGAATCTGCAGATGTTGCACCGTCACGGCGTGCGGATCGCGATCGGCGCCGACGGCGACGAGACCTCGGTGGGCGAGCTGCGGGCCATCCGTGGGCTGGAGGTCTTCGACGACGCCACCTTGCTTCGGATGCTGGTCGAGACGACACCGCAGGCGATCTTCCCATCGCGCCGTATCGGTCGGCTCGATGAGGGCTACGAGGCCAACCTGCTGGTGCTCGGCGGCGAACCCCTGGTCGACCTGGACCACCTGGGCGACATCCGGCTGCGCATGAAGCACGGGAAAGTGAGTGCTTCCATGAGGACGACCACCGCGGCAGCGCTCATGCTGCTCGCTCCGCTGTCCCCGGGTTGTCGCAGGCGCGCAACCCCGCGAGGTTCTCCGCCACCCCGTCGCCGGACCGATCCACTTTCTCCGCGCGGATCAGGGACCGACCTTCGACAATGCCGTCGCGTCGATCGGCTCCGATGGCACGCTTCTGGTGGATGCGGCGTATGCCGACACCGCCGACTCGCTGCTCGCCGCGCTGACCCGGGCCGGCGGGGCCGGCCCACGCCTGCTGGTCAACACTCACTACCATCACGCCGGGGGGAACGCCGCGGTGGGGCAGGGTTCGGTCATCATCGGCCATCGGAATGGCGAGGCGCGAATGCAGGAGGCCACCCGGATGTACGGCATGATGCCGATCGGGCCCTGGACCGAGCAGGCGCTGCCCGCGGTGGTGGTGGACAGCGGCCTGACGCTGCACTTCAATGGGGAGGAGATCCGCCTGCTGCACTTCCCCCGGGCCCATACCGACGGTGACCTGGTGGTGTTCTTCACCAATTCACGCGTCGTGGCGACCGGCGACCTGTACGTACCGCTGCTCGGTCCGTGTGACTGGGCCAACGGCTGCGAATGGGACGACTATGCGGCGGGAATCCGCCGGCTCGTGGCGCTGGTGCCTTCCGACGCCGTGATTCTGCCCGGTCACGGCCCGGCCAGCACGGCGGCCGAGCTGCGGGAGTTCGCCGGGTTGCTCGAGGACGTGACCACTGTGGTGCGACGCGCAATCGCAGCCGGCCGCACCCGGGAGCAGGTAGTCGCCGGGCGGCTTGCCCTCACGCTACGCCGGGTGGGCGCGGCGAGGGATTCCGGCCGACTTCTTTCTGGGCAATGCGTACGACGCGTTGCACGGCGTGGCCGGCACCCGCTAGCTTCCGGGGGTCCCTAAACTCCTTGTCTGCAGCCAGATAGCCGCCACTGCCCGGGCCCGGTCGCCGTGGTTTGGCCGGGGCCGGCCGCGCCCGTCGCGTTGACGGGCGTGAGGCTGGTCGCCATCGTGTAAGTAAGAGAAAGCTGGTGGCCGATCCCGGCCGCCGGCACTCCATCCAAACCGAAGGTCAGTCCAAGCCCCGCGAGCCGATCCGCCGCGGGGCGTACTCTGGTCTTAATTTCATCACCAGGAGCCCTGACGGAAGGCACGTGACCTCGACTCTGCCCGACCTCGCCCCCGCGCTCTCGGCCGTGCTCGACAAGCACGCCGACCGGCTGGACCTCGATCTCATCGATCGGGCCCTCCGCTTCAGCGCGTCCGCCCACCGGGGCCAGAAGCGGATGTCGGGCGAGGATTTCGTCTCCCACAGTATCGCGGTCGCGCTGATCCTGGCGGAGCAGCTGCTCGACAGCGCCACCATCTCGGCCGCCTTGCTGCACGATGTGGTGGAGGACTCCGACGTCCGCACCGAGGACATCGCCCGTGAGTTCGGCGGCGAGATCGCCGGCATCGTGGACGGCCTCACCAAGATCTCCAGCCTCACCTTCCGCTCCTCCGCCGAAGAGCAGGTGGAGAACTACCGGAAGCTGCTGCTGTCGATCGCCAAGGACGCGCGGGTCATCATCATCAAGCTGGGCGACCGGCTGCACAACATGCGCACGCTCGAGCATCTGCCGCCCGAACGCCGTCACCGCATCGCGACCGAGACGCGGGAGATCTACGCCCCGCTGGCCCACCGGTTCGGCATGGCCGGGATCAAGGCGGAGCTGGAGGACCTGGCGTTCAAGTTCCTCGAGCCGGACGACTACCGCGACCTGGTGAATCAGGTCGCGTCCAAGAAAGCGGCCCGGGAACAGACCATCCTCAAGCTCGGCACGCCGCTGGAGCAGGAGCTCAAACGGGCCGGCATCGAGTGGGTCGAGGTCACCGGCCGCCCCAAGCATCTCTGGTCCATCTTTCAGAAGATGCGGAAGCGGAACAAGGGCTTCGACGAGATCTACGACCTGATGGCGATCCGGGTGATCGTGCGCACCGTGCCCGACTGCTACCACGTGCTCGGCGTGATCCACCACAACTGGACGCCGATCCAGGAGCGGATCAAGGACTACATCGCCAGCCCCAAGTCGAACGCGTACCAGTCGCTCCACACCACGATCTTCGGGCCCGGCGGCCAGCTGTTCGAGGTGCAGATCCGCACCCAGGAGATGCATCGCACCGCCGAGTTCGGTATCGCGGCGCACTGGCTCTACAAGCGCGACGGCAAGCCGGACGAGCTCGACCAGCACCTCGGCTGGTTCCGCCAGCTCCTGGAGCTGCAGCAGGACACCCATAGCCCGGAGGAGTTCCTCGAGTTCCTCAAGGTCGACCTCTATCAGGACGAGATCTTCATCTTTACTCCCCAGGGCGACGTGAAGCGTCTCCCCAAGGGCTCCACCCCGATCGACTTCGCGTTCCACGTCCATACCGAGGTCGGCAGCCGCTGTCAGGGAGCCAAGGTCAACGGCCGGATCGCGCCGTTGCACCGCGAGCTCAAGAGCGGTGACACCGTCGAGATCCTCACCGGCCCGTCGGCCAAGCCGAGCCGGGACTGGCTGAGTCACGTGCGCACCGCGCGCGCGCGTCACAAGATCAAGCAGTGGATCAACCACGAGGAAGAAAAGGTCAGCATCACGCTGGGGAAGGAGATCCTCGCGCGGGAGATCCGCCGCCGCCGGCTCGACCCGCCGGACGACGCGCGCCTGGCCCGGGCGGCCCAGTCTCTTTCACTCGCGGACGGCCAGGGGCTGGAGATCGCGGTGGGCAGGGGCGACGTGGCCATTGGGCAGCTGATCCGTGCGCTGTATCCCGAGCTGCCGAACGACGAACTGCAGGAGCCCAAGCCGACCGTCTTCGGCCGCGTCATCGAGCGCATCCGGCTCGGCCGCGGGATCAAGATCCAGGGCGTAGACGGGCTGATGGTTCGTTACGCGCAGTGCTGCCAGCCGGTTCCCGGCGATTCCGTGGTCGGATACGTCACCCAGGGGCGCGGCATCTCGATCCACCGGTCCGACTGCCCCAACCTCCTGACGCTGTCAGCCGGGGAACGGCGAGTCGAGATCGATTGGCAGGAGAGCCAGGGCGAGTCGTTCGCGGTCCGGCTCGCGGTCACCGGCGAGGACCGCCGAGGGCTCTACGCCGACATGATGGAGGCGATCAGCCAGACCGGCACCAACATCCGCGCGGCCGACATCCGGACCCGCGACGGCACCGTGTTTGGTACGATCTTCGTCGAGGTCGACAATCTTCCCCACCTGGCCAAGGTGCTGAAAGCAGTCCGGCGGGTGAAGGGGGTGACCGAGATCGAACGAAGGGAGGCACCACCCACCTGAGCCATGTTCGCCGGTCGATGTCCGGCTACCCTCCCGCCTGGCGCTCCCTTCGCACTCCGCAAGTGGCATACAACCTGCCTTTCAAGACCCACCGAAGGCCTAACCTGCTTCCAGACGTACACTTGCCTTCCCCCCTGGGTCATGGTGGTCCTGCGTTATGCGAGAGATTGCGAAGCTCTTGCGGCTCTCCGTGGTGTCGATGGTCGGAGTGGGGCTGGCTGTGCCCGCCTGGGCCCAGCAGGCGCCGGATGCCTCGGATCTGCTGGGGGAGGCGGCGCTGTTCCAGGAGGTCCCCACCGTCACCGCGGCCTCGAAATACGAGCAGGATCCACGTGAGGCGCCGGCGTCGATCACGGTCATCACCCGGGAACAAATCGACCGCTACGGCTACCGCACGCTCGCGGAGGCGCTCAACAGCGTCCGCGGCTTCTTCACCAGCTACGATCGCAACTACACCTACGTCGCGGTTCGCGGCTTCACCCTCCCCGGCGACTACAACACCCGCATCCTGCTCCTGGTGGACGGCCACCGGCTCAACGACAACGTGGCCGACGCGGCCTATGTCGGCACCGAATCCGCGGTCGACCTGAGCACGGTGGACCGGGTCGAGATCGTGCGGGGCGCGGCGTCCTCGCTCTACGGCACCAACGCGTTCTACGCCGTGGTCAACGTGATCACCTTGAGCGGCCGGTCGCTCCAGGGCGGACAGGTCCAGGCGGATGCCGGCACCTTCGGTTCCTATCGCGCCCGTGGACTCTACGGTGGGAAGGCGCGCAGCGGCGTGGAGTGGCTGGTGGCCGGCGGCTACTACGACAGTCACGGCCCCGACCTCTACTTCCCCGAGTTCGACGCCCCCGAGACCAACAACGGCCGCGCGAGCGGTCTCGACGGCGACCGCACCGCCAACGGCCTTGCCAAGATCAGCTACGAGGGCTGGAGCTTCGAGGCGGGCGTGCAAGGGCGGCGGAAGGAGGTGCCCACGGCGTCGTTCGGCACGACCTTCGACGACCCGCGACTGACGACCCGGGACGGGCACGGGTTCGCGGTGGCGCGATACGACCACCCGTTCGGCGACCTCTCGCGACTGAACGTCTCGGTGGCATACGACCGCCACCGCTACCGTGGCACCTACCCCTATGACGGCGTGCTGCAACGGGACTTCCAGAGCGGGGACTGGACCACGGTGGAGGCCCAGTACGTTCGACCGGTCGGCCAACACCACAAGGTGGTGGTCGGGGGCGAGTACCGCTACAACTTGCGGCAGGACCAGGAGCTCTACGACGAGGAGCCGTTCCAGAGCTACCTCGACGACAAGCGCACCTCGCAAGTCTGGGCGGTCTTCATTCAGGACGAGTTCCGGATCACCCGCTCACTGCTGCTCAACGCGGGGCTGCGCCACGACTCCTACGAGACCTTCGGCGGCACCACCAATCCGCGTGCCGCGCTGATCTACTCGCTGGATGACGCGACGACCTTCAAGGGGCTCTACGGACGGGCCTTCCGGGCGCCGAACCTGTACGAGCTGTACGCCCAGGACGGCGGCATCAGTCAGAAGCCGAGCCGGTCGCTTCGTCCCGAGACGATCGAGAGCTTCGAGCTGGTGGGCGAGCGGCGTCTCGCGAGGGGCCTCAAGAGCACCGTGTCGCTCTATCGGTTCACCGCCGCCGGCCTCATCAGCCTCTACAGCGACTCTACGGACGGCCTCCTGGTCTTCGGCAACCTCGGCCGGGTGCGCTCCAGCGGGGTCGAGCTGGAAACCCAGGCCTCGGTGGGAGCCCTCTTGGCTCGGGCGAGCTACGCCTTTCAGCACGTACGCGACGTCGATGCCGGCGCCGCCCCGGTCAACTCGCCGGCCCACGTCGGGCGCCTGGGCGTCTCGGTGGGGCTCCTAAGGGATCGCGCGCGGGTGAGCAGCGAGTTCCGCTTCCTGGGAGAGCGGCGAACCGTCACCGGCGGAGAGGTGCCGGCTTACGGGCTGGTGAATGTGACGCTGCTGGCCCGCCCCTTCGAGTCCGGACTACAGATGTCCGCGAGCGTCTACAACCTGTTCAACCATCGCTACGGCGACCCCGGGGGAGAGGAGCTGGTGCAGGACGTCGTGGTGCAGGACCAGCGCGTGGTCCGCCTCGGCATGCGCTACCAGTTCTGAGCCCCTCCGTGCCCCTCCTTTCCAGGCTTTCGACCGTCGTCGCGCTGCTCGGGCTGTCGCTCCCGGCGCCGGCGCCGCGGTCGGCCTCCCCGGCACCGCGAGTGCTGGTGGTCGTAAGCCAGGACGGCGCTCCCTACCGCGACGCTCTGGCGAGTTTCCGTCGTTCGCTCGAACGCCAGAGTAGCGGTCTCGATGTCCGGGTCGTCCAGCTCGCGGGCGACGCCGCTCGCGCCCCCCAGGTGATTCCCGCGACGGCCCAGGCCGACCTGGTGCTGTCACTCGGCACCCTGGCCACCCGCGAGTCGTTGCGGCGGTACCAGACGACTCCCGTGGTCGCGGGCATGATCTTGTCGGCCGATGAGCTGGAGGGCTCGGCCAACGCGACTGGCGTGTTCCTGCAGTTTCCGGTCCAGACCGAGCTCGAGTGGCTCGTGCGGCTGCTGCCGTCGCTCCGGCGGGTGGGCGTGATCTACCACGCCGCCGACACCAAGACCCGGGTGGCCCGCGCCGAGAGTCTGGCGGCCGAATCGAACCTCAGCATCCAGGCGTACCACATCGACGGCCCGCAGGAGCTACCCGACGCGCTGGCGAACCTGGCTCAGCGCGCCGACGTCCTGTGGGGAGTCACGGACCCGATGGTCTTCAATCCCGAGACCGCGAGGTCGCTGCTGATCTTCTCCTTCCGGCATCAGATCCCGCTGATCGGCCATTCGACGCCGTGGGTGAGGGCCGGCGCGCTGTACGCGCTCGACCGCGACTACGGCGACATCGGAGCGCAGTGCGCCGAAATGGCCGAGAAGATCCTAGCGGGGCGGGCTCCGGGCACGCTGCCGCCGGTCCCGCCGCGGAAGATCCGCTACACGATGAACCGGAAGACGGCCAAGCAGATGAAGCTCGAGCTGCCGGAGCAGGTGTTCCGCGACGCCGCGGAAGTGGTGGAGTAGGGGAGCCCCATGGTGATCGGTCGACTCAGTCTCGCCGCCAAACTGCGGCTTCTCACGACGGGCACCGTGCTGCTCACGACGCTGCTCGTTCTCGGCGTCGCGGCCTACCGCACCGTCAACGACCGCTTCGAGCGGCTGAGCCGGAAGGGCGAGACGCTGGCCCACATGGTGGCGCAGAACAGTGAGTTCGCGGTCTACACCCAGAATGCCGGAGCACTCCGCCAGATCGCCCACGGCCTCAGGGCCGACTCCGAGGTCGCCTACGTGCGCTTCCTGGGCGGAGGCCGGAACCAGTTGTACGCGGAGGCGTTGCTGCCGGGCTACCAGCTGCCTCCACTGGCCGCCGCGAGCGGCCGGCGGGAGGAGGACCGGGAGGATCCCGAGGCCCTGTCGTCCGCCGGCGGCCCTCGAGTCGTGGAGGTGACGGTGCCGGTCGGCGGCGCCGGGGCCGGCGGCGGGCTGCTGTCGGACGACGTCATGGGCCAGTCCAGTGCCGCCGCGGCGGCCGGCTGGGTCCAGCTGGGTTTGAGCGAGGAGCAGACCCGTCACGAGCTGCAGGGATCCCTTCGGGAGGCGGCGCTCGCGGCGCTCATGGTGAGCCTGGTCGGAGTCCTGCTCGCGAACCTACTGGTCCGCCGGATCTCTGCGCCGATCGCCAAGCTCGTGGGAGCGACCCAGGCGGTTGCCCGGGGCCAACTGGACGTCGAGATCGACACCCGCGGGGGGGACGAGATCGGCGTCTTGGCCCGGTCCTTCCGCGGCATGCTGGACCGGCTGCGCGCCTCCCGCGCCGAGGTCGAGGAGTATCAGGGGGAATTGGAGCGGAAGGTCGAGGAGCGCACCAGCCAGCTCGAGGCCACGACGCAAGAGGCGCGCGAGCTGGCCCGTCTGGCCGAGGAGGCCAGCAAGGCCAAGTCGCAGTTCCTCGCCAACATGAGTCACGAGATCCGGACGCCGATGAACGGCGTCGTCGGCATGACCCAACTGCTGCTGCGCACCACGCTCTCCCCCCAACAGCAACGCTATGCGGAAACGGTCCGGGTCTCGGCCGAGTCGCTGCTCAACGTCATCAACGACATCCTCGACTTCTCCAAGGTCGAGGCGGGGCGGCTGGAGCTGGAAGAGCTCGAGTTCGACCTCCGTGAGTCGGTCGAAAGCGTCTGCGATATCCTGGCGCAACGGGCCCACGACAAGGGGCTCGAGCTGGTGACCGTGGTGGATGAACGGGTGCCCGACGCCCTGCTCGGAGATGCCGGCCGACTGCGCCAGGTGCTCATGAACCTGGTGGGCAACGCGGTGAAGTTCACCGAGTCGGGCGAGGTGAGCGTCCGGGTGGACGTCGTCGACGCGACCGTCGAGGCGGTGATGCTCAAGTTCGAAGTGCGAGATACCGGTATCGGCATCCCGGCCGAGGCGCTCCCCCGGCTGTTCCGCGCCTTCGTCCAGGCCGACGGCTCGACCACCAGGAAATACGGCGGAACCGGCCTCGGCCTCGCGATCTCCCGGCAGATCGTCGGCCTGATGGGCGGCGAGATCGGCGCGACCAGTACGGCGGGCGTGGGCTCGGTCTTCCGCTTCACCGCCCGGTTCGCCCGGGGGGTCGCCTCCTCGGGGCCGCGGGTCGCGCGCCGTGTCGAGCTGGTCGGCCGGCGGACGCTGGTGGTGGACGACAACGCGACCAATCGTGAAGTGCTGGCGCGATCCCTCCAGTCCTGCGGCATGGCGGTGACCTGCGCGGCCGATGGGCCCTCGGCCCTCCGCCTGGCGCTCGAGGCCGCCGAGCGGGGCAAGCCCTACGAGCTGGGCGTGCTCGACATGATGATGCCCGGGATGGACGGGCTCCAACTCACCCGGGCCCTCCGCGGCTCGCCCGAGCTGCCCCACATGGGCCTGCTGCTGCTCACTTCGGTGGGCGGGCAGGGCGAGCCGGCCGAGGCCCGTCGCGCCGGCGTGGATGCCTACCTGACCAAGCCGATCCGCCAGGCGCAGCTGGTGGACTGCCTGGTGACCATGCTGAGCCGGAGCGGCGCACCGCCGCCGGCCGCCGGTCCCGCGCCCGCGACCGAGAGCCTGGGTCAGTCGGGAGCCCGGATCCTGGTGGTGGACGACAACGCGGTGAACCGCGCGGTCATCGTCGGGATGCTGGAACTCTACGGGTGCGTTGCGGCCGAGGCGGGCAATGGCCGCGCGGCGGTCACGGCGGTGAACGAAAACTCGTTCGATCTGGTCTTCATGGACTGCCAGATGCCGGTGCTCGACGGCTTGGAGGCGACGGCCGAGATTCGGATGTTGGAGCGGCTGTCCGGGCACCGCCGGGTACCGATCGTGGCCCTCACCGCGTCGGCGCTGAAGGGCGAGCGCGAGCGTTGTCTCGCGGCCGGCATGGACGACTACCTCTCCAAGCCGGTCCGGCAGGCCGAGCTGGGCGAGACGGTGCGTCGGTGGGTCTCACCCTCCGGCGCCACGGACCTGGGTGGCGCGGTCGTCACCTTCGCGGTGTCCAACGGGCCACCTGCGACGCCGAGCCGAGCGTCGTCGGGCGCCAACGGCGTGCTGGACCCCGGCGTGATCAACGCGATCCGGGCCATGCCCAGCAAGCAGCCGGGTGACACCCTGAGCCGGCTGGTCGGCATCTACCTGCAACACACGCCGGTCGCCATTCGGGATCTCAGGGCCGCGGTGGAGGCGGGCGGGTGCGTGGAAGCGCAGCGGATCACCCACACCATCAAGTCGAGCACCGGCATGCTCGGCGCCACCGGACTGGCCGCGCTCCTCGGCGAGGCGGAGAGCGCCAGCCGGGCGGGCTCCCACGCCGACCTCCGCCGGCTCATGGACCAGATCGAGGCCGAGTACACCCGAGTGCAGCACGCCTTGAACGACCTCGTGCCGAGTGGGGCCCATGCCTGACGCCCTGGACGGCCGGACCCCCCTGATTCTCACCGTGGACGACGACGTCACGACTCGCGGCTTTCTCCGCGCGTCGCTCGAAGGTGCCGGCCTCATGGTGATCGAGGCCGGCGGTGGCGAGGAGGCAATCCGGCTCTTCGCCGAGCAGCGCCCGGACCTGGTGCTGCTGGACGTTGCGATGCCCGGCCTCGACGGCTTCGCCACCTGCGCCGCGCTCCGCGCGATGCCGGGGGGCGACAGCGTGCCGATCGTGATGCTCACCGGGAGCGACGACCTGGCGGCGATCGTCCGGGCCTACGAGGTCGGCGCCACCGATTTCGAGCTCAAGTCGGTGAAGTGGATCGTGCTCGGGCAGCGGATCCACTATCTGCTCCGGGCCAAGTCCACGCTCGACGCGCTCCGGGCCAGCGAGGCCCGGCTGGCCGCCGCGCAGCGCATCGGAAAGATCGGTGACTGGCAGTGGGACGCGGCCAGCGGCAGGCACCATTGGTCGGAGCAGACCAGCCGGCTGCTCGGCGTCGCGCGCGACGCCGAGGCGACTCACCAGGAATTCATCGGCCGGGTGCATGCCGACGATCGGGCGTTGGCGCGCGACGCGTTCGATGAGGCGCTTCGCACCGGCGCCGGGTTCAGCATCGAGTTCCGGGTGCGAGGCGCCACCGACGAGCTGATCCTGCACGTCCAGGGTGAAGTGGTCACCGGCGCGGACGGGCGGCCCAGCGGCCTCGCGGGCACCGCGCAGGACGTCACCGAGCGGCGTCGGGCGGAGGAGCGGATCCGCCGGCTGGCCTACTTCGACACTCAGACCTCGCTGCCGAACCGGGTGCTCTTCCAGGAGCGGGTACTCCAGGCCATCGCCGACGCCCGCCGATCCCGCAAGCTCGTCGGGCTGCTGTTCATGGACCTCGATCACTTCAAACAGGTCAACGACACCCTGGGCCACGGCGCCGGCGACGTGCTGCTCGGCGAGGTGGCCACCCGGCTGAACAAGGCCGTCCGCGACACTGATCCTCTCACCCGCGGCTCGGCGGACGGGGAAGAGGCGGTGCTGGCGCGGCACGGCGGCGACGAGTTCATCGTCTGCCTCTCCGGGATCACGTCCGCCGCGGACGCGGCCCGCGTCGCCGGCCGAATCCTGGCCGCGCTCGAGGCGCCGATTCAGCTCAACGGCCCGGAGGTCTTCACCACCGCCAGCATCGGCATCAGCCTGTATCCCCAGGACGGCCACGACCCCGAGTCCCTGCTCAAGCACGCCGACGCGGCGATGTACCAGGCGAAGGCATCCGGCAGGAACAACTACCACTTCTACGATCCGTCGCTGAGCTTTCGCGCGTTCCAGCGGCTGTCCATGGAGACCAGCCTCCGCCGCGCGCTGGAACGGGAGGAGTTCGTGCTCCACTGGCAGCCGATCGTGGACGTCCGCACCGGCACCGCGACGGCCGCCGAAGGTCTCATCCGCTGGTTCCACCCGGAGATGGGGCTGGTGCAACCGGACGAGTTCATCTCGCTGGCCGAAGAGACCGGCCTGGTGGTACCGATCGGTGAATGGGTCCTGAACGAGGCCTGCCGCCGCCAGCGGGCATGGCTCGCCGAAGGCCACGATCTTCGGGTGGCCGTGAACATCTCCGGGCTGCAGCTGACCGGGCCGGGGCTGATGCAGGCGGTCAAGCGGGCGCTGGACGAATCCGGGGCCGACGCGCGGAACCTCGAAATCGAGGTCACCGAGAACTCGTTCCTCCGCAATCCGCACGAGGCCTTTGAAACGCTCTCCCGCCTGCGGGCCCTGGGTCTCCGGATCTCGATCGACGACTTCGGCACCGGCTATTCATCGTTGAGCTACCTGCGACGCTTTCCCGTGGACACGCTCAAGATCGACCGCTCGCTGGTCCGTGGAGTGGACTGCGACCCCAGGAACGCGGCGATCACCGCCGCGATCGCCGCGATGACCAAGGGCCTCCTGGTCGAGGCGCTGGCCGAGGGCGTCGAGAGCGAAGGCCAACGCGACGTGCTCCGCCGCCAGGGCTATCAGCGGATGCAGGGCTATCTGTTCGGCAAGCCGGTTCCGGTGGACGAATTCTCGGCCTGCCTGCGCGATGCTCCCGCAGCGCTGTCGCTACCCCAGGAGGATGCGGTCTGATGGACAAGGCCCTCTCGCCCCGCGTCCTCGCCGTCCTGATCACGGTGGGCCTCAGCCTCCTCGCCGTCATCGGGGACTACTTCCTGAAGCGCGCGAGCGGCGCCGAGACGCCGTTCAGGACGACCGCGTTCATCACTGGTTTCGTGATTTACGCCTCGACCGCGTTTGGCACGGTCTTCGTCTTCCGCCACCTGAAGCTCGCCACCTCCGGGGGGATCTACGCGGTCTGCCTGGTAGTGATGCTCACGCTACTCGGCTTGGTGGAATTCCGGGAAACGCTGCGTCCGTCGGAGATCCTGGGGCTCTGCATGGCAGTGTGCTCGCTGGTCCTGCTCACCCGGTTCGCCTGAGGAGGGTTCGTGAATCTGTCGACGGTGGAGGTCGGAACGAGCGCCTTCGGCCGCGGACTCTTGGCCGTGCGGCCCTGTCAGCCCGGTCAGCGGCTCCTGACGTTCACCGGCCCAATCCTGAATCACGCCGAGGTCCTCGCCCTCGGCGACGACCAGGCCTATACGCTGCAAATCGGGCCCGACGAGTACCTGGACACGATGCCTCCCGGCCGGTACACCAACCACTCGTGCGACCCCAATGCGGGCATCGCGCACGACCGGGTGCTGATCGCGCTGCGGCCGATCGCGGCCGGCGAGGAGATCCAGTTCGATTACTCCACCACGATGAGCGAGGACTACTGGACGATGGAATGCCACTGCGGCCGGCCGGGTTGCCGGCGGGTGATTCTGGACTTCCACCATCTGCCGGTGATCACCCAGAACCGCTACCTGCAGCTCGGGATCGTGCAGCGCTTCATCGTGGATCAGGTGCGGCGCCGGTGTCCGGCGCGCCCGGCGTCCCACCGGTCCCGGGTCATCCGGCAGGTCAGTCTTTGAACGTATCGCAGGCGTCCGCCCGGCCGGTGTCGAGGCCGCGCCGGAACCAGTGCTGGCGCTGTTCCGACGTGCCGTGAGTAAAGGACTCGGGCACCACGCGCCCGCCACCCATCCGCTGTAGTCTGTCGTCACCCACCGCCGCCGCCGCGCCCAAACCCTCCTCCACATCCCCCTGTTCCAGGAGCTGCCGCTGCCGGGTGCTCTCGGCCCACACCCCGGCGTAGCAGTCGGCCTGCAGCTCCAGTCGGACCGAGAGCTCGTTGGCGAGATCGGCGCGCGCCGTCCGGGCCCGCCGGACCTCGGCCTCGGTGCCGAGGACGTTCTGCACGTGGTGTCCGATCTCGTGCGCCAGGACGTAGGCCTGGGCGAAGTCGCCGGGCGCCCCGAAGCGCCGCTGCAGCTCTTCATAGAAGCCCAGGTCGATGTAGACCTTTTCGTCGGCGGGACAATAGAAGGGCCCGGTCGCCGACTCGGCGAAGCCGCAGGCGGACTGCACCGCGTCCCGGAAAAGCACCAGCTTGGCCGGGCGATAGGAAGCCCCCAGGTGCTGCTGCCAGACGGCCTGTGCGTCGTCCAGCACGAACGAGACGAACGACACCAGTCGCTCCTCGTCCGGGGTGGTTTCGGCGGGCGGACCCGCGGCCGTCTCGGGCGCCGCCTCGACACCCCCGGCACCCACCAGCGAGAAGAAATCCCGCTTGAAGACCAGGCTCAGGACCAGCAGGATGACGAGCGTGCCGGCACCCATGCCCCCGGCACCTCGAATGAATCGGCCGCCACCTCCGCGACGATCCTCGACGTTGGCACTGCGGTGTCCCGGGCTCCAGCGCATCGCGTGCTCCTGGCGAAGTGAGAGATCCACCAAACTACCGGCTGGCGCGCGGGCCCGCGAGGCGCCGGCCAGGGTCTTTCATCGTGACGGCCGTCACGGTCGAAGGCCCGCCGGACCAGCTACAGTAAGGGTTTGCTACGTCCTCACCTCTGCAGAGGCCCGAGATGCCGAACCCGAAGAAGCCACTTCCCGACTTCTCCAGCGTCCAGAGCGGCGGAACGTCTACCGCTCCCTCCGGCGAGTCGCCGGGGCGGACGTACACGGTCAAGAAGGGCGACAGCCTGTCGAAGATCGCCAAGCAGGCCTATGGTGACCCCCTGCAGTGGCCCAAGATCCACGAGGCCAACCGCGATCTCATCGAGGACCCCGATCTCATCCATCCCGGCCAGGTGTTGAAGCTGCCGGGCGCCTGAGCCCAACTCATTCTGGAGGAAGCTGACATGACGCACGTTACACGAGCCCTCACCGCGGTGGCGCTGCTGGCCGCGGTCGCATGCAAGGGACGGGATGCGGCACGTCCCGACGCGGGCACCGAGATCGGCGCGACCGAGACGGCGACCGCTGCCGACACCGCGGTATCGAAGGAGCTCACGGTGGCGGGCGTGATGATCGGCAAGGGCATCGGCGACAACAATCTGATCACCGAGCCGACATTCCAGTTCGCGCCCAGCGACACGGTTTACGTGTCGGTCAGCACCCAGGGTCAGCCGGAGAGCGCCGAACTCACCGCCAAGTGGCTGTTCCAGACGGGACAGGTGGTGGACTCCTCGAGCCAGACCATCCAACCCGCGGGTTCCGAGAATACCGAGTTCCACATCTCGAATCCCAAGGGGTGGCCGGTCGGGACCTACAACGTCACCATCTACGCCGACGGCGACTCGGTGGAGTCGAAGAACTTCACGGTGAAGAAATAGGGATCGCCGGCATTATCTTGGCAGGATGGCACGTCACTGGATTCTGAAGACCGAGCCTTCCGCGTACGGGTTTCCCGACCTGGTGCGCGACCGGCGCACCCGCTGGGAAGGCGTCAGCAACGCCGTCGCCCTCAAGCATCTGCGATCGATGCGTGAGGGCGACGATGCGTTGATCTACCACACCGGGAAGGAAAAGTCCCTGATCGGGCTCGCGCGAATCGCGAGCGCGCCGTATCCCGACCCCTCGAAGAGCGGATCCCAAGCTGGTGGTGGTGGACGTCGAAGCCGGGAAGGCACTTCCCCGGCAGGTTTCGCTCGCCGAGATCAAGGCCGATCCGGCGTTCAAGGAGCTGGGGCTGGTACGGCTCTCGCGGCTTTCGGTCGTGCCGGTCGAGCCGGATCAATGGCAACGGCTCTTGCGGCTGGCCGGGGTCTAGTCTCAACTGGAGAAGCCGATCCCCAGTCGGTCCAGCAGCCGCAGCAGGGCGCTGGGCCGTTTTCCGTCGTCCACCCGGCGGAGCGCGCGGGTGACGCCCGCGACGGCCCAGGAGCGGAACGGTTCCGGTGGATAGGGAAACGGCTTTCGGCGGACCATCGCCAGGTCGAGCAGATCGCTCGGCCGGCCCAGCGCGAGATGCGCCAGGATGCGTCCCGCGATCCGCGTGGTTCCCAACCCGTGCCCGGTATACCCGAGCCCGTAAGCTGACCCGGTCGTTCAGGGCCCGCCCGAAGAACGGCGTGAGCCGCGTTGTGGAGCAGATCGGTCCGCCCCAGGCGTACGGAAAGTCGAGCGAGTCGAGCGCGGGAAAGTGACGGCGGAAGCTCGCCCGCAACGCGGCGTAGTGGGACGGCGAGTGGTCGCAGCTCCGGTCCACCCGGTTGCCCCGATAGTAGGCGGCCTCGCTGGTGCCCCAGAGGATCCGGCCATCCGTCGTGAGCCGGTAGTAGTTGAAGAAGCTGCGGCCGTCGGTGACGCCCTCACGGCCGCGCCACCCGATCAGCTCCCGCTGCGTCGGCGTGAGCGGGTCGCTCACCAGGATGTAATCGTAGAGCGGGATGAACCGGCGGGTGACTCGGGGCAGCAGCTGGTGGGTGTACGCGCTCGTGGCGAGCACCACCCTTGGCGAGCGAAGCATCCCTCCTACAGTTCGAAGTTCGACTCCCGTCCCGGCCTGCTGCAGCGACTCGACCCGGCTGCGCTCGTGCACCCGAACGCCGAGCCGCTGGGCCTCGCGCCGGAGCCCATCCACCAGCTTCACCGGATCGAGGATCCCACCCCCCCGCACCTGGACGCCGCCGAGGTACAGCGGGGAGTCCAGTCGGGCGCGAACCTGGTCCCGCGTCAGATACGCGTAGCCGTGGAGTCCGAGATGCCGCGCCGTCGCAACCGACCGGCGGGCTTCCTGGAGCTGGCCCTCGGTGAGAGCCGCGATCAGCCGGCCGGTGGGCTCGTAGTCGCAGTCGATGCCGCGCTCGGCCAGGTAGGCGATCATTTCCCCGATGTTGGCCTCGCCCAGGTGGGCCAGACGGCGTGCTTCGGCCTCCCCGAAATGCTGGATGGCGAGCCCGTGGCCGTGATCCACCGTCTCGGCGAGCATTCCTGCGTTCCGTCCGCTTGCTCCATAAGCGGCCACCTCCTGCTCCAGGATGACCACTTCGACCCGCGGGTCCAGCTGCTTGAGAAACAGCGCTGTCCACAGCCCGGTGAGCCCGGCGCCGATCACGGCCACGTCGGCCTCGGCGCGGCCCTCGAAGGGCGCCACCGTTACGCGCGGGCGTCGCGCCAGCCAGAAGCAGGACTGCTCGATGGGCGTTTCGGTCATGAAGGTGGTCCCGTCACCCGAATAAACTCCGGCACCGGTGCTATATTAAGCGCACTATGCCCAGCCCCCGCTTCGAGGTTCAGGCCCCGTTCCAGCCCGCCGGCGACCAGCCCAAGGCCATCGCCGAATTGACGGCGGGTCTCGAGCGCGGCGACCGGTACCAGACCCTGCTCGGCGTCACCGGGTCCGGCAAGACGATGACCCTGGCGCACACGATCGCCAACTACGGCAAGCCCACGCTGGTCCTCTCGCACAACAAGACGCTGGCCGCCCAGCTCTACGGCGAGCTGCGTCAGTTCCTTCCGCGGAACGCGGTCGAGTACTTCGTCAGCTATTACGACTACTACCAGCCCGAGGCCTACGTCCCGTCCACCGACGTCTACATCGAGAAGGACGCCTCGATCAATCAGGACATCGAGAGCCTCACGGCTCCGGGCCACCAGCAGCCTGATGGAGCGGGAGGACGTGGTCATCGTGGCGACGGTCAGCGCGATCTACGGCCTGGGCGACCCGGTGGAGTACCGGAAGCTCATGGTCACGGTCAGCCGGGGCGAGCAGCGCGGCCGGGACGACGTGCTGGCCGAGCTGGTGCGGATCCAGTACTCCCGAAACGACGTCTCGTTCGAGCAGGGCACGTTCCGGGTCCGGGGCGATTCGGTGGAGATCTTTCCCGCCTACGCCGAGCAGGCCATCCGGATCGAGTTCTGGGGCGACGAGGTGGAGCGGATCAGCAAGGTCAACCCGCTCACCGGCGACACCATCGCGCACCTGGACCAGTGCGCCATCTACCCCGCCAAGCACTTCGTCACCGAACGCGCCAAGATCGAGCGCGCGGTCACGCTGATCCGGGCCGAGCTGGCCGAGCGGCTGGCCGAGCTCAAGGCCGCGGGCAAGCTGCTGGAGGCGCAGCGGCTGGAGTCCCGCACCCAGTTCGATCTCGAGATGCTGCTCGAGGTGGGAACCTGCGCCGGCATCGAGAATTACTCGCGTCCGCTGAGCGGGCGCAGGCCGGGGGAACGCCCGGCGTGCCTCATCGACTACTTTCCGTCCGACTTCCTGGTGGTGGTGGACGAATCGCACGTAAGCTTGCCCCAGATCGGCGGGATGTTCAACGGCGACCGCGCCCGCAAGCTGACCCTGGTGGAGTACGGGTTCCGCCTTCCGTCGGCGCTGGACAACCGGCCGCTCCAGTTCGACGAGTTCATGTCGCTGGTTCCCCGGATGATCACCCTGTCGGCCACGCCGGGCGACTACGAGCTCGGCCTGTCCGGCGGCGTCGTGGTCGAGCAGATCATTCGGCCCACCGGGCTGGTGGATCCCGAGGTGGACGTGCGGCCGGTGCGGGGGCAGGTGGACGATCTGCTCAACGAGATCCGGATTCGCGAGGCGCGGGCCGAGCGGGTGCTGGTCACCACGCTCACCAAGCGGATGTCGGAGGACCTCACGGACTATCTCCAGCAGGCGGGGGTGCGGGTGCGCTACCTCCACTCCGACATCGACGCCATCGAGCGGATGGACATCCTTCGCGGCCTCCGGCTGGGCGACTTCGACGTGCTGGTCGGGATCAACCTGCTGCGGGAAGGACTCGACCTGCCCGAGGTGTCGCTGGTCGCGATTCTCGACGCCGACCAGGAGGGGTTCCTCCGCTCCGACCGGAGCCTGGTGCAGACGATCGGCCGCGCCGCGCGGAACGTCAACGGCAGGGCGATCCTCTACGCCGACCGGATCACCGGGTCGATGCGGCGCGCGCTCGACGAGATGGACCGCCGGCGCGAGATCCAGCGGCAGTTCAACCAGGCGCACGGGATCACGCCGCGCTCGATCGTGAAGTCGATGGAAGAGGTGCGGCTCTCCACCCACGTCGCCGACGCGCGCACCGAGAAGCCCGCGCCCCGGCCGCCGCTGCGGGAGCGGGTGGATCTGCACGATCCCGCCAAGCGCGCGGCGATGATCCAGGCGCTGGAGCGGCAGATGCGTCAGGCCGCGGCCAATCTCGAGTTCGAGCTCGCCGCCCTGCTCCGGGACCAGGTGAACGAGTTGCGAGCCGTCTCGGCGCCCGACGTCCAGCGCGGCGCCCCGGCCCGGGCTCGCCGCCGGGCGTGATCCGGATTCTGACCCAGGTCGAGCTCGAGGCCGAAGGAGAGACGCTCGGCCGCTCGCTGCCGCCCAGGTGCGCTTCTGACCTTCGAGGGCGACCTCGGTGCCGGGAAGACCACCTTCATCAAGGCGATCGCCCGCGGGCTGGGCGTCGTCGGGAGCGGCGAGCAGTCCCACGTACGCTCTGGTGCATCGCTATCCCGGGCGGCGAGGGCCGGTGTTCCATCTCGACTGCTTCCGGCTGCGCTCACCCGAGGAAGCCGCCGATCTCGATTGGGAGGGCCTGCTGGGAGACGGCGACGCGATCCTGGTCGAATGGCCGGAGCGGGCGGGCGAGTGGCTGCCGGAGCCCACGCGGCGCTTCCGGCTCCGCCATCTGGCGGATCCCGATCGCCGCGGCCTGGAGGTGCTCTGATGTGGCTGGCCCTCGAGACCGCGACCGATCGTGCCTCGGTCGCGATCGGCGAGCACGCGGAGGACGCGGTGGAGGAGTCGCTGAGCGGCGCCCGCCGCCATGCCGGCGCGCTGCTCCCGATGATCCAGGCGGTCCTCCGGCGGCGGGGGGTCACACTCGATCAGGTGAGCGCCGTGCTGGTGAGCGACGGTCCGGGCAGCTTCACCGGACTGCGGGTAGGCGCGACGGTCGGGGAAGGCCCTGGCCCGGGCGCGGGGTCTGCCGCTCTATACCGCGCCGTCTCTGGTGGTGCGGGCGGCGGGAGTGGCCGGTGCCGGCCGCTCGCTCGTCCTCGCGGTGTCCGATGCGCTCCGCGGCGAGGTCTACGCCTCGGCGATTCGCTGGGAGCCGGGCCGGATCCGCACCGAGCTCGCGCCCGGGGTCTGGCGACCTGAGGCGCTGGCCGAGCTCCGCCTGGCGCCCGACGCCCTGGTCGGCGAGGCGCCGCCGGCTGCCGTCATCGCGCTCGAGCGATGGACCGGCTGCGAGATGATCCGCCCACCGGAAGGGGCGCCCCGCGCCTCACGGCTCATCGGGCTGGTTGCGGTCGAGGGGGGCGCCCGGCAGGTGGAGGACGTACCAGGCTGGGAACCGGTCTACGGCCGGCCGGCCGAAGCGCAGGCCCGATGGGAGATCGCCCATGGACGCCCCCTTCCGGATTCGGTCGGCGGCGCTCGCTGACGCCGCGGCGCTGGTCGCGATCGAGCGGCGGTGCTTCAGCGATCCCTGGAGCGAGCCCAGCTTTCGCGAGGCGCTCGGCGCCGGGTGGACCTTCGGCCTGGTGGCCGAGGCCAGCCGGGGAGTGGCCGGGTACCTGATCGGCCGGGAAGCCGCGGGCAGCGGCGAGGTGCTGAACCTCGCGGTGGCGCCGGAGTTCCGACGCCGGGGAATCGGCGGCGCGCTTCTGGAGGCGGGACTGGCGGCGTTCCGGCGCCGGCACGCCACCGAGGTCTTTCTCGAGGTGCGCGAATCGAACCGGTCGGCCCAGGCGCTCTACCTCGCTCGGGGGTTTCGGCCGGTCGGGCAGCGCGCGGCGTACTATCGCAACCCCAATGAGGACGCCCTCGTGCTCCGTCTTCCGCTGCGTCAGCACGCGTGACGCGGGCACCAGGCGCGATGATCTGGTTGGCAAGAAGTCGGGGAAACTGCATCTTATCCGGGTCCGCACGAAGGGCCCATCGTCAGCATCATGGAGGTGCCTGTGAGCCGGAGTCTGAACAAAGTCATTCTGATCGGGAACCTGGGTGCGGACCCCGAAGTCCGCAGCACGTCGAACGGATCGCGGGTGGCCACACTCTCGCTGGCCACCAGCCGCCGGTGGAAGAACCAGTCGGGTGAGCAGCAGGAAAAAACCGAGTGGCATCGGGTAGTGCTGTGGAACAACCGAGGCTCGAGCCTGGCGGACCTTGCCGAGAAATACTGCAAGAAGGGCGACAAGCTCTACGTCGAGGGGAGCATCGAATACCGGTCCTGGCAGGATCGCGAGGGCCAAACCCGGTACACCACGGAGATCACCGGCAGGGAGGTCATCCTCCTGAGCGGCAAGAGCGACGGCTCGGAATCGTTCACGCCGGCCAACAAGGTCGCGGCGGCAGCCTCGGCCCCGAAGGGCAAGGATCAGTCGTTCGAGGATTTCCCCGAGGCGCTCGACTCGGAAGACGACGACCTGCCGTTCTGACGCCCGCAGGGGCTCGCTGGATGGCCGTCGACGGCCCTCCCGGGCAGCCCGGATCGTGGCCTGGCGAAGGGGGTGGGGAGTTGCCACCCGCTCTCGCGGGCCGCAGTGGAGGCCCTTTCCGCCGGGCCCGGCCTGGGGCGGTCGCTATCAGAGTAAGTTATTTGTTGTCAACCGGTTAGTCCGGTCGCTCAAGGCTCCTCCCTCCCTTGGCGTTGGATTTGCTCGGGATCGCCCTGAACCGTCGCGAAGTCCGTCCCTTCCGGGAGATCCCGATGCAGCGCACGTTCCGTTGGTCTTGGCTGGGCGCGATCGCGCTGGCCGCCGGCCCCACCCTGGCCGTCGCACAGGACACTTCCACCCCAAGCCATACGGTCCGCAAAGGCGACACGCTCTGGGATCTGGCCCGCCAGTACCGCGGCGATCCGTTCCTGTGGCCCGACATCTACCGGATGAACACCAGCGTCGTGGAAGATCCCCACTGGATCTATCCCGGCGAAATTCTTCGTCTCTCCGGCACCGAGGCCGTGGCCGCCGTGCCGGCCGAGGATACGCCTGCGCCTGCGCCGACCCCGGATTCCGCGGCGGCGGTGCGGGATGAGGTGGCCGAGTCACCGGTGACGGGCACCGCAGCCGACGAGCCGACGCCCGCGAGTCTGGCCTCGCTCACCGAGTCGAATGCCGACGCCGAGGAGGCCACACCGCTCTTCGGGCCCCGCCCCAGCGACTCGTGGCAGGAGACGCTGAAATCGTACAACGACCGACCCTACCGTCCGCTCCGCCGGAGCGAGTTCTACTCGTCCGGCTTCCTTACCGAGAATCAGAAGCTGCCGTTCGGCGCGGTGCTCGGGCCGGTCACTCCGCCGCAGATTCGCGCGATTTCGCGGAACACCAACGCCATGCCCTACGCCACCATCGCGGTCTCCGCGCCGAAGGGCGCGAGCTACCAGGTGGGTGACACCCTGCTGGTGGTCCGGCTCGGGCGCGAGATCGACGACTACGGCGACGTCGTCCTGCCCACCGGCATGATCCAGGTGACCGACACGGCGAGCGGGAACTATCTGGCGAGCGTGATCGCGGTGTACGGTCCCATCCGTGGTGGCCAGCGGGTCCTCCCGCTCGACAAGTTCGGCGATGTCGGCAGCGCCAGGGCGGTGCCCGTCAGCGACGGTGTCCGCGCCACCCTCCTCGGCGGCCCGGGCCGTCAGGACCTGAAGGCGCCGCAGATGGTCGTGTTCCTCGACAAGGGCCGCCAGGACGGCGTCGCTCCGGGCGACCTGTTCGAGATTCGGCGCCAGGCCGATCGGCTGAGCGACGGGACCATCCGGGTGGACGAGGTGATGGCCACGCTGCAGGTGGTGCACGTCCGCGAGCGGAGCGCCACCGCGCGGCTGCTCAACGTCATCTCTCCAGACATCGCGCCGGGCACCGAGGCCCGGCAGGTGGCGAAGTTGCCGTAAACACCGGGACGGCGGCACGCCGGTCAGCGGGGCGGGGGGCGATGAGCCCCTGCGTCCCGCTCGACTTTTGCACCCGGCGTATGCTTCCTGGTCAGCGCGCCTCCCGGCCCCGGGCCGGTTTCCCCACTTCCACGCCCTACCGTCGCACGGCTACACCTCCCTACATTGCGGGCGGTTCCACGTTCCGCGGTTGTCGAGCCCCCTTCGGAGATCACATGGCGAGAATCAGCGAATGAGCGGCCGGGTTCTGGTCACCGGCGGCGCAGGATTCATCGGTTCCCACATCGCAGAAGCCTACCTGTCCGCCGGCTGGGAAGTGGTCGTCCTGGACGATCTCTCCCGCGGCAAGCAGCAGAACGTCCCGGCCGGGCGCCCGCTTCGTCCGGGCCGACATCAAATCGCCCGAGGCCCGGCAGCTCCTCGCCGACGGGAAGTTCACGGTCCTGAATCACCACGCCGCGCAGATCGACGTGCGGGTGTCGGTGGACGAGCCCGCGCTCGACGCGGCGATCAACGTCGTCGGACTGGTGAACCTGCTGGACGGGGCCGGCGCCGGCGGGGTGCGGCGGGTCGTCTTCGCGAGCAGTGGCGGCGTGGTCTACGGCGACCCCGAGGTGGTGCCGACGCCGGAGACGGCGCCCAAGGGCCCGGTCTCGCCCTATGGCGTGAGCAAGCTCGTCCGGCGAGTACTACCTCCGCGCGCTCGCCGCGCTGCGGGGCTTCGAAGCGGTCGCCATGCGCTATGCCAACGTGTTCGGTCCCCGTCAGGACCCCAAGTCCGAGGCCGGCGTGGTGTCGATCTTCGTGTCCCGGCTGCTGGAGCACCGGCCGCTGACGGTGTTCGGCGACGGCCTTCAGACCCGGGACTACGTCTTCGTCCGGGATGTCGCCCGGGCCAACGTCCTGGCGAGCACGGCCGAGGTGCCCGCCGGGACGGACATCGACGCGACCGCGTTCAACATCGCCACCGCCAAGCAGACGAACGTGCTCGAGCTGGCCGAGATCGTGGGCCAGGTGATGAAGCAGAAGCCCGAGATCGAGTTCGCGCCGGCCCGGCCGGGCGAGCTCTACCGCAGCTCGCTGGACATCGGCAAGGCCCGCAGGGTGCTGGGATGGAAGCCCGAAGTCAGCTTCGACGACGGACTCCCGGAGCTGGTGGACTGGTTCCGAAAGGAGGGTCGGTGATCCTACAGACCGGCGGCGCGATCCCCCGCACGCCGATCGAGCTGGTGCTCACCGCCAGCCTCGAGACCAAGATCGTGCTGATGATCACGGTGGTCTTCTCCCTGGTCTCCTGGTGGATCATCATCCTGAAGTGGTGGCAGTTCCGGCGGCTCAACAGGCAGGCCGACCGGTTCTTCGCGGAAATGGAGCGCACGACCCGGCTGCAGGACGCCTATCACTCGGTCATGAAGCAGCCGCCCGTCCCCGTACAACCGGCTGTTCCGGGAGGCGATGACCTTCTACTCCGAGCTGCGTCCCGGTGCGCTGCGGGAGGAGCGAGGGGCCGACCGCAGCTCGCTCTCCATGACCCAGCTCGAGGCATTGAAGATGGTGCTGGGCAAGGAGGTCGCGGCGGAGCGGGACCTGTTGGGGCACTACATCCCCTGGCTCGCGACCATCGGCTCGGTGAGTCCGCTGCTCGGCCTCCTCGGCACGACCATCGGCATCATCAACGCGTTCACCGGGATCGCCACTCGGGATCGGGCAACCTCGCCGCCGTGGCCCCGGGTGTCGCCGAGGCGCTGGTGGCCACCTTCGCCGGCCTCGCGGCCGCGATCCCGGCGGTGATCACCTACAACCTCTACGTCAACCGGGTGCGGCTCTTCGCCGGGGAGCTCGAGGGATTCGCCAACGAGCTGATCGGCACCATGGCCCGGGAAGGGATGTTCTAAATGGCGGCGGGACTCGGCGGCGGACTCGGAAGCCAGCGCGGCGAGCTGAACCTCATGGCCGACGTCAACGTCACGTCGCTGGTGGACGTGATGCTGGTACTCCTGATCGTCTTCATGATCACGGCACCGATGATGCAGGGGGGCGTGGACGTCGAGCTGCCCCGGGCCGAGGCGCGGCCCCTCTCGCCCAAGGAAGGAATGGTCGTGTCCGTGAACCGGGACGGCCGCATCTTCGTGGACCAGACCCAGGTGTCGTTCCGCGACTTCAGGGTGACCTTCCGGTCGCTGGTGGCGACCCGGAAGCCGTCCGGGGTGTACCTCCAGGCGGACACCCGGGTGCCCTACGGTGACGTCGTGCGGGTGCTGGCGGTGATCCGGGGGGCCGGGGTGCAGAACGTGGGTCTCGTGGCCCAGGAGGAAGAACCGTCGTGAACGTGCGGGCGCCGGATCGGCAGGATGGCCGCAGCAGGCTGGCGGGCGCCATCGGAACCGTCCTGGTCCACGGTGCCGCGGCGGCGTTCCTCTTCAGCCAGGTGCGGGCGTCGGTGGCCACGCCACCGGTCTACGCGGTGAACCTGGTAGCGGCACCGGCCCCGACCGAGCGCAAGCGGATCGCCCGGGAGGCGGTGCCGACGCCGCCACAGGAAAAGCCGGCGCCGGTCAAGCCCAAGCCCACTCCGCCCCCGAAGGCGCCGCCGAAGCCGGAGCCCAAGCCCCCGCCGGCGGCGGAGCCGAACAAGGAGCCGCCGCCGCCGACCGCCGCGCCGGTCGCGCCGGCCGAGGGCGAGACGCCCAGCACGGGCACCGACGCCGCCACCATCAAGACGCCGGGACTCGAGTTTCCCTTTCCCGAGTACCTGCGGAATATCGTGAACCAGATCTACCAGCGCTGGGATCGCGAGAACGTCCGGCAGAGCAGCTTCGCGGAGATCAGCTTCCTCATCCGGCGCGACGGCACGGTGCATGACATCCGCTTCGTGACGCCGTCCGGGAGCTTCTCCTTCGACCTCAGCGCGCAGGGCGCGATCGAGGCGGCCGGCAACTCGCTCGCGTTCGGGCCGCTGCCAGACGGGTGGGACGCCGACGTCCTCCCGGTGAGCTTCTACTTCAAGCCTGCGACTCAATGAGACGACTCTTCGTTCCGCTCCTGCTTTCGCTCGCCGCCGCCCCGCTGGCCGCCCAGGACACCACGAAGGTCCGCGAGGGGGTCCGCCTCGGCCTGGAGTACTCCGGCGTTCGCCCCGGCCTGGTGATGCTGCCCGGCGGGGGACTCGACTCCGCCCGCGCGATCCTTCGCCGGGACCTCGACTTCACCGACCGATTCGAGATGGTCGGGGGTGAATTCGCGTCGTCGGATCCCGGGTCCTCGGGCGAGCAGGCCGGGCCGGTGAGTTACGGGATCTACAAGACCATGGGCGCGCAGCTCGGGGTCGAGCTGGCGGCGGCCCCCGGCGGAGTGACCGTGCGGCTCCACGACATCGGGCTGCAGAAGGTCCGCAATCAGCAGACCTTCGCGCTCCCGGCCGACACCGGCCCGGAGCAGCGCCTCGAGTTGCACCGGATCGCCGACCAGGTCGCCCAATGGGCCAGCGGCACCGCCGGGATCGCCGCGACCCGCCTCCTCTTCGTCTCCAACGGGCGGATCTACCGGATCGACAGCGACGGCGAGACGGCCGTGCCGATCACGCGCGGAGGGCGTGACCTCGCTCTCGCCGGTGTGGTCGCCGGACGGCCAGCGCATCGCCTACACCCGGCTGGAGGAGGGTCGCGGCGGCGTGATCGTGCAGTCCCTGGTGGACGGCGCGACGACCGTGGCGCCCGGCGCCGCAGAGCGCGCTCAACATCACTCCGGCGTTCGCGCCGGACGGCCGGATGCTGGCGTTCGCGCACTCCGACGAGACCGGCACCGACATCTTCACGGCGAACGTGGCCGACCGCTGCTGCGCGCAACGCTTGACCGTGGGACGCTACGCTGACAACTTGTCACCAACCTTTTCTCCAGATGGGCGCCGCATCGCGTTCGTGTCCACGCGTTCGGGACCGCCCCAGATCTACGTGATGGCCACGAACGGCACTGATCAGGAATTGCTGGCGCCCTTCGACTACGGTGCCACTGGCGCTTCGAACGCTCCTGAGTGGTCGCCCGACGGGGCCAAAGTCGTCTTCCACCGCGACGTCTCCCGGAGCCCGCAGATTTTCCTGGTGGATGTCGCGGGCCGGCGGGTCAGCCAGCTCACGTCGTCGGGTCGCAACGAGGATCCGACCTGGGCCCCCGACGGCCGCCACATCGCTTTCATCTCTGACCGCAGCGGGCGGCGCCAGATCTGGATCATCGACACCGAAACCGGCCGGGTGCGGCAGCTCCAGACGCCAGGAGCGGCCCGGCTTCCTTCGTGGTCCCGGCGATTGGGCCGGGCCGCGGTCGCCACCAACCCATGAACTCGGAGTGATGATGCGCGCCTCTTCCCTGATGCTCCTGGCTTCCGCCGTGCTCGCCGCTTGCGGCGGGGAACTCCGCCCGAGGAGCCGGCCCCCGAGCCCGCCCCGGCCCCGGCCCCCGCGCCGGCCCCGGCCCCCGTCGACGACAGCGCCGAGCGGGAGCGTCTGGAGCGGGAGCGGATGGCCCGCGAAGCCGCCGAGCGCGCCCGCGCCCTGGCCGCCGAGCTGGGCACGATGATCAACTTCGAGTTCGACCGGGCCGACATCCGCCCCGCCGATCAGGGCACGCTGGATCGGAAGGCCGCCGTGCTCGCCGCCAACTCGAACGTCCGGCTCCGCATCGCCGGTCACGCCGACGACCGCGGCTCCGACGAGTACAACCTGGCGCTGGGCAACCGCCGCGCCGCCGCCGCCAAGCGGTACCTGGAGAACAAGGGCATCGACGGCTCGCGGATGGAGGTCGTGTCCTACGGCGAGGAGCGGCCGCTCAACCCCGGCACCGACGAGGCCGCCTACGCGCAGAACCGCCGCGACGAGTTCGAGATCACCGCCGGCGGCGACAACCTCGTCGCGCCTCAGTGAGACCGGGCGTGAGGATGCTGGCCGTCGTGCTCGCCCCCGCCGTGGCGGCGGGGGCGGGACTCGCCGGATGCGTCTCCAAGGGCGATGTCCAGCTGGTGCAGGGCGAAGTCGTGCTGCTGAAGGCGGAGATGGCGCGGCGCGACTCGGCGAGGGCGGCGGAGCTGGGCGAGGTGATCCGGCTCCAGCGCCAGGTCATGGATTCCCTCACCGCCAATCGCCGGGCGGTGGCCCAGCTCAAGGGCGATCTCTCCACCGATCTCTACAACATCCAGCAGCAGCTGGTGCAGCTCCAGGAGCTGACCGGCCAGAGCCAGCAGCGGCTCACCGAGCTCCGCACCCGGCTGGAGGCGCGGGGCGCGCAGATCGAGACCGGCTCCGCCGCCCACGCCGGGCGACACCGCCCGACCGGATCCGGGCGGCGGCAGCGCGTCGGCCGACCAGATGTACGAGGCCTCGCTGGCGCAGCTGCGGCGCGGCAGCCTGTCCACCGCGCGGCTCGGACTGCGGGAGATGATCCGCCTCCATCCCACCAGCGCCCGGATCCCCGACGCGCTCTATTTCATCGGGCAGAGCTTCGCCTCCGAGAACCCCGACTCGGCGGCCGCGTACTACGGAGAGGTCGTGGAGAAGCACGCCACCTCGCCGCGCGCCGCGTCGGCCCTCTACAATCTCGGCCTCCTGGCCGAGCGGCGGAAGGACAACGCCGCCGCGCGGACGTCGTATCAGCGCGTGGCGGAGCAAGTACCCGCAGTCCGACGAAGCCGCTCTGGCCCGTGACCGACTGAAGGCGCTCGGGCGCTGAGCCCGGGCGCCCGCCCACCTCCATGACCGGCGCCGCGGGGGAGATGCCGTTCCTCGACCACCTCGAGGAGCTGCGGTCCCGCATCCTTCGATCGCTGGCCGCGATCGTCGTCGGATTCGGGATCGGCCTGTGGGCGGTCCAGCAGTTCCAGCTGGTGAGCGTCCTCAAGGCCCCGATCGCTCCCTATCTCCTCGACGGCAAGCTCATCGTCACCAGCCCGACCGAGCCGGTGATGATCGTCTTCAAGCTGGGGTTCCTGGTCGGGCTGGTCCTGGCGTCGCCGGTCATCCTCTGGCAGCTGTGGGCCTTCCTCGCGCCGGCGCTCTACGAGCGCGAGAAGCGGGCGCTGGTCCCCTCGCTGTTCGTCGGGCTCGTCCTCTTCCTGACCGGCGCGGTCCTGGCCTATCTCTTCGTCGTGCCCCAGGCGCTGCGGGTGCTCTTCAGCTTTCAGAGCGAGGCGATCTCGCCGTTCATCACCTACGACGCCTGGTTCGGCTTCGTGCTCCAGATCGTGCTCGCGCTCGGCATCTCCTTCGAGCTGCCGCTGGTGATGATCATCCTGTCCTGGCTCGGCGTGATCGGGCCGGGCGAGCTGCATCGGTTCCGGCGCTACGCCGTGGTCTGCGCCTTCATCGGCGGAGCGGTGCTCTCGCCCGGGGCCGACCTGCTGTCCATGCTGATGATGACCCTGCCGCTGCTCTTTCTCTACGAGGTGGGGGTGGCGGGCTCGGCGATCGTGCACCGGCGGCGGCGGCAAGGCCGCGGCGAGCGCCGCGCTCCTGCTCCTCGGGCTCGGCCTGGGCGCCGCGCCGGCCCGGGCGCAGGAGCCGGGCGCAGGCGGCGGCGGACTCGGCGCGCCAGGCGGCGGACACGAGCGGAGGCGAGGCGCTGCCAGCCGGACGAGGATTCGACGGCGGGGCCCGGCCCGGCCAGTCGCTCGACACCGCCACCGCCCGGCGACTGGGCCTGCCGACGTCGCCCTCGCGGAGCTTCGCCCCGCCCGACTCGGTGGTGCAGGAGCTGCTGACCCGCCCGGGCTACCGGCCGACCCGCTACCGCGCCGATTCGGCGAGCGTGTTCGTGGCCGATCAGGAGGTGCGGCTCCATGGCCGGGCGCTGACGGAGCGCCAGGGCACCCTGCTGGAGGCGGATTCGATCGGCTATCGGCGGGACAGCTGCATCCTCGACGCCTCGGGCAGCCCGCACCTGTTCGACCAGCGGCCAGGTGCTGGTCGGCGAAGGCATCAGCTACGACACCTGCCGGCGGCGGGGCATGATTCAGGACGCCCTCACCAGCTTCAACGAGGGCTCGACGGTCTGGTTTCTCCGCGGCAACATCGCCCAGGACTCCAGCTCGAGCCGGATCTACGCCGGGTCGAGCGACATCACCAGCTGCGACCTGCCGACGCCGCACTACCACTTCGCCTCCCGCCAGATGAAGTGGGTGTCCCGGTCGGTGCTGGTGGCCCGGCCGGTGACGCTCTACGTGCGCGACGTCCCGATCCTCTGGCTGCCGTTCATCTTCCAGGACATGCGGCCGGGGCGGCACTCCGGGATCCTGGTGCCCCAGTTCGGGATCAACGACCTGGTCCGCCCGACCCGGGGCTACAACCGCCAGGTCACGAACCTGGGCTATTACTGGGCCCCCAACGACTACCTCGACTTCACCGGGCGGCTCGACTGGTTCGCCAACCGCTACGTGCAGTACGGCGTCACCGGACAGTACCGCTGGCTCGATCGGTTCGTGGCCGGGCACCGTCGGGCTTCAACGAGCAGCGCCAGGTGGGCGGGGGGTCGGGACTCGCGCTCCGGTGGGATCACCGCCAGACCTTCGATCTCTCGACCAGTCTCAACCTGAACTTCAACTACGCCAGCAATACGCGGGTGGTCCGCCAGAACGCGATCGACCCGCTGCAGAACACCCAGCAGATCACCAGCTCGCTCAACTTCTCCAAGCGCTACGGGTGGGGCACGGTGACGCTGGGCGGCAACCGGCGGCAGGACATCACCGACGGGAGCGTCCAGCAGCTGCTGCCGGCGCTGACGGTCTCGCCGGTGCCGCTCGCGCTGGGGCGCGACATCACCTGGTCGCCGGGGCTGAGCCTGACCAACAACACCACCTCGAATCCCGGGCGCGACTCGCTCTTCCAGATCCTGCCGGGCGGCGTGATCGACACCATCGCGCTGGACGCCGGCACCCGGGTGACCGCGCTCAGCTTCGACACGCCGGTCCGGTTCGGCGCGTTCAACTGGCAGAACTCGATCCAGGCCACCGACGAGACCAGTGACGGCCGCGACTCGGTCACCTTCCGGGTGGACGATCCGTCCACCCCCGACCCGACCGACTCGATCGTGGTGCGCCGGGTCTTTCCCGGCGACTTTCAGAGCACGCTCGACTGGAACACCGGCATCAACCTGCCGATTCTCTTCCGCGGGTCGTGGAAGCTCCAGCCGTCGCTCGGCATCTCCAACACCACCAGCGGGCCGTTCGCGCTGCGCAACCGGAACACCGGCGGCGCCTGGGTGCAGCAGGGGAAGCGATTCCGCTTCGGGGCCAGCTCGGCGCCCACGCTCTTCGCCTTCTTCCCCGGCATCGGTCCGCTGCAGCGGATCCGGCACAGCTTCTCGCCGGTGATCTCCTACAGCTACGAGCCGGCCGCGAACGTGCCGGAGGAGTACGCCCGGGCGATCGCCGAGCCCGGCCAGCCGCTCCAGCTCCGGAGCGACGCCCGGCAGGCGCTGCAGGTCGGCCTGTCGCAGACGTTCGAGGGCAAGCGGCGGCCCGCGGGAGGCGACACCTCGTCCGCCACCGACGCCCGAAGCTCCGGCTCCTGAGCATCAGCACCAGCCCGATCACCTACGACTTCGAGCAGGCGAAGCAGCCGCGGCGTACCGGCTGGGTGACGCAGTCGATCACCAACTCGTTCCTGAGCGACCTGCGTCCCCGGCTTCACCCTGACCGTCAGTCACGATCTCTGGGACGGCCAGGTCGGCATCGACACCGCCAGGTTCGATCCCCTTCCTCCAGCGGCGTGGACGCCAGCTTCGCCATCTCGGAGAACACCCTGCGGGCGATCGGCTCGATCTTCGGCCTCGGTGGGAAGGGGACCGTCGGGCGCACGGCCGCCGGGACGAGGACATTCCGACCTACGTCGCGCAGTCGGGGCGGAGGACACGGCCGGGCTCGTTCTACAACTCGGCACAGGCACCCGCTGCGCCCCGGCGGCGGCCGCGCCTTCTCGGCGAGCTTCAACTACTCGTTGAGCCGGACCCGCCCGGTCCCCAACCAGCCGGCTCCGGCGGAGATCCAGAACCTCGGCTTGACCACCAGCTTCTCGCCGACCCCGTTCTGGTCGCTGAACTGGTCGACCCAGTACGACATCACCAACGGCACGTTCGAGGGTCAGCGTCGTCCGGCTGGAGCGCGATCTCCACGAATGGCGGGCGGGCTTCAACTTCGTGCAGAATCCGACGGGGACGTTCGCGATCTACTTTTCGATCTACCTGACCGACCTGCCGGAGCTGAAGTTCGACTACGATCAGACGACATTCGAGCAGTGAGTTGTCACCGCGGAGGGACAGACGGTCGAGCTGGAGTGGGCGGCCGGCATGCAGGCGGCCCCCGCGTCCCGGCCCTCCGGCCGCATCGCGCTCGTGGCACATCTCCTGCCTGCAGTTTCCTCCATCCCTTTCGGAGCCGTCACATGCGCGCCTGGTGGATCCCCGCGGTGCTCCTGCTCGCGGCCTGCGGCAACGACGACGAACAACGGCCCGGGCGTCCCCCCCGAGGCGCCGACCACTCTCTCCAGCACCTCGCTCGACGGATCCATCGCCCTGGTGTGGTCCGACAATCCCTTCCAGGCGATCCGGACATCTTCGGGAACTACCGGATCTACAGCACCTCCTACGACATCGACGCGGACCCATGCGGCTCCGACTGGCTGGTCGAGGGCACGACGGTGGCGCCCGAGTTCCTGGTCGGGGCGCTGGCCAACGGCGTGCCGCGCTGCTTCTCGGTGACGGCGGTGAGCGTGGACGGCATCGAGAGCGACCGGTCGCCGCTCGCGGGGACACGCCGCGGCCCGACTCGCGCAACGTCGCCGCTCTCGGCGCGCGCCGACCACGCCCAACGGAGCCGGGTTCCGATTCTGGGACGACCTGAACGACGACGGCAGCCACGCAGGACGGCGAGCTGGGCCTGGTCCGGAGCGCGAACTCGCCGGACATCGACTTCTTCGTGGACCGCGACGGAAGCGGCGATCCTGTTCCTGACGCCGGTCCGGGCCGGAACCGGGTCGAGTTCTACGACGAGAACGACCCGGTCGAGGATCTCACCAGCATCGACTTCGCGGAGGATCGAACCTATCGCACCACGGTGCGATCCAGGCGCTGCCGGGCTTCGGCTACGTGTTCGAGACCGACGGCGGCGACGGTTTCGTGCGCTACGGGGCGGTCCGGGTGCAGCACGTGGGAACGACGTTCCTGATCATGGACTGGGCGTTCCAGACCGATCCGGGGAATCCCGAGCTGCTGGTAAGGGGCCGTGACAGTAGGTGATGCCGGCCCCGGAGGAATCACCGCTCGACGGCCGACTCGCTCACCATCGGCGACGTGGTGCGCATCGCCCGGGATCCCGCTGCCCGCGTCCGGCTCGATGCCGGCGCACGCGATGCCCTGGTCGCGAGCCGGCGGCTGGTCGACCGGGCCATCGCCTCGGGGCAGACGATCTACGGCATCAATACCGGCTTCGGCAAGCTCGCCAACGTCCGGATCGCGCCCGACAAGCTCGACTCTCTTCAAGTCAATCTGATCCGAAGCCACGCGGCCGGCGTGGGCGCGCCGCTGGCGCCGCCGGTGGTGCGCGCGGTCATGCTGCTCCGGGCCAATGTGCTGCTCCGGCCCACCAGCGGCGTGCGGCCCGAGCTGGTCGAGGCACTGGTCGCGATGCTCAACGCCGGCATCGTGCCCCTGGTGCCGGAGCAGGGAAGCGTCGGCGCCAGCGGCGACCTCGCGCCGCTGAGCCACATCGCGCTCGCGCTGATGGGCGAGGGGGAGGTGCTTGGCCCCTCGGGCGCCGAGCCGGCCGCCGCGGCGCTCGGCGCCGCCGGCCTGCGCCCCTTCCGCTTCGCCCCCAAGGAAGGTCTGGCGTTCATCAACGGCACCCAGGCCCAGACCGCGCTGCTGGCCCTGCTGGTGCACGACGCCGAAGTGCTGTGGCGGACGGCGGTGGGCGCGGCGGCGATGAGCCTCGAGGCGCTGCGCGGCACGCCGGCGCCGCTCGATCCGCGCATCCACGAGGCCCGGCCGCACCGGGGTCAGCTGGAGGCCGCCGCCCTGATGCGCCGGCTGCTCGCCGAGAGCGAGATCCGGGAGTCGCACCGGGAGGACGACCCCAGGGTCCAGGACGCCTATTCCTCCGCTGCGCGCCGCAGGTCTTCGGCGCCGTGGCGGACGCCATCCGCTTCGCCCGGGACACGGTGACCGTCGAGCTCAACGCATCCACCGACAATCCGCTGGCGTTTCCCGACGGCGATGTCATCTCGGGCGGAAACTTCCACGGCCAGCCGGTGGCCCAGGCGCTCGATTTCCTGGCGACGGCGCTCACCACGCTCCAGGCGATCGCCGAACGGCGGGTCGAGCGGCTGGTGAATCCGACTCTGTCCCAGGGGCTGCCCGCGTTCCTGACCGCCGATCCCGGCCTCTCGTCCGGTTTCATGATGGTCCAGATCTCGGCGGCCTCGCTGGTGGCGGAGTCGCGTACCCTGGCGATGCCGGCCAGCATCGGGTCGATCCCGACCGACGCGAACCAGGAGGATTTCGTCCCCATGGGCATGGCCGCCGCCTTCAAGGCGCAGCGGATCCTGGCCAACGCCCAGCGGGTGGTGGCCGCGGAGCTGCTCTGCGGGGCGCAGGGGCTCGAGTTCCTCAAGCCGCTCAAGCCGGGCGCGGGGGTCGCACGACTCCACCGGAAACTCCGGGGGCTCACGCCGAAGGTGGCGCCGCTCGGCCCCGACCGGCCGCCGGCGCCCGATCTGGAGCGCCTGGCGCGGGCGGTCGCCGCCGGGGAGTTGGATCGGGGGACTGAGTCGAGCCCGCTCGGGCTCGGATTCTTGCCCCCTCCGTACCCGTCCCGGTATCTTTTGATCGCCAAACCCCTTATGCCCTAAGTCCCCCCCTCGCCGCCCCCGAGTCTCATGAACCTCGAGAAGCTCAAAGACACGGCGCGGAAGTTCGAGCAGAAGGAGGACTGGCGACGGGCCATCGAGGTCTATCTCAAGGCCATCCAGCAGATCGAGTCGGGCCAGGAGACCTCGCCGGATCTCTCGCTCTACAACCGGGTCGGCGACCTCTATCTCAAGACCAACGATACGGCGGCCGCCGTGCGGTCCTACGAGCGCGCCGTGGATCTCTATGCCGACCAGGGGTTCTTCAACAACGCGATCGCCCTCTGCGGCAAGATCCTCCGGGTGAACCCCGGCCGGACCCAGACCTACCTGAAGCTGGCCCAGCTCCACGCCCGCAAGAACGTCGTCATCGAAGCCAAGCGAAATCTGATCGAGTTCCTGGAGCGGATGAACGCGCTGGGCCAGCTCGATCAGGCGTTCGGGTCGGTCAACGAGTTCGCCGACCAGTTCTCCGGCAGCCAGGAGATCCGGCTGATGCTGGTCGAGCTGCTGCGCGCCACCTCCCGTGAGGACGAGGCCCGGGAGCAGCTCGAAAAACTCGCGGGGGAGATCGAGGGCCGGGGGGAGCGGCTCGCGCATCGGCCCCCCCGGGAGCACGCCGCTCCGAGCCACGAGGAGTTCGCCACCGCGTCACGACGGACAGCGCCGGCGGGACTCGTCTTCCTCGACACCGGTGTCGATGTGCCACCGGTGCCGTTGCCGGGCCAGCCTGACGAGCAGGAGCCGCTGGACGTCGATCCCGCCGACGGGCTGCTGCTCTCGGAACCCATCGGCGCTGACGACGGCGTGGCCGATGAGGCGGGGATCGAGGTGGTGCCCGGGTTGGAACGGACCCCGGCGATGGACCTGAGCCGAGCGGACTGGACGCCGACCCGGCGCTCGAGGGCGCGGCGACGTCCGATCTCGAATTCATCGGGGACCCGCTCGAAGGCATGGACGAGCCACCGCCCGACCTCGTCGAGGACGCGTTGCTCGATACCACCCCGGACGATCTGATCGTATCGGGCGGAGAGGATTCGACGAGTCGGCTCGAGTCGGAGCCCGAGGTCGAGTTCGACTTCGCGGAGCCCGAGGGCCGGACGGTCGGGCGGCCGGCGCACCGCCCACGGCTCCGCCGGCGGACCTCCCGCTGCGCCCGTCCCGCCCGCGGGCGAGGCGAGCATCGTCGAGCTGGAGAGCCTGATCCTCGACGACCCCGACAATCCGGAGCTGCACCTGCAGCTGGCCGACCGGCTCCTGCATGGCGGGGAGGAGGTCCGGGGGCTGGAAAGAGCTGGAGCTGGCGCTGGATGGCTGCGAGCGCCAGGACGACTGGCCGCTGGCGGCGGAGGTCGCGGACCGGCTGGTCCTGCTCGCGCCCGACACCATCCGGCACCACCAGAAGCGGGTGGAGCTCGCCTTCCGCTCCGGAGACCGGCTCCCGCTGCTCGCCGCGTACCTCTCCCTGGGCGACGCCTTGGCACGCGCCGGCGCGAACGAGAAGGCGATGGCCGTCTTCGGGCGCGTGCAGGAGCACGATCCCGGCAACGCCCACGCGATGGCGCGCTCGCGGCGTTCCGCGGCGAGTCGGCCGCGGCCGGTCGGCGAGGCAGGCGGCCCCGGGCAAGCGGGGCGCCCGCCCCGCCCGCGAGGCCGGCCGAAGTCCCCGCCGCGCCGGCGGCGCCGCGCCGCGCGCCGACCGCCGGGGACGTCCGACTCTTCGTCGATCTCGGCTCGATGATCCTGGACGAGGGGCCGCGCGACACCCGGATGCGGATCGACCGGGCGGACCCGCAGGGCGAAGGACGAGCAGCGCGAGTTCCAGGAGATCCTCGAGCAGTTCAAGCGCGGCATCGACCAGAACCTCGACTCCGAGGACTACGAGGCGCACTACGATCTCGGGCATCGCGTTCAAGGAGATGGGGCTGCTCGACGAGGCGATCGCCGAGTTCCAGAAGGCGCTGCGCGCGCCGGAAGGGCGGCTCCGGACCTCCGAGGCGCTCGGCATCTGCTTCTTCGACAAGGGGCAGTTCGCGATCTCGGAGACGGTGCTGCGCCGGGCGGTGGAGACGGTGGACGGCGGCGACGAGGCCAAGATCGGCCTGCTGTACTGGCTGGGCCGCGCCGCGGAGGCGCAGGGTAAGGAGCTGGAGGCGATCAGCAGCTACGAGCGGGCGCTGGCCGTGGACATCCGGTTCATGGACCTCAGCGACCGCATGCACCGCCTCGCCGCGGACCGGCGCGAGTGAACCCGCAGATCGCACCGGTCTCCCTGGCCGACATCCAGCGGCCGGTACGCGCCCGTCTGGAGCAGGTGCATCGCCAGGAGCTTCGCCGCGTCGTCGAGGCGGATTTCGGCCTGATCGCGGAGGTGAACTCGCACCTCTTCCGGATGCAGGGCAAGATGTTCCGGCCCACGCTCCTGCTGCTGGCGACGAGGCCACCGGGGAGCCGGACCCTCGCGCGACGACGCTCGCCGCGGTGGTGGAGCTGATCCACCTCGCGACGCTGGTCCACGACGACTCGGTGGACCACTCGGTGCTGCGGCGCGGGATGCCGACGGTCAACTCGCTGTTCAGCCACCAGATCTCGGTCATCATGGGCGACTACCTCTACTCCCGCGCGGTGATCGAGCTGGTGGGCCTCGGCGATCTCGAGCTGCTGCGCGTGCTGAGCCGGGTCACCAACGAGATGACGGTCGGCGAGATGCGCCAGCTCCTGGCGCACGACCCGCTGCAGTTCTCCGAGGACGACTACGACCTCCTGATCCGGGCGAAGACCGCGTCGCTGGTGTCGGGGCGCGTGCGAGGTCGGGGCGCTGCGGGCGGCGCCGGAGGAGCGGCTCGGCGCCTGCGGCGCTACGGCGAGGCGCTGGGCATGGCGTTCCAGATCGTGGACGACCTGCTGGATTACGTGGGCGACGCGCGCGTCACCGGGAAGCCGACCGGACCGGACCTGCGCGAGCACAAGGTGACGCTGCCGCTGATCGCGGCGCTGCCGAGCATGGGGGACGCCGACCGGCGGACGGTGACGAGGACCTGCTCCTGGCGCCCGAGCCCAACGACGAGCAGATCCACGCGGTGGTGGAATCGTGGCCGAGGCCGGCGGGCTGGACTACGCGCGTGAGCGGGCGCTCAGGCTGGCCCAGCAGGCCGACGGCGAGCTCGACCGTCTCCCGCCGTCCCCCGCGAGGGACGCGCTCCGCGCCAGCATCGCCTACGTCGTGGACCGCCGGCGCTGATGGCCAGCGGACCGCACCGGCCGGGCTTCTACCTCGGCGTCCTGATCGCCGGATTCGTCGCCGGAGGGGCGCTCACCGCGCTCCTCAGACAGACGCTGCCCGACAGCGCGGCGCACGCACCTTCTTCACCAGCACCTGGACCGCCCAGTTCGGCCCTATCTCCGCCGATCTCCTGGTGATAAGCTTCACCCTGGGACCGGTCGGGCTGCACGTGTCGCTGCTGAGCCTGATCGCCGTCCTGCTGGCGTATCTGATCGCCCGCTCGCTTTTCTAGGGGGTCCCCTTGGGCAACCTCGGCTTCACCGAAATCCTGATCATCCTGCTGGTGGTCCTGCTGCTCTTCGGCGCCAAGCGGCTGCCGGAGGTGGGCTCGTCCATCGGGAAGGGGATCCGCGAGTTCAAGCGCAGCCTCACGGACACCCAGGACGCGATCATGGGGAACGACGAGAAGCGGAATCTGCAGCCCCGCGAACCGGAGGAGACGACTCCGGCGAAGACGCCCGCCGGCGAGCCGAAGCGGCTCTCGCAGTAGCTCCCGGCGTCAGATGATCGGCGGCGGCGGAGTCTGCGCGGCCTGCTGCTGTCGCTGCTGGAGCCTCGCCCGGTTGTCCACGATTTTCGCGGATTCCCGCAGCGCGCCCATATACCCCCGAATCCGGTCCTGCCGGGCCAGATTGATCATCTTGGACCGGTACTCGTCCAGGCTTCCTTGATGAACGTGCCGAGTCCGCCTTGGTGTGCTCCAGCACCTTCATCACATAGATCCCATCGGGCGTGTCCAGCAGACCACTCCGCTGACCCACGTCGAGTCCGAACGCGGTGCCCACCACGATGGGATCGGTGAGCGGCGGGTTGACCCGGGTGAACGGGCCGAACTCCCGGAAGCGCAGGTTCAGTGCCTTCGCGGCTTCGGCGTCCGACTCGCCCGACCGACCCGCTTCAGATACTCCTCGGCCTTGGGCTTGGCCAGTTGCTTCTTTTTCTCGATAGTCAGCGTACGCTCGACCGACTGCCTGACCGGGCCAGCGGAGGCACGCCCGCCGGCTGGAGGCTGTCGAGCCGGAAGACGTAGTAGGCCACGGAGGTCTCGACCACCGGACTGGTGGCGCCCGGCTTCGTGGCCGGGAACGCCCAGACCCCGGCGTCGGGAACGACGAGGTTGCCGAGCTGCACCCGGGTGCCCTCCTGCACCGGCCGGATCTCGCGATCGGGAGCGTGAGCGCCCGCGCCGCGGTGTCGAGCGCGGCCGGATCGTCGCGCTCCGCGCCCAGCCGCTCGAGCCAGTCGGCCCGGGCGTCGAGCCGGTCGCGGTGGTCGCCGGTGATCTCGATCGGGATCAGGATGTGGCGTCCCTTGGCCTTGTCGCCCTTGCGGCTGGTGATCTCGATAAGGTGAAAACCGAAGTGACAGCACCGGCGGCGACACCTTGTCGGTGGCATGGCGAACGCCGCCGAGTCGAACGCCGGGTCCATGGAGCCCTTGGTCCACTCGCCCAAGGTCCCCGCCGTTCGCGGCGGAGGCGCTGTCGTCGACTCGCGGCGCGCCACGTCGGCGAACGGCTCCCGCCGGCGATCGCGGCCCGGGCCGAATCGGCGCGCGCGCGCGCGGCCGCCGTGTCGGAGGCGTCGGTGAGACGCGGCAGCGCCACGAAGCTGAGGAGGCGGTCGGGGGCCGCGTGAAGTCGTCCTGATGCGACCGGTAGTAGGCGGTGACTTCTCGTCGGTCACCTTGACCGCCGAGTCGGGGACGACGTTCTGCGGGATGATGGCGGTGAGAGCGATCTTCACCTTCTCGTTCTCGTCCCGATACTGCTCCCACAGCGCCGCGTCGGAGAGGTAGATGTCCGCCGCCACCACCCGGAGCAGCTTCGAGCGCCGGAGCTGGTCGCGGTACTGGGCCTCCAGCGCGGGCAGGTACTGGGCGCCGACGCTGGAGGTCAGCCAGCGCTGATACTTGGCGAGGTCGAACTGGCTGTCGGTCTGGAACTCGGGGATGTCCTGGAACTCCGCGGCGGCGAGTTGCGCATCGCCTGGACGATCTCATCGGCGGTGACGGTGATGCCGCGGCGCCGGTACTCGGACTCCAGCATCCTGGGTCTCGATCAGCTGCTCCCAGACCTGGTTCTCGATCTGGTTCCGCTCCTCGAGGGTCAGCGAGGCGGGCATGTCGCGCTGGCGGTCGTCGATCGTCTGCTGGACGAAGCCCTGATAGGTCCGGGCGTCGATGCTCGACCGTTGATCTTGCCGACGTCTTGGTGGACGTCAGTCCCGACCAGTCGACGCTGGTGAGGACGAAGATCAACATGAGGAGAGCGAAAATGGCGCCCGCCACCTTCGCGCTGTTGCGGAATGCTTGCATCATAGGACGGCGCTCGGTGCTCCAGACCTGGGGGTGGGAACGAGACAGTAAGTTTAAGCCCGGCAACACCGAAGCTCAAGGCAGGGTGGAGGCTTAACAGTTGACAGCGGGGGTGCGGCTCGCTACTGTCACCTGACTCTCCGCAGCGATCCAAAACGTCGTCTCCCGACCCCGTTCCACACGTCCGACAAACCGGGACCCGGATGGCACTTAGCGAGATCGAGAAGCTCGAGCGCCGGTACGCCGAGAACCCTCAGGGACTCACTTTCGCCCCGCTCGCCGAAATCCACCGGAAGAATGGTGAGGCTCAGCGGGCGCTCGAGCTGCTCGATCTGGGTCTCGAGCACCATCCGAACTACATCCCGGCGAGCATCGTGCTGGGTCGCTGCCACATGGATCTGGGCGACGTCCGGCAGGCCGAGTCGGCCTTTCTGCACGTGCTGGGGCTCGATGGCGAGAATGTGATCGCCCTCAAGGCGCTGGCCGATATCAGCGAGCGTCTGCTCAGGTTCGACGAAGCGGAGCGGTGGCTCAACACCTTGCTGACGGTCGACCGCAGCAACGACGAAGCACGGGAGCAGCTCCAGCGGGTGGAGATTTCCCGGCGTCAGGCCGAGGTCGCCACGTCGGCCGAACCCTCTAGCGCGGACCAGTCGTCGGGCGCAGAGCAATCGTCGAGCGCAGTGCAGTCGTCGATCGGGGCGGAGGTACGACCCGATGGGGACGGGCCGCGTTCCCCGTTCGAGCCACCGGTGGCCGAGCCTGCGGTCGGCTGGGTTTCTCCCCTGTCGGGCCATGCGGCAGCTCCCCCGCCGAGCGACACGGACGACCTGGAGCCCTCGACGCTTCGGGATCGGTTCGACCCGCCCCACGGAATAGAGTTTCAGGAGCCGGCGGCGGTCGAGTCCGAAGAGTTTGCTGCGGACCACCTTGAAGTGCCAGCCCCCATGGACGAAGCGTCGTCGCTGGACTCGGTCGAGCCGCTGGCCGACCTCGTCGGCCGCGAGGTGGACACTCCTGACGAGGAAGCGGTCGGCGATCTGATGTTCGAGACCAGCGACGACATCTTCCTCGAGAGCGCCGGTGGCGGCGAGTTCCAGATGCCGGATGCCTCGCAGGAGCTCTCCGGCAGCAGCGCACACGGGCAGCGCTCTCCTTCGAGGAGGACGCCGTGGTCACGCCGAACGCCGCGTGGGATGCGGCGCCCATCGAACCCGCGCCGCCGCCGCCGAGGGAGGAGGAGGCGGCGCCCGCGCCCTTTCTCCATGAGCCGCTGCAGGCGGAGTTCTCGTCCCCGCGGTACGGCATGGAGCCGCCCGCGCCAACGCCACCCGCGCCAACGTCGTCCACGCCGGAGCCGCCCTCGCCTGCACCGCCCACCGCGCAAGCAGCGTCAGCGGCGTCAGCCGCGCCGCCGAAGCGCGCGTACGGGGCGGAAGCGACAGGCGGTCGCTCGGTCGCGCAGCTCTTCAAGGGCATGCTGCTCGCCCGCCCGCCGGCCCAGGCCTCTGCCGCCCCGGTGCGGCAGACCCCGGCCCACGGCAGCCCCGGCGCTCCCACCCGTCCCGCCTCCCGACGCGCTCTCACTCAGCTCGGTCTTCGGCGAGGAGGGATCCGAAACGCCGCCCGCCGTTCCCGCCCCGGGCCAGGGGCGGGATCGGTGTCCTTCGATGACTTCTTCGAGCTCTTCGAGCGCCTCACCCGCCTCCCGGACTCCGCGAGCCCCGATCCCAAGACCGACGACCTCGACCAGTTTCACGCCTGGCTCCAGAACCTGAAGCGTTGAATGCTGATCGCGGTGCTCAACGGCCCCAACCTCAACCTGCTGGGGCAGAGGGAGCCGGAAGTCTACGGGCGGGCCACCCTGGCCGAGATCGAGCAGATGGTGCGCGATGCTGCCCGGACGCACGGAGTCGCCGTGGAGTGGCTCCAGACCAACCACGAGGGCGAGCTGGTGGACGCGGTGCAGGGATTGCGCGGCCGAGTGGACGGTGCGCTGGTCGAACGCCGCCGCCTGACCCACTCGAGTCTCGCGCTGCGCGACGCCATGCTGGCCGTCCGGGTTCCGTTCGTGGAGCTGCATCTCTCCAACATTTTCGCCCGCGAGCCTGAGAGGCGGCACTCGGTCATCGCGGATCTCGCGGTCGGGCTGGTCACGGGATTCGGAGCCCAGAGCTATCTCCTGGCGCTTCAGGGCCTGATGGGCCGCCTCCGTGCCGGGTGACCGCCGCGCCGGAGACGGCAGAGCGCGGTCGCGCCGCGCTGCGAGGCGAGGGACTGGATGGCCTCCTGGTCACTCACCTGCCGAACATGCGTTACCTGACGGGCTTCGCCGGATCGGCCGCGCTGTTCCTGGTCCATGCCCAGGTCACGGTGCTGGTGACCGACTTCCGCTGCACGCCGCGCAGGCCCCGGCCGAGGCCGGCGATGCGGCGACGGTGGAGGTCGACCAGGAGAGCGCTGGGACCGCCTGGGGCGGGTGTTGTCCGAGCTGCCCCAGGGCTCGATAGGCTTCGAGGCGCACGTGCTGACCGTGAAGGATGCCGAGTGGGTAGCCGGGCTTACCCGGAGCCGCTGCGTGCCCGCGGCGGACCATGTCGAGCGGCTCCGAATGATCAAGTCGCCGAGGAGTCGCTGCCATTGCGGCGGCGGCCGCTGGCGCAAGAGGCGCTCGCCGAGGTCCTTCCCACGATCAGGGTGGGGCAGAGCGAGCTGGAGATTGGCGCGGGGCTCGAGGCCGCGCTGCGGCGCCGGGGAAGCGAGTGGCACCCGTTCCCGACCATCGTCGCCTCCGGTCCCCGCTCGGCCTTGCCTCACGCCCGCACCAGCACCCGGACGGTCGCCCGGGGCGAGTGGCTGCTGCTCGACTTCGGCGCGCAGGTGGACGGGTACTGCGCCGATCTCACCCGGACGGTCGTGGTCGGGGCTCGCGCCGACCAGCGGCAGGCGGCGATGTACGATCTGGTGCGGTGCGCGCAGGGCCGGGCTCTGTAAGCACCTGCGCCCCGGCATGATCCGGACGAGGGCGATGCCCTGGGCCGGGCAGGTGATCGCGGCGCGGGGTTCGGGCGCGCGCCTGGGCGACTTACTGGGGCACGGGCTCGGGCTGCTAAACCCCAGGGCCCCGCCGGCGCCACCTCCGACGCTCTGGGTGCCGGAGGGCGCGGTGGTCACGATCGAGCCGGGCGTCGATTCTCCAGCCTGGGGCGGCATCCGGTTGGAGGACGACTTGTGACTGGGTGCGGGAGGCCCGGAGCTGCTCTCGAATGGGCGAACCGAGCTGGTCGAGTTGGTGTAGCCCGGTCCGACCTTCGATTCTCACGATGCCATCGTCAAACCAGATTCCGGGCCGCCCAGGCCCCGCTCCCACCGGCCGCCACCGATTCCGGCGAGACCGGGATGGGCGACATGAAGCCGGCCAATCGAGGAGGCTCACGTGATCCGGACCGCTCGCCGCGACGCCGCAAGGCCGACGGGGGTATGACGCCACAGGAGATGAAGCAGCTCGCCGAGCTGCTCCAAAACGTGCCCGGGATCCGGTCGATCGAAATGAAGGACGTAAAGGGGCTCGCGCAGCTGTTGCGGGACTCTCCCGAGATCGGTTCGATCGAGATCAAGGGATGGTTCGGAACCGGGGTGGTCATCACCCGCACCTCGGCCGCGCCGGCCTACCCGCCGTCATTGGTGCTCCCCGCCGCCGCCGCCGGGGGCGGTTTTTCGGCGGAGGTCGAGGGCCGGGAAGCCCCCCGCCCGCCGGCGGCCGCGGCGCTCAAGGAGATCAAGTCGCCGATGGTCGGGACCTGGTACAAGTCCCCCGAGGCGGGGGCCGATCCCTACGTAAAGGTCGGAACCCGGGTGACCTCCGGCCAAACGGTGTGCATCATCGAGGCGATGAAGATCATGAACGAGATCGAGGCCGAGATCACCGGTGTGATCCGCGAGGTGTGCGTGGAGGACGCGCAGCCAGTGGAATTCGGCCAGGTCCTCTTCCGGGTCGACCCCAATGGGTGAGTCCACGCTATCGTCGGTCCCAGCCACGTCCGCGGCGTCTTCCTTCAACTTCAAGAGCACCATCGGCCAGATGGTGCAACGCAACGCCTCCGACCTGCTGCTCAAGGTGGGGCGGCCACCCACGGTGCGGGTCAACGGCGAGCTGTTGAGCCTCGACGTGCCGCCGCTCAGGCCGGAAGACCTGAAGGCTCTGGCCGAGCAGGTGATGACGCCCCGGCAGGTGAAGGAGTTCGCCGAGAAGAAAGAGGCGGACTTCGCCATCGGCGTGCCCGGGGTGGGTCGGTTCCGGACCAACATCTACCAGCAGCGGGGCACGCTGGCGTTCGCCTTTCGGGCGATCCCCTACGAA
>CAVSPJ010000002.1:0-1024180 GCA_963729985.1 uncultured Gemmatimonadales bacterium
CAGCGCCCGAACGCCCCCGGCATCCCCACGAACATCCCCGCCACCAGCCCGATCACCATGAACAGCACGATCGCCGCGATGATGACGACCACGGTATAACCCAGGGCCTTCTCCCTGGGCGACTTCATCAGCACCGGCAGGCCGAGGTACAGCAGGTAGAGGCTGTAGAGGCCGAGGATGCTGAGGAAGCGGACTCCGGGTATCAGCGCGAAGATCCCGGCGACCCAGCTGGCGGTGCTGCTGTAGGCCGCCACCTTCAGCGCCTGGACCTGGTTCTTGGTGCCGTTGAAGGAGGGGGCCAGCGCGTCGATGATGAGCGCCAGCACGTAGACTCCCACCAGGGTCAGCGCGTAGGTCACGACCGCCCCGGTGATCGCCGAGCCCACCGGCACCCGGTAGGAGCCCAGGAACGGCACCGAGTACCCGAATACCGACGAGCCGATCGCCTGCGCCACCGGTCCGATCGCGGCCAGCGGAATGATGTAGCCCTTGTAGATGTCCGCTACGGTCGCCGGCTCGGCATCGATGACGTCCCACTCGGGCTTGGGCTTCAGCAGGATGTTCTTGACGCGGTCCACGAGGGCCATGATCGATCTCCTGGAGCGAAGGAATGCGAAGGGAGGCGGAGATATAGTGCGCCCCGAAAGGGCCCTCGTAAAGGGGGCCGCGGCAGGTGGAAACCCGAATCCCCCCTTGGGCGTAGGATCGGCGAGCTTTCCCGCGTTCCCTACCCCTGCCGGAGATTCACGTGCCTCGTGTCGCTTTCAGGGTCGGCCCTCTCGCCGCGGCCGTCCTCTTCCCCCTGCTCGGCTGCGGGCCTTCGGCCGGCGCGCCCTCGTCTCCGGCACCGTCCGGGGCCACCACGCCCCGGATCACCGCCGCCGACCTGCGCAGCCGGCTCTCCGTCTTCGCCGACGACTCGATGCAGGGGCGGCGCGCCGGCACCCCGGGCAACCTGAAGGCCACCGACTGGATCGCCGCCCAGGCCCGGCGGATCGGCCTGGAGCCCGCCGGCGAGGACGGGGGCTGGTTTCAGACCGTCCCCATCGAGCGCCGCACCCTCGATCCCGGCTCGGCGCTCGGCGTGGACGGCGCCACGTTCAAGGCCTGGGACGACATCCTGCCCCGCGACCAGGGCCGGGGCACCCGGTCGGTAAACGGCGCCCGGGTGGTCTACGGCGGCACCTGGGACCACGACCTGATCTCCCTCGAGCAGGCCGAAGGAAAGCTCGTGGTGGTCGTCTTTCCGCCGGTGAACGGCGTTCCCGTCGGCCCGGTCGTCCGGGCACAGACCACCGAGCGGTTCCGCACCGCGGCCGGCATCGTGGTTGCCACCCTCGACCACATCGCCCCCGACCGAACGGCTCCAGTATCAGGCCACCGGCGCGCAGCTCGCGAGCGGCGACCAACGCGAGACGCCGGCCTTCATGTACGCCACGTCCCGGGTCGTGGAGTCGTTGCTCGGTGCCCCTCCCTCCGCGCTCCGGCCCGGGGCCGAAGGCCGGACGGTGTCGGGCGACTTTCGCTTCGTGGACGACGCCGTGAGCGATCCCGCCCGCAACGTCGTCGCGATCCTCCGCGGCGGCGATCCCGCCCTCAGTGGCCAGATCGTGGCGGTCGGGGCCCACAACGACCACGAAGGGATCGCCGCCGAGCCGCTGGAGCACGACTCGGTGCGCGCCTTCAACCGGGTCATGCGGCCGGCCGGGGCCAACAGCAATCCCGGAGAGCCCACCGCCGAGCAGGCCGCGCGGATCGGGGCGATCCTCGACAGCCTCCGCCGCGAGCGCCCGCCGCGAGCCGACTCGGTGATGAACGGCGCCGACGACGACGGGAGCGGCACGGTGAGCGTGCTGGAGATCGCCGAACGGATGGCGAGCGGCCCCCGTCCCAAACGGTCGGTGCTCTTCGTCTGGCACACCGCGGAGGAGCTGGGCCTGCTCGGCTCCGACTGGTTCACCCGCCATCCCACGGTGCCGCGCGACTCCATCGTCGCCCAGCTCAACGTCGACATGATCGGCCGCGGCGGCGCGGCCGACATCGCCGGCGGCGGGCCGGCCTACCTGCAGGTCATCGGCTCGCGCCGCCTCTCCAGCGAGCTCGGCGACCTGGTGGACCAGGTGAACGCCGAGGGGAAGCACGGGTTCGAGGTGGACTACAGCTTCGACGCGGACGGCCATCCGGACAACTACTACTGCCGCAGCGATCACTACATGTACGCCCGGTTCGGCATTCCCATCGCGTTCTTCAGCACCGGAAGCCACCCGGACTACCACCAGCTCACCGACGAGGCGCAGTACATCGACTTCGACAAGATGGCGCGAGTGACCCGCCTCATCGCCGACGTGGCCGCGAGGGTGGCGAACCTGGACCACCGGATCGTGGTGGACAAGCCGAAGCCGGATCCGGAGGGGGTGTGTCAGCAGTAGGGGGCGCCTGGAGGGGGTGCCGAGGGGACCAGGTGATCCAGCGCCGCCTGCTGATCCTATCTCCCTCCCCAGCCCGCAGATGGGCCCGGGCTCTGCCATGCTGGCAGGTGCCAGGACCGAAAAAGTCGCACGATCTCGGCCCTGACTCCACACCATAAGACGCTTAACTGCAACAATTTAAGCTCCACTTGACTTGCCGGGATAGCCTATGGTAATTGCCCCGGACCCGCTCCGGCGTCGAACCATAGTTTCCCGGAAGACCAAGATGTCGCCCAACCCAAAACGCACTCTCCCTTCGGTGTCGCTGCCGGCCGGCGGTCCACCGCAGGTCGCCGAGCCCGAGGCTTCGGCGGCAGGAAACGGCCGCGGGGCCGAGCCCCCGATGGCGCGCGCGGTGCCGCGAGTCCACACCGTTCATGGCGAGAGCCGCATCGACGAGTACCACTGGCTGCGCAACCGCGACGATCCCGAGGTGCTGGCCCATCTGGAAGCCGAGAACCGGTACACCGACTCGGTCATGCGGCACACCGAGGGGCTGCAGGAGCTGCTGTACCAGGAGCTTCGTGGCCGGATCAAGGAGGCCGATCTCTCGGTTCCCAGCCGTCTGGACGGCTGGCTCTACTATTCGCGGACCGAGGCCGGCGCGCAGTACCCGATCTTCTGCCGCCGGCGGGACGAGGCCGGTGCCGAAGAGCAGGTGCTGCTGGATCTCAACCGGCTGGCCGCCGGCCATGCCTACTTCCGGATGGGGGCGTTCGAGGTCAGCCCCGACCACCGGCTGCTGGCGTACTCGGTGGACACCAGCGGGGCGGAGTCGTACACGGTCTTCCTGAAGGACCTGGCCACCGGCGAGCTGATGCCGGAGACCATCGAGCAGACCTCGCCTGCCGCCGCCTGGGCCAACGACTCCCGCACCCTGTTCTACATCGTGCTGGACGACGCCCGGCGGCCCTGCCGGCTCTTCCGCCATCGCGTCGGATCCAACCCGGTCGAGGACGTGCTGGTGCACTTCGAGCCGGACGAGTCCTTCTTCCTGGACATCCACCGGACCCGGAGCCGGCGGTTCCTGCTGCTCGAGATGGCGAGCCACTCGACCAGCGAGGTTCGGTACGCCGACGCGGACCATCCCGAGGAGAGCTTCCGGGTGGTCGAGCCGCGGCGGCACGGTGTGGAGTACGGCGTCACCCATCATGGCGACCGGTTCTACATCGTCACCAACGACGACGCGGCCAATTTCCGTCTGGTGTCGGCCCCGGTGGCCGATCCCGGCCGCGCGAACTGGTCCGCGGTGCTCCCCTACCAGCCCGAGGTCAAGCTCGACTCGGTGGAGGCGTTCCGCGATCACCTGGTGGTCTGGGAGCGCAAAGACGGGCTGCGGCGGCTGCGGGTGCTGGAGCTCGCCTCGGGGGCGGAGCACCTGGTTCGCTTTCCCGAGCCGGTCTACGCGGTGTGGGGGCAGGAAAACCCGGAGTTCGACACCTCGGTGTTCCGCTTCAGCTACACCTCGCTGGTCACCCCGAATTCGGTGGTGGACTACGACCTGGGGGCGCGGAGCTGGACGGTGCGAAAGCAGACCGAGGTGCTGGGCGGCTACGATCCGGCGCGGTACCGGAGCGAGCGGCTCTTCGCCACCGCCCCGGACGGCACCGGCGTGCCGGTCTCGGTGGTCTATCGCGCGCCGCTCCAGCGCGAGGGCCTGCGCCCGATGCTGCTCCAGGGCTACGGCGCCTACGGCTACAGCTTCGACCCGGCGTTCTCCTCCAACCTGCTGAGCCTCATGGACCGCGGCTACGTCGTGGCGATCGCGCACGTGCGAGGCGGCGAGGAGATGGGGCGGCCCTGGTACGAGGGCGGGAAGCTGCTCCACAAGCCCAACACCTTCACCGATTTCATCGCGGCCGCCGAGCACCTGATCGCCGAGGGATACACCTCGCCCGATCGGTTGGCGATCAACGGCGGGAGCGCGGGCGGGCTGCTGATGGGGGCGGTGACCAACCTGCGGCCCGACCTGTTCCGGGCGGTGGTCGCCGAGGTGCCGTTCGTGGACGTGGTGAACACCATGCTCGACGCGACGCTGCCGCTCACGGTGATCGAGTACGACGAGTGGGGCAATCCCGGCGACCCCGCCTACTACGAGTGCATCCGCGCCTATTCCCCCTATGACAACGTCGCCTCGAGGGACTACCCCCACATCCTGGTGACCGCCGGGCTCAACGATCCGCGGGTGGCGTACTGGGAGCCGGCCAAGTGGACCGCGCGGCTGCGGGCGAGGAAGACCGACTCGAACCGGCTGGTGCTGCGGATCAACATGGGGGCGGGGCACGGGGGAGCGTCCGGGCGGTACGACCATCTGCGCGAGGTGGCGTTCAAGTACGCGTTCCTGCTGGACGTGGTGGGCGAAGGGTAAGCGGCCGGGCGGGACCGCGGAGCCCGGCGAGCGAACGGCCCCGGAAACACGCTTCCGGGGCCGTCGCCGTCCCGGGGCTGGTCTGCCGTTAGTTCCCGCGGGGCATCCCCAGCTCCACCCGCGCTCCCGCACCGGCCCCAACCTGCACGCCGGTACCACCCACCGCCGACCCGGCTCCCACGCCGCCGTCCGCCTGCACCCGCGCGGCCGACTCGGCGCTCAGATTGGCCAGCGCCTCCGTGCCGTGGGCGAGCGCGGTCTGCACCTGCGCCGCCGCGCGATCCGACGCCTGGCCCTGCGCCACCAGGTCGGCCAGCACCGCGATGGCCACCGTCCGGCGGTCGGGCGGCGCGCTCCGGCTGATCGTCGCCAGCGCGGCCTGGCTCACGCCGGCCTGCACCGCGTCGGCGGCGACGGAGAGCTCGCCCTCCGTGGTGCTCTCGAGACCGGCCCTGGTCATGGCGTCGCGCGCCTGCACCAGCGCGGCGACCCGCTTCTCGACCGCACCGGCGATCCGCTCCCGCGGCACGCCCTTCGCCTTGCCCTCGGCCACCTTCCGCTCGACCAGCGAGACCGGAATCCCCGCGCTGACGGCGGTCTGCAACGCCGCCTCGACCCGCGCGTCGGCGCCGGTCGCGGCGGTCGAGTCCTGCGCGAACAGGGCGGCCGGCGCCAGGCCCAGCACGGCCGCGAGGAACAGCGTCTTGGTACGCATGGTTCGAGCTCCTTGCAGTGGGTAGTGTCGGACTCCGCCTTCAAGACGACCGGGAGCCGGCACTGGTCACATCGCCGTAGTCGGGGTCGAGCGCCTCACGGAGCGCGTCCCGCGCGCGCGCCACGCGCATTTTCGCGGCGCTGAGCGAGATCCCCGCGACCGCCGCGATCTCCTCGTAGGAGTAGCCGATGTCGTGGCGCAGCAAAAACGCCTCGCGCAGAATCGCGGGAAGCGCGGCCAGCGCGTCGCCGACCGCCTCGCGCAAGGCGTGGCACTCGGCGAAGTCGTGCTCGACCGCCGGGTCTTCCAGGGAAAAGATGGAGACCTCGGTGCGGCGGACGTTCTTGGCCCAGTCGAGCATGCTGTTCCGGAAGATCCGGAACAACCAGGACTGGAACTTGTCCGGCTCGCGACACTGGTCGAGGCGGTCGTGCGCCTTGATGAACGCCTCCTGTACCAGGTCGAGGGCGGTGTCGTGGTCGAGACCGAGCCCGCGACCGTAGCGATAGAGGGCATTCTGGTGTTTGCGCACCAGCACCGCGAAGACATCGCTCATGACACCACCAGCACGGCCACCTGCCCGCCCATGCCGTCATCCTGCCGGCCGGGCACCGACTCGGGCACGAACCAGGTGCCGTCCTGGTCCACGAAGGCGTAGTGGTAGACGCCGGGGTCGAGCTTCGCCGTGTAAATCCAGTGGGATTCCTCGCGGCGCATGGGCACCGGCTTCCAGCCGGTGAAGTCGCCGGCGATGGACGGCGGAGTCTTGAGGGAGCGCGCCGGAATCCGGATCACCGCCCGGCCGCCGGGGGCCATGGCCGGCACCGGCGGGCGGACGGTGCGGCCGCCGCCGAGGCGCAGGCTCAGCCCGGCCCACACCGAGGTCTCGGTCGAGGAGAGGTAGAGCGGATCGAACGCGTTGCCGCGGGCGCCCACCTGGAGTTCGACCTGGGGGCCGACGGCAGTGGCGCCGCCGGCCGACCAGGCCACGCGGTCGCGCCCACCGGCCACCCATTGGCCCAGCGAGCCCCAGAGCTGGAGCGTTCCGCGAACGTACTGCAGCCTGCCACCGGCGTATGCGTGGGTGTCGCCTTCGTCCAGCCAGCCCCGGGTTTCGACCTGGACGGTGACCGGCGCGCCCAGGAACGAGAGCCGGGCGTCGCCGGTGGGAAGCGCCCGCTCCTGCAGCACCCCGCCGAGCCGGCTCCGCTGGGCCGCCACGCCTCCGCGCGATTGCAGGCGGAGCGACGGCGACCCGGCGAAGAAGCCGGCCATCAGCTCGCCGCCGATGCCCTCGCCCGAGAGGTCCACCTGCGTCGCCGGGGGCGGCTGAAACGGGCCGGGCAGCGGGCCCGGCGCCGGCGTGCCGGTGGAGGTCTTGTGCCGCTGGATGAATCCGTGGCCCGAGAGGTCGAGCAACAGCCCGGCCTCGCCCCGCGTCTCGAGACGCTGCCATCCGCCGAGCGCCGCCCAGAACGGGTCTTCGCCAAGCGGGACGGCGGCCGAGGCGCCGAACCAGTCGCGCGGCGCGGTACGGCCGAGGTCGAGCACCAGCGACGAGGCGGCGGACGCGCCCGCGGGAGCCCCCTCGTAGGTCACCCGGCCGAAGCGGGCCGCGGCCCGCCACTCCTGAGACCAACCGGCCGCCGGCAGCGCGCAGCTCGCGAGCAACGCCAGCGACGCGATGCGCCGCGCGATCCGACTCATGACTTCACCGCCGGACCGAGCACGGCCACGCGGCTGCTGGCGCCGCCGAACCCGTCGGTCACCTGCGGTGCGAGCGGGTCGAGCCTCAGCGTCACGCCGTCGATCACGAAGACGTAGTTGTAGACCCCGGGCTCGAGCGCGAGGTCCACGGCCCAGACACCGGCCGCGAGCTGATGGAGCCGGTGCTCCGGGCGCCAGCCGTTGAAGTCACCGACCAGGGCGACCTCCCGAGCCGCCGCGGCGCCCAACCGGAACTGGACGATCACGCGCTCCGGTGCCGGGGCCGCGATCGGCGAGGACCGGGACAGGAAGACCGAGACCAGCGCCACGGCCGCGAGCATGCCGGCCAGCGCGAACGCCGGGCGAACCGAGAGCGAGAGCGCCCGGGGCGACCAGAGCCAGTCCGTCACCGCGTCGAGCGCGCGGCGGAACGGGCCCGGCCCCACCCGGGCCATGACCTCGGGAGTCACGTCGATCGAGGCCATTTGCCGCATCGGCTCGAGCGCGGTGCAAATAGCTGCACGGTAGCGCTGCAGCTCGGCGCGCTCCTCCGGCGCGAGCTGGTCTACCGGGAACTCACCGTCGAGCGCCTGCTGGATCCTCTCGTTCATGATTCCACCACCCTGTCGAGGGGAAACGGTCGGGTTCGGCGGTGAGACGAGTGGGGTTGGGCGAAAGTCACATCGGAGGGAAAGGCAAATTGCGGACCCATGCCGCGAGTGCGGAATGGGGGTCGGGCGGCTGCGGAAGCGTGGAAGTGCGGGTGGGCGGAGCCTCTACTTCTTGTAAAATCCGCCGGCGATGCGTTCGGTCACCACCGCGCTCGCCGAGGCGAGGCCGCGCACCGCGGCTCGTTTGGCCCCGTCCAGCGGGCCGCTGCGCGCGGCGGGCGCGGCAACCAGCGACTCGATCACGTCCGCCGTCCGCCGTCCGGTCGTCTCCCAATCGAATTGCGGCCCGCGCACCAGCCCCTTGGCGATCAGCTCGGCGCGCAGCGCGGGATCGTCGAGCACCCGCGCGAGCCCGTCGGCGATCGCGGCCGGGTCGGCCGGGTCCACCAGCACCGCGGCGCCGGCCGCCACCTCCGGCGCGGCGTGCCGGCCGCTCGAGGTCACCACCGGGCACCCGCACGCCATCGCCTCGACGATCGGGATCCCGAACCCCTCGTACCACGACGGCAGCGCCAGGCACTCCGCGGCGGAGTAGAGCGCGGCCAGGTCCTCATCGGGCACGTAGCCCACGTACTTCACCCGGTCCTCCAGCCCCAGCTCGGCGATCGGCGCCAGCTCCACCTCGAAGCTCCACCGCTTGAAGCCCGCCAGCACCAGGTCCACGTCGTGGGTCGGCGCCAGCCGCCCGAACGCGCGGAGCAGGTTACCGATGTTCTTGAGGGGCGTGATGCCGCCGAGAAACAGGATGTAGGGCCGGGTCAGACCCAGCCGCGCCTTGAGCGCCGCCTTGGCCTCGGCCGGCGCGGGGCGCAGGTAGCGGTCCACGCCGTGCGGGATCACCGTGATGCTGTCCGGCCGGGCGCCCATCATGATGCAGTCCTCGCGGCCGATCTCGGTGTGGGTGATGAGCGCGGTGGCGCCGCGGCAGAAGGCGGGAACGAGCAGCCGGTTGTACCACCGGTTGTACCAGGGGAACACGTGCGCCATCGCCAGCTGCTCGCGGCCGGGAATCACGATGAGCGTCGGCACCCGGGCGGCCAGCGGCACCGAGAACTTGCAGTTGAACAGCAGCGACAGCCCGTTCCGCTCGGCATAGCGCGGGGCGGTCACCTGGTCCCAGCGGATCCGCGCGCCGTCCTCCAGCACCACGTGGGTACCCGGCAGGTCGGCGAAGACTTCGCGCTGCGAGGGGTGGCTGTAGAGCAGATGGTAGTCCACGCCCCGCGGATGGCTCAGCAGCCAGCGCACCACCCGCTTGGTGAACACCGTCACCCCGCCGGGGGCGGTCACGTGGCGGAGCATGACGCCCACCCGGGGGGGCCGGCTGCCCGCGGTCACGGCGAAGGCACGCCCCTCAACGCGACGACGAGCGCGCCCAGCACCACCAGCCAGATCGCCGCGTACAGGAAGATGAACGGTTGCCGCCGCCGGAGCATCTCGGGAAAATGCACCGGCATGCCCGCGAACTTTCCTCGCGGCACGCTGGGAAAGAAGAAGGTCTTGTAGGTCTCGGTGGTCGCGACGCAGAAACCGGTGGCGGCCAGGGTCACCAGCACCAGATCGTCGGTCAGATACGAGAGTCCCAGCGCGAAGAGCGACGCGATGATCGGGCTGCGGAAAAACTTGAAGATCTGGAACCCCTCCTTGGGCGCGTCCTTCCAGGCGCCGCCGAAGGCGCTGATCCACCCGCCCAGGCCACCGACCGCGACCACGAGCCACACCGGCTTGGGGTCGGGCAGCGTGCGGTCCAGCCAGGTGACCAGCACGATGAGCCCCAGCAGAACGCCCACGTACCCCGCGCCGGCCAGCAGCCGCGCGCCGCGGCTGCGGACCACCGTGCCGAAGACCGCGAACTGCATCGGGATGAAATACTTCGACTGGTCCTCGTCGCGCAGGAACGTCTTGTAGATCTCGGCCAGGGCCCGCTCCACCGCGTAGGTGGCGCCGAACAGCACGACCAGGTCCGCCGCCCGCCGGGGGTCGAGCCCCCACACCAGCGACACGACCACGCCGATCGCCGTGCCCAGCAGGATGCTCCGGGAGTATTTCCAGAGTGAGAAGCCCTCGTGCGGCGCGTCCTTGTACATCCCCCAGGTGGCGGTGTGGACGCCGGCCATCAGGCCGATGGCCGCGGCGAGCAGCACAGTCATCGAGTCTCCTCGGAGCTATCGGCGGCGGTGCGGTAGGCGGCCTCGATCAGCTCGAGCCCCCGCTGGGCCCGCGCGGCGGTCATGACCGGCTCCCGGCCGGTGCGGATCACATCCACGAAGTCGGTCCACATCGCCCGGTTGCCGTTGATGTCGCCGAGCCCGGGAAACACCAGCCGGTGCCGGGCGCCGGTCACCATCATCAGGATGCCGTTCGACTCGAAGGCGGCCGAGCCCCTGGTGCCGTAGATCCGGGACAGGCGCAGTCCGTGGAGCGGCGACGGCACTTCCCAGGAGTGGGTCAGGGTCCCTACCCCACCCTCCCGGTATTCGACCACCACCAGCATGCTGCGCTCGAGCCCGCCGCCGTGATCCGGCCGGAACCCCCGCACCGACTTCACCTCGAGGCCGCAGTTGGCGAGGAGGTCGATCCAGTGCACACCACCCTCGAACAGGGCGCCGCCGCCCGCGATCGCCGGATCGTCCCGCCAGCCGGCCCGCCGCTGGCTCTTCACCGCGACCAGGTGGAAGAACCGCACCTCGCCCAGCGTACCGGAGGCGATCAGCTCCCGCAGCTTCCGCGCGATCGGCTTGTAGCAGTAGTTCTCCGCCACCATGAGCCGGCGGCCGCTCCGCTCCTCCGCGGCCCGCACCACATCGAAATCGGCCGCATGGAGAAAGGCCGGCTTCTCCACCACGACGTGCTTGCCGGCCTCGAGCGCGGCGAGCGTCAGGTCGAGGTGGGAGTCCGGCGGCGTGGCCACCACGATGGCCTGGATCCGTGGGTCGGCCATGGCCTCCGCGTAGGAGCTGAAGGTGCCGGCGCCATAGTACTTCTGGTTGTACTCCTCGGCCGTGCTGGCGCTCCGGCTGGCGTAATGGCGCTGAACCTCGGCGCCGAAGCGCGTCAGCACCTTCGAGTGGGTCCGGGTGGCCGCCCCACAGCCGAGAAACGCGAGACTAACGGTTGGCGGAGACACGCATCGTCGAGGTGGCGGGATGGGAGGAGCCGGCCACCATGTGGCCGGCGGCGCGGAGCGCGAGGGCGGAGATGGTGAGCGTCGGGTTGACCGCCGCGGAGGTCGGCATCGCGCTGGCGTCCACCACCGTCAGGTTGCGGAGGCCCCGGAACCGGCAGCTCGGGTCCAGCGCGCTGGTGTACGGGTCCTTGCCCATGCGCACCGTTCCCACCGCGTGGCTGAACGTGGCCACCTGGTGGCGGTAGCACGCCAGGGCGCCGGCGCGGCGGAGCACCCGCTTGGCGACCCGCGCCAGCACCGCGCCCGCCGCCTTGTCGCGCGAGGTGTGGCGATGGCTGATGAGCAGCCGGGGGACGCCGTAGCGGTCGGCGGCGGTCTCGTCGAGCAGGACCCGGTTCTCGTACACCGGCTGGTCCTCCGCCATCACCAGGAGGCCGGTGAGATGCTCGATCCACGGCGTGACCATGGCGCCGAGGAGCCTGGGCAGCTCGGCCCGGACCAGTCCGGCCGGCGGCGTCGGGAGCTGCTGCATTCCGCCCAGCTTTCCCGGCGGCGACTGCACCGACGGATGGCCGAAGTAGAGATCGTGGATCCCGATCTGCTTGTGGAAGCCGCCGCCCGGATTGGGCGGCGAGGGAAAGATCCCGAAGAGGATCTCATTGTAGTGGCGCTGGAGGTAGCGGCCGATCACCCGGCCCCCGGGGTTGAGCGGCGCGAGACCCGAGGCGAGGAGGAGCTGCGGGGTCGCCAGCGCGCCCGCCGCGAGGATCACCTCGCGGGCGTGGTACACCGTGCGCTCCCCCGACTCCCGCGCCGCCGCTTCCACGCCCGTCACCGCCCGGCCGTCGGTGAGGAGACGGGTGACGACCGAGCCCACCTCCAGCTGGAGGCCCTCGCGCAGCAACGGGCCGATGACGGTGGTGGCGAGATCGTTCTTGGCCCCGACCGCGCAGGCGAAGCCGTCGCAGGTACCACAGGCCTGGCAGACGCCCCGGCCCGTCGCGGCGTCCCGGTTGATGGCGAGCGGAAGCCGGAACGGCGTGAGGCCCAGCTCGCGGGCGGCATGCGCGATCCGTTGGGTCACCGGCGCCAGGTCCGCGGCTGGATAGGGGTAGGGCTCGCTCCGCCAGGGCTCGGTCGGGTCTTCGCCCGGGGCGCCCGATACTCCGAGGATCCGCTCGGCCGCCGCGTAGTAGGGCTCCAGGTCCGCGTAACCGACCGGCCAGCGGGCGCCCGAGTCGCCGACGAGGTCGCGGTCCACCTCGAAATCCCGCTCGCGAAAGCGAAGCGACACCCCGCCATAGAAGACCGAGGGACCGCCGACACAATAGTAGGCGCCCAGGTCGCGGCCGCCCCGCAGCTGGCGGTAGGGCGCCTCCCGGGAGTAATGCCCGGTCAGCTCGCCGACGTTCTCCTGGGCCCAGTTCTCCGGGCCCCGAGCCACCCAGTCGCCGCGCTCCAGCAGCAGCACACGCCACCCGGCGTGCACCAGCACCCGGGCCGCCATCGCCCCGCCGAATCCGCTGCCGACGACGATCGCGTCGAACGTCACGAGCCTGCCGCAGTTGCCGTTTGCACGGCCCCGAAGTTAGTCGGGATGGGGCCCGGAAGCAGCCCGGCGCCCGCACCGGCGGCTTCCCGCCCGGCGGTGCCCTCACCGTTACCTTTCCCAACCTCCCATGATCGAGCTGCACACCCTCGGCGTGCTGGACCTCCGGGCCACGGATGGCCGGGAAGTGCGGGCCGTGCTCCAGCAGCCCAAACGACTCGGACTCCTCGCCTACCTCGCCGCCGACCCGCCCCGCCGGTTCCACCGGCGCGATTCGCTCCTCGGTCTCTTCTGGCCCGATCTCGACCAGGGCCACGCCCGCGCCGCCCTCAGACGCTCGCTCCACTTCCTGCGCGGCGCGCTGGGGGCGGAGGTCGTCGCCGGCCGGGGCGACGAGGAGATCCGGGTGCCCGACGAGGCGCTCTGGTGCGACGCCGGCGCGCTCGACCGGGCGCTCCGGACCGGCGATCCGGAGGGCGCGGTGGCGCTCTACCGGGGACCGTTTCTCGAGGGGCTCCACGTGGAGGGCGCGGCGAGCGAGTTCCAGGACTGGCTCGATCGCGAGCGCGACCGGCTCCGCCGCCAGGCGTCGGACGGCGGCGACGGTGCTGATGGAGCGCGCCGAGCGCGAGGGGCGCGCCGCGGAGGCGGCGCGCTGGGCGCGCCGGGCGCTGGAGCTGCTGCCCGACGACGAGTCCTCGCTGCGGCGCCTGCTCGCGCTGCTGGACCGGGCCGGCGACCGGCCCGGCGCGATCCAGGCCTACGAGGATTTCTGCCCGGCGGATGTTCCAGGACCTCGAGCTGGATCCGGGGCCGGAGACCCGCGCCCTGGCCGAGAGCATCCGGAGCCGCGCCGGGTCCGGCGGGCCCGGCTCGGCCGGGACCATCGCGGTGCTGCCGTTCGCCGTCCGCGGCGAGCCAGCGGTTCGCCTACCTGGGCGAGGGGATGGTGGATCTGCTCGCCACCAAGCTGGATCACGCCGGCGCCATCCGCACCGTGGACCCGCGCGCGCTGCTCCACTTCCTGTCGCGCAGCGACCTCGGCGCCGCCGAAGCGGCGGGCCCGGCCGGCGGACGCGCCGCGGCGGAGCACTTCGGCGCGGCGCACTACCTGCTCGGCTCGGTCGTGGAGGCGGGCGGCAGGTTCGAGGCCACCGCCTCGCTCTACCGGCGCGACGGGGTGGCCACCGCATCCGCCGGCGCCTCGGCCCAGAGCGAGACCGACCTGTTCGAGCTGGTGGACGAGCTCACCCGGCAGCTGCTCGCCTCGCAGAAGATCGCGCCGGGCACGAGGCTGGGGCGGATCGCCGCGCTGACCACGGATTCGCTCGACGCGCTCAGGGCCTACCTCCAGGGTGAGCGCGAGCTGCGGGGCGGACGGTACTTCGACGCGATGGATCGGTTCCAGGCGGCGGTGGATGCCGACCCATCGTTCGCGCTGGCGTATTACCGGCTCGCGGCCGCCGCCGCCGGCTGCGCCCTGCCGGAGCTGGCGCGGGAGTTCGCCGACCGGAGTCACCAGCACCGCGCCCGGCTCTCGCCGCACGACCACCTGGTGCTGAGTGCCCAGCGGGCCTGGCTCGACGGCGCGGTGGGCGAGGCCGAGGCGCTGTACAACACGATCACCGGGACCTGGCCCGACGACGTCGAGGCGTGGTTCCACATGGGCGATCTGCTCTTCCACCTGAATCCGCTGCGCGGGCGCTCCGCGGCCGAAGCGCGCCAGCCGTTCGAGCGGGTGGTGGCCCTGGAGCCGGATCACGTAGGCGCGATGGTCCACCTGGCGCGGATCGCCGCGATCGAGCAGCGCCGGGACGACATGCTGGACCTGATCGCGCGGATCCTCCGCGCCGCCCCTGCGGGAGACCAGGCGCTGGCGATGCGGGCGCTGCGGGCCCACGCGGCGCGCGATCCCGCGGGGATCGAGACGGTCGCCCGGGAGCTGGAGTCGGCCCGCGCGATCACGGTGGCCATCGCGTTCGCCGACGTCGCGCTGTACTCCGGGGACCTCGACGGGGCGGACGCGCTGGCGCGCCGGTTCATCGAGGTCGCTCGCTCGCCCGAGCTGCGGGCGCTGTGTCACATCCAGCTGGCGCACCTCGCCCTGGCGCGCGGACGCCCGGACACGGCGCGGGAGGAGCTGGCGCTCGCCGAGCGACTCGACCGTACCTGGGGGCTGGAGGTCCGCGGGCTCCTGGCCACCCTGCCCTTCGCGCCGGCGGACCAGGCCGAGCTGGGCCGACCTGCGGGACGAGCTGGCCGCCTGGGACGCCTCGGCCGCCCCGCTCGAGCAGCTTCCTGATCTTCGCGATGCACAACGACCTGCACCCGACCATCCGGGAGTACCTGCTGGGGCTCGTCTCCGTCCGACTGGGCGACGCCTCCGCCGCGGCCGCGCACGCCGCCGGGCTGGCGCGCATGACGACGGGCGACGGCGGTCTCACCGACTGCCTCGCCGCCGAGCTGGACGCGACCGTCGCGCGGGCGGGCGGTCAGACGGGTGAGGCGCTCGCCATCCTCGAGCGCTCCCGGCCCCGTCTCTGGTTTCAGCTCACCGTGGCCTCGCCGTTCTTCTCGCTCGCCTCGCGGCGCTTTCTTCAGGCCGAGCTGCTGCGCGACGCCGGCCGGTTCGAGGAAGCGGCCGGCTGGTACCGGTCCATCGCGCAGCGCTCACCCTACGAGCTGGTCTACGCCGCGGCGGCGCGAGAGCAACTCCTGGGTCTTGGGTCGCAGGTCCGGGGTGATTAGTCTGGAGTCTGGATCCTGACTCTTCGCGACTCCACACCGGCGATATGGCCAAAGAGAAGAAGCCTCCCAGCTTCAACCGCATCTGCGTCTTCTGCGGCACCAACCCCGGCACGCGCCCGGAGTACGGCGCCGCCGCGCGCGAGCTGGGCAAGCTGCTCGCCGATGAGGGCATCGAGCTGGTCTACGGCGGCGCGAGCGTCGGGATCATGGGCGAGCTGGCCGACGCGGTCCACGAGCACGGCGGCCACGTCACCGGCATCATCCCCCAGCAGCTCATCAAGAAAGAGGCGGCCCACAGCGGTATCCCCGACTTGATCGTGGTCGCCTCGATGCACCAGCGGAAGTCGCAGATGGCCGACCTGTCGGACGCGTTCATCGCCCTGCCCGGCGGCATCGGCACCCTGGAGGGTTACTTCGAGATCCTCACCTGGGGCCAGCTCGGCATTCACCGCAAGCCGTCGGGCATACTCAACGTCGCCGGATACTTCGACCGGCTGATCGAGTTCCTCGACCACGCGGTCCAGGAGGGGTTCCTGCAACAGGAGCACCGGGAGATGATCGTAGTCGAGGCCGACGCGCGGAAGCTGCTGGAGCGGCTGAAGCAGTACGCGCCGGGGGACGGAGAGCGGCTGATGGGGAGGACGCACCGGTAGGCGGAACGGCGGAACGGCGTCAGTTTCACGGCTCCACCGGCAGCTCCTCCTTCCCCCCCACCGCCTCCGGCGCCGGATCCTTCGTCGCATGGACCGCTGGCGCCGGCCGGCCGCCGAACCGCTCGACGTAGGCCCGGGTGAATTCCGCCCCCAGCAGCACGATCTGCGCGGAGTAGTAGACCCAGATCAGCAGCACCACCACCGAGCCCGCCGCCCCGTAGGTCGAGGCCACGGCGCTGGTGCCCAGGTAGAGTCCGATCAGAAACTTCCCGATGCTGAAGAGTCCCGCCGTCACCAGGGCGCCGACCCACACGTCGCGCAGGCGCAGGTCCACGTCCGGCAGGAACTGGTAGATCATCGCGAACAGCAGCGTCACCACCCCGAGCGAGACCAGCGTGTTCACGCCCTGCCACACCACGGCGATCCCGGGAACGGCCGCGCCGATGTAGTGGTCCAGCGCCGAGAGCGCCGCGCTCACCAGCAGCGACACCAGCAGCAGGAACCCCACCCCGATCACCAGTCCGAACGACAGCAGCCGCTGGAGCAGCATGTCCTTGAGGCCCGCGCCCGCCCTGGGCTTCACCCGCCAGATGGCGTTGAGCGCGGTCTGCAGCTCGAGGAACGCGCCGGTCGCGCCGACGAAGAAGGTGACCAGCCCGATCCCCGTCGCCACCCCGTTGCCGGTCCGCTGCGACGCCCCCTCCAGCATCGCCTGCACCGCCCGCGCCCCGCTCTCGCCCACCAGGCCGCGAATCTGCCCCGTCACCTCGCGCTGCACCGCGTCGGGGCCGAAGAAGAGGCCCGCGATGGTGATCGCCACGATCAGGATGGGCGCCAGGGCGAACAGCGTGTAGTAGGCCAGCGACGCGCCCAGCCGCGGCACGTTGTCGTTCCACCACCCGGCCACCGCGCGCTTGAGAACCCACCCGAGATCGCGGGCCTTCATGCCCTCAAGGGCTCGCCGGGAACGGGCGCCCGCCGGGGTGCCAGACCGGCAGGTCACCGTCGGCCAGAATTCGGGCGGCGCGGGTCACCAGCTCGGCGGCGCGCTCCAGGTGCTCGAAGTCGATCCGCCCCACCTCGTCCGACGGCTGGTGGTAATCGTCGTGCATGCCGAAGGACGAGAGCGTGTGGGCCGGAATCCCCTTCAGCGCGAACACGATGTTGTCGCTCCGCTCGAAGAACTTGAACTGGGGCCGGGCGTCGGGCACGACGTTCAGCCCCGCCCGGGCGAAGCTCTCGCCCATGGTCGAGCGCTCGTAGCCGGTGAGCCAGAGCCGGCCCTGACCGGCCAGCGAGTCGGGGCGGCCCACCATCTCGACCTGCAGGTCGGCCACCGTCTGGGAAAGGGGGAAGGCGGGGCGCTCGAGGTACCACTGGGTGCCGAGCACCCCTTGCTCCTCGCCGCTGGTCAGGAGAATGACGACGGTTCGGCGCGGAGGGCTCTTGGCCAGCGCCCGCGCGGCGGCGAGCACGGTGGCGACGCCCGAGGCGTCGTCATCCGCCCCGTTGTAGATCGAGTCGCCCCCTACCGCGGGACCGATGCCCAGGTGATCGAAATGGGCCCCCAGGACTATCGCCTCGTTCCGGAGCAGCGAATCGGTTCCCCGAACCAGCCCGATCACGTTGACGTCGGAGGTCTTGCCTACCACGGAATCGGCGCTCCGGGTCCAGGGTAGCCGGAGCTGCGGGCCCTCGGGCCCGCGCACCACCTGGTACGTCACCCGCTGGAAGTAGGCGCTGTCGCCCCCGGGCACCAGTCCGTAGCCCCGCATCAGCTCCGCCAGGTAACGCGCGGCCCGCGCCGAGCCGGGGGTGCCGGTGAGCCGCCCCTCCATCGAGTCGGCCGCCAGGACGCCCACGATCGCCCGGACATCCGCGGCCGGCGCCGCGGGACTGGCCGGGACCGCGGCCTCGTACGGGGCGGGGGTCGGCGTCGGGTTGGGGCCGGCGCCGCCACCGCAGGCGGTAAGCCATACCAGCCCCGCGGCGAGGAGGCGCACGGTGGAGGAGGGGAGCATCGAATCTCCCGATATCGAGGTGGTCAGCGGCCTGCGCGAAGCTCGAGCTCGGCGGAATCATCGCCGGCCAGCCAGCGCGCGTCCACCCTTCGAAAATCGTAGGGAGCGTCTGCGGGGGAGAGGTAATGGTCATCGGCCGCGCGGGGAAGGTCGGCATCGAAATAGTGGCGCAGCACGTCGCCGAGGACGTTCACCACGGTGACCGTGTCCCCGAAAGCCGCCGATCCGCCGTCAGGCAGGAAATACGCGCCGAACGTGCCGAATCGTTCGCGGGCCGCGGCCGGCGGCACCGCGTTTACATCGGCGTAGCCGGTGGCGCCCAGCAGCTTGGAGCCGTGGTCGCCCTGGAGGAGGATGATCGGCGGCACCTCCGAGGCGCGAAGGATCTCCCGGACGGTCCCCAGCAGCAGCCGATTGACGCACTCCACCTGCTCGAGGTAGGGAGCGACGTCGTCGTCCTCCTTGCTCCGGGCGAGGGTGGCGCACTCGCGGTCGAACACGTACGGATCGTGCGGCTTCAGGATGTGGGCGAAGGTGAAGGTCGGCCCCCGGGCGCGAGGCACGGCCGCCAGCGCCCGCGAGCGTCCGGCGCACATGGTCGGCCTCCCAGCGGTGACTCCGGTCGAAGTAGCGCAGGACGGTCGCTCCGCGGATGGTGCGCTCCAGCTCGCCGCCCGACAACAGCCCGCATGAGGTCCGGGCCGGCCCATGGGCTGAATTCGACATCGGCCAGAGAAGTCCCGCTGGTCGAGTACCACCATTGCGACGGGAAGAAGAGGTAGCGGTAGTCTCGCGCCTCCAGATACCGGGCTACCCGGCTGTGCTCCAGGAGGTAGTTCGGCAGCGCGGGGTGCCGGCTCCTGGGCCCCAGCTCGTCGCTCCAGGCCGGTGAGATGGGCGGAGTTGAGCATCGAGGGCAGCGACAGCAGGGTGTGGACGTAGTTGCTCCGCACCAGGCGGGGCACGTAGAAGCCGAGGGCCCGGAGGCTGTCCTCGAACGGCCGGTTGTCGTAGCCGAAGCGCTCGAGCAGCACGTCGGAGTTGGCGTACTCGTCGAGCACGATGAGGTAGATGTCGCGCCGCGGCGCCGGAGCCGACCGGGGCCCTGCGATGGGCTGGGCCAGCTGCCCGGGCCAGCGCGCTGTGGTCGATGGCATCGCGCCCGCGAAACCATCCGGCCGCGATCTGGACCGCGGACCAGCCGACGAGGAGCGCCCCCGTCAGCGTGAGAAAGCGACCGATCCCGTCGAGCAGGCTCGGCCGCCGCCCAATCCACCAGACCAGCGCCGCGCTGATCGCCAGCACCGGCCGGGATCAGGATCGAGGTGCGGCGGGTGCGCCGGGTCGGACACCCGTCTCGCCACCTGGGGATAGCCGAAGAACCAGCCCACCGCGAGCAGCGCCACGAACGCCGGCAGCGCGGCGGGCGCCCGGCCCCGCAGCGCCAGTGCCGCGAGCGCGTAGACCAGCCCGCATCCCACGACCGACGAGCCCGACCATCATGGCCAGGTCCTTCGACCCCGAATTGACCCGGGTTCCTCGCGGCGTAGTTGAGGATGGGCACCAGCCCGAGCAGGAAGGGGTAGGCCCTGGTGACCCAGCGGCTCATGCCGCTCCGTGCCACGGCAGCGCGGACATCAGGTAGAGGGATCGCTCCGAGTCGCCGACGGGCGCGACCTGCTCGATCCGGAAGCAGCTTCGGAAGGCCGCCTCGAACCCTTCCCTGGTGTAGTCGGGAAAGATGTCGGGACGGTCGCGGAGCAGGCGCCGGACCTGCGAGTCGCTCTTGGGGACGAACTCGATGATCAGGTTCCGGCCCAGGCGCGCGAGGAAGCCGGCCACCCGCTCCAGCGGCAGGTTGTGGCCGATCGCCAGATGGTGGACCAGTGCCAGCGCCAGCAGCACGTCGGCCGGGCCGCGCTCCTCGAGCGAGAGCCGCTCGCGGTGGGCCCACCCCAGCGCCGGCGAGGGATTGGTGAGGTCGAGCAGCAGCGGCAGAACGCCGGTCTCACCCTCGGCGCGCACCCGGCGATAGTTGCGTTCCACCGCGGCCGGGTCGAGGTCGAAGGCGACGACGCTGGGCACCACCTCGCGGGCGGCCCTGCTGTACTCGCCGGTGTTGGCGCCGAGGTCCCACACGGTGCGCGCGCCGAGACCCCGCAGGAAGCCGAGCACCTGGTCGCGCTTGGAGTGCGCCGCGCCGGGGGAGTAGTTGTTGTCCTGGGTGTAGTCGGCCCACTCGGTGCCGGAGGGCGTCCAGTCGAGCGACTCGACCGCGCTCCGGAGGCTCCGCACCAGGCCGGTCGCGGCGGTGGCGCTCACCCCGCGGCGGGCCGCCGCGGGCGGATCGGAGGTGGTCGCGAGGCCCCGGTCGGCGTAGCGCCGCTGCGCCATGGCATGCAGGTGCACGTGGAACAGGAGCCCGGCCCGGAGCCAGGTACGCCGGGGCAGCATCCGGCTACCGAGGTCCAGAGGTATGCCCTCCAGGTGGGCACGCAGCAGGCTGGCGGTCCGCACGTCCACCCGGCTCATCAGCGCCAGCGGCACCAGGAAGTGCTCGCAGAACTGCCGGTACCCCGCCCAGGGGGCGCCTTCCTCCCGCGGCTCGAACGACAGCGTGTCGATGAAGAGCGGCCGGCCCGCCACGAACTGGACGTTGTAGGCGCTGGCGTCGCGCAAGGTGAACCCGCGGGCCAGCGCCCGCTCCTGCAGATCCAGCGTCAGCAGGGCCGCGTCGCGGAGCTGGCCGAAGGACCATTCGTACGGGTACGAGACGAAGTCCACCAGTTGGGGCTCCAGCACCGCGACCGCGTCGGGGCTGGCGGCGAGGTCGAGCGGGACGTCACGATGGCGCACCAGGAGCTCGCGTTCCTCGAGGTCCGCGTAGAGCCCGGAGTCGAGGAACGCCTGGAAGCGATCCTGAAAGACGCGATTGACCTGGCGGTAGAGCGTTCCGTCTCTGGTGTAGACGAATCCGCTGGGGTCGCGGTAGGACGCGCCTAGCGCTTGTGCGCCCATCGGCGCGGCACGAGCGAGCGGAAGAAGGTCTTGAAGCCCTCGCGCACCCGCGCGAAAAGCGCCACGGCCGACAGTGCGCCCGCGGCGAGCACCTGGAGCACGAGGCTCCCGGTAGTGGGATCTATGTACATGCGACCTCGGCAGTTCCGAGTGTCAGAATCAGGGCCCGCGACCATCTCACGGGCTGAGCACGGGAACTACCATAAGGCGAAACGTCACCTGGGGTTGTGCGCTAGGTCACCCGACCCAGACCGTCTTGATGTTGACGAACTCCCGGATGCCGTAGTGGCTCAGCTCCCGACCATACCCGGATTCCTTGACTCCGCCGAACGGAACCCGGGGGTCGGAGGCCACCATCGCGTTGACGAACACCATGCCGGCCTCGATCTCCGTGATGAACCGGGCCCGCTCGGCGTCGTTCCGGGTCCAGACGCTGGCGCCCAGGCCGAAGGGTGAGTCGTTGGCCAGCCGGATCGCATCGTCTATCCCGGTTGACCCGGAAGAGCAGCGCCACCGGTCCGAACACCTCTTCGTGGTACGCCGGGGACTCGGGGGTGATCCCGGTCAGCACCGTGGGGGCGTAGTACCAGCCGGCCCGGTCGAGCTTGCGGCCGCCGGTGAGCACTCGCGCGCCGGCCGCCACGCTGCGCTCGACCTGGTCCGCGATGGTGCCGAGCTGCGCCTCGGAGGCGAGGGGGCCGACGTCGGTCGCGGGGTCCATCGGCTCGCCCACTACCAGCGCCTCCATGGCGGCCACGAAGCGGCGCTCGAACTCGTCGGCCACCGGCTCCGCCACGATGAATCGCTTCGCCGCGATGCACGACTGGCCGTTGTTCACCACCCGGGCCTTGACCGCGGTCGCGACCGCCGTGTCCAGGTCGGCCCCGGGCATGACGATGAACGGGTCGCTGCCGCCCAGCTCGAGCACCGTCGTCTTGATCGCCTTGCCGGCCGTGGACGCCACCTGGCCGCCGGCCGCGTTGCTGCCGGTCAGGGTCACCGCGGCGACCCGGCGGTCCTCGATCACCGCTTTCACCTGCGAGGGCTCGATCAGCAGCGTCTGGAAGACGCCCTCGGGGAAACCCGGCGCGGCGGAAGATCTCCTCGATGGCGAGGGCGCACTGCGGAACGTTCGACGCGTGCTTCAGCAGGCCGACGTTCCCCGCCATCAGGGCCGGAGCGGCGAAGCGGAACACCTGCCAGAAGGGAAAATTCCACGGCATGATCGCGAGCACGGGGCCGATCGGCTGGAAGGTCACGAAGCTCTGTGCGGCGCTGGTCGACACCGGCTCGTCGGCCAGGAAGCGCTCGGCGTTCTCCGCGTAGTAGCGGCAGCCCCAGGCGCTCTTCACCGCCTCGTCCATGGCCGATTTGAGGGTCTTCCCCATCTCGATGACCATGATCCGGCCGAACACCTCCTTGTCCGCCTCGAGAATCTCGGCGGCGCGAAACATCAGCTTCGCGCGCTCGGCAAAAGTGGTGCGGCGATGCCGGAGGTAGGCATCGGCGGCGCACTGTAACCGGCCCTCCAGCTGCTCGGTGGTGAGAGGCTCGAAGGTCCGGACGGTCTGCCCCGTGGCGGGGTTTGCGGTCGCGATGGTCATGGGGGGAATTGTGGGCGGAAGGGCGGGAGGGGGAAGGGCGGAACGTCGTTCCGCCGTTCCGCCCTTCCCCCCGCCAACTAAGTTCCCGCCATGTCCGCCCTCCACGCTCTTGTTCGCGGCAGCATCGACTACGCCGGCCTCTTCCCCCCGGCGAGCCTCGATATGGCCGCGGCGGTGGCGAATTACGGATCCTATCGCGACGGCCCCCACGCGTGGGCGCTCGGGCGCTTCGTCGTGCCGGTGAGCCGGGTCGCCGAGTTCGAATCGGCGGCCGCCGCCATGCTGCCGCGGAGTCCGTCCTCCGCGCCCTGGCGGCTCGCCGCGCTGCTCGGCGCCGATGCCGCGGCCGATGTTCGCGCGCTGGGCGAGCTCAACTGCCGCCACGCCGCGGAGGGCGAGGGAGCGGTGGCCGCCGATGTGGTGGAAGCCAAGGCCGACTCGGTGGAGGCGGTCGAGCGACTCCTCGGTCTCGTGCCACCCTACCTCCAGGCGTACGTCGAGATCCCCGTCGCCGGCGACCCCGCGGCGCTGGTCGCCGCGATCGGCCGCGCGGGCGGGCGGGCCAAGGTGCGCACCGGCGGCGTCACGCCGGATGCATTCCCGCCGGCGGGCGACCTGATCCGTTTCATCCGGGCCTGCCTCTCCGCCAGGGTACCGTTCAAGGCGACCGCGGGGCTGCACCATCCGCTCCGGGCCGAGTACCGGCTCACCTACCAGCCTGACAGCGTGCGGGGACCCATGTTCGGATTCCTCAACGTGTTTCTCACCACCGCGTTCCTGGCCGACGGTCTGGATGACGGTTCGGCGGCGGCACTGCTGGAGGAGCGCGACGCGAAGTCCATTCGCTTCGACGACACGGGGGTCGAGTGGAGAGGCCGGCAACTGGGCCTCGACGCGATCAGGCAGTCTCGCGAAACGGGAATCCTCTCGTTCGGATCCTGCTCATTCACCGAGCCGATCGGCGACCTCGAGTCGCTCGGATTGCTCTAGGCCGCGCGTGGACCAGACCCACGATCCCTCGCTGCGCCTCCTGGGTCGAGTCGGCCAACGGGGCCGGCGATTTTCCCATTCAGAATCTTCCGTTCGGCGTGTTCCGCCGAAGGGGCGAGGACGAGCCGGGCCGGGTCGGGATCGCGATCGGCGACATGATCCTCGACCTCACCGCCGCCCACGACGAAGGGTGGTTCACCGGGATCGCCGAGCAGGCCTCGGCGGAGTGCGCCGAGCCGGCGCTCAATCCTCTCATGCGGCTCGGCGCGCCGTCGCGTACCGAGCTTCGGCGGCAGGTGAGCGCGCTCCTGAGCGCGGACTCTCCGGCATACCGCTCCAATCGCCGACTCGGCGACCGGATCCTGGTCGCCCGGCGGGACGCGGAGATGCTGTTGCCCGCGGCGATAGGCGACTACACCGACTTCTACGCGTCGGTCCACCACGCCACCAACGTCGGGAGCATGTTCCGCCCCGACAACCCGCTGCTGCCCAACTACAAGTGGCTGCCGATCGGCTACCACGGGCGGGCGTCGTCCATCGTGCCGAGCGGGACACCCATCCCGCGCCCCCGGGGACAGACCAAACCGCCCGACGCGGCATCGCCGGCCTTCGGGCCGAGCCGGTCGCTGGATTACGAGATGGAGCTGGGACTGTTCGTGGGCCCGGGAAATCCGCTGGGCGAGCCGGTGCCGATCGGTCGGGCCGAGGAGCAGATCTTCGGCTTCTGCCTGGTGAACGACTGGTCGGCCCGCGACATCCAGGCGTGGGAGTACCAGCCGCTGGGCCCGTTCCTGGCCAAGAACTTCGCCACCACGATCTCGCCCTGGGTGGTGACGCCCGAGGCGCTCGAGCCGTTCCGCGCCCCGGCGTTCGCGAGGCCGCCCGGCGATCCGGCGCCCCTGCCCCACCTCGACTCGGCTCGCAACGCCGAGCGCGGGGCGGTGGCCGTCACCGTCGAGGTGTACCTCGCCTCCGCCCGGATGCGCGATCAGGGGGTCGAGGCCGTGCGGTTGAGCCGCGGCAGCGCCGCGGATCTCTACTGGACCCCGGCACAGTTCATCGCCCATCACACCAGCAACGGCTGCGACCTCCGGCCCGGCGACCTGCTGGCCAGCGGGACCATCTCCGGTCCGGCCAAGGAGTCGCGCGGGTGTCTCCTGGAGCTGACCTGGCGCGGCGCCGAGCCACTGGCGCTGCCCAATGGCGAGACCCGGAAGTTCCTGGAGGACGGGGACGAGGTGATCATGCGGGGGTACTGCGAGCGGGAGGGTGCAGCGCGAATCGGGTTCGGTGAGTGCCGGGGTCTGGTGCAGCCTGCCGAGCCCAACGCCCCGGCCCTGATCCCAGGGGCCGCCGGACCTCCCATCGGTTCGTTGTGCAACGGCACGGGCCTGGCACATCCCCACTTCATACGGGCACGGAGGTTGCTCGGTCGAGCCTGTTCCAGTCTTCCCGACATCACGAGGCAGCGATGACCCGAACGCTCTATGCGGCGGGGTGGGGCTACGTGGCATTGTGCGGCCTGCTGTTGGTCACGCCCCGGGCGGGCCGGCCCGGCGCCCCCCACCCGGCCCCGGCCGTGTTCCGCGGCGCGGCCTCGGAGTGGTTCGCGAGCCTGAAGCCGTTCTGCAACGCTGTCGAGGTCGAGGTGCAGCAACAGCACCGGCCGGCGCCCGAGGGCGTGCAGGGGTCCGGCTACAGCGCCGCCTGCTTCGCCCTGGCGGGCAAGATCGAGCGGGCCCGCGCGACGATCGACCGGCTCCCGGCCGACGACCGGGCCGAGGCCGCCGGGATCGTCTTCGCGGTCGGCCACCCCGTGGCTGACGCCGGGGATGACGAGTCGGCGGGTCCCATCATGCGCCTCGTCGTCGAGTACCAGCCCACCAACTACATGGCGCTCTACCACGCGGGCATGTCGGAATACATCCTGGGCCACGCCGACCTCGCCCGCACCAACCTCGAGCGCTTCCTCGCCATCTACGCGGCCGAGGACGGCTGGCGCTCCAACGCCCTGACGGTCCTGCAGCGCCTCGGCGCCCGATGACGGGGCCCGCGTTCCTGGCGCCGGGGGTCCGGCTCCGAGGCCGCTACGAGATCATCCGGGAGATCGGCCGGGGCGGCTACTCGATCGTTTACCAGGCACGCGACCTCGACGTCGGGAGCGACGTGGCCGTCAAGCTGCTGGTGCCGCCGCCGGCCACCGCGCATCTGGCGCGCGAGCGGCTCCGGCGTGAGGTGCAGGCGGTACGGAACCTGTCGCACGCCAACATCGTCGCCGTGTACGACCTGCTCGACGAGGAGCCCTGGAGCTTCATCGTCATGGAGTACGTCGCCGGCAGCGACCTCTACGTCCGGGTCCGCGACCGCGGTCCGCTCTCGGCGGATGAGGCGGTACGGGTGGGCCGGGACGTGGCGGCCGCCCTGGAGGCGGCCCACCGCCGCGGCATCCTGCATCGGGACGTGAAGCCGCAAAACATCCTGCTCGACACCGACGGACGGGCTCGCCTTACCGACTTCGGCTCGGCCAAGCTGGACGGCCAGCTGGGAATCACCGGCACCGGCGGCCTGGCCGGCACCCTTGCCTACGCCGCGCCCGAGGTGCTGGCGGGACGGCGCGGCGACGCCCGGGCCGACCTCTACGCCCTCGGTCTCACCCTGTACTACGCTCTCGCCGGCGATCTTCCGCCGCGTTCCTCCACCCATCTCCCGCCGACGCCGGTGCCGGAAGGCTTTCGGCCCGCCTCCGTCGCGGCGGGCTGCCCCGCCTGGCTGGACGACGTCATCGCCCGCGCCACCGCCAGCTCGGCCGAGGACCGCTATCCGACCGCGTCCGCGCTCGACGAGGCCCTGGCCGCTATGGCCCCCGGAGGCGCGGCCAACGGCGCCTCGCCGCCCTGCGTGCTCTGCGGCGGCGCGGACCCGCTGGGGCTCGGGCTCTGTCCCGGATGCGGCGGCGCGGCGGCGGGAGCGACGGACACGCTGGTCTTCCTGCAGCGCGTCATCGGGGCAACCGAGCGCCAGGCGGTTGCCGAGCGACTGGGCGAGCTGCTCCCCAGCGCCGCGAGCCAGGCGGGGCGCGCCGCGGGACGGGGTGAGCGTCCCTTGTTCCGGGTGACGCCCGAGGGGTCCGCCCAGGTGCTCGATGCGCTGGAGCGACGGAAGCTGCCGGCCCGCGCCATCCCGGTGTCGAGAGCGTGGACCATGGTCCCGGCAAGCTACGCGACGATGGTGCTGGCCGTGACGATCGCCGGCCTGGGAGCGGGATTCGCGGCGGCGCCGGTGTTGTTGTGGACGACGCCGGTGGTGGGCGGGCTGCTGCTCTATGCCGCGGGGCAAACGGTGAGGACGCCCCTGGTGGCCTCGTCGCGCCGTACCGGGGGATTGCCTCCCGCGCTCGAGGCGCAGGTGGTTCGCGCGCTGGCCGAGCTGCCCTCCGGCACCGCGCAGAGCCTGCTGGCCGATGTCACCCGCCTCGCTCGCCCGCTCTTCGCCCGCCTGGAGCGCGCGGGGACGGACCGGGACAGCCCGACGGCGCTCCACGAGCTGGTGGGCTCGGCCTGCGTGGCCGCGACCGACCTCGCGATGCTGGACGACAACCTCGGGCGGTTCGAGCGGGAGCGGGCGCGCGCCGCCTCGCATGCCGCGGAGTGGCTCGACGCCCTCGCCCGGAGCGAGCGCGCCCGCGACGCGCTGGTGCAGCGGCTGCTGGAGGCGATGACGGTGCTGGGCCGGCTCCAGAGCCAGACTACCTCGGCCGTCACCGCGGAGGATGGAACGCTGGCCGAAGTGACTCGGGACCTGCGCGCCGAGGCCGAGGCTCAGGCCGCCGCGGCGCGCGAGATCGCGACGCTGCTCGGCGAAGCCGCCTGACCCGGCAGCCGAGGCACCGACGGTTTAGCCTTTCTGCACGATCCGGCCGAGCACTTCCTTGGCGTAGTCCTTGTCCCATTCGGCGAGATTCTTCCGCGCGGTCACATCGACCTTCACGGTGGAGGGCGTCTCGCGATTGACCTCGATAGTGACGTCGAGGTCTCCCTTCTTGCCCTTCAGCACCTGCCGGTCGCCCTGCTGCTCGGTGCTCTCGCCCTCCTTCACGATTCCCATTTCGCTCATGACCGCTTCGGCGCGGCCGGCGACCTGTTCCACCGAGCCCTCGACCACCGATTCCGCGCCCCGGGAGGTGAGATACACCCCGCCGGCCGCGCCCGCCGCGGCGGCGGCAAGGCACCCGGTGCTGGGCAGGGCGATAGCCAGGAGAAGGAGGAGGAGGTTGCGTCGCATGAGGTGGTCTCCGGTCTGGGCGTTGGACTCTCGACGGAACGGTATACGCTACCGGTCTTTCCGCCTCCGTGCCACCGTCCCCGTCACCCCGGCGGCGTAAGCCAGATCCGCCACGCCCTGCCTTCCGCCCGGATTCGGCGACCGGCATATTTCACCATTCACCAGAACCCGAGCCGGACCGTGACGACGTTCATCAAGCCGACCCAGATCCCGATCGACGGTGCTCGCACCCTCCCGCGGGAGTACTTCACTTCACCCGGGGTCCTGGCGGAGGAGATGGAGCACATCTTCCTCCGGCGCTGGATCTGCGTCGGCCGCGAGGACCGCATCTCCAATCCGGGAGAGTATTTCACCCAGGAGATCGGGAAGGAAAGCGTGATCGTGCTCCACGACCGGGCCGGCGGCTTCCGGGCGTTCTACAATGTGTGCCGGCACCGGGGCACCCGGCTGTGCGAGGAGCACACGGGACGATTTTCCGAGACCATCCAGTGCCCCTACCATGCCTGGACCTACTCCCTCGATGGCCGCCTCATCGGCGCCCCGTCCACCGGCGACATCGAGGGATTCGACAAGTCGCAATGGCCTCTGCACCCGGTGGCGGTGGCGCGCTGGGAGGGGTTCCTGTTCATCAACCTGGCGGAGCGGCCCGAGCCGTTCGAGGACGCCTTCGAGCCCCTGCTGGGACGGTTTTCCCGGTTCAACCTCCCGACCCTCAAGGTGCACCGCACCATCGACTACGACGTCCGGTGCAACTGGAAGCTGCTGTTTCAGAACTACTCGGAGTGCTATCACTGCGGGCCGGTTCACCCCGCGCTCGCCAAGCTCACTCCGCCCACCAGCGGCGAGAACGATCTCATCGAAGGGCCGTTCACCGGTGGGTTCATGGTGATCAACCGCGGGCACGAGAGCATGACCATGAGCGGGAAGTCGTGCGGGGTATCGGTGGGCGAGCTGGCGCCGGAGGACATGGACCGGGTCTACTACTACGCGATCTTCCCCAACATGCTCCTGAGCCTGCATCCCGACTACGTCATGTTCCACACCATCTGGCCCCAGGGAACCGACCGGAGCCTGATCCACTGCTCCTGGCTCTTCCACCCCGCCACGCTGGACGATCCGACCTTCAATCCGGAGGACGGCGTGGAGTTCTGGGACATGACCAACAAGCAGGACTGGCACATCTGCGAGCAGAGCCAGCTGGGGATCGAATCCCGGGCGTACCGGCCGGGGCCGTATTCGGGCCGGGAGAGCCTGTCGGTGCAATTCGACCGTGAGGTGCTGCGGTCGCTGGGGCGATAGGGGGCGACGGCGGGACCAGAAATTACTTCATCCCGAGCGCCGCGAGGGATCTTCTTCGCGTCTCCACGACATTCGAGCGAGGACATCGTGCACGACCCGGCGTGGCGGACGCCCCGACGAGACTGGGAAATGCGGCTCCTGGACTTTCGGGTCATCCAGCCGGCTGGGCCCAACACATGCCGGTGGTGACTCCCGCCCTACCGCCCTCCCGCCGTTCCGCCTACTTCCCCATCTCCACCAACGTCTCCACGTACAGCCGCAGCCCGAACTCGATGTTGTCCAGCGACAGCCGCTCGTCGTTGCCGTGAACCGAGTGCCGGCTCTCTTCCAGGTCCACCAGCCAGGGATCGATCCCGTAGCAGATCGGCCCGGCCGCGGCCCAGTAGGGACGGTCACTGGCGCCGGCGCTTATCGGCGTGGCGATCGGCACGCCGGGGAGCAGCCGGCTCGCCACCCGCTCCAGGACGCGAAACAGCTCGGTGTCGACCGGAGCCTCGTAGGGAGGCGCCATGTCGCCCAGCGACTCCAGCGTGACTCTCGGATCGGCGATGATCCGCTCGAGCGTCCGGCGGAACGCGACGGTGTCCTCGTCGGGAAGCAGGCGGATGTCGAGCTCGGCCGACGCCTCCTGGGGAATGATGTTGGTCGCCTCGGAGCCCCTCAGGACCGTGGGTGTGATGGTGGTCCGGAGCAGCGCGTTGCGCTCCGGCTGGCTCAGCAGCCAGGCCCGGCCGCGAGTAGTCTGGAGCGCCGCGGCCGCGTTGGAGAGCCAGGCCTTCGCCTGCCCGGTCTGGTCGTTCGCCTGGGCCTTGAAGAACCGGTCCACGGCCGGGGTGAGGCGCACCGGCGTCCGATACGCCACGATCCGGTTCAGCGCCCGTACCAGCCGCTCGACCGGGTTGTCGCCCAGGGGCACCGAGCCATGCGACGTCGTTCCCTTCACCACGATCTTCTTCCACCAGGCGCGCTTTTCGCCGACGTCGATCCCGAACCAGCGCACCTTCCCCTTCTCGACCCGGGTGTCCGCCCCTTCGGTCAGGACGTACTCGATGTCCTTCACCAGGTCGGGGTGTTTCTCGAGGAAGATCCTCGACCCCAGGCCGCCGATCTCCTCGTCCGCGTTGCCCACGTAGACCAGGTCCCGGGTGAGCCGCGCCCCCGCGCGCTTCAGCGCGATGAAGGCCATGAGCTGGATGATGCCTTGACCCTTCATGTCCAGCGCGCCCCGGCCCCACACGTAGCCGTCCTTGATCGCCCCGCCGAAGGGATCGACGGACCAGTCCTTCGGCGTGGCCGTGACCACGTCCATGTGGTGCACCAGCGCGATGCCCTTCCCGCGCTCGGTGCCCGGCAGCCGGGCGTAGAAGTTGGCCCGGCCGGCGCCCAGCTCCGCGGTATCGAGGATCATCCCCGTGATCCCCTCCTTCGCGAGCACGGCGCCCAGCCACCGGGCGGTGGCCAGCTCGTTGCCCGGGGGATTGCTGGTGTTGATCCGGAGATACTCGGAGAGCCGCTGCGCGGTTTCCTCCCGCAGCGCGGCGTAGTCCACCTGGACCGAGCTCTGGGCGGCGAGCGGCGAGGCCAGCAGCAGCGCCGGCGCGAGAAACCTGATCACCAGGGCTCCGTGAGCATGTGGCCGGCGATTTCCTTGACCAGCTTGGCGGACACCGCCGCGCTGAGGCCGGACGGGTCGTTGAGCGGGTTGAGCTCCACCAGATCGGCGCCGGCCAGTGGCGCCGCCAGCGTGTGAATGATGCCGAGGGCCTGGCGGACGGTAAGGCCGCCGGGCTCGCGATGCGAAACGCCGGGCGCCAGGCCGGGCTCGAGCACGTCGAGATCCACCGACAGATAGACCGGCATGTCGAACCCGAGCGGGGTGCCGTCCCGCCAGGCACGCATGTCGATCACTTCCACGCCGAACCGGTCGGCCTGCTCTCGCTGATGGCCGGTCATGCTGCGGATGCCGACCTGCACCAGCCGGTCGGCCAGACCCTCCTCCATGATCCGGGCGAAGGGGCAGGCGTGCGAGTAGGGGTCGCCCTGAAACTCGTGGTAGAGATCGGGATGCGCGTCCAGGTGCAGGATCGCGAGCCGTGGGTAGTGACGCCGGACGCCGCGGAGCGCCGGGTAGGTGATCGAGTGATCGCCGCCCAGCAGCAGGGGCCGCCGGCCCGAGTCCGCGATCGACCCCACCGCGTCCTCCACCCGGGCCCGCGCGTCGGCGCCCGGCTCCCGGTCGGTGAACCAGAGGTCGCCCTCGTCGTCCAGCCGGCCGTCCTTCAGGTCGATCCCCGCCTCGGTCCAGGCGTTCCCCGCCTCCGACCAGAGCGCCTCGCGGATCAGCACCGGCGCGCCGGCCGGCCCGCGCTGAGAGGACGAGCCGGCGTCGTAGGGGACCCCCAGCAGGGCCACCCGGGTCGGTGTCACGCGGTGCTCGGCCCCGGCATCAGTGATCCTCGCCCAGGTGCATCTGTCGCTCGACGGCCGCGTACCCCTCCGCGGCCGCCGGCTCCGGCGCGAGCAGCGAGACCGCGATGCCCGCCAGGAACGACAGCGGCATGGTGATCAGCGCCGGGTTCTTGAGCGGAAACCAGGCGGTATCGCGTCCCAGGATGTCCACCTGGATGGTGGGCGAGAGGTAGATGAGCAGCAGTGTCAGCAGGGTTCCCGCCGCCATGCTGGTGACCGCGCCCGCGGTGGTGTAGCCCCGCCAGAAGATGGCCAGGACGAGGGCCGGAAAGTTGGCGCTCGCGGCGATGGCAAAGGCCAGCGATACCATGAAGGCGACGTTCTGGTCCTTGAACGTGATCCCCAGCGTTACCGCCACCACGCCGAGGACGAGCGTCGCGAGGCGGGCGACGCGCAGCTGCTCGCGGGCGTCGGCGTGGCCGCCCCGTACCACGCTCACCCAGAGGTCGTGCGAGAGCGCCGCCGCGCCCGAGAGGGTCAGCCCGGCCACGACCGCCAGGATGGTCGCGAACGCCACCGCGGCGATGAACCCCAGGAACGGCGTCCCGCCCAGCAGCTCCGCCAGCAGGGGCGCCGCCATGTTGCCGCCGGCGTCCACCGCGCGGATGGCCTCGGGCCCCACCAGCACCATCGCCCCGAAGCCGAGCACGAAGGTGAGCAGGTAGAAGAGCCCGATCAGCCCGGTCGCCACGAACACCGACGCGCGCGCCGCGCGGGCGTCGGGCACGGTGTAGAACCGCATCAGGATGTGGGGCAGCCCGGCGGTGCCGAACATGAGCGCCATGCCGAGCGAGATCGCGTCCAGCGGGTTGGAGACCAGCTTGCCCGGCACCAGCACGCCCTCGCCGTAGCGCCGCGCCGCCTCGGCGAAGAGGGCCGCCGGGTTCATGCCGAACCGGAGCAGCACCAGCAGCGCCAGGATCAGCGCTCCGGCCATGAGCAGCAGGGCCTTCACGATCTGCACCCAGGTGGTGGCGATCATCCCGCCGAAGAGCACGTAGCCGATCATCACGATGCCGACCAGGACCAGGGCCAGCTCGTAGCTCACCCCGAACATCAGGCGGATCAGCCCGCCGGCCCCCACCATCTGCGCGATCAGGTAGAGCGTGACCGTCGCCAGCGTGCCGAGCGCCGCGGCGAGGCGGACCGGCGTCTGCCGGAGCCGCATCGCCACCACGTCGGAGAAGGTGTACCGGCCCAGGTTGCGCAGCGGCTCGGCGATCAGAAAGAGGACCACCGGCCAGCCGACCAGCCACCCGGTCGAGTAGATCAGCCCATCGAAGCCCGTGGTGGAGACCAGACCCGCGATGCCGAGAAACGAGGCCGCGCTCATGTAGTCGCCGGCGAGGGCGAGCCCGTTCTGACCCGCGCTCACCGTGCGGCCGGCGGCGTAGTACTGCTCGGTGGTGCGGGTGCGCCGCGCCGCCCACCAGGTGATCCCGAGGGTGATGCGCGATGAAGGCGAAGAAGAACACCATCGCGACGGCGTTGGGCTGGCCGATCGCGGTGCTCTGGGGCGCCTGGATCACGGCCGCCGCGCCCGATCCAGCGCCCGGATCCCGGGATCGTAATGCTTCGCCGCCCAGCGGACGTACACCCAGGTGAGCAGCCAGGAGACGACGATCACCAGCGCGCCCAGCAGGATGCCCAGCGTCAGCCCCGGCACGATCTGGATCGCGAGCAGCTTCCGGCCGTAGGCCACCAGGAGGACAAACCCGAAGTACAGCGCCACCATCGCCGCCGTGAGCGACAGCGCCACCCGCGAGCGGGCGGCGTCGAGATCGCGAAGCGAGCTCATGGGCGCCTCCCCTTTCCCGTGAAATAGACCACCGCGCCGCCCACCAGCAGCAGCCCCGTGAGCCCGACCACCTTGGTGACCGCGAGCAGCTTGTTCGCCTCGTCGTCCGCCGGGATGAGCGCCAGGCAGATCGTCGCGGCGGTGACGCAGAATCCGAGCGCCGCCCAGCAGCGTGGCCACCGGCCGGCCGCCGGGCACCCGCATCACCTCGGGCCCGGCCGGAACCGACTGCAGCTTGATCATCGAGGCGAACATGAACAGGTAGGGAATGAAATACCCGATGATGGCCATGCTCACCAGCACGTCGTAGGCCCCCTTCACCGTAGTGCCGGCCTGCCCCAGAAAGATGAAGACGGCGGCGACCCCGGCCTGCAGCAGGAGGCTCACGTGGGGCGAGCCGTACTTGGGGTGCACCCGGCCGAACACCGCGGGCAGGAAGCGATCGATCCCGGCGACGAACGGCAGCCGCCCGCCGGCGGCGAACCAGGCCCCCGCCTGGCCCAGCCCGCCGAGGGTGATGAGCGCGGCCGTGATCCCCGTGAGGCCGGCGATCCCCACCCGGTCCGACGCCTCCTGGATGGAGAGCATGAATCCCTGCAGGCTGAGAATCCGCCCCTGGGGCAGCGCCACCATCATCGCCACGGTCGAGAGGGTGTAGAGCAGCGTGATCAGCACGCCGCCGAGCAGGAGGGCTCTCGGGATGTTGCGTCGAGGGTCCCGGATCTCGTCGCCCATCATGGAGGCGCTCTCCAGCCCGCTCAGGGAGAAGGCGATGGTGGACCAGAAGATGATGTCCTTGAGCCGGGTGCTCGGCACCATGCTTGCGGCGGTGAACGCCGTGGCCGAGCCGAAACGGGCATAGGAGAGTGCCCCGAGCCCGATCAACAGCAGCGCCGGCACCCAGAGGCCCACGGCGCCGAGATTGTGCAGCCACTTGCCCACGCCGAGGCCCCGCACGTTGAGGGTCACCGCCACCGCCAGCGCGACCAGCGAGAAGGTGACGTAGTACGCCGGACTGTCGGTAAGCCCCTGCCACGCGGCGCCGCCGACGAACAGCGCGCTCGCCGCGGTGAAGTAGAAGAGCCCCGGAAAATACGGGAGGTTGCAGACCCAGTAGTTCCAGCCGGTCATGAAGCCGGCGAAGTCGCCGAACGCGCGCTTGCTCCAGACGTAGCAGCCGCCCTCGTTGGGATAGCGGGAGGAGAGCTCGAGCACCGTCACCATCAGCGGCAGGTAGAACAACAGCGCGGCGCCCAGCCAGATCACCACCGCACTGGGCCCCGCGGCGGCGGCGGCGCCGATCCAGCGCACCGTGAAGCCGGTGACCAGATAGAACAGGAGGAGGTCGCGAAACCCCATCGCGCGGTGCAGCCGCGCGGTCGGGTCCTGCACCGGTGCCTCCGGGATGGCGGGTGCCGTCACACCATGTAGTTCCGCGGCGGGTCCTTCAGCTGCAGGATCGGACGATCGACCCCGAACGGCGCCAGATCCCGGGCCGTGCGGCCGTCGATGGAGAGCTCGGAGAGAATCTGCCCGACCAGCGAGGCGAACTTGAAGCCGTGCCCGCCGCCGATCGCGACGGCGATCTCCGGCTGGTGGGGCAGCAGGTCGAGCACGAAGTCACGGTCGGGGGTGAGGGTGTAGAGACAGGTCTTGGTGTAGATGATCGGCCCCAGCGCGCCGGGAAGATGGCGCTCCAGAAACCGGATCACCCGGTCCAGCGCCTCGCGGTCGGGATCGAAGGTCCGGCCCTCGGCGGTGGTCTCCTGCCCCCCGGCATCCTGCCCCGCCTTGGTTCCGGCCTCGCCGAACGCCGGGAAGCCGTAGAAGCAGGGATCGTCCATCCAGATCCAGACCGGAAACCGCTCGGGCTGGAAGTCGGCCAGGTTGGGCGAGGCGAAATAGGTGACCTGCTCCTTGGTGACGCGCAACGGCAGATCCAGATCGACCGGGGCGAGCACCCGGTTGGACCAGGCCCCCGCCGTGACCACCAGGCGGCGGCAGCGGTAGGTCGCATCGGGAGTGCGCACCTCGACTTCGCCGGCCGACGGCCGGATCTCCTGCACCGGGGTGCGATCGCGCAGGGTGGCGCCGTGGGCTCGCGCCATCCGCACGTGCGCGGCGTTGCCCCGCGCCGCCATCGCGATCCCGCCCTGCTCCTGGAAGAGGCCGTGCACGTCGTCGCGGAGCCGCCACTGGGGCCACCGGCGCATGATCTCGCCGGCCTCGAGCCGTTCATAGGTGACGCCGGCCGCGTCCATGCTGTCGCTGTAGCTGCTGAGCGGGATCGCGCTCTCCCGCGGCCCCAGGTCGAGCCCGCCGGTCCGGAGCACGACCTGCTCGCCCGAGTCGCGCTCCAACTCCCCCCACGCCCCGAAGGCGAACTTGGCCAGCTTGACGTACCCCGGGGTGTGGTAGGAGAGCCGGATGATCCGCGAATGATCCTGCGACTCGCCCCGGATGTGGCCCAGCTCGAATTGCTCGAGTCCCAGCACCTCGGTGCCCGCCCGGCGCGCCAGCCAGTAGGCCGCCGCGCTGCCGAAGCCGCCCAGCCCGAGGACGATGTATTCGAAGTCGAGCTTCATGCCTGGGAACGCGTCATGCGTCGCGGCTCACGCCGTCGTCGCCACCCAGCCGCTCGCCCACGTAACGCCTGATGTCCAGGCTGGCGCTCTCCATCGGGGCGTAGTATCCGGTCCGGAAGACGCGCGAGCCCATGCCCCGCTGCACCGATTCGCAGATGGCCCAGTCCTGCCGGTTCACCAGGTCCCAGAACTCCACCGCGTCGGTCGGGTCGAACCCGGGCTTCGCCATCTCGGCGGGGTGAAAGAGGAACTCGCAGATCACGGTGGTGCGCCCCGGCGAGTGGGGCCAGACGGTGAACGCCGCGACGTGCTCGGCGGAGAGACTGAGCAGGAGATTGGGGTAGACCAGCTCGCCCTTGTGGCGGACCCGCTCGTCCTCGTTCAGCCCCTCGAACGGCGCCCGAGTGGTGGTGCCGCTGCCGGTGAAGGTCCAGGCGCCCTCGCGATGAGGGATGCCCCGCTCCCAGTCGAGGTCCGCACCGCCGCGGTGCCTGAACGAGGGCACCAGCCGGCACAGCTCGGGATGCACCGGCCCGCAGTGGTAGCACTCGTTGTAGTTCTCGAGCAGCACCTTCCAGTTGGCCTCGACCACGTATTCGATGCGCCGGGCGACCCGCAGGTCGTGGAGCGGGTAGCGCCGGAGCCGCTCGGGAACGCCGCCCAGCTGCGACTGCAGCGTCGGGCCCCCCGGCTCCGCCTCGGCGGGCGTCAGGTGGAGGAACACGAACCCGCCCCAGGACTCCACGCCGACCGGATGCAGGGAGAGGTCGCTCCGGGCCAGGCCGTCGCTCTCCTCGAGAAACGGCGCGGTGCGCAGGGCCCCCTCCAGGGTGTAGGTCCAGGCGTGATAGGGGCAGCGGATGCCGCCGCTGAAGCTGCCGCGCCCGCCGCCGGGCACCAGCTGCGACCCGCGGTGGCGGCAGACGTTGTAGTGGGCCGCGAGCCCTCCGTCCCGGGTGCGGACCACCAGCACGCTCTCCCCGGCGATGTCGCGCACCAGGTAGTCGCCCGGATTGGGGATCTCCTCCTCCCGGGCGGCGCAGAACCATTCGCGGTAGAGGATCCGCTCCCGCTCCAGCTGGAAGAGCCGGCCCGAGAGGTAGTAGTCCCGGTGCAGGGTACGCTCGAGGCCGGCTCCCGGGCCGCGCGCCTCCACGCTCATCGGCGCACCTCACCACCCTCGGGACCGTAGAACAGCACCCAGACCGCCAGGTCGTCGGTGAATTCCTCGAAGCGGTGCCCCACGCCCGCCGGCACGAACAGCAGATCACCCGGCGCGAAGCGATGGCTCGTCTCGCCGTTGCGGAAGTGCCCGCTGCCTTGCACCACCACGTAGACCTCGTCCCGGGTGTGGGGCTGCTGCGGGTCGTCGCCTCTGGGGGCGTACAGCTCGACGCTCAGCGTCCCGTGCGTGAACAGCTCGACGTAGCGCTCGCCGGCCGGGCCGGGGAGCTGGGTGAGGCTCTCTTGGAGGGTCAGTCGGTGTCGGGGCATCGTGGGAGCGCCTGGGGTCTCGAGGAGCGGGGTTCCTTGCAGCGGGGCGGGGGCGGGGGGCTACCGCTTGAAGTCCCGCAGAATCTCCCGGGCCGCGTTGTACCCGCACGCCCCCATCACCCCGCCGCCCGGATGCGTCGCCGCCCCGCAGAGATACAGGTTCCGCACCGGCGTCCGGTAGTCGGCGTACCCCGGCACCGGCCGCATGAACGACAGGCTGCTGAGCGACATCACGCCCTGCATGATGTTCCCGCCGGTGAGCCCGAACCGCTCCTCGAGATCCACCGGCGTCAGCACCTGCCGCGCGATCACCGACCGCTTGAAGTTCGGCGCGTACTCGTTCATGAGGTCGAAGCACCGGTCGGCGATACCGCTCCTTCTCGGCCTCGAGCGACAGTCCCGGCGCCAGCTTGTACGGAAAATACTGGGTGAACATCGACATCACGTACTTCCCGGCCGGCGCCAGCGTGTCGTCCAGGGCCGAGGGGATCGTCGCCTCGATGATCGGATGCTGGCGACGGCCGGCCGTACTTCGCGTCGTCGTAGGCCCGCTCGATGTACTCCATGGTGGGCGAGATGTGGATGGTGCCACGGTGCTGCGGGCCGGCGGCGGTGCCTGGCACCGCCCGGAAGTCGGGCAGCTCGCCGAGGGCGACGTTGATCTTGCAGCTGGCGCTGGCGTAGTCGATGTGGCGCACCGCCTCCACGAACTCGGGCGGCAGATCGCCGTTGCTCATCAGCTTGAGGAAGGTGACGTTGGCGTCGGCGCCCGAAGCCACCCGGGTGGCCATGATCTCGCTGCCGTCGCGCAACACCACCCCCCGCGCCGAGCCGTCCTTCACCATGATCTTCACCACTTCGGCGCCGGTGCGGATCTCCGCGCCCTTTTCCCGGGCCGCGGCGGCGATGGCGTTGCTGATTCCTCCCATGCCGCCCCGCACGTAGCCCCACACGCCGCGCACCCCGTCACACTCGCCCATGACGTGGTGGAACAGCACGTAGGCCGTGCCCGGCATCGAGGGCGAGGCCATGGCGCCGATGATCGCGTCGGTCGCCAGCGTCACCTTGAGCTGCTCCGACTCGAACCACCGGTCGAGGATCGGCGTGGCCGCCCCGGCCAGGATCTCCACCGCCTTCTGCCCGTCGTGCCCCAGCTTGAGGAACCCAAGCCCCAGTTTGCCGAGTTGCATGAGATTCCCCGGTCGCAGCGACCACGGGTTGGGCGGGGTCATGGTGAGCGTGGGCTCGAGAAAGTCGGCCACCCGCTCCAGCATCGCCTCGTACTTGGGAAGCGCGTCCGCGTCCCGGGCGGAGAACTTGGACACCTCCCGCCGGGTCATCGCCTTGTCGGGCCCGAGCAGGAGCGAGCGGCCATCGGGAAAGGGCGTGAACGAGGATGGGCTCCGCGGCAGCATCTCGAACCCGTGCCGCTTGAGCTCCAGGTCGCGGATGATCTCGGGGCGGAGCAGGCTGTTGACGTACGCCGCGGTGGAGACCTTGTAGCCGGGCCACACCTCCTCCGTGACGCAGGCGCCGCCCAGCACCTCCCGGCGCTCGAGCACCAGCACCTTGAGCCCCCTGCGGGCCAGGTAGGCGGCTGTCACGAGGCCGTTGTGGCCTCCACCGATCACGATGAGGTCGTACGCGACGGACATGGATGTGGTTCGGGCTGAGGTGCGGGAATCTTACCGCCGGGGATGGGTTCCTGCCAGTAAGGCACAGGGAGTGTTGTTGGAACGGTGTTTCACAATGCGGGCGGCACGGCGCAACGGCGATAGCACGTGATCCCGAGCGAAGCGAGGGATCTTCTCGAACGGGCTTCGATACCCGCTGAGCAGATCCCTCGCTGCGCTCGGGATGACCGGGTGCTGCCTGATGCCGCTATCCGCCTCTTCCACCTTGCCGCCCCTCCGCCCCGCTACCAGGCAAGCTGGATCTCCGTCCTCCCGTACACGAACCGCCCGTTGTACCCGAACGGCGACGCCGCCGCCCACGGGAAGATGCCGAAGTTGTCGTTGAAGTCTTTCGACGTGCTGCCGTCGGTGTCGACGATGACCTGGGAGCTCGGCTGATCGGGATAGGTGTCGAACAGATTGCGCACCCCGAATGCCAGCTTGACCAGGTTGAACCGATAGCCCAGCTCCGCGTCCACCAGTCCCTTGCCGCCGTAGTTTTCCCGGCACAGGTCGCAGAAGCCCGGCTGGGCCGACGAGAAGCCGCCGAAGTACGACACCCGTGCGAGCGCGCTGATGCGGTTGACGGTGTAATTGGCCTGCAGCGTTCCCCGCCAGTCCGGCCGCTCGTCCTCGATCCCGATCGCGGTCACCGAGTCGAGCAGTCCCGGCTCGGTGGACCCCGCGTCCACCAGCACCTGCGGCAGCGGATCCACGTTTCTGATCTTGTTGCGGGTGAGGTTGAACGAGGCCGTCAGGTCGAGGGTCCCGCTGGTCGCGGTCGGCACGCGAAGATTTCCGGCGATGTCCACGCCTTGGGCCTGCGTATCCAGGCCGTTGGTGAAGTATTGGACCCCCTGGATGGTGCCGAACCCGGCGGCGCTCAGGATCCCCAGCGTCGCATCGTCGTCGAAGGTGGCGCCCAGCAGGATCTGGTTGTTGATCCGGATGTGGAAGTAGTCGGCCGTGATGGTCAGGTTGTCCGCCGGGGTCACCGCCACGCCGCCGCTGAAGTTGAACGCCGTTTCCTCCTCCAGCGGGCGGGAGCCGAGGGCGAGGGAAGCCGGGTGATCCACCGGGAAGACACCGACCTCGACGAACTGGCCCTCGATCACGTTGGTGACGACCTTGCCGAAGGCGATCTGGCTCAACCCCGGGGCCCGGAAGCCGGTGCTCGCGGCCGCGCGGAACGTCACCCGTCGGGACGGCTGATACCGCACCGCCACCTTGCCGGTGATCCGCTCCCCGAAGTCGCTGTAGCTCTCGAACCGCGCCGCCACGTTGGTCAGCACCTGGGACGTGAGGTCGGTCTCCGCGTCCGCGTAGAGGGCGAAGTTGGTCCGGTTCCGGTCGGTGGCGTCGTCCGGGGTGAACCCGGGAAAGACCGACGAGCCGCTGGGAGCGACGTCCGCGCTGTCCTGATCCAGGTGAAATCCATTGATGTACGAGGCCGGCTCGCCCTCACGTATCGCGTAGCGCTCCCGCCGGAACACCGCCCCGAACGCCAGACTCACCGGCGCGGGCAGGCCGATCTCCACCGGCCGGGCCACGTTCAACGCGGTCACGAACTCCTCGCGCAGCAGCCGTCCGGCGAAGAACGTCTGCTGGTTGGGGATTCCCGGATCGTCCGCCGTGCCCAGGGTCCCGTCCGGTCCCGGCGCGCAGGCGACGTCGAGGCACGGCCCGAGCGAGGCGTTGAGGGTATTGCGGATGGTGTAGTCGAAATGGTTGTGACCGAACTCGGCGCCCAGATCGTAGTTCCAGCCGGACACCGCGCCGCGGAGTCCGCCCGCCATCGAATAGTCGGTGGGCTTGCCGTTGATCTCGGGGAGGAAGCCCAGCGGATAGATCTCGCGCCAGTTCCGGTTGCTCCCGGCGCCTCGCCGGTAACCGTTCCCGGTCCCGTCGCGGTGGCTGTAGCCGCCGAAGGCGTAGATCTCGTTGCTCGCCGCCTGATTCACCGGCATGCGGAAATTGCCGAACGTCAGCACGTCGCGCTCCAGCCCGTCGCCCCAGTGGTGATTGGGCTGCGGCACCGGATTCCGCTTCTGCACCACCTGGCCCTTGTCGTTGATCGAATCGGTCACGCCGGTGCCGGCATCCTCGAAGGGATCGGCCCAGGCGCGATTGGTCGGCTGCCGGTCGCGGAACTCGCCGAACACACCCAGCGATCCCCTGCCGAGCGGGATGCCCCACCCCCCGTTGGCCGTCACGGTGGTGCCGTCGTCCGGATAGTCGTCGCTGGTGTAGCGCCCCACGTCGGCGTTGACGAAGGGCGTGAAGTCGCCGTCCTTGAGCACCAGGTTGACCACCCCGGCGATCGCGTCGGAGCCGTACTGCGCCGCGGCCCCGTCACGCAGCACCTCGATCCGATCGAGCGCGCTGGAGGGGAGGGCGTTCAGATCGACCCCGCTGGAGCCCGCGCCCATCCCGTAGTTGAAGGTGTTGACCACCGCGGTCTGGTGCCGCCGCCACCCGTTCAGCAGGACCAGGGTGTGGTCGGGACTCAGGCCCCGCAGGGTGAAGGGCCGGACGATGTCCCCGGCGTCCGTGACGCTTTGCCGGGGGAAGTTGATCGACGGAGCCACGGCCTGAAGGATGATGCTGGTCTCGCTGCTGCCCTGCTGCTGAAGCTGCTCCGCCGGGAAGACGTCCACCGGCACCGCCAGCTCCTCCGCGGCGGTGTGGCGCCCCCGCGACCCCACCACCACGTCGATCGGGGCGAGCCGCACCGGGCTGCGCAGGAGGGTGAAGTCCTGTCCGGTCGACTCGCCGGCCCGCACGTCGGCTGTCGCGGTGGCGGCCTGGTACCCGATCAGCCGGGCTCGAACCGTGCGAGTGCCCACCGGCACACCGCGGACCTCGTAGCTGCCGGTCGCGCCGGCGGTAGCACGCAGACCGGTGCCCTCGACGACGATCACGGCGTTGGCCAGCGCATTGCCCGCGCTGTCCGAGACGGTCCCCCCGATCGTTCCGGTCTGCGCGGCCAGCGGCAACGCGGTGACCCCGAGCAGCAGCAGCCCCGCGATCATCCTGACGATGCATCGCACCATTTTGCCTCCGCATGTGCGGTTGAGAAACGAAGTATAAGAACGGCGTCATGGCGCTCGCAGCGGTCGGAAGGGCCATGTGCTCAGTCCCTAGATATCGGCGGCAGGAATGAGCGTCAAGCCGTCGCCCGCTTCCGGTGTCGAACCCATCGCCTTCGCGCCCCCTGTCTAGACAATCCGCACCCCGGCTACCACATTGCGAGGCATTCCCTTCCCAGTGCTGCCCACTCCTCGGCGAATCCCGACATCGGCCGAAGCGCGGGGCAGTCCCGACCGACAGGAGAAAGACCCTATGAAAGCTGGCAAGCGTCAGTGGATGCTTCGGGCGGGTCGGTGGGTGTGCGTCCTGGGGCTGGTCTCGACATCCCTCGCGGAGGCTCAACAGAGCTCGGTCACCGGCGTGGTGACCGACCAGGCGACCGGGCAGCCGCTGGAGGCGGCGCGGGTCCTGCTCACCGGCCCCAACCGCATCGAGGCCACCAACCAGGAGGGTCGCTATCTCTTCCGCAACGTGGCTCCCGGCAGCTATCCGGTCCGGGTGCTCCGGCTCGGCTACCGGCCAGCGACCGACACCGCCTTCGTGGCCCCCGGTGAATCCGTCACCCTCGACTTCGGGCTGACCGCGGCCCCGGTCCAGTTGGACGAGATCGTCACTACCGCCACCGGCGAGCAGCGCAAGCTCGAGGTGGCCAACGCGGTGTCCACCATCGACGCGGCCCGCGTCACCGAGGAATCGCCCATCACCGAGTTCGGCAACCTGCTCTCGGGCCGCGCGGCCGGGGTGCAGGTGCAGCGGAGCGGGGGCGCCACGGGCCTCGGGACCCGCATCCGGATCCGCGGCTCCAACAGCGTCTCCCTGTCCAACGAGCCGCTCTACTACATCGACGGCATCCGGATGGAGAGCGGCGCCTCCTCCGGCACGCTCGACATCGGCGGGTTCGGCCAGGGAGCCGGGGCGGCTCCCTCGCGGATCAACGACCTCAACCCCGAGGACATCGAGTCCATCGAGATCGTGAAGGGGCCGGCCGCGGCCACGCTCTATGGCATCCAGGCCTCCAACGGGGTGGTCCGGATCACCACCAAGCGGGGCCGGGCCGGCCGGGCGCGATGGAACCTGTACAGCGAGGCGGGCGCCGTCCACGATTTCAACACCTACCCGATCAACTTTAACGGTAGGGACGCCACCGCCGAGACCGGCCCCGACTGGGACGGTTTCTGTATCGTGCAATTCGAGCTGGACGAGCTCTGCACCCAGACGTCGGTGAGCCAGTTCTCCCCGCTGAACGATCCGTCCACCAGCCCGCTCAAGACCGGCTTTCGGCAGCAGTACGGCGCCAACGTGTCGGGCGGCACCGACCAGTTCACCTATTACCTCTCCGGCGACTACGAGAACGAGGACGGGGTCTTCCGCCTGCCCGATTTCGAGGCGGACTCGGTGCGCGAGGTACGCGGCTTCCTGCCGGACAACCAGCTCCGGCCCAACACCCTGGAGCGGGTGAGCCTGCGCGCCAACCTCGGCGCCAGCGTCTCGGCCGACGCCGATGTTCAGGCCAATGTCGGCTACACCTCCAGCGACGCCCGGTTCGTGGAGAACGACAACAGCTTCCTCACCGTGACCGGCAGCGCCGAGGCGAGCGGCGTGCCGGAGGACGTGAACCGTGGCTGGTTCTTCATTCCGGCCGAGCTGTTCGCCGCGCTGTCCAACCAGGCCACCGAGCGATTCATCGGCGGGCTCACCAGCAATTGGCGGCCCACCGGCTGGCTCACCACTCGCGCCACCCTCGGCTACGACGTCACCAACCGGCAGGACGTCCAGTTCTGGCCCACCGGCCAGGTGGCCGACTACCTGGAAAACCGGGCCGGGCTCAAGTACGACAACCGGTTCCAGATCTCCCAGACCTCGGTGGACCTGGCCGCGAGCGCGCGCTTCAAGCTCTCGCCCACCCTCGGCTCAAAGACCTCGGTCGGCGCCCAGTTCTACCGCGACCTCGCCTCCGGCGTCCTCGCCACCGGCCGGGGCCTTCCGGCGGGCTCCGGCACCATCACCGGCGCCGGCAGCACCGAGGCCCGCGACACCACCGTGGAGTCGCGCTCTATCGGGACCTACGTGGAGCAGGAGATCGCCGTCAAGGAACGGCTGTTCGTCACCGGCGCCCTCCGCTTCGACGACAACAGCGCGTTCGGCCAGAACTTCGACGCCACGGTCTATCCCAAGGCCAGCGTCTCCTGGCTGATGTCGGAGGAGCCGTTCTTCAACCGCGACGGATTCCTCCGCACGCTGCGGCTCCGGGGCGCCCTGGGCGTCAGCGGACAGCAACCCGGCACCACCGACGCCCTCCGCTACTTCAGCCCGGTGGCGGGCAAGCGCGGCGGGGTGGCGGGTACCGGAATCACCTTCGGCAGCCTGGGAAACACCAACCTCAAGCCGGAGCGGTCACGCGAGTTCGAGCTGGGGCTGGACGCTTCGGTCGCGAGCGAGCGGGTCAGCATCGAGTTCACCTACTACAACAAGCGCACCCGCGACGCCCTGGTGCGACGCAACGTGGCCCCGTCGATCGGGGCCTCGGAGTTCCAGTTCTTCAACCTCGGCGAGGTCAAGAACTCGGGCTTCGAGCTGGCCATCAACACCCGGGTGATCGACACCAAGAAGCTCGCCTGGGACGTGGCCCTTAGCGGGTCGGTGTACGACAACAAGCTGGTGCGGCTGGGCGAGGGGGTCGAGCCGATCATCTTCGGCTTCGGCCTCCAGCGGCATGTCGAGGGGTTCCCTCTGGGCGGCTACTGGGCCCGACCCATCACCGGCTTCGCCGACGCCAACGGCGACGGCATCATCGACGGCGGCAATCCTGTCCTAGGCCGCCTCCCCGAATTCACCGTGGCCGACGAGGCGGTCTACCGCGGCCGCGCCCTGCCCAACAAGGAAGCCTCGCTCAACAGCGCCGTGACGCTGTTCGACGGCATGGTCCGGGTGGGGACCCAGTTCGACTACCGCGGCGGCCACTACCTCGACAATGCCATCGAGTCGTTCCGCTGTACCCCGGTGCTCAACTGCCGCGGGCTGGTGGACCGTACCGCCCCGCTGGAGGAGCAGGCCCGGGCCCAGGCGCTGCTCAACGAGGCCACCGAGTGGGGCTACTACGAGCCCGCCTGGTTCATCAAGATGCGGGAGCTGTCGGTCACCCTCTTCGCCCCCGACCGATGGGCTCGCCGCTTCCGAGCGAGCCGCCTGAGCCTCACGCTCGCCGGGCGGAACCTCTGGACCATCACCGATTACTCCGGCGTGGACCCCGAGGTGAACGCCTTCGCCCAGGACAACTTCGCGACCAGTGACTTCGAGTCGCAGCCGCAGGTGCGCTACTACACCGCGCGCCTCAACATCGGCTTCTGAGACGGGGTGACCAGAACATGCGACAGATGACCACCGGGGGCGCGCTGCTGGCCGCCGCCTTCGCACTCTCGGCCGGCTGCGGCCTGTTGGACACCGACCAGCCCAACATCATCGGGCCGGACGACGTGGAAACGGAAGCCGGCGCCCAGGCCCGGCGGATCGGCGCCATCGCCGACTTCTCCTTCGCCCAGGACGGCGACGGGACCCAGTTCGAGGACGGGCATATCCTGCTGAGCGGACTCATGTCGGACGAGTTCGTGCTCAGCACCACCCCGCCCACCGAGCAGGAGGTGGACCAGCGGCGGGTGTTCCAGAACAACTCGACCCTGTTCGACCTGTTTCACAACCTCCACCGGGCCCGTGCCGCGGCCGAGGCCGCGGCGGACGCCCTGCGGGAGCTCGGCGCCGATCCTGACGCCGAATCGGGCATAGGCGAGATGTTCAGCCTGGCCGGCTTCACTTACCTCTACTTTGGCGAAAGCTTCTGCTCCGGCGTGCCGTTCAGCCGGCTGCAGGGAGAGGAGGTCGAGTACGGCACCCCACAGACCACCGACCAGATGTTCCAGACGGCGGTGGCCCGGTTCGATGCCGCCCTCGCCGAGCCGGGGACGGTGGGGGAGGAAACCCAGGAGATCGCTTATCTGGCGTCGGTGGGCAAAGGGCGCGCCCTGCTCGACCGCGGACTCTTCGCCGAGGCCGCCGCGGCGGTGGCGGTGGTGCCCACCGAGTTTCAGTACGTCACCGAGCACTCCGACAGCCCGCTCCGGCTCCAGAACGCCATCTACTCTTACAGCGTGGGCTTCCTCTGGTCGGTGTCGGACGGCGAGGGCGGTGTCGGCCTCCCCTTCCGCACCGCGGATGACCCCCGGGTGCCCTTCGTGGACGAGGAGGACTCGGGCCTGGACGGCACCACGCCCCAGTTCACCCTCGAGAAGTACGGGGATGCCAGCGCCTCCGTGATCGTCGCGGACGGGATCGAGGCCCGGCTCATCGAGGCCGAGGCACTGCTCCAGATCCCCGACCTGGCGGGCATGACCGCCATCCTCAACAACCTCCGCGACGCCGAGGGGCTCGACCCCCTGGCCGAGCCGGCTACCCAGGCGGAGGGCGTAGACCTGCTGTTCAGCGAGCGGGCCTTCTGGATGTTCGCCACCGGCCACCGGCTGGGCGACATGCGCCGGCTGATTCGCCAGTACGGCCGGACTGCCGCGAACGTCTTCCCCAGTGGCACTTACATCAAGGGCGGCAGCTACGGCACCGACGTGAACCTGCCGATCCCCCAGGAGGAAGGGAACAACCCCAATTCGGTCGGGTGTCTGGATCGGAATCCCTGAGGGAGCGGACGGCCGCTTCCCTCAATACACCGCCAGAAACGACCTCGTCAGGTCGCTCTCCAGCGTCCACTTGACCCACTGCCCGGGCTGCACCAGCAGATTCTCACTGGTGAAGGTTCGCGGCCCCCCGATGGGATCGGCGCGGAGGCGCACGTCGGTGCCGACTCCGAGCTTGCGAAAGGGAAACACGAAGGTTTTCGTGTTGAGCGAGCCGACCATGCCCAGCCGGTCCACGGCGGTGCCGCGCACCAGGTAGATCACGATGTCGCTCCACCCGTGGTTCTCCACTTCCACCGCCACCTCGGCGGCGGATCGCGCAGGCTCCACGTCCTGGTCGAAATCCTCCGACTTGCCGGCACAGCCGGCCAGAAGCGCGACCAGCCCGAGCACCTGCACCGCGGCACCCCTCGAACCCATGGTCCAGGCCCCCCTAGCGACCCCCCGCCTGCGCCCCCGCGGGCGAGGCATCGAGGTAGTGATCGTACCATGCAAGATATCGCTCCATCCGGTCCAGCACGAACGAAGGTCGCTTGATATCGTGGGCCTCGCCCGGATAGATCACCAATTGGGTTTCCCGGCCCAGGCTCTTCAATGCCTGGTACATCTGCTCCGAGTTGATCAGGGGGACGTTCCAGTCCTCCTGGCCGCAGAGGAAGAGCGTCGGCGTCACGATGCGGTCGGCGTGGAGGAACGGCTGGGAGACCCGGGTCCAGGCGTTCAGGTTGGCCCACGGCTTCCCCAGCTCGAGCTCGTACTCCAGCGCGTACATGTCGGTGCCGTAGCCCAGGAGCGCGTTGCCCTGCCCCGCGCCGCTGATCGCGGCCTTGAACCGGCGATCGCGGGTGATGACCTGATTCGTCAGGATGCCGCCGTAGCTCCAGCCGCCGATGCCCAGGCGGTCGGGATCGGCGATGCCGCGCGTGACGGCATAGTCCACCGCCGCGAGGACGTCTTCGCCGTCCTTTTCGCCCCACGCCGCGAAGATGGCGGTCGCGAACTTCTCGCCCCGCCCGGAGCTGCCTCGCGGATTCACTCCCAGCACCACGTAGCCGCTCGCCGCCAGCACCTGCCAGTCGAGATTGGCGAAGTCGTGGTAGTACTGCCAGACCGGCCCCCCGTGAATCCGGAGGATGGTGGGATAGCGGGTGCCCGGACGGTAGTCCGGCGGCTTGAGCATGAAGCCGTTGATCGGCGTGCCGTCCCGACTCTTGAAGGAGATCTCCTCGACCGGCGCCAGCCGCACCTGCCCCAGCCATGAATCGTTCTGGGCCGAGATCCGCCTGAGCTCGCGACCCTCCACCGCGAACACCTCGGTCGGATGCCCGGTCGTGCTCGACGTCAGCGCCACCCGCCCGTCCGTTCCAACCGACAGGTCCTCGATGGCCCGCTTCCCCTCCACCAGCCGCTCGACCTCGCCGCCGGCCGCCGGCACCCGGGCGAGGTGGTAGACCCGGTCGTCCTCCAGCAGGAAGAGGACCGACGCGCCATCGGGAGAGAAGGTGGGCGAGAGCACGTTCCGGTCCAGGGTCCCGGTGAGGACTCGGGCCGGCCCGCCGGCCGCCGGCACCACCGCGACCTTCTGCCCCCCGTAATAGAGCAGCTCCGGTTTTCCGCCCTGGACGTAGGCGATGAGTTTTCCGTCAGGGCTCCAGCTGGGCCCGCGGTTGCCCCACGCGGGATCCATGTCCGCCCCGGGGAACGTCGTGAGCTGCCTCGGCTCGGCGCCGGGAACGGCGGCGACGAGGTAGAGGTCCCAGTTGTCGGTCCGGTCGAACTCCGGCCGCCGGCGGCTCAGGAATGCGATCGACCGGCCGTCGGGCGACCACGCGGGCGCCGACTCGTCGTAGGGGCCCGGAGTGATGAGCTCCGTCTTCCGCCCGGCCAGGGTGAGGACGTAGAGATGATGCCGTTCCCGGCCGATATACCCGATCTCGTCATACTTGAATCGGTACCGGTCGACGATGATGGGCCGGGGCCGGTGGGTGGCGGCGTCCTGGCCGGCCAGGTGCTCGTCGGAATCCGGATCGGACGCGATGAGCGCCAGGCGGGTGCCGTCGGGAGACCAGGTGTAGTCGGAAATGCCGCCCGGAAGGTCGGTCACCCGCTCGGCCTCACCGCCTCTCCGGTCGAGCAGCCAGAGCTGCTCCACCTCACGTGGGTCGTCGCGGCTCGAGAGAAAGGCGAGGTAGCGGCCGTCCGGGCTCCAACGAGGCGCGTGCTCCCGCTGCTTCGTCGAGGTGAGCCGGATGCTGCGCTTCCCGTCCCAGCTCGACATCCAGAGGTCGGCGTCCCGGCGGTCCTGGACCGTGTCGGCGAACGCGACGGTGTACGCCACCCAGGCCCCATCGGGTGAGAGCCGGGGATCGGTGACCTCCCTGATCCGCAGCAGGTCGGCCGCCTCCACCACCCGCTGGGCGGCCGCTTCTCCGGTGCCGGTCAAGATCATCCCGGCCAGCAACCATCCTGCGTGTCTCAAGCCACCCTCCTGTGACGGGAACCCGGCGCGGCCGATCTCATGGCGCCTGGTGGATGATGCCGCCTTTCATGACGAAGGCGACGTGTTCGAAGCTCTTGAGGTCGGCCATCGCGTCGCCGGAAACGGCGATGATATCGGCCAGCTTACCCGGCGTCAGCGAGCCGACCCGGTCCTCCCATCCCATCAGCTCCGCCGCGGAGAGGGTCGCCGAACGGATCGCCTGCATCGGCGTGAGGCCGTACCGCACCATGTACGGAAGCTGGCGGGCGGCGAGCCGGTGGGGATAGACGCCGCTGTCGGTGCCGTACGCGATCTTGACCCCGGCCGTCACCGCCTTGCGGAAGCCGGCGCGCTGGGTCTCGGTCGTTTCGTCGTTCTTCCGCAGGATCTCCGCCGGCCAGCCGTGCTCCCTGCCCGTCGCCGCGATGTAATCCCCGTTATAGATGTCGGCCACCAGCCAGGTGCCTCGCTCCTTCATCAGTGCGATGGCCTCGTCGTCCATCAGCGAGCCGTGCTCGATGGAGCGCACCCCGGCCCGGACCGCGCGCTTGATCCCCTCCGCGCCGTGGGCGTGGGCGGCGACGTACGTGCCGTACTCGGCCGCCTGCTCCACGGCGGCGCGGATCTGCTCCTCGGTGTATTCCGAGGTCCCCGGCTTGGTGCCCTGGGTGAGCACCGCCCCGGTCGCGATGATCTTGATGAAGTTGGCGCCACCGTTCAGAATCGCCCGCACCCGGGCACGGACCTCGTCGGCGGTGTTGGCCACCCCGAAGCGGTACTCGAACGGAAGGGTGACATCGGGCGCCGCGCCGACCAGCTCGCCGCCCCCGCTGGTGACCGTGACGTACGCACCGGCCACCGCCATCCGGGGCCCGACGACGGTGCCGTCGTCGATGGCGTCGCGGAGCGCGACATCCACCAGCGCCCGGTAGGTCCCCACGTCGCGAACGGTGGTGAACCCCGCGAGCAAGGTACTTCGGGCATTCCGGACCCCGCTGAACGCCTCCTGGGCGCCGGAGCGCTGGAGCGGCAGCAAGGCATCCGCGTCGGTGAGGTCGCCGATCAGGTGGGAGTGACAGTCGATGAGCCCCGGCAGAACGGTGTAGCGGGAGAGGTCGATCACCCGGGCGCCGCTGGGCGGGCGGGCAGTGCCCGGCTGAATCGCCTCGATCCGGTCGCCCCGCACCAGGATGAGCTGGTCGCGGCGCACCTCCCCCCGCACCACGTCCACCAGGCGGCCCGCCCGGATTGCGACGGCCTGGGGAGGCGCCGTCTGTGCCGCTGCGCCTGCCGGAAGGCAGTGCGCGCCCGCGACCAGAAGGAGGCCGAGCCTGGCGAGGCTCATGGAAACACTCCAAGCATTGTACCGAACGGAAATGCGCGGTTAGGATGGGCCGCGCGCCCAATATACCCACGAGGCGCTCGCCGCCACGAGCCACCGGGAGGTGGCCGTGGCGACGTCGCGCGAAGACTACTGGCCCTGCTCGCGCTCGCTCGGGGTCTCGATGTCGACCGTGGGAACGCTGACTTCCTTCTTCTCGGTCTTCACGTCCACGTCGGGAACGCTGATCGTGTCCTTCACCGAGCCGGTTTCGATGCTCGGCGTTTCGACGGTGTCGGTTTCGGTGCCGATGACCGGCTTTTCCACTTGATACTCGCCCTCACCCGTCTTATCACAGGCGGTGGTGAGCACGAAGCCGGCGATCGCCGCTGCCAAGGCAATACTACGCATATGACCTCTCGGTTAAGTGACTGTCCTTGCCATCCATGACCGTGGCAATCTGGCGTGTTCCGGTCTCGGTCGCGGTGTCAGCCGTCACGCCCAGCCGCTCCACGCAGGAGTTTTCCTCATCCCAATGTAGAGGATGTTGACAACGGTTATGCAAAGACCAGCATTACCAGTGCGTTACGCGACTTTTCGGTGACTGGTTCTTTGCTGTTGCCCAATAATCCGCAAGATCAGGTCAGCTTAACCCCGCCCCCTCAACACCCCCTCAACCAACCCGGCCCAAAGCGAAGCGGCCCCCGGTTCGCACCGGGGGCCGCCGCTCACTGCGGTCGAAACCGGGCCGATGGCCCGGTCAGTCCTGGACCAGGATCAGATACTTCGAGGGCGCCCAGAAATCTTCCGGCTGGGTGATCTGCACGCTCCCCGAGACCTTGCCGTCCTGGGTAACGGTGGAGCCCAGGTAAGCCGGGCTCTGGCGGGAGACGATCTTGTACTTCTTGTCGCTCCGCGGAAGCGGGATCGCGGTCTGCTGAGTCTTGTCGATCGCGGTGAACGCGGCCGGATCGAGGTTGCGGGCCGGCTCCAACCGGGTGCCGCCGAACACCAGGAACTTCGACCCTTCCTTGGTGACGATGCCGCGCTTGATCAACTCGTCCTTGGTGCCCACCGCGTAATACACCGTGTTCTTATACGAGGTGAGATTCGCCACGGTATCGGTCAGCGCGACGTTGGCATTCTCCAGCCCGGCCTTTTCGGTGCTGAGCGTGTCCACCCGGCCCGCGAGCGAAGCGATCTGGGTGTCCTTTTCGGCCAGCGCCGTCTCGTACTCGGTCTTCTGCTGCTCGGCCGTGGTCTTGAGATCCGTGACCGTCTTCTTGAAGGTCTCGATCTGGGCCAGGAGGCGGGCATTCCGCTGGCGTGACTGCTTGGCCCGGGACTCGGTCTCGGCCAGCTTCGTCTCGCTCTCGTTGAGCCGGGCAATGACCTGCTTAATCCGCTCGAGGGAGGCCTGGCGCTCTTCCCGATCCTTCTTCGCCCCGGGGACGCCCGGATCGGTGCTGGCCGACGTGACCGCGAGCTTGGCCTTGGCCAGCTCGTTGTTGACGTCACTGACGAACTGCGTGGTCTCCAGCACTTCCGTCAGCAGGCTGTCCTTCTGCGCCTCCGACGTCTTGGCCTCCGCCAACGCGCGCTTCATCTCCGCTTGGTTACACCCTGTCGTCGCCACGACGGCGAGCACGATCAGCCAAGCAAACCTCATGCGAACCTCCCCGCTCTGCTTGTGGTGGGACACAGGCATCGGTGTCTCGGCTCAGCGCCGGCCAGGGGCCGAAGCCCTATGGAAATGCGAGATCGGGAACGAGGGACAAGCATAACTAGGGGGATGGCCGACTCGCCACCCCTAGAAATTTGACAGTCTCCGGCGGATTTACCTCAGTGGGCGGCCCGGAACACCGATCGGAATTCGGCCAGCGATGCCAATTCCGCGCGCCCCGCCGCGCGGCCGGCAGGTGCCGCCCCGACCCCCACCACCTTCGATGATCACGCTCCGCCCCGGACCCGAGGGAGCCCACGACGGGTCCTCCGGCGCGGAGGACGGACCATTCGCCGCCGGGATGATGGTCACCGTCGTCCCCGGCGCGAGCTCCCGCCCGACGCCGACGGCTGCGTCTGCCACCGGTGCGGGCTCGGGGAGAACCTGGGCCGCGGTGGCCGGGACCGGAATGGCGGCTTCGGTGGCGGGCGGGACTTCCGGAAGCGGATCCGGCGCGGGGACAGGGGCCGGCCTCCGTGCGATGCTTAATCGGTGCGCCGGCTTGGGTTGGTGAATCGGGCGGGACAGCTCGACCGGGGAGGCGACTTCGGCCGCCGGGGGCGCCGATGCCTGCAACGTGAGGTCGCGGTCGGGAACAGCGGTGGCCCCGGCGGCCCGGGTGCCGGTCTCTTGCTTCGAGATTTCTGGGGATTCGACCGCGCAACCGGTGAACACCGCGGCCGACAGCACCAGGGATACCAAGGACGTGACACGCATGAGACCTCCGGAACCGGCTGACCAACACATTGCTCGTGCCTGCCTCAAGGTAAGACGTGCGGTCCGTTCCGTCACGCACGCCCTTTCATTTCCCCTTGGTCGCGATCCTCGTTCTTGCCTTTACCGTCGTCGCCCTTCCCTTTGTCGTCGTGGCCCTTGCCCTTCCCGTGATCGCCACCGCCTCCCTGTCCATCATCACTCCCCCCGCCCCGGTCTTGCTCATACCCGCGTTCCTTGGTCACACGCGCTGGTAACGGCGGCGGGAGACCCAGCCGACGAGCCGGCGAGGCGTGAGGCGGATGATCCCCGCCACCAGCCGGAAGCGCAGGCCCGGAATGCAGACCGTCGGCCCCCCCCGATCGAGACAACGGAGCGAATGCTCGACGACCGCGCGGGAGCTCATCCACGCGAACCGGGGCAGCCGGTCGGGTTCGGCCATCCTGCGGTGGAATTCGGTGCGGGTGAACCCCGGGCAAAGGGCCTGCACCTGCACCCCGCTCCCGGCGACTTCGGCCGCCAGTCCCTCGCTGAACGTCGTCAGGTAGGCCTTGGTAGCACAATAATTTGTGTTTCCCGCGGAGTATATGAAGGAGGCCAGCGACGACACGTTGACCACCGCGCCCGCGCGATGGCGCAGCATCACGGGCAACGCCGCCTGCACGAGTCGCATCGGGGCGAGCACGTGCAGCCGGACCATGGCCACCTGCGTCGCGCGGTCGGCCTCCGCCAGCCGACCCTGGGTGCCGAAGCCGGCGTTGTTCACCAGCAGGCTCAGGTCGGGCGACGCCTCGATCCGATCGGCCAGCCGGCTCACCTCGTCGTCCCGGGTCAAGTCGGCCCGAAAGGCCTCGGTCTGCACCCCGTGATCGGCGGCGAGCGAGCCCGCGGCCTCGGCCAGCCGATCCCGATCGCGTGCTACCAGGAGGAGATCGTATCCCCTCCGGGCCAGCTGCCCGGCGAATTCCCGGCCGATCCCCGCGGTCGCGCCGGTCACTACCGCGAGGCCCCGACTCACCGCTGGAGCCCGCTTCGGGCGGCTGCCTCGAGCGGCCGGCCGCCGCCGCCCCGCCCGATCGACCGAAGCCGCACGGCCGCCTCGGCCAGGACGTCCTCGGTCTTGCAGAACACGAAGCGAACCAGCGACCGGCCCCCTTCGCCCTCCCGGAAAAAGCTCGATCCCGGCACCGGCGTCACCCCGACCTCACGCGAGAGCCACACGGCGAACTCGGTGTCGTCGAGCGGCGGGCCGTTGCCTCGCGCCAGATCGGAGAGCCCGGAGAAGTCGGCCAGGATGTAATAGGCCCCCTCGGGACTCACCGAGCGGAACCCGGCTGCCGCCAGCGCGTCCTGGAGCAGATCCCGTCGTGCCCGGTAGGCGCTCGCGAGCTGCCGGTAGAAGTCATCGTCGAGCCGATCCAGCGCGTCGGCCACGCCCTCCTGCAGCGGCGCCGGGGCGCCCACCGTGAGGAAGTCGTGCACCTTCCGGATCGCGTCGGTCAGCTCCGCGGGGGCAATGATCCAGCCGATCCGCCAACCGGTCACGCTGAAGGTCTTGGAGGCGCCGCTGATGGTCACGGTGCGGTCGCGCATGCCGGGGAGAGTGGCGATGGGGATGTGCTCGCCGGCGTAGAGGATGTGCTCATAGATCTCGTCCGTCACCGCGAGGACGTCGTGCTCCACGCAGAGGTCGCGAATCGCCTCCAGCTCGCCGCGGCCGAGCACTCGGCCCGATGGATTGCCGGGCGTGTTCACCACGATCGCCCGGGTACGCGGCGAGAAGGCCGCGGCCAGTCGCTCGAGGTCGAGCGGCCGGCCGGGCTCCAGCGGCACGTACACCGGCGTGGCGTCGGCCAGGATGGTGTCGGGTCCGTAGTTCTCGTAGAACGGCTCGAAGACGATCACCTCGTCGCGCGGGTTCACCAGCGCCAGCAGCGTAGCGATCATCGCCTCGGTGGCGCCGCAGGTGACGGTAATCTCTCGATCCGGATCGGCGTCCAGCCCGTAGCGCCGAGCATAGGTCCGGGCCAGCGCGTGCCGGAGCCGGTGGGCGCCCCAGGTGATGGCGTACTGGTTGATGTCATCCCGGATGGCCCGGACCGCCGCTTCCTTCAGGGCATCGGGCGCCGGGAAATTGGGAAATCCCTGTGCCAGGTTGAGGGAGTTGTGCTCCCGCGCGAGCCGCGTCATCCCCCGGATCACCGACTCGCGGAAACCGTGGGTCCGTCGCGCTGTGGTCACTGGGGCTCCCGGGAGAGGATGGCTTAAGACTAGCGTGGCCCGAACGTTGCCGCATCAGCGGGTATGACGCCTCCCAGCCTTACCGATCTGCACAGCCACCTGGTCCCCGCGGTGGACGACGGCTCCGCCTCGGTGGACGAATCACTCGCCTGCCTCGCCGCCCTCCGGGCCGAGGGGGTCGGGGCCCTGGTCACGACCCCCCACCTGCTGCTCCCCCATCTGGCCACGAATTCGGACATCGACCGGGAGCTCGGCCGTCATCGCCGGGCATTCGACCAGCTGGCGGAGGCGGTGCTGGACCGCTCCGACCTGCCGGCGATCGGTCTCGGGCAGGAGATCTGGGCCCCGGACGCCCGGCAGATCAGGCGGGTGATGCACCGCATGGATGTGGGGCTGGGAAGAGGACACTACCTGCTGGTCGAGTTCGGCTTCGAGCTCCAGGGCAGCCACGAGGATGTCGTACGCGAGACCCTGAGCGCCGGCCGGGGGATCGTCGTCGCCCATCCCGAGCGCTACCGCTACCCACCGGAAATCTCGCCCCTGGATCAGATGCGACGCTGGCGGGATTTGGGGGCGCTGCTGCAGACGAACGCGGGAAGCTTCAACGGCTACTATCGAAGCCAGAATTCGGCGTCGGAGGAGTTGGCGTGGGGGATGGTGGAAGCGGGGCTGGTGGACCTGGTCTCGACCGACCATCACGGCGTTCGCCGAGCGGGGGTCTCGTTGCGGGAAGCTTTCGAGGCCCTGGCCGCCCGGGGCGAGCGCGTGCTCGCCGAACGGGTGATGGCCGGGGCCCCGGGTCAGGTCGTGCGAGCCGAGCTGGCCACCCGCGGGGCGGCGGTCAGCTCTCCTGGGGCAACCGCGTAGTCCCGATCGCCTGGAGCAGGTGGCCCATCGGTCCGGGCGACAGCTCGCCGCCGGCGATCCGAGCCGAGTCCACCGCCGCGTCGATGCCGCGCCGCAGCTCGCCATACTGCCGAGAGACGGTGAGGTCCTCGAAGTGGATTTTCCCGTCGGCCAGCTTGTAGGCGCCCGCTTCCGCGCTCAGCACCGCGAGCACGCTGTCGATGCCGGACACCAGCCGGTCGGTCAGCGCGACCAGCGCCCGCGATTCTTTCCCTCCCTCGCGCGAGTACCACCGCTTGGCCGTCTTGGGCGACCAGCCGAGATCCTTGGAGAGGGTGGTGAACGAGTCCTGGAACTCGCGTTCGATCCCGCTCTCCTGCTCCCGGTAAACCCGGATGAAATTGGTGACTCCCGCCAGGCCCAGCCGGGTATCGGTGATGCCGCCGTCGGGCGTGAGCCGCGTCGGGGCGAAGAGCTGGTTGAGCCGCGCCACCCGCATCCCGCTGCCCAGCCGGCCCCGGGCGCTCTGGTACGCCTTCTCGTATCCGGCCAGCAGGCCGTCGACCGACTTTCCGTCCACTTCGCGGTCGGCCTTGGCCGAGGCGATCGTCAGGTCGAGCGACTTGTCGAGCGACTTGGCCGCGAGGCGCGGTGCCTTCGGCAGTACCACCGTGGCCTTCGCCGTCTTCGCGCCGCTCAGGACTACATCGGACAGGTCTTCCTCGGGGTACTCCTCCGAACCACTCCAGCCGGTGGAGGTGCTCGCCAGTGAGACGATCTGCGAGGCCGAACCCTGCTCCGAGGATGCCGGCTTGACCGGAGCCTCGACCGGCTGGCCGGCCGCCTCGTGGTCTGACCAGCGCGGCCGCGGACCGGAGAACGCCAACTGAATCCCGAACACGAGGAAGAGCCCGCTGATGCCGAGGGTGACCGGACGGCGCCACGGACTGTCCTCATTGTCCCCTTCGCCCGCATCGTCGCTCGCGGGCTCGGTCCGCGGCGCCGGCTCCTGGGTGTCCGGCTCTTCCACGGCGCTTTCGAGGGTTTCGGCCTGTGCGGTGAGGTAGGTCCAGCTGTTCCGGTCCGACTGGGACGGCTTCTCCGCTACAATGGCCTTGTACTGGGGATGCAGCGTAATCGAGATCCACTTCGAGGTGGATCGATGATAGATCCTCGAGTGCCCATCCACCTCTCCGCTCCGGATCGCGGAGGCGAGATCGTCTCCCGTCCGGTAGAGCTCTTCTTTGCCCGGTCTCAACTCGACGAGATACATGACGCACACTCGGCGGTTCGCGGATGCCGGCTTCAGGCGCCGGCGGATCCAGGGGTGAAACGGATGGACTGACGGGAAACCCACGGATGGCTCCATCCTCCCACGTGCCAGTTCCATGCTCCGGCGGGCCCCGGCCCGGCCCTCCGCTGCCAGCTGGGCCTGGAATCCACTTCTAATCCAATACTGGATAACTGTTTACCCACTCCGGCCGAGCCCTCACCCGGATCCCGGGTCCGCCGGGCCGGCTCCAGTGCCGGTGGCCGCGGCATGGCTGCCGGGGTGCGTTTTTCCGGAGGGCGCGGTGGAATGCAAGATGTTTCCTTATCCCCGCCGACCGATTAGTCTGGATCAGGTTCACGCTCCAGACCGCCTGGAGCTTGCTCACCGACTCAGGGCGCCGCCCCGCCGCGGCGATGGGGGCTAAGTGACGAGACACCAACGCAGATTCGATGACGCCGACTTCGACTTCGGTGACCGCCGGCCCGGGGTCGGCCCGGGGACGATTTTTCTGGTGACGGCGCTCGGAGTCGGTATCGGGCTCCTGGCCGCGCCCGACGCCGGCCTCAAGACTCGCCGCCGCTTGCGGAAGCGCCTCGAGACGTTGGGCGACGACCTCGGCGAGGGATTCGAGGAGATGCAGGGGTTGAGCGGCCGCGCGCGCGAGCGGATGCGCGAGCGGCTGTCTCGCATGCGGAAGCGGGGCGAAGAGGCGTGGGAAGGTCTCGAAGACCGTTGGAACGATGAGGAGGAGGAAGCGGACGAAGGCGAGGAGTCCGGCGCGCTCGGCGCCATGCTCGCGATGGCCGCGGGCGTCGCCGCGACCTATTTCCTCACCAGCGATCGCGCCGGACCCGCCCGGTCGCGAGTGCGTGAAACAGCCGAGACCGTCCGCCGTCGGGCCACCGACCGCTGGGAGCAGTACCAGCAGCACCGGCACGGGTCCAGAGGCAACGGCCAGGCCGGCGCCTCGGGCGAGACCAAGTCCGGCGGCATCCCGTCGGATGAGTCACCGCAAACGGGGTGATGCCGTTGTTCGCGGATCATCACACGAACGGCCCCTGTCGGGGCCGTTTTTCATTGGGGTACAGTCCCTCCGTTCGGGCCGTCCCCATGCGCTAGAAGGTTGTCGTATCCACGGCCAGGCTGTACGGCGGATACGCCAGCAGCTCGTGGCGCACCTGCCGCGCGTTCCGCATCACCTTGGAGGGATACCGGCGGCAGCTCGCGGCGCTGCTGTCCGTGACACACCCGTTGTAGCGCAGGAGTGCCCGACGGACGCTGCCCGTGCGCTTGAGGTAGTAACCGAAGACCCGGGCACCATGGCAGATGTTGGCCTCGACCTGGAGCAGGTCGTTGGAGTCGCAGTCGTACTCGCCCGCGTGAAAATCCATGACCTGCATCAGTCCGATCGCGCCCTGGCTGCTTCGCGCGGCCACGTCGAGCGGCGCGTTCTCGGTGAGCAGCACGCCGGCGAGCAGGCTGGGCTCGACCTCCAGATAGTTCGCCTCCTTGACGATCGCCCGCGCGATCCGCTCCGCTATGGCTCGCTCCTTGGTCCGGCTGAAGAAGATCCTCGCCAAGGGCCAGTGCTCGAACCGGGCCACCACCTGCCGTTCGAGGGCCGCGCTGTCCACCGCGGCTCCGGGCACCCGGAATGGGGTCGCGGCATGCCGGGCCAGGATCAGACTCTCGGCCTGGCGCTCGGCCAGCGGGCGAAAGCGCGGCGTCCACTGAACCGCGGCGACCAGCAGGGTCAGCGACAGCGCCATCAGGAATGGGCGGCGCGGCACCTCGATACCGCGCACTGCGGCGCGTTCTGGCGAATTCATGCGAAGACGCTCTCCCCGATGCGGCGTAAGCGACCATGTGCGGATTCGGGGGCGAGGGTCAGCAAGAACCGGGCGCTGTTGCCGTGTGCAAAAATCGTACAGGGAGAGATTTGACAGCGGGTGCTGTCGCGCGGGCTAGCCTTCGAGTGACCGGAGCAGCTGGAGCATCCTCACGTCGTAGGGGTCGGGTGAGTCGTCCTCGTCCCCGATCTCGTAGTTCTGCTGCGGGGTCTCCAGAATCAGCGGAATGCCCGCGCTGCGGCGGTCCCGGAAGAGCCAGCGGAACGGCTCGACCCCGATCCGCCCTTCGCCGATCAGGACGTGGCGGTCCTTGTTCGACCCCAGCGCGCCTTCACTGTCGTTGAGATGGAAGAACTCGGGCGGCGACCCCGCCGCCGACTCGAACGCGTCGAGAACCCCGGTGAGCGCGGCGGCCGACGCGCTGATATCGTGTCCGGCCGAGAAGAGGTGGCAGGTGTCGAGCCCGTAGCCGGTCCGGCCGCGTAGGGCCGGCGGCACTCCGGCCAGCATCCCGCCCACTTCCTCCGGCGTCTTCCCCACCGTCAGGCCGGCGCCCGCGGTGTTCTCGATCAGGATCTTGGTCTCTCCCGGCACCGCCTCCAGCGCGCGGCTGATGGCGAGCGCGACCCGCCCGATCGAGGCCTCGCGGTCGCCGTCCGTCGCCGCCCCGGGGTGGAAGCAGAACGCCCCGACTCCGAGCGCCGTCGACCGCTCCAACTCCTTCCGGAGTCCCCCGGCCGCCCGGCCCCACTTTTCCTCGTCGGCCGTCGCGGTGTTGAGCACGTACGCGGCGTGGACCAGCACGTTGGCCGGCTCGAGCTCCGCCGCGCTCAGGGCCTCGCGGAACCGCTGCACCCGCTCCGGACGGATGGAGGTCTTGTCGCCGTAGTATTTCGGGATGGCCGTGAAGATCTGCAGCGCCTTCAGCCCGGTGCGGCCCGCGCGACGCGCGGCCATGTGAATCCCGCCGTTGTCCACCGTGTGGGCGCCGATGAGCCGGGTCATGAGGCGGAGAGCAGCGACGCCGGGGCGATGCGGTGATCCCCCCCACAGACCCCGCGCGTGCCGCGGCCCATTATGTGAGTCTGGCCCTCAGGGGCGCTTCCAGCGGGACCAATCACGACTCATCGCATTTTCTGGAGGTTTGTATGGCACGCGACAAGAACGAAGCGATCAATAGCTATATCGGCGACATGCTCGGACTGGAGGATCACATCGAGAAGGCGATCCGGGGCCAGCTCGAGGACCTGAAGGCCTACCCTGACGTGGTCGCCGAGCTGCGCCAGATCCACCGGAAGGCCGAGCATCATATCGCCGATCTCCGGGCCCTGAGCGAGCGGCGCCAGGCCGGCGGGGTGAAGGAGTCGGTCAAACGGGCCGGGGCGGCGGTCCTCGGCGCGGCGGCGGGCGCCATCGATCTGGTCCGAACCGAGGGGCTTCCCAAGAACCTGCGCGACGATTACACCGCGCTGAGCCTGGCCAGCATCGGCTACGTGATGCTGCACACCACCGGGCTGACGTTCGACGATCGGGAAGTCGCCGAGCTGGCGCACCAGGGATTCACCGACTATGCCGAGGCCGTGAGCCGGCTCCAGGCGAGCATCCCAGCGGCCGTGGTGGCGTTCTTCAGGCAGGAGGGGCTGCCGGCACGGGAGGATGTGGTTTCCCAGATTCGGCGGACCATCGAAGAGGTGTGGCAGACCCAGTCCTCCGGCGTGTTCCGGACCGACGACACGGCCGTCGGCCGCGAGCTCTAGCGCCTGCGGTCCGAGGCGGCGTGGACTCGCGGTCGGGGTTCACGCCGTCCGTTCGTCGCCCGGGCGGCCGCACCCCGGCGGCAGTAGAACAAGCGGGCCGGCATGATGTTTCGTGGCTCGAACTCCTGGTGTACGTGGGGGAAGACCTGCCGCAGGTGAGGCAGCACCGCCCGGGTGAACTGGTACACCAGAAACGACCCATCCGGCTGGAGAACGTCGTGAGTGGTTTGGAGGATTCGCTCGCGGAGGACCGGATCCATCGTCGAGTAGGGAATGCCCGAGATCACATAGTCCGCCCGTGCCAGTCCCCGCTCCCGCAAAGTGTCCTGGGCCTCCGAGGCCGATCCCTCGACCACATGGAGCCGGTCGTCGCGCAGAGTACGCGCGAGGTAGCGCGCGAAGTCGCGATTGGTGTCGATGGCCACCACCGTGCCGTCGGGCCGAAGCCGGCGCAGAATCTCCCCGGTGAACGTGCCGACGCCGGGTCCGTACTCGACGATGGTGTTGGCCTTGCTCCAATCCACCTGCTCGAGCAGCCGGTTGACCAGGAAGCGCGAGCTCGGAATCAGCGAGCCGAGCATGCGGGGATGCTTGAGAAAATTGCGGCTGAAGAGGGCGAGCGACGTCACGGCCGCACCAGGGCGAGCGCCGGGTGCAGCGTCGCCTGCGACAGTCCTGCGAACTCGCGCGTCATGTCGGGTCTCCTCGCTTGGTGGGCTGCAATGCTCGGTTTTGGCCAAGCAGGAAGATTCAAGGCTTTGGACATCGGGACAAGGGGACGCCCGGTGAGCGGCCGGTGGATCGGGCCGCGCTGAGCCCATAGGCGAGCGCCCACCGGGGAGCAGGGCTCCCGCCGGTGGGCGCCGGCACATCATCGGTCGTGACAGGCTACCTGTTCCCGCCCGCCGCCACCTGGGCCTGATACAGCTCCAGCCTTCGCCTGGCGATGTCCTGGTGCTTGTCGGCCACCTGCTTCTCTCGCTCCGCCTCCAGCCGCTGGGCCTCCAGCACTCTCCGCTCCAGCTCGCGGATCACGCTCTCGTGCCGCACGACGGCCGCGGCATCGCTGGTGGCGGCACGATCCCGCTCCGCCCGCCGATTACTGAGCTGAAGCTCGAGCTCCAGCGCCTTCTGGGTGGCTCCCGCGTGATTCTGCCTGGCTCTCGCGGCGTCCTTCTCGGCCTGATGAAGCGAGACCCGCTTTTCCAGGAACTGCTTGTGCCGCTCGGCATCCTTCTTCTCGGCCTCGAAGGTGGCGACTTCGGCTTCCTGCTTGCTCTTTTCCGCCAGCTTCCGCTGCGCGTCGAGCGTCGAGATCTCCTGCTTCTTCACGTCCACCATGGCCTTCACCTGGCCTTCGAGCCCCTGCTGCTCGGCGTATTCCGTCTCGGCATCGCGCTGGTCGGCCTTGGCGTCTTCGATCGCCCGCTGAATGCGCTCCGCGGGACGGGGCCTCAGGATCTCCACGAATCCGAGGGAGCGCAGGGCGGCGGCCCGGCTGGTGGTTTCGGGAGTGGCGGCCGGAGCCGGACCCACGGCGGGTGCCGGGACCGGGGCGGCCGTCTCCGCCGGGGCTGTGGACGCGGCAGGCTGCGGCGCCCCCTCGGGCGCTGGCTCACTGGTGGGGGCTGCCGTGGGGGCCGCGACCGGGGCCGGTTCCGCAGGCGCATACCCTTGCGCGGCCGAGTCTTGCGTGGCCGGTGCCTGAACGGATGCGGTGTCCTGGGCGGCTCCGATCCTCAGCGAACCCAGCAACATCGCGCCGGCAAGCATGGGGATGGCTATACGGGCATTCACGGCAAATCTCCTTTGAAAACAGGCGGCCAGCTGGCCCGCCGATCGAGTCGCGAACATACTTCGAAAACCCGGCTTCCGTAACACCTGGCCGGGACCTATTCGAGCCATCGGGTGAGCTCTCCTGCCGGCCGGCGGCGACGGGGCGACTCGGCATCGGCGGGATATCCCAGCGACAGCACCGCGACGACCCGGTACCCCTCGGGGAGGCCGACCAGATCGCCCAGCACCGGATCGCGCATCACGGCCCCGGTCTTGAGATAAGTGCCCAATCCCAAAGATTGCGCGGCGGTCATCAGGTTCGCGGTGGCCATCATCACCGCGGCGTAGTCTTCCTCCCGGAGGATCTCGTCCGCATGGACCCGCGACATGACCACGATCACCGCCGGCGTCTCCAACGTCTCCCGCCGCGCCTTGTCCATCGCCGCGCGGGCTTCGGCCGAGGAAGGGTCCTCGTAACGCTTGAGCCGGTGGCCGCCCCGGATCTCCGCCAGCCTGGCCTTGGCCTCGCCCGTGAGCACGGCGAAGCGCCAGGGCTCGGTCAGTTTGTGGTTGGGAGCCCTGACGGCACAGTCGAGCAGCAGCTCGATCGTCTCCCGGGGCACCGGCTCCGGACGGTAGCGACGGACCGAGGTCCGCCGCTGAATGGCGTCGATGGTGTCCATGCGGGAAATCTAGCCGGGCGGCGAAATGCCGTCGGAACTTGACGGTCGCCGCCTCCGCGCCAGCACCACCAGGGCCGCGACGTCGTACAGGGCGTGAGTGACGATGGGGGCCAAAAGGTTGTCGGTGAGGAGGAACAGGAGACCCAGATACACCCCGATCGCCCCGGCGAGCAGGGCGTAGGACCTGGACACCCAGTGCGCCACGCCGAAGAGGATGGCCGCGATCGCCACCGATACCAGGGCCGGGAGCCGCTCGGCGAGGCCCGCCTGAATCACGCCCCGGAAGAGCGCCTCCTCGCCGATCCCGGCCAGGAGGGACAGCAGCACGATCCCACCGGCGGAGGCATCGGCCAGGTGGGGCCCGACCTGCTCCTCGACCAGCGTTACCAGCCGGCGCATCGGTGGCCACTTGGTGTGCAGACACCAGCCCAGCAATCCCAGCAGCGGGAGGGTGGCGGCCACGCCGTAGCCCAGGGCATCGACCGCGGGCCGGGACCGAGCGAATGGCGGCACGCCGGCGAGCCAGCCGATTCCGTACGCCGCGGCCAGGAGCGCGCACTCCGAGATGATGCCCGCCGCGAGCAGGCGGGAGAACCGAGCGGTCATCGTGGGTATTGAGGGAGCAACGGTACGGCGACCGGCGGATCCGCCGCGGGGATGGAGAACCTCGCGCGCCTACTTGGCGCGCTCGAGGTAGACACCGTCGCGTGGGTTCACCCGGACCCGTTCCCCTTCGCCGATGAACTCGGGAACCTGGATCGTGACCCCGTTGCTGAGCTTGGCCGGTTTGGTGCTGGCGGTCTTGGTCGCGGTCTTCATGACGGGTGCCGTCTCCACCACCTCCAGCTCGGCAACGGCCGGGAGCTGAATCGCGATCGGGCGGGGGCCAAGCCATTCGACCTGGAAGGTCAACCCGGGCTCCAGCCACTGGCCCTGGTCGCCGACGGTTTCCGCGTCGAGGGTATACTGGTCGTAGGTGCCCGCATCCATCACGTGCACCCCGTTTCCGTCCCGGTAGAGGACCTGCAGCTCCTTGGTGTCGAGCCGGGCGTCCTCCACGAACTCCGTGGCACTGAGCCGGGTATCGAACGTGTTACCCGAGTTCAGGTTGCGAAAGCGTACCTGAACGAACGCCCGCAGGTTTCCGGGGGTCCGGTGCTGGAAATCCATGACCCGGCACGGCTGTCCGTTCACCATGATCACATGGCCGCGCCGGATATCGCTTGCCTTCATCGCTTCGCTGCTCCTCTGTCGTCTGACCCGCCGCCGCGGGCAGGGCGCTCGCGGACGGTGGAAGATACACCGCCCCTCTCTTTCCTCCAGACACGCCGGTGACAGCAGTCACCGCCGCTCCCGCCATCCCGGTCTAGGTTCCGCCGCAGTGACCTTACGCGGAGGGGACCTCGAGTCTCGCCTGACGGGCTGGCGCAGCAACGTGGGCCACCCGGTGGCCCTCGATCTCTCGCCGCCCGCGGCGGCGGAGCGGGCGGCGGCTTCTACCAGCTTCGCGGTGGTGAGCTGGAACGTCTGGGTGGGCCGCGGCCGCTTGCTCGAGCTGGTCGAGCGTTTCGCCGCGGGCGAGCTCGGGGTGCCGGGGAACCTGCCGCCGGTGCTGTTGATCCAGGAGGCGTTGCGGCAGGACGCGTCGGTCCCCGAGCGCTCCAACGGCTTCGCCGCGCGGGAGCTGGTCACCCGGCTGAGGCCGAGACAGGATATCGTTGACGTCACCCGCCGTCTCGGATGGAACCTTCGCTACGTCCCCTCGATGCGGAACGGCGCCGAGCGGAGCGACCGGGGCAACGCGATCCTCACCCCGCTGCCGCTCGGACCGGCCACGGCGATCGAGCTTCCGCTCGTGCTGCAACGCCGGGTGGCGGTCGGTGGCGGGGTGACGATCGCCGGCCGGCCGATCCGGCTGCTGAGCGCCCATCTCGCGCCGAGGGGGCCGGTCGGCTACAAGTGGCTGGGGGCGGCCGGCCGCGCCCTGCAGATGGCCCACCTGCTCGACCACCTGGAGGATGCGACCATGGTTCTCGGCGCCGATCTCAACCTGGGGCGGGGTCGTGCCGAACGGGCGTGGCGGCTGCTCACGGAAAGCGGATTCCAGCCGGGCGTCCCTCCGGAGCTGCCCGCCTGGCGTCACACCTATCACGCGCTCCCCCGCCTGGTGATCGACTACCTGCTGGTGCGCGATCGCGCCGGTGCCATTCGCTCCGCCCGCGTCCGCCGGGTGGATGAGGACCCCGGCGATCGTGGGCCCACCGTGTTCGGCTCGGATCATCATCCGCTGGTCGCCCGGATCGATCTCGCTTCATGACCGAGATCCTCGGGTCACTCCCGTGGTGGGCCTGGACCTTCCTGGTGCTCGGGGTGATCTCGTTCGTGGGGGTGATCGGCGCCCTCTTCTTCCCCGACTGGCCGACACCCGACTATGCGCTCGGGTTCGAGGGTGATCCCGGCACTGACGGCTTCGTCGGCGCGGCGGCCGGCTTCCTGAACGTTCCGCTGCTTCGCGGCGGCACCGCGGAGGTCCTCCAGAACGGCGACCGGTTCTACCCCGCCATGCTGGAGGCGATCAGGGGCGCGAAGGACACCGTCAACTTCGAAGTCTACATCTTCGATTCCGACGAGACCGGACGGAGCTTCATCGATGCCTTCATCGAGCGGGCGCGGGCCGGCGTCGAGGTTCGTCTCCTGCTGGACTGGTTCGGGTCGCTCAAGCTGAAGCGCGCCGACCGGGAGGAGCTCCGGGCCGGGGGCGTGAGGCTGGAGTTCTTTCGCCCGCTGGCGCTTCGAAACCTGGTCCGGATGTACCGGCGGACTCACCGGCGAGCGATCGTGATCGACGGCGTGGTGGCCTTCGTCGGAGGCGCCGCCGTTGCGAACAAATGGCGGGGTGATGGCCGCACCCCGCGGGAGTGGCGGGACAGCATGACCCGGGTGACCGGGGCGCTGGTCATCGGGGTCCAGTCGGCGTTCGCGGCCAACTGGGTCTACTGCTGCGGTGAGGTGATCGCGGGGCCCAGGTTCTACCCGCCGGCGAAGGACTCCGGTCCCGCGCTGGGGGTCTCGGTGGTGAGCTCGCCCTCGGACGCCCAGCAGCCGATTCGGCTCCTGTTCTGGCTCAGCTTCATCAACGCCCGGCGCCGGCTCTGGATCGTGAACTCCTACTTCATTCCCGACCGGCATCTGCGGAAGGCGGTCAAGGCGCGCGCCCGCGCCGGCGTGGACGTGCGGATCCTGGTCCCCGGCAATCACACCGATGCGATTCCGGTGCAGTACGCCGGACGGGCGTTCTACCAGGAGCTACTGGAGGCGGGGGTGCGGGTGTTCGAGTACCAGGCGTCCATGATGCACGCCAAGACCGTGGTGGTGGACGACGCCTGGTCGCTGGTGGGCTCGGCCAATATGGACGAGCGCAGCATGGAGATCAACGAGGAGAACCTGCTCGGGATCGCCGAGCCCGGGTTCGCGGGCGCCATCGCCGAGGGGATCGAGCTGGACCTCACCCGGTCGAAGGAGATCCGGCTCGATACCTGGCAACGGCGGCCCGCGTACCAGCGGGTGTTGGAGCGGGCGGCGATGATCCTGATCGAGCAGTACTAGTCACCCCCCCGCGATCGCCGCCACCACCGTGATCTCGTCACCTTCCCCCACCGGCGTCGCGAATCCGCCGCGGAAGCGGATGTCCTCGTCGTTCAGGTAGTAGGTCACGAACGGATAGGGCCCGCCCGTGTCGTCGCGCAGCCGCGGCGCGAGGCGGGGAAACCGGTCCGCGATCTGCGCCACGACGTCGCCGAGCGTGGTGCCGCTGGCCTCGATGGTGGATTGTCCGTCCGCCAGCCGGGCGAGCACGGTGGGCAGGCTAAAGGTCACGGGCATACAACGCCTCCAGTTCTCTGAGCTTCGGTGCGATGACGGGAGCCTCGGGCAGTACGCCCTGAAGCGCTTCCACGGTCTTGAGTCCGTTGCCGGTGATGCAGAGGACGACTTCGTCGTCGGGCCGGAGCCGGCCCGCGGCGGCGAGCGCGATCGCGCCGGCCACGGTGGCGCCGCCCGCCGTCTCGGTGAAGACGCCGGTCGTCTCGGCGAGGAGCCGGATCCCGGCCACCAGGTCCTCGTCGGAAACCCCGGCGACCCATCCGCCGCTCCCCCGGATCGCCTGCGCCGCGAATCGGCCGTCGGCCGGATTCCCGATCGCGATCGAGCGCGCGATGGTGTTGGGAATGACCGGCTCGACGTGCTCGCCGCCCGATTCGACCAGGCGCACGATCGGCGCGCAACCGTCCGCCTGCGCGCCGTAGAGCCGCGGCGCCGGCCCCGAGACCAGACCGGCCTTGGCGAACTCGGCGAACCCCTTCCCCAGCTTCGTCACCAGCGACCCACCGGCCATCGGCGCCACCACCGCGGTGGGCGTCCGCCAGCCGAGCTGCTCGCAGATCTCGAAGGCGACGGTCTTGGAGCCTTCGCCGTAGTAGCCGCGGAGGTTGATGTTGACCAGGCCCCAGCCGTACCGGTCGGCCGCCTGAGAGCAGAGGCGGTTGACGTCGTCGTAGGTGCCGCGGATCCGGACCAGGTGCGGGTTGTACACCGCGGTCCCGACCACCTTGCCGAGCTCGAGATCGTGGGGAATGAAGATCCAGGCGGGGAGGCCCGCCCTCGCGGCCTGCGCGGCGACGGCGTTGGCGAGGTTGCCGGTGGAGGCGCAGCCGACGGTATCGAGGCCGAACGCGAGGGCGGCGTTGAGGGCGGACGCGACCACCCGGTCCTTGAACGACAGCGAGGGATGGCAGACGCTGTCGTTCTTGACCCAGAGCCGGGCGACGCCGAGCCGGCGCGCCAGCGCGGGCGCCTCCACCAGCGGGGTGAACCCGCTGTCGAGCGACAGGGCGGGCTCTCCCTCGAACGGCAACCACTCGCGGTAGCGCCAGAGCGATCCGGGGCGGGAGGCGATCGTGGCCGCGTCCGGCAGCGGCCGGGTCGGATCGTAGACCGGCTCGAGGGGGCCCAGGCACTCCTCGCAGACCGCCACCGGCGCGGCCGGCTGTGATGCCCCGCAGAGCCGGCACGCCTGCGGCAGGGGACGCAACGTCTGGTTCTGGAGCGACTGCTCGCGTGCGGTGATCAGGGCCGTCGTCATGGTCTTCCTCCGCCTCACTGCCCCATCGCCCGGCACCGGCCCGAATGAAAAAACGCCCGGTGCCAAAAAGCACGCGGGTCGCGAGGCTTTTTAGCATTTGTTTAACGTGGCTGCAATACGCCGCAAATGACCACGAGCTTCGGTTGTCAGGCTACGTTAGGGCATCGAGGCCAGGAGCGCAAGTGGGGGCCTCACCAGTCGCGCTCTCCGGTGGGACCCCGCTTACTCCGCCGTCCCTCGTGACTGGTGAGCTGCTGCCGCTCGACCGCCTCCAGCAGCCGGCGGGCCTCGTCCGCGCTCAGCTCCTCCACCGATTCGCCCTCGGCCGACCCGTAACCACCGCCCGGCCATCGCGCCGACCGCCGCATCGGGATTGCCCTCGTAGCCCGGCACATTGTTGTCGCCCCGGCCGTAGTCCCCGGCCCGTCCCCGGCCAGAAGAGCCGCCGCTGGTGCGGTCGTCGCCCAGCCGGCGGAGGGCAACCTCCAGGTTCCATCGGGCCTCGGCGTCGTCGGGAGCGATCCGGAGCGCCTCCTCGTAGGCCCCGACGGCATCGAGCAGCGGCGAAGCCTCTCCCGGCCGCTCCTCCGCCGACCGCACCAGCGCGTTGCCCAGGTTGTAGAGGCTCTTCTGCCGCAGGTCCGGCGTCCGGCTCGCCTGCCGAAAGGCGGCGACCGCCTCGTCGTAGCGCTCGAGGCGGTAGAGCGCGCTTCCGGCATCGAACGCCAGCCGCGCGCTGCTGTCGCGCTCGAGCGCCTGGCGGAACACGCCGTAGGCTTCGGGGTACTTGCCCTGGTGATAGAGCCGCTCGCCGCGATGCGCGGGAGAGCAGGAGAGGGAGAGCATGGCGAGCGCCACCATCAGCGGCGCCATCGCCGCCTTGCCACCCGGAGCCGGAGGGCGGGGGCTCCCGCCAGGGACCGTACCGCTGCCGACGTCCCTGGCGGGAGCCCCCGCCCTCCGGCTCCGGCTGACGAATCCCATCTCTGCCCCCACGAGCAACATCAACGCCAGTCCAAGCGGCCATTGATAGCGATCCGCCCGCTCGTTGGACTTTCTCGCGCCGAGGGTTCGCGCCTTCACCTCCCCCAGCCCCGCCACCAACGCCCGTATTTCCTCCGGCCGGTCCCAGCGCGCGAACACCCCACCGCTCGACTCCGCCACGCGCCGCAGCTCGCCCTCCTCCAGCCGCGAGATCACCACCCGCCCGATATGGTCGCGGTGATACGGCTCCGGCGCTTCGGCGCTGTCGGCCGGCACCGGGCCGCCCTGCGCGCTTCCCACCCCGACGGCGAACACCGGCAGCTCCTCGCCCCGCAGCGCCTCCGCCGCGGCATCGAGGTCCCCTTCCCCGCTCTCCCCATCGGTCACGATGAGGACCGCCCGGCGGCCGGTCTCCCCTTCGTGCTCGAACGCGCTGACCGCAGTGAGCAGCGCCGCCGACACGTCGGTGGCCGGATCGCCGAGATCGTCGGGGCTCGCCGCATCGAGGAAGAGCCGGAGCGAGGCGCGGTCGGAAGTGAGCGGCAGTTGGAGAAAGGCACTGCCGCCGAAGACCACCAGCCCGACCCGGTCGCCGGGATACGTCGCCATGACGTCCCAGGCGAGCTGTTTCGCCACCGCGAGACGGGCGCTGGGGCCGGACACGGCGCCCGCCGAGACATCCATCACGCCCATCGAGCGAGAGAGATCCAGCAACACCAGCACGTCGCGGCCGGTCCGGACCAGCTCCCCCTGCCGCTCGCCGGCCTGCGGGCGGGCCAGCGCCAGCACTCCGAGCGTGAGCGCGGCGAGGCGGAGCGCCCACACTCTGGCGGAGTGCCGGTCCGGCTCCAGCGACGAGCCGCGGCGCAGCAGGTCCAGCTCGCCGAATCGGGCCAGCGCGTGACGGCGCGCCCGCTCCGCCCGCACGACCACCCAGCCGAGCCCAGGAAGCAGGAGGCCGCCTGCTACGAGAATCCACGGATAGGCGAAGCTCACCGAATCCTCACGGCAAAGTCCTGAGCCGGCTGCCGCGGAACACGAGCGCCGCGCCCAGCAGGACCAGCCCAGGCGCCAGAAGCCATGGGAAAAGCTCGCGGTAGTCCCGGGTTTCGTTGATCCTGACCTCCTCCCGCTCCAGCGGGTCGAGCTGCTCCATGACGCGCTCCAGCGCCTCCGGGTCGGTCGCCCGGAAGTACTCGCCGCCGCTCCGCTCGGCGATCCGTCTGAGCACCCGCTCGTCCGAGCTGGTGAGCCGGTCCGGGGTCCGGCCCTGCCGCCAGATGAACCCGTCATCGATGCCGGTGGTGTCCGGCGCGCTCACCCCGATCGTGTGGATCCGTACTCCGATCGCACGGGCCGCCTCGGCCGCGACGAACGGGCCCGGCGAACCGGTGTTGTTGGCGCCGTCGGTGATGAGGACGATGGCGCTCGCGCGGTTGGGCAGGTCCTTGAGCTGGCTCAGGCACAGCGCCAGCGCCGTGCCGATGCCGGTGCCGTCGGGGAGCTGCCCGATCTCCACCCGCCCCAGCAACTCTCCCAGCAGCTGGGTGTCGGGCGTGAGCGGGAGCCTGCAGAAACGAGCGCCCCGCGAAGATCACCAGACCGAGCAGATCGCCCTCGCGCCGGCGGGCGAAGTCGCCCAGGACCTGGCGGGCGACCTCGAGGCGGTTGCCGGGCTTGAAGTCGGTCGCCTTCATGCTGCTGGAGATGTCGAGCGCCAGCATGAGATTCCGCGCCTTGCTCCGGACCTCGCGAACCTCGTGCGGCACCTGCGGCCGGGCCAGCGCCAGCACCAGCAGGGCGAAGGCCGCGAGGCGGAGAACCTCGGGTGCCAGCCGCCATCCGCCCCAGCGGCCGCCCGGCCCGCCGGCGAGAAATTCGAGGACCGGGAAGCCGATGCGCTGTTCCGGCGGCCGGCCCCGGCGCAGGAACAGCCGGACCGCGAGCCCGGCGGGAATCACCAGGAGGAGAAGCAGCCACGGGTCAGCGAATCGCATCGAGCGCCTCACTGGCCGGTGCGACGCCATGCCAGCGCACCAGCAGCTCGCGGGCCCGCGCGGTGTACCTCGAGGCTTCCTCGGGGCTCGGACGCAGCTTGGCGAACTTCACCAGGTCGGCATCGCCCAGCAGGTCCTGAACCTGCCGGCGCAGGCCCCCTTCGGCGAAACGCGGCGGCAGGGACCAGAGCAGCTCCGTGGTGGTGCGCTCCCGCGCGGGGAGCCCGGCCTCGGCCTCCAGGTAGTCGCGGAGCGCATCGGCCACCGCCTCGTAGTGGCGGGCCACATCGCCGTGCACCGCCCAGCGCCCGGATTCGATCTCGTCGAGCCGGGCGAGCGCCACCCTGAAGGGATCGGGCGGCGGCGGAGGCGGCGGCGGCGCGACGGTCTCGGGCTCGGGCACCCGGCGCCGGGTCCGGCGTCTGGTCGAGAGCCAGACCAGCAGCGCCGCTCCCGCCGCACCGAGCAGGACCCACAGCGGCCCCAAGCTCCGGGGCGAGTCGGGCTCCCGGATATCGCGGAGCGAGGGGTTCCCGGCGGGAAGCGCGGAGGCGACCTCGATCTCGGCCGGCTCATGGGTGACGACGCCCCGGTGACCGGTCACGATCTGGACCCAGGGGATCCCGAACACGGGCAGCGTGCGCTTGCCCGGCCGGTAGAGGGCAATGACGGCGGTCCCGGTGAACACCCGGTCGGCGCCGCGGCGAAGCTTGTCGACCGAGAGGATCCTCACTCCCGCGGGGAGCTCGCCCACCGGCCGTGGCACCGTGTCGGTGAGCAGGTCCCGGTCGTTCGGGGTGAGGCGGAAGCGCAGGACGATCGAGTCGCCGAGGCTGACCTTCGCGGGCTCGGCGGTCACGGTGAAGGAGCGGCCGTAGTCGAGCTGCGCGTGCGCGGCGTGGGTCGAGGGCGCGGCGGCGAGAACCGCCAGCCCGAGCGCAGCGACAGCGCGTCTCACCGCCACAGCATGCTCTCCCGTCTTCGGAAGAACGCCAGCAACGGCTCGGCGTACGACTGCCCGGTATCGAGACGCAGCAGATCCGCGCCCGATTCCATCAACGTCCGCTCCAGCGCCGCGTCGAACGCCGCCGCGCGGCTCCGGAAGCGCTCGCGCAGCCCGGCGTCCGCGGTATCCACGACCCGCCAGCCCCCGCCCTCAGGGTCCCACAACGTCACCAGCCCGACATCGGGCAGCGCCCGCTCCCGGGGATCGGTCACCTGGATCGCGATGAGGTCGTGCCGCCGCGCGAGCCGGGCCAGCGGCGACTGGTAGCCGGAGCCGAGGAAATCGGAAATGAGGAAAATGACCGCGCGGCGGCGGAGCATCGGCTCGAGGTAGCCGAGGGCGGCGCCCAGATCGGTGCCCGAGCACGCGGGGCGAAATCCGAGCAGATCGCTGATGACACGGAGGGCCTGCCGCCGTCCCTTTCGCGGAGCCACGTAGTGCTCCACCCGGTCGGTCGCGAAGACCGCGCCGACCCGGTCGTTGTTCCGCGCCGCCGCCAGCGCGAGCACCGCGCACACTTCGGTGGTCAGGTCGCCCTTGGTGCGGCGCACGCTGCCGAAGCCCGACGAGGCGCTCAGGTCCGCCACGAAGAGCACGGTCAGCTCGCGCTCCTCGAGATAGCGCTTGACGTAAGCCGCGCCCAGCCGGGCGGTGACGTTCCAGTCGATGGTGCGGATGTCGTCGCCCGGCTGGTACTCGCGCACCTCGGCGAACTCCACGCCCCGGCCCCGGAACGCGCTGGAGTACTCGCCGGCCATGATGTCGCGCACCAGGTGGCGGGTGGTGATCTCGAGCCGCCGCACCTCGCGCGTGACCTCCTCCGGAGTCATGGCACCGGCACCGCCTCGAGAATCCGGCGCACCACCGCGTCCGGCCCCATGCCCTCGGCGTCGGCCCGGTAGGTGAGGATCACCCGGTGGCGCAGCACGTCGAGACCGAGGGCCTTGATGTCGTCCGGCGTGACGTAGGTGCGGCCCTGGAGGAAGGCATGGGCCTTCGCCGCGCGGAGGAGAAAGATCGCGGCCCGGGGCGAGGCGCCGAACTCGATGAGCGGGGTGAGCTCGCCCAGCCCCGACTCGGCCGGACGCCGGGTCGCGGCGACCAGGTCGAGCACGTACTCCTTGATCCGGTCGTCGGCGTAGATCTTCTGCACCAGCCGGCGGGAGCGCAGAATCCGCTCCGGATCGAGGATCGGGCGGGCCCGAGGCTCCTCCGCCGCCGTCATCCGGTCCAGCACCTCCCGCTCGTCGCGGCGCTCGGGATAGGTGACCACCAGCTTGAACATGAAGCGGTCCACCTGGGCCTCGGGCAGCGGATAGGTCCCCTCGTGCTCGATCGGGTTCTGCGTCGCCAGCACCAGGAACAGATCCGGCAGGGGAAACGTCCGGCCGCCGATCGTCACCTGTTTCTCCTGCATCGCCTCGAGCAGCGCGCTCTGCACCTTGGCGGGCGCGCGGTTGATCTCGTCCGCCAGCAGGAGGTTGGTGAAGATCGGCCCCTGCTGCACCGCGAACTCGCCGGTGCGCTGGTTGTAGATCATGGTGCCGATCAGGTCGGCTGGGAGCAGGTCGGGCGTGAACTGGATCCGGTGGAACCCCGCCGCGACGGTGGAGGCGAGGGTCCGCACGGCGAGCGTCTTGGCGAGCCCGGGCACGCCCTCGAGCAGCACGTGGCCGTCGGCCAGCAGGCCGATGAGCAGACGCTCCAGCATCGTGCGCTGGCCCACGATGACCCGGCCGAGCTCTTCCATCAGCTCCGAGGCGAGTCGCGCGTCCTCTTCGATGTCCGCCGCGGGCAGGAGACCCGGGGTAGCGCGTTCGGGAAGGGATGTCATCGAGGGAATGTACGCCGGGCCGAGAGGGGGCGAAACGGCGGGACGGCGGGACGGCGGGACGGCGGGACGCTACGGCCAATCCTCCAGGGGCAAGGGTGGCTCGCCGTAGATCTCCGGGTCGAGCGCGGTCTGCCCCAGGGCGAACACTTCCTCCCGCCGCCGCCGCTCCACCGCCGCCCGCCACACGTACCCCGTCTCCGCATGACTGGCGCCGGAATACCAGAATGTCACGACGTCGGCCACCGGATCGTAGTCGAAGGTGCTCCGGTAGACGATATGGGCCAACTCCGGGATGCGGCCTTTCGCGAGCACCGGCTGTCCCGTGACGGTCCAGGCTACGCCGTCGGCACTCCGGGCGATGAAGACGGCGGGAGTGGCGCACCCGGTGCTCGTCTTGGCGTTGAAGACCGCCCAGAACTCGTTCCGGCTGGGGATCCACTGCACGTCCAGGTGCCAGGGCCAGAGATCGGGCAAGGGAAAATCCACCGGCTCCGGCCGGGACCACCGCTCGCCGTCTGTGGAGCGCCGCAGCTCCACCCGAGTCGAGGGTGCGCCGCACCCGGAGGGGCCCGAGTTCACCGCCCACATGTACCACTCCGACGGCCCCCTTCGGACCACCGTAGGGGAGACGATCTCGTGACTCGGCGCGCGGGCCACCTCGACCGGCGGGGTCCAGCGCTCTCCCTCCGCCGAGCGAATCAGCAGCACGGCGTTGTCGCCCGTGGCCTGCCGGTAATAGAGCCAGAGCTGGTTCGACTCGGGATCGTACACCACGTCGGGGTCCGACAGATGGCCCGAGGCGGGCCGCACCAGTGGGGTCGGAGCGCCGGACTGCGGCTGCCAGGCGTCGCGCTTGCCCAGACTGACGAACAGCGACGGATTCTCGTAGCTTGGGTTGCCGAAGGGGTACGGAGTAATGGCGAGATGGTGGCCGTGCCCGAACATGCCCACCGGAGACCGCGCGTAATCGGGATGTACCACCTGTCCCGATCCCTCGTACGTTTTCAGCGCGAGCAAGCGGATCTCGCCCGGGGGCATCTCCTCGGGGGGCTCCGCCAACGCGGAGAAGGTGGCGGGTGGAAGCTCGGACACGGTCGCGAGGGCGCTGGCGATGCCGACCTCCGCCCCCAGCACCCAGCGAGCCGAGGTCCGTCCCTCGCCATCCGTACTGGAAACCGCGGGCTCGATCCGGCCGGCCGCACGGGACTCCCAGCGCACTTTCACACCCCGGACCGGGGCTCCCCGCTCGTCGACCACGGTCGCGACCAGGGGCGCGGGAAGCATGGTCCGCACCGGCGCCATCTGGCCGTCACCGGACGTCGCACGCACTTCCGCCGGGGTCGCGGGCGCGGAGCCGTCGCCGCAGGCGGCCAGGACTGCGAGGAATGGCAGCACCAGGCGCCGCCCGAGGGCGGTCATCAAATCGCGAGACGGGATCATCGCATCGATAGACCATGCGGCCCGCGCTTCCGTCACCGAAACCCGCCGCTCCGCGCCCGCGTCGGGAGAGCATTCTTCCACCTCCCGAGGATTCATGTCCCGGACTGCAACCGTTCTCCTCGCCGCCACGCTCGCGGCGGGCATCGGCGTCGCCGCGCTCGCGGCGTCGCGGGAAACCGCCACGATGTTCCGCGGCGATGCCGCCCATACCGGCACTTATCGCTCCGCGGCGCTGGAGCACTTCGGTGGCCTGCAGTGGCGGGTGCAGACCGGCGGCATGGTGCAGTCCTCGGCCACGCTGCACCAGGGCGCGCTCTTTATCGGCAGCGGCGACGGCCGGCTCTACGCCATCGATGCCCGCACCGGGGAAGAGCGGTGGCGGTTCCCGACCGGCCGCGCCATCACCTCCACGCCCGCCGTCGCCGGGGGCCTGGTGTTCGTGGGCAGCCGCGACAACGTGTTCTGGGCGGCGGACGCGCAAAGCGGAAAGCAGCGGTGGCGGCTGGAAACCGGCGCCGACCTGCCGCTGCCCTGGGGGTTCGAGACCGGCGACCTCTACACCTCCTCGCCGACCTACGCCGACGGGGCGGTCTACTTCGGCAGCGGCGACGGGCAGGTCTACGCGGTGGACGCCGGGAGCGGGAAGGTGCGCTGGCGGTTCCCGACCGGCGGGCGGGTCCGGTCCTCCCCCGCCATCGCCGACGGGAGACTCTATATCGGCAGCGCCGACGGCACCCTCTACGCGCTCGACCTCGCCACCGGCGGCCAGGTCTGGCGCTTCGACACCGAGGGACACGGGCTGGAGTCGGGCGAGTTCGGCTTCGACCGCCGCACCATACAGTCCTCTCCCGCGGTCGCCGGCGGACGGGTCTTCTTCGGATCGCGCGACGGCTTTCTGTACGCGGTGGATGGCGCAACCGGAAAGCTGGCCTGGCGGGTGGACCACCAGATGTCCTGGGTCAACACGTCGCCGGCGGTGGTGGACGGCGTGGTCTACGCCGGCAGCTCGGACGAGCGATTCCTCCAGGCGGTGGATGCCCGCACCGGCCGCGAGCTGTGGCGAGTGACGACGGAGCGCCCGGTGTGGTCGTCGCCGGCGGTCGCCGGAGGCATGGTGTACGTGGGCGACGGCTCGGGCACCGTGTACGCGGTGGACCGGGCCAGCGGGAAGGAGCGCTGGCGGCACCGGGCGGGCCGGAGGATCTTCTCGTCGCCGGTGCTCGGCGACGGCTTGCTGTACGTCGGGAACGACGACGGTGGCATCTATGCCCTCCGCACCGGCACGGCGCCCCTCCGGCGCGCGGTCTTCTGGGACAGCTCGCTGGTGCGCGCCTCCCGGGTCGCCACCCACGTCGAGTTGCGCGACTACCTCGCCGAGCGGGGGTACGAGGTACTCGACGCCCAGGGAATCGCCCGGTTCATGAGCCGGCGGCTGGCCGACCGGTCGCCCAGTGTAGTGGTCGTCTCGATCGACCACCTGCCCGCCACCGTGGCGCCGGTCGCCGCGGACACCGTGCTGTTCCGCCGCTACCTCGACGCGGGCGGCAAGGTGGTCTGGCCCGGCATCCCGCCCATGATCTGGCCCCGAGATCCCAAGACGGGCGAAGGCACCGAGTACATCCAGATCGACCGGGCGGGAACCTCTCGCCTCCTGGGCGTGGACCATGCGCGAAGCAACTTCGACAACTACGGGGCGGTGGTGACGAGCGAGGGGCTGCGGTGGGGCCTGTCGGGATGGTGGGACAGCAATTGGAGCGTGGACCCGGCCGGGGTGACCGAGACCCTGGCCCTGGACGACAACGGGCTAGCCAGCTCCTGGGTCAAGCGGTACGGGGGGCCACCGGGAACCGGCTTCGTCCGGGTCTACGGCGGCACCTGGTCCGCGGGCGGGCCCACAGCGAACCTTGCGGCGGTGCAGGCAGTGGCGGAACATCTGCCCCAATAGGGTCTCTCCCTTCCGCCGTTCCGCCCTCTGGCCCCCTACCCCGGCCCGTTGAACGCCGGATCGCTCGCCCGGGTTCGGAGGTCGGTCGTTCCCCCCCGGTACCAGCCCCCCCGGAACTCGAAGTGTTCCTCGTCCAGGATCCGGCTGGCGAGCGCCGCGGTTCCCTGCTGCTGGACCTGCCAGAGCAGCACCTTGGCCCCCATTTCAGCGGCCGTTTCCCATAGCCCCGCCTCGAGTTGCGGGTACCGATCGGCGTGCTCGGGCTTGAGCCTGGCTTCCCGGGCCGTGAACTCCATCTGACCTCCGACGGGCTGCGATCTGGTCGCGAGATTGTAACGAGGGGGTGAGAGACCGTACAAGATGTAAGCGCATCCCGCACCACACCAGGGGTCACCTGACACCGGGGGCCTACCGCCTCAGTCTGCTGCCCCAACTGCCCGGTGGCGCTAAGATTAGCCCCCATGCGTATTGCCGTCGTTTTCGACACCCCCTATGCCGACTGGCACCATCCCGAGCACGAGCGGCAGATGACCAAGGAGGTCGCTGCCTGGCACGACGACGAGCCGGAGATGGAGTACCAGGTGGCCGACGCCCTCCAACGGAAGGGCCACGAGGTCTTTCTGATAGGGGTCGGCGACGACCTCCAGTACCTGGTCCAGTCGCTGGCCGAGATGCGCCCTGAGCTGGTGTTCAACGCCGCGGAGGCGTTTCACGGCAACTCCTCCCTCGAGTACCTCGTCCCGGGGGTCCTGGAGGCCGAGGGTTACCGCTATACGGGGTCGCCACCCCAATCGCTGCTGGTATCCAGAAACAAGGCCATGAGCAAGAAGGTCCTGGCCTACCACGGTATTCCTGTCCCCGGGTTCGTCACCTGGCGTCCCGGAGAGGCGTTGGACGTCCCGCCGGACCTCCGCTACCCCCTCATGGTCAAGCCGCTCCAGACCGACGCCTCCGCCGGCATCGCCCAGGCCTCGGTGGTCCAGGACGAGGCCGCCCTGCTCGAGCGCGTGGCCATGGTGCACGAGCGCTTTCACCAGCCCGCGATCGCCGAAGAGTTCGTGGACGGCCGGGAGCTGTACGTGAGCATCGTGGGGAACGACGAGCAACTCGACATCCTGCCGATCACCGAAATGGTCTTCGATAAGCGGAAGACCAAGCCGGCAGAGCGCATCGCCACCAAGTCCGCCAAGTGGGACGAGGACTATCGCGCCCGCAGGGGCATCCGCAACGTGTTTGCCCGTCCGATCGCCGCGAGCACGCGGGACCGGATCGAGTCCATCTGCCGCACCGCGTTCCGGGCCCTCTGGCTGCGCGACTACGCCCGGCTCGACGTCCGCCTCGCCCCCGACGGCGAGGTCTGGGTGCTGGAGGCCAACGCCAATCCCTTCATCAGCTACGGACACGACATGGCGAACGCGGCGGCCAAGGCGGGAATGGAGTACTACGATTTCGTGCAGCGCCTGGTGGACGAGGCGGTGCAGCGCTATGACCGCGCGTAGACGGGCCCGGGAACGGGCGCCGAAGCCCGAGCTGCGCTGCCTGTGCGGGCAGCGGCTGCAGAAGTACTGGCGGCACTGCCCCAACTGCTCCCGTGAGCTGCAGTGGAAAGACTTCGACAGCGTCACCGGTGCGGAGTGCTACAACTGCGGCTGGGTGGTATCCGACAAATTCTCCTATTGTCCCTGGTGCGCCGCCGACATCTACGAGGAGGGCTACTCCAGCCAGGTCCCGCTCAAGGCCCCCAAGGGCTTCCGGATGGACGCCCGCTGCGACTGGGGGTGCGGCGGCGGGGTCCAGTATCCCATGGGCAACTGCCCCTGGTGCGGGCGGGCGCAGAGCTGGAGCGAACAGGACCGCTTCGAAGGCGACTGTCCCCACTGCGGCCGGGGGGTGGACGACTGGATGAACTGGTGCCCCTGGTGCGGCAACGACGCCTCCGGCCGCGATCTGATCCCCCGCGCCCTCACCCGGGTCCGGCGGCTCCTGCTGGTCAGCCGGATCCGCGACTGGGGCTACCGCATTCTCCTCCGGCCCGGCATTTCCGGCGTGGACCCCCGCTATCCCAAGATCGTGGAGATCGAGCAGCGCTACGTCGTCGGCAAGCAGCGGCAGGACGAGATCCCGTGGACCATGCTGGTCGGACTGCTCACCCACGAGCTGGGGCACAGTTTTCTGTACCACCACTGGGACTGGACCAAGAGCCGCCGGTTCCGGCGCGCGTTCGGCGAGGTAGACAAGGCGTATCGGGGCATGGACAACAGCTGGGTGTACTTCCAGCGGCGCCGGATCGCGATCGCCCCCCGCGACCACGTGAGCACCTACGCGGCCAAGCACCCCCAGGAGGATTTCGCGGAGGTCTTCCGCTTTTACGTGACCCGCCGCGGGCGGCTGCGCGATCTGTTCGCCGAGTTCGGGCAGAAGCGGAAGGGCGTGATTCTGTACGAGAAGTTTCTGGTGCTGCACGATTTCGTGCGGGCACTGCGGGGGTGGGCCTAGGAGGGGGCTGTCCTCCTCAGCTGGGAGGCGTCGGCATTCACCACCACCCCCGCGCCTTCTTCACCGTCTTCTTGCCGTCCTTCAACACCTCCATCGCCGCGTTCCGCCCGTTCACCCCGATGACACTCCCGCCTGGATGGGTGCCCGCCCCGCAGAGCAGCACACCCGGCATCGGGGTGCGGGCCCGGAGCCGTCGCTCCCACATGTACTGCGGCAGGATCTCCCCCTGGAAGATGTGCCCGCCGGTGAGTCCGACACGGCGCTCGATGTCGGGCGGCCCCAGCACTTCCATCCCGGTCACCGCCGCCGGGATGTTGCTGCAGAAGCGCCCGATGGACTGCACCACCACTCGCCCCACTTCGTCGCGCCGGGTGTCCCAGTCGCCGTCGCGGAAGCTGGTGGGAACGTATTGGGCGAACACGCTCATCGTGTGGACCCCGTCCGGCACCACGCTCCGGTCGAACACGGTGTGCAGGTACAGCTCGTTCCAGGTCCGGGGTGGCAGGATTCCCTGGTTGGCGGCCTGATGATGCGCGCGCCACTGGTCTTTGGAGAGCGGGGTGTTGGTCTGCCCGGTGTGGTGCGGCTGGCGGAGCCCGGGACGGGCTAGAAAGTTCGGCAGCTCGGAGAGTCTGAGGTTCACCTTCACCGTGACGCCCGCCATCGGCACCCCGCGAACCTGGCTGGCCCACCCCTCCTCGGCCGCCGCCCCCAGCAGCCGGAGCGTGACCGCCGGATCGGCGTTCGAGATCACGTGCGGAGCCCGGATCCGCTCGCCCGACTCGAGCTCGACGCCCTCGCCCGGGATGATCCGTGCGACCGGCACGCCGGTCGCCACCACGACACCGAGCTCGCGGGCGATGTCGCACAGGATGAACGACACCATCCCCATCCCGCCTTCGACGTAGCCCCAGGTTCCCGCTCGCCCGAACATCCGGCCCGAGGCGTGGTGGAACCAGACGGACGCGGTGCCCGGGTCATGGGGGCTGGCGTTGGTGCCGATGACCCCCTGTCCCAGGTAGGCGAGGTGCATCCGCTCGTCGTCCATGTAGCGCTCGACCATCTCGATCATGGACCACTCGAAGAGCAGCGCACGCGCCTCGGGGTCACCCCGCAGCCGGCGCTCGATCTCGTCCCGGTCGGGGGCCGGGTCGAGCCAGAGGTCGCCCTCGCCCTCCGGCCGGAGCGCGTCGCGCAGCCGGCGCTTCACCCCCTGCATCGCTCGCCACCCGGCCAGGTCCTTGGGTGCGAAGCGCTCGATCTCCGCCTGGCAGCGTGCGTCGTCTTCCCAAAGCTGGATGCTGGTCCCGTCCTCGAACGGGACGAAGAGCCCGCCGACCGCCGGCATCCAGCGGAACCCGTGACCGGGAAGGTCCAGCTCCTGGATCACCGACTGGTGAATCAGCCCGGCGACGTAGGCGCAGGGAGACATCCGAACTCCCGGCCACGGCTCCTCCATGGTGCACGCGCCACCCACCCGGTCGCGAGCCTCCAGCACGAGGACTTTGCGGCCGGCGCGCGCCAGGTACGCCGCGCAGGTGAGCCCGTTGTGCCCGGCGCCCACGACGATCGCGTCCCATCGGCGGGTCGCAAGCTCCGAAACGGGCTGCGGCAGGCCGATGCGTCCCAGAACGGCCGCGGTCGGCGTGGGGCGTGGAGTAGGCATGGAAAGTGGATTTGAAGTTTCGCGCTCGGTGGGGGGGAACGGAAGGGTGGAACCGCGGAACATTCCGCCCGGCCACCCGAAGGCGGCTCCGCCGCAACCGCCGTTCCGCCGCCTCGCCGTCTCCCCTATTCTCCAACCATGACCCTCCGCCTCTACTACACCGACTCCTATCTCCGCGACTTCCACGCCGCCATCGTCGAGCGCGCCGCAGACGGGCGCCGGATCTATCTCGACCGTACCGCCTTCTACCCCACCTCGGGCGGACAGCCCTTCGACACCGGTACTCTCGGAGGCGTCGCCGTCGTGGACGTGGTCGATGAGGGCGAGCGGATCGCCCATGTCCTCGCGGGCCCGCTGGAGGGTGGCCGGGCCGATGGGTCGGTGGATTGGGAACGGCGTTTCGATCACATGCAACAGCATACCGGCCAGCATCTCCTCTCGGCCGTCCTTCAGCAGAGCCTCGGCCACGACACCGTCAGCGTCCACTTCGGGCGTGAGAGCTCGACGCTGGATCTGAACCCGCCGGAAATCGAGCACGGCCGCCTGGTCGAGGCCGAGCTCCGGGCCAATCGCCTGGTGGCGGAGAACCGCCCGGTCGAGGTGAGCTTCGAGGAGGCCGGGAGCGCGAGCGGGCTGCGCAAGGCATCCGCGCGGGAGGGAGCCCTCCGGATCGTCACCATTCGCGACCTGGACCGGAGCGCCTGCGGCGGTACCCACGTGCGCGCGACGGGCGAGATCGGGCCGATCCTCATCCGGAAGGCCGAGCGGGTGAAGAAGAATCTCCGCCTGGAGTTCCTCTGCGGCCTGCGGGCGGTGCACCGGGCCCGCGGCGACTTCGACCTCCTCACCCGCCTGGCCGGCCGGTGTTCCGCCTCGGCCGACGAGCTGCCGGCCCTGGTCGAGGCACAGCGCGCGCAGCTCAAGGAGGCCACCGCGGCGCGGCGCGAGCTGGAGGAGAAGCTGGCCGCGGTCGAGGCCCGAGATCTCTACGCGGCCTCGACGCCCGAACCGTCCGGCCTGCGGCTGATCGTGGTGGGGGAGCAGCAGGGGCCGATCGAGCGCCTGCGCCCGCTGGCACAGGCGGTGAGCGCGATGCCTCGTGCGCTGTTCGTCGGATGGACGGGGAACCCGCCGGCGCTCCTGGTCACCGCGTCGTCCGACTCGGGGCTGGATGCTGGCCGGCTGCTCCGGCAATCGCTGGAGCGGGTGGGGGGGCGTGGTGGGGGTAACCCGGGCATCGCCCAGGGAACGGCGCCGACGGTCTCGGCAGTGGAGGCGGCGATAGCCGAGCTCGGCGGCCGCTCCTAGTCCAGCTCGGACGCCAGCGCCTCGATCGAGGCGGTGCAGAGCCCGGTGCCGGACTGGCCTCGCAGAATCGCCAGGGCCTCGTTCCGCGGCATTCCGCGACGATAGGGCCGGTCGGCGGTGAGCGCCTCGTACACGTCCGCCACCGCCAGGGCGCGGCTCATGGGCGAGAGCCGGTCCGCCGGCAGCCCCAGGTGATAGCCCTTCCCGTCGAGCCGCTCGTGATGAGCGCTCGCGATCCCCACGATCCCGGCGAATGCCGTCACCCGCTCCAGAATCCGCTGGGTGTACGCCGGATGCACCCGGATCTCCGCGCGCTCCCGCTCGGTGAGCCGGCCCGGCTTGTCGAGAATCAGGGTCGAGACCCCCAGCTTGCCGATGTCGTGCAGCAGCCCCGCGCGTCGCAGATCGCTGAGCTCCCTGTCGCTGAAGTGCAGCCGCCGGCCGATCGTCACGGCCAGCTCCGCCACCCGCTCCGAGTGCAGGCAGGTGAACGGCGACTTGGCGTCGATGACCCGGGCGAAGGCGCGCGCGATGTCGTCGAGGCGCTGCTCGTCGGCGAACTGGATCTCATCTTCAGGCTCGAGCGCGTCGAGGTGCCGTTCGGGGGAGCGCCCCAGCACCCGGGCCCAGAACTCGTCGTCCTGCGCGAAACTTTCCAGTGCGTTCACCAGGGCGGGGTCGAACCACCGCCCGCGCCGCTCGTTGGCGACCGCGATGGCCGCGTCCACGCCGAAGGTGCTGGCGAACACTTCGACCGACTGGGCCAGCCCGACGATCCGTCCCAGCAGCGGGATGGCCGTCCCCGACAGACCCTCCGGAAGGCCGTGGCCGTCCCAGTGCTCGTCGAGGGTACGGATCGCCTCGCGGGTCGCCTCGGTGAAGCCGAGCATGGAGGCGATGTCCGCCCCACGGTCGCAGCGGGTCTGGACCATCTCGCGCCCGCTTCCCTTCTCCTTGACCGCCATGGACGCCACCCGGAGCAGGCGTGCCATGGGCGAGGCGTCGGGCATCGCGTTGCGAAGCGCGTAGGCCAGGCGGGGTCTCGAGCGTGACCAGTCGGTCAGCTTGTGCTCCCGCTTCAGCGTGCGGTCGTCCGCCCCGAAGAGCGAGCAGAGCCGGGCGGCATTGCTGGAGCAGCCGAGATCCTTGAGCAGGAGGGCGTAGAACAGCGCCCCGCGATCCCTCATCGGGACTCCCACCTGTTCCGCGATCCGCATGCCGATGAGACAGGTGCGGACGGCGTGACCCGGCGGCTGTCCCTCGGTGATGTCCAGCGCGCAGGAGAGCGCCGAGAGGATCTCGGACGTCCGGAAGGTCGGGTCGCGAAGCGCGGGGGTCGGAGCGAGGCTAGCGGTCATTGGCAGGACCGGTTCCACCGAGGTGAGTATCGAGAGCGCCGCTCAGGTCGACGCCCTCGGCGCCGAGCAGCCGGAACACTTCCCATTCGGCGGCGCGAGCGGCCCCGATGCGCCGGCCGTTGTACATGAGCGACAACACGAGCAGGCCGTCGTGCCGGGCGAGGTACCCCGCGAGCGTCGCGACCTCGTCCAGGGTGCCGGTCTTCGCGTGTACCACGCCGCGGACCATGCCGCCGCCGCGCAGCCGCCGCAGGGTCCCGGTCCCGTTGGCCGGAAGGAGCAAGGGGAATCGCTGGTTGCCCGGGATCTGGGGATACCGGGCGAGATAGAGCATCTGGGTCCGCGAGCTCATCCGGTTGAACTCGCTGAGCCCGCTGCCGTCCACCAGATGGACTCGAGCCGAAGGGCCCACGACCTGGCGGACGTGCTGGGTGAGAAGCCCGGGCCCGGTCAGCTGATTGCCGGCCGCCCACTGGAGCATCAGCTCGGCGCCGATGTTCACGCTGCGCCGGTTCACCTCGGTCGCGATGCTGTCGAGCGGCGCCGAGGCCACCTGGGCGAGGATCCTCGCCGGACGCGGAGCCAGCAGCACCGGTCCACCCACGTCGAGCCAGCGGATTCCCGGCCCGCTCGAGCGCCGCGGACCAGGTGGCGAGGAGCAGTTGCGAGGGGTCATGCGCCACGGCGCTGAGCCCCGCGGTCCGCCGCTCGACGCCGATGCTGCCGTGAAGCGTCCACCCGCCATCGGGGTCGGCACGCAGCGACAGTCGCCGGCTGTTGCCGCCCACCGTCGTGGCGGCAATGCGCACCATGCGGCTGACGCCGTCGGGATACGCGCTCACCAGCTGCGGCGAAGCGCCGGCCTCGCGGCCCGGCCGAAAGGTGAGCGAGACGATGTTCTCGTGCAGGACCACCGGTCCGATCGGCGGTGCGTAGAGCCGGCCCTCGTAGCTGGGTGACCAGACGGTGGGATATCGTGAGGCGGCGGGACCGGTCTTGCTGGTCACGGCAAGGGGGCCCTCGAGCACTCGAACCCCGCGCTCCTTGAGCTGGCGGGCCAGCTCCCGGAGCGTCGGGCCGGAGCGGCCGGCGCGCTCCAGGGTGGGATCGCCGCCCAGCTCCAGCGCCCAGGTGCCGATCCACTTCCCGCTGACCGTGTCCAGGCGCCCGTCGCCTATCACCCGGGTAGTGAAGCGCGCTCCGCCGCCCATTCGGCTGCGGGTGAAGCCGGTGGTGAAGAGCTTGGTGGTGGAGGCGGGCACGAGCTCCAGCTCGGGACTCACGCTCCAGAGCAGTCGGCCGTCCATCGTCCCGATGCTGATCCCCCACTGTCCGCCCGGAGTTCGCTCCGACGCACGCCGATACCACGCCTCCAGCTCGGCCACCTCGTGCGGAGTGAAGGTCCTGCGCCGCGGCGGTCCCGGCTGTGAAACCGGAAATGCCGAGCAAGACCATCAGCGTCCGGGGCAGGCGTCGGCGCATGTGGGTCCGAATGGGGAAGCGATCGTAGGAACGGAATTGCACTCCCCGGGAGGGCAAGCGGCAGGCCAGAGCTAAAGCCGTTGCAAGGGAAGGAAATACCGGGATCTGCGGGGCTCGCGGTCGGGCGTTCTGCGACGTGTGGGGAAGAGGGCTAGACCTGTCGCCGATGGTTGGGGACTACCCGGCTCGATCCCGGGTCAATCGGGGTAGGGGCTCCGGGCTCTGATCGCGTCCTCCTCCTCGTCCGCGGCGTCGGGATAGCCCGAGGTGAACACCACCGGTTCGTGCTCCGGCTGGGGTTCGGGCGCGGGAAGCCTGGTACTCGAGCACCGGCGGCGGCGGATCGTCGTACTGCGCGGTCAGCTCCTCGCCCGCCACCCGCGCCTGCACCCGCTGCCAGACCATCTGGGCGGCGCTGGACGACAGGCTGAACTCGCGCAGGTAGTGGTCGGCCGCCTGCTCCACCGGCAGCACCCCCCGCAGCAAGGCGGAGAACCCGATGGCATTCTCGACGTGAGTCGCGATGACCGCTTCGGCCGCGCGCGCGCCCACCATGCGGGCGAGTTGGAGGGTCTTCTCCAGGTAGCGCCGCCGATACCGCTGCTGCTCGAGGAACCGGTCCACCCGGAGCAGCTGCCATCCGCGGAGCAGCGGCAGCGTCGTGAGCGGCGGGAGTGACTCGAGCTCGAGCGAGGTCAGGCAGCGGGTCCGCACCGTTTCCTGCATCGGCTCCGGCACCGCGACGACCTCGAAGTAGAGATCGAGGGCGCGGAGCACCGGAGCCCGGGACGCGAACTCGCAGACGAACTGGAGGGCCTGGGACGTGTGCGTACCGATGAGCGCCTCCCACGCGTTCGCGTACGCGATGCGAACGTGGAGATGCAAGGCGGCCGGGATTCTGCGGAGAGACATCTGGCTGGGGACGCTCATCTACGGAGAACGGAGCAATATCCAGTCCGTTGTTGGCCCCGGCGAAGGGGTTCGGCCAAGTCTTTCGGCCGGCCGGACGGTATGACTTAATGCATTGAATGGCAGGAGCTTATGGGGGTCGACCAGGGACCGAGTCGGGCCGGATAATCCGGCTTGCCTTGGAGTCGAACGCGCGCACCCATCGCAAATTGCCCGTAGCTATCGCAGAGGACACGGATCAGCGCCGCGCGCCGCGGACGAAGTACCGATAGCGGTGCTCCCAGGAGCGGAGGGATTCGAGTGAAAGGCCTTCCAGCTCGTGCGCCACCGCTCGCGCGGCCATGGTCACGGTCTCGAAATCCTGCTTTTCCCCCGAGGTCGGTTCGCGGTCCCGAATCTCGGTCATTCCCAGCATGACGGTGAGCTGGTTGTTGACTCGGTCCTGAAGCATCAGCCGCATCTTGTCGATCAGATCCCTGCGGCGAAACCAGGCAAAACGGTGCACCGCCCAGATGAGAAACCCCTGAAGCCAGATGATGAACGCGGTCGCCACCCCCAGCTCGCCCTTGGGCAGGCTGGTGAAGATCAGCCCGATCGCCACGAATACGCCGACGGCTGTCAGGAACAGCTCGAACTCCTCGGTCAATCTGGCTCGGACGCGGTCAAGCGCGGAGTAAATTCGCTGCACGGGTGCACCTCAACCAGGTGGAGGAGACCGGAGCCCACCAACCGCATCGTAGAATTTCTGAACGGGGGTGCTACTATTATTCGCCATTAAGACCGTCTAGTCCAGCCCCCCGTAACTGCAATCTTTGGCAATACAAAAAAGCCCCGATCGGCGGGTAGCCGATCGAGGCTTCTTGTCATCGTCTCCGGCTGTCAGGCAGCCAATTCGCGGAGCTTGTCACCGTGCTGTTCCCGAAGCTGCCGGAGCGCCCGGTCCCGAAGTTGCCGGATTCGTTCCCGGGTGACTCCCAGCATCCGGCCGATTTCCTCCAGCGTGCGGCCCTTGCCGTCGTCGATGCCGAAATAGAGCCGCAGTACCTTCGCGTCCCGAGGGGGAAGCGCGGACAGGGCCGCCTCCAGATCGGTGGTGCGGCTGTTGGCCATGGTGGTGGCGTCGGTCCCCTCCTGGGTGAGTGGGCACGAACCGCTCCATTCGGCCGCGATCGTCCGCCTCGCGCACGGGATGGTCGAGCCGCAGCGCCTCGATGTGTAGTGCGCCGAGCGCGCGAACCGCGTCGCGCGTGAGCCCGGTGGCTTCGACCAGCTCCTCGGTCGTGGGCGCGCGTCCCAACCGCTCGGTCAGCAGCACCGTCGCGCGACCCAGCCGATTGAGGTCGGCGGTGCGGTTGAGTGGCACCCGCACTGGCCGGCCGTGACGTGCGATCGCCGCCTGAATCGCCTGGCGGATCCACCAGACGGCGTAGGAAATGAACTTCACGCCGCGGTCCGGGTCGAACTTCCGCGCCGCGGTCATGAGGCCGAGATTGCCCTCCCCGATCAGATCCATGAGAGGAACGCCGCGATTCTGGAACTTCTTCGCCACCGACACCACGAAGCGCACGTTGTGCCGGGCGAGCTTTTCCTGAGCCTCGACATCGCCCTTGAACGCGCGCCGCGCCAGCGCCGTTTCCTCCTCTTTCTTCAGAAGGGGAATCCGGCTGATCTCCTGGAGGTAGTAGTCCAGGCTTTCGCGGCCTTCGTCGATCGCCTTGGGCAACTGAGCCGCCCGAGCCGAGCGCCGCCGCCCACCCGTCCGCTTGGTCACCGCCACAGCCCCGCTCCTGTTCTCACCGCCGGCATGGAACCGAGTCCACGCAGGCAAGTCGTTGACATGAAACAATATATAAAAACGTTCCCGACCGTCCGAAGATCGGTGAACCACTACGGCCTAGATGTCCGAAGTGCGGAGTTCGTTGCATCCCCGATGCTATCCGAACAGCCTCCGCCGGCGCCGAGTTCCCCCTCACTTCTTCCGCACGCGCCCGACCGGTCGGCTTCGCCTCGAGGGGGTCGTCGGGCCAGTAGTGCCTGGGATATCGCCCCCGCAGGTCCTTCCGCACTTCGAAGTACGTGGTTCGCCAGAATCCCGCGAGGTCGCGCGTCACCTGCACCGGTCTGCCCGCCGGCGAGAGCAGATGGAGCGTCAGGGGCACCTGCCCCCCGCCCACCCGCGGCGTCTCGGTGAGCCCGAACATCTCCTGGAGTCGCACCGCGAGGACCGGAGCCGTCGGGTTGGCGTAGTCCACCGGCATTCGGGAGCCGCTCGGCACCGTCAGATGGGTGGGGGCCAGCCGGTCCAGGGCCGCCCGCTGCTCCCAGGTGAGCCGATCGAGCAGCGCCGCGCCGAGGTCCACGCGGGCCAGGTCGTCCAGCCGGGTGACCCCGGCGGATCGTGGCCCCAGCCACTCCTCCAGCGTTGCGCTCAGCGCCTCGTCCGAGACGTCGGGCCAGCCGGCAGCGAGCCCGTGAATGAAGGTGATGCGCTCCCGGGTCCGTCTTGCACTGTCGTCCCAAGGGAGGACGTGGAGACCCTCTTTGCGCACACCTTCCATCATCGCCGCGGCAACCAGCGCGGGGTCGGGATTCCGCAGTGCGGCGTCCCGGAGCACCATCGACCCGAGCCGCTCCCGCCGCCGCGCGGCGACCGCCCTGGACGCGGGATCCCATCGCACCACTTCCTCGACCACGATGTCGCCCCCGAACCACTCACGGATCTCCTCGAGGGCGATGGGGGCTGCGATCAGGATCCGGCTTTCCGGCGACTTCCCGTCCAGCTCTGGTATCACCAGGTAGTCCTCCCGTGAGAGGCCCTGGGGATCCAGGAAAGCGCCGAGACCATTGCGGAGCAGGAATCGTCCGATCTGCCCCGGCCGCCGCTGGGCGATCCGATCGGGGTAGGCCAGCGCGAGGAGCACCCCGATCCCCAGCTCCGTCCCCGGCTTCGACGTGCCCCCTCGCGATGCGGCGGCAGGAGGTCACCACGGCTCTGGCCCGTCGAAGTGCCTCCCGATCCACGTCGTGGCGTACCGTCGTCCCCCGCAGGAGATCGAGACGTGTCCGAATGTCCGCTTCGGGGACACCCTGCTGCCGGCCGAGTGGATCGCGCTCGGTCAGGAGCGCCGCCATCTCACAGGCCGTGTCCCGGGCCCCCAAATCGCTGGCTTTCATGACCATGTGGGCCAGTCTGGGATGTAGAGCGAGCCGGGTCATCGCGGCACCGTGCCGGGTGCAGCCGCCGGCGCGGTCGAGGGCGCCCAGCTGGACGAGCAGAGACCGTGCCTCGGAAAAGGCGGCCGTTGGAGGCGGGTCGAGCCAGCGCAACTCGGTGGGATCGCCGACTCCGGCGGCCGCAAGGTCGAGCGCGAGCGGAGCAAGGTCCGCCTCGAGAATCTCGGGGGGAGACCGCTCGGGTAGCGCCGCGTCCTCGAGGCGGGACCAGAGCCGGTAGCAGACTCCCGGCGCGACCCTGCCCGCCCGGCCCCTGCGCTGTTCGGCCGACGCCCGGGACACCCGCACGGTCGCGAGTCGGGTCATCCCGGTCCGGGGCGAGTACCGGGGGACCCGCGAGAGGCCGGCGTCCACCACCACCCGGACACCCTCGATCGTGAGACTCGTTTCAGCGATCGAGGTAGCGAGGACGACCTTGCGCCTTCCTGGTGGGCTGGGGAGAATCGCGCGGTCCTGGCGGTCCGGCGTAAGGTTTCCGTGCAGCGGAATGACGTCAGCCCCGAGATCCTGGAGCAGCCCCTCGACCCGCCGGATCTCTCCCATGCCGGGAAGGAAGACGAGCAGGTCGCCCTCGTCGGTATCGAGCGCTTCGCGTACCGCGTCGGCCACCGCGGCTTCGAGCTTGGTACGCGCGCGCTGCGTCAGATGGCGGATCTCGACCGGATGGGCCCGCCCCCGGCTGGTGATCACTGGGGCGTCCCCGAGCAAAGCGGCGACCGGGGCACCCTCGAGGGTGGCAGACATGATCAGCACCCGCAGATCCTCACGCAGCATGGCGCGGGTCCGCAGGGTGAGCGCGAGCCCGAGATCGGCGTGGATGCTCCTCTCGTGGAACTCGTCGAACACCACGAGGCCGAATTCCTCGAGCGACGGGTCACTCTGCAGCATGCGGGTGAGGATCCCTTCGGTCACCACCACGATTCTGGTGGTCGGACCGACCGCGGACTCATGGCGCACCCGGTAGCCCACCGTGCCCCCCACGCTCTCTCCCAGCGTGGACGCCATGCGCCGCGCAGCGGCCCGTGCCGCCAGTCGCCTGGGCTCCAGCATCACAATGCGCCGGCCGGCGAGCCACGGTTCCGCCAGCAACGCGAGCGGAACCCGGGTGGTCTTCCCCGCTCCCGGCGGCGCCAGCAGGACCGCCCCGTTGCCCGCCCCGAGGGCCTCACACAAGGCGGGCAGCACATGCTCGATCGGGAGTGGCTCGATGGGACGCATGACCAAGAATAGCGGGCTGGAACCTGACCAAATCGGAGGACGTTGCACGGACAGAGGTGGCATGGCCGCCTGATAGTCGTGTCCCTGTCCTCGACCGCAAGACGGGTCTTTCCCTCGTAAAGCAGGAACCGGTTCAGTCGCCGCGGTGAGCGGCGGCTCGCCGAGATCGCCGGTGGAAGGGCTGCGACAGCCGCCGCTATGTCGCATATTCCTCACCAAGCCTCTCTCCCCGGCACGACATGGATGACCGTTTTCAAGAACTCGCCAAAGGCCTGAGCGGCCGGTATGTGCTTGAGCGGGAGCTCGGGCATGGCGGGATGGCGACCGTCTGGCTCGCCCGGGACCTCCGCTACGACCGGCTGGTCGCGCTCAAGGTGCTCCGCCCGGAGCTGGCCGCCTCGCTCGGCGCGGAGCGGTTCCTGCGCGAGATCGTCCTCGCCGCACGGCTGCAACACCCCCACGTCGTCTCGGTGTACGACTCGGGCGAGTCGAGACGACCACCCCGGGCGGGCCGATCCTCTGGTTCACCATGCCGTACATCGAAGGCGAATCGCTGCGGGAGCGGCTCCGCCGCGATGGGGCACTCCCGGCCGGGGCCGCGCTGCGCATCGCGCGGGAAGTCGCGCGCGCCCTTCACTACGCCCACGAACAGGGGGTGATTCACCGCGACGTGAAGCCGGAGAACATTCTCCTCACTCGGACGGGAGCACGTTGGTGGCGGACTTCGGCATCGCTCGTCCGACCGGCGGCTCGACGGCCTCGGATCTTACCGCCACGGGTATCGTGGTCGGCACCCCGGCGTATATGAGCCCGGAACAGGCCACCGGCCACACTGATCTCGATGTCCGCAGCGACGTGTACGCGCTTGGATGCGTGCTCTACGAGATGCTGACCGGCGAGCCGCCCTTCAGCGGGGCGACCGCCCAGGCGATCGTGATGAAGCACCTCACGCAGCAGCCGGCGCTCGCCCGAGGCGGCCCGGCGCCCTGATTCCAGAAGCGATCAGGCCGGCGTTAGCCACGGGCGCTGGCGAAGTCGCGAGACGACCGGCAGGCCAGCGCCGCCGAGTTCGCCGAGGCACTGGTGAGCCGGAACGGCGAAGCGCGGATCGCGGCGACGGCGCCTTGCTCGCGACAGGCGCGTGACCGTCGCGGGCCTGGGTCGTGTTCCTCGGCTTCCGGGCAGCGAGGCCCACTGCGGCCGCGGGCGCCGCCGGCAGCGACTCGACCGGAGGCTACGGTGGCATCGGGGTTCGCGCGGAGGCTGGCCCAGCTCAGCTTCCGCGAGGGGCTCGAAGAATGGCCGACTTGGTCGCCCGACGGTGAGACGGCTGGCCTACGTCGCCGAGGTGGACGGGTACCGGCAGCTCTTCGTGCGACCGATGTCGCGGAGGCCCGGAGCGGCAGCTGACGCAGGGGCCGCGGGATCACATCCAACCCGGCCTGGTCCCCGACGGGACCGGGATCGCGTTCGTCCGAGCGCGCGACCGCGACCGGGAAGCTGGAGCCCTCGCGAGGTGGACGGGTACTACTTCGAAGGCGCCGAGCTGTGGGCCATGGACCTGGGCTCCGGACGGGAGACGAAGCTCTTCGACAACGGCTTCAATCCGTCGTACGTCGCCGGACGGCGAGCGCCTGGCGTTCGACGCCGCTCTCGCCGGTGGACAGCGGCGTCTGGCTGTCGGACATCCGCGGCCGCAACCCGCGACAGCTGACGTCGGATTCGAGCGAGGCCGTGGTCCACACCCAGCCGCGCTGGTCGCCGGACGGATCGAGGCTGGTCTTTCGCCGGATCGAGAAGACCAAGTCGGACATCGCGGTCGCGGACATCACCTCCGGGGCGGTCACGCTGGTCACCGACGATTACGTCTTCGACACCGACCCGACCTGGTCGCCGGACGGCCGCTCGATCTACTTCTCGTCCTACCGCGGAGGGGGGCTCAACGTCTGGCGGATACCGGTCGGGCCGACCGGCGCTCCCGGCGGGCCCGGCCGAGCAGCTCACCACCGGAGCAGGCGAGGACGTCCAGTCCACGCTGGCTCCCGACGGGCGGCGGCTCGTGTTCGCGGTGCGCGGCATCAACTCCGACCTCTGGCGCCTGCCGGTCTCCCCCGAGACCGGGCGCGCCACGGCGCCGCCCGAGCCGGTGCTAGCGACCACGCGGGTGGAGAGCCGCGGCTCCTGGTCGCCCGACGGCCGGACGACTGGCGTTCAACTCCGACCGCACCGGCGAGATGAACCTCTGGCTTCGGGATTCGAGCGGCGAGCGAGCGGCAGATCACCTCGGGTCCCGGCGGCGACTACCAGCCGACCTGGTCACCGGACGGCAAGGCGCTGGTCTTCTTCTCCGCGCGCGGCGGGAACACCGACATCTGGCGGGTCGACCTCGCCGACAGCTCGCTCACCCGGCTCACCGACGATCCCGCGCCTCGACACCAATCCCTTCTACTCCCCCGACGGCACGCCACATCGCGTTCGTCTCGGACCGGAGCGGCCGCTCCGAGGTGTGGCTCATGAACGCGGACGGGTCGGACCAGCGCCAGCTCGCGTCGGTGGGATGCTGGGGACATTTCCTGCTCTGGACCAGCGACAGCCGCGCCGTGGTGTTCCGCGGGGAGCGCGGCAGCCAGGCGTGCAGATCGTCCGGGTGGATATCGCCAGCGGAGGCCTGCGACGCCGCTGCCCGCCGGTCCTGAGCGGCGGGCACATGTCCTTCTCGCCGTCGCAGTCGCTGATCATGGACGTGCGCGCGCACAAGGTGCTCTGGGCGCACCCGGTGGACGGACGGCCCTCCGTACCAGGTGTACCAGTTCGCCGATCCCGACGTTCGGATCGACTACCCGCTGTGGTCGCCGGACGGCCGCTGGCTCCTGTTCGACCGGGCCGCGCCCCGGGGTGGGGATCTCTGGGCGCTGGAAGGCTTCTGAGGAGTTTCCCGACGCTCAGCCGCGAATCATGCCCGGGCGGCGGACGGCGCGGAGGCCGGTCGTCCACGGCACGCCGCCGGACGGCTTCCTCCATCGAGACACCGTGGGACTGGAGAATGGACAGCGCGTCGTTGCCTTCCAGCGTCTCCCGATCGAGCAGCGCCTCGGCCAGCGCCTCCAGCGCGCGCGCGATGACCTTCGATCGCCTCGCGGACCCGGGTGTACATCAGCTCCACGATGAGCCGGACGTCCCGGTCCATCGCCGCGTGCAGCTCCGCGCTCACCGCCCCACCGCTCTCCCGCTCGTCGAAGGCCACCAGACCGGTATTGGGGCCCATGCCCAGCTTGTAGACCATCTCCCGGGCCACCCGGGTGGTGTGCTGGAGGTCGGCCTTGGCCCCGCTGGTCACCGCGTCGTGCCCGAACACGATCTCTTCCGCCGCCCGCCCGCCCAGCCCCTTGCAGATCTGGCCCTCGAGGTAGCGGCGCGTATGAAGCACCATTTCGCCGGGCGAGAAGTGGGCGACGCCCATCGCCTGGCCGCGCGGCTGGATGGTGACCTTGTGCAGCCCGTCCTCGGCATGGAAGATGAGCCCGGCGAGCGCGTGTCCCGCCTCGTGCACCGCCACGGCGCGCCATTCGTCGTCGGTGGCGCGGAAGCCGGTGCGCTCCTTCCCCAGGAGCACTCGATCCCTGGCCTGCTCGAAGTGACGCCAGGCGACCAGCCGGCACGCGCTCGCGGGCCGCGGCGATCGCGGCTTCGTTGACCAGATTGGCCAGGTCCGCCCCGCTGTTCTGGGGCATGAGCCGCGCGAGCCGGACCAGGTCCACGTCGCCGTCGAGCGGCACGCCTCGCTGCCTGACGTGCAGCCGGAGGATCGCCTCGCGCTCGGAGGCGGTGGGGAGGCCGACCGAGACCGCGCGGTCGAACCGGCCGGGCCGGAGCAGCGCCGGATCGAGATCCTCCTGCCGGTTGGTCGCGCCGATCACGAGCACGTGCTCCCGGGGAGAGAAGCCATCCATCTCCACCAGGAGCTGGTTGAGGGTCCGGTCGTCCTCGTTATGACTCTGATTCCGGCCCGCGCCGGCCGCCGATCGCGTCCAGCTCGTCGATGAAGACGACTCCGCCGCGCTTGCGAGCCTGGCGGAAGAGTTTCTTGATCCGGGCGACGCCGAGGCCGATGAGGAACCCGGTGACTTCACTGCCGCTGATGGCGAAGAACGGCACCCCGGCCTCGCCGGCGACCGCGCGAGCCATCAGCGTCTTGCCGGTGCCGGGTGGGCCGAACATCAGGACCCCCTTGGGGGTGCGCGCACCGACCGCCTGGAACGCATCGGGGGCCTTGAGGAACTCGACCAGCTCCCGCAGCTCGGCCACGGTGCCTTCATGGCCGCCGACGTCACCGAACGTCGTGTGGCTGCGCCGCGCGGCGCCGAAGCCGCCCATGTCCGACCCTCCGCCGAGCTGGCGCCGCAGGACGAAACCGATCACGACGAGCGCCACGCCGACCAGGAGCACCTCGCGGACGAACTCCGCGTTGAAACCGCTCCGGGGCTGGAGGGTGACCGGGGTGCCGGCACGTTCCGCCCGCTCCAGCACCGGTGTCACCTCGAAGGTCGGATAGTCCACCCGGAAGGCGGCTCCCGCCGGCGCATCCGCCACCGCCCGAGACCAGACCCCGCGCACCTCCGAGCCCGGCATGACGGTGATCGAGCGGACGGCATCCTGATCCAGCCGGGTCAGAAACGTGGAGTAGGTGATGGTGGGAGGCGTCCCTGGCTGCGCCCGCCACCAGCGCAGCCCGAGGGCCGCGGCTGCGAGCGTGGACACGGCCGCGAGCGGCCAGATCCAGGCGGCGGGGGTGGCGCGCCAGCGGGCGATGTCGCCGGCGGAAGTCTTGGATCATGCGGGTTCCCGTGGGTCGAGCGTCGGGGGGCGCGGCGAGGGTGTCGAGGGCAAGCTAGCGCCCTCCAGCCGCTCGCGCACGATCCGGACGATGGCGGCTCGGGCCGAACGGCTTCTGAATGAAGGCCGCCTCCGGGTCGAGCAGGCCCCGACGGACGATCTCCCCGTCGGTGTAGCCCGAGGTGAAGAGGATCGGCGTTCCCGGACGCAGCTCGGCGACGCGCTCGGCGAGATCGCGCCCGCTCATCCCCGGCATGACCACGTCGCTGAGCACCAGCCCGATCGGGCCCTCGGTGGAGGTGAGCAGCGCCAGGGCGTCGGAACCCGTCGGCCGCCTCCAGGACACGGTAGCCGCCTTCCTCCAGCGCGCGCCTGGTCATCTCCCTCACGCCCTCGTCGTCCTCCACCAGGAGCACCGACTCGCCCCGCCCCGGCCGCGGGAGAGCCTGAGTCCGGCGGGTCCGGGCTCGCCGCCACCGTTCCCGTCACCGGCAGGTAGACCTTGAAGGTGCTGCCCCGACCCGGCTCGCTGTAGGCCCAGACATAGCCATCCGACTGCTTGACGATGCCGTACACGGTCGAGAGGCCGAGGCCGGTTCCGTGCCCGACGCCCTTGGTCGTGAAGAACGGCTCGAACACGTGGCCGAGTGTCTCCCGAGTGCATCCCGTGCCCGGTGTCGCTCACCGCGAGCACCGACGTACGAGCCGGACTGCGATCGACACCCCGGAATGGCGCCTGCCGTAATCCGGCGTCAGCTCCGCGGCGAAGGTCTCGACCGTGAGCGTCGCCGCCCCGCGGCATCGCGTCTCGGGCATTGAGGGCCAGGTTCAGCAGCACCTGCTCGAGCTGGCCGGGGTCGGCCCGGATCGGTCCGAGCCCCTCGCCCGGCCGAAGCAGGACGGTGCAGTCCTCACCCATGATCCGCGCGAGCACCCCTTCCCAGTCCGACCACGAGCGCGTTCAGGTCGAGCGCCACCGGGCGGAGCACCTGGCGGCGGCTGAAGGCCAGCAGCTGGGCGGTGACGGTGGATGTGCGTTCCGCCGCCTTCCGTATGTGCTCCACGTCGGCTCGGACGGCTTCGGGGATATCGGACCGGTCGAGGACGAAGGCCGCGGCGCCGAGGACTACGCTCATCTGGTTGTTGGTCTCGTGCGCGACTCCGCCGGCGAGCCGGCCGACCGATTCCATGCGGTGCGCCTGGCGCAGACGCTCCTCGGCCGACCGGCGCTCGGTCACGTCCATGCAGACCCCGGTGAGATAGACGCGGCCGGCCCTGGGCGTCGCGCCCGACCTTGCCCTGATCGGCGATCCAGCGGACCCGGCCGTCGGGCAGCACGATGCGAAACTCGTAGTCGAGGGCCTCCCCGTCGTGCAGGGCCCGCTCCACCGAGCGGGACACGAACGCGCGGTCGTCGGGAAATACCCGGCCGATGAACTGCTCGTAGCCGGCGACCACGTCGGCGGGGCCAAGGCCGTAGAGCGCGCGGAGGTTGTCGTCCCAGACCAGCGTCGTTGTTCTCCACCGACCAGTACCAGATCCCCATCCGCGCCGAGTCGAGCGCCAGGCGGAGTCGCTCCTCGCTCCGCTGCAGGGCCCGGGTCGCCCGGTCCCGCTCGGACCAGACCGCGCGAGGCGACCGCGAGGCCGGTCACCGCGAGCACCAGGACGTAGGTCGCCACACGCCAGCAGCGTTCCGCTGCTGGAGTCGACCAGGAACGGGCCCCCGCCGCGGGCGGTGTGCCACACCGCCACCGCACCGACGATCGAGCGTGACCAGCGACGCGCCCCGGGGCCCGAACCGGACCGCCGCCCAGACCACGAACGGGAAGAGGAGATAGGTGTACTCGACCTCCTCCAGCAACGGCAGGTCGATGCCGCTGCAGCAGGCCCAGGTCGGCGGCGGCCGCGGTGCCCGACCACGAGGGCGACTACCTCGAGCAGCCGCCGGGTGTCTCGGACCCGCGGCTGAGCCGTCCAGCTGAGGAATACCGGCGCGACGACCAGCATGCCGAGGACATCGCCGGTCCACCAGATGAGGAGGGCCTCCCCTGTCGCCGCCGGGTCGAGCGCACCCGAGGCCAGCAAGGTCAGGACGCCGACCAGCGCCGCCGGGATCGCGCCCGCGGGCACGGCGACCAGGATGAATGTGCGAGCCTGGCGGGGGTCCTCGAGCTGCGGGCGAAGGCCGGCCACGCGGCGAAGGAGGGACGCGGCGAGTAGCGCTTCGGCCGTGTTGCCGGCCGCGATGCCGAGCGCGGCCGCCAGCGGAATCGGGGTCGCCGCGTTCGCGAGAAAGGCGCCCAGCGCCACGCCCGGCCAGTAGCGGTGCCCCAGGAGCGCCAGGGCCGCGAAGGCGATTCCCGCCGGCGGCCAGACCAGGGAGACGCTATGTCCGATGGTGACGTAGCGGAGGCCGAGCCACGCGGCAGCGGCGTACAGCACAGCCAGCAGCGCGATCCGGGCGATGTACCGCAGTGCGGGTAGGCTGGCGAGTGGCATCGGTTGAGTCAGGAGACTCCGGGGGGGCGCTCCCTTCAGCCTATCCGGTCGAGCAGCCGCAGCGTGCCGTCGGTGACGGTTCCGAACGTGACATGCCCGACCAGGCCGCGAGCGTGGGTCTGCCAGGGAAACGACGTCGCCCCCGGTGTCAGTCCCAGCGCCGGCACGAGCCCCTCGTCCATGAAGGCCCAGAAACCGGTGCCGAACGCGGTGCCCGCGGCGCTGCCAAGCCGGCGGAATCGGCGACGCAGCACGGCGTAGGTCGCGCCGGCGCCGATGCCGAGCGCCCAGTGGATCGCGGATGCGGCCTGGGCCCGCCGCCTCCGGTCGAGCGCGGTGCCGGCGGCCGATGCCACCCGGTCAGCCGCGACCTCGTAGGCGCTCTGGTCGCCCCGTGCCTCGTCCTCTTCACGGCGGGCGTCGCGATCCTCGTGCTCGTACATGTAGGCGGTCACCTTGCCCATCACGAACGTCGCCACCGCCCCGGCGACGGCGCCCTTCAGCAGATCCCGGCCGATCCCATCGCGGGTGGGTACCCGTCGCGCCATGTTGCCTCCTTGGATGCCTCAACTTCGGGAAGGGTACCGGCTGAGCGCTGTGACGTGAGCCTCACCGGGGCCCCGGCAGCCGCCGGGGACCTGGGATCAGCCGACCCGCCGCCCGGTGCCCGGATCGAAGAAGTGCAGTCGTCCGCGGTCGAAGCGAAGCCCCACCACCCGGTCGGGTTCGACGTCGAGATCGGGCGGGGTGATGACGCGAACCTCGGGACCGTCCCCGGACGAGCCCAACCGAAGATAGACCAGGAGCTCGCTCCCACGCGGCTCCACGACGTCCACCAACGCGTCGAGGTCGCCCGTGCCCTTCCCCACGATGGCGATGTCGTGCGGCCGAACGCCCAGGGTGGCCCCCGCCGCGAACGCCGAGCCCCCGTCCCGAACGCCGGCCAGCAGATCGGCCGGCAGCAGGTTCATCGCCGGCGAGCCGACGAACGTCGCCACGAAGACCGTGGCCGGGCCGTCGATAGACCTCCAGCGGCGGGCCGACCTGCTCCACTTGTCCCTCATGCATCACCGCCACCCGGCTGCCCAGCGTCAGGGCCTCCTCCTGGTCGTGGGTGACGTAGACCATCGTCGCCGCCAGCCGGCGGTGCAACCGGGCCAGCTCCGCCCGGGTCTCCAACCGCAGCTTGGCGTCGAGATTGGACAGCGGCTCGTCGAAGAGAAAGACCAGCGGCTCCCGGACGATGGCCCGACCCAGCGCCACCCGCTGGCGCTGGCCTCCCGAGAGCTGCCCCGGCTTGCGGTGGAGCACGGCTTCGAGGCCGAGGGCCTTGGCGGCGCCGTCCACCCGCTCCGTGATCAGCGCCGGTGCCACGCCCCGCATGCGGAGCCCGAACGCGAGATTGTCCCGGACCGTCATGTGGGGATAGAGCGCATAGCTCTGGAAGACCATCGCCACGTCGCGCTCCTGGGGCGGAAGCTCGGTCACGTCGCGGTCACCGATCAGCAGGCGGCCGGCGGTCGGCGTCTCGAGCCCGGCGATCATCCGCAGGGCCGTACTCTTTCCACACCCGGACGGGCCGACCAGGACCATGAACTCGCCATCGGCGATGGTCAGGTCGACACCGCGGGCGGCCTGGTGTCCGTTGGGATAGGTCTTCCAGAGGTTCTCGAGACGAATGGAGGCCACGGGTCAGCCCTTTACCGCGCCGGCGGTGAGACCCTGCACGATTCTTCGCTGGAACGCCAGTACCAGGACGGCGACCGGGGCGGTCGCCACGATCGCCGCGGCCAGGACCTGACCCCAGGGCACCTGGTACTGCCCCCGGAAGAGGGCGATAGCCACCGGCACCGTTTGCCGCTCCGGTCCCAGCGTGAACGAAAGGGCGAAGAGGAACTCGTTCCAGCTGTATACGAAGGTCAGGATGGCGGTGGCGGCGAGCCCGGGCAACGCCAGCGGAACGATCACCTCGCGGAAAGCGCGGAGCCGGCTGGCGCCGTCCACCATCGCCGCCTCCTCCAGCTCGGCGGGAAGCTGGCGGAAGTAACCCACCAGGAGCCATACCGCCAGCGGCATCGCGAAGGTGAGGTAGGGGAGGATGAGGCCCGGATACGTGTCGATGAGGCGGACACTCCGGAGCAGCAGAAAGAGCGGCGACACGATGGCGATCTGGGGGAACATGCTGACCGCCAGGATGACTCCCAGGAGGACCGCCTTGCCGCGGAACCGCAGCCGCGCCAGCGCGTAGGCGCAGAGCGAGCCGATCGTCACGCAGAACAGCGTGGTGGCGCCGGCCACGACCAGCGAATTGCGGATCGGCAGCCAGAACGCGCGCTCGGTGAACAGGGCCCGGTAGTGATCCAGCACCGGGGGGCTGGGCCACAAGGGGGCGCCCTCGAAGAGCTGGGCCTCGGGCGTAAGCGACCCGGCGATCGCCCGGAAGAAGGGGAACGCCGCCGCGAGGACCAGCGCCGCGATCACCAGCCCCGGCCAACGGCCCTGCCCCTTCATGACCGGCTCTCGGTGAGCCCGCGGCCGAGCAGCCGGATGTATCCCAGGGCCAGGACGAAGGTGACGAGGAAGACCAGCACCGACAGCGCCGATCCGTATCCGAAACGCAGGTTGTGCATCAGCGTGTTGAAGGTGTAGAGCGCGATCGGCTCGGTCGCCGTGCCGGGACCGCCGCCGGTGAGCACGTAAATCAGATCGAACACCCGGAACGCGTCGAGGGTGCGGAAGATCAGCGCCACCAGGATCGCCGGGGCCAGCAGCGGGAGGGTGACGAAGCGGAACTGGCGCCAGGGCGACGCGCCGTCGATCCGCGCCGCCTCGTAGAGCGCGGGATCGATGCCCTGCAGTCCCGCCAGCAGGAGGAGGGCGACAAACGGCGTCGTCTTCCAGACGTCGGAGAGAATCACCGGCACCCAGGATCGGATGTCATCGGTGAGCCAGCCCTCGAGGCCCTCGAACATGAACCGCCAGACCAGCGCGGCCACCACCGTGGGAATGGCCCACGGAATCAGGATGGCCGCCCGGACCAGCGCCCGGCCGCGAAAACTCCGGTTCATCGCCAGGGCCAGCACGCAGCCCAGCACCAGCTCGAGACTCACGCTGGCCGCCGCGAACCAGAGGGTGTGCCCCATCGCGCCCCAGAACCTGCCGTCGCGAAGCACGTCGGCATAGTTCGCCAGGCCCACGAACGGCTGGCCCAGCCAGGGCATCCGGAGATCGTGGAGATGCAGCGACTCCCAGATCGTCCAGCTCAGTGGAAACAGCGCGACCAGGAGAATCGTGGCCACGGCCGGCGCCACCATCCCATAGGCCAGCCGGGCCTCGCGCCACTCGGCGCCCCGCGTCTCAGCGGACGGCAACGCCGCCTCTGCCGAGACCGGCGCGGTCGAGCAGTGTCTGCATCTGGGACGCTGCCCGAGACAGCGCCTCGCCGGGCTCGGTCTGCAAACTGAGCGCGCGGTGCAGCTCGATCTGGAGAATCTCCGAGAGCTGGGTGTAAACCGGAGTCACCGGCCGGGGAACCGCGGCCTCGACGATCCGGCGCGCCTGGGCGGGGGGGATCGCCAGGGCTTGGGCGAGCACCGGGTCGTCGAACACCGCGGTGCGGGTGGGGAACTGCCCTACGATCCGCGCGCGCTCGACCATCTGCTCGGGCCGTGTGAGGTACTCGATGATCAGCCAGGCCGCCTCGGCTTCGGGGCTGAAGGCGTTGATGGCGAGTTGCGCTCCGCCCAGCGCAGCCGTATGCCGCCCCCCGGGGGCCGCCGGCATCGGGGCCACGGCGAACCGCCCGGCCACCCGCGAGCGGGTGCTGTCCTGCATGGGAGCCGCGGCGTAGGGCCAGTTTCGCATCAGCGCCGCCTCACCGTTCTGAAAGGCGAACCGGGGCTCCTCCTCATGCCAGGTCAGGACCCGGGCAGGCACCACGCCCGTCCGATGGATCTGGTCCCGCATGGTAGTAAGTGCCCGCACGCCCGCCGGCTCCTGCACGGTGACGAGCCCGCCGTCGAGGATCCGGCCGCCGAACCCGCCCAGATACTCGAGAAAGACGGTCACCAGCCCTTCGTACCGGGCGCCCTGCCATACCAGCCCGTACCGGGGCGAGCCGCCGGCGATTACCGGAAGGACCGCACGCTCCAGCGCGTCCCAGGTCTGGGGCGGCTGGGAGAAGAGGTCGGTGCGCCAGTACAGCATTCCCACATCCACGAACCAGGGGAGGGCGAACAGACTCGCCCCGCCAGCGGTTGGCTTCGATGGTCACGGGAAAGAACGCGGCGGTGTCGGGCGCGAAGCGATCGAGCGGGAGAATCCAGCCGGCCGCGGCGAACTCCGGGGTCCAGATCGCGTCGACCTGCAGGATGTCGGGATCGGTGGCCCTGGCGTTGAGCCATTGCACGTAGAGCTGGTGGCGCAGGTCGGCGGCATCGGGAGTGGGACGCATCTTCACCTGGATGTCCGGGTGCTCGCGGTCGAAGCGCTCCAGCTGCCGGCGAAGGATCTGCCCTTCCGCTCCGAGCACGCTGCCCGACACGGTGACGGTGGTCGGTCCGCCCCGCTGCTCCGGAGCGCAACCCAGGGCGCAGACCAGCGCCAGCCAGGAAGCTCCGGCCCATCCCACTCCCCGATCCGCGCTCGCCGCTCTCACGGAGCCACGCTAACGAACCTGCGGACGACACGCCAGCCGGGACCGCGATGGGGGGGATTCAGGGCACCGGAAATCCGCCGGCAAGTGGGGCGCGATACGGTGATCGGGATCACGATATGAGATGATACGGGGGGTTAGCATACCAACGTCTCATGGCAGTGCAACCACAGTTTGGAGGAATCATGGCGTTCGACAATAACTGGGATCAAGAGGATCTCTGGTGGCGTGAGAACTACGGGGCGCGTCCCTACGCCACCGGACGCACTTATGAGGAGTTCCGTCCGGCCTACAAGTATGGCTTCGAGTCGGGCCGGCATCACATGGGCCGCGACTGGAAGGACGTGGAATCCGACCTGCGAACCGGGTGGGACCGCTCCGAGGGCAGAGGTGGAGCGGAATCCACCTGGGAGAGGATGAAGGACGCGGTGAAGGACGCATGGCACCGGGTGACCGGCCAGAAGGATGCCGACGCCGACCGGATGAGCGAGAGCGAAGTGGACCGACTGTCACACGGCGGGAGACCGCGGACGTAATCGGCTCCCGCACGCATCGATCATCCCGGGCGCGGCAACCTCATCCCGACGAGGTTGTCGCGTCCGGGATGATCGGCTATTGCGTGCGGCGCTCCAGGTAGATCAGACCCCCGCCCACTCCTCCCACCACCAGATCGAGATCCCCGTCGCCGTCGAGGTCGCCGGCGGCCGGAGCCGCGAAAAGCGGAGCCGCGACAGCGAATCCGGGATCCCGCACTAGCCGCGGGGCGGTGCGGGTGCCCTGGTTCCGAAAGAGCACCAGTCCCGCGGTCTCCGAGCCCACCAGCAGATCGAGATCCCCGTCGCCGTCGAGATCCGACAGCAAGGGCGCGCTGCGGCGGCCGATCTGGATCCCTTCGAACTGGTCGCTCACCAGGGCGAACCGCGGCCCCGACGGCCCGCCGTCGTTCCGGTAGTAGTTGAGCCATCCCGAGGACTCGCCCACCACCAGGTCCAGGTCGCCGTCCCCGTCGAGGTCGCCGAGGGTGGGCACGGTGTTGCTGCCGCGGGTGATGGTGACCAGGGCGGTGTCTACCGCCTGGAAGCCGCCCGGAGCACCCCGGTACCACGCCAGCCGCGGCCCCCACTGCCCCACCAACAGGTCGACCCGCCCGTCGCCATCCAGGTCGCCGACGGCGGGCGCGGCATGGAATCGCTGCCCCAGGTCCAGTGGCGGCCGCATTCTGAACGACGGACGCGCCGCGCTCCCGACGTTCTCCAGCCGGTACACCACCGACCGCTGCAGGTCCGAAGGATCGAGCTTGTTGGCGAGCAGCAGATCCGGATCGCCGTCGCCATCGAGATCGGCGATGGCCGGAATCGTCTCGCTTCCGATGTCGAGGACCGGGAGCAGGCGGCGGGTCCGGATCTCCCACTCCTCGCCGGCGCCTCGCGTCAGATAGTACAGGTTGTCCACCGAAGTGCGGAGCGGGTTATAGGCGCCGCCGAGCACGCCGACCACGAGATCGGCCCTGCCGTCTCCGCTGACATCGCCGAAGGTCGGGGCGTTGTATCCGGACGTGAGCAGCGGCCGGCCGACCGGGAACTGGGCCGGCGCGCCCCTGAAGGCGGGAGCCGGGCATGATCCCGTGTTTCGAATCAGCAGGAGCCCCGGCTCGAAGAAATCGCCCCAGAAGAGGTCGAGATCACCGTCGCCGTCGTGATCGGCCAGCGCCATCGTGTTGGCGCCATGCATGCTGGGATCGGGCGAGAACGGCAGCGGAGGCCCGACCTGTTGCCCCACGATCCGGATACCCTCGAACTCCTTCGCCACCAGGCGAAACGCGGGCACGCGCCCCGCCTGCGGAACCATTGCCTCGTAGCGGCCCACGGTGCCGTCGAGCCGGCCGATGAGCAGGTCGGACCGGCGATTACAGTCGAGATCGCCGAGCTGGGGGATGTTCTGCCGGTCGGAGAAGATCGGCGTGCCGTCGGTGTCCTTCAGCGTGTCGGCGGCGGGCACGAACCGATACCCGTCCCGCCCGCCGTCGTTCCGAAAATACCTGATATACCCGAAGGGCTGTTCGGCGAGGAGGTCGAGATCGCCGTCACCGTCCACGTCGGCGAAGCGGTACCACTCGCCCACGTCGAGGTCGTGGTACTTCGGCGTGCGGAAGAGAAACCGCGGCAGGCCGTCCACCTCACCGTCGCGCTCGTACAGCGCGACGCTCCCCGTGATCTCCTGGAGGAAGAGATCGAGATCACCGTCGCCATCGGCATCCACCAGTTGGGGGCGCGGAGCGTTGAATCCACCCACGAACGCCAGATCGAGCGCCCGGCCGGCGGCGTCGGTCACCGGAAACGGAGCGACGACGGCGCGGAACTCGAGCTCCCGGGTGGGGCGAGCCGTACCGGGCGGCCCACCACCGGCGCAGGCTCCCACGGCCCCGGAGAAGAGGAGCCAGCACAGGCGGTGCGTCAGCGGCAGGGCCCGGGCGCCGGTGTCGTGCCGGGCGGAGCCGGTGTCATTCCGAGGCCGGCGGCGTAGTGCCCGACGCTCAGCACCGACTCGACGGCCCGGCTCTGGACGCAGATGGCGACGACGGTTCCGGTGCCCTCGGGGCGGCCGCCGGCATGGTCGTGAGCGTCGCCGAGCTGATGACGGTTGCCCACGAAGACCCGGGAACCGTCCGGCGAGAAGGCGATGCCGTGGGGCTGCCCGAACCCGGGGTGTTCGGGCAGCAGGCTCACCGTCCAGTCCCGGGTATCGACCACCGCTACCCGGTTGGCGTTGAGGGCGGTGACGAAGATCGAGCGGCCGTCGGGGGTGAAGGCGGGCTCGAACGGTCCGTCCGGCATGGCGAGCCCGCGGATGAGGGTCGGTACCGAGGGGTTGGTCACGTCGAAGATGATGAGCGAGTCGGTCAGCTCGGCGGTAACGGCGAGCAGGCTCCCATCCGGAGAGACCGCGGCCTGCACGAAGCCGTGGGCCATTCCGGGCACGTTGACCAGGCGCACCTCGCCTTGATCCACGCCGACGCTCGCGATCTGGTTGGTGCCGAGGCTCGCCACGTAGACCACATCGCCGGCGGGGTGGACCACGATGCCGTGGGGCCGGGGAAACAGCAGGTCCACCTCGTCCAGCAGCGCCATGTCGGAGCGGCGGATCATCGCTATCCGCGGCGGCGGATTCACCGCGCTCATCGAGCGCCCGACGAACATGAGATCCTTCGAGGGGTGCAACGCGATGAGGCCGGGGACCTCCATGTCCAGGCTGCCCAGCAGCCGGCCTTTGGGGTCGAGCTTGAGCACCTTCCCCGCCCCGATCAGCGTGACGTACCAGGCGCTTCCGTCGGGCTCCACCTGCACGTGATGCGGCTTGGCGTTGTCGCCCACCCCGTAGCGGCGGAGGTTGACGGTCCGGAGCAGTCGCTGGGCGGCGGGATCGATCACGGAGACCGTGGCGTCGTCCTGGTTGGGCACGTAGAGCTGCGCCCGGAGCGGCGGCGGTCCCGCCAGCAGCAGCGCGACAAGCGCCACGCGCCGGGGGGCGTTCGTCATGGCACGACCGTGCTGGGGTGGTACCGGATAAGGAAGAGTCCCTCGCGCATGCTGGTCACCGCCACGACCCCGCTCTTGAAGTAGGGGTAGTTGCTCCACGAGCCCGAGAACCCGGGGAGATTGTCGCCGAACGGCACGGTGTCGAAGTATCCCACCTCGACCGGGTTGACCGGATCGTTGACGTCCACCACCCGGAGACCCGCCACGTAGTTGGACTGGTACATGTACCGGCCCCTGACGTAGAGGTTGTGGTCGGACGCCGCGGTATTGCCGTAGAACTCCCGGGCGACCACCGGGTCCTCGAGATCGGTGAGATCGAACACCACGGTACGGGTCTTGGGCGCGGTCCCGGCCAGCTCGTCACCCTCGTCGTCGAGGAAGAAGTACCGGTGGTCGTCGCTCAGCCACCCCTGGTGGGCGTACGCCACGTTGGGGTAGGCCGCGATGCTCACGGTGCGGGGGCTCGCCTTGTCGCCGACGTCGGCGATGCCCAGCGCGGTTTCCGAGGAGGTGAAGCAGAGCTCACGCCCGTGATAGCGCGCGTCGGGCCCGTGATACGTGACGCACTGCGCGTCGTGGGTGGAGCCGGTACGCTGGCGGCCCAGGGCCGGATCGGCGTAGCAGCCCGCGAAGCTGGGATTCAGCGGGTCGCGGATGTCCACCATGTGGAGCGCGCCGCCGCAGGTCTCGCCCCCCATGCTGTTGCCCACGGTGTACGCGAAGCCGGTGCTGGGATTGATCACGATGTTGTGCGCGCTGTTGATCCGGCTGTAGTGCGCAGTCTCCTGAAACGTCTGCGGGGTGGTGACGTTGCGGAGTTGGGTCAGATCGAAGACCTGCATCCCGTGCGGCCCCGAGCCGTCGGCCACGACGAACGCGTGGTTCTTGTAGACCTTGATGTCGCGCCAGATGTTGGCCCGCGCGCCCTGGTGCATCGGCAGGTCGCCGAGGTACTCGGGATTCGCGGGATCGGTCACCTCGACGAAGGACGTGCCGTCGGTCCGGCCCACGATCGCGAACTCGCGGCCGGTGGTCGAGTCGGTCCAGCCCCAGATGTCGTTCACCAGCGTGCCCCGCTCGGCCCCGATGGCGCTCTTGGGCAGGAAGGCGACGAGGTCGGCGTCCTTGCAGTCGAACCCTCTGGCCTTGCCGGCCTGACACTTCACCTCGCCGCCCGCCACGGCGGGAAAGACGGTCGAGACGGTATCGCTCACCTTGGCCGTCTCGCGCCAGGCTCCCGACGCCCCGTCCCGCTGATAGAGGAGGCCGGTCCCCTCGAAGAAATAGGCGAGGGGCGCCCCGGCAACCGTGAGTCCCTTGCTCGCCGCGATGGCGGCGCCGAGCCTGGTCGAGTATCCGGCGGGCAGAGTGGACAGCCGCTGCACCACGCTCCATTCCGGCGCCGCGCCCCGCCGAAGGACGTATACGGCCCCCGCGCTCTTGTCCGCCATCGGCGCCCCGACCAGCAGGTCGTTTCCATCTCGGGCCAGCGCTGCACCGAATCCCGCGGGACCGATCACGGTGTCCGCAGTGAAACGGCCGGCCGGGGTCCAGGCCGCCCCATCCTGGCGGTACCGGACAACGGCTCCGGCCAGCGAGGCGGAGAGAGGCGCCCCTACCAGCGCCTCCGAGCCGTCCAGCAGCACCGCCACGCCAAGGGCCCGGAGGTCGGCTCCGACCTCAGGAGCGAGCCGGCCCTCCTCGGTCCAGACGCCCGGCTGCCCCGTCCGGAACACGAAGGCCCGGCCCGGCTTCCATCGGGTGGAGTCGAAGGTCCACGGCCCCGGCGCTCCGATCAGCGCGCGCTGTCCGTCGAACGCCACGGAAGCGCCGAACCAGTCGTCGGTCTCGGTGCCCGAACCATGAATGACCGCTCGAGCGGTCCAGTCGGCGGCGCCCTTGCCCCGGCCGAAGACCACCAGTGACCCCCGCTCGCCCTCGCTGCCGGGGGCTCCAGCCAGCAGCACCCCGCCCTTGATCGCGACTGAGGCGCCAAGCCGGTCTCCCTCGACCCCACCCGCCGAGGCGAGCCGGGCCAGCTCGGTCCACCGTCCGCCGGAGCTGCGCTCGTAGACGTAGACCGCGCCACCGCCTTTGGCGCCCGGCGCGCCGACCACCAGGATCTTGCCCTCGGCGGCGAGCGCGGAGCCGAACCCGTCGCCCAGTACCCCGCCGCTCGCGCTCAGAATCCCCGACTCGGTCCAGTGATCCCCCGCGCGACGGAACACATGTACGGCTCCGGCGTGACTGGCGGGGAGGGGAAACCCGATCAACGTCCCCGGCCTCCCGATCAGGACCTGGTCGCCCACAATCAGCGCGGCGCCGCCGAAGCCGATGGACCCCGGGGCAGGGTCCCGGAAGGTCTGGGCGACCGCTGGAGCGGCCGCCGTTTGCAGAGACGCGGCGAGAGCGAGGGACACGACGGTCGAACGCATGGCTCTGATCCTGGGCTGGGGAATGCGGAGAGTGTACACCCGGCACGCGAACTTGGGAACTTAGCGGAGACTTAACGGCGGAAACCCGCTGGCGTCCATCCGGGTACACTCAACCGAGAGGCACCGCGATGCAGCGACAGCGTTTTCTGGCCCTGGCCCTGGGGGTGGCGGGACTGCTGGCCTACAACTCAGCAGCGATGGCGCAGGCCGGCGACCAGGCACCCGCGCGTGCCGGCGCCGATTCCGGTCGCAGGATGTTCGACCCGGTGGGTCGCCTCCTGGCCCAGCGGAGCGAGCTCAAGCTCAGCGACGAGCAGGCCAGCCAACTCGAGGCGATCAGAGGGAGGTACCTGGAGAAGAATCGCGGGCAGATGGAGCAGCTGCGTCGCGACCGCGAGGCCCGCTCCGCCTTTCGAGCCCGGATGGACAGCACCCGCGCCCAGGTCATGGCGGTGCTTACCCCCGAGCAGGCCAAGCAGGCGGCCGAGATGCGGAAGCAGTGGCGAAGGGAGTGGCGGGACGGCAGGCACGGCGAACGGCACATGCGGCGCCACGACCGCGGACAGGATCACGAGGATCACGACGGCGGTGGCGACGACAGCTGAAGGGCAAGGAAAAGGCGTGAAGCAAACCGCTTCACGCCGTTCCCACGCCAGTCCGCTTCCTACTCGGTGTCGCCGGCCTGCTCCTCGATATCCTCCAGGGCCGCCACCGCCGCCTTCAAGTCCGCGGCCAACGAGCGTTCCCTGCGAAGCGAGGCGATCAGCGCCTCCGCCTGTTTCATCTGGAGACCGAGCGCGCCGGCCGATTCCATCGCGTGATCCACGACGGTCTTCTGTGCCTGCAGCGTCTCGACCGTGGTGCGGATGCCGAGGGCGAGTGCCTCCGCCCGGGCCAGCCGCTGCTCAGCCCGGTCCAGCGCCCGCTTCCGGGCCTCGAAGTCGCGCAGCGCCTGTTCAGCCACCTCGAAGCGGCCCTGGGTGTCCACCAGCAGGGCCCGGGTCTCGTCGATCTCCCGCCGTGAGGAGCCGATGGTCTGGACGTTATCCACCGCGCGCTGGGCCAGCTCGAACACGTTCTTGACCTCGGCCTCGAGAGCCTCGACCGCGCCCTGACGGGCCAGGGTTTGCTCCAGCCCTTTGGCCGCCTCGGACTGGGCCGATTCCCACCGGCCGAGCAGGTCTTCGAACTGAGCGAGCTGGCGTTCGACCGGCTTGAGCGCGGCCGCCCGGCTCTCGAGATCGCCGGAGACCTTCTTCAAGCTGCCGGAGCGCGCTTCGGCCTTTGCCAGCGTCGAGTCCACAGTGCGGGAGACTTCCTCCAGACGCTGGGCGGTCTCGGCCGCCTCCTGCCGCAGCGCCGAGGCCCGAGTGAGGTGCTCGGTCGCCTTGTCCAGCGCGCCTTGCCGCTGATCGAGCTCCTGGCCCAGGAGCCGGATGCGGTCCTGCAGCTCGTCGAGCTGCTGGGTCCGGCTCTCCAGCGAGCGCACCGACTCGTCCACCGCCGACATCCGCTTCTCGGCTTCCGAGACGGACCCGGTGACCTCGGCCATGGTATCGGAGACCAGCTGCGCCTCCTCCGCCTGGCGGGCGAGCTGCCCGAACCGCGCCTCGGCGGACTCCATCCGGCCACGGAGCGCGTCGCCCCGCTCCTTCAGCTCGGCGCTCAGGGCGCCGAGGTCTCCCAGACGACGCTGCACGTCGTCCAGCGCCTCGCGGCGGGACTCGATATCGCTCATCGCCGCCTTGACCTGCTCGACCTCGTCGCGCAGCCGCTCGACCGCCGGCTCCATTCCGCTCAGCTCCTTGACCTGCCCCTGGACCTTTTTGGTCCAGGCATCGGTGCCGGACAGCCAGGTCTCCACCTCGCCGTGGGTTTCGCGGAGCCGGGTCATCTCCTCGTAGGCCACCCGCATCTGCTCCAGACCGTCGGCCATCAGCTCGCGGGTGCCCTTCAGCGAACCGAGGTCCTTGACCGCCGCCTCGATCCCGGGCCGCAGCTCCTCGATACGCTGCATCCGTGAGGCCACCTCACCGGCGACCCCGTCCAGCCGACCGACCTCCTGGCGGAGGGAGGCGATCCGCTTCTCTTCCTCGAGCAGCCGGGCCAGCTCCGCCGAGAGCTCGGCGGCTTCCTCGCCAGCGCTCCGGACCTGAGCCTGCACCGCCGACGTACCCTGGCTCGCCGCGTCGAGCACGGCGAACCGGGTCTCGCACTCCTTGACCGCGTTCCGCAGGTCGGCGACGCGCTCGCTGACCGCGTGCAGACCCCGGTTCTCCAGCTCGAAGCTCTCGCTGCTCTTGCGCATCTGCTCCCGCAGGTCGTTGAGCGCCTGGCGGGCCGACTGTTGCGCCTCCTCCGTCTGAGTGGCCATGGCCTGCAGCTCTTCCGAGCGCGCCATCACCTTGCCCTGGACCGCCGACACCTCCGCGATCTTGGCCTCGATTGCCCCGAACCGGCGGATCTGCTCCTCCTGGCGGCGGAGCCAGGCGTCCAGCTCGCGATCGAGCCGGGTGAGCTGGGAGATCTGCGTGGCGGCGCGGTCCACTGCCTCACGCTGTTGCTCCAGCGCGGCCGACTTCTGCGAGACCTGATCGGCCAACGCCTTGAGCACCGCGAGACGGTGCTGGACGTCGGGCACGGCGGCGACGGCCTGACCGACCGGCTCCAGCGCGCGCTCGACGGCCTGCACCCGCCGGGCGACTTCGTCCAGCCGGCTGGTGGCGGCCTGAGCCTCCTGGTCGAACGCCTCGAGGCGGGAGGTGCTGTGCCGGTGGGCGCGGAGGGCGTCGTCGGCCTGGGTGCGCATCCGGGTCACGTCTTCGCCCATCTCGTCGAGCTGCTTCCGCAGGTTCTCGGCGTCCCCGCGAACCGTGCCGATCGGACCCTCGAGGCTGAGGAAGCCCTCGATCTGCTCCCGCAGCTTGAGCGCCGCGTCGATCTTGTCGCCGAACTCGCCCATCCGCCCCTTGAGGCCTTCGAGCTCGGTGCCGGTCTGGGCCACCCGCTCGAGCTGCACCTCCGCGTCCGCGAGCTTGGCCGAGGTACCCTCCATCTCGGCCACCTGCCGCTCGACCTCCTCGCACCGCATGCGCAGCGTATTCAGATCCTCGGACCGCTCGAGGACCGGCGTCAGCGCCCGAAGCTGATCGACGACGCTTTCGGCCCTGGCGACGAGGGTCTCGAGTGCGAGCGTGATGTGCGCTCCGCTCGAATCGACGGCGACGACGGCGTCGTCCGTTTTGCGGCGACCTTTGAGGAAGGAAACCATGGCATTGCTCCGAGGGAGTGACACTTTGGCTATGGACGCGAGACGAGCGAGGAAACCGGGCAGACTTGTGCAACGGGTATGCCCGGAGGGCCGAGCCGCGATCCGGCTTGAAGCTGAGGTTGAAGTGGGGGCCGCAAAGTGATGGGGCGGAGTGAGATCCCGGCTCCCGGCCGGAAGCGGGCAGGGAACGGGTCGCAGGGACAATTCAGGGACTCTTAGTGGAAGGGTCGCGACCTGCGCCGGTGTTTGGCAGGTCGCCAGAAAGCGGGACTCGGGTGGAGCGGCCTAGACTGGCGTCTCGACCGCCGGGCGCGGTCGATATCGGGGACGGCCAGACCGGGCAACGCCCTAGCCGGTCATCTCCATTCGGCTCCGCAAGGACACTGGTGGCGTCCGGCGTGGCCGGTATCGCGGTAGCAGACACAGGAGTGGGTGCCATCGTCGGTGCCGTAGAGACACACACGATCGTGCGCGTTCCCACTTTCGATCCGCTCGATGTTGCGGGCGATTTCACGCAACACGGTGCCGCCCCGCGAGACCTCGGTCCCGTTCACTCCACGATCTCCTGGAACAGGTGTCGGCGGTGGAAGGGCCTCAAGGTATGAGCTTCGATTCCACATCGCCAGTCGTATTTATCAACGTGGCCGACGTTGATTTGTCGATAAGAATTGGAAGCTGCAGCGCGCGGGGCGGTTGCGACGCGAGGCGGAAAATGTCACAAGAAGTGCGCCCCGACGGATGGAATTTTCGTACTTCTTGCCTATTGACAGCGAAGGGTTGGATTCGTACTGTAGCATCCCTCGAAGCCGTGAGGCCTCGAGGTGAGTCGCCCACCAAGCGGTGTATTGATGGACGGCCGGCAGATACCAGGACGCTGCGTGTCTGTCACTCACAGGGTGATCAGCCCTCGTGAGACGATCGGGAGCTCGCCGGCCACGATCGAAGTCCCGGGCAAGTCTCGGGCACCCCGGAGGTCACCGCGCGCTCCGAGGAAGGGAAATCGATTCGGTCGCCACACGTGGCGACACTGATTCAAGAATCGGTCCCCGCCGGCGGCAGAACCCCCCGATCCGCGACGTGTCGCGCCTCGGGGGGTTTTTGTTTTCCGGGAGTTGCCGGGCCAGCGAGTACCCGCCGCCGCGAAGGCCTGGAAGACCCACCGTAAGCCCGCGCGGTGGTGTCAACGGACCGGTCCTCTCTTGCCGGTCGGGGCAGCGGGGCGGCACATTGGCTCCTTCCACTTCATCCCGAGCGAACGCGAGGGATCCAGCCGAGGAGTCCCGTGTCCGAAGGCGCCGCCCCGACGTCCGAGCCCACCCCCACCGAAACAGCAGGACTGCGCGGCGCGCGCCTGGCGGCCCGGGTGCGGCAGGCGTTGTATACCCTCCCGTCCGCCGAGCTGGCGGCGGCGCACCAGCGCATGCGGGCGGGCGCGGTCGCGCGGCACATGGACTACTTCCACGACGGCCGGGTGGAGACGATCCGGGTGCTCCCCTGCCCCATCACGCTGCTCGCCGAGCAGCTCGCCTATCTCCACTCGGTCACCCGGACGCTGCACCACGGATTGCTCCGGATGCCCGAGCTCTACTTCGGCGACCCGGCCGTCCGCGATCTCCTCCGGCTGGACCCGGTCGAGGACGAATGGCTCCGAGCCTGCTGGACACCCGCGGTGCAGGCGCGAAACCCGGTCTTCGACCGGCTCGACTGCATGGTGGATTACGCCAGCCCCATCTGGAAGGACACCCTCCGTTTCGTCGAGCCGAATCTCACCGGGGTCGGGGGGCTGTACCTGGTCCCCGCGGTCGAGGAAGTGGTGGACGACGTGGTGGTCCCGCTGCTGGTAGCTCAGGACCCGGGTATCAGGCTCACCCGCCTGCCCGACGCGCGGATCCTGCTGTTGAAGGCGCTGGTGGAGCACCTGGAGGTGGTGGGCAGACCCGGCGGGACCATCTGCCTGGTGGAGCCCAAGTACGAGCTGGAGGGCATCGACGAGCAGCGCCGGTTGGTCGAATACTACGGCGACCACCACGGCATACAGGTGCTCCACGCCGACCCCACCGAGCTCCGCATGAAAGGAGACGAGGTCTACTGCGGTGACCGACAGGTGGATCTGGTGTACCGCGACTACGCCGTCCTCGACCTGGCCGAGCTCGCGGCCGAGGGCATGGATCCCGAGCCGATGCGCCGCCTCTTCCGAGAGAACCGCGTGGTGTCCTCGATCACGGCGGAGCTGGACTGCAAGAGTTGCTTCGAGGTGCTGACCGATCCGGTCCTGAGCGAGCGGTACTACACCGAAGAGGAGCGGCGGGTCTTCCAGCATCACGTCCTGTGGACTCGGGTGGTGCGTGAGCGGAACACCTCCCTGCCGGGCGGCGAGATCGGCGACCTGCTGGAGTACGCCAGGAGCGAACGGGAGTGGCTGGTGCTGAAGCCCTCACGGGGCTACGGCGGTGACGGGCGTCCTGCTGGGGCAGATGGCGGACGAGGGGAAGTGGGTGGGTGCGCTCGACGCCGCGCTGGCGGACGAGGAGCTCTGGGTCCTGCAGCGGCTGGCCCAGATTCCCGTGATCGAGGTGCCCACGCTGGCGGAGGACGGCAGCCTGCATCCGGAGGCGTTCTATCACGTCATGGGGTTCGCCTCGAGCGACGACGGGATCGCGATCCTCGCCCGCGCCTCGCAGCGTCAGGTGGTGAACGTGGCGCAGCACGGGGGCATGGCCGCGGTGATGGTGGTCGAGGAGGCCTGAAGCTACTTCGAGGCGACCACGTACGCTTCCATCGCGAAGTACTCGGCGAGGCCCGAGCCGGTCGAGCTCCGCGGCCGTGTCCTTGTTGCGCGCCTCGACGCGCTGCCAGAACTCGCGCTCGTCCTGGCCCCGGGAAGGGGGCCGAGTCCTTCTGCGACTGGTGCTTGAAGATCGCCTGGATCTTGAGCCGCAGCTCCTCCTGCGACAGCGGCACCAGCCAGGTGGCCTCGGTCACCGGCCACTCCTGCCACGCGCCGCGGTAGAGCCAGACCTCGGGCCGGGCGCCGGCCGGCATCGACGATCTCGTCCAGCGCGCCGATCGATCGCCTCCTTGCACATGCGGTGCGTGCCGTGCGGGTCGGAGAGGTCGCCGGCGACGAAGATGAGGTCGGGGCTGACCTCCTCGAGCAGCGTCGCGCACGATCGCGACGTCGGCCGGCGCCGATCGGATCCTTGCGCACCTTGCCGGTCTGGTAGAACGGCAGGTTGAGGAAGCGCGCCGCGCTCTCCTCGCAGCCCCAGCATCTCGATGCCGCCGACCGCCTCCGACTCGCGGATGATGCGCTTGATGTCCTGCACCTCGGGGATGTCGACGTCGCCCGGGCGCTTGCGCGGCGAGGAACTGCGTCCACCCGGCGCACCAGCTCGGTCACGGCACGCTCCGCCGACGCCGCTGCTCGCCGGCCAGCCGTCGCAGGAAGTCCACGTAGCGGCGCACGTCGTGGTCGAAGACGGCGATGTTGCCGCTGGTCATGTACGCGACGGTGATCGTCGTTCTCGTTCTCGACGAGCTTGCGGAGGATGCCGCCCATCGAGATCACGTCGTCGTCGGGGTGCGGCGAGAAGCAGATGATCTTCCGCCGCTCGGCAGCTTGGTCCTGCCGCGGATCTTCGCGCCGAGCGCGTTGAACACCAGGCCGTTCACCGCGCCCGGCGAGCCGTAGCGCGCCACCAGCGACGACAGGCGGTGCTCGGCGTAGTCGCGCTGCGTGAGCTTGAGGATCGCCTTCTCGGTCTGGCGGCGAGAGCCAGACGACGGCGCGCGACCGCGAGCGCGGGCGTCCAGTCGCACCTCGTCGAGCAGCCACGGCGTCGCGACGCGCGTGAGATCGGCGGCGGCGGCGCGTGTCGACGTAGAACGTCGTGTTCGGGTGCCGCTGCAGGAACGTCGCCGCGACCTCGAGGTCGACCTCGCCCTCGACCGCGCGCCGCACGATCGCGCGCCTTGTGCTCGCCGGTCGCGAGGATCGCGATCTCGCGCGCCTCGAGGATCGTCGCGACGCCCATCGTGATCGCCTCGCGCGGGCACGTTCTCCTCGCCGAAGAAGTCGGCGGCGGCGTCCCGGCGCGTCACCGTGTCGAGGTGACGAGCCGCGTGCGGCTCTCCAGCGCCCGAGCCCGGCTCGTTGAAGCCGATGTGCCCGGTCTTGCCGATGCCGAGGAGCTGGAAGTCGATGCCGCCCGCCTCGGCGATCGCGGCCTCGTAGCGCGCGGCACGTCCTCGTCCACCTCGTCGCGCGGGACGTCGCCGCGCGGGATGTGGACGTTGCTCGCGCTCGATGTCGATGTGCGAGAACAGGTTCTCCCACATGAACCGGTGGTAGGAGTGGATGCTGTCCGGCGCCATCGGGTAGTACTCGTCGAGGTTGAACGTCACGACGTTGCGCGAAGCTGAGCCCCTCCTCGCGATGCATGCGGATCAGCTCGCGGTACACGCCGATCGGCGTCGAGCCCGTCGCGAGGCCGAGCACGGCGGGCTGGCCGGCCCCGGTCTTCTGCCGAATCACCTCCGCGATGCGCGTCGCGACCAGCCGCCCGAGCTCGTCGTGGTCGTCGACGACGATCGTGCGGATATGCTCGGGGCCGCCGGAGTGGGAGGACATCGGTGACAGCGAAGCTACGAGGCGCGAGGCACGGAAACAACCGGCGCATCCGGTCGAACCGCCGCTACAGCGGTTCGACCTGAAGCGTCACCGAAGCCCGGCCGGCGCGCGTCACCAGTTTCAGGTGCAGCATGCCGGTGCCGATATCGTACCAGTAGCGGTCTCCGCTGCTCGCCTCCAGCTCGGCGAGGTCCGCCGCGGCGGGCAGCGGGTTCGCGCCGTTGAAGTCGCGCACCACCCGGAGGGCGGCCTGGGGATACGGCAGGGTGAGCCGAGCCCACTCCCCCTCGACCGTGCGGCTGAGGGAGATCCGGGGCCGGAGCGGCACGGTGCCGCCGAACTGCAGGGTGTAGCTGCGCTCCGGCAGAAGGGACGCGTAGGCGGAGTTGGGATTGTTCGGTACGCCGACCAGCGTGAGGGCCGCCGCGTCGTCCCGAGTGACCGTGAGGGGTGCCACCACCTCGGCGTCGCTCCGGACGTTGAATCCGACGTAGCGCTGGGCGCAAACGTAGGCGTTCCACTCCGGCCGCGAGGTGCAGCCGGGCGTCACCAGAAACGGATGGTTGGGCACGACGAACGCCCCCGCCGCCCCGGTCACGTCGCCGTCCCGGTCCAGGAAGACCGCGGCCTTGTCCCCGTCCTTGTCGTCGTGCGGGGTCTCCAGGTAGTACCGGTTGGCGTTGATGAACGCCACGTCGCCGGCGAAGTTGCCGGTGCTCACCGAGAAGCCGTTGTTGCGATTGAATCCCAGCGCGCTCGACGGGATCGACCCCGCCGCGGTGTAGTTGGCGAAGGTCACCCGGTCCGCGCCCACCCGCCCGTCGTAGAACTCGTAGCCGCGCCGCGGGGCGCCGTTGAACACGGTGCCGGCATTGTTCGCCGATTCGCCGACGAAGAGCGCGTCCTCCACGAAGGTCTCGCTGGAGGCGAAGGTGGCGCCGGTCGCGTTGTCGGCCAGGACCGAGCTGCTGAGGCGATGATTGCGCCCGCGCAGCCACACGGCGCGGCCCGGGTGCTTGTACGCGGTGAACCTAGTGAAGTCGGCGACTACCGCGGTATTGGCGTCGTTGGGATCGGTACGGGGAGCATACGAGACCGTCTCGGTCTCTCCGTTCGGCATCGGCCCGTCGTCCACGTGCAGGCCGCCGCGCCGGTTGGTGTGGGCGACGTTGTCGCTGAACTCGCGCAGGGGCGTGTTCCTCGGCAACTCCGGCTGTCCGGTCGAGAGCCCGGTCGGCGCGGCCGGCAGCGCGTACCAGAACCCGAAGCCGGTGGAGCCCGCCGCGGCGTTTCCGCGGATGGTGTTGTCGGGATTGGTGATCCAGAACGTCGCCGCGCGACCGTCGGTGGGGAGCACTCCCGCATCGGTGGCCTGGGTGCCGAGACCGAGGTTGCCGGCGATGCAGGTTTCCGGTCTCCGCGCCGTCCTCCAGGAAGTAGCCGTGGCCCAGGTGGCTGTAGCACACGTTGCCCTCGACTCGGGCGTTGTCGGTGCCGTGGACCGTCACGCAGCGGTTGAAGCTGCCCCAGACGCTGCTCCCCTTGAAGTACTGCCCGTCCACCGCCCCCATGACGTGCCAGTGCATCGGGTAGCGCGCGACCAGGCCCTTCTGTCCCATGAACCGCAGGGTCACGCCCGAGAGGCGCAGGGTGCCGCCGGTGCCCATGATGTGGCCGCCGAAGCCGGCCTCCTGGCTGGTCGTGCTGTCGCCCCGCACGACCACGTTGCGAGTGAGCAGCCCGACCTCGGCGCGCTCGTCCACCGCCCGCCCGGCGATCGTCTGGAGCTCGCCGTAGTGGGTGAACGCCAGCGGCTGATCGAGCGTCACGGCCGCCCCGCTCGCCGCGGAGACGGTGACCACCTCCGCGTGGTTGGGGTCGAAGTCGGTCGAGGCCACGACCAGCACGTCGCCGGCCCGCCAGCCGGGCGCGCCCTGAAGCAGGAGCTGGGTCGAGCCGGCGGACGCGGTGGAGGCGAGCCGGGTCCAGCCCTGTCGCGGCTCGCCGTGGAGGTCGAGCGTCCCGCCCGCGACGCCCAGGACCCGGTTGCCCATGCCCATGACGTCGCCGTCCGCGAGCGTTCCGGTGAGGGTGATGGTCGCCCGATGCCGGAACGGCGCCGCGCTGGTGCCCACCCGCAACGTGCCCAGCACGAGGATGTGACCCGCGGTGAGATCGAGATCCTGCTCGTCGAACACCAGCGCGCCCTCGACCCGGAGGCTGGCCAGCGCCGGCGGGCTCACGTCGAGCAGCACGGCCTTGCCCGCGGGAATCACGACGGCCGCTCCGGCCGCGGGCACCTGGCCGCCCGGCCAGCTCGAGCCTTCGGACCAGCGCACGGTGGCATGGGATCGGCGGCGCCCCGGGATCGTCGGGATCCTCCGGCGATGTCGGCTCACCCGTCGAGCAGGCGAAGAGTGCAAGAGTGAGCACACTCGCGCGAATGCAGATCGCCAGTCGGCCTTGCATACCGGCCTCGTGCGGAGAGGGGAGGTGGGGACTAAGTGGCGGTGGATTGGTCCGGCGAGTGATCACGTGGCAAGACCCGGGCGAGATCGAAGTGCAATTCACCGCAGCGAGGTGACTTGGCTCACCACGGCGCGCGCGGGGTCACCCGCATCTTCGGTGCATCTCGATTGGGCAGGTGGGAAACATGGTGGGCATGGCGAGACCCGCGGACGAAGTGGCCGGTGGGACGATCCCCGCGTACGTGAACCCGGCCGGCGGCAGCGCGAAGGTCGCGCTCGAGGCATTGGAACGCCACCCGGGATTCGACGCCCGGCTCACACCGCCCGAGAGGCTCACGGTGGCTCTGGGCCAGGCCGTGCGCGCGGGAGTGCCGCGGGTGCTGGTCGCGGGCGGCGACGGAACGATCTCCTCCGCGGCCTCGGTCCTGGCCGGCACGTCGACGGCTCTCGCGGTGCTCCCGGGAGGCACCCTCAACCATTTCGCCCGCGACCACGGGATCCCGACCGACCTGGACGAGGCACTCGAGGTGGCCGAGCGGGGTCGGGTGCCGCCGGTGGACGTCGGCTACGTCAACGACCAGCTGTTCCTCAACACCAGCTCGGTCGGCGCATACGTGCGGTTCGTCCAGACGCGCGACCGGCTGGAGGACCGGCTGGGATATTGGCTGGCGAGTCTCGTGGCGGGACTGCGGACCCTCAGGGGTGCTCGGTCTACGCGGGTCACGCTGGAAGTCGAGGGCGAGCAGCGGGTCTACCAGGCGCGACTGGTCTTCGTCGCGGTGGGCGAGCGGAGTCTCTCGCCCCCCGGGCTCGGGCCGGCCGACGGCGCATCCCGGCGGAGCGCTGCATGTCGTGATTCCCCGCGGCAGGCGCCAGGCGCGGCGGCTCGCGCGGGCGTTCGCCGGTGGCGGATCGGGGCCTGTCGGCGGATGCCGAGCCCGCTCGGCCTCGACACCGCGCTGGTGGACCGGCTCAGGCTCGACCTTTCCATGCCGACCGTGAAGGTGGCCACCGACGGCGAGATCAGGCGGCAGAGGACTCCGCTGGAGTATCGGCTGGAGCGAGGGGCGCTCGGCGTGGTCCTGCCGGAAACGGACCCCTAGACCGGACGGCGCCTGCTTTGGTCTAGGGCCGGCTGGCTCGGCTCGGGATGCGTCTCGCATCCACAGCCAGTGCAGCAGACCCGCCAGCAGCGTCCCCGCCAGTACCGCGAGCTCCCGCTGGCTCATCCGCAACGCCAGCACCGCTGAAAACGCAAGGCCAAGAGCGGCAACCGCGGGCCCGGCGGGCAGCCGGAACCATGCGGCGCCGATCATCCTGGCCACCGGTCTCCTTCCGCCTGAGCACGACGAGCGCGACCGACACCGCGCCGTACGTCAGCAGCCGCGAGACGGCCGACAGGGTCAGGTTCTGAAGGAAATCTCCCACCGCCGCGAAGGTCCAGACCGTCCCCGCGAAGAGCAGTACCGACACGTGCGGTGTTCGGAACCTCGGGTGCACCGCGCCCAGCCGCTCGGGGAGGTCACCCTCGGCGGCCATGGCGTAGGTGAGCCGGGGCACGTTGAGCATCGCGGCCGCGAGATAGCCGTACACCGACACCAGGGCGCCCGCGGCCATCAACCAGGCGCCCATCGGGCCGAGGAAGACCTGCGCGGCGGCTGCCAGCGGCCGTGAGCTCGCCCCGGGATCGGCGAGGGCCGCGATCACCACCAGCTGCACCAGGGTGTACAGCAGGGCACAGAGGCCGAGCGCCGCGAACAGGGCCACCGGCGCGTCGCGCCGCGGGTTCCTGGCCTCGCTCAATGGAAGCAGCGCGGACTCGAAGCCACCGTAGGCGAAGACCAGCAGCAGGATCGCCTCGAGCCACGTCACCGAATCCGGCCGCACCGCCGGACCGGACGCCTGCAGGCCGCCCGCCCCCATCACGAACAGTCCCGTTACGACGAACGCCACCAGCGGCACCAGCTTCGCCACGGCGAACGCGGTGCTGGTGGTCACCCCGCCGCGGACTCCGCGGTAGTTGGCCACCGCGAGTGGGAGGAGTACCAGCGCCAGGAGCAGGCGCGACTCCACCGGCTCGGTCGCCCGGGGCCAGAACTCGGCGAGATAGATGATGAAGAGGTTGGCGTTGGTGGCCGCCGCCGTAAGGCGCACGAGGTAGGTGAGCCAGGCCATCTCGATCCCGGCGAAGCGACCGAACGCCACCCGGGCGTAGAGGTAGGTGCCGCCGGCCCGGGTGAACCGGCTGGCCACCTCGGCGAACGCGGCGACGACCAGCGTCATCCCCAGCGCCGCGCCGATCCAGGCCCACGGGCTCGCCGAGCCCAGCCGCCCACCGATGACCGAGGGGAGACCGAAGACGCTGCTGCCGATGACGGAGTTGAGGACGAGCCCCGTGAGGGCGACCCGGCCGATGGCCCTGGGAAGCGCCGCGGGGGCGTCGCTCAGCGGGTCAGCAATCCGGCGTCGAGGATGAGCGGGGCGCCGGTGACGTATCGCGCGCGGTCGGAGGCGAGAAAGAGGACCGCGGCGGCCACGTCCTCGGGCTCGATCCAGGGCACCGGCAGGAGATTTCCCGCCGAGCGCTCGGCGATCTCGCGCGGGGTGAGACCTTCCAGCTCGGCGAGTCCGTCGTTCATCGGTGTGTTGACGCCGGTGGGATGGATCGAGTTCACCCGGATGCCGTGGGGGGCCAGCTCGATCGCCCACGATCTGGTGAGTCCGGTCAGCCCCCATTTGGACGCGGCGTAGTGGCTGAGCCGCCCCATGCCGCGCAGGCCGGCAACCGAGGAGTTGTTGATGATGACCCCCGCGCGCTGCCGGATCATCACCGGAATCACCCGGCGCGCCACCAGCCACGCACCCTTGAGGTTGATGTCGAGCATCGAGTCCCAGGCCTCCTCGGTCAGCTCGTGGGCCAGACCATAGGCGCAGATGCCGGCGTTGTTGAACAGGATGTCGATCCGCCCGAAGCGCTCGATCGTCTGGTGCACCGCCGCCGTCACGTCCGCGTCCTCGCGCACGTCGCCCGCGAAGGTGAGGCACTCGCTGCCCAGCTCGCGGCAGGCCGCGGCGAGCGACTCGAGATCGCCGAGCGAGCCCATGCCGTAGCCCGGATAGCTCAGCGGTCGGGCGACGTCGAAGGCCGCGATCTTCGCCCCCTCCCGGGCCAGCGCGATGCGCGGTGGCCCTGCCCTGCCCGTGGGCCGCGCCGGTGATGAACGCGGTTCTCCCGGAAAACTCACCCGGCACGTTCGCTCCCGGCCGACTCGTGGCGATAGGGGTGCAGGTACTCGTCCAGGTCCACCTCCAGCGCGTTGTTGAAGACGTTGGTCGCCACCATGATGGCGCCGAACGCGGTGAGCGCCGTCAGCTGCGTCGGATCGAAATGCGCCGCGACCCGGTCGTAGACCGTGGCGGGGACGGTGAAGGGGGACACGGCCAGCCGCCGGCCGTATTCCACGACGGCGGTGTCCCGGTCGTCGAGGCGGAGGCGGTCCGGATCCTCTCCTTCTTCGATGAGGATCCGTCGAAAGAAAGTGGAGCAGATGAGGCAATCGGTTTCGGCGGAGATCGCGTGGGCGAAGAGCACCGTGAGCCGGGGGCCGAGGAACGGTTGGACGGTGTCGCGCAGCGGGTACCACTCCATCAGCGCCTGGAAGGCGGGGAGCGAGTTGAGCAGCGTGCGCTTCATGTTGGTGATCCGGGCGTGGCGCCGGATGTGGTCGTCGTGCGCCTCACGGACCTCGGGTGGGGCACAGTCGTAGTCGATCTGGGGGACTCGGGGCACGGAAGGGCTCCGTCGGGTGGTTGGCTCCAATCTACCTGTCATAGTCGCCCTGAACGTAGTGAGGCATCAGGGCTTCCCCTCCCACGGGCACCCGGGGGCCCCGCCCCGCCCCCTCCGGCTTGACAGGAGGTCGCGGGGGCTATAATACGGGCGGTGCTCCCGTTCGCGCCGTTCCCCTCATTTTCCGGAGGTGGTACATGGACGCGCTTGTTGCACTGGCCCTCAGCATTGGAATCCTCATTGCCGGTTGGACTTACATCGCACTCGGGGTCGCGGCGCTGCCGGTGTGGGCGGGCATCATCGCCTGGGGGTGCTTCTTCGCGGCAGGAGGGAAGATGACCGGGCTGACCAAGACCATCGCGTCGAACCTCTCCGGGGTTCTCTGGGCGTTCCTCGCGCTCTTCCTGTGGAACCGGTTCGGGGGTGGAGTACCAATGTTGTCTCTTCTGGTCGGCATCGCCGCGTTCATCATGGTGCTCCAGGCCAAGGTGCCGGCGCTGTCCTTCATCCCGGGGGCGTTCCTGGGCGCGGCGACCGCGGTAAGCGTCGTGGTCGGAGCGAGCGGTACCTATACCAACACCATCATAGCGCTCGTAGCCGGTGCGGTGTTCGGCTACCTCTCCGAGATGCTCGCGGGAGCGCTGGGGCCCAAGAGCGCGACAGTCTAGCACCGGGCGCCGCCGCGCTCTCCCGGCGCGGCGGCGCTTTTCCCCTCCCATTCCCGTGACAAGTCCTCCGTTCCGCCTGCTCCCTTAGCGAACGCCGATGGTCATGGCGCTTCCACGCCCGCTCCCGGTTTCGGTGAGTGGACCAGCGGCAGCGACGACAACCTCGAGGCGATCGTCCTTCGTTCGACCGTCTCAAGGACTCGTGTGATCGGGCGGCACTACTGACCGCCGCCCTGGCCTGCGGACGGCCCCGGCCAGCTTCGAGCCTGACCGGGGCCGACTCAGGATGGGCCAAGCACGAACCCTGCGATGGCCTATCGCAGCCCAGCCAGGAGCCCGTCTATCCGTCGCTGTTGAGCCGGGTCCTTCGTGAGCTTGCGAGCCCTGGTGTACTGTTCGACCGCACTCCGCTTGTCACCCTTGGTGGCGTAGGCCTCGCCCAGACTGTCGTAGGTGTTCCAGCTCCGGGGATAGTCCCTCACGTTCTTCCGAAAGACGACGATCGCGGAATCCACCTTCCCCTCGCCGAGGAGCTGGTAGCCGTAGGCGTTGATGTCCGGCTCGGCGGCCAGCTGGAAGGCGCGGCTCCGCAACTGGGCCGCGTTGGTCGCGTCGCCCAACTTTTCGAGCAGCGTCGCCTTCACCCGCAGGTTGGTGAAGTTTTCGTTGATCGCGATCGATCGCTGGGCCCATTCGGCGGCCTCCTGCAGGTTCACGTCGTTCGCCGCGCACCAGGCGGCGGCCTGGACCCACGGCTGCCAGAAGAACTGGCCAAGACCTCGCAGCTGCTGCCGGAGACTGTCCGACACGACCCGCTTGGGGTCCACCTCGATGGTGAACGGCACCGCGAGCTTTTCCCAGTGCAGTGTGACGACCACCGATCCGCTGCCCGGGTCGTCCATCGTGTAGCCCAGGGCCTCCTGGAGCGGTGCCGCCGTGGGCACCGCCGTCAGCCGCACGACGTCTTCCTTGGGGTCGTAGGAGAAGCTGCCCCAATTGTTCGCCTGGCTGCTCAGGATCACCGTCCACTCGGTCGCGGTGGGAATCATATGCACCCCGTAGCGGCCGGCGGGCAGCTCCTTGCCTCCCACCCGCACGGCCGAGCTGAATGCGATGACGGTGTTCTCGTTGGCGCCGGCCCGCCAAACCGAGTCATAGGGCACCAGCTTGCCAAAGATCTCCCGGCCGTTCACGAGGGGCCGGTCGTAGGTCATGCCGATCTCGGTGAGACCGATGGTCTGGCTGACGGAGGCGCGCTGACTGGCCTTGGGGATAACGAGGGTGGGCACCTGGCCGGGAAGTCCGGCGGGCAGAATCGAGGCCCCGAGGGCGACGGCGACGGCGCCGGCGACAAAACGATGCATGGAGCTCTCCAGTGGACGGGGAATAGGACCCCTACGGAGCGAGTCCGCGAGAGGTTGCGGCCGGGCAGACGGAGCGATCAAGGCCCCGGGTTTCGGGTGGCCTGCTCGATCGGGGGCAGCCGCGGCAGTTCGTCCGAGGTCACGCCCAGGTCCTTGAACCGCCGGGCCGAGACCAGGACACGGGTCTCCAGCGACCCCACCGCGCGGTTGTACCCGTCCACCGCCCGGTCGAGGCCCCGGCGCAGGTCGTCGAAGTGCCCGGCAAGGGTTTCGAGCCGGTCGTGCAGCTCGCGGCCCAGATCGCTGATCTCCCGGGCGTTCCGTGCGATCTGCTCCTGCCGCCAGCCATAGGCGACCGCGCGGAGGAGCGAGATCAGGGTCGTCGGGCTGGCCGGGATGACCTGCTGGCCTACGCCGAACTCGATCAGCGACGGGTCCTGCTGGCAGGCGGCGCTGAAGAACGTCTCGCCGGGGAGGAACATCACCACGAAATCGGGCGCGGGCTGGAACTGGTTCCAGTATGCCTTGCTCCCGAGCGCGACCATATGGTCGCGCACCTGGCGGGCGTGTTCGCGCAACAGGCCCTCGCGCGCTCCGTCCTCCATCGTGCCGTCCACCGCGTCGAGATAGGCGGCCATCGGCGCCTTGGCGTCGACCACGACGGTCTTGCCCCCAGGCAGCCGGACCACGAGGTCGGGCCGGAGACTTCCGCCGTCGGCCGTCACGGTGACCTGCTCCTCGAAGTCGCAGTAGTCCAGCATGCCCGCCATCTCGACGACTCGTCGAAGCTGGATCTCGCCCCACCGGCCCCGGACCTGGGGCGCGCGCAGCGCCTTCACCAGGTTCCCGGTCTCGGTCTGCAGGGCCTGCTGGGTCCGGGCCATCGCGCTCACTTGCTCGACCAGCCCGGCGTAGGAGGCCACGCGTTCCATCTCCACCTCGTGAAGCTTCCCGTCCACCCGGGCGAGGGCCTCGTGGAGCGGGCGAACCAGGTCGTCCACCGCCTGCCGGCGCCGGTCGAGATCGGAGGAAACCGACTCCTGCAATTGCCCCAGCTTGGTCTGGGCCAGCTCCAGAAACGAATGGTTATTCTGCCGCAGCGCCTCGGCGGAGAGCGACGAGAAGGCCTCCCGCAACTGGTGCTCGGCCCGCGCGAGCAGGGCCACCTTCTCGTCCGACCCCTGCCGCTCCGCCTCCAGCCGGGAGAGGATCCGGGCTATCGCGACGCGTCCCGCGAGCCAGGCGACCAGACCACCGACCGCGAGGCCGAGGGCGATGCCGAACAGAAAGGATCCGATGTCCATGTGGGCCTCAGGCTGGAGTGCGCTGCCCCGGGAACTTGTTGCCCTTGTTTCGGCTGTCGGACCTGACGCCTACGGCCGGGGCAATCGCGAGAGGACGAACTGCACCGCGAGGTTGGTTCCGTTCCACAGCTGGATGTCGGAGCTGGTGCCGTAGCGCGTGGGCAGCAGCTTCCCGTTCTCGATCCGATAGCTCCACAGCTCGTTGAGCTCGAGACCGGACGCGTGCACCGCGGCCAGGGTGCGGCGGAGCGCGTCATCCAGCGCGCGGAGATATGGCCGGAGCCCGGCGTCCGATACCCGACCGGCCGCATCGAACCCGCCTGCGATTTGATTCGCCAGGCCCAGGAAGAGCAGATTGACCTCGCGTCCCCACACGACGCGCGGTCCGTGGTACCGATCCTTCTCGAAGCGCTCCCATACCACCCTCGGGGCATACGCATCGTCGACGGCCAACACGCCCAGGCCGCCGGCGAACAGGGCCACGGGAAACGTCCGGACGAATGGCGCGACATCCCGCAGCACCGCCTCCGGCGTTTCTCGCCCGGCCAACACCCCCGCGGTGCGGTCCTCGAGGAAGAGCCCGGTCGCCGGGTCGGTGTTGGTGATCGGGATCGGCCGCCCTTCCGGATCGAGCGACAGGGCGAGAAACGCGAGGGAGTCACGCGGCTCGCCTTCAGTCGCCATGACCTTCTCCCAGTAGCGGCGCTCCGGTTCGGGCAGCCACGCGAGCTTGGCCCCGACTCGCTCCTCGATCGCGCTCGGCCCGATGGTCACCTCGAAGTGGCGCCGGGCTCCTCGCCAGATCTCGATGGCGCGGCGCAGCGACGCGGTGTCCCGGATATAGCCGGCGAGCGCCGTACGCTGGATCTCGGGCACCAGGGCGTCGAGCCGGCCGGGATCGAGCCCCAGCCGGGGGAGGGCCGCGAGGATCGCGGCGGTCGCCTCCAGCGCCTGGGGAGCCCAGACCGCGTTGACGTCCATGGCGAACCGTCCCCCCGCGTATCCGGCGTCGCTGTCTCGCCAACTGGCCGACCTCCAGTTGGCCGAGTCGCGCCTGGGAAACTCGACCAGGTTCGTCACCCGGGGGTCATCGGCGTAGGGACGCGTCTGGGCGGCAACGAGGGCCAGCTCCCGAAGCATGAGCGCGAGCCGCGGCCGGCCCCCGTCGCTGGTATCGAGCAGGAAGGCCCGCTTCCGTGCGGCGGGGACCGCGGAGTCGGCGAGGTACCGCGCCTCGAGTACCGGCAGCTGGTACTCGTCGTCGATCATGTGGTAGTTCTCGCGGGTCGCCTGGAGAGTGCGAAGCACCTCGCGGGCGTGGCCGAGCAGGCTATCCGCGGCGCTCCGGCGTCCCGCGCGCGCCGCCTGCCGGTACGCCGTGACCAGCGAGTCGTAGACCAGCGCGTTCTCCCGGATCGCCTGGCCACCCAGTGCCTCCTCGTGGCTCACCGCCCCGCCGGGGCCGAGCTTCCTGAGGACGCCGGCGATCACGTGCTCCGACATGGCCGGCGACCAGACCGGCCGCATCATCAGCGCGGTCATTATCATGTCGCGGCCGAAATAGGTCGCGAAGTTGGGCAGGCCCGCCATGAGCTTCTCTCTCGAGCTCAGCAGCTCGACGCCGCGGACCTGGCGCTCGAGCCGCCGGCCGCGGATGACGCCGGCGCTGTCGCTCGCGCCGGCCGCCGAGGAGAGAAAGTCGAGAAAGTCGCGGTTGAAGATCTCCTCCCGGTCCAGCGGCGTGAGCGCCCCGGCGTCGGTGACCAGGCGGACGGCCAGAGCCACCGGTTCTCCCGATCGCGATCGGATCGCGACCGTCCCGGGCGTGGGTCGCAGCACGACGTGGCCGGGGCCGGCGCGCAGCTCCAGGACGAGACGATTGCGGCCGTCGAGCGACGGTCGCTCGACCCGCACACGCCAGGCGTCGCCCCGGCGCGTCGCCGCGATGGTCGGGCGGAGCCGGGCATGCAGCTGGCTCAGAGTCCGGGCCCGGAGCAGGGTCAGGTGCCGCTGCCGCTCTAGGGCCGGAAGCCGGGCCAGGCCGGCGACCAGCAGCGATTCCTCGGCCACCCGGAACGGCGGCGCGTCGAAGGGGAGCAGGTGCCGCCCGGCGTACTGGAAATCGCGCTCGACCCGCATGGTACCCAGCAGGAACCAGCCCAGCTCGATGTGCGATGCAGCGGCGGTAAGTCGGTACTCGAGGCTCCGCGCGGTCCCGGAGTCGGCGACGCCTGCCGGCACCGCGCCCCAGGTCAAGGGCACAGGCCTCCCGGCGGCGTCCCGCACGGTGAACCCGACGCTCTCGTTGGCCGCATCGGCCCACACTTGCACCACCCGGCCGCCCCGCGGATCCAGGTAGATCTGTACCGTGTTCTTCCTCGAGTCGCGATAAAAACGGGTCTGGTATCCCTGGTACGCGGCCGTGTCGTCCAGGCCCGGCTCGGGAAAGGCGAGAACCGGGGCGGTCTGGCTCGCCTGGAGCAGAAGCGAGAGGGCCAGGCCGCCCGGCGTCATCGGGCGCCGCCTTCGGCGTGCGGCACGATGCGCCTGCCGTCTCGGTCCACGATGATGTCGTAGCGCTTGCCGCGATTGAAGACGTTCTTCAGGACCAGCCGGGTGATGCCTGACGGGAGGAGGGGAGCAAAGGCCGGCTCCAGTCCGCCCTGGGCGAGGCGCAATCCGGTATAGCCGAAGATCACCTGCTGGAGAAATCCGCCGGCGCCGGTCACGAAGTTCACCGCGTCGTTGGTGGGCGTCTCCGAAAGCATCAGGAAGGGGCCCCGCAGGTGACCCTGGTAGCTGTGGGGGAGCAGCGAGTCGAGCAGGGCACGGTCGCCCAGCTCGGCCGCGCCCACGGACAGGAGCGTCGAGCCCATCATCGCCCCCGGCCCCTCGGCGAGGAGCCGGCGGACGGCCTGCTGGAGCTGGGCGCGCTTGGCCCGTTCGCTCATCGGCACCCCGAGAGGATAGCTGAGGAGCGGCGTGACCGCGCCGAGGGTCGAATCGGGCGCCCCATCGTAGGTCCGGTAATACTCGCTCGCCGAGTCGTAGGGCATGTGGAGTTTGCCGGCGACCTCGCCCCAGCGCGGATCGGCGGGGTGCCCGAGCCTGGCGCTGGCGCCGACCGCGATCTCCAGATTCTTCCGCGCGACCGCGTTGGTGTAGGCGTCGTCGGTCACACCGATCAGCCCCTCGTGGACCGAGACGACGCTGTCGATGTGGAAGCGGTCCCGGGCGGGGTCGTGACGGGCCCGGCTCACCCAGAAGTTTGCGGTCTCGCGGATTACCGGATAGCCCTCGTTCGCGAGCCAGGTGGAGTCGCCGGTGGCGAGATAATACTGCCACTGCGCCAGGGCGACGTCGCCGTTGACGTGGATCTCCATCTTGGCGTTCTGCACCGCGAAGGCGGGGGTCGTCTCACGGCCGCGCTCGTCGGCCTCCCAGGGGTACATCGCCCCCAAATAGCCGTTGACCCGGGCGTTGGCCCGCGCCGCGTCGAGCGTGCGTCCGCGAAAGGCCACCAGCGAATGGGCGACGTCGGGATGGGTGACGAGGAGCGAGGGGAACATCCAGGTGTCGGAGTCCCAGAAGACGTGGCCGTAGTATCCGCCGCTGGAGAGCCCCATGGGCGGGATGCCGAGGCCGGTGCCCTCGGCGGCGCTGGCGAGGAGGTAGAAGAGCATCGAGCGCACCACCCGCTGAAGCTCCGGGTTGCCCTGAATCTCGATGTCGGTTTCCCAGCGGCGCCGCCAGGCGAGGGCATTGTCGGCGGCCAGGGCGTCCCAGCCGCGCGCTCTCGCCGACTCCGCCTCGCGGCTGGCGAGCGCGGGGGCACTCGGATCCGTCGCGGAGGTGGCGAAGCCCACCATGTGGGTGAAGGTGTAGGTCCGCCCCGAGGTGGCGTCAAAGGCGACCTCGACCAGCGCCGAATCGCCGGAGGCTCTGGTGACCGCCTCGACCCGTGACAGATCGGATGGCCAGCCGACAGAGGCGGCCTGCGCGAGCACGAGCGTCCGCCCTTCGGGCGTAGAGGTGAGCGACAGGCGAGCGCCGCCCGGAGCCCGGGTCGCGGCCCGGGAGCGGACCACCATGCGGCCGGGGTACCAGACGTCGGCGGGACGCCACCTGGGGTCGGCGCGCGAGAGTGTGGCGAGCTGGAGGCGCCGGGGCGGCGGCCGGCCGGCGATCGCGAATCGGACCCGCATTCGGCCACTGAAATGCGGGGTGAGGTCCAGCCGGAGCACCGCGAGCTGGGAGTCAGCTCGGGAGACGAAGGTCTCCACGCTCACCGTGGTACGCCGGGTGCCGTCGATCCAGTCGTAGCGGGTGCGCGCGGTGCCGGTCCGCAGGTCGAGCACCTGGCGGTAGCTCCCCAACGCGGCCGGGACTACCGAGCTGTCGAGCCACCGGTCACCCACCGAGACGGCGATCGCGGTCCAGGCCGGCAGCCGAACGATACGGGGCACGTCGCCGGGCGCGTTCTCGTACAACCCCGCCATGAACGAGTTGCTCGGCCCGATCCCGAGCGCGGGAATCACGACGCCAACGCGGCCGTTGCCGATGAAGGGCGACGGCGCGCGGGCTGGGTCGTCGGTGACCAGGTGGAAGGCCGCGTCCTGCGCGCCGGCCGGGGAGTGAAGAACCACGCAGAGACAGCAAAGCGCGACGATGGAGCTCCGAAAACGACGGGCCGGCCCAGCGTCTTGATCCTGAACGGAGCGAGGGGAACCATGTTCGGCATGGCCCTTCCGCGCTCCGTTCAGGATGACATCGACCGTGGCAGTACCGAGCACACCTGCCGCCTACTGGCCGGGCACTCCTTCGAGGGCGGCTCCGCTGCCCGCCCCGAAGTCGTAGCTCACCCCCACCAGCAACCGCCGGGGGAGCAGAGGGCGGGCCACGAAGAACGGCTGCACGCCCACGCCGAGCAGGCGGGGGTTGCCCTCTTCCAGCCCCTTGCTCTGAAAGGCGTTCAACAGGTCCGCGTTGAGCCGGACCCCGGAGCGCGGAATCGCCAGGCTCGCGCCGAAGTTGAAATAGCCGTAGGCCGGGAGCTCGGCCGTGGGGCCGTCCACGGGCCGAGTGAGCGGACCCTCTACGAACCGGGATCCCACCCAGTGGAAGTCCGCGCGAAGCTGGAGATCCCTGAAGGTCTGCGGCGAGAAGGTTGCGGCGAGGTTGCCGAGGTGATCCGGAACATTGCCGAGCCGCGCGCCCTTGAGGCGCGCGAGGCTGTCCACCCCGCCGCCGAGCTCCGCCTGGAGGAAGGTCGCGCTGCCCTGGAGCTGGAGCCCAGGGATCGGCGAGACGATCGCCTCCACCTCGGCGCCGTAGGACCGGTTGTCGGGTGACTCCCGGATCACCCAGACGGTCCGGCCTTGCGCATCGAGCTCCGCCCCCTGGCTGATCACGTTCTTGAGGTTGGTGAAGAACCCGTTCACCGTGAACGCCACCCGGCCGAGCTGCGCCTTCACGCCGCCCTCGATGGACTGGACCTCGCGGGCGTCGAAGAGGTCCACTTGGGCCTGGCTCGAGGCCTCGAGCAACTCGTCGAGTGCGGGCATTTTGTAGCCGCGGGAGCCGGCCGCGAACACGGCGACATTGTCGTTCACGATGTAGTTCAGCCCCAGCGAGCCAGCCCAGTCGGTGATGTCGTGGTTGAAGTGCCGGAAGGTGTTGAGGCCGAATTCGATGTTGTTGAACGCGGTCGTGGGATCGTTGTCCAGATCTATCGGCCCGGTGTTCTCGGAAGCCTGCACGTAATTGTTGTACTCCACCCGGACTCCCAGGTCCGCGCGCAACTGGTTAGTCATCTGGATCTCGCCGCCGACGACGCCCGAAACCACGTTGGTCTCGCCCGTACCATTCACGTAGTTCGAGAGGAAGCTCCGGAACCCGTTGAAGGTCAGCGTGTCGGGCACGCCGCCGGTGGTTGCGACCACGTCGAGGAAGCGAGGATTGTCACGGACGTCGGTGAGGACGTCGGTGAAGTTCCACCGGTTCTCCTGGGTGTAGTGCGCGAGGTACGCCCCGACTGCGAAGCTGTGCCGGCCGATCTGCCGGCGGAGCTGAATCTGGTCATGAATCGCGGAGATCGGCTTCGCGACGTGCCATTCTCCCGCGAGCGCCACCAGGCCGTTCGGCGTGTCGTACGGCAGGCGGTTGCCGAAACCGTCAAACTGGTTGGTGTAGAAGAGCTGCGCCGTTGTGCCGGCGGGGAGACCGAGGCTGGTGACGTAGTCGGCAGCCGTCACGAGATTGTTGCCGAGGAGGGCGTTCCACTCCTGGTCGTTCTGCATCGCCTGCGCGGTATTCTGGATCCGCCAGTCGTTCGCCATGTCGAAGGCCGCGTCCACCGTGAACCAGGTGGCGTCCGTCCGGAGCCCGTTGCCGAGCGGCAGGCGCAGCCTCCCGTCGGGAGTCGGTACCTCGAGGTCGAGCCCCTCCGGCGTGTTCATCGCGCCGTAGTTGGTGAAGCCCTCGACGTACTGCGGATCGTCCGGGTTGGTGAAGGGCAGCGGCAGGATGAACTGGTTGCGGTCGTTGATGTGCTTCACCGACGCGCGGATGTACCCGTTGTCCAGCTGCCGGGTGAGGTTGGCCTTGAGCTGCCCACCCCGGATCCCGGTGAAACCCGGATCGCGCACGCCGTGGTCATACCGGTAGAAGCCGCCGGCGTTGAACCGCCAGTCTTCGCCCAGCGGTCCGTTCGCGTTGAGGTCGTAGCGGGCGTACTCCTGGGTGCCGCCGGTGACCCGGGTGGTGCCACCGAACCGGTCGCCGCCCGTCTTGTTGATGAAGTTGACGATCGCGCCTGGCGTGTTGGACCCGAAGAGCGCCGAGGCCCCGCCGCGGACCACCTCCATCCGCTCGATGTTGGTGTCGAAGCGGAAGAGGTTGTCGGCATTCATGAAAAAGGTGTGCATCGTGGGGAACACCGGCATCCCGTCTTCCATGAACATCACGTACTCGACGCCGAGGATGCCGCGCATCGAGATGTTCTGATTGACCTCGCCGCCGGAGCTCTCCACCCGGGTAAAGCCGGGAACGTAGCGCAGCATCTCAGTGGTGCTGCGCGGCGCGGCCTGTTCCACCTCCTGGGCGCTGAGCGTCGTGACGGCAACGCTGGCGGCGAGGTTCTGCCGCGGGGTCTGGGTGCCGGTGACGATCATCTCCTGGAGCTGCAGCGGGTCGCGGCCGAGGCTGAAGTCCTGCGACGCCGTCCCGGCCGCTTGCACGGTCACGCTGGCGGAGTCGGGGCGGAACCCCAGCATCCGCACGCCCACGATATGGGTGCCGGCCGGCACCCCACGCAGCGTGTAGTTCCCGTCGGTTCCGGTCTGAGTGCCGATCGCCGGGCGCACCAGAAAGACCTGCGCGCCCGAGATGCCCGCACCCCGCTCGTCCGCCACCCTGCCGGTCACCGTGCCGGTCTGGGCGGCGACCGCGGGCGCGAACGCCAGCAGCCCCAGGAGCAGCCCCAGTGATAGGGGGAGGGGCGTGCGAGTATTTCGTGCCGCACCTGATCTCGGGACCATAGCGATATCCTCCATCGTGGGCGCGCTCGGACGCGTCACCGGCGCCGTGTCTGTCAGCACGGGGCGTAGTGGGCCGAGCGTATGGTGGTCATGAGCCGAGGGAACGGAGCAAACGGGAGGAGCGACCGGGCGAGGGCTGTGAACCGGACAACAGGCGGGGGGAGGCGCCACGGAGGGGGTGCGGCGCCGGATCGATCTCGGGCTATCCACTTCGGCCCGCCGGACGGGCTGCGTGTTTGCCTGCGCTGGATCACAGCGTGCTCTATTTCGACTCGGAAACCCCGCTGCCAAACCAAAGTGAGCAACGGGCACTAGTTAAAACCCGCCCGTCCGGCGCGCAAGTGCGGAGGACCCCTCAGGATTCCAAGACGACGCTCCCTTCCCCGGAAAGGAGGCAGCGCATGTCCACGGTGCTATTTGGCTTAGCGCGGCGCAGCGCCGACCCACGGCGGGCGGAACGTGCGCGCCGACACCGCGCTCGCATCGGGATCCGGTTACGCTGGGCGCCGTAACTCCACGGTGAGGCGCCATGACGGTCACGGTCCCATCCGACGTACAACCCTGGGTCGAACGGCTCGCTCGCCTCGGTTTCGCAGCCAAAGGCGTGGTGTACCTGTTGATCGGGGTCCTCGCCTTCCAGGCAGCGGCCGGCCTGGGCGGAGGGACCACGGACCACCACGGCGCGCTCCTGGTGCTGCTCCGGCAGCCGCTCGGCCGCTGGCTGCTGGGCATCGTCGCGGCCGGCCTGCTGGGGTACGCCGTATGGCGCGGGATCACCGCCGTGGCCGATCCGGAAGCGCGCGGCCGACACGACTGGAAGCGGAAGTTCGTCCGCGTGGGATTCGGCTTCCGTGCCGTGGTGCACGTTGGACTGGCCTGGTCCGCGGCCAAGCTCGCCCTTGGCCATGGCGGCGGAGCCGAACCCGAGTCCGCCGAGCGCCGCACGGCCCAGCTCATGTCCTTCCCCTTCGGGACCTGGCTGGTCGGGGCCGTCGCCGTCGGCGTCGCCGCCTACGGGGTCGCCCAGATCGCGCGTGGCCTCCTTGGCAAGATCGACCGGCAGCTCGCGCTGGGCGGTCTCGGCTCCGACGAGCGCCGCCTGGTGGAGCGAGCGGCGCGGGTCGGGCTGGTGGCCCGGGGGGTCGTGTTCGGCATCATCGGAGTCTTTCTGGCCAACGCCGCCCTCCAACACGACCCGAGCGAGGCCGGCGGCCTCAAGGAGGCGCTCCTGGCGCTGGAACGGCAACCGTATGCGCCCTTCCTGATGGGCGCGGTGGCCATAGGGCTGGCCGCGTACGGCGCGTACCAGCTGGCCAGAGCCCGGTATCGGGTCATCTCCGCCGCGTGACGCCTCGGCCAAAAAACAACGCCGCCTCGCCGGAGGGCGAGGCGGCGTTGTGCCGACGGTATCGCTCGGCCTAGCGCAGCGACCAGCGCAGACCCACGGTGAGCGGGATCATGTACGCGGTGGTCTCGTCGAACGTCTGGGCATCCACCGCACCCTTGAAGATGGCGTGGAAGCGCCCTTCGGCGTACAGCGCCGCCGAACCAAGCTTGAGATCGAACCCGGCGCCGGCGTTGGCGCCGAACTTGGTCTCGGAGTCGAACGAGGCGGTCTTCGCGTTGTACAGGCCGACACCACCGATCAGGTACGGGCGCGCAACCGCGGCGCTGGGGAACGCGAACACCGCGTTCGCCGTGCCGCCGAGCATGCGGCTGTGGCCGTCGCCGCTCTCGAACCCGAGGCGGCTGTAGAACCCATCGAGCTGGAAGCCGACCGGGCTCACGGCGGGCTTCACCCGAAGCGAGGCCTGGCCGGTCCACCCCAACGAATAAGCGTCAGCCATGCTGCCGGTCGGAACCACCGCACCGGCGCCAAGACCGAGGCTCAGTCCGGCTTGCGCCTGCGCCACCTGCGCGCCAAGGGCCAGGGCAAGGCCGACCGCCGCACCACGGATCAACGTCTTCATCGTGTCTCCCTCATGAGGATAGCTGGTGACCAGGTGAGGTTACTGAAAACGGAGTCCATCAGCCCCGGGGGCTCGCAAACGACCTGCCAGCAGACGTTTCAGCCCCGCAACACCGGTTGCCAGCTTGTGGGAGAACTTGGGGTTAGCCCCTCGGATGGCCTCCTGTCTTCCCTGCCGGCCGGTGTCTCCACAGGGTGCCTCGACAGCCCTTGCAGGGCGCGATGCAATTGAATGCGGGGAACCGCAACGGCTACCTTTTCCGTTCCATGAGATCTGCAACCGTTTGCACCTCGACCACGCCGGCGGCCCTCCCCTGAAGCTGGCGGCGCTGGCCCAGACCTCCCGGCGGGTCACCGAGGCCCCGGGCAGGCTCGAGAAAATCGGCCTGCTCTCGGCGCTCCTGACCGAAGCGCCACCCGGCGAAATCGAGCTGGCCGCCGCCTTTCTCTCCGGCGCGGTGCGGCAGCACAAGCTCAGCCTCGGCGGCGCCACGGTCCGTCAGGCGATGCCGGGCACGGCAGCGGACTCCCCGTCGGTCGAGCTGGGCGAGGTGAACGCGGTGCTCGATCGGATCGCGGGAGTGTCCGGCAAGGGCGCCGCTCAGATGCGCCGGCGGCTGCTGGGCGACTTGCTGGCGCGCCTCACCATGGAGGAGCAGCGGTTTCTCGTAGCACTGCTCGTGGGAGGGCTGCGGCAGGGTGCGCTCGAGGGACTGGTGGTGGAGGCGATCGCACGCGCGGCCGGCCGGCCGGCCGCCGAGGTGCGGCGTGCGGTCATGATGGCGGGAGACCTGCCGGCCGTGGCCGCCGCGGCGCTGGGCGGCGGACCGAAGGGGTTGGCCGAGTTCGCCGTGACACTCTTTCAGCCGGTATTGCCGATGCTTGCCGGCAGTGCCGAAGACGTACACCAGGCTCTCGCCGAGCTGGGCGAGGCGGCCGTGGAGTACAAGTTCGACGGGGCCCGGGTCCAGATCCACCGGAGGGGCGACGAGATCCGGGTCTACTCCCGACGCCTCAACGAGGTGACCGGCGCGGTCCCGGAGCTGGTGGAGGCGGCGCGGGGATTCGCGGCACCGGAACTCATCGTCGAGGGCGAGGCGATCGCGCTCCGGCCCGACGGCAGTCCCCTGCCCTTCCAGACCACCATGCGGCGCTTCGGCCGCAGGCTCGATGTCGAGCGGATGCGGGACGAGCTCCCGGTGACCCTGTTCGTCTTCGACATCCTCTATCTCGACGGCGTCTCGCTGCTCGACGAGCCACTCCATCGCCGGGCCGAGCTGCTGGCCGGCGCCGTTCCCGCCTCGCTGCTGGTTCCCCGGATCGTCACCGCGTCGGCCGAGGAGGCGGACGAGTTTCATCGCGCGGCGATGGCACGCGGCCACGAAGGGGTGATGCTGAAGGCGCTGGATGCGCCCTACGAGGCCGGCCGGCGGGGCCGCCGCTGGCTCAAGGTGAAGACGGTTCGGACGGTCGATCTCGTGGTGCTGGCCGCCGAGTGGGGCAGCGGCCGGCGTCGCGGGTGGCTCAGCAACCTCCACCTCGGCGCTCGCGAACCGTCCGGCGGTTTCGTCATGCTCGGGAAGACATTCAAGGGGATGACCGACGAGATGCTCCGCTGGCAGACCGACAGGTTGAGCGAGCTGGAAGTCAGCCGGGACGCCCACACCGTCTACGTCCGGCCGGAGTTGGTGGTGGAAGTGGCGTTCAACGACCTGCAGGCGAGCCCGCAGTACCCCGGCGGCCTCGCCCTCCGGTTCGCCCGGGTAAAGGGGTACCGGCCGGACAAGGCCGCCTCGGAGGCGGATACGATCGATGCACTGCGAGAGATCTATCGCAGTCAGGGCGCCGGCTGAGCCCGATGCGCGTCGAGAATCTGCCGGACCTTCGCTGCTACCGACTCGGGCTCCAGCGGCTTCTGCATGAAATCTTTCCCCTCGTCCATGAGACCGCGCTGCGCGGCATCGAACCCGGTGTACCCGGACGTGAAGAGCACCGGGAGGCCGGGCCAGCGGACCTGCAATGACTGGGCGAGTTGCTTGCCACCCATACCCGGCATCACGACGTCGGCGATGACGAGGTCGGGCAGGGATCGCGGCGGCCCCGGCGAGCTCCAGCGCGTGGTAGCCGTCGCGCGCCTCGATAACGGCATAGCCGTACTCCCGCAGCGCGCGGGCGATGATGGCGCGCACCCCGGGTTCATCCTCCGCCACCAGGATGGACTCGGTCCCGCCACCGGACATGGTGGATACCGGCGCCATCGCGGCTCCGGCTCGATCGCCCGCCAGCGGCAGGTAGATCTGGAACGACGATCCGTGCCCCGGCTCGCTCTGGACCGACACGAACCCATCGCTCTGCTTGACGATGCCGTACACCGTGGCCAGCCCCAGCCCGGTTCCTTCGCCCACGCTCTTGGTGGTGAAGAACGGCTCGAAGATGTGTTCCAGGGTTTCCCGGCTCATGCCGACGCCGGTGTCGATCACCCGGAGGACGGCGTAGGCGCCGGGGACCACCGGCTCCATCGTCTTCGCGGTGAGGTGTCGCTCGTCCACTGTCACGTTCGCGGTCTCGATGGTGAGCGTGCCTCCGTCCGGCATCGCATCACGGGCGTTGAGCGCGAGGTTGAGCAGAACCTGGTCGAGCTGTCCCGGATCGGCCTTCACCGGCCCGAGATCGCCCCCGAGCCGCAGCTCGACCCGGGACACCTCGCCCAGAGCCCTCCGGAGGATCGGCTCGAGCGTCACGACCACGGCACTGAGATCCACCATCTCCGGCTGGAGCACCTGGCGGCGGCTGAACGCCAGGAGCTGCTGGGTGATCGCCGCGGTCCGGCGCGCGGCGCGCCGGATATGGTCGACGTCGATCCGGGTCCGCTCGTCGGGGATGGCCCGGTTCAGGAACTCGGCGGCGCCGAGGATCACCGTCATCTGGTTGTTGGCCTCATGGGCGACCCCACCCGCCAACCGCCCCACCGATTCCATCCGGTCGGCCTGCCGCAGCTGCTCCTCCGCCTTCCAGCGGTCCTCGGCATCGGTCACGGCACCCACCCATTCGCGGACCGAGCCGTCCGGACCCAGTACCGGAACCGCGCGCGCGACAAAGTGGCGGTAACCCTGATGGGCCCGCGACCAGAGCCTGGCCCGCAGCTCCCAGATCGAGCTCGTGCCGCGCGCCTGAGCCCAGGAGGCCCTCGCCGCTTCCTGATCGTCGGGATGGATCGCGTTCAGCCAGCCGAATCCCTCTTGCTCCCGCCAGGGTTGGCCGGTGTACGATTCCCACGCGGGTTGGGCGTCGTCGAAGCGTCCGTCCGAACCCGCGATCCACACGATCGAAGTGGTGGCCTGCACCAGGGCCCGGTACCGCTCCTCGCGCCGGGCCAGTTCCTCGTTGGCGCGCTTCCGGTCGGTGATGTCGCGCTTGATGGAGGAGGCGCCCACGACCACGCCTGAAGGATCCCAGATCGGCGACACCGTCAGCGCGATGTGGATCTTCGTGCCGTCCTTCCTGACCCGAAGCGTCTCGGCGAAATTGACCCGCTCTCCACGGCTGATGGCCAGCAGCAGCTCGCGCTCGGTATCGAGCAGCTCCTCGGGCACCAGAACGAAGATCGAGCGCCCCAGCATCTCGGCCTCGCTATAGCCGAACATCCGCTCGGCCGCGGCGTTCCAGCTGGTCACGACGCCGTCGAGCGTCTTGCCGACGATGGCGTCGCTGGACGAGGCCACGATCGCGGCGAGGCGGGTCGTCGCTCGCTCGACGTCCTGCCGCTTCGTGAGATCCTGCATCGCGCCTACGATCCGGATGGCCCGGCCGGATTGGTCGCGGACGATGAAGGCGCGGTCCAGCACTTGAGCATAGGAGTCGTCGACTCGGCGGAAGCGATACTCGTGCTCCCACGACTCGGCGCCACTCTCGATCGCCGCCCGGGTCGCGGTCTCGGTAGCCGTCAAGTCGTCGGGATGGACCCGGCCAGCCCAGGCCCGGTACTGGTCGGCGGGAGACGGTGCGATGTCCTCGGGGGGCACGCCGAAGTAGGGCTGGGTGGCCCCGGCCCAAACCACCTCACCCTTGGTCAGGTCCCAGTCCCAGAGGAGATCCTGGCTGGCCTTGGCGGCGAGCTGGAACCGCTCCTCCGCCCGGTACTCGTCCCGTGCGGAAGGGGCATCCGAGCGATTCCGGGTCTCAGAGGGAGAAGGCAAGCTTCGTATCCCTCTCGGTGGTAAGGGATTAACAGATGTCGCTGGATCGAGGCCCCAGAATTCACGCCAGTGGCGTGTTTCGAGACTCTGCCATTATTATAGAACGACTTCGGCAGAGGCGTGACGCCGCTCACCGAAGTCGGCGGCTCGAAGTGGCATTAAGTATCAGTGCGGGAACACCTTCCGAGGGGTCAGGCATGTCGACATGGACGGAGCTCCTCACCCATACGGTATCGGGCGATCACGTCGTCCAGCTCTATGGTGAGGACGACCAACTGCTGGCGAAGAACGTGAGCCGGTATCTGGCCGAGGGAATGCGGCGGTTGGACGGCCTCATCGTTATCGCCACTCCCGGACATACCCAAGCGATTGCTCGTCATCTCGCCGAGGAAGGCGCCAGTGCCACCCGCGAGGCCGAGCGCGACGGCCGCCTGGTCTTTCTCGACGCCCGCACCACGCTTGATCGCCTTCTGGCCGGCGGGCAGCCGGACCAGGCACTGTTCGATACCGTCATCGGCGGAGCCCTGGACGACGTACGGGCACGCTCGGTCAGCGGAAAAGTGCGCGCCTTCGGCGAAATGGTGAGTCTACTGTGGTGCGAGGGGCGCCACGCGGAGGCCGAGCAGCTCGAGGAACTCTGGAACGGCTTGCTCGCAGGCAGCGATTACAGTCTCTACTGCGCCTACCGGATCGACCTGTTCGGCAAGGATATGGACAAGCCGGGCCTCAACACGATCGTCGGGGCGCACACCCATGTGCTCGCCGGACCCAAGACCCTGCTCTCCAGCGGCCGCGTCGGCGCTTGAGGGGCCCCGATATCGGACGACACAGGCTTCACGCCTTCGGGACGGCGTGGAGCTTTTTCTTGTAAGACGAGTGCTGCAGAACGGCTCTTGACGCCCCCTTGTCGCCGGTTGCATGCTTGCCCATCTTCACACCTCCACGCTCACAAATTGGCGGATTCCATGCCCGTTCGGCCCATGCCTGGTTTGGCCCTGGTGGCCCTTGCCTTCGCCCTCGCCTCCTGCCGCAGCGACAAGCCCGGTGCTGATACCGCTGGCTCCGCGCCTCCCCCGGGCGCGGGTCAGACGGACCCGGCGGCCGGGACCAATATCCTGACCGTGACGGCCAGTGATTTTGCGTTCGATGCCCCCGCCGAGGTCCCGGCCGGCATCACGACCATCCGGCTGGTCAACCAGGGACCCTCCCTGCATCACATTCAGATGCTGAAGCTGGAGGAGGGAAAGACCCTGAAGGACTTTCTGGGAGCGCTCAAGGGCGAGGAGTTCCCCCCTTGGGCCAGCCTGGCCGGCGGACCGAACCCGCCGGAAGTCGGGAGCACCTCTACCACGATCCAGACCCTGGAGCCCGGCACCTACGCGCTGATCTGCCTGATTCCCTCGGCGGACGGGATACCCCACGTTGCGAAGGGAATGGCCAGGGAGCTCAAGGTGGTGGGGCCTGGCTATGCCGCCGGCGCGGAGCCCGAGACGGACATCACCGTTAAGCTGGTGGACTACGACTTCGAGCTCTCCAAGCCGCTGACGCCCGGAAAGCATACGATCCGGGTCGACAACGCCGGCCCCCAGCCGCATGAGATCGCGATCATACGCTTGAGTCCCGGTAAGTCGCCGGCGGATTTTGCCGCGTGGGGCATGAACCCGGTCGGGCCTGCACCGGCCACGATCCACGGCGGAGTGGCCGGGATTCTGCCAGGCAGCCACGCACTTGTGGAAGTCGACCTGCCCCCAGGTGAGTACGGCCTCCTCTGTTTCGTTCCCGACTCCAAGGACGGCCGGCCCCACTTCCTGCACGGGATGGCGAAGCAGATCAAGGTGAGTTCGTGAGCAAGGGACGCGACCGGGTGTTCCTGCGGGCCAGGAGCGGCACGTTTCCTGAAGGGCACCCGCCGCGTCCTCCTGAGTCGACCGCCGAGCCACCCCGCTGGGCACCCAGGGCGACGCCAATGTAGATTTGCGGGTCCCTCCCCCGCGTCACCCAATTCGTCGAGCAGGGAATGGCCCACCGGACCGAGTCACCCGCGCCGCCTCGGGGAGAGCCGCCTGCCGGCACCCGCGCCTTGGTGCGCTGGGTCGGCCGGCTGCCCGTGATCGCCGGCGCGGTCGCCGTGCTCTTCGGGGTGGCGGCGGTCGAGGGCTATGTCTTCGGCATCGGGCCGCCGGTCTCGGCCCCGTTCTTTCGCCCGCCGACGGTGCCGCTGACGGCCCTCATGTTCACTCTCACCGGCGGCAGCCTGCTGGCGCTCAGGGCCCACCTTCCCCGACAGCTGGTCGCCGCGGCGAGCGGCACGGTCCTGATCGCGATGCTGGTGCTCGCCGAGTACCTGATCTGGCGCGACCTGGGCCTCGACACCCTTCTCTTCCCGGACGACCTGTCCCTCCTTCGGTCGGCATTCCCCGGCCGGCCGGCACCGACCACGGCGGCCTGCTTCCTGTTGCTCGGGGTCGCGCTCCTGCTCACTCAGGATGGCCGGCACCTGAAGCATCACCGACTCCATCTGTCGGCGCTGGTCGTCGCCGCGATCATCCCGCTGGTCGTCATCGTCGGGCATCTTTTCGGCGTTCCCGAGCTGTATGCGTTCGCGACCGGCGTGGGCACCTCGCTGGTCGCGGCCCTGCTTCTCCTCCTCATCACGGCCGGCGTGTGCCGCCGCCACCCACGAGCCGGCGATCGTCGAGCTGATGTCCGGCCAGGGACCCCGGGACGATCCTGTTGCGGCGACTGCTGCCGGTCGCGGTGTCGCTGCCGATCTTCTTCGCGGCCGGCAGCCTGCTGGCTCTGCGACTCGGCCTCTACCAGAAACACGTCGTGCTGGCGCTCTTCGTCACGCTGTTCATCGGCCTCTCGCTCGCGGCCGCCTTCGGCGTGGCCGCCGTGGTCAGGCGGGCCGACACCGAGCGCCGCGCGGCGGAGTGGGCTGCGACCGACGTGGCGCTGAGCGAGCGGCTCCTGCAGGCCGAGCAGGCTCGAGGGGCCGCGCTCCGCGAGAGCATGCAGCAGACTCGCGAGCTGCTCGAGATCCTCAGTCACGCGCCGGTCATGGCGCGCGGGCTCGACGGGAGGATCCAGTTCTGGAGCGCCGGCGCCACGCGGCTCTACGGCTGGGACGAGAAGGATGCGGTCGGCGCCGACGCGATCCAGCTGCTGCACACCGAGCTTCCGGTGCCGGCCGAGGAGGCGGCGACGGCATTGCTGGAGAAGGGAGAGTGGCACGCGGAGCTCTCGCGGCGGTCGCGAACCGGCGCCCGGGTGCAGGTGGCGAGCCATTGGATCCTGCATCGCGACGCCGAGGGCCGTCCCGGCGCGGTGATCGAGGTGGACAACGACGTCACCGACCAGAAGCACGCAGAGGAGGCGCTCCGCCGGGGCGAGGCCCGGTATCGCGCCCTGGTGGCGGCCGCGGCGCAGATCGTCTGGACCGCGTCGGCCGACGGCCGGCGGCCGCTGGATACCAGCCAGTGGGAGGCCTTCACCGGCCAGACCGGCTCGGAGGCCACGTGGGGCGGATGGTTCGAGGCGATCCACCCTGAGGATCGCGCCGAGGCGATGCGGGCCTGGAGCGAAGCGGTCGCGGCCAGGAAGCCCCTCGCGACGGAGCAACGGCTCCGCCGCCGTGACGGGGAGTATCGCAGCATGGAGGTCCGGGCGGTCCCCGTGTTGGACGACCGGGGCCGAATACGCGAGTGGGTCGGTGCCCACACCGACATCACCGACCGGGTCCAGGCCGAGGAACAGCTGGGCCAGGCGCAGCGGCTCCAGGCGGTGGGCACGCTCGCCGGCGGGGTCGCGCACGAGGTGAACAATCAGCTCATGGCGGTGCTCGGGTTCGGCGAGTTCGTGCTGGGCGCCCTGGGGCAGGAGCATCCCCAGGCGGCCGACGTGCGGGAGATGGTCGGCGCGGCGACCCGCGCGGCCCGGGTCGCCCAGCAGCTCCTGACCTTCAGCCGGCGACAGGTCAAGCAGACCGAGGTCCTCGACCCCCACGCCGCGATGACCGCGCTGGTACCGGTGCTCGAGCGCCTGCTCGGCGCCGACAAGACCCTGGTCGTGCTGCCCAGCCGCGCCACGCGCCGGGTTCTCGCGGATCCCATCCAGATCGACCAGGTGCTCATCAACCTCGCCGCGAACGCCCGGGACGCCATGCGCACCGGCGGACGGCTCACCATGGGCACCGACGAGGTGGTGCTGGACGAGGAGTACGCCGATGCCCACGGGGTAGGCCGATTATTTCCCGGACCGTACGTACGGATCACCGTCTCCGACAACGGCACCGGCATGACCAAGGAGACCATGGCGAAGATCTTCGAGCCTTTCTACACCACCAAACCGGTGGGCGCGGGCACCGGACTCGGCCTCTCGACGGTATACGGCATCGTGAAACGGCACGACGGGTTCATCTGGCCGTACAGCGAGCCCGGCATCGGCACCACGATGAAGATCTATCTTCCCGCCGCGCCGGTCGGCGCGGGGGTCTCCGGGGCTCTCGACCGGAAGCCGAGCGCGGAGCCCCTGCCCGAGATCGGCCCGGCCCTCGTACTGGTGGTCGAGGACGAGTCGGGCATCCGCGGACTGGTCCGCCGGACGCTGGAGAGTGCCGGCCTGGTGGTGATCGAGGCAGAGAACGGCCGGCAGGCGCTCGACATCTTCGCCCTGGGCGGGGAGGCACCGAAACTGGTGCTCACCGACGTGATCATGCCCGAGGTCAACGGCCGCGACCTGAGCGACGCGCTGGCGGACCTGCATCCGAACCTGCCGGTGCTCTTCATGTCGGGCTACACCGGCGACGACGTGCTGGCCCGCAGCCTGCTGCCGGACACGGCCCCGTTCATCCAGAAGCCCTTCGCGCCGGAGGAGCTGCTGTCATGGGTACGGAGGCTGCTGGCGGGGTCCCGGACCTCGGAGGTACGTTAGCGGCGGTTTCGAACTCTTCACCAACCATCGGAAGGCCTATGTCGATTCTCGCTGCCTTGTGGCTCCCGATCGTCCTGTCGGCTGTCCTCGTCTTCGTGCTGAGCTCCATCATCCATATGGCATTGAAGTACCACAACAGCGACTATCACCGGCTGTCGAACGAAGACGCGGTCCGGGCCGCGATCCGCAGCGGTAGCCCCGAGCCCCGGCAGTACATCTTCCCCCACGCAACCGATATGAAGGAAATGGAGTCGCCGGAGATGAAGCAGAAGTACGCCGAGGGGCCCATCGGCGTGCTGTACCTCAAACGGCCGGGGCCCATCACGATGGGGCCGGCCCTGACCCAGTGGTTTCTCTTCCTTCTGATCGTATCGGTGTTCATCGCCTATGTCGCGGCGCATGCGATTCCGCCCACCGCGGAGTATCTCGAGGTCTTCCGCATCGTTGGAGCCGTAGGGTTTCTCGCCTATGGGGCGGGCCAGGTGCCGGCGTCCATCTGGATGGGGAAGCCGTGGGTGGTCACGCTGAAGGAGGCATTCGACGGGCTGCTGTACGGGCTGGTGACGGCGGGGACCTTCGGCTGGCTCTGGCCCCGCTGAGGTCGGCGGGAGCACCCGGGGGCAGGTGGCTCGGACTTCACCGGGGGAATGCCTCCGGCAGCCCCCCATCCACCGTGATGATGTCTCCAGTCGTGAAGCGGAACTTGTCGCTCGCCAGCAGGACGGCCAGGTCGGCAACGGCCTCCGGGGGAATGAGCTTCACGCCCATCAGGTTCCGCCGCTGGTAGGTCTCCAACTGCTCCTCGACCGACACCCCCCGGCTCGCGGCGCGCTCGCCCACGAAGCTGCGAAACAGCGGCGTGTCCACCTGGTCGGCATTGATGGCGTTCACCCGGATGCCGTCGGGGCCAAGCTCGACCGCCGCGACCCGCAGTGCTTGAAGCAGAGCGGCCTTGCTCCCCCCGTAGGCCACCGCGTCCTTCCCCGGCACCAGCGCCGCCTTGGACACCGAGGCCACGATCGACCCGCCTAGCCCCTGGCGCCGCATCACTGTCGCGGCCCGCCCGATCGCCGCGACCGCGCCCAGGTAATGAACCTCCAGCTGGCGCTGCAGGTCGTCGCGGCGAATCTCGGTGATCGGCGCGAAGCGCGGCGGCGCGCCGGCGGTATAGAACAGCGAATCCACTCCACCGAACTCGAGCACCGCCCGGCGGAAGAGCGCGTCGAGGCTCCGGTCGTCGCGGACGTCCACCTCGGCGCCGAGCGCACGGCCAGGGAAGTGGACCGCGACCCCCGAGGCCACTCCCTCCGCGACCGCGACGTCGAGGTCCGCCACCACGACGTGGGCCCCCGCCTCGGCGAACCGGAGAGCGGCGGTCCGCCCGATCCCGCTCCCACCGCCGATCACCAGCACTACTCGCCGGGGTAGCAGCCGAGTGGCGCGGTCCTTGGCGGTCTGCTCGTCCACTTTCCGGCGTTCGAGCGGCCAATGCTCGAACTCGAATACGTCGCCCTCGGGGAGAAACTCGAACCGGTCCACCGCTTCGGCGTTCTCGATCGTCTCCAGCACCGCGCGATAGCAGGCGTTGGCCGTCATGGCGCCTCGCTTGTCGCTGGACGCCGTGACGACGCCGAGGCCGGGCACCAGGACGACCTTGGCCCAATCGTCGAGAGGATGCTCGGCGCCCGCGGCGTTGCGACGGTGATAGGCCTCGTACTCTCCCCGCGCGGCGGCCAGACCGCTCCGTGCCTGCCCCGCCAGCTGCTCCTCCGGGGCCGCCGGGTCGAGCTCGAGCCAGACCGGAAGCCGCCCGGCCCGAAGCAGGTGCTCCGGCGTCGCCATGCCCCGGCGCACCAGCTCGGGAGTCCGCTCCGAGGCGAGGGTCGCGAGGAGAGCTTCGTCGTCGTCGAAGTGCAGCACGACCCGGTCGGGTTTCCCCAGCTCGCCGCGTATGACCGGCAGCACCACCTCCGCCAGGCGTTTCCGCTGATCGGCGGGCGGTACCGCGCTCCGCGCATGGCCCAGCAGGCGCCGGCCTCGCCGGGCGGCCACCAGGTACTCGTCGATGCGGCCGACCACCTCCGTGAGCCGCGCGTGGCATTGGGACGCGTCCTCGCCCCAGACCACCAATCCATGGTGGGCGAGCGAGAGCCCGACCGCGCCGGACGGGATCCGACCCGCCATCTCGCTGACCGATCGCGCGAGGGGGAACCCGGGCCGGGTATAGGGCACGTAGACGATCCGGCCCTCGAACAACTCGCCCACCAGGCGCTCCGCGGTGCCGTCGCCGACGTTGGTCAGGCTCATCGTCGCGACGTCGTGGGTGTGCGCGATGACCCGATGCGGCAAGCAGCGAGTGGAGAGGGGTCTCCACGCTGGGAGCCGGCCCCTCGTCGATCATGCAGCCGGCCATGAACCGCATCATTTCCGCGTCACTCATCGTCTCGGCCCGCCGCAAGGCGTCGAGACGTGGGAGGGACAGCCGGGTGAATCCCGCTCTCCCGATGGTGCGGAGGTCGGTCCCGCTTCCCTTCACCAGGAGCGTGTCGCCGACCTTGATCGACGTGTTGCCCCCACCCGGCTGGACCAGTCGGGGGTCCTGGCCGAGGAGGTTGGAGAGGTGCACCAGGCTGTCGAGTGGATCAGGGCGGCTGGGATCGGGCATCGCGGGAAGATGGGGAGCACACGGCCTCCACGCGAGGTCTGCAATGGTCCCCCCGAAGGAATTCCGATAGCCCGCCCGATCCCGTCGATTCGTCACGTACCATTCTAGAGAGCTGGTCGGTGAGAGCGGAGGTTTGACGACGGTGGGATGCTCGCAGGCAATGCGTTAGCTTGCCCCGGATGGATCTCACCAGCGGCGTTCCTTTCTGGCTCGTTAAAGGCGGCCTGCCCGCCGCCTATCCCAAGCTCGATCGGGACCTGCGCTGCGACCTCGCCATCATCGGCGGCGGAATCACCGGCGCCCTGCTCGCTCATCGGTTCGCGGAAGAGGGGATCGGCACCGTCCTGCTCGAGGGCCGGGAGATGGGGTATGGCAGCACCGGCGCCTGTACCGCCCTGCTGCAGTACGAGCTCGACGTCCATCTCTCCGACCTGGCCACGAGGATCGGCACCGCCGCCGCCCAGCGCTGCTATCGGCTTTGCCTCGACGCGCTGCAGGGGATCGAGCGGTTGGCCGGGCAGACCGGCGGCGAGTCGGATTACCGCCGAACGAGCAGCTTGTACCTCGCCTCGGCGCGGCGGGACGTCAAGACGCTCGAACGCGAGCGGCGGGCGCGGCAGGAGATGGGGATCGAGGTCGACCTGCTCTCGGCCGACGACATCCGCGACCGGTTCTCCTTCGACCGCCCGGCGGCCCTGCTGTCCCGGCAGGCCGGAGAAATCGACCCGCTCCGCTTCGTCCATGCGCTGCTCGCGGAGGCCGGCCGCCAGGGACTCGAGGCCTACGATCGGACCGGCGTTTCCCGGTACCAGTCGGACCGCAAGGGCGTGTTGATCGAGACCGCGGACGGCTGGCGAGTCAGGGCCCGGAAAGCGATCTTCGCCACGGGCTACAACATCCCCCCCTTCCTCCCGCGTCGGTCGATCCGGCTCGCCAGCACTTTCGCCTTCGCCACGTCCCCGCTCCCGACGTTCGACGGGTGGGGCGAGGAGCGGTGCCTGATCTGGGAGACGGCCCGCCCCTACTTCTACGCCCGGACCACTCCCGACGGCCGGGCCATTGTCGGTGGCGCCGATCAGCCGTTCAAGGGTACCCACAAGGTGGAGCGGATCCAGAACCGGCAGACCGCGCGGCTGGCCCGCCAGTTCGCCGGCATGTTCCCCGAGATTCCGTTCGACGTGGACTGGAGCTGGGCGGGCACGTTCGCGGAGACGGCAGACGGCCTGCCCTACATCGGGGTGGCCCCCGAGTTCCCCAACGGTTACGTCGCGCTGGGCTACGGGGCGAACGGCATCGTCTTCGGGCACGTGGCGGCCAACCTGCTGCTCGACCTGTTCCTCGGCCGCGGTAACGCCGACGCGGAGCTGTTCCGGATCGGGCGCTAGAGCCTACTGGCCGATTTGCGGGCCGGGACCCAGATTGGGCTCATCGCCTGCGGGGAATCGAGGTTTCAATGAGTGCCCACCACACGGCCGCGCCGACCGGCGCAGGCGTTCGAAAGCCTACCGACGACGAGATCGACGTCTACGGTCTCACCCACACCGGCAACGTTCGTCCCGACAATCAGGATCATTTTCTGATCTGCGCGCTGCGCAAGCAGATGGTGGTTCACCAGACCAGCCTCCCCGACACCGACCGCCTCATGGCCGGGCCCGAACGGCTCGCCTTCCTCGCGATGGTGGCGGACGGTGTGGGCGGCGGCGCGAAAGGCGAGGAAGCCAGCCGTACCGTGCTGGAAGCCGTGACCCAGTACGTCGCCGGCACCATGCGATGCTACTACGCCCTGGGCTCGGCCGACGATGTGGAGTTCTACCAGGCGCTGCAGGACGCGGCGCTCCAGTGCCACGCCGAGCTGAGGCGCCGGGGCGAGGAGGATCCGGAGTCCCACGGGATGGCGACCACGCTCACCCTCTACCTGGGCGTCTGGCCCAGGGCGTACATGCTTCAGGTCGGCGACAGCCGATGCTACGTCTATCGGAAAGGCGAGCTGAGCCAGATCACCCGGGACCAGACGATGGCGCAGGAGTTGATCGACCTGGGCGTCCTCACCCGCGCCGACGCCGCGGGCTCCCGGTTGGCGCGCACACTCTCCAGCTCCATCGGCGGCCGCCAGACCGATCCCGTAGTATCTCGCCTGGACATGGCCTGGGGCACCGTGCTGCTGCTCTGCAGCGACGGGCTCACCGCGCACATCGCCGACGAACGGATCCGGGAGCGGCTCGGCTCGATGACGTCCGCCAAGCAGGTGTGCGAGGACCTTCTGGCCGAGGCCCTGGAGCGCGGCGGCAGCGACAACATCACGATCCTGGTCGGGCGGGCGCTGCCGCGGGAGGGCCGAGGAGAGGCCGGCTGAACCCGCTCACGCGACGGCCTGCCAGGTTCGCGGAGCGGGCGCGATCGTGAGCGAGTCGGTGCGGATCTTGTCCAGTCCTGTCGGATTCCGGAAGAATGGCGGCCGCGCGGCCGCGCGACCCACGCACCGCCGCAAGCGGCATGCCCCGGACCGCCGGAAGTCCCTCCAAGGTTCGCGGCGATTTGGCGCTAGTCCTGTCGCAATTTTGAATCGGAAGGGTGGAAGGGACTACAAGATTGCCGGCAGGCGGGTGAGGCGGGTCACATTCGAGCCGCCCCACCCGCCGCGGGAATGGCTACCAGGTGATCGAGTACTGCCCTCCCAGGATCACGCGCGACTCCGAGGCGCGGAGGTCCTGCGATGGGTCGGCGTCGGGCCAGGCGATCTGATGGCTGCTGAGGCCGATGTTGAGCGCGAAGTCGTCGAAGACCCGGATGGCCGCCGTCAGGCGCTCGAGCGCGTCGCGCCGCCGGGCGATGATCGCCCCGCCGCCGAAGGCGAAGGTCTTCTCGGCCGTGATGGTGACCGGTTGCCTGATCGCGGTGAGATTGCCGTTGACCGAGAGCCGGGTACTCGCGATCTGCAGGGTCTCGATGCCGTCGGTGTAGATCCCGAACTGGGAGCTGGCGGTGATCCCTTTCACCATCACACTGGGGCCGATGCCCGCCCGGTACACGGTCCGGTTGGCGGGCATTTGCCCCACCTCCATGTCCAGCCAGTCGCTGTGCGTCACGCCGGCGTGCATCGCGAGGCCGTAGCTCAGGCCTTCCCCGCCCTTGAGCACCCGGGACAGGTCCAACCAGGCGCCCTGGTCATCGGTACCGAGGAATCCCTGCACCCGCCCGTTCCACCTACCCGCCGACCATTCTCCCTGCAGTGACCACACCCCGCTGTTGAGCGCGTCCTGGAAGAGCACCGTCCGGTTGCCGCCACGGATCAGGCGCCGTGCAAAGACCGAGCTCCACCCGGCGGTGACCGCCACGACCCGCTCGTTCCGCTCCGGGAGCTTGACCGCGATCTCATGGTGGAACTCGCGGCACCGCCCACCCCGGCAGGCCGCGATGCGAACCGGCTTCCGGAGGTACGCCAGCACCTGGCCGTTTCGGGTAGGAGCGTAGCGGGTCACCGGCCGGGCCTCCCCGAAATCGGCTGTGAGCCACGCGGTCAGGACGGAGTCCGCGCTCCAATAGCGGTCCACGCCGTTTTCCGATTCGAGGACGAGACTGTCCGCGCCCGGGCTGCGGATGACCACCTCGGTGCGCTGGCCGCTGTAGACCACCGTGGGGGTCATCCGGAACTCCACGGGATCGGGTCCGATGGCGAGCTGCGTCGAGGACGTGGGAATCGAGCAACCGGCCAGACAGACCCCGGCCAGGCCGGACAGCACGACGAGGGTGCCACGGCGAGGCCTGAGCTTGCTCGCGGGGCTCATGACCCCGGAGAGGGTGGACTCGATACCAGGCTCATGAACCAACGATAGTGCAAGCATCCGCGCTGACCCTCTCCGGGTGCCGGCCGGAATCGACGGCGATTGCTGGATTGAAATTGCACTGCGAGAGGCGCAGACCTGAAGCGCAAAGCCCGCGCCCCTCCGGCGAGGACGCCAACTCGTTATGTGACGGTCATATACCGCCGAGGTGCAAGCCTGCTCAGCGGCGACCCGCTGTGACGACGCAACAGGGTGGGATGAGAATTCGATGACCTCGCCTTGATCCTGGCGGCGTAGACTGCGCGCACGACAGCGAGAACGTCGGGGAGCGGCGACCGAGACCCATTCCTCAGCGGTAAGCGTCCAGCAGGCGGTCATCCTGACCCAGCTGTAGATCCTGCGGCAGCTCGACCGGCAGCGGAACGGAAGCTGAAGGGGCACTCCAAAGCTGCCAGGAACAGTTGTCGGGTGAGTCACGATCCGAAGGTGGGGGAGTATCGGGTCGCCCTGACCGGCCTCAGCCGCCGGGACTGTCCCGGCTCACCGCTGGGCGGGCGATGCAGCTTAGTCCGACGCTTCCTCCAGCCGGCCCACTGCCTCCAGCACGACGGCCGGCTGTTCCTCGTGGATATACTGTCCCGACCCCGGGACGCTGTCCATCCTGAAATCGGTGAGCTGCTCGACCCGCAATTCCCGCTGCTCGCGCGGAACGGCGGCCGGTGGGGCGCCGTGCCGATCAGCAGCCGGATGCCCCGATGGTCGTGGTCCACAGGATCTCGCCGGACGCCAGTTCGATGTCGCGAACGTGGGCGCTGTCGGGAAATCCGGCGATCAGAGCCAGTGTGAGGAGGAGCATTAAAGTCAATGCTAACCCCCAGTACGGCCAGGCGCGAACCTGTCGCCCTCGCCTTGCTCCCCAACCCGTCATATACTGCGCCAGTCAGCCACCCAAGGTCCGCGCCATCGCTCCGCTCAAGCCACCTCGATTCCCCTTTCGACTCATCACACGCCGCCCCGAGGCCCGGGAGGATCTCCTCGCCGGCCCCATTCGTGGCGAGCTGCTCGGTGCCGAGCATCTGGCCGAGCGGGCCCACGCCCTGGCCTCGGGACAGCGACTGGACCGGCGCAAGCGCGCCCGTCGCCGGACCCCCCTCCTCGATCGGCTCGACAGCAGCCGCCGCATTCTGGAGGACGCGTACGCGCGCCTGGCGGCCGCCGCCGACGGGGGCATGGACGTCGGACCAGCCGGAGAATGGCTGCTCGACAACTATCACGTGGTACAGGATCACATCGCCGAGGTGCGGGAGAGCCTGCCCCGGGGCTACTACCGTGAGCTGCCCGAGCTGGGCGGCGGTCCGCTGGCGGGCTACCCGCGAGTGTACGAGCTCGCGATTACGCTCATCTCCCACAGCGAGGGGCGGATCGGCCTGGACAATGTGAGCGGTTTCGTCGCGGCCTTCCAGCAAGTCGCGACCCTCACGATCGGCGAGCTCTGGGCGGTGCCGGCAATGTTCCGGCTGGGCCTGATCGAGAACGTGCGGCGGATGACGCTCCGCACGGTGCTGCGGCTGGACGAGACGGTGGCGGCGGACGCCGCGGCGGCCCGGCTCGGGGATGCGGCCGAGGCCGGCAAGCCGGCCCTCGACGCCGAGCTCGACCGATTCTTCGCGCATCCGCCCCCGCTCACCCCGGTCTTCGTGTCCCGCTTCCTCCAGCAGCTCCGGGCCGTGGGCGGCTCGCTCACGGCCGTCCGGCTGCTGGAGGAATGGATGGCCGAGGAGGCGCTGAGCGCCGAGGAGGCCACCTCCCGGGCCACGAGGCGGCTGGCCCTGACCCAGGTCGGGATGGCCAACAGCATCACCAGCCTGCGTGCCATTGCGCGGATGGACTGGCGGACCTTCGTCGAAGGCCAGAGCCGGATGGAGGCGGCTCTGCGCCAGGATCCCTCCGCCGTCTATCCCCGGATGACCTTCGCCACCCGGGACTGGTACCGGCACGTGGTGGAGCGGATCGCGAAACGCACCCGCCGGCCCGAAGAGGTCGTCGCCCTGCGCGCCGTGGAGCTCGCCCGCGCCGCACGGGAACGCGACTCCGCGACGTCGCGGCAGGCCCACGTCGGCTTTTACCTGATCGATGAGGGTCTCGCCGATCTGGAGCGTGCCACCGGCTATCGTCCGCGCACCGGCGAGGCGGTCTACCGGTGGGTGCGCCGCCATCCCAACACCCTGTTCGTGGGCGGCGTGCTCTCGGTGACCGTGGCGGCGCTCGCCGCGCTGTTCTGGCTGGGGGGCGCGCCGGCCTGGGCGGCCTGGCTTCCCCTGCTGCTCCTGGGCCTGATCCCGGCGAACGACATCGCCGTCAACGTCGTGAACCAGCTGGTGACGGCGTTCCTGCCGCCCCGGACGCTTCCCAAGCTGGACCTGCACGAGCAGGGAGTTCCCCCCGAGTTCCGCACCGCCGTCGTCATCCCGACTCTCTTCGGCAGCGTGACGGCGGTGCGTGAGGCGCTGGAGCACCTCGAAATCCAGTTCCTGGCCAACCGCGAGGCGCACCTGCACTTCGCGGTGCTGAGCGACTTCACCGACTCGCCCACCGAGACCCGTGAGGACGACGCCGAGATCGTGGGCGCGGCGGTGGAAGGCGTTCGGGCGCTCAACGCCCGCTATGCCGATGGCGGGGAGGACGCGTTCTATCTCTTTCATCGGCCCCGCCGGTGGAACCCGCGGGAAGGCGTCTGGATGGGGTGGGAGCGCAAGCGCGGCAAGCTTTCCCAGTTCAACCAGTTCGTGCTGGGGCTCGCCCCGGGCGCCTTCACGGTCGTGGTGGGCGACCCCGAGCCGATCCGCAGCGTGCGTTACGTCATCACCCTCGACGACGACACCGTGCTTCCTCCGGACGCCGCACCCGACCTGGTGGGTGCGCTGGCGCATCCGCTCAATCGCGCCGAGTACAGCCCGGCACTCGGCCGGGTGGTGCGCGGCTACGGCATCCTCCAGCCTCGGGTCGGGGTCTCCCTGCCGAGCGCGAATCGATCGATCTTCGCGGCCATCCAATCAGGCCAGCCAGGGGTCGATCCGTATACCACGGCGGTGTCCGACGTCTACCAGGACCTCTACGGCGAGGGAAGCTTCACCGGCAAGGGCGTGTACGACGTCGAGGCGTTCGAGCGCGCCACGCGCGGGCGCTTTCCCGAGAACACGCTGCTCTCCCACGACCTCATCGAGGGAAGCTACGCCCGGGCCGGGCTGGCCACCGACGTCGTGGTCTACGACGACTACCCCAGCCGGTACCTGACCTTCAGCCGCCGCAAGCATCGCTGGATCCGGGGCGACTGGCAGCTGCTCCAATGGCTGACCGGCCGGGTGCCGGGTCCGGACGGGCCGGAGCCCAACCGGCTGTCCCTCCTCTCCCGCTGGAAGATTCTCGACAATCTCCGCCGAAGCACGCTGGAGATCGCCCAGCTCACTTTCCTGTTGGCCGGGTGGACGCTGCTTCCGGGAGACGCGCTTCGGTGGACGCTGCTGGGCCTGGGCGCGATCGCGGCACCGTGGCTGGTGGCCTTCCTCCTGGCCCTGCTCCGGCCGCCCTTCGACAAGTCGTGGCGCGCCTACTACTCGGCGGTTGGCCGCGACACGGGCAACAGCGTCCGGCAGATCGCCCTCGCGATCGTGTTCCTCCCCCATCAGGCCTGGGTCTCGGCCGACGCCATCCTGCGCACGCTCTGGCGGCTGTTCGTGAGCCGACGCCGGCTGCTCGAGTGGAGGACCGCCTCGCAGACCGAACGCATCGTCACCGACTCCTTCGGCGTCGTGTGGCGGGGCATGTGGCCGGCCGTGGCCGTGGCGAGTGTCGCCCTGGCGGCGGTCCTGGCTCGCGAGATCCTGGTCCCGGCGTCCTCCGAGACTCCGGACTGGGTGCTCGGGGTCTCGGTACTGCCGCTGATCCTCGCCTGGCTGGTGTCTCCGGCGGTAGCCTACGCGCTCCGGGTACCGGCCGTTCCCCGCGAGCAGCGGCTGTCGTCGAGCGCCCGGCGTCAGGCGCTCCGCTACGCGCTCCTGCACTGGCGCTTCTTCGATCGCTTCGTCACCGCGGAGACCGGCTGGCTGGCACCCGACAACTTCCAGGAGGAGCCTGAGCCGGTCGTGGCGATGCGCACGTCACCGACCAATATCGGCCTCCAGCTCCTCGCGACGGTGAGCGCCCGGGATCTGGGGTTCATTCCGCTCGACGATCTGGTGCGCCGCCTGGAGCTGATCCTTCGCTCGCTGGAGCGGATGCAGCGCTTCCGGGGGCATTTCTTCAACTGGTACGACCTGCGGGACCTGAGTGTGCTCGAGCCGGCCTACGTGTCCACGGTGGACAGCGGGAATCTCGCCGGGCACCTCGTGGCCCTCCGACAGGCCTGTCTCTCGCTCGCGGACGAGCCGGTGCTGGACGGCAAGGTCTGGCGCGCGCTCGAGGCCGCGCTCGCCATCGCGGGGGAGCGCCTTCGGCCGGTGTCCGAGGCGGCCGCCGCCGGGCAGCGAGTCCGGGCCGCGCTGGCCGCGCTGCCGGACTCCCGGAGCGAGCCCGCCTCGGCCGCCGCCCTCTCCCGGATCATCGATCCGCTCACCGATGCCGAGTCGGCGCTCGCGGGCACCGGACCCGCCGAGGCGTCGCTGGCCGCCGCGGAGTGGATCCGGTGGATCATCCGGGTCGCCACCGCGCACCGTGTCTGGGCCGAGGCTCATCCCGCCGGCCCGCCCGCCACCCTGCGGGAGCTGGCCGGCCGGTCGGAGGAGGCGGCCCGGCTGCTGCTCCGGCTGGAGACGATCGCCGAGCGCGCGTACACCTATGCCATGGAGATGGATTTCCGACTGCTGATGGACGACGACCGCAAGCTGTTCGCCATCGGGTTCCAGCAATCCAGCCACGCTCTGGACGGCTCCTACTACGATCTTCTCGCCTCCGAGGCGCGACTCGCGAGCTTCATCGCGGTGGCCAAGAACGACGTCCCGGTCGAGCACTGGTTTCATCTCGGCCGGATGCTGACCTACGCCGCGGGAGCCCCGGCGCTGGTGTCGTGGAGCGGGAGCATGTTCGAGTACCTGATGCCGATGCTGGTCATGCGGTCGTTCCCCAATACGGTGCTGGCCCAGACCTATGAGGGGGCGGTGAGCCGCCACCGGACGTACGGCGCCGAGCGGCGGGTTCCCTGGGGCGTGAGCGAGAGCGCCTACAACGTGCGCGACAGGCACCATACCTATCAGTACCGCGCCTTCGGGGTGCCCGACCTGGCGCTCAAGCGGGGGCTGGGGCGGGAGCTGGTGGTGGCGCCCTACGCCTCGGCCCTCGCGGCCATGGTGAGCCCCGAGCCATCGCTGGCCAACCTCGCCCAGCTGGAGCTCCTGGGCGCGCTGGGCCCCTACGGCTTCCGCGACGCCATCGACTATACCCGACCCGACCCCGAGCGCCCCTTCGCGCTGGTCCGCGCTTACATGGCCCATCACCTCGGCATGGGCCTCGTCGCCCTCACCAACATCCTGACGTCGTCGATCTGGCAACGCCGGTTCCACGCCGATCCGGTGGTGCGGTCGGCCGAGCTGTTGCTGCACGAGCGGATTCCGCGCCGGCTGATTCTGCGGGAGCCGCAGCGGGTGGGAGCGGACGAGGCGATGCCGGAAGTCGACCTGGAGCAGCCGGCGGTCCGCCGGTTCGAGACGACCGATACACCCCAGCCGCACATCGCCCTGCTGGGTGAGCCGCCCTACACCCTCATGGTGAGCCACTGCGGAGGGGGGTACAGCCGGTACGAGTCCCTGGCGGTGACTCGCTGGCGGGCCGACGGGTGCCGGGACGCGACCGGGATATTCCAGTACGTGAAGGACCTGACCACCGGGCGGGTGTGGTCCGCGGCTCACCAGCCGGTTTGCGCGCCTCCGGACTGGTATCTCGCCGATCTGGCGAGCGACCGGGTCACCTTCCGGCGGCGCGACGGCGCCATCGAGACCAACACGGAGATCGCGGTCGTGCCGGAGGACTCGGCCGAAGTGCGCCGGGTCACCGTGACCAACAACAGCGACCGTCCACGCCAGGTCGAGCTGACCAGCTACGGCGAGATCGTGCTGGCGCCACCAGAGGCGGAACGCGCTCATCCCGCCTTTGCGAACCTGTTCGTGGAGACCGAGTGGCACGCCTGGTGTACGGCGATCACCGCCACCCGGCGTCCGCGCTCCGCCACCGAGCGGCCGCTCTGGTGCGTGCACACCGTCGCCGTCGGGAAGGAGGGGATCGGGAAGCCGACCTGCGAGACGGATCGCGCCCGCTTCCTGGGCCGGGGCCGGTCCATCCGCGACCCGGTCGCGATGGAGACGGACGGGGCGCTCTCCGGCACCACCGGAGCGGTGCTGGACCCGATCTTCGCGCTGCGCGCGCGACTCGCCCTCGGGCCCGGGCAATCGGCCTCGGTCACGTTCACCACGCTCGTCGCGACCGGCCGGGAGCAGGCATTCGAGCTGGCCGACCGCTACCGCGACCCGCACGCGGCGCAGCGGGCGTTCGATCTGGCGTGGACCTCGAGCCAGATCGAGCTGCGCGAGCTCAACCTCAGCCCGGCGGACGCGGCGGTGGCCCAGGAGCTGGCGGGGTATCTGTTCTACGGCAACCCGGCGCTGCGGGCGCCCCAGTCGGAGCTGCGGCGCAACCGAGGGTCCCAGCCGCTGCTGTGGGGCAACGGGATCTCCGGCGACTGGCCGATCCTCCTGGCGACGATCGAATCCTTGGAGGGTCTCCCGACACTCCGCCAGCTGCTCGCGGCGCACCGCTACTGGCGGCGGCATGGGATGACGGTGGACCTGGTCGTGATCAACGCGCACCAGCCCGACTACCAGCAGGACCTGGCCGACCGGATCACGGCCGCGGTGTTCACCGTGGGCGACTCGACCTTCTTCGACCGGCCCGGGGGCGTCTTCCTCCGCCGGCGGGACCTGCTGCGCCCCGACGAGCTGCTCATGCTGCGCGCGACCGCCCGGGCGCACATTCCCTGTGACGGCCGGTCGCTGGGACGCATCCTCGCCACGGCGACCGTGGCGGAGGTGCCGGAAGACGACGAGCGAGATCTACGAGGTCGAGACTCGCGCCCCGGAGCGGAGCGACTCACGCGTGGTCCGGGTGGTGAAGCAGATCGGCGCGCGCCTCCCCGACCTGCTGGCGCCGCTGGCGGGAACGCTCTCCGGCAGCGACCCGCGGCCGGAGCCCGAGACGCCGCCACCGGCGCCCGAGAACGGGTTCGGCGGGCTCACCGCGGACGGGCAGTACGAGATCCGGGTGAGCGGTGACCGGTTGCCGCCGGCGCCCTGGTCCAACGTCATCGCCAATCCCCACGGCGGCTTCGTCGTGACCGAGCGGGGTGGCGGATTCACCTGGGCGGCCAACAGCTATTTCTATCGGCTCACGCCGTGGCACAACGATCCGGTGAGCGACACGGTGAGCGAGGCGGTGTATCTCCAGGACGAGGAGACGGGCGAGCTGTGGTGCCCCACACCGGGACCGGTTCGCGGGGAGGGCCCCTATACCGTGCGGCACGCCCACGGCGCTTCCTTCTTCGAGCACCGGCGCGCCGGCATCCGGACCCACCTCACCGTCGGCCTGGCGGACGACGCGCCGGTGAAGCTGTCGCTGTTGCGGCTCACCAATACGGATTCCCGCCCCCGCCGGCTAGTGGTCACGACGTACGTCGAGTGGACCCTGGGTGTCCTTCGCGAGCACACCCAGCATCAGGTGCGCACCGGATTCGACGCGGAGCACGGTGCGATCTTGGCGCGCAACACCTACGATCCGCAGTTCGCGTCGTGGCTCGCGTTCCATGCCATCAGCGAGCCGGTCAGCGCCCATACCGGCAGCCGGCACGAGTTCCTGGGCAGGAACGGCACGATCGCCGCGCCGGCGGCGCTCCGTCCCGCCGGACGGCTGGGCGACATCACCGGGGCGGGCATCGATCCCTGCGCCGCGCTCCAATGCACCATCGAGCTGGAGCCGGGTCGAGACCCGGGAAGTGGCGATCCTGCTCGGCGCCGGCGAAGACGAGGCCGCCGCCCGTCAGGCGCTGGCCGATTACCGGAACGTCGCCCACGCGCGGGCCGCGGTGGACCGCGCGGTCGCCGGCTGGACCGGGCGGCTCGGCGTCATCCGGGTACGCACTCCGGAGCCCACCTTCGACGCGATGCTCAACGGGTGGACCCTGTACCAGACGCTCGCTTGCCGGGTCTGGGCCCGCTCGGCCCTCTACCAGAGCGGCGGCGCCTACGGGTTCCGTGATCAGCTCCAGGACGTAATGGCGCTGGTGTACGCCGAGCCGGGGCTCGCGCGGGAGCACATCCTTCGCGCGACGGCCCACCAGTTCCTCGAGGGAGACGTCCAGCACTGGTGGCACCCGCGGACCGGGCGCGGCGTCCGAACCCGGTTCTCCGACGACCTGGTTTGGCTGCCGTACGTGGTGGATCACTACGTTCGCACCACCGGTGATGGGTCCGTGCTCGACGAGTACGTCCCCTTCCTCACCATGCGCCAGCTGGAGCCGGACGAGCACGAGGTCTACGACCTTCCGCAGGTCACCGACGAGCACGGCACCGTGTACGAGCACGGCCTGCGGGCACTCCGCCGGGCCTGCACCGCGGGCGAGCACGGCCTCCCGCTCATCGGGATCGGAGACTGGAACGACAGCATGAACCGCGTCGGGGTGGAGGGCCGGGGGGAGAGCGTATGGCTGGCCTGGTTCCTGATCGCCACCCTGCGGGCGTTCGCGGTGCACGCGGACGCCCGGGGCGACGCCGCGGAGGCCGCCGTGCTCCGCCGGCGGGCCGACGGGTATGCGGCCGCCGTGGAGACCCACGGCTGGGACGGCGCCTGGTATCGCCGGGCGTACTACGACGACGGGACCCCGCTGGGCTCCAGGAAGGACGACGAGTGCCGGATCGACTCCATCGCCCAGAGCTGGAGCGTCATCTCGGGTGCCGGTGACCCCGCGCGCCAGACACCGGGCGATGCGCTCGCTCGGGCGGCACCTGGTGCGCGACGACGCGCGCCTGCTGATGCTGCTCACCCCACCCTTCGACGCCACGCCCAAGGACCCGGGCTACATCAAGGGGTACCTGCCCGGCGTCCGCGAGAACGGAGCGCAGTACACCCACGCCGCGCTCTGGGCGGTGCTCGCCACCGCACTCGCGGGCGACGCCGACCGGGCGCTGGAGCTGTACCAGATGATCAATCCGCTCACCCACACCCGCACGGCCGAGGAGGTGGCCACCTACCAGGTCGAGCCCTACGTCGTCGCCGCCGACGTGTACACCGCGGAAGGCCACCTGGGCCGCGGGGGCTGGACCTGGTACACCGGGTCGGCCAGCTGGATGTACCGGATCGGGCTGGAAACGATCCTCGGCTTCGTGAAGCGGGGCGACACGCTCCATGTCGAGCCCCGAGTGCCGGCCGCCTGGCCGGAGTTCACCATCGAGTACCGCCACGGGGCCAGCGTTTACACTATCCTGGTGCGGCGGGACGGTGGGCCGGAGCACGGCGCGGGCCGGGTAACTCTGGATGGGCGGACGCTGGCCCAGCCGGGCATTCCGCTGGTCGACGACGGCGCCGCGCATGCCGTCGTGGTCGTCCTGGGCTCAACGGCGGAGACGCCTTCCCCCTTGGCGAGCACCCCCGTCCCGGAGTAGCAGGGCGAGCTCCGACTGGTTCCGTGGGCTCAGCTCCCCCGGGCCCGGCTCCGCCGGTAGTACGCCGCCGCCTTCGCCCGGCTGCCACACCCCTCCATGCTGCACCAACGGCGGCTCCGGTTCCTGGTCGTGTCGTAGAAGTGGAGCACGCACCGGGTCCCCTCGCACCGCCGCACCATCGCCCCGTCGCCGTGTTCCAGCAGCCATGCCGCCGACTCCGCCACCGGGACCAGCACCTGGAGGGGAGATCTCGCGGCCGGCTCCAGCCTGGAGAGGTACCCCTTGCCGGCGCGGACCAGCTGCGGGTATGCCGGCCGGGTGGCCAGGACCCGGTTGACCGCGCGCACCATCACCTCGCCGGCCGGCTTCCCCGCCGCGAGCCGCTCGGCCCCCGCGCGCAGCGCGGCGCGAAATCTTCGCGCCTCACGGAAGACGGCCCTGCCTTCAGCCTTTCCGTCCCACCGCCCGAGGGCGAGCCTCGCGGCTTCGGCGGACAGCGACCCCGACGCCTGGAGCCAGCGCGTCAGCTCACCGAAACCGCCCAAGAGATCCACCCGCGCGCCGGAGTGGATCGGCTCGGTGTTCACGAAGTCGAGCCACAGCAGGTTGCCGACGAAGGAAAAGGGCGGTCGCGTCATGGGGATGAAGTATAGCGAGTGCCTGACTCACCGCCACAACCTCCCTTGACAGGTGAGATCTGGAACTTTACCATCTAAAAGGACATTTGATGGTGAGACAGGCAGAGTTCCTTCAGCGGGAGGCACCGATGGCCACCAGCGCGGCACCCCGGCTCACCACCGGCCACGTAGGGCTCAACGTCAGCGATCTCCGACGCTCCACCCAATTCTACCGCGAGGCGCTCGGTCTCGACCTCGCCGCCCAGTCGTCCGAGGCCGGACGGGAATACGCCTTCCTGGCGCAGGACGGCCGGCTGCTGCTCACCCTCTGGCCTCAGAGTCGCGGCAGCGCCGCGGCCGACCGCCCCGGCCTGCACCATCTGGCCTTCCAGGTGGACTCGATCGAGGAGGTGCGCGCCGCCGAGCAGCGGCTCCGGGCGCTGGGCGCCGTGATCCACCACGGGGGCGTCGTGCCGCACCGGGAGGGGGCCGACTCCGGCGGGCTCTTCTTCGAGGACCCCGACGGCATCCGGCTCGAGATCTTCGCGCCGGCCGGCGCGGGGGGTACCCCTGCCCCGCACGGCGACGGCCCCACCTGCGGCTTCTTCTGAGCGTCGGGAGATTCCGGCGATGCAGCAGCCGTTTCATTCGGGGGAGCTGGCGGTACAGGAGCGCGCGGGAGTGCGCGACCGCGCCGCGCGGGTCGGTGGGTCGATCCACGGCGAGGTGCCGCCCGCGGCGAAGGCGTTTCTGGAACAGCGCCGGTTCGTCGTGCTGGCGACGGTGGGCTCCGACGGCCGGCCCTGGGCGTCCATCGTCACCGGGCCCCCGGGATTCGCCCGGGCGCCGGTTCCCAGCGAGATCCGGATCGACGCGAACCCGTTCCCCGGCGATCCGCTGGCCGGCTCTCTGGGAGCCAGCCGATTCGCCGGTCTCCTCGCCATCGACCTCGCCACCCGGCGGCGGATGCGCGTCAACGGACGCCTCGAGTGGGTCGCGGGCGGCCCCCTCGTGATCCGGGCGGACCAGGTGTACGCCAATTGCCCGAAATACATCCAGCGCCGTGCGGCCGAGGAGGAGTCGCCGCCGGCGCGGCCGGCGCCCGCCCGGCGAGCAGGATCGCTCAGCGAAACGCAGCGCGCCTGGATCCGCCGGGCCGATACGTTCTTCATTGCGAGCGTCCATCCCGAGGAGGGCGCCGATGCCTCGCACCGGGGCGGCCCGCCGGGGTTCATCACGGTAGAGGGCAATCGGCTGGTCTGGCCCGACTACGCCGGCAACCTGATGTACAACACCCTCGGCAACATCGTGGCACATCCCTGGGCCGGGCTGGCCGTTCCCGACTTCCGCACCGGATCGCTGCTCCTGCTCAGCGGGCGGGCGGCGATCGACTGGGCCGCGGACCGCGCCGCTGCGGTGCCGGGCGCCGAGCGCCTGGTGCAGCTCGAGGTGGACGAGGTCGTGGAGATCGGGAACGTGCTCCCGTCGGCGGAAGCCGTGGACTATTCGCCCTTCAATCCTCCCCTGGATCCGCCGGGTCGGTCCCCCCGGGCGCCCGACCCGGGCTAGTCGATTCCCACTCGCCCCTGCACCGAAGCGATCAGCTTCGCGGAGTCGTAGCCCACTCCGTCCTTGAAGACCACCGTCGGTTTCCGGATGACGGATGGATCGGCGGTCAGGTCGCCGTCCAGCACCACCAGGTCGGCCAGCTTGCCGCGCTCCACCGTCCCGAGCCGCCGGTCCACGCCTAGGATTCTGGCGCCGTTCAGGGTCATGATCCGCACCGCCTGGGCCGGCGTGAACCCGGCCTCGATGAAGAGCTCGTAGTTCCGCTGGTCACCGTATCCCGCCAGCGCGCCGCCCATCCCGGTGGGGTCTACCCCCGCGGCGAGCAGCCCGCCCGCCTCCACGAAGGCTTTCTCGAACGCCATGGCGTTCTTCAACGCCAGTGCCGACACCGGGCCGCTGCCGGACGAGTCGATCTCCTGGCGGATCTGGAGATAGGCCTCCCGCAGCGCGGGGGCCATGGCCTCGAGGGTGCGGGGGTCCTTGGTCGGCCGGTTGGCGACGAACGGCTCGTAGACCGCGAGGGTGGAGGTCATGGACACGCCGCGCTTCACCAGTGTCGCGATGACGTCCCGGGCCGTCACGCCCGTCGGGTCCGCGTTGCCCGTCTCGCCCACCTGCCCGATGGGGCAGACATCGGGCCGCTTGGCGGCCTCGAAGTCGGAAGCGGTGAGCATCCCGTGCTCGAGATTGTCGATGCCGAGCTCCACCGCCTCGCGGAAGCTGACCGAGCAAAGATGGCCGGTGACCTTTATCCCGCGTTTGTGCGCCTCCTTGATCGCGGCCGCCAGCTCGGCCCGTCGGATGTCGGTGTACGCCTTGATCCAGGTGGCGCCCTCGGAGGCCCAGTAGGCCACGAAACGGCGGGACGACTCCGGTGAGTTCACCACTGCCATGCTGCCGCCGCCCTCCGAGCCGGTGAGGTACGGCGCGGTCAGGTGGATGCGGGGCCCCGGGACCAGCCCCCTGTCGACGTTCTGCCGGAGGTTGATCTCGGCGTACGGCGAGCGGCCGCCGGTGGTCCGGATGGTGGTGACGCCTGATCCGAGGTAGAGCCTGGGCCCGGTATAGGACATCTGCACCGCGCGTCCCCCGGCCGCGGTATAGAACAGATGGTCGTGCAGGCCGACGATCCCGGGAATGACCGTGTGCCCGCCAAGATCCATCGTCCGGACACCGTCCGGAACCCGCACCGCCGCCGCCGGCCCGACCTCCGCGATGCGTCCATCGCGAATCAGTACCGTCTGACCCGGCCTCGGATCGGCCCCGGTCCCGTCCACCAGCAGCACGTTGGTCAGGGCCACGACGGCGGTGTCGACCGCCAGGTACCCGCGGACCGCCTCGGAGAGCGAGTCGGGTCGCTGGGCCGGCAAGGCCGCAGGGAGCGTGAAGGCGATCGCGAGCGGGAGGGCGAATGGGCGCATGTTCGATCCGGGTCGAGGGCCGTCGGGCGGAACTACTCCACCGTAAACGCCATCATCATCCCCGCCGACAGATGTTCGGCGATGTGGCAGTGCAGCATCCACCGGCCGGGATTGGAGGGGTCGAGCAGAATATCGACCGCGGACCCCGCCGGCAGCAACACGGTGTCCTTCCAGACCAGGTTCTCGTTGGGCACGCCGTTGACCGACAGCACCAGAAACCGCTGCCCGTGGAGGTGGATCGGGTGCTGCATCGCATGGAAGCTCCGGCGCTGGTTGACCAGGCGGATCCAGACCGGCGCGCCGCGGCGAAGGCGCCAGTCGACGTCCATGTTCTCCCCGCCGGTCGCGGGATCGCGCAGGATCCACCGCACCTGCCGGCCGGTAGAGGCCCAGTTCATCATCGGCATGGTGCCGCTCCATTCCATCGGCGCGAAGTAGATCGAGTCGAGCTGCATCAGTCGCCGGGTGATCGGCGGGAGGCCCTCAGCCTCCAGTGTCAGGATCAGCGCCTTGCCCGGTGCGGTGTCGGCGGCACGGCGGAATCGCTCCATCTCGTCCGCCGCCGCCGTGTCGCGGCGAAGCGTGGCGAACTCGCCTCCCAAATCCCGACCGGCCCGGGCGCGGCGGCCGACCTCCACCGACCCCAGCGTGTCCACCTCCGGGAAGAATTTTCCGTAGAGATGGTCGAGCCCGCGCACCCGGTTGACCAGCGCGATGGGCCCGGGCCGGTCGAATCGCACGTGGACGACGTACCGCTCCGCGGGCGCGATCACCACGCTTTCTACCCATTCCTCCCGCGCATACGGCCCCACGTCGGAGGCCACGACCTTCATCCGGGCGCCCGGAAACGAGAGGTTGAAGGTGCGAGCGCTGGCGACGTTGGTCAGGTAGAACCGCACCACCTCCCCGCGGTCGACCGCGAGGTAGTAGCCGGGCTCGCCGTTGACCAGGAAGGTGTTGCCGAACCGGCCCATGAGGGCGTGGGTCGGCGACTCCGTCCCCAGCGGCACCAGGCCGTCATCGCCGACCAGGAGGTCGTCGAGCATGAGCACCGCCTCGCGATCGACCGGACCGTACTCCTCACCAGCACCTGGCCGCACCAACAGATTGCCGTAGAGGCCGAGCTCCTGCTGGACGTCTTCGCGGACGTGCGGGTGATACCAGAAGACGCCAGCGTCGGGAAAGCGCAACCGGTACGTGAACTCGCCGCCCGGGGGTACGACCGGCTGGGACAATCCGGGGACGCCGTCGTTGCGGTGGTCCAGCCGGATGCCGTGCCAGTGCACGGTCGTGGGACTGGGCAACCGATTGGTGAACGCGACGGTGATCTCCGATGCGCGGGTCACTTCGAGCAGCGGGCCCGGATATTGGCCGTTGAAGGCGTACATGGTGTAGCTCTTGCCCTTGATGCTTCGCTGCGCCAGCCCGGCCTCGAGCCGCAGCGTGTCGCCGTCGTCGAGGCGCACCAGCTCACGCGGCCGGGCCGGAGGAGCCGGACCGGCGGGCAAGAACGGCGTCACCTCGGGCCGAAGCGCCATTTCGGCCGGGAGCATCGTGAGCCCCGGCGGCATCGGCACGGTGGTCCACGAGGCGGTGCCGGGCGCGGCGGAGTGTTCGCCCTGCTCCATGCGGTGCCGTCCGTCGCCCATCACACCCATCTGGCCGATGGCAAACTCCAATAGGTCCGGTGGAAACAGCCGGGTGCTGGGCGATTGTCCGCGAAGCACCACCCGTCCGGCCGGCTCCCTGTTCCGGGCGCCGGCCTCGGCGGTAACGAGGACGACGAACTTCTCCAGAGCCACCTCGCCGAGCACGCTGCGGCCGTTGGCGACTTCTCCCAGTCTCTCGATTGAATGCATGGCGGGTGTCGCCACCCAGGCCACGTACGTGCGGTACCGCCCGAGCGAGCCGGCCGGAGGCAGGCCGGAGACCGACAGGATGAGCCGGTGACGCGGCAGGCCTTCAGGGGTGACCGCGACGGTGAAGGGCCCGGGAACATGGCCCAGCTCGACGCTGCCCGAAACGCCCTCGACCCCCGGCGCGGGGATCAGCTCGATGGAGTAGAGATCCCGGCTTGGCTCCAGCGAGGTGGGGGCGTCGTGGGGCGGCTGTTGCGCCACGATCGGGGGGGCAGCGGCGGTAGCGATGGCACAGATCAGGAGCATCGGCGGCCTCGGGAGCATTTCAGTCCGCCATCGGGGCAGCGTCCCGATCACGCAGCCACCCGACCACCGTGATCGCCAACTCCTCCATCACCTCTCCCTCGCTCCGCCCCGACCGCTTGAGCACCGCAAAGGAGTGGTCCGCGCCCTCGATCACGTGGAGCGTGGCCCGTGAGCCCAGCCGGTCGCATACGGAGGTGATGAGCCCGAGATCGGCGAGATCGTCGCGGGTTCCCTGGAGAAACAGCATCGGCGACTCGACCCGATCGAGATGCTCGGCCCGGGTCACCTCCGGCCGCTTGGGAGGGTGGAGCGGATAGCCGAGGAAGACGAGGCCGCGCACCCCGTCGAGCGGCCGGCGCGCCATCGCGTTCGAAGTCATCCGGCCGCCCAACGACTTCCCGCCGGCGATCAGCGGGAGATTCGGAGTGCACTCCCGGGCCTGCTCCACCGCCGCGCGCACGGTGGCCTCGAGCACCCCTGGCGGATCGGGCCGGCGGGCGCCGGCCTCCATGTAGGGAAACTGATATCGCAACGTAGCGATGCCGCGCTCGGCGAGCGCCTGCGCCACCGTCTCCATGAACCGATGCCGCATGCCGGCTCCGGCGCCGTGCGCCAGCACGTAAGTCGCCCACGCGTCGTCAGGCCTGATCAGGATGCCGGAGACCCTGCCGATTCGGTCGCCGACCTCGATCTCGAGGTTCACTGCAGCTCCCCCATCAGCCGGCCCAGCGCCCCGCCGAGATCCGGGGACAGCTCCAGCACGTCCGCCAGCGGGTCGGTCTTCAACTTTCGCATCCGCCCGGGAACCGTCTCGATGGTGTGCTTGCGAATGTCCAGCCTGCGGGTGACCTCCCGCCAGGCGAGCGGCACCGACACCGGCGCCCCCGGCAGCGGCCGGACGCTGAACGGCGCCACGATCAACTTGCCGGAGCCGTTCTGGAGATAGTCCACGTAGACCTTCCCCTCCCGCTGCGTCACCTGGCGCACGATCGTCGCGATCTTCGGCAATCGCTCGACCAGGCAGCGCGCCAGCAGCTCACCGAGCGACCGCGACTGTTCATGGGTACACTGCCGGCCCAGCGGGATCATGAGGTGAAGGCCGGAAGAGCCGGTGCTTTTCACCCGTACCGGGAGGCCGATCCGGTCGCACAGCTCCTTCCCCGCCCGGGCGACCTCCACGACGTGCTCGAACGGCGCGCCCTTGGGGTCCAGGTCGAGCACGCACCAGTCGGGGCGCTCGAGGGTCGGAGCTCGGCTGGCCCAGAGGTGCAGCGGAATGCTGCCCAGGTTGATGACGTAGAGCAGCGAGGCCTCGTCGTCACAGACGAAGTAGTCGATCTCCCGCTGAGTGTCCTCGCTCCACATGCGCTCGGTCCGGATCCACGGCGGCCGGAAGCCGGGGGCATCCTTCTGAAAGAACGACTTGCCGGCGATGCCGTCGGGGTAGCGGGTCATGACCAACGGGCGGTTGCGGAGGTAGACCAACAGCCAGGGGGACACCGCCCGGTAATACTCGATGAGATCGCCCTTGGTGTAGCCCTCCTCGGGCCAGAACACCTTCTTCAGGTTGGTGAGCTCGTAGCCGGGCTCGGTGTCGTCAGGGCCGATGTGGCCCGGCCCGGTGTCATGGCCACGCCCCCGGTAATCGCCACGCCCCCTGTCATCGCCCGGCCCCCTGTCATCGCCCGGCCCGCCGTCATCGCCCGGCCCGCCGTCATCGCCCGGCCCGCCGTCCTCCCGAGCGGAGCGAGGGATCTTCCCCGCCTTGGGCCCGACTCCGGCCCCGACTCCGGAGCTCCCCCTGGCCCGCAGGTCCCGCACGCACTCCTCCGGCGCCTTGTCGTCCCGAAATCGCAGGAACACCGGCTGCCGCAAGAGCCCTTCGTCGGTCCACTCGGTGTACTCCACCTCGCAGACCGTCGTCGGCTTGACCCAGGTGGTATCCTTGTCGCCCTGGATCGGCCCGGTGCACGGCGGGGTGCGGCGCCGCTGCGCCTGGAGCTCCCGTCTCACGTCCGCCAGCTGCTGGTCGCTGAAGCCGCTCCCGGCCCGGCCGGCGTACGTCAGCTCGCCATCGACGAAGTCCGCCAGCTGCAGGGCCCCGAATCCTCCGCGGGACCCCTTCGGGGCGGTGAACCCCACCACCACGAAATCGCCGGTGTGCCGCGAGCGGATCTTGAGCCAGGCCGAAGAGCGGCCTCCCTTGTATGGCGAGGCGGCCTTCTTCGCGACGATGCCTTCCAGGCCCAGCTTCTCCGTCTCCTGGTAGAGCGCCTCGCCCTGATCCTCGACATGCTCCAGGTACCGCAGCGCGCCGACCGCGGGCAGCACCCGCCGGAGCGCCGCCTTCCGGGCGGACAAGGGCAGTGACCTCAAATCGAAGTCCTCGAAGCCCAGCAGATCGAAAGCGTAGTAGGTGACGGGATTGGTGACGGTCGCGTGGCGAATCTCGATCGGCCGGCGCAGCCGGGCGCGCCCCTGGAGCCGCTGGAAGCTGGGGCGGCCCGTGTCGTCCAGCGCGACCACCTCGCCGTCGAGCACCAGCCGGTCGAAGGGCAGCGCGGCCACGGCGCGGACGATCTCGGGGAAGCTGGTCGCGCAGTCGTTGCCGTTCCGGGTGAGGAGCCGTGGGTCGGCCTTGGCGCGAGCGGCCAGCACCCGATAGCCGTCCAGTTTGGGCTCGAACAGCCAATCCTTGCGGGAGAACGCCGCGTCCGCCGTCTCCGCCAGCATCAGCCTGACGGCCTTCACGTCCAGCGGCCGGCGCGGCGCGCCGAGCGCGATCAGCTCCTGCCGCAGCGCTTCGCCGGGATCTCCCCCAGCGCCCAGCTCCTCCACCGTGAGTCCGGACAGCACGGATTCCGCGGGCAGGTCTTCCGGATCCGTGGTGGCCCACCCGTCGCGCTCCTTGATGAGGAGCCAGTCCTTGTCCGATTTCTTGATCTTCACCAGGGTCCACATCCCCCGCAGCTTGTACCCTCGCAGCTCGAAGAGGAGCTTGCCCTTGGCGAGCCCTTCCACCGGATCCCCGGCCGAGATCCACTCGCCTCGATCCCACACGATCACCGCCCCGGCGCCATAGTTGCCGGCCGGGATGATCCCCTCGAAGTCACCGTACTCGAGCGGGTGATCCTCCACGTGCACCGCGAGCCGCTTCTCGGCGGTGTCGTACGAGGGCCCCTTGGGCACGGCCCAGGAGCGAAGGACTCCCTCCATTTCCAGGCGGAGGTCGAAGTGGAGCCGGCGGGCGGCGTGCTGGTGCACGACGAATAGCCGGCCGACTCCCTCGGACGCGACCGCTCCCGCCGGCTCGGGCGTGCGCTCCAGCGAGCGCTTGGCGCGGTAAGCATCGAGAGAGTTGGCGCTCGGAGGACGTTTGGCCGGCATCGCGCTTGGATCGGGGTTGGTGGTGGGTCGCCAGCCTGAACGCAAATGAAGGGGACCGTACCGGCATGGTCCCCTTCTCCGCTCAGGGTGACAACCAGAAGCAGGATGACGTTAGGGGCCGTCCGGCGAGCCGTCAACGGAGCCGGTGTGGCTTGGCCCGGTGAAAGACGGGACAGCGGTTCGGGTTAGGCGTCCGGGGCGGCCTGCTCGAAGGGAGGCCTCTTGACGGAAATCGCCGGCGTTTGTACTGTGATGCCAGTTAGTAACTATCGGGTCGCTCGCCGGGGAAATGACGGCAGTTTTCCCGGCTTTGCTAAACCCTGGAAGTTCGATGGTTGTCTAACTGTTGTATTGGTCGCGGGTTGCGCTCTCTCGGAGGCAGACATGTCCGACAGGTCCCGGTTCCTGCGCAATCCCTCGCGGCTGCACTTCGCAGCGTCCGGCAATCCCGCCACCTCGTACCGGGGCCGGCGTCGGTCCCCAGGAACTGGTCCATCATGAGCCACGCATTCAGGAATTCCCGCGGTTGGATTGCCTCCACCCTGCTCCTCGCGTCCATCCTCGCGACCGGCGCGGGGCTGGCCGCCTGGAAATACACCGGCCTCGCGGCGTCGGAAGCAGCCGCCGCAAGCCAGCCCGAGCCCATGGAGGCGGTGACGGCCGCCGTGGCCACGGAGCGGGAGCACCGCCGCACCACGACGTCCATCGGCACGGTCCTGGCGCTTCGGTCGATCACCCTCCGCAACGAGCTGGCGGGCACGGTGCGGCGGGTCGCGGCTGACGCCGGGCCAGATCGTGGCGGCCGGGACGGTGCTCGTGGCGCTCGACGTCTCGGTCGAGGAGGCGGAGCTGCAGGCGCAGCAGGCCCAGGCCGCGCTGGCGGAAACGACGCTCCAGCGCCTGGAGAACCTGCGGGAGCACCGCGCCACGTCCCAGGAAGAGGTGGATCAGGCGCGCGCCGAGCGCGACGTGGCGCTGGCACAGATCGCCCGCACCCGGGCGGTCATCGCCAAGAAGGTCATCCGCGCACCGTTCCGCGCGCGCGTGGGCATCTCCGACGTGCACCCCGGCCAGTACCTGAACGAAGGAACGGAGCTCACCACGCTCCAGGGCGTCGACGACGCCGCGCACGTGGACTTCACCGTCGCGCAGCGGGTCGCCGCGGGACTGCGAGTCGGCGACAGCGTCAGCGTCACCACCGGCAGCGACAGCTCGGCGATTCCCGCCCGCATCGTGGCGGTCGACTCGCGGGTCGATCCCGCCACCCGCAACGCCACCGTGCGGGCCACGATCGTCGGCGGCACCGCGCCGTCGCCCGGCGCGTCGGTGCGCGTGCTGGTGCCCGTCGGCCCGCCGAGCAGCGGCCGTGGTCGTGCCGGTGAGCGCCCTTCGCAAGGGCCCGGCCGGCGATCACGTGTTCGTGATCGCCGCCGACAGTAACGGCAAGCCCCGCGCCCACCTGACGCCGGTGGAGAGCGGCCCCGTGCTGGGCGACGAGGTGCTCATCCTCGGCGGCCTCTCGGCCGGCGAGCAGGTGGCCAGCTCGGGCTCGTTCAAGCTGCGGGAGGCGGTGCTGGTCGCCGTCTCGGACACCTTCAGCCGCGGCCGCGGAAAAGGCCAAGTGAACCCCATGCGCTCCTTCACCGACATCTTCATCCGGCACCCGGTCCTGGCGGTCGTCGTCAACCTCGTGATCGTGCTGGTGGGCTGGCGGGCGCTGACCAGCCTGCCGGTGCAGCAGTATCCGAAGATCGAGAGCTCGTCGGTCATCATCACGACGGTCTACTACGGCGCCAGCGCCGAGACCGTGCGCGGCTTCCTCACGACGCCGATCGAGCGCGTCGTGTCGGCGATCAGCGGCGTGGACTACGTGGAGTCCACCAGCCGCGCCGGCGTCAGCACGGTGACGGTGCGCCTCAAGCTCAATCACAGCAGCACCGCCGCGCTGGCCGAGGTGACGGCCCGGCTGCAGCAGGTGCGCTCGGAGCTGCCGGCGGAGGCCGAGCCGCCGGCGGTCGAGGTGCAGCGCGCCGACCGGCCGTACGCCTCGTTCTACCTCAGCTTCACCTCGACCGAGCGCAGCGTCCCGGAGATCACCGACTGGCTGACGCGCACCCTGCAGCCGCAGCTCGCCACGATCGCGGGCGTCCAGCGCGTGAGCAATCGAGGGCGGCCGGCCGATCGCCATGCGCGTCTGGATCGACCCCGATCGCCTCGCCGCGCTCAACCTGTCGCCCGGCGACGTGCAGGCCGCGCTCCAGCGCAACAACTATCTCGCCGCCGTCGGCCAGACCAAGGGCGACCTGGTCCAGGTCAATCTGCTGGCCAACACCGACCTCCGCTCGGTGGAGGAGTTCGAGCAGCTGATCGTCGCCGATCGCGACGGCGCGATCGTGCGCCTGAGCGACGTGGCGCGGGTCGAGCTCGGCGCCGAGGAGGCCGACCTCGTCGCGAAGTACAACGAGCAGGAGAGCGTCTATCTCGGCGTCTGGCCGCTGGTCGGCGCCAACGAGATCGAGGTGGCGAGCCGCCTGCGCGCCGAGATGGAGCGCCTCCGCCCGACGCTGCCCAAGGACATCGAGATGCGCCTGGTGTGGGACGGGACGATGTTCATGCGGAACGCGCTGGAGGAGATCACCAAGACGCTGGTCGAGACGATGCTGATCGTCGGCTTCGTCGTGTTCCTCTTCATGGGCTCGATCCGCACGGCGCTGGTGCCGCTGGTGGCCATGCCGGTCTCGCTGGTCGGCGCCGCGATCGTGATGTACGCGCTCGGGTTCAGCCTCAACCTGCTGACGATCCTGGCGATCGTGCTCTCGGTCGGCCTGGTGGTGGACGACGCGATCGTCGTGGTCGAGAACGTCGAGCGGCACGTGCGCGTGGGCAAGTCGCGGGTCGAGGCGGCGCTGGTCGGGGCGCGCGAGCTGGTCGGTCCGATCATCGCGATGACCATCACGCTCGCCGCGGTCTACACGCCGATCGGCTTCCAGGGCGGCCTGACCGGCTCGCTGTTCCTGGAGTTCGCCATCACGCTCGCCGCGGCGGTCGTGGTGTCGGGCATCGTCGCGGTCACGCTCTCGCCGGTCATGAGCTCGCGGTTCGTGCACGAGCACGGCCAGGAGGGCCGGCTCACCGCGCTGGTGAACCGCGGCTTCGACGCGGTCCGCCGGGCTACGCGCGGCTGCTCGACGGCGCGCTCGAGATGCGGTGGGCGGTCGTGGCGGCGTCGCTCCTGATCATGGCCGCGGCCTGGCCGCTGTACAACTTTTCCCGGCGCGAGCTCGCGCCGGTCGAGGACCAGAGCCACATCAGCCTGTTCCTCGAGGCGCCGCCCGACGCGTCGCTCGCGGCGACCAATCGTGCCTCCAAGGAAGTCGTCCGCGCGATCACGGCGTTCCCCGAGGCGGAGTTCATGTGGTCGCTGACCGCGAACTGGGGCGGCTTCGGCGGCATGGTCGCCAAGGACTGGAAGACCCGCGACCGCTCGACCGAGGAGATGTACGGCGAGGTGTTCGGCGCGGTGTCGCAGATACCCGGACTGCGGGTGTTCCCCGGCTCGATCCGCCGCTCCCGACGCCGGGGCAGTACGACGTCGAGCTGGTGCTGCAGAGCAACGCGCCGCCGGAGCAGATGCTGGAGACCGTCGGCGCGGTCGTCGGCGCCGGCTGGCAGAGCGGCAAGTTCCTCTACGTCGATACCGACCTGAAGATCGACCTGCCCGAGGCCCGCGTCGTGATCGACCGCGAGCAGGTGGCCGACCTCGGCCTCGATCTCGCCAGCGTCGGCCGGGAGCTGGGCACGCTGCTCGGCGGCGGCTACGTGAACCGCTTCAACTTCTTCGACCGCAGCTACAAGGTCATTCCGCAGATCGGCGACGCGGACCGGGCGACCGTGGGGCCGCTGCTCGACCTCAAGATCAAGACGCCGAGCGGCGATCTGGTGCCGGTCTCGACCTTCACGCGGATCGAGTCGAGCACCGCGCCGCGCACGCTGAACCGGTTCCAGCAGCGCAACGCGGTGCGGGTCTTCGGCGGCGTGCAGCCCGGGGTCACCAAGGAGGAAGGGCTGCGCGTGCTGGAGCAGGCCGCGGCCGCGGCCGGCGGCCCCGGGGTCGTCCTCGACCACGCCGGCGAGTCGCGCCAGATCCGCCGCGAGGGCGGGTCGCTCACGGTCACGCTCGGCTTCGCCGTCGTGCTCATCTACCTGGTGCTCGCGGCGCAGTTCCAGAGCTTCCGCGATCCGCTGATCGTGCTGCTCGGCTCGGTGCCGCTGGCCATCTCCGGGGCGCTGATCTTCAGCTTCCTGGACCTGACCACGATCAACATCTACTCGCAGGTCGGGCTGATCACCCTGGTCGGCCTGATCGCGAAGAACGGCATCCTGATCGTGCAGTTCGCCAACACGCTGCAGGAGCGCGGGCTCGAGAAGATGGCGGCGCTGCGCGAGGCTTCGCTGACGCGGCTGCGTCCGGTGCTGATGACCTCGGCCGCCACCGTGTTCGGACACTTTCCGCTGGTGCTCGTGTCCGGGCCGGGGTCCGAGGCGCGCAACAGCATCGGCACCGTGCTGGTCACCGGGATGATCGTCGGCACGGTCTTCACGCTGTTCGTGGTGCCGGTGTTCTACTCGCTCATCGCGGCCCAACACCGGCCGGCACTGGCCAGTGAAGAGATCGCGCAGGGAAACCCGATCCTCGCCGGCGCGTAAGGCATCCTGAGCGAGGCGGCGGAGCCGGTCGCGGCCGGGCTTCGTCGCCTCATGCCGCCGCCCAGGGCGGCGCCGACTTCAACAGAATGGGCATAAGCCCAACGCGGGCTTGCGCCTAGCACGACGGCGCGGGCTTTCCGAGATGGAACACCTTCTTGCCAGGTCCGATTCCCCCCACTATATCAACCAACCATGGCCGCCAGATCCATCGCCTCCGCGACTGTCTCGTTCGGACTGGTCTCAGTCCCCGTCAATCTCTTTTCCTCCAGCGAGTCGTCCGCCGCGGTCAGCTTCAACATGCTGCACACCACGTGCGGCTCCCGCCTGAAGCAGCAGTACATCTGCGCCAAGGAGGGGTCGGTCGTCGAGAAGGACGAGATCGGCAAGGGCTACGAGTTCTCCAAGGGCCAGTACGTGCGGTTCTCCGCCGAGGAGATCAAGGCGCTGGACGAGAAGGCCACCAACACCATCGACATCGCCGAGTTCGTGCCGCTCGCCGCGGTGGACCGCATCTACCTGGAGAAGGTGTACTATCTCGGCGCCGGCAAGGGCGGCGACCGCGCCTACCGCCTCCTGGTCGCGGCGCTGGCCGACACCGGGCGGGCGGCGCTGGGCCAGTACTCGGCCCGAGGCAAGCAGTACCTCGTGCTGCTCCGGCCGATGGGCGACATCCTGGTGATGGAGCAGCTCCACTATCACGGCGAGCTCCGCAGCGCGGACGAGGTGCCGCAAGCCCGATGTCGGCCATCAAGGACGCCGAGCTGGCGCTGGCGCGGCAGCTGATCGAGCAGGGCGCGGTGGAGGAGTTCAAGCCGGAGAACTACCGCGACACCGTGCGCGAGCGCGTGCTCGAGGCGATCCAGCAGAAGGTGGACGGCCAGGAGATCACGTCCGAGACGACCGACGCGCCACAGACCAAGATCATCGACCTGATGGACGCCCTCAAAGCCAGCCTGGCCAAGCGCGGCGCCAGCACCTCGGAAAAGATGCCCGCCCAGCACGCCGGCGGCGCCAAGGCCGCCGAGAAGGAGCCCGCGGCGAAGCCGAAGAGGAAGGCGAGCGGGGCGCGGTAGATACCGGCGATGAAGTCCTACACCACTCGCGACGTGGCCAAGCTGCTCGGCCTGTCCGAGGCGCAGGTCCGGACCCAGGCGCGGGTGGGCTATCTCGCGCCCGACCGCGGGCCTCGCAATTCCTACCGCTTCTCCTTCCAGGATCTGGTGCTGCTCCGCACCGCGAAGGCGCTGACCGAGGCCCGTATCGCGCCGCGGCGGATCCGCCGCGCCCTGCGCACCCTCACCAGGCAGCTTCCCGCCGGCCGGTCGCTGAGCGCCCTGCGAATCTCCTCGGAAGGCGATCGCATCGTGGTGCACGACGGCAGCCGAGTCCTGGAACCCGGAGTCGGGTCAGCTCCTGCTCGACTTTCGCGTCGCGGATCTGGCCGACCGGGCCGCGCCGACCGCGCGCCGGGTCGCGCGCCGGGCGCGCCGGTCCGACACGCCGCTCACCGCGGAGCAGTGGTACACGCTGGGCGTGGATCTCGAGAGCGCGGCGCCCCACGACGCGCGCGACGCCTACTCCCGGGCCGTGGCTCTCGATCCCCGGCACGCCTCCGCCCGGGTCAATCTCGGCCGCTGGCTGCAGGAGGATGGCCATCCCGAGCTGGCGGTCGCCGAGTATCGGGCCGCCCTCGCGGCCCAACCGGAGCATCCCACCGCGGCGTTCAACCTGGGCACCGCCCTGGAGGAGCTGGGGCGGCGGGCCGAGGCGATCGAGGCCTACCGGCGGGCGCTCGACGCCGACGACCGGTTCGCGGACGCGCACTTCAACCTGGCGAGGCTGTACGAAAAGACCGGCAGGCGCGCGGCGGCGCTCCGGCACCTGAGGGCCTACAAGCTGTTGAGCGAGTAGCCCGATGAATCATCCTGGTCGGCACCAGCGGTTGGTCCTACAAGGAATGGAAGGGCTCCTTCTATCCCGCCGACCTTCCGGCCGAGCGGATGCTGCGCCACTACGCGACCCGGCTTCCCACGGTCGAGATCAACAACTCCTTCTATCGCATCCCCAAGGAAAAGGTCCTCCTGGAATGGGCCGAGCAGACGCCCGCCGAGTTCCGTTTCGTGCTCAAGGCCTCCCGCCGGATCACCCACATCAACCGGCTGGCCGACGAGGACGGCTCGCTGGACTACTTCCTCCGGACCGCCAACGTCCTGGGGGAGAAGCTCGGCCCGACACTGTTCCAGTGCCCGCCCTCGCTCAAGAAGGACATGGGCCGACTGCGCGACTTCCTCTCCAAGGTGCCGCGGACCTGGCGGGCGGCCCTGGAGTTCCGGCATCAGTCGTGGTTCGACCCCGAGGTGTACGAGGCGCTCACGGCGCACGACATCGCTCTGGTCGGAGTGGACGAGGACGACGGCGCAACGCCCCTGGTGCCCACGGCGACGTGGGGCTATCTCCGCCTCCGGAAAACGCAGTACGGCGACGCGGAGCTCGGCGACTGGGCCACTCGAATCGGGAGCCAGCCGTGGCGGGAGGCGTTCGTCTTCCTCAAGCACGACGAGGACAGTCCCGCGGGGCCGGAGGCAGCGACGAAGCTGCTGGCACTACTGCCGCTCTCCCGTCGTTCCTAGATTTCCTCGCGTGACCGTCTCGTCTTCCCGGCACCGGGCCCTGGTCTCGGTCGTGATCCTCCTCGTCATCGGGCTCCACGCCGCCCCGCTGCTGGTCCATAGCGAGCGGGGGACCCTCTGGCCGTTCATGCGATGGGCCATGTACAAGAATTCACGAGCCGCCGGCCCGGTCCAGGCGCACCAGCGGCGGATCATCGCGATCACGGCGGCCGGCGAGCGGGACACGGTGACCCCGCGGCTGCTGGGCCTGAGCATCACCGTCCTCGAACAGGAATATCTCCGTCCGCTGGCCACCGGCGATGCCTCGGCCGTTCCGCCGCTGGTCGCGCGGCTCAACCGGGCACTGCCTCACCCCGTCGCCGAGCTGCGTCTCGAAAGCGAGACCTACACCGTCACCGACACCGGCGTCGTCAGGACCGACAATCCGGTCATCACGTACCGCCCCGACCACGCCGGGCTGAGGTGAGCATCGCATCCCGCAGCCGTGTGATCGACCGCTGGAACGCCTACTGGTTTCCGGCGACCCCGACCCTGGATCTCGCCGTCTGCCGGATCGTCGCGGTCGCCGCCCAGTTGTTGTGGTTTTTTCCCGATCTGAATGAGCACACGAATCTCCTGCGAATGAACCCGGACTTCATCGAGCCCCAGCTCATCGTCCGGGTGATCTCGGCCCTCATTCCCCGCGAGCTGTTCTTTACCCCCGGCAGCCTCACTACGCTCTATTGGGTGACCGTGGCTTTGGGGGTGTCGGCTCTGGTGGGCCTCCTCACCCGGACATCTTTGCTCGGCTTCGCCCTGGGGACCTGGATCTTCGTCGCCCACCTGTTCTCCTATGGAGACAGGCACCATACCGAGGCGCTGTTCTGCATCTTTCTCCTGCTGCTCGCATTCGCGCCGTCGGGCGACCGGCTCTCGGCCGACGCGCTGATTCGACGCCGCCGGGGACAGTTCGCGCAGGGAACTTCCGAGCTGGCCCTCTGGCCACTGAAGGTGATGCATGTCCTCCTGGCCCTGACATACTTCTCCACCGGGCTCAGCAAGATGGTGTACAGCGGCCTGAGATGGGTGAACGGGTACACTCTCCAGGGTCACGCTTTCGGCGACGCGCTCCAGCGGGGACACCCGCTGGGGATCTGGCTGGCGCAACAGCACACGCTCGCGATCGTCCTATCCGTTTTCACGGTAGCGCTCGAGCTGTTCTTCTTCGTGTCGCTGCTGGTGCCCCGGCTGGCGCCATGGTTCTTTCTGGCCGCACTGGGGTTTCAGGTGGGCCTCTACGTCACGGCGGGATACGACTTCTTCCAGCACATGGTGCTGCTGACCTTGCTCCTGTTCTTCCTGGATCCCTCCTGGTGGCGAACCCGCTGGAGCCATCGGCTCGCCGCCATCGGAGCCGGCCCGGTCTCCCGGGCCGGCGACGCTACCTGAGAGAAACCCGCGCAATCGTGGACGACGCTCCGCTTCCTCGCCGGGATCTTCTCCGAACGGCCGTCCTGGCCGCGGCGGGCCTCGCCCTGGGTGCGCCTCTCACCGGGTGCGACAGAGACCGGGGTCAGACGCGGACCGACAGATTGGCCGCCGACCCGCCACCGGACCCCGACCAGGCCCGCTTGTCCGAATGGACCGCCACGCTCCGCAGAGAGGAGGTGTCCGGCCCATCGACTCCGCTGGGCCGTGGCGCCACGCGTGTCGGCGAGCTCGCGGCCGGGACGCCCTACCAAGCGTCCACGCTGGAGGCGTACCTCCACGCAGGAGGAAGCCCATCGGGCGAGGAGCCGCTGACCCTGTCGTTGACCCGGTTCGACTGTGTCACCTTGGTGGAAGCCTGCCTCGCGGTGGCGCGGCTGGCGGGCGCCGAGGGTCCGGCGACGTGGGAGGGCCTGGGTCGTGAGGTCGAGCGGATGCGATACCGCGGCGGCCGGCGGGGCCGCTACACCTCCCGCCTGCATTACTTCAGTGAGTGGATCGCCGATGGGGAGCGGCGCGGCCTGGTGGAGGATCTGGGTACCGAGCTGGGAGCGGTGGAGGATGCCCGCCCGCTTCGTTTCATGACCCGGCACCGCGCCAGTTATCCGGCCCTGTCGGACGACGGCGTGTTCCGGGAAATCGCGACGATCGAGCGCGGACGGGACGGTTGTCCGCGCCGGGTAGTCCCCACCGAACGCATTCCCGAGGTGTCCAGCCGGATCGAGACGGGGGATGTCCTCGCCTTCGCCACCGCAATCCCGGGACTCGACGTGACCCACGCCGCGTTCGCCTACCGGGATGTGCAGGGGGTCCTCCGGGTGCTGCACGCGCCGCTCTCGGGCGGGGTCGTTGAGGTCACCCGGGCGACACTCCCGGAGTACGTCGCCGCCATCCGGCGGGCCACCGGGATCCTGGTGGCCCGGCCGCTGCGGTTGCCCGGTTCCAGCCGGGAATCCTAGGGATCCCGTCGCCACCCTGGCTGCGCTGCGCAAGCTGTCCGGGTGCGCTAGTTTGGGATCGCCATGCCGTTCACGCCCTACGTCGCCATGCGCGATCCCATGAGCACCGATCACTATTCGCCCTGCGATGTCCGGGCCACGCTGCTGCTCACCACCGCATACTATCCCACCGACGGGGGTGACGCCGGAGTGCGCTATCCCACCGACGGGGGTGACGCCGGAGTGCGCGATGGTCGCCTTCGGATCCCGCCGGATACCACCTTCCGGAAAGTGCCACCCTCGTGCACGTGACTCTGGTCCACAACCCCGGAGCGGGCGACGAGCAGCATTCCGCGAAGCGGATCCTGAAGCAGCTGGCGGAGGCCGGCTATGACGCGCGCCTGCGGTCCAGCAAGAAGGATGAGATCGAAGCGGCGCTCGAGGATCCGGGTGAGCTCGTGGTGGTGGCGGGAGGGGATGGCAGCATCAAGAAGGTCGCCATCGCGATCGCGGGCCGCGGCATCCCGATGGCCATCCTGCCCATCGGCACCGCCAACAACATCGCCAAGTCCCTGGGCGCCCTCGGGTCCATGACCGAGCTCATCGCGGGCTGGCGCCGCGCCCGGCGGCGGCGCCTCGCGCTAGGCACGGTCACGACCCGGTGGGGGTCGATGCGGTTCGTGGAGTCGGCCGGCGTGGGTGTGTTCACCGAGCTGGTTACCCGGGGCGACTCCGAGGTGAACGAGAGCAGCACGGGTCTGACCGGCCACGCGATCGACCGGGCCCTGCTGCTGCTCCAGCGGATCCTAGCGGAACGGGCGCCCCGATTCCGGCGGGTGGAGCTCGACGGGGCCGATCTCTCCGGTGAGTACCTGTTGGTCGAAGCCATGAACATGCCCCTGGTCGGCCCGAACATCCCGCTCGCTCCCGGCGCGGACTACGGAGACGAGGCGCTCGAGCTGGTGACCGTCGCGGAACGGGAGCGGGAGGTCCTGGCCGAGTACGTCCGGGCACGGCTGAGCGGCGGAGCCGCCCCGCCGGAGTTGACCGTGCGGCGCGGCGCCCGCGTGACCCTGCGCGCCTCGCCCGCCGAGCTCCACGTGGACGACGCGGCGTGGAAACCAGACCAGCCTGCGGGTGACAGTGTGCCCGACGCGGGATTGGAGGAAGGCGAGGTGGCGATCGCGCTCGACCGCGTCGGCGTCGAGGTCCTGGTCGGCGAGCCCTGAGCCCCCGAACCCCACTTCGGGGGCGGCTGCCCTGCCAATTTGACCAGTTTGTGACGGAGGTCCTGTCGTCCCGCTGCCATGAGGTGTACCGTGGGAAACAATCACCCACTTGACCCTCAAACGGCCCGGTGCCCATCAGCCGACTACGTTTCCTCGCTGCGACCATCTCGATCTTCGCCGCCCTCGGGTGCGGAGGCGGAGACTTGGCGCTGCCTTCCTCCATTGAGCCGGCCAGCATCAAGATCGCGAATGGCGACGGGCAGGATGGCGCGGTTGGCCGGCCCTTGAGGGATCCGCTGGTCGTGAGTCTGGTGGACGAGGTTGGTAACGGAGTCCCCAACCAGTCGGTCACTTGGGTCGTGTCGACCGGCGGCGGGAGCGTGACTCCGGAGCTGGGCAGGACTGACAAGGACGGACTCGCCTCCGCCGAGTGGACCCTGGGCCCATCTCCCGGGGCGAACACGGTCAGCGCCGTAGTGGCCGGGATCGGTGGGGTGACGTTCAGGGCCATGGGCGCCGGCGGTGGGGACGGTGGTGGTGGCGCCTCCCTGATCGAGCCGGTCGAGGGCGAGGACCAGCGAGTCCCGGCAGGAAGCGCGGTGCCGGTGCGGCCCGCGGTCCGGGTGACCGATGATTTGGGCCAGCCGGTGGAGGGCGTCCAGGTCTCGTTCGTGGTGACCGGTGGCGGCGGGAGCGTCAACGGCGCCGCACGGGCCACGGGCTCCGACGGAATCGCCCGGGTAGGGAGCTGGAGACTGGGTTCCGAGCTCGGAGTCAACACTCTGGAGGCGCGGGCGGGTTCGCTGCAGGGCAGTCCCGTGGTCTTCGCCGCCGAAGCGACGTCGACCGGGGGCGTGGATCACTTCGTGTTCCGGACCCAGCCTTCGGACCTGAAAGAGGACGAGTCGTTCTCGGTCGAAGTGGCCCTGGTGGACGCCGACGGCAACCTGGTACCCCTCTCTGGAGTACTGATTTACCTCGGACTGTTCCGGGATGGAAACGACAAGCCCTCCAACAAGGATCTGGATGGGGAGCGGTTCCGGGAGACCGACACTGGTATCGCCGTGTTCAGCGGTCTGCGCATGGTCAAGAAGGGCGACGGCTATCGGTTGCGGGCACTATCGGATGATTTCCTCGAGGTCGGGCCCACCTTCAGCGACCCGTTCGACGTGAATTGACCCTGCCGTATCCCGGGGCTGCGCCAGGGTCGGGCGAGCTCACTCATCGTCGGAATCGTTTCCACCACCCAGCCAGCCTCGCCGCCGGAAGAAGATCAGCATCCCGATCGCCACGACCGCCATCAGGCCGAGCAGGGCGGGATAGGCCCAGGCGTAGTGCAGCTCCGGCAGATAGTCGAAGTTCATGCCGTAGAGGCCGGCCATGAACGTGAGCGGGATGAAAATGCTCGCCATGATGGTGAGCACCTTCATCACCTCGTTGGTTCGCTGACCCATGGTCGAGATGTGGGTATCCATCAGACTGGACGCGAGCTCGCGGTAGGTGTCGATGACGTCCAGAATCTGCACCGCGTGATCCAGGCAGTCGCGAAGGTACTGCCGCACCTTGGGCGTGATGAGGGGCGAATCTTCGCGCACCAGGGCGCCGACCGCCTCGCGCTGGGGCCAGACCGCCCGGCGCAACACCAGCAGATCGCGCCGGATCCTGTGGATGCTGCGCTGGCTGGACGGCCGGACCTCGTGCAGGATCCGCTCCTCGATGGCCTGGAGACGGTCCCCCAGCTGTTCGAGCACCGGGTAATAGCCGTCGAGCACGGCGTCGATCAAGGCGTAGGCGAGGTAGTCCGGGCCGGACCGCCGGATCAGTCCCTTGCCCGCGCGGATCCGTACGCGGACGGGGTCGAACACATCGCCCTCCCGCTCCTGGATGGTGAGCAGGTAGCGAGGCCCGATGAACAGACTCACCTGCTCCACGTCGAGGCCGGCTGCGGCAGCCTTGGCCATCCGGGTGATCACCAGGTGCTGCTGGTCGTAGGCCTCGGCCTTGGGGCGCTGGGGCACGTTGACCACGTCCTCCAGCGCGAGCGGATGGATGTCGAAGATTTCGGCCAGGCGGCGGAGCACCGGCTCGTCGCCCAGTCCACAGACGTCGATCCACACCACTCCGTTGCTGGTGAGCAGGGCCGGGATCTGATCCACTCCGACGCCCTCGCGTTCGTCCACGAAGTCGGGCCCGTACACGGTGACCCGGAGCGAAGCGGGCTGGCGCTCCACCGGGAAGACCAGTGTGCCCGGCGAGGCGCCGATCGGGGGATGGCGCTTGTGGAAGTTCAGCAGTTTCGAGGCGCCGGCCAGGGCACCGAGCACCCCCTCGGTAACGGGGTCGCGCATCAGCCCGTCCGCGGTCCGGCCAGGCGCGACGCGCCGGCCCAGACGTCATCGCTCACCTCGTCCACGAACAGCTGGAGATGGGGGAAGGGGATCTGGATGCCGGCGTCGTCCAGCGCCACCTTGCTTACCTCCAGCACCTCGAACAGGATCCGGCGCTCCTGGGAGGGATCGTCGGTCCAGACCCGGACCTCGAGGTTGACGCTGGAATCGCCCAGTCCACGGGCCACCACGTCCGGGGCCGGTTCCGCCAGGACCCCCGACACGGCCGACGCCGCGGGCAACAGCACCTTACGGGCCTCCGCGATCCGCTCCTTGTAAGCGATCCCGATGGGCACGTTGACTCGAACCTCGCCGTACAACGAGTGGTTCACCATCATGTCCCCGATGATCTGCTTGTTCGGGATCACGACATAGGTGTTCTCCATCGTGCGAATCCGGGTGGTGCGCATGGTGATCTCCCGCACTTCCCCGTACTTGTCGAGCGTCGTGATGAAGTCGCCGACCTTGAAGGGCCGGTCCCAGAAGATCAGAAACCCGGCGATCATGTTGGCGATCGTCTCCTGCGCCGCGAAACCGACCGCGATGCCGACCACTCCGATACCGGCGAGGGCCGCGCCGACGTTGATCCCGAGCTGGCTCGCGGCCATGACCCCGCCGACCACCACGAACGCCCCCTTCAGCAACCCGGCCACCAGCAGGTGAACCAGCGCCGGCGCGAAGTGCGCCCGGGTCAGGACGCCGCGCAGCGCGGGTTTGGCGATCTTGAATCCGACCCAGAACAGCCCCGCGACCACGAGCGCCGCGAGCACTCGCGGGACCAGCGCCACGGCGATGGCGAACAGGCGGTCACGATCGGGAAGCAGCAGGTATTCTTCCATCGGGGACCTCGGGAGCCGAAGACGGTCGGGAGCGGTCGCGACGTCAAATGTGGGTCTTTCCCCGGCCGAAGCCAAGATTCACCCCCGGCGCCGGTGCTGCGAGGAATGGATTCGGCTTGCGCCGGTGTCATAAGATGGGACTGGAGCCGTGGCCGGCACGCGGAGCCCCGGAACCAAGGAGCGGCCGACTGAAGCGATCGAAGGGGCCCGCACGGGCCTTCGAGGAAGTCCTCGCCGAGCACCTGGACGCGCTGTACCGAACGGCGTGCCGGCTCTGCCGCGGGAACGAGGCCGACGCGGAGGACCTGCTCCAGGACAGCGCCCTCCGGGCGTTCACCGGGTATGACCAGCTGCGGGACCCGTTGGCGTCCCGGGCCTGGCTCTTCACCATTCTGACCCGGACCCACCTCAACCGGGTGCGCGCCGCGGGACGGCGCGCGGAGACGTCGGGGGCGGACCTCGACGAGCGAGAATTCGAGACGGCGCTGGCGGAGTGGGTGCCGATGCGATCGCCGGCCGAAGAGACCGAGCGCCGACAGCTGGGGGAGCAGCTGGCGAGCGCGCTGGATCAGCTGCCGACCGAGCTTCGGGCCGCGGTCTGGTTGGTGGACGTCGAGGGATTCACCCAGCGGGAGGCGGCCGCCATGCAGGAGGTGCCCGAAGGCACCATCGCCTCCCGGTTATTCCGCGGAAGACGGCGGATGCGCGGGGTACTGGAAATGCCGGCGCGGGATGCCCGGATCTGGAGGCAACGGTGACCATGACCTGTGGGCCCACCCGACGGTTGCTCTGGCCCGGCTCGGGACCACGCGAGGCCACCGCAGAAGTACTCGAGGCTCGGGCGCATAGCGCCGAGTGCGAGGCCTGCCGCCGCTTCCTTCAGGACATGCAGGGGATCGCTGATCGGATCGGGCGCGTGGCTCCCCGCCCCACCGCGCCGCCGGAGGTCCGAGACCGGCTGTTCAAGGCTATCGCCCGAACTCGCACGACCTCCGTGTCCCCCGTCCGCGCCACCGGGATCCGCCGGACGACCCTGGCAGGGATCGCGTCCGTGCTGCTGGTGCTGGGTATGGCCGGGTACGTGGCGGTGCAAAGCGGGGTCCTGGAGCGCCCCGAGGGACTCGCCTCGATCGTGGAAGACCAGCTCCGTGCACGGAAGGGCGCCGGACTCGTGTCCTCCGACTCACTCCAGGTGACCGAGTGGCTCGCCGAGCGGCTGCCGTTCGTGGTGCGGATTCCGCTCTTCCCGGATGCCCGGCTCACCGGCGCCAGGCTCCTGGTCGACGCCCGGAAGAGTGGTGCCGTCGTGGAGTACGCGGCCCAGGGCCGGGTACTCACCTATTACGTGCTGCCCGGCGGCGAGACGGCGATTCCCCGTCAGATCCGGCTCGCATCCCGCGACGGATACCGGATCGCAAGCTGGCACGACGCCGGGCTGACCCACGCGCTGGTCGCCACCCTACCCGGGCCCAGACTGATCGAATACGCCCGCTACTGCATCCACCAGATGATGGCGGGATAGGCGCGCGCGACACGAAGTCGAACGGTTCAGGCGTGCCTGGTGCCGCCCAACGATCCCCGAGGTGTCACGCCCCGAAGCTGCACGAACCCGACGCCCAAAATGACGCCGAAGATCATGTGCCCCATGAGACTTGTGAGCGCCGGGAGCGCGGTGACCATGCCATCCCCACGGGAGGAGCGGCCCGAGGCGGTCGAGGCCAACCTGGACTTGTCGGAACGTCTGTGGACGCTGCGGAGCACGGTGTGCCCGGTGCCGAATCAAGCGGCGGAGCCACCCATCTCACTGGTGCTGAAGCGGATGGCGCAGGAACCGGCGGGCCACCGCCAGTTGGAGCCTCCGCCGCCGCGTCAGAACCCGCCGCCTCCACCCCCACCGGAGCCGCCTCCCGACGATCCGCCGCTGAACCCCGACCCGCCCGAGCTTCTCGGTGACGAGCTCATGGCGCTCTCGGCCCGGCTGGACAGGTCGCCCAGACGACTGGAGAACCCATCGAGCTCGAAGGGCCGTCCGGGCGTCCCGACGTACCAGGTGGGCGGCTCCCGATAGATGTCCTCGAAAGCCTTGGCCCATTTCCGCTCTACCCCGAACGCCATCGCGAAGGGCAGGAACCGCTCGAACATCTCCGGCGTCTTCACCAGCCGCTCCAGCCGGTCGCCCTCGACCCGGCGGAGGAACTCCTCGAACCCGAGCACCCGCTCCAACGCGCGGGCGCCCTCGACGGTACGCGCCGGCATGATGCGCCCGAACGCCGCCACGATCACGCCGCTCAGGATCCCGGCGATCACGAACGGCAGCGGGGTCATGTCCAGCCAGGCGGCACCGATGGTGGAGCCGATGGCGACGAGGGCCCCGCCGAGCACGATCGCGCCGACCAGCCAGCGGGTCTTGACGGTATCGGGACGGGAGCGGTAGAACCCACGGGCGACCAACCGGGTGAGGATGCTGCTGCGGATCCCCGGCAGGTGCCGGTAGAACTCGTTGTCCAGGTCGGAGAGCCTTACCTCCGCGCCGCCGCCGTCGAAGATCCCGCCGAGCACGCGCGACTCGTGGTCCTCGAGCGCCTTGGGTCCAACCGGTGGCGTGAGGCGGCGGAACACATAGTCCCGTTTGGTGAACAGCCCCAGCAGCACCTTCTCGTCCCGCTCCTCGATCCTGAGATACCCCCGCACCGCCAGGTCCACCACCGTCGCGGTGATGTCCCGCATGTCGGCCGACTCGTCGATGAGCGTCCCGGCTTCCGCCGGGGTGAGCGAGTCCGCCGGCTCGTACTGCACCGCCACCGGCAGCCGCCGTGGATCCCGGCCCACCCGGCGCCAGATGGCGACCATGACGAGCAGCACGGCGATCGGAATGCCGAGCGGCCAGTTGCTGGCCAGGAACCCGAGCACGCGGTCGGTCCCCGTCGGCTCGGCGACGAGTCCCTTGTCCCAGCCGACGACGACCGTCAGTCCCTCGTGAAATCCGAGCGGCTGCCGCATGCCGACCCGGACCGTCGTCCCCTCGATGGCGACATCCGCGTCTTGCGCGGTGGACCCGTACGCCCCGTTGAACGCGATCGCGCGGACGCCCGTCGCTCCCGACGGCAGCTCGATCCGCGCGGAGACCGCCGCGATCGGCACGTCCCACTCGTCGCCCGTCACGTTCCAGTAGAGCTCGTCGTGGTCCTCGAAGAAGCGGAGCCCGTTCTTCGCCCGGTAGCGGAGCACGACGGTGCGGGTGGCGTTCTCGGCGCCGGGTACCCAGATCTTGTACTTGATGTAGTGCCGCTCGCGATTGCTCTCGGACCTTCAGCGCGCGGCCCTGCGGGTCGGTCGCGCCGAGCAGGGCCAGTCGCAGGGTCCAGTTGAATCCCTGCGGCGTGTGGTACTCCACCGGCACCGTGCGATAGACCCCGTTCCACGAGCCGGTGAACCGCGCCGTGATGGTCTCGGTGACGTCCACCGCGCCGTCCCGGCCGACCACGATGCGAGCGTCGAACCGCTCGATCGCGAGTGACCGCTGCGCCGCGGCGGGGGTCGCCAGGAGGCAGGTGAGCAGCAGTGCCCGGATCATGGGCTCCTTCCGAGATCCACCATCGGCGGCGCCTGCTCCGACGTGTCGCCGAGGCCGAAGAACTCCCTGGGCCGGACACCCAGCGCGCCCGCGACCAGGTTGGCCGGGAACTGGGCAATCCTGGTATTGAGGTCTCGAACCACGGCGTTATAGTAGCGGCGGGCGTTCTGGATGTGATCCTCGATCTCCGTGAGGCTCCGCTGGAGCAGGACGAAGCTCTCCGCGGCCTTGAGGTCGGGATATGCCTCCGCGAGCGCGAAGATCCGGCGCACCGAGGCGCCGAGCGCGCCCTCGGCTTCACCGGCCGCGGCCGGGCCCCCGGCGGTCACGGCCTCATTGCGGGCCTCGATCACGGACTCGAGCGTACTCTTCTCGTAGCCGGCGTGCCCCTTGACCGCGGCGACCAGCGACGGGATCAGGTCGTGCCGCCGCTTGAGCTGAACGTCGATGTCGGCCCAGGCGTTCGAGGCCAGCAGCCGGAGCCTGGCCAGGCTGTTGTAGGTAAGGGCAACGAACAGGGCGACGGCGAGGAGCACGATGAGGGCGACTGCCATGGGCCTCCCGAAGCCGCGGACGGACATGGCCGCGGGCGCGGCGGGTGCGGGTGCTCGGCTGAATCGGATCAGGAAGACTTGGCGCGGGAGTAAGATAACGCCGATGCCCGAGAGCGAGCGCGCTCACTTTGCGGCGCGCGCTCCGTTACGCTACGTTCGGGCTGGCGACTTTGATCGGGAGACGAAGCATGACCGCATCAACAATGAGGACGGGGCCGCGCACGGCATTTCGCGTCAGAGCGCAAAGCGTGGAGGCCTGCAGCTGCGCCCATGGCTGCAACTGCCAGTTCGGCGGGACCCCCAACGAGGGAATCTGTGAGTTCGTGATCGGTTACGAAGTCGAGGAAGGCCGCTTCGGCGACGTGGACCTCGCCGGCTTCCGCGGGGTCATCGCCGCGAAATACCCCAACGCGATCCACGAAGGACACGGCCACGTGGTGCTGTTCGTGGACGAGAAGGCCCGCGCGGAGCAGGTGGCGGCCTTCGCCGCGATTCTTTCGGGCCAGGCCGGTGGCATGCCCTGGGAGGCGCTGGCGGGCACCATCGAGCGGTTCGAGGGTCCGATCGCCAAGCCCATCGACCTCTCCATTCGCGGGCAGCACGCCCACGTTCGGGTTCCCGGCGCGATCGACGTGGAGACGACGCCGCTGCGCGACCCGGTCACCGGCGCCGAGAAAGAAGTCCACATCACGTACCCCAAAGGAGGCTTCTTCTGGAACGAGGGAAACGTCGTGACGACGCGGACGATGCGGGTGACCTATGGCGACATGCGCATGGAGTGGCCGGCCAAGTACGCCTCCACGGCTGAAGTGAACTGGACCAACGGCGGCTAAGGCCGTATGCCGGCGCAGGTGAACAGGGCAGCGGTCACCCCGGTTCCCTCCGCGCTCGAGCGGCTGGTGCGCCGCGACCGCGCGGTGGCGGCCCTGGCGCTGCTCTCGCTGGCCGCCATCGCGTGGAGTGTCCTCCTCGGCATGGGGTCAGGAATGGCCCCGGAAGCCGGGGCGCACTCGGCGATGCCGAGCATGACCGGGATGCCGAGCATGACCGGATGGTCCGCCCGCCACCTGCTCCTGCTGTTTCTCATGTGGGCCACGATGATGGTGGCGATGATGCTGCCATCGGCGGCGCCGATGATTCTGCTGGTGACCTCCATTCACCGCCGGCGACTGGAGCAGGGCAGCCCCGCCGGGCCCACCGCGATCTTCGCGGCGGGCTACCTCGTCGCGTGGACCGCGTTCAGCGCGGCCGCGGCGCTCAGTCAGTGGGGGCTGCATCAGGCCGCGCTGCTTTCGTCCTCGATGGCAACCACCAGCCCGGTCGTCGGCGGCATCCTCCTCATCCTCGCCGGGGGATATCAATGGCTGCCGGTCAAAGCCGCGTGCCTCAGCCGCTGCCGCTCGCCCCTGGCTTTTCTCGGCAGCGAATGGCGGGACGGGCGCGCCGGCGCCCTGGTGATGGGGCTCAGGCATGGCCTCTTCTGCCTGGGATGTTGCTGGGCGTTGATGGCGCTGCTGTTCGTGGCCGGAGTCATGAACCTGCTGTGGGTGGTTGCGATCGCGGGGCTCGTGCTGGTGGAGAAGGTCGCCCCAGGGGGGCCGGCGGCCGGAAGGGTCGCGGGGCTGGCGCTGCTGGGGTGGGGCGCGTGGATGCTAGCGCAAGCGCTGTGATGGTCAGGTGGTTGAACTCGGAGTGCCCCGCAACCACAAGCCGGATTAGGGAACAGGACCACGGCGAGGAGTGAAGCGCCTACGGGGGCTCGGCGGGGTCACGCGTCCGCGCGGGCCAGCCCCGGTAGGTGGAGGGTCTGCGTCGGGTAGGCGAACTCGATACCCTCCCGCTGGAACCGCTCGAGCAGATCGAGGTTGATCGCCTGCTGGGTATCCATGTAGCGGTTGTAGTCGGGCGACAGGACGTAGTACACCGCCTCGAACACCAGGGCAAAGTCGCCATACTTCTGAAAGTGGGCCCGGTCGAAGCGGACGCCATCCCGGGTTTCGATGATCTCGCGGATGATAGCGGGAATACGGGCGACCAGGTCGTGGGGTGTCTCGTAGGTCACGCCCAGCGAGAAGACGATGCGCCGCTCCGCCATCCGCTTGTAGTTCCGGATCCGGCTCTCCAGCAGCTGGGAGTTGCCCACCACGATCTGCTCGCCGAAGAGACTGCGGATGCGGGTGGTCTTGAGTCCGATGTGTTCGACCGTCCCCAGCATGTCGTCGATGATGACGAAATCTCCCAGCTCGAAGGGGCGGTCCAGGACGATCGCCACCGAGGAGAGCAGGTCGCCCAGGATGTTCTGGACAGCGAGGGCCACCGCGATGCCGCCGATCCCCAGCCCGGCGACGAGCGCCGTGACGTTCACGCCCAGGTTCTGCAGGCCCAGCAGCACCAAAGCGGACCAGAGCACCAGCCGCGCCACGAAACCCAGCGCCGCGAGGGTCGTCGCGGTTCCACCACCGGCTCCGGCCAGAGCCCCCTGGCGGTTGAGGAAGTAGGCGATCACCCCGTTGCCCCAGATGCCGCCCTGGAACACGAAGGCGATCACGAACGCCCCCCGGACCAGCAGGCGCACCGTGTCGCTCAGCGGCAACCATGCGCTCACCGCAGCCGCGCTGCCCGCCACGATGAACACGAGCGAGACTCGCCGCAGCAGATCGACGACCAGGTCGTCGGCGCCGGTAGACGTCTTGGCCGCCAGACGGCTCAGGCGGCGGACCAGGAGTTGTTGGACCACCCGCAACACCATCGCCAGCAGAATCGCGGCGACGGCCCCCGTGAGCCGGCGCCGAAACGGATCCGCCGTCAGCATCGTCAGCCAGTCGTTGACCATTCGCCTCCCACGGTGGATCCGCGCCCGGGCGATCCGGGCCGATCGGCTGAGCCGGCTCAGAGATGGTATCGCGATCGGTCCGCGGCCGCTCCGGTTCCGAGTTGCTCGAGCACCTCGCCGAGCCGCCGGAATTCCTCGCCGTAACGTGCCCAGTCGATCTCCCGATTCGCCTGCAGCGCCGCCTGGTACCGTCGCCGTGCCTCGGCGACCAGGGCCTGGAAGGCCGAATCGGTGGTCGCCGCACCCGCCGCGGCCGCGCCGGCGGCGACGGCCGGCGCCGGCTGGCGGGGCGGTCCGGTCGAGCCGCCGAAGAGCTCGGCCAGGGCTCCCTCGAGCGTCTCCTGCATCACCACCCGGTTCTGATAGGCCACGATGACGCGCTTGAGCTCGGGAATCCGTCCGCCTTCCGCCTGGAGATACAGCGGCTGCACGTAGACCAGCGATTCCTCGATCGGGATCACCAGCAGGTCGCCCCGGATCACCTGGGATCCCCGCTGGTCCCACAGGGTGACCTGGCGGGCGATGTCGGTGTTCTGGTTGATCCGGTTCTCGATCTGTCTCGGCCCGAACACCAGGCTCTGCCGCGAGAGCTGGTACACCAGGAGCTTTCCGTAGACGTCGCCGTCGTTTCGGGCCACCATCCACGCCGCCAGGTTCTCCTTGCCCCGCGGCGTGAACGGCACCATGTAGATGAATTCGGGCTCCGACTCCTCCGGCAGGCGCATGATGATGTGCCGCATGAACGGCACCGATTCATCCGCCTTGGCGACGATGGGGATCTGCCACTGGTCCTCCCGGTGGTAGAAGTCCTCGGGAGCTTCCATATGGTAGGTGGTATAGAGGCTGGTCTGGATTCGGTAGATGTCGTCCGGGTAGCGGATGTGGGCCCGCAGGTCGGCCGGCATGCTGTCCAGCGGGACGAAGATGCCCGGGAAAATGCGGGACCAGGTGCGGATCAGCGGATCGGCCGGGGCGCTGACGTAGGCGGTCAGCGACCCGTCGTAGGCGTCGATGACCAGCTTGACGCTGTTCCGCATGTAGCTCGTGCCGTCGAGCAGCCGCTGCGCATACGGATAGTTGACCGTCGTGGTGTAGGCATCGAGGATCCATTGCAGCCTGCCCTCGTCCGTGATCACCATGTAGGGGTCGCGGTCGAACCGGAGGAACGGCAGGGCCTTCCTCGCCCGAGCCGTGATATTGCGGTGATAGAGAACCCGGCTCTCGTTGGTGATGTCCTGCGAGAGCAGGACCTTGGAGGAGCCGAACCGGGCGGCGAGCACGATGCGGCGCCACAGGTTACCGACCCGGATGCCGCCGGTGCCGGTGTACGCGGCGTAGACGTTCGCCTCGCCGGATGGATGGTCGAACTCGCGCTGCCGGGTGCCGACGAACACGTACTCGTTGGCGATCTCGCCGTAATAGATCTGCGGACGAGTGATCCGCAGCGACACGCTCGAGACCGGCGGCAGGTCCTTGATGAACAGGACCGGCAGGCCTTCCGTGGTCACCTGGTTGACCGGGCTCAGGGTGAGTCCCATCCCGTGGGTGAACGTCAGGTGTTCGTTGATGAAAGTCCGGGTCGGAAGCGAGGCGACGTTGAGCTCGCGCGGGGAGAGCAGCACCTGCCGGTAGACGCTGTCGATCCAGTACCGATCGTCGTCCACCGAGGCGAAATCGTAGTAGGTGCGGATCTCCTGGAGCTGTCCGAAGGTCCGCAGCAATGGCTCCCGGTCCCAGAGCCGGACATTCTCGATGGTCGGGGCGTTGGCACGGATGTCGGCCAGCGTGAGGCCGGCCTCGCTGCCCAGCTCGCGGGTCTCCACGCTGTCCAGGCCCCAGGCCTGACGGGTCGCGGCGATGTGATGCCGGAGATAGGGCGTCTCCCGGGTCAGCTCGGTGGGCGCCACCACGAACTTCTGCATCGCCAGCGGAAACAGGCCGCGACCCAGCAGGGTCACGCCCAGGTAGGCCGCGATGCTCAGGAGCCCGTAGAGGGCGGCCCGCCGCTGCACCCCGCCGATCAGCGTGGCGACCGCGGCGAGGATCGCCACGAGCGCCGAGATACGCAGGGCCGGCAGCCGGGCATGCAGGTCGGTGTAGCTGGCGCCGATCAGCGGACCGGTGGTGGAATAGAGGAGACTGGGGATCTCCACCAGCCACAGTCGCACGCCGGTAAGGAGAAACGCGGCAGCCAGGAGCATGGCCAGGTGGAGCCCCGCGGTGGGCTCGATCATGAGCCGCCGGGGGCCCAGCACGATATCCCCGCGCATCCAGTAGAGGGGGATGAGCAGGATGAGAGAAAAGGCGGTGAGTGAGGACAACAGCCCGATCCCGGCGTCGAGACCGGGCAGGGCGAAGACGTAATACCCGATGTCGCGGGAGAACACCGGGTCGGCGATCCCGAACGACGTCCGGTAGATCACCCTGAGCACCAGATCCCAGGCGGGGGTCGCGGCAAGACCGGCAAGCAGGCCCAGCCCCACCGATACCGGAAGCGTCAGGCGGCGGAGGGACGCCGAGATGTCCACCCGCCGCGCCGCGGGCCCCAGCTGGAACACCACCGGGTCGGGAACCAGGCCTCGTTGCGCCACCCGCAGATTCAGGTAGAGCACGCCGGTGGTGAGGCCGCCCACGGCCAGGAAGAGCAGGAACCGGGTGGTCAGCTCTCGGGTGAAGACGACCTCGTACCCGATTTCACGGAACCACCACCAGTCGGTGACCAGGGTGCTGAGCGCGGGTAAGAAGAACACCACCGCGAATGCGGCGAGGAGCAAAAGCAGCGGGAGGCGGCGGCGGGTCATCCTCCCAGCATCACGGACCTGGCCAGGAAGTCAAGGCCTCGAGCCAGGTCACTCCCCTTTCGGCTGGAACAGCGACAGGAATTGCCCGTATCCCTCCGCCTCGAGCCGGTCGACCGGGATAAACCGCATCGCCGCCGAGTTCATGCAATACCGCAGGCCGGTGGGCTTCGGACCGTCGTCGAAGACGTGACCCAGGTGCGAATCGGCATGCTTGGAGCGCACCTCGGTGCGCGACATGAACAGCGCCCGGTCTTCCCGCTCGACGATGTTGTCCGGCTCGAGCGGCCGGGTGAAGCTGGGCCAACCGGTCCGGGAGTCGTACTTGTCGAGGGAGCTGAACAGGGGCTCGCCCGAAACGACGTCCACGTAGATGCCGGCGGCCTTATTGTCCCAGTATTCGTTGGCGAAGGGCGGCTCGGTGCCGTCACGCCTGGTCACCTTGTACTGAATCGGCGACAGCGTCCGCTTCAGATCGTCATCACTTCTTCTTGGTGTAAGTCACGGCTGTGTTCCTTCCGGCGGTTTGAGCCTGCCCGGCAGTCGGCGGCTCCCAGGGTGGCGGCTGCGCCGAACATGGCCATTTGCGCTAGACTCCAGATCCGCTGTTTCATTGTCTCGGTCCCCTGGTGGCTGATTCACCAAAGGAACGCCTGGGGAGTCGTTTTGGTTCACCCGGAGGTCGCATCCCGGCCCTGGCCCCATGAACCCATTCATGCAAGCCGCCTTGGACGAGGCCCGCCAGGGCCTCCAGGAAGGCGGCATCCCGATCGGCTCGGCCCTCGTCTCAGGGGGGCGTATCCTCGGGCGCGGGCACAATCGCCGGCGACAGGCCGGGAGCGTGATCCTGCACGCGGAGATGGACGCACTGGAGCGGGCCGGGCGCCTGCCGGGAGCCGTGTATCGCACCTGCGCCCTCTACACCACGCTCTCCCCCTGCGCGATGTGCAGCGGCGCGGTTCTCCTCTACGGCATCCCCCGGGTGGTGGTCGGTGAGAACCGCACGTTTCGGGGGGAAGAGGATCTGCTGCGGAGCCGGGGAGTGGTCATCGAGGTACTCCAGGATCCGGATTGCGAGCGGCTGCTGCGCGATTTCATCAGCGAGCACCCCGCGTTGTGGGACGAGGATATCGGCCGCTGAGCGGGAAGCTGCCGCTATAACTTCGAGATCCCCGAGTAGGTCTCCGGGCGCCGGTCCCGGTAGAACTGCCACACATTGCGGACCTCCCGGATCTGATCCAGATCCAGCTCCGCGGTCACCAGCTCGTCCCGATCGCGCCCCGCCTCGGCCACCACCTGTCCTCGCGGATTGCAGAAGTAGCTCTGGCCGTAGAACTCGCCGATCCGCCAGGGGTCCTCGTACCCCACCCGGTTGATCGCCCCGACAAAGAAGGCGTTCGCCACCGCGTGGGCAGGCTGCTCCAGCCTCCAGAGATACTCCGACAGTCCCGCCACGGTGGCCGAGGGGTTGAACACGATCTCGGCGCCGTTGAGGCCCAGCTCGCGCGCGCCCTCGGGGAAGTGGCGATCGTAGCAGATGTAGACGCCGACGTCGGCGTATCGGGTCTTGAACACGGGATACCCGAGGTTGCCCGGCCGAAAATAGAACTTCTCCCAGAACCCCGGCGCGCAGTGGGGGATGTGATTCTTCCGGTACTTGCCGAGGTAGGAGCCGTCGGCATCGATCACCGCCGCCGTGTTGTAGTAGATCCCCGCGCCATCCTCTTCGTACAGCGGCACGACGATGGCCATCTGGTGCTTGCGGGCGACCTGCTGCATCAGTCGGGTGGTATGCCCGTCCGGGATCGCCTCCACCGCGTCGTACCAGCGGGGGCTCTGCTCGGCGCAGAAATAGGGGCCGGTGAAGATCTCCTGCATGCAGAGGATCTGCACCCCCTCGCGGCCGGCGCGCTCGATCAGGTCCATGTGCTTGGCGAGATTCGCCTCGCGGATGGTCTCGAGCTTCTCGCCGGTATCACAGGCGTGAGAGGCCTGGATCAGGCCGCATTTCACGATTCGAGGCATCACGTCTTCCTTTGCTGTGTCATCCCGGGCTGAGGCGTCATCTCGGGCGGAACGAGGGATGACACTGGTGGCGTATCGAGCGCTCCCCGCATGAGCCCGAGATACACGACGAAGCTCAGCCCGAACGTAACGAACCATGCATACGCGTACAGCCGGTCGAAGAAATCGGGATCCGCCACCGCCCCTCCCGGCGTGCTGACCGCCCGGATGAACCCTGGAATCACCGGTAGGACGGCGATCGCGAACGCCGCGACGGCCCTCCAGTTCACACCGCCCCGATAGGTATAGGCTCCCCGCTCCCGGTAGAGGTCCTCGAGCAGCAGCCGCTGGCGGCGAAGGACCCAGTAGTCCGCGATCAGGATGCCTCCCAAGGCCCCCATCAGGCTGGAATACCCCAGCAGCCAGGTAAAGATGTACGCCGCGGCGTCGGAGTAGAGCCTCCACGGCATCATGACGATGCCGATGACCGCGGTGATCAGCCCGCCGGTCACGTAGCTGATCCGCCTGGGGCTCAGATTGGAAAAGTCGTTCGACGGGGAGACCACGTTGGCCGCCATGTTGGTCGTCAGCTGCGCCCCGAGCACCACCAGGGCGGCGAACACGATCACGCCGGTCCCGCCGATCCGGGCGATCAGCGCCACCGGATCCCAGATCGCCTCCCCGAACAGCACGATGGTCGCGCTGGTCACGGCCACGCCGATGAACGCGAACGCCGTCATGGTGGTCGGCAGGCCGAGGGCCTGACCCAGCATCTGGGAGCGCTGGCTCCGGGCGTACCGGGTGAAGTCGGGGATGTTGAGGCTCAGGGTGGCCCAGTATCCCACGCTGGCCGTGAGCGCCGCCGGGAACAGGGCCCAGAAGGAGGCGCTCCCGGCCTGCAGTCGAGACGACTCGGCCAGCAGATTCCCCAGCCCTCCGCCGGCGCGGATGGCCCAGACGAGAAGGGCCACGCCCCCGGCCAGGAGCAGCGGCGCGGACCAGCTCTCCAGCACCTTGATCCCCTCGGTGCCCTTGAGGATCACTCCGACCTGAATCAGCCAGAATGCCATGAACGTGATGGCGGTGCCGCCGGGAACCCCGGCCCACGCCGGCCATGCCGCCCGGACCAGCGCGTCGAGCGCGAGCCCGCCGATCCAGGTCTGGATGCCGAACCAGCCGCAGGCGACGATCGCCCGAAGCATCGCCGGGAGATTGGCGCCGCGCACGCCGAAGCTGGCCCGGCAGAGAACCGGGAACGAGATGCCGTATCTGGTGCCGGCGTGCGCATTGAGCACCATCGGGACCAGCACGATGGTGTTGCCCAGGAGAATGGTGAGCATCGCCTGCCACCAGGTCATGCCCTGCCGCATGAGACCCGAGGCCAGGGTGTACGTCGTGATCACGACGCTCATCCCGATCCAGAGCGCGGCGATGTTGTAGGTGGACCAGGTGCGGCGCTCCAGCGGCGTCGGCGCCAGGTCCGGATTCCAGAGCGGGCTGTGGCTGATGTCCTCCGAGCCGAAAGGCGCCGGCGGCGTCACCGCGCTCCTGCCGGTCGCGCGGCACGCGGTCGGGGCGCGGTCGGCGCGACTGGCGGGGCCGACGCCGCCGGCGGCCGGCGCGAGGCCTGCAGGCCGGCGCCGGTGCGCGGAAGCCACTGCCCCCGGCCCTCACGGCCGACCACGGCATACCGGTCCACGATCACCTCGCCGCGCGACAGCGTCGTCCTGGCGAACCCCGCCAGCTCCCACCCGTCGTATGGTGACCAGTCGGCGTTGGTCTCCATGGTCGCCGGGCTCACCGTCCGGGTGGCGGTGGGATGGATGATCGCCAGGTCGGCGTCGGCCCCGACCATGATCGCGCCTTTCCGGGGATACAGGCCCATGATTCGCGCGGGATTGGTGCTGAGCTTCAGCGACAGCTCTTCCAGGGTGAGCCGGCCGCCGAGCACGCCATGGGTGTAGACGATGGGCAGCAGGGTCTCGAGGCCGGGAAGGCCCATCGGGATCTTGGTCCAGTCCCCGTTCCACATCGCCTTCTGCTCCCGGGTGAAGGTGCAGGTGTCGGTGGAGACCACCGACACCTCCCCGCTGCGCAGGCCCCGCCACAGCCGCTCCACGTCCTTGGGCTTCTTGACCTGGGGGCAGCAGGCGAACAGATGGCCGTCCTCGCCCTCGAACACCGAGTCGTCCAGCACCAGGTATTGGGCGCAGGTCTCGGCGAGCACCGGCACGCCGCGCGCCTGAGCCGCGCGCACGATGTCCGAGCCCTCCGCGGTGGACATGTGCACGATGTAGAGCTGGCCGCCGGTCGCCTCGCACCACTGCACCACGCGCTGGATCGCCTCCGCTTCGACGAAATTGGGGCGCGTCATGGGGTGGAGGCGCGCGCCGTGGCGGGCCATCAACTCCGGCGTGTGGTGCCGCGCGATCAGCTCGTCCAGCACCCGCGCGGACTCGGCGTGCACCAGAAGCATGGTGCCGTACTCCCGCATCCGCTCCAGGGTGCCGAAGAGGGCGCGGTCGTCCGACTGCCACCCCTCCGACTCGTAGATCATGAACTCCTTGAAGGTCGTGAACCCCCGGTCCACCATGCCCTTGATCTGCGACTCATGCTCGGCCCAGCGGGTGATGCAGATGTGGAAGGTGTAGTCGATCAGCGCCTTCCCCTCGGCCTTGCGCATCCAGTTGTCGGCCGCCTGCTCCAGCGATTCGCCAGCGTAGGGAATCGCGAAATCGATCACCGTGGTCACGCCACCCCGGGCGCCGGCCCGGGTGCCGGTGCGATAGTCGTCGGCGGAGACGGTGCCGCAGAAGGGGAGCTCGAGGTGCACGTGGACGTCGAGGATCCCGGGCAGCACGTGGTGGCCGGCCGCGTCGATGACCTCGGTGCCCGGGCCGGCCTCGAGATCCGCGCCCAAAGCGACGATCTTCTCGCCCGCGATGCCGATGTCGCCGGTGAAGGTCCCGGCGGGAGTGACGACGCTGCCGCCCTTGACGACTCGGTCGAGTTTCATGGCCTGCTGCTCCTGATGCGGAGTGACCGCCAACGCCAACGCCCTGTCATCCCGAGCGCCGCGTCCTGCTCGGGATGACACCTCGGGTCGAGCATGGGTGGACTCTGGGGCTGGCGTGGACTCGGGGCGGCGTGGCCGTCGGCGGAAGGGACGGGGCTCACGAGCCGCCGCGTCCGTCAACATACGATGGCCTCCGGCAGGGTGCAAACGGGCCTGGAAGCCTGGCTAGTTCTCCCGACGGGCATAGCTTTGACTCACGCGTGACCGGGTGTCACGCCCCCCGCCACGAGGAGCCGCGCATGCTGGTGGTAGCCGCGTTGAACGGCGGCCGGTCGGCCGCCGACCATCCCGCGATACCGGTGTCGCCGGCTCAACTGGGCGTCGCCGCGGCGGAGGCGGCATCAGCGGGAGCGGGAGCCGTGCATTTTCATGTCCGCGGCGCGGACCAGCGCGAGAGCCTGGCCCCGGCCGACGTCGCGCGCGCGGTCACCGAGGTCCGGAAGCACGGGGTCCCGTTCGGCATCAGCACCGGCGCCTGGATCATCACCGACCCCGCCCGTCGACTGGCCGTAATCGGGGAATGGAGCGCGCTGCCCGATTTCGCCTCCGTCAACTTCGACGAGGAGGGCGCCGCGGAGCTGGCGTCCTTCCTCCTGGATCGCGGGATCGCGATCGAAGTCGGCCTGGCCAACCAATTCGCGGCCGAGCGTCTGGTCCGGAGCCGGCTGGCCGACCGGTGCCTGCGAATCATGTTCGAGCCCCGGGAGCAGACGGTCGCCGGTGCCATGACTTCGGTGACGGAAGCCGAAGCGGTTCTCGACGAGGCAGGGGTACACCTGCCCCGGCTGCTGCACGGCGTGGACGCCACCGCCTGGCCCCTGGTCGAGGCGGCCCGGGCCCGCGGCTACGCCACCAGGATCGGCTTCGAGGATACCCTGACGTTGCCCGGGGGCGGGCTCGCCGGCGACAACGGGGAGCTGGTGCGGACCGCGTTGGCGGTACTCGGTCAACTTCACTAGAGCCGGATCGTGACGATCATTCCTGCCGTGGGCCGGAACGTGCCCCGAAAAGACGGGATCGGGAAGGCCACCGGCCAGGCCCGCTACGTCGACGATCTGCGGTTTCCCGGCATGCTCCACGCCAGGACCGTCCGCAGCACCGTCGCCAGCGGCCAAATCACCGGGGTCCATTTCGACTTCGACCTGGCCGGCTTCACCGTGGTCGACCATCGGGACATCCCCGGCAGAAACGTCGTCGCGCTGATCGAGGACGACCAGCCCTGCCTGGCGGAGCGCGAGATCCGCCATGCCGCGGAACCGGTGCTGCTGCTGGCGCACCAGAACCGCGAGGCTCTGCTCGACGCGTCCGTCGTGCTGGAGGAGGAGTCTCGCGAGCCGGTGTTCGACCCCGAGCGCTCGCCCACCGCCTTCAAGACCATCCTGATCACAAAGGGTGATCTCGCCGCCGGGTTCGCCCGGGCGGATCATGTCGTCGAGGGCACCTACCGCACCGGTCATCAGGAGCACGTCTACATCGAGCCCCAGGCGGTCATCGCCGTCCCCGAAGACGGGGGAATGACGGTGTACGGCTCGATCCAGTGTCCTTACTACGCTCACCGGGCGCTCGCCGTCGTGTTGGGAGACGCGGTGTCGCGGGTCCGGGTGGTGCAGACCGAGACCGGCGGCGGGTTCGGCGGGAAGGAGGAGTACCCCTCCGGCATCGCCGCGCACGCGGCCTTGCTCGCGCTGAAGGCCGGCCGGCCGGTGAAGCTGGTATACGACCGGGTCGAGGACATGCTGGCCACGACCAAGCGGCATCCGGCGATCGTCCGCCACCGCACCGGACTCACGAGCGATGGACGGCTGGTCGCGATGGAGGTCGAGGTCATCCTCGACGGCGGCGCCTACACCACGCTCTCTCCGGTGGTCCTGTCCCGGGGCGCCATTCACGCCGCCGGCCCGTACCGTTGCGATCACATCCGCATCGCGGCCCGCGCCATGTTCACCAACACGCCGCCCAATGGCGCCTTCCGCGGTTTCGGCGCGCCCCAGACCCAGTTCGGGCTCGAGGTCCACATGGAGCGCATCGCCGAGTCGCTCGGCCTGGATCCGGTGCGGTTACGGCAGCGGAACCTGCTTCGGCCGGGAGACACCACCGCCACCGGACAACGGCTCGGCGAGGACTGCAGCGCGCTCGAGGTCCTGCGCACCGCGGTGCGCCGCTCGGGCTACCGCCGGAAGCGCAAGGCGTACGCGGGGACCCGGCGCGGTGTCGGCCTGGCGATGTACTGGCATGGGTCCGGCTTCACCGGGAGCGGGGAGCTGAAGCTGGCCTCGCGCGTGACCATCGAGTTGACCGCCAGCGGGGTTCGGGTGCTCACCTCGAGCACCGAGATCGGCCAGGGGACTCGCACCATGCACGCCCAGATCGTGGCCGACGCGCTCGGCCTCCCCTACGAACAGGTCGAAGTCGCCACGCCCGACACCGCCGTGGTGCCCGACAGCGGGCCCACTGTCGCCTCGCGGACCTGCATGGTGGTCGGGCGAATCCTGCAACGCGCGGCGGAGGGACTGCGCGACAGGCTGGGCGCCCTGTCGCCTTCCGAGTACTTCCGGCGGCACGGTCCCCTGGCCGTCACCGGCCAGTACGAGCAGCCCGACTGGATCCAGTGGGACGAGAACGAATATCGCGGCGACGCGTACGCCGCCTACGCCTGGGGCTGCGACGTGGCCGAGGTCGAGCTGAATCCCGACACCTGGGAGGTCCGGCCCCTCCGGGTCACCGTGGTGAACGAGATCGGCAAGGCGATCCACCCGGCCCTGGCCCGGGGGCAGGTCGAGGGCGGAACGGCGCAGGGCCTGGGCTACGCGCTCCTCGAGCAGGTGGTGATGCGCGATGGCGCCATGGCCAATGCCCAGCTCACCAACTACATCATCCCCACCACGCTGGACACGCCGAAGCTGGATGTCGTGCTCCTGGAGCATCCCTACGCCGGCGGGCCGTTCGGCGCCAAGGGGTTGGGCGAGCTGCCCATCGACGGGCCCGCGCCGGCGGTGGTGAACGCCATCCGCCAGATCGGCATCGACGTGCGCGGCATCCCGGCGGTTCCCGAAGCGATCAGGGAGGCGGCATGCGCTTCACCCTGAATGCTCGTGAAGTCGAGGTGAACGTCTCCCCGATGGCCCGCTTGCTGGACGTGCTACGCGACGAGTGCGGGCTTACCGGCACCAAGGAAGGCTGCGGCGAAGGCGAGTGCGGCGCGTGCACCGTCCTGGTGGACGGCGAAGCCGTGTGCTCCTGCCTCGTGCCGGTGGCCCAGGTCGAGGGCGCCGAGCTGGTCACGATCGAAGGCCTGGGCGACGAGCATCCGCTGCAGCGCGCTTTCATGGACGAGGTGGGCGCCCAGTGCGGCATCTGCACTCCCGGCATGATCCTGACCGCGCTCACCCTGGGCCCCCGCCCGAGCCCGGCCAGGATCCGCCGGGGATTGGCCGGCAATCTCTGCCGCTGCACCGGCTACGAGGCGATCTACCGGGCGATCCACCGCGCGTCATGAGAACCGCCGTCTCCGGTCTCGAGCTGCGCCGTCCCCGGTCGCTGGGGGATGCGCTCCGGATGCTGCGGGACGAAGGGCCGCTCACGCCGCTGGCCGGGGCCACCGATCTCTACGTCGCGGTGAACTTCGGGACGCTCGAGGCGACTCGCTTCATCGACCTCTGGGGGCTCGCGCCGCTCCGCCGCATCGCCCTGAAGAACGACACGCTTTCCATCGGTGCGCTCGCCACCTACACAGGCTCATCCGCTCGCGGCTGGTCCGGCGGCGGCTGCCGATCCTGGCGAGCGCGGCACAGGAGGTCGGCGGGATGCAGATCCAGAATCGCGGAACGCTGGGCGGGAACGTCGCCAACGGGTCTCCCGCGGGAGACACCCTGCCGGTGCTCGCGGTGGCGGAGGCGGTGGTCGTGCTTGCGGAGTGCCGACGGGGAGCGGCGAGTGCCCTTCAACCAGTACTATACCGGCTACCGGACCAGCGTTCGGCGGGCGGACGAGCTGATCGTCGCCTTCGAGATTCCGCCGGTCGAAGGCCACCAGTGGTTCCGGAAGGTCGGCACCCGGGCCGCGCAGGCCATCTCCAAGGTGGTGATGGCGGCGGTGGACGGGCCCCGTCCCCGGATCGCGCTGGGCAGCGTGGCGCCCACCGTCATCCGGCTCGTGGAAGACGGAACGGGCGCTCGCCGCCGGGGCCAACATCGACGAGGCCGCGCGTTGCCTCGACCAGGACATCAACCCGATCGACGATCTGCGGTCGAGCGCGGCGTACCGGCGGGACGTGGCGGCCAACCTGCTCCGGCGGTTCCGAGCGAACGGGTAGCCAGCCGCGAGCGCGGCCCCCCTGGCGGCGCCGGACGCCCGAGGAGTATGTCTCCAGCAGTCCGATTCTACCCCCATGAAGGAGGTTTCATGCGTCGCATCGCAGGCTGTTGCATCGCGCTCGTGCTCATGGCTTGTAGCAGACCCGCCGACAAACCGGCCGACGAAACCGTGGGAGAAGCCCCGGCCATGGATCAGGCGCCCGCGGCCGTCTCGCTGTCCGACCTGGTCGGCACCTGGAACGTGCGCGCCCTGACGGAGAGGCGGCGACAGCACCGTCGTGAGCCTTCCAGATGGTGGCCACGGCCGACCCGTCCGGGTGGACCTTCAACTTCCCCAAGCGCGACCCGATTCCGGCCCGCGTCACGGCCGAAGGCGACAGCGTGGTGATCGACGCGGGTCCTTACGAGAGCGTACTCCGCAAGGGCGTGCAGGTCTCCACGCACACCGTCACCCGGATGGATGGCGACAGGCTGACCGGCACGACCGTCGCGACGTACCAAAGCGGCCCGAACCCCGAGGTCCGGCTCAAGTTCGAGGGAGAGCGCGCGCACTGAGCCAAGCGGGACGGCTCGAATGACCGGAGAAGTGGAGATGGTCATTCGCGGTGCCCGTGTCATCCTGCCCACCGGCGTCCGTCCGGCAGCCATCCACATCGCCGCCGGACGGATCGCCCGGGTAGGGCCCTTCGACGATATTCCCCCCGGCGCGAACGTCATCGAGGCCGAGGACGCCTGGATCCTTCCCGGGTTGGTGGACACCCATGTCCACGTGAACCAGCCGGGCCGCTCCGACTGGGAGGGGTTCGAGACCGCGACTCGCGCCGCCGCGGCCGGCGGAGTCACCACGATCCTCGACATGCCCCTCAACAGCATCCCACCCACCACCAGCGCGGCGGCGCTCGAGACCAAGCGCGCGGCTGCCCGCGGCCGTTGCGCGGTGGATACCGGCTTTCTCGGCGGGCTCGTTCCCGGCAACGCCGCCGAGCTGCCCCGGCTCCACGCGGCGGGCGTCTTCGGCTTCAAGTGCTTTCTCTGTCCCTCCGGCGTCGAGGAGTTTCCTCCGACGTTGCTCGCCGAGTTGCGCGAGGCCGCCCCGGTGCTGGCGGCCATGGACACCGTGCTCATGGTCCACGCCGAGTGGCCGGCGGCGCTGGAGCGTTCTGGCGGATCCTCGGGCGACCCGCGGGAGTATGACACCTGGCTGCAGAGCCGTCCGGCCGCCGCGGAAACCGAGGCGGTGGGCTTTCTGATCGCCCTGGCGCGTGAGTTCGGACTTCGAGTCCACGTGGTCCACGCCTCCGCGGCCGAATCCATCGAACTGATCGCCGCAGCGCGTGCCCGCGGCGCTTCCGTCTCGGTCGAGACCTGCCCGCACTACCTCACCTTCGCCGCCGAGGAGATTCCGGCAGGCGCCACCGAGTACAAGTGCGCCCCGCCGATCCGGGAGGCAGCCCAGCGCGAGGCCTTGTGGGACGCATTGGCGCGCGGGCGGGTGGACGCGGTGGTCAGCGATCATTCGCCCGCCCCGGCGGCGATGAAGCTTCCGGCGGAAGGCGATTTCCTCCGCGCCTGGGGCGGCATCGCGTCGCTTCAGCTCCGGCTCCCAGCGGTCTGGACCGGCGCCCGAGCCCGGGGTCACCCGCCCGAGCGGCTGGCCGAGTGGCTGGCCGCCGGACCGGCCCGCCTGGCCGGTCTCGATCGCCGCAAGGGCGCCATCGCTCCGGGCCGAGACGCCGATCTGGTGCTCTGGCATCCCGACCGCGACTTCGTGGTGGCGGAGAGCATGCTCCGCCACCGACACGGGCTCACGCCCTTTCTGGGCCGCACCCTCGCGGGCGTTGTCGAGGAGACATACCTTCGGGGCGTGCGGGTGTATGCCCGCGGCGCCGCGGATCAGCCGGCGCGAGGCCGAATGCTCTCCCGCCTGGACTCATGACAGCATTCACGGAGCTGGTCGACGTCGCCGCCGCGCGCCTTGGAGGAAAGGTGTTGCTGGCCAACGACGAGTTCTTCGCGCCCAAGGAGAACCTGCTCAAGCTGGAGCGGCCGGTCTGGCGCGAAGGAGAATACACTGACCGCGGCAAGTGGATGGATGGCTGGGAAACCCGCCGCCGGCGGACCCCGGGTCATGACTGGTGCGTCGTCAGGCTGGGTGTTCCCGCGCTCCTGCACGGCGTAGTGGTGGATACCAGCTTCTTCAAGGGCAACTACCCCGAGCAGTGCTCCATTGACGCCTGCGCGGTGGATGGCGCAGCCGATGCGGAGACGCTCGCGGCCGGAGACGAGGTCCAATGGACCGAGATCCTTCCCCGCTCCGACCTCCGGGGCGATGCCGAGAACCCCTTCGAGATCGCCGCGGACCGGCGAGTCACCCATCTGCGGCTCAACATCTACCCCGACGGCGGGGTGGCCCGCCTGCGGGTGTACGGTGAGCCGGTGCGCGGCCCCGGGCTGCGTTCCGGGGTGACCGCCGACCTGGCCGCTCTGGAGCACGGCGCCCTGGTCGTCGCCTGCAGCGACATGTTCTTCGGGCACCGGCACAACCTCATTCTGCCCGGCCGTTCGACCCACATGGGCGACGGATGGGAAACCCAGCGCCGCCGCGGGCCGGGCCATGACTGGATCATCGTGCGGCTCGCCGCGCGCGGCCGCATCGACCGGATCGAGCTGGACACCGATCATTTCAAGGGCAACGCGCCCGAGAGCTGCATGGTGGAAGCCTGCGACGCGCCGGATGCCGCGCCCGACGCGCTTGCCGGGGCTCGCTGGACCACAATCCTGTCCCGCACCGCCCTGCAGCCGGATGCACAGCACCGCTTCGAGGCTACGGCGGGGCCGGCCACGCACGCGCGACTCGCGATCTATCCCGATGGCGGGGTCGCCCGGCTCCGGCTCTTCGGTACGGTGATCGAGTGACGGTGTCCCTGGCCCGGCTCAATGCCCTTCCGACCCGCGAAGCTGCCGAGCACCTTCGATCCTGTTGCGGGTCGTCCCGCTGGGTAGCCGCCATGCTCCATCGCCGTCCGTTTCGGAGCCTGGAGACACTCCTCGCGGCGGCCGACGAGACGTGGCGGGCGACGGAACCCGACGGACTGGGACGAGGCCTTCGCCCACCACCCGAGGATCGGCGAGCGCGAGGCCACGGCGCCGGTGAGCACCTCGGCTCGGACCTGGTCGGTCGGCGAGCAGGGCGGCCTAGCCCGGGCAGACGCGGCGGCCCGGGCCGCTCTGGCGGAGGCCAACGGGGCATACGAGCGACGGTTCGGGAGGATCTATCTGGTGTGCGCCGCCGGCCGGAACGCCGAGGACCTGCTGCAGGACATCGAGGCGAGAATGAGGAACGATCCCGAGCGCGAATTGGCGGTCGCGGTGGAAGAACAGCGCAAGATCACGGGGCGGCGGCTCCAGGCCCTGATCGGTGGCGGCTAGGCATGACCCGGATCACCAGTCACGTGCTCGACACCAGCATCGGGCAACCCGCTGCCGGAGTGGCGGTACGGCTGGAACACGTGGGCGACGCCGGGGGCGCGGCCTTGGCAACCGCCACGACCGACCGGGACGGCCGGGTCGCCGACTGGCTTCCCGGCGGCGTGCCCGCCGGGAGCTACCGATTGGTGTTCGAGACCGGCGCCTGGTTTCGCGCGGCGGGACGGGAATCGCTGTACGAGCGCGTGGTCGTCGAGTTCAAGGTCCCGGACAGCGTGCCGCACTACCACCTCCCCGTCCTGCTCGCGCCTTTCGGGTATTCGACCTACCGCGGGAGCTGAGCATGACGTCCCGGTTGATTTCGAACAGTTACGGCAAGGCCGCGATCCGCCTGGTGAAGCTCGATCGCGGCGCCACGCGGCACGATCTGCACGATCTGACAGTCGAGGTCCAGCTCCAGGGGGAATTCGGCCCGGCTCACACGGCGGGCGACAATGCGCAGGTCCTCCCCACGGACACCATGAAGAACACGGTCTACGCCCTGGCCCGGGCCGGGCACCGGTCGATCCGCCCGAGGAGTTCGGCGAGCGGCTGGCTCGCCACTTTCTCGGAGCCTGCCGCGCCGCGCAGCGGGCCGTCGTCACCCTGGCGGTCCACCGCTGGGACCGGGTGAGCATGGCCGGCGCCCCGCACGAGACCGGCTTTACCCGGGGAACCGGCGAACGGCGATTGGCGACGGTCACGATGGCCGGCGAAGGGCTCGCCGTGGAAGCGGGGCTGGACGGGTTGGGCCTGATCAAGACGTCCGGCTCGGCGTTCGAAGGCTTTCTTCGCGACGGGTACACCACGCTCGAGGATACCGACGACCGCATCACGGCCACCGACGTGGAGGCCCGCTGGAAGTACTCGCGCCCGCCGCGCGACTATGGGGCCGCGTGGAGCGCGGTTCGGGCGGGGCTGGTCGAGACCTTTACCCGGCACGAGTCGGCTTCGGTACAGCACACCCTCTACGCCATGGGTGAGGCGGCGCTCACGCGATGCGCGGAGGTCGGTGAGATCCGTCTGGTCCTGCCCAACCGCCACTACCTGCTGGTGGACCTCGCCCCGTTCGGCCTGGCGAACCCCAACGAGATCTTCGTGGCGACAGAAGAGCCCTACGGGCGAATCGAGGCCGTGATCGCGCGCTCGGCACCGCTAGCCTGAGCGGTCGCGTGGTTCGCCCTTCGCGCCGATCCAGCAGTAGCTCATGTCGCGAGCTAGAACATCCTCGCCGAGCGGCTCAAGCGCCTGGAGCGGGCGGGGCTGGTCGAGCGGTCGCGCTACGTGGAGCACCCGCCGCGCTACGAGTATCGGCTCACCGAGCGGGGCAGTGCGCTCTCTTCCGTGGTGCAGGCCATCGTGGTGTGGGGGCGGGCCAACTTGCCCGCGCCCAGACTGGTGCCTGCCAACCGGCGGGGATAGCATAGGGACATCAGCCCTCCGGGAGATGAGCCTGCGCAAGTCACTCGCGCGCCCTTGGGGCGCCCACGGCGATCACCGCGGCATCGTTCATGACTTCGGGCGCCGGAGCAGGCCTCCGGCGGCGGAGCCCGGCCCATGGTGAAGCGGCCGGGGAGCGCCTCCGACCCCCTGTGGTACAAGGACGCGATCATCTACGAGCTGCACGTCCGCGCCTTCTTCGACGGCAACAACGATGGCGTGGGCGACTTCCAGGGGCTGGTCCAGAAGCTCGACTACCTCCAGGATCTCGGGGTCACCTGCCTCTGGCTCCTGCCGTTCTTCCCCTCGCCCCTGCGGGACGACGGCTACGATATCGCCAACTACCTCGACGTCCACCCGCAGTACGGCACACTGGACGACTTCAGGGCCTTCCTCGACGCGGCCCACGAGCGGGGACTCCAGGTGCTGATCGAGCTGGTGGTGAACCACACCTCGGACCAGCACCCCTGGTTCCAGCGCGCTCGGCAGGCGCCGGCCGGCTCGCCCGAGCGGGACTATTACGTCTGGAGCGACACCACCGAGAAGTACGAAGGCGTCCGCATCATCTTTACCGACACCGAGAAGTCCAACTGGACCTGGGACCCGGTGGCCAAGGCCTACTACTGGCACCGGTTCTTCTCCCACCAGCCCGACCTCAACTTCGACAACCCGGCGGTGGTGCAAGAGATCCTCCGGGCGATGAACTTCTGGCTCGACATGGGAGTGGACGGCCTGCGGCTGGATGCCATTCCCTACCTGGTGGAGCGCGACGGCACCAGCTGCGAGAACCTCCCTGAGACCCACGCGATCATCAAGACCATCCGCGCCGAGATGGACCGCAACTACGACAACCGGATGATCCTGGCGGAGGCCAACCAGTGGCCCACCGACGTCCGGCCCTATTTCGGCGAGGGGGACGAGTGCCACATGGCGTTCCACTTCCCGCTGATGCCGCGGATCTTCATGGGGCTTCGCACCGAGGACCGGCACCCCATCGTGGACATCATGGGGCAGACTCCGCTGATCCCGGACACCTGTCAGTGGGCGCTGTTCCTGCGCAATCACGACGAGCTGACCCTGGAGATGGTCACCGCCGACGAGCGGGACTACATGTACTTCGCCTACAGCGCCGACCCCAAGATGCGCCTCAACCTGGGTATCCGCCGGCGGCTGTCGCCGCTCCTGGACCGGAACCGGCACCGGATCGAGCTGCTCAACAGCCTGCTGCTGTCGCTCCCAGGCACCCCGGTGCTCTACTACGGCGACGAGATCGGGATGGGCGACAACATCTATCTGGGCGACCGCAACGGGGTGCGCACCCCGATGCAGTGGAACGACGACCGCAACGCCGGTTTCTCCCGGGTGACACCGGGGCAGCTCTACAGCCCGGTCGTCATGGACCCGATCGATGGGTACGAGGCGGTGAACGTGGAGGCGCAGCAGGGCGACCCCTCGTCCCTGCTCAACTGGACCCGGAACATGATCGCGCTGCGCAAGCTGTTCGGCGTATTCGGCCGGGGCTCGCTCCAGTTCCTCCACCCCCACAACCGCCGGGTGCTGGCCTACCTGCGGGAGTATCAGGGGGAGTCGGTCCTCTGCGTCGCCAATCTCTCCCGCTTCGCCCAACCGGTAGAGCTGGATCTGTCGGCGTATGACGGAATGGTCCCGGTGGAGATGCTGGGCTACGTGGAATTCCCGGCCATCGGGCGGGAGCCGTATCGTCTCACCTTGGGGGCGTACGGGTTCCTCTGGTTCGAATTGCACGGCGAGTCGCTGGCCGCCGCCGCCCGGACCTCCCAGACCCTGGAGACCGAGACGCCCCTCGACGCCTCCGCCGGCTGGGAGGGCCTGCTCACCGGCTTCCAGCGGGAGCGGCTGGAGACCCGGCTCTTTCCCCGGTTCCTGCCGGCGCAACGCTGGTTTGGGTCCAAGGCCCGCGACATCTTGGCGGCCCGGATCGAGGACTGGGGACCGCTCTCCGACTCGGGTGCGGTGCTCGCCTTGCTCCGGGTCACCTATACCGAGGGAGAGCCCGAGGACTACGCGCTGCCGCTGGCGGTGAGCTTCGGCGAGCCGGCCGACGACCTGCTCGCTGCCTCACCGGCGGCGGTAGTGTCGGGGGTAACCTCGGGAGACCGGACCGGCATTCTCTACGACGCCATGTGGGACGACCCGACCTGCGTCGCCCTCCTCGGCGCGATCGAGGCCGGCGCGGTCCTTCCAACCCAGCGAGGATTGTTGCGCGGCGAGGCGGGGGCGGCGCTGACGGCGCCGGACGGCCAGGCGGAGCCCCTGACACCGCGCCGCCCGACCGGCGAACAGAGCAACAGCTCGGTGATCTACGGTGGCCGCTACATCCTCAAGCTCTTTCGCCGCGGGACGCCGGGCGTCAACCCCGACGCCGAGCTCAACCGCTTCCTCACCGAGCGGGCCGGCTTCGCCCACGTGCCGCCCTACGCGGGCAGGTTGGCCTATGAGCGGGACGGGATTGCTGGGACCCTCGCGCTGCTCCAGGGGATGGTGCCCAGCGAGGGCGACGGCTGGACCCAGGCGGCGGAGGAGCTGCAGCGCTACTTCGAAGCCTGGGCATCCAAGCCCTTCCCCACCGAGACGCCCGATCCGAGGATGTACGTCGGGATTTATCTCGACGCGGCCGCCACCCTGGGCCGGCGCACCGCGGAGCTGCACCTGGCGCTGGCCTCGGCCGGGGACGATCCCGACTTGAGGCCCGAGCCGATGACCGCGGACGAGGTCGAGCGGATGGCCCAAGGGTTCGGGGAGCGCGCGGCCGAGCACCTCGACGCCTTGAAGCACAGCCTCTCCCGGCTGCCCGACGAGGCGGTGGAGGAGGCGGGGCTGGTGCTGCGCCGCCGCCGCGAGTTGGTCGAGACCGCCAAGCAGCTACCGCTGGACATGAGCGGAAAGCGGATCCGGATTCACGGCGACTATCACCTGGGCCAGGTGCTGCGAGCCAGGAACGACTTCGTGATCCTCGACTTCGAGGGAGAGCCGGCCCGCCCGCTGGCGGAGCGGCGGGCCAAGCATTCGCCGCTCAAGGACGTGGCCGGGATGCTGCGCTCGTTCAGCTACGCCGCCTATGCCGCACTGGTGAACTACACCACCCGTCGTCCCGAGCAGACCGGTCAGCTGGAGCCGTGGGCCCGGCTGTGGGACCAATTGGTCTCGGCCACGTTCCTCGACGCATACCGCAAGAGCATCGCCGGGCACGGATTGCTCCCCGACTCGGCGGCGGCCGAGGAGGCGCTGCTGCGGGCTTACCTGGTGGACAAGACGCTCTACGAGCTGCACTACGAGCTCAACAACCGGCCCCGTTGGGTCCGGATTCCGCTGTGGGGACTGGCGTCACTGTGATCCGGATACGCTGAGGGAGCGCCGTGGCCGAAGCCGACACACTCTCGCCCGAGATCGAGCAGCGCGTGGCCGCGCTCGGCGAGGCCGATGTGGTCGTGGTGATGCCGACGCTCGCCACCGCGGACGCGCTGCACGAGGCAGCCGGGATGGTGGGCCAAGCGCTCGATGGACTCGCCCCCGAACGACGGGTGGTGGTGGTGCATCCCGACGTCGCCATTCCCGACGGAGAGGCCGATCCCGGGGCGGGTCCGGCGCTGCTGCCGTTTCCGCTGGGCTCGATCGACCTGTTTCCCGGCGCCGGACCGGGCCTGCGGGAAACCTCCCGTTCGGTCTTCCGCCTGAGCAGCCGGCTCAAGGCGCGCGCCTGCGTGCTGGTGGGCTCGGATCCGGCGTTGATCGCGCCCGATGCGTTGCGAAGGTTGGTCGCACCGGTGGTGGAGCAGGACCTCGACCTCGTCATCCCGCTCTACCAGCGGCACCGGTTCGAGGGGCTCCTGCTGAGCGCGGTCGCGGCGCCGCTCCTCCGGGCGCTGTACGGACGCCGGATTCTCTTTCCCGCCGGGGCCGACCTGGGGCTCTCCAGCCGGCTGGTGGAGCGGCAGCTCAAGCAGCCCTCGGCAAGCCGCGATGGCATCCCGGTGTGGCTGCCGAGCGACGCGCTCAGCGCCGGCTTTCAAGTGGGTCAGGCCCACCTCGGCATTCCGCTTCCGGTTCATCGCGACCCGCCCGAGGCGAGCGAGGCGGTGGTCCAGGTGCTGGGACCGCTCTTCTCGGACATAGAGCGGAACGCGATCGCGTGGCAGAAGGTGCGCGGGTCGCAGGCGGTCCCGGTCTTCGGACCGGCGCGCTGGCTGGTGGACGAGCCGGGCATGGTGGACGTCACCCGGCTGATCGACACCTTCCGGTTGGGCTACCGGGACCTGCAGGGGGTGTGGAGCGCCGCGCTCCCCCGGCGACGCTGGTCGAGCTGAAACGGCTCACCGAGCCGGCGTCGGGGGGCTTCAGACTGCCCGACGAGCTGTGGGCCCGGATCGTCTACGACTTCGCATTGGCCCACCGGCTCCGTACCATCAACCGGGACCACCTGCTCCGGGCGATGACGCCGCTGTACCTCGCCTGGGTCGCCTCCTACGCCAAGGAGGTAGGTACCGCGCCGCCGACGGTGGTGGAGTACCGGTTGGACCAGGTCGGGGCGGCATTCGAGACCCAGAAACCCTATTTCGTGTCCCGGTGGCGCTGGCCGGATCGCTTCAATCCATGACGGTCGAGGAGAGGAGCCCCTGATGTGGGAGCAAGTCAATCAGGCCCTGAACCAATCGGCGGTCCGGGTGCTCACCGGGATCGCGAACCTGCTGCCCGGCTTCGCCGCGCTGCTGCTGGCGGTGCTCGCCGCGGCGGTCATCGGCTGGCTGCTGGGCTTCCTGCTCCGGCGCTTCCTCAAGAGCGTGGACTTCGACGGGCAGGTGCAGCGGATGGGTTTCGCCGGCTTCAGCGAGTGGTCGCCGGCCCACAGCCCTACTCTCTTGGTGTCCCGCACGGCCACGTGGCTGGTGATCCTGCTGGGCTTCATGATCGGGGTGACCGCCTTCGACGCCACCCTCACGTCAGCGCTGGCGCTGCGGCTCCTTCAGTACGTCCCCAACCTGATCGTGGCGGTGTTGCTGCTGGCGTTGGGCATCGTCATGGCGCGCTTCATCGCCCGGGGAGTGCTGATCGCAGCGGTCAACCGAAACGTCCAGCACGCCGCGCTTCTCAGCATGGGGGTCAAGTGGTTGGTGCTGGTGCTGGCCACCGCGATGGCCCTGGAGCATCTCGGCATCGGCGGCCGGATCGTGTTTCTCGCCTTCGGCCTCTTGTTCGGCGGGATCGTTCTGACCCTCTCGCTGGCGATCGGGCTGGGCTCGAAGGACATGGTGAGCCGGTCGCTGGAGCGGCAGGCGGCCAAGCCCGAAGAGGAGGAGGTCGAGCCCTTTCGGCACTTGTAGGCCGGAGGGTGGAAAGCCTGAATCATCGAGGATAGTTGCTGATGTCCTGGGCCCGCGCGCGCGGGCTCCCCGCCCCAGGATCGGCTCAGATGCTGGTCCCGACGCGTCCCCGGCGATTACCTTCTCAACAGTCCAGCTCTCCTCCCCAACTCCCACCCGGGCTGTGCCCTTGCGCCTCCTCCGCGCTCGCCGCCTCGTTTGGCCTGCCCGCCGCCGACTCATTCGGCGCGGGAGCCTCGGTGCGGTGCTCGCTCCGCTCCTCGGCGGCCTGGCCGGGTGCGGAGGGGACGGCCTGGCGCTGCCTGACCAGGGCCTGCCCTCCGACATCATGGTGGCGCGGGGAGATGGGCAGAGCGGAACCATCGGCGAGCCCCTGGGGGACTCGCTGGTGGTTCAGGTGGTGGATCGGTTCGGCGATCCGGTGACCGGAGCCGAGGTGACCTGGACGGCTGAGACGGGTGGGAGCGTAAGCCCGCCGTCCAGCGTCACGACGCCTGACGGCCACGCCGGTACCCAGCGGGTGCTCGGCGCCGATGTCGGCACCTACGTCACTACCGCCGCGATCCTCGGAATCGAGGACCCCCCCGAGCCGGCGGTCTTTACCACCATCGGGGTGGCCGCAAGACTCACCTTCACCGTGGCGCCTCCGGCTACCGCCACGGCCGGCGTGCCGCTCAGTCCCCAGCCTGTGCTCCAGCTTCAGGACGCTGGCGGCAGCGACATCGCCCGCGAGGGAGTAGTCGTTACCGCGCAGATCTCCGTGGGAGGCGGCAGCCTGGAGGGGGGGATCAGCGCGACCAGCGACGCCAACGGCCGGGCGACCTTCGCCGACATCGCCATCCGGGGCACTCCAGGCACCCGCAGCCTCATCTTCGCCGCCGTCGGTTTCGCCTCGGCGACCGCCAGCGTGGCGCTCGGTGTCGGGGCACCGGGGTCGATCGAGGCAGCGGAGGGGCACGAGCAGTCGGCGGTGGTGGCGACGGCGGTAGCGATCAGGCCGGCGGTGATGGTGCGCGACAGGGACGGCAACCCACTGGAGGGCATCCCGGTGACGTTCAAGGTGACCGGGGGCGGCGGGTCGCTGAACGGCGGCAATCCGGTGACCTCGACCAACGGCGTTGCCACCGTCGGCGGGTGGACGCTGGGGCAGAAGGTCGGCGGCCATACCCTCGAGGCGACCCTCTCGGGACTCGACGTGAGCGGCAGTCCGGTGGTGTTCACCGCTACGGCTACGCCTGGTCCGGTCGCCGCCGGGAAGAGCCGGGTGAGCGCCGAGCCGGCGGCCATAACGGCATCGAGCGGGTCGAGCAGGAGCACGATTACGGTGACCGCCCGCGACGGGTTCGACAACCCCATTCCCGGTCTTGCCGTCACCTTGTCGGCAACCGGTCCGGGAAACACGCTGACCCAGCCTGACACCCCGACCGGAAGCAACGGGGCGACCACTGGTCTGCTGAGCGCGAGTTCTCCGGGTGATCGCGTCGTGTCCGCCACGATCACGGGGACGCCGGTCTCCCAAACCACGACCATCGCCGTGGCCTCCGGGGCTCCCAGCGCGGCGCGGAGCACCGCTACGGTGCCGGACGGCAACGCCGGGGAGCCGACCACGGTCGAGATACGACTCAAGGACGCCCAGGGCAACGACGTGCCGGGCAAGGCGAGCACGATTGCCGTGTCGGTGTCGGGGGCGAACTCGAAGAACTCGCTCGACGCATCCGATCGCGGCGACGGGCGCTATACCGCGACCTACACTCCCCAGAAGGCCGGAACCGATCGGGTACAGGTGAGGGTGTCGGGGACGGCGATACCCGGTTCCCCGTTCGCGAGCACGGTGCGGGCGGGCGACGCCGACCCGGGATCGTCGGTGGCGCAGGTGCCCGCCTGTGTCGAGCGCTCCAACCTCCCGGCCATCGTCAGGATCACGGCGTTCGACGCATTCGGCAATCGGGTGACGCGGGGTGGCGACAACTTCCAGATCCGGGTGGGGGAGGGTCTTCTTCCAGGCCGACCGACAACGGCGACGGCACCTATACCGGGCGGCTCAATCTCGACACCGGAATCTTCCGCATCGACATCACGCTGGACGGCAAGGCCATCAAGGGGAGCCCGTACCAGATCATCGTCCCCTTCCCCTTCTCGGAGTGCTAGGACCCCGTCGTCTGGGCGTAGCCTTCGACCGCTTCGTACCCCGAGTGATACTCCGCCGCATTGGGCCGCCGGATCTCTGACTGGGCGACGATCCGGTCCCGCCGGATCCCACGGAAGTCCTCCACGCGCTTCCATCCCCGCTCCGCGTGCCGCTCCAGGAACGCGTCGAGGCCCGCCAGCAGCCGCTTGATCACGTTCGGTCCCACCGCCTGATCCAGCATCGCCGCGGTGCACACCTGCACCGTGCCGCAGCCCAGCAGGATGTAGGAGAGTGCCTGGTTGAAATCGGAGATGCCGCCGATCCCCGAGAAGCTCTTGTCCGGAAACGCCCGCGTCATCTGCGCCATCTTCGCCAGTGACAGCGGCAGAATCGCCGGCCCGCCGAGCCCGCCGCTCGAGACGAAGCCGTCCACGTTGATCTCGAACTCCAGAGTCTCGGGGTCGATCAGCGGAATCGAGGGGAAGGTGTTGGACGAGACGATGGCGTCGGCGCCGCCGCGGAAGCACGCCCCCGCCTCGACTTCGATCTCCGCGGTGGCCGGCGTCAGCTTGCACCAGACCGGCACGCTGGCCACCTCCTTCACCGCCTCGGTCACCACGGAGCAGAGCTCCTCGTCCTTCCCGATATTGGAGCCCATGTCGCGCCGGTCCATGTGCGGACAGGAGAAGTTGAGCTCCAGCCCGTCGGCGCCGGCGTCCTGGCACTCGCGGGCCAGTCGCTGCCAGTTCTGCAGCTCCTTGTCGTTCCCGGAGCCGGCCATGATCGAGGCGATCAGGACCCGGTCGGGGAACGCTTCCTTGATCCGCCGGATTCGGGGGAGCCACCAGTCGATCGTCTTATCGGAGATCAGCTCCCAGTTCCATGACGAGTGCAGCGCCGCGCCGGGGCGCTTCTTCATGGAGACGTTGGCGTCCTCGGGAGCGGTGCGCATGAATTTGGCCTTGGCGCCGGTGACATTGACGACCGGGTGGAGCCCGATCGTCTTGGTCACCACCCCGCCCCACCCGGCCTCGAATGCGCGGAGAATGTTGCTCTCCGACTCGGTGGGGGGAGCGGAGGAGAGGAGGAAGGGATTGTGAAACTCGATTCCGGTGAAGTGCACGGAACGATTGCCGGACATAGGGGTCTCCCGCGAAACAGCGGCCTGGGGCGTAACGGTGGGGCTATGGTGGCAAACTACGAGCGGTGGCACCAGGGGGCAAACGCGCCGGTGTCCTCTCCCGAAGTCACTCCGCTCCCTTGAGCAGGGCCCGGAAGGCTTTATGCCGCCGGATGGGCGCCCAGGTTGGATCGGCCCGTAAGCCGGGCACCGAGATCCACGAGGGCACGGTGAGCAGAAACCGAAGCTGCTTCGCCGCCGAGTCCGCCTCGCCCAGCGTGGCATACACCACCGCCAGGTTGCGGACCATGTCCACCCCGTACCAGGTGTCCTTCGACGGCGGCCGCAGTTCCACGGCGCGCCGGCCCTCCCGGATGGCGTCTTCCCGGCGGTCGAGTCCGGCATACGCGACGGCCAGCTCGGCGTGCAGCTGTGGGTCGTCCGGCCGGGCTCGGCTTCTGCGCTCCAGGATCGTCGCCGCGGAGTCGAAATAGGCCGCACCGGTGCCGGCGTTTCCCCGGTAGCGGCGAGACCTGCCCTTGGCCAGATAGTATGCCGCGGAATCAGCGCCGAACCGCTCGATGGGAAGCCGGTCCACCGCCGACCGCGCCGAGCTGTCCAACGTCTCCCACAGCGCGGCGCCGACGTCGATCTGCAGCACCCAGACGGCCATGTAGTCCATGCCGGCCCGGCGAATCCCCTCGCTCAACGCTTCGGCCGCCGCCGCGAGATCGCCATCCCGCACGACGATCAGGAGCGCTTCGTACATGTACGCGGGAGAGTCGGGCTGCAGCTCCAGGGCCCGGTCGAGGTATCGCTGCGCGTCGGCGTACTCCCGCCGTCGCAGGTGCACCTCGAAGAGATCCAGATTCTTGACCAACGACCTCGGGTCCAGCTCCACCGCCCGCCGCAGATCCGCCAGGGACTGATCCCATTGCCCCAGGCGCCGCTCCACCAGGCCGCGTGCCCAGGCGATGTCGCTGTTCCCGGGCTCGCGCGCGTGGGCGATCCGGAATTCCCGCAGCGCCTGGTCATAGTCGAGCTCGCCCCAGTAATGGATCTGTCCCATCGCCAGGTGCGCCTCCGGCAGGTCGGGCTGCAGCCGGAGGGCGGAGTCGGCCGCACCCCGCGCCTTCGCAAGCCGGTCCCCGGTCCGATCCGCGAAATGGAACTCAGCGATGTGGGTCCGGGCCAGCCGGGCGAACGCCAGCGCGAAGGTGGGATCCAGGGCCGTGGCCCTGGTATACATCTCCTCCGCCAACCGATATCCACCGGGATCGCCGGGGCGGGCGAAGTAATCGTTGCCGCGGAGATAGAAGTCGTACGCCCGGAGGTTGTCGGTCGGCCTGACGGCGAGCGCCTCGCGATCGGGGCGTTGGAGCGCCAGATCCAGGGCGGTCGCGACCTGCTCCGCGATGCGGGACTGCACCTGGAACACTTCCTCGAGCGTCTCGTCGTACCGCCCCGCCCAGAGGTGTTGGTCGTCGGAGACGCGGATCAGCTGCGGGGTCACCCGCACCCGGCTGGACCCTCCGGACGATTTCTCCCATCGCACGCTGCCCTCGAGGATGTACTCCGCCCCCAGCTCCCGCCCGACGTCCTTGAGTGACTTCTTGGTCGCCCGGTACTGGTCGGCGCTGGTGCGCGAGATGACGCCAAGGGTGCGGAGCATGGCGAGCCGGCTGGTGATCTCCTCGGTGATGCCGTCGCTGAAGTAGCCGTCCTCGGAGGCCCCCAGATTCTGGAACGGCAGCACCGCGATGGTCGGCGTCCCCACCGGCTTGTCGGGCCGGTTCCCCAGACCCAGCGCCAACAGCACGGCCGTCGCCGCGATCGCACCGACGCTCACCAGCGCGGCCGTCCGCCGCCGGCCGGCGTCCTTGGGCCGAGGCAGGGCTCCGGCCCCCTCGAGCGCGGCGGTGAACTCCGCCGCCGTAGGGAAGCGGTCGACGGGTTCCTTGGCCAATGCCTTCGCCAGCACCCGTTCGACCGACTCGGGCACCTCCGGACGCTCGGAGCGGAGCGATGGCAGGGGTGCTACGACCTGCTGCGCGATGACCGATCGAGGGGTGGGACCGGTAAACGGCGGCCTGCCGCCAAGCATCTCGTAGAGCACGCATCCCAGACTGTAGATATCGCTTCGCCCGTCGAGCTCGGCGGCGCCGCCGGCCTGCTCGGGGCTCATGTAGGCCGGGGTCCCGACCGCCAGCCCGGATGCGGTCAGCCGGTCCGTCCCGCCGTCCCCGTCCCCCGTCATGGTGGCGATGCCGAAATCGGCGACCACCGCCTGATCGTCCTCGAACAGGATGTTCTCCGGCTTGATGTCGCGATGGATCACCCCGTTACGATGGGCGTGGTCCAGGGCCAGTCCGACCTCCCGGGCGATCCGGACCGCCGAGGCGATGGAAAAACGTCCCTCCCGCTGCATCCGTTGCCGCAGCGACTCGCCGGTCAGATAGGGCATGACGTAGTACAGCAGCCCGGCCGCTTCACCGGAGTCGAAGAGCGGGAGGATATGGGGATGGGAGAGCCGTGCCACGAAGTGGATTTCCCGGAGGAACCGCTCGGACCCGACCGAGGCGACCAGCTCCTGATGGACCACCTTGAGGGCGACGGGCCGGTCGTGCCGGAGATCGTGGGCGAGGTAGACGGTCGCGGTGCCACCCCGGCCGAGGAGGGAGAGGGCTCCGTCCGGCTGCCGCTCGATTCTGTACCGGTCCGCGAGGGACGCCGCTAGGCGCTCGTGTGTCGCCACCATGCTCGAGATCTGGGATGCACCGGATGGAAGCATACCGGGGCCGGCCGGAAACTACATCCCCTTCCCTCACTTCTGGATGGGCCGGGCGGAGGGCCATGGCAGGGGGAGGGAATTCCGCCGCCAGTCGGGTGGGACGAGGAGGTGACTCCGAGGCCGCGGTCCAGTGCGCCCAACCAGGGTAGCGGAGGGACGTGATCGGGCGTATATACGCTGTACGGATGGCCCGCTGCGGCCTATCTCTCTCCCGACGCATCGTTCCGAAATGATTGTGGCCGAATGATTTGGAGGCGTGTATGCCGCGTTCTGGTATCCCTGGGCTAGGATTCGCAGTGGGCGCCGCCCTGGTCGTCGCAGGCTGTCAGGACGCTTCCAGCCCGTCCGCTCCGGATGCGGCCCCCGCAGCTCGGGCGCAGTCTTCGCAGGGCACCGATCTTCCGTCCGCCACTGAGTTCGCTCGCAAGGTTCCGGGGTTCGGCGGCTTCTTCCTGAGCCGCGACGGGGCCCCCACGGTCTATCTCAGCCGCGGGTCCAGTCGGGCTCCAGCCGAGCGGATGCTCGCCGGGTATCTCGGCGCCCGAGGACTTTCGATCGCCGCGGTACGTGTGGTCGAAGCCAGGTACGGCTGGCAACAACTGCAACGCTGGCAGGAAGCCGCGACCGCTGAGGTGCTGGCCGTTCCCGGCGCGGTGTTCGTGGACAACGACGAGACCACCAATCGGGTCCGAATCGGGGTCGAGCATCCCGGCGCGGCGGGCCAGGTGCGCGCGGCGATGGCGCGGCTCGGTATTCCCGACGAGGCGGTCATCGTCGAGCGCGCGGATCCGATCTTCCCGGTGGCCGCGCTCCAGCAGGCGGCCACGCTCCAGAACGTGATCGATCGTCCGGTGAGGGCCGGGGTGCAGATCAACTTTCCGGGCTTCCTGTGCAGCGTCGGCTTCAATGCCACCTCGGGGAGCCAGAAGTCGTTCGTCACCGCTTCGCATTGCACCAATAAGCAGGGCGGGGTGGAGAGCACTCCCTATTGGCAGCCGCTCGAGTCGGTGGACGGGACCCAGATCGCCACGGAGGTCGCTGACCCGGCCTACGTGAAGAATCTTCCGGGATGCCCCAAGGGCCGGACCTGCCGCTACAGCGACGCCGCACGGGCCGTCTACGCCAGCGGCGCGAATCAGGCGCTGGGTCTGATCGCCCGCACCAGCGGGGTGAACAACGGGAGCCTCACGATCACAGGCTCGTTCAGCATCAGTGCCGACGACTGCTCCACCACGGGAGGATGCCTGGCCGCCGGCACAACGGTGAACAAGGTGGGCCGCACCACCGGGTGGACCTCCGGCGCCATCACCAACACCTGCGTGAATACCGGCGTCTCCGGCTCCAGGATCGTCCAGCTCTGCCAGACCTTCGTTTCGGCGGGAGTGGGCGGTGGCGACAGCGGCTCGGACGTCTTCGCGGTCACCGGAAGCACCGTGAAGCTCGCCGGGATTCTGTGGGGCGGAAACTCCAATGGCACCCAGTTCGTGTTCAGTCCGTTCGGCAACGTCACCCGTGAGCTGGGTGCCCTTATCACCCATTGAGCCCACGACGCAGAACCCACAGCTCCGCGTGACTCTCCAGGCACCGGTCCGCGCCCGTCAGGGCCGGCCGGTGCCTCTTGTCTTCACGGTCACCAACCCGGGCAGGGTTTCGGTGACGCTGCACCTCCTCGGACGGACTCCCACCGCCGATTTCCGCGTCTCCGACGCTCGGGGCCGGATCGTCTGGACTCGGCTTCATGCCCGGACCCTCATCGGCCCACTCCGACTCTCGCCCCTGGGGGCGGGCAAGAGCCTTTCCTTCAGGCACGTTTGGGATCAGCGAGGCGATACCGGGGACCCGGTGCCGCCCGGTACGTATCTGATTCGCGGCCTGCTTCTGACTGACGAGGCGGAGGGTTTGACCTCTCCCTCCGCCCGACTTCGCATCGAGCGCTGAGCCCGCGATAGCCGCGGGTTGTGAACCCCGAAATGCGGGGATAAGTTTGGGCGCTTCCGTTCATCGCCTCACGATCTGCTCGCGACAATCCGCGACCATTCGGACCAGGTATCGCGCCGGCTCCGAGGCCGCCACCTCCCTCTGGAGACTAGCATGAAAAACGCCGCTCTTGGACTCTGCCTGCTCGGCGCTTTCGCGCTGGCAGGCTGCCAGGACCGCTCCACCCCCACCGACGTCGCTCCGGATGCCCCCGCTCTCGCCAAGAAGTCCGCCACCCCACTCAGCGGCACCCCCACCGATCGCGCCGCCCAGATCGCGGAGCGGGTGAACGCGCGGCTGGAGGCGGCGGGTAGCACGGTGCGGCTGGACGAGGCGTGGTTCTTCAGTGTGGGTCTGGGAACCGATCCCTTCCGCCGGCTTCGCACCGGCTCGCGCTGGGTCAATCCGAGGAGCGTGACCTATTCCATCGACGAATCCGATCTGGTGCAGTACGATCCGGCTAAGCCTGGCGCTCCGTTTACCGACGCCGACGTGCTGGCCGCGCTGCTGCAGGCGCACGAGACGTACAATCAGGTGGGGAACATCGTCCTCCATTCCACCCGGGTGGCCGACGACGGCAAGAACAACGACATCCTGGACGGGCAGATCATCGTCGACGGGCAATGCGTAGATGTCGTGGACCTGGCCTCCGACGTGCTCGTCGACTACGACCCCACTACCGGACAGATCGAGTTCAACCCCGTGGCCGACAACCTGTTCGGTGGCTGGCTCGATCCGAGTTACTTCCTCGATTGCCTCGGTAGCGCCCAGATCCTAGGCGTGACGTGGAGCTTCTCCGACGTAGACGGGGCCCTGGGCGACGGGCTCGATGGCTACCGCGACCGGATCTACACCGAGCAGTTCTACAATTCGCGGTTCGCCTGGGTCACCAGCGGCTCCCCATTCCTGGGCCCGACGGAGGACGTAGAGTCGATCGTGCTTCATGAGGTTGGCCACACCCACGGATTGGGCCATTTCGGCGGGCCCAACGGCTACGGCTGCGCTCCCCCCAAGGTTCCGGACTGCCACCAGCCGTTCAAGCTCCAGCCCAACGGCCGGGTGTTCGACCCCGAGGCCGTCATGAACCCGTTCTATCTGGGTGGTGAGAAGCGAGACCTGCTCCAGACCGACATCGCGGGGCTGCGGGCGCTGTACGCATCCAAGCACCTGCAGTAGCCACCCCATCCCCAAACACAACGCCCGGTGCAGTCGCACCGGGCGTTGTGCTGCCGGCATGCTCGGCCCAGGCCGCCGGGGACGACGCCTAGCCGGCGACCCCAAGCTGCTGCAACATCGTCGCCATGTCGAAGTAGTGCCGCTGGGACTTGGCCTTCTCTCCCGCGATCTGGAAGATCGCACAGGCCCGGATGTCGATCCGCTTGCCGGTCGCGGCGATGGACCCTGTGGAGGCCTGCAACGGACCCTGATGCGTGCCCTTCCAGGTTACCTCGAGCACCACGGTCCCGTCCTCCGCCACATGCGCGCCGTGGAAGGTCGCCTTGGAGTCGGGAAACGCCTGGGCCCAGCCCTTCCAGGCGGTGAGCGTTTCATCGACCCCGGTGAGTTTTCTGCCGGTGGCCACTTCGTCGTAGACGAAGTCCGGCGTCATGCTGGCTTTGGCCTGATCCCAGTTCTTGTCGTTATAGGCCTGGATCACGGCCTTGGCGGTATTGGTGAGCGCCTGGGGAGAAAGCTTGGTTGCTTGCGCCATGAGGTCCTCCTGTACTCGAGATGACGAGGATTCCCGGCGGTCCGGTGGAGCACAGCGGGAGGATGCTGCCGTTGGTTCCACCGAGCTGGGGAAGGCGGGACGATTGCGCGAGGCCAAGATCGATGCGGACACGGCCTGGGTCAAGTCGGCAGTTCGGCTGGCTCCTCCGTGAAGATGTCTTCAGAGGGCGCCGGCACCGATCGAGACACATCTGGTCTGCTCGAGGGGCGGTCTGTCACGCGGGGGCCGGCGGGTCGCCGTGGCTCGCCACTTGCTTTCGTGAGCGCCGCCGGGCTCGCCGTACGTTCGCCGGCAGCGAGGCAGTCGGCGTTCCCGACATGGCCAGCCGAGCGCGCAACGCGGGCGTAAGCTGCTTGCGCACCAACGCCTGGACCATCTCGGCGGTGGGCGCGGTGGCATCGGACGTCAGCGACGCGACCTCGCCGCCCTCCAGCGCCAGCACCGGCACGCCGTCGCGATAGAGGACGCGGCTCCTGGCTACCGCCGCGACCCGCCGGCCCGGGGTGACGATGCCGGTGAGATTGAGCGGGTCCGCCGCACCGATCCCGATCAGGCTGCCGGAGTGCTCCAGCCGGCGAATGGCGCGGAGCCGGCCGATGGCCTCCGGCAGCGCGAACTGCTCACCCGACATGCCCGACACGAATCGGCCGCCCCGGATGTCGCCCCTCGCCTCCAGTCGCCGGTACACCATCAGCAGGTCACGCCACGCCGGCGCACCGCTCTCCCGCGCCAGCAGTCGCCGGAAGACGACGCCGAAACGCTGGAGCAGCGTCAGCGCCACCCGCTCGAGTCGCTCCGTCTCCGGCTCGTCACTCACCGTTCCTCGGCGGATCAGGGACCAGCGGCCGGCGCTCTCGATCCCGAACGGCGCCGTGCGGTGACGGCGCGCGCCGGCACCCAGCGGCTTGCGTTTGCTCGAGGGAGTGATCAGGGCCCGCAATCCGGCGAAGCTGTCCGAAGTGACGAATCCCTGGCCCGCCAACTCGCCCAGCCCCTGCTCGACCTGGGTGCGAAGAAGACCGGACAGCGGCACCAGCTCGTGGAAGAAGCTGGCGCCCCGCTGCTCCAGGACCTCCCGCACGCGGGCCGCGTTGCTCGACAACGCGAGGTCCTCCCCAGGGGGACTTCCGGGCCGGCTGTCATCCGCGCCTTCTCGGCTGAAGAGCGCGATGGGTGTGGACCGGATGGGCGCCACCCCGTTGCCCCGTTGTCCTGCCGCCCAGCCGACCCGCCCCGTCAGGCTGAGCGTGTCGAGCAGCGCCGGATCGTACTCCTGCACTCGCGCGGCGAGGACATCGCTCTCCCAGGCGGCGGCGGGAAGCTCGAACCCGTCCAGCTGGGCAACCACCGCCGCGAGTCCCTCGAGCCCCGCCATCCGATGCTGCGGGTCCGCCCGCTGCCAGGCGAACAGGAACCGCATGTAATCCGCCGGGCTCACCGGCTCGATCTCGGCCCGTAGACGGTTGAGGGTATACCGGTGGATCCGAGCCAGCAGCCGGCGGTCGCACCACTCCAGCGTGGCGGCCGCCTCGCCGGCGCGCGGGGTGAACCGGCCACGCAAGACGACCCCCTCCGCCTCCAGCCCGACCAGCGCCGCCTCCGCCTCCAGCTCCGCGAGGCCTAGCGTTGCCCCGAGCGTCGTGGCGGTGCTGGGGCCGACGATGCCTAGCCGGCCCCGGAACAGTTCCCGGACCGCCGGCTCCCGCGCAGCGGGGTCGGAGAGCAGGGCCGACTCCGGCAGCCGCTCGGCGGCCACCCAGAGGACCGGCCGCGCGCCGGCCGGCTCCACTCGCGCGGCACGCCCGGACGCCACCAGCTCCGCCATGAAGCCGGACCAGGGAGCGCCTTCGGCCTCGGTCAGGAACCCCGACGTGAGCAACGTGTCGTGCAACTCGTCGGCATCCTGAACCTCCGGCCAGGTCTCCTGGCGCACCCGCTCGATCGCCGCCGGGTCCAGCGTGCCAAGGTCGCCGGCGGCGGTGGGCTCGAACGCCCGGCGGGTGTAGACCGCCTGGGTGCGGCGCTCCTCCAAGGGCGCGTCGTCGAGAAAGGCGTACGGCCTCGCGTTCAAGATCTCGTGGGCCAGGGGCGACGGTTCGGGGAGGTCGCGCGCGATGCAGCGGATCTCGCCGGCGTGGATCCTCCGGAGCACCGCGACCAGCCCGTCGAGGTCCATCACCTCCTGCAGGCAGTCGGCGATGGTCTGCCGCACCAGAGGATGGTCGGGGATCTCGCGGTCACCGGGGATGTTCTCCAGGCAGGCCGCGGCGTCGGGGAAGGCGGCGGCGAGCAGGTCCTCCGCCTCCATCCGCTGGATCTGCGGCGGCACCCGCCGCCCGGCCCGGCTCCGGGGCAGCGCGAGGGCGATGGCGGCGTTCCAGCGCCAATGGGTGCCGAACATCGGGGCGTCGAGCAGCGCCTGAACCAGGATGTCACCCACCGTGTCGGGATGGAGGAAGCGGAACACGTTCTCCAGGGGGAACGAGTGCTGCGGGCCCAGCGACAGCAGCACCGCCTCGTCGGTCGCCGCGGCCTGCAGCTCGAAGTTGAACTGGCGGCAGAAGCGCTTCCGCAGCGCCAGTCCCCACGCGCGGTTCACCCGGCTGCCGAAGGGCGCGTGGAGCACCAGCTGCATGCCCCCAGACTCGTCGAAGAAGCGCTCGGCGACGAGGGTGTCCTGGGTGGGCAGGGCGCCGAGGAGGCGCTTCGACTCCGCGAGGTAGGCCGCGAGCTGTGGCTCGGCATCAGCCAGGGCGTCGGCGCCCTCCCGCACCGCCGACACCGCCGCCGACAGCTCCGGGCTCCGGGCCGGGGCTTCACCCAGCCAGAACGGAATCGTGGGCGGCTGGCCCCGGGCGTCCTCCACCCGCACCACACCGCGCTGCACTCCGAGGATCCGCCACGAGAGATTGCCGAGCTGGAAGATGTCGCCGGCCGTGCTCTCGATCGCGAAGTCCTCGTTGAGGGTGCCGATGAAGGTGTTCTCCGGCTCCAGCACCACCCGGTAATCGGCGTTGTCCGGGATCGCCCCCCCCGAGGTGATGGCGGTGAGCCGCGCACCGCGGCGGCCCCGAAGCCGGCCGTTCGTCGTGTCGTGATGCAGCAGCGCCCCGCGCCGTCCCCGGCGGGTCTCGAAGCCTCGCGAGAGCATCCCGACCACCTCGTCGAACTCGGCCCGCTTCAGGTGGCGGTAGGGATGGGCCCTGCGCGCCAGCTCGAACAGATCGTCCGCCCGCCAGTCCTCCGCCGCGGCCTCGGCCACGAGCTGCTGCGACAGCACGTCGAGCTGGTTCTCGCGCATCACGATCCGGTCGAGCCGGCCCGCGCGCGCCGAGGCGAGCAGCGCCGTGCATTCCACCAGCTCGTCGCGGGTCAGGGGGAAGAGCCGGCCCTTGGGCGTGCCGCGCACCGTGTGGCCCGAGCGCCCGACCCGCTGGAGGAAGGTGGAGATCCGCCGTGGGGTGCCGAGCTGGCAGACCAGATCCACGTGGCCGATGTCGATCCCCAGCTCCAGCGACGCGGTGGCGACGAGTGCCTGGAGTCTTCCTTCCTTGAGCCGGTCCTCGGCGTCGAGCCTCGATTCCTTCGACAGGCTGCCGTGGTGCGCGGTCACCGCCTCCTCACCCAGCCGCTCGGCGAGCTGCCGCGCCACCCGTTCCGCCATGCGGCGGGTGTTGACGAATACCAGAGTGGTGCGGTGGGCCCGGACCAGATCGGCGAGTCGGGCGTAGACCTCCTGCCAGACCTCGCCCGACATCACGGCCTCGAGCGGCGAGGGGGGCAGCTCGAGCGCGAGGTCGAGGTGGCGGCGGTGGCCCTGGTTGACGACGGCCGGACGCTGTTCCGCCACTTGTTTGCCGCCCGCCCCCACCAGCCACTCCCCCACCTCCCCGATCGGCTCCATGGTCGCCGAGAGTCCGATCCGCTGCAGCGGTCCGGTGGTCACATGCTCCAGGCGCTCGAGGCTCAGCGCCAGGTGGGCGCCGCGGCGCGATTCCAGCACAGCGTGGATCTCGTCCACGATCACGGTGCGCACGCTGCGCAGCATCTCGCGGCTTCGGGCCGCCGTGAGCAGCAGATAGAGCGATTCCGGCGTGGTGACCAGGATATGAGGTGGGGACTTGAGCATCGCCGCTCGCTCGGAGGCCGGCGTGTCGCCCGAGCGGACCGCGGCCGTGATCCGGGGCACGCCGAACCCCATCTCCTCCGCCAGCCGGCGAATCTCGCGCCGAGGCTCGGCCAGATTCCGGTGGATGTCGGCGCTCAGCGCCTTGAGCGGGGAGACGTAGAGGACCCTAGCCTCCTCCGGCAGAGCCCCGGTGAGACTCTCCCGCAACAGCAGGTCCAACTCGATCAGGAAGGCCGCGAGAGTCTTGCCGGAGCCCGTGGGAGCGGAGATCAGAGTGTGCCGGCCGGCGCGGATCGCCTCCCAGCCCTGCCGCTGCGCCGCGGTCGGCTCGCCCAGGCGCTCGGCGAACCAGCGGGCGACGACGGGGTGGAATCCGGAAAGAGGCATAAGGAAATATACGCCTGATCATCGTTCCATTCACGCGCCGGCACTTGACGGGCAGGGTACCGGTGCCAATACTCAAAACCTCAGATGCAACGAAGCCCGGCGCGAAGTGCTGGTGGTCGCCCATGCGCCGGGTGGAGCGAATCGCGAAACCGGCTGAGCAAGCTCTTGCTCCGCCGGTTTCCTTGTTTCTGCAGGCCGGGATCACGCCGGAAGGCGGAGCCTAGCCAGGAACCGACGTGGATAGCGTCCTTCGACAGGAGGGAACCATGTACGCCACCATTCGGAAGTACACCCCGAAAGGGAACGTCGACCAGAAGACTCTCGACGATCTCACGCACCGGATCAATGATGGGTTCCTGCCAATGGTGCAGGACATCCGCGGCTTTCACTGCTACTACGCGGTGAACGTGGGCAACAAGCAGCTGGTCACGGTCGGCGTCTTCGATGACAAGGCCGCAGCCACCGAGTCCACCCGCCGGGCCGCGGAATTCGTCAAGAAGGACCCGATGAAGGATCAGCTCGGCAGCCCGGAGGTCTTCGAGGGCGACGTGTTGACGTCGAAGGAGGCTGCCGTCGGCGCCCACTGATCACCGGTCACCGACGACCGAAGGCGTGCGCATCGTCTCCCGATGGCGCACGCCGTCCGGGCTTCAGGCGGGACGCGCACCGCCCGGGAAGAGCCGTTCCAGCGCCTCCTGCGAGCGGCTCTTGAACTCCCGCACCGCCGTGGCGTCTTCCATGTAGGCAGCCAGCCAGGCCCACACGCCGGTGTTCCCGCGCGCGTCCCTCCAGGTGAGCAGCCGGAACCATCCATCGTCCAGCTCGTCGACCGTCCCGGCCAATGTCTGCCCCGGCAGATTCAGCGCCACCGTCCCGCTGTACCGCCTTCCTCCCGGCGTCACCACCTGGTACCGCTCGCCTTCCTTCGGCTCGGCGGGAGTCACCGTGAACCCGCCCGGGCCCATGAGCCGGGTCCATGCCGCCTCGCGCGACAGCTGAGTATGGACCAGAGCACGTCCGGCCTTGCGATCCTGGCCGCGGTGGCGCTGGAGGTAATGCCGCAGACTCCGGAGCTCCACCTGCCAGCCTTCCGTGATCCCCTCGACCTCGGCATCCCACGCGGCGCCGGGCCCGAAACCGGAGTGCACCAGCCGGAGCCGGGTCTGGCCCTGGTGTGTCTCCAGAGTGAACTCCATCGCGATTCGCGCCGGTTCCGCCTCGCCCGGCGAGAGAGGGCGACCCTGGGTGTCGTAGGGCCTGGCGTCTTCCTGGACCAGACGGAGGAGCCGGCCCGGCTCCCAGGCGTCGATCCGGGTTTGCCAGTCCTCGCCATATCCCCAGGACCAGAGCATGGTGCCGCCTTTGCCGGGCTCGACCCGGGCCGCGGTCGAGAACCAACGCACCAGCTCCTCCGCTTCGGTCAGCGCCCGCCAAACCTCCTCGGGGGGCGCGTCGATGTCGATCGCCGTCCGGAACGCCCGGGTCGGCTGGGTCGCGGTGTTTTCCATCGGTGGCTCCTTCCGTCTCATACGGTCAGTTCCGTCGCTCGACTGCGCGCGACGCCTTGGGTACCGGGTGCACGGCGGCGAGCAGGCGGAACCGGCGGCCGCCCGGCGCCCGATCGTCGTGATACTTGGCCGCGATGCGGGCGAGGGCGTCCGACAGCTCCTCGGCGAACTTGGCCCGCGATTCCGCGTTGGCGAACCGCACGTCGGCCTCCAGCGTGAGGGTCGCGACCCGCTTCCCTTCCTTTCCAGCCTGGCTCTCCAGCGCTGCCACATCCCGGATCGCCCGCCCTGCCGCGGCGATCAGGTAAGCGCCGCTCAACCTATCCGCCGCCATATCCGCGGTTGGGCTCAGCGCACCCAATGCCTCCGGGCTGATCACGAAGGCCCGGGCGGTGGCGCGGACCACCCGCTCCAGGCAGTTCCCTTTGCGACGTTCCTCGACCAGCTCGACCAGGCCGGCGGTCTCCAGGACGCGGAGGTGGTAGTTGATCCGTTGGCGGGGCAGCCGGAGCCGGCGGGCGAGGCCGCTGGCGGAGTCGGGGTCTCTCAATTGGGAGAGGAGGTGCTGCCGGGTGGGATCGAGCAGCGCGGCCGCAGACTCGGGGGAGCGGATGACGTCGAGGGCCAGGGGGTGTGCCATGGGGGGCAACATGTCACCGACAATTTTATTTGTCAAGAGTGAACAAAGATGTCGGTGCGAAGGAGCCTGAGGGCGCGCACGTCAGGCGGACCCGGTGTCGATCCTACTACCGGACAGGAGGCGGCCTCGAGTTCCTGGTCGAGATCTCGGACGCACGAAACGGGGAGCTCCTCCGGTCGATCGGCCCGGTGCACAGCCCCGCCGCCGAAGCCGAGGGGCGGCGAACGAGCTCCAACGCAAAGGCGTGGCGGCCGTGGAAACGTTCTTCCCCGCGTCGAGGCGCACCCCCGCGACCAATCGCCTCAGCTGACTTGTTCGGCGAGCGGCGATGCGCGAGTGATCTGGAAGCGGAACTGTTGCTGGACGAGCTGGCGGACCGCCTTGCCGGAACGCTTGGCCGGCCGGAAGCGCATCGCGCCGAGCGCGGTACGGACCGACTCGGTGAAGCGGGGATCGTCGCTGTGCACCACCTCGATCGTGGCGTAGTCCACCAGGCCGGTGGTGTCCACGACGTAGGTCGCCTGCACCGTGCCCTCCGCTCCGACGGCGAGCAGATCGCGGGGGTAGACCGGCGCGGCGCTTCCGTCGTAGCGCTCGACCATCTGGTCGACCTCGAGCACGCTGAAGACGGTGTCGGGCACGAAGGCGGTCCTGGGGCCGAACGGCAGCTCACTTCGGGCGCCGCTTCGCTCGCCCGGTCCCCGGGCTCCGTAGGCCCGCTCCCGCATGCGCCGGCCCTCGTCCGGCGTGGTGAGGTGCTTCCCGTTCTCCAGGTCTCCGCCAAGCCTCCCCAGTTGGATGATGTCGGTCTGCCGCAGCCGCGCGTCCACCCGGTCGGGCGGGAGGAGAAAGAACACTCGGGCCTCGCGCTCGTCGGCCGGGATCTGCCGGCCGCCTTCGGACATCCCCACGGCGAGCCACACCAGTCCCGCGTGTGCCAGGATGCTCGCGACGGCACACTCCGCGGGCTGAAGGAACTTCCGGTCGGATTCAAGGAGGGTGGGGCGCATGCCAAGGCCGCCAGACGGATCGAGCCGAGAAGACGCGGTGGTCCACATATATGACGAACGTCGGCCCCTCGGCAAGACGCCTTGAGCTCCACCATGCCCCATTTCCGAACCAGGCTGGTCCGGGCGCTGGGGGCCCTGATTACGTCGTGGCCCGGGCGGACGACGCCGTCGCCGTCGGCGGGGCGTTGCTCATCGTGGTGGCGTTATCCTGACTCCTCGTGGTCGGAGCTACGCCGTTTCCGGTTGCCGACAAAGGTTCAAGGCGCCAGCGCGGACTGCCGCTGCTGCAAGAACCGTCGTACCGCGGGGTCGCGCTCGAGACCGATGGCGATCTCATAGGCGAGCCGGGCTTCACCCTGGGCGCCGGTCTGGGCCAGCAGCTCCGCGCGCGCAGCCCAGTACGGTTGGTATTCGGCGAGCCGCGCATCGGCCGCCACCTCCTGTATCGCCTCGAGCGCGGCGCCGGGACCTTGAATCGCCCCGATGGCCAGGGCGCGATTGACGGCGACCACAGGAGAGCCGGAGAGCTGCAGGAGCGCGTCGTACAGCTGAACCACGGCTTCCCAGTTGGCGCGGCCGGTGCGGCGGCGATCGACGTGCGCCGACTGCACTGCGGCTTCGAGCTGATAGCGGCCGATCGAGCCTCGGGTGCTGGCGCGCCGCAGCAGCATCTCGGCCTCATCGATCATCGTTCCGTCCCACAGCGCCGGCTCCTGCTCGGCCAGCGGCACGTATTCGCCCTGCGGGTTGCGCCGGGCGCGGCGCCGGGCTTCCGCGTGCAGCATCAGGGCGAGCAGGCCCAGCGCCTCCGGCTCGTCCGGCAGCAGCTCGGCTACCAGTCGGCCCAGGAACAGGGCTTCTTCGGCGAGATCGCGGCGCGCGACGTCGGTGCCCCCGGGCTCGGTCCAGCCCTCCGCGAACGCCGCGTAGATGGCGTCCAGCACGGTCTCCAGCCGGCCGGAAAGCTCCCCGCGCTCCGGGATGCCGAAGGGGATGCCGGCCTGGCGAATCCTGGCCTTGGCGCGTACCAGGCGCTGACCCATGGCTGCCGGAGACGTCAGGAAGGCCGAGGCGATCGTCGCGGCATCCAGGCCGAGCACCGCCTGGAGCATCAGCGGCGCCCGGATGCCGGCCTCGATGGCCGGGTGCGCGCAGGCGAACATCAGTCCGAGACGGTGGTCCGGGATATCCGCATCCGCGGCCGGGGCGTCCGGTGCCTCCATGAAGACCCGCAGCTGGCCGGCCGCCGACTCGGCTGTGCGGCGCCGCCGGTCGACATCGATCGTCTTCCGGCGGGCGACCGTCAGCAGCCATGCTTCCGGATTCGAGGGACACCCAGTCACCGGCCAATCCGCCAGGGCCGAGGCGAACGCCTCCGACAGCGCGTCCTCCGCGGCGGCCACGTCGCGGGTGCGGGCCGTGAGAAAGGCGACGAGTTTGCCGTAACTGCGGCGTGCGACCGCGTCCGCCGTGCTACGCGCCTGGGCGTCGCCCTCGCCTGAGGTCATGCGCTCATGCCGGAGCGCGGCTCACACCGGCTCACACCCAGACCGGACGCACCTCGACGGCACCGTGGCCGGCACCCGGGCAGCGGGCCGCCCACGAGATCGCGGCGTCGAGATCGGCCACCTCGATGAGATAGTAGCCGCCCAGTTGCTCCTTCGAGTCCACATAGGGCCCGTTCAGCACCCGCGGCTTCCCGTTGGCGACCCGCACGGTCGTCGTGGCCGAGCTGTCCTGAAGACGGTTCGCGCCGGCGAGGACGCCGGCCTTCTTGAGCGCTTCGGTGTACGCGTTGTACGCCGCGACGCCCTGTTCCTGTTCGGCCGGAGACATCTGAGACCAAGCGCCTTCACTCGAATAGATCATCAGGATGTATTGCATGCGAAACCCTCCCTCGAGGTCATGGACGGGCACGGTGCACGCCTGCACCATGACGCACAAACCCTGGCGATTTCGACACCGGGAGTGGCCAGTCCGCCCCGTCGGCGGCGGGTCTCCCGGGTCGGCCATACTGTCTGGGGGTGGAACGCCGGTCGTAGGCGGGCGGGACCCCCGGGGGCCCGCTGCAGCCGGTCGCATGGGGGCTAGCCAGCCCATGGCCCCGACGGCAAGTTATTCCGGTCACCCGTCCGACCCCACCAGCCAGCGGAGGGCCCAGTGTCCCGCTCCAGGTTCCAGCGTGTCGTGTTTCTGCTTGCCCTCCTGACCGCCGCCGGGGGCACAACCGACGCGGCGGCCCAGTTCAAGAAGTTCAAGAAGATCGTCGCCGACAAGGCGGGTGACGCCGGCACGACGGCGGCCTGCGTTCCGAGCCGGCCACCGACCTACGTCCAGACCGCGAATCTGACCGCCGCGCAGATGGCCGCGATCAACGCCGGCATCGACGCGGAGATCGAAACGGCGCCGGCCGTGTTCGAGGAGGCAGACCGGGAGCAGAAGGCGGCGGACCAGGAAACCAAGGCGTACGAGAAGGCCCGCGCCGACTACGACAAGCGCAATGAGAAGTATCAGGCCTGCGCCGACAAGGTGACGACGGCCGACGCCGCCACGTCGGAGCAGCTCAACCAGCGCGCGGATGCCGCCGGGGCGGGGGCGGCGGGCGGCATGACCGAGGACGAGCTGACGAAGCTGGGGGAGCGGGCGGCCGCCGCGTCGGAGCGGGTATCGCGAGGCCAGGGAACGGCCGAGGACCGCCAGACGCTGGCGGAGTTCCAGCGCATCATGGCGGGCGTGCAGGCGAGCGGCTCCCAGGCCATGGCCGCCCAGCAGGAGTCGTCGGAGTTCGACCGGCAGCAGGATGCCCGGATCGAGAAGGCGTGCGGCGCCAGGCCGGTGGAACCGGCCGCGCCGGCGGGCGCACGACTGCCGGGCGACAAGATCCGAGCGGCTGGGGCCAAGAAGGCCGGCATGTCCGACGGCGATTACGCCGTTGGGCGGGAGGAGCTGATCGGACTGGCCATGAGCAACGCCGTCGTGAAACCGTCGGGGAAGGTGTCGCAGGAATCGGCGGACGCCATGAACGAGGCGATCAAGGAGGCGGGAAAGAAGATCTGCACCATGCAGAAGGCGGGCGTCCCGCTCTGATGCGGTTCCCCACCGCACTCGCCCTGTTGGCGCTCGCCGCACCAGTCGCGACTGGCCCGCCCACCGGCCCGACGCTGGCGGTGCGCGTGCCCGGCGGATGGCACACCTGGTGGTGGGGCGAGTCCGCACCGGACCGCTGGCCCGCCCCGCTGCCCGCCGTGGCCGACCGGCTCCGGTGGCGCCGGGCCGCCCCCGGCCTCGAGTGGGGCGAACTCACCCTGTCGGGGCCGGGCGAGGCGTTCCGGGTCCGCGCCATCGTGGTGCGCCTGGATCCTCCCGACCTCGAGCTCCGGCTAGTGAAGCCGCCCGACGGCCGGCGCTTCGCCGGGCGCTGGGACATCGACGAGGCCCCCGCCACGGCGGTGCTCGCGCTCAACGCGGGACAGTTCGTCGACCAGCCGTGGGGTTGGCTGGTGCAGGACGGAGATGAGCGGCAGCCTCCGGGCCGCGGACCGCTCGCTCCGGCGGTGGTAGTGGATACGGCGGGCCGGGTGCGACTGGTGCCGCCCGACTCGATCGACGCGGCAGGTCCCTCCACACTGCTCGGATTTCAGTCGTACCCCACCCTGCTCCAAGGCGACGGCGAGGTGCCCCACGCCCTGCGGCAGGAGGGACTCGGGGTGGATCTGGCGCACCGGGATGCGCGACTGGCATTGGGTGAGCTGCGCGACGGCCGCATCCTCATCGCCATGACCCGGTTCGAAGGGCTGGGTGGAGTGCTGGCCAACCTCCCGTTCGGCCTGACCACGCCCGAGATGGCCGCGGTCATGGGCGCGCTCGGTGCCCGGCGTGCCGTTCTGCTGGACGGCGGCATCTCGAGTCAGTTGCTGATCCGGGAAGGAACGCGGGTGCGCAAGTGGCCGGGCTGGCGGCGGGTGCCGCTGGGACTCGTCGCGGTGCCGCGGTCCCATTTCCATCCGCTTGCCAAGAACTCCGCATTGGGACCCCTCGAGCCGTCGCGGTAGATCAGCAGTTTCCCACCAGATCACCAGCGTTGTACGGCCCAATTTGCTCGGCGCCGATCGGGTGACCTTACGCCGACCATGGCGAGCGCCTTTTCACGCTGTTTTAACGCCACCGAATCACTTTACGCTTGACTGGTCGAACAGCTGGCGGAGCGTGGGCCGACCCATGGCCCAGATCTTGGCTGGCGCCCCTCCAGCTTCGACCGCCTGCGGTCGGAACGGATTGGCGGCAGCACGTAGAGCGACCCTCCTCTTCTCTTATCGGAGCTTTGCCATGACATCCACGCGTCGCGCCAGGGCCGGTCTCACTCTCGTCGCCGCCGCCCTCGCGCTCACTACCTCGCTGGCCCAGGCCCAGGGCATCGAGGCGCCGAGAGTCCCCCTGCGCACGGCCATCAAAGAGCTCGGCACGATTCGTTCGGAATACGCGGATCTCTACAATAGGAAGGACGTCGCGGCGCTCACGAACATGTATCTGTCGGACGCGGTGGTGATCCGCCCCGACGGGACCCTCCTGGGTCAGGCGGCGATCGGCCAGTCGCTCGCGGCGGAAGCGCCAAGCTGGAACCAGGTTACGATCACGTCCGATACGATGAGGGTGTACGGCAACACGGCATGGGATGTCGGCAGGCTGACCAGCACAGCGTCGGAGGGCGACGCGAGCGTCAGCCGGTATCTCGTGGTGCTCCGCCGCGGTGTGCAGACGTGGAAGATCAGCAGCCTGGCGGTCGTGCCCGAGACTCCCGTTACGGCCGCCAAGTAGTGCTGCCCGTGCCGCCGGGCCAAGAACACGCCCGGCGGCCCTGGTGGTTCAGTCCTGTTCATCCTGCTCGACGTGCAGCACTTTTGCATTGCCGGCGTCGACCTTCACCTCACGCTCGCCGGCAGCGCTAGGGCCTGAGGACGGTCAGCGTCTCCCCGACCTGACCTGGGTCCGTGCGGGCGGCGCACGATCTTGTGCGTCTTGCCTGAAGGTTGCACACTTGCCGTCGGTTGCGCTGCCGAGGTACTGCCACCCCGCCTCTTCGACCGGAGGTCGTCGTGCCCCTATTGCGCCGGCGCGCACTGCTCGGATTCCTCACCGGCCCCGTCGCGGTCGCCGCGATCTCCTCGCCCGCCGGCGCCCAGGTTCCCCTCCGCGAGTATGCCGCGCGGCGCGCGGCTCTGATCGCCCGCATCGACTCCGGGGTCGTCATCGCCTTCGGAGCCGTCGAGCCGGTGAACTATTGGCCGACCTTCTTTCAGTTGCCGGCCTTCTACTATCTCACGGGCTTCAGCGAGAGCGACGCCGTCCTCGTCATGGTCAAGCAGAGCGGTGCCGTGTCGGCGACGATGTTCGTTCCCACCCGCACGCCCATTCAGGAGCGGCGGGACGGCGCGCGCACATCTGTCGCCGAATTCGAGGCCAGGACCGGGATCGGCGGCAGGGACATCGCCGGGCTACGTCCCGCCATCGACTCTCTCGCCGCCGGCGCCCTGCCCTTCTATATCATATCCGACGCTCAGACCAGCGACTACGTCACCCGGGATTCGCTGACCCGAGGCAGCCGTTTCCTGTCTCAGGTGCGGCTGGCGCATTCGTGGCTGGTAATGCACTCGCTCGAGGGCCAGGTGAACCGACTCCGGGCGAAGAAGAGCGCCGCCGAGATCGCCCTGCTTCGCCGGGCGACCGAGATCACCACTCGCGCGCACCAGGAGGCGATGAAGGCCGTCGCGCCCGGCTGCGGCGAGAACGAGATCCAGGCGCTGCTCGAGGGAACGTTCCGTCGGTTCGGCGGCGACCGGCCCGGCTATGGAAGCATCGTCGGCTCGGGCCCCAACGCTACCATCCTGCATTACATGGAAGACAGCCGCGTCATGCGGGACGGCGAGTTGCTCCTCATCGACGCGGCGACGTCATTCGACCACTACTCATCCGACGTGACTCGGACCATGCCCGTCAACGGGCGGTTCAGCTCCGCCCAGCGCGCGATCTACCAGATCGTTCGCGACGCGCAGGAGGCGTTCGTCCGCCAGATCGGGCCCGGCGTGAGTTACGATGTAGCCAGCGACTCCGGGCAAGCGGTGGTGGGAAAGGGGCTGGCTCGCCTGGGGCTGATCCAGGCAGCGGACGCGACGGTTGACCCGCCGGCCGGGATGCAGTGTCCTGCCACCGGGTGTCTCCAGCTTCAGCTGTATGCGCTGCACGGCTTCGGCGGCCACGGTGTCGGGGTCGAGGTGCACGACCCGGCGCAATATTACCAGGAAGTGGACGATCGGTTCGGGGTCGGCGACGTCTTTACCGTCGAGCCCGGGCTGTACGTGAGTCCCGACCTGCTGGGGAGCCTGCCCGACACGCCGAAGAACCGTGCGATGCTGACGAAGATCCGGCCGGCGGTCGAGAAGTATGCCGGAATGGGCGTCCGCATCGAGGACGTCTATGCGCTGACCGACCGCGGACTCGAGTGGCTCTCGGCCGGGGCGCCTCGGGAGATCACCGAGATCGAGGCGCTCATGCGACAGCGGGAGCCCGAGCTCCCGGGAGGCGGGAGTTGCGGCCGGCCCCGGACCTGAGCACGAGTCGGGCCCGGACGCACCGGCCGGAATCGTCGCCTCACTAGCGGCTCAATACTCCAGCATCGGATCGGCTCGCCTGCACGGCTCGCCACGCCGCGGCCTGCAGAGCTGTCGCCTGGGTTCGCCCAAACGTGTCCAGGATCGCCGCCGTTGCAGGTGCGCTGCCATAGGGACGCCGCAGCAGCAGCGGCGCGACGCCCTGAGGCGAGTGCCCGGTGATCACGCCCAGCAACACGCAGGCGGTGAGATAGGACCCGATCGGGTTCGCGTGTATGCCATCGGCGTCATGGAGATCGAGGGTCGAGTCCGCTCGCCTCACGGCTTCCCATGCTTGCGCCGCCGGGGCGATGGTGCTCCGGGTCGCCGCCGCGATCTGCCGATACACGGGAGCCACCCGGCGCAGATCGGACCACCGACCCCGGGCGGCCGGTGGGATGTACAGCACGACGCGAGCCCCCATCCGGTGCCCCATTTCCGCAAACCGTCGAACCGCGGCGCTGGTCTCCTCGGGATGCTCCGCCGGTCGCCTGCCCTGCTCCTGGAGTACCAAGAAGTCCCATTTCCGACCCTCCAACAGTGCACGCGTCGGACCGTCGCCCCAGTGTTCTTCCAGGGTGGCACCGTCGCGTGCGACCGCGACCACTTCGAGGTGTATCCGCTGGCCCAGTGTGGCCCCGAGGCGCTGGACCAGACAGGGCAACTGATTGACGTAGGTGTGACTGTTGCCGAGGAACAGCACTCGACTGGTCGGGTCTCGGATTCCCCCGGTGTCGAGGTGCTCCGGTGAGGCCGGGCCACAAACGAGGTCCTGGCCGGCGGCTGGCATCGGGCCGGCGAGAAGGAGCAGGATCAAGGCGTGTTGGGGCATGCGCTTTCCTCGCTGGCGAGCGGGCCATGCACGATACTCCGGTCTTCACATCGTGGTGCGAGGCTCGGATGAGCGCGACGCGAGGCGAAGTGTGTCGATCAGCGCCGTCGAGCGTGAGACGAGAGGTCCGGCATGCCGCTAGACCCGCGCGATTGTCAGCACGCCCACCACGACGATCGCCACGCCCGCCACCCGCGCGACCCACAGCGGGGCCGGCGCCAACCGCTCGGCGGAGATCGCGAGTGTCACCGCGCCCATCGCGACCAGGTCCATCATCCCGATCGAGAGCAACGCCAGCATCAGGCTGCCGCAGCAGAGGCTGCACCGCACGCCCAGCCGGAGGCCATGCCGCCACGCGCCCAGGGCGTCGGGCGCGGGCGCGCGGCCGCATCCTGATCCTTCGCGGCAGAGCGCCAGCTGCCGCGCCTTCCACGAGGTGAACTGCACGCCGCCCGCCGCGAGAAGCAGAACGCCGGCCGCGACCGGCAGCCAGTGCGCCACTGTCCCCCAGCGCATCGCGACCGCTATGACACCGGCGCCGGCGGCGTAGGCCGCCGTACCGAGGACGGCCCAGATGACGAAGTAGCCCACGCCGACCAGCCCCGTCAATCCGTGCAGATGGATGGCATCCGCGCCGCGAACGGACCGACGATACCGGGACAACATCGGGACCAGGGATGGCAGCATCATCGGCACCATCATCGCCATCCACATCCCCAGGTACCCGGCCGCGGCGCCGTACCAGGTCTGCTGAGGCATGGTCATCCCGGTCATCGCTCAGTCCTCGTACTGGTCGTGGCGCCGGAGCCACGCCATGATCCCGTCACCCTCGTCACGCCCCTTGGGGGTGAGATCGAGGTAGTTGTACGCGCCGTTCACCAGATCGATCCCGCGCGAGTAAGTCGAGTAGGTGTGGTAAACGTCGCCGTTCGAATCCTTGTAGAACACGCTGATGCCCGGCATCTCTTCCTGGACTTGCTGCCCCGTCCCGTAGTTGTAGTACGCCGTGCCCTTCTTCGCCGCTTCCGCGTCGAACGACACGCCGAAGTCGTAGTTGAAGTCGCCCTCGCCGGCGGAGACCCACTCGAAGCTCCAGCCCATCCGCCTCTTGTATGCCTCGAGCTTGGGCAGCGGCGCCCGCGAGATCGCGAGGAACGTGCTGTCTCGGTGCGCCAGGTGGATGTCGATCCCATCGAAGTTGTCGGCCCAGAACGAGCAGCTCTTGCACCCCTCGTTCCACGAGGGGCCGAACATGAAGTGGTAGACCACCAGCTGGCTGCGACCCTCGAACAATTCGGCCAACGTCTGCTTGCCTCGCGGGCCGTCGAAGACGTACGACTTGGTGACCTTCTCCCACGGCAGCTCGCGACGCTGCCGGCTCAGCTCGTCCCGGAGCCGGGTGAACTCCTTTTCCTTGGCCATGAACGCGACCCGCTCGGCGACCCACTGCTCGTGCGGGACCACGCGAGAGGTCTGGATGGGGCTGATCTGGGTTGCCATACCGTTCTCCTTGGGATTGATGGGGTGGCGCCACCGCGCCCTTATCCCTATTATTCCACCGTCCGGTTGACTAACGTATTCAACCGGACGGTTGAGCACAACCCCCCTAGCAAGCTGGCGAGGCTTATGTTGGACCAAGTCTATGGCGCGATTGCAGATCCGATCCGTCGAGCGATATTGGGTATCCTGGCGGAGGGAGAGATCAACGTAGGGCGCCTGGCGGAACGGTTTCCCATTTCGCTCAACGGGGTCTCCAAGCACGTGAAGGTCCTGGAGCGGGCCGGACTGGTCCAGCGCACCATCCAGGGCCGGGAGCACCGGCTCCGCCTAAACGCCGAGCCGCTACGGGAAGCGTCGATGTGGCTGGAACACTATCGCACCTTCTGGGATACCAAGCTGGCGGCGTTGGAGGCGTTCCTTCTGAGGAAGGAACGCGGCGGGTCGAAGCAGGCAGAACCTCCGCAGGAGGATGGTCGATGGCCGTGACCGATGACGCGGCGCCGGTCCTGGTGGTGCGACGACATGTAGCGGTGCCCCGGGAGCGAGTATTCGAGGCGTGGCTCGATTCCGAGAGCCTGGCGCAATGGATGCGGCCGGGAGACATGACCCACGCCACCGTCACCGTCGATCCTCGGGTCGGCGGCGGATTCCGGATAGTGATGGAGGGACGAAAGGATGGTGGCGATTACGAGCACCGCGGCGAGTACCTGGCGATCGAGCCACCATCGTTGCTGTCGTTCACCTGGATCTCCAAGCCGACGGACTACCAGCCGACAGTCGTCACCATCGAGTTTCACGAGCGGGGCACGGGGACCGACCTGGTCCTCACCCACCGGCGCTTGGCGCCGAAGGCGGTCGAGGGGCATCGGAAGGGGTGGACCGACATCCTGCGTTTGCTCGAGGAGGCATTGACGCGGGGCTAAGCGAAGAAGCGGAGCGGAATCCTGTGACGTCGTTGCACGCGGCGCTCGCCTCAGATCTCAGATCTGAGGGAATGCCGCCGCTCAAAGTTCGTGTATCGCTCAGCGCTCGCGTATGATTGGTCAACCACCTGTCCAGGGAACCGGGTGCGCTACATCCAACCACTTCGCTGGAGGAGAATGTGAAACAGAATGCTCGCGCCGCCGGCCGCCGCCACTAGACCGCCGTCGGACTACGCCGCCACCCTCGGCCCGGCACAGCAACCGCGTATGGCCGCGACGCCACCGTTCTCCGTCATCCCGACCTACGGTCGCCCCGGGTACCTGGCGAGGCGCCTTGAGGCTCTCGCCGCGCTCGAGTTCGAGCGCGAGCGGCTCGAGCCATGAGCGCTCCGCGGATGTCTATCATTCTCGCGACCGACTCGTACGAGACGATTCGTCCCGTCGTGCGCCGCTTGGTGCGGCAGACGGTGCGGGATCAACTCGAGATCGTGCTGATCAGTCCTCCGGAGGGATCGATCCAGCCGGATCATCCGGAGCTTCAGGGATTCGCCGGGGTGCGGGTGTTGTCGGTGGAATCGCTCTATCCACTCGCGGCGGCCCGCACGGCCGGCGTGCGAGCGGCCACCGCGCCATTGGTCTTCATCGGAGAGACCCACACCTACCCTCATCCGGACTGGGCGGCGGCGCTGCTCGAGGCGCACAGGCCCCCGTGGGTGGCGATCGCGCCTGGCTTCGACAATGCCAACCCCCGGGGAGCGCTGAGCTGGGCCATCTTCCTGCTCGACTACGGCGCATGGCTGCACGCGTTGCCGTCGGGAGAGGTCGCGGTCGTACCCACCCACAACGTCGCCCTCGAGCGGGCCGTGCTGCTGGAGCTGGGGACCGATCTGGAAAAGGCCCTTGGCCACGGTGATCAGCTCGCGATCCGGTTCCGTGCCGCAGGTCATCGATCGTACTTCGAGGCGGCCGCGAAGATCGAGCACCTCAATGTCAACCGCCTGGCTCCCTGGATGGGCGAGCGGTTCCTCGGCGGCTTGCTGGTGGGAGGCCGCAGGGCGGAGCGGTGGTCGGCGCTGCGACGGCTCCTCTACTTCTGTGGATCGCCGCTCATTCCTGTGGTGTTGCTGCTGCGGGTGCACCGGGCCGTCCGGGCGCTGCGCGCCAGCGAGCGTCTGCCTACCGGTACCGTGCCCGCGCTCGTCGTCGGCGCCTTGGTCTCCGCCGTCGGAGAGATGCTGGGATATGCGCGGGGCGCCGGGCCGGTGGCGAAGCGGCAGATGATGGAATACGAGGTACACAAAGTTCGGTACGCTGCCCCACGATGAGGCTCGGGTTGCTCGGGTGCGGCAACATTGCCTACTGGATCCATCTGCGGGCGCTGAGGCGCATTCCGGGGACGGTGCTCGCGGCAGCCGCGGACCCGGACCCCGTCGCTCGCGATCGCGCCCAGCGGCTCGCCCGGATTCCCGTCTACGATCGGGTGGAGCTGGTGCTGGAACGTGACGACATCGACGCCGTCGTCATCACCGCCCCCAGCCACCTGCATGCCGAGCTGGCCCTCGCCAGCGCAGCCGCCGGTAAGCACTTCTATCTCGAGAAGCCGATCGCGACCACTGCCGCGGACGGACAGCGGGTCATCGCGGCTGCGGCGGAGGCCGGCGTGATCGGAGCGATCGGATTCAACCGGCGACTCCATCCGTTATACACCCGAGCCCGGGAGTTGCTGGCCTGCGAGCGCATCGGGCGCGTCCACGCCGTGCAGACTGCTTTCTGCGAGCCGATCGCGCTGGATGCGATGCCCCAATGGAAGCGGCACCGGGCGACCGGTGGTGGCGCCTTGCTCGATCTCGCCAGCCATCACGTCGACCAACTTCGCTGGCTGCTCGGCGACGAGGTGGCGAGCATCTCCGGATCGGTCCGATCCGACCTCAGCGAGGGCGACTCGGCCCTGGTGCAGCTCGCGATGCAGGGAGGCGCGGTGGTCGGTGGCTTCTTCTCGTTCCGCGCCGGACCGGCGGACTATCTGGAGTTTCTGGGCGAGCGAGGCACCCTCCGGATCGACCGTCATGCCGCTGCCTTGACCCTGCAGCTCGGACGGCGATTCGGCCATGGGGCCCGCCGCGCCTGGGTCCCACCGACTCCCGGCCTCGCCGCCTGGCGCCTGCGGCGACTGCTCCGCCCGGCCGACCCCTCCTACGGCCGATCCCTTCGCGCCTTCGTCGATCTGCTCGGAGGTGGACCCTGTCGGACCGCCACGCTCGACGATGGCCTGCGCAGTCTCGAAGCGGTGCTGGCCGCAGAGGCATCGTGCGGGTCCTGCTGATCACCGATTGGGTCGCGGGTATCGGCGGCGCCGAGGGATACGTGCTGGGCATGCGGAACGGCCTCCGTGCCGCCGGCGACGAGGTCGCACTGCTGACGAGCAGCGCCGGATCTGCCGCCGATGGCACGGCAGAGTATCGCGCCTACGGCAGCAACCGGCTTGTGGCCAAGGCGGTGCTCCAGATCTGGAACCCGTTCGCCATGGTCTCTGTGGCCCGCGCAATTGGAGCCTTCCGGCCGGACGTCGCGCTGGTCAACATGTTCGAATACCATCTGTCGCCCGCCATTCTGGGCCGGCTGCGGGCCGTCCCCACGGTCTTCAGCGTCACGGATTACAAGCCGATCTGCCCGATCGCCTCCAAGCTGCTGCCCACCGGCGGCCTGTGTCATGATCGGGCGGGCCGGGTGTGTTGGCGATCTGGCTGCCTGAGCCTGCCCCACTGGCTGCGGGACGAGGTGCGCTATGCCCTGATCCGGTCCGGCCGCAAGCATTTCGACCGAGTCCTCGCCTGCAGTCGCTGGGTGCAGCGCGAGCTCGCGCTGAACGGCATCGAGGCCGAACACCTGACCCTCGCGGTGCCGGGACCAGGCCCGAGCTTCCGCCGAGTGCCGGCGGCCGAGCCGCTGTTCGTCTATTGCGGGCGCCTCGAGGGGAACAAGGGAATCGAACTGCTGCTGCGGGCGTTCGCCCGGCTCCGGGCCGCGGTTCCCGCCGCACGCCTGCGTCTCGTCGGCACGGGGACGGCGCTCCCGGTGCTCGAGGGGCAGGTCCAGTCTCTCGGGCTCAGCGGGGCGGTCGAGTTCCGGGGCCGGGTCGAGCCAGCGGAGGTGGAGGGGCAACTGGCCGATGCCTGGGCCCTGGTGGTGCCTTCGCTCTGGGCAGAGCCCCTGGGGCTGGTAGCGCTCGAGGCGATCGTCAGGGGTGTTCCGGTGATCGCCAGTGCCGCGGGCGGCTTGGGCGAAGTGGTCCAGCATGGGGCTAGCGGCCTCGTCTTTCCCAATGGGGACGAGGGGGCGCTGGTAGCACATCTCCATGCGATCGTTCGGGGCGAGGTCTTCGCCAGCCGAACGCTGCCCGTTGACGTCGTCGCTCGCGCGCGGGAGAGGCACAGCGAGACCCGGTATATCGGGCGCCTGCGTACCATCTTCGCCGAAGTCGCGGGGAGGTCCCAGCCACCGCCGGCGTAATCGTGATCGCCTCGGTGCTCGGCGGCCTCACCACCCGATGGGCTCAGCCGGTGGCCGCGGTGGCCCTCCCTGGCACCGGGCGCAAGGGCTCGGCGACGTGCGGCCGCTTGCCGTTCACCGCGGAGGGCCGCAGGCGTCCCTCCTCGAGGTACTCGAAGTCCGAATTCACCGTCCAGACATCGTGGTGATCTCCATGCAGGTTGGCGACGGTGAGCATGGCCGCGTACATCGAGTGGTCCTGATTGTTGTACTTGTGCATCCCATTTCGGCCGATGGTATGCAGGTTCGGGATCGGATCGAGGAAGCGACGCACGGTTTCCAGGTGCCCGCGGTAGGTCGAATCGTAGACCGGGTAGGCGTCGGGCACCCGCACGACGGAGGCCTCCAGCACCGAGGCACCGGGAGCGAGCCCCAGGGTGGAAAGCTCCTGGGAGGCCATCGCGATGAGCGCAGCGTCGTCTTTCTGCCAGATCTCGTCATCGCGGGAGCAAAAGTACTCCAGCCCCAGGCAAGTGCGGCCTGGTTCCGGCACCAGCGCCGCGCTCCAGTTATTGAAATTCTGCACCCGGCCGACCTTGACCTGGGGCGCATGGATGTAGAGCCAGTTGTCGGAGAAGAGCGCCTCCCGGTCGAGAATCAACGCCACCACCATGAAGTCCCGGTAGCCCAGGCCCTTCGCCGCGACCTGGGCAGGCGGCGGCGCGGCGGCGCCCGCGGCCTGCACCAGGCAACGGAGCGGCGCGGTCGAAATAAAGTGCTCGGCTTCGAAGCGGCGCTCTCCATCGGGCGTCCTGGCCCACATGGCGCTCACGCGCCCGTTGGCGAACTCGAGGTGGGTCACCCGGTGATCCAGCAGCACCCGTCCTCCCAGCCGGGTCACGCGGTCGCGGCACGCCTCCCACATCTGCCCCGGGCCGAGGCGAGGATACTTGAACTGGTTGATGAGGGTCTTGATCGGAGAGGGACGCTTGGTCAGCGGGAGGCCGGAGAACAGCGCGCGCGCCAGGGAAAGTCCCTGGATCCGCTGAGCGGCCCACTCCGCGCGGATCTCGGTACACGGAATGCCCCACACCTTTTCGGTGTAGGTCTTGAAGAAGATCCGGTAAAGGCGCCGGCCGAAGCGATTCGATACCCACTGCTCGAAGTTCTCTTCCGCCACCGACGGCCACACCCGCGCGCGCAAGTAGCTCAGCACGATCAACACGCATTCGATGGGGCCCAGCCCCCGGAGCGCGTCGGCGAGCTGGAGCGGGTATTGGAAATACTTCCCCTGGTAGTAGATCCGGGAGAGTCTGGGCACGTCGATGAACTGATCGCCCAGCAGCTCGTCCCACAGCGCCTGTACCGCGGGCAGCTGGGTGAAGAATCGGTGCCCCCCGAGGTCGAAGCGGAACCCCTTGTACTCGACGGTTCGAGCGAGGCCGCCGACCACCCCGTCGGCCTCGAGCACCGTAACCTCATGTCCGGCTTGGGCCAGCAGGTAGGCGGCCGTCAGTCCGGCCGGCCCCGCCCCGCAGACCACGACGCGGTCGCCGGAGCGAAGCTCGGCGGTGTGGCGAGCGGCCATCAGTTGGTGTTGCCGGATGGCAATGCGGTCGGGTGGATCATGGCCTCGACGGCGGAATGTGAACCCAGGGCCCGGCTACCGAACACAGTGCTACGCCGGAACTTCGGAGCAGTCCCCGGGATGAACCAGGCGTGCCGTGGCCGTGGAGCAGGACATGCGTGGTAGCAGGTTCCGCGCCGTTACCAGGTGCAGGCCGACTGGCGGCCTAGACGGTCCCTCGCTACCCTCGGGAGACTCCTGCGCTCGGATATCGCCGTCACGCCACTGTTCTCCGTCATCATCCCGACCTGTGATCGCCCCCAGCGCCTGACGGCGTGCCTGGAGACACTCGCCGCGCTCGACTGCTCCCCGGAGCGATTCGAGGTGGTGGTTTCAGATGACGGCAGCCACGCCTCACCCGGGCCGATCCTGAAGCCGTTCGCTGACCGGATCCAGGTCCAGCTGGTGACCGGCCCGAAAGGTGGCCCCGGCGCCGCACGAAACCGTGGAGCGGCGCGCGCCACCGGCCGGTTTCTCCTCTTCATCGATGACGATTGCCTCGCCGAGCCGGGGTGGCTGACCGCGTACGAGCGGGGCTTTGCCGAAGCGCCCAACCGGATGCTCGCCGGCGCCATCGTCAACGACGTGCCCGACAACCGGTTCGCGACGGCCACGCAACTGATCGTCACGTACGCGTACGCCCACAACGACCGGCGCACCGGAGGCGCCCGGTTCTTCAATACCTGCAATCTGGCAGTCCCCGCCGACCAGTTCCATCGGCTAGGGGGATTCAGCGGAGTGTTCCCGCTGGCCGCGGGTGAGGACTACGACTTCAGCCACCGCTGGCAGCACGCGGGGCTCGAAACCCTCTACCTGCCGGGCGCGGTCGTGCGGCATCGTCACCCGATGACCCTGGGAAGCTTCTGGCGGCAACATTTCAACTACGGCCGCGGCCTGTATCTCTGCCGCCGCCGGATCGCGCGGCGGGAGCAGGCCTCATTCCGGCTCGAGGCGCCTACCTTCTACCTTGGCCTGCTGCGATTTCCCATGCGGCAGGTCGAAGGAGCCGCGGGCTGGCTCTATGGCCTGCTCGTGGCGGGGGCACAGGTCGCCACGCTCGCGGGGGCGGTGCGCGAGTGGGTGAGCGGGCACGCCCCCGATGCGCCCTGAGCCGGAACGAGGGTAGCGGCTCCTCACCGGCATCGACGCCGTCGATGCACCGCGTTGGGGTCAGAGGAGGCCCTCTGCGCGATACCAATTCGCCGTGCGCCGCACGGACTCGGGGATGCTCACCCGGGGCGCATACTGCAGCTCGCTTCGCGCGCGGGATAGATCGAAGATGCGGTCGGCCAGGAACAGAAACGGCCGCTCGGCACCCGGCAACTGCGCGCCGGTGAGCCGGAACGCGACGGCATTCGCGCGCAGGTAGAGCCGGAGCACACTGGTAGGGGGGCCGCGGCGAAGTCGGGTGCCTCCCACCTCGCTCGCGATGAGTCGCAGCAAATGGCGCAAGCGAATGGGCTCCTCACCCGCGAGCAGATATGTCCGTCCTTCCACTCCTGGGATCGTCCCGCAGCGCACCAGGCCGTCCACGATGTCGGAGACGTCGCCCGGATGCTGGTGGTTGTCCCCGCGTCCGCTCAGGCGAAAGCGGTTCATCGCGACCGCGCGAAACACCGCGAGCCAACTCACGACCCGCTCGGCCAGTACCCTCGATCGGGCGTAGGGAGAATCCGGCTGGAGCTCGGTCCCCTCAGTGATAACCGTATTGCGGACAACGCCGTGTGCCCGGGCTCCGGTGCAAGGACCAGGCGTCCGACGCCCGAGCGTAGGACCGCTCGGGCAATGTTTTCCGTGCCGCCCACGTTGACCGCCGCCAGCAACTCCCGGGGGGCTCGGTCCCGGGCTCGCAGTCCGGCCAGATGGTAGACGATGTCGCACCCGGCGACGGCCCGCTCCACCGCCTCGGCGTCGCGCACGTCGCCCCAGACCACCTCCACACCCCCCCGATTCCAGCGCGGTGGCATCCCTCGCCGGACGGGTCAGGGCACGCACCGTGTCGCCCCGGGCGACCAGGTGGGCGACCAGATGCGAGCCGATGAAGCCGGTGGCGCCGGTCACCAACACCTTCATTGGGCAGGCGCCCGGCGACCGGGGAGGGCGAGCAGGTCGTATTGCACAGGCTCTCGCGGCGGAGATACCATTGGAAATCCCATCACCCACACGGTTTCGCCTATCATCATTTCCCGGCTGGTGCACCACCGGGCCCGGGCTTCCAGCGCGAGAGGCGCCGCCGTCGGATGACGATGGCGAGCCGCCTCTGATTTCCGTGGTCGTGCCGACGTTCAACCGGCCCGGCCTGGTCCTCCGCGCAGTGCAAAGCGCCGCGGCACAGACTCTGAATGACATCGAGATCATCGTGGTCGTGGACGGCCGCGACGATGCGACAGTCCGCGCCCTCGCCGGGATCGCCGACCCCAGGCTGCGGGTGATCCTCCCGACCCGGCATCTGGGCAACGCGGATGCCCGGAATGCGGGCGTCGCCGAGGCGAAAGGGCGCTGGACCGCCCTGCTCGACGATGACGACAGGTGGCTGCCGGTCAAGCTCGAGCGCCAGCTCGCCACGGCCGAGCGATCGGAGCGGCCTCGCCCCATCGTGAGCTGCCGCATTCTCGCCGAGACCGGAACCGAGGAGTCCGTCTGGCCGCGGCGGCATCCGCGTCCGCAGGAGCCGCTCTCCGAGTATCTCTTCTGCCGGAGCGTGCCCTTCAATGGAGAAGGGATGGTTCAGACCTCGACGATCTTCACCGCCACGGAGCTGCTGCGGCGCATTCCCTTCCGGAGCGGGCTCAGACGGTTCGTGGACCTCGACTGGCTGCTCCGGGCGGCGGCCGGGGACGAGGCGGTAGTGGAGTTCGTCCCGACCGACGAGCCGCTTTCGGTCTGGCACATCGAGCTCGACCGGACCCGGGTCAGCCGTGCCCACGACTGGGGTGAGGCCTTGCGCTGGATGCGGGAGAACCGGCATCTGGTGACTCCGCGCGCCTACGCCGCGTTTCTCCTGACCATCGTCAGCGCCAGTGCGGCGGGACAGAAGGACTACCGTGCGTTTCCGGCGCTGGCGGCCGAGGCGGTGCGCCACGGCCGGCCGGGCTGGGCCGAGGCCATCACCCACCTGGGCAACTTCCTGCTTGCGGAACCGGCGCGGCGTCGCATCGCGGCGCGGTTCACCGGCTCCGGATAAGACCGCGGCATGGCGACGAGGGATGAGCTGCGCCTCCCGTTGATCAGGTCGGGAGCGCTCCAGCTCACCGGTCAATTGCTCCAGGTCGCGCTGACCGTCGGCTCCGGCATGGTCCTGGCGCGCCTCCTCACTCCGGCCGACTTCGGTGTCCTCGCGATGGCCTATACCCTTACCGGGCCCCTCAGCACGATCAAGGACTTTGGGTTCACGGCGGCCGCGGTCCAGCGGGAGGACCTGGATGACCGACAGCTCAGCGCGCTGTTCTGGGTCGCGCTGCGGCTCAATCTCCTCACCACCCTTGCCGTGGCGGGCTTCGGGCCGGTGCTGGCGTGGATCTACGGCGAGCCCCGGCTGACGGCGATCGTTCCCGCGTTGGGTCTGGCGCTCTTCGTCCTCGGGTTGGGCACGTTGCACCAGGCTCTCCTGATTCGCCGACTTCAGTTCCGGCGGCTCACCATCGTCGAAATAGTGTCCACGCTCGTCGGTCTCACGGCCGGCGTCGGATTGGCCCTGCTGGGCGCAGGCGCGTGGTCACTGGTGGCCCAGTTCGCCGCGACGAGCGCGTCCAAAGGCTCCGGCATGTGGCTCGCCTCCGATTGGCGACCGTCGCGTTTCCGCACCGGGGGCATGCGCGACAGCCCCGACATCGACTCGCTTCGCTCGTATGGCCGGCACCTCACCGGCATTCGCATCCTGTCCGAAGTCGGCCGCTACGCTGACCGGGCCATCGTCGGGTTCTTCAGTGGGGCGACCGCGGCAGGCTTCTACGACTACGCCCAGCGGTGGTCACTCTATCCGGTCCAGCAGCTCTATCTGCCGCTCTCGAGCGTTGCGGTCGCGGGGTTGAGCCGGGTACAGGGCGATCCCGCAACCTACCGCAGGTGGGCGCGGGCGGCGCTGCTCCCGGTGTTCTCGCTCGCAACGCCCGCGCTGACCTTCATGGCGGTCGAAGCGCCGATCGTGATCCTGGCGCTGCTGGGGCCTCAATGGCTGCCCGCCATCCCCCTGTTCCGGGTACTGTGTGTCGCGGCACTCGCAGGCAGCGTGAGCGGCGTGACGCGCTGGCTCTATCTCTCGAGAGGCGCGCCCCGGGCCCAGTTCCGCTGGGCCCTGCTCTCGACCCCGGTGGTCATCGTCGCGGCGGCCGCGGGAGCCCTCTGGGGACCATACGGAGTAGCGCTTGGCGTTGCCGCGGCCACCGTGCTCCTGACCTATCCGGGGGTGGTCATCTGCCTGGAAGGCTCGCCCATGACGGCCGGCGACGTCTTTCGGGTTGCGGCCCGGCCGGCCCTGGCGTCGGTGGCCGCCGCCATCGGCATCGCCGTCGCCGGGCCCTGGCTCGCCAGCGGTGGGCTCGCCATCGAGTTGCCGGTGAAGGGACTCGTGTTCCTGGCGATCTATGCCGCCGCCTGGGGCAGCCTCCCCGGTGGTCGCGCGGCGGCGGCTGACCTGCTTCGCCTGGCGCGGGCGGCGCTGCCGGCGCGTACCCCTCCTCGATGACAGGTCCAAGGGCTGAAAGACTCAGCGCTCCAGGCTCGACCGGGCGGCCACGACCTCGCGGTAGAGGTTCACGAATCGCTCCGTGCAGCGTTGTTCCGTGAGCTCCGCCAGGGCAAAGCGACGTGCCGCGGCACCGAGCTGTTCGGCCAGCCCCCGGTTGAGCAGGATCCGTTGGAGCGCCTCGGCGAGGGCCGGCGCGTCGCCGGGTGCCACACTGTAGCCGGTCTCGCCCTCGGCTCCGAATTCGGTAAGGCCTCCGATTCGGCTGGTGACGGTGGCGGTACCGCGCATCATCGCTTCGGCCGCGACCAGCCCGAACGGCTCCTCCCACACCGACGGTATGGCCTGGACCCACGCGGCATCGAGGGCCCGCTCCATGGGATCCCGCTCGAGGTGCCCGAGAAACTCCACTCGGGATGCGACGCTCAGCTCGGCCGCCAGGCGCTGCAGGACCGGGCGCTCGGGCCCGTCACCGGCCACCAGGAGCCGGACGGTGGGAGCTTCTTCCGCGAGGATCGCCACGGCCCGCAGCAGCACGTCCACTCCCTTCTTCGCGACCAGCCGGCCGGCATAGGCGATGGTCGGTGACTCCGCGAGCGCGGGCCGAGCCTCGCGCTCGGCAACGCCGTTCGGGATCGTGGTGTCTACCCGAAAACCTTCGGCTCGTATCCGGCGAGTGACCCATTCACTCGGGCTCACCACGGCGTCGAAGACGCCCCGCCAGAGGTCCGTGAGACCCCGCTGCGCGACGTACCGCGCCAGTCCCGGAGCCCCCACGCACCCCTCCCGATGACAGGCAAGGCCCGGGCGAAAGGAGCAGAGCGCACCGCTGGGGAGGAGCTTGGAGTTGGTGGGGCAGATCTGATCGTAGTTGTGCAAGTGCAGGATAGTGGGGTGCCGCCGCAGGGCGGGCAGGATCAGCGGTGAGAGCTGCGTCGCATAGATACAGACGTGCGCCACGTCCGGGCGGAACTCCGCCAGGGTCCGCCGCAGCCCGCGCCAGGCCGACGGATTGGCGATCTGGAGCAGCTCGCGCCCGCGCGAGACCGTGCCGAAGCAAGTGTAGTCCGCACGGTTGGCAGTGGGGACGGGAAGGGCGGTGCTCGCGAACAGCCGGGCGTCATGGCCTTGGCGCCGAAGCGCATCGCGGAGCGCCCGCGCCACATGGTCCGCGCCCCCACACGGCGCCCCGTAGTCGTGGACCAGGAGGACCTTCACGAGAAAGGCGCAGCGCTCAACTCAGGTCTGGCAGAACGTCGGTGCATGCGGCGAGGGCGGCGCGGTCGCGGCCCGAGAGGTACCGGTCCCGGCGCACTTCGTAGTCACACATATCCTCTTCGGCGCTGCCAGCGCCGGTGGCGTACCCCAGCATCTCGCCGGCCGCCTCGGCCGCGAGCGAAAGGAGCAAGGGCGGAAGGACCCGGGGAAACTGGTTGAACCGCCAGATGTGTTTCGAGAGGCGGGCCAGCTGCACGACCGGAATCAGCGGGCCGCCGAGTACATACACGACTCGCCGGGCCAGACCCCACCGCCCGTGCTGCCATCGGCTCGCGGCGAATTGCCGCCCGATGGCGAAACGGAAGGGAATGATGGGCGCCCAGGTGGACACCTGCAGGTGGTTGGGCGCTTCGACTCGCCGCCTTGGGGCACCAACTCGTCGAGGTGCGACATGAACATGTTGGCCCAGCTTACCGCGCTCCTCGGGTTGGAGTTGACCATGAGGCCGCCCACGACCGCCCACGGGCCCTGGTGGGCCTGGACGATCTCCTCGGCCCACCGAGGCTCGGGGTACGCATGGTTCTCCACGCATGCCACCAAAGGCGCCGTTGCCCGCCGGATGCCGCTGGCCGCGCCGCGGTCGGCCTTGCAGACGCGACCGATGGGCACGACCTCCACCCGCGCGAACCCGTCCAGTTCCTCCGGTCGGTGGTCGCAGAGCGCCTCTTTCGTCAGGGCGACGAGGATGAGTTCGATGTCCCCCGCGATCGTCTGCGCCTGAAGCGCCCGGACGGTGCGGCGGACCGAATCGAAATCATCCGCCGTGACGACTACGACAGTAAGCCGGGGCATCGCAATCAGCGGGCGCCGGCCATGGCTACATCCCCCATGTGCCGCGTGGCCGCCCCCCGGTGCTCCTCCCGATCCCCGTCCGACATGAACCGGAGCCGATCCACCTCGTACTCGGCCATGATGTCGAGCGACCGACCCGATCCGGCGGCATAGCCGACCATCTCGCCCAGCGACTCCAGGATGAGCCCGAGGAACAGGGGAAGCAGGACGCGAGGGTACACGCCAAGCTTGCGGCAGGAGGGCACCATGCGCACCGAGCGGACCACTGGGATGAGCGGGGCGCCGACCACGTAGAGGAGGCGGCGCCCGAGGGACCACCCGTTCTGCCGCATGCGCGCCGCGGCGTAGTTCCGTCCGGTATTCACCCGGTAGCGCGGGGTCGTTGACCAACGGGACACCTGCTGGTGCTGGAACCGTATCGAGGGATCGATGCCGATGCGGTGCCCGTGGGCGCGGAGGTCGCGCATCAACCTGCCGTCACGTCCCAGCAGGCCCGCCAGGCGGTCTCCGTAGTGCCGAAGCACAGCCGTTTTGTACGTCGCATTGTGACTGGAGAGTTTGGTGGCCTCGCCCGCCCGGGGCACGATCTCCGCTTGGTGAGAAATGAGCACGTTGGCCCAGCTCAACATGGTCGCGGGATTGGCATTGAGCATCCTGCCGCCCACCACCGAATAGGGACCGCGATGGGCCCGGAGCACGGCCTCCGCCCAGTCGGGCTCCGGAAAGACGTGATCTTCCATGTGGGCGACCACCGCGGATGTCGCCGCGAGGAATCCATTCGCCGATGCCCGGTCCACGTCGTGGCAGGGGCCGACCGTCACGATTCTGACCCGGCCAAACCCGTCGAGTTCACCCGGCCGGCGGTCCGCGATCGTTTCCTCGCTCGGCGTCACCAGGCAGAACTCGATGTCGCCGCAGATCGTCTGGGCGCGCAGAGCAGCCACCGTGCGCCGGACTACTTTGAAGCTGTCTCGGGCCACGAGAACGACCGAGAGGCGGTACTCGCGCGCGGGGCCGCCGGATGGGGGCTGGAGGCCTGGCATCGTTCGCTGACGGCTCCGATCGGATGGTGGAATGCTGTTCGGAAAACATATGGCGCGCCTGGGACAGCCGCTACTTCCGGATCTCGCCTCGGTAGACGTCAACCGGCATCCTGGCGGATCCCCCTGTGTGGCGAGCAGGCATCAGTCGCCGCTCTTGGTCCGCAACGCCTTTCCCGACTCCGAGGCGCTACTTGCGATGGGACGGCGCCGCCTGGGGGGCGGCTGGACCCGACACCAAACAACCTGGCCTGTCACGACTTCCAGCGAGACCGGCCGCAGGGGTGGATCCGGGGATCCGGGTGGCTCCTCCCGTGGGGCCGGGCCGGGTCCGATGCAGGGACGGCATGCGCGGCACGCATCATTGCAGGGTTTGGGCCCTTGCGGAGGCCATGTCTGGTGGCAGGGAGGATACGGCGGTACCCTCTTCTGTAGAGGACGTCAAGGAACGCGAGTGCCGCGTGTCCGCGGTGTGAGGGTGTGCTGAAGCCAACCGATTGCCGCGGCGATCACGTTGAGGGCGTAATAGAGAACTCGGAGCGGCCCGACGCCGAGAGCGAACCAGAAACCGCGTTCCCGCCAGAACCAGCGGAGGAGGGACGCGTTCCCCACCAGCACGGCCATGAGAAACGCCGCGCTCGCGAGGAGCCACCTCGGATCACGCCGCACCGCCGCGACCCCGGCTGCGACGGCCGCGAGACCGGTGAGCAGGGTGAACAGCTTCTCCACGGGGCGAAGGTTGAGCGTGCCCGGGCTGCCGGTGCGACGCCGCTCGAGGTGCAGTCGCATCCAGGTCACCCCGCGGCCGAACAGGTCGGTCGCGATCATCGAGCCCAGAGTCCAGTGCTTCAGGTGGGTGCCCTGAATTTCCGGACGCAGCACGATCCGATAGCCGAGCGCCCGCGCGCGGTAGCCCAGCTCGATGTCCTCGATCGACTGGGCCGCAGGGTCGAATCCGCCGGTTTCCGCGAATACGGCGCGTCGCATCGCGCCGCATCCGGTCCAGAACGTCTCGGCGTCGCCAGCGTTCTCGGCATGCACCCGGTGATGCAGCAGGTTCCGGTACTGAGAGACGAGTCCGGGAGCCCGGGGCGAAGTGTCGTAGGCGCCGAAGGCGGCTGCGATATCGGGCGCACCCGCGAAGATCTCGCTGAAGCGTCGCAGCACGCTCGGGTGGACGGAGACATCGGCATCGACAAAGACGAGAATCTCGCCCCGAGCCCGCTCCGCCCCGAGGTTCCGCGCCAGGGCCGCCCCATGGGGGCGGGAGAGGCGCAGCACCTCGTCGGCGTATTCCTCGGCGACGTCTGCCGAGCGGTCGGTGCTGGCGTCGTCTACCACGATCAGCTCCCACTGGTCGGAGCCGAGATCGCTGCGGCGCAGGGCAGGCAGCGAATCCGCGAGAAAGCCGGCGCCGTCGCGCACCGGGACGATCACCGACAGCCGCCGGGTGCACCGGTCCCTGGGGGGGTGAGAATTGGTGTCTAGCTTTTCCATCGTGATTCCCACCTATTTGCGCCCCGATCACCTGGGGGAGTGTCTGCGCGCGCTGTCGGGTCTACGCTATCCGCGCGACCGTTTCGAGGTGCTCGTCGTGGACGACGGCGGGGTGTCGCCGCTCGATGCCGTGGTCGCCCCCTTCCGCGGCCACCTGACGCTCACCCTGATTCGGCAGGCAAATGCCGGACCGGCCGCCGCCCGGAACCGGGGCGCCGAGCGCGCACGAGGCGAGTTCCTCGCCTTTACCGACGACGACTGTCGTCCCGGCCCGGACTGGTTAATGGATCTGGACCAGGTCCTTTCCCGAGAGCCCGAGAGCATGGTGGGAGGAATCGTCGTCAACGCGGCGACGAGCCTCTATTCCGCGACGAGCCAGCTCATCACGGACGTGGTATACCGCCACTACAACGCCGATCGGCTCCGCGCGCGGTTCGTGGCCTCCAACAACATGGCCGTGCCGGCCGACAAGTTCCGGGAGGTCGGCGGGTTCGATCCGGCCTTTCGCTGGGCGGAGGATCGCGATCTCTGCGACCGTTGGCTCCACCGGGGGAACCGGATCATCTATACCCCGACAGCGAGCGTCCGGCACGTGCGGCCCATGACCGCCAGAACCTTCTGCCGGCAGCATTTCGACTACGGCCGCGGGGCGCAACTGTTCCACCGACGACGCTCGGAGCGCAAATCGGGGAACATGCTGGCCGAGTCCAGGTTCCATCTCGACGTCCGGAACTGGCTGTGGTCGCCCCTCACGCGCGTACGTCCGCGGCAGGTCTTGCCGGTGGCCGTTCTTCTTGCGGCATGGCAGTTGGCCAACCTCGCGGGGTACCTGTGGGAAGCGTTCCGGCGCGATGGCGACAGGCTCGGACATGGCGCGTTCTCGCCCTCCCGCTGACGTCGGAATCGGCATCGTCGGCTGTGGACGAGCCGGATCCTCGCTGCACGTTCCCGCGCTGGCCCGGGTGCCCGGCGCCAGGGTCATCGCCCTCGCCGATCGCGACCCGGCGCGCCTGATGGCGCTGGCGTCGCGCTGCAGCGGGGCGGCGACGTATTCGAACTATCAGGACCTGGTGGGCGACGGATGCGTCACCGTCGTCGCGGCGTGCGTGCCGGTGACACTGCATGCCGAGGTCGCCGGCGCCGCCCTGGGCGCCCGCAAGCACGTATTCATCGAGAAGCCGCTGGCGCTCACGATCGGCGATTGCGACCGCCTCGTGGCTCAAGCGCGGGCCGCCGAGTCGTCGGGAATCCGGTCGGTGGTCGGGTTCAATCTGCGGTCGCACAGGCTGCTGCGCCAAGCCAGGGACATCATCCGGTCGGGCTCCCTCGGAGAGATCGAGCTGCTCCGAACCCTGTGGACCGCGGACTGGAGCGCCGGGGACCGGCCCGAGTGGCACGCCTTACGGGCCCGGGGCGGTGGGGCCCTTCTGGAGATCGGAACCCACCAGGCCGACCTCTGGCGCTGGCTCCTGGGGAGCGAGGTGGAGAGCATTCACGCCCTGTCCCGCTCCACCGCCTTCGACGACCAGACCGCCGCGTTCACGGCCCGAATGACGAACGGTGTGCTGGTGTCGGCAGCGGTGAGCCAGCGAACCGTGTCGCACAACGTGGTCCAGGTGTTCGGCAGCCGGGGGAGCTTGCAGCTCTCATGCTACCATGCGGACAGCCTCGAAGTCGCGATTGTGGGCCGGCGGACGAACGGGGCTCGGCGGCGGATCGCATCTCTCCTTGGCCAAGCCACGAAGATCCCGGCGGTGATCCGGGCTGCGCGCGAGGGGGGGGATTTCCGGATGTCCTATGCGCACCAATGGGCCCGCGTCGTCGCGGCACTTCGGAGCGGGGATTCGATGCCGGCCTCGGTTCATGACGGCCGGCAGGCAGCCGCCATCGTGCTGGCCGCGCTTCGATCGGCGGAGCAAGGCGCTCCCGTCTCGCCGGCAGAGCCGGCGGACACCGGGCAGGCCGATGCGGGGGCTGGGTGAGCGAGTCCCACCAGGGCCCGGCCATGAGCGTGGTCCTCCCGACGCCGTCCGACTTTGAGTCCATCGCTACGACGGTGCACTACCTCGGCCGTCAGAGCATCTCGGCCCGGCTCGAGCTGGTCGTCGTCGCGATGAGGCGACCCGGCTTCTCCCTCGACGAGCGGGCGTGCCAGGGTTTCTGGCAGGCCCGGGTCGTCCATGTCGGTCAGGCGTCGCACGGGGAGGCGAGCGCGGCCGGCGTTCGCGCGGCGCGAGGACCGGTGGTGGTGTTCGCCGAGGACCACTGCTTTCCCGAGCCGGGCTGGGCCGAAGCCTTGCTCGAGGGATACACGAGCGACGAGGTAGCCGCTGTCGGACCGGTCTTCCAGAACGCGAACCCGGGCACGCTGGTGAGCTGGTGCGATTTCGCAATCGGATACGGGCCGTGGATCGATCCCCACACGACCAGCGACCCGAAATTCCTGGCCGGGCACAACTCGAGTTACCGAACGAACGTCCTCCTCGGGCTGGGCTCCCGCCTGGAGGGGCTCCTTGAGGCGGAGACCGTCCTCCATCTGGAGCTCAGGCAGAAGGGCTTCCGGCTGGTCGTAGAGCCGCGCGCTCGCGCGGCGCACACCAATTTCGGCCGCTGCGGCGTCTGGCTGCCAGTGCAATACCATAGCGGCCGGGTCTTCGCCGCGGAGCGGGCGAGGGGCTGGCCCTGGACGAAGCGGGCTTTCTATGCCGCGGCCGCACCCCTCATCCCCTTGGTTCGTCTCGCGCGAGCGATCGCCCACCTCCGCCGCGCGGAGCAATCCCGCCCTTCGCTGCCGCGGCTCGCGCCGCTGCTCGGGTTGGGGCTCGCGGCCGACGGCGCGGGCCAGCTCCTCGGCTACCTGGCGGGCGTGGGCATCTCCCCGCACTATCTCACCCGGTTCGAGTTCCGGCGCGTGGACCATGTGCCGGAGAGCGACCGCCACCTGTGGCTCGATCCGGACAGTCGTGCCTGAAAAGGCGGCGGTCTTCCTCCTTGCCCTGATTCCCCGAGTCGTGGCGGCCCTCGCGCTGGGGAACCAGTTCTATTTCGCCGACGAGGCCGGGTATCTGGACGCCGCCCGGCGCCTGCTGAGCGGCGCGGGGTTCGGAGACGACTACAGCCGGGTGCCCGGCTATCCGGCGTTGCTCGCGCTGCTGGCGCTGCCCATCCCCGAGGGGCTGCTGTGGCTGAGGCTGGCGCAGGCCATCGTCACCGCCCTCGGGGCGGCGGTCACGTTCGTGGCCGCCGAGCGGTTTCTGGGCCGGCCCGCCGCGATCGCGGCGGCGGTCATTTACGCCCTGGATCCGTTACTCGTGGTCGCGGGGGGACTTCTCTACCCGGAGGCGGTCGCGGCGGTGCTCATGACGGCTGTGGTGCTGGTCGCGTGGGAGGCGGCCAAGCGGAGTTCGACGGCCCTCGCGGCCCTCGCCGGATCGCTGCTCGGCCTGCTCGCGCTCTTCCGTCCGGTGGCGTTGGTCGTGGTCCCCGTCGTGGCCACGTGGGTGTTGGTCGCGGGTAACGCCCGGCTGTCACGACGCGCGCTCCACGCCGGCCTGGTCGGTCTGGCGTGCCTGCTCGTGCTCACGCCCTGGACCTACAGAAATTACCGGACTCACGGTCGGCTGATCCCGGTTTCGCTCGCCGGCACCGAAGGCACCTCGGTCTCGTCAGGCGCGATCGCGCAACGCGGGGTGGCCGGCGCGGTGGTGCACAAGGCGCTAGCCGACCCGGTCGCGATGGCCACCCACATGGCGCGCGAGTTCGGGCACTTCTGGGAGCTGGTACCGTCCCGCCTGATGACCGACGATCCCGCCCGGCGGGAAGACCTCCACCGGAAGGACCCCCGGCTCCCGATCCAAGCCTCCTTCTCCCGATCGCTCCGCGATACGGTCAGCGCCGCCACGTTCGGGATCGAGCTGCTCCTCGCGCTGGTGGGACTGATCCTGCTGTGGCGCCACCGTCGCGGTGACGCGGTGTTGTTGGCGGCGGTGGTGCTGGCGTACGCCCTCGGGCATTCGGTATTCGTGGGCAAGCTGCGTTACCGGATCACGATCCTGCCGCTCGTGTTTCTCTGCGCCGGTGCGGCCGCCTCGGCGCTCTATTCCAAGGTCCGGCCCCGGTTCGGTCGAGTCACGACGCGACCTTGATCCGTGTCGCCATTCCATCCGCCGAGCTCGAGTCGGTTCCCCGCAGATAGACCAAGCCCGGCAACGGCTGACTCGTTACCGGGCTTCATTGCCCCTGCTGGTCTCGAACGACGTTGCCGCCTTTAACTGGGCTCAAACTTACCCATCGCTCCGCAAGACTGAAATGAGCGGCAGATGAGGACGCTGTGAGAGGAAGGTGAGCCCCGCCGCTTAGCGTAGGGCCAGACTCGCCTGCCGGCACGGCAGCTCGCAGTCAGCAACCCTCACGCCTGTTCGGAGGTCACAATGTGGTTCAGCCTTCCTCGTCTCGTGGGCGTCATCTCCCCATTGCCGATCCTCATCGCTTGCGCTTCAGCCGGCGCCCGCGATGCCAGCGTGATCACCGCCCCGGAGCTCAGCGGTAGCAAGGCTCGCAATGCCTACGACGCGATCCGCCAGATCCGCCCCGAAATGCTCCGGACCCGGGACCCCGGCTCCGTCGTGTACTTCAAGGCCCGCCAGCCAATCGTCGCGGTGGACAACACCGTCGTCGGAGGCGTCGACGTGCTCCGGACCCTTCCAACCGGCAAGGTGGCCCGGATCGAATACGTCAACTCGTGGGTGGCGGCCAAGCGATATGGGACGGGATTCAGGAACGGAGTGCTGCTCATCGAGACTCGGGCCGATTCGGAACCCGAAGTCACAGCTGGGCCGAGCAGCTCCCGCTGAGAGCAAGACGCATCCGGGGAGGCGCTCGCCGCCCGAGATACCTGCGGAGCAACGCGCTTACCGACTCACACAGTGGCTCGCACACCCCGCAGATAGGCGCAGCCCGGCAACGGGTAAATCGTTGCCGGACTAAGAACCGGAGACTCGTGTCACTAGCTGTGCGGCCGTCTCTAACAAGGCGTCGGGTGAAACCGGGGGGTCACCCCTGGTGCCCCCCCTCATCTCACGTGAGGTCCGTGATGCTTTTGCTGTCGTAGAACCTCATGTGCCGCGCCCCGTGAGTCGCGAGGATCTGCCCGGCCTCGGTGACGAGTTGTGGCTCGGGCGCGAGCACGGCGATGAGCGAAGCCCCCGCTTCAGCCTCCTCGAAGTACTCCTGGCTCATCAATCCTTCGTCGGTCAGAGCGCGGCTGACTGAGGCCGCGGCGCGCTGCATCGGTGTACGCTGCTCGTAGATCGCTGCTCGGATCTGGCCAACACGGGCGCCATCCTCGAGGCGGACCGAGTTCCTGCCAAACCCAGCCGCGAGCAACGCCTTCACTGCCGCCGCTCCCTCCCTGGGATCAATGGCTGCCAGTATGTAGTTCTGCGGATACCACACCCCCAGCATCATGGTGAAGAGCCCCTTGAGTTCGACTCTCTCCGGTGAAGTGGTGGAGATCTCAGCTGCCCGCCCACTGTCCTTCTTCATATTGCCTCCTCGGCGAAGCGGGGCAAACCCCCCTTTCGCCAACCTACGGTGCGGGATACCCATTCTCAATGTTCACTCAAACTACCCGTTCTCTCCGTCAATCTGACCCTATGCGGGCAAGCGCATCTGTTTCCGCAGACTCTTGTCAAACGCAGACGCGGGAACGAAGCGCCGAAGCAGGCTGATCTGGCGCGCGGCCCGTCCCGCGGTGTAGCGGCGGCGCGGGTTGGCCTCGGTGGAAGCGTTCACGACAGCGCTCGCAACCAGCTCCGGTGTGTCGGCAGTCTTCATTCCGTCCCGCAAGACTCCCTCCGCGTTCGTTCGTGCCGACTGATAGACGTCGAGCTGCTGGTCTGCCTGGTAGACATTGCCCTCGAAAGAAGTCCGCGTGTAGGCGGGCTCGACCAGCACCACTCTGACCCCCGACCCTCTGATCTCATGGTCCAGCGACTCGGAATAGCCCTCCACGGCATGCTTGCTGGCTGAGTACAAGGCCATAAACGGCGCCGGGATCAGGCCCATGACCGAGCTGATGTTGACGATTCGTCCCGACCGCTGCCGGCGCATGGTTGGAAGCACCGCCTTGGTCATGCGAATCAGGCCGAACAGGTTGACGTCGAAGAGGGACTTCGCTTGCTCCAGCGATGACTCCTCCGCCCCCGCAACCAATCCCACCCCCGCGTTGTTGACCAGGAGATCGATGCGCCCGGTCTTGGACAGCACTTCACCGACTGCGGTCTTTACCGACTCGTCACTGGTCACGTCGCACGCCAAGTACTCGGTACCCGGCGACTTCGTCGCGGGAGGCCGGCGATAGGTGCCGAACACCCGATAGCCGGCCGCGTGAAGCGCCCGCGCGGTCGCCTCTCCGATCCCTCCCGATGCGCCCGTCACGATCGCCACGGGCCGAGTCTGCTGCTCCTGATTACCTGACATACGGTGCTCGCTTTCCATTGAGGTCCACTGCCCTATTCGTATATGATGAACATCATATTCTCTGGCAAACGCAAACTAGGCAGTGGTGCACAGGGTATCAGCCTGTTGGGGTGAGGTGGTTCAGCGCCGCCTCGCGCAGCGCGTTGGAGAGCTTGGGGTCGTCCACGGCGCGGGCCAGGACCAACGCGCCGAGCGCGGTGGCTACGGTAACGAGTGCGCGCTCGTGCGCGCCTGGCTGGCCCCAGTCGGGGGACTGACGGGCGACCAGATCGATCATCTCCTTGATCCGCCGGGTGGCGACCCGCCGGACCTTGGGCGCCTGGCGCGGCATCTCCGAGCCTAGCGCGGCGATCGCGCACCCGGTCTCGACGCCTTCCACATGCTCCTTCGAGAGATAGGCGCGGAGCATGGCCTCGAGCGCCTTCTTAGGCGGTGCCGCGGCGGCCACCTGCGCCAGCACGGCCATGCCGTCAGCTCCCGCCCGATCGGCCGCCTCGGCCAGCATCCCCTCGCGCGACTCGAAGTGGGCGTAGAAGCCGCCGTGCGTGAGGCCGGCCTCCTTCATGATCTCGGCCACGCCGGGGCCGCCGTAGCCGTTGCGCCGGATGGCGCGGGCGGCGGTCTCCACAATGCGCTCGTGGGTGGCTTCCTTGCGGCTGGGGGCGGGTCGTCTCGAGGTGGCGGTGTTCATATGATGATCATCATACAGACATGGCGACTCCAGCGCAAGGGGTAAGCGACCGGCCGGCTACTCTGCTCCGCCATGAGCCGCCCGCTTTTGCCCGGAGAAACAGTAGCAGAAACGGTAGCACCCATGCACCCCGGGAATCGGAGACCACATGCACCCAGATACCCAGGAAAGATGCAATCCTCTCGCCCGCCAGCGTGCCTATGCCCTGGGACAACAAACCCCTCGCTCCCCGTGTTGAGGAACTGGATGCCTTCTATCTCGCGGTGCCAGGGTTTGTGGGTGTGGCCGAATGCGATCACGTCACCCGGCTTCGCCGTTGGGTGTCGAGCAGGGGTGGCGCCCCCGCTGCCGCCAACTGGCATCTACCTAATCCGGGCTGAGCAACGCTTCGGCGACGGCGACGGGATCTACACCATCCAGGAGCAGAGTGCAGCGATCAACGCGCTGTACGACGTCGCCCGTGGTGAGCACCAGCACCTCGGTGTCGGCCGGCGGGCTCGGATAGGATTCCGGATCGACTTTTGAGTCGAGGTCTCCTTGGGCAATGAGGGAGTAGCCGACGGCGCGGGTTCCTCCAGGACGATCGCGGAGTTTCCTCTCCCGGGCCTGGAGATCTACCGGGGAGCCTTCCTGGCCTCGTGCGCCGAGCCCCGGTGAGCCTACCCCCTCGCCCCGCAAGACTGAGCTACGCCACACTGCAGCACAACTGAAGCATCCCCATTGGGGAGTCCTGCACGAGAGGGAAAATGAGCGCCCGACGAGGACATTGTGAGAGGAAAGTGAGCTGCGCCGCTTAGCGTAGGGGCCAGACTCGCCTCCCTGCCAGGCAGCTCGTAGTCAGGAACCCCTCACGTCGGTTCGGAGGTCACAATGTGGCTCAGCCTTCCTCGTCTCGTGGGAGTCCTCTCCCCATTGCCGATTCTCGTCGCTTGCGCTTCAGCCGGCGCCCCCGATGCCAGCGTAATCACCGCCCTGGAGCTCGGCCGCAGCAAGGCTCGGAACGCCTACGACGCGATCAGTCAGATCCGCCCCGAAATGCTCCGGACCCGGGACCCCGGCACCGTCGTGTACTTCAAGGCCCGCCAGCCAATTGTCGCCGTGGACAATACCGTCGTCGGAGGCGTCGAGGTGCTGCGGACCCTTCCAGTCGACAGGGTAGCCCGGATCGAATACGTCAACTTCTGGTTGGCGGGCAAGAGATACGGTACCGGATTCAGGAACGGAGTGCTGCTCATCGAGACCCGGGCCGATCCGGAACCCGAAGTCGCAGCTGGGCCCGGCAGGTCCCGCTGAGAGCAAGGCGCATCCGGTAGGCGCAGCCCGGCAACAGCTAAACCGTTGCCGGGCTGCATGCCCCTCCTGGGCTCGACCCGACGGCCGAGCCCACAAACAAACAGTAGCAGTCGGCGGCGGCTCTGGCTCAAGAACGACTCCAGGTATAGCCTAGAGCTACCCCATTCCGATAGGTCTCTCTGAGCGAGACCCTAGAAAGGCTCAAGGCCGCCCTAGCCGACCGATACGTGATCGATCGCGAGGTCGGTCGCGGCGGCATGGCCACCGTCTACTTGGCTAAGGATCTCCGGGCATGACCGGCCCCCTCGCCCTGAAGATCCTCCATCCCGAGCTGGCGCACGCGCTGGGCCCGAGCGGTTCACCCTGCCGTTCGTGGGCGGGGGCTCGCAGCGGCAGCGGCTGGTGCGCGAGCCGCAGCTCCCACGCTCGAGGTCGGCCGTATCGCCGAACGGCTCGGGGACACCCGGAAGGGCTCGCGCGGCTCAGTGTGGAGTGAGCCGCGGAAACGGTCACGTGGCGTGCCTGGTCCCGACCCGGCCGCGGGCCCACGCCTTTGGAGGACACATCCATGAAGCAGTGTTGCGACGGCGCAGTTGCACACGCTGCGCGATTCGTCATGCTGCTCGGCGTCGTGCTGGTGGGGGAGGCGAGCTCGCTCTTCGCCCAGAGCTCGACTGGCAAGATCGAAGGCAGAGTGCGCGAACCGAGCGGCGCGCCCATCGCCAACGCCCAAGTCTTCATCGTAGGTACCGCGTTCAATACCATTACCAGCCCGCAGGGATACTACTTCATCAACAATGTGCCCGCCGGGACCGTCTCGGTCCGCGTGGCGTTCATCGGCTTTAGGTCGAGCCAGATCGACGGCGTAAAGGTGCTGGCCGGCCAGACCGGCACGGTGGACATACAGCTGGAGCAGTCGCCTGTCGAGATCGAGCAGATCACCGTGGTCAGCCAGGCCCAGCCGCTGGTGCCGCGCGACGAAGTGACCACCAAGCAGCGCGTGGACGGTCAGTTTGCCGAAGCGTTGCCGGTCGACAATCTCAACCAGGTGCTGGTACTCCAACCCGGCGTGCTCGAAGATACCGACGGCGGCCTAAGTATCCGGGGCGCGCGCGAGACCCAGAACGCGACCTACATCGATGGCGTGCCGGTCCAGGCCGGCTACCGGGGCGACAGTTTCCTCGGGTCGGCGGGGACCCAGATTTCGATCAGCACTAATGCCATTGAAGAGGCGTCGGTTACGACCGGGTCGAGTTCGGCCGAGTTCGGTAACGCGACCGGAGGAATAGTCTCGATCGTTACCCGCACGGGCGGCACCGATTTCGCGGGTTCACTGTCGTTCGAGACGGACGAGCCGATGGGGGTGAACCACGGGGTGGGCTTCAACCGCATCGAGTCTGGCTTCAGCGGGCCTCTCGCGCCGCGCCTCACGTTCGCGATTGCCGGGTCTCTGACTGGGCAGCGGGCGGTCGAGGAAGGGCTCCAGAGCCAGGGAACCCCGATCTTTCTACCGGCCGGCGTGGATACCACCATCAAGCACGTCAGCACCCTGGAGGACGATCCGGGTACCCCTCTCGACGAGCGGATGCTGGCCGATACTACCGTGGTGAACATCTACGACTATGCGGTGAGCCGTGGCGACTGCGGGGAGTTCGCTGAGGCAGGTTCGGCGGACCCGGACGATCCTTATGTTCAGCAGATCCGCGGCAACTTTGGGTTTGACTGCAACGGAGTCCGCATGCCGTCGACGGCGCGCACCACGTTGTCGGTCGGCGGCAAGCTGAACTACACGTATGGCACCGGCTCCCGGCTCTCACTGAGTCTGGCCACCAGCGTCTACCAGGGCCACACTTTCCCGTTCATTATCGGCTACATCAACAATCTCTCAACCGGGCTGGCGCGGGGCTTCAGCAACCGGAACCGGCTGGCGACCCTGAACTGGACCCAGAACCTGTCCAAAAGCGTGGAGCGGTCCCTCGCGCTCGACGTAGCGCTGTCGTACCAGCAAGATCGAACCATCAACGGGCCGCTGACCATTCAGAGTGGTCTCGACACTCGCGATCCGTTCGCCGGCTTCATCATCGGCGGTCTCGACTTCGACTACGACTTCGAGAACTTTCCGGTGACCCGCGAGCTGATCGACAACATCAGGCGGAATGATGGCCGGCTCACGCCGCTCGATGTGAACAATAGCAGCAGCTACGTCATGACTGATCTGCTCCGAAACAATGCGTACGGTCTCTACGGGACCTACCCAAACTTCGACTTCACGCTCGACGGGCTGAAGTGGGGCATGGGTGAGGAGGGACGGTTCACGAACGATGCGACGACGCCGACCAGACTGAGCCTGTATAAAGAAGACCGGTACATCGGCAGGGCGACGCTCGACTGGCAGGCCGACCGCTACAACCGGCTCAAGGTGGGCGGCGAGGTCACCCGCTACGGCATCGACAATTACAGCTCCCCTCTGACCAGCAAGTTCTTCTCCGACGCCTACATCGAGGAGCCGGTCCGGTGGAACGCCTTCGTCGAGAACCGCCTCGACCTGGGCGATGTGGTCGTCGTGGGCGGCCTGCGGTACGACTGGTACGACACCCGCGCGTCCCGGCCCTTCGCGACCGACACCGGCGGGAGCACCTATGCGTTCCCCCGGGTGTCCACCATGCCGGGCTTCGATCCCAAGAATCCCACCTCCCTGTATGTCCGGGACCAGAGCCACGGCTACCTGAGCCCCCACGTGCAGGTGTCGTTCCCGGTGACCGACCGGACCAATTTCCGCCTCAGCTACTCCCACCAGGTGCAGGCGCCCGACTTCGGGCTGCTGCTGGGCGGGATCAATACCGACCTGGGCAACACCAACACCAACCAGGTCTACGGCTCCGACCTCGACTTCGGCAAGACCATCGCCTTCGAGTTCGGCATCCGGCACGCCTTCAGCGACGACATGGTGCTGGACGTGGCGGCGTACAACAAGGACATCGTCTCCGATCCGGCGGCGCGGCTGGTCTCGCTCTACGACCCCGTCCAGTTGCGCGACAACGACTTCCGGATCCTGACCAACCTGGACTTCGGCAACGTTCGAGGCCTGGACGTCCGGCTGGACCGGCGGTTCGGCAACTTCTTCAACGGCACCATCGGCTACGCCTACCAGCAGGCCAAGAACACCGGATCCGACCCCTTCACGTACGTGAACTACGGCTCGCGCATCGTGAACCAGGTGGGCGGCAACAACGGCGCCCAGCCGCCGCCGCAGGCCATCCTGCCGACCGACGACAGCCGGCCGCACGCCCTGACCGGCGCCTTCTCGGTCACCATCCCGGGCGACTTCCGCCAGGGCACGGTAGTGGGGGATATCCTGCGCAACGTGAGCGTGTTCTCGACCTTCCGTTACACCAGCGGCAGCGCCTATAGCCTGTGCGGCGAGAGCACCGAGGAGCAGAGCATCCTCTCGATCGAGAGCTGCCGGCGCCTCTTTCCCGAGGGCCTCAACACCCAGCGGCTCCCCGCCTTCAAGGAGCTGAACGCGCGGTTCACCAAGGGCTTCGCCCTCGGCGGGCTGGACCTGACGGGCTATCTCGACGTCCGCAACCTCCTGAACTTCCGCAACGTGCTCCAGGTCTTCGCGGTGAACGGCAACGTGCATAACGAGGCGGAGCGGTCGGCAAACCTGAACGCCGACCTCGAGGATCTCGCGACAGAGGGTGAAGCCAACGGCGCGCTCGGTGCAGACGGCGAGCTCGACCTGACCTTCGGCGGCCTGGTCGATCGCCGGACCGGATGCGGCCGTTGGGTGTCGAGCAGGGGGGGCGCCCCCGCGGCGGCCAACTGCATCTACCTGATCCGGGCGGAGCAGCGCTTCGGCGACGGCGACGGGATCTACACCGTCGAGGAGCAGAGTGCAGCGATCAACGCACTGTACGACGTCGCCCGTGATGAGCACCAGCATCTCGGCGTCGGCCGGCGGGCTCGGATAGGATTCCAGATCGACTTTTGACTCGAGGTCTCCTTTGGCAATGAGCGAGTCGCCGTCGCTCTGGCTCGGGGGCGACTATGGCTTTAGGCTTAGGATATCCCGATCTGATATCTCTCTGACTCAGGCCCTCGAAAGTCTCAAGGCCGCCTTGGCCGACCGCTACCTGCTCGAGCGCGAGCTCGGGCGTGGCGGCATGGCAACGGTCTATCTCGCCCGCGATGTCCGGCACGACCGCCCCGTCGCCTTGAAGGTCCTCCATCCCGAGCTGGCGCACGCGCTTGGCCCGGAGCGGTTTATCCGGGAGATCAGGCTCGCCGCCCGGCTCGACCACCCCCACATCCTCTCGGTCCACGACTCCGGTGAAACGGCCGGCCGGCTCTGGTTCACCATGCCCTACGTGGAGGGCGAGTCGCTCCGGAGCCGCCTGGCGCGCGAGCCCCAGCTCCCGCTGGCGGACGCCCTGCGGATCACCCGGGCGGTGGCCGACGCGCTGGGATATGCCCAGCGGCAGGGCATCATCCATCGCGACGTCAAGCCGGAGAACATCCTGCTCCAGGGCGAGCGATGCGTGCTCGCCGACTTCGGCGTCGCCCGAGCCGTGGACGCCGCCGGCGAGCGCCTGACGGAGACCGGCTTCGCGCTGGGCACGCCCGCCTACATGAGTCCGGAGCAGGGCGCAGCCGACCGCCATCTCGACCCTCGCAGCGACATCTACTCGCTCGGATGCGTGGTGTACGAGATGCTCGCCGGCGAGCCTCCGTTCACCGGACGGACGGCACAGGCGGTCATCGCCCGTCGCCTGACGGATCCCGTCCCGGACCTATGCACCGTGCGTGACGTCCCCCGGCAGGTCGAGAGAGCCGTCAGGCAGGCGCTGGCCCGCGCGCCGGCGGACCGGTTCGCGGACGCACCGGCCTTCGCGCGGGCGCTGGAGGCCGCGGCGCGCGCGCCCAGCGCGGGCGCGAGCCCCGCCCTTCGACGAGGTCTGCTGGCCGTGGCGGCCGTGCTCCTGGTCGCGCTCGCCGGCTCCGGCGTCTGGCTGCGCACCCGGCCTGCCGCAGAAAACACCCTCGACGCCGATTTGCTTGCAGTCGCCCCGTTCGAGGTGCTGGAGCCCTCACTCGAGGTCTGGGGGGAGGGCATGGGCGACGTCCTCTCCCGCACGCTCGACGGGGCGGGCCCCATCCGCACCGTGTCGCCGACCGTGGTGCTCCGGCGCTGGAGCGGGCGCGCCGATCCAGCCTCAGCAGAGGAGCTGGGCCGCCGCACCGGCGCGGGGCTGGTCGTCTACGGTGCCGTGGTGCCGCGGGGACGAGACTCGGTGACGCTCCGCGCCACCCTGCTCGATCGCGCCGGTGGAATGGGAAAGTCGGACATCGAGGTCTCGGGCGCGGCGGCCCGGATCGGCGAGCTCGCCGACTCGCTCGGCATCCGGGCGCTGCGGGCGCTCTCGTCCAGCCGGGCGATCGGCTCGGTGCGCCGCACGTCGATCGGCTCCAGGTCGCTGCCCGCGCTGAAGGCGTTCCTCCAGGGCGAACAGTTCTACCGGCGAGGGCAGTGGGATTCGGCGGCCACCCGGTACGACCAGGCGATCGCCGCCGACAGCACGTTTGCGCTCGCGCTGGCACGGATGGGCTCGGTGCTCAGCTGGGGCCCGCCGACGGCGGGCGCGTACCGGCCGGGCGAGGAGTACTTGCGCCGTGCGACTCTCAATAACCACGGGCTTCCCCCGCGGGACAGCCTCCTCATCGTCGCCGAGTCCTTGTACATCGCTGCGGGGGAGATGACCGATCCGGAGGCGTATGTCCGTTTGAGGTTCCGCGGCCCGACGACGGTGGAGGAGGCGATCCGCCGCTACCCCGAAGACCCCATGACCTGGTATAGGCTGGCCGAATGGCGCGAGCACGACGATTGGCCCATCGGCGGGCCGCCGGCCGCGTCGCTCGAGCTCTTCGCCCGCGCGATCGCGCTGGATCCGGGGTTCGGGCCAGCCTACAAGCACATGCTGAGCCTGCTACTCAGGCTGGGACGCCCGGACGAGGCCCGGCAGGCCGCGGCAACCTACCTGGCCCTGGACTCGACCTCTCCCAACCGATCGGAAAACCGCCTGGCGGCGCTGTTGCTAGACCCGAGTGCGACCGCCAGAGCCGAGGCGGAGCAGATGCTCGATACGGCGTCGGTGCATACCGTCTGGAGCGCCGCCATCGACCAGGGGCTCGCCGGCTGGCCCGACACGGCCGAGACTGCGATCCGGGTGCTGCGGCGCCTCGGCGAGCCGGGCCGGGGCGCCGGTGGAGTCCACCCGTGGGTGCACGACTCGGTCATGTGGCCACGGTACCTGGCGCACGCGCTCGCGTTCCGCGGCCACCTGCACGAAGCCTTCGCGGTGAATGAGCGCCTGATGCGCCAGCCTTCCGCCTCGCAGTTTAGCTTCTTCCTCGACCCCCTCCTGGACCTCAGCCTGCTCGGGATCGTTCCGGACTCGCTGACCCGAGCGACCTTCGATCGCGCCCTCGAGGCAGACGCCGCCTGGGGGAACTTCTTCACTCCCCGTCACCTGAACGGGCTGCCCTGGTGGCTGTCGCGCGGCGACACGGCGGCCCTGGCGCGCTTCGGCGTCCTCGCGGCTCGGACGGCGCGCGCACCCGCCACCCCGCGCGAGGCCCTGCGGGCTCGGCTGCTGGGTGAGACGAGCGCCGGGTTCCTCGATCTGGCCCGGGGCGATTCCACCACGGCGATACGGAAGCTGAGCGCGATCCCGGACACGCTCTGCCTGGCGGACAACTTCGCCGCCAACTGCTTCCACCTGAACCTTACGCTGGCACGTCTCCTGGCGGCTCGCGGTGACGATCGGCGCGCCGCCGCGTTGCTGGAGCGCTGGCGGTGGAGCAGCGGCGGCACGCCATCGTTCGTGCTCGCCACGCTCGAGCTCGGCCGTATCGCCGAACGGCTCGGGGATACGCGGAAGGCGGCCGAGTGCTATGGCTTCGTGATGGCGGCTTGGCGCCGCCCAGATCGGGAGTTGCTGCCCTACGTGGCGGAAGCGCGGGAAGGGCTGGCGCGGGTCCGTGTGGAATGAGACCGCGGAAACGATCACTTACGGAGCATCGGGAGCGAGGGTCCCATCCTGACCATCGGAGTGGTCAATGGTGGGAGCGAGTCGAAGCTCTTGGAGCAGGACTGTAAAGCCAGTGAAGCCTGATCGCAATCCTGCGTTGAGCCGATGACATAGCGGGCTCCCGCGACAAGCGCAGGGCAGAAACTGTAGCAGAAGCGGTAGCAGCGGGCGTAGAAACGAAAAGGCCCGACCCACCAAAGTGGCATCGGACCTTCGAGTTGCCCCTCCTGGGCTCGAACCAGGACTCTCCTGATCCAGAGTCACAACAACTGGAGTATGCACGCGTACTGTTATGGGCATCGGGTGTGTCCGAAAACGGGACGCGGGCTTGTGGAGGGGTACATCGGGGACGACAACACGGGGACGGGACCACTGATTCGCTAGCGGATGGGCCCGATTTCATCGCAGAGCCTCAGCGAACTGGAACATCGCGAATTCCACAGTTGTTGTGTCCGAGCCAGTTAGCGGCGAGCTCTGCAGGAGGCCTGGTTTGAGCCGAGGAGGGCAAATGACCTCGAGGGTACCATCTCGCCGCGCGCCATGCGGTGGACGAGATGCTCCTCGAAGAAAGTGCCCGTCGACTTGGACGGTGACGCGAAGTGACCGGAACAGCGGAACAACGGAACGATCTAGGCGCGGAGCGAAGAGGTTGTACGGCCCGCCGGGCGACGCTCAGAGCTGTTCAGCCGCGGCGCAGTGACACCGGCCGTCCCAGCCTGTATCGCGCCACGGCACGCGAATGGGACTCGGCGAAGCGGTGAGGTTATGGGCGCTCCGCGCCACCTGGTGATTCACGCTCGCCGAGCACCTCGACGAGTTCGGCGATGACCTGCACTGCGTCCTCCGCCACGTCCTCGAGCACGATCGGCGCGAAGGCCGGATTGGTCGGCTTCAGCGTGATCTTCGTGTGTCGCCAGAGTCGCCGGCATCGCGGCCTTCTCACTCTCGTAGCGCTTCACGGTGTAGCGCTCGCCGGTCTCGGGGTCGGTGGCGTCGCGAAGCTGGACGAGCACGGTCTTGCCTTGCCGCGATCCCGTCGACTGGCGCGCGGAAAGAGGCAGTACGCGCCGTCCGAATGGCCGGCTCCATCGACGCCCGACGACCTGCGCGACGAACATGCCCGGGCGCAGGCCGTGGTCGCGCGTCCACCGCGACCCACTCGAAGCCGTCGTCGTCGATGTGCTGCGGATCGCCGAACGCGCCGGCCGCCGCCTTGAGCGGCACGAGCGGCACGCACTTCACGTACCGGTCCTCGGCCTCCCTCGACCAGCCGCAGTCTTGGCGGCAGGCCGCGACTCTGCGCCGGCGCCATGGCTCGGCGCGCAGCCGCCGGTACGCCTCCGCCGCCATCCACGCCGTCACGATCTTCTGGAAGGGCACGTCGTTCATGAACCGAACGAAGATCTCCTCGTTCTGGTCCATGCGCTCGACGAAGAGCGGCTCGAGCAGGTTCTTGAAGACCAGCTCGAACTTGTCGCCGGGATTGACCGCCGCCGCCTGCCGCAGGCCGTCGTCGCGCCATCGCCGCCTCGACGATCTGATCGAAGAAGAGCTGGTCGGCCTGGTTGAAGTCGGTGCCGAAGCGCTCGTTGACGACGTCGATGAGCTGCGAGAGCGGGACGGGCTGCTCGCGCAGCACGCCGCTGCCGACCTCGGTCGGACCATCGAGCTTCCGCGCCTCGCCGTCCTTCAGCGCGATCGAGCCTTCGCTGATCTTCTGCAGGCGGTAGTACTCGAGCCGCACCTCGTCGTCGAACTGGTAGGCCGGCCCGCTCGTCGCGCGTCGGCAGCTTCGTCGCGAGGTGGCGCAGGAACACGTAGAGCCGCTCGAGGTCGGAGTCCTGATACGGGATCACCTGGCTGAGGAAGCCATAGAGGTTGCGGAAGGCCTGCAGCTTGCCGCGCCACAGCTCGGCCTCGTCCTCGTTCGTCTCTCTGAAGCGCCTTGAAGCGCGAGACCGCCGGATCGAGCGCCGCGTTCATCGCCTGATGATCCAGCGCGCTCTGCCGCTGCTTGCGGCTTGAAGTAGACCGCGCAGAACCGCTCGACCTCCTCGTCGAGGTAGATGCCCGACGCGTCGAGCTCGCCCTTGATCGCGTACATGCCGCGCCGGGTCGACCTCCTCGCCCATCTCCGCGCCTTCGTAGTAGGTCTTGAACGCCTCGCGGATCTCCTCGCGGTCGTTCACGAAGTCGAGGACGAAGGTGTCTTCCTTCAGCGGGTGGATGCGGTTCAGGCGCGAGAGCGTCTGCACGGCCTGGATGCCGGCGAGCCGCTTGTCGACGTACATCGTGTGCAGCAGCGGCTGATCGAAGCCGGTCTGGTACTTCTCCGCGACGAGCAGCACCTGGTACTCCTGGCGTCGCGAACTTCTCGGGCAGCTCCTTCTCGCGGATGCCGCCGTTCATGCCCTCCTCGGTGTAGGTGACGTCCGGCGAGCTTGTCGTCCTGCACCGTGCCCGAGAAGGCGACCAGCGACTTGATCGGCGTAGCCCTTCTCCTCGATGTAGCGGTCGAAGCTCTGCTTGTAGCGCACGGCCTCCAGGCGCGAGCCGGTCACCACCATCGCCTTGGCGCGGCCGCCGATCTTGTGGCGGGTGACGGCGTGGAAGTGCTCGACCATCACCTCGGTCTTCTGCGCGATGTTGTGCGGGTGCAGCTTGCATGAAGCGCGCGAGCGCCCGCGCGGCCTTCTTGCGCTCGACGTTCGGATCGTCCTCGCACGCCTTCAGCAGCTGGAAGTAGGTCGCGTAGGTCGTGTAGTTCTTCAGCACGTCGAGGATGAACCCCTCCTCGATCGCCTGCCGCATCGTGTAGCGGTGCGACGGGCTTGCCGCTCGCGGCCGAACACCGCGAGCGTCTTGTGCTTCGGCGTCGCGGTGAAGGCGAAGAAGCTCAGGTTCGCCTGCCGGCCGCGCTTGGCCATGCTGCGGAACAGCTCCTCCATGTCGTCGCGGCCTTCCTCGGCCGCGCGCTTCTGCGGCCTCCTCGCGCAGCGCCTCGCCGCCGAGCACCTCCTTCAGGTCGGTCGCCGTCTCGCCGCCCTGCGAGCTGTGCGCCTCGTCGACGATCACGGCGCAGCGCCGCGTCGGCAGCGTGCCCGTGCCGCGTCGCCGCGCTCCTCCGCCATCTTGAGCAGCTGGCGCGAGACGAAGGGGAACTTCTGCAGCGTGGTGATGATGATCGGCACGCGCGCTCTCAAGCGCCTCGGCGAGCTGCCGCGAGCTCTCGTCGATCTTCTGCACGACGCCGCGCTTGTGCTCGAACTGGTAGATCGTGTCCTGCAGCTGCTGGTCGAGCACCACGCGGTCGGTGACCACGATGACGCTGTCGAAGACGCGCTGGTTGTCCTGCGTCGTGCAGCGACGCGAGCCGGTGCGCCAGCCAGCCGATGGTGTTGCTCTTGCCGCTGCCGGCCGAGTGCTCGACCAGGTAGTTGTGGCCCACGCCCTCGCTGCGCGCCGGCGTCCACCAGCTGCGCGCACCGCCTCGAGCTGGTGGTAGCGCGGGAAGATCATCGTCTCCGTCTTCGACCTTGCGGCCCTGGTCGTCGCGCTTCTCCTCGATCTGCAGGTGGATGAAGCGCGCGAGGAGGTCGAGCAGGCTGTCGCGCTGCAGCACCTCTTCCCACAGGTAGGCCGTGCGGTAGGTCCGCCCGGCGGGATCGGGCGGATTCCCGGCGCCGCCGTCGCAGCCCTTGTTGAAGGGCAGGAAGTGCGTCGCCGTGCCCGCCAGCCGCGTGGTCATGCAGCACCGACTCGGTATCGACCGCGAAGTGCACCAGCGTGCGCCGCTTGAACTCGAAGATCGGCTCGCGCGGATCGCGGTCGCTGCTGGTACTGCCGGCGCGCATCCTCGACCGTCTGGCCCGGTCAGCGGGTTCTTCAGCTCCACCGTGGCGACGGGAATGCCGTTCAGGCTGAGCGTCACGTCGAGCGACTTCTCGGAGCGCGGCGAGAAGTGCAGCTGCCGGGTCAGCCCGAGGCGGTTCGCGGCGTAGCGCGCCTCGAGCTCCGGGTTCAGCTCGTGCGCCGCCTTGAAGAACGCCACGTGCAGCGTCCGGCCGTAGCACTTGAAGCCGTGGCGCAGGGTCGCGAGCGAGCCGTTCGCGTCCATCCACTTGCAGAGGTCGCCGAGGATCTGCTCGCCGGTCTTTTCGCCGTGCAGCGCCTCCAGCTTCGCCCACTCCTTGGGCTGGGTGTCGCGGATGAAGGCGAGCACCGTCTCGGGGAAGATCGCGCGCTCGCGGTCGAAGCCGTCGCGGTGCAACGGCGTACGTAGCCGTTCTGGAGCAGATGCGCTTCGATGACGGTCTCGAAGGCGGCTTCGGAGTGACGAGCGTGGCTCATGCCGCCATCCTCGCGAGCCGCTGGTCGAGCCACCAGACCGCGACCTGGCAGTAAGGTTCGAGTCTCGACCGTCGCCGGCGATGCGCCTGTCGCGCTCGCGCTCGAACCGCGCTCGCGAGGCACGGGGCCGCCGAGTCCGCGCCTTCTCGACGCTCCACCAATCGAGGATGGCGTCGAGGACGCCCTTCCGGTTGTTCTTCAGCAACGTGGAAGGTTCAGGTTCAGGACATCGTCGAGCTGCGCGTCGAAGAGCGGCGTCGTCGACGCGGATGCGTGCCGTCGAGCTCGTAACGAACGCCGCGTCTCGATATGGTGCGCCGGATCGGCCGGATTCCACTGAAGATCGCGATCGCCCTTGCGAGTGTCGCAGTGCTGGAGAGTGCGGCGGCTGGCCGTGACCGCCCAGGCAGGCGCCGAGCAGGTTGCGGTAGTTGAGCTGCTCGGCAGGTGATGCGCGCTCTGACAGCGCCAGTGCTCGATCTTCATCGTTCGGCCGGTCCGTTGCGGATCCGCCCCATGCAGTAGCAGCAGAGGCCACGCTGCTCGGTCACGAGCGCGTGCCGAAGGCCGTCCTTGTCGGCGTAGTTGTCGTAGTCGCAGTGCGGCGTCAGGCGGTGCGCCGTCGAGGCTCGCCGGCTCGGCGCCCTTCGCGATCGCCCTCATTCCTCGCCCTCCACGAAGTCGAGGAGGGTCGCGGACGCGAGTGACCTCGGGATCGTCTCGCCGAGCTCGCCGACGAGTCTGTGCCAGCAGCTCGCGGGCGCTCGCCGAACTCGCTGTCTGGCCGATCTCCTGGAGATCTGCCGACAGGAGCTCCTGCGACCTCCTGCGTTCGCGGGTCGAGTCCATGATCTCTTCGAGCACGCGGCTCGAGTCGACGCCGAACGAGTGCGTCGGCGAGTAGACCTGACCGTCCGCGATGATCTGGATCCGGTCGTGCTCGACCTCGCCGATGACCTGCGGCGAGTGGGTCGTCGCGATGAACTGGCAGCGCGGGAAGGCGGCGGGCAGGTTGCGAACGATCTGCCGCTGCCACTTCGGGTGCAGGTGCAGGTCGATCTCGTCGATCAGCACGACCGCCTCGGCCTTCGGCGGCCGGGTCAGTCGAGCCCTGGGTTGGCCTGGGCGAGCCGTCGCGTGAGATCGAGCACCAGCGCCAGCGATGCCGCGCTCGCCGTCCGACAGCTGCCGCACGGGAATCGGTCGTCGCGCGCCGCGATCGATCAGCAAGCTGCGGGCGGCCGTCGCCGCTCGACGCCGCAGATTCGCGTAGCCGGGAGGAAGCGCGTCGACCGCCTCCTCGAAGGCAGCGAGCGCGCGACCAGCCGCTGCGACGTCTCGACTTGCGCAGCGCTGCCTGCACCCGCATCCAGGCCGCGAACTCGCCGAGCCGCAGCTCCGCGATTCGCGAAGAGCGCTCCGCGAACGCCGCGGCGATCGCCGCCCGGCAGCGACGTCCTTTGCTCGGCGCCGCTCCGAGGGCACCGCGCGGTTGGTCGAGAACAGCACGGCGAGCGGGCGTCCGCCGGTCTTCGTTGCCGTCTACCGGCGTGCGGTGTCCCCGAGGAACGTCCGCCTTCTCCGGCGTGTCGTGCACTCTGCTCGCGCGGCAGTCCCTGCCTTCTGCTCGCTGCGCGACGCTGGCCTCGCGCGGCTTTGGATGACGTAGGCGAAAGTCCGATCGCCGATGCCGCACGCCGCACTCGACGGTGAGCGCGTCGGCGTCCGATCGCGGATGTCGTCGAGCAGTGAAGCCGTCGAGCCGGCCGCCTGCAGCTCGTTGACTGCTTCGCGAACAGCCGAGAGGCACACGCGCAAGCGACGTCGAGCACGCTGGTCTTGCCGACACCGTTGACGCCGACGATGAGGTTGAAGCCCGGCTTGAAAGCGGAACTCGGCCGCCTCGATCGCGCGCAGGTTGGCGAGCTTGAGCGCGCGTGACGATCATGCCGCCGTCCCCACGTCGATCTGGCCGGTCACCGCCGCGGCGATGAGGGCGGCGCGACGTTCCTTGAGCAAGCGCGATCGTGCGCTCGGTCGCGGCTCGCACGGCGTCGAGCTTCGCGGTCTCGCGGCGATGTGATCGACGATGGCGCGTTGCTCGTCCAGCGGCGGCACCGGCAGGTACAGACCTCGAAGAAGCCTTCCGGGTAGAGCGCGAAGTCGGCGAGGACCAGACGCCCTTCGAGTATCGCGTGACCTCCTGAGCGAAGAGCGGGCAGACGCGACGAGCGCATCGACTGTAGTCCGGCGCGAGTCGCGGACCGGGCTGGTAGACGTTGTAGGCGGGACTGACGATGCCGTTCACGGAGCATACGCCCATGGCGCCCATCCACGCCCAGAGCGTGTTGATCGACGAGGTCGCCGGCCTCGCAGAGCTTGTAGCCCTCGTTCGTCTCGCGCCTCGAACATGTTGACGTCCTTCTCCGACCGGGGAGTGACGCCGGTGAGATGCGACACGCGTGAGGAGCTCCGTCTTCGCCTGTCTCGAGCGTGCGTCGCGTTCGCGAAAGAGCCATCGCGCGCGTTCGATCTCCCAATGCGCCGGAATCTCGCCGAGCCAGGGGACGCCGGAGTCGCGGAGCGGGGCCGCGGGTCGAGGCCGCGGGTGACGGCGCGGGCGATGAGCGCCCGGCGCTTCTCGGCCAGCAGCCCGAGCACGCGCTCCTTCGCCGCCACCAGCGCATCCAGCCGCGCCGTCTCGCGGTCGAGGTAGTCGGCGATGGCGCGTTGCTGCCGCGAGCGGCGGAACGGGAACGGCAATGTCGCCGATGCTCGGACTTCGGCATTCCGAATCGCGTGACGACCGTTGCGACCGCCAGACTCGACTTGAACTCGGACAGCTGCGCTGCAGAGCACGAAGAGAGAACGTGCCGTCGATATGCTCGGCGTCGCGTGGTCGCAGCGACGAGCGAGCCTGATAGCCGCGACCGAGCTCACGGCAGGCTCGACGCACTGCGCAAGTACGCCGATGTCGAGCGCACGCTCCGAGTCGTTCGAGATACGATCACGTCGTCGACGCGAGTCCGAACTGTCGCGTCTCGGTCCGTCGATCGCGGTATCCTCGTCGTCGAACTCGCACCGATCGTAGTGCAGACCGTCGACGTCGACGTTCTGCAGCTGCGACGAACGGCACCTCGATCGTCGAAGCCGCACCGTCGACCTTGCCGCGTACGTCGACCACTGTCGCGAGCGAACTTCGCAGCCTCAGTCACGGGAGCGTGCTGCCGTGCAGCGGTGCTCACTCCGTCACCTCCCGCAGCAACCGCATGATCTCTTCCTCCGCCTGCTTCAGCTCCGCGTCGATCTCCTCCAGCGGCCGCGGCGGCGTGTACTTGTAGAAGTGGCGGTTGAAGTTGATCTCGTAGCCGACCTTGTCCTTGCTTCGGTCCATCCAGGCGTCGGGCACGTGCGGGCGCACCTCGCGCTCGAAGTAGGCGTCGATGTCGTCCTTGAGCGGCACGTTCTCGAAGTCGCGCAGGTCGGCGTCCGGCTCGTAAGCCTTCGTCGCGCCCGCCCTTGGCGACCGGCTCGGCCTCGGGTCCTTCTGCGTGAAGACGCTGCGGAAGAGCTTCTGCTCGGTCGCCTTCCAGCGCGACTCGCGCTGCGTGCAGCAGGTCCTCGATGCGGCTCCACACCGCATTCCAGTCGCGCTGCGGCTCGCGGCCAAGCGCCTTGTCGATGGCCTGCACGTCGTCGAGCAGGTGCGGGCAGGCGTCGAGGAAGCGGGCCTTGTCCTCCATCGTCATCTGGTAGCGCAGGCGCAGGGGCCGCTCGACGGTGACGCGGGTGTAGCCGAAGTCGGCGTTGTCGAAGGTCTTGGAGGTCTCGCCGTCGGTCTGACCGGCCGTAGAGCTGCACGATCTCGGCGATCTGGCTCGCCGGTGATGTGCCGGCGCTTGTCGCCGAGGCTGCGCTTGTTGTCCTCGCTGCCGCCCGCGGTCCACACGTCGCGCGCGTCGAGGAGCTGGATCTTGCCCTTGCGCCGCTTCTCCTTGCGGTTGGTGACGATCCAGACGTAGGTGCCGATGCCGGTGTTGTAGAACATCTGCTCCGGCAGGGCGATGATGGCCTCGAGCCAGTCGTTCTCGATGATCCACTTGCGGATGTCGCTCTCGCCCGAGCCCGCGCCGCCGGTGAAGAGCGGCGAGCCGCTGAAGACGATGGCGAGCGCGCGAGCCGTGCTTGTGCTCCGCCGGGCGCACGGGCTCGAACTTGCGCGATCATGTGCTGCAGGAAGAGCAGCGAGCCGTCGTTCACGCGCGGCAGCCCGGCGCCGAAGCGGCCGTCGAAGCCGCGCTTGTCGTGCTCGTGCTGGATCTCCTTCTGCTGCTTCTTCCAGTCCACGCCGAAGGGCGGATTGGTGAGGAAGTAGTCGAAGGTCTCGCCCGCGAACTGGTCCTCGGTGAAGCTGTCGCCGAAGCGCACGTTGTCGCCGCCGCCGTTGTGGTCCACCTGCTTCATCAGCATGTCGGACGCGGCGGTGGCGAAGGCGCGCTTGTTGTAGTCCTGCCCGTAGACGTAGAGCTTGCGCCGCGCCGTGGTGCTCGCGCAGGTAGTTCTGCGCCTCGGCCAGCATGCCGCCGGTGCCGCAGGCCGGGTCGAGCAGCTTGCGCACGGTGCCGGGCGTGGCGAGCAGCTTGTCGTCGTGGATGAACAGGATGTTCACCATCAGCCGGATGACCTCGCGCGGCGTGAAGTGGTCGCCCGCGGTCTCGTTGGCCAGTTCGTTGAAGCGGCGGATGAGGTTCTCGAAGATGAGCCCCATCTGCTCGTTCGGCACCGTGTTCGGGTGCAGGTCGACGTCGCAGAACTTGGAGACGACGAGATAGAGGATGTTCGCCTCGCGCATCCGCTCGATTTCGGCTCGAACTCGAAGAAGTCGAAGATGTCGCGCACGTTCTTCGAGAAGCCCTTGATGTAGCTGACGAGGTGCTTCTCGATGTTGTCGGGGTCGCCCTTGAGCTTCTCGAAGTCGAGCGGCGAGTGGTTGTGGAAGCGCTGGCCGGCGGCCTTGTTGAGCGTGCGTGTCGAGCGCGTCGCCTTCGAGCTTGCCGCCCTTGCGCTCGCTCGTACTCGGCCAGGACCTTGGCCTTGGTCGGCGCGAGCACGCAGTCGAAGCGGCGCAGCACCGTCATGGGCAGCATGACGCGCTCGTACTGCGGCGGGCGGTACGGCCCGCGCAGCAGGTCGGCGATCTGCCAGATCAGGTTCGCGAAGTAGTTGTGGTCAGGCATCTTGGTCTCCGACAACTTCTAGCAACCCAAAGGGTCGTGTCACCGGCCACCAACTGGACACCGGCCCAGCTGAATTCGCACTTCTGGATCCTGGAATTACCACTTGGCGACTCAGCCTAGTCCCCTTCCAGCGCGCCCCTCTCGAATGCTGGGCGGGCTGGTCTCGTCCCACGATAGGTTGGTTTGGCACCCAGTCGTGTTCTAGCGGGTGTGATCTCGTAAGTGCAAACTTGGGCCACTTTCGCTCCCCGCGCCAGCCCTTCCTGGCCTTCTCCGCCACTTAGTCCTCCACTGTCCATGCACCCACGATTGCGGCCTATAGCTTTTTATAAATGTTGTAGTATTATCTACAGCCATGGCATACGCAGATCCCGAACCGCGCATCGTCTGGGACCGTACAGGCCTCACTCAGGGCGTGACCATCCAATACCAGATCGAGGAGAAAACTGGGCCGAGAGGATCCCCTATAACGGGCTGGTCTCGCAGGCCCTCGCGGCCCGCTTGCTAGGGGTCAGCCTGATGTCGGTCAACAACTGGGTGCGTGCTGGGAAGCTCAAACACATCAAGGTCGCTGGTCAGCCTTCGGCGATTCCCCTGAGAGAGGTCAAGCGTGTCCGGGCGATCCTGGCCAAGGAGAAGCGCCTGCGTGGGGAGTGAGCGTTCTCTGCAAGAAGCTCGCAGGATTGCGGGCAGCACAGAGACGGCTGTTGGCCGCGGCACTTCCGTTGGCAGGCCGCTTCGGGGCCGCCTCCGTCCGATCGGAGGCAAGATGGCTGTAACATCGAGAGCTAAGCGCGTGAGGCGCGCCTCGGCCGGACAGCTGCCCGAGGGAACTTGCGGCACCGTGTCAATCAGGAAACGGTGGATGAGATGGGCACTCTCCGCCGGCAGGGCCACACGTTCAAGGAGATCGGGGCTCGGCTCGGGTTTAGCGAGCGAACCGCCCGCCGATACGCCGGGGGGGTCGAGCCCCAGCTCCGCCTCCCCTGGCCCTCGCTCGAACCAGAGATCCAGGACCCCCGCGACCTGCGGGAGGAGCTGGCCCGGTGGTTCGTTGACTTCCTATTCCGGCTGCACGAGGACCCCGCCCCCAGGCTGTCGGTCCGTTTCATGTCCGAGGCGACCCGCCTGATCCGTGAACAGCTGGCCGAGATGGACCCGCTCATGCTGGAGTTCTACCAAGGACCGGGCGATGAAAGACAGGTTCCTCAAAGAGGTGGTGGGACCGTTGTACGGGGACTTCCGGAGCTACGTCCAGTTCGATTCCGGAATCGGTCGCATGACTGCCGAGGCAAGCGCAGTGACCTGGCGCCCCATCCGGGAGCGCCCGACTGCCCCGGCCCCTCATGATAACGTCAGAGTTGTCTACGACCCCGACGAAGACCCATAGAAGCCATGCAACTCCCCCTGCCCCTCGACCATGTGACGATCTCCGCCGCCTCCCGGCGTGGCTCGTCACGTTCGTTGCCAAGGCCAGGGAGGAGAACCAAACGCTGATCGAGAACGGCGCCGGCCACGCTGCCGCGGCTCGAGTGGCCCTCTTGAATCGCCTGATTGCGCAGGACACCTGGACAGGGAGATCACCGTGGAGGAAGCCGCGGCCCTCTTGGGCAAGCACCCCGAGACGATCCGGCGGGCGGTCCGAAAGGGCGCCCTGCCCGACGACCGCTCCAAGCCCGGGGCCGGATGCACATCCGCCGGGGCGACCTGGAGTTGCTTGCTGGCCCCCGAAGCAAGGGATATGATCCGATTGCCGATGCCCATGGCATCGCCCAACGGCGGAGGAAGTAATGCCGAAGCTCTGGGCGAAGTCACTCGGCGACCGTGGCCATCGGGTGCGGATCTACGAGGCCCGCCCCGGTGGCAATCTGATGCGGTCGGTCTACATGCACGGAAAGGAGGATCGGAGGACACTCGGCCACCGCGACAAGAACAAGGCGATCGCGGACGGCTACGCGCTGCTGGCCGAGCTCCAGGCCGACGCGGACGCGCTAATCGGGGGACGCTCACCCTCGGCGCGCTGATCGAGCGGTACAAGCGGAGCCCGGCCTTCGCGGAGAAGAAGGAGTCGACCCGCGACGGTGACGCGAGCAACCTGTCCGACATCCTGCAGTTCTTCGGGGCGGACCTGGATGTCAGTACCCTCGGCCCCTCGGACGTGACCCGCTGACGCGGCAGGCCAGGCGGAGCGGGCGGTTCCACCCGGCAAAGGGAAGCCGGTCGAGGTACGGGACGCGACGATCCGGTCGGACCTGGTGGCACTCAAGACGGCGCTCAACTGGGCCACCATGGAGCGGGACGAGAAGGGCCGCCGGCTGCTCAAGGAGCATCCGCTCCGCGGCATCGAGCTGCCGCGCGAGAAGAACCCGCGCCGGCCGGTCATGACTGATGACGCGTACCGGGCTCTGCTCGAAGTGGCGGATCGAGGTGCACCCTCAACTCAAACTGGCGCTGGTGATCGCGGAAGGGACGGGCCGAAGGCTGTCGGCCTGGGCGCAGCTCCGCTGGGACGACATCGACTTCGACGCCAAGCCGTTCGGCGCAATTCGGTGGCGGGCCGAAAACGACAAGAGGGGGTACGAACAGGTCGGTCCCGTCTCGTTGCTGGTCAGGGATTCGCTGCTCGAGGCCAGGCAGAAGCAGAAGGCGATCGGGACGAGATGGGTCTTCCCGTCGGACTGGACCCCGCGCTGCCGACCAAGCGGGACCTGTATGATCAGCGGCTCCGCCGTGCCTACAAGCTCGCCAAGTTGGAGAAGGAGCCAGGTAGTCTCTGGCACGCGCTCCGGCGGAAGTGGGCCACCGAGCGGAAGGGGTACCCGGTCAACGACCTGGCGGCAGCCGGAGGGTGGCGGGACGACTGTCCGACCCTTCTGGCGTCCTACCTGCGGACAGACCCTGAGACGATCACGCAGGTGGTGCTGAACCCGACGATGCGATTGGCGGCAGCGAAGGGGTGACAGTGATGGATCAGGAACTCACAACGGAGCACACACCACGGGCGGCTGAAAAACAGAAAAGCTCCACAACGAAATCCGTTGCAGAGCTTTCAGTTGCCCCTCCTGGGCTCGAACCAGGACTCTCCTGATCCAGAGTCAGGCGTGTTGCCAGTTACACCAAGGGGCAGAATCGTCGTGACGCCTCTGGATGGCGCCATGGAGCTGAGGGGGATCGAACCCCTGACCTCTGCAGTGCGATTGCAGCGCTCTCCCAGCTGAGCTACAGCCCCGAGAAGCGGCTAATAGTACTGGCTATCCCATGGCGTGTCAACGTGATACGAAGTGCCTTGGGGGTAAGTAGTTAGCCCGGAAGCCGCCCGGTTGCCGGAGGACCGAAACCAGGGCGGAGCCGGGCTCCCCGCAGTAGATTGTCAGGACCTGAGATCGAAGGCCGTGCGGCACCGGGGCGCCTCCCGAGCACTGTCTGTTCGGCCGGGCGCCCTGCCCTCATGCCCAGGATTTGCGACTTCCGCCGCCTGTCCGGTCTCGCCCCTTCCCGCGCATTCGGAGGTGTAGACCGTCAAGGCTTACACCAGCATTGCGAAGGCCAAGGGAATGGCTGCCGCACCGTTCTCATCAAGGAGGGATAGGATGTACAGATCGATCTTCCTGGCTGCCCTGGGGCTGGGATTGGCGGGTGGCATGGGAGCCGGTCGGCCGTTGCTTGCTCAGGAGCCGGAGCACCAGCACCAGCACCAGTCGGGCATGCCAACCACCACTGCCGACGGCACCGGCGTGCCCCTCTACGACAACCTGGGCGACCTGCACCACCAAGTCACCACCGCATCGGCGAGCGCCCAGCAGTTCTTCAATCAGGGACTTCGTCTCACCTACGCATTCAACCACGACGAGGCCATCGCCTCCTACACCGCCGCCACCCGCGAGGACTCCACCTGCGCCATGTGCTGGTGGGGGATCGCCTACGCCATGGGACCCAACATCAACGCCCCGATGGACACTGCGGTGTCCCGGGCGGCCTACGCCGCGATTCAGCAGGCCGTGACGCTAGCGCCAAAGGCAAGTGGCTACGAGCGCGACATGATCCAGGCCATGGCCACCCGATACGGCCCCGAGCCGGTCGCCAACCGCGCACCCCTCGACTCGGCGTACGCCAGGGCGATGAAGACGGTGGCCAAGAAGTACCCCAGCGACCCCGAGGCCCAGACCCTGTACGCCGAGTCACTGATGGACCTCAACCCCTGGAACTACTGGGACGACCGGGGAGCCAAGCCGCGCGCGGGCACGCAGGAGACGATCGCCACGCTCGAGCGGACCCTGAAGAAGTATCCCAACCACCTCGGCGCCTGCCACTTCTACATTCACATCGTGGAGGCCTCGACCACCCCTGCCCGCGCCCTGCCCTGCGCCGACAAGATGGCGCAGCAGATTCCCGGCGCCGGGCACCTGGTCCACATGCCGTCCCACATCTACATGCGGGTCGGACAGTACCATCGGGTAGTGGATCACAACCACCATGCGGTGGAGGCGGACCAGAACTACGTCCAGGACCGGAAGCCCACCGGCTTCTACCAGTACACCTACTACCCGCACAACTGGCACATGCTGTGGGCCGGCCTCATCCAGCTCGGCCGGGGAACGGAGGCGATCAACGCGTCGCGCGAGCTCGTCAAGGTCGTGCCGGTGGACGTGGTGAAGACGGTGCCGCCGCTGGAGTACTTCTTCCCCGCCCCGTACTGGACCCTGGTGCGGTTCGGGAAGTACGACGAGATGCTGGCCGAGCCGGCGCCGGCGGAGGCGCTGAGGTACACCACCGGGATGTGGCGCTACGCCCGCGGCATCGCGCTGTCGGCCCAGGGCAAGACCGCCGAGGCGCAGGCCGAGCTCGATAGCGTGGTCGCGATCACCGCCGCGACCCCGGACGATGCGCCGGCGGGCATCAACATGCAGAAGACCCTGCTCTCGCTGGCCGAGCGGCACCTGGCCGGGAAGCTCGCCCTCGCCAAGGGCGACACCGCGGCGGCGATCAACGCGCTCGAGCAGGCAATGGAACACGAGGACAAGCTGCTCTACGACGAGCCGCCGGCCTGGTACCATCCGATCCGCCAGGAGCTCGCCGGAGTGCACCTCGCCATGGGCCACGCCAAGGTGGCGGAGAAGCTGTACCGGGAGGACCTGGTGCACTACCCGAACAACGGCTGGTCGCTGTACGGACTGGCACGGAGCCTCGAGGCGCAGAAGAAGGCGGCGGAGGCGGGGAAGGTGGATGCCCAGTATCGGAAGATGTGGGACAAGGCGGACACAAAGCCGCTTGCGGTGGGGATGTAGGCGGACGGGCGGACGGGCGGACGGGCGGAACGAATGTAGAAGCGATCGTACTGTCATCCCGAGCGAAGCGAGGGATCTTGTCGGCGGGGCTCGACGCTCGCCGGCAGGATCCCTCGCTTCGCTCGGGATGACACGCTGCGCCCCTCCGCACGTCCGCACTCATCCGCCCGTCCTCCCGCCGTCCCGCCGTCCCGCCGTCCCGTCCGTCCCGCCTACTGATACTGGATGTACAGCGGCACCGGATACAGCCCCCCGATCACCTGCTCCGGTGTCATCAGCCCGTCATCCCCACACCCCACCAGCTCGTACCTGACCCGATCGCAGCTCGGCTCGAACCCTTCCGGTCTTGGTCCGCGGGTCCCGGTCGTTCTTGTAGAACAGCTTGAACCCTGCGTACTGCACCGGATGCGGCGAGATCCACAGGCGGTAGCCATCCTGCTTGTGAGCCGGGGCCCCGAACCCGTCCATCTGGATCACCACCTGCACCCGGGGATCCAGCCGGATCTTGTCGCTGTTGGTCAGCATCTTCCGGTTGAAACGGTGCACGATGAGCACCTTGGGCGGGAGGTTGTGCCGGGTGACGGCATCACCGAGCACCTCGATCGCATGGTTCACGTCCTCCGCGTCGAGCGTTCCGATCCGCTTCCCCGGCACCCCGCCGCCCTTCATGGCGAACTCGGGGTCGAGCGCCAGATGGACGTAGGGACGCTCGAGGAATGGCATCAGGGGCTCGATCTCCGCCGCCACCGTGCTGTGCCCGGTCTGGATGTCGAGGAACACGATCCACCCCCGCTCCTCGGCCCACGATGCCACCCGGTTGATGAGACTGTCGCCCATTCGGATCCGGTACTTGTTCCCCGCGCCGGGCTTCTCCTGCGCCACCGTCGCGATGAGGTGCAGCGCCGGCATCACCTTGCGGCCGGGGTCGGCTATCGCCCAGTCCACCGCGACCCGCTCCAGGCGCCCCAGCATCGAGTCGGGCGGGACCTGGCCCATGATGCCCATCCGGACGGAGCGCGGGTTGCCGTAGTAGGCGACGATCCGATGCTCGGGGAGCAGTGATCCCGGCAGTGGCTCGGGGCCCGGCACGGGCCACTTGGCGGAGTCGGCCGGGCTCAGAATGAACGGGCGGGGGCCGCGGGTCCGGACGCGCGGGGGGACACTATCGCGCCTGGCTGATGCGCTATCGGCGAGCGAATCCGTGGCGTCCGCCGCCAGGCTGTCGTTGTCGAAGGTTCGGGGAGGGGCCACGACGGGTCGCGGCTCCCAGACCTTAGGCTTGGCCGGAGCCGGCGGCGCGACGCGGGCCGGCTCGTGCGCATCGGCCACCTTGCCCGGAGAGTCGCCGCAGCCGAGGGTCGCGCACATGATGACTAGAAGAGCTGCCGGAGGAGAGCGAACCATGCGGCTGCATGGTAGTCGTGAGCGGGGTCGCTGCCAAGCCGGACACGCCGACCAGGACAGGGGGATGCCGGATACGCGAAGGACCCTGCCGGCCGTCTGCGACGGCCGGCAGGATCCGTTCGCCCTGCGAATTTACAGCCCGATGCGAAGACCCGCCGTGAACGGCCACACCCAGGCGTTGCTGGTCCCCACCTCCGCGTCGTCGGTGAAGGCAATATCACCCTGCGGGCTCAGCACCAACGAAGCCCGCGGGCTCAGCCGATACCCGATCTTGGCCCCCACGTTGATCGCCGGGTAGGTGTTGGAGCTCGCCCCGTCCACGTCGAACGTCAGGGCGCCCGCGCCGGCATTGACGATCACCGACCACGGCGACTGCCCCTCGGACAGGAGCTCGTAACCCAGCTTCGCGACGTAATGGTAGACCTTCACGTCGGGGCCCTCGGTGCCGCCCGAGAGATTCGCCCCCGAGTGGAAGCCGAGGTCCACGTCTCCCATCAGCCAGAGCCTGGGCGCGAATTGCACCGCCGCGCCGACCCCGAAGCTCGGCCCCGCGTCCACGGCATCCGAGATGTCGAACGTTGGGACGTTGATGCCGCCCCGCGCCTCGAGTGTGACTCGCCGCTCCGCCAGTTGCGCCTGGGCGGTCGAGCCGATCCCGAGCAACATGAGCCCGGAAAGCATGGTGATCCCGCTTAGAGCACGTCTCATTGTCTTGATCCTCTAGGTTCGTGGAGATCGGTCAGTTCAGGCCGGCAAGCAGGAGCAGATCGAACGGTCCGCCGCCACCCGCCGCGTCCACGGCGACCGCGGTGCGCACCTGCCCGCTCGCGAGGGCCAGGGTGCCGCTGTCGATGACCACCGTCTTGGTCCCGGCGGGGGTCACCCGCACCTGGTAGTCACCCGCGGGCGCCTCGATGTAGTCGGACGCACCCCTGAACTGCACGTTGCTCAGCGTCGGGGTTTCCGTGCCGAGATCCGCGCCCGGGGCCGTGATGTAGATGTCCACTGCCGGCGCGCTCGGCGCACCGTGGACCGCCCGCACCCGCACGTTGCCCGCTGCCGGGGCACTGTTGTCGTCCTCCAGCACCAGCGGCTCGATGTCGGCCGCGAGCCCGCTCGCGATCACCGTGTAATCCGTGCCATCCATCAGGGACAGATCGGCGTCGATCACCGTGGTCGTGGTGCTGGCGGCGTTCACCTTCAGATTGCGGTCGCCGGCGGGGACGGCGAGATAATCCGACGCGGCCAGGTAGGGCACATCACTCAGCACCGTCGCGCCGTCCACCAGCACGTCCACGTCGGGGGCGTCGGGAGAGGCGTGCACCACGCGCACCATGGCCTCTCCGCCATTGGGCGCGGTGTTGTTGTCGTCGCTGCAGGCGGCGGTGAGCGCACCGGCGGCGAGGAGGTACGTGAGCATCCGTAGCTTCATGAGAGCACCTTCACAGTTGAGTTGTCTGGAAAAGACAGAAGGCGCCGGGCGTCCTGCTGCCCGCCGCCCTCTCCCTTCGTGCCACTGCCGCCTGCTTACTCCGGCAACAGCACGGTATCGATCACGTGGATGACGCCGTTGCTGGCCGGAATGTCGGCCTGCGTCACGGTCGCGCCGTCCACCATCACCTTGCCGTCGGCCGCGGAGATCTTCAGCTCCTGGCCGTTGACCGTCTTGGCCATCGAGAGCTGGGCCACGTCCTCGGAAGACACCTTGCCCGGCACCACGTGGTACGTCAGGATCGCCGCCAGCTTCTCCTTGTCGTTCAGCAGCGAATCGAGGGTGCCTTCGGGCAGCTTGGCGAACGCCTCGTCGGTCGGCGCGAAGACGGTGAAGGGCCCCTCGCCCTTGAGCGTCTCGGCGAGGCCGGCGACCTCGATCGCCTTGGCCAGCGTGGTGAACGAGCCGGCCTCGGTCGCGACTTCGATGATGTCGCCCTTCGCCGTGGCGTCCGGCGCGTAGCCCTGCGACTCCTGGGCGACGGCGGTGACGGGAAGCGCCAGGAGAACGGCGAGGGCCATGCTGGGAAATGCTTTCATGTGATCCGATCCTTTGGCTTGATGATTGTGCCTGCTACGCCCGCGCGACTTTACGCGGTCCGCTGATGGATGGAGGGCTGCCAGCGGTGCTGGATGGCCTTCCACTGGAGCGCCTGATACACCGCGGCGAGTCCGACCACGATGTAGACCAGTCGGCTGACCGGGCTCATGGTGCCGAACAGGGTGGCCACGAGGTCGAACTCCACTGCTCCGACCAGGCCCCAGTTGATCCCGCCGATGACCAACAGGATGGCGGCGACTACGTCGAGCTTCTTCATATGTGCCTCACCGTTGAGAGTTGTTGTCTAGCTCCTGTCTAAGAAGCTAACCAAAAAACGTTGGTTGTCAAGTATATGTCTAACTAATTTCCTTGACATTACATAGACAACACTGTATAGTGATTTCGTGAACGCCGCCGCGGAGTTCCAGACCCCCCGATACCCCATTCGCCTGGTCGCCTTGCGCACCGGGCTCACCGCGCACGTCCTTCGCGCATGGGAGCGGCGCTATGCCGTCGTGAGCCCCTCCCGCAGCAGCGGCGGTCAGCGACTCTACTCCGATCTCGACATCGAGCGCCTGCGCCGGCTCCGGCGCCTCACCGACCGGGGCCACGCGATCAGCCGGATCGCCGGCCTGCCGCTCGCCGAGCTGACCCGGCTGGATCAGGAGTCCCATGAGGAGACAGCGAGGGCCGGGTCGCCCGTTGGGGGGAACGGCACAGCGCAGGCGGCGGGGCGTGAGCAAGCCGAGAGCGCCCGCGAGTACACCAGGGACGTGGTCAAGGCCGCCCGCAGCCTCGACGCCGTCGAGTTGCAAGGGGTCCTCGAGCGCGCTGCGGTTACCCTTGGGGTTCCCGTCTTCCTCGACGAGGTGGTGGCGAGCGCGCTCGACGGGATCGGCCACGGCTGGGCGGGCGGGTCGGTGTCGGTGGCGCAGGAGCACATGGCCACCGTCGTCATCCGCAGGGTCCTCGGCTGGCTGATCGAGGTCTACGAAGTCAACGGCGGCGCGCCGCGGCTCGTCGTGGCCACGCCGCCCCGCCAGATGCACGAGCTGGGAGCGTTGATGGTCGCGGCCAGCGCCGCCGCCGAGGGGTGGGGAGTGACCTACCTCGGCCCCGACCTGCCGGTGACCGATCTGCTGAGCGCCGCCGAGCAGGCGGGCGCGCGCGCCGTCGCCCTCAGCGTGGTGTACCTCGCCGACGACGCGGACTTCCTCACCGCCTTGCGGGCGACGCGCGAGGGCCTGCCCAAGGAGGTGCCGCTCCTGGTGGGAGGCGCCGCGGCGCCCGGAGATCCGGGCCCCTGCCGAAGCGGCCGGCGCGCTGGTGGTCGACTCGTTGCCGGATCTCCGCGTCCTGCTCCGCACGCTGGCGGCCGAGGAGACGCGGTGAGCCGGAGCGACCAGCTCACCCTTCTCACCGGTGCCACCGGGTATGTCGGCGGCCGGCTGCTCCGCGCGCTCGAGGCCGACCGGCGGCCGGTCCGGTGCATGGCCCGCAGACCGGAGCAGCTCCGCGCCAGAGTGGCCGCCGGCACCGAGGTCGTCGCGGGCGACGTGCTGGCTCCCGACTCGCTCCCCGCTGCGCTGCGCGGGGTGCACACGGCGTACTACCTGATTCACATGATGGCCGCCTCGAGCGACTACGCGGAGAACGACCGGACGGGCGCCGAGTCCTTCGCGAAAGCCGCCCGGGACGCGGGTGTGCGCCGGATCGTCTACCTCGGAGGGCTGGGCCAGGGCGAGGAGCTCTCCCAGCACCTGGCGAGCCGGCAGGAAGTCGGCCGGATCTTTCGTGAGTCGGGCATCCCCACGATCGAGTTCCGCGCCTCGATCGTGATCGGATCCGGAAGTCTCTCGTTCGAGCTGGTCCGCGCCCTGGTGGAGAAGCTCCCGGCGATGGTGACGCCGAGCTGGGTGGACACGGACACCCAGCCGATCGGAATCGAGGATCTCGTCGCCTACCTGCTCGCGGCGCTCGACCTTCCGGCTGGAGAGAGCGTCATCTACGAGATCGGGGGGCCCGACCGCGTCTCCTACGGCGACCTCATGCGGGAGTATGGGAAGCTGCGGGGGCTGAGACGCATGATGGTGCCCGTGCCCCTGCTCACGCCCCGCCTGTCGAGCCTCTGGCTGGGGCTGGTCTCGCCGGTGTACGCGCAGGTGGGGCGCGAGCTGATCGAGGGAGTACGGAACCCGACCGTGGTGCACGACGACCGGGCACTGCGCGACTTCGGCGTGCGGCCGCGCGGGATCCGCGAGGTCCTCGCCCGGGCCCTGGTGAACGAGGACCTTGGCTTCGCCGCCACCCGCTGGTCCGACGCGCTCTCTTCCCAGCGCACCCCACGGGGCTTCGGTGGCGTCAAGTTCGGGTCGCGCCGCGTGGACTCCAGGGCGGTGTGGGTGGACTGCCCGCCGGAAGTAGCCTTCGGCCCCATATCGCAGATCGGCGGCGATACCGGCTGGTACTATGGAAACCGCCTCTGGCGCTTACGCGGGCTGCTCGACCTCGCGGTGGGCGGCCCCGGGTTGCGCCGGGGCCGCCGCGATCCCGCTTCCTTGACCCCGGGCGATACCCTCGACTTCTGGCGGGTCGAAGCGGTCGAGCCCGGGCGCCTGCTCCGGCTCGCCGCCGAGATGCGGCTGCCGGGACGGGCCTGGCTCCAGTTCGAGGTGACGCCCGAAAACGGCGGAGCCCTCGTCCGCCAGACCGCGCTGTTCGATCCCATGGGAGTCGGCGGGCTGGTGTATTGGTACGGTCTGTGGGCGATCCACCAGGTCGTGTTCGCCGGAATGCTCCGCAACATCATTCGAGCGGTGCGCGCGCTGCCGGACTGCTCCGGCGCCGCGGACTCGCCGGGCCGCCCCCACGCGGCCTGAGCCCGCCGCCACCCGACCCCCGATGACGGACGATCTCCGGATTCACGCGGCCGACGAGCCGGCGCCCAGGCACGGGGGCGACCACGTGCTGTACTGGATGCAGAGCACCTTCCGGACGCAGGACAATTACGCGCTGGAGTTCGGCATCGAGCAGGCCAACCTGCTCGGGCTGCCGCTGGTGGTCTACCACGGCCTGAGGCACGATTACCCCTGGGCCAGCGACCGATTCCACACCTTCCTGCTCGAATCGGTCGTCGACCTCTACGCCGAGTTCGACCTGCTGGGCATCCAGTACGCGTTCTATCTGGAGCGCGACGGGGACGACGCGGCGTCGAGGCGGTCCGCCGGCCAGCCGTCGCCGCTGGTGGAACTCGCGCGCCGCGCGGCGCTCGTCGTCACCGACTACTTCCCTACCTTTCTGGCCCCCCGGCAGACCCGTGCCCTCCGCCGCAAGGTCGAGTCTCCCGTTATCGCGGTGGACTCGGCCACGGTCGTGCCGATCCGGTACCACGAGCGCGAGTACCCCACCGCACCGCCGTTCCGTTCCCGCCTCATGGCCGCCCTGCCGCACTTCCTCCACCAGGAACCGGCCCGGAGCCGAAGGTGCGGCGGCGGGTGGACCTGCCGTTCGAGCCGACGGTTCCGGGCGACCGAATCGCGGAGCTGGTGGCCTCGTGCGATATCGATCACGCCGTCGCACCGATCCCGGCCATGCGCGGGGGGCCCAGAGCGCGGACGCGCGCGGCTGGAGCGGTTCCTGGAAACCGGCTTGCCCCGCTACGCGGAAGAGCGAAGCGATCCCAACGCGGACGCCACCAGCGGGCTCTCGCCCTACCTGCATTTCGGCAACCTGTCGCCGGTGGAGGTCGGTGCTGCGGGCGAGGGAGGCAGGTCCCGCCGAGCCGTTCACCAAGTTCCAGGACGAGATTCTCACCTGGCGGGAGCTGGCGTTCAACTTCACCCACTTCAACCCGAGGCATCGGACGCGTCGAGGCGATTCCGGAGTGGGCCCGCCGGGAGCTGCGCACCGGCGAGTCGGACGATCGCCCGGCCCTCTACGGCGCCGAGGAGCTGGAGCGGGCCCGTACGGCGGAGCCGCTCTGGAACGCCGCGCAGATGGCGTATGTGCGGGACGGATGGATGCCGAACCCGCTGCGGATGCTCTGGGGGAAGTCGGTGATTCAGTGGACCCGGAACGCGGCGGAGGCGCTGGGCATTCTCGAGCATCTCAACAACAAGTACTCGCTCGACGGCCGCGACCCCAGCTCGTATCTCAACCTTCACTGGGTATTCGGGAAATTCGACCGGCCGTTCTACCGGCGGCCGATCTATGGCACGGTGCGGTACATGTCGCTGAAGGCGGCGGAGAAGAAGTTCGATACCCGGCGGGTGATCGAGCGTACCTGCCACACAGCCGGTCGAGCGCGTATCGGCGACAGCATCCTGCACTCGCGGTCGTGGAGCCCCGAGAGCGTCACCAGGGCCACGATCGCGCCGACCAGCGCCATCTGCATGTCCCACTGGGTATCCCACACGTCGCCCTGGGTCCCCAGAAACGCCTCGGCCGCCTCTCCCGTCGACAGCGCGGTCCAGAACTCGATCAGCTCGTAGAGCGCGCTGAAGGCCAGGCAGAAGCACACCACGACGAACGGCAGCCAGCGGCTCCCGCCCAGGGGCGACCTCCGGATGAAGACCTCGCGCGCGAGCATCGCCGGGATGAACCCCTGGGCCAGGTGGCCGATGCGGTCGTAGTGGTTGCGGGCGAAGCCGAAGGCATCCTGAAGCCAGAAGCCGAAGGGCACCTCGGCATAGGTGTACTTCCCGCCCACCATCAGGATGACGGCGTGGATCCAGAGCAGCGTGTAGACCAGGCGGGTGAAGCGGAGCGTGGGCCAGAGACGGATCAGGATCGGGAACACCGATCAGGACCGGGGCCACCTCGAGCAGCCAGGTGAAGCGGTCGTGCGGCGCGATGCCGGACCAGACCAGAACCGCGACCAGTGAGACCAGCAGCGCGAGCTCGTAGCGGCGACCGTACCGTTGCATGGCGGGCTCCGTTCACGGTGAACGCTTCACGCTCGTCCCCCTACTCCGGGAACGGCACCTCGACCTCCATCCCATCCCGCGCGATCACGGTCTCCGGAAAGACCGCCCGCGCCTCGGCGAGCAGCTCGGGCGCATCGCGGGTATAGCGCGGGCTGATGTGGGTGAGCACCAGTCGCCGGACCCCGGCCTCCACCGCCACCCGCGCGGCCTCGGCGGCCGTGGAGTGGCCGGTCTCCTTGGCCCGGTCCAGCTCGTCGCTGCCGAAGGTGGCCTCGTGAATCAGCAGGTCCGCGCCGCGGGCCGCCTCGACCACGGTGAGGCTGGGACGGGTGTCGCCGGAGTAGACCAGCGTGCGCCCTCGCCGCGGCGAGCCCACCAGGTCCGCCGGCGAGACCCGCCGGCCGTCCTCCAGCGCGACCGTCTCGCCCTTGTGCAGCCGGCCCCAGAGCGGACCCTCGGGCACGCCCAGCTCGCGCGCCCGCTCGGGATTGAACCGGCCGAGCCGGGTGTGCTCGGCGATCGCGTACCCGACCGTGTCGGGCCGGTGGTCGGTCTCGAAGACCACGATGTCGTACTCGCTCGCGCGCGAGCCGGTCGCCGGGGTGGATCTCCCGGATCTCGACCGGAAACTTGTTGCGCTCGATGCCGAGGGAGACGGCGGCGCCGAGGATCCGCTGGGCGCCGCGCGGGCCGTAGAGGGTGACCGGAGCGGACCGGTCCTGGAGGCCCATGGTCCGGAGCAGCCCGGTCACTCCGAGGATGTGGTCGGCGTGGTAGTGGCTGAAGAAGATCTCGGTGAAGGAGAACCCCACCCCGTACCGCATCATCTGCCGCTGATTCCCCTCCCCGCAGTCGAAGAGGATCGTCTCCCCTTCGCGCTGCACCGCGAGCCCGGAGACGTTCCGGTCCATGGTCGGGGTGGCGGCTCCGGTTCCGAGAAAGGTGCGGTCAGCATGGGGGAATGCTCAGAACAGCTTGACCGTCACCGGAATCTTGCCCGGGTGCTTCTTCAGCTCGTCCAGCAGCTCCTGCATGGACTGCGACAGCTTCCGGATGTCCTGATAGAACCCGGTATCCGTCGCGAACTTGCCGAGGGTGCCCCGGCCCTGGTTCATGCCGAGCAGCAGGGTGTCGAGCCGGGCGCCGGTGGAGGTGAGCTGCGACGTCATGCTCGCCAGGTTGGCGGTGAGCGTGTCCGCGCGGTTGAGCGTCCGCGACAGGGCCGGGTTGGCCAGCGTGCTGTCGAGCCGGGCGGTGAGCCGCTCCAGGGTGGCCATGGTCTTGGTGAGCTGCGCGGTCGGCCCCTTGTTCGGGTCGCCGTAGACCCCCATCGTCCGCTCCGCCGCCTTGAGCGTGCCCTGGAGCGCGGTGAGCGTGGCGTACAACTCGTCCGCCGTGCGCTTGTTGACGATGTGCTGGGCGCCGAGGAGCACGCTGTCGGCCCGGTCGGCCAGGGTCAGGGCCACGTCGGTAATTCCGCCCTCCAGCCCGCCGATGATCACCCGCTGGCGCGACAGGGGCTGCGGCGCGGTGCCGGGGTCGAACTCCACCGCCGCGTCGCCCACGAACCCCACGGCCACGATCTTGGCACTGGCGTCCACCTTGGGCACGATCCGGTCCGGCAGCGTCACCGAGACGATCACCTTCCCCACGTCGGCGAGCTGGATCCGCTCCACCTTGCCCACCGGCACGCCCGAGATCTTCACCAGCGGAGCTGGCCTTGAGGTTGCCGGCGGTCTTGAACTGGATCTTCCAGAACTCGTCCTCGTTGGCCCCGATCGACTTGCCGCTCAGCCAGCTGGTCCCCACGACGAACAGCACGATCGCGAGGATGACGAGGCTGCCGACGGCGACTTCCCTTTTGTAGCTCAGGTCCATGTCGGTCTCATGCGGCGAAAGTGGCGTCCGGGAAGTCGCGCTCCAGGAACTCCTGGACCTTGGGATTGCTGGACTCCAGGAAGTCCTGCTGGCTGCCCTGCTGCACGATCTTCCCCCCGGTCAGGAGGGCCAGGCGGTTGGCGGTCCGGAACGCGCCGCGCACGTCGTGGGTCACCATCACGCTGGTGACGCCCAGCTCGTTGTCGAGCCGCTTGACCAGGCCGTCGATCACGTCGGCGTTGACCGGGTCGAGGCCCGAGGTAGGCTCGTCGTAGAGCAGATACTTGGGGCTGCCCGCGATCGCCCGGGCGATGCCCACCCGCTTCCGCATTCCGCCCGACAGCTCCGCCGGAAACTTGTCCATCACCTCGAGAGCGAGGTTGACCAGCTTGAGGCATTCGGCCACCCGCTGCCGGGCGTAGTCCTCGTCCCGGTACTTGTCCCCGTCGGTGATCCCGAGGCGGACGTTCTCCAGCACGTTCATCGAATCGAACAGGGCGCCGTTCTGGAACACGTACCCGATCCGGGAGCGGAGTTCGGCCAGCTCCTTCCGCCGGAGCCGGCCCACGTCCTGGTCGTCCACCATCACGGTGCCCGAGTCGGGTCGGATGAGCCCGATGATGTGCTTCAGGAGCACGCTCTTGCCGGTGCCCGACGGCCCCAGCAGGGCCAGCGTCTCGCCCTCCTGCACGTCGAGGTTCACGCCGTCCAGGACGACCTGGCTGCCGAACCGCTTATGGACGTCCCGGAGCACGATCATCAGCTGAGCAGCAGATTGGCGAGGAGGACGTCGAGCAGCAGGATGAGCACCGAGCTGCTCACCACCGCGCCCGTGGTGGCACGGCCGACTCCCTCGGCGCCCTGCTTGGTGTTGAAGCCCATGTAGCAGGCGATGATGGTGATCGAGCCGGCGAAGAAGAAGGCCTTGATCACCGAGTAAGTGGCGTCGAACGGGCGCCAGAAGGAGCGGGCGCCGTAGGTGAAGTCCTCATTGGTGATCGGCAGCACCAGCGTCATCGAGAACCAGCCCGCGAAGATGCCCGATCACGTTGGCCAGGATGACCAGGACGGGAATCATGATGAACCCGGCCAGCACCCGCGGGACGATGAGGTGCGAGCTCGGTGACCGGCCCAGGCTCTCCAGCGCGTCGATCTGCTCGGTCACCCGCATCGTGCCCAGCTCCGCCGCGTAGCGCGCGCCGATCCGGCCGGCGAGCACCAGCCCGGTGAGCACCGGACCAAGCTCCAGGACGATGGATTCGACGACCACGCCCGCGAGTAGTAGATCGGGATGGTGCCGGTGAACTGGTAGCGCGCCTGGAGCGCCGTCACCGCGCCGGCGAAGCCGGAGATGAGCAGGACGATGAAGAGGCTGCCCACGCCGATGTTCCACGCCTCGGTCATGGTCCGGGGCAACCAGACCCGCCACTCGCTGAGGCTCCGGACGGCATCCCACACCATCAGGGAGATCCGGCCGACGTGGGACATCGCGTTGAGCGTCCAGCGGCCGACGAAGCGGCGGAGATCTAGAGTCTGGGCGTCCATGTCGTGTCAGTTGTCCGATAGCGCCTGGGTGCGACCGGACGTATCTTCGCCCCCCATGTCACGTAAGTCTAGGGTCGAGCGCACGCGTCAGGCATCGGAGTTCCGCCGGCGCCTGCTCCGCTGGTTCCGGCGCCACGGCCGCGACCTTCCCTGGCGGCGGACCCGGGATCCCTACCGCATCGTGGTGTCGGAGTTCATGCTCCAGCAGACCCAGGTGTCACGGGTCGAGGCCTACTACCACCGGTTCCTCGAGCGCGTACCCGTCCATCGAGGCGCTGGCCGCGGCTCCGGCGGCTACTGGTGCGGGAGAGCTGGGAGGGGTTGGGCTACTACCGCCGGGCCGCCAACCTGCACCGGCTGGCCCAGGTGGTGGTGGCGGAGCACGGCGGGGTGGTGCCGGCCGATCCGGCGGCCCTGGTCCGGCTGCCTGGCGTCGGCCGGTACACCGCGGGCGCGGTCGCCTGCTTCGCCTACGAGCGGGCGACGCCGGCGGTGGATACCAACGTCGCGCGAGTGATCCGCCGGGCCTTTCATCCCCGGAGCCGGGCCGGCGGCTGCCCAGCGTCGGATCTGGGCGACGGCGGCGGAGATCGTTCCCCGACACGGGAAACGAGCCTGGGCGTTCAATCAGGCCATCATGGAGCTGGGTGCGATGGTGTGCACCGCGCGGGTGCCGCGGTGTGAAGTGTGCCCGGTGAGAACCGCGTGTCGAACGGGACTGAAAACTCGAAAGCCCGACGGGCGCCGCGCCATGACCGCTTACGCCAGCATCGCCCCCCCAACCAGCGCCGCCAGCGCGAACACCCCCGCGATCGATCCCGTCATCCGCTGTCGCTGCCGCAGCTCGTCGAAGTAGGCCCCGTTCGGGCCCAGTGGATCGATCCGCGCCAGCTTCGACGATGTCGGCAGCCCCACCAGCAGGACGATCAGCGCCCCCACCAGCCCCGCCCCCTGCATCAGGACCAGCCAGAAGCTGAACCCGATCTGCCCGCCGCTCCCGCCGGTTCTCGCGAAGGTGAGCATCACGCCGGACAGGACGGCGAGCAGCGCGCCCGGGCGCGACCAGGATCTTGTGCACCGCCGCCTGCGCCCGGACCACGGCGCCGAGCCGCGGCCCGCTCCTCGCCCTTGGAGACGATCCCGGCCACCATCGCCGCGAGGGCCGCCGCCGATCCACAGCGTGAAGCCGACGATGTGCAGGAAGACCCAGAGACGGGTCACGAGGTCATCGCGGAGATGATGGCGCCGTCGATCGGCTGTCGTCCGGAGAAGCCCGCGTCGATCTCGTGCCAGTGGGTGATGCGCTCCTCGCCCAGCCTCCAGCACAGGAAGATCGGCCGGTCTTCCCGGAGCGAGTAGAAGTCCACCAGCCCGGCATCGAACCCCTTGAAGACGCAGCCCGACCGCCTCGAGCTCCTGGAGGTAGCGGTTGATCCGGTCGGCGTGGCGGGCGACGTCCTCGCGCGCCGCGAGCAGCTCGCCCGTCTCGCCCCAGTCGGCGCGGGCGCCGCCGGTCAGCAGCTCGAACCTCGAGACCGCCGCGCGCCAGGCCGGGTACTCCTGGGTGAGGTCCTGCACGATCCGCCGCACCAGCGGAAGGGTGCGCTCGGCCTCGGCGAGGCTGAAGAGCTTGAACTCAGGCATGGTCCCCCCACACGATCTCGACGCCCTCCACCAGCTCGGGGTGGCTGATGAAGCCTACCACCTTCCGCTCCCCGTCCACCACCGTGATCGTGGGCCGGAGGTGCGATTCGTTGGGGTCGAGGTCCATGCGGATCCGGTACCCCTCGAGCTCCTGGTCCGGCTCGCACCACCGGCGAATTGGTCCGCATCAGCGTGTCGGCCCGGGTGTGCCAGGGATGCTTGCCCTCCGCCAGGCAGCGGGTGACCAGGTCCCGGTCGCTCAGGGTGCCGAGGAAGCGGCGGGTGCGGTGGTCGTCCACCACCGGCACGACCGAGATGTTCCGGGTCTTGAGCATGATCGCCACTTCGCTGGCCATCGCGCCGGCGACCGCGACGTGCGGATCGGCTACCATCGCTTCCGAGGCTTTCATCTGGCTCAATTTGCCCCTTGCGCCATGCGGGTCAAGGCCGCCGCGCGGCAGCGAGGGCGTCGCGTGTCGCGCGGTAGCCGTCGTCGGCGTACCGGCGCATGCGATCCACCCGGAAGGTGGCGTTCGGCTCGACCCGCGGCCGCACGTAGACCAGCGGCGGCCTGGCGGGGTCCGCCCGCCAGAGCGCCAGTTGCGCGGCGGTGGCGTTCGCCATCAGCGCCCCGACCGCGTCGTCGTGGGCCCGCACCAGCGGCGGCAGGGCTCGGAACGCCGTCCGAGCGAGGCCGGCAGTGCGCGCCTGTCGGATCGGCGACACTGGTCGAAGCCCGGGCCCGACGTCCACCGCCACCACCGTCTCCCGCGCGAGCCGCGCCGCGACCTCGAGCGGCAGTGGGCCGCGGAGCCCGCCGTCGCCGCAGCGGCGGCCCGCCAGCGCCACCGGCGGGAAATAGACCGGAAGCGCGCAGCTGGCGCAGAGCACGTCCACCAGCGGCGCGTCCTCGCCGCCCTCGCCGAAGAGCAGCAGCTCGCCGGTGTCGAGATCCACGCACGCTCACGGTGAGCGGCACGGAGAGGTCGGCGAACCGCCGGGCGGGAACCAGCTGCTCCACCGCGCGGCGGAAGGGGGCGGCGCGGAGGAGCGACCGGGCGAACAGCCCGCCGGGCAGCGCGAGCGGGTTCCGGGCGACGCCCGTCCGCCCCGCCTCGGCGAGCCGGCCGAGCAGCGCCTCCGGGTCCGCACCCCCGGCGAGCGCGGCCCCGACCACCGCGCCCATGGAGGTGGCCACGTAGCGCAGCGGGACCAGTCCCGCCTCCTCCATCGCCCGCGCGGCGCCGACCTGCGCGGCGGTCTTGGCCCCGCCACCGCTCAGCACCACCGTGACCGCCCGCCGCGGTCACGTCCGCTTCTGCCCGCGCCGGTGCTCCTCGGCCCTGGCGTAGCGCTCCCGCTCCTCCGCGGTCTCCGCCACCAGCCGCGGCACCCGCTTGGGCTTCCCCTGCCTCGTCGAGGGCGACGAAAACCACGTGGGCCGTGTGGGTGTGACTCCGCTCGCCGGTGCTCACCTGCTCGGCGTAGACCTCGACCGCGATGTCCATGGAGGAGTTGCCGACGAAGTCCACGGTGGCGATACAGGTGACCAGCGCGCCGACCGGAATGCGCTCCTTGAAATCCACCCGGTCGATCCGGGCCGTGACCGCCGGGCCGCCCGCGTGCCGGATCGCCGCCACGGCGGCGGCCTGATCTACCAGCGCCATCAGCTCGCCGCCGAACAGATCGCCCCGCACGTTCTGCATGTGGGGCATGACGAAGGTGGTGATGGTGCCGGTGGAGGCGGACATCGGGCGGAACGGTTCGGGCATGGCGATCGGGGACTCCAGTCCGCGGTCAGTAGTCCACCGGCCTCAGATAGTACTCTCCGATCGCCGTCGCGCTCAGCATGGCGACCGTCGGGAGCCGGCGCTTCCAGTGGGTCGAGTCGAGCCGGCGGCGAACCAGGGCGAGCTCCTCGGCGGAAAAGCCGAGCGGGACGATGTCGGCGTCGCGGTAGCCGAGCAGGATCCAGTGGAGGATCGCGTCGGCACGGGGGTAGGTGATGCCGAAGTCGCCCTCGTCGGTCTGGCCCTCGATGAGGTCGGCGCTGGCGGGCTTGGAGACGATCACCTCGGGCACGCCGAGGTGCCGCGCGAGCGCCCAGACCTGGGTCTTGAACAGGTCGCCGATCGGGTTGACCGGCGGCGAGTCGTCGGCGTGCCAGGTGAAGTAGCCGAACAGCCGCTCGGTCTTGTTGCCGGTGCCGACCGGCAGCGCGCGCTGGGCGGCGGAGAGGTCGAAGAGGGTGATCATGCGCGCCCGCGCCATGACGTTACCGAGCCGGCCCGGCTCGGGCGTGCCGCCGATCGCGGACGCCAGTCCGTCCACCGCGGCGCTGATGTCCACCGTGCGGCTCTCGATGCCGAGCGCGTCGATCACGAGCTGGGCGTGCGCCAGGCTTTCCGGGCTCGACGTCCGGTACGGCATCCGCACGCCGATCACGTTCGCCGCGCCCGAGCGCCTCGGCGGCAAGGAACGCGACCAGCGAGCTGTCCACGCCGCCGGAGAGTCCGATCACCACCTTCTCGAACCCGCGGCGGCGCTGCACTTCGTCCCGAAGGAATTCGACCAGCCAGCGCTGGGTGAGCTCGGGGTCGATGGCGAGCGGGTCGGTGAGAGGGCGGGAGGGCGGAACGGCGGAACGGCGGCCGCGCGGCTTCCGTGGCTTGGCCTCCGCGCCAACTGCCTCGCCGGCGGCCGGCTCCCCCGCCCCCTTCCGCCGTGCCGCCGTCCCGCCGTCCCGCCCCCGCTCCCGCCTCGCCGCATGCAGCGATCCCAGCAGGTGCGGCAGGCGCATCTCGAGATCGGCCAGGAGCGGCAGATCCGCTCGGGCCCGGGTGATCTCCTCGAAGTCGAGCGTCGCCGGGATCAGCGCTTCTTCGAAGATCGGCCCCCGTGCCAGCACGTCACCCCGCGGCGTCGCGACGATGGAGCCGCCGGGGAAGGCCTTTCCACCCTCGAATCCCACCAGCTGGGCCAGGGCGACGTAGAGGCCGTGCTCGCTCGCGATGTCCTGGACGATGCGGCTCCAGCGACCGAGGCTGGCGGGGCGGCCGGCACTGCCGTCGTCGCCCAGCACCGGGCCGCGCGCGGGGCTCGCGCTCGGCACGATGATGAGCTGGGCGCCGTCGAGAGCCGCGAGCATCGGCGTGAAGGAGTGCCACACGTCCTCGCAGATCAGGATCGCGGCGCGCCCCCATGCCGTGTCGAAGGCCTGCACGCTCCGGCCGGCTTCGACGAACCGTTCCTCGTCGAACACCCCGTAGGTAGGGAGGAACACCTTCCGGTGGACGTGCCTGACCCCCGCGTCGGGGCCCCCGAGCCCGGCGTAGATCGCCGAGTTGTAGAGCCGGTTCTGGTGGACCTCGTAGAAACCGAGGGAGACGTCGAACGGCGGCGCCTTGGCGTCGCGGTGCTGCTGCGCGAGGTCGTCGAACAGGTGGTCGGCGGACACGGCGAGATCGCGGACGCCACCCTCGAGGAAGTACCCGGTCAGTGCCGTCTCCGGCGCCACCACCAGGTCGGGCGGCTCAGCCCAGCCGCCCGCCTCCCGGAAGAGCGCCCCTAGCCGGCAGAGATTCTCTTCGTAGGCGCCTTTGTGGGGCCGGAGCTGGGCGATGGCGAGGCGGAGCACGCCGGAAATGTATATCTGAGCGGAGGGGGAAACAGGGGCGCGGACGCTGTCGAGGCGATCCGCTGGCTGCGCCCGAACGCTTGGAGGGCTGCGGAGGAGGTGGGGAGATATACCCCGGCCTGGGGCCTAATGCCCCAGGAGAACGCCTCGGAGACGGAAACGCTGACCGCCGCGGTGACAGCTACCGGGTCCGTCTATTGCAGTTGCCCCGCCGATAAATGCCGAGTGATGGGATGGGAGCGGCAGCGGAGAGATATTGCTCCCGCCGACTCCGGGCCGGTTTATTCCATCAGGCCGGGATACTCCTTCTGGCCGCAGTCGCGGCAGAACGTGTGACTGAATCGGGCGCTCGAATGGGAGCTGATATACGTCTCGAGCTGCCGCCAATGGCCGTCCTCATCGCGGATCCGCTTGCAGAAGCTGCAGATCGGGAGCAGTCCCTCGAGCACCTGCAGCTCCCGCTCCTGTCTCAGCATCTTGTCGATCAGCACTGAGGTCGCGGCCAGGATGGCCATATCGACAGCGGTGTCGATGATCTCGAGAGGCCAGGACGCCGGGAGCGTCCAGCGCAAGAAGAACGTGACCCTGAGAACCGGCAGCAGCGTGGCTATGATCACCCCGATCCGTCTGCCGTGCGCCGCGGTCGCGAGTGCCACCACGAAGACGAAGAGAATCGGGAACTGAATGAATGGCCCGGTCGCGTAGTCCACCGCCAGGATGGCCGCCGACAGGACGATCCAGTGGATAGCGCGGGCCTTGAACGGCGGGCTTAGGCTCAAGTGTAGCATGGAGGCTCGGGGAGAACTCTCTTGAAATTAGGCACGCGGCTTCTGGTTCCATTGCTTCCGACGGCGACCGTCATCATGTCGCTATATGCGGCCTGGGCCCTGGTCGAACGCGAGGAGACTCTCGCGCCCGAAGTGCGGCAGGAGACCCAGGCCTACGCGACCGCGCTGGCCGTGGCGTTCGAGTACGCCCTGAGAGATGTGAGCCTGGAGCACGTCCAGGAGATCATCAATCAAGTTAGCCGAGCGCCGACGGTGTACGGTATTCTGGTATACGATGCCGCGGGCACCCGCACCCTCGCGTCCGACCCGCTTCATGCGCCCGGAACGGCCCCTCCGACCATTCTACGCGAGGTGCTCTCCGAAGGTGGCAATGCCACGTTCGAGCGGGAGATCGACGACCAGCGGGTCTATTCGGTTCTCCGGGCGATCCGGGACGCTCGAGGCAATGTGGTGGGGGCGCTCGAGGTCGCCCAACCGCTGGCGTTCATCGAGGCCGAGAAGGCTCAGGTGCGCCGACGCTTCCTGCTGAATACCGTGACCCTGCTGGCGGCCCTGACGCTGATGACCCTCTGGCTGGTGCGCCGCGTCGTGACCCGGCCGATGCAGCGGCTGGTGGCGGCCGTCGATGCGATCGGCCGCGGCAAGCTGTCCCACCGGGTCGAGGAGGATCCGGGAAGTGGCGAGCTGGCTCAGCTGGCGCACGAGTTCAACTCCATGGCCGGCAGTCTGGAGCTGGCCCGGGCCGAGGTGGTGCGCGAGGCGGAGGAGCGGGTGGCCCTCGAGCGTCGCCTCCGGGAGGCGGAAAAGCTGGCCGCCATCGGCAACCTCGCGGCGGGCTTGGCCCACCAGGTCGCGGCGCCCCTGAACGTCATCTCCGGCCGAGCCGAATTGTTGCTCCGCCGGCCGGACGACGAGCCGGGCCGGGCGCGGAGCCTGCGCATCATCATTCAGCAGATCAGCCGGATTACGACCATCGTCCGCAATCTGCTGGATTTCGCCCGCCGAAGGGAGCCCCGGGTCCAGCCGGTCGAGGTCGGCGGGGTGATCAACGGGGTCGTCGAGTTTCTCGAGAGCGAGCTGGAGCGCGGCGGGGTAGAGCTCGTGCGCAGCGACCCGGCTGCCGCGTACGTGCAGGGCGACCCGGATCTGCTGCATCAGGTCCTGGTCAACCTGGTGCTCAACGCCCTCCAGGCCATGGACGAGACCGAAGGCCCCCACCGCCTCACCATCCGCCTGGAGGCCACTGAGAACGCGGTGGTCATCGAGGTGGAGGACACCGGGCCTGGCCTGTCTCGCGACGTGCGGGAGCGGATGTTCCAGCCGTTCTACACCACCAAGGAGCAGGGAACCGGCCTCGGGCTCGTGGTCGCGCGGAGTATCGTCGAGGAGCACGGGGGATCGCTGATGGCGGAGGCGCCAGTGGAGGGAAGTGGGGCCTGCTTCAGAATCACCCTTCCCAGCCTTGTCAACGTCGAGGTGGCGCATGCCTGATCAGGTGCTGGTAGTCGAGGACGACCTGGAGCTGCGCGAGATGCTGCTCGACGCGCTCCGCGACGCCGGATACTCCTCCACCGGATTCGCCCGGGCGGATGCGGTGCTCCGGGCGCTGGCGCAGGGCCTGCCCGCCGACGTGGTGCTGACCGACCTGTTGATGCCGGGAATGCAGGGCCAGGAGCTGATGGCGCGGATACGCCGCGAGCGCCCCGAGCTCAACGTGCTGATCATGACGGCGTTTGGCTCCATCGATTCGGCCATCGACTTGGTCAAGGCCGGCGCTTTCGACTATCTCACCAAGCCTTTGGCCATCGACGATCTCCTGCTCGCGGTGCAGCGGGCGCTCCAGGAGAGCGAGCACCGGCGCGAGGCGGCAGCCTGGTCCCGTACGGCGACGGGGAGCATACTGCCCGGATTCGTCGGCGCGAGCGGGCCGATGCGGGCGCTGTATCCGCTCATAGCGAAGGCGGCCCGCTCCCCACACCCGGTGTTGATCAGCGGGGAGAGCGGCACGGGCAAGGAGCTGGTCGCGCGCGCGCTCCACCAGGCATCGGGTCTGGAGGCGTTCGTGACCGTCAACTGCGGTGCCCTTCCCGAGGCGCTGCTCGAGTCCGAGCTGTTCGGTCACGAGAAGGGAGCGTTCACCGGTGCCGACCGTGCCAAGGATGGCCTGTTTCACGTGGCCGACGGCGGCACCCTGTTCCTCGACGAGATCGCCGAGCTCTCCCTGACGCTCCAGCCGAAGCTGCTGCGCGCATTGGAGCATTCCGAGATCCGCAGGGTCGGATCCACCCAGCCACGCACGGTCAACGTGAGGCTGCTGGCGGCGACCAACCGCGACCTGGAGCAGGAGGTCAAGCTCGGCCGGTTCCGTGACGACCTCTTCTGGCGCCTGAACGTGTTGACGATCCACGTGCCCCCGCTGCGGGACCGCCCTGGCGACATCCCGCTCCTCGCCGAGCATTTCCTGGGTCGAGCGGCGGAGGAGGGCCGCATTCCGGCTCGGCAGCCGGGAGCGGCCGAGCGGGCCGGTCCACCCTTCCCCGCCCCGGTCCATCACGCTGGAGGCGATGGCGCTGCTGGCGGCGTATCCGTGGCCGGGCAACGTGCGCGAGCTTCGCAACGCCATCCATCGCGCGGCCACGCTCGCCGCGAGGGACGAGATTCGGTCGGAGGACCTTCCGGAGCGCGTTCAGCAGGCCGGTCAGGCGATCTCTCACGTGGCTGCGGCCTCCCGCCGCAACCTCACTCTCCGCGAGCTGGAGCGGCTCTACATCATCGAGGTGCTCCGGCAGGCCGCCGGGAACAAGTCGCGCGCCGCGGAGTTGCTCGGCCTGGACCGGAAGACGCTGTACCGGAAACTGGAGGAATATCGCACCGAGGATCCGTCGCTGACCGTGTAGCGGAATTCCTCACCCCCGCGGCTTCTTGACCGGTCCGGTCTCCGGAAGACACGCCAGGAGAGCTTCCCGGCGGCACGCCGATTGCCTTTACCCCTCCATACGAGGGCCGAGACCGCCGCCTCATGCCAGGTGGCGGTCGGGTCCACCCGGACGGACACCACGCGCCTCCGGGTCTCATTCCATCTCAGGAGTAGATCGCCATGCGGAACGCCGCCCAGGTCGCCGGGCTTCTGGCTCTTACCGTGCTCGTGACCGCCGGATGCGGGAGCCGAGCCAAGCCCGAGCTCGACCAGCCCGAGGTTCTTCCCTCTCAAGCGCCGCGCGCGCCGGCCGCGCCGTCCGGCCAGGAGAATCGCACCCGGGACCCTCTGAGCGGGGCCGTTCGCACGACCCTGGAGGAGCGGATCGGTTTCGCCTTCGACCAGTCGGAGCTCAATCCCCAGGCTCGCTCCATCCTCGCCGCCAAGGCGGACGTGCTCAAGCGATCCCAGGACATCACACTTCGGATCGAGGGCCATGCCGACGAGCGGGGGTCCGATGAGTACAACCTGAGCTTGAGCAACCGTCGCGCGGCGGCGGCGAAGCGGTTCCTGGTTCAGCAGGGCGTGGCGCCCAACCGGCTGGAGACCACCGGCTATGGCGAGGAGCGCCCGATGGATCACCGCCATAACGAGACCGCCTGGGCGTCGAACCGCCGCGCGGATTTTCGCGTGACCGGCGGTGACGTTGCCCAACGGTGATGCGCACGCCTCCTGCAATCATCGACCGGACCGGTATCGGATGGCATTCCGGCGGGGGGCGGCACTAGCCGCCGCGTTGACGTGTTTTACCGGCCCCGGCGCCGGGGGCATCGCTCCCGCGGCTGACCCTCCAGCGAACAAGACGCCGGAGGCGGTCGACCTGGCGATCGCCGGTCACGTGGCCCTGCGGGCTGGGCGGCCGGCGGACGCCCGGCGGTTCTACCTCGAAGCGTCGAGTCGCGCGCCCGAAGTGTCCGATTGGCTCCTGCTGCGCTCCGCGGAGCTGACGTCCGACCGCGTGGAGCGTCAGGAGTTGTTCGCCCGCCTGACCACGGCGGTGGCGCGGAGCAGGATCACCGCCACGGAGGCAGCGGCCAGGCAACGGGCCGGAGATCTTCTGGGCGCGGCGGAGCTGTACGATTCCCTCGGTCGGGTATCCGACGCGCTCAGCCTCCGCCTCAGGCTCGCCAAATCCGGGGCGGAACGTGCTGCTGTGCGGGTCCTGCTCGACAGCATGGTCCGACGACGCCCCGTCACGGCCGAGACCGGGCGGGCCCTGGATCTGCTCCTCGCGAGTTTCGCACCCCTCACGCCATCCGAGGCCCTCGATGTGGCACGAGCCGCGGCCGCGCGGCAGCAGTTCGCCCGGGCAGCGATGAATTACCCGCTCGGCCTCACGAGCGTTCACGCCACTGCCCGCGACCGGATCTCCTACGGCGAGTGCCTCCGCCGTGCCGGGCGGCCGCGCGAGGCGATGGATGCGCTGAGTCGGGTGAGGGGTGCGCCGTCGGTACAGGCGGAGGCCGAGTTGGAGCGCGCTCGCGCGCAGGTGAAGCTCGCCGACCGAGCCGGTGCGCTCGCCACCATCGATCGACTGGCCGAGCGCTACCCTGGCGACACCTCGGCGCTGCCCCGCGCCCTCCTCCTAGGGGGCACGCTGCGATGGGAAGCGGAAGGCGCGGAGGAGGCCAGGGCCAGCTTGCTCGCACTTGCCCGAAAGCTGCCCGGGCACGCGCTCGCGCCCCGTGCGCGGTTCCTGGCGGCGCTCGCCGCCTGGGAGCAGGGATTGCAGCGCGTGGCGGCCGAGGAGTGGGAGCGACTCCAGCAGGAGGTCCCCCAATCGGAGACTGCCGCGGCCGCGAGGTATTGGAGTGGCCTCGCCCGGGCGCGACTCGGCGAACATCCCGCGGCCCGGAGCGCCTGGGAAGCGGTCAGAGCGAAGGACACGCTTTCCTACTACGGGGTGGCCGCAGCGCGGCGGCTCGGGGTCGAGCCCTGGAGTCCCCCCGCGGCTTCGGACACGTTCGCGATGGTGCCCGATGTGGACAGCGCGATGACGCGGCTGGAGCGGTTGGCACGCATGATGATGGCCGCCGAGGTCGAGTGGGAGCAGGAGTGGCTGGTCGGGCGAGCCGGCGAATCACCCGAACGGGGATTGGCGACCGCCGATGCGTTCCGCCGAGGGGCCCGGCCCGCGATCGCGGCCCGCCTGGCGCGTCGGGCGCTGGCCGGCGGCGCGCCCGGTGACGCCCGGGTCTATCGCCTGATGTATCCCCTTCCCCGGCGTGAGGAACTGTGGGCGCTCGCCGCGACAGCGGGCGTGGACCCGCTGCTGGTCGCCGCCCTCATACGCCAGGAATCGGGCTGGGATCCGCGCGCGACCTCGGCTGCCGGTGCCCGAGGGCTGATGCAGGTCATGCCGCCCACGGGCGCCACGTTGGCCCGAGGGCTCGCCATCAAAGGCTGGCACGCGGACTCGCTCTACGTCCCCAGCATCAATCTCCGCCTGGGCATCGCCTATCTCGCGGAAGCCTTCCGCCGCCACGACGGTGACCTTCCCAGCGTGCTGGCCGCGTACAATGCGGGCCCTAACCGGGTGGCCCAGTGGACGGCCCGGTTCGGTGGCGAAGATCGTGATCTGTGGATCGAGCGCATCCCGTTCACCGAGACCCGGGATTACGTCCGAACCATCGAGCGCAATCTCGCCCTGTACCGCTCGCTCTACGCTTCGGTGCTCTGACCGAGGCCGCGGGACCGTTCACGCGCGGGCCGGCGGGATGTATACTCTTGCCCATGCTCTGGTACATCGCCGTCGGCAGCGCGCTCGGCGGAGTCAGCCGGTACCTGGTAGGCGGCATGGTGCAGCGAATGCTCGACACCACACTGCCCGCCGGGACCCTCCTGGTGAACGTGACGGGGTCCTTCCTGTTGGGACTGTTCCTCCGCTACGCGTTGGAGACGCCCACACTTACCCCCGAGCTTCGGGCATTTCTCACTATCGGGTTCTGCGGCGGATACACCACATTCTCCACTTTCAGCTACGAGACGTTCGCGCTGCTGGAGGACGGCGAGTGGACCCGCGCGGGGCTCTACGCCACGCTCAGCGTGTTGCTCGCGGTGGGCGCCACGATCCTCGGTTTTCTGGTCGCGCGGGGCGTCGTCGCCCTGCGGGCCAGCGCATAGGCACCATGAGCGGGCTGGCCGGCGAGCGCACCCTGATGCGGATCCACATCGGCGAGCGCGACAAGTGCGACGGCAAGCCGCTCTACGAGGCCATCGTGCACCTGCTGCGCCAGCGCGGATTCGCCGGGGCCACCGTGTTCCGGGGGATCATGGGATTCGGCGCGAGCGCGGGCATCCATACCGAGAAGGTGCTCCGGCTCTCCCTCGACCTGCCGATCGTGGTGGAGTGCGTGGAGACCGAGGAGAAGATCCAGGCGATCCTTCCCGACCTGGATCGGATGATCGGCGGCGGACTGATCACGCTCGAGCGGGCCCGGGTCATCGTATACCGCCCGGAGGCGTGAGCGCACTATTATGCCCAGCATGCCGACGACCTACCAGGCGCTCGCGCGCGTCCCCAACGCCTGCCAGCTCCTCCCCAATGTCGTGACCGGTGGGCAGCCCTCCCCCACGGACCTCGAGGCTTTCCGGGACTCGGGAGGTGGCATCGTGCTCGACCTGCGCGACCCGATGGAGCCCCGCCCGCTGGACGAGCCCGCGACTGCCGCGCGGCTGGGGCTGGAATACCTGGTGGTCCCGGTGGGGCCCGGCACCATGACGGACGCGACGCTCGAGCGCATTCACGGGCTTCTGCGTGAGGCGGGTGACAAGCCGGTCTTCGTCCATTGCGCCAGCGGAAGCCGGGTGGGGGGCGCGCTGCTGCCCTACCTCATGCTCGAGCATGGGCTGGAGGAGGAGGACGCCACCGGCCAGGCGATGCGGGCAGGGCTCCGGAGCGCGGAGCTGCTGGAGTGGGGGCTGGACTACGTCAGGCGAAAGTCTACTTGATCCAGACCAGCGAGCGGGCCCCCGGAGTCATCCGGGGGCCCGCTCATTTTCAGGCTCTCATCAGCGCCGGCGCCCGCCGCCCGAGGACGGACTGCCTCCACCTCCGCCACCGCGGCGGTCACCACCCCCGCCACCACTCCAACTCGAGCCCGAGGAGGAGGACGGGGCCCGCTCGACGCGCCCGCCCCCGCTGCCACCCCGATCGCCCCGATCGCCCCGATCGCCCCGATCGGCAGGCCGGGACTCCGGCCGCGACTCGCGCGGCGGGCTCTCATCGGAGCGTCTGGCGGAGCGCGCTTCGGGAGCCGGGGCCCGCGCCGGAGTCGCATCGCTGCCGGAACGATCGGCCGTCGCCCGCCGGGGAGTCGCGTCTACCGGCAGGGTCTCCCGTCGCCCGCGGACATCGGGCGCCGCCCGCGGCGTCTCGGCCGGCCGCGCGCGCCGCGCCTCGATCGGAGTGGACTGGTCCTGGCGACGCTCCACCGCGCGCCGCGGTTCGGCCGATCCGGCGCGCCGGCTTTCGCCGCTCGCGCGCGGCTCGGGACGGTCGCTCATCTTGCTCCGGTCCGACGTGCGCCGCGCCGCGATCGCCTCCGGCCGCGTGCCTTCCTGGCGATCCACCGCCCGCCGAATCGGCGAGGAGTTGTCCGGCTGGGAGAACCGGGAGACCGGCGGGGTGTACACGGTGTTCACCGCGCGGCCGAAGGTGTACCGGCGGTCGCGGTAGTCGGCGTTCGCCAGCGTGCGATCGCGGAATCGGTACGGCGTGTAGGCTCGATCCCACCGGTTGTCGTAGCCGACGTTCCGGTAATGATAGGGGTAGCCCCAATAGCCGCGCGGATAGTAGTACACCGGGCTGTAGTAATAGGGCCGGTAGTACCACGGGTCGTAGAAGAACGGCTCGTAGAACGGGTCGTAGGCGTAGCGGTAGGGCCCGTAGTACGACCGGTGATAGAAAGGCCGGCCGAACGAGAGGCTCACCGAGAGCCCGCTGCCGCAGCTCCGATAGTACCCGCAGCCGAAGTCGTCGTAGTAGAAGTTACTGGAGTACGGGCGGCTGTAGGAGTAGTCGTTGGCATACACCACCCGATCCACGACGTAATAACTCATGACGTCGTAATCGAAGTTGCCCCCGGCCATCCGGCGCACCAGCTCGGTCAGCTCGGGCTCGGGGTCCTCGGCCAGCAGTCTGGGCTCGAGCGTCTTGTAGTCCCAATGATCGCTGAGCACGAATTGGTCGAAGCGGAACGGCGAACGGGAGACGGCGGCGTAGACCGAGCCGCGGCCCGACCGGTCGCCCACGTCGAACGCGTCACGCCCGCCACGGCCTTCGACTTCGTACTTCTTGCCGCCGCGGACGAAGTTGTCGTCGGTGGGATCCAGCGGAAAGAGCACTCGCACGTGCCCATCGGCATCGGCGTTCAGCACCAGCAAATAGCCGTCATCCTCGGTCCGCACGTGCACCTTGGCACGGTCGCCCCGGAGAAAGCGTCCGTCGTTGTTGATCCAGATCCGAATCGGAGGATCGTCCGCGGCCGTAGCGGCCGGCTGGGCCGGACCACTCGAGACGAGGAGTGGAAGGAGCAGAGTGAGATACATGGGGCGCCTCCCGGGACCGCTGTTGCCTTACTGGAAATTGAGACAGGGCACCGCGTTAGACCAGTGGATGACCACTATGCGAACCGCGTGCCACCATGCACGCCTTTGTATCATAACCACTTAGCGGAGTGGATCGTTCCCGGAGCGTCCTCCGGTGGGGGCTTCATTCTCTTACGACGTGGACAGGTGGGACTTGTTAGCCAACGCCCCGGCGTGGCCTTGGCCCGGCTCAGGGCTTGCTTGTCTCCCTTCCCCCGTTCCAGCGATGCCAGTACATCCGCATTTCCGTGATCTTCTCCCCGTCGGTCTCGCAGAAGATCGCGCCCCGGGCGTCCACCCATTCTCCGGTGCGCTTCCGACGGAAGACGCACTTGAACTCGGTGCTGAACCAGGGTCCCGCGGCGAAGATCTCGCCGGAGGAGAAGGTGACCTCGGATTGATGCAAGGGGACTTCGAGCCAGTAGCGACGCACCGCCTCGGCGCCGCGGAGCGGTTCGGAGAAGGGCGTCTCCAGGAACACCATCTCGCCGGCGAAGACCGACATGAGCAGGTCCACGTTGCCCCGCGACCATCCCTGCCCGAATCGATCGATGAGCGACCGGCCCAGCTCCCGGGTGTCCACCTCGGTCAGCGGGGCTCGTGCGGTGAGCCGCTGAAGGGCCTCGCGCGCCTCGACGACGCGACCCTGGAGCTCGGGGTCGGCCTTGTCCCAGAGCCGCGATGAACCGCCCGTACGCCGCGGCCGCCGAGTCGGTTTTCCCGGCGGCCTCGTAGGTCCGGCCCAGGGCGAGAGTGGCCAGCGGCATCAGGTAGAACGAGGCGTTGTCGAAGCTGTACCGGAGCCGGTTGATTCCCTCTTCCCGGGTGTCCTCGTCCGGCCGCGAGGGCGAGCGCGAGCTGGAATCGAAGCAACGCCGTGACCTCGGCCGAGTGCGGTCCGCCGGTCTTGGCCAGCCCGGAGCGCAGCTGCTCGATGCCGCGGGCCGTGTCTCCCAGCACCAGCCGGGCCCACCCGCCGGTGGCCACGAGCAGCCCGAGGGTCCTGGTGGAATCGGGCGATCGGTCCGGCAGGACCATTCCCCGCGACACCTTGCGAATCGCTTCGTCGGTGCGGCCCCGGATCATCGCTTCGACCGCATCCACGAAGGCGGCGCTGCGGGGATTGTCCGCCGCCGCCTCGTCCACGGCCATCAAGGAGTCCAGCCTGCTTGGTCCGTAGGTCGACGGTGCGATCCCGAGCGCGATCGGCCAGCCCAGCATGCCCGCCGCGGCTCCAGGGGAGATAGCTGGCCACCGTATCCACCAGAGGCAGGGCCTCGCGCAGCCTGCCCAACCCGGTGAGGGTGAAGCCCCTCACGATCTGCGAGGGTGCCGTAGGCCGGTGAGCCTTCGGGTATGGCGTCCTCCAGACGCGCGAGCCGGGCGAGGACGGTGTCGGAGGTGGCGGCCTCGTCGCGATAGGCGGCGCCCACCGCGGGGAAGCCGACCGAGGGGACGGTGACGAGGGCGGCCCGTAGCTCGCTGTCGCTCGGCCGGGGACCCCACGCGAGCCCGGAGGCCGCCCGGTGGGCGGCGACGCGGCGAGGCGGCGCCGTACGTCCAAAGAGCCGGAGGTAGCGGCCGAACCGCGCGCTGTCGCGGTTGCCGAGCGTGAGCTCGAGCGGGTGAATCAGGGCCGGCGTCAGGGTCGAGTCGCTCGCGATCACCTTGTCGAACGCCGCCAGAATCGTGTCCGCGGGATAGGGCACCAGCTCCCGAAGGTGAAAGAGCGCCTCGCCGTAGGTGTACCACCCTTCGGGATCCTCGGGATATCGGGCGACGTAGGCTCGCATCGAATCGATGGCCCGCGGCGATCCCTCGTCGAAGGCGCGGTAGCCCTCCAGCAGCCGGCGGCTCCGGGGCGGAAGCCGTCCGGAGAACCGGAAGGCGGCCTCGGCCGCCTCGTGCGAGGCCGGACTTCCGTACCCGCCGGTCCACCCGTAGACCAGCGCCCGGCGGAGGTGCGCCAGCGCGAACGTGGAGTCCACCTCCACCGCCCGGGTGTAGGCCGCCAGGGCGGAGTCCATGGCGAAGCGCCGGTAGTAGCGCTCACCCTGGAGGTAGGCTCTCAAAGCCGCGATCGAATCGGTGGTGAGCGAGGCGATGTTGAGGCTGGGCAGCGGCTCGCGCGAGCGCCAGACGTCGCGCAGCAGCGCCACGCTCAACCGGTCCACCAGCGGCAGGATGCTGTCCACCGGGCCATCCACCTGGGCGCGGCCCAGGCGGGCGCCTCCCGCTACCGCGTGGAGGTCGGCCGCCAGGCGGACCTGGCCGCCGGCGGACACCGCGCTTCCCATGACGACGGAGCCGGCGGCGAGGTCACGGCCCAGCTCGAGCGCCTGGTCCAACCCGCCGGGATCGTCGGCGTTCCGCCGGCCCCAACGCTTCAGCACCCGCCGTGGGTCCACCGCCTTGATGCCGCCCACGCCCTGAAGGTTGGTGGCGAGGAGGTCCACCATCCCCTCCCCCAGCTCCTCGACTCCGGGGCCGGATGCGTTGAACGGGAGCACCGCGATGGTCTCCGCCTCCTCCGTCACGGCGATGGCGCTCGGCCGGGTGGCCACCCAGGCCACGGCGCCGGCCGCGGCAGCGGCGATCGCCGCCGCCGCGATCACGATCATCGTTCTCCGCCGCGGCCGCGCGGTCGTCCGCGCCTGCCTGAGAGCGGCGGCGAGCGCGCTCATGTCGGGGAACCGATCCGCGGGGTCGATCGCCATCGCCCGAATGACGACGTCCTCGAGCGCCTGGGAGACGTCGTGCCGGACCCGTCCCAGGTGCGGGCGCGGCGCGGTCATGTTCTTGGCCATGACGGACTGAGCCGCGCCGCCTCCGAACGGCGGCTCTCCCGCCAGCATCTCGTAGAGCACGCAGCCCAGGCTGTACTGGTCGGCTCGGGCGTCGACCACGTCCCGCCCGGTGGCCTGCTCGGGAGCCATGTAGTGCGGCGTTCCTATGACGACGCCGGCCTGGGTGAGGCCGGGCGCGGCCTCTCCGGCCAGGGACGCGCCGCTCTCGACCGCCTTGGCCACGCCGAAGTCCGCGACCACGCCGTGCCCACCGCTCATCAGGATGTTTTCCGGCTTGATGTCACGATGCACGACACCGTGCGCGTGGGCGTACGCCAGGGCGTCGGCGACCTCGGCGGCGAGCGAGATCGCGTCGTCCACCGGAAGCTGCTTCTCGCGCCCCAGCCGGGCGCGCAGCGTTTCGCCTTCCACGAACGGCATGACGAAGTACGGCGTCTGGCCGCCGGCGCCGTCGTCGAACGCCCCGGAGTCGAAGACCGGGAGGATGTGGGGATGCTGGAGCCGCGCGGCGAGCTCGATCTCGCGGAGGAAGCGCGCGATCCCGCCGGGCCCGCTCATCTCGGGCCGGACGACCTTGATCGCGACCGGACGGCCGTGGCGGAGATCCTTCGCCAGATAGACCGTCGCCATCCCTCCGGCGCCGATCTCGCGCTGGATGGCATAGCGTTCGCCGAGCGCGGAAGTCAGGCGCTGGAGGGTATCGCTCATGAGATAGGGGGAATTTACAGCGTCCTCGCAGGTCTCGAAGAACCCCTGCGGCCGGTCGACGGGAGGCAGGCCCGGTCGAGGCCGGCGGACGACAGCCTCACGTCGGTGTGGAGCCCCGCTGGAGCACCAGCTCGACCCGGGCGGCGAGCTCCTTGAGGCTGAACGGCTTGACGATGTAGTCGGTGGCACCCTCCCGGAGACCGTTCACCACGTCCCGCTCCTGGCCCTTGGCGGTCACCATGATCACCGGGACACCCCGCAGGTCCGTCGTCGGCCTTGAGCCGGCGCAGCACCTCGAAGCCACTGAGCACCGGCATCATCACGTCGAGCATGATCAGGTCGGGGGTCTCGGTGCCGGCCAGCAGCACGGCCTCCTCGCCGTCGCGGGCCCGGACCACCCGGTGGCCGCCGTTGGTCAGCTTGAAGGTGATCATCTCCGCGATGTGCTGCTCGTCCTCGGCCAGAAGGATCTTCGCCATGCTGTTCCTCCAGCGGGTTTGCCTAGGCGGCCGATCGGCCGGTGGATTGCGACGAGTCTCCGGGGAGCACGACCCGGAACCGGGTTCCCTGCCCCAGCGTGCTCTCGACCTCGATCCAGCCGCCGTGCCGCTCCACGATCGCCTTGGCGATGACCAGCCCCAGTCCGGTTCCACCCGCCTCACGGGCGACCCGGCTGCTCCCACGGAAAAACTTGGTGAAGAGCCGGGCCTGCTCCTCGGAGGACAGACCGATGCCGGTGTCGTACACTATGACTTCCAGGCCGTCTTCGCAGACGCCGGCCCGGAATCCGACGCCGCCCTCGGGAGTGTACTTGATGGCGTTGGAGACCAGGTTGCCGAAGACCTGGATCAGCCGTTCCCGGTCGCCCACGATCCTGGGCAGCGAGACGGCCGGAGCGCTGGAACTCCAGTCCCTTGGACTCGGCTGCCTGCCGGAACGTCGAGGCCACCTCCGCCAGCACTTCCCCGAGGTCGAGGGACTCGGCGCGCAGCTCGAGGCCCTGCGGCCGACATTCGGTTGACGTCGAGCAGGTCGTTGATCAGCCCGGTCAGCCGGTCCGTGTTCCGGACCGCGATCTCGAGGAACTCCCGCTGGGTGTCGGTCACCGGGCCGGCCTCTCCATCGGCGACCAGCTCGACGAATCCCTTGATGGCGCTCAGCGGGGTTCGCAGCTCGTGGGACACGGTCCCGACGAACTCCTCCTTCATCCGATCGAGAGCCTTGCGGTCGGTGATGTCGCGGGCGATGGTCGAGGCGCCGACGACCCGGCCCGATGCGTCCCGAATCGCGGAAACCGTGAGCGACACCTCGATCAGCGCGGCCGTCCTTGGTCCGATTCACCGTCTCCAGGTCGGCGATGCGATCTCCGGCCCGGACCCGCTCGAAGATACCGGACCGGTCGCGTCTCGTCCGTGCCGATCGGGTGGAGCAGGGACACGTGGCGGTCCCGGACCTCGTCCAGCGTGTAACCGAAGGTCCGCTCGGCGCCGCTGTTCCAGCTCTGGATGACGCCGTCCAGCGTCATGCCTGTGATGGCGTCGCTGGAGGACTCCACGATCGAGGCGAGTTGGTGGAGCGTCTGGCTCGACTCGGCCAGATCGGCCGTCCGCTGCGCCACCAGAAGCTCGACCCTGCTGGCCCGACCGGTGATCACCAGCAGGAAAGCTCCCAGCAAGCCCGCGAACAGGAGGCCGCCCGCCAGCACCGCCCAGGCGGCCCAGGCCCGGTGGGCGGCGAGGTAGGACGACCCGGCGGAGGCACGGACGGTCCAGCGGCGCCCGGCGACCTCGAAGGTCGAGGTCACGCCCAACTCGGACTGCCGGTCCGATTCCGGCTGACTCCCGGCCGACCGAGGGTAGACGTAGAGGAGGCGCTCGCTCTGTGGCGGGGTCTGGTCGTACAGCCTGAGGTGAATGCCGTCGTGCTCCAGCTCCTGCACCGGCATCTCCACCAGGTCGGCGACGCGCACGACCGCCGTGGCGTACCCACGCACATTGCGGCGCCGCTCCTCCACGGTGCCATGCGGGAGTCCGCTGGCGAAGACCGGCCGAACCATCACAAACCCCTGGTCGCCGGTCTGCACCAGCCGGATGACGGAGCTGGCGACCGGCTGGTCCAGATCGCGCGCCAGCGCCAGCGCCCGGGAGCGGGCCGGCTCGGAGGACGCGTCGAGCCCGAGCGCGGATTGATTGCCGGTCTGCGGCTCGACGTAGAAGACCACCGCGTACTCGGCGCGCCGTCCCGCCGGCACCAGCCGGCCCTGGTCGTTCGTTTCCGTAATCCTGAAAGTGGAAACGCCGTCTCGCCGGGCCTTTGCTTCCACCGCGGTGCGCAGGGAGTCCGGTACTCGCAGGTTCCACGACAGGCCGTACATGCCCGGGCGGCGGGAAAGGGCGCCCGCCGCGAACGTGTGGAACGCCTGCCGGTCGAATCCTGGGAAACCGTCGGCGAAATCGTGTACCGATTCGAGCACCTCGAGGTGCTCCCTCAAGGTTCGCTCCACTCCGCGGGCCATGTTACCCGCCCGCTCGTCGAACTGGCGTCCGATTCGCTCCTGCTCCCAGGCACTGGTTCTGACGAACACCAACACGGCCAGGATCGAGAGGACGACCAGCGGCCCGGTCACCGACAGCCGGCGGCGGTGCCAGGCTTCCCGCGGCCGGGCAGTCCAGATGAGTATCAGCGGCGCGACGATGATCACGCCGATGGTGTCGCCGATCCACCAGGTCCACCAGCTGAATGCCAGGGCGTCACCAGCGATGAGACCGCTCAGCAGCAGGGTCGCGGCGCCCGCCGTAGGGCTCACCAGGCAGCCGATGGCGCCGAGAACAAGGAAGCGACTCACCTCGCGCTCGTCGTCCAGCGCCAGGGGGAAGCCGATGTAGCGCCGCACCAGGGCGGCGCCCGCCGCGGCCTGTAGCGCGGCACCAGCACCGATGCTTCCCGCCACGGCGAGGGAGGTCACCAGGGACGCCGTACTCGAAGCGTCGAAGGAGGTCCCAACGTTCACCAGGAAGGAGCCGAACAGGACGCCCGGCCATGCCCGCCAGCCGAAGAGCAGCAGTCCGGCCAGGGCGATCCCCGAAGACGGCCAGACCGCGGTGGCGTAGCCCGGCGGAATTGCCAGCATCAGGGCGAGCTTTCCAGCCAGGTAGTAGGCGGCTCCCAGGCCAAACGCCCTCAAGGGGCCGCGATCCGCTATTTCAAACGACCTCATGCCTCACGCACCCCACGCCGCTCCATGACTCCCCAGGACAGATCTCCCCGCCAGAACTCCCAGAACGACCGCACCCGCCACCAGACGGTCAGCTGCCGGTAGCCGAGGTTTTCCACGATCCCGGCCAGAATGAGCAGCCCGAGGTCGCGGATACGCGGGTAGCGGCGGAAGGTGATGTCGTCCAACAGGACCGCCAGGACCGAGACCAGCACCGCGTAGAGAACGGCGATCACCATGAAGGTGACGGTGAAAGCGACGCTGAGTCTGCCCGTGGCCCAGAGCAGCGGCAACAGGAGGTAGCCGGAGAACTCGATGACGGGACTCAGCATCTCGAACACGACGAACCCGGGCATGGACAACAACCCGACGCTGCCGTAGCGAGGCCGGCCGAGCATGGCCCGGTGCCGCCACATCGTGTCGATGAGGCCCCGATGCCACCGGGTACGCTGCCGCCGCAGCACGCGCAGGGTCTCGGGCACCTCGGTCCAGCAGACTGGATCGGGGACGAACTCGACCCGGTAGGGGCGTCCCTCCTCCCGCAGCCGGCGGTGGATCTTGACCACCAGCTCCATGTCCTCACCCACGGTCCCCGTGGTATAGCCCCCGGCCAGCAGGGCGGCCCGCCGCTCGAACATGCCGAACGCCCCGGAGATGATCAGCAGACTGTTTCCTTGGGCCCAACCCATGCGGCCGAAGAGAAAGGCCCGCAGGTATTCCACGATCTGGATCAGCGGCACGAGCCGCTTGACCAAACGCACGTTGCGCACCCGGCCGCCGCGCACGTCGCACCCGTTCGCCACCCGGATCACGCCGCCGGCGGCGACGGTGATGCCGGGCGCCTCGACGAACGGCCGCACCAGCCGCAGCAGCGCGTCGGCTTCCAGAATCGAATCGGCGTCGATGCCGCAGAACAGGGGATACAGCGCGATGTTGAGACCCGCGTTGAGCGCGTCCGCCTTGCCCCCGTTGGCCTTGTCGATCACCACCAGGTTGGGATACGTGGCGGATTCGTAGATGGCGCGGATCGGCCGGCAGGCGACCGCCTGCTCGTAGCTCCGCTCCGACCGGCGGAGGTCGAATCGGGCAATCAGCACTTCGAGGGTGCGGTCACTCGATCCGTCATTGATCAGAATGACCTCGAACAAGGGATAATCCAGCATCAGGAGCGAGCGGACGTTCTCCTCGACGTTGGCTTCCTCGTTGAAGGCCGGAGCCAGAATCGAGATCGGCGGCGTGAGCGGAGAGCGGAGAAGACGGCGTCTGTCGGGGCGCTGGACTTCCCGCACCGAGCGGAGCGTCCGCCAGAACCCCACGAGCGTCAGGAGGAGATAGTACGAGTTGATCGCGAACAGGAACAGCAGCACGAACGCGGCATACCAGCCGAGCATCCCGGCCCCCAGAAAACCCCAACTCATGGCAGGGCCGGCAGCGCCGAGCCGCGCTCGAGCAGATAGCGCGCCATGTCGCGTGCCGGAGGCGATCCGCGCCCCAGGGCGTCGGTCAGCTCGGCTTCGCCGACATCGCCGACCTCGGCCAGCGCGACCGCCGCGTGGAAGCGGACCCACCACTGCGGATCGCGCAGCGCGCGGCCGAGACGGGGGACCGAGAGCGGGCTGCCCAGAACGCCCAGCCCTCGAGCCGCCTGACAGCGCACCTCCCACTGCGAATCCTCCAGCGCCCGATGAAACGGCTCCAGGAATCGGGGGTCGCCGATCGCGCCTGCGGCCTTCACGACCTTGATGCGAAGCTCCAGATCGGGGTCTCGTATCAGCCGGAGCAGCAGATCCACCGCGCCGGATACCCGGAGCCAGCCGAGTAGCTCGATCGCCCGCAGGCGGCCTTCCCGGTTGGCCGTCTCGTCGGTATAGGACATCAGCGCATCGACGATCTCCCTACCCCGCTCGGCCAGCACTTCCTGAGCCCGGCGTGCCACCGCGGTGTTCGGATCTCCCAACAGGGGAATCAGAACCAGCAAGGTTTCCCGGTCGGCGACTTGCCCTACCGCCCATACGGCTGCCTGGCGAACCTGGGTACTGCGGTCATGCAGGGCGCTTAGAAGTGCCGGCAACGCCTGGCCGGCTCGGATCAGCCCCAGATCCACCGTGGCCCGGGCGCGGCGGCCACCACTCCACGAGCGCAGTCGGGCCTGGTCAGCTCGGAGCAGTCCGAAACCGTCGTAGAACGCAGTAAGTCTCTCACCGGTATCACCCCGAAGATCGAGGGCCAGCGAGAGCAGGATTCCGCGCACCACCCGCCGATCGAAGCGGGTGAGCTTCCGGGGGAGCATGCTGGGGGCCCACGCATGGTGGATCGCCTCGTACAGCAGCGGCGCCAGCTCCGCCTGACGGCGCCGGACCCGGGAAGCGACGAGGGTGCTGATCCCCCGTTCCGCCACCAGCCCCAACGACAACAGGACCACAGCACCGGCGAGTCCCAGGGCGCAGTCTCTCAGCACTTCCAATACGGCGTGCATCGGCATGCGGGACGGCTCCGGGTGGGCGGGCTTCAAACTTGCACACCGAGGAGCAACTTCCGTTCCCCATCAGCAGGGGCGGAAACGAGCCTATAAGACACCAATAGCCAACGAGTTACATGGATAGAGCGAGCCTCTTGCCCGGACGGGTGAGTGCCACCCTTTGCAGAACGCCATCTGGGCGCATTTCGAGTCCACTGCTGCAAGCATGGACTCTTTTGGCGCTTTGCGCCGCGCCGCTCCCGGCTCAACCGCAGCAAGGTGACGGGGCAGGGAACGACGGCCGATTCGACGAGGCCCGCTCCGACTACCAACAGGCGCAGGCCCAGGATTCCAGCTCGGCCCGGGTCAATCTGCGGTTGGGCATCATGCTGTCCTGGCGGGAACAGTTCGATTCCGCGCTCGATTTCGTTGGACGGGCGCGCGCGGTGGAGCCCAGGGACCCGGAGATGCGGCTCACCGAAGCACGGATCATGGCCATGGCGGGACGGCACGACGACGCACTCGCGCGATACGACAGCCTCCTCCGGGAACACCCCGACTCGAGAGAGGCGGCGCTGGGACGAGCCAGAACACTCTCCTGGTCCAATCGGCTGGGTGAGGCGGTGGCGGCCTACGATTCCATCCTCGCACGGCATCCGCGTGACGAGGAGGCGATGGTCGGCGGGGCGCAAACCAGCGCCTGGCGGGGTGATCTTCGGTCGGCCGAGGGGCGGTACCGCGCGGTGATCGAGGCCAATCCAGGAAATACAGACGCCCTGGTCGGACTCGGGTATGTGTTTCACTGGCAGGGTCGCGAGGGAGCCGCGGCGCGCCAGGCGCGCTCCGCGCTCGCCGTGGATTCGACCCACCGGTCGGCTCGGGAGCTGCGTGACGCCGTGAGAGTCGCCACCCGTTCCTCGGTCGAGTCCTCGACCAATTGGAGTGGCGACTCCGACGGCAACAGCAACTGGTGGCAGACCATCGCCGCCTCGGCTCCGGTGGCCGACGGCCTGCGGGCATTCGGGTCGGCGGGCGCGCTTCAGGCCGGCGATCCGGTGCGGGATGGAAGCAGGGTCGGCGGCGAGGCCGGGGTCACCTGGGCGCTCGGCAAGGTGCAGCTCACCGGGTCGGCCGGCGCACGGCGTCTCGACCCCGCCGCGGCCACGACACGCACGGCGGTCACGTACCGCGGCCGGGCGGGCTACCGTCCGGTGCCGACGCTGGGACTGAACCTGGGTTACGCGAGAGCGCCATTCGACGAGACCGCCCTGCTGATCGAGCGCGGGCTCGACCAGGAGTCGCTCGAGGGAGGCGCTGACCTGGCTCTCACGCCCTGGCTCAGCGCCGTTGCCGGAGCGGGCATGACCTGGTTCAGCGATGGGAACAACCGGGGCTCGGCCGCGGCCGGTATCACCGGAACCTTCCGGCGCCGGTTCTTCCTTGGCGCCTTCAGCCGAACATTGAACTACGACCGGAACGGCATCGGCTATTTCTCGCCCGACCGATTCTCACTGCTGGAGGCGGTGGGCGGCTACACCCTCGAGCGCGGGGCCTGGAACGGACGATTCAGCGGAGGGCTCGGGGCACAGCGGATCGGGGAACAGGGCGTCGCGCAGAGCGCGTGGCACCTCGAGGGACGACTGGGCCGGACGTGGGGCACGGATAACCGGGTCGAGGTGTTCGGATTGGTGACGAACAGCGCCGTGAGCTCGACCAGTGGGGCGTTTCGCTATCGCTCGGTGGGCGCATCGGTGAAGCTGGGCCTGTAGGGATCAGCGCCTGACGTAGGTCTCGAAGAATCCCTGCCCCGAGTCCGCCACCTCCGTTCCCATCACCGTTCCCCCGAGGCGGAAGTCCCCGCGCATCTGGAGGAAGATCCGCCGGAAGGACGAGGCGCTCATCTCCGTGGCGAGCGCGTGCTCGACCCGCACTGTCAGCCTCACCGTATCCATCCCCCGGGTTCCCACCAGCACGAACCGCTCCGGCGCCCACGCGCCGGCATCCCCGTCGGCACGCCGTCGTCCCTGGTAGGCGATCCGGTCGAACCGCAGCACCTGCCACACCCCGAGCGAGTCGACCAGGGCGAGAAAGAACGGCGATGCGCTCAACGGTTCCCCCCCGGCCGCGACGCGCTGCGGGCCGTAGACTCCGCCGTAGAGCAGGTTGAGCCGGCCGCCCCGGGCGGCGCCCCACTCCCAGGTGACGTCTCGCCAGACGCCCCAGTTGTGGTCGTGATAGGCGGGCGCATCGCGGACCGGCTCGCAGCGACCCGACACGCAGATCCGGCCGGTCGCGCTCGCCGCGAGCGCGGGAACCGCGTATCCGGAGAGGAAGTCGTCGTCTCGCAGCTCGACCGGGGGGAAGTAGCGATTGCGCAGCGGTCGGACCACGAGATCGAGCCGCACCTGGCCGCCCTGCCCGCGGGCCCGGCGCCAGCAGCCGGTACTCGCCGTTCCGCTGGCGCACGAAGCTGTCGCCGATCGCGATATCCGCACTCGTGGTGTCGAACGAAACGCGACCCGCCGGCACCGCCGCGGTGTAGCGGTCGTGACGGCCGTCCGGCCGTCGGTGGGTGATCAGCAGCCGGCCTCCCCACCGATCGCCCCGATCGACCAGGCTCACTTCCCCGCCGATCATGAACGTGACGTACCACCACTCGTCGGGAGCGCTCACCAGGTTGAAGTATTGCCACTCGGCCCAGGTGGAGTCCGGCCGGCGCGGCAGATGGAAACGATCCAGCTCGTCATACAGTTGCTGCGCGCTCGGCGCGACGTAGGCCGAGTCGGCCGGTGAGTCGCGCCAGCGTCCGTGCAGGACGTCCAGGCCGGTGCCCAGGTCCGCGGCCCGGCTCGGGATCTCGCCGCCGGCGCGCACGGCGGTGGGGCGACACTCGCCCCGGGCGGGGCACAGGTAGATCAGCTTGTCTTCGATGGCGGGGGCCACGGTCCGTACGACGCCGGCGAGACGCTCGCCGCCCAGCCCCTGGCGGGTGAGAAAGCGGGCCCGGTCGACCGTGAAGAACATCCCGCCCAGCCCGCCGGTGCGCATCGCCTCGACGTCGATCCCCTCCGGCAGGATCGTCACCTCGCCGCCGCCCACCAGCGAGACGTCGCGCGACTGCTCCAGCATGGCCTCGCCGACCGAGAGCAGCACGACCATCACGCCGACGCCGATGGAGAAGCCCAGGAGCAGGAAGAGCGAGCGAAGCTTCCGGACCAGGAGGTGGCGGAAGGCCAGGATCCCGATCATCGCGAGGCGGCCGGGTGGGGCGATGGCGGCTCGGTACCCTCCACCGCCGGGGTCGGGCCGTCGGAGACGATCCGCCCGTCGAGCATGTGGACCACCCGGCCCGCATGGGCCGCGAGCCGCTCGTCGTGCGTGACGACGAGCAGCGTGGTGCCGTCGCGATTGAGACGGCCGAAGAGATCGAGGATCTCCTCGCCGGTGGCGGCATCGAGCTCGCCGGTCGGCTCGTCGGCGAGAAGCACGGCGGGCCGGTTGGCGAGCGCGCGGGCGATGGCGACGCGCTGCATTTCCCCGCCGGAGAGCTGAGTGGCGCGGTGGCCCTCGCGGTGCCCGAGGCCGACGTAGGCGAGGAGCTCCCGGGCCCGGGCCCGGCGCGCCGGGCCACCGACGCCCGCCTCGGCCATGGGGAGCTCGACGTTCTCCCGGGCGGTGAGCACCGGCAGCAGATGGAACCGCTGGAACACGAAACCGAGGCGGGTGAGGCGGAGCCGGGTGAGCTCCCGGTCGGGGAGCGTCTCCAGTCGGGTGCCGAGGATTTGGACGCTGCCTCCGCTGGGCGTGTCGATGCCCCCGATCAACTGGAGCAGGGTGGACTTGCCGCTGCCGGAGGGACCTACGATGGCCAGGTACTCCCCGGCGTCCACGGAGAGCGATGCGCCCCGGAGGGCGTGCACCGTATCTCCGTTCATCGGATAGTCCTTGCGCAGATCGCTCGCCACCAGGATCGGCCTGGCGCGGGTCATGTCGCCTCCGCGCGCAGCGTCGCGGCGATCGGGGCGCGCGAGGCGAGCCACGCGGGATAGAGCCCCGCCAGCGACCCCGTCGCCAGCAACACGGCGCTGGCGAGGGTCAGCGTATCGGCGCGGGGGACGAAGAAGGAGAACGCCGCGGGCAGGCCCGGGAAGCTGGTGAGGATCGCGTCGAGATACTCCGCGGTCGCGAGGCCGAGCAGGATGCCGATTCCCGCGCCCAGCACCGTGAGCGCGACCCCTTCGGCGAGGACCTGGCCCACGATGGTCCCGCGGCTCACGCCGATGGCCCGCAGGGTGGCGATCTCGCCCAGCCGCTCGTTCACCGTGATGGTGAGCAACGTCCCGACCAGCAGCACCGCGACGATGAGACTCATGCCGCCCAGCACATAGGAGAGCTGGGTGAAGTAGACCAGGCGGCGTTTGGCGTGCACCACGAGATCGGCGACGCTGTTCACTTCCAGGTCCGGGAAGCGGCGTCGCAAGCCGGCGGCGATGCCGTTCACCGCGCCGTCGTCGGCAACCTTCACCAGGAGCAGCGAAGCCCGGTCGGCGTCCGCCTCCGGGTTGAGACGCTGCATCACCGGCAGGACGGTGCCGACCGAAGGCTGGCCGCGGTGATCGTAGATCCAGCGGACTACCCCGCGCACGACCAGCCGGCGGCCCACGGCGGCATCGGCCATCTGCGGATCGAGTCGGCCGACCAGGGTGACCGTATCGCCGGGGGCGGCGTGGAGCAGCGCTGCGGCCGTCTCGCTCAGGAGCAGGCCGACGGTGTCCGTGGGGGTGAGGTCGGCCCCGGCGATGACCTGGTAGATGCCCTGCGCTTCGGGCTGGATGCCGTAGCCGAACAGCGTGACGAGGGAGTCCGACCTGCGGCCGTAAATCGAGCTGCCGAGCACCGCCCCCGCGGCCTCGACGCCCGCCGTGGCGCGGATGGTCCGTACGACGGTCGATGCGCCCCGGATCGAGCCTTCGGTGTCGAACGGCAAGGTCCCTTTGGGGGTGAGCCGGATCTGGTATCCCCGGGCCAGGAGCAGCTCACGGAACGACGTCTCGATCCCCCCGCTCAGCATCACCATGTCGAGCAGCATGGCGGAGGCGACCGCGATGCCGGCGAGCGACAGCGCGGTACGCAGCGGCCGGCGCCGCAGGCTCTTGAGCCCCCACACCAGTCCGGTCACGCCCGGCCCCAGAGCACCATCGGCCGGGTGAGCACCAGCCGCCACGCGGCGACCGCGCCGGCGGCAAGGCCGAGCACCAGGGAGAGGCAGACGCTGAAGAGCACGATCCGTGGGGTGATGAGCGAGAAGACCAGCTCGGTATCGAAGAATCTCCGGTAATAGGCGTTGGTGGCGGCCCCCGCGAGGAAGGCGAGGCCGGCGCCAAGCGCGGACCCGACCACCGCGATGACCGCCGCCTCCAGCACCAGGGCGCTGAAGATCGTGCGCCGCCGGACTCCGACGAAGCGCATCACGGCGGCATCCATCCGCCGCTCCTCGACCTTGAGCAGCATGATACAGAGGAGGAACACCGCGCTCGCGACGATGGTGATCACCGCGATCGCCCGATGGAAGCGACTCACCACCTTGAAGGTCTGGGATGACTCCGACGCGATGGCCGCCGAAGGATGGGCCCGCACGCCGAAGGTCGCGCGATTGAGCAGCGCGACCGCGCTGTCGGCGGGCACTCCGGGCTCCAGTCCGACGCCGAACCGGTCCACCCGGTCCGGGGCGCCGAGCAGTCCCGCGAGATCGGGCAGGTGCAGGCGGACCCGCAGCGCCGGCCGGGAAATCTCCGCGGGGTCGGGACGGGGCTCGTAGATCGCGGCGACCACGGCCAGGCGCGGGAGCGAGTCGGGCGAGGCGCCGAGATGAATCGTATCCCCCACGCCGAGATTCAATCGCTCAGCCAGCGCGCGCTCTATGGCCACTTCCGTCGTTCCTGCCTCGGGGCCGGCCCCTTGTATCAGGGCCAGCGCCAGGCAGAGGGTCGAGATCAGGCTCAAAGACTCACCACGAAGGCTCGAGGGGTTTCGGGCTCTCTCACTCGGGCCGGAAAGGATGCTCGAAGCTGAGATACAGGAACAGGGCGTCCTCGTCGCCACCGCCGAGGGCGAGCGTGTAGGCGATCCCCGGAACGATCTGCAGCCCGCTGTCGAAGTCGAAGGCCCAGCGGACGCCGGGGTTCAGCAGCACGACGTCATCCCGGGCGCTCTCCCAGACGGCTTCGACCATCAGGTTCCCCTGGCGGTGAACCCGCCAGATGGCGCTGGCGCCAAGATTAGCGTCGAGGTCGCCCGACCCGCCCTCCAGGGTAAGGCCGGCGTTCCAGTGGGCGGCGAGGGCGTCGCTCAGGACGTAGCTGACCGGGAGGTTGGTCTGAAGCCCCAGCGATCCGCTGCCTCGTCCCGCGTCTTCACTGCCGGTGGGCAGGATGACGGAGAGCCGGGGCGCCACGTGCAGCGGGGCCACGCCATCGCCGGCCAGCTGGTAACGGTAGTTGAGCAAGACATCACCGGGCCCCGTGCCGGCGCCGTCGTCGTGGAGAACCGGCACCGTGTAGCTCAGCTGGTGCCGCATGCCCCGGAATGGCCACTCCTGGGTGAAGCCGAGGTCCCATGACGATCCGCCCTGGGGTCGGGCGAAGGTGGCGATGTGCTGCACCACGCCCCCCTCCTGATTGTAGGCTTCCTCGATGAGAAAGCTGTTGTCGGCGATATGGGCGGACTGGCCGACCGCGGGAGGGACGAGGACCAGCAGGGCGTGAAGCCCGAGGAGCAGCGACCGGGGCGACTCCATGTCCACCTCAGGCCGTAACCAGCAGACCCGTCGCGTACATCACCAGCATCCCGAGCATGAACCCCGCCGCGTTGAGCGGCGCCAGCAGGCCGCCGGGCGAGCGCCGGGCGAAGAGCCGCCACAGCTCGTACACCACCAGGACGATGGCCCCGGCGCCGATCGCGAAGAACAGCGTGGTCCAGATGGGCGAATAGGTGAACCCGCCGATCCAGGCCCCGATCACGGTGGGCACGCCGGCCAGCGCCCCCAACAGCACGAGGGTGGAGAATCGGGGCCGCTCGATCGGCCAGCGGGGTGACGATGCCGAGCCCCTCGGTGGTGTTGTGGAGCAGGAAGCCGATGACGAGGAAGGTCCCCAGCGCGATCTCGCCGGTGGCGTACGACGTACCGATGGCGAGTCCCTCGCCGAGGTTGTGCAGCCCGATGCCGAAGGCGATGAGCCCGGCCACCCACAGCGGCGACCGCTCGCCGCGCGCCCGGGCGCGCCACTGGCCGAGGGCGCCGATGATGACCGGCGTGCCGACCAGGCCGAACAGGACCAGCGCGGGCCCCTGAAAGGCGCCGGGGACGGATGCGGAGGTGGCGCGTGCCTCCTCCAGGGCGTCCACGCCCAGGAACACGAGCAGCCCGATCGTGAGGCTGAGGAAGAAGTCGATCCATCGCCGCTCGACCGACCGCACGAACGGCAGCCAGAGCAGGCCGATGAACACCGGGATCACGCCGGCATACACGCCGAGCAGCGCGAATGTGCCCAGATAGCGGGCGTCTACGGCCGGCGACCGGGTCGCGACGGCCACCCCGGCGGAGAACGTGAGCCCGGTCCGGGTCACCACGGTGACCGTGTGGGGCTCCCCCTCGACCCAGGGGTACGGGATCCGAAGGGTCCGTCGCTCGAGGCGTTCCACTCGCCGGCTTCCGTCCACCGTATGGACCCAGTTCGCATCGTCCACCATGACCTGCGCGATGGTGACGGCCTGGGGACCGCCGTTCACCACGCTCACTTCCATCACACCCGGCTCCGGGAGGCGGATGCGCTCCAGCGTGAGCTCCTCCACCGGCGGGAACGTGGCGCGGAACACGCCGACCGGCCCGACGCGCAGGAAGAGGAACACCAGGCCGGCGAGCAGGAGGAGCGGTGCGAGTCCCTTGAGCCAGACCGGCCATCCCGTGCGCACGGGGGACGCGGGGCGACGCGGCGGCCCCGGCGGCCGGTTCGGGTGGGCCGGTGTTTCCAGCTCAGGCATTGGGAACCTCCTGCACCAGGAACACACCGACCCACCCCAGCTCGGCGAACTCACTCTGGTGCGCATGGAACATGAACGGCCCCGGATGCTTGTAGCTGAACTCCAGGATCGCCCGCTCGCCCTGGGCCAGCGATACCGTGTCGGTGTACTCGTAGCGCTGGAGATCGGTGCCGGTCCGATAGAGCCGATAGAAATTGCCGTGGATGTGAAACGAGTTGAGCAGATCGAACTCGGTCACGTTCACCACGTAGACCCGGGTGAGCTCGTGCTGGCGGATCGGGATCGGGTGCTTCTGGTAGTGAAAGGCGACGGTGTTGACCGCGTAGACCTCGTTCTCGTTGTCGAAATTGGTATCGAACCCGTTCATCACCATGACCATTTCATTGGCGAGCGGACGTCCCTCCTTGGGGTCGACGATGAAGACGCCGTAGAGGCCCTTGTGGATGTGCCGCTTGATCGGCACGGTGTGGCAGTGGTACAGGTGGAGCCCGAATGGCTCGGCATCGAACTCGTAGACGAAGGACCGGCCGGGGTGTACCGGCTCGAACGCGCCGTCCATGTTCGACGGATGGACCCCGTGGAAGTGGATGCTGTGCGCGTGACTGCCCTGGTTGGTGAAGTGGATCCGGATCCGGTCGCCCTCGGTGCAGCGGATCGTGGGGCCGGGCACCTGCCCGTTGTAGGTCCAGGCCGGATAGAACACGCCGGGCGCCACCTCGATCTCCCGATCCTCGGCCACGAACCGGTACTCGCGCAGCACCTGGCCCGACGGGAGGCGGGAGACGGTGCCGCCGTCGAATCGGGTGAGGAACGCCGTGGGGTCGAAGGAGCCGGGAGCGATCTGGCCGACCGTCATCATGTCGTGATGCGACCCCTGGGTCGGGGTCTGCGCCGCGCTGGCCTGGCCCAGCGCCTGAAGCGACAGTCCGCCGGCGCCGGCGGCCAGGCCGACGGTGCCGAGCGCGCCGGCTCGGAGGGCGTCGCGGCGGGAGACTTTGCGATTGGGCATATGGCACTTCCTCGGTTCGGACCCGTCGGTCACCTGCCAGGATTCTCGTTCCCTACCCCGCACCGTCCCCCATCGGCTCCAGCCTGCTGTTTCTACGCCATCCACTCCCCGAACACGCCCACCAGCAACCATCCATTGAGCCCCAGGATGACGAAAGCCACCGCCCAGGCGCCCGCCGAAAGCAGCCGGCCGTTGACGAACTCACCCATCTTCTCCCGTTGGCCGGTGAAGCGCACCAGCGGGACGACCGCGAAGGAGAGCTGCAGGCTCAGGATCACCTGGCTCAGGATGAGGAGGGAGGCCGCCCCCCGCGCGCCGTAGAGCGCGGTCACGATCACCGCGGGGACGATGGCGATGAGCCGGGTAATGAGGCGGCGGAGCCACGGCGGCAGCCGGATGTCGAGGAAGCCCTCCATCACGATCTGGCCCGCGAGGGTGCCGGTGATGGTCGAATTCTGCCCCGACGCCAGCAGCGCCACGGCGAAGAGCGTGCTGGCCAGGGTGGTGCCCAGCAACGGCGCGAGGAGATAGAACGCGTCGCCGATGTCCGCCACGTCCTGGTGCCCGGTCTGGTGGAAGGTCGCCGCGGCGAGAATCAGGATGGCGGCATTGATGAAGAAGGCGAACAGCAGCGCCACCGTGGAGTCGAGAGTGGCGAAGCGAATCGCCTCGCGCTTCGACGCGGCGTCGGGCGCCACCTGCCGGGTCTGCACGATCGACGAGTGCAGATAGAGATTGTGCGGCATCACCGTCGCGCCGAGGATGCCGATCGCGATGTAGAGCATCGCGGGGTTGGTCACGATCTCCGCCGTCGGCAGCAGGCCGCGGGCCACCTCGGCGATCGCCGGCCGCGCCATGGCCAGCTCGATCGCGAAGCAGATCCCGATCGAGGCGATCAGGGCGATGATGAACGCCTCGAGCCAGCGGAACCCCTTGTTCTGCAGCAGCAGGATCAGCAGCACGTCGAGCGCGGTGAGGATCACGCCCCAGATGAGCGGAATCCCGAACAGCAGGTTCAGCGCGATCGCCGCGCCGATCACCTCGGCCAGGTCGCAGGCCGCGATGGCGATCTCGCAGAGAACCCAGAGCACGAAGCTGACGGGACGCGAGTAGTGGTCCCGGCAGGCCTGGGCGAGATCCCGCCCGGTCACGATCCCCAGCTTCAACGCGAGCGACTGCAGCAGGATCGCCATCAGGTTGGAGAGCAGGATGACGCTCAGCAGGGTGTAGCCGAAGCGCGAGCCGCCCGCGAGGTCGGTCGCCCAGTTGCCCGGGTCCATGTACCCCACGGCCACCATGTAACCGGGACCGGCGAAGGCGAGCGCTTTCCGCCAGAACGAGCCCCCCCGAGGCACCCCCACCGAGGCGTGCGATTCGGGCAGGCTGGGGCGGGTTCGCGGGTAGCGCCAGCCGGTCAGCGGGCCAAGCGAGGACGTCGAGGCGCTCATGCATCCCCGTCACCGGCGCAGCGGACCACCTGTCCCAGCTCGTTGCCGATGACGTGGGTCCGGCCCGCGACTTCGATGGTGATCGGCCCATGAAACGGCTGGCGGTCGACCACGGTCAGATGGCACGCCGGGACGGAGACCGACCGATGCGATGTAGCGCAGCCGGTCGGGCTGGCTCTCCTCCACCCGGCGGACCTCGACGCTGGCACCGGCCGGCACCTCCGAGAGCGGGACGCCGGCAGGCTCCTGGATGTCGCCGTCGGGGGTGGGGATCGGATCGCCGTGAGGATCGACCGCGGGATTGCCGAGCACGGCGGCCATGCGCTCGACCAGAGTGTCCGACACCGCGTGCTCGAGCCGCTCCGCCTCATCGTGCACCGTGTCCCAGGTGTAGCCCAGAAAGGCGACGAGGTAGGCCTCGATCAGCCGGTGGCGGCGAAGCATGCGAAGCGCCGCGCGGCGACCTTCGGCGGTGAGGTGGACGCCCTTGTAGGGCACGTGCTCCAACAGTCCTTGCTCGGAGAGCCGCTTGACCATCCCGCTCACCGATGCCGGGGACAACTCCAGGCGCTGAGCAATTTCGCTGGTCGACGCGGTCCGGCCCTGGGGCGAAAGTCGATAGATGACCTTGAGATAGTCCTCCACCGACCGGGTGAGCGTATCGTGCTGCAAGGCTGCGTTCATACTAAACTCAGATTTAGGTATGCCTAAATCTGAGATCAGCACACACGTATGTCAAGTGGGGATCTAGGGAAAGCCCTGTTACCAGGTCACTCGTCCCTCAGGTGCTCCAGCAGGCTGGACAGGATGCGTTCCGTCATCCCCCAGACCACCGAATCGTCCAGCCGATAGGCCGGGAACTCCCGGCTCTCGCCCCGGATCTCTACCCGAACCGAATGGTAGCTGGCGGGATGGAGCAGCATGTCGAGGGGAACCCACTGGGCGGCCGCGACCTCTGGATTGAGCTCGAGGCTGGGCCGGCTGCCGAGAATGAAGACGTAGGGCCGAACGGCGATCGGGGGGAGGGACGGCGTCCGGGGCACGACATCGTCGAGGGTGCCGACCAGGTGCTCGGGCCGGAGCGTCAAGCCGACTTCCTCGGCGGTCTCACGCACGGCCGTCGAGAGCAGGTCGGGCTCCTCGGGGTCCTGGCGGCCTCCCGGAAGCGCCGTATGGCCGGACCACGGGTCACCCGGGCGCTCGGCGCGGCGGATGAGCAGGAGCGCGTCGGGCTCGGGAGCGAGAATGACGGCCACCGCGGCCCAGATGAGCGGATCGCCCCGATCGTCCACCCGAGGCCGGTGGACGGCGAGGCGATCGCGAAGCCGAGTCAGCCGGCTGGTCAGTGGCCGTGGGTGTGGCAGCCGCCCCCGCAGCAACCGCCCCCGGGCGGCGGTCCGAGCCGGCTCAAATCCGCCGGCTTGCCTCCGGTGGCGGGAGGAGCGGTGAGCGACATGAGCCGTTCGAGCTTGCCGCCCTGGCATTCAGGACAGACGACCTTGGTCTCGGAGCGCACCAGCTGGTCGAATTCGGTGCTGCAGGCGCTGCAGCGGTAGGTGTAGATGGGCATGGTGGGAGATTGGCCGATCCGATACCGGGCGTCAAGCCGTCCCGCGTCACCCCAGGTGAGCCGCGAACCAGGCCAGCGTGAGATCGAACACCCTCCGCAGGGCCGGCGTGTCGTGGGTCCGGGGATCCCACGGATGCCCAGCCCCGAAGGTGTGGCCGGCGCCTTCGATCGGCAGCAGGCGGGCGGTCGAGAGCGGGCATGCCGCGCGGAGCGCCTCCGACTCCAGGGGCGACACCGATTCGTCCTCGGTCCCGTGCGCGATGAGCCAGGGGATCCGGATCCGTGCGGCGGCGGCGGCAATGTCGAGGGATCCGGTGGCGTTGCGTTCGACGTCGTCGAGGACGTCGGTGGAGAGCGGGAGCCGCTGCCCGGTGCGGGCGTTCACGATCTCCTTGACGCCTTTCTCCCGCCACGCCGCCACGTCCTGGGGCGACCATCGCTCGACGCTCGAGATCGCGGCCCAGGTGACCAGCGCCTGCACCCTCGGATCGCGCGCCGCGTGGAGCACGGCGATGCCGCCTCCCCGAGAATGGCCCACGAGTCCGATGGTGGTGGGCGTCGCGACGCCCAGCTCGCCGCGGACCAGTGCGTCCATCACCAGTCGGAGATCCTGCAGCTCGGCGGAGAAGGTGTTCCCGGCCGAACCGCTCGGGCCAAACAAACTCGCCGGTGTCGTCCACGCCGCTGCCGCTGAGATTGAACGTGACGGTCGCGAAGCCGGCCCGCGCGAGCCGGTCGGCCAGCGGCGGGAACATCCCCCAGTCCTTGAATCCCTTGAAGCCGTGGACCACGACGATCGCCGGGCGGGGCGAGTCACGGCCGGCGGCGCGGACGTCGATCAGGATCTCTCCGAGCGAACCGTCCACGACGTGCTTGGAGTGGGTCGGCGTGGCCATCAGCGGAACATGCCCCGGACGCGCGCGATTGTCATCCCGAAACCGCCGCCTCCAGCAGGTCCAGCTCCCCCGCATCGGCGTCGAGTCGCGCGCGCACCCCAAGCGGCAGCGTCCACTGGTCGTCGATGTGACCGATGGGGAAGCCGTACGCGGCCGGGATGCCGAGCGGCAGGAAGTAGGTCGCCAGGACCTCGTCGTAGCCGAGCGCGCCGTCGGGCGTGGCCCGCTTGAGCTCGGTGAAGCGGCCGACCGCGAGGCCGGCCAGCCGGTCGAGCGCGCCGGCCAGGCGGAGATGCGCCAGCATCCGGTCCACCCGGTAGAGGTCCTCTCCCACGTCCTCCAGGAACAGGATCGCGCCGTCGAGATCGGGGAAATGGGGCGTGCCGAGAAGACACTGGAGCAGCGTGAGATTGCCGCCCGCGAGCGGTCCCTCGGCCACACCTCCGCGTAGCGTCACGATGCGATTCTCCCGGGGAAGCAGCACACCGGCCGGCTCGGGAAGGCGCTCGAGCCGGCCGGCCGGCTGGTGGCCGGCCAGGACCCGCTCGAAATGCCGGCGAGAGAACGGGGGCATCGCGGCCCGCGCCATCGGGGCATGGAAGGTGACCACGCCGGTGTGCCTGGTGGCGGCGTTGAGGACCGCGGTGATGTCGGAGTAGCCGATGAGCGGCTTCGGCCGCCGGCCGAGCGCGTCGAAATCCACCCGATCGAGGATCCGCGTCGTTCCGTAGCCGCCACGGATGCACCAGATCGCGGCCAGGTCGGGATCGCGGATCGCGTCGTTCAGATCGGCGAGCCGCTGGTCGTCGGTGCCCGCGAAATAGCCATGCCGCTCCCCGGTGTTGCGGCCCAACGCCGGTTCGTAACCCAGCGCACGGCAGAGTCCTTCGGCCCTCGCTAGATCATCGCGATCCAGCAGTGGCCCCGCGGGGGCGACCAGCGCGATGCGGCTTCCGCGCGAGAGTCCGGGCGGTCGAATCAACTTTTTGACCACGTAGTCGCTCCGCCTTAGATTGCCGACACCTTTGACAAGGGGGACTGGTAGTGCGTGCTTCGCAGCCCGCGTTGCTCGCCGCCGGCCGCGTCATCGTGGAGTTACGAGACGCGATGGTCGTCCAGTGGGCCGACTGGCTGGGCGACCGCATCACGGCAGCCCCCACGATACCCCGCCGCACGGTGGAGCGGGAGTTCCGGCTCCTCCTCGACGTCGTGTCCGAGATGGTCGGGCCGCTTCGGCGCGAAGTCAACAGCGTGTGGTTCCGGGTCTGCGAACACTACGGCCGGGTCGCGTCGGCCCGCGGACTCGCCGCCGGTGAAGTCGTCGAAGAGCTCCAGTTTCTGCGCGAGCTGCTGACCCGGAACCTGGCTCCGGTTCTGGCCGCCATGCGCGCCCGCCAGGGCATGGCAATCATGCTGCGGCTCAATCGGGTGATCGACAAGGGCATCGCGGTGGCGGTGGTGGGCTACACCGATGCCCTGGTCGCGACGCTGTTCGCCCAGAACGGCGTGCCGACTTCGGGGGCCGAGTACGATCGCGCCGAAGTGGAGCGGCAGCTCGACGCCCTGGAGCAGGAGCTTCACTTCTCTCGTCAAGCAACCGCGACGATAGCGGGCGTCGATCCGCCCATGACGTTCGCGTCCGAGCTTCTGCCGGCCCTTCCCTGGCTGGTGCCCTTCGCGGCCTTGTTTCGCCTGGCGAGCAGACGGCCCAACCTCTCCGACGTCCCTCCCGCCGCCGGCCCGCTCCTCTCGGTCATCGTCCCCGCACGGAACGAGTCCACCACCATCGAGACCGTGGTGCGGTCGGTGCTCGCCTCGACGTATGCCCCCCTCGAGCTCCTGGTGGTGGACGACCGCAGCACCGACGACACCGCCGCGATCGTCCAGCGGCTCGCCGCGGATGATGATCGGCTCCGGCTGGTCCGGGGAGAACCGCTACCGGAAGGATGGTACGGGAAGCCGTGGGCCTGCCTCCAGGGTTATCGGGCGGCGCGCGGCACGCTGCTGCTCTTCACCGACGCCGACACCCGGCACCAGCCCGAGCTGCTGGCACGAGCGGTCGGCGCGCTCCGAGCGGAGCGGGCCGATCTGGTGACCGTCGCGCCCCGCCAGCGCTGCGACTCGTTCTGGGAGCGGGTGGTGATGCCGCAGATCTGGCTGCTGCTCGGGGTGCGCTATCACCCGGCGCGGGTGAACCGCGCCCGGCGGGAGCGCGACGTCATCGCCAACGGGCAGTTCATCCTGATGCCGCGCGACAGCTACGAGGCGGTGGGCACGCACGCAGTGGTGCGACAGGAGGTGGCGGAGGACCTAGCGCTGGCGCAAGCCTTCTTCCGGGCGGGGCGACGCATCCACTTCGCCTTCGCCGAAGCGGCTGATGGAGACCCGGATGTACCGGAGTCTGCCGCAGCTGATCGAGGGATGGTCGAAGAACGTCTACCTCGGTGGGCGGCGGTCGTTTCCGGCGGAGCCGGTACTGCGGGCCCTGGTGCCCGCGATGCTTCTGGCCGCCTTCCTGTTCTGGCTGGTTCCTCCCGCCGTCCTCGCGATCACGGGACCGACCGCCGGTCTCGGCCCGGCGGCGGCGACCGCAACCGGGCTCTCGGCGCTCTTCTGGATGCTGATCAGCTACGGAATGAAGATTCCGCCCTGGTACGGCGTGCTCTATCCGGTCGGCGCCCTGATGGGCCTGTACATCGGGGCGCGATCGACCTGGCGAGGAGCGCGCCGGGTGGAATGGAGAGGGCGGGTGTACAACGGTTAGCGCTTGGCCACCTCGCGTGGGGGGGAGTCGGCGCCGAGCTGGCGTAGCAGCACCGGCATCTCCAGATAGACGCGCCCCCGCTTGATCTTTCCGCCCTCGAGATCGTACACGACGCAGAGGGGAACCCGAACCTTCCGATGGGTCGCCGGGATGCCCGCGAACTCGCCCGTGTGGGTCCCGACGAAGTCGGCCTCGAACACGGCCTGGCTCTCGCCGTAGACGCGGCTCCGGCTCTCGACGGTGGCGTCGAAGGCCGTGTGATAGACGTAATCCAGCATCCGCCGGACGCCCTCCACGCCCCGGTGCTCCTCGCCGGTCGCCATGTTGGTGAAGACCACGTCCTCGGCCATCATACCAAGGTCCTTGTGGCCGGAGTCCAGATAGCGAGTCATGGCCTCCCGGGTACTCTCGATCGACATGGGTCCTCCGATGTAGTGGCGATTGAATTCGAGCCGGGAATCGGAACATGCAGCGATTCCCAAGTTAGCACCGAGCTCAGCGGGGTGAGGCCGGCCCGACGCGGCCCCGCTCCGCTCTACCGGCGATCCACCACCACGTCCTGCTTGGGAATCGCCCCGCCGAGCACCCGGCCCGCCGGATCCACCCTGAGCCGGAACTCCACGTCGCCGATCGCGAGCGCCATCGAATCGGTGCCGACCGGGTGCAGCGTTCCGCTCACCGTCTGGCCGCCACCGAGATTGAAGAACGGCACCTGGCCCGGCCTCGCCCCGTCGGCCCGGGACCGGCGGATCGCCTGCTCCAGCAGCGCGAACGACATGTTGAGGTAGGGAATGGCGCCGACCTGGGTTCCGAAGACCCGCGTCTCGATGGTCTGACCGATGATGGCGTCCACCGCCGCGCTGTCTTCCCGGAAGATCACTCTCGCCCGCGACACCAGCTTCGCCTTCACCCGCCCGCTGTCGGCATCCTCCCGCACGGCCACGTCGATCAACGGCACCGACGCGTCCGGGGCCAGCACCGCGGTGTACCGCTGAAGAGGTGTGCCTGGAGTTGTTGAGGGTGAGGACGCCCTGAATCGTGGTCTCCCCGCGCGAGAACGTCTCGGTGGCCACGGTGTCGCCGGAGTGACGCACCACGAAGGTGCCGCTGTCCGCCGACGTCTGGGCGGCGGCCGGGGAGCGGAACCGAGAAGAAGCACCAGGAGGCGGAGCGGCGATTTCACGGTATGTCATTGTCACACAAGTGATTGGAGTTGAGCGAGTGCGGCAGGTCGACCGGGGATGGTAGCCGCGCGGCGCGGGAGAATGCAATTCCGTACCTCCGCGCGGGCGATGGGTTTCGCAAGGGACGAGCCGGTGGGCTAGGCTGGGGTCCGTTCCCGCCCCGGAGCTGCAGTGCCGCTCGTCGAGCTGTTGAAGGGAATTCATTCGCTGGAGGACCTCCCCGCTCTGGCTGCCGCCCTGGGGCACGAGCCGCTCTGGGATCCGGTGCCCGGCGGCCCGGAGGCTACCGTCGTGGTCGGGCGCGCGGGAGACTTTCCCTGGTACGCGCTTGTCGGGCGCCGCGCGCCGATCACCGGGCCCGCGCGTTGGCGCGGAGAATGGCCGCCCGCGGGCGGCTCTGCGGCACCTGGGGCCTCGATCCCGGCGGCCGGCGGCTGACCGTCACGGTGTCGCTCCACGGTCTGCCTCGGCTCTCGGTCGACCTCGACGCGCCCGACCCGTCGGCGCTGGCGATGCTCGGACGGCTCGCCTCGGGCCGTCGGTCCGGCAGCCACCGGTTACGCCGCCCAGGCAGCCGATGCGCTCGGAGGCGAGGGCATGGGTCAGCGGTTCTTCCGGGAGTTCCGCGCGACCCTTGAGCGCATGGCCGCGGGCCTTCCCGGCCCGCTCCCCCCGGCGGATCGCCATGCGCTCGCCCTGCTGCAGCTTACCCGTGTGCTGTTCCTCTATTTCGTGCAGGCCAAGGGCTGGCTGGCCGGCAATCGCCCGATTCCTCCCGGAAATGCTGGATCGCTGCCTGGCTCGAAAGCGGAGAGTCCATCGCGACCTGCTGCGTCCGCTCTTCTTCGGCACGCTCAACCGCCCGCTGCCCGGAGCGAGGTCGCACCGCGCTACGCTTCGGCGCGGTTCCGTTTCTCAACGGCGGCCTCTTCGAGCCCCACCCACTCGAGCGAAGGCTGCGGGGCGACATCGCGGACCTCCTGTGGCGCGACGCCTTCGACCGGCTCTTCGAGCGCTTCCACTTCACCGTCGCGGAGGGTGAGCGCGGTGGCATCGCCCCGGACATGCTCGGCCGGGTCTTCGAAGGGGTGATGGCGCCCGACGAGCGCCGGGCGTCCGGCACCTATTACACCCCGACGGCCCTGGTTCGCGAGCTGCTGGGCGAGGCGTTCGCGGCACTGGTCTCCGGACGGCTGGCGTGTCCGCAGGCGGAGGCGGAGCGGCGTCTGGCCGACGGCGATGAGGCGGCCCGGCGGGCCGTACGCCGGCTCAGGATCCTCGACCCGGCGGTGGGCTCGGGTGCGTTCCTGCTCGGCGCGCTGAACCAGCTTTCCTCGATGGCCGCGGGCAACGGCTCGGCTGCAGCGGCGAAACGCCGCATCCTCCAGCGGAATCTCTTCGGCGTGGACCGGAACGCCGCCGCCGTGCGACTCACCGAGCTCCGGCTCTGGCTCGCGGTGATCGCGGACGACCGGGCCGACGGGCCGGAAGCGGTGCTCCCGCTCCCCAACCTCGACTGCCTGGTCCGGCAGGGCGACAGCCTCTTCGATCCCGATCGGGTCCGGACTCAGGATCCCAGCCGATCGCCGCTCCGCGTCGGAGCTGGCCGCGCTGCGGCGGAAGGTGGTGACAGCCTCCGGCCCGGAGAAGCGGGCGCTGCTCCGCGACCTGGCGCGCGCCGAAATCGGACTGGCCAAGCGGTCGCTCGCCGCCGCCGACGCGGAGTTGCGCGACTCCATCGCCGAGTGTCTCCGTATCGCGCGCGGCCCCGATCTGTTCGGCGCGCGCCGGGGACTCGGCCCCGAGGGTGCCGGGCGAGTGGCGGGGCTTCGGCGAGAGCTGCGCCGGGTGCGCTCGACGCGGCGGGCCCTCGATCGAGAGGGCGAATCGCCCTGGTTCGACTACCGGATCCAGTTCGCCGACGTGTTCGCGGCCGGGGGCTTCGATCTGGTTATCGGGAACCCGCCATGGCTCCGTGCCCAGGAGCTGCCGGCGGACCTGCGGCGCCGCCTGGCGGGCCGGTACCGATGGTGGCGCGCCGGGAGCGGAGGCTACGGTAACCGGGCGGATCTCGCGGTTGCCTTCCTCGAGCGATCCCTGGAGCTGGTCGCGCGCGGCGGGGTGGTCGCGATGCTGGTGCCGGCCAAGATCGCCGCCGCCGGGTACGGCGCGGCCGCTCGCCACGCACTCGCCGCCGGGACTACGCTGGTGGCCGTCGCCGACCTGACCGGCAGTCCTCACGCCTCGTTCGAAGCCACGGTGTACCCTCTGGCGCTGGTGGTCCGGAAAGCGGCTGCGCCGTCGGGGCATCGGGTGCGCCTGTCACTCGGCGCCGGGCCTCAGGTGCCGCAATCGAGCCTTCGCGGCGGTGCGCCGTGGGTGCTCGTCCGGCGGCCGTTGCGGGACGCGCTCGCCGCGGTGCGGCAGGCGCATCCGAGGCTCGACTCCGCCGTGTCCTGTCACCTCGGCCTCAAGACCGGCGCCAACCGGATCTTCCTCGATCCTCCGGATGTCGAGGCCGAGTTGCTCCGCTGGGCGCTGCGGGGCCGAGATCTCGCGCCGTTCGGGCCGCGGCGTCGGACCCGTCTCCTCTGGACCCATGGGCCCGACGGCTCACCCTTGCCCCGGCTGCCGCCGCGGACCGCGGCCTATCTCGCACCGCACCTGCCCCTGCTCCGTTCCCGCGCCGATTACGCGGGTGGCGTGCCGTGGACGCTGTTTCGCGCGCGGGCGGCCGCGGCCCGTCACCGGGTAGTGTGGGCCGATCTCGCACGGCTGCTGCGGGCCGCCTCGCTCACCGATCAGGACACGATCCCGCTCAACAGTTGCTATGTGGCGTTGGCGAGGAGCGACGTGGAAGCCGATCGCATCGCCGCCTGGCTCAACTGCAGCTGGGTTCGCGCCACCGCGCGGGCCGGTGCGGTCCCGGCCGCCGGCAGATGCGCCCGATACACCGTGGGCACCGTCGGGGCGCTGCCTCTTCCGCCGGGCGTGCTGGCCGACCGCGACCTCTCCACCCTCAATGACGCGGCCCGCAGCGGAGGGCCGGTACAGGCCGAGCTCGATGACATCACCGCCCGACATCTCGACCTCGGGGCGTCTCACCGAGCGGCCCTGCTCGGCTCCCTCGAGCGGTGTGCCGAGAATCGTGGCTGAGGCACTCGCCCCCGTCCCCGATCCCGTGGTCACCGCCCTGCGCCCCGGCGACTGGATGCCCGTGGCCCAGGTCGTCCGCGCCATGGCGCGGCGGCTCTCGCCGGACGAAGCCGCCGACTCGCCGCCGGCGTGGCTTCGTCCCGATCAGGTCCGCAGCTTCCGCCGCGCACTATTCGCGCTCCGGCGTTTCGACGGAGCGATGCTCGCCGACCCCGTGGGCAGCGGAAAGACCTACGTGGCCCTGGCCTTGGCGGCAGCGCTCAACCGCAGGTCGTCCGACCACGTGCCTCGTCCCCGCCACTCTGCTGGAGCAATGGCGACGAGCGGCGCGCGCCCTGGGACAGGTAATCGTCGCGGCTTCGCACCAATCGGTCAGCCGCGGGCGGCTACCCGACGTGAGTCGGGGCCTTGTCGTGATCGACGAAGCGCACCACTTCCGGAACCCTACCACGTGGCGCTACCGAAACGTCGCGCCATGGCTGGTGGGCCGACCGGTGCTGCTGATGACCGCCACCCCGGTGGTGAACCGGCTGGATGATCTCCGTCACCAACTCCTGCTCGCCATCCGCGACGATGCGCTGGCCCCTGACGGCGTGCTCTCGCTCAAGGCGCTCCTCGGCCGTGGACGCGGATCGCCCGCACTTGGCAGGCTGGTCATCGAATCGCCTTGCCCGGAGGGGCTCCGGCCGGAGCGACGGAACGCCGCCGCCGCACCGGCTGCGGCGGAATGCGAGGCGGCCGATTGGGCACTGGCGTCCATCGAGCGGCTGGGGCTCTCCCGAGTGCCGGGAACGGAGGCGCTGGTGCGGACGGTGCTGCGGCACGCCGCCGCCTCGAGCCCGGCCGCCCTGGCCGCGGCGCTCCGACGGTACCGCCACCTCCTCCTCCATGCCCGAGACGCCGCGGGGGCGGGTCGGGTACTCGAGCGGGCGGCGATCCGCCGTTTCACCGGTGAGGTGAACGGCCAGCTCGTCTGGTGGGAGCTGATGCCGGAAGGTGGAGACCCGAACGATCTCCGGCTCGACGACCTCGAACGGATCGATGACGTGATCGCCCAGGCCACGGGGGCGGAAGCGCAGGCGGACGGGAAGGTCGAGCGACTCCGGTCGCTGCTCGCCGACGGCCGGACGACCCTGGTCTTCACCTCCCGCAGGGAAACGGTGCGCTACCTCCGCGACCGGCTCGGGCCGCCCCCGCTCGCATGGTGCACCGGCGCGCGAGCGGGTCTGGGCCATTGCCCCATGCCTCGGGCCGCCGTGCTCGGCTGGTTCCGGGCCCAGCGCGAGGGAGCGGTGCGGCCCGCCGCGCGGCATCTCCTCGTCACCGACGTGGCCGCGGAAGGACTCGACCTCCAGCGGGCGGCGCGAGTCGTCCATTACGATCTACCGTGGACGCCGATGCGGATGGAGCAACGAGAAGGACGCGCGGTACGTCCCGGCTCGATTCACCGCGAGGTGGAGGTGGTCGCGTTCCGGCCTCCGCCCGCGATCGACCGGGCGCTCCGGATCACCCGGGCGCTCGCGGCAAAGGCAGGCCTGCCCGCGGCAGCAGGGCTCGGCGACGCCGGCCGAGGGCTCTGGCGTTGGCGCTCGGAACTGGCCGATGTGTTTGCCCAAGGCGAGGCCGCACTGGGCACCGCCGTGGTCCCCCGTGGTCCGGTGGGCGTCCTCGCCGGGTTCGAGTTGTTCGGCAGGGAGGGCGGCCAGGAGCGCAGGCTCGCGTCGGCGCTCATCTGGATCGAGCCCGGAGGGGTGTGGACCGAGGAGGAGCGGATCGTCGCCGCCAGACTCGCCGACGCGGCGAGCTCACGCTCCGCCGAGCCCGACCCGGACGGCTGCGCGACGCGCTGGCACTGGTCGCCGTCCCCATACGGTCCAGGCTCGCGGAAGCCCGTGGGGGCCGGTGGGCCTTCCCCGCCGCGGATCCGATTACCCGCCTGGTTTCGCTCAGGATCCATCAACTGGTTCGGGAAGCCGCCCGGCGTCGGGATCTCCAGGCGGTTGGGTAGCCTGGAGCGGGCGCTTGCGTTCGTGGGACGGGGCCATACAGCGGGAGAATCCGCCGTGCTGGAGCGGCTGGCCCGGATGCCGGACGGCGCAGTTCGACCGGCAGGTGCTCCGCCTTCCGCCGGCCGGCCTACGCCCGTCGACGCTATCGAGGCGCGCCTGGGCGGGATGCTGCTCTTCGTCCCCGACTGATCAGTCGCCGGGTCGGCGGCCAAGTACCTCGCGCACTCCCACCGGCCTCTCGCCGCCGCGGAACTCGAAGTGCTCCCCCGAGAGCGGCCGGGGTCCGCTCGGGCGGCTCGCCCTCGCCGCCCCGGACCCGCCGGTGGTCCAGATGCTCCGCCAGAGTGGCCGCGGTGAACCACACGCCTGGGTCGATACCGGGGTAAAGATCCGCATACTCCTGCCGGAGCCGCGCCTCCCTCACGCCTTGCACTGTCATCGGGTAACCTGGCCTCCATCTTTTCCTGGCTTCAGTATCGGGGCGGGCGGCGATCGCGGTCCCTATGGCCCGGAGCGCGCAGGTCGGAATATCAAGGGCGATTGCGGCAACGCAACCCGGCTGGATCCGATAGATTGACGCCATGGCCAACCTCCGCACCGTGCTCTTCGACCTCGACGGCACCCTGATCGACTCGGTCCGGCTCATCCTGGACAGCTACCACCATGCGCTGGCGGTCCATGGCCTCCCTCCCCGCACCGACGCGGAGTGGCTGGAGGGAGTGGGCACGCCGCTCACCGCACAGTTCGCCGCCTGGCAGGACACGGCCGGCATGCTGGACGCGCTGATCGCGACCTACCGGGAGTACAACCTGAAGCACCACGACCGAATGGTGACGGTCTATCCCGGTGTGGTGGACGTCGTTCGCGAGCTCAAGGCGAGACGGCGTCGCCACCGGACTGGTCACCAGCAAGAACCGGTCGGGTGCGCTCCGCGGACTGACGCTGGCTCGGCTCGAGTCGCTGATGGACGTCCTGGTCTGCGCCGACGACGTGGAGAATCCCAAGCCGCATCCGGAGCCGGTCGAGAAGGCGATTCGGCCTGCTGGGCGCCGACCGGGCCACGACGGTGTACGTCGGCGACAGCATCCACGACATGCGCTCGGGCCGCGCGGCAGGTGTTCGGACCGCCGCGGTGCTGTGGGGACCGTTCGGGCGGGCGCATCTGGAGGGGGCGGAGCCGGACTACTGGCTGGAACGGCCGGAGGAGCTGCTGGCGGTGGTCCGCCGCGAAACGGCTACTCGTCGAGGAGCTCCCTCACCCTCCGCATCAACTGCTCCACAGTGAACGGCTTCTCCACGAAGCCGGTGTTGGGCGGCATGACGCCGTCCGCGGTGATCGCCTTTTCCGTGTAGCCCGACATGAAGAGGACCTTGAGGCCGGGGCGGTGGACGCGCAACCGCTCGGCCAGCTCCTTCCCCCCCATCTCGGGCATCACCAGATCCGTCACCACCAGATCGATCGGCCGGCCGCTCTCCTCCGCGATGCGGAGCGCATCGGCGCCGTGCCGGGCCTCGAGCACGCTGTAGCCCTGCCGCTCCAGCAGGCGCCGGGCCGAGCTCCTCACCGCCGCCTCGTCCTCCACCAGGAGGAGGGTCTCGGAGCCGCCCGGCAACCGGCGGCGGTTCACCGTGAGGGTGGCCTGGGGCTCGGTGCCGACATGGCGCGGCAGCAGGACGGTGAAGGTCGCGCCCCGGCCGGGCGCGCTCTCCAGTGTGACGTGGCCACCGCTCTGCTGAACGATGCCGTAGACGGTGGAGAGCCCGAGGCCGGTGCCCTTCCCCGGTTCCTTGGTGGTGAAGAAGGGCTCGAAGACGCGCTCGTGGTTGGCGGTATCGATGCCGACCCCGGTGTCGCTCACCTCCAACGCCACGTACGAGCCGGGACGCACCCCGTTCGGCCGGAAGCCCGAGTCTCCGGCCAGCTCACGGTTCGAGGTGGAGATCGCGAGGCGTCCGCCGTGGGGCATCGCGTCGCGCGCATTCACCACGAGATTCATCAGCACCTGCTCGATCTGGCCCGGATCCGCGAGCGCGTACCAGAGCCTGGGCTCGCAGGTCACATCGAGCACGATGTCCGCGCCGATCAGGCGGCGGAGCATGCCGTCGGTCTCGGCGACCACGCTGTTGAGTGAGAGCACCTTCGGCTGGAGCACCTGGCGCCGGCTGAACGCGAGGAGCTGGCGGGTCAGCCCCGCGGCTCGCTGTCCCGCCTGCCGGATCTGGTCGACGTCGCTTCGAATCGGATCGCGGTCCTGCACTTCCTCCAGCAGGAGATCGCAGTAGCTGAGGATGGCGGTGAGCAGATTGTTGAAGTCGTGCGCGATACCGCCGGCGAGCTGGCCCACGGCCTCCATCTTCTGCGCCTGGCGGAGCTGCTCCTCGCTGCGCCGAAGCGCCTCTTCGGCCGCGCGCTGCCCGCTCACGTCCTGATTGAGGACGATCGCCCCATCGATCCGACCGCCGGCGCCGGTGATCGGCACGGCGGAGTTGAGGATCACCCGCTCGGACCCGTCGAATGCCTGGATCCGGATCAACTCGTTGAGCGAGATCTCCCCGTGCCGCACCGCTCGCACCGCGGCCCACTCGTCCGGCGCGATGGCCCGGCCGCTCTCCACCCACCAGCCCTTGAACTGATCGAACCCGTCGACCTCCGGGGAGCGGGCCCCTCCCCAGAGCTGCTCGACCCGCGGCATTGCCGTACACGATCCGCCCGGTCGGCCCCAGGACCCACACCCCGACGGGCAGGGTCTCCAGCACCTGCCGCAGGAGCCTGGTCGACTGGCCCAGGGCCTCGAGATCGCGGCCGCGCTCGATGGCGATTCCGGCGAGGTGGCTGGCGATCTCGACGATCCTGACATCGTCGGGCGAAGGGTCCCGGCGCTCCCGGTAATAGTTGGCGAAGGTCCCGAGCACCACGCCGGCGCTGGAGAAGATCGGCACCGACCAGCAGGCGCGCAGACCCGCCGCCAACGCGGCCTCGCGCCCCGGGCCGTTCCACAGCGGATCGGTCGCGATGTCGCGCACGGCGACCGCGGCGCGGCGATGAACCGCGGCGCCGCAACTGCCGTCTCCGGGGCCGGCAGACACCAGGTGCACGGCCTGCAGATATTCGGGCGGCAGCGAGGGCCCGCTCGCCACCCGCAGCTCCGCGCCGTTCTGCTCCAGCAACATGAGGGAGCTGACGAATCCGCCACCCCGCTCCTCGGCGAACCGCAGAATGCCGTCCAGAATCCCCTCGAGACTCTCCCCGGTGGCGATCTGCTCCAGCAGGCGGCTCTGGCCCGCAGCCAATGATTCGGCGCGCTTCCGATCGGCGATGTCCGAGCGCAGCTCGGCCTCGACCTCCCTGACCCGGGTCACGTCCGCCATTGCGCCCACCACGCGAACCGGCTCACCCGACCGGTCGGTGACGACGTAGCTGTGAACGGCCACGCGTGGCCCAGGTTCCGTCGGCCCGGCGAAAGCGATACTCCTGATCCCAGGCGCGCGCGCTCCGCCCGAGGGCATCCTGGATGCCGGCGATGACTCGTTCGCGGTCCTCGGGGTGGATGTGCTCGTACCACCAGTCCGCGGAGGTCGCCAGTCCGTCCGGGCGCGTGGCCGAGCAGCGTCTCCAGGCCCTCGCCCCACGCCACGCGGTTGGTGATCAGGTCCCAGTCCCAGGCCGCGTTTCGGGTGGCCTGCACCACCAGCCGGTTGCGCTCCTCGCTCTCGCGCAGCATCGTCTCGGCACGTTTGCGGTCGCTGATGTCCTGGATGGCGAGCACGAAGTGGCGCGGCCGGCGATCCGGGTCGGCGACCAGCGTCACCGTGACAAGGCCCCAGGTCGCCTCGCCGCCCCGCCGGAGACAGCGGTATTCGGAGGTGTAGCTGGGGCATTCCCCGGCGAGGAGGAGCCGCACGGCCTCGCGCTGGATCGGCCGGTCGTCCGGATGGATGATCCCCTCCGAGAGGGCGCCGAGCAGCTCCTCCTGCCGGTAGCCCAGCAACTCGCAGAGGGCGCGATTCACCCGGGTCCAACGCCCCTCGGGCGAGGCCACTCCCATGGGGATCCCGGTGTCTTCGAAGACTTCAGGGGGCGGGGAGCCGCCGTTGGTGAGCGGGGTCTTTGCCTTCGCCACCTGGGCCTCGAGGATCCGCAGCTCGATCTCCGAGGCGGCACAGGCGGCGAGATCCCGCAGCAGCGCCAGATCACGATTCGACCAGAGCCTGGGCATCCCGTCCACCGCGCTGAACGCGCCCACCACGGTGCCCTGGCGGGTGACGAGCGGGACACCGGCATACGCGATCCACCCCAGCTCACGCACGGCGGGGTTGCTTCGAAGCAGCGGGTGCCGGCGGGCGTCCTCCACCACGAGCGGCTCGCCCGAGACGGCGACGTGACGGCAGAACGAATGGGTCAGCGGGGAGCCGCGGCGGCTCGCCCAGGGTTCCGGCAATCCCGTGGCGCTCTTGAAGAATTGCCGGTCGTCGGTGACCAGCGTGATCAACGAAACCGGCGCGCCCAGCAGTCGTGCCGCCATCCGAGTCAGCCGGTCGAAGGCCTCCTCGGGGGGAGTGTCCAGCAGCGCAGACCGGGTCACGGCGGCGAGCCGCTCGCTTGCGTCGGTGGGAGGGACCATAGGAGGGAGAGAAAGTTACCCCCGCATTCCGGAGTCGGCTATCGTGCCAATGCATGCAGCGTCGCCGATAGCTGTCCGCAGGCGCCGGTGCTATCTTCCCGGCCGCTCAACCCGTTACCTGGACGTGACAATGCGGCTCCTTCCTCGCGACGAAAAGTTCTTCGACCTGTTCAGCGCGGTCGCAGCCTTCACCGTGGAAGCGGCAACCCTGCTTCAGGAGCTGCTCCAGGCCGATACCCAGCGCCGCACCGCCATCGTGGATCAGATCAAGCGGTTGGAGCACCAGGCCGACCAGGTGACCCACGAGGTCGTCACCCGGCTCGACCGGGTATTCATCACGCCGCTCGACCGGGAGGACATTCATCTCCTGGCCTCCCGACTGGACGACGTCATCGACCTGATCGACGGCACCGCCCGCCGGCTCCAGATGTTCCGCGCCGGGAAGGCACCGGAGGGCGCGGTGCTGATCTCGGAGGTGGTCGGCCGGGCGGTAGCCCAGCTCCAGGTGGCGGTCCGGTCGCTGGAGCAGAACAAGGGCGGCACCGTGCTCCAGGCCTGCGTGCAGGTGAAGCGGCTGGAGGAGGAGGGTGACTCGCTCTATCACGAGTGGCTGGGACGGCTGTTCGAGGGTGACCCCGACCCGCTCAACGTGATCAAGTGGAAGGAGATCTACGACAATCTGGAGAAGACGCTCGACGACATCGAGGACGCGGCGAACGTGCTCGAGTCCATCTCCATCAAGCACGCCTGAGCATGGAGGGAGCCGTCGTCTACGTCCTGGCGATCGTCTTCATCGCGCTCGTCTTCGACTTCATCAACGGTTTTCACGACAGCGCCAATTCGATCGCCACCGTGGTCTCGACCCGGGTGCTCAGCCCCGGCGTCGCCGTCTTCTGGGCCGCGTTCTTCAATTTCATCGCCGCGTTCGTGGTGGGCACCGCGGTGGCGAAGACGATCGGGCAAGGCCTGATCGACATCGACATCGTGGACCCCAGCGTGATTCTCGGCGGGCTGCTCGGTGCGATCGTCTGGGACCTGATCACCTGGTACGGAGGGCTCCCCAGCTCTTCCTCCCACGCGCTGCTGGGCGGCTACGCCGGAGCGGCGATCGCCAAGGCGGGGTTCGGCGCGCTGATCCCCGGCGGGTGGACCCTGCCGCTGGTCTTCATCATCGTCTCGCCGCTGCTCGGCATGATCATCGCGCTCGCGCTGACGGTAGGCCTCTCCTGGCCGCTCCGGAACGCATCCCCGGGACCGCTCGACCGCGTCTTCCGAAGGCTCCAGCTGGTCTCGGCCGGGCTCTACTCGCTCTCGCACGGCGCCAACGACGCCCAGAAGACGATGGGCATCATCGTCAGCCTGCTGGTCGCCTCCCAGGCGAGCTTCGCCGACGCCACCGGCTGGCTGAGGCACTTCTATCTGCCGACGGCCGATCACGTTCCCCTCTGGATCGTGCTTTCGGCGCACATCGCGATCGCGCTCGGCACCGCGATGGGCGGATGGCGGATCGTCAAGACGATGGGATCGCGGATCACCAAGCTCCGGCCGTTCGGCGGGTTCTGCGCGGAGACCGCCGGCGGCATCACGGTGCTGATGGCGACGAGCCTCGGCGTGCCGGTGAGCACCACGCACACCATCACCGGGGCCATCGTGGGAGTCGGCGCGGCGCAGCGGGTATCGGCGGTGCGGTGGGGGGTGGCCGGGCGGATCGTGTGGGCCTGGATCCTGACGATCCCGATGAGCGCCGCGATCGCGGCGGTGGCCTATCTCTTACTGCGGCACTTGTGAGCGAGCCACGCCGGGCCGCCGCGGCTCAGGCGGCCCGTGTCATCCCCCTCCCCTCCACCGCCTCCTGGTAGTCCGCGATCAGCCGGTCGTACACCTGCATCCAGTCGTGCTCGCGGGCGGTCTCGAGCCCACCCTCGGCCAGCCGCCTGCGCAGGGCGGCATCGGTGAGCAGGCGCTCCAGGCCATCTTCGATGGCCTCCGCGCTGTCCGGCGCCACCAGCCAGGCGTTGCGACCGTGCTCGGAGAACTCGAGCACGCCGCCCGAAGCCGCCACCAGCGAGGGGAGCCCCGACCCCATCGCCTCGAGCAGCGAGTTGCCGAAGGTCTCGGTCGGCGACGGGAAGGTGAACACGTCGGCGGAGGCGTAGGCGGCGGAGAGCTCGTGGCCGTGGAGCAATCCGGTCACGTGGACCCCTGCGATCTCGCGACGACGGATCTCGTCCTCCAGCGGTCCGCCGCCCACCAGCGCCAGCTGCGCGGTGCCTCGCACCGGAGCCAGCGTCTCCCAGGCGTGCAGCAGCAGCTCGAGGTTCTTCTCCCGGGCGATCCGGCCGATGTAGGTCACCAGCAGGTCGCCCGGCCCGACCCCGAACCGCGCCCGATACGCATCGCTCCGGAAGCGCGGGTGGAACGCCTCGGGGTCCACTCCCCGGCTCCAGATCCCGGTATGCAGGACTCCGCGGCTGTGGAGGTGCTGCTCGTAGATGCGGGACGGGCAGAGTACCTTGTGTGCCTGGCCGTAGAACCAGCGGAGATAGTGCCACCCGGCGCGCAGGGCCCAGGTCACCCCGTACCGGGCGGCGTACCGGTCGTAGTCGGTGTGGGCCGATGCGACCAGCGGAAACCCGAGCTGCCGGGCCGCCTTCACCCCGGCGATGCCGAGCGAAAACTCGGTGGCCACGTGCACTACATCGGGCCGGAAGCGCGCCAGGTCGTCCACCACGTCACGCATCCGAGGGAAGGCCCACTGCACGTCGGGGTACAGAAAGAAGGGGACGCTGGGAGACCGATGGACCTCGGGACGGTCCGATCTGGCCGGGTGCCAGGGGGTAGGCGGCGGTGTAGACCCGAAGCTCGTGGCCGCGCGCCTGCAGCGCCTCGGTCAGGCGCAGCAGCGTCACACCGACCCCGCTGACCATGGGCCAGTAGACTTCCGAAAAGAGCGCTATCCGCACGGACCTGTGTCGCCTCCCAAAGTCACCATTTCGCCAGCCGCAACGGGGCCAGGCCCTGTACCCTATTCCGGAGTTTCCCGGGCGACAAGGTCCGGGGGTGGGACGGGTGGGAGGGTTCCTCGCCTGGGCCGGAACCCATGGGCTCATCCGGAGGACCCCCGACGGCCGCTTCCGGTGACCATCCTGGCGGTAAATTCCCCCCATGCGGATCCGTGAACCCTTCAACGCCGGCTCTCACTTCGCCGGCCTGCTGCTGGCCGCCGCGGGAACCTGGTTCCTGCTCGGCGTGGCGGACGGCCGGACGCAGCTGCTGGCGTTCGCCGTCTACGGCGGGACCCTGATCCTGCTCTACGCGGCGAGCACGGTGTACCACGGCCTCCCCGTGGGTCCCGCCGGTCTCCGGCGCCTGCGCACCCTTGACCACATCGCGATCTATTTCCTGATCGCGGGCACCTATACGCCGGTGGCGATGGTCACCTTGCGCGATTCGGGCGGGCCGGCCCTGCTCACCGCCAGCTGGGCCATCGCGGCGATCGGGATACCGTTCAAGATCCGCTGCCTCGACGCTCCGGTCTGGGTCTCGACCGGCACCTATCTGGGCATGGGGTATCTGTCCCTGCTCGCGATCGTTCCGTTGGGCAGGGCGGTAGGCTGGGGGGGACTCGCCTGGCTGGTGGCGGGGGGCATCGCCTACACCATCGGGGCGCTCATCTACGCCCGCGAGCGCCCCGACCCCTTGCCGGGCCGCCTCGGCCACCACGGCCTCTGGCATCTTCTGGTCCTCACCGGCAGCGCCTGCCACTTCGCCTTCATCGCGTTCCACGTCGCTTCCGGCTGACACGGTCGGTCCCTCCCCTGTCGGTAACGGGTCGGTCCGGCTACACTCCGGCCCGAATCCGACCGCCCGCAGGGAGTCCGCAGCGTGACCACATCGCTCGAAATCAGGGGACCGGACGTGCCCGGCCGGGACCGCGTCCTCACCCCCGACGCCATCGAATTCGTCGAGCACCTCGTGCTCCGCTTCGGACCCCGCCGGGAGCAGTTGCTGGCCCGACGCCGAGAGGTGCAAGGCCGGCTCCGGGCCGGCGCCGTCCCCGATTTCCCGGCGGAAACCGCCGACGTCCGTTCGGCGGAGTGGAGCGTGGCGCCGGCGGCGCCCGATCTCAATGACCGGCGGGTGGAGATCACCGGCCCGGTCGAGCGGAAGATGATGATCAATGCGCTCAACTCCGGCGCGCGGGTGTTCATGGCGGACTTCGAGGATGCCCTCTCGCCGCCGTGGACCAACGTGATGAGCGGCCAGGCAAACTGCATGGACGCGGTACGGCGCACGCTGGAGTTCGTGAGCCCCGAGGGGAAGCGCTACGCGCTGGGGCAGGAGCTCGCGACACTGGTGATACGGCCCCGAGGCTGGCATCTCCACGAAAAGCACATCCTGGCTCAGGGGGACCCGGTCTCCGCCAGTCTGGTGGACTTCGGCTTCTATTTCTTCCACAACGCCCGTGAGCTGCTCGCTCGCGGGAGCGGACCCTACTTCTACCTTCCCAAGCTGGAGAGCTATCTCGAGGCCCGGCTGTGGAACGACGTCTTCAACGCGGCCCAGGACGCCCTGGGATTGCCGCGCGGGACGATTCGGGCCACCGTCCTGATCGAAACGATCCTGGCGGCTTTCGAGATGGAGGAGATCCTGTACGAGCTGCGCGACCATGGCGCCGGCCTCAACGCGGGACGGTGGGACTACCTGTTCAGCGTGATCAAGAACTTCCGTGACCGTCCCGAGTTCGTGCTTCCCGACCGCGGCCAGCTCACGATGTCGGTGCCGTTCATGCGGGCGTACACCGAGCTGCTGGTGCGTACCTGCCATCACCGCGGCGCCCACGCGATCGGGGGCATGGCGGCGTTCATCCCCAGCCGCCGCGATGCCGAGGTGAACGCCACCGCCTTCGCCCGGGTGCGGGAGGACAAGGGGCGCGAAGCGGCCGACGGCTACGACGGCGCCTGGGTGGCGCACCCCGACCTGGTTCCGGTGGTGAAGGAGGTATTCGACCGGGTGCTGGAGGGGCGCCCCCACCAGAAGCACCGCCGCCGGGACGACGTCACGGTAACCGGGAAGGAGCTGCTCGACGTGAGGGTGCCCGGGGGCAGGATCACCGACGCCGGGCTTCGGAGCGACGTCTCCGTGGCGCTCCAGTACCTGGAGGCGTGGCTCGGGGGCTCCGGGGCCGTGGCCATCAACAACATGATGGAGGACACTGCCACCGCCGAGATCGCGCGGGCTCAGCTCTGGCAATGGATCCGGCACGGGGCCCAAACCGAGCGGGGCGAGCCGGTGACCCTGGAGCGGGTGAGACGACTGCTGCAGGAGGAGGTGGCGCGACTCGAGGCGGCCGCCGGCGGTGAGACGAGACTTGCCGCCGCCGCCACACTACTGGAGGATCTCGTGGCGGCGGGGGAGTTCCCGGAGTTCCTGACGCTGGGGGCCTACGAGAAGCTGAACTGAGCCCGACTCCCCGCCGGGCCCTCGGATCGATGCCGATGAATCACCATCAGCCAACTGGGGCGGCTGGGGTCGAACCAGCAACCTCCCGGTTAACAGCCGGGCGCTCTGCCGATTGAGCTACACCCCAAGATCTCCGGAGACACAGGGGACAGGCACTTTACACGCCCGTGGCGGGAACGGTCAAGGCCATGGGAGCAGGAGCCTTGACCGCTTCGACGGGGTCCCACAAAGTTGTCGGAATCCCGCACCGCCGCCTCACCACTCCGCCCCGGCCGCGTCCTCCCCGGCTCGGAAGGAGCCACCCGTCGGTGGCCCGTCCCCGCCACCCCTTCCAGGACACGTCGCATGAAGCTGGAGTTCTCCGGTGCACCCGAGATCACCGCTCCCCGAGAACGGGTCTGGGAGCGACTCATGGACCCGAATTTCGTCGCGGCCTCGGCGCCCGGGGTGGAGTCGGTGGAAGCGGTGGACCCGACCCACTTCAGTGTCGTCAGCGGGCTCGGCATCGGGGCGGTGAAGCTCAGGTTCAAGCTCGACGTCGAGCTGTCCGACATCGTCGAGCCGGAGCGGCTGAGGATGGCGGCCCGCGGCAAAGCGCCGGGCTCCGTCGTGGATGTGGTATCGAGTGTACGGCTGCAAGAGGCCGGGAACGGCCGCACCCGCCTCAAGTGGTCGGCCACCACCACCGTGACCGGCACGCTGGCGAGCGTCGGCGCCCGACTCGTGGAGGGTACCGCGCGCAGCCTCACCGAGGAGTTCTGGACCGACTTCGCCCGGCGCGTCAGCGCCGGCTGAGCCCGGAGCACTCGACCAGGGCGCTTACCTCCTCAGGCTTCAACCACCAGGATCTCCAGCTTCCACCTGCCCGAGGGGGTCTTATCCACCCTGCCGAGATGGACCCCACCGAGATCCCGGGTGCAGGCATCCGCGGGGAGTTGAGCCCCACGATGCGTGGTGGTGACCGCGATGACGCGCATGCCCGCCGCGCGGGCAGCCTGGACTCCCGCGGGGGCATCCTCCATCACCAGGCAATCGGTCGGCACTACGCCGAGATCTCGCGCCGCCCTGAGATACGCATCGGGACTCGGTTTCCCCTGGGACACGTCCTCGGCGCAGACCAGTACCGGGGAGATGGGAAGACCCGCGCCACGGAGGCGAGCGCTGGCGGCCGCGCGGGGGCCCGACGTGGCGACCCCCCAGCTCCAGAGCGGCAGCGAGGCGAGCAGACGCGCCGCGCCGGGAAGCGGCCTGATCGCCTCACCGTCGGGTACGCTCTCGCCGAGGGGAGTGAACGCTGCGACCTCGGCCTGGGCATCGAGATGGGGAGCCGCCAGGCGGATCGTCTCCAGTGCCCGGCGGCCATGGCAGACCCGAAGGAAGGGCTCGGCCCGGAGTCCTCGCGCGGTCGCCCACCGGCGCCACTGCTGCTCCACCAGGGCTGCCGAGTCCACCAGAACGCCGTCGAGGTCGAAGACGATCGCGGAACATTCGAACCGTCTCATAGCGGGTAACATGTTGGCGTTATCCGGAATCCGTTAGATGCATCGACTGCCCCGCTCAACTCGCTGTGCCCCGGACCCGCGAGCGTCGGCTGCCCAGCGACGCCGGGGAGCCCCGCCGAGCGACTGCGACACCCTGCGAGCGACTGAGACACCCTAAGGAGGAGCGATGCGTGATCTGCTAACCGACTACGAGCGTCTGGCCGCCGCGGACGAGCGCTTCGGCCGCGCGGTGGTGACCAGCGTGTGGGGCTCCGCCCCCCGGGCCGAGGGCGCGTCGATGCTCGCCACCGCCAGCGGCACGATGGCGGGGTCGGTCTCCGGCGGGTGCGTCGAGGCCGCCACCGCAGGCGAGATCGCGGCGGCGCTCGAGCGCGGAACGCCCCGGCTGGTGACCTTCGGGGTGAGCGACGAACGGGCGTGGGAAGTCGGGCTGGCTTGCGGCGGGACGATCAAGGTCTTCGTCGAGCCGGAGATCCGGCCGGAGGTGCTCGCGGCTGCCCGCGGACAGGGCGGTGAGGTGGTCGCGACGGTGCTCGAGGGGCCGAGGCTCGGCCACGGGGCCCGGGTGTTCGACGACGGGAGGATGGACGGCGACCTGGGACCCGGCATTCCGGGCGATACCGTGCGGGAGGCGGCTCTGGCGGCCCTTGGGCGGGGGAGCAGCACCACGCTCGCGCTGGAGACGCCGGGCGGGGCCACGGCGGTGTTTCTCGAGGTGTTTCCCCGCCAGCCCAGGCTCGTGATCTTCGGCGGCGTCCACATCGCGGTAGCACTCGTTCCACTGGCGAGGATGCTCGGCTACCACACCATCGTCGCGGACGGGAGAGAATCGTTCCTCACCCGGAGCCGCTTTCCCGACGCCGACGATCTGATCCTCGCCTGGCCCGAAGAGGCCTTCGAGAAAATCGGGCTGGATCAGTCCTGCTACGTCTGCATCCTCTCCCACGACCCGAAGTTCGACGAGCCCGCGCTCAAGGCGGCGCTCCGCTCACGAGCGCGGTATGTCGGCGCGATCGGATCGAAGAAAACCCAGGCCGCGCGCCGGAAGTGGCTCGAGTCGGAGGGGCTCACCCAGGAAGAGATCGGCCGGCTTCACGGGCCCATCGGGCTCGATCTGGGCGGCCGCCAGCCGGTCGAGACGGCGCTCGCGGTTCTGGCGGAGATGACGGCCGTGAGGTACGGAGGGACGGCGGGACGGCGTTAGGCTGTGCGGCTGCCTACCCTATTCAGCCATCGCACACGGGCACACCCTGCCGGTCTGGCTTCTTGCGGTCGGCCTGGGTGACGGGGCGGGTTGGCGGCGAGCCGAACCAGACCACACAGCTCTCGCCAGGGCGGGAGGCGTGGGTCGCACGAGCGGTCCATGAGGTCCGGTTGGCATCGAGCACCGTGACGGTGACCCCGCGCTGCCAGCCGAACTGCAACTGCAGCAGCTCAGGCCGACGGGAGTAAATGCCCTGAATCGCGTAGTACGCGTCCTGCGCTTTGGCCAGATTCCGGAGATCCACCTTCATTTGAACGCTCGGGTTCACCGCGTCGAGCGCGCTCGCCGTGTCGGCCGCCGGGGGCGCCGACGGCCCGCTTCCCCCCGCGGCGGTGGCCGTGCGAGCCTCGGATTGCAGGTCGCACACCACCACTCCTTCGCGGCCGCTCCGGGTGTAGCGCAACGTCGTCGGCGGGGCGTTCGCCTTACCCACGAAGACCACACAATCCCGGCCCGGCATCGCGGGGTGGCTCCCGCTGGCGGCCCACCCCGCGGGAGTGGCCCACAAAAACTTCACCTGGCTCTCTCCCGACGGCCGGAATCCCAGTCCCGTGAGATCTTCCGTGTAGGCGCCGTTCTCGGCGTAAAACCCCTGCTCCGCGGCCACCAGGACCCGGAGGCTCCTGCGGATCTGGTCGAAGGCCGAGACGGCCTCCTCCGGCGCGACTGGCGTGGCGCTCTCCACGCCGCCTTTCCGCTTGGCCGCAGGTCTCGCCGCCTGGGCGGACACCGACTCCACTGACGTTGCAGCCTGTAACGCTGGCTGGCGGCGGCTGGGCAATATCCCGTCACAGGCCGAGACCAGCACGGCCAAGGCGGACAGAATCATATAGTTGGGCAAGCGCCAAACCAGCATGAATACAGGGCCGTTTAGGGGGTGAAGTCCTATCCTACGGCAAGACGCGGCTCCACGCCAGCCGAACCTCAGCCGCGGACCGGAAGGTCGAGATCCTCCCGTACGATCTCCCGGGTGACCGGTGCTCGGCTACGGCGATCCGCCGGAACCTCACTCCACCCCGCGGTCTCCATCAACGCCGCTGTCATGCGATCGACCTCGGTCTTCTGGGACGCGTCCCCCGCGACAGCGGAAGCGAGATCCAGCCAGGAGAGCGCCTCGGCGAAGGCAAAGCGCTGGAGCGCGCCCTCACCGGCGAGCAACGCGGAGCGGTAGGCCAGAATTCGGTCGCCGCCCAGCTCGGCGTGCCGAGCGACCTCCCCGGCGACCGTTCGCGCGTCACCCGGCGAGGTCACCATCTCCAGCGAGGCGGCCAGCGCCCGGTGCACCTCCCGCCGGCGAGTGGGGGTGAGACCGTCTCGGACCACGTGCGCGATGACCGGATGGAGACAGCGATATGCGCCGCCGCCTTCGACCAGCAAACGGCGTTCAGCCAGCGCGTCACACACGGCCGCGGCGTGCAGCCGCGAGATGCCATGCACGTGGGAAAGCACCGCGGGCCGGCATCCCATTCCGCCCGCCACGGCGACCGTGAGCAGCACCTCGTTCAGCTCCTCGGGGAGCCGGTCCACCTGCTCGGCGATGACGTCGTGCACGGTGCGGGAAACCGGGAACTCCCGCCCTTCCTCCAAGGCCGCCGGGGCGGCGGTCCATTCTCCGGTCTTTTCGTCGGCCGCGAGCAACCCCTGCACGAACATCGCCTTGATCAACTCGAAGATGTAGAAGGGATTCCCGCCAGTGATACGATGGATGCGGCGGGCGAAGCGACGGGCGCCGGTCGGCGTGCTCACGTGGCCCAGCTCCCGCACCAGCTTCCAGACCTCCTCCTCGCCGAGCCCCGAGAGCGGGATGGTCTCCGCGCCGGCCTTGGCGCGCAGCGTCCGGCAGAGCCGGGCGGCCGGTGCGTCGCGCTCCAGCTCGCCCAGCGTGGTCGCGCCCAGCCAGAGGAGGGAAGTCCCCTCCAGCCGTCGGGTGAGGAACTGGATCAGCTTGCAGCTGTCTTCGTCGCACCACTGAAGGTCGTCCACGGAGATCACCAGCGGTCGCTCGGCGGCGAGCGAGTCGATCAGCTGCGCGATGCCCTCGTATAGGCGCCAGGCGTCGGTCGGGTCGGCGGTCGGCTCGGGCTCGGCGAGGCCGGGGAACCGCTGGCGCAACTCGGGCAGGAGCCTGGACACTTCGGTGAGCCACTCGGCGTCGGTCCCGGCCAGACCGGGCGCGTCCAGCGCGCCCCGGAGCGCCTCCACGATCGGCGCGAACGGCAGGGCGGCGGTCGCATCGTAGGCCCGGCCCCGGAGCACGGTCGCCCCCCCAGCCACCGCGGTGCGGAGAAATTCCTCCACCAGGCGGGACTTCCCGATTCCCGCGTCCCCCTCGATCAGCACGATCCTCCGCCCGCCTTTTGCTGCCTCCTTCCACTCCTTCACCAACGTGTTCCACTCCTCCTCACGACCGATCAGACTGGCCTCGAGCGGCAGGGCGCGGGCGACCCACTCGTCGCTGACCGGCCGGCCCAGCGGCTGCCCAGCCTCGGCCTCGATGCGCCGGCCCAGGGCGATCAACGCCTGAGACGGCTCGCACCCGGTTTCCTGGATCAGCGCGGTCCGATACTCGCTCAGCCTGCCGAGTGCCGCACCCCGGTCACCCGCGAGGTACCTCGCCTCGATAGCCACCCGGGCCGCTCCTTCGCACAATCGGTCGCACGCCAGCCACCGCTCGGCCCACTCGGCCGCGTCCCGCCAGCGCCGCTGGTCCATGGCGTCCTGGGCGAGGGTGCCGAGGACGCTGGCGTAGTGGTGGATCAGGCTCGCTCGTGTCTCCGCCAGCCAGTCGTCGAACTGAGGTGCATGGCGGATGGAGAACCCGGCGAGGAACCGGGGTATATCCATCGCGGCGGCGGCCTCGGGGTCCGGCTCCGCCCTCCCAAGAAACTCCGTCACGTCACATCGGAGCGGCTCAGCCAGCTCCACCACTTTCCGGTCGCAGCGCACCCGGTCACCGAGCGAGGCGCGAAGCTGTCGGAGCGCCTGGCGGAGTGAGGCCCTGGCCTCCACTTCGGGCGACTCGCCCCACAGGAGATCGGCCAGCGCCTCACGGGTGTGGGGACGCGGCTCGAGGGTCAGGAAGGCGAGAAGGGCGAGTGCTTTGGCGCCAGGCTGGGGTGTGATCCGGCTCCCGTCGGGGTTGGCGACGGTGGGAGAGCCGATCAGGGTCAGTACGGCAGGGGCCAATCGATTGTCCTGGCGAGGCCTACGCGGAACCTACGCCCTATTCACGGAAGGGCAATAGGGATTCACGGAGGATTCACGGCCGGTTCCGACATTGGCTCAAGTTCTTCGCCAGTCCTCAGGTCGTCAAACTTTCGGAGGGAACAATGGACAGCTCCAAGGGCCAGGTCCGCATCGAGTTGACTCCCGACCAGAAGGCCAAAGTCCGCAACGCCACCGGCAAGGACGCCGAAGCGGTCGAGCTTTCCGTGGAAGAGCTGGAAGAGAGAATCGCCCCGATGAAGAAGAAGCTGTAGAATCGCTGGCGGCCTGAAGCGCCGGCCCCCGGGCAACCGGGCGCCGGCGTTTCGCGCGTCCGGCAGGTGTCCTCTTTCGGAACCGGGCTGGGCGCCACATAATCCGGCATGACTGACCTCCTGAGGGTGTCCCCGGCGTCGGTGGAGGAATTGCGCCAGGAGGTCGAGCGCCTGCGCCTGCTGCACTCCATCACCCTCGAATTCAACGCCTCCCTCGATTTCGACGAGTTGCTCCCCCGGGTCTTCGACCGGGTCATGACGGCATTGGGCGCCGAGGGCGGGTCGCTCTGGATCGCCGAGGGCGACATGATGCACTGCCGGCTCGCGGTCGGGGGTGCGGCGTCTCGCCTGATCGGGGCCCAGATGCCGGTAGGAACCGGGTTTGTGGGCGATGTGGCTCAGAAGCAGCGGACCACCATGGTCATGGAGGCGGTGCGCGACCCCCGCTTCCACCAGGAAACCGACAGCACCCAGGAGATCGAAGCCACCGGAGACACCGTCTCGAGCACCATCATGGCGACGCCCATGGTGGCCGGAGGGGTGACCGTCGGCGCCATGCAGGTGGTCAACAAGAAAACCGGCACCGGGGTCTTCAACGAGCAGGACAAGGAGTTGCTGGAGGGTCTGGCGGCCGCGGCCGGAAGCGCGCTGCGCAACGCCCAGCTGCACGGCGCGGAGCGCCGAGCCCACGACCTGGCGGTGCTGCTCGAGATCAGTCGCGAGATCACCGCCACGCTGGATCTCGACCGGGTGTTGCAGTCGGTGGTGAATCTCGCCTCGAAAGCCCTGACCTTCGACCGCGGCGCCGTCGGTCTCTTCGAGAAGGGCCAGTGCGACATCCGCGCGGTCGCGGGCCAGGAAACCGTGGACCCGAAGGATCCCCGACTCCGGGATCTGGTGGCCAGGGCGGAATGGGCGGCCGGGAGGGGCGAGCCGCTCTACCTCAGCGATACCGAGGATCCGGCCTCCGACGCGGAGCGGATGTTCGTGACGGTATTCGGCCAGGACCTCGGAAACGACGAGGTGCGGAGCGCGCTCTACCTGCCGCTCAAGGACGAGGAGGGGGTGCTCGGCGTCCTGCTGTTCGAATCCGCCTCCCCCAATTTCGCGGGCGAAACCCAGCGGGAAATCGCGGCGATCCTGGCCAACCAGACCGGTGTCGCCCTCCGCAACGCTCAGCTGTATCACCAGGTGCCGATGGTGGATGCGCTGGGAGCACTGGCCGCCCGCAAACAGGCGCTCCTGGCCCTGCCTCGCCGGCGGGTCCAGGCATATGCCGTGGCGTCAGTCCTGCTTCTCGCCGCGCTGACCCTGATTCAGTGGCCGCTGCGGGTTCCCGGAGAGACACCGATATTGCGTCCCAACGGATTCACTCCGGTTCGGGTGCTGGTGGACGGAACCGTGGAACGGGTGATGGTGCGGGAAGGCAGCCCGGTTCAGCGGGGAGACCTCCTGGCCGTCCTCCGCGCCACGGACCTCGCGGCGGAGCGCGAGGGCACCGCGGCCGACGCCGCCACCGCCGATCGGCTCGCCTCGCTGGCCGCGAGCCGGGGTGACCCCGCGGAGGAGCGGCTGAGCCGCATCAGGGGCGAGGCGCTTCGACGCGAGCTGGCACTGTTGGACGAGGAGCTCGCCCTGACCACCGTACGGGCGCCCGCCGCGGGCCGGGTGCTGACCCCGCGACTGGAGGAGCGCACGGGCAGCTCGCTCGCCGAGGGCGACCAGCTGCTGGTGCTCGGACGCACCGATTCCCTGGAGCTGGAGTTCGGGGTGGCACAGCAGGATATCCTCCGGGTCCGTCCGGGCCAGGAGGTCAGGCTCCGGGTGGATGCCCTGCCCTCCCGAACGTTCGAGGGCAAGGTGACATCGATCGCGCAGCTGCCGCTGGAACGGGAGGGAGACGTGATGTATCCGGTGCGCGCCGCCGTCGCCAACCCCGGCGGATTGCTCAAGCCCGAGATGGCGGCCCACGCCCGGGTGCTCACCGACCCGGCGTCCACCCTGACCCGGGCGCTGCGGGGTCCGGCGCGTTGGGCCCGGCTGGTGTGGTGGAGGATCTGGTCGTGAAAATCGCGTCGCTTCTGATGACCGGATCGCTGGCCGCCGCCGCGTGCGGCGCGCCGTCCGTAGGCGGAGACCGCACGCCGGCCGAGGTCGCTGATGTAAAGACCGGAACCTCGGCCGCTGCTTCGTCGCTGATCACCGTGGACACCGTGACGGTCGAGGTCCCGCTCTCGCTGCCCGCACAGCTCTACGTGGAGCACGACGCCGCGATCTACGCCCGGTCGCCGGGAATCGTCGAATCCATTCAGGTCGACCTGGGCAGCACGGTCGCGCCGGGCCAGCTGCTCGCCCGGCTGGAGAGCGCCGACCAGTCCATCGCGTTGGCCCAGGCGCGCGACCGGCACGGTGACGCCGAGGTGCAGGCGGAGCGGCAGCGGGCGCTCAAGACCGCCGGGGTGGTGACCCAGGCCGACTCCGAGCGGGTGGAGCTCGCCCTCCGGGAAGCGACCCTGGCTCTCCAGCAGGCGCAGCGCGACTACGACCTCACCCGGATCGTCGCGCCATTCGGCGGCGTGGTCACCGGACGCACCGCCCGGATCGGCCGGCTGGTTGCCGCGGGAGACTCGCTCTTCCATCTGACCGCGCTGAGTCCCGTGCTCGCCGCGGTGCGGCTTCCCGAGACCTCCGCGTTCGGGGTCAAGAAGGGCGCGGAAGCGGACGTGCTGGGTCCCCGGGGCGAGAACGCGCGCGCCCGGGTGATTCGGGCCAGCCCGGTCATCGATCCGGCGAGCGGCACCCGGGAGGTCGTTCTCCAGCTCGTCTCCGGAGACCGCCTGCCGCCCGGCAGCAGCGTCACGTTGCGCATCGGCTCCGAGACGAGGCGCGTGGTCGCGGTGCCCCGGGAAGCGATCGACCAAGGGTACGCCCTGGTCTGGGACGCGGATCGAACCTCGCTCCGGCAGGTCACCGTCGGCAGCGACCTGTCCAACGAGCGGGTGGAGGTGGTGAGCGGTCTGGCGCCGGGTGAGAAGGTGGTCCGGAGCGGTCCATGAGCGAGCGCCCCCGCCTGCGCACCGACCTGATCCTGGTCGAGCAGACCTACCGCGGCGAGCAGAGCTTCATCGTGAAGGACCCCTCGACCCGGAAGTATTTCCGCTTCCGCCCGGTCGAGATCGCCGTGATGCGCTCGCTCGACGGCGAGCGCACCGTGGCGGAGGCCGCGGCGGAGCTGCTGGACCAGGGATTGAAGGTGAGTGCCGCGGCGGTCGGCCGGTTCGCGGAGAAGCTCAAGACGATGGGCCTGTGCGAGCGGACCCTTCGCGAGAGCTCGGTACTGCTGATGGAGCGGCTGCGGGCCCAGCGACGCGCCCGGCTGCGCACCGGGCCCTTCAAGGGCGACATTCTCCGTCTGCGCTGGTCCATGGGCGATCCCGACAAATTCATGGATCGCACCCTTCCCTACCTGCGGTTCTGCTTCACCCGCGGCTTCCTGATCGCGTCCGCCGCTCTGTTCGCGGTGTACTTCGCTGTTCTGGTCGCCAAGTGGCCCGAGTTCGCGCGGGCCATGACCGACGTCTATCTCCTGCAGGCATCGATAGGGGACTACGTCCTCCTGTGGGTGGTGGGCACCGTGATCGTCGCGGCCCACGAGCTGGCGCACGGCTACACCTGCAAGTATTTCGGCGGCCAGGTGCACGAGATCGGCGTCATGATGTTCTACTTCGACCTGGCCTTCTTCTGCAACGTGAACGACGCCTGGACCTTCCCGGAGCGCAACGCGCGTCTGTGGGTCACGGCGGCCGGGTCCTGGATCCAGATGGTGCTGGCGAGCCTCGCCGCCATCGTATGGTGGGTCGCGACGCCCGGCACCTTCGCCTCCGACGCGGCGCTGGCCGCCTTCCTGATCGGTGGGTTCGCCACGGTGCTGGTCAACCTGAATCCGCTGGTCCCGCTGGATGGCTATTACGCGCTGCTCGATTGGCTGGAGGTTTCGAACCTGCGCCAGCGGGCCTTCGCCCACCTCACCTGGGTGGTCAAGAGCCGGTGGCTCGGCCTGGAGCACCCGGAGCCCGCGGCGGACGAGCGGGAAAAGCGGATCTTCATCCTGTACGGCACGCTGGCCGCGGCGTACACCGGGTTCATCTTCCTCGTGGTGGGCCTGTTGGCGTATGGCTGGGTCTCGCGGACCTTCGGCGTGGTGGGGGTATCGCTGCTGGTACTGGTGGTGTGGCTGATGACTCGCCAGGCGCGGCGGGCGCTGCGGCGGACCGTGGCCGACGCATGGCACCAGGCCCGGGCCGGCTGGGCCTCGCGGAGCCGGATGCGGCGCATCCAATACGGGCTCGGAGCCGGGTCGGTCCTGGTAATCCTGGCGGGGCTTGCCCCCTGGCCCATCACCGTGACCGGGCCCTTCGTGGTGTCCTCCGCTACCAACGGCGTGCTGGTGGCACCCGACAGCGGCGTGGTGTTCGAAGTGCTGGTGCGGGAAGACAGCCGGGTCGGCGCGGGAGTCCAGGTCGCCCGGATCAGGAATCTGGATCTCGAGCGGAACGTGGTCGCGGCGTCGCGTGCCATGGATTCGCTCGTCATCCGCGAGGCGCAGGCTCGAGCCCGGGGCCGCGAGGGCGAGGTGTCGCGTATCGCCGCGCAGCAGCGAGCCGAGGCCGCCCGCCTCGCCGGCATGACGGACCGGGTGCGTTCGCTCACGATTCGCGCGCCCGAGGACGCGGTGGTGGAGTCTCCGCGGCCCGACACCCTGCTGGGCCGGACCGTCTCGTTGGGTGATACGCTATTGCGGCTGGCCGGGACCAATCGGGTCGAGGCCCGCATCGCCCTGGACGGCGCCGGCGCGTCACTGGCCCGTGAAGGACAGCGCGTGCGGCTGATCACTCATGGCGACCCGGCGTTCAGGGCCGAGGCGACGGTGACGAGCGTCGCCACGTCCGCGTCGCCCGGCGGAGCGGTCGAATCCAGGGTTCGGCTGGAGGCCGGAGAAACCCTCCGGCCGGGCATGACGGGGGAAGCCCGCATCATCCTCAGGCATTCCAACGCCTGGGGGGCACTGTGGTGGGCCATCCGCAGCCGGATCCGGACCGACGTGCTCCTCTGATCGGGCGGGGGCGCCGAGGATAGCGGGCCATCGCGCCTTGCGTCTACCGGCCTCGGGCGCGACCATTGAGGTAACTCCCACCGGGATGCAGCCATAGCGCGGGACATGCTGCCGCTGATACAAAAGGCCTTCGAGGGTCAATACCAGGTCGTGCGCGAGATCGGAAAGGGTGGCAACGCCCGGATCTACCTCGCCCGCGACCGGCAAGACCATCAGGTCGCCTTGAAGGTCCTGCACCCGGAGCTGCTGGTCAGCGTCGCCGCCGACCGGTTCCTCCGGGAGATTCGGCTGTGCTCACAACTGGAGCATCCGCACATCGCGCACCTGCTCGACTCCGGCGAGCGGGACTGGATTGTCTACTACGTCATGACGTTCGTCGAGGGCCCGACGCTGCGCGAGCATCTCGGCCAAGTGACGAAACTCTCCCTTGGCGAAACCGTCCGGCTGGCCGACAATCTGCTGGACGCGCTCGACCATGCCCACGGGCATGGAATCGTCCACCGCGACGTCAAGCCCGAGAACGTGGTCCTGTCGTCCGGGGGCGCCGTCCTGCTCGACTTCGGGATCGCCCGGGCCGTGGCCGCCTCCGGCAGCGACAGGCTCACCCGGTCGGGCATCGCGGTCGGAACCTCGACCTACATGAGCCCGGAGCAGATCACGGCGCTCAAGGAGATCGATCGCCGGAGCGACATCTACTCCCTCGGCTGCGTGCTGTTCGAGTCTCTGGCGGGGCAGCCGCCCTTCATCCACCGGAACGAAGCGGTCGTGCTCCAGCTCCATCTCACCCAGCCGGCACCCGATCTTCGCACCCTGCGGCCCGACACCCCCCGGGAACTCGCCGAGGGAATTGCCCGGGCGCTCGAGAAGGCGCCCGAGGCCCGATGGCAGTCCGCGGCGGCGATGCGTGAGTCGCTGGCGGGAGCACGGGTTTAGCGAGTCTTTCCAGCGCAGGATTTGCGGTCCGCGTATGCCCTCCTACGGTGTAACCCCTTATCTTTCAATTGTCCCAGCCCCCACCCCCTTCGAGGCCCTCAGTGGCTGATGTACTGGAGCAGCTTCGCGCCGCGCTCGGCGACCGGTACGAGGTCGAGCGACTGGTCGGCGAAGGCGGCATGGCGACAGTCTTTCTCGCCCAAGACCTGCGTCATGGCCGCAAGGTCGCGATCAAGACCCTGAGGGCCGAGCTCGCCGCCTCGATCGGCGCCGACCGGTTCCTCCGAGAAATCCGGGTCGCGGCCAAACTCCAGCATCCCAACATCCTCGCACTCTACGACTCGGGCGAAGCCGACGGCATCCTGTACTACGTCATGCCCTTCGTGGAAGGGGAGTCGCTGCGGGACCGGCTCAACCGCGAGCAGCAGCTGCCGCTACACGACGCCGTGCGGATCACCCGGGAGGCCGCCGAGGCGCTGGCATACGCCCACGCGCGCGGCGTCGTCCACCGCGACATCAAGCCGGAAAACATCATGTTGCAGGATGGCCACGCTCTGGTGGCCGACTTCGGCATCGCGCGCGCCATGGACGCAGCCGGGGAGAAGCTCACCCAGACCGGCATGGCGGTGGGCACGCCTCACTACATGAGCCCCGAACAGGGGATGGGTGCCGATCATGCCGACGCCCGCAGCGATGTCTATAGTCTCGGCTGCGTCCTTTACGAGCTACTCGCGGGGCAGCCGCCGTTCGACGGCCCCAACTCCCGCGCGATACTCGCCCGCCATTCCATGGAGCAAGTGCCGAGCATCAGAATCGTGCGGCAATCGGTGCCGGAAGAGCTCGAGGACGTAGTCCTGCAGTCGCTGGAAAAGACCCCGGCCGACCGCTTCCAGAACATGAGCGACCTCGCGGCCCTGCTCGCCGACCTCGAGCCGACGGTCGCCACCCGCCGGACCACCTCACGAGGCGTGCCCATCGTTCGGCGGAGCACATCGGGCGGGGTGCCAGCGGTGCGCCGCACGACGCCGGTGGCCATTCTGGGGGAGAAATGGGGCACTGGTGCGCGGCTGTGGTCGCTGTCGGCCGCGCTGCTCGCCCTGCTCGCGGTAGGGGGAGTGGGAGTCTGGAGGCTGGTTTACCGTCCCGGGGCCAGCGCCACAGAGAGCGCGTCCGTCGACAAGAACCGGATCGCGGTGCTCTACTTCGAGAACCGGAGCGGTGCCGACTCGCTGAGCTATCTGGCCGACGGTCTCACCGAGGCTCTCATCCAGGAGCTGAGCCAGGTGAAGCCGCTGCAGGTGATCTCGCGCAACGGCGTCGCCCCTTTCCGCAACATCAGCGTATCGCCAGACAGCGTCGGCCGCGCCCTCAAGGTCGGCACTCTGGTGGAAGGCACCATCGCTCAATCGGGCGATCGCCTCCGGGTGAGCGTTTCGCTGCTCGACGCCGCTACCGGCGTCGATATAGGAAGCAAGACCTTGGAACGCCCGCGGGAGGAGATCTTCGCGCTTCAGGACGACCTCTCCCGAGAGGTGGCGGTGTTCCTGCGCCAGCGGCTGGGAGAGGCAGTACAGGTCCGGGAAAGCCGGGTCGGAACCACGAGCGTCGAAGCCTGGGAGCTGCACCAGCGCGCCGAGCAGATGATCCACGGGGCCGAGACGTTGATGGATGCGGGCGACGCGGACGCGGCGTCCCGGCAGCTCGCCGGGGCCGACACCGTTCTCACCAAAGCCGAAGCCGCCGACCCGCGGTGGGTTACCCCGGTCACCCAGCGCGGCTGGTTGGCCTTCCGGCAGTCCCGGCTGGCCGGCTCCTTCGACAAGAGCTACTACGCCCGCTGGACCGACCTTGGCCTGGGGTTCGCGGAGCGCGCCCTACAACTGGGGCCGGACGACCCGGACGCAAACGAGCTGCGGGGCACGCTCCGATACTGGCGATGGCTGCTCAATCTTTCTCCCGGCACCGACGAGGCCGCCAGGCTGCTCGCGGGTGCCGAACAAGACCTCCGCCGGTCGGTCGAGCTCCATCCCAGCCAGGCCACCGCCTGGAACTCTCTCAGCCACATGCTGATGGCCAAAGCTCAGATCGCCGAGGCGAAGCTGGCGGCCCTGCGGGCCTATGAGGCCGACCCCTATCTCCGGGACGCGAACAAGACGATCTGGCGACTGTTCCAGAGCTCGCTCGACCTGGAGGATGCAGTCGAAGCGGTCCATTGGTGCGAGGAGGGCAAGCGACGCTTTCCCAGCGACCCTCGATTCTCGGAGTGCCAGCTGTGGCTGTTCGCCCTCAAGGATCGCGAGCCCGACGTTCCGCAGGCCTGGAAGGTCTTGGAGGAGTACGTCCGGTTGAGCCCACCGCAACAGCGCGACTTCCTGCGACTCCGGGGTCAGATGCTGGTGACTTTCGCCCTCGCGCGGGCAGGCCTGGCGGACAGTGCGAGGGCCGTGGCGGTGCGCTCCCGGGCCACTGCGGAGCAGGATCCCGATCGCGAGCTGGCGTACTTCGAGGCGCTGGTCCGGGCCATGTTGGGGGATCGCGACGAAGCGTTCCGGCTGCTGGGCACCTACATTGCCGTCAACCCACAAGTGCGGGCCAGCATGGCGCGCGACGAGACCTGGTGGCTCCGGGACTTGCGCAAGGATTCCAGGTACCGTGCGCTGGCGGGAAGCTGAATGCCTGAATGGGATGCAATTCGTTGCAGCGGCTTCGGTATTATCCGGCCCTTGCGAAGCCGGAGCGACGACTCCACAATACGCCCTCTAACTTATAGGCTCGCTTAGCACGGCGGTCCTCACCCAGGGAGTGTTTTTGATGCACCGTTTATCAATGGCCATGGCCGTAGCGACAGCAGCCGGGCTGGGGCTGACCGCCTGCGGCGACTCCCGCGATTCCTTGCCTACCAGCCCCCAGTTTGCCAGGCCCGCGCCCCCGCCATCGTTTGCCTGCGATTTCGGAGCCGCCAAAGGGTTCGCCCGCAGCTACTTCCGCCAGCCGACGCAAAACGTGGTGGTGGACCTGATCAACACCATGGAGAGCGCGGCTGACCCGGCCCGGACCGCGAGGGGACTCGACGTATTCAACGCCGTGGCGCAACCAGCCGACGTCATCGGGAGCCCCGAGGTGGGGTCCAGCCTGCTCAACTCGATCGCCGCATGCGGCAGTCTGGGAGCCACGGCCGCAATCGACTGGACGGGGGCCCTCGGTCTGCAGGGCGCCTTCGCGGTCGTCGGCGACGGCTCGGCCAACGTGTCCGGCCCGGTGTATGCCAAGGACCTGTTTTCGGCGGTGGCGCCCCCGGCGGGGAAGTCCTGGTCCGGCTGGCTTCGGCTGCCCAACACCGGCCTGCCGGAGGCCCGGGCGGTGGTGTACGGGGCCCCGTTCAGTGTCACCTCTGATCTCTCCCCGGAGCAAGAGATCGGCAGCCGGGGGTTCGACTGGTCCACCCTGCCGGCGCGACCGTTTCCTTTCGGCAACGAGGCGAACGACGATGGATTCTTTGGCATCTGCGTCTCCTCCGCCACGACCGAGCGGATCCAGAACAACCACGGTGTCGGTATTCAGGGGATCCTGGGCTCGTATGACCCCGGCAATCCGCCCCTGGAGCTGAGCTGTGAGGGCTTCTCGGACGATGGCCAGCCCGGAACGCTCGGTCTGCTGCGCCGGGCCATGGACCTGCTAAGCCCACGGCCGGCCTACGCGGCCACCTTGGCGGGAAAGGGAACCGGAGGCACGCCCGGCGGTTATAGCCGGCACTTCGTGGTCAAGCCGACCGCATTGAAGGTCACCGTCAGCCGGGTAAAAGATGGGAAAGTGGCGCAGACCCTCAACGCGCCGGACGGCATCACCGTGACCGTCGCAACCGTGCCACCCAACAATCAGACCGGCGTGGCGTTGCAACTGGTGGCGGTCACCATCGAGATCGCAGGCAATAATGGCGTGCCGGCGAACTTTACGGGAACGAAGACGATTCTCACCAATGAGTCCGGTGTGGCGACCTTCTCCGACCTGCAGCTCTTCAGTGCCGGTGGCTACACCCTGCGCGCCTTTACAACGGATGGGCTGGCCGGACTCCCTGCGACGGAAGGGCTCTCCAACGCATTCCACATCAAGAACAAGTAGCGTCAGCTTCACGTGCTGAGCCTGCGGGGCGGCCTCTTGCGAGGCCGCCCGGTTTTTTTTGACACCGGCCGCATGCCCGTAGAGTCTCCGGCTTCTCAGGCCGACGCCAGGCGCCGCATCTGCCGCAGCACCCGCCGCTGGGCCGGCTCGTCCTTCACGGCCAGGAAGATCGTGTCGTCGCCGGCGATGGTCCCGACGACATCCGGCCAGGCCAGACGGTCAAGAGCCACCGCCACGCGATTGGCCTCGCCGGGGGGCGTGTGCACCACGACCAGCGACCCGCCGGCTGGCTCCGCCGTCAGCACCCCGTCCGCGATCCGGCGCTCGTCAGGGTCAGCCACGCCCGAGCCCGGGCGTGGGCGGCGATAGGCGCCGTTGGCCTTTACCAGTCGCAGAGCGGCGACATCCCGGCTCACCGACGATTGGGTCACCTCCCACCCCTCGGCCGCCAGCGCCTCCGCCAGCTCCTCCTGAGTTCGGATAACCCGGGTCGAAATGAGCTCCAGAATCTTCAGATGCCGCTTTCGCCGATCCGCGGTCACCGCGCCTTCCTCCCGCCGCGTGGGCTCGCAACCCTCCGGCCGCCTAGCCGCGCCATCGCCTGCTCGAAGCTGCCCAGCTCGCGCTCGCCCCAGCGGCGGGCTCGGCGGGCTCGGGCCCGGGCCTCTTCGAGTCCGAGATCGCCCAGTCCGCCGGTGCCGCGGCGACGGGAGACGACCCGCGTGGCGGACGGGGGCACGAACGACTCGCCCCGCCGCAGGGCGGCCGCCACGTCGCGGTACGCGGTGCGGAACGCACTCCCCTCCTCCACCCGGCGCATCACTTCCTCGGTCGCGAGCGCGCCGCCAGCAAGGCCCGCGGCGCAGCGGTTCCGGTCCACCCCGAGCCCGGGCACCGCGAGCGACAAGGACGCCAGCATCTCCCCGGTGCGATCGAGACCCCGCATCAGCGGCTCCTTCAGCAGCTGGAAGTCGCGGTGATAGCCGCTCGTGAGCTTGGACTTGATCTGCAGGATCGTCGAGAGATCGCCTTCGAGCGCGGCTGCCCGACCCCGGGTCAACTCGAAGAGATCGGGGTTCCGCTTATGGGGCATGATGCTGGATCCGGTCGCCAGCTCCGGTGGCAGCGACAGGTAGCCGAACTCCTCCGCGCTGTACAGGATCACGTCCTGCGCCAGCCGGGCCAACTCGTGGCCCAGCTGGGTGCACCAGAAGAGGGCGGCGGCCTCCAGCTTGCCGCGCCCTCCCTGCACCGTAGCGACGTTTCGGTCGAGGCCGGCGAAGCCGAGCGCCCTGGCAGTCGCTTCCCTGCGAAGCGGCAGGGGCACGCCGTAGCCCGCGGCGCTTCCCAGTGGTGACCGGTCCACCCGGATCCAGAGCGCGGGCAGGGACTCGATGGTGTCGAGCAGCCCCTCGGCGTAGGCGCCGCCCCAGAGCCCGATGGACGACGGCATGGCCCGGCGCTGATGGGTGTAGCCCGGCCAGAGCACCCGGCGGTGCCGGGAGGCGAAGCCGAGCAGCGCGCCGGTAAGCTCGAGCGCGGCCCCATGGAGCCCCAGAAGTTCGTGCTTGAGATAGAGACGGAGGTCGCAGGCGACCTGATCGTTGCGCGACCGACCGGCGTGCAGCCGTTCGCCCAATCCCGGCAGGCGCCGGGTGAGCCATGCCTCGACGGCGGTATGCACGTCCTCCTGATCCGCCCGCAGCTCCAATCGGCCGCGATCAACCGCCACCAGCGCCTGGCGCAGCCCCCGGCGCAGACGCGCGTGATCCCGGACGCCGAGCAGCCCCGAGACGCGGAGGCCCTCGATGTGTCCCAGGCTGCCCAGCACGTCCCAGCGCAAGAGCCGCGCGTCCCAGACACGGTCGTCGGCCGCGGTGTGCTCCAGCAGCCGCCGGTGTAGCCCGGTCCCGGATCCCCACAGCGTTCTCGGCGCCATCGCCGCTACCGTGACGCCAGGTAATCGCGGGCCAGGCCCGCGTAGAAGGCCCGGGCGCTAGTCACTTCCGGCAGATCCACATACTCGTCGGGCGTGTGCGATCGCCGGCTGGTGCCGGGTCCCGCCTTGATGGCGTCCGCGTGACGGAGGAAGACCCAATCGGAGCAGGTCGGGCTCCCGAACCGGGCCGCCTCAGGCCGGGCGCGGGTCGCGGCGGCGAGCAGTCGGGAATCGGCCGGCGTCTCACACGGGACGAGGCGGCGGGAAGTGACGACCACCTCGGAGTCGAGCCGTTCGCGCAGCAGGCCGGCGATCTCGTCGTGGGTCCAATCCGGGGTGCTGCGGACGTCGAGGATCGCGGTGGCGACGGGCGGAGTGACGTTCCGGCTCACCCCGGCATCGAGCATCGTCGGCGTGGCGATGGTGCGGCCCAGAACGGGGTGGTTGCGGTCATCGAACAACTCCCCCAGCCGAAGCAGATCGCGCGCCAGCACCAGGGCCGCGTTGACGAACTCGCCGTCGGCGGCGGCGTAGCCCGCATGGCGCTGGTCGCCGCGGGCGACGAGGTCCACCATCATGAGCCCGCGCTGCGCCGTGGCGATGTCGAGATTGGTAGGCTCGCCCACCACCGCCGCGTCGATCGGCCCGGCCCGCTCCACCGCGCGCTCCATCGTGGTGTACTTGGTCTCCTCGCCGTAGCCCAGAATGACGAGCAGCCGTCCGGACCGGATATGCTTTCCCGCCGCGAGGTCCTTCGCCGCCGCGACCATCGCCGCGACCGACGCCTTCGCGTCGCCGGAGCCGCGGCCGTACAGCCGGTCGCCCTCGACCGCCGGCGTAAAGGGGTCGCGGGTCCAGCCGGCGCCCGGTGGCACCACGTCGAGATGGGAGACCAGGGCGAGGGTGGGGCCCGGTCCGGCGCCGCGCAGCTCGATCCGCACCGAGCTGTCGTCCCGTACTGCGTCGAGCCCCCACCCTCGAGCCGTCTCCTCGACGAAGGCGGCCACCGCCGCCTCCTCGCCGCTGACAGAGGGGATGGCCACGAGCTGCTTCAATAGCTCCAGCTCATCCGGCAAGGTCCACCCCGAGGTACGTCGCCTTCTCCTTGCGGCCGACGATCATGGTGCCGCAGCCAGCCCCGGTGAAGACTTCGAGGAGGAGGGCGTCAGGAGTCCGGCCGTCGATGATGTGGGTCCGCTCGACGCCGCCGGTCGCGGCTCGGATGCAGGCCTCGACCTTGGGCCGCATGCCGCCGCTGAGCACCCCGCTCGCCATGAGGCCCGCCAGGTCGTCCGGATCGGCGAAGGTGACGAGCGTGGAGGGATCGTTCCGGTCGCGGAGCACGCCGGGCGCGCCGGTCAGGAAGACGAGCTTCTGCGCCCGCATGGCGACCGCCAGCGACTCCGCGACCGTGTCGGCGTTGACGTTGAAGATCTCGCCGTCCTCACCCCCGGCGAGGCTCGCCACCACGGGCACGAACCGCGCCTCGACCAGTGTGCTCAGGATTCGGGGGTCCACCCGGTCCACGTCGCCCACGTGGCCGTAGTCCACCTTCACCGTCTGGCCGTTGTCGTCCACCACCTGCACCGGCGGCCGCCGGTGCGCGGTGATGAGATCGGCGTCCACCCCGCTCAGCCCGACCGCCTGGACCCGGTGGGCCCGCAGCGCCGCGAGCAGGTCCACATTGAGCTGGCCAGCGTAGACCAGCTTGGCCACCTCGAGGGCGGCATCGTCGGTGACCCGCCGCCCCGCGACCATCCGTGGCTCACTGCCGAGGCGGCGGCTCAGAGTCGGTGGCCTGGGGCCCGCCGCCGTGCACCACCACGAGCCGGATGCTGAGCGAGGAGAGGAGCGCCAGCTGCTGGGTCACCTGCTCGAGCACCTCCGGCTCGCCCAGCACCTCGCCGCCGAGCTTGACGACGAAGACCTGGTCGCGGTAGGCGCGCACGTAGCGCAAGGCCCCCTTCAGTCCGGCAATGCCCCGAGTCGTGTCAATCGACAAGGCTGGCTCCTGTGGTCCATTGGCGGCCACGCGGTTTCATCGGTTGCCGATCAGCTCGAGCAGCAGCGCCCGCTGAGCGTGCAGCCGGTTCTCGGCCTGGTCTACCACCACCGAGTTGGGCCCGTCGAGCACCGCGTCGTCGATCTCGACGTTGCGGCGGACGGGCAGGCAGTGCATCACGATCCCCTTTCCCCCGCGGGTGGACTTCACCCGCGCCGGGGTGAGCCGCCAGTCCCGCAGCGCGGCGCGCTGGGCAGCCTCCTCCCCCGGGTTGCCGTAGAGCTTCACCGATCCCCACGACTTCACGTACACGGCATCCGCGCCGACGGTGGCCTCGTCGGGGTCGTCGATGATGTGGACGAACTCGCCGCCCGACTGCTGGGCGATCCGGCGGACCAGGGCGGTGTCCTCCGGGTCGAGCTCGTATCCGGGCGGCCGCGCGATCACGATCTCCATGCCGAGCCGCGCGGCGGCGAGCGCGGCGCTGACCGGCACCGCGGTCGGCAGCGCTTTGGGATGCCAGGCCCACGTCAGCACGAAGCGCTTGCCCGAGGTCTCGCCCAGGCGCTCCCGAAGGGTCATCGCGTCGGCCAACGCCTGGCAGGGATGCCGCCGGGCCGACTCGAGATTGATCACCGGCTTCTCGCAATGCCGGGCGAAGCTCCGCACGGTCGCGTCCTGCCGGGCGACCGACCAGTCGCTGCCCCGGGGAAACGACCGCACCCCGAGCGCGTCGGCGTAGCGCCCGAGCACTCTGGCGGCATCCACGACGTGCTCGACGCCGTCGCCGTCCATCACCGCGCCGGGCTCGGTCTCCAGCGGCCAGCTGCCGCGCCCCGGCTCCAGCACCACCGCGTGACCACCGTGGAGGAACATCGCGGTCTCGAAGCTGGTGCGGGTGCGCAGGCTCGGGTCCATGAACACCATCGCCAGCACCTTTCGCTCCAGGCCTCCGGTGATCTCACCGCGTTTCACCCGTCCCGCCAGCGCGAGCAGGGCATCGACCTCGCCGGTGGACCAGTCCTCCAGCGAGAGGAAGTCGCGCTTGATCACGCGAGCACCTCCTTGAGTCCCGCCAGAAGCAGATCGGCCTCGCCGGCGGAGAACGAGAGCGGCGGCAGGAGCCGGAGCACCATCGGATCCGACGCCGTTCCGGTGATGATCCGCCGGGCGAACAGCGCGCGCTGCACCTCGGCCGCGGGCCGGTCGAGATGCAGGCCGAGCAGCAGTCCACGCCCGCTCACGTGCCGCACGCCGAGGGCTCGCGCGCCGCGCGCCAGCCGGGCACCGACCCGGACGGCGTTCTCGATGAGGCCCTCCCGCTCGATCACGTCGATGGTGGCGAGCGCCGCGGCGCAGGGCACCGGTCCGCCACCGAACGTGCTGCCCAGATCGCCCATGCGGATCGACGAGGCGACCGCCGGTGTCGCGATCACGGCGCCGATCGGAAGGCCCGAAGCGAGTCCCTTCGCGAAGGTCAAGACGTCGGGAACGACGCCGACGGCTTCGGCGGTGCTGAAGGCCCCGCACCGCCCCACGCCGCACTGCACCTCGTCGAAGAGAAGGACCGCGCCGCGGCGGTCGCAGATCCGCCGTGCCGCGCGGAGAAAGTCGACGCTCAGATCTCTCGCGCCGGAGAGACCCTGCACCGGCTCCAAGATGACCGCCGCGACGGTGTCGTCCACCGCGGCCTCGAGCGCGGCCACGTCGTCGGCGGCCACTTTCCGCGAGAGCGGGATGCCGCTGCGCAACGCCGCCTCCTCGTACCGGACACCGTCGGTGCAGGCGAGCGTCGCGGCCGTGCGGCCGTGCCAGCCACCCAATATCGAGACCACTTGTTTCCGGCCGCTCCACTTTCGGGCGAGGTGCAGGGCGTTCTCGTTTGCCTCGGCGCCCGAGTTGCAGAAGAACACCCGGCTGAGCGGGCTGGGGCAGAGTGACGCCAGCCGCTCCGCCAGCTCCTCCCGGAGCGGATGGGGGACGGCGGTGGAATAGAAGAGCAGCGTCTCCGCCTGCGAGGCGACCGCCCGAACGACGTCGGGATGGGAGTGGCCGGTGGCGGCGACCGCGTGCCCGCCGTAGGCATCGAGCCATTCCTGGCCCTCGTCGTCCACCAGCCACGAGCCGCGGCCGCGGACCGGGCGGATGGGGAACGGGGCGTAAACTGGAAGAAGGGCGGACGGGCAGGGCGGTGGAACGGCGGAAGGGCGATCGGCCGACACCGTCGCTCCGCCCTCGGCAGGGTCCGCCGTTCCGCTCTCCCGCCGTTCCGCCCTTCCGCCCGGGTTCAGCATGGAAACATCCCTCCCCCCGTGAGTCCCGCCGTCTCCTCGATCCCCAGCGCCAGGTTCATCGCCTGAATCGCCTGTCCGCCCGCGCCCTTCACCAGGTTGTCGATCGCGACGGTGACCTGCACCTCGGCCCCGTCATCGCTCTCCGCCGCGTGGATCAGCGCGTGATTGGTGCCCACCGCGTGGGTGAGCTCGGGCGGGGCGTCGAGCACCCGGACGAACGGCCGCCCGGCATACGCCTCGCGGAACCAGTGCGCCGCCGAGGTCCCCGGATCGCCGGCACTGATCGCCCGATCGCGCGGAAGATAGGCGTGGAGAGTCACATAGATCCCGCGTACGAAGGGCCCCGAATGGGTCATGAGCCGGGCGCTCGCATCGGGCCGTCCGATCCACTCCCGCCAGGCCTGGAGCACCTCCGCCTCGTGGCGGTGGCCGAGCACCGAGTAGGCGAAGAGGTTGTGGGCCCGCATCGGGTGGTGGGTCGTGAGCTTGGGCTGGGACCCGGCGCCGCTGGAGCCGGTCACCGCGAAGATCGAGGGAGAGACATCGAGGCCGGCCCGCGCCAGCGGAAAGAGCGCGAGCTCCGCCGCGGTGGCGAAACACCCGGGCGCGGCGAGCGCGCCCGCGCCCCGGAGCGCGGGGCCCAGCACGTCGGCCAGCGCGTAGCAGAAGCGGGGGAGCAGCTCCGGCGCGTGGTGCGGGCCGTAATACCGCTCGTAGAGCGCGCGGTCCCGCACCCGGAAGTCGGCGGCGAGGTCGACCAGGAGGCGGGGCTTGGCGGCGAAGACCTCGGCGGCCACCCGGGAAGATTCGCCATGCTCCAGACAGAGGAACACGACGTCCCGGCCCCGCGCGATCTCACCGGGGGTCGCGCCGGAGAACCGGGCATCCGTGACGGTGGCCAATGCCGGGTGCGCGTCGGCGATCGGTGCCCCGCCGCGGCTCCGGCTGGTGGCGACGAGCTCGCGCACCTCCGGATGCCGGTACAGGAGGCGCAGCAGCTCGCCGCCGGCGTACCCGGCGGCGCCCACGACCGCGACGTTCACGAGGCCGTGACGGCGGCGAGGCTCTCCGACTTTTCCGTCCAGTCGGCGAGCGCGGCGCGCACTGTCGTCACCAGGCCGGTCGCATCGCGCCGCGCGTTGTGCGCCGCCAGCCCCAGGGCACCGGTGATGTACACCTGGCCCACTTCGTTGTCGGTGGCGGGCCCGGTGACCGCCGTGATCGGCAGCCCGAACTGACGCTGCATCAGCTCCGCGGCGCCCCAGCACGCCACCGGATCGGGCGCCGCCATGACGTACGCCGCGCCGACCGACATCAGCTCCGCGTCATGGAGGATGTCCTGCACGCCGTATTCGCCCAGGATCCCGTCGCCCAGCTCGGCCACGATGACGTCGGGCTTGGAGCCGGCGAGGCGGTTGAAGATGCCCTTGGCGGTGGGGACGGTGACGCCGGCGTGGGTGCTGGCGATCCCGACGTCGTTGAACGTGAGCGCGGCGACGGCGCCGGCGTCCAGCATGCAGAGCGCGTCGCGCATCAGCGAGACACCGGTGAGCTTCGCCGCCGCGACCCGCAGGCCGCCGCGCGTGAGGCCGCGTACCAGCTCGGTGGCGGCGACCGTCTTGCCGGCGTTCATGCAGGTGCCGGCGACGTAGACCACCGGGACCCGGCTCTCCAGCGCGTCGGCGGGCGGGACCGCACGGTCGCGGATGTGGGCCGGACGCCCGACCCGGTCTCCCAGCTCGGGAAAGGCGAGAATGGCGCCGAGCACCTCCGCGCGGAACGGGGGGCCGATGTCGGGATTGACCGAGGTGCAGCGCCCGAGGATGCCGCCCAGGTTGAGCACCTCGATGGCGTCGCCCGCGGCCAGGTGCGACGGTACCACGCCGGCGTAGCCCCGCAGCGCCCGGCGGGTGCCCAGCACGCCGGCGAGGACGTCGCCGGCACGCAGCGAGAGCATCCGGCCGGTGACGTCCTCCACGGTATTGTAGATGGACTTGTCCTCCAGGATCCGGACCGCCAGCACGTATCCCTCCGCCGGCACGATCTCGTCGCCCACGATGACTTCGGGGGAGAGCGCGGCGTTGCGGGTGGCGCTGGCGATCCGGTCGAGCCGGACGCGGGTCGTTACGACCATCGTGCACTCCTTGTGGATACCAAATTCCAGCGGCTCATCACTGATGCCGGTCGTCACCCGAAGCGCGGGCGGCGAGCAGCGAGGGTACGGCCGACACCCGCGCGAACGCCCGTGCCTCATCGCCGGTCCAGAGGCGGTTTTCCTCGCCGTAGGTCGCGACCGACGTGTCCATCATCGAATAGGGGCTCCGGCACCCGACGACCTGGAACCGGCCCGGGGCCAGGCGAACCCGGGTGTCGCCGGTGACCCGGGTCTGGGAGCTGGTGATCAGCGCCTCGATGTCGCGGAGCGCCGGGTCGAAGTACTGGCCCTCGTGCAGCCGGTCGCCGTAGAAGCGGCCCAGCTGATCCTTCCAGAAGGTCTGCCACTTGGTGAGCACCAGCTTCTCCAGCTCGCGATGGGCGCCGATCAGGACCAGCGCGGCCCCGGCCTCGAAGCCGATCCGCCCCTTGATGCCGAGCGCGGTCTCGCCGACGTGGATGTTGCGCCCGATTCCGCGGGCCTCGGCCATCGCGCCGAGCCGCGCGACCAGGGCCGGCCCATCCAGGGGCACGCCGTCGAGCGACACCGGCAGACCGTGTTCCCACCCCAGCACGATCTCGCCGGGCCCGGGTGCGTCCGACGGCGGATCGATCAGCTCCGCCGGGGGACCGGCCCAGGTGTCGTGGGTCCACCCGCCGCCCCAGGTGGTGCCCCAGAGCCCGCGGTTGACGCTGTAGCTCCCGGCGCGGGACGGCACCGGCAGCCCCCGCGCCTCGAGGTAGGCGATGGCCTGCTCGCGCTTGATCCCGGCGTCGCGGATCGGGGTCACGATCGCGAGCTCCGGCGCCAGCACCCGCAGCGCGACGTCGAACCGCACCTGGTCGTTGCCCGCGCCGGTGGAGCCATGCGCCACGGCGTCCGCGCCGACGGCGCGGGCGACCTCCACCACCGAGAGCGCCTGCTGGGTCCGTTCGGCCGCGACGCTGAGCGGGTAGACCTCGCCCCGGAGCACGTTGCCCTGGATCAGGTAGCGCACGAACCGGGTGTAGACCCGCTCCCGGGCATCCACCTCGTGATGCGCCCCGGCGCCGACCGCCTCGGCCTGGCGCCGGATGGCGGCGCGATCGTCGGCGCTGGAGCCGCCGGTGTCCACGTAGACCGTGTGGACGGTCCAACCGGCTTCGGCGAGCCGGGGAACGCAATAGGAGGTGTCGAGACCGCCGGAGAAGGCGAGGGCGACGGTGCGGTTCTGCATATTGCATGAATATGCGATTATCCGCGGCGGGCACAAGGGGAGATTCGGTGCTGCTAGGCCCTCACCACCGCTCCGCCACCGCCTGCACCAGCTCCGCCAGATACGCCACGTCGCCCAGGTCAGCCACCTCGACCGGCGAGTGGGAATAGCGCAAGGGCCAGCCGATGGGCACGTCGGGCACGCCGAACTCCTCGAACGCCGACCCGTCGTTGCCGCCGTTGGTCGTGCCCACCTGGAGCGGAATTCCCCGGGAGCCCGCGAGGGCGATCAGCGAGTCGAGCAGCACCGGCGGGGTCACCGAGCTGTTGTCCATTGCGCGGGCGACCGGCCCCTGTCCCAGCGGTGCCACCGCGAAGTTCCGAAGCTCGACCGGCGAGTCGGCCGAGACGAAGGTGTCGATGGCGTGGACCCGCGCCGGTCGGAGGCCCAGCGTCCGAGCCGCCGCGAGCGCGCCTTCCAAACCAATCTCTTCCCGCACGCTCCACAGGAAGATCACCGTGTGCCGCAGCTTGGCCGGATCGAGTCGCCGGACCGCCATCAGCATCGCGGCCGATCCGACCCGGTCGTCGAAGGACCGCGCGGTCGCGCGCCGTCCAGCCAGGCGCACGTACTCCTTGGGACTGGTGACGGTATGGCCGGGGCGGACCCCCAGCGCTTCCGCCCCGGCGCGGCTGCTAGCTCCGACGTCCACCCGCAGGGTAGCCGGGGCCGCCGAGGCCACCCCAGCGGAATCCAGCGGCTGGAACACGCCGGCGACCGGGGCCCGGCCCCCGTGCACCAGAGCGGGTCGCCCGGCCCAGAGCGAGGGAAAGATCCCGCCGCGAGGCTCCACCTCGAGCACGCCGTCCTGGCCGATGGCGATGACCTCGAATCCGACCTCGTCCAGGTGCGCCACCAGCACCACGGTCGGCTCTCCCCGCCCGGCCGTGACCCACAGATTACCCGCGGTATCCACCGAGGACTGCGCCCACACCGGCAACAGCCGGCGGACGGCGTCGCGGACCGGACCTTCCATCCTCGAGACGCCGTAAGCTCTCCACCAGGGTCTTGAGGACGGCCTCGGTCTCCCGCAGCCGCTCCGGGTCCTGGGCGGACCGCCGCTGTGAGCGGAACCAAAGCGAGGAGGACCAGGGCCCTCATCATGGGGAGGAGCCCCCGATCCAGGCCGCCAACTCCGCCGACAAGCGCTCGACATCCGGCAGGGCGACGGTTTCCACCGGAGTGCCGGCATAGCGGGTGGCCAACGGCTTCACCGTGACCCGGCCGAGCGAGGGCCATCGATCGACCGGAGTTGGGACCCCACTCCCGCCGCCGTCCACCACGACCGTCTCCTCGAACGGACCCATCGTGTGGGCGACGGTGCCAAGGCCCCGGATCGAGAGCTCCTGTTCCACCACGAAGGCGATCACGACCGACCGACGCCGCGGGATCATCCCCCGCTCCGCTGCAACGCGCCGCGCCGCGACGACCAGCGCCGCGCATGCGGCGCGACGGCCCGCCATCGGCGCGGCGAGCAGGTCGCTCCCGTAGCGATGCGGCCGCTTGTGCAGGGTGACCGGGGCCAGCGGCCGGATCCCCAACGAGGCCGCCTCGGCCTCCGAGCCCGCGCCGACGTCGACCAGTGCGCTGTCCACGGTGAACCCGGCCGGGGCGCGGTCCCGGCCGCGAGTCAGGTGGATGGATCGGACCGCCACGACGCCGGGCACGACCCCACGAGGGGTCAGGACATCGACCCGCTGGCCCTCGAGCTGGGCCTCCCGTGGCGCCGAACGCCGCCCCGGCGAGCGCCTGAGGGTCAGGTAGCCGTCGGCGCGTACATGGCCGACCACGTAGCCCGGCTCGTCCACCGGGCACACGACGAGCCGTCGTGAGGTCCCGGCGCCGAGCGACAGTACGGCGTTGCCCGCGCGGTCTCGCTGGGATCCCGGAAGCAGTGACAGCAGGGTGTCCACCAGCGCCTGCTCCAATCCGGTGACGGCGCCGATGGCGGACAGGCGTCGCGCGAGGTCGTGGACCGGCCCGGACGCGCTCTGCGCCGCCACACCCGTGGCGGCGCAGGAGATGCTGGCAGCGAAAAGAAGGGTCTTCAGTTCAGGTCGTCGGTGTCGACAACGACCCCGATGTCGAGGTCGTGGACGTACAGCGCGGCGCCTCGGCCGTCGGCTGACTCGCTGACTACCTCCTGTAGCAGCTTGAGCGAGTCCGTGAGGCTGGGGGCGAAGGCGTACTCGAGCGTGAGTGGCGCCGGTTCGCCCTCCCGGGCCTCGGGGAGGTAAGCGGCAAGAAAGCGGTCGGTGATAACGGGGTGAATCTCGCGATTGGTTGGATGGGGCAGGCCGTGGCGGCGTTCGATCTCGGTGAGGAGGCGCTCTGCAATCAGCAGGCGCTCCTGCTCAAGGGCGGCAGGAAGCATCACATATCCCCTCGTTTGCGCGTACCGGCCCCCTCTGGCGCAGCCGGCATGTGATTGGCGTGGGCGGCGTCAGCGCCCGGGAAACCGCGCGGACGCGGTCGGCAATCCTACGATTGCCGTCGGCCCGCAAGCGGCGAAAGAGAAGAAAAACCGAACCACTCCCGGCCCGACGTCGACATCCTCCCGAGTGAGGCCGTGCCCGCCCACGATCCACCGGAGCTGGACGGTCGCCCCCGCATCGCCGAGCAGCTTTGCGAGCGCCTCGCTTTGCGGCGGCGGGACGAGCGGGTCCACCTGCCCCGCGTTGATCTGGATCGCCACGCCACCGAGATCGGGCAGTGTGTCGGGCACGAAGGGCACCATCGGCCGGATCAACAGCCCGCCGCCGAGAATGCCCGGCCGCAGGAGGAGAAGTGAGGCCGCGATGTTCGCGCCGTTCGAGATCCCGACCGCGATCGGCCGGCGCCCGCCCAGACCGTACGCCTGGTCTGCGGCCTCGACGAAATCCGCCAACTCCTCGGTTCGCTTGCGGAGGTCGTCGAGGTCGAACACCCCTTCCGCCAGCCGGCGGAAGAAGCGCGGACATGCCGTTCTCGAGCACCCGTCCGCGCGGGCTCAGTCGCGCCGCCCCGGGGAGCAGCGCCTCACCGAGAGGCAGCAGGTCGCTCTCGTCTCCTCCGGTCCCGTGGAGCAGCAACAGGACCGGCAGATTCGGCGCCCCGGGGACGAAGCGATGGACGATTCCAAGCTCGGGCGCCGTCACTGGCCCTCCATCGCCTCGGCGTGCGGGAGGCGGAGCGGCGGAAGCGCCCGCTCCAGCCGCGGGCGCATCGACTCGTACCGGGCCGGCAGCATGAGCGTCGTGCCCAGCGCCGCCGGACTCTCGTCGATGGTGAAGCCCGGCCCGTCGGTGGCGATCTCGAACAGCACTCCGCCGGGCTCCCGGAAGTAGATCGACCGGAAGTAGTTGCGGTCTCTCACTTCGGTGACGCCGACGCCCAGCCCACGGAGCTCCTCCTGCCGTGCCTGCTGCTCGGCGTCGTCCGCGGCGCGGAAGGCGACGTGATGCACGGTGCCCACGCCATCCGATCCGCGCCAGAAGCCCGGCACCCGTCGCAGGTCCACCACGGTGCCCGCGCCGTCCTGCCCCGACTCGAAGCGGAAGCGGTTCTCCTCCTCCTTCGTCGCTCGGAAGCCCATCGTCCTTGTCAGGAAATCGGCCGATCCCGGCATCGCCATCCTCCCAGATCGTGACCGCGTGCACGCCGCGGACCGCGTGCTCCGGAGCCACCGGCCCCTCGCGCCACCCCGCCATCCCGGAGACCCGCGGGGTGGCGATCAACTCGAGCAGCAGCCCATCCGGATCGGCGAACGCGAGCACCTGCTCGTCGAAGCGCCGCGTGGGGCCCTCGTACTTGACCCCGCGCGAGATGAGCCGCTCGATCCAGAATCCCAGCGAGCCCAGCGGCACCCCGAGGCTCACGCCGTTGATCTGCCCGGTGCCCTGGCGGCCGAGCCGGCCTCCGGTCCAGGGGAAAAACGTGAGCAGCGACCCCGGCCGGCCGAGATCGTCTCCGTAATAGAGGTGGTAGGTGCCTGGATCGTCGTAGTTGATGGTCAACTTCACCAGCCGCATCCCCAGCGTGCCGGCATAGAAATCGAGGTTCCGTTGCGGCTCGCGCGCGATCGCCGTGACGTGATGAATGCCCATCCTCGCTACCTCGGGTCCGTCGGACCGGATCCCGCCCTCGTCTTCCCGATGACACCGGCGATCTCCTCCAGGTCATCCCCGGTCAGCTCCACCGAGCCGGCGTCCAGCCAGCCGTCGACCTGCCCGGGCGTCCGGGCGCCGACGATCGCGGCGGTGACACCGGTCCACCCCAGCGTCCACGCGATCGCGATCTGGGCGACGGTAGTGCCGTGGCGCTCGGCGATCGGCTGGAGCCCATCGCGCAAAGCGAGATTCCGGCGCAGCTTCGGCGGCTGGAACTCGGGCGAGCCGTGCCGCCAGTCGCCCTGGTCCAGGGTCTCGAGCCGCGCTTCGCTGAAGCGGTCGGTCAGCAGGCCCGATTGCATGGGGCTGTAGACGATGACACCGGTGACGTGGTCGGCGCACCAGGAAATCTCGCGCTCGGCGGCACGGCGGCGGATGAGCGAAAACGGAGGTTGGAGTGCATCCACGTGGCGGAGCGCCTCACATCGCTCCAGTAGCGGCACGTCGAAGTTGGAGACGCCGGCCGCACGCACCTTGCCCTCGTCCACCAGCCGCATCATCTCGCCCCAGGAGTCCTCGATCGCGGTTCCGGTTTCGTCGGGCCAGTGAAACTGGTAGAGGTCGATCCGCTCGACGCCCAGCCGGCGGAGCGAGGCTTCACATTCGCGACGGATGGACTCCGGCCGCAGTACCTGTCGAGGCGGGGCCATGCGATCACCCTCGTCCCACACCAGCCCGCACTTGGTGAACACGTATGGCCGCTCGGTGGCGGGGATGTCTCGCAGCGCCCGTCGCACGATCTCTTCCGAATGGCCCAGTCCATAGACGGCCGCGGTGTCGATCCAGTTGATGCCGCGGTCGGTCGCGTACCGGATGGTGGCGATCGATTGCTCGTCGTCCTGCGGTCCCCAGCCGAAGGTCCAGTCGCCGCCACCGATGGCCCAGGCACCGAATCCGACGGTGGTGATCTCCATGTCGGTCGCGCCGAGCCGGCGAGTGGCCAAGGTCTTCCGCATCGCACCTCCAGTGTTCCATCACGGACCCTGCCCTGCTCCACCCCGCAATGTAAGCGTGGCCATCCCGCACGGACTGGCCGCGCCTTCGCAGTGTAGCTATTTGCAGCGGCATCTTCCTATATTGGGAGCCGCAGGCCTCGATCGTTCCAATCTGCAAAGTCGAGCCGCGCGGGATGTCCCACCAATTAGGAGGAGGCATGATACGCTGGTCTGGTCTAGCCCTTTTCGTGGCGGTGGCGGCCACGTCCGAAGTTCAAGCCCAACGAGCCGGTACCTTCGAGGTCGGGGTTTTTCCGACCGTCGCCTATTTCGATAAGGCACTGCGGCTGATTCAGGCCAAGGGCGGTCCCGGGGCCAGACTCGGGTTCTTCCTGACCGATCACCTCGCCCTCGAGGCGGAGGGATCGTGGGTGCCCACCAACGGCCCCAATGACGTGGACGTGAAGTACATGCCGTTGCACGCCCGACTGGTGCTCAATGTCCCGGCGGGCGAGCACATCGGCGTCCTGATCGGCGGCGGCTACACCCACACGAGGTTCCGCGACGGCGGCTACCGGCTCTCCGATCACGGCGCGACCGGCAACGCCGGCCTTCGGCTCGGTCTGGGCGACGTGACTTCGATCCGCATCGACGCGTATGTGGACTACATCCCGTCGCCCGACAATGGGTCATCCGACAACTGGCACTGGGGCTTCCAGCCCGGGCTCAGCTTCCTGCTCGGTGGCCGCTCGTCCGGGCCCCGTGACCGGGACGCCGACGGGGTGCCGGACGACGTGGACCAGTGCAAGAAGACTCCGGCGGGTGACCGGGTGGACGCGAAGGGCTGCACGGTGCGGGATGCGGACGGTGATGGCGTGTTCGACGACGCCGACACCTGTGCCGACACGCCGGCCGGCGACAAGGTGGATGAGATGGGCTGCTCCCTGCCCAAGGATGCCGACGGGGATGGCGTGCTCGACGACGCCGACGCCTGCGCCGACACGCCGGCCGGCGACAAGGTGGACGCGAAGGGGTGTTCGCTGCCCAAGGATGCCGACGGGGACGGCGTGCTCGACGACGCCGACGCCTGCGCCAACACGCCGGCCGGCGAGCAAGTGGACGCCAAGGGCTGCCCGCTGCCCAAGGACGGCGATGGCGACGGGGTGAACGACGACACCGACCGCTGCCCCAGCACGCCCGCGGGCGTCGAAGTGGATGCCGACGGGTGTCAGGTGTTGTTCCAGCCCACCAAGAAGACGCTGATTCTCGAGGGCGTGAACTTCGAGGTCGGCAAGTCCACCCTGACTCCGGAATCCGAGACCATCCTTAACGGGGTCGCCGAATCGCTGGTGGCCAACGACTCGATTCGGGTGCAGGTGACCGGACATACCGACAACACCGGGAGCCTCGCGCTCAATCGGCGGCTCTCCCGTGACCGCGCCCTCTCGGTCAGGGCGTACCTCGTCTCGCGCGGCGTGGCGGAAGATCGGCTCACGGCCCGCGGCTTCGGCCCGGATCAGCCGGTCGCGTCGAACAAGACCACGGAAGGGCGGGCGCTGAACCGGCGGGTGGAGTTGACCAAGCTGAACTGACGGTGGCCGACCGCCATCGGCGGAGGTTGAAGCAGTGAAGCGTAGGCGCTGACGGAGGTATTCCCACCCGCTCAGCTCCTACGCTTCATTTTTTTTCGCCGTGCTGTTCGGATGCCGCCTACGGTGAGACGGTCCCGGTAGGCGACAACCGCCGTTCCACCGCCGCCAGTTGCTCGGCCGAGACCTCCACATCCACGTCCGTCAGGTACTCCACGCGATACATGCGGATGAGCTCGAAGAAGTAGGAGATGGCCAGCGGCCCGATCAGGAGCCCGAGCAGCCCGAAATACCTCAGCCCCATGAACGCGCCGATGACGGTGACGAAGGGGTGGATCTGGGCCCAGCGCCGGAAGACGATCGGGCGGATGACGTTGTCCACGTTCCCCACGATCACGACGCCCCAGACGGCCAGTCCGATCGCGGCGCCATAGCGGCCGTCCGTCGCGAGCGCGACCGCCCCGGGCCCCCAGACCAGCCCGCTGCCCACCACCGGCAGGATGGCGAATACCACGGTCACGACACCCCAGAAGAACGGATTGGAGAGGCCCACCACCCAGAACGCCATCCCCACCGCCATCCCCTGAAAGGTCGCCGTGACCCCGGTCCCGACGATGGTCGAGATGGTCACGTCGGCGAACCGGCGGCGGAGAATCTCCGCGCTCGCGGCCGAAAAGGGTATGTAGGGCCGAACCGCGCGCCAGGCCTCCTCCGGTGCGACCAGCAGGTAAAAGAGGCCGAAGAACGCGATGGTGAGCTGAATGGCGGCCCTGGTCGCGGTGCCGATGAGGCCCAGGGCGCTGGCCCCGACGAAGGAGACGATCTGGGACCCGATCTGCTCGAGCTGGGCGCCGATCTGATAGGGCCCGACCCGGAGCCGGCTGAGCTTGGCGAGGAGCGGACTGCGCATCACCCCGCCGGCCATGTCCTGCGCCTCGGCGGCGACCAGTCCTACCACCGACACCCCCGGGCCGAGGATCAGGAGAACGCCCAGCAGGACCACCAGGCCCGCCGCCACCGCGGACGGCAGCCATCGGCTGAGCCACCGGTGGACCGGGGCTAGGATCACGTACAGGACCGGGGCCCCGATGAGCCCGGTGCTGAAGGGCCACAGGGCATAGACCAGCGCCAGACCGAGCGCCAGGACCAACCAGACGGCACGCTGCCGCTCGGTGTCCAGAAATGACATGCGAAAAGAGTATGCCGCAAAGGCTTCCGCCGCTACCTCGCCCCGGGGGGGACGGTCTTGCCCTAGTCGCTTTTGGCCGCGAGATTGGCAGTCTCACCCTTTTGCTCTGGCAGGCTTGACCCGCATGACCAGGACGGACCCCCGCCTCGCCGATGGCAACCTCCCCGTTCTCATCTGGACCGCTGGTCCCGACGGGGCGTTTGACCACCTGAACGAGCGTTGGATTGAGTTCACCGGGCGCCCCGCGGCCGGCATGCTGGGGTGGGCCTGGCTGGACCGGGTGCACCCGGACGATCGGGATCGGACGGCGGCCGAGTACACCGACGCGGTGGCCGGGCGGAAGCCGGTGCGGCTCGAGTTCCGCCTCATGCATCAGGATGGGGAGTACCGCTGGGTGCTGTTACGGGGCGAACCCTGCCACCTGGCCGGCGGCGAATTCCTCGGCTACAGCGGCTGTGCCACCGATGTGACGGACCGGCGGGCAGCGGAGCAGCGGCTTTCGGAGGCCGGGCGCGGCGCGGAGATGGCCCAGCTCGCCGGCGGCATCGCGCACGAGTTCAACAACCTGCTCACCGGCATTCTGGGCCACGTCGACCTGCTCTTGGACGAAACCTCGCTCTCGCCCGAGGCCCGGGAGGACCTGGCGCAGATCCGGCAAGCCGCCGATCGCGCCGCTATCCTGTCGCGCCATCTGGTCGGCTTCAGCCGCCGGCCGCAGGTAGCGCCCCGGTCTCTCGACCTGAACCAGCTCATCTCGGAAATGAGAAGCGCGATCCGCCAGGTCGCGGGACCGACGATCGAGGTGGTTTACGAGCTGGAGGGCGGCCTGGAGCCGGTGCTGGCCGATCCCAGCCAGCTCGAGCAGACCCTCATCCAGCTCGGTTTGCACGGCCGGGCCTCGATGCCTGGTGGCGGCAAGCTCCGTCTCCGCACCGGGCGAGCCCACGTAGACGAGCTGCTCGCGACGGGCCGCCCCGAGCTGCGCCCGGGGTCCTACGTCACTCTCGAGGTCGGCCATACCGGCCCCAGGCTGAGCCCCGACGCCCTGGCCCGGATGTTCGACCGGCCGGCCGGCGGGGAAGCCGGGGACCTGTCGATCGTGGCGGGCATTGTGAGGCAGACTGGAGGCCACGTGGTGGCGGAGGGGGACCCCGGCGGGACCGCCAGGTTGACGCTCTACCTCCCCCGCCTCCCGGGGACCATCGAGCTCGCGGAGGGTGCGGAGCTGGGCGAGTTCGGGGGCACCGGGACGATTCTGCTGGTGGAGGACGACCCCCAGGTGCGCGACGTCGGCCGGAGGATCCTGGAGCGCGCCGGGTACGCCGTCCTCGCCATGGGCGACGCCGAGGCGGCAATCGCGGCCGCCGACCGGCATCCCGGACACATCCATCTGCTGGTGACCGATGTCCTGCTCCCCCGGGTGAGCGGGCGTGAGCTGGCCGCCCGGCTGGCCATCCACCGACCCGCCATCAAGGTTCTCTACGTCTCGGGCACCAGTGACGTGGCCATCGCCCGCCACCGGATGCTCGAGCCCGGCACGGAGTTCCTCGAAAAGCCCTTCTCGCTCGTCAGTCTTCTGCGGACGGTGCGCCAGATTATGGGCGCCGACCTGTCCGCCGAGGACCCCATGCCATGGACGCCGCGCTCGCTGGTCTGATCGAGGGCATCCCGCCGACCCGGTTGGCGCTCGCCGCCGCCGCCGCGGCCTTGCTGGCGCTGGCGCTGCTGGCGGCGCTCGGCGTTCAGATCGGGAGGCGCCGGCGCGCGGAGCGTGCGGCGGCGGCGGCCCGCGGTTACCTCCACACGGTCACCTCCACCATGCGCGAAGGCGTGGTGGCCTACGACATGGACCTCCGTCTCCGCTTCGTGAATGCGGCGTTCGAGCGGCTTACCGGCTACCCCGAAGAGGACATCCGCGACCAGGAGTTTCTCCAGTACATCCATCCCGACGACCGGCCCGCGCTCACCGCGGAGTGGGAGCGCCTGGCGCAGGGCGGCTCGCTGCACGATCAGGAATACCGGGTGGTGACCCGCTCGGGACAGGAACGCTGGTCGTCCAGTTCCTGGGAGCCGCTGCGCGACGCCGCGGGCTGGCAGATCGGGTACCTCGGCACCGAGTTCGACATCACCGAGCGCAAGCTGGCCGAGGAGGCCATGCGGCTCGACACCGAGCTGTTCCAGGCCATGATCGAGGTCCAGCAGTCGGTGGCCGCCGCCGGGCTGGACTCGCAGACGGTGATGCGGGTGATCGCGGACCGCGGCCTTCGGCTGACCGGCGCCAGCGGCGCCGTGATCGAGTCGATCGAAGGCGACGAAGTGGTGCCACAGGTGCATATCGGCGTCGGCGCCCCACGCCTTCGGCTGGCCGACAGTCTCTCCGGCCTGTGTGTCCGTACCGGCGAGCTGCAGCGCTCCGACGACGTCGCGGCGGACCCGCGCATCGGGCACGACGCCTATCGCGAGATGGGGATCCGCTCGCTGCTCGTGGTGCCGCTCACGGACGAGCAGCGCACCCTCGGCGCGCTCAAGGTGGTGTCCACCCGGCCTCATGCCTTCACCGACCGCGACGCCAAGGCCCTGCGGGTTCTGGGCAGCCTCATGGGCGCCGCGTTGGGCCACGCGGCCGCCTACGAGAGCCGGCAGCTGCGGCTGGAGGAACGGACCCGCACGCTCCAGGAGAGCGAGCAGCGCTTCAAGCAGCTGGTGGACGTCGCGCAGGAAGGCATCTGGGTGGCGGACGACCGCGGCGTGATCACCTACGTGAACCAGCGCATGGCCGAGCTGCTGGGCCACCAGAACGGCGCCATGCTGGGCCGGCGGGTCTACGACTTCATCGATGCGGAGTCGCGGGCCGGAGCGCAGCGGGCGCTGGCCCGCCCCTCGGCGTCGGGCGGCCAGAGCCGCGATCTGCGCTTCCTGCGGCGCGACGGTAGCGAGTTGTGGGGCCTGGTCTCGGCGAGTCCGATGGTGAACCGCGACGGCGGGTTGGTCGGGACGGTCGGCATGGTCACGGATATCACCGAGCGGAAGCGGGCGGAAGACCGCCTGCGCCGCTCGGCCGAGCGGCTGGCGATCCTCCACGACATGGGCCAGGCCATCCTCGCCGCCCGGTCGCCGGCGGAGATCGGCCGCGCCGCGCTGGGCCGGATCCGCCGGATGGTGCCCTGCCAGCGGTGCTCGATCGTCCTCTTCGATTTCCCCAAGAACCAGGCGCAGCTGGTCGCGGGCTACGCCGCCGGCAGCCCGATTGCCACCGCCCCGATTCCGCTGGACACGCTCTCACCGGGTGAGGTGCTTCGTCGCGGCACGGTTCGGTACGTCGAGGATATCGCCACCCTGGAGGCGGCGCCACCAATCTTCCGGCAACTCATGGAGGACGGCCTCCGCAGCGTGCTCTCGGTTCCCCTGCTGGCCGACGGCGAGGCCATCGGCGAGGTGAACCTCGCCGCCAAGGAGGCGGGCGCCTTCGACTCCGAGCACCGCGACATCGCCCTCGAGGTGGCGGCTCCGCTCGCGATCGCGATCCAGCATGCCCGCCTGCGCGAGGAGCTGGCCCAGAAGAGCACCGAGCTGGAGCGGCGGATGGCCGAGCGGGGTGCCGCCCTGCGCTCCGCGACCGCGGAGCTGGAGACCCTGCTCTACTCCGTCTCGCACGACTTGCGCACCCCGGTCCGCCACATCGGCGGCTTCGCCGATCTCCTGATCCAGGACGGCGGCCCCGGCCTCGACCCGGCGGTACGGCACTACGCCACCCGCATCCGTGAAGGCGCCTCCCGGATGGCGGGGATGCTGGACGACCTGGTGCAGCTCAGCCGGCTCGGCCGGCAGGACATGCTGCACCGTCCGGTGGACTATACCGTGCTGGTCGAGGACGTGGTGAGCCTGCTTCAGTCCGAGACCGCGGACCGGATCATCGACTGGGTGATCGAGCCCCTGCCGGTGCTCGAGTGCGATCCGGCGCTCGCGAGAACCGCGATCGTCAACCTGATCTCGAATGCGGTGAAGTTCACCCGCACCCGCGGCCGCGCGAGTATCCGGATCCGCCCGGTGCGGGCCGACGGCCAGGACGGCATCGCGGTGCAGGACAACGGGGTGGGCTTCAAGATGGCGTACGCGGGGAAGCTGTTCGGCCTCTTCCAGCGGCTCCATCGCTCCGACGAGTTCGAGGGTGACGGCGCCGGCCTGGCCTTCGTGCAGCGGATCGCGCAACGGCACGGCGGACGGGTCTGGGCCGAATCGGAGGTGGACGAGGGCGCCACGTTCTTCATCACGTTCGGCGGCTCCGACGTGCGGCATGCTTCCTGACGCGATCGACGTTCTCCTGGTGCAGGACAATCCGCTCGAAGTCGAGCTCACTCAGCGGCCGCTGCGCGACCTCGACCCGGCGTGCCGCATCGGTGTCGCCCGTGACGGGGAGGAGGCGCTCGATTACCTGCTGGGCCGCGGCGCCTTCCGCCACCGGTTGGGAGCGCCGTTGCCCCGGGTCGTCCTGCTCGAGCTCAAGCTGCCCCGGGTGGACGGCGTCGAAGTGCTCCGCGCGATGCGCGCCAGCCCTCGGGCCAGCGCCACGCCGGTGATCATGCTGGTACCTTCGGGTGATCCTCGCGAGCTGACCCAGTGCTATCAGGTCGGCGCCAACAGCTGCGTTCTGAAGCCGGTGGATTTCGAGGCGTTCTACGAGACCATCCAGGCCCTGGGCCGGTACTGGTTGCGACGGAACCTGGCGCCGCCCCTGGCAGCGGGTTCGCGGGGGGAGGGGGCGGCGGCGCGGTAGCGTCCGGGTGACACTTTCGCTCCGCCCTCGCCGTCCTGCTTGTCCGACCCCGGTTCGACCCTCGAGCAACCCTAGGACCCTCTCGTGCCGCTCCCGATCTCACGCCTCTGCCGCCTGCTGCCTCTGCTGGCCGCCGCCGTCCCGCTCGCCGCACAATCGGCGCCGATCGACATTTCCTACGCCCGTCACGTGCTCCCCAACGGGCTCACGCTCATCATTCACGAGGACCACAAGGCGCCGATTGTCGCGGTGAACGTGTGGTATCACGTGGGCTCGAAGAACGAGCGCCCCGGGCGCACCGGGTTCGCCCATCTGTTCGAGCACCTGATGTTCCAGGGAAGCGAGAACCACGACACGGAGTATGACCAGCCGCTGGTGCGGGTGGGTGTGACCGACCTCAACGGCACCACCAACGAGGATCGGACCAATTATTTCCAGACGGTCCCCACCAACGCGCTGGATCTCGCGCTCTTTCTCGAGTCGGACCGGATGGGGCATCTCCTCGGGGCCGTGACCCAGGCGAAGCTGGACGAGCAGCGCGGCGTGGTGCAGAACGAGAAGCGCCAGCGGGAGGACGCGCCGTACGGCCGGGTGTGGGACTTCCTGACGCCTCGAGTCTATCCGCCGAACCACCCGTACTCCTGGACCGTGATCGGCTCGATGGAGGATCTCGGCGCCGCGAAGCTGGAGGACGTGAAGGCGTGGTTCCGGACCCATTACGGCGCCGCCAACGCCGTGCTGGTGGTCGCGGGCGACGTGAGCCCCGCCGACGTGCGGGCCAGGGTCGAGAAGTACTTCGGTGACATTCCCGCCGGCCCCCCCACCACGCGGCAGCAGCAGTGGGTGGCCAAGCGTACCGGCAGCCAGCGCGGACTGATGTATGACCGGGTGCCGCAGGCACGGGTGTACAAGGCGTGGAACGTGCCCGGCTGGAGCTCGGCCGACGGCGAGCGGCTCAATCTCATCGGCCATCTGCTTTCCGACGGCAAGTCGTCACGGCTCTACAAGCGGCTGGTGTACGACGAGCAAATCGCGACCGGCGTGAACGCGTATGGCAACCTGCACGAGATCGGCGGCCTCTTCGTGGTCGAGGCGACCGCCCGGCCCGGGGTGGAGCTGGCCAAGGTAGAGCGCGCGGTGGACGAGGAGCTGGCCCGGTTCCTCGCCGGCGGTCCTACGCCGGCCGAGCTCCAGCGGGCCAAGACCGGATTCCGGGCCGAGTTCGTGCGCGGCATCGAGCGAATCGGCGGATTCGGCGGCAAGTCGGACGTGCTGGCCCAGGGCGAGGTGTGGGCCGGCCGGCCGGACTTCTACCAGACGCGTCTCGAGCGCGTGGCGGGAGCCACCGTGGGGCAGATCCGCTCGGCGGCCCAACGCTGGCTCGCCGACGGCGACTACACCCTCGAGGTGCTCCCCTACGGCGAGTACCGGGTCGCCGACTCGGGAGTGGACCGGTCGAAGCTGCCGGAGAGCGGCGCACCGCCCGAGGCCAGATTCCCCCAGTTCGAGCGGGCCACGCTCACCAACGGGCTCCAGATCGTGCTGGCGCGAGCCACCGCCGTCCCGCAGGTGCGCTTCAGTCTGTTGCTCGACGCCGGGTACGCGGCCGACCAATTCGGGGTCCCCGGCACCGCGAGTCTGACGATGGCGATGCTGGACGAGGGGACCAGCACCCGGAGCGCGATCGGCATCAGCGACGAGCTCGCCTCGCTCGGGGCGAACCTGTGGACCGGCTCGGGGCTCGACGTTTCGTCGGTGTCGCTGGAAACGCTGAAGGACAAGCTCGACGCGTCGCTCGCGGTCTACGCCGACGTGATCCTACACCCTTCCTTTCCCCGGGCCGACTTCGAGCGTCTCAAGCGGCAGCGGCTGGCCCAGATCCAGCAGGAAAAGGCGGATCCGGTAGGGATGGCGCTGCGGGTCTTCCCCGGCCTTCTTTACGGGCCGGGGCACGCCTACGCCAATCCCTGGACGGGGTCCGGCACCGAGGAGTCCACCGGCCGGATCTCGCGCGATGATCTGACGCGATTCCATCGCACCTGGTTCAAGCCCGACAACGCGACGCTGATCGTGGTGGGCGCCACCACCCTGGCCGAGATCCGACCGAGACTGGAGCGGGCCTTCGCCGGATGGGAACGAGGGGACGTGCCGGTGAAGAACGTCGGAACGGTCGAGCAGCAGCCCCGCTCGACCGTCTACCTGCTCGATCGCCCGGACGCGGCTCAGTCCCTGATTCTGGTGGGGAATGTCGCCCCTCCCAAGGCCAATCCCGACGAGCCCGCCATCGAGACGATGAACCTGGTGCTCGGCGGCTCCCCCTCCGCCCGGATGAATATGAACCTCCGCGAGGACAAGCACTGGTCGTACGGGTCCTTCACCTTCTTCCGCAACGCGCAGGGCCAGCGGCCCTTCCTGACCTACGCGCCGGTGCAGACCGACAAGACCAGGGAAGCGCTGATCGAGCTGCGAAAGGAGCTCCGCGGCATCGTGACCGACCGGCCACCCACCGCCGAGGAGCTGGCCCGCGCGAAGTCGGAGCTGACCCTGACCCTTCCCGGCAGCTGGGAAACGATGGGCGCGGTCGCCGGCACCCTGGCGGACATCGTCACCTTCGGCCTGGACGACCGGTACTACGACAGCTACGGCGACAAGGTGCGGTCGCAGACGGTGGCCACGGTGCAAGCGGCCGCCAAAACGGTGATCCATCCCGACAACCTGGTCTGGGTGGTGGTCGGCGATCGGTCCAGGATCGAGGCCGGAATCCGGGAGCTGAATCTGGGCGAGGTCAAGTTCATCGACGCGGACGGGAAGCCGTTGGGTGGGACTTGAGCCTCCGCTGGCCGATGCTGCTGCTGGCCGCGGTCTGGCTGGCTCCCGGCACTGCCGAGGCTCAACGGCGCACCAGCCGCCTGTTCAGCGGACCGCTGCAGGCCGGGCCCAGGGTCGGCCGCGACTTCGAGAACAAGGCGTGGAGTGTCGGGGGCCAGTTCGTCGCCCCGGTGGGGCGCAACCTCGAACTCCGGCCCAGCGGCGATCTATTCTTTCCCCGTGACGCCGGGATGGGCTGGCAACTCAACGGCGACGCCTCCTTCCGCCTCGGCGAGGGCGGCGGCCTCTATGCGGGCGCCGGGGTCGCCTTCGCGCACCCGGATGACTCGGATACCAAAACCGGCTACAATCTCTTCTTCGGTCTGAGCACCGCGCCGCCGGCCCAACGGACCAAAGGCTTCATCGAATTCCGCTGGACCTTCGTGAACGACACCAGCCCGTTCCGTCTGGCGCTCGGATTCCTGTATCGGCTGTGACCAGGGAGATGACATGACCACCAGCACCGCCACTGCCACCTGGGAAGGCGGCCTGCGCAAGGGCCAGGGACAGTTCAGCGCCAAGTCGGGAGCCTTCCAGGGCAGCTATTCGTTTCCGACCCGGTTCGAAGGAGCGAAGGGCACCAATCCCGAAGAGCTGATCGCCGCCGCACACGCGTCCTGCTTCAGCATGGCCCTGAGCGGGGAACTGGAGAAGGCCGGCACGCCGTCCACCCGAATCACCACCACGGCATCGGCGACCGTCGACAAGGTGGGGGCCGGGTTCAAGATCACCCGCATCCGGCTCGAGGTGCGCGGTGAGGTTCCGGGAAGCGATCAGGCGGGGTTCGCCAAGGCCGCGGAGGCGGCGAAGGAGGGCTGCCCCGTGTCCCAGGCGCTGAAGGGCAACGTGGCCGTCGAGCTGGACGCGAGGCTAGGATAGATCCGATCTGTCATACGCTGGTCGGCGCCGGGCTGGCCCGGAGCGGACTGGCCCGCCGGACCGCCCTGGGCACGACGGCGCTGCTCATCGGTGCCAATCTTCCCGACGTGGACGTAGTGACATACTTCTGGGACCCGGGCGCGGATCTCGCCTTCCGCCGCGGCTGGACCCACGGGGTTCTGGCGCTGGCGCTGTGGCCCCTTCTTCTCAGCGGCGCCCTGATTCTGGCCGACCGGGCGCTCCAACGGGTGCGCCGCGCGTCGCTGCCGTCCGGCCTCGTTCCCGGCCAGCTTCTGCTCCTCTCCTCGGTCGCCGTGCTTTCCCACCCCATTCTGGACACCCTCAACACCTACGGCATGCGATGGCTCATGCCGTTCAGCGGGCGGTGGTTCTACGGTGACACGCTGTTCATCGTGGACCCTTGGCTCTGGCTCGCCTTGGGGCTTGGCGTGGCGCTGAGCCGGCCGCGGCAGGCGCGCGCCTGGCCGGCGCGGATCGGGCTCGTGATATCCCTGGCCTACACCACCGCCATGGGCGCCTCGACGCTGGCGGCTCGAGGCATTGCCGGCACCGAGATCGCCCGGATCTCGGGCGAGCCGGTACGCCGGCTACTGGTCTCGCCGCGGGCGGTGAACCCCTTCCGGCGGAACGTGGTGGCGGAGCAGGACGGAGCATACCGGGTCACGGGGTTCAGCTGGCTCTCCACCCGTCACGTGGATCCGGCCTCGCTCAGAATCATCTCCAAGGGACCGACCGATCACCCGGCCGTGAGGGCGGCGGCCGCGACGACGCTGGGCCGGCGGTTTCTCGGCTGGGCTCGGTTTCCCGCCTTTCTGCTGGAGCCCACGGGGGCCAGTGACTTCGTAGTTCATATCGTCGATCTGCGCTACGCCGAACGACCGGGCGCGCCATTCGGCGCCGTATCGATCCCGGTGTCGGCCACGCCTCAGTCCGAGGTCACGGAATACCGGACCAAGACGTCCTCGATGAACTCGGCCGTTACCCGACCATCGGCGACGTGGTAGGTGCGGGTGATGACACGCAATGTTCCCTCCCTCCGCTCCGAGCTTTGCACCGCCTCACCGAGCTGCTCCTCGACTTCCCCGACCGTCATGCCCTTGCGAGGCAATCCGGTCGGCGGGGCCAGGACGGTGCCCGAACCCTCGCGGTCCACGTTTGGGTCCGAGGCGAACGTGTTGACCGGCAGCGCGGGGAAGGTGACGAACTCGGCCAGGGCCTCCTCCAGCCCCTTCGGGGTGAGCACCCCGTCGGGCAGACGGTCCCGGTAGCGGACGTTGAACCGCGAGCCGCCCTCCAGCCGTCGCTGCCTGAGGTTCTGCTTCTTCTGCTCCCCGGCGTCGGCGACTTCCGCCTGGTTGCGGACATCCTCGCGCTCGCGGGCGTTTCGCAGATCATCCAGCTCTTCCTGCAGGTCCCGGCGCTTGACCGGATCTTTTTCGCGCCTGAGCTCGCCCTCGAGATTCTTCTCTCGCTTGCTCTTGGGCGTGGACGGCACGCTCACCGAGGTCGAGGTCTCGTCGCTCAGGGTACCGTAGCCGCCGCCGTCGAGGTGGAACTCGATGTGCTTGGACTTGACCCGGATCTTGGTGATCATGGCGTCGCCCCCCGCCCGGATCGCCGTGCCGTGATCCTTGAGACGGTCGGCATAGCGGGGATAGTCCAGCGGCCGGTCGGTTCCGGGATAGACGTCCACACCCTCCTCGGTCCCCGGCATCGCAATCTTCAGCGTGACCCGCCTTCCCTCGAAGTAGCGCTTGAGCTCGGCCTCGGACTGGGCTCGGAGCGGCATGGCCAGGAGCACGAGAGCGAGCAGCGCCAACGGCCAGATGGCGATCATCGCAAACCTCCACCAGCCCACGTCTGCTTGTTCGTTTTGGAGACGGCAGGCACTAGTACACTCCTGTCAGGACGATGGTATTGCCTCAACAAGACTAATCGCATATCGTATTCAGTATTATCAACACTGGATTCAGTATGCTCAAACCAATTACCAGAACTCCCCTTGGTGAACAGGTCTATCTCCGGATCCTCCAACGCCTTCAGCAGGGTACGATTGCCCCTGGATCCAAGATCAGTGACGCCGCCATGGCCTCGGAATTGGGCGTCAGCCGGACGCCCGTTCGTGAAGCCTTGCTCCGGCTCGCGAGGGAAGGCCTGGTGGCGGCGGACGCCGGCAGAGGGTTCCGCCTGGCCCCCCTGGATCCGCACGAGGTGCGGGAGGTCGGATCGATCCTCACGGTATTGGAACCGCTGGCTCTCGACCAGTCGCCCGAGCCGAGCGAAGAGCGGCTCGACCGTCTCGCCGCGATCGTCCACCGGTTGGAGCAGACGCGGGGAAACGCTGTCCGCTGCATCGAGCTCGACGACGAGTTCCACCAGGTCCTGTTGGAGGACTGTCCCAACCGCCGCCTGGTCGGACTGGCCAACACGCTGCGCCGGAGCCTCCATCGCTATCTCCACCACTATCTCGAGCAAGGCGGGCGGGTGAGTCTTTCCAGCCTTCAACACTTCAAGATCGCGGAAATGCTCCGAAAGGGAGACCGGCCGGCCGCCCGGCAGATCCTGGAGCGCAAGTGGCGGCGGGGGATCGACGAGATCGCGAGCGCGCTCCGATGAGCCGGCCGGGCGATCCCCCCGCTCTCTCCCGCTGGCGCGCCGACACGCCCGGCTGTGAGCGGCTGGTCCACCTCAACAATGCCGGCGCGGCGTTGACGCCCGGTCCGGTTCGCGAGGCCGTCGCCGCCCACCTGGCGCTGGAGAGCGAGATCGGAGGCTATGAGGCCGCCGACGCGCGCGCCGAGGCGCTCGGCGGAGCCTATGCCGCGCTCGCTCGACTGCTCGGCACGGCGCCCGGGAACCTGGCCATGCAGCAGAACTCCACCGTGGCCTTCGCTCAGGCCTTCGCCGCGTTCGATCTCGGGCCCGGTGACGCGATCCTCACCAGCGCGGCCGACTACGCCTCCAACCAGATCATGTACCTGGCGCTCGCGCGCCGGCGGGGCGTCGAGATCATCCGCGCGCCCGACGCGCCCGAGGGCGGGATCGATCCCCAGGCGGTGCGGGAGATCGTGGCCCGACGCCGCCCCACGATCCTGGCGCTGACCTGGATCCCGACCAACTCCGGTCTGGTGCAGCCCGCCGAGGCCGTCGGCGAGATCTGCCGAGATGCCGGGATCCCGTACATCCTGGATGCCTGCCAGGTGGTGGGCCAGATGCCCATAGACCTGCGCCGGCTGCACTGCGACTACCTGGCCGGCACCTCGCGAAAGTTTCTTCGCGGACCCCGCGGCGTCGGGTTCCTGTACGTCGCCGATCACGCGCTCGAGGCCGGCGGGTATCCGCTGACGGTGGACATGCACGGCGCCACCTGGAGTGACCCGAACGAATTTTCGCTCAAGCCCGACGCCAGCCGGTTCGAGAGCTGGGAGATTTCCTATGCGCTGGTGCTGGGTCTGGGGGCCGCGGCGGCCTATGCCCTGACCGTCGGCATGGAGGCGGCTCGCGACCGGAGCTGGGCACTGGCGCGCTACGCGCGCGAGCGGCTCGCCGCGATCGACGGGGTGCGGGTGCTCGATCGGGGGCCCGCGCTGTGCGCCATAGCCACGGCCGAGTTGGGCGGCCGGCCCGCCGGGGCGGTGAAGCTCGCGTTGCGCGCGCGAGGGATCAATACCAGCTCTCCCGGCCGCGAGGACGCGGTGATCGACATGGACCGGAAGGGAGCCGACTCCGCACTGCGGATCTCGCCGCACTACTACAACAGCGCGACCGAGATCGACGCCGCGGTCGCGGCCCTGGCGGAGGTCATGGCGGCGATCGAGCCTATCGGCCGCGCGTGAGGACGGGCTGGAGCACGTCCCAGACGGTCTCGGCGACGCGGTGCTGTCCTTCGGCGTTGGGATGGATCATGTCCGCCTGGTTGAGCGATGGCCGTCCCGCCACGCCATCGAGCAGAAAGGGCACCAGAGGCAGGCCGTTCTCGCTGGCCAGCTCGGAGTAGATCCGCCCGAATCGTCTGGAATAATCGGCGCCGAGATTGGGCGGCGCCCGCATCCCCACCAGCACGATGGCGGGAGGCGGTGACTGGCGTTTGGCCCGGTCGATGATCGCCTGAATGTTCGAGCGGAGCGAGTCCACCTCGAGGCCGCGAAGGCCGTCATTGGCGCCCGTCTCGATCACCAGCAGCGCCGCCGGCTGCCGCAGGAGCCAGTCGATCCTCCGGCGCGCCCCGGCCGACGTCTCCCCGCTCACCCCCGCGTTCACCGCCTCGAACCGCAGCCCCTCGGCATCGAGCTTCTGCTGAATCAGCGCCGGATAGGCCCGGTCCGGATCCAGCCCGAGGCCCGCGGTGAGGCTGGTCCCCAGAAACACGATCCGTCCCCGCTGGCCGGCGGCCGGCGGCGGCGGCAGATCGTCGAAGGCCGGCGGACGCGCCTCGGCCCCACATCCCGCGAGCACCAGTGCAACCAACGGACCCCGCCATCCGTACCTTGATATCATTCAGACCATGCTCCGCTGCGCATCCCTGACCAAGACCTACCACTCCGGCGGCCGTGAGCTCACGGTGCTGAACGATATCACCTTCTCGGTGGAGTCGGGCGGGTTCGCCGCCATCGTCGGACCCTCCGGGAGCGGCAAGACGACCCTGCTCGGCCTGCTCGCCGGGCTCGACCGACCCACCGCCGGCACCGTGCATCTCGACGGGCAGGAGCTCGGGGCGCTGAACGAGGACGCCCGTGCCCGGATGCGAGGCGAGAAGATCGGGTTCGTCTTCCAGACGTTCCAGCTCATCCCTACACTCACCGCGCGGGAGAACGTCCAGGTCCCGCTCGAGCTCCGGGGCGAAGACGCCAACGGCCGCGCCGCGGAGCTGCTGGCGCGGGTAGGCCTCAGCGACCGCGGCCATCATTACCCGGCCCAGCTTTCCGGCGGCGAGCAGCAGCGGGTCGCCCTCGCGCGGGCGTTCAGCACCCGGCCGAAGGTCCTCTTCGCCGACGAGCCGACCGGCAATCTCGACGCCGCCACCGGGGCCGGCATCATCGATCTCATGGTGGAGCTCAACCGCGACATCGGCACCACCTTCGTCCTGGTCACCCACGACCTCGACCTCGCCGCCCACGCCCGGCGCATCATCCGGCTGGCCGACGGGCGGATCGCGGCCGACAGCGCCGCCGCGTGACCCCGCTCGGTTTCACCCTGCGGATGGCGGCGCGCGAGGTGCGCGCGTCTCCCCGGCGCTTCCTGCTCCTCACGGCCTCGGTGGCGGTGGGCGTCGCCGCGCTGGTGGCCATCAATTCCTTTACCGCCAACCTTCGCGACTCGGTGCGGCGGCAGGCCCAGGCCCTGCTCGGTGCCGATCTCTCGCTGGAGAGCCGTCAGCCGCTCCCCCCGAGCGCCGGCAGGCTGATCGACATGCTGGTGGGCCGCGGCGCGGAGGAGGCGCGAGTCACCAACTTCTCCGCCATGGCCTACGTGCCCCGTACCGACGGCACCCGGCTGGTTCAGGTCGCGGCGATTCGAGGCGGTTACCCCTTCTATGGGCAGATCCGCACCGAGCCGGCCGGCGCCTGGTCCGAGCTGCAGCAGGCCCGGAACGTCGTGGTGGATCCGTCTCTGCTCACCGCTCTCCGGGCCCGGGTGGGCGATTCCCTGGCGCTCGGCGAGGCCCGCTTCGTCATCAGCGGGACGGTGGCGAGTGCTCCCGGAAACGTCGGCCTCCGGGCGGCATTCGGGCCCCGGATCTTCATCCCCGCTCGATTCCTCGAGGAAACCCGGCTGCTCGGCTTCGGCGCGCGCGCCGAGTACGAGGCCTATCTGCGGCTGCCCTCGGGCATCTCCGCGCAAGCGATCGCGGCGGAACACCGGAGTCCGCTGCAAGGCGAGCGGGTGCGGCTCCGCACCGTGGCGGACGACCGCGAGCGGCTGAACCAGACGCTTTCTCGCCTCACCGGGTATCTCGGTCTGGTGGCGCTGGTCGCCCTCCTGCTGGGCGGGATCGGGGTGGCGAGCGCCGTCGTGGTGTTCATCCGTCAGCGGATGGACGCCATCGCCGTGCTCCGGTGCCTGGGGGCGACCGGCGGGCGGGTGCTCGCGATCTACGGCGTGGAGACCGCCGGCATGGCACTCGCCGGAAGCCTGGTGGGAGCGGCGATCGGGGTCGGGTTCCAGCAGGCGCTGCCCGGCCTGCTGGCCGAGCTCCTGCCGGTGGACGTCGAGACCGCGGTCTCCTGGCCCGCCATCGCGCTCGGAGTGGGGATGGGACTCTGGGTCGCGCTGGTGTTCGCGCTCTTTCCCCTGCTCTCGGTTCGCCGGGTGCCGCCGCTGGCGGCGCTACGACGCGAGTACGAGCCGGGGCCCCGGGCGCGCGATCCGTGGCGCTGGATGGTGTCCGCGGCGCTGGCGGCGAGTACCGTCGCCCTCGCGGCAATCCAGGTGGGAAGTCTGCGCCAGGGCGCCATCTTCGCGGCAGGTCTGGGGCTGGCGTTGCTGGTGCTGTGGGCGGCGTCCTGGGCGCTGGTCCGGGCCGTGCGCCGCTGGCTCCCCTCGGGCTGGCCCTACCTTTGGCGGCAAGGGCTCTCCAACCTGCATCGCCCGTCGAACCAGACCGTCACCGTCGTCCTGGCGATCGGATTCGGCGCCTTCCTCCTGGGCACGCTGGTGCTGGTGCAGCTCAACCTGCTCCAGCAGCTCCGACTGACCGGCGGGCCGGCCCGGCCCAACCTGGTGCTCTTCGATATCCAGCCGGACCAGCTCGCCGCGGTGCAGCGAGAATTGCGCGATGCCGGGCTCTCCGCCGTCGCACCGGTCCCCGTCGTGCCGATGCGGGTCGCAACGGTGAAGGGACGGGCGGTCCGGGGGATTCTCTCGGATACCACGGCCACTGGCGCCGGCTCGGGCTCGTGGGCGTTCCGGCGGGAGTACCGGTCCACTTATCGGGACACACTGGTGGCGTCCGAGCGGCTTGCGGCCGGTTCCTGGTGGGGCAAGGCGGGACCGCTTCCCCGGATTTCCGTCGAGTCGGGATTGGCGCAGGAGCTCGGGGTCGGGGTTGGCGACGAGATCGTGTGGGACGTGCAGGGCATCCGGATCCCGACCCGCGTAGCCAGCCTCCGCGAGGTGGACTGGGCGCGGTTCGAGCCGAATTTCTTCGTGGTCTTCGAGCCCGGGTCGCTGGAGGGAGCGCCCCAGACGCTGTTGACGCTGACCCGGATCGAGTCGGCGGCCGCGCGGGGAACCTTCCAGCGCCGCCTGGCGGAGCGGATCCCCAATGTCACCACGCTCGACCTGTCGGTGGTGCAGGAGGCGCTCGAGCGCCTGGTGGATCGGGTCGTGCTGGCGATCCGCTTCATGGCCGCGTTCACGCTGGGGACCGGAACCGTGGTCCTGATCGGTGCGCTCGCAACCAGCCGCTTTCAGCGTATCCGGGAGGGCGCGCTGCTGCGAGCTCTGGGTGCCACCCGCTCGCAGCTCCTCGGGATCGTGTTCGCGGAATACCTCGTCCTCGGCGCGATGGCGGCCGCGGTCGCCGCGGTGCTCTCGGCGGGGGCAGCGTGGGCCCTGGCGAAATGGGTGTTCGAGGGACGCTTCTCCCCTCAGCCGCTTCCGCTGGCCACCCTCGCGCTCGGCGTGGTGGCGCTGACGGTCGTGGTGGGGCTGATCAACAGCCGAGAAGTGATTCGCCGGACGCCCCTCGAGGTGCTGCGGGGAGCGTAGGCGGGACGCTATACTTCCCCCCATGCTCCCCATCGACCTCACGGGCAAGCGCGCCCTCGTCGCCGGCGTGTCGGACGATGCGGGTTTCGGCTTTGCGATCGCCAAGTCGCTCGCCGAGGCCGGCGCGACGATCTGCCTCGGCAGTTGGCCCCCCGCGCTCGGCATCTTTACCAAGCTGCTGGAGCGCGGGAAGATCGAAGAATCCCTGAAGCTCGGCGACGGCCGCAAGCTGGAGTTCGAGCGGATCTACCCGCTCGATGCGGCCTGGGATACCATGGCGGACGTGCCGCTGGACATCCGTGAGAACAAGCGCTACAAGGAGCAGGGCGACTTCACGACCGGGGGTCTGGCGGGGCGGGTGCGTGAGGATTTCGGGGAGAACGGGTTGGACATCGTGGTGCACAGCCTGGCGAACGGCCCCGAGGTGAAGTCGCCGCTGGTGGATACCTCCCGCGCAGGCTACCTGGCCGCGGTCAGCGTGAGTGCCTACAGCAACATCGCCCTGGTGCGCAGCCTGTCGCCGCTGATGAGGCCGAACGGGGCGTTTCTCTCCCTCACCTACCTCGCCGGCGAGCGGGTCATCCCCGGCTACGGCGGCGGGATGTCGTCGGCCAAGGCGGCGCTCGAGGCTGACACCCGAACCCTCGCCTTCGAGGCCGGGCGGCGCTGGGGAGTACGGGTCAACGCGATCTCGGCCGGCCCCTGGGCGTCGCGGGCCGCCACCGCGATCGGCTTCATCCATACGATGATCGAATACACCAGCGCCAACGCGCCCCTACCCCGCCCGATTCAGGCGACCGACGTCGGGCATACCGCCGCCTTTCTCTGCAGTCCCCTGGCCGCCGCGATCACCGGCAGCGTGGTCTACGTGGACAACGGGTATCATGCGATGGGGATGGCGGTCCCGCCGACGACGTGAGGAGGACTACCCGCCTCGCACCTTGGCCACCAGATCACTCAGCGCGCTCAGCTCGAAGGGCTTCTCCAGCACCGGTCTGGGGGTGCGATTGAGAAATGCCCGGACGGGTTGAGAGGCCACGTCTCCGGTGGCGATCACCAGCCGGGCGAACAGGTCGGGCCGATGCTCGGCCAGCCAATCGTGCACCTCGAAGCCGGATACGATCGGCATCCGCAGGTCGGTGATCACCAGGTCATATCCGTCCACCGGCGCCTTCTGCAGCAGGCTCAACGCGGCTCCCCCATCCTCCGCTTCGTCCACCGCCCACCCGGTACGCCGCAGGTAGCGACCGAGCGCCAGGCGGATCGAGCGCTCGTCGTCCACCACCAGGACGCGGGGGCGGGCCTTGGCTTCGGGCCCGGTCTCGATGGAGGCCGGTTCCGACGGCTTGACCGTCCTCCCCGCTGCCGCGGCCGACGCGGACGGGAGCGTCACCACGAACCGCGCACCCTTGCCGTCGCCCCCGGCTTCGGCCCGCAGCGTCCCGCCCTGTCGCTGCACGATGCCTAGCGAGACCGCGAGGCCCAGACCGGTGCCTTGCCCTTCCGGCTTCGTGGTGAAGAATGGCTCGAAGATCCGGGGCAGTACTTCCGGCGGAATGCCCGGTCCGCTGTCCTCCACCACAAATTGCCAGCCGCCGCTCACCTGGCTGACCTCCACCCGCACCTGCCCGCCCTCCCCCGACGCATGGATCGCGTTCACCATCAGGTTGGCCAAAACCCGCTCCAGTCCCGAGGCGTCGGTGAAGAGCGTTGCCATGTCCGGCTGAACCGTGACGTCGAGCCGCGTCCGGTGCTCGCGCAGCATCGCCTCGGCCGCCGCCCGGGCGCGCGCCAGCACGACCGGCGCCGCAGCTACCTCGGGCCGGCGCTCCTGCCCTCGCGCGAACGACAGCAGGTCCCGCACGATGGTGCGGCAGCGACGAGCCTGATCCGCGATCGTGTCCAGCGCTTCCCGGTCGAGGCCGGCCACAGTGGCCTCCGCCCGCAGGTCCTCCGCCAGGTGGAGGACCGCGGACAGGGGGTTGTTGAGCTCGTGGGCGACGCCCGAGGCGACCCGGCCGATCGCGGTGAGACGCTCGTGTTGGAGGGCCTGGCTCTGGACCTGCTGGAGACGGTCGTAGGCGGTGCGGAGGTCGGCCTCGTCGGATCGTACCCGGGCGGCCATGCGGTCGAAGGCGCGGGCCAGGGCGGCCACCTCGTCGCCCCGGAAGAACCCGACCGGCGCGACGTCCAGATCGCCCCGGGCCATCTGCGCCGCGGCGCGGCGCAGCCGGTCGATGGGAAGTACCAGGCTGTGCGCCAGGCCCGCGGCCAACACCAGCCCGACCACCAGGGCCGCCAGGGCGACCGCGGCCGAGGTGCGCGCCTCCGCCACCAGTTCCGTAGCGTAGTCCCCGAGCGGGGAGACTGCCACGAAGGCCGCGCCGCCGCCGTCGGGCAGCATCGCGGGGCGGTGCAGGAAGGCGATCACCTTGTGCTCCCCGTCGCGACTCGCGAACCACCCTTCGTTCTGCTCCTGAACAGCGCCGAAAGCCCCCCATCCCTGACTGGACAGCACCGTGCCCTCGCCCCGTCCGGCGATGATCAAGTTGTCCGACGACCGGACGATGAATCCGTAGGTGTTCGGCCCCAGTGGCTCGAGCGCCGCTTCCAGGGCAGGTTCGCTGGAGGACTCCCGCAATGCCGCGACAAGCGCGTGGGCTCTGGATTCCTCCCAGTGGAGCTGGCTCTGGCTGAGCGCGTGGAGCACGATCGGTACGGCGACCCCCACCGTGAGGGCCACGGCGATCGAGAAGACCTTCACATAGAGGGACTCCACGACTCGATTTTCCGGGTCCGCTCCGCGCAGCAGTGGTGGCACGGGGAGGTCCTGGATCGCCCGTTCGGCCAGGAGGTAAGCCACCACCGCGACCAGCCCGCCGAGGGCGGGACCCTGGACCATGATCTTGATGACTTCCAGGGTGGGGAGCGCCGCGAAGTAGTCCACCTGCAGCGCCCCCAGCACGTAGCCGAGGGTGCTGGTTCCCAGCACCATCCAGAACAGGAACATGGGAAAGCGGGCGAGCTGGCGGGCGGTATCGGGATGGCCATCGGGCAACCGGCGGATGAGCCGCCGAAGTCGGAGCCAGGGAAACAACACCGCGCCGGTCCACCCGATGGCCGGCACCTCCCAGGCGTAACAGAACAGGATCCAGCTCAGCTGTTTTTCGTTGACCAGCCACCACAGCCGGGAGAAATGAATCCCAATGACCCACCAGCCGAGAATCGACACCAGCAGCAACTGCACGGCGAGCCGACCGGCGACCCCGGTTGGAGGTGGCTTGCTGGTGTCGGGGGGCGGGGGTGCTGCGACAATGGTCAAAGAGTGGGCTTGGGCTCGGAGCCTGGGCTGGGAGATCGTATAATACCTGCTTGCCCGCCCGTCCGGATACCCGAGGGCCAGGCTCCACCAGGGAGCTCCATGTCTCAGGAGTTGTTGTCGCAGGAGCAGGGTCCGGTCCACCGGCTGACCCTGAACCGTCCAGCACGGCGAAATGCCCTCACGCCTGATCTCGCGGGCGCGCTCGCGGCCGAGCTGGATCTGATCGAGGAGCGTGGCGCCGCCCACGTGGTGGTGCTGGCAGGCGCCGGCGGCCACTTCTGCGCCGGTCTGGATCTCCACTGGCTCCGGTCCCTGGGCGACCTTCCCTCCACGGCCGCGCTGCAGCGCGGCCTCAGCGCCTTCCAGGCGGCCGTCCTCGCCATCGTCCGGTGCCCGGTGCCGGTGCTGGCCGAGATCCGGGGCACGGCGGCGGGGTTCGGTCTCGATCTCGCCCTCGCCTGCGACATGCGCCTGGCGGAATCAGGGGCCACACTCACATCCGCCTTCGCCCGCATGGGGCTGGTGCCAGACGGCGGCTCGACCTTCACCCTGCCGCGGCTCCTTGGACTGGGCCAGGCGCTCCGCTTCCTCCTGGCCGGCGAGACGCTGAGTGCCACCCGCGCGTCGGCCCTCGGCCTGGTGGACGAGGTGAAGGACGAGCCCGAGCTCGACGCAGCGGTCGCCGGGGTGGCGAAGTCGATCGCGTCCTCGTCTCCCGCGAGCGTGCGCGCCATCAAGCGCCTGGTCCGCCGGGACGAGCTGGGCGCGCTGGAGCAGGCCCTCGCCGCCGAGGGGGCGGCACAGATCCAGGCCCTCCAGAGCCCCGAGTTCCACCGCCGGCTCGAGGCGTTCGTCTCCCGGTGAGCGCTACGCGGATCTTCCCCCGTGATCTATTGGCCGGGAAGGTCGCGCTCATCACCGGCGGCGGGACCGGGATCGGCTTCGGCATAGCCTCCTGCCTCGCGCGAACGGGAGCGACGGTCGCCCTCGCGAGCCGGAAGCCGGAGCACCTCGCGGCGGCGGCCGACGGGCTCCGGGCCGACGGCGCCACGGTGTCGACCGTGGAGACCAACGTCCGGGAGCGCGACCAGGTCGGCCGGATGGTGGAGCGCGTGGTCGAGGAGCATGGCCGGATCGATCTCCTGGTCAACAACGCGGCGGGCAACTTCTACGCGCCGTCGGCCACCCTCTCGCACAACGCGTGGCGGGCGGTGGTGGAGACGGATCTCTACGGCACCTTCTACTGTTCCCAGGCGGTCCACCCCGTGATGAAGGCCCAGGGCGGCGGCCGCATCGTCTCCATCTCGATGACCCTGCACTACCGCGGCTGGCCCCTCATGGCCCACGCCACCGCGGCCAAGGCCGGGGTGGACGCCCTCACTCGGACGCTCGCGCTGGAGTGGGCGGAAGACGGGATCACCGTCAACGCCATCGCCCCTGGGCCGATTCCGACCGAAGGCGTGAAGCAGGCGTTCACCCCCCCGGGTGGGGCTCCCAACGTGCCCGCCATGGACGAATACGCCGCCCGGGCGATACCGTTGGGCCGGTGGGGCACGCCGGAGGACGTCGGCCACCTGGTCGTCTTCCTGGCGAGCCCTGCCGGTGATTGGATCACCGGCTCGATCATCGTGGTGGATGGTGGGTCATGGCTCGCCGGCGACCGGCGCTGAGGAGACTTCCATGTTTCTCGGACACTTCGGCGTCGCCTTCGCCCTGAAGCGCGCCGAACCGAAGCTGTCGCTCGGCACGCTCTTCCTGGCGGTTCAGCTGGCGGACCTGCTGTGGGGCGCGTTCCTGCTGCTGGGCTGGGAGCGGGTCCGGATCGATCCGGGCTACACCGCGGTGACGCCGCTGCAATTCCTCGACTATCCCATTTCCCACGGCCTGGTCGGCATGACGACGTGGGCCCTGATCGGGGCGGCGGTCTACTATTCCTGGCCCACCCGCGATACCAGCCGGCATTGGCAGGCCGCCGCGATGGTGGGCCTGGCGATCCTCTCGCATTTCCCGCTCGACGTCGTCGTGCACGTGCCCGACCTGCCGATCTGGGGCCAGGACTCCACCAAGCTCGGCCTGGGCCTCTGGAACCATCGTACCGCGACGCTGCTCCTGGAGCTGGGGACGCTCACCGCCGGCGTCGCGATCTACGCCGGCTTCCGATCGCACCGCCACCCGGTCCGGCCGGGAGCCCTGTCCGGTCTGGTGCTGACCCTCGTCGCGATCTATCTCGTCAGCTTCTTCGGACCGCCGCCGCCGAGCGTCACGGCGATCGCCGTGACCGACATCATCGGGCTGCTGCTGTTGGCCGGATTCGCGGCCTGGACCGACCGGCGCACCACGCCGGCGGAGCTGGCCGCCGCCGGGCTCTCGACCCGCTAGCCGATGGAGCGCCTGTTTTTCGCTCTGGGCGCTGCTTCCGCGCTGATATCGGTCGGCGCGGGCGCCTTTGGTGCGCACGCCCTGCAAGCCAGGCTCTCGCCCGAGCTGCTGGTGGCCTTCGAAACGGGAGTGCGCTATCAGATGTACCATGCGCTGGGGCTGCTCGCGGTGGCACGGGCGGTGACTCGGTGGAGGGGGCCCTGGGCGCTCCGCGCCGGATGGCTCTTCGTGGCCGGCACGATCCTCTTTTCCGGCAGCCTCTACGGGCTGGCCCTCTCGGGCGCGACCCGGCTGGGCGCCGTGACGCCGCTTGGCGGCGTCGCCTTCCTCGCCGGATGGGCCTGCCTGATCCTCGCTGTCCGCCGCTGAAGGCTCTCGCCGGAGGAGCGTGATTGTTCGGCAAAAGGGCCCGAGCATGGCTCGGGCCCTTTTGCTCACCACCCCCGCGGGGCGCGGCGGAACGGTTACTCCGCTTGCGCCGCCACCTCGTCCTCGATCTTGAGGAGCTCGAGCTTCCCGGACGTACCGATCAGCACGAAGGTATAGCTCTTCCCGGCCTCGAGCTTCGTGTTGGGGAGCGACGCCAGCGTCGCGTCCTTATTGTCGGCCTTCACGACCAGGGTGCCCGAAGCAGGATCGAACTCCTCCCATCCGGCCTCAGCCTTGAAGTTGACCCCGTCGAAGAGCGGATCCTTCTGCCCGCGCAGGAACAGGTCGACATCGGTGTCGCCGGCCATGCCATTGATGAAGCGTACTCGCGCCTTGCCGTCGGTCATCGGCTTCAGGTTGTCATCCAGCACCCGGAGGTTCTGATCGTCCGGGTCCTCGGACGGGAGGGCGACGATGGTGTAGTGGCCGCCGTCCTGGAGGTTTTCGCGGTTCGACGCCAGAGCATCACCCTTGGGCGCGTCGCCTTGTTTGATCTGGAAGTTGTAGAGGTGATCGGGAATCTCCTCATAGCCGGTGGCCTGCTTGAAGCCCACGTCCTTGAAGGCGGCACTGTCACCGGCGTAAATCGTCAAGGCGGACTGCCCGGCAATGCCGTTCACGGCCCGGATCAGCGCGTGGCCGCGCTCCTCGACCGCCTCGGCGGCGGGGGCGCTGGACGTCTCTCCGCCGGACTTGGACGTCACCGCACCGGTCTCCCGGGTCTCGTTGCAGGCCGCCGTGAAGCCCACCGTTCCGATCACCAGTATGCCCGCCAGTGTTACCGTCAGATTTCGCATGAAGTATCGAGCTCCTGTTGGGGTCCGCCCACCAGTGTGGGAGCCTAGTCTCGTGTGCCACCGAGTTTAGGCCTTTCGGCCGGCCCCGGCTGTGGCGCACCTCGCGGGGCCACGAGTGACCGGGATCACTGGGCGTGGCCCCCGCGAGCGATGCCGGCACCGCCAGGGTCGGAATGCACGATCTCTCACGGCAACGTCATCGAGCCGGCCTGCTCACGCAACAAATAAGTAACCTTCGGTTCAATTCCGCCCCCCGCCCTTGCATTGAGGGGTCAGGCTGGTAACTTAGGCCTCTTGTTGAAGGACTAAACAAATAGTGAAAAGGAAGAACCGCGTGGTGAAACCGCCCTCCCACTTGTCCGAAGCTCCCGAGGAACGACGCAAATGGAACCGGCGCCCTGAGGCCCGGCCCGCCGAAATCCTGTCGGCCGCCTTTCAGGTCTTCGCCGAGGCTGGATACGAGCGCACTACGATCGCCGACGTCGGCGAGCGCGCCGGCGTGAGTCCGGCCCTGGTGGTGCACTACTTCGGGAGCAAGGCCGATCTCTTCGTGGCCGTGATCCAGGACCGCTTCGGGACCTTCGTCGCCGGTGAGGAGGCGCTTCTCGCCTCGCATCGAGGGACCTACCGGGACCTGCTCCATCAGTTGGTTCGCCGGCTCTGGGAGCACCTCTGGGAGCCCGGCAGTATCGAGCTGGCGCTCGCCGTAAAGACCAAGCGGAGCGAGTTCCCCGAATGCGCCCGCACGCTCTCCGAGCTCGGGGGACGCTGGCGCCGTCTCATCGAGGGAGTCCTGGAGGCCGGACGGCAGCAGGGAGAGTTTCGCATTTCCGGGCCGCACGCGGCCCGGGTCATTGGCGCCATGGTCATGGGAGTCGCCGAGGCGACCAGATGCCTGGGCAGCGTCGAGCCGCACCCCTCCACCCCGGAAGAGCTGTGGACCGCGCTCGTCGCCTTTCTCGACCACGGCGTGCTCGCCGCGCAAGGAGAATCACAGTGATGCCGCAGAGACTTTCCGCCGCGATGCTGGCGCTCGCCGCCGCGGCGTGCAGCAACAGTGACGCGACCCCGCCGGCACCGCCGCCCGCCGAGGTCGGGGTGCACACGGTGGAGTACCGCACCCTTCCGCTGCGCTACGAGTTCGTGGGCGAGGTGCAGCCGATCAAGCGGGTGGAGGTGCGCGCCCGGGTCGACGGCGTGATCGAGGCGCGGCCCTTTACCGAGGGATCGCTGGTGAAGGCCGGCCAGGTGCTCTACCGCCTCGAGCGGGTGCGGTACGACGCGGCCTTCCGGAGCGCGTCCGCACGCCTGGCCAACGCCCGGCGGACCCTGGCGCGGCTGGAGCCGCTGCTCCAGCGAAATGCCGTCGCCCAGCAGGACGTAGACGACGCGCGGACCGAGGTCCAGTCGGCGGAGGCGGTGTACGACGACGCCCGGAAGAACCGGGAGGACGCGGTCGTCCGCGCCGAGATCTCCGGGCGGGTAGGCCGCACCAGGCTCGAGGTCGGTGCCAGGGTCACCGGGCCGGCGGATCTGCTCACGACGGTCGAACAGGTGGACCCGGTCTACGTGAGCTTTCACCCCTCGAGCCAGGATCAGCAGCAGTGGCGGCAGGATCCCCCAAGCCGGAAGCTGGTGCAGCCCGGCAGCCCTCTGGTCGTCCGCGTCGTGCTGCCCGACGGCACCGAGCTTCCCCGCGAGGGCAAGCTGGATTACGTGAGCCCGTCGGTCGACCCCGCCACCGGCACCCAGGAGCTGCGCGCTTCGTTCGCCAATGACGATCTCGCCCTGGTCTCGGGGCAGTTCGTGCGGGTGCGGCTGCAGGGCTTCGAGCGCGACAGCGCCCTGGCGGTGCCCCGCCGCGCGGTTCAGCAGTCGCTCGACCAGCAGTTCGTCCTGGTGGTGGGCAAGGGCGACACGGTCACCGCCCAGGACGTCGAGACCGGTACCTGGAGCGGGGACTGGTGGATCATCGAGCGCGGCCTCGCGCCGGGCGATCGGATCGTGGTGGAGGGCGTGCAGAAGGCGACGCCGGGCCGGCCGGTCAGCCCGGTGGCGCTCGCGGACAGCGCGGTAGTGGACAGCGCGGCGGCGGACACCGCCCGGGGAGGCTCGCAGTGAGTGTGAATCCGAGCGACGGCCAGAAGCGGCTCTACTTCTTCGTCCGGCGGCCGGTGCTGGCCGCCGTGATCTCGATCGTGATCGTGCTGCTGGGGACCTTCGCCCTGCTGGGGCTTCCGGTGGCGCGCTATCCCCAGATCACGCCGCCCTCGGTGCAGGTGACGGCCACCTACCCCGGCGCCACCGCGGAAGACGTGGCGCAGGCCGTGGCCGCGCCCATCGAGCAGCAGCTCTCCGGGCTCGACGGCCTGCTCTACTACCGCTCGTCGAACTCCAGCAACGGCGTCATGAACCTGCAGGTGTTCTTCGACATCGGCCGCGACCAGGATATCGCCGCGGTGGACGTGCAGAACGCCATCAAGGTGGCGGAGCCCCAGCTGCCCGAGGAGGTGCGCCGCCAGGGCGTGGTGATCAAGAAGGCGCAGACCGACATCCTGCTGGTGGCTTCGGTCACCAGCGCCGACCCCCGCTACGACGCGACCTATTTGTCCAACTACGCCAAGCTCTACGTGGTGGACGAGCTCAAGCGGATCAACGGGGTGGGCGATGCCACCATCTTCGGCGGGCTGGACTTCGCCATGACCATCCGGCTCGACCCCGATCGGATGGCCCAGCTCGGGATCACGGTCGGTGACGTGCGCGACGCGGTGCAGGAACAGAACGCCACCAATCCGGCGGGGACGCTCGGCCGCGAGCCCGCGCCGGCGGGCACCCAGCTCACGCTCCCGGTGACGACGCTGGGCCGGCTCAAGACGGCGGACCAGTTCGCCGACATCATCGTGCGCGCGCGGGAGGACGGCTCCTTCGTGCGGGTGAGCGACCTCGGCACGGTCGAGCTCACCTCCCAGAACCTCGACCTGGTCGGGCGGATGAACGGCCAGCCGACCGCGAACATCCTGATCTATCTCCGCCCCGGCGCCAACCAGCTCCAGGTCAAGGAGGCGTTCACCGCCCGGATGGAGGAGCTGGCCCAGGCCTTCCCGTCCGGCGTTACCTGGACCATTCCCTTCGACACCACGCCGTTCGTGACCGCCTCGATCGAGGAGGTGGTGATCACGCTGCTGGAAGCGATGGCCCTGGTGACCCTGGTGGTCTTTCTCTTCCTCCAGAGCTGGCGCGCCACGCTGATTCCGCTCCTGGCGGTCCCGGTGAGCGTGATCGGGACCTTCCTGGGCCTCGCGGCCCTGGGCTATTCCGTCAATCTGCTCACCCTCTTCGCGCTGGTGCTCGCGATCGGCATCGTGGTGGACGACGCGATCGTGGTGATCGAGAACGTCGAGCGGATCATGGACGAGGAGAAGGTCTCGCCCCAGGTGGCCGCCGACAAGGCGATGGGACAGGTGGGCGGGGCGCTGGTCGCCATCGTGCTGGTGCTCTGTTCGGTGTTCATCCCGGTGGCGTTCCTTGGCGGTATCACCGGGACGATGCTGCGGCAGTTCGCGGTCACCCTGGTGATCGCGGTGGTGCTGTCGGGCATCGTCGCGCTGACGCTGACGCCGGCGCTCTGCGCCATGCTCCTCAAGGGGACGCCGCACGATTCGACTAACCGGTTCTTCCGCAAGTTCAACGAGTGGTTCGACCGCGGCACCGGCGGCTACATCCGGCGGGTGGGGGGCATACTGGGGCGGCCGCGCGCCTGGCTCGCCGCCTTCGGCGTGATCCTCGCCCTGGCCTTCGTACTCTATCAGCGGGTGCCCAGCGCGTTCATTCCCACCGAGGACAAGGGCTTCTTCGTGATCGCGATCCAGCTTCCCGACGGCGCCTCGCGGCAGCGCACCGACGCGGTGGTCGAGCGGGTGGAGAAGCTGCTTCGCAAGGAGCCGGGCGTCCGCACCTTCGCCGCCCTGGTGGGCTTCAACCTGCTGGCCCAGGCGAACCAGTCGAACGGCGCGACCATGTTCGTCCTGCTCAAACCCTGGGACGAGCGCGACGGGGACAACAGCGTGGACGCGATCGTGGGCCGGGTGAACGGCCAGCTCTTCGGCATGAAGGACGCGCTCGCCTTCGGATTCAACTTCCCCGAGATCCCCGGCCTCGGCACCACGGCCGGCCTGGAGCTCAATCTCCAGGCCCGGCGGGGCCAGGACGTCCCGACGTTCGCCCGCCAGGTCCAGGCGGTGCTCGCGGACATGAACCAGCTGCCCGAGACGCCGGCCGCGGCGACGACCTTCCGGGCGAACGTGCCGCAGGTCTTCGTGCACGTCGACCGGGAGACCGCCAAGGCGCGCGGGGTCGAGCTGGATGACCTCTTCGCCACCCTCCAGGCGATGTTGTCGTCGCTGTACATCAACGACTTCAACCTCTTCGGCCGGACCTACCGGGTGCAGGCGGAGGCGCAGTCGCGCTTCCGGCAGAGCCCGGAGGACATCGGCCGGCTGTACGTCCGGTCGGACAGCTCGGAGATGATCCCGCTCTCCGCGCTCACCCGGGTCGAGTTCCGCGGCGCGCCGAGCGTGCTCAGCCGGTTCAACGGCTTCCCCTCGGCGCTGGTGACGTCTACCGCGCCGCCCGGCGTCAGCTCGGGCCAGCAGCTCGACGCGGTGGAGCGCTTGCTGACCAGCCAGTACGACGCCCAGGGCGTGGGCTTCGCGTACAGCGGCCAGTCGTTCCAGGAACGGGCCTCGAGCGGCCAGGCGGGGCTGGTGTTCGCGCTGGGCCTGGTGCTGGTGTTCCTGGTGCTGGCCGCCCAGTACGAGAGCTGGTCCATTCCCTTCGCGGTGATCCTGGGAATTCCTTTCGGCGTGCTGGGCGCGTTCCTGGGCGTCTGGCTCCGCGGGATTCCGAGCGACATCTACTTCCAGGTCGGCCTGATCACGGTGGTCGGACTCGCGGCGAAGAACGCGATCCTGATCGTCGAGTTCGCCAACGAGCTCCGGGCCCGGGGGCTGAGCGTCCGCGACGCGGCCATGCAGGCGGCCCGGGAGCGGTTCCGGCCGATCCTCATGACCTCGTTCGCGTTCATCTTCGGCGTGGCGCCGCTCATGTTCGCGACCGGCGCGGGAGCCGCCAGCCGGCACTCGCTCGGTACCGGCGTGTTCGCCGGCATGCTCACGGCGACCACGGTGGGAGTCTTCTTCATCCCGCTCTTCTTCGCGGTGATTCGGGGCGTGACCGAGCACTGGCGCGGCCGCGCCGGCGCCCCGGCGACGGCCGAGGAGGGAGCGTGAGCCGGCGGCAGTGGGCTCCGGGCCTGTTTCTGTTCCTGGGCGCGGCCTGTGCCGTCGGGCCATCGTACCAGGAGCCGGCGATCGCGCCGGCAGGCTCCGCGGTGGGGCTGTCGCCCCGCCCCGACTCGATCCGGGCGTTCTACGACTCGCTGGCCGTCACCGACTCCGCCCCCGCCGCGGCCACGACGCTGCGAGCCGATTCGGCCGACCTCGCCTGGCTCGCCGTTCTCCGGGATACGACCCTGCTGCGACTGGTGAGTCTCGCGGTGCGGGAGAACCGCGACGTGCAGACGGCGATGGCGCGGATTCGGGAGTTCCGGGCCCAGGTCGGCGTCGCCCGGTCGGGCCTGTTCCCCCAACTGGACGCCAACGCCGCGGCCAGCACCAATCAGATCGCGCTGGGTGCCTTCGACCCGGTGTCGTACGATGCCCTGCGGGTCACCGCGGACCTCCAGTGGGAGCTGGACTTCTGGGGCCGCCTCCGGCGCGGAGTCCAGGCGTCGCGCGCCGATCTCGAGGGCCAGGAAGCGGCCTACCGGGCCACCCTGCTCACCCTGGTGAGCGACGTGTCCACCGCGTATCTCGGGCTGCTCGAGCTGGGACAGGAGGAAGCGATCGCCGAGCGAACCCTCGCGTCCCGTCGCGCCACGCTGGCGCTCGCCCGCGACCGGTTCGAGAGCGGGGTTATCTCCGAGCTCGACGTGCACCAGTTCGAGAGCGAGGTGGCGGTGCCCGCCGCGGCCCTCGCCCAGGCCCGGCGGCTTCGGTCCCAGCGGGAGCACGAGCTGGCCGCGCTGGTGGGCCGGCTTCCCTTCGACATCCCCTCCGACGCCAGCCTGGCGAGTGCCGTGGAGACGATACAGGTGCCCGACTCGCTGCCGGCGACCCTCCTGGGCCGCCGCCCCGACGTGCGCGAGGCGGAGCGAGCCTTCGCGGCCTCGGTGGCGAGGGTCGGCGTCGCCCAGGCCTCGCGGCTTCCGCGGATCAGCATCACCGGGAACTACGGCAGCCAATCGAGTACCGCGGACGACCTCTTCACCAGCAACACCGAGGTGTACCAGCTGCAGGCCGGGGTCTCGATTCCGCTCTTCACCGGTGGCCGGCTGGCCAACGAGGCCCGCGCGGCCGGCGCGCGCGCCGAGCAGGCCCGGCTCCGGTTCGAGCAGACGGTGCTCCAGGCCTTCCGCGAGGCGAGCGACGCGCTGATCGGGGTCCGGACCGCTCGGGACCAGCGCCTGGCCCAGCAGAGCCAGGTGGTGGCCCTCCGCAAGGCGTCGGAGCTGGCCGACATCCGCTACCGCGGTGGAGTGGCGAGCTATCTGGAAGTGCTGGACGCGGAGCGGCAGCTGTTTTCGGCGGAGCTGGGATTGAGTCAGACCCAGCTCTTGGAATTGAGCTCGGTGGTCCTGCTGTATCGGGCGCTGGGCGGGAGCTGGACGGTGGAGTAGGCGCGGTGGCGCCTAGCGCGCCACCCGCTCGACGATCCGGTAGAAGAACTCCACCCCGAACCGCAGGTTCTCGACCGTGACCCGCTCGTCGTTCCCATGCACCGTACGGGCGTCTTCCTCGCTCAGCCGGAAGGGGCTGACCCCGTACGCCCCGATGCCGATCGCGCGGTAATAGTAGCTGTCGGTGTAGCCGGTCAGCATCGGCGTGGTGATGAGTGCCCCCGGCTCCATCGTCTCCACCGTCTCTCGGATCGCCTCCATCAGGGAGCCGCTCAGGGGCGACGTCGTGGCCTCGCGCTCGGGGCGGAGCGGGGTGATTTCCACCGCGGAGTCGGCAATGACCCGGCGCAGCTCGCGCATGAAGTCGGCCGGCCGCTCGCCCGGCAGGAGCCGCACGTCGAGCTCGGCGCTGGCCTCGGGCGGGATGACGTTGGTCTTCTCCGAGCCGCGCAGCGCGGTGATGCTGATGGTGTTTCGAAGAATCGCGTTGTAGTAGAGGTTGGAGGTGAAATACCGGACCGCGGCGGGGTTCCGGATCGCCGCCGCCGGGTTGGCGAACCACCGCCGCCGGCCGGGATTGTTCTCGCGGGTCGCCAGATCCTTGAAGTACCGCTCGGCGGGCGGCGTCAGCCTGATCGGCGTCTGGTACGCCGCGATCCGGCCGAGCGCCCGGGAGATCCGGGCGGCGGCGTTGTCGGGACGGGGGATGGACCCGTGGCCCGGAGCCCCCCGCGCCGTGATCCGAACCCAGTACGGCACCTTCTCCGTCACCCCCACGCCGTAATACTCGGTCTGCCCCGTGGGCCCCAGCCGGTTATGCCCCCCCTCGTTGAGCAGGAATTCGGCGTCGCGCAGCAGATCCCGCTTTTCCCGCGCGAACCACTCGGCGCCGGACGAATTGGTCTCCTCGTCGGCGTTGGCGACCAGGATGATGTCACGCGACAGCGGCACCCCCCGCCGCTTGAGGGCGATCATCGTCATCAGCTCCACGATCGCGGTACCCTTCATGTCCAGCGCGCCGCGGCCCCACACCGCCCCCATGCGGGTCTCTCCCGACCAGGGATTGACCTGCCAGGCGGAGTCGGTCGCCGGCACTACGTCGATATGGCTCAACAGGACGATGGGCCGCTTGGTCCCGTCGCCCGGCAGCCGGGCGTAGAGGTTGCCCCGACCGGGAGAGGACTCGAAGATCTCGGCGGCGATGCCCTCGCGGGCGAGCACCTGCTTCAGCCACTTCGCGCCGGCAGTCTCGTGTCCCGGCGGATTCACGGTCCGGATGCGGATATACTCCCCGAGCCGCTCGACCGCCTCGACGCCCAGCGTATCGAAGTCGGGGACGGAAGGCTGCTGAGCCGCACCGGCCGACGCCCGGATGGCAAGGGCCACTGCCACCCCCGTTACCCTGAGGGCGCGCGGCAACCGTGGCCGGCGAGATCCTTCGCTGCGGGTCACTCCGTCTCCTTGGCCCATTGCAGAAACAGCACGCCGATCGCCAGAAACATCCACAGGTTGCCGGGCACCCACATCAGCAGGCCGCCGAACTGCTGATCTTCCAGTGGCGACAGGCCCCAGGTCCTCGCCGCGACGGAATACCACGGATAGAGCACCCCGTCGGAGAGCGTGATCAGCGCGGCCACGATCTGCATCGGGATCCCCGCCAGGAAGAGATAGAGCATGCCCATTCCGTAGGGCAGCCGGGGGAGCTCGGGAACGGGGCTCATGACCGGCCACCAGAAGATGGTCGCCGCCACGATGAACATGAGATGGGTCGCGATGTGCACGTCGTGGTTCCGCATCATCAGTTCGTAGAACGGCGTCAAATGCCAGACCGCGATCGTGACCAGGTAGAGCGTCGCCGCCACCACCGGATGGGTGAGGATCCGGGCGCCGGTCAGGACCGCCGGTCGCCGGAGCAGCGGCTGGAGGAGCCACCCCGGGGTCCCCGCGATCAGCAGCGGCGGCAGCACCAGGGTGAGCAGCAGGTGCTGGGCCATGTGGACGGAAAAGAGGTAATAGTCGCTGAGGTCGTGCATCGGGCCGTTCAGCGCGAGCAGGAGCACCAGCAGCCCCCCGCAGAACGACGCGACCCGCCACGCCGGGGGTGGCGGCCCGAGGCCCCGGCGGCGGCGCAGCGGGCCGATGCCCCAAAAGTACACGGCACCGAGGAGCCCGGTGCCGATGAGAACGCTGGGGTGCAGCGACCACGCCCACTCATACGGTCCCGCGGGCCGAGATCGCTCGTCGAGCAGCAGGGCGAGCGGCAGCCGCGTCAGCCCGATCGCGAGAACGCCCAGTGGTACGCCATCAGGGCGATCATCGCCACGATGACGATGGCCGCGATGAGGAGCGGAAAGACGAACACCCCCGTGAAGAGCTTGCTGTCGTTCTTCAGGTGCATGTAGTACATCGCCACCAGGGCGAACTTGACCGCCGAGAGCAGCAACAGCAGCGGGATGAAGAACGGCTCGATCTGGTGACCCAGCGGGCCGGCACGCTCGCCGAAGGTGAACTCGTAGAGGCCGACCTCGAGCGCGGTGAGGACGAACAGGACCAGCCCGATCTTGGCGTAGGTGCCCGGGGTCGGGTGGTCGTGGGCGATCTCCTGCGCGGGCGCGTGGGCAGTCATCGGCCGGTCCTCACCTGATCAGATAGACGACGGGGAAGATCACGATCCATACCACGTCCACGAAGTGCCAGTAGAGCGCCGCCATCTCCAGGTTGATCGACCGCTCGGGCGGCAGCTTCCGCCGCAGCGCCAGGTAGAACATCGTGACCAGCCAGATCACGCCGATCGTCACGTGGGTGCCGTGAAACCCGGTCAGCACGAAGAAGCTCGCCCCGAACATGTTGCGCTGGAGCGTCAGCCCCTTGTGCACGAAGTGGGTGAACTCGTAGACCTGCATGCCCACGAAGAACAGACCGCAGATGATCGTGGCGCCCAGCCAGGTCAGCAGCATCCGGCGATTGCCCTTCTGCGCGCCATAGAGCGCCAGCACCACGAACAGCGAGCTGAACAGCAGGAGCGCGGTGCCGACCGTCACCAGCGGAATCTCGATGATCGGCTCCAGGACCTTGCCCGTGGCGGGATCGGTCCAGGCCTCGTGGGCGAACGGCCCCACCAGGCTCTTGCCCTTGTGCACCAGGTAGTTCGAGATCAGCGTGGCGAAGAACATGCATTCGGACCCGATGAAGGTCCAAATCGCCAGCTTGCGGCTGTCGAGCCCGGTGGAGGTCTCCAGGGCGTGGGCGTGATCCGACACTCAGTGGCCTCCGTGCGACGGCGTGCGGAACTCGGAGTATCCCTTCTCGAACAGCCAGTTGTAGAGCCCGAAGAACAGCAGCGCGACCGCGACGACGATGCCCCAGGGACCCCACTTGGGCGACATCATGATGGCCACGAAGATCGAGGTCACCCCGATCGCCGAGATCAGGGGCCAGTACGACGGGTTGGGCAGATGGATTCCGGCGCCGCTGGTGAGCGGCGGCTCCGGCAGGCGTCCCCCGCTCTGCCGCTTCAGGTCCCACAGCGGGTCGCGGCCGTGCACCGAGGGAATCTGGTCGAAGTTCCATTCCTGGGGCGGCGAGGGAATCGCCCATTCCAGCGTGGCGCCGTTCCACGGATCGGCCGGCGCGTTCCGCGGTTTCCGCCAGGTCTTGAAGATGTTGATCAGGAACACGAGGAACGACAGGCCCAGGATCAGGGATCCGATCGTCTCGAGCTGGTTCAGCGCCTCGAAGCCGAGCTCCTTCGGGTAGGTGTAGGTCCGGCGCGGCATGCCGTTGAGCCCGACGAAGTGCATCGGGAAGAACGTCAGGTTGAAGCCGATCAGCATCAGCCAGAAATGCAGCTTGCCGAGCCGCTCGTCGAGCATCCGGCCGAACATCTTGGGCCACCAGTAGTAGCCGCCGGCGACCAGGGCGAAGATGCTGCCGCCGAACATCACGTAGTGGAAGTGCGCCACGATGAAGTAGGTGTCGTTCTGCTGCATGTCGGCCGGTGGCGGGGCGTGCATTACGCCCGACAGGCCGCCGATGATGAACATCGCGATGAACCCGACCGCGAAGTACATCGGCGTCTTGAACTGGAGCGAGCCGAACCACATCGTGCCCAGCCAGTTGAAGATCTTCACCCCGGTCGGGATGGCGATCAGCATGGTGGTGAGCGAGAAGAAGGTGTCCGCGATCGGGCCCATCCCGGTGGTGAACATGTGGTGGCTCCACACGCCGAACCCGAGAAAGGCGATGAACACTCCCGAGAAGACCATCGCCGCGTAGCCGAACAGCGGCTTGCGGGAGAAGACGGGCAGCACCTCGGAGACGATGCCGAAGGCGGGCATGATCAGGATGTAGACCTCGGGATGGCCGAAGATCCAGAAGAAGTGCTGCCAGAGCAGCGGGTCGCCGCCGCCGGCCGGGACGAAGAAATGGGTGCCCCAGAACCGGTCGAACATCAGCAGGATGAGGGCGACGGCGATGACCGGGAACGCGAGCAGCAGCAGGACCTGGGTGATGAAGCTCATCCAGACGAACATCGGCATCCGCATCATCGTCATCCCGGGGGCCCGCAGGTTGACGATGGTCACGAAGAAGTTGACCGCCGCCGCCAGCGACGCGACGCCCAGGATCTGGAGCCCCATGTTCCAGAAGTCCACGTTGGGCCCCGGCGAGAACTGGCGCGAGGTCAGGTTGGCGTAGCCGTACCAGCCGGTATCCGGCGCCGCGCCGAAGAGAAAGCTCGCGTTGAGAAACAGCCCGCCCAGCAGAAAGACCCAGTAGCTGAATGCGTTGAGCCGGGGGAACGCCACGTCCCTCGCGCCGATCAGGAGCGGGATCATGAAGTTGAAGAACATCGAGCTCAGCGGCATGATCGCGAGGAAGATCATGGTCGTGCCGTGCATCGTGAACAGCTGGTTGTACGTCTCCGGATCGAGGAAGGTGTTGTCGGCCCGGGACAGCTGGATCCGGATCAGGAGCGCCTCGAGTCCGCCCAGCAGGAAGAAGAAGAACGCGGTCGCGCCGTACAGGATCCCGATCCGCTTGTGGTCGACGGTGGTGATCCAACTCCACAGGCCGTACTTCTCGCCGTGGGCCGCCGCGTGCGCGGGATGCTGGTCTAGGGCAGTCGTCGCCATGTCCTGATCCGGTTATTTGTGAGCGCGGAGGTAGGCCGTGAGCGCCCGGGACTCGTCCACCGTGACGCCGAGGTTCGGCATCAGGACGCCCTTCTTCACCGTCTGGGGCTCGCGGATCCAGCGCTCGAGGTTCTCATCCGTGTTCTTGAGCCAGCCCGCGGCGATGTACGACCGGGACCCCACGTTGGCCAGATTGGGCCCGATCATCCCCTTGGGCGCCTGCACCGCCTGGAGCGAATGGCAGCCCACGCAGCCCTTGGCCAGGAACAGCTTCTCGCCCTGGGCATACTCGGCGCCCTGCGCCCCCCCGGTGGCGGTGGTGTCCTTCGCCGGGCCCTGGACCTTGGCCCCGGCGCTGGCGGTCTTCAGCGAGTCGCCCGCGGGCGCGGCTGCCGGTGCCGGGACGGCCTTCGGCCCCAGCGACCGCATGTGGGCGATCCAGTCGTCGAACGCCGCCGGCTCCACTGACCGGATGTGGAACGCCATCCGGGCGTGCTGAATCCCGCAGTACTCCGCACACTGCCCGGGGAACAGTCCGGTCGAGTCGGCCTTCCACCACAGCCGCGTCTGCCGGCCGGGAAAGACGTCGCGCTTCCCCGCGAAGCGCGGGGGCCAGAAGCTGTGCACCACGTCGGCCGAGTTGTTGATGATCTCCACCGTGCGCCCTTGCGGGATGTACATCTCGTTCGCGGTCGTGACCCCGGTTTCCGGATAGTGGAACTCCCACCACCACTGGTGGCCGGTCACCTCGATCTTCAGGGCGCCGGGGGGGGTCCGGCTGGTGTCGAAGATTCCCTTGACCGTGGGCACGGCGATCGCGGCCAGAATCAGGGCCGGAATCAGGGTCCAGATGATCTCGACGGTCGTGTTGCCGTGGATCTGGGACGGTTCAGGGTCGTCCGGCTTGCCGCGGAAGCGGAAGATGGAGTAGAGCAGCGCCCCTTCCACCAGGATGAACACGCCGAGGGCCCAGTAGAAGGTCTGGTCCTGCACGTGGTCGCCGATGCGGGCGAAATCGGAGAGCGGCAGCAGCGCCGTCTGGGGATACTGATCCCGGCTGCACCCCGCGAGGGCCAGCACCAGCACGCAGAGCGAGGGCAGCGGGCCGGCGTGGCGCCTGGCGGCGGCGGTCCTAAGGTGCATTACTCACGCGTCCTTTGAGCAAGGAACCACGCAAACCAGGGAATGAGAGGGGCAGCTTATCATTTTCCTGGTCCTAGGTCAAGGAAACGCTTGCAGAATTGTCCCTTATCTCATCGCGACGCCATCGCCTGCTCCACCTCCCGGACGGTACGGGGGATCCCCGAGGACAGGACCTCCGCCCCTCCGGCGGTCACCAGGATGTCGTCCTCGATCCGGATACCCAGGCTCTCGGTCGGGATGTAGATCCCCGGCTCCAGGGTAAACACCATCCCGGGCTCGAGCCGCCGTGAGTAGGCGCCCACATCATGGACGTCCATGCCCAACCAGTGCGAGAGTCCGTGGATGAAGTATCGCTCGCAACCGGACTCCCCGCACAGCTTCGCCGAATGCCGCCGCATGTGGTCCCGGGCAATGCGGTCGAGCGCCGCGAGGCTGGTCCCCGGGCGCACCGAGTCCAGGGCGGCCTGCTGGGCGCCCAGCACCAGCTCGTAGAGCCGACGTTGGCGGCTGTCGAACCGCCCGGAGATAGGTATGGTCCGGGTGACGTCCGCCGAGTAGTACCCGAATTCGGCACCGACATCCAGCACCACCAGCTCGCCCGGCTGGGTTTGGCGCCGATTCTCGTCGTAGTGCAGGGTGGTGCCGTTGGGCCCGGAGCCTACGATCGAGGGGAACCCCAATCGCTCCGCCCCCCGTCTCCGGAATCCGTACTCGAGCCGGCCCTCCAGCTCGTACTCGTACATCCCGGGGCGCGCCTCTCGCATCGTCTCCCGAATCGCCTCCCCGGTGATCTCGACCGCGCGGCGAAGGCGCCGGACCTCGTCGTCGTCCTTGACCTGTCGGAGCACGGCCAGCTCGGTGTCCAAATCCAGGATCGGGACCGACCCGAAGCCGCCGGCCCCCGGGACCAGCCGCCGGGTGATCCGGGAGGTTGCCTGCCTGGAGGCCCGCTTGAGCAGGAGCGCGCCCGCTCTCGCGGCCGAGCCGGGCTCCAGCACGGTCCGTTCGATCTCCGATTCCGCCTGAGACGAGGGACGGACGTCCTCGATACCGGTCAGACGGCGCGCCTCCGGGCCGGGGCTCAGGGCGGGACTGTTCCAGCGCGCGGAGCCGGGGTCCCGCTCCGGGAGATAGAGCACCTCCAGGTCGGGGCCGTTCTCCCGGGCGATCAGCACCAGCCACCCGCCGGGCGCCTCCAGCCCGGTCAGGTAGAAGAAGTCGTTGTCTTCGCGGTAATCGCTGTCCTGGGGGTAGTCGCGGTCGAGGCTGCGGAGAGTTCGCCGATCGCAGGACCGCGATGCCGGTTCCGATCTGGTCCAGCAGCACCGCCCGCCGGGCGGCGAGCCGCTCGACGGGGACCGGGCCCGGCCGGAGACCCGGCCTGGGCGGATGACGTCCGGGGCAGCAGCGCCACGCAGGCGCCGAGCGCCACACCCACGCCACACAGCCTCACCGAATCACCTGGTCGAAGGCCACCGCCCCTTCGACCGGATAGCTGAAGTGCCACCACTCCTTCTCGTAGTTCTGAAACCCCTCCGACTCCATGACTCGCACCAGGATCTCCCGGTACCGCCGGACCCGTCCCTCGGCGGTCGCGGTGTGTGCCTCGGGTGCAAAAGTGTCGAACGGCGTCCCCATCGGCACCTCCGTCCCGCTCGCCGGATCCACCAGCGTGAGGTCCACCGCGACACCCAGGTTGTGCCGGCTGCGCCGCGCGATGTAGCCGCTGTCCACCAGCTCTCGCCGCCCGGTGCGCTCGGCCCATTCCACCATCGCGAGGGTCGCCCGGACCGGGCGATAGCCGTCGAAGACCCGGAGGCCGAGCCCGCCCGAGCGGAGCCTCGCCTGTACCCGGCCGAGGGCCGCGGCCACCTCGCGGCGGAGCAGCGCCCGCGGGGCCTCGTAACCCGGCAGCGGGGCACCGGTGAAGTTGTCGGAGGAGGCGTAGCGCGCGTCCACCTGAATGGTGCTGTCCACCGACCGGACGTCCACCAGCAGGCTGTCGGCGGCGGCGGCGGACCCGGTGGGCACGGGTGGCGCCTCGGGCGAGGAGACGGCGGCGGGGCGGCCTCCGCACGCCAGCAGCAGGAGGGTCGCCGCCGCCGCGGCGCCGGAAAGGGGCTTCATCGTGGCAAGATACATCGAAATCTGGCTCCTGGATCGTAAGCGGCTACAAATCAAACACTTCTGCGCCCGGGACCTTCCGCATGGCCGACCGGGGGGTATCTTTCCGGGTCGGATTCTCATTCAGGCCTGGCGACACCCATCGCCAGGCGCTTCTACCTCCTCTGGTTCCATATGATTCGTGAAATGCGCGAGAAGCTGAGCCGTGAAGTCGACCAGCTCAGCCATGAACTCAATGTCCTCCTTCCCCAGGCCATCGCCCAGGCGGTCGAGCTGGGCGATCTGCGGGAGAACTCGGAATACAAGGCCGCGCTCGAGCGCCAGCAGTTCGTGCAGGCGCGGTTGGGCCAGCTGCACCACCGGCTGAGCCAGCTGGGCCAGTTGGCCAACCACGAGGCGCCGACCGATCGTGTCGGGCTCGGCTCCACGGTCACGGTGCTCGACCTCGAGACCAGCGAGACCGACACCTACATCGTCGTGCTCGCGGAGATGATGGACATCGACGCCGGGCACATCTCGCTCGCGTCCCCGCTGGGACGAGCACTCTCCGACAAGCGCGTGGGCGACGAGCTCAGCCTGCGCCTGCCGACCACCACCCGCCAGTTCCGGATCACCAAGCTGGTGACGGTCCATCAGGCCGAGGGCAACGGGAATGGCACGCGGAGGAAGAAAGAGCGTGAAGGGTGACGGGCGCGGAATCTCCCGACATGGACTTTCCCAAGAAGCAGCTGCTGGTGGTAGGCGACCGGGTCCTGATCGCCGCCGAGGATGGCGACGAGAGGACCCGTGTGGGACTCTACCTCCCCGCCACGGCGATCGACTCGCAGCAGGTGCAGACCGGGCTCATCGTGGCCACCGGACCCGGCGATCCGGTCGCCGACATCAGCAGCCTGGATGACGAGCCCTGGAAGGTGGACCGCCGGGAAGGCAAGAGCCGCGGCATGCAGGCGCGGGTCGGCGATCACGCCATCTTCTTCCGCAAGGCCGCGGTGGAGATCTCGTTCGAGGAAAAGAAGTACCTCGTGGTGCCCCAGGCCGCGATTCTGGTGCTGATCCGCGACGATCTGCCCATCTGAGGTCCTCGGCCGGGACCACCCACCGTGTGCTACTACCTCCGCATCGCCAGCCCGCTCACCTTGAGCGAGGTTCGCTCGATGCTGCCGGCGGGAATCGTCGCCGACGCGCTTCCGGCCGAGGAGCTCGGGCGGTTCCGCGCGATGCTCCCGGCCGCGCAGACCGTCGCGCACCTGAAGGTCGGACCCTGCTCCTGCGACCTGGTGCGTGCCCGACAGGCCGATGCGCGCGACGACGAGCGTCATCTGCGACAGCGGTACGCCCGGCTCGGCCTGTCGCGCGACCGGATCATCCGCGAGCTGGAGCGGCACCGGGCCGACGTCGGCCGTGCTCGAGCCGCAGGGCGGATGGCGAAGCGCGCTCGCCGGGTTCGTCGCCGAGCACGCGCGGAACGCGGGACCCACGCTCTATGAGCTCCGCTTCCTGCCCGGGGGCCGCGACGCCGCGCGACGCGCGGGCCGCCAGACGCACGGTCGCGGAGGTGCGGGCCGATCCCGAGGGCTGGCTGACGGAAGGGCAACCGTTGCTCGTCGTGCGGTGACGTGATGCGGGACGTGTCTCAACGCCATACGCTCGAGAGGGTGCACCATGCGACGTGCGTTGCCGCTCGGGATGCCGACCTGTCTTCTCAGTCTCCTGCTGTTCGCCGGGTGCGGCGACGACGGCGCCAAGGGCGACGCGCCTGACGGAATGTCCCGCGCGGAGACGGCCGAAGGCACGTTCGACGCCGCTAGCCAGCCCGGCGACCCCGTCTCCGCTCCGTGTCGGTGAATGACATCGAGCGCTGGGAGAAGGGCATGGCCGCCGAGCTGGCCGCCGTCCGGGCATCCGGGGCCAAGCTCGAGCATGCCAGGAGCGGCGAGGACACGCTCTCGGCGTAATGGGGGTCCAGGAGATGACCACCACGCCGGTCGGCGCCCGGGCGGCCGGCCTGGATCCGGAGCGCTACAACATGGTGCGGAGCAACCTGGGGGCAGCGGTCGGCTACCTGACGCCGCACCTGGGCGGCGTCGACACCACCCTCCTCTCCGCGGCTCAGCGCGAGGAAATGCGACGGATGAACGCGGCCCAGCTCAAGCAGCTCGAGAGCACGGTGCCGGCGGAAGTGATCGAGGCGCTGAAGCCGAAGGCGGAGGCGCTGCGAAAGCAGGAGCTCGAGCTGGCCGGCGCCCGCCTGAAGGGCGCCGGCATGTGAGCCGCCGCGCTACTTCTTGACCAGCTCGACCCGGCGGTTCTGCTGGCGGCCTTCGGCCGTGTCGTTGGCGCCGGCCGGCTTGGTCTGACCCAGCCCCGCCGCTTCCAGGCGGGCGCCGTCGATCTGGTAGGTGTCGATGAGGTACCGGCGAACCGCGGCGGCCCGCTTCTCGCTCAGCGCCTGGTTGGACTCCGGCTTGCCGACGTTGTCGGTGTGCCCCTCGATGGTGAGCTTGAGATCGGCGTGCTCCTTCAGCATGGTCCCGATCTCCTTCAGCGTCGGCGCCGACTCCTGCCGGATCACGTCGCTGCCGGTGTCGAAGTAGATCCCCTGCGTCGCCACCCGCCCCTTCTCCGAGAGCGCGTCGTACAGCTTCTTGCCGCCGGCGGCGACACGGATGGGGCCCACGAGCGTGGCCTGGGCGCCGGTCTGGTCGTAGCCGGGGACCCAGAACTGCACCTTGTTGGAGCGGCCCAGGTCGGCGTTGGGCGCATTGCCCACCCGCACGCCGTTGATGTAAACCTTGGTGTACTTACCGTCGGTCATGATGCGGGCGCGGTTCACCTTGTTCTGAAAATCCCCGCCTGCCGGTCCGGCCGTCTCGATCTTGCCGACGTAGGCGCCGCCTTCATCGGTGTTGAAGCGGACCTGAGGATTGGAGCCGCCCTGACTTTCCCAGTTACCCTCCGCGTTGCTCACGTTGAGCATGATGGGCCACCTGCTGCTGGCCTTGTCGTTCGTCACGTAGTCGAACTCCAGGGTGAACCGATCCGGCAAGGTCTCGGGCAGCACCACCGCGAACTTGGCCGACTTGTTGACCCGGAGCCACTTCCCCCCTTCCCAGTCGGCGATCTCCGCGTTGCCCTCCTGGAACTCCAGCCGCCGGGGAAAATCGCCCACGTTGTCGGAGGTGTAGTCGTCGTAAAAGAGCACCCGATCGCCGGGGACGAAATCGAAGTTCACGAAGGCGCCCTCGCCCGCGGCCCGGGGCGCCGGGGCCGCGCCCGATGCGGTCTCGGCCGTGCTTCCCGCGACGGGCGCCTCGCTGCCCGCTTCCGACCCGGCCGGTTGGGCGGCGGCGGCACCGGGCGCCGCACCGGAGTCGGCGCCGCCACCTCCCTCGAGGGCACCGTCGATCGTCTTGCTCTCCTCGTCGGTCGTCTTCTGGATCGCCTTGTCCTCGGCGGTGCGCTTCACCGCGTCCTTCAGCCGCTTGCCGAACTGCGCCTCGGCCGTGTGAGGCAGGGTCACCAACGTCAGGGCGGCGAGGGCGATCGCCGGCAACAGTGTCAGACGGGCGTGCATGGACATAGAATCCTCGGACGGAAGCACCGCTGTGGAGCGGAGGATTTCGCGATGGTCATAATCGAGCGATGGTCATAGAGAACGGCGGGGTGCCGCAAAGCGCAAGTGAAGATGCGAGCCAGTCCACCGTCGCGCAAGCACATCGGCAAGGATGGTTCGAAGGCGCAGGTGGGCTGTCACTGTTTCGCCAGACATGGCGGCCGGCGGGGCATCCCAGGGCCGTTCTGATCAACGTCCACGGCCTGGGCGATCACTCCGGGCTCTACCCGGCGCTGGCTGAGCATTTCACTGCGCGGGGCATCGCGGTGTACGCTCCCGACCTGCGGGGTAACGGGCGCTCACCGGGCCAGCGGGGCTACGTCGAGCGCTGGGAGGAGTATCGCGAGGACCTCGAGCGCTTCATCGCCGTGGTCCGCCAGGAGGAGCCCGGCCGGCCGATGTTTCTGCTGGGCAACAGCCTCGGCGGTCTCATCGTCCTGGATTACGTGCTGCACCGGCCGGAGGGCATCCGGGGCGTGATCGCCGCGTCGCCGGCGGTGGGCCGGCTCGGTGTGCCGGCGCTGCTCATGGCGCTCGGCCGGGTCCTTTCCCGGGTCTGGCCCCGCTTCTCCCTCCGCACCGGCATGGATCTCTCCGGACTCGCGCGCGATCCCGCTGGTGACGGAGACCCTGCTGGCCGATCCGCTGTTCCACCGGCTGGGAACGGCGCGGCTCTCGACCGAGATCACGGCGGCCATCGCGTGGGTCCAGGCCGCGGCGCCGCGGTTCCCGCTGCCACTGCTGGTGCTCCACGGCTCGGCCGACCGGATGGTTCCGCCGGAGGGGAGCCGCGCCTTCGTCGCGCGCGTCGGCCACCCGGATTGCGAGCTCCGCGAATACCCCGGCGCCTACCATGCCCTCTTCGCCGACCTGGACCGTGAGCGCGTCCTGACGGACGTGGAACAATGGATCTCGGCCCGGCTCTGACGCCGCTCTCCCGCGCCTTGCGGCTGCGCTGCCCTCACTGCGGGGGAGGACCGATCTTCGTGACCTGGACGCGGCTGGTACCCAATTGCCCGGTGTGCGGGCTCGGACTGGAGCGGGGCGAGCAGGGCTACTGGCTCGGCGCCTACTTCTTCAACCTGATGGCGGTGGAGACGCTCTTCGTCGTCTGGGTGGTGGGCCTGCTCTGGTGGACCTGGCCGTCCCCGCCGTGGAGGTTCTTCCAGATCGGCACCATCGTCCTCATGACGGTGTCGCCGTTCGCGTTCTTTCCGTTCTCCAAGACGCTCTTCCTGGCGTTCGATCTCTGGGTGCGACCGCCGGCGGAGGAGGACTTCATCCTTCCGCACGAAGTGGCTCGCCGGCACAGGCCGGCGTAACTTCCCCGTACCCCAACCTTCACCCCACCACGCATGTGGATCCTTCTGAGCCTCGCCGCCGGGGCGCTGATCGTCCTGGCCATCGCCAATCTGTCGTCCAGCGCGAAGAAGGTCGAGCACCAGATCGACCATCTCTACTCGGCGGGCGATCCGCAGTTCGTCCGCTCGGTGGGCTCGCTCCTGGGTCCCGGAATCGTGGCCGGCAACACGGTGCGAGCCCTCTGCAACGGCGACGAGATCTTTCCCGCGATGCTGGACGCGATCCGGGGCGCGACCCGTACCATCTGCTTCGAGACCTTCATCTACTGGTCGGGCGCGATCGGCCGCGAGTTCGCCGAGGCACTGATCGAGCGGGCCGGCGCCGGCGTGAAGATTCACGTCGTGCTCGACTGGGTCGGCTCGGGGAAGATGGATCAGGCCCTGATCGAGCAGATGACGGGTGCCGGCGTCGAGGTCGTGCGAGTACCATCCGCTACGCTGGTACAGCGTGGGCCGCCTCAACAACCGGACCCACCGCAAGCTGCTGATCGTGGATGGAACGGTGGGATTCACCGGTGGAGTCGGCATCGCGGACCAGTGGCTGGGGCACGCCCAGGATCCGGAGCACTGGCGCGACTCGCATTTTCGCCTGGAAGGGCCGGCGGTGGCTCAGATGCAGGCCGCGTTCATGGACAACTGGATGGAGACCTGCTCCGAGGTCCTGCACGGGGAGGAGTACTTCCCTCCACTCGAGACGGTGGGGCCGCACATCGCGCAGCTCTTCAAGAGCTCGGCCGACGACGCGAGCGAGAGCGTGCGCCTGATGTACCTGCTCTCGATCGCCTCGGCGACCAAGAGCGTGCGCATCGCCAACGCCTACTTCGTACCCGACGCGCTCGCCGTCTCCAGTCTGGTGGCCGCGCAGCGCCGCGGGGTGCGGGTGGAGATCATCGTGCCCAGCAGCCGCACCGACGCGAAGGTGGTTCGGCGGGCGTCACGTTCGCTGTGGGGACCGCTGCTGGAGGCCGGCATCGCCATCCACGAGTACCAGCCCACCATGTATCACGTGAAGGTCGTGGTGGTGGACGACGTCTGGACCTCGGTGGGCTCCACCAACTTCGACAATCGGTCGTTCCGGCTGAACGACGAGGCCAACCTCAACGTCCTCGACGCCGAGTTCGCTGCCGGCCAGGCGGCCCAGTTCGAGGCCGACAAGGCCAGGGCCCGCCGGATCACCCTGGAAGAGTGGCGCGGGCGACCCTGGCGCGAGCGGGCCGTCGAGCGGCTCGCGAGCCTGCTGCGCCTTCAGTTATAAGGAGCATGGCCCCATGGGGTTTCTGCGTCTGTGGTGGATCGAGATCTGGTCGAGCCTGTGGTTCATCCCCGGGCTCATGGTGGTGGGAGCCGTTGCCGCGGCCGTGTTGCTGGTCGACCTGACCTTCCCCCTCGGCGAGGAGGCGGTACAGCGATGGCCCCGACTGCTCGGGGCCGGGGCGGAGGGATCCAGGGCGATGCTGACGGCGGTCGCCACCTCGATGATCACCGTCGCCGGCGTGGTCTTCTCCATCACCATCGTAGTCCTCTCACAGGCCTCCAGCCAGTACACTTCCCGGGTTCTCCGAAATTTCATGCGCGACCGGATGAATCAGACGGTGCTGGGCGTGTTCGTCGGGATCTTCGCCTATTGCCTCGTCGTCCTGCGCACCATTCGGAGCGGTGACGAAGGGGCATTCGTCCCTTCGGTCGCGGTCCTTGGAGGAGTGGTGCTGGCCTTCGTGGGCATCGGCTTCCTGGTGTACTTCATCCATCATATCGCGACCGCGATCCAGGCCTCGTCCATCCTGGCGGCGGCGGCGGCGGAGACGCTCCGGGCGGTGGACCGGCTGTTTCCCGAGCCGATGGGTGACGAGGGGGACGAGGAGTCGGCTTCGGTCGGGGAGGAAGACGGGCCGGCGCGTCGTTGGCGGCCGGTCCCCGCCGGCCGATCGGGCTACATCCAGCTGCTGGATGACCAGGCGCTGCTCGAGGCCGCCTACCGGGGTGACACCGTCGTTCGGATGGAACGGAGTATCGGCGAGTTCGTGATCCAGGGAACCGCGTTGGCGGAGGTCGAGGTGAGGCAGGCCGGCACGGGGGACATGGATATCGAGGGTCTCGCCGACGCTTTCACCATCGGCCGCCAGAGAACCGTGGACCAGGATGCGGGCTATGGAATCCGCCAGATCGTGGATGTGGCGCTCAAGGCGTTATCGCCCGGCATCAACGACAGCACCACCGCGGTCATGTGCGTGGACTATCTGACGGCCATCCTCTCGCGGGTGGCGAGCCGCCGCTTCCCGTCGCCCCTGCGCACCAGGGATGGCGTGCTTCGAGTAATCGCGCGGGGTCCGTCGTTCCGCAAGTTGATGGACGAAGCTTTCGATCAGATCCGCCAGCATAGCGACGGCAACGTGGCGGTGCTCGGCCGCCTGCTGTGGGCCCTTCGATCGCTTTCCGAACTGCCCACCGGACTTGGCCGGCGCCGGGTCCTGCGCGACCACGCGGCCGCGCTGCACGAGACGATCCTGGGAACCGTCCCCTCTCCGACCGAGCGTCGCGGGCTCGACGCCGCGTACGAGGACCTGATCCGGCAGCTCGGCACCGCCGCCTGAGCTCCGGCCAGCTCGGTGCGGCGGTCGAACCCTCTACCGCGAGGACGTCTGGCCCTGAGGAGCTCCGGATGCCGTGGCCCGCGCGCAGGCGGCGGCTCGCCCAAGGAGGACGTCGCGTTCTCGCGCATTGCGGGTGAGCGACGCCGCGCGCTCGAACTCGACCCGGGCCTCGTCGAAGCGGCCGAGCTGGTCGAGCAGGTCGCCGCGCACGGCTGGGAGGAGGTGATAGGACTTGAGCAGGGGCTCCGCTCCCAGCGACTCGACCAGCTCGAGTCCCGCGGCCGGTCCGTGGGCCCGGGAGACCGCGACCGCCCGGTTCAATTCCACCACGGGAGAAGGCGCGACCCGGGCGAGCTGATCGTAGAGCGCGGCGATGCGGGCCCAGTCCGTCTCGTCCGGTGCGTGGGCCCGCGCGTGGCACCCGGCAATCGCGGCCTGCAGCGCATAGGGACCGGCGGCCCCACCCAACTCCTCGGCCCGGCGAAGCCCGTCCAGACCTCGCCGGATGAGCAGCTGGTCCCAGCGCGCGCGGCTCTGATCGAGTAGCAGAATCGGCTCTCCCGACGGCCCCAGCCGCGCCTTGGATCGCGACGCCTGGATCTCCATCAACGCCACCAGCCCATGCACCTCCGGCTCCTCGGGCGCGAGCCCAGCCAGAATGCGGCCGAGCCGCATCGCATCCTCGCACAGTGCCGGCCGCATCCAGTCATCGCCGGCGGTGGCCGAATAGCCCTCGTTGAACACGAGATAAAGGACCTCGAGCACCGACGAGAGCCGGGCGGTAAGGTCCTGGCCGCGGGGCACCTCGAACGGCACCTTGGCCTCGGCGAGGGTCCGCTTGGCCCGCACGATGCGCTGGGCGATCGTCGCGGTCGGGACCAGGAAGGCCCGGGCGATCTCCTCGGTGGTGAGCCCGCCGAGGACGCGGAGGGTGAGCGCGACCCGCGCTTCGGTGGAGAGCACCGGATGGCAGGCGGTGAACATGAGGCGCAGCAGGTCGTCGCCGACGTGATCGTCGATCGCGGCGTCGAGATCCGGCACGGCCATCTCCTGGCGGGCCTCGAGCTCGTGCCCCAGCTGCTGGTGCTTGCGGTCGAGCAGCGACCTCCGGCGCAGGAGGTCGATCGCACGGTGCTTCGCGGTGGCCATGAGCCAGGCGCCCGGATTGTCCGGGACGCCCGATTCCGGCCACCGCTCCAGCGCGGCGACGAGGGCGTCCTGCGCCAGGTCCTCGGCCGCGCCCACGTCGCCCACCATCCGCGTCAGGCTGGCGATGAGCCTGGCCGACTCGATCCTCCAGACCGCGTCGATCGCTCGATGAGTATCGGGAACCGTCACGGCTCCCAATCAGGCCACCTTTATTCTCCGGTGCAAGCCTGCCCATCTACTTCCTGATCGCGGTTCCCATCTCGCGAAAGCGCTCGACCGCCTCGCCGGGGGGCGACGGGAAACGCTTGGCCCACTCCATTCCCTCTTCCCACGACTTGACTTGGATGAGGGGTATAGCCGGCGATGAGCTCCTTCGATTCGGCGAATGGGCAAATCGACACGACCGGCGAACCCGAACTCGAGCGATGGGGGCGTCGCTGGTGTAACGCGGTCCACCCTTACAGATTGGCCCTATCTCCTTCCGCGGTGACACCTGACCGCTCCTCCCCCGCCGCTCTCAGACGCCCTGCGCGACCGCTACGTCCTGGAGCGCGAAGTAGGACGCGGCGGCATGGCCACGGTCTGGCTGGCGCGCGACCTCAGACACGAGCGGCCGGTGGCACTCAAGGTGTTGCGGCTCGAGCTGGGAGCCGTTCTGGGCGCCGAGCGCTTCCTGCGCGAGATCCGGCTCACCGCCAACCTCCAGCACCCCCACATCCTCCCGCTGCTCGACTCCGGCGAGGCGGCGGGCCAGTTGTTCTACGTCATGCCCTACGTGGAGGGGGAGTCACTGCGCCAGCGGCTCACGCTCGAGGGCCAGCTGCCGGTGCCGGAGGCGCTCCGGCTGACGGGTGAGGTGGCCGAGGCGCTCGACTATGCCCACCAGTTGGGAATCATCCACCGCGACATCAAGCCGGAGAACATCCTGCTCTCCAGGGGGCACGCCCTGGTCGCGGACTTCGGCATCGCGCTCGCCGTGAGCCAGGCCGGGGCTGGCCGGCTGACCGAGACGGGGCTCTCACTCGGGACCCCGGCCTACATGAGCCCGGAACAGGCCATGGCCGACCGCCGGCTGGACGGGCGGAGCGATCAGTACAGCCTGGCGTGCGTGCTCTACGAGATGCTGGCGGGCGAGCCGCCCTTCACGGGGACCACCGCGCAGGCGATCCTGGCCCGGCACGCACTGGACGCGGTGCCCAGCATGCGCACCGTCCGAAGCTCGGTGCCCGAGCCGGTGGAGCGGGTGGTTCTCCGGGCCCTGGGGAAAGTGCCCGCCGACCGCTATGCCACCGCCCGGGAATTCGCCGACTCGCTCGCCCGGGCGGTGTCACCGCAGGCGGTCACGCCCGAGCCCCACCGCGCCCGGGCGCGATTCGTGGGGCTTTTCGGCGTCGCCTCGGTCGTTGCGGTGACCCTGTGGTGGACCGCCGGTGGCACGGACCGCCTGACTGGAGCCGGACGCGCCGCGGGGGGGCCGGTGCGGCGGGTGGCCATTCTCTCCTTTGCCAACCTCTCACCCGACACCGCGGATGCATACCTCGCCCGGGGCATCGGCGAGGAGATCGGCTCCAGACTGGGCGACTTCCCGGATCTCGTGGTGGCCAGCCGCAGCTCGGTCGAGCGCCTCGAGCGGACCGGTGCCGTCGAGTTGCTCGACCGGGCCCGCGCGCTGGGTTTCGGCTACGTCGTGGAGGGGAGCGTGCGCCGGGCCGGCGAGCGGGTGCGGGTGTCGGTTCGGCTGGTCGAGGCCGACCAGGGCGTGCGGCGCTGGGCCCGGAGTTACGATCGCGCCACAACCGACCTTCTGGCGCTGCAGGACGAGATCGCGATCGAGGTGGCGAAGGCGGTGGCGGGCCATCTCGGGTCCACGGACGGCGGCCGGCGCACCGGAACGGGTCCAACCCCCGCGGCTCATGACCAGCTCCTGCGGGGTAACTACTACGTGGCGCAGCGCAATCCCCGCGGGCTCGCCCGGGGCCTCGAGGCCTATGCGGAGGCCACCCGGCTCGACTCGACCTTCGCTCCGGGATTCGCCAGGCTGGCCCACGCATATCTGCTCTTCCTCGATTGGGGCTGGAGCTACGAGGGGCTCCCGCCGGAGAGCCTGTTCGCCCGCGGGAGGCGGGCGGCCGAGCGCGCCGTGGGACTGGACTCCACGCTCGCGGAGGGGTGGCTGGCGCGAGGGAGCCTCCTCCGGTTCGGCGATGAGCGCCGCTTCACAGGCGTCAGGGAAGCGCTCCAGCGTGCGGTGGACCTGGATCCGGGAAACGCCGAGGCGCACCACGAGTTCGGCATGGTCTTGCGGCTGCTGGGCGATGATTCCGCCGCGGCGGAGCAGTTCCGCCAGGCGCTCGCAATCGAGCCCGATCGCCCGATGAGCCTGGTCCACCTCGGCTGGATCGACATGGCGGGGCGGCGGTACGGCGAGGCGCGCCGCTGGCTCGACAGCGCGGCCGCGGTGAACCCAGGGTTCTTCCAGGCGCACATGGAGCGGGCCCAGCTTCGCCTGGCGATGGGAGACACCGCGGGCGCCCGCGGCGACGCGGAGACCGCGATTCAGTTACGTCCGCAGAGCGATCCACTGGCGGCCGAGGAAGTGCTGCTCGCTCTCGAGCTCCGGAGCCGCGACACGACGGCCGCGCGGACGCGGCTCGCCCGGCTTCGGCCGGCCGCGCCGGGGCCCGGCGAGGCGGGCGTGCATCAGGCGACCGCTTGGGCGGCCCTGCTGGTCGCCGCGGGCGAGTACCCTGAGGCGATCGCCTTCCTGGAGCGGGCGCGGGTCGCCCCCGCGCACCTCCGGATCCACCTCGAGGAGCCCAAGTTCGACCCCCTCCGGGGCGACCCGCGCTTCGAGCAACTGATGAAGGCGTTGCGGGTGCAGGGAACGGAGTGACCGGCATGGGCAATCCGTGCTTGGACGGACTAGTTCCCCCTCCCAGCTTGACGATCAGGTACTTCGGCATATATTCGGTGAGCGATACCGAACGAAACCCGAAGCAACGGACGCCTCATGCTCTTCCTCGACCCTCTCCGCAAACTCGGCCAGCGCCGCACGCCAGCCCTCAAACCGACGACCTACTACGTCCCCGTCGTTCATTCGGTCAGAGTCTGCCCCGAATGCGCCGGGCCCCTGACCAACGCGTCCGGCTGTATCGGCTGCGTGTACTGCGGATGGGGGCGGTGCGGGTGAGCCAATCGGCGCAGTTTACGCTGGCGGTCGGGCCGAGCGCCGAACGCCCGCAAGAGCTCACCGTGCTCGACGAGCGGGAGCGCGGTACCCAGTTCCTCTCGCTCGGGGTCCGGTCCGTCCTCAACTCGCCGGCCAGTACCGGCATGGGCTTCTGGTCGATCAATCCCTACGTCGGCTGCGAATTCGGCTGCACGTATTGCTACGCGCGCGATACTCATCGGTACGCCACCGAGCGGGCACAAGGCCGGACGGGCCGACGGGCGGACGGCGATCACGAGCTGCCGCCCTGGCTCGCCTTCGAGAAGCGGATCCTGGTCAAGACCGATATCGCCGAGCGGCTCGCGCGGACGCTGGACGCCGCGAAGATGGGTGACGACACGCTCGTCATCGGCACCGCCACCGATCCCTATCAGCCGGCGGAGCGCCGCTATCGCCTCACCCGGAGCATCCTCGAGGTCCTCACCCGCTTTCGGGGGCTGCGCATCGGGATCATCTCCAAGTCGCCGCTGGTCACCCGCGACATCGACCTGCTGCAGGGGCTCGGCGCCCGGCACGAGGTCACGGTCAACGTCTCGCTCTCCACGCTGGACTCCCGCCTCGCCCGCAGGCTGGAGCTTCGCTCTCCGGTTCCCTCCGCCAGAATCCGGGCCCTGGCCCGGCTCAGCGCGGCCGGGATTCACGCCGGGCTCCTGATCGCCCCGATCGTTCCCGGGGTCACCGACGATCGCGAGGGATTGAGTCGGCTGATGGCGGCGGCGAAGGAAGCCGGTGCCCGCTACGTGGTCGGGTCGGCGCTCCGGCTCGGCCCCGCGGCGCGGCATCGCTTCCTTCCCCACCTCGCCACCGAGTTTCCCGACCTCGCCGAGCGGTACCGGCGCCACTACGGTGGCCGGGAGGGGGTCAGCCCGGAGTATCAGGCGGCGCTCACCCGGCGTCTCGAGCAACTGCAGCGCGAACACGGATTCCCGGCCGACGAAGAGCGGCGCCGGCGAGCGCAGCTGGAGGGCCGCCGCACCGCCGGCGCCGGTGCGACGGGACAGCCTGCTCTTCCACAGCCTGCTCTTCTATAGAAAAGATCGAAGGCGACGAGCTCGGGGCATCAGCCGGCTCGGCGTGCAGGAAGACTAGGCCGCAAGACCGCCCCGAACATCGCCGCCGGAAGCCCGCCGCGGCGCTGCCTTGCCAGCGCCGGAATGGCGCGCTCCAGGGTCGAGCCATCCAGGATCGTCTCGTCGTCCTCACCGCTTTTCCCGCCTGGCTGCCTGCTCTCGCGGGTGAAGATCACGGCCGCCACCACCAGCATCGCCGCCACCCCGGCGCGGGCCGACAGCGCTCCGTCGCCCACGGCCCACGCCAGTCCGAGCGCGACCACCGGATTGACGAAGGCATAGCTGCTCACCGCGGCGGCGGAGGTCACCCGCAGCAGCCAGGTGTACGCCCCGAATCCGAGTACCGTCCCGCCGAGAATCAGGAAGACCATCGCCAGTGACGCGCGCACGGTGACCTCCGCGGGCCTCCAGCCCGCCGGCTCGCCGAAGGCGATGCTCGCGACGAGCAGCGCCAGCGCACCGGCACCCAACTGCATGGCGGTGGACTGCGCCGCGGGCAGCGGGCTGCCCGCCCGCCGCACCACCAGCGTACCCACCGCCCAGAAGAGGGCGCTCAGGATGAGCACCGCCCGCGCGACGAGCCCGCCCGACACTCCCTCACCCCCGGTGAGCACCGCGACCCCCGCGACGCCGAGCAGTAGGCTCAGCACCACACGGCGGGAGGGCGGACGACGGAGCAGGATGGAGTCCAGGGTGACGAGCCAGAGCGGAATCGCGGTCATGAACAGCGCCGCCTCCCCCGACGACACCCGCTGCTCGGCCCAGGCGAGCAGACCGTGGCAACCCAGGAAGAGAAGGGCGCCGGCCACGCCGGCGGTGAGCCATTGCGCGCGGGTGGGGCGCACCAGCGTTCCCCGCCAGGCGAGCCAGGCGAAGAGCAGCGCGGCTCCGCCCGCGCAGCGCAGCACCATCGTCATCAGCGGTGGGATGTCCACCACCGCGTAGCGGATGGCGAGGAAGGTCCCGCCCCACATCAGGTAGATGGCGGCGAACGCGCCGACCAGCCGGGCGCGGAAGGAAGCGGTCACGGGGTGGGCGCCTCCGCGCTGGATGCGACCTCGCTGAACACGACCTCGTAGTGGTTGACGTGGTGGTCCCGCGCGACCAGGAAGCGCTCGTCCTCGGGAAAGAAGACCGCGCGGCCGATGTCGTCGCCGGCGAAGCGCCGGATCGCGTCCTCGGAATCCCACAGGCTGAGCATGAGGAACTCCGCCCGGTCGCCCTCGATCCGCCGGAGCGTCAGGGCGCCGCGGTTTCCCGGTGTCGCGCGGAAGGCGGCGTGACCGGTGGCGTGGAGGTAGTCGAGATAGGCGTCGGCGTCCGCGGCTCGGGTGGCTCCAGCCCAGGTACGAGCAATCATGGTGTTTCCTCCTCTAGCGTGGATCGATCGGCCAATCGCACCGGTATATGACGCTTTACAGGTGCAAACTTGTCATTCAGGTCTGCACCTGTCAAGAGCCGAATACTGGTGTTATCTTTCCGGCATGACTCACGCCGCCCTCATTGCCGAGCCCGCCGTCCTCTACGTCGGCGGCGATCCAGCCCTTGACCTGGTCAATACCGTGGACTGGACCGCGTGGGGCCCGGTGGAGGAGCGGATCCCCGACTACGAGCGGCTGACCCGCTGGGCAGAAGGCGCCGGCGTGCTCGACGCGGCCGCCGGGCGGCGGCTCCGGCGGCTGGCCGCGGAGCGGCCGAGAGCGGCGGCTGCCGCGGTGGAGTACGCCCGGCGCGCGCGGAAGACGCTCCGTGATCTCTTCGGCGGGATCGCGCGCGGCGAGTTGCCGAGCGATGCCCTGCCCCGGTTCAACCAGCTGCTGGCCGAGGCCGCGGAGCGGATTGAGATGGCGCCGGAGGCGGGGGGTCGCCGGCCTGCCGGGTACGACTGGCGTTGGCGGGGCCAGGACTCGGACCCCCGCGCCGTCGTGTGGCCGGTCATCTGGTCGGCCGCGAATCTGCTCCGGTCGGACGAGCTCGGGAAGCTGCGGGTGTGTGACGGCGACAACTGCGGCTGGATGTATGTCGACCGGAGCCGCAACGGGTTCCGCCGTTGGTGCCAGATGAAAACCTGCGGTACCCGGGAGAAGACCCGCCGGCGGCGCGGGTCGCCTTGACCGTCCCTCCGGCCGGGGGCATTATTCGAGCGAATACCGAATAAATCCCGAAAGCCGGAGATCCTCCAGTCCGTGTCTCGCACCATCCTCTTCATCGATCCCCCAGCCTTCTGCACTACCGTCGAAGCCCTGGTGGCCCCCGGGCTCCGGACCCGTCCGGTAGCGGTGGCCCCGCCCGGTGCCGAGCGCGCCGTGGTGCTCGCGCTGTCGACCGAGGCGAGGCGGGCGGGGATCGAGCGGGGCATGGCGGTGCGCCAGGCGCGGAAGCTCTGCCCCGACCTGGTGCTCATCCCGCCCAATCCCCGGCTGTATGCCCGGGCCTCGAGCGCGCTGCACGAGATCCTGCGCGCCTACGCGCCGGTCATCGAGCCACGGGGCTACGGGCACGCGTTCCTCGATCTCACCGGCACCGGCCGGCTCCTCGGTGCTCCGGCCGATGTCGCCGCGCGGGTGCGGCGCGAGGTGCGCGAGCGGCTGCGATTCCCGCTCTCGGTGGGCGTCGCCGCCAACAAGCTGGTGAGCCAGGCGGTGGTCCGGGCGGACCGCTGGTCGGACGGGGGCGACGGCGACGAGCTGATCGTTCCCTTCGGCGTCGAGGCGGGATTCCTCGCGCCCCACCCGCTGGTCGTCCTCCCCGACCTGCATCCCAAGATGCGAAGCCGGCTCGACGACTATCAGCTCGATCTGATCGGCGAGGTGGCGGCGATTCCCGAGAGCGCGCTCTGCGCGGTCTTCGGCGGCACCGGGCGCGCGCTGCGCGCGCGCGCGATGGGCATCGATCCCCGCCCCGTGCTCCCGCCCGAGCGGCTGGCCGAGCTCAGCGCCGCGCACATCCTCACCACCGACACCAACGATCTCGGCGTGCTGCATCCGCTGCTCCGGATGCTGACCGCGCGGCTCGGCCGGCGGCTTCGCCGTGCCGGTCTGGTCGCCCGGCGGCTCCGGCTCGAGATCGGCTATGCGGATCATACCGACTCCGCCCGAGCGGCCCGGCTCGGCTCGTCCCCGCTCGACGCAGACCTGTGGGATGCCGCTCGCCAGGCGTTCGCCCTGGCCAACAACAAGCGCATCGCGGTGCGCGGCATGACGGTGAGCCTGGAGCGGGTGGAGGAAGCGAGCGCGCAGCTGGGGTTGTGGGATGGGCTGGAGGGTGGAACGGATAGCGCCGTCCGTCCCGCCCTCCAAAGCGCCCTCGACCGCATTTACTCCCGCTACGGCACGAGAGGCCTGACGCGAGGGAGCCAGCTCGGCAATGGATCCACGCCTGAATCTTTTCCGGTGGGCATTGGGTAGAGGATAGAGGTCCACCTTCCAGGAGATCCTCATGTCCCATCCCACCGCCCGGGCGCCGCGTCTCTCTTCGCTCGCGATCGCCGCGCTGATCGCGTCCGCGCCATCCGCGGCCGCCCAGACGGCGCATTCAGCCGGGAAGGTTCCAATCAGCACCACGTCCACCGAGGCCAAGGCCGATTTCGTCAAAGGGCGCACACTCGCGGAGAACCTGCGGGCCCACGACTCACGCGAATTCATGCTCCGCGCCATCGCCAAGGACCCCGACTTTGCGCTGGCTCACCTGAGCCTGGCCAACAGCGCCCCGACAGCGAAGGAGTTCTTCAGCCACCTCGGCCACGCCGTCGCCCTCGCCGGCAAGGCGTCCGCTGGCGAGCGTCTCATGATTCTCGGCGCCGAGGCCGGCGCCAATGCCGATCCGGCCAAACAGGTGGAGCTCTATCAGAAGCTGGCGGCCGAGTTCCCCGAAGACGAGCGGGCGCACTTCCTCCTCGGTACCACCTATTTCGGACAGCAGGAGTACGGCAAGGCGATCGAGCAGTACCAGCGGTCCACCGCGATCGCGCCCGATTTCGCTCCTGCCTACAACATCCTGGGCTACGCCTACCGCACCGAAGGACGCTTTGACGACGCGGAAAAGGCGTTCAAGAAGTACATCGCACTGATCCCGGACGATCCCAATCCCTACGACTCCTACGCCGAGTTGCTGCTGAAGACGGGGCGGTTCGACGAGTCCATCGCCCAGTACCGGAAGGCGCTCGACGTGGATCCCCATTTCGCGGCGTCGTTCATCGGCATTGCCAGCAATCTCATGTTCCAGGGCAAGTACGACGCCTCCCGCGCCGAGGCTCAGAAGCTCTACGCCGCCGCGAGGAACGACGGCGAGAAGCGGGCGGCGATGTTCCAGGTGACGACGACCTACGTCGAGGAGGGGAAGCTCGACCTCGCGCTCGCCGAGCTGGACAAGCAGTACGCTCTGGGCGACAAGATCGGCGACGCCGCCGCGATGTCGGGCGACGCGACGCTCATGGGCAACATCCTCCTCGAGGCCGGGAAGCCGGCGGAGGCGCTGAAGCGGTTCGAGCAGGCGGTGCGGGTCGTGGAGGCCTCGCGGCTTTCCGCCGAGGTCAAGGAAAACACCAAGCGGATCCACCGCTACAACGTGGCCCGGGTCGCGCTCGCCACGGGGGACCTCGTGAGGGCGAAGCGCGAAAGCGACGCCTTCATGAAGGAGAGTCAGGCCCGGAAGAACAGCTTTCAGATCCGGCTGGGCCACCAGTTGGCCGGTATGATCGCGCTGAAAGAGAGCAAATACGACGCCGCGCTGGCCCAGCTGGAACAGGCTAACCAGCAGGATCCCTACAACCTCTACCGGATGGGCCTGGCCTACGAAGGCAAAGGCGACGGCGCCAAGGCCAAGGAGATGTTCCACAGCGCGGCGAACTTCAACCAGCTCCCGAATCTCAACTCGGCGTTCGCGCGGGAAAAGACCCGGAAGCTCGAGGCCTAGCCGCGGCGGTCACCACTCCACTACCAGCTTCCCGAAGGTCTCGTTCGACTCCATGACCCGGTGGGCCTCGGCCAACCGGGTCATCGGGTAGGTGGCCTGCAGGACGGGCCGGAGCGGCGCCGCCTGCTCGATCCGCCGGTCGAAGAGCGGGAGCATCCGCTGGGCGAACTCCTCGATCAGCGCCTTCCGCTCCTCCAGGCTCCGCACCCGCATGGCGGTGCCGATCACTTCCAGCCGCTTCCGCACCATCGGACCGAGGTCTGCCGTGGTGCGGCTTCCGGCCAGGAACCCGAGCAGGACCAGGCGCCCTCCCGGCGCGAGCACCGCCAGGTTGTCGCCGAACGCCGGGCCACCGATCGCGTCGAGCACGACGTGCACCGGCTCGCCCACGGCGTCGCGGAACGGCGTTTTGCTGGTATCGATGCCGGTGTCGAGTCCGAAGACCAGCGCGCGGACCAGCTTGTCGGCGCTGCGGGAGGTGCCGATCACCGTGGCACCGAGGTGCTTGGCGATCTGTGAGGCCGCCGTGCCGACGCCGCTCCCGACCGCATGGATCAGCACTCGCTCGCCCGGGCGGAGCCGTCCCCGGGTGACCAGCGCGTCATACGCGGTGAGGAACACCTCGGGGATCGCCGCCGCCTCCGCGAAGGAGAGGCCGTCGGGGATCGCGAGCGCCTCGTCCGCGTGGACCGTGAGCAGCTCGGCCTGCGCGCCGCCGCCCACCAGGCCCATCACCCGGTCGCCCACCTTCCAGCGCGCCGTGTCTCGCACTGCCTCGACCTCGCCGGCGTACTCCAGGCCCGGAATATCGGCCGGCCATCCCGCAGGCGCCGGGTAGCGCCCGAGGCGCTGGAGCAGATCGGCGCGGTTGAGTCCGGCGGCGCGCACCCGGACGCGGATGTAACCGGGCTTTACTTCCGGGTTGGGGACCTCCCCGATCGAGATTACCTCCGGCCCGCCGGCGCCGGTCAGGACCACCGCTCGCATCGCAGGGCTATTCCAGGCCCAGCGGGGCCGGCTCCTCCGCCCGTGGCCGCAGGCGGTCGTTGCGCGCCAGGAGCCGGACACAGGTGTTCCACCGCAGGATGGCCTCGTCGTTCCCGGGCGGACGCCGGGACTCCGCCTTCTGGTACCAGTCCATCGCCTCTCGCAGCCAGTGGTAGGCGGTCTCCTCCGACCCCGGCGTGTCCGGCCGGATCTGCGCCTTGGCGCAGCGCTCGCAGATGATCCCCGCGTAATACGCCTGCTTGTACTCATCCTCCAGCCGGGGGAGCACTTCCCTCGCCCGCCGGGCGCCTTCGGTGGGCCCGGTCGCGAACTGGTCGGTGATGGCCAGCAGCAGCGTCACCAGCGCCTCCTGGTTTGCCGGGTCCACCGCCAGTACGTCGAGACAGATGCTTTCCGCCGAGGTGGGGTCGTTGATGATCCGGTACCGCTCCGCTTTCTGGAGCGCCAGCGGCACCGCGGCGGCGGAGATGGGCCTGAGTTCGAACGTCACGATGGAGCCTCCCTCCTGCTGAACACCTTGAGCACCTTCCCCAAGGGATCGAAGTACTGGTCCACCACCCGCTCCTTGAGCGGGATGATCGCGTTGTCGGTGATGGTGATGTGCTCCGGGCACACCGTGGTGCAGCACTTGGTGATGTTGCAGTAGCCGATCCCGTGGGCGCGGCGAAGGTCCTCGACCCGGTCTTCCACGTCGAGCGGATGCATCTCCAGGGCCGCCACGTACACCAGATGGCGCGGCCCGATGAAGTCCTCGTGCAGCTGATGGTCGCGCAGCACGTGGCAGACGTCCTGGCACAGGAAGCACTCGATGCACTTGCGGAACTCCTGCACCCGGTCCACGTCCGACTGCGCCATCCGCCAGGTGCCGTCCGGAGCGTCGGGCGACCGGGGCTTGAACCGCTTGACGCGCCGCTTGGCGGCGAAGTTCCAGGAGACGTCGGTCACCAGGTCCTTGAGCGGCGGGAACGCTCGCATCGGCTCCACGCTCACCGGCTTCTCCAGCGGCAGCTCGCTGAGCCGGGTCATGCACATGAGCTTGGGCATCCCGTTCACTTCGGCGGAGCAGGAGCCGCACTTGCCCGCCTTGCAGTTCCAGCGCACCGCCAGATCGTTGGCCTGGTCGGCCTGGATCTGGTGGACGGCGTCGAGCACCACCATGCCCGGGGTTACGCCGGTCGTGTAGTCCACCAGACGCCCACCGTGCGCGTCGCCCCGCCAGATCCGGAAGGTCGCACTGCCGGCCGGCTCGGGGTGGGGGCGGGGCGCGTCGTCGGCCGCGGCGGCGCCGGTGTCTTTCAGGTCGGGTTTGAGCGCGTCAGTCACTTCTGCTCCTCGATGATCGCCTTCAGCTCCGCGGGCATCTCCCGGATCGGCTCCCGCGCCAGCCGCATCTCGCCGTCCGGCCCCTTCCGGATCACGATGTTGAACTTCGCCGCCGCGGGGTCCTTCTCCGGATAGTCCTCGCGGAAGTGCCCTCCGCGGCTCTCCTTCCGTTCGATCGCCGCCCGAGCGATCGCCTCGGACACCGTGAGCAGGTTGTCGAGGTCGAGCGCGGTGTGCCATCCCGGATTGTACTCCCGGTTCCCGGCGACACCCACGGTCCGCGCCCGTTCCCGGAGCCGGTCGATGGTCTCCAGCGCGCGCCGCATCTCCACCTCGGTCCGGACGATGCCGACCAGCTCCTGCATCATGGTCTGAAGATCCTGCTGCACCTGATACGGTCCCAGGCCGTCGTGCCCGGCTCCCCGGTCGAACGGCGCCAGCGCGCCGCGGGCCCCCGCATCGACCTGGGCGTCGTCGACCGCCGCCGCCGCGTGCTCCCGGGCGAATGCCGCCGCGAACTCCCCCGCCCGTTTCCCGAACACCAGGAGGTCCGACAGCGAGTTGCCGCCCAGCCGGTTGGCGCCGTGCAATCCGGCGGCGCATTCGCCGGCCGCGAAGAGCCCGGGGAGCGTGGAGCTCTGCGTGTCGCCATTCACCCGGATCCCGCCCATGATGTAATGGGTCGTCGGGCCCACCTCCATCGGGGTCGCCGTGATGTCGATGTCGGCCAGCTGCTTGAACTGGTGGTACATGCTGGGAAGCTTCCGGATGATGTGCGTCCGGGCATCGGGCAGCCGCTGCTTGATCCAGGAGATGTCCAGGAACACCCCGCCGTGGGGACTGCCCCGCCCCTCGCGCACCTCGCGGAGAATGCAGCGGGCGACATGGTCGCGGGTGAGCAGCTCCGGCGGCCGCCGCGCGCTCTTGTCGCCCTGGGTGTAGCGCCAGCCTTCCTCCTCGCTGTCGGCGGTCTGGCTCCGGTAGTTCTCGGGGATGTCGTCGAACATGAAGCGGCGGCCAAGGCGGTTGACCAGAATCCCGCCCTCGCCCCGAACCCCCTCCGTCACCAGAATGCCCCGCACGCTCGGCGGCCAGATCATGCCGGTGGGATGGAACTGCACGAACTCCATGTCCTGGAGCGCGGCCCCCGCGTGGTAGGCGAGAGCGTGCCCGTCGCCGGTGTATTCCCAGCTGTTGCTGGTGATGGAGTATGCCCGGCCGATTCCGCCGGTCGCGAGCACCACCGCCCTGGCTCGGAACACCCGGAACCGGCCGCGCTCGCGGTCGTATCCCAGCGCGCCGGCCACTCGGCCGCCATCGGTCAGGAGCCGAAGCACCGTGCACTCCATGTGCACGTCGATGCCCTGGTGGATGCTGTGGTCCTGGAGCGTCCGGATCATCTCCAGCCCGGTCCGGTCACCGACGTGCGCCAGCCGGGGGTACTTGTGCCCCCCGAAATTCCGCTGGAGGATCCGGCCGTCGGGCGTGCGGTCGAAGAGCGCGCCCCAGGCCTCCAGCTCACGGACCCGGTCGGGCGCTTCCCGGGCATGCAGCTCGGCCATGCGCCAGTTGTTGACGTACTGCCCGCCCCGCATCGTGTCCGCGAAGTGCACCTGCCAGCCGTCCCGGCCGTCCACGTTCGCCAGAGCGGCGGCCACCCCGCCCTCGGCCATCACGGTGTGCGCCTTGCCGAGCAGCGACTTGCAGACCAGGCCGACAGACACGCCCGCGGCGGAGGCGGCGATGGCGGCCCTGAGGCCGGCGCCGCCGGCGCCGATCACCAGCACATCGTGGTCGAAGGTCTGATAGTCGGTCATGGATGGACGACCGGGGCTAGGCTCAGAATATCCTCCAGTCGGTCCAGACGCCCGTCGAGCAGAGCCGGATGTACAGATCGGCGAAGGCCACGGACAAAAGGCTGGTCCAGGCCCATCGCATGTGCGCCCGGTTGAGACAGCTCGAGCAATCGTAGGCCCGCCGGCGTACCGGTGAGCCGGAGAGGCGGTCGAGGTAGCCGCCCACGACGTGCCGCATGGAATGGCAGCCCAGGGTGTATCCGGCAAGCAGCGCCAGGTTGGCGGCCAGCACCAGCGTCCCGACGCCGATCCCGAATTCGGTCCGGCCGGTGGCAGGATCGGTGAACCAGAGAGCCTGGTACACGTCGTAGGTGAGCACGACCAGGAAGAGGAGCGCGATGTAAAGCAGGTAGCGGTGGATGTTCTGCACGATGAGCGGAAACGACGCCTCACCGCGATACCGGGTTCGCGGCTCGCCCACTGCGCACGCGGGCGGATCCGCCCAGAACGCCTTGTAGTAAGCGCCGCGGTAGTAGTAGCAGGTCACTCGAAAGAGGCCCGGGAACGGCAGGATCAGCAGGGCCGGCGAGAACACCAGCCACGCCGGCCACCAGGTCGGCTTGGGGCCGAGCCAGGCATGAGGCGAGTCGCCGAACAGCTCCGGAGAGTAGAAAGGAGAGAGATAGGGGCCCGAGGTGTAATGCGCGCCCTGGAACGCGGCCCACGTGGCATAGATGATGAAGGTCGAGAGGATCACCAGCACGATCGCCGGCTGAAGCCACCACAGGTCTTGGCGGGCGGTCTCGCCGAACCGACGCCGGATCACGGGGAGTTGGGCATGCGCCATGCTGAGACCCTCTCCTCGGAGTACAAATCGAGATCCTGTGCGTCGTTGCCGAACGGGGGGCGGAAAGCCAGCAGGGATATTCGGGCGGCCACCGGGGGCCTGTCAACCAAGCCCCGCTTGACACGAGTTAGGTAGTTCGATAACTATCATATTGTGAGCACTAGAATGGGAACCCGAGTCGGGCTCACGCCCGGGCAGTTCGACCTCATCGCCAAGGCCTTGGCCGACCCGCGGCGGGTGGCCGTGCTCCAGGCCATCGCCGACGAGGAGTCCTGTCCCTGCCAGCACCTGACGGACCAGTTTCCCGTGTCCAAGGCGACGATTTCGCATCACATCAAGGAGTTGGTCCGCGCCGGCCTGGTCGAGGCTCGGCGAGACGGCCAGTACCTGAACTGCCAGGTGCGCCGGGAAGTGCTCGAGGCCTACACGGCGGAGTTGCTGCAGCGGGTGGGCGGCGAGCCGAAAAACCTCAGCCCGAAATCGTAGATGGCCGACCGGCTCGGAATCCCGGGGCTTCTTTCGGCAAATAGTATGGCAGTTGTACAACCCTCGAATCCAAGAACACGCCCCTTCCAACCGAGCGAGACCGCCCAAGAGCGGTGAGGACTCATGCGTAAGGCAACGATCTGGCTCGTGCTTCTCCTGAACGCCTGCGCCTCGGCAGCGGCGTATCGTAACCCGCAGGTAGAGATCCCCGTCGCATTCAGAGAGCGGCTCGACAGCCTCGCTTCACCCGCGGTGCCGGCGGCGCCCGCGGAGGCGGAGGTGCCGGATGCCGTTCCAATCGTGGCGGGAGATACCGTCACTCCGGTAGGCGAGTATTGGCGCGCACTGAACGACACCACCCTCATTCGGCTGCTCGCCCAGGCGCTCAACGGCAACCTCGATGTCGAGGTCGCGCGCGCGCGGATCAGCGGAGCCCGGGCCGCCAGACTCGACGCGACGCTCGACTTCGTGCCGACCGTGACCGCCGTGGGCGGCTACACCAGGCAGCGACTCGCCGGGGCCACCTTCCCTATAGGCGGCGGAAGTTTCCCCGACCAGAACATCTGGGACGCAGGGTTCGACGCCTCGTGGGAGCTGGACCTCTTCGGCCGGATCCGCCGCGGGGTGCAGGCGCGGGGCGCGCTGCTGGGCGCCGCGGAGGAGGACCTGCGAAACGTGCGGGTGTCGCTCGCCGCCGAGCTGGCTCGGGTCTACTTCGAGCTGCGCGGAGCGCAGGAGCAGCTGGCGGTGTCGCAGCGCAACGGCGAGAACCAGCGCCGCACGCTGGAGCTCACCCGGCAGCGACTCGACGCGGGTCGCGGCACCGCCTTCGATACCGAGCGGGCGCTGGCGCAGCTGAGCATCACCCTGGCGTCCATTCCGGCTCTCGAGGCCCAGGTCGCCGCCGCGCAGTACCGCATCGGCGTCCTGGTCGGCCGGCCGCCGGCGGCGGTCGCGGGCGAGCTGGACTCGATCACCCCCATGCCGGCCCTCCCGGCCACGGTCACGATCGCCGCACCGGATTCGCTCATCCGCCGGCGCCCCGACGTGGCCGCCGCGGAGCGCAGGGTCGCGGCCGAGCACGCCTTCGTGGGTGCCGCCAAGGCGGATTACCTCCCCCGGCTGAATCTGGGCGGCAGCGCGGGCTTCTCATCGGCGGAGCTCGGTGACTTCGGCGGCGATGGCACGTTCCGCTACGCGGTCGGGCCCGTCATAACCTGGCCGGCGCTCAATCTCGGACGGGTGAAGGCGAGAGTGGACGCATCCCGGGCGCTCGAAGCGGAGGCGAGAGCGCAGTACAATCAGGCGGTGCTGAGCGCCCTGGAGGAAGTCGAGACCACGCTGGTACGCTACCGGAGCTCGCTGAACCGCGTGGATCGCTTCGAGGAGGCCGCGCTGGCCAGCGCGCGCGCGGCGGACCTCGCCCGCCTCCGGTTCACCGGGGGCGTGGCGGACTTCCTTCAGGTGCTCGACGCGGAGCGGACCCAACTCGAGTCCGAGGATCAGCTCGCGCGGGCCCGTACCGAGGCGTCGACCAGCTATGCCGCGTTGTACAAGGCGCTGGGCGGAGAGACCTGATTCAACGCCTGGTCCACGCCCGCTCCTGCCAGAGGTGCAGGGCGGCGTAGCTGCGCCAGGGTCGCCAGGCCTCCGCGATTTCTTCGGCCCGCGTCGCGGTAACCCCGCCGAGACTGTTCCGCACGGCGAGATCGCCATGGGGAAACGCGTCCGGCCACCGAAGCGCGCGCATCGCGATGTACTCCGCGGTCCATCGGCCGATGCCGGGCAACGCGACCAGCTGGTGCATCACGTCCTCGGGCTGCGCGCAGGGCGCCAGGGTCAGCCTGCCGGACGCCATCTCCCGTGCCAGGGCGATGATGCTCTCGGCGCGCGGTCGCATGATGCCTAGCGCCGTCAGTTGCTCCACCTGGGCCTGCGCGATCTGCTCGGCGGTGGGCGAGAGCCGCGTCAGCCCCGGATGCGCCGTCTCGATCGGCTCGCCGAACGCCTCGACGAAGCGCCCGGCCAGCGTCGTGGCGCCTTTCACCGTGATCTGCTGGCCCAGAATGGCCCGCACGGCCAGCTCGAACCCGTCGAATGCGCCCGGCACGCGGAGGCCCGGATTTCTCGCCACCGTCTCGGCCAACACTCCCCGCATCAGCCGCTCGGCGATGACATTGGGCTTGGCGCTCAGGTCGAAGAGCTGCCCCAGTCGGGGAAGCAAGGCGGGAACCGCCGGGGCCAGGGACTGACTCAGCTCGATCACCAGGGCCCGCTGCCCAGGCGAGTTGTGAACGTGGAGCCACCCGGAAAACTCGCCGACCCGGGCGGTCCGGAGGTATTCCGCTCCCCGAACCCATTCCACCCCCCTGAGCATGCGCGCGCCGAGGAACCGCAGCATTCCCGGCCAGTCGAACGGCGGGCGATAGGTCAGCTGCCAGCGGAACAGCTTGGGCTGAGTTGGGGGAAGGGACCGTGCGGGGAGCGTCATCGTTCCAGGCAATGCCTCCATCCCCGCCGATTGCCGCTCGATGTCCCCAAGCGCATCCGACGCGGCCGAGAGTGAATCGGGCGGCGAGCTTGAATGATCGGGAATCCCGCTGACGTCGCCATCGCCAATTGGCATGGTCCTGCCATGACCACTGCTCGTTCTGACCATGCTCCTTGACGCGGATCCGAGAATACCCGACATTAGCGAGTACCGAATATAACCCGAAGATTGCTATCGGCTCTTCGGGCGGCGACACCGCTGACGGCACCGACAATCCAGAGCACCGGAGCCCGGATGGGCACATCCTATTGCGACATCGCTTCCAGCCACGAATGGCACGGACCGTATCACGACCACGAGTACGGCTTCCCTCTCGATGCAGACGCCGCGCTGTTCGAGCGCCTGATGCTGGAGATCAACCAGGCCGGCCTCTCCTGGCTCACCATCCTCAAGAAGCGCGACGCGTTTCGCCGGGCCTACGACGGCTTCGATCCGGAGCGCGTTGCGGCGTACACCGCGCGCGACCGTCGGCGCTTGCTGGCCGACGCGGGCATCGTGCGCAACCGGCTCAAGGTCGAGGCGGCCATCACCAACGCGGCGCGCATCCTCGAGCTGCGCCAGAGCCATGGGTCGTTCGCCGGCTGGCTGGCGGCGCACCATCCTCGATCGAAGGAGGAGTGGGTCAAGCTCTTCAAGCGCACCTTCCGCTTCACCGGTGGCGAGATCGTGGGCGAGTTCCTGATGAGCATCGGCTATCTGCCGGGCGCCCATACGGAAACCTGTCCGGTGCACCGCCGGATCATGAAACAGCGGCCGCCCTGGTCCCGGCTGGCGCGCGCGGGTGGAGCGCGATGAGGCGCGTCGTGGGTCCGGCGGGCAAGCTCACGGTGGACGACGGCGGCACCGGCGATCCGATCGTCCTGGTCCACTCCCTGGCCGGCAACACTGGTCACTGGTCCGGACAGCTCAAGCATCTGCGGCAAACGCGGCGGGCGGTGGCGCTCGATCTTCGCGGGCATCGCCGGTCGGACGGGCCGGCCGACAACGACTACTCGATGGAGGCACAGGCGGGAGATGTGGGCGCCGTGGCCGATGCGCTGGGCCTCGCGCGCTTCGCGCTCGTGGGGCACAGCATGGGAGCGGGGGTGGCGCTGGCGTACGCGGGGGCGCATCCCGAGCGCGTCAGCCATCTTCTCGTCGCCGACCCCATCGGCGACGGCACCCAGACTCCCGAGGCGGAAGTCCGCCCCTTTCTCGATGCGCTCGAGTCGCCGACCTACACCGACACCATCGAGGGCTACTGGAGCAGCATCGCCGGCTCCGACGGCACCGTGCTCGAGCGGCTGCTGAACGACCTGCGGGAAACGCCGCGGGAAACGGTGGTGCGCGGGCTCCACGCGGTGATGGCGTTCGATCCCAAGCCCGCGCTCGCACAGTTCCACGGTCCCACGCTCGCGGTGATCACGCCCGCGAACGATTTTCCCTACAGCATGCACAAGCTCGGCGCGGGCCTACCCCACCGCGTCGTCACGGGCACCGGCCACTGGCTCCAGTTCGACCGGCCGGCGGAGTTCAATCGGATTCTGGAGCGGTTCCTGGAGGGAGAGACGTAACGGCTTGACGCGTAAGAGACGGAGAGGGTGGGCTGGTTCACTTCTCCCACTGGGCAGAAGGTTGTAGCTAGGTCTCAATTTTTTCCGTCTATGGTCGACACCTGCCGAAGCGTGGCGGGAGCGGTTGGCCCGCTGTCCGTGCTGGCTTGACAGCCCCCGCACTGCGCCGTATGTCAGCCTCTATCTTCCCTGCGACCAGAGTCAACCGGCGAAAACCCGCACCGCAAAGCCAAGTGTCCTCGGGTTGCTCCGCGACCGGCGCAGGCCGCTTCTGACGCCACGAAGACCCCAAGAGCGCCCAGCTACCGAAAGCTTAGCCCGTAGTTTGCTTTGGCCGGAGGTCGCGATGACGCGGATCGGTTCCATTCCATTCCCGGCTGCTTTCCCTTTGCCGAGAGGCAGGCGACTGCGCTGGTTCACCCACCGACTCGCTTCCGTGCTCGCCCCGGCCTTGGTGGTGGCCGCCCTGGGCTGCCGAGAGGACCCCGAGCCGCCCACGGCGCCGGAGTCGGCGCTCGCTGTGACGCCGGCCCTTACGCTCCGCTTCCGCCAGGTGACTGCGGGCGAGGAGCACACCTGCGGCGTCACCACCGGTAACGTGACCTACTGCTGGGGGTGGAATACCGTCGGCGAGTTGGGGATCGGCACCGACACGGGGCCAGAGACCTGCTCCGACCTTCCCTGCAGCACCAGGCCAGTGCGGGTCGTTGGCGGGCTCGCCTTCCGCCAGGTGAGCGCGGAGGGCGGCAGCCACACCTGTGGCGTGACCACGGACCACCGGCTGTACTGCTGGGGCCTCAACCACCTCGGCCAGCTCGGTGACGGCACGGGTACGGACAGCCCACGGCCAGTGTGGGTTGCCCCCAGGCTCGCCTTCCGCCAGGTGAGCGCGGGCAGCATCCACACCTGCGGCGTAACGACGAACAATGTGGCCTACTGCTGGGGCCACAACCAGGCCGGCGCGCTCGGCAACGGCACGACCATTTCGACCCTGCGGCCAGTCCGGGTCGCCCGCAGGCTCGCCTTCCGCGAGGTGAGTGCAGGCACGCAATTCACTTGCGGCGTGACGACGGACAATGTCGCCTACTGCTGGGGCCTCAACTTCGGGCAGCTGGGCAACGGTACCGCCACCGGGCCGGAGTCATGCTTCACAGGCGATGGATTCAATGCCTGCAGCACCAAGCCGATCCGGGTGGCCCGTCGACTGGCCTTCGGCCACGTGGATGCGGGTGCCGACCACACCTGCGGTGTGACGACGGATGATGTCGCCTATTGCTGGGGCGCCAACTCTGCCGGTCAGCTGGGCGACGGCACGACCAACGGCCGCTTGAAGCCGGTCCGGGTCGCCCGCCGGCTCGCCTTCCGCCAGGTGAGCGCGGGCGAGCAGCACACCTGCGGGGTGACGGTCGAAGATGTCGTCTACTGCTGGGGCCTCAACCTTCTCGGGGAGCTGGGCATCGGCACCGACACGGGGCCGGAGATATGCCCCTTCTTCGACGCACCCTGCAGCACCAGGCCAGTGCGGGTCGGCGGCGGACTCGCCTTCCGCGAGGTGAGCGCGGAAGGCAGCGTCCACATATGTGGCGTGACCACGACCAAGCTCGCTTACTGCTGGGGCATCAATTCCGTGGGCCAGCTCGGGGACGGCACCACCCAGACGCGCCTGAGGCCGCGCCGGGTTGCCGGCAGCACTTGATACCTGCGGCGACAAGGGACCCAGGAGCGGATCGCAATCGAGGCAGCATCCAACTCGGAGCTGCCGCCGGCACTCGGGATGGGGGGTGAAGCTGTTTTCGGGCATCCCTATATACCCGTAGCCGCTTGACGCTTCCCGCCCGGGCGGTACATTCGGTGGAGATACCGAACAAAAACCGAACCACGGCGCCGCGGCGTGACCCACCTGCATCTCCACACCCACTTCTCTTTCGGCCTCGGCGTGTCGAGCCCGGACGCCCTCGCCATCGCCGCCGCGGAGCGGGGGCAGCAGGCCCTCGCCTGCACCGACACCAACGGCGTCTATGGCGCCATCGAGTTCCAGCGCGCCTGCGATGCCGCCGGCGTGCGCCCGATCCTCGGCGCGCATCTGGTCACCGAGGACGAAGAGACCGTCGCGCTGGCGAAAGACGAACAGGGGTGGGGAGCGCTGTGCCGGGCGATCTCGGCGGTTCATTGGAGCCACGGCGGGACGGCGGAACGGCGGAACGGCGGAACGGCGGAACGCTCCGACCCCCGGCGACTCTCCGCCCATATGGCCGCCGATCGCGCCGGACTCATCCTCCTCTCCCGCGACGTCGTCTTTCTCGAGCGGGTAGCTGTCGCGAGCGGGACGGAGGACCTCTACGCCGAGCTGATCACCGGCAAGGAGCGCCATGCCGTCCTCGCCGCCGCGCGGCGCCTCGGCCTCCCTGCCGCCGTGACCAACGCGGCGGTGATGGCGCATCCCGAGGATTGGGCGCGGCACCGTCTGGTCCGAGCGATCCACTTGAACACCACGTTCTCCCAGTTGGAGGATGGAACGCCAGACGGGCGGACGGGCGGACGGACGGAACATTCCGCCCGCCCGCCCGTCCGCCCGTCCGCCCCCCGCGACGCATGGCTCCGCCCCTCCGCCGACCTCGTCCGTCTCTTCCCCGACTGCCCCGAGGCGGTGCACCAGACCGAGGCGATCGCGGAGCGCTGCACCTACCGGATTCCCGACGGCCGGGTGGTGGCACCGCGGCTCGCCGAGCCCGACGAGTCCTTCCGCCGCCTTCGGGCCTACGCCTACGCCGGCGCCGAGCGGCGCTACGGCATCGTCGCGCCGGTCACCCGCGACCGGCTGGAGCACGAGCTTTGCATCATCGGCCAGAAGGGATTCGCCGACTACTTCCTGGTGGTGAAGGACATCGTGGAGCACGGCCCCACCCACTGCGGACGCGGCTCGGTGGCCAACTCCATCGTGAGCTACTGCCTCGGCATCACCCACGTCGAGCCGCTCGGCGCCGGGCTCCTCTTCGAGCGCTTCCTCAACCCCGAGCGGAAGGATCCGCCCGACATCGATCTCGATTTTCCCTGGGACGAGCGGGACAACGTCCTGGCCTACGTCTTCCGGACCTATCCCCGCCCTCAGGCGGCGATGGTCGCCAACCACAACTGCTTCCGGCTCCGGGGCGCGCTGCGCGAGGTGGCCAAGGTGTATGGGCGCCCCGCGGGCGAGATCCGCGAGGTCACCCGCCGCATCCCCGGGTACGAAGACCAGCCGCTGGAGGAGGTGCTCGCCTCCCACCCCAACTTCCGCGAGCTCGAGCTCCCGCCGAGCTGGGGCGAGTTCGCCCGCATGGCGGCGCCGCTGGTGGGGATGCCGCGCCATCTCTCGGTCCATCCCGGCGGCGTCGTCATCGTTCCGACCGCGCTCACCGACTACGTGCCGATCGAGCCGGCGGTGAAAGCGCTGGCGGACCATCCGGATCTCACCGTCCCCGTGATCCAGTTCGAGAAGGACGGGGCCGAGGACGCTGGCCTGGTGAAGATCGACCTCCTCGGCAACCGCTCGCTCGCGGTGATCCGGGACGCGATCGCCGCGGTGCACGGCCACACCGGCCGCCTGATCGATTACACCTCGTCCGACGCCGGCGAGGACCCGGCCACCCGGGCGCTCTTCCGCACCGGCCGCACGATGGGCGTGTTCTACACCGAGTCACCCGCCTCCCGCGCGCTCTGCGCCAAGAGCCGGGCCGAGTCCTTCGACCTGCTGGTGCTCAACACCAGCATCATCCGGCCCGCCTCCAACCGCTACATCCGCACCTACCTCGAGCGGCTGCATGGCGCGCCGTACCAGCCGCTCCACCCGGTGCTGCGCGACACCCTGGCCGAGACCTTCGGGGTGATGGTCTACCAGGAGGACGTGGTCAACGTCTGCGCGGTCTTCGCGGGCATGCCGCTCGCCACCGCCGACGGGCTCCGGAAGTCGCTCTCCAAGAAGCGTCCCGCCAAGCAGCTCGCCGGGTACGCCGAGGAGTTCTTCGCCGGCGCCGTCGCCCTGGGCCGCGAGCCCGACACCATCAAGACGGTGTGGGAGATGATCATGTCGTTCGCCGGCTACAGCTTCTGCAAGGGGCACTCGGCGAGCTACATCCAGGTGGCTCAGCATTCCTGCTATCTCCGGGCGCACTATCCGGCGGAGTTCATGGCCGCGGTGCTCGCCAACGGCGGCGGGTTCTACCATCCGTTCGCCTACGTCGCCGAGGCGATGCGGATGGGCCTCGTGGTGCGCCCGCCCGACGTGAACGCGAGCGAGTTCCGCTGCACCGGCCGGGGGCGCGAGCTCAGGATCGGGCTCCAGTTCGTGAAGGGGCTCTCGGCGGACGGGGCGGAGCGGCTGCCGGCGGCACGGGGCGACAGGCCGTACTGCTCCCTGTTCGACCTCCGCTCCCGCGCCGGGGTCGCGCCCGACGACCTCCGCGCGCTCATCAAGGTCGGCGCGCTCGATTCGATCGCCGGCGGGTGGACCCGGCCGATGATGCTGTGGATGATCGACGCGGGGCAGCGGGCCGGTACCCATGAAACGGGTGTCGGGTCTGGCCCGCCGCCCGAAACCGACTGGTTCAGCAGCCTCCCCCGCCGTCCCCGTGCTCAAGGAGTACTCCGCCGAGCGCAGGCGGCGGGAGGAGTACGCGGCGCTGGGGTTCGTCACCGACGCCCATCCGATGCGGCTCCAGGCGGACCGGCTCGCCCGCTTCCGGCTCGCCCGCAGCACCGACTTGCCCCGCCTGGTCGGCCGCCACGTGATGATGGCCGGCATGCTCACTACCGCCAAGCCGGTCCACACCCGCGCGGACGAGCCGATGGAGTTCGTCACCTTCGACGATGGAGACGGGCTGATCGAGACGGTGCTCTTTCCGCGGGTCTATCGCGAGCGCGGCCACGTCCTCTTCGACCAGGGGCCGTTCATCTTTCGGGGAAAAGTGGAGGAGGAGTTCGGGGCGATCACCGTCACCATTACCCACCTCGACCGGCTGGAGCGGGTGGCCGGTCGATAGCACAGCGTGTCGACCATTGTGGTGAGCGGACTAGATTTCAGCGCGGCTCGCGCCCGGCTCCTCCCATCCGGGGGCCCTCGCGGGGGCCCCCGTCGTGCATCGGGCGGACCGCCGGCAGGCGGGCACCATGGGGGCCGCGGCGGGCCCGGACCGAGTCAGCCGAGACACCGGTGCCGACGTCGCTCTGGTCCCCTGCGCCGAACGACAGGTCGCCGGCGTGCGCGAAACGCACGTTGCGCCGCCCGAACGGCGTCTGGAACGTGGCCCGGCCCTCAACGGCGAAACGGTGGGTTCCCGAGGCGAGCGTCCGGATGCGCTCGCGCACCGGACCGGCCGGCACGGTGAGCGGCAAGGCCACATCGGCGAGCCCGGTTTGCGGAACCGAGATCACGCTGTCTTTGGAGAAGTGCCCGACGGTCATGTCGTCCAGCTGAAGCCGGAGCTCGAGACGTGAGGTCGAGACGTCGTAATCGTTGGGATTCCACACCGCCAATCCCAACACGACCGGCTGGGAGCCTGCCGTCTGATGATCGAGCCGGACCCGGGAAACCTCGAGCCCGGGATCGTTGTAGACCCAGAGCCCCAGCGGGGTGCAGGCCGCAACGACCGCCATGACGCCGGTCCCCAGCAGTCTGCGGCGTGGCATCACGATCACTCGATGGTCAAAGGACGGGTCATGGTCGCCTGGAAAGTCTCGCTGTTTCAGATAGCACTTTCGCTTATTTCGGCGCTCGCCGCCAGTGGCTGCGGGTCGCAGTTCGAGAATGGAACGTCGGAGCCGCCGGAAGGGACCGAGCCCGTGGCCCTCGAGCTGGTCGCCTCGGGCCTGAATTTTCCCCTCTACCTCACGGCTCCCGACGGCGACCCCCGCCTCTTCATCGTCGAGAAGGGGGGGACCATCCGCATCGTGAAAGACGGAGCGCTGCTGCCGAATCCCTTCCTGGACATTTCCGGACGGGTCTCCACCGGCGGCGAGCAAGGACTGCTCGGCTTGGCGTTCCACCCCCAGTACGCCGCCAACGGACGATTCCTGGTCCACTATACCGCTGCCACTGGTGAGACCCAGGTCTCGGGATTTCGAGTATCCGGCGATCCCGACCTGGCCGATGCGGCCAGTGAAGTCTCCATTCTCCAGGCCGATCAGCCCTTTCCCAATCACAATGGCGGCCAGCTCCTTTTCGGCCCCGACGGGTATCTCTACGTCATGCTGGGTGACGGCGGATCGGCGGGCGATCCGGGCGGCCGGGGGCAATCGCTCGCCGACCTGCTCGGGTCCATCCTCAGGATCCAGCCGCTCGACGGCGGGAGCTACGCCGTTCCGCCCGATAACCCGTTCGTCGGAACCGCCGGTGCCCGGCCCGAGATCTGGAGCTACGGGCTCCGGAACCCCTGGCGGGCCAGCTTCGACCCGGCCACCGGCGATCTCTACATCGCCGACGTGGGCCAGGGGCGGTGGGAGGAAGTGGACGTGTCCACCACCGCCGACGGCGCGGGCCGGGGCCTCAACTTCGGCTGGAACGCCATGGAAGGTCCCGACTGCTTCGTCGAATCCTGCGACCGCGACGGCCTCCAGCTTCCCGTGCTCGCGTACGGTCACGCGCGACGGCTGCTCCATCACCGGTGGCGCCGTCTATCGCGGCGCGGCGATCCCCGCGCTCCAGGGGCACTACTTTTACGCCGACTTCTGCTCCGGATGGGTGCGGAGCTTCCGGCTGGAGACCGGCGGGGCCGTGGACCGGTTCCAGTGGCCCACGCTGGCGCCGGGCGGCAATGTGCCGAGCTTCGGCCGCGACGCCGCGGGCGAGCTGTACGTCATGAGCACCTCGGGGGTAGTGCTCAAGATCGTGCCGGCGTGAGCTCACCGGCGGCCCCGCGCGATCCCTCCGATTTCGCGGCCCTGGCGGCCCGAATTCCTCCGCTGGTGCGATTCGGCGGCTCGTCGTGGAATTATTCCGGTTGGCGCGGGCTGGTCTATCATCGGATCTACGAGGGAAAGGGCGCCTCGGCCCGCATGCTCGAGGAGTACGCCGCCTTTCCGCTCTTCCGCACCGTCGGCATCGACTCCAGCTTCTATGCACCGCCCACGGAGGACGTGCTGGGCTCCTATGCGGAGCGGCTGCCGCCCGGATTTCCCTGTGTCAGCAAGGTCTGGAACCAGATCACGGTCCAGACCTTCACCAAGGCACAGAATCCGGCGCGCGCCGGCGAGGTGAACGGCGACTTCCTCAACCCGGACGTGTTCCTTGAGGCGGTCTACGACCCGTACCAGCGGTACTTCTCGGATCACGCGGGACCGTTCGTCTTCGAGTTCCAGGCCATCGGCCGGGGCAGCGGCGTCGGACCGCCGGAATTCGCCGACCGGCTCGATCGTTTCTTCTCCGCCCTGCCCCGCGAGGGGCACTACGCGGTCGAGGTTCGGAACGAGGAGTTCCTCACCCCCATGTATTTCGCGGTGCTGCGGGAGCACGGGGTGGCCCACGTCTTCAACTCCTGGACCCGCATGCCCGCGATCGGCGACCAGCTCGATCTCCCCGGCTCGCTGTCGGGACCGTTCATCGTGGCCCGCGCGCTGCTCCGGCCGGGCCGGACCTACGACGAGGCGGTGGACGCCTTCGCCCCGTACGACCGGATCCAGGATCCCAATCCCGCAGCTCCGCCGGGATCTCCTGCGGCTGATCGACACCGCGGTGAAGACCCGGATCCCCGCCTATCTCCTGGTGAACAACCGCGCCGAAGGGAGCACTCCGCTCACGGTGGCCGAAGTGGCCCGGATGCTGCCGGAGCGGCCCGCGTGATCGAGCGACGCGGGCTGCTCCCGTTCGCGGCGCTCTCGGTGCTGGCGGCGCTCGTCACCATCGGGCTCAAGGGCACCGCGTACCTGCTCACCGGCTCGATGGGCCTGCTCTCGGACGCGCTGGAGTCGTTCGTCAATCTCATCGCCGCCCTGGTGGCGCTGTTCGCCCTCTCGGTGGCCGCGCGGCCGGCTGACGACGAGCACGCGTACGGCCACACCAAGGCCGAGTACTTCTCCAGCGGGTTCGAGGGTGCGCTCATCCTGATCGCGGCCGCGAGCATCGTGGGCGCCGCGGTGGGCCGGCTGATCGACCCCCAGCCGATCGCGGAGCCCGGCCTGGGCCTGGCCATCATCGGTCTCGCCTCGCTGATCAACCTCGGGGTCGCCCGGGTGCTGCTCCGCGCGGGGCGGCGCCACGAGTCCATCACGCTCGAGGCCGACGCCCAGCACCTGATGACCGACGTCTGGACCTCGCTCGGCGTCATCATCGGCGTGGGAGCCGCGGCGCTCACCGGGTGGCACCGGCTCGATGCCATCGTCGCGATCGCGGTGGCGCTCAACGTCCTCCACTCGGGTTTCCTGCTGGTCCGCCGGTCGATGCTCGGCCTGCTCGACACCTCGCTGCCGGCGGAGACCCTGGCGGCGATCAAGGCGATCCTGGAGTCCCACGGGAGGTCGGGCGTACGCTATCACGCCCTGCGCACTCGCCAGGCGGGGGCCCGGCGGTTCATCTCGTTTCACATTCTGGTGCCGGGTGACTGGACGGTCCAGCGGGGCCATGACCTGCTGGAGGAGATCGAGGAGCGAGTCCGCGAGGCGGTGCCGCGAAGCGTCGTGGACACCCATCTCGAGCCGATCGAGGATCCGGTGTCCTGGGAGGACACCAGACTCGAGCGCCCGGCGCAGGGCAGCAGCTCGGGGCAGTAGCGGCGCGGACCGCGCCGGGCCTAGCTCTCGCCTTCCTCCAGCAGCCGCACTTCCACCGCCCAGGCTCGCTCCTCGCCCGGCGCCAGCCTCTCGGCGGCCTGCCAGTCGCGCACCGCCTCGTCCAGCCGGTCCGGCGCGCCGATGGCCGGCTCGAGCCCGAGGTTGAAGTAGGCGCTCCGGCCGGGCGGCGCCCAGCCGCGATTGTTGATCCAGATCCCCACCTGCGGCACCTCCTCCGGACGTACCAGCATCTCCACCCGCTCCCGGCGGCGGGGATCGGTGAGGATCATCCGTCCCGACCGTCCTACGTCACCGAACAGCTTCACCGCCCATGCGCCCGCATCGGGAAAGGTGAACCGGCCGCGGTCGCCGCCGAATGCCTCCGGCCAGCTCACGATATCGCCCCGGGCCAGCTCCGGCAGCCCATGGATCGCCCCGAGCCGCACCTGGTGCATCGAGGGTAGCTCCAGGGTGGTTCCCGGCTGGACGTTGAAGATCGGGTGCGCGCACCAGATCCAGGGAAACGGCGAGTCGCCCGTGTTTCTTACCCGATAGCGGAGCCGCAGCACCGGGCCGCCGCGATCGAGGGTGACGTCGCGCTGGAATTCGTACGGCAGCAGCCGGCCGGCGGTGGAGGCCGTGAGGGTGACGCCGTCGGCGTGCTCGTAGACGGAGCTGGTCCACTCGGCGCTCCACAGCTCGCCGTGATCCGGCAGCGAGGGCGAGCCCGGCGGTGCGCCCGGAATCGGCGAGGCGCCGACGGTAGGGAAACACTCGTCCCACCCACCGCTGTCGCCCATCTCGACGAACGACACGTCCACCGGCGGCGACGTGGCGAGGGGAATCTGATCGTTCCGCCACAACCACTCGCGGCCGCGCGGCCGGCGGAGATTGGTGAGTTTCATTCCCGCGGCCGGCACCGCCACGACCTCGAGCTCGTCGGTGCGAAGCGCGATCGCGGGGAGGCCGGAGACCGAGGTTTGGCGGAAGGGCATCGGAAGGCGAGAGCGGCGGTCCCTACGGAGTCACGGCGTAGGCCCTGACCGGCCAGGTCCCGAAGCCCGCCACCTTGGGCGGGACGGCCGAGAAGCGGAACCCCGTCGCCGGCAACTGGGCCAGTCCGCGGAGGTGCTCGACGATCGGGATGCCCGCGCCGAGCAGCAGAGAGTGGGCCGGGCGGGAACGGTCGCCGATATCGTCGATGTTGAGCGAATCGATCCCGACCAGGGTCGCGCCGACCGCCACCAGCATCTCGGCCGCCTCGCCGGTGAGGAACGGATTCCCCGAGAGGTAGTGTCCGGTGCCCCAATGCTGGTCCCACCCGGTATGGACCAGCACCGCGCGGCCTGCCAGCTCCAGCCCCTCGAACGCCCGCCGCGAGATGGCGCGGCCGAGTTCCATCGGGGCCTGCACCAGCACCGCGTCGAGGTCCGCCAGCGACTCCAGCAGGAGTCCCGACAGATCCGCTCCGTCCGCATAGCGATGGAATGGCGAGTCGAGATAGGTGCCGGTGTTGGCCACCATCTCGATCTTTCCGATCTGGAACTCCACTCCGGGAGCGTACAGCTCCCGCGATCGCTCCCGGCTCAAGTAGTCACAGATGATCGGCCCCGGCAGGCCGGGGTACGTCGTCATACCGTGCGTGATGGTGTGGGACAGGTCTATCAGGCGGGTGGTGCTACGCGACCGCGGCACCAAGATCGACCCCGGCGGTCCGGCAGATTCTGGCCACCGTTTCGCCGATCTTGTTGTTCGGCGTCGACGCTCCGGCCGTGATCCCGACCATCCGGGCATCACCCAGCCAGCCGGCGGTCGACGTTTCCTCCTTGGCTCCGATCGGCTGGTGCCGAACGGTGCCCGTGGCCGGATCCACCGCGTCGGCGTCTTCGATGTGGAAGACCGGGACTCCCCGCGTCTGCACCAGCGCCGCGAGGTGGCAGGTATTGCTGCTGTTGTAGCCGCCCACGACGACCATGACGTCGAGCGGCTCCTCGAGCAGCGCGACGACCGCGTCCTGCCGCTCCTGGGTGGCGGAACAGATGGTGTCGAACGAGCGGAAGTGTTCCCCGGCCGCGTCGCCGTAGCGCCGGGCCACGCTGCGGCCCACTTCCTTCGCGATCGCGAGCGATTCGCCCGAGAGCATGGTGGTCTGGTTGGCGATCCCGACTCGCAACAGATCCCGCTCGAAATCGAAGCCCGGAGAGGTGGCCTGGGCGAAGCGTTCGCGCATCGCGCCGACGTCGCCGCCCCGCTCGATGAAGTCGCAGACCAGGCGTGCCTCGGCCATGTCGAACACCACCAGATAGCGGCCCTGCTCGTACTTCATCACCTGGCTGGCCGTGGCCTTGGTCTCTTCGTGGTAATGCTTGCCGTGGATGATCGCCGTGAAACCGTCGCGGGCATAGCTCTCCACCCGCTTCCACACGTTGAGGACCGAGCCGCAGGTGGTGTCCACCAGCACGCAGCCGATCTCGCGGAGCCGGCCGAAGTCGCCGATGGTGACCCCGAACGCCGGGAGGATGACCACGTCGTCGGCGCCGATGCCGGAGAAGTCGAACTCCCCGCCCGCGCTCCGCTCCAGGAAGTTGACCCCCATGTCCCGCAGCTTCCGGTTGACGTGGGGATTGTGAATGATCTCGCCCACCAGGTAGAGCCGGTGGTCGGGGAACTTGATCCGGGTTTCGTAGGCGTAATCCACCGCCCGGTCCACCCCGTAACAGAAGCCGAACTCCTGGGCCAGCCGGAAGGTCAGCGACCCGACGGTGAGACGATACTGATTGGCCCGCAGCGCCTCCACCACCGCGCTGTGGTAGTCGGTCGTGAGCTGCCCCTCGATCTCGCTCTTGAGGCCGAAGCCCCGCCGGAAGTAGGTGCTTTCCATGGTTTCAATCTAACGCCGGACCTGGTCCGTGTCCGTGGTATCGCCGGAATCGTCGGGCTGGGCGGCGGACCGGGGCGCCGGGGATGGCGCCCTGGGCATCCGGAGGATGCGGGCGCGATGCTCAGCCCCGTGAACGAGCCGCTGACGGTGAGTTTGCTCCCCTCGGTCGCGGATCCGAGATGGGCCGAGAATCGCCCCGCGCCGGCGCCCGGGCCGATGGCCGCCAGCGTCACCGCGCCGCTGTCGCCGCGGAAGCCGCGGATAGACGTCTCCGCGAACCAGCGCAGGGCGACGGCCGCCGAGGGCCGGCTGGAGTCGGCCCGGGCCGGCGGGACCACCGGATAGTCGCCCGGCACCACCGCGGAAGCTGAGGTGACGGAGTCCACCGGATAGAGGACCAGCGCGATCCCGGTGTCACCCCGGATCGCTCTCACCTCCAGCAGTCCGAGGCTGTCGCACCACTCGGCAACCGCGGGGGCGGAAAGCTTGCCCGTATCCGAGCCGCTCCACTCCACCGTGAGCGAGCCGGCTTGTCCATCGGTCTTTTCCCCCGGCGCGCACGCCGGCGCGCCGAGGAGCCCGGCGGCGGCCAGCCATCCGAACGCGGTCATGGAGTCACGAGATGGGGGCGGCACCCGGAGCAATCTACCTGGCTCCCTGCACCACGATGTCGAACCTGACGGTGGCCCGGTCGGGGGAGATCGCCCTGCTGAGGTCGAGTCGCAGCAGCCCGCCGAAAACCGAGAGGCCCACGCCCGCACCCGCCAACACCCGCCCCGCGAAGAGGCTGCCCGCTCCTCCCGCCTGCCCCGCGTCCACGAACACCACCGGTCGAAGCCGGCCCGGCAACGGCGTCACATCGAGCTGCGCGGCCCAGAACGCCTGGCCCCGGCGGGCACCGTACTCGTGTCCCCGGACGGTTCCGATCCCGCCCAGCCTGAACTCACTCTGCCGGAGTGTCGGCGCGGTCGCGAGTCCGCCCTTCAGCCGGGCCGTCAGGCCTCGCCGCTTTCCGATGCTCCGGCGCAGCTCGCCGTAGACCCGGCCGGTGGTCGTGCCCTCGCCGCCCAGCACGTCGGTGGTGGCCTGCCACCCGAAGTCGCCGGTGCCGCTCAGGCGGATGTGGCCGCCCACGAACCGGCCCGGGTTCACCGGAGGGTTGGGCGGAAACACACCCGATCCGCCCAGAAAGTCGTTGATCTCCGACGTGGCCGCGCGCGCCACGCCGTCCTGCCGCTCGTACCGCGCCCCGACCGCGAGCTCGAGCCCGGTCCGGAGCGACGTCTCGTAGCCCGCGGCGGCGCCCGACGCCAGGACGTAGTCGCCGTCGTCATGCGCCACGAAGAGGGCGTTGAGCGTGTTGCCGATCCCCGGCGCCGGTGCGAAGGGATCCACGTTCATCACGTCCCGGTAGCCACTCACCACGAGCCGGCCGGCCGGCGCGTCGCGCATCAGCGAGAGCCGTCCAGTGACACGGTCGTCGCTGAACCCGTAGCGCGCGGTGCCGTACAGGCGGGTGAACGCCACGCCGGGGACATCCACCCGGTAGCCCAGCCCCAGCGAGAGCCCCTGCGCCCGATCGTACCGAAAGGCGTCGGTGAGCCGCTCGTACCCGATACCATGCGGACGGCGGCCGGTGACCGAGTCCGGCAGCGCTTCGGCCAATCGGGCCAGCTCGGTTTCCGCCACTCTGGCGCGTCTCTCCTCGGCGGGATCGGCGGCGAGCGAGAGCGAATCGAGCCAGCCCTCGAAACGCCCGAGCGAGTCGTCGGACGGCCGATGCAGCTCGTAGCGTCCACCGGGCCACCGGTCGGCGTAGCTCCACGACCGCAGACTGTCGGACCCGCCCCGGGCCCCGCCGCGGCGCGCCGCGCGTACCGTGTCCCGGCGGGCCTCGCGCATGAACCGGAGCGAGTCGGAGTCCCCGGCGGCGGGGAGCGGCAGCTGGAAGACGATTGGCCGGCCGGTATTGATCTCGAAATCCTCGAAAGTCGTGACCGCGCGGAAGGGGATGACCACGTCACTCACCAGGGGGATCCGCACCCTGCCCGAGATGACCTGGCGGCGCGGCATCCAGTACCGAGCGTCCTGGAGCCCGTACTCCAGATCGGCGTCTACGCTGGCGATCTGGTTGGCGAGGGAGTTGACCCTGCGCGCGGAGGACGAATCGGACGGGGCGGTGCCGTCCGGCGTGACCCAGAGCTCGGTCCCTACGTACCGGAAAGTGAAGCGGACCACCTGCGCGGTGGCGGAGTCGATCCACATCCGGCCGGCGATGAGCGCGGGCCCCGTGCGCCGGGGGGTCACATCCACCCGGAGGAGCCGCAGCGTGTGCCCTCGTCCCGTTCTGACCGAGAGTCCGCTGCTGAGCTCGTAGCGGTACCACTCGGGCCCGCTCGCGGCCAGGGGGTGAAGGGCCCCGGTGGCGGGAAATTCGTCACTGAAGATTCTCACCGAGTCGTCCACCGCACGGGGCACGAACCAGGGCCGCTCCCACACACTGGAGAGCGTCAGCGACGCCGAGCGGGACCGCGCCCGCCGGCCGACCACGTCCACCAGGAGATCATTGGGCCGCTGCCACCGCACGTCGGCGACCTGCTCCTCCACCGCGGAGGCCGGCACCCGGGCCCAACGCCGGCGGCCCAGCCCGACGGTCAGACGATAGTGGATGCGGGCCGCATAGTCGGAGACGGCCGAATCACCGGCCCGCCGCCGCGATCTGGCGCGCTCGATGAGATGCTGAACGGCGGGGCTGTCGTAGGGAGAAGCGGTTGAGTCGGGAGGAGGAGCTTGGGCGACGGTGGCGAGCAGAAAAACGACTACGTGATTTGCGCCCATTTGCTCCGGCCGTCTCGGTGTAGCCCGTACGCCTTGAGACGACGCCAGAGTGTGGTGCGGCTGATGCCCAGGTGCCTGGCCGTCTCGGCGAGCTTCCAGTTGTGCGCGTCGAGTGTCTTGACGATAGCCTCTTTTTCCCGGGCAGCCAACGTGGTGGCACCTTCGACACCGGGGATGAACATCGCCTCGCCGAGCTCGAGCGAGCCGACCCGCAGCGGCCGGAGGCGGCCGCCCATGGCGGCCAGGCGGGGCTGGAGATCGGCCCCCGCGTCGGCCAGATCCATTCCCGCCAGGGCCTCCCGGGCCTGGTGGTTGGCGTACATCAGCTTGCCGTCGGAGTCGAATACGACGACCCCTTCGCTAAAGCCGTCGAGCAGGGCCTTGGCGAGCGGCGAGAACACCGATGGAACCGATCCGACAGAGAGGATTTCTGGCATGGCCCTACATACGAAGGTAACACCCGGTGGTTTCAAAGCGCGACGTGCCGCCAGGTGTCGTTCCGCGGCACCTCCTGCTCATTCTAGACGCCCGCCGACTCTCAAGGTGCACAATGGAGCGTAGGGCCGGTCATCGCCGGCGGCCCGGCCGACGTCCGTGCCGTGGCCGGCGGTGGCTCCGCCGCCCCCCAGGGCCGTCATCCTCCCCTCGCGGAGGCGTCGGAGCCCGACGAAGCAGCGCCTGCAGATCGGCGACGGTATCGGCCAGGATCGGCGGGTGGCGGCCCCGCTGGACCGCGAACCGGAGGGGCCGGTCGAGCGGGGTGATCTCGTCGGCCCGAAGCCGCTTGGCCTGGCCTTCCCGCAGCCGGACCCGGGCGACGCCTTCGCCGTTCTGCAGCTCGTACTCCACCGGCGCGGCGTCCCCCCTGACCCGAACCATGCCCGGCAATGCGTTCAGCCGCTCCCGGGTCGGCTCGTCCACCAGCTCGGCCGGGTCGAGTGCGAGCCGCCCGCGATGGAAATCATCCCAACTGGTCACCTCGTCCAGCTGCCGCCGCAGCATCAGGCGGATCCGGTCAGGGGAGATGGCGGTGAGGTCTCCGCCCGACCGGCGCCACAGCTCATCGAGCACCGAGCCGGCACGACGGATCCTGGCCGCGTCGGGATGCTCGACCTCTCCCGCCATGAGCGCATCGGCCAGGACGTCCCGGGCCTGGGGCAGGAGGGGCTCCGGGATCTGGCCGCCGAAAATCTCGACCTCGGTGTCCAGTTCGAACCCGAAGTAGCTCCGCCGCCGCTCCACGGCTAGACGCTGGTGCTTGCGGGGACCGCTCAGGACCACCCTGGGCTTGCCGAGTGCCGAGTACCGGCTCACCAGGTCGTAGGAGATCGTGGTCCCTTCGATGGAGGCCCGGGCGGTCCCGAACCGGTCGGCGAAGAAGCGGAGCGAGCCGGCCACGGCGCCCCAGCTGCCGGCCACCGAGGTCTTGGACACGCGCGCCTCCTGGCCGTCGGCCGTGTGCTCGTCGATCACGAGGTCGAACGGCATGACCCGCGCGAGCAGGTCGGCCCAGCGGCCGCGGATCTCCTTGGACGCGTACGGCAGCTGCCGGGGCAGCGGCAGCTCGAGCGACCGGTAGACCGACGCGAGGCCGAGCGCGGCGTCCTCGATCGCCTTCACCAGCACGCCGCGGCGCTCGGCCCACTCCTCCAGGCCGTCCTCGAAGAGGTGGCGCGGCAGCCCGTACACCTCGCCGATGTAGCCGCGCTGGTTACGCCTCGGCGTAGAGGTTGTACGCGGTGAGGTGGTCGCTGCCGTTGGCGACCACGCCGTGCGAGGTCGCGCTCCTCGCGCGTCATCCGGTGCAGCGACTCGATGTCGAGCAGACCGCCAGGAACGGCACCAGGTCGTCGTCGGCGTTCACGAGCAGCTCGGCCCAGGCGCGCTCGACCGGCATCGCCTCGACCTCGCGGCCGTAGGCGGTGAGCCGCCCGTTCTCGATCAGGCCGCGGCCGGGAGAGCAGCTCGACCGCTCGGCGTAGCCCCGGCGGTCGAGCGGCACCGGCAGGTCGAGATCGCCGGCGTCGACGCCGAGCGCGGCGCAGGTGATCGCCACCCGCTCGGAGTCGCCGGCGAGCTGGAACTCGGGCGCCGTCGGCCGGAGCTTCTCGAACTCGAGGTCCCGGTCGCTGAGGATGAACACCTCGCCGCCCGGCACGCGCCCGTGCACGCGCCCCGCCATCTGCAGGATCTCGTTGGCGCCGAGGTAGAGCCGGTGAGCACGTTGCGGCCGCGCTCGACCACGTTGCCGTAGCGCGCGTCGTCGATGACGACCGTGTCGAGCCCCCGCACGTTGAGCGCGCTCTGGCCGGCCGCGGTCATCGCGAGGAGGAACGGCCGCTCCACCTCTCCCTCGAGGAACGGCCGGATGACGCGGATCGGCTCGCCGCCGTGGTAGAACGCGGTGTTGAGCGCGCTTCCACTTCTCGCCCAGGTCCACCGCCAGCCGCTCGACCTCGGCCCGCGTCGGCACGAACACCGCGACGCCGCGCCGCTCCTTCATCACGTGGCGGAGGAACTTGTCGTCGAGGAACTCTTCGGGCGTCTGCGGCAGCACCTGGACCTTCGCCCGGTGCGCCGGGTCGAACGCGTAGATCTCCAGGACGTCCGCGCTCTCGAGGTAGCGGGCGTAGAACGTCGGGTCCACCGTCGCCGAGAGCCAGATGAAGCGGCAGCCGACGCGCTTGCCGAGCGCGAGGCACAGCTCCAGCTCGGCGGACGTCTGGTGGATCTCGTCGACGATGAGGGTGTCGCGGCCGGGATGACGTCGTCCTGGAACCAGCGGCGCGCGATGCCGGTGGTGACGATGATGACGTTCCAGCTCGGCGTCTCCGGCGTCGCCTCGCGCTCGCGGTTGACGACGCCGACCGCAGGGTCTCGCCCAGCATCGATTCGGCGATCGGACGGATGGCGAGCGTCTTTCCCGTGCCGGTGCCGGCGACGATGCCGAAACCCGCTCCCGACCCGGCCAAGCGTCCGGATCTCCTCGCCGTGCTCCCGCTCGAGCAGCGTCTCGAGGTGCAGCCCCAGCGCCAGCTCGATCGTCTCGCACGCCGCGCGCGTCGGCGCGATGACGATGATGCGGCCCTTGGGATGTGGTGCGTGCTTGTAGGCGTCGGTATCCGGGGGGAGATGATGGTTGCGGGAAGGATGCATGGCCGAAAGGTAGTCGCGTCGGATCGGCCGCCCGGAGCGCCGTCAGAAATGAAAATCCCGGCGGGTGCCGGGATTTTCAGGCCTGGAACGCAACCTGGATCTGGGAGATCGGGCGCCGAGGAGGCGCCATGGACAGGTTAGTCGTCCCAGTGGTCGTGATGGGGCCGGTGATCGTCGTCGCAGTCGCGGTAGTAGCGGCCGTCTCGCTCCCACACGACGATGGTCCGGACGTCTCGCCGATGCGTCACCACACGGTCGTAGTAGCGGCCGTCCCAAGAGTAGAGCGTGACGCGACGGTAGCCGTGACGGGCCCAGTGCTTGGCCGGCCGGTGGCGGTGAGCTCGCTCGACGACGACGAGTCCGCGGCCGCTCGACTACGACGACCCGCCGCGCCACCGGCCGCCGGTAGGTGGAATACCCGTCGCGGATGACCACGTGGCTGGCGACCGGCCCGCTGCGGACCACCACGCCGGCCTCGATTCGCTGAGCCTGGAGCGGAAAGGCGATGGCCGACAGACCGACGATCAACGACCCGACTACGACATTGCTTCTCATATGGCCCCCGAGTTGGGAACGGGATGACGACGGCCCCCTGAAATGCGAAGGTCGTGCCATCGACTAACTCATTGCGCGGCCTCGTTTCCGCGAAGCTCGGAGCGGAAGCCGGCGTCCTCTGCGGCAGACGCGCGGGGCGCACCGAGCCCGCGGCACCGATCAGCTCTGCAGCATCTTGCGCGTCGACCCAGTCGCAGATGACCCGGAAGGCGGTGTCGCGGTCGAGATCGAAACGACGCATGAGATAGGGAACGGCGCCGTACATGTTGCTGCGCCCGCCCGCGCGGAGACGCCGAAGGAAGGAGTGGAAGCGGTACAGCCGGTGGCGGGAGCGCTTTGTCATGCGGCAAATGCTTGGAACTGGAAGGTGTTAGTTGATGCGACCCGAGCACCGAATATAAGCCCGAAACCGATGCCCGCGCAACCGGTCGGCCGTACGTGGCTGCCGGCGTCTGCCTCCTTGACACCGCTTCCTACGCGGCTCATACTAGGGGCCGCTCGCAACTTACGCGCTGCTGCAGAGCTACCCGCCTCTCGCGGGACCGCGTGGCTCATGCTCCACGTCGCTCCGGTCGGATAACTCTTCGCTCTCATCGAGCTGCGCTATGTTTCGCCAGATCCTCTCTTTCTTCACTAGTAATGCCACTATGGAGGCAGGTATGGCCGCGGAATTCTTTATTGGTGAATCGCTGGTCGGCGAAGGCAATGAAGTCGCCCACATCGATCTGATCATCGGGTCCAAGTCCGGACCGGCCGGCGCGGCGTTCACCCAGGCGCTGTCCCGCAATACCGATGGCTTCACCACGCTGCTCGCAGTCGTCACCCCGAATCTCGCCGCGAAGCCCGATACCGTGCTCTTCAACAAGGTCACCATCAAGGGCGCCACCCAGGCCGTGCAGATGTTCGGCCCGGCGCAGGCGGCGGTCGCGCGCGCGGTCGTGGACTCGGTGAGCGAAGGCGTCATCTCCAAGGCGCAGGCGAACGACCTCTGCATCCTGGTGGGCGTGTTCATCCACTGGGAAGCCAAGGACGACAAGAAGATCTACCAGTACAACTATCAGGCGGTGAAGGAGTCGATCGCCCGGGCGCTCCAGGGCAAGCCGACGATGGACGAAGTCCTCCAGAAGTACAAGGCCGCGCGGCATCCGTTCGCCGGCGGCGCCGAAGGCTGATCGGCTACAGTCCCGCTGTTGCGTACTCCGGCGAGGGGCGGCCCGCTTCCGGGCCCGCCCCTCGTTTGTTCCTTGGACCGTGTGACCAAGAAAGAGTCGCCCCGCTGATGCGTAAGCTTCTGCTGCAACTCGACAGCTCTCGGCTGCCAAGCGTCTTCGACCAGGTCGTCGCGTACGACGCCGGCGCCGACGACATCATGAGCTACGGCGGCGTCACCGAGACCGATGTCCGCGACCTCATCCACGGCTGCATCTTCACCCGGGCCCCGAAGGAGCTGCACAACACGGCGGTCTGGATCGGCGGCAGCAACATGTCGGCCGGAGAGCAGCTCCTCGCGATGGCGCAGGACGCGCTGTTCGCGCCGTTCACGGTCTCCATGATGCTGGACTCCAACGGCTCCAATACCACCGCGGTGGCCGCGGTGGTGAAGATCGAGCAGACCGTGGGCAGCCTGAAGGGCAAGAAGGTCCTGATTCTCGCCGGGACCGGCCCAGTCGGGCAGCGGGCGGCCGGACTGCTCGCGACGGACGGGGCCGACGTCACCATCACCTCGCGCAAGCCCGAGCAGGGCGAGAAGGCGCGCCAGTTCATCAGCGCGCGGTTCAACGTCCAGGTCGAGGCCACCACGATGAACGACCCGGCGGCGTTGCCCGAGCTGTGCCGGGACATCGACGTCCTGCTGAACTCCGGACCGGCCGGGGTGCAGATGGTGCCGAAGTCGGCCTGGGCCGCCGCCAAGTCGCTCAAGGTCGCGGTGGATCTGAACGCGGTGCCTCCTCTGGGTATCGAAGGGGTCGAGGTGAACGACGCCGGGATCACTCGCGACAAGGTCGTGGTGTACGGCGCGTTCGGGGTGGGAAACTTCAAGACCAAGCTGCACAAGGCGTGCGTGTCCCGGCTCTTCACGCGGAACGATCTGGTGCTCGATGCCGAGACGATCGCGGAGGTAGCCAGGGAGCTCGCGGCGAAGAAGCGATAGCCGCGTGCCTCGCGTCGTCGGGGTCGATGCGGGCACCGTGAGCCTCGATGTCTGCGGCATGGTCGACGGGCGTCTCACGCTCGATCTCACTTGGCCCACCTCGGACGCGATCGCCGACCCGGACGGATTCATCGCCAGGCTCACCGGGGCGGGCCATCCGGATCTCGTGGTCGCGCCTTCCGGTTACGGGCTCCCGCTCCGTCCGGCGCGCGACGCCACCGACGAGGAGCTCCGGCTCGCGTTCCTGGCGGGACCCGACGAGCGCGGCGGCATCGGGGGGCTCCGGCGGCTGGTCCGGCGGCTGGCGGCTTCGGAGCTTCCGACCGTCCTCACACCGGGCGTGATACACCTCGACACCGTCCCGGCGCATCGCAAGCTCAACCGGGTGGACCTCGGCACCGCCGACAAGGTCTGCGCCGCGGCGCTCGCGATCGAGGACCAGCGGCGCCGCACCGGCCGGCGAGTGGAGGAGATCTCGCTCATTCTGCTCGAGCTGGGCGGGGCCTTCACCGCGGCGGTGGCGGTGGTCCGGGGACAGATCGTGGATGGCCTCGGCGGCACCAGCGGCCCCATCGGATGGCTGGCCGCCGGGGCGCTGGACGGCGAAGTGGCGTTCCTCGCCGGCACGGTGGACAAGGCGTTGCTGTTCGGCGGCGGCGCCGAGACGATCGCGGAGTCCGTCCCCGCCGGTCGGGCGACCGCCCTCGCGGCCTATGTCGAGGGCGCGGTCAAGGCGGTGGCCCAGCTTCGGATCGCCGCGCCGGAGGCGGACGAGGTGTTGGTATCGGGTCGCGGCGCCGACGACAGCGCCCTGGTAGAACGGTTGGGGGCGGCGCTTTCCGGCGCCGTCGCGGTCCGAAGGCTGGAGGGCTTCGCGCTGGTCGCGAAGCAGGGAGCCCAGGGCGCGGCGCTCCTGGCCGACGGGCTCGCGGGAGGACGGCATGAGGCGCTGGTGAAGCGTCTCCGAATTCGGGAGGCCCGGGGCACAGTGCTCGACCATCTTTACGTCATCGCGCCGGCCACCGCCCGCCGCCGGCTGGGGCTCGATGCCGGCGCCTGAGACTTCCCGCCGGCTTCTCGTGGCGGGCGTCACGACCCGTCCGCTGGCCGCATCGGCCGCCCGGGCGGGGTGGGTGGTAACCGCGGTGGATGCGTTCGGCGACCTCGACCTGCGCGCCTGTGCGGAGGTGATCACACTGCGCCGCGAGGACGGCCGCTTCGACCCTGCGGCAGCGGCCGCCGCCGCCGGAAAGATCCCCGCCGATGCGGCCGCCTACTCCTCCAATTTCGAGAACGATCCGCCGGCGGTCACGGCTCTCGCGGCCGGCCGCCGTCTTCTGGGAAACCCCTCCGCGGTGCTCGAGCGGGTCCGCGACCCGATCGGGGTGATGCTCGCCCTCCGGCGACAGGCGGTTTCAGACGCCGGTGACCCGGGCCAGCACCCCGCCTTCCGCGGCGGGCGGCCCGCGGCGATGGCTGCTCAAGCCCCGCCGCTCGGGCGGCGGCCACGGCACGTCGGCCTGGCGGCCGGAGCGCCGGGTGAGCCGGCAGCACTACCTCCAGGAGCGTGTCGCCGGCACGCCCGGGTCCATCCTGTTTCTCGCCGACGGCAGCCGGGCGCTGGCGCTGGCCCTCAGCCGGCAGATCGTGGGCGAGCGCGCGTTCGGCGCGGGCGGGTTCCGCTACTGCGGCAGCCTGATGGCCGCCGGAGGGCTCTTCACGGCGGAGGACGGCCTGTTCTCTCGCGCGAGCGCATTGGCCGACGCGGTGACTCGGGAGTTCGGCCTGGTGGGACTCAACGGCCTCGACTTCATCGCGCGGGCGGGCGTGCCGTGGCCCATCGAGGTCAATCCCCGCTGGTCCGCTTCCATGGAGCTACTCGATAGGAGCGCGGACGTTCCGCTGTTCGCGCTGCACGCGGCGGCCTGCGCCGGCCTCCTTCCGGAGACCGCGCCACGACCGGGGCGGGGCGTGCTCGGGAAGGCCGTGGTCTTCGCGCGGCGCGGCGTGGTCATGGGAGACACTCGCCCGTGGCTCCGCGACCGGGCGATCGCCGACGTGCCGCATCCCGGCGAACGGATTCGCGCGCGGACGGCCGATCTGCACGGTCTTCGCTTCCGGCAGCTACCGTGCGCACCTGCCTTCGTGCCGCTCGCGTCGCGGGCCGCGACGATCTACCGGGCGGTCGAGCCCGCGGCGCGGGGCGCAGCATGAGCGCGGATCAGGTGCTACCAGTCGGTCACCTGCCTCGGCTGCGGCTGTGGCTGCGACGATCTCACCGTCCAGGTCCGAGGCGGGCGCATCGCGGAGCTGTCACCGCCGTGTCCGCTGGCGACGCGGTGGTTCGGCGAGGCGACGGTGCCACAGGAGATCCGGATCGATGGGCGAGCCGCCACGATCGAAGCGGCGATCGAGGCCGCGGCGGCCGCTCTGGCCGGCGCGCAACGGCCCCTGGTCATCATCGCGCCCGAGATCACTACCGAAGCCCAGCGGCTGGCGATCGCCGTGGGCGACGCGCTTCGGGCGGAGGTGGACGGGGCCACCTCCGATTCGGCGGCGGCCGGGATACTCGTGGCCCAGCGAAGGGGGCGCGCCGCGGCGACGCTGGGTGAGATCCGGAACCGAGCCGACGTGGTGCTGTTCTGGGCGGTGGACCCGCGAGAGCGCTACCCCCGCTACCTGGAGCGGTACGCGGCAGCCACGTCCGCCACTCACGTCCGGCGGAGGGCGCTGCTGTCCGTCTCGATCGGCGGCGATCGGGGGCCGGCGAAGGCCGAGATCGAGGCCGAATTCGCCGCCGGCGAGGAAGTGGACGCCCTGGCCGTCATGCAGGCGACGGTCCGGGGCCGGGGACTGGGCGAGCTGCCGCCGGGCCTGCGGCCCGCCGTCACGATCGCGGAGCGCCTGATGGCGGCGAAGTACGTGGCGATCGTCCACGACGCGGAGACCGGCGGGGAGGCGAGAGACGCTCAGCGAACGGAGAGTCTGGTGGCACTGGCGCAAGCCCTCAACGGCCCCACCCGCGCGGTGCTCAGCAGCCTGCGAGCGGGCGGGAATCGCTCGGGCGCGGAAGCGGCGCTGACCTGGCAGACCGGTTACCCGACGCGGGTGAGCTTTCGGGACGGCTATCCGCGATCCCGTCCCGGGCGATCCGGCCTCGACCGGCTGCGGGCTGGCGAAGCCGACGCGGTGCTGGTGGCCGGCTCGGTCGCGGCGCTGGCCGACTCCGGATTCGGGCTCGGGGACATTCCAGGCGTGCTGATCGGACCCGGGGCGAGCGCAGTGGACGGGGCGCGGGTCGCCATCGACACCGGCGTAGCGGGGATCCACGAGTCCGGGACCGGGTACCGGATGGACGACGTTCCCCTCGCGCTGACGACCGTCATCGGGAACGTCCGCGGGGCGGCGGCGACCTCTGGGCCTGCTGCTGGGCGCGGTCCGGCGCGCCGCGCCGAGGTCGCGGTGAGCGACAGGTCCCGGCTTCGCATCACCGGCGGCGCGGTGCACGATCCCGCCAACGGCGTGGACGGCGAGGTGCGCGACATCTGCATCGAGGACGGCCGGATCGTAGCCTCGCTGCCGGCTGGCGCACCGACGCTCGACGCGCGCGGCATGGTCGTGATGCCGGGCGGGGTGGACATCCACGCGCATTTCGCCAGCTCGAGCTGCAATCACGCCCGCCGGCTGATCCCCGACGAGCATGCCGCCGATCCGGCACCCGCCCCCCCATTGCGGGACGGCGAGTCCCGCTCCGGGAGCGGGGGCACCGTCCCGAGCACCTTCACGACCGGGTATCGGTACGCCGGGTTGGGCTACACTACCGCGTTCGAGGCGGCGGCCGCACCGCTCCTCGCCCGTCACAGCCATGCGGAGCTGGATGACACCCCGTGCGTGGACGGCGGGATCTTCGCCCTGATGGGCAACGACGAGTACCTGCTGCGGCAGATCGAGCTGGGCGAGCACGATCGCGCACGCGACTACGCCGCCTGGCTGCTCGGGGCCGCCGGGGCCTACGCGGTGAAGATCGTGAACCCCGGGGGGGTCGAAGCCTGGAAGGCCGGTCAGCGCAACGTGACCGGTCTCGACGACCAGATCTCCGGCCGCAAGGTGACGCCGCGGGCCATTCTCGAGACGCTCACCGACGCCGCCAACCGGCTCGGTCTCCCGCATCCGGTCCACATCCATTGCAACAACCTGGGGGTCGCCGGAAACGCGGCCACCACGCTGGCCAGCATGGAGACCCTGGCCGGACGCCGCGCCCATTTCACCCATCTCCAGTTCCACTGCTACGGCGGAGAGCCCGGGAAGGCCTGGTCCTCCGCGGCGGCCAAGGTCATGGACTACGTCAACGCCCACCCCGAAGTGAGCGTCGACGTGGGGCAGGTGATGTTCGGGCCCGCGATGACGATTACGGCGGACGCGCCGGTCGAGTACCTGCTGCACAAGAGCAGCGGGCGCCGGTGGACCAATATCGACATCGAGCTGGAAAGCGGCTGCGGCATCGTACCGCTGGCGTATAAGGAAAAGGCGGCGGTGTCGGCGCTCCAGTGGGTGGTGGGCCTGGAGCTGTTTCTGCTGAGCCAGGATCCCTGGCGGGTGGTCCTCTCGACCGACCATCCGAACGGCGGATCGTTCCTCTCCTATCCGGCGCTGATCCAGCTCCTGATGGACCGCGCGGTTCGGGACGACAAGCTGAGGCAAGTGAGCCAGCGCCATCTGGCCGGCAGCGCGCTTACCGACGGCCTGGCCCGGGAGTACACCTTGAACGAGATCGCCATCGTGACCCGGGCCGGACCGGCCCGGCTCCTCGGGCTGCGCGACAAGGGACACCTAGGCGCCGGCGCCGATGCCGACGTCACCCTCTATGCCCGCGATCCTGACATCGCCCGGATGTTCTCGACGCCGCGCTACGTGGTGAAGGCCGGGAGCGTCATCGTCGAGGAGGGCCAGCTGCGGCGCGCTCCGGTGGGCAAGCGGCTCCGGCTCGCGCCGGGCTACGACGACGCCATCGTGCGGGACCTGCGGCGCCACTTCGAGGCGTACTCGACGGTGTCCTTCGACAACTATCCGGTGAGGGGCCTGCGGGACGCCCCCATGGCGATCCCGTGAACATCCGTGGCGTGTTCATCGAGGACACCTTCGCGGAAGCATTCACCATGCGGGTGGCGCGCCTGATCATCACCGGCCGTTCCCCGCGCTGGGCACGGGAGGCGGCGCTCAATCTCACCGGCTTCGCCACCTCGGTGATCGGCTGCAAGTGCGAGGCGGCCATCGAGCGGGAGCTGAGCGGGGACGAGACCCCCGACGGGCGCCCCGGGTGCAGCGTGCTGTTCATGACAATGGGCAAGGACGACCTGCCCAAGCGGCTGATCGAGCGGGTCGGACAGACGGTGCTCACCTGCCCCACGACCGCCTGCTTCGACGGGATGCCCGACGCGCCGGACCGGGTCGGGGTCGGTTCGGCGCTCCGGTTCTTCGGCGACGGGTTCCAGGCGAGCAAGGTGGTGGGCGGCGAGCGGTTCTGGCGCATCCCGGTGATGGAAGGCGAGTTCCTGGTCCAGGAGAAGTTCGGGATGGTGAAGGGAGTGGGCGGAGGGAACTTCCTGATGCTGGCCCGGAGCGCCGACGCCGCCCTGGCCTCGGCCGAGGCGGCGGTCGAGGCCATGTCGGGCCGGGTAGGAGTGATCCTGCCCTTCCCCGGCGGCATCGTGCGCAGCGGGAGCAAGGTGGGCTCGCGCCGGATCAAGAGCATGATCGCCTCCACCAACGACGCGTACTGCCCGACCCTGCGGGCGATCACCGATACGCAGTTGCCCGAGGGCGTCAATTCGGTGCTGGAGATCGTGATCAACGGAACCGATGCCGACGTCATCTCCAGCGCGATGCGCGCCGGGATCGACGCGGCCTGCCGGGAGGGGGTCGTCGCCATCACCGCGGGCAACTACGGGGGCAAGCTCGGTCCCCATCACTTCCACCTGCGCAAGATCATGGGCGGGGGAGGGCCGGCGTGAGCGGCGGCATCACGGCCCGGCTCCGGAAGCCGCTGGTGGTCCGAGCCGACCTGGGCGCGGTGCTGGCCGGTAGCTGGAGCCGGCGCACCGCGGCGGAAACCGCCGGGCAGCCGGTCCGGCTCGCGGGAGGGGCCGCCGTCCCGATGGGCGACCTCTTCGAGGTGGCGGGCGAGCCCCAGGGCCGGATCCGGTTCGAGGGCGACCTCGCCAGGGCGGACCGGCTCGGCGCCGGCCTGACCGAGGGCGAGGTCACCGTGGAGGGAAGTGTCGGCGACGACACCGGCGTCGGCATGTCGGGCGGTGTCATCGACGTGCGGGGCGACGCCGGCGCGCGCACCGGCGGGGCGGAAGCCGACGCGCGCCGCGGGATGACCGGCGGTGAGCTGCTGGTCCGCGGCGCCACCGGACCGGAGCCGGGGACGCGCATGCGTCGAGGACTGCTCGTCGTCGCGGGAGATGTCGCGAGCCACGCGGGCCCCGCCATGATCGCCGGCACCGTCATCGTGTTTGGAAACACCGGCGCCGCCCCCGGCCGCTGGTCCAAGCGCGGCTCCATCGTGGCGCTGGGGACGGTCCCCATTCCGCCGACCTACCGGTACGCCTGTACCTACCGGCCGGATCACCTCCGGCTCACCCTGCTCCGGCTCCGCCGGCGCTACGACCTCGCGGTAGACGAGCGCTACGTCTCGGGCTTCTTTCGCCGCTACAGCGGCGATCTGGCCGAGCTGGGAAAGGGAGAGATTCTCGCATGGACAGCGGAATGACCGGCCTGCGCATGAACGAGCGCGCCTGGGAGTTGGCGGACGCCATGGTGGAAGAGGCGGCGCTGCTCCGGGTGCGGAGCCACATGCTCGGCAACGGGGCCCGCGTCATCGACGCCGGCGTCGAGTGCCCGGGGGGATACGCCGCGGGTCTCGCGCTCTCCGAGATCTGCATGGGCGGGCTGAGCGACCTCGGCTTCACCACCGTCCAGATCGGGACCCAGGCCTGGCCCGGCGTGCTGGCGTCGACCGATCATCCCGCGGTCTCCTGCATGGCCTCGCAGTACGCCGGCTGGGCGATCTCGGTGGACAAGTTCTTCGCGATGGGCTCGGGGCCGCTTCGGGCGCACGCCCGGGTGGAGCGGGAGCTGTTCGAGAAGCTCGGCTACAAGGAGGAGTCGAAGCACGGGGTGCTGGTGCTCGAGGGCCGGACCCTTCCCACCGAGGCCGTGGCGGCCTGGGTGGCCGAGAAGGCGCGACTCAAGCCCCCACAGCTCACTCTCGTCATCGCGCCGACCGCGAGCCTCGCCGGTGGAGTGCAGATCTCGGCCCGGATTCTGGAGACCGGGTTGCACAAGATGGAGACCCTGGGCTTCGACGTGCGGCGGGTGCTGAGCGGGTACGGCGCGGCGCCGATCCCGCCGGTCGCGAAGAACGACCTCAAGGCCATCGGCCGCACCAACGACTGTATCTTGTACGGCGGCCAGGCTCGGTACACCATCCGCGCGGGTGACGAGGAGCTGGCCGAGCTCGCTCCCAAGGTGCCGGCGACGGCCTCGCGCGACTACGGGACGCCATTCTACGAGATCTTCCAGCGCTACGAGGGCGACTTCTACAAGATCGACCCGCTGCTCTTTAGTCCGGCCGAGGTTTGGCTGACGAGCGCCGAGACCGGACGGACCTTCCACGCCGGGCATGTCAATCCGGAGATCCTCGAGGGCAGTCTCCATCCCCGACCATAGGCACCCCACAATCTCTACGGAGGATTTCCATGCGACGTCCATTGAGTCGGTGGCTGGTCTCTTGCCTCGCGCTGACGGCGGCATGCGGCAAGGCGGACGACAAGCCGGCCGGGGCGCCGGCCGATGCCGCGCCGGCCGCGGCCGCTGGACCCGCGGCCATCGTCACGGTCATCTACAACACGCCGAAGGACACCGCCGCGTTCGAGAAGTACTACCGTGAGGCGCATCTCCCGCTGGTATCGGCCAACCAGCAGGAGATCGGCTTCACCCGGGCCGATCTCACCCGTTTCTCGAGCAATCTCGACGGCTCCAAGCCGGCGTACTACCGCCAGGCGGAGCTGTACTTCCCATCTCTGGAGGCGGCGAAGAAGGGCATGGCGACGCCGGGCTTCACGAAGGTAGCCGACGACCTGGCCAACTTCGCCAGCGGCGGCCTCACCGGACTTCTCGCGGTCGAAACCAGCGATGCCACGGAGGGGTCGGCGGGTGAGCCGATGGCGATCGTGGTCGTGCTCTACAAGCAACCCAAGGACCCCGCGGCGTTCGAGAAATACTACGCCGAGACCCACGTCCCCCTGGTCGGCGCCAACGCAGGGGAGATCGGCTTCACCAAGGCGGAGCTCACCAAATTCGACTCCAACCTCGACGGGTCGGCGCCCGCGCTCTACCGCCAGGCCGAGTTGTACTTCCCCTCGATGGCCGCGCTGAAGAAGGGCACCGCCACCGAAGGGTTCAAGAAGGTGGCGGGCGACCTGCCCAACTTCGCCACCGGCGGGCTCGACGGTCTCATCGCGGTCGAGACGCGATAGCGCGTGCACGTCGTCGTCCTCGCCTCCCGGCAGGGGTGGCACACTCGGGAGCTCACCCGCGCGCTCACGGCGCGCGGGCACGCCGGGGCGATCGTGCCGTACGAAGGACTCACCGCGTCGGTCGGCGCCCGCCCCGGGCTTCGCAGCGGGACGGCCGAGCTGGACCGGGCCGACGTGGTGCTCGCCCGCATCATCCCGTCGGGCTCGCTCGAGCAGATCATCTTCCGGGTCGACGCGCTGCACCGATTGGAGGAGCGCGGCGTCCGGGTGGTGAACTCGCCGCGCGCCATCGAGCGCACGGTGGACAAGTTCTGGACCTCCTGCCTGCTGGAGCAATGCGGAATCCCGACACCCGACACCGTCGTCTGCGAGAGCCCGGAGGAGGCCATGGCCGCGTTCCGCGCCTTCGGCGACGTGATCGTCAAGCCGCTGTTCGGCTCGATGGGGCTGGGCATGGTGCGGGTGGCGGACGAGGAGATGGCGTACCGCGTGTTCCGGACGGTCGAGACGATCCGGGGCGTGTACTATCTCCAACGGACCATCGACCACGACAGCCGCGACTACCGGGTCTTCGTGGTGGGCGGACGGGTGCTGGGCGCGATCGAGCGGCGCGCCGACGGCTGGCGCACCAACCTGGCCCGCGGCGGTCAGGCCCAGCCCGCCAGGCTGCCCGACGCATGGGCGGCGCTCGCGGTCCGCGCGGCTGCCGCCGTCGGGGCCGAGTACGCCGGGGTGGATCTGCTGCCGGCGCGGGACGGCACGGTCTACGTGCTCGAGGTGAACGGCATTCCGGGATGGCGGGGCCTTCAGGAAGCCACCGGCATCGACATCGCCGGCGCGGTAGTGGACCAACTCGCCCGGCAAGGGCCGTGACGGGAGAGGAGATCGCGGCCGCGGCGCAGCTCGCCTGCCTGCTCGAGGTGAGCGCGCCGAAGCCCGGCAACGTCTCGCCCGAGCGCCATTTCCACGACACCCGGTACGAGGACTTCCTGGCCAGCGCGGTCGCCATCGGGCCGGCGCTGGCCGGTGCCGGCCAGCGCCCCCTCGGCGCCACGATCCACGCGGCGATCGAGGCGACCGCCCGCTGGACCGGCTCGAACACCAATCTCGGCATCGTGCTGCTCCTCGCTCCGCTGTGCCGCGCGGCGGCCCGCCGCCCCGGCACCCTCCGGGAACGGCTGGGCGCCGTGCTGGAGGAGACCACCGTCGAAGACGCGGCCGAGACGTACGCCGCGATCAGGCGGGCCCGGCCGGGCGGCCTGGGGTCCGCCAGCACCGAAGATGTCGCGGCCGCGCCGACCGTCAGCCTGCGCGACGCGATGGCGCTCGCGGCGGAGCGCGACACGGTCGCGCGGGAGTACACCAACCGGTTCGCGCTCACCTTCGAGGTGGGCGCTCCCGCGCTGGCCGGCGCGAGACAGCGGGGGCGCGCCTGGTCCGAGGCCACGGTCGAGTGCTTCCTCGCGCTTCTCGCCGCGGTGCCCGACACCCATATCGCCCGGAAGCTGGGGCGAGAGGAGGCGGAGCGGGTGACCGCCAGAGCCCGTGAGGTCGTCGCCGCGGGCGGCACGGCCACGGCCGCGGGCCGGGCCGCCCTGGAGGCGCTCGACGGAGAGCTCCGCGATCCGCGCAACACCCGCAACCCGGGTACCTCCGCCGATCTCACCTGCGCCGCCCTGTTCGTCGCTATAATAGAAGGCGGCTGGGACCGCTGACGGGAGGATGGCCGTGTCGAGCAGCTTTCGCGTGCAGGTGAGCAAGGACTACCTGGTCTTCGCCTCCGCCCACTTCATCACCTTTCGCGGCCACCAGTGTGAGACCCTGCACGGGCACAACTACCGGGCGGGCGTCGCGGTCGAGGGCTCGGTGGACTCCGAGACCATGTTCGTCCTGGACTTCAGCGTGTTGAAGCAGATCACTCGCCGGCTGGTGGACGAGATCGACCACAAGGTGATCCTGCCGAAGCTCAACCCCAAGCTCGTCTACCGGGAGGAGGGCAATCGCCTCGCGGTGGACTACTTCGGCGAGCCGACCTACGTCTTCCCCCGCGCCGACTGTGTCCTGCTCCCCATCCCCAACAGCACCGCGGAAATGCTGGCCCAGTATCTCGGCACCCGGGTGCGCGAGGAGCTGACCCAGGGCGGGTACCGGCACCTCACGCTGCTGGAAATGGAAGTCGAGGAGAACTACGGGCAGTCGGCGACCTACCGCGAGGTGCTGGCGCTCGACTGAGCCGGCGCGGGCGTGGCCAGCGCGGCCGCGTCCGCCGCCCCGACCCGCCCCGCGTGGAGGGCCGTGGCTATCAGCACGCCGTCGCAGCCGGTCTCGCGGATCCGGTCGAGGTCACGCCGGCCGCCCACGCCACCGCCCGCGAGGAGCCGAACGGAGGGAAAGCGCCGGCGCAGCTCCTCCAGCAGCTTCAGATCCATTCCGAGACCGGTCCCCACCCGACCCAGATCGAGCAGCAGCAGCGTCTCCACCCCGGCCGCCACGGCGCGCTCGGCGATCCTCTCCGTCACGGGCTCGGCCCCGGCCGCCTCGCGGTTGGCGGGATGCAGCAGGGGGCGGCCGAGCCGGAGGTCGAGACTGAAGACGACGCGCCCGGGGGCCGCCGCGATGATGGACCCGAGCTCGCCGAAGGTCCGCAGCGTCTCGAGGCCGACCACCACCCGGCCTGCGCCCAGACCCATGAGCTGGCGCGCGCGGCTCGCGTCGCTGACGGCGGCATCGACCGAAATGCCGCAGGGCGCGCCGGCACGCGCCAGGTGGCGGAGCAAAGCGCGCTGGACCCCGCCGCCCTGGATCGCGTCGAGGTCGGCGACATAACACTCGCGGGCACCCAGGACGTCGCGGTAGGCTTGGATCAGGGCACCAGGGTCGCCCGCGGGCCCGGGGCTGAGCGCCGACCGGACCGGCCGGTACCGCGCGCGATCCCCTTCCCTGGCCTGCACGGCCACTCCATGTGCCAGATCGAGTACCGGGATGAGCTCCATGACCCATTCTATCGATGCCGACCCGCCGGCGACCAGCCTTCGTGGCACCACGGTGCTCGGCTGGGACATCGGGGGAGCCAACACCAAGGTGGCGCGGATCGAGATCCAGGGCGGACGGCCGTCACGCCCCCGCTCGATGTCGGCACCGCTGGAAATGCAGCGCGATTCGGCGTCGCTGGTGCCGACCCTTCGCCGGCTCGCCACCGGGCTGGGAGGCGGCCCGGCGACCCATGCGGTGACGATGACGGCCGAGCTGTCCCAGGCGTTCCGCACCAAGCGTGAAGGGGTCGGGTTCGTGCTGGACGCGATCGCGGAGGCGTTTCCCGGCGAGGCGGTGAGCATCTATGGTGTGGCCGGGGGTTTCCTCGCTCCCGCCGATGCGAGGGAGCGCCCGCTCGAGGTCGCCGCCGCGAACTGGGCGGCGACCGCCCGATTCGTAGGCCGGGAGATCACCGACTGCCTGCTGGTGGACATCGGAACCACCTCCACCGACATCATCCCCATTACCGGCGGCGAACCGGCCGGCTCGAGCCGCACCGATACGGAGCGGCTGCTGAGCGGGGAGCTGGTCTATACCGGCGCGCTGCGCACGCCGGTCGAGACGGTGACGCGGGTAGTGCCGCTGTGGGGCGGGCTGTGTCCGCTGGCGGCGGAGGGGTTTGCCCTGATGGGCGACGTGTATCTCTGGCTGGGCGCGCTGGACGCCCGGGATTACAGCGTCGCCGCGCCGGACGGCCGCCCGCCGACCCGAGAGTTCGCGGGCGAGCGGCTCGCGCGCGCGGTCTGCGCCGACGCGGAGATGCTGGACCAGGAGGCGGTCGGCACGATCGCGCGGGCTCTGGCGGAGGCGCAGGTGTCCCGGATCGCCGACGCGGTGCGGCGGGTGCGGGGACGGCACCCCGGGGTCGGGACCGCGGTGGTGGCGGGGCTCGGTGACTTCATCGCGACCGAGGCGGCGCGCCGGGCGGGGCTCGAGGTGGTCCTGCTGGCCGATCGGATCGGCGCCGCCGCCGCGACCGCGCCGGCCGCGGCAGTCGCCTGGCTACTGGCCGACGCCGCGGCCAGGGCATGAGACCCGCCGTCGTCAAGATCGGGGGAGGACTGTTCGGCGTGCCCGGGGCCCTGGAGGCGGTGTGCGGCACGGTCGCCGACATGGGCCGGCGGGAGCCGATCGTCGTCGTGCCGGGAGGCGGGCCCTTCGCGGACCTGGTTCGGGAGGTGGACCGCGATTGCGGGCTGCGGTCGGGCACCGCCCACTGGATGGCCATCCTCGGCATGGACCAGTATGCCCACCTGCTCGCGGAGCGGATCGACGGGGCCGCCCTGGTGGAGGAGTCCGGCATGATCGCGGGTGTGCTCGCCGCGGGCCGGATCGCGGTCCTGGCGCCCTCACGCTGGCTGCGGGCAACCGACCCGCTGCCACACGGTTGGGACACCACCAGCGACAGCGTGGCGGCGTTCGTCGCCGGCGCGCTCGACGCCAGTCGTCTCGTGCTGGTGAAGCCGGCGGCTGTGGGAGAGGACGGAGTGGACCGGCGCTTCCCGGCGGTGGTGCCGGTGGGGCTCGACGTCAGCGTGGTCGCGTGGGACCGATTCTCGGGGGAGTCGCCCTGACTCCTGCCTCGGGAACCTTCAGGCGGCCCCAGCGGACCGCGACCGGCGCGAGCTCGGCTTCGCGACGTTCGGGGTCGCCGCCAGCAACGCCGCCAGACGATCGGACGTGACCGGACGACTGAAGAAGTAGCCCTGCATCTCGTCGCATCCCTGCCCCCGCAACAGCTTCACGTGCGCCTCGGTCTCCACGCCCTCCGCGGTGACCGTGAGGCCGAGGGCGTGGCCCAAGGCGATGATCGCGGTGGAGATCGCCGCGTCGTCGGGATCGCTGACGATATCACGGACGAACGCGCGGTCGATCTTCAGGGTGTCGAGCGGGAAGTGCTTGAGGTAGCTGAACGACGAATACCCGGTGCCGAAATCATCCACCGAGAGGTGCAATCCCATGGCCCGGAGAGCGTGCAGCGTGTCGGTCCCCTCCTTCTGGTGGTTCACCAGCACGCTCTCGGTCAGCTCCAGGCCGAGATAGCGTGACTCCAGGCCGGTGTCGCGCAGGATCCGGGCGACGGTATCGGTCACCGCGCGGGTGAGTTGCCGACTGGAAAGGTTGACGACGACGCGGATGGGCGCCAGGCCCATGCGCTGCCAGGCGAGGTTCTGGGCGCACGCGGTTCGCATCACCCATTCGCCCAGGGGCACGATCAGGCCGTTCTCCTCGGCCAGCGCGATGAACTCGGCGGGCAGCAGCAGGCCGAGATCGGGATGCCGCCAGCGGACCAGTGCCTCGACGGCCGACGGGCGCCCGGTCTGTGCCTCGACGATCGGCTGGTAGTGGACTTCGAACTCCTCCCGCTCCAGCGCCCGGCGCAGCGAGTTCTCCAGGGTGAGCCGCTGGAGCGCGGTCGCGTTCATGGAGCGGGAGTAGGCCTGATAGCTGTTGCCACCCTGCTCCTTCGCCTTGTACATCGCGGTGTCGGCGTGCATCAACAGGGCCTCGAGATCCTTCCCGTCGAACGGATACACCGCGATGCCGATGCTGGCGTTCACGAAGATCTCGTGGCTCTCGATCCGGAAGGGATGCGCGAGGCTCGCGAGAATACGGCGAGCGAGCTTGCCCGCGTCCTCCGGGTCGGCGAGCCCCGGCATGATGACGGTGAACTCGTCGCCGCCCAGACGGGCCACCTCGGGATCGAGCGCTTCTCTGGCGGGGCCGACCTCGTCGCCCCGATCGCGGCAAGAGGCCCGAAGCCGGCTCGCCACCTGCTGGAGCAGCTGGTCGCCAGCCTCGTGGCCCAAGCTGTCGTTGATGCGGCTGAAGTGATCCAGGTCGATGAAGAACGCCGCGACGAGCGTCCCGGCCCGGTTGGCGTGCTCCAGCGCGCGCCCCAGGCGCTCCTTGTACGAGAGCCGGTTGGGCAGACCCGTGAGGCTGTCGTAGTAGGCGAGATGGCGCACCTGCTCGAGCATCCGGGCGTTGGCCAGCGCGACCGCCGCCTGATCCGCGAGCCGCCTGACCTGCACCCTGGCATCGCTGACGGCCGTTTCCTCGGGACGCTCCGCCAGGACGATGACCCCGACCAGTTGGCCCTGGAACCGCAGCGGAAGCACCAGGAAGGCGTCGCCCAGCCCGATCAGGGGCGCGACGTAGGGCGGGATGCGCGGGCTGTCCGCCAGCGTGACCGCCGCCGCATCGGGCCCGCCGAGCAGCTCGTGCACGTCCTCGGCGTGGAGATCCACCCGTACGTGGACCCGGCTGCCACCGGCATAATCGTGCACCAGGCTGGGGAGCGACTTGGCCCCGTCGGGCGTCATCAGCGTCACGCTCACGGCGCGGCAGGGATACTGGTCGGGGAACCGCGCCAGCAGGGTGGCGACGATCTCGTCCCGCGCTCGTCGCCGACAGCACGGCGCGGTCGATCTCGGCCGCCGTCTCCAGGGCCTGAAATTGCCGGTCGAGCTGGCCGGCCATGGCGTTGAACGACGCGCCCAGCTCCTCGAACTCGTCCCGGCTCCGGATCGAGACCCGGCTTCCGAAGTCGTGCCCCGCGATGCGCCGGGTGCCCTCCTGCAGCTCGCGAAGCGGAACCAGGCTGCGCCGGATGCGGTCCACGCTCAACAGCAGCACGAAGGCGGTGGACCCGAGCACGATCATGAACAGGACGTTGGCGAACCGGACCAGGGGCCCCATCACCTCCTGCTTGGGATACCCGAGCATCAGGTTCCAGGTGGGCGCGGCGAACACCTCGTCGAGCAGGAGCGGCCACGTGTCCGAGACGAATGACTCACGGTCGAGGCCGGCGAGCGAATCGGCATCGGGCATGGGATCGAGGCCGAGCGTCTGGAAAGAGGAGTGGACGCCCGCGACCGAGCTCATCAGCACGTGGCCGCTGTCGTCCTTCACGGTGAGGATCGTGCCCGGCGAGATCAGGCTCTGGTCGAGGGTGGCCCAGAGATAGTCGGCGTTGATCTCTCCGATGACGAGCCCCGGCGCTCCCGCCATCCGCAACGGTCCCTGACCGACGCGCCGCACCAGGTAGGTCCGGGTCGCGCGCCGGTCGTGGTGTTCGGCGGTGAGGAGCGGAAGGCCGTCGGCGAGGTCGGCCAGGTTCCGCTGGCTCAGGCGGGGCAGCTCTTCGAGCCGGCCGGAGATCGGAATCCGCCTGCCGTCGTCACCGACGAACTCGAGCGCGGTGAACCGCTTCCCGACCGCCGGATCGAGCCCCGGAATCGCTGGCGCGCTGGAATCCCCGGCCGCTACCGGAGCCGGGATGTTCTTGAGCGTGGCGTCGAGCAGGAGCAACCGCTCGAAGATCGCCGCGCCGAACGTCTTGCTGGCCCGATGCAGCCGGGTCTCGCTCTGAGAGATCAGGTATCGTGTGACCTGGCGGTAGGATACCGTCGCCACCACGGCCGTCGGAACGACGGCGCAGCCGACGAAGAGGAGAAGGAGTCGCCGTCCGAATCTGCTCCTCAACGGGCCGGGATGACGCGCCAGATTCATGGAGATGGGGTTGAGGTTCCGCCGAGGTCAGGGGAGAACACGACCGCGCCGAAGGTCGTAGCCGATTGGCATGGCAATACCTATGCCTCCCGCCGGGCGCCGCCGGTGACGGCCCGCCGGCGTCCGGGAGAGACCTAGCCCGTTGTTGGTCCTCGCGTTCTGCCATTTATGCGGATGCCGACCTCGCCTCACATTGGGAGAAGAGCAGGCGCTCATTCGACCGTCGCGAGGGAGGGCGGCCCGGCCCGCAATATCTTGCACAACCGCCGGACCCGCTCCGCGTCGACCACTCCCCCTCTGCCGCCGCGACACGCGGCGCCGCGCACGCCGACGACGTCGGCCACCCTCGCCACCTGATCGAGCGAGCCGAGGCTCAGACCTCCAGCGACGGCGAAGAGCAAGCCTGCCGATCGGGCGTGGTCCGACACCGCCTTGAGGCGGCCGGGCGGAATCCAGTCGAGGAGCCCTCGGCCGTCCTTCACCCAGGTATCGATGAGGAAGGCACGCGCGCCGGCCGCCATCGCCGCCCGCAGCAGGACCTCGGGCGCCGGCGAGCCGGCTCGCTCGTGGTCGGCGTACGCGACGGGCACCACGACCGGATGGAGAGCCATCGCCGCGGCCGCATCGAGCGCCGCAGCGATCAATGCGGTCACCGCTGCCTCGGCGGCCTCACCGGCAAATCCCAGCTTCACGAATGTCGGGGCTCGGCGTGGGGGCACCCGCACTCGGGACACGGCGTGGATGACCCGGTGCGGCGCGGTGCAGTCTCCCAGCGCCACGCCGAGGGGCACGGCGTCGGGGACCCGGGCCGCGATGTCCTGAAGCACCTCCTCCCCGACCGGGCCCAGCCCACCACGCGACGGCTCCTTGGCATCCACGATGTCGGCCCCTCCCGCCAGGGCGGCCGCGACCTCGTTCCCGGCACGGACGCTCACCAGCAACTGCATCGCGACTCCCTTGTGAGATGCTAACGCGCTGATATGTTAGGATTTATGAAGTTAGCCACAGCCCGCGGCGGAGGGGAGGCGGTGTGACCTTGGAAGGAAAGCGCGTGGTGGTGACAGGCGGATCCAGCGGCATCGGACGGGCGATCGCCCGTCGCTGCGCCGGTGCCGGCGCCGATGTCCTCATCACCTATCGCCGGAACCGTGAGGGCGCGGACGAGACCGCGGCGGCGCTCGCCGCCTCCGGCCGACGGGTCGAGGTGGTTCAGGCGGACATCGCGCGCGAGGCTGATATCGCGAAGCTGGCGAGAGAAGCACACACCAGGCTCGGCGGGGTGGACGTCTGGATCAACAACGCCGGCGCCGACATCCTCACCGGCGACGGGGGCCGGCTGACAGCGCTCGAGAAGCTCGACCTGCTGCTCGCGGTGGACGTCCGCGGCACCGTGCTGGCCTCGTGGGCGGCCGCCAGGCTGATGCGGGAGCAAGGGCAGCCCGGCGTGATCATCAACATGTCCTGGGACCACGTCACCCTCGGCATGGCCGGCGAGAACCCGGTGCTCTACTCCGCGGCCAAGGGGGCGGTGATGAGCTTCAGCAAGTCGTTCGCGCGCGAGGTGGCGCCGGACATCCGGGTCAACATCCTGGCCCCGGGGTTCATCGAGACGGCCTTCGGGCAGGACGCGAACCCGCGGTTCCGCGACGAGGTGGTCGAGCTGACGCCGCTCAAGCGGTGGGGGACGCCGGAGGACGTCGCGGCGGCCGCCTTGTTTCTCGCCTCGGACGAGGCGCAGTTCATGTCGGGACAGATGATCATGGTGAATGGGGGAGTCGTTTAGCCGATAGCCGGTCATGTACCGGCATTCAAAGGAGAAGACATGCCTGCAACCAAAGAGCACACCTACAATGACGCGGAGATCGGGGAAAAGCTGAAGGATCTTCCCGGATGGTACTACGAGGACGGCTGGATCCGGAGGGTGTACAAGACCGACGGGTGGCCTACTACGCTGATGCTGGTGAACTCGGTCGGGTACCTGGCGGAGGCGGCGTACCACCATCCGGACCTCACGGTGACATGGGGGCGGATCACGGTGAAGCTGCAGAATCACGCCGCCGGCGGCATCACCGACAAGGACTTCGAGCTGGCCCGCAAGATCGAGGACGTCGCGCTCTGGCGCCCCCAGGGCGGCGCGCTGGAAGGGACACCGAACAAGTGGGTCCGGTCGGGGGATCCACGGTAGGGCGGAACGGCGGAACGGCGGAACGGCGGAACGAAGGGACGTCGTTCCGCCGTGTTCTCTTCGTCACCGGCAAACTCGCCGAGCCGGCGCTCAGGCGCGTGCTGGAGGAGATGCAGCCACCGTTCGCGGCGACGGTCGCGGTCATGAAGATCACGGTCGCGGCGCTCATGACGACGCCGTGGATCGCGCGGTTCCTCGACGTCCCCCCCGACACCGACCTGGTGCTCATTCCCGGGCTCTGCGAGGGGGACGTCGAGGTCCTGCGGGATCGCTTCGGTGTGCGAGTGGAAAAAGGCCCCAAGGACCTGCGCGAGATCCCCCGCTACTTCGGACAGGCCGTCGCGGCGGCCGACTACGGCGCCTACCGCATCGAGATCCTCGCCGAGATCAACAACGCCCCCAAGCTGTCGCGCCCAGAGATCCTCGCCACCGCCGACTACTTCCGTTCCAGCGGCGCCGATCTCATCGACGTCGGGTGCACGCCCGGGCTGGCGTTTCCCGAGCTGGGAGACGTGGTGCGGTCGCTCAGGGGCGCCGGCATGCGGGTCAGTATCGACAGCTTCGATCCGTCCGAGATCCGCGCGGCGGTGGAGGCTGGCGCCGAGATGGTGCTCAGCGTCAACCGGTCCAACCTCGAGGTGGCCCGGGAGCTGAGGGGCACCGGCGCTTCGGTGGTGGTGATTCCGGATCTCGGCGAGGGCCTCGAGACCCTCGGCGCGAGCATCGAGGCCCTGGAGGCGTGGGGCGTTCCCTACCTGGTGGATCCCGTCATCGAGCCGATCGGGTTCGGGTTTATGGCCTCGCTGGAGCGCTACGCCGAGGTGCGTCGCCGCTATCCCGACGCGGGACAGCTCATGGGCATCGGCAATATTACCGAGCTGACCAGCGCGGACAGCACCGGGGTCAATGCGGTGCTCATCGCGATCTGCGAGGAGCTCGGCGTCCGCGCGGTGCTGACGACCGAGGTCATCCCCTGGGCCCGGGGCGCCGTCAGGGAGATCGACATCGCCCGCCGGCTGATGCACCACGCGGTCAGCCACCGCACGCTTCCCAAGGGCGTGGACGACCGGCTGGTGACGGTGAAGGACCCCGTGATCCTGGAGTACGACGAGGACGAGCTGCGGCGGCTCCACCAGGCGGTCACCGATCCGAATTTCCGGATCTTCGCCGACCGCACCACGATCACCGTGTTCAACGACTCGATCTTCGTCCGGGGCGACGACATCCAGGAGATCTTCTCCCGGCTGGCGGTGGACGAGGCGACCCACGCCTTTTACCTCGGCCGGGAGCTGATGAAGGCCAAGCTCGCCGTCACGCTGGGGAAGACCTACCGCCAGGAGGGAGCGCTCGCCTGGGGCTACCTCACCCCGCCGGACGACGTCAAGTCGGCCCACGTCACGCTGACCGCACGGAAGCGGGGCCGCGGGGCCGCCAAGCGGCGGGGCGGCGGTGAATGAGCGAGCGGCTGCCCCTGGTCCAGGCGCTGGAAGGCATCGGAAATCCGGCCGATCTGGCGACGCGGTTCCTCGATCTGCCCTATCTGCTCCTGCTCGACAGCGCCGGCAGCGGCTCCGGCGAGACCCGGGCGCTCGGACGCTATTCCTTTCTCGCGGCCGATCCCCCGGTCGTGGTCCGGAGTAAGGGCCGACGCACCGAGATTCTTCAGGGCGACACCCGGCGGCCCGCGGAAGGCGATGCCCTCGGCGTGATCCGGGGGATGCTGGGCGACACCCGGGTCGAGCCCGTGCCGGGGCTGCCCCCGTTCCAGGGCGGGGCGGCGGGATATATCGGCTACGACTACGGGGCGGTGCTCGAGCGGATCCCGGCGACACGCTACGACGACCTCGCCCTGCCCGACGTGATACTCGGGCTCTACGACTGGGTGATCGCCTGGGATCACCAAGCCGGCGCGGCGTGGATCGTCTCCCTCGGCGTGCCGGGGTGCGGCCCGGAGCGGGGGCGGAGGGCGAGGGAACGGCTGGACATGGTGGCGGCGAGGGCACTCGGGGCGGGGCGGGTGAACCCGAGGGCCGCGGGGCGGCCCTCCATGACGCGTCACCCTGCCGCCCCATCGTACGCCGTCACTTCCACCGATGCGGCCGTCGTGGTCGGGCTCCGCTCCACGTTCACCCACCGGGGGTACCTCGACGCCGTGGCCAGAGTCCGGGAGTACATCGTCGCCGGCGACATCTTCCAGGCCAATCTGTCTCAGCGCTTTCAAGCCCCGCTCACCGAGCCGCCCTTTGAGCTCTACCGCCGGCTCCGGCGGCGGAACCCCGCGCCCTTCGCCGCGTATCTCGGCTTCGACGACGTGACCGTCCTGAGCGCTTCGCCGGAGCGCTTTCTCCGGCTCGATCACGACCGCCAGGTGGAGACCCGGCCGATCAAGGGCACCCGCCCCCGCGGCCTGGTCCCGATGCACGACGCGGCCCTGGGACGGGCGCTGGCCGAAAGCGAGAAGGATCGCGCCGAGAACCTCATGATCGTGGACCTGCTGCGTAACGACCTGAGCCGGGTGTGCCGGCCCGGAACGGTCCGGGTCCCCGAGCTGTTCGCGCTGGAGCAGCATCCGACGGTCCATCACCTGGTCTCGACCGTCGTGGGCGAGCTGGAGCCGGCGGCGGACGCGGTGGATCTGGTGCGGGCGGCGTTTCCCGGCGGCTCGATCACTGGCGCGCCGAAGGTGCGCGCCATGGAGATCATCGCCGAGCTGGAGCCGACCCGGCGAGGCGTCTATTGCGGCTCCATCGGCTACATCAGCGCCACCGGCGCGATGGATACCAGTATCGTGATCCGGACGTTCGTGGCCGCCGGTGGCGGGCTATACTTCCAGGCCGGCGGCGGCATCGTGGCGGACTCCGATCCGGAGCTCGAATACCGGGAGACGCTGGACAAGGCCCAAGGCCTGATCGAGACGCTGAAAGGCGCGGCTTCGATCCCATGATCCTGCTCATCGATAACTACGATTCCTTCGTCTACAATCTTGCGCGCTACGTCAAAGAGCTGGGCGAGACGCCGCTGGTGCGGCGCAACGATGCGCTGACGGTGGCCGACATCCACCAGCTCGCGCCGTCGCACGTGATCATCTCCCCGGGCCCCTGCTCGCCGGCGGAGGCGGGTATCTCCACCGAGGTGGTCCGCAGCATCGGGCCGACCATTCCCGTGCTGGGCGTCTGCCTGGGCCACCAGTGCATCGGTGTCGCCTACGGCGGCGAGATCGTGCGCGCCGGCCGCCCGATGCACGGTAAGACCTCCCGCATCCATCACCGGGGCACCGACCTCTTCACCGCGCTGCCGACTCCCTTTCTCGCGTCCCGCTATCACTCGCTGGTGATTTCTCCCGCCTCCGTGCCCCGGGAGCTCGAGGTGACCGCCACCTCCGAGGACGGGGAGATCATGGCGGTGAAGCACGCTACGCACCCGGTGTTCGGGGTCCAGTTTCATCCGGAGTCGGTGCTCAGCGAGCACGGGTACCGGATGCTCGACCACTTTCTCCACGGCGTGCCGTCTGCGCCGCGTGAGCTGCCTCCCGCCGCCGATCGCGCGCTCGTCGCCCGCTCCCGCGAGAGCGCCTCGCTCGCCGCCGACCCACCGCCCGTGGACCTGGTCCGTTGATCATCGAGACCATCGTCACCTCTCTGGCCCCGGACGGGGCGGTCAACTTCGCGCCGATGGGAGTGGAATGGAGCGAGGACTCGCTGGTGCTCAAGCCGTTCGTGGAGACCACCACCTTCCGCAACGTGGGAGGCAGCGGCGCGGCGGTCGTGAACCTCACCGACGACGTCATGCTCTTCGCCCAGGCGGCGATCTCCAGCCCGCAGTTTCCCGCCTTTCCCGCGGAGGTGGTCCGGGGGGTGGTGCTGGACGCGGCCTGCTCGTGGCGTGAGCTGGAGGTGGTGCGGGTGGACGACACCCCGCCTCGATCGCGCATCGAGACCCGGGTGGTCCACCGCGGGCGGCGGCGCGAGTTTCTCGGGTTCAATCGCGCGCGCCACGCCGTGCTCGAGGCGGCCATTCTCGCCACCCGGACTCATCTCATCCCGGCGGACCAGATCCGGGAAGAGTTCGCCAGGCTTCAGATCATCGTGGACAAGACGGCCGGCCCTCGCGAGCACGACGCGATGGCCTTGCTCACCGAGCATGTCCGCGGCCGATAGCGTCTTCGTCCAGGCCGGGGCGCGACTCCACTTCGGCGTGCTGGATCTCCGCGGCGCGCTCGGCCGCCGGTTCGGAGGGCTGGGCGCCGCGATTCCCTCCCCTGCCTTTCTGCTCGAAGCCGCCCGGGCGAAGGACGGTGTGTCCGCCGAGGGTCCGGACTCAGTGCGGGCGGCCGAGTTCGGGCGCCGGTTTCTCGCCTTTCATGGACTCGGCGGCGGGGCCCGATTCGTGGTGCACCAGCGGATTCCGGCCCACAGCGGCCTCGGCTCCGGTACTCAGCTCGGCCTCGCCGTGGCGCGGGCCCTCGCCGAGCTGTACCGCCTGTCGCCCGAGCCCGCCGCGCTGGCCCGCGCGGTCTCCCGGGGGCAGCGCTCGGCAATCGGGACTTGGGCGTTCGCGTTAGGCGGGTTCATCGTGGAAGGCGGTCGGCGCCCGGATGATCGGGGCATCGCGCCGCTGATCGCCCGGTTCGAGGTGCCGGAGCGGTGGCGCTGCGTCGTGGCGGTTCCACCGGGGAGTCCGGGACTCAGTGGCGAGGCGGAGGCAGCCGCCTTCGATCGGCTGCCGCCGCCCGCCTCGGGTGAGGTGGAGCGGGTTTCCCATCTCGTGCTGATGCAACTCCTTCCCTCGCTGGTCGAGGGGGACCTCGCGGGTTTCGGCGAGGCGCTGTCGGCCGTTCAGCGGATCACCGGGGCCTGGTTCGCGCCGCAGCAAGGGGGAATCTTCGCGCCCGGCCAGGGTGAGGCGCTGATTCAGCGGATGGCTGGATGGGGTGCGCTGGGGGTGGGGCAAAGCTCGTGGGGGCCGGCCGTGTACGGTATGGTAGAGGGCCCGGACAAGGCGCGGGCCCTGGCCGCGCGATGCCGGGACTTCCTCGGGGGAAATGGGTTGGTGTTCGAGGGTGGATTCGCCCGCAACGGGGCTCGGGTCGGGTGCGGCGGACCCCCGGCCGGGAATGATTGACAGTTCATTTTTCAGGCTGTATACTGGCCCACCTAAGCCTCCCGTACTCGGCGACTTGGCCGGTTCCGATCGCGGGTGGCGCGAGTTGAATTCAACGCGCCACGTCAGTACCGGAACGAACCGGAAGCAGCTCCAGCGGCATCATTAGAGGGAGCCGCCTCCCCCGACTTTGAGTCCATTCTGCTATTTCCTGGTCCAGCGGCGTCGTTGAGGAATATGATGGGCGTATTCCCGTTGACGGACACCTCGAATCGCTTCTCGAACCTTCCGTTGTCTCGCGGCGGCAACACGTGCGCGCTGCTCAACGGACGGGCCGAGGTAGTCTGGTGGCATCGTCACCCGACCACTCCCCACCGTAGCGCCGCCGCACAACTTCCTCGATTCGACTATATTCCCAGTACTGCCACGTCACACGCCTCCACGCGGGGCCCCCGTACCGACGCGTCTCGCCCTGCGAGCGCGGGGCGGTGCATCCGCCGATTCCCAACGGTTCGTCTATCAGAGTGGACTGTTGGATCGGCCGCCGAGCGCGGGCCGCCGTCCGCCACCTTCCACATGCCGGCGGATCGATCATCGGCATGCCTGCGGCACTCGAACCCAGTGGCCGCTCTCGCAGTCCTCGTGTTCGCAGCAGGTGGCACCCGATTGCAGTAGAGCAGTAGAATCACCCTTCATCCTGAGGTCAGTTATGAATCGTTTCACGCAGAAGGTGGTGTCTGGCGGGATCGCGGCGGGCCTGTCGTTGGCCGTCGTCGCTTCCGCCAACGCCCAGGCGGCGCGCTCGGGGGCCTGGACCCTGAACGCACCCGAGGGCGAATGGCACATGACAGGCCGTGATTATGGCTTGCAGCGCTTCAGCCCGCTCAAGTCCATCACGACCTCGAACGTCGCCGAGTTGCGGCCCGTCTGGTCGTTCTCGACCGGTACGCTCCGCGGTCACGAGGGCAACGCCCTCGTCATCGGCAACGTGCTGTACATCCACACCAGCTTCCCCAACCTCGTGTATGCCCTCGACCTGTCGAAGGCCGGCGCGCCGCAGATCTGGAAGCACGTGCCGAACCAGTCGCCCGACGCGATTCCCATCGCGTGCTGCGACCTGGTGAACCGGGGTCTGGCGTATCACCCGAGCGGGAAGCTCTTCATCCAGCTCCTTCAGGGTGAGTTGCTCGCGCTCGACGCGAAGACCGGCAAAGAGCTGTGGAAGTCGAAGCACCCGGATAAGTCCAACGCCGGCGTCGAGGCGAACGGCTACAAGCAGGGCGCCACGATGACCAACGCCCCGATCGTGATCAAGGACATCGTCATCGCCGGCATCTCCGGTGGTGAGTTCGGCGTCCGCGGCCGGGTCTCGGCGTTCAACGTCAACGACGGCAAGCACATGTGGACCGGGTACTCGACCGGTCCGGACAGTGAGGTGCTCATCTCCGGCGATGTGAACGCCAACTATCCTTCCCACAAGGGCAAGGACCTCGGCGTGTCGACCTGGGAAGGCGACGAGTGGAAGCGGGGCGGCGGCACCACCTGGGGCTGGTACTCCTACGACCCCGAGCTGAACCTCTTCTACTACAGCACCGGTAACCCGGGCAGCTGGAACCCCGATCAGCGCCCCGGCGACAACAAGTGGTCGATGACCATCTTCGCCCGCAACCCGGACAACGGGCAGGTGAAGTGGGGCTACCAGATGACGCCGCACGACGAGTGGGATTACGATGGCGTCAACGAGAACGTCCTCTTCGAGAGCGGCGGGAAGAAGCTGCTGGCGCACTTCGATCGTAACGGCTTCGGCTATACGCTCGATCGCACCAACGGCAAGCTCATCGTGGCCGAGCCCTATGGTCCGGTCAACTGGGCCAAGCGGGTGGATCTGACCACCGGCGTGCCGGAGAAGGATCCCCGGTATGGCACTACCTCGAAGAAGAACACCGAGGGCATCTGCCCCGCGGCGATCGGCTTCAAGGATCAGCAGCCCGCCGCGTACTCCCCGATGACCGGCTATTTCTACGTGCCGGCCAACCACATCTGCATGGACTACGAGGGTGTGGAAGTGAAGTACACCGCCGGTCAGCCCTATGTCGGCGCCATCGTGCGGATGTTCCCGGGCCCCGGCGGCCATCGTGGCCGGTTCATCGCCTGGGATCCGATGAAGGGCAAAGTCGTCTGGGAAGCCAAGGAAGGCCTGGCGGCCTACGGTGGAGCACTCACCACCGCCGGCGGCCTGGTCTTCTACGGCACCATGGAGGGCTGGCTCAAGGCTCTCGACCAGAAGACCGGCAAGACCCTGTGGCAGTACAAGACCCCGTCGGGGATCATCGGTAACCCGATGACCTACAACGGGCCGGACGGCCAGCAGTACGTGTCCGTCCTCTCCGGCATCGGCGGCTGGGCCGGCATCGGCGTGGCCGCAGGTATCGGCGCTGAGGATCCGACCGCCGGTCTCGGCGCGCTCGGCGCCTTCGGCGACGCGGGCAACTTCAGCACGCAGGGCGGCGTACTCACCGTCTTCGCGCTCAAGAATTCGACCATGAAGTAAGCTTGGCCCCAGGGGGGCCGGAGGGATTTCCTCCGGCTCCAGTGGGGGTAGATTACCAAGAAGTGCACGGCGCCGATTGTGGGGGCGCGCAGATGCGCCCCCGCCGTCGGCGTCGGGCGTTTCACGGAGTTCAGCCGGCCGGGACGGTCCCGGCCGGCGGCTCCCCATGCTGGATTGGATGGTACCGCCATGCTCCGCTCAACCGCCGGGCGAGTGGCCCTCGCGCTAGTGGCCCTCTCGGGCCTCGCAGCCAGTCGAACCGCGGCCCAGGGACTGCACACCAACCTGCTGACCCCCGGACTGCTCAGGATCTGCGCCGACCCCGACAACATGCCCCTCTCCAATCAGAAGGGCGAAGGGTTCGAGCAGAAGATCGCCGAATTGATCGGCAAGGAATGGAACACCAAGATCGAATACGCGTGGTGGCCGGTGCGGCGGGGGTTCTTCAGCCGCGCGCTCAACGGCCGCTACTGCGACGTGGCGATCGAGGCTCCCTCGGGACTCGACATGGCCGGGGTGACCAAACCCTACTTTCGCTCCGGCTACGTCTTCCTGACCCGGAAGGACAGCGGCCTCGACATCACCTCGCTTGCCGATCCGCGGCTCAAGAAATTGAAGATCGGGGTCAACCTCCTCCACTCCGACGCCGAAAACACCCCTCCCGCGATGGCCCTGAGCCGCTACGGAGTGGTGGGCAACCTCACCGGGTACAGCACGTTCTACACCGACGATGACCGGCCCGAGGACATCATCGAGGCCGTGGCCAACAAGGAAGTGGACATCGCGATCGTCTGGGGTCCGCTGGCCGGCTATTTCGCCAAGAAGTCGCCCGTGCCGCTGGTGCTGGCACCATTGGCGGAACGGGACTCCCTGAGCGACTTCCCGTTCCGATTCAACATCGCGATGGGCGTGCGCCGGCGGGACCGCGAGCTGCGCGACAGCCTCGACGCCTTGCTCGAACGGAAGAAGCCCGAGATCCAGGCGATCCTCGAGGAGTACAACGTCCCGGTGTTCCCGATCGTCGATGAGGGTGGTGATGACGACGGGCCGCCAGCCAAGCCCAGCGGCTGAGGGCTTGGACCTCAGGTCGCCGGCTGGCGCGCCCGCGGCCCCGCCCCCGATTCCACAGCGCGAAAGGACACGTCTCAGAGCATGCGCATACTCCTCTCCGCCACGCTCCGGCGGCTGGCCGCCGCGGCCGGCGTTTTGGTGGCCGCGGCCGGGGTGAGCACCCCAGCCGGGGCCCAGGAGCTCCGTGACCAGTACCATCAGGCACCGCGGGACACGGTGTCGCAGGCGGTGTATGACGGCTGGAAGCAGTTCAACCTGAACTGCGCCCGATGCCACGGTGAGGACGTCTTGGGCACGACCATCGCACCGCACCTCCTGCTCTCGCTGAAACCTGACGGCCCCATCAACACCAAGGAGGCGTTCCTCCAGGTGGTATGCGCCGGCCGGCCCGAGAAGGGGATGCCGTCCTGGTGCGCCCTCGGCATGGATCCCGGGACCATCGAGAAGATCTACTCCTACGTCAAGGCGCGGAGCGACGCCAAGATGTCGCCGGGGCGGCCCGCGCGAAAAGCGGAAGGCTGACCCAGCCGGCCATGAGGAGGGCAGAGGAGCCGCCACCGGCGGCTCCTCTGCATTTTCGCGTGTCGCCGCGCTCGCTCCCTCCGGCGCCCGGCGTTGTGCCGGTCGCGTGGCCATCTCGCCGGAGGGCGGATATGTTCCCAAATGGACCCACCGCGTGGCGGTCGGTTCACCACCCTGCATTTCTCGCGCTGGTGAGGGGGCTATGGACACTGGAATCGTCGCGGGCCTGTGGATGGTCGGCATGCTTCGCTCGCTCGCACCCATGGCGGCCGACACACCCGCGGTCCGGCTCGACGCGGCCGAGCTCCGCAAGCGGCTGGCCGCGGCGTCCGAGACCAGCCCTCCCGATCTGTCCGGCGTGGATCTCAGCGGACTCGATCTCACGGGCGTGGACTTCAAGCGCGCCGACCTCACGGGAGCCCGGCTCGCCGGCGCCAAGCTGGCCGGCGCCAACCTCTTCAGCTGCGATCTCACGGACGCGGTGGCCAGCGACGCGGTGCTCACCAAGGCCAACATGGACGGCACGGTGTTGCGCCGCGCCGACTTCCAGCGGGCCAACATGGAGGGCGCGAGCCTCTTCGCCACCATTCTGGAAAAGACCAATCTGGCGGGAGCCAACCTCGCAGGCACCCGAATCATCGGGTACCTCAGGAGCGCAAACCTCGCGGGGGCCACCCTCAGGAACTCCAATGCCGGCGCCGATCCGGGCAACCAGTCCATGGGCGTCATGCGCGCGACCTTCGTGGGCGCGGACCTGACCGGCGCGGACCTCACCGGGGCCAACCTCTTCAAGGCCGATTTCTCTCACGCGACCCTCACCGGTGCCAAGCTCCAGGGAGCCAATCTCGAGAACGCCGACCTGGTGCAGACCGACTTCACCCGGGCCGATCTGACGGGGGCGCGCCTGGCGTTGGCGGACATCGCGGGTGCCGACTTTCGGGGCGCCACCGGCATGGCACAGACCAAGGGCCTGGAACAAACCCGGAATCGGGACAAGGCGATCTTCGATGACAAATGACTACGCGCGATCGGCGATGTGGACCCCCCTGCTGGCCTTTCTGGCCGGGGGCGCCCTCGCCGCCTGCGGCGGGGAGGGCGCTCGGTCCGACGGCGCGCCCGGCGACTCCGCCTCCGCGGTTGGCGACACTCGCGGGGCCGAGCTCGCGTATGTAACCAATGAGGGGTCGGGCGAGCTCACCATTCTCGACACCTCGACCGACAGCGTGGTCGGCACCATCCCCGTCGGCACCCGTCCTCGCGGGATCAGGCTCAGCCAGGACGGCCGGACCGTGTTCGTGGCGCTCAGCGGCTCGCCTCGCTGTCCGCCCACGATGCCCGACGAGGAGTGCGAGGCCCTCAAGTCCGACAAGACCAAGGACGGGATCGGCGTCATCGACGTGGCGAGCCGGAAGGTGACCAGGGTACTGCCGGGCGGCTCCGACCCCGAGGCGTTCGATATCAGCAAGGATGGCACCCGGCTCTTCGTGTCCAACGAAGACTCCGACTCCGCCACGATCGTGGACATCGAAAGCGGCAAAATCCTGCAGACCATTCCGGTGGGCCGGGAGCCGGAGGGAGTAGAGCTGCACCCGAGCGGGAAGACCGTCTGGGTCACCGGCGAGACCGACCACGACGTGACCGTGCTCGACACCGACAGCGGGAAGGTGATCACCAAGATCAGCGTCGGCCGCCGGCCCCGCGATCTCACCTTCACCCAGGATGGACGCCGGGCCTACGTCAGCTCGGAGACCGGCGGGACAGTGTCGGTGGTGGATGCGAAGACCTACAAGGTGCTCAAGACGCTCAAGCTGCCGGAGGGCTCCAAGCCGATGGGTGTGGCGCTGTCACCCGACCAGGGACGGCTATACGTGGCCAACGGACGCGGCGGGTCGGTGTCCGCGGTGGATCTCGCCACCGATTCGGTCATCGCCTCGGTCGAGGTGGGCGTTCGGCCCTGGGGCATCGCGCTCACCAGCGACGGGCGCAAGCTGTATAGCGCCAACGGACCCTCCAACGACGTGACGGTCGTGGACACCGAGACGCTCAAGGTCCTCAAGAAGATCCCCGCGGGCGAGCTGCCCTGGGGGGTCGTGGTCGGCCGGGCCCCGTGATCCGGCCGGCGGTCGTCGCACTCGCGCTCCTGGCGCTGGGCGCGACGACCTGGCGGCCCCGGGCCTTCCGGTTCGAGCCGGATGCCCAGACCGAGCTCCGGCGGATGTGGCTCGCCAGCAGCGACGCCAAGACCGAGCGGGTCGCCTGCCTGGCGGGCGAGATCCACCGCGACACCGTGAGGGTCACCCGCATCCTTCCCCTGGTCGGGTGGGCCGACTCGCTGGCCGCTTCCGCCGGGCAATCGCTGGATACCTGCGGACCGCCTCGCTGGCAGGGTACGGTGCATACCCACGTCGCCCTGCGCGACGGCGTCCGGCCCTACTCTCGATTCTCGGGCGCGGACCGCGGCGTCAACCGGCTGTGGTGGCGGCGCTGGAACGCCGAGGGGATGTTCTGTGTCCTCTTCTCGGCGACCGACGCGTATTGCGAGATCGACGGGCCGGCGGGCGTGGCGATCTTCCCCAGATCCACCTACTGAGGCCGGGCGTGCGCGCGGTGCTCGCGGGTTGGCTCGCCGCTACGGTTCTCTGCCCCGCGGCGGCCGCGCAGGACATCGCCCCGAAGGCCGAGTTTCGATTCAGCGAGGGCGCCGGCGCGAGCCTCCGGACGCTGTGGGAGGAGAGCCTGGCGGCACGGGAGGAGCGGGTCGCCTGCCTGGCCGCCGCCATCAGGGGAGACACGGTGTTCGTGAGCCGGATCCTGCCGATCGAGCCCGACGGCGCCGATTCCATGGGAGTCTCGGCGACGGCCTCGGTGGAGCATTGCGGTCCGCCCGAGTGGACCGGCACGGTCCACACCCACGTCGCCCTCTATACCGACGACAGTCCCTCGCGCCGGTTCTCGGGGCAGGACCGTACCGTCATGCGGATGTGGTACGACCGGTGGCGCTCGAACGCCGTGTTCTGCGTCGTCTACAGCAAGCAGAGCGCGCATTGCGAGGCCGACGGGGTCGCGGGCGGCATGCGCGCGCGTCCCAGCGTCGTGCGCTGACCATTCCCTCGTGGACCCACGCCATGCCGCTTCGATCGCTCGCGCTCGCCGCCGCCCTCCTCAGTCCACTCCTCCCGCCCGACACCGACAACGCGCCGTTCTGGACCGGTCACCCGGACGCCGCGGCGTTCGAGCGGGCGCTGGATCGCCGGCTCGCGCGGGCCCGCGAGATCCTCGAGCGTCTGGTGGAGGTGACCGGCCGGCGGACGGTGCTGAACACCCTGGCGCCGTACGACCGGTTGATGCAGGAGCTGGACCGAGCGGCGAGCGAAGCAGGCCTGATCCGCAACGTCCACCCGGACTCCGCGCTCCGACAAGCGGCTGAGCGGAGCGACCAGCGGATAGCCGCGCTCGCGACCGACATCTCGCTCGATCGGCGAGTGTTCGAGGCCATCGGCGCGGTAGACCTCACCGGCGCCGATCCGGTCACCCGGCACTACGTGAGCCGCATACTCCGCGACTTCCGTCTCGCCGGCGTGGTCCTGGATTCCGCGGCCCGAGTGCGGGTCAAGGCGCTGCGCGACGAGCTGGTCGTGATCGGCCAGGAGTTCGACCGCAACATCCGCGACGACGTTCGGAAGATCGTCGTCACCTCGGCGGCGGACCTCGAAGGTTTGCCGGCGGACTTCATCGCGGAGCATCCGGCCGGCCCGGATGGACGCATCACCCTCACCACTGAATACCCGGACGTGATCCCGGTGCTGACCTATGCCCGGCGCGACGACCTCCGCCGGCGGATTCGCGGCGAATTCGACAACCGGGCGTTTCCCGGCAACATGGCGGTGCTGGACCGGATGATCGCCCGGCGTGACGAGCTGGCCCGCCTGCTCGGGTTCGCTTCCTGGGCCGACTACGCCCTGGCCGACAAGATGGTGGGCTCCGCCGCGAATGCGTCCGCCTTCATCGATCGTGTCCTGGCGGCTTCGAAGGACGCGGCGGAGCGGGAGCACCAGACGCTGCTTCAGCGCAAGCAGCAGGATCAGCCCGGCGCGACGGTGATCAACCGGTGGGAGACGGCATACCTGCGCGAGCTGGTGCGCCGCGCCGAGTACGACTTCGATTCGCAGACGGTGCGCCCCTACCTGCCCTACCATCGGGTCCGGCAGGGCGTCCTGGATCTCTCGGCCCGCCTCTTCGGCGTCACCTTCCGACGGATGAAGGATGCGCCGGTCTGGCACCCGTCGGTCGAGGGATGGGAAATGCTGCAGGAGGGCAAGCTGGCGGGGCGCTTCTACCTCGACATGCATCCGAGGCCGGGGAAGTTCGGCCATGCGGCGCATTTTCGGGTCCGCACCGGCACCACGGACGGAGCGCTTCCCGAATCGGCCCTGGTCTGCAACTTCCCTGGCGGCACCCCGGGGGAGCCCGGCCTCATGGATCACGACGACGTGGAGGTGTTCCTCCACGAGTTCGGCCACCTGATGCACTCGCTGCTGGCCCGGCAGCGTTGGAACGGCATCAGTGGCGTGAGGACCGAATGGGACTTCGTGGAGGCACCGTCGCAGATGCTGGAGGAGTGGGGTTGGGACCCGCAGGTCCTGGCCGGCTTCGCCCGGCACTACGAGACCGGCGAGCCGATTCCGGCCGACCTGGTCCGCCAGCTCAAGCGCGCGACCGAATTCGGCCGGGCGCTCGACATGCGCACCCAGATGACGTACGCCCGGATCTCCCTCTCCTTGTATGACCGGCCACCGGCGCTGGTGAACACGGATTCGATCGTCTCAGCGGTGTTCCGAGCCTACACGCCGGTCGCGCCTATGCCGGACACCCACATGCAGACCTCGTTCACCCACCTCAACGGGTATTCGGCGTTCTACTACACCTACATGTGGTCGCTGGTGATCGCGAAGGACCTGTTCACCCGATTCGACCAGTCGAACCTGCTGGCACCCGAGCCGGCCCGGCGCTACCGGCAGCTGATTCTGGAGCGCGGCGGGTCGGTTCCGGCGGCCCGGATGGTGGAGGAATTCCTGGGCCGGCCCTTCAACTTCGACGCCTGGCGGGAATGGCTCGAGACGGGGAGCTGAACGCGGGAGCCCTCAGCTCAATGGGCGGCGGGCCAACCTGGAATCGGGCTTCCGGGCCGCGAGCCACCCATCGAGACCCCACACCCGTCCGGCGCGAGCCGCGAAGAACGTCAGCATGAGCGAGAAGAGAATGAGGTGGAACCCCTGCTGCCCCGGGGACATCCATTGGGTGGCCAGGCCGTAGTTGGTGACCAGTAGCAGCCCGACCAGCGACGACACTCCGGTCAACAATCCCAGCGTGAGTCCCAGTCCCACGACGGTCTCCCCCCAGGCGGTGAGCTGCGCGAACAGTTCGGGGTGGGTGAGCACCGTGCCCTCCAGGAACTGCTTGTAGGAGGCGATCGGGTTCTCCGAGGCCTGCTTCGTCACGATGTTCGGCATCACGGTGATCCACCGCTCCGAGACCGCCGGCACTGGCAGGAACCCGCCGACGAAGACGATGCTCATCTTCGTAACCAGCGACTTCACGAAGTAGAGTCCCACCACGATGCGCAGGAAAGCGAGCCATTTGTGGGGGTGCATCATCGTGACGGAAGGGCGGTTGCCATAGGCCATGAGACGATCTCCATAGTGATCGGCGGGGGTTCGGTCGTCGGTCAAACCTCCACCGCCAACTCCGAAAACACAAACGCCCAGGTGTCGGTCAGCTCCTCGAGCACCTTGTTGAGCGGCTTTCCCGCCCCGTGCCCCGCGCGGGACTCCAGCCGGAGCAGGATCGGCCGGGGAGACGAGGTCGCGGCCTGGAGCCGGGCGGCCATCTTGCGCGCGTGCATCGGATCCACTCGCGAGTCGCTCTCCGCGGTGGCCAGCAGGACGGCGGGATAGGCCGTCCCCGCACGCACGTGGTGATACGGGCTATAGGCCCGGAGCCAGGGGAATTGCTCCGGATCCTCGGCCGACCCGTATTCCGGGATCCAGAGCCGGGCGATCAGGAAGCGGTGATACCGAAGCATGTCGAGCAGCGGCACCTGGATGACGACGGCCCGGAAGAGTTCCGGTCGCTGGGTGAGCACCGCGCCCATCAGGAGCCCGCCGTTGGATCCGCCGGCCACCGCCAGGCGGGCCGGCCGGGTGTAGCGGTTCTCGATCAGCCACTCGGCGGCGGCGACGAAGTCGTCGAAGCTGTTCTGCTTGCGGCCGAGCATTCCCTCCTGGTGCCAGCGCTCTCCGTACTCGCCGCCGCCGCGAATGTTGGGAATCGCGACCACCCCGCCCCGCTCCAGCCAGAGCAGCAGCGATCGCGAGAACGCCGGGGTCATGCTGATGTTGAAGCCGCCGTACCCGGTGAGGTACACCGGGTTGTTCCCGTCTCGCGTGAGGCCGGTGCGGTGCACCAGAAACATCGACACGTCGGTGCCGTCCTTCGACCGCACGGCCACCTGGCTCACGTCGAACTGCGCCGGGTCCACGTCGGCCTCCACCCGGCGCCACAACTCCTCCGCCCCCGTGTCGAGATCGATCCGGTGCACGCCGGGAGGGACGGTGTACGACGAGAAGCCGTAGAAGAGCTCGCGGCCGTCCCACTCCGCTCCGGTGCCGAAGAGGCTGCCGAGCGTCGGGAGCCGGACCTCGCGCGCGGTGCCGCCCGGCATGATCGGTCACCCGGAGCCTGGACGACGCCTGCTCGAGATAGCTGAGGGCGAGGCGGTCGGCGGTGACCCGGACACCTTCCAGCACGGCGTCGGCACGGGGTGGGACGATCTCGCTCCACTCGTCCCTTCCGGGCCGCGCCGGGTCCACCGCGTACAGCCGGTAGGTCGGCGCGTCGAGGTTGGTCCGCATGAACAGCCGACCGTGAGCCACCTCCCCGTCGAATGAGGCGGGCAGGTCCTTCGCGACCGGCACGGGCGGTGTCCCGCTCCCAAGATCCTGCAGGTAGAGGTCGGTCTGATCGAAGGTGCGGGCGACCCCGATCACCAGCCAGCGCCCGTCCGGGGAGATTCCCACGCTCGGCCAGTGCTCCTTCTCGGCAGGCTTGAACCACAACGGGTCCCCGGTCGGATCGGAGCCCAGCCGGTGGTAATAGATGGCGCGGTGGTAGTGCTCCTCGCCCTCGGGCGCTTCACCGGGTGCGGGGTATCGGGTGTAATAGAAGCCCGAGCCGTCGAGAAGCCAGGCGAGGTCGGCGGCCCGGGTGTGCGGGATCCGGTCGCGCAGAAGCGTACCGGTATCCACCTCGAGAACCTGAAGCACGCTCTGTTCGCTGCCGTTCTCCGACAGACCGTACGCGAGCAGCCGCCCGTCGTCGCTCGGGTAATACCAATCGAGGGCGATGGTGCCGCCGGGATCCAGGGCGTTGGGGTCGATCACCGCCCGGTCTTCACCGTGCACGCCGCGGCGCATGTAGAGAACGGGTTGATTCTGCCGCCCATCGCGTCGCTGGTAGAAATAGCGGCCCCGCGCCGGTGTGGGGACGCTGATCGCCCCGATCGCGAGCAGCTGATCGAGCCGGCGATGGAGACGCGCGCGCCCGGGTACCGCGTCCAGGTACCCACGGGTCAGCGCGTTCTGGGCCTCGGTCCATTCCCGCGTGGCGGGGCTGCCCCCGTCTTCCAGCCAGCGATACGGGTCGGGAATGGTCTCGCCGTGAAGCAGCTCGGCGGCGTCGGAGGTCGGCGTTGGCGGGTAGGTGGACATGGGACTCAATCCCCCAGACTGATCCCCAGCTCTCGGGCCGTCGCGATGATGTCGCCGTCGAGCGGGACGTTCTTGGCCCGGCCGACCACGTCGGCCAGGGACACCCGGGTGATGTCGGGCCCGTTGAGCCCCACCATCGTGCCGAACGCGCCGTCGGCGATGGCCCGGACGGCGGCGCCACCGAACCGGAGCGCGAGGAGGCGGTCGTAGGTGGTCGGTGACCCGCCCCGCTGGAGATGGCCGAGGACCAGCGTGCGGGTTTCCTTGCCGGTCTGCAGCTCGATCGCCCGGGCCACCTTGCTGGCGATTCCCCCCAGCCGGTCCACCGTGCCCACCCCGCGCCGCTCGACCAGCTCGATCGCCCCCTCGCGGGGCCGGGCGCCCTCGGCGACGACCACGACGCTGAACCGGCGCCCCGCCGCCTCGCGGGCCCGAATCTTGTCGCAGACCTTCTCCATATCGAAAGGGATCTCGGGTAGCAGGATGACGTCGGCGCTCCCGGACATGCCGCTGTACAGTGCGATCCACCCGGCGTAGCGACCCATCAGCTCGACCACCATCACCCGGTCGTGGCTCTCCGCGGTGGAGTGGACCTTGTCCAGCGCCTCGGTTGCGGTGCTCACCGCGCTGTCGAAGCCGAAGGTGCGCTGGGTGCCGCTCACGTCGTTGTCGATGGTCTTGGGCACGCAGACCACGGGAAGCCCCTTGCACCAGAGCTGGTGCGAGATCTGGAGACTGCCGTCGCCGCCGATCGAGACCAGGGCGTCGAAGCCGCTGGCCTGAAACGCGGCCACCAGATCGTCGGAGCGGTCGGTCTCGGACTCGTTGCCGTGCGCGTCCCGCATCACGTAGCGGAACGGGTTGCCGCGGTTGGTAGTGCCCAGGATCGTGCCGCCCAGATGGGTGATGCCGCGGACCTCCGCAGGGCCCAGCGGCACGACGCCGTTGAACGAGAGCAGCCCCTCGTACCCCCGCTGGATACCGTAGCTGCGCCAGCCGCGGTAGTGGGCCGACAGCACCACCGCGCGGATGACGGCATTGAGCCCCGGTGCGTCGCCGCCGCCGGTGGAGATGGCGATCCTCACTCGCGTGCCTTTCCGATCAGACCGTCCCGCCGCCGCCCCGCCCCGCCCCACCAATGATCCCAAGCACTTCCCCCGGCTCCGCGTGCCTCCGGCTGGCCTTCTTGGAGAAGACCAGCTCCCCATCCACCACGACCTCGAAGACCCCGCCCGAAGACGGGATAAGGTCCACCTCAACGTCAGGGAAGTTCTGCTTCAACTCGGCCGCCAAACTGGCGGCCCGTGGCTCGTAGTTTCAGACCACGCAGTACTGAATCGTCACCCGCATCACGACATCTCCGTTCGGGGTAGTGCCGCCGCGAATCGTAGCGGTCCCGTGGGGCGAAGCCAAGAGGGACCGCCGGTTGTGACGAGGCTCCTTGTCAGCCTAGACCGCGCGGCGTATCTATTTGTTCCATGCGAACCTACCGACATCACTCCCGTGGCCTCCCCCGGGGGCCTCGGCTCCTGTGTGCGCTGACTCTGCTGCTGTCGCTCGGGTCGGCGCTGGAGGCTCAGGAGCGCCGCTACCTGATCGAGGTCGGCGCGGCGCCCGCGTACCAGTCGTTCCACTCGGTGACCCGGCTGAAAGGCGCGGTCGGCGGTGTCGCCCGACTCGGAGTCTGGCTGCCCTACCACTTTTCGGTGGAAGCGGAAGCCCTGCTCATGAACCCCGACACCAAGGACACCGGGATCGGGGTAAGCGCGAGAACGTTTGCGGCGTCGGTCCTCTACAACATTCCCGTAGGGGGAGACAACTGGGCCCATCTGAGGGTGGGTGGCGGGTCGAGCAGGTTAGGCGATCCCCCCTGTCCGACGGACGAGTCCTCCACCATCATCTGCGGAACCAGTCCGGCGTTGGAGGCCGGCGTCGGCATGCGGGTGGGAGTCACCCCGTTGCTCCTCGTCAGAGGGGATGCACTGGTAATCCGGAACCGGACCAAGCGCTTCGGAGGCTTCGCCAACTTCGGCGTCAGCGTGGGCCTCAGCTTAATGCTGGGAAGCAAGCCGATCCCGGACAGCGACGGAGACGGAATCCTCGAGAACCGCGACCGCTGCCCGGACACGCCGTCCGGTGCGCAGGTTGACGGGACCGGCTGCCCCAGCGATAGCGACGCGGACGGCGTGCCGGACGGAGTGGACCGCTGCGCCAATACGCCGCCCGGAGCCTCCGTGAATGCAACCGGCTGCACCGAGGATTCCGACGGAGACAACATTCCCGACGGGCTGGATCGCTGCCCGGATACCGAGGCCGGCGTCTTGGTGGATCCCAACGGCTGCCCCAAGGATAGCGATGGGGACTCCATTCCCGATGGCCTCGACCGGTGCTCCGAGACCCCCAGCGGGGCCACCGTGGACGCCCTGGGCTGCCCGGGCGACGAGGACGGCGACGGGGTGCTCGACGGCCTTGACCGCTGCCCACGCACCGCCCCAGGAGCGACCATAAACGCCTCCGGCTGCTCCAGTGGTCAGGGAGCCGCACCGTCCGCCCAGAACCCCCCGGCGGAGGCGACACCGCCACCCCAGGCGGCTGCGCCGCAGCCCGCCGCGCCGCAGCCCTCCCGGGCGGCGCGCAATCCGGCCCCGACACCTCCCGCACCGGCGCCCACGGCACGGGCCCCGGCCCGGGGGCGGATCGTCGCCGGGGTAGTTCCGGGCGTCGGGTTCACGTCCGGCACCGCCCGGCTCCAGCCGGAGTCGTACGTCGCCCTCGATTCCATCGCCGAGATCCTCGTTGCCGACACGACCCTGCGGGTCGAGATCGGCGCGCACACCGACAACACGGGGCTGGCGTCGCAGAATCAGCATCTCAGCAACCTCCAGGCGGACGCCGTGCGCACCTATCTGGTCACCAAGGGCGTGCCCTTCCGGCAGGTGTCGGCACGAGGCTATGGCGGAACCGTGCCGCTGACCACCGACAATACGCCGCGTGGCCGCGCGGCGAACCGAAGAGTGGAGATCAAGCCGGTCGCACCGGGCCTCTGATTTGCGGTTGGGGAACGCCGGGGCGCCGTCGGGTGCCCCGGCGCTTTCTTTTCCCTCGGATCCGGGCTCATGCGGCGTTCGATTGCACTCGGCATTCTGACGATGTTCCTGCACGTTGCCCCTGTCCGCGCCCAGCAGACCTCGGGCTGGGGTGACGAGCTGCCCCCCGCCCCAGCGGCGCCCGACGTCCCCCTTCGCGATCCCGGGCTTCGAGCTCCCGGTCCGCTGGCCCGCACCGCCGCTCGATCGCCCCCCGGCCAGCTTGCGCGCGATTTACGTCAATGCCTGGGCCTTCGGGGGTAAGCGCTTCTCCGAGCTGGTCAGCCTCGCCGACCGGACCGAAGTCAACGCCTTCGTCGTGGACGTGAAAGACGACACCGGGTACCTCACCTACCGGTCCGAGGTCCCGACCGCGGTTCAGATCGGCGCCAACCAGCAGCTCCGCGCCCGCGATACCCGCCGGCGCCTTGAGATCATGCGGGAGCACGGCATCTTCCCCATCGCCCGGATCGTGGTGGCGAAGGACCCGCTCCTCGCCTCGAAGAAACCGGAGTGGTCGGTGCAGGACGTGAACGGCGGGCTCTGGCGTGACCGGCTCGGCTTCGCCTGGGTGGATGCCTTCAACGATTCGGCCTGGGTCTATGCCGCCGAGCTGGCTGCCGAAGCGGTGCGGCTGGGATTCGCCGAGGTGCAGTACGATTACGTGCGATTCCCCGACGAGCCGGAGAGCAAGCTGGCGACCGCCCTCTTCCCCGGTCGCCGCCCGGGCGAGACCAAGCGACAGGGCGTGACCCGCAACCTTCGCTTGCTGCGTCAGCGGACCAAACCCCTCGGCGTGCCGTTCACCATCGACGTCTTCGGCCTCACCACCAGCGCGCGGGGCGACATGGGGATCGGACAATACTGGGAGGATCTCGTCACCACGGCGGACGTGGTGTTGCCGATGGTGTATCCGAGTCATTACGTGCGCGGAGTGTACAACCTGGCGCATCCCAATGGCGCCCCGTATCAGGTGATCCGGCGCGCGATGCAGGACGCGCTTCGCCGGTCCGCGCCGCTGCCGGAGGCCGCGGAGATCCGCCCGTATCTCCAGGCGTTTACGCTGGGCCAGCCCCGCTATACCCCGGCGATGGTGCGGGAGCAGATCCGCGCCGCGGAGGAGCTGGGCCTCGACTCATGGGTGCTGTGGAACCCTCGCAGCGCGTACGATCCGGCCATCTTCCGCCCCGAGATCGCGGCGGTGGGCCCGGTGCCGGCGCCGGACGCGAGTCCCCGGCAGGGGACGCACTGACCCCGTTCTGATTCCCTCACGGTCCAGATCCCCCGCCCGGCGCGTCACTCATGTGACCGCCGGGCAAGTGCTTAGTGTCATCCTCCAGTCCGGCTCGGCGCTTGCTTGGCCCGCTTGACCGCCGTTCCTGCGGGCTTATTCTCAACTGCCTCAGCGTTGATCCCGTCAGGAGTCGCCTTCCCGCCGTCCGGCCGAGGCTGGCGCACTCCCGAATCGCCATAGGAGAGCACGATGGATTACCGCACCCGCCTCGGTCTGCTGGTCGCCGTGGCCGCCCTGGCCAGCGTCCGGCCGGCCGCGGCCCAGGACGCCGCGGCACCGGCCGGCGTGACCCCCGCCGCGATCGCCAAGGGCGACACGATCTTCCACAAGACCGGGCTGTGTTACGCCTGTCACGGCAGCAACGCCGAGGGCGACCGTGGGTCCCAACCTGACCGATGCGGAATGGCTCCACGGCGACGGGTCCTACGATATGATCGTCGCTACCGTGACGTCGGGCGTGCCCGCCGAGAAGGCGAAAAAGGGAATCGCGATGCCGCCCAAGGGCGGGAGCTCGATCACCGACGACGACGTGAAGGCGGTCGCGGCGTACGTCTATTCGCTGAGTCACAAGTAGCGACGGCCGGGAGGCGGCCGGACACTCGCTCGGAGGGCGCACCACGGTGCGCCCTCCGACGTTTTCGGGTCGTAGATCACCAACGGTCATCCCCGACCGGGTAACTTCCGACCATGTCCACCAACCGACTCGGCGCCGCCACCTCCGCCTACCTCCAGTCCGCGGCCCATCAGCCGATCCACTGGTTTGCCTGGGGAGAGGAGGCATTCTCCGCCGCGCGAGCCCAGGACCGCCCGGTGTTGCTCGACATCGGCGCGGTGTGGTGCCACTGGTGTCACGTCATGGACGGCGAGTCCTATGAGGACCCCGCGCTGGCCGCCTACCTGAACGACAACTTCGTCTGCATCAAGGTGGACCGGGACGAGCGGCCGGACGTGGACGCCCGATACCAGCGCGCGGTTCAGGCCTTCTCCCGGCAAGGGGGCTGGCCGCTGACAGCGTTCCTGACGCCCGGCGGCGAGGTGTTCTTCGGAGGGACCTACTTTCCGCCCGAAGGCAAGTACAATCAGCCCGGGTTCCGCACGGTGCTCGCGAGCGTGCTCGATGCCTACCGATCCCGGCGCGGGCAGGTGGAGGCGCAGGCCCAGGCGATCCGCCAGGTGCTGGACACCCACCTCGACGACAGCGCTCCCGGGGAGCCGTCGCCCAGGCTGCTGGCCGAGGCCCAGGAGCAAATAGCGCGGGTCTTCGACCCGGTCCACGGCGGCTTCGGCAGCCAGCCGAAATTCCCCCACCCCGGCGCGCTGACTTTCCTGCTCCACCGCTGGCACGACCAGCCCGACGACGACACCCGGCGCATCATCGATCGCACCCTGGAGGGGATGGCGCGGGGCGGGATGCACGATCAGCTCGGCGGGGGATTCCATCGCTACAGCGTGGACGCGAGCTGGACGTGCCCCACTTCGAGAAGATGTCGTATGACAACTCCGAGTTGTTGAAGGCGTATCTCGACGCGTACGCCTCGTTCGGCACCGAGGAATACGCCGAGGCGGCGCGGGGCATCGTGCGCTGGGTGCGGGAGGTGGCCTCGAGCCCCGAGGCCGGATACGCCGCGAGCCAGGACGCCGACGTCGGCCTGGACGACGACGGCGACTACTTCACCTGGACTTGGGACGAGGCGGCGGTCGTTCTCTCGGGCGCGGAGCTCGACGTGGTCGCGGCCTATTACGACATCGGCACGGCGGGCGAGATGCATCACAATCCGGGGAAGAACGTGCTCTTCGTGGCGTCGCCGCTCCCGGCGGTGGCTCGGCTCACCGGAGTGACCGAGTCGGCGGCGAGACAGCTTCTGATGTCGGGGCGGCGGAAGCTGCTGGAGGCTCGGGCCCGCCGCCCGGCCCCGTTCATCGACCGCACCAGATACGCGAACTGGAACGCGATGATGGCCTCGGCGATGCTGCGCGCCGCCGCGGCGCTGAACGACGCGCCCGCCGGCACCCACGCCCTCGCCACCCTCGACCAGCTGCGGCGCGAGGGCCCGGAGCCGGATGCCCTGGCGCACACGCCGGGCGGCGTCACCGGGCTCCTCGACGACCAGGTCCAGGCCGCCGCGGCCGCGCTGGACGCGTACGAGACCACCGGCGAGCGTGAATGGCTGACGTGGGCTGAGGGCCTGATGGAGCGGGTCTGGCAGGACTATTGGGACGACGCCGCCGCCGGATTGTTCGACACGGCGCGAGGGCGGGGCAGCGAGGAGGGACTGTTGCCTACCCGGGTGAAGCCGGTGCTGGACACGCCCACGCCCTCGCCCAACGGAGTGGCCGGCATCTGCCTCATGCGGCTCCACGAGCTGACCGCCGAGTCGCGATGGCAGGAGCGCGCGGGCGCGCTGGTATCCGCGTTCTCGGGCCGTGCGGCCGAGCTCGGCCTTCACGGATCGGCATTCCTGCTGGCGCTCGACCGGTATCTGAACCCGGCCACGCATCTCGTGATCATCGGCGAGAGCAGGCGACGAGACCGCCGCGGCGATGCACCGGGTAGCCTTGGCCGGCTTCGCGCCCCGGCGGGTGGTACAGCGGCTCACGCCGGCCCAAGCCACCGCGGAGCGCCTGCCCCCCGCCTTGGCGGGGATGCTCGCGGCCGGAGCCGGCAGCCCGCGGCTACGCCTGTATCGGCACGAGCTGCGGCCTGCCGGCCACGACGCTGGACGCCTGGCGCTCACAGGTGTCGGCCATCAGCCGAGGCCACCGCCGCGACGCGGCGGCCGCGACCTGATGGCGCCCGGCCACTAGCTTACATTTCGAGCTCACCCACTGAGGAGCAACCAGGCGTGGCAAAGACCGCAACCATCGACACCAGCAAGGGTACCATCGTCGCCGACCTGTTCGACACCGAGGTCCCCGGCACGGTGGCGAACTTCGAGAAGCTCGCCAACAGCGAGTTCTACGACGGCACCAGATTCCACCGCGTGATCCAGAACTTCATGATCCAGGGCGGAGACCCGCTCTCCAAGGAGGCCGGCAATCCGCGGGTCGGCACCGGTGGGCCGGGCTACAAGATCAAGTGCGAGACCCATCTCAACACTCGCAAGCACGTCGCCGGCACCCTGTCCATGGCGCACGCGGGCAAGGACACCGGCGGCAGCCAGTTCTTCATCTGCCACTCACCGCAGTCCCATCTCGACAAGGTCCACACGGTGTTCGGCCAGGTCCGCGAGGGGATGGACGTCGTGAACGGCATCAAGCAGAACGACGTGATCAACTCCATCCGGGTGTCCTGACCTGCATCTCGACTTCGCGCTGACCGCCGATTACGCCCTGATCGACCAGCAGGGGAAGCTCAGCGTGCTGGGCATCTTCCAGCACGTCTGGCTCACCAAGTTTCCGGCGGTTTGCCCCCGCACCCACCTGGTTCTCCGGGTGCGGGGGCGCCGCACCGAGATCGGGGTGCACACCATTCGGCATCCGGTTCGTGGACGAGGCCGGCACCGAGCTGCTCGGCGGCGAGGGCACGGTGCAGTTCGGCGAGCCGCCGGCGGGGGTGGTGGACGTCGAAGCCGGTGCGGTCCTCGTGTTCGACATCCCGCTCCCCCGTCCCGGCCAGTACGCCTTCGAGATCACGCTCGACGGCGAGCTGGCGAGCCGCGTCCCCCTCACCGCAGCGGTGGTAGGCGCCTAGTCCCGCACTTCCGACCCTATCCTCCATGGCGCTCACCCGACCCGACGCGCTTTCGCTGATGCACGAGTACACCGCCTCCGACGCGCTTCGGAAGCACATGTACGCGGTCGAGATCGCCATGCGCGCCATGGCCGAGCGTGCGGGCGAGGATCCGGAGGCGTGGGGCATCGTCGGTTTGGTGCACGACTTCGACTACGAGCGCTTCCCCAACGCGGCGCATGCGGCCCACCAGGAGCACCCGGCCGAAGGCGTGAGGGTTCTGGCGGCGAACGGGTTGCCGGAGCCGATGCAGCGGGCGATCCTGGGACACGCGAGCTACACCGGCGTGCCGCGCGAGACCCCGATGGCCAAGGCCCTCTTCGCGGTGGACGAGCTGTGCGGCTTCCTGGTGGCCTGCGCCCTGGTGCGGCCGTCCCGGAGCCTCCAGGACCTCGAGGTCTCCAGCGTCAAGAAGAAGCTCAAGGACAAGGCATTCGCCCGGGGCGTGAGCCGGGAGGACGTCATTCAGGGCGCGGCCGAGCTGGGTGTGCCGCTCGACGAGCACATCGCCTTCGTCCTGGCCGCGCTCCGCCCTCACGAGCGGGTCCTCGGACTGGGACAGGCTTGACCGGGCCCGCGGCCGACAGCCTCCCGCAGTCGGTCGCCAGCGCGATCAATCGCGCGGCCGGAGGGCGGCCCATCCCCGGCAACCACGTCGAGCTGCTGATCGACGGCCCCGACACCTACCGCGCGATGCTGGACCTGATCGCGAGCGCCTCCCGCTGGATCCACTTCGAGAACTACCTCATCCGGAGCGATGCCGAGGGCTGGCGCTTCGCGGAGGCGCTGGCGGCCCGGGCGCGGGAAGGAATCCGGGTGCGGGTGCTCTACGACGGCGTGGGCTCGATGTTCACCTCGCGAAAGCTGTGGCGGCTCCTGCGCCAGGCCGGCGCCGAGGTCCGCGCCTTCCACCCCCTTCGCCCGCTCAACCTGGTGACCAACTTCTCCCGCGACCACCGGAAGCTCGTGGTGGCGGACGGCGCCGGAGCGGTGCTGGGCGGCGTCTGCATCGGTTGCGAGTGGAGCGGAGACGACGAGGGGACCCGACCCTGGCGCGACACCGCGGTGCGCATCGACGGTCCCGCGGCCGCCGTGCTCGACCAGTCGTTCGCCCGGGTCTGGTCGGTGGCCGGACCGGCGCTTCCCGACGAGGAGGCGGCCGGCCGGGTGACCCCCGAGGGCGACGGCGCGGTGCGGGTGATCATGGGCGAGCCGGGACGGGAGCGGGCCTTCCGGGTGATCGAGCTGCTGGCCGCCGGAAGCATCGAGCGGCTCTGGATCACCGACGCCTACATGGTGGCGCCGCCGCGCCTGTTCCAGGCGCTGCGCGACGCGGCCCGCGACGGCGTGGACGTGCGGATGCTGGTGCCCGGATCGAGCGACCTGCCGCTGATCCGCAACCTGTCCCGCATCGGGTACCGCGACCTGCTCCGGAGCGGCGTGCGGATCTACGAATGGGACGGCCCGATGCTGCACGCCAAGACCATCGTGGTCGATGGCCGCTGGGTCCGGATCGGCTCCAGCAACCTCAACCCGTCGAGCCTGATCGGGAACTACGAGCTGGACGTGCTGGTCGAGGACCCCACGCTGGCCGACGCGATGGAGCGGCAGTTCCGGCTGGACATCGGCCGCAGCCGCGAGGTGCGGCGCCGGCCGGTGCGGGGACCCCGGCGGATCAGCGCGGCGCTGCCCACCGCGCTCAGCCGGAGCGACCCTGAGGTCGCCACCGCTCGCTATCACCGGACCCGGCGCGAGGTGGGGCGCCGGGCTGCCCTCGCGCTCCGGACGATCGCCAGCAATGCCCGCCGATCGGTCTTCATTCCGCTCAGCGCCATCTTCGTGGCCCTGGGCCTGCTCTTCTTCGTGCTCCCCCGGCAGACCGCCTACGTCTTCGGCGTCATCTGCGCCTGGCTGGCGATCAGTGCCGGGCGGGAGGCGTTCCGCCGGCGGGCGGACCGGTAAACCGGAGCGGGACACCCGGCTTCCGCGACTCTCCGCCCGACACGGGCATTCCCCCGGGGCTGCCTTCCCCGGGCTCCGGAAGTAGCATTCGGCAGGGAACGACGTCTTCCCTTCTCGACCCATCCGGAATGGAGCCGAATGACCCTTCGACGAGTCGCCGCCCTGCTGCTGCTCGGGCTGGCCGGCCTTCCCTGCGCGGCTGCCGGCCCAGACCAGAGCCGTCACCCTGGCCGACGCCATCAGGCTGTCGGAGCGGGTCCAGCCGCTGGTCCTGCGCGCCTCGGGCGACCTGGAGACCGCCGCCGCCCAGCGGCGCAGCGCGTGGGGCGCCTACCTCCCGTCGCTCACGGCGACCTCGTCCGCCAGCTCCTTCTTCTCGGAGGGTACCTCGCGAATCGACCCGGTCACCGGCCAGCTGCTCACCGGGAACAGCTCCAACCGGAGCCTGAGCACCTCGCTGTCGGCGAGCGTGGACCTCTTCACCGGGTTTCGCCGCGGCGCCGAGGGCCGCGCCGCCCGGGCGAGCCAGACCGCGGCGGAGGCCTCGTTCGTGGACGCGCGGTTCCAGCAGGCGCTGGCCACCACCAACCAGTTCCTCGACGCCCTCGCCGCGCGGCAATTGGTGGGGGTCCGGGAATCGAGCGTGCGACGGGCGGAGGAGCAGCTCAAGACCTCGATCGCCAAGCTCCGGGCGGGATCGGCCACCCGGTCGGACTCGCTCCGCTCGCGGGTCACCCTGGGCAACGCCCGGCTGGAGCTGATCCGGGCCCAGACCGACCTGGCGACCGCGGAAGCCGGGCTGGCCCGCCTGATCGGCGAGACGGGGCGGGTGAAGGCCGCGGACGACTCGGCGTTCTACCGGGTGATGACCGCGCCGGACACGGCCGCGATCCGGGCGGAGGCCGAGGCCAAGAGCCCGCGGATCCAGAACGCCAACGCGGTGGCCGACGCCGCCCGCGCCAACCTCAAGGCATCGCGCTCGGGCTACTGGCCCAGCCTCTCGCTCTCCGCCAACACCGCGTGGAACGCCAGCCGGTCGGACGACTACGACCTCTTCAACCAGCGGCAGCTCAGCATCGGCCTCCGGTGGAATCTGTTCGACCGGTTCGACCGAGAGCTCGCGATCGTGCAGCGCTCCGCCAGCGCCGACGTGGCCGATGCCACCGCGGCCGACGAGCAGCGCGCGGTGGCGGCCGAGCTGACCGCGCGGCTGGCGGAGCTGGAGGCCGCCGGGCTCCAGATCGAGATCACGCTCACCAGCGTCCTCGCGGCGACGGAGGACCTTCGGGTCCAGCAGGAGCGGTACCGGCTCGGCGCCTCGACCATCGTGGACGTGCTCACCTCGCAGGAAGCTCTCAACCAGGCGGAGGTCGACGTGGTGGTGGCTCGATTCGACTACCTGCGCGCCAAGGCGTCGATCGAGGCGCTGATCGGACGGACCCTGTGAGCTCGATGGCCGATACCGCCGAGCGGATGGCGATGCTCCCGTCCGACGTGCCGCGCGACGCCCTCATCGTCACGCGGAACCTCCAGCGCGACTACGACATGGGGGGAGAAATCGTCCACGCGCTTCGGGGGGTGGACGTGACCATCCGGAAGAACGAGTTCGTCGCCATCATGGGGCCGTCGGGCTCGGGGAAGTCGACGCTGATGAACATGATCGGCTGCCTGGACAGCCCGACCGGGGGCGAGTACTGGCTCAACGGCTACCGGGTATCCGAGCTGGGTGACGACGCGCTCGCGCGGATCCGCAACAAGGAGATCGGATTCGTGTTCCAGACGTTCAACCTGCTCCCCCGCGCCACGGCGCTCCACAACGTGGAGCTGCCGCTGGTCTACGCCGGGCTCGGCGCCAAGGAGCGGCGCGAGCTCTCGATGGACGCGCTCGACCGGGTGGGACTCCAGGATCGGATGCAGCACCGGCCCAACGAGCTTTCCGGCGGACAGCGGCAGCGGGTGGCGATCGCCCGCGCGCTGGTGAACCAGCCCAGCATTCTCCTGGCCGACGAGCCCACGGGAAACCTCGACAGCACCATCAGCCAGGAGATCATGGGACTGTTCGATGCGCTGCACCGGGAAGGGCAGACGATTCTGCTGGTGACCCACGAGCCGGATATCGCCGCCGCACGCGCGGCGGCAGGTGCATCTGAAGGACGGCCGGGTGGAGCGGGACTTCGTCGACGGCCGGGGGGCCGCGTGAGCCAGCGGGAGCCGGAGTGACATCCGGCGCGCGGATCCGTGACTTCGGCGGTCGTCGCCCTCGCCGCTCTCCTCTCCGCCTGCAAGAAGGAGGAGCCCCCCGTCGTGTACCAGGCCGTCCCGGTCGGAGCGCCGCGATATCGTGGTCTCGGCGCGGGCCTCGGGCACCATTCAGCCCGACACCGTGGTCGAGGTGAAGTCCAAGGCCTCGGGCGAGATCCTCGAGCTGAAGGTGGAGACCGGCCAGCTGGTGAAGCGCGGCGCCCTGATGGTGCGGGTGGACCCCCGGAACCCGCGCAATCTGGTGGCCCAGGCCAAGGCCGACCTGGAAGTGGCGGAGGCGAGGCTCGCCAACGCCACCTCGCAGAAGCGGCGCGCCGACGAGCTGTTCGAGTCGCAGTCCATCACCCAGCAGGAGCACGAGAACGCCCTGCTCGACTACGCCAACGCCCGCGCGGAGGTGGTGCGCGCCCGCGTGGCGCTGGACGACGCGCAGGACCAGCTGGACGACACCAACGTGCTCGCGCCGATCACCGGCACGATCATCGAGAAGCAGGTGGAGCGGGGCCAGGTGATCTCCTCGCCCACCAGGGACGTCGGCGGCGGCACGGTGCTGATGAAGATGGCGGACCTCGGCCTGGTGCAGGTGCGCACGCTGGTGGACGAGACGGACATCGGGAAGATTCAGGTCGGCCAGCGCGCCACGGTGACGGTGGATGCCTTCCCCAATCGCCCGTTCGAGGGCTCGGTCCTCAAGATCGAGCCCCAGGCCCAGACCGAGCAGAACGTGACCATGTTCCCGGTGCTGGTGCGGATCGACAATCGCGGGGGCCTGCTGCGGCCCGGGATGAACAGCGAAGTCGAGGTCCACGTGGGCCAGCGGGAGGAGCGTGCTGGCGGTGCCGAACTCCGCCCTCCGCACCCAGCGCGACGTGGGGTCGGCGGCCCAGGTGCTGGGGCTCTCGGCCGAGGAGGTGCAGCGGGAGCTGGCGGCGCAGCGCGCCGGCGCGAGGCCGGTCGCCCGGCAGGACAGCGGGGCGGCGGAACAGGCCACGATGGGCGGCAGCGACGGCGCGGGGCCCGATCCGGCCGGGAGGCCTCGGGCGCGGGCGGAGGACGGCCCGCGGCGGAGCGATGGACGCATCGTCCGGGGGGCGCTATATCGTCTTCGTGAAGCGTGCCCGACGGCCCCACGGCGGTCTGGATCCGCACCGGCCTCACCGACCTCGACTACAGCGAGGTGGTCGAGGGGCTTCAGCCCACCGACTCGGTGCTGGTCCTGCCGAGCGCCAGCCTGGTGCAGTCGCAGCAGGAGACCCAGGAACGGATCAATCGGGTGACGGGTGGCGGCGGCGTGCCGGGCATGCAGCAGCAGGGCACCACGTCGGGCGGCGCCCGTCCTACGGCCCCCGGAGGGCGCTGACCGATGCTGGTGGGCGAGACCATCGCGGTGGCGTTCCAGTCCATCCGGGCCAACAAGCTGCGCTCGGTGCTCACCATGCTCGGCATCATCATCGGCGTGGGCGCCGTCATCACGATGGTGGCGCTCGGCAGCGGCGCCCAGAAGGCGGTGGACGACCGGATCGCGGCGCTGGGGGCCAACGTGTTCACCGTGTACGCCGGCCAGGGAAGCCGGGGCGGCATCCGGATCACCGATCGCACCATCCTGAGCACCGACGACTACGAGGCCCTGACCCGCGACGCGCGGCTGCTGAAGGCGGTGGTGCCCGAGATGCAGCAGCCGCTCCAGGTGAAGTACGGCAACCAGAACAGCAACATCAACGTGATCGGCACCACGCCCAACTACATCGAAGTGAAGAACTACACCGTTCCCCACGGCCGGATGTTCACCCCGGGCGACGATGAGGCGCGGCAGCGCTACGCGGTGCTCGGCTCGGCGGTGCCGCGGATGCTGGGCGGCAACCCCGCGGCGATGATCCACCAGACGCTCCAGATCCGCGGCATCAACTTCGAGATCGTCGGGGTGCTGAGCGAGAAGGGGTCGGCGGGGGGCTGGTCCAATCCCGACGAGCAGATCCTCATTCCGCTGCAGACGGCCAAGTACCGGGTGTTCGGCTCCGACCGGCTGCGCTCGGTGTCGGTGCAGGTGGCCGACGGCGTGCCGATGCAGCAGGGCATGGTGGACCTGGAGCGGATTCTGCGGCGGGAGCACCGGATACGTCCCGGGGGCGAGAACGACTTCACCATCCGAAACCAGCAGGACCTCCTGGCGACCCAGCAGCAGACCACCCAGGTGTTCACCACCCTGCTCGCGAGCATCGCCGCGGTGAGCCTGTTGGTCGGAGGAATCGGGATCATGAACATCATGCTGGTTTCGGTGACCGAGCGGACCCGTGAGATCGGCGTGCGCAAGGCGCTCGGCGCCACCCGCGGAAACATCATGCTCCAGTTCCTGGTCGAGGCGCTGGCGCTCTGCCTGGTCGGCGGGCTGCTCGGCGTCCTGGCCGGCATCGGCACCGCGATGGCCCTCTCCCGGATCATGCAGTGGAACACGCTGATCTCGCCGATGGCGGTGGCGGTGGCGTTCGGGTTCAGCGCACTGGTGGGGCTCTTCTTCGGGATCTGGCCCGCGCGCCGGGCCGCCCGGCTCGATCCCATCGTCGCGCTGAGGTACGAGTAGGTGACCGACCGGCCGCCGGTCAAACGGCACCATGGGCTGGTGCGGCTGGCGCACTGGCTCCACGCGGTGCTTCTGGTCGGCATGATCGGGAGCGGACTGCAGATCTACGGGGCGTTCCCCATTTCGGTCCCCGCGGCGCCCCCTACCCCGTCCCCAATCCCTGGGCCGGCGACAGCTTCCCCGAGTGGGCCCGGCTCGGCGGCTGGCTGGCCGGCGGGCTCAACTGGCACTTCGCCCTCGCCTGGCCCTTCGTCATCACCGGAGCCGGTCTATCTCGGGTTCCTCGCGCTCTCGCGGGGAATGGCGCTCGCTGCTCTTTCGCCCCCGCGACCTCCGACCCGCGGTCGACATGCAGCTCTACTACCTGCGGCTCAGGCGGGAGCATCCGCCGCAGGGCAAGCACAACGCGCTCCAGAAGGCCGCCTATACCGGAATCGTCGTCCTGGGCGCAATTTCCGTGGTGACCGGCTTCGCGATCTACAAGCCGGTCCAGCTCTCCTGGCTGACCGCGCTGTTCGGCGGCTACGAGCTGACCCGCTACTGGCACTTCGTGACGGTGTGGATCTTCGTCGGATTCACGCTGCTCCACGTCGCGCTGGTGTTCCTGGTGGATCCGGCGTCGCTCCGGGCCATGATCACGGGCTGGTACCGCGGGAGGTTCCCGAGCCATGACTGACGGCGGCGGGCTGAGCCGCCGGGACTTCTTCCGGCTCGGCCTCGCGGCCGGACCGGCTTCGCTGGTGGCGGCGTGCGGCTGGGACGGCGGGGCGGCGCTGGAGCCCAAGCTGCGGGCGTTCAGCCGGATCAACGACTGGGTGGGCGAGAAGATCTTCTCTCGACCGACCCGCCTCGCGCCGGAGTATCCGGTCTCGGCCCGCACCGCCGAGCGGCGCTTTCCCGCCTACTCGATCACCTACAACCGGAAGCGGGTCTACCCCGATGCGCCGCCCGACTGGGAGCTGGAGGTGGAGGGCTGGTCCGGGCACCGCCAGCGCCTCACGCTCGAGATGCTGGGAGGGCTTGCCCCGGGTCTCGTACACCGTGAAGCACCACTGCGTCGAGGGATGGACCGCGATCGGCACCTGGACCGGAGTGCCCGTGTCGGTAGTCGCCGAGCTGGCCCGGCCGCTGCCGGAGGCGCGGTATCTCCGGTTCGACTCGTTCGACAGCGGATACTCCAACGGCTGGGACCTCGCCAGCGCCATGCACCCGCAGACCATCCTGGCCTACGCCTACAACGACCGCCCGCTCCGCCGCGAGCGCGGCGCGCCGCTCCGGCTCTACTCGCCCGTCAAGCTCGGCTACAAGCTCACCAAGTACGTCACCACGCATGAGCTTCACCCGGGAGCGCCACGGCGGATACTGGGAGGACCAGGGCTATCCCTGGCTCGCGGGCGTCTAACCTTCTCCTTCCCGCCGGGCTGACGCTGGGGCTCCTGGCGGCGCGCGTCGCGTCGGCCCCCCCGCTGTCCGACCCGCTCGGCCGGCCATCCCGCCGGACCTGCATCTCATCGCCCCCTCCTCATACGTGGTGCTGTCCCCGATCTACTCGCTCTGGGACGGTGTCGCGATGCTCAGCATGAGCCGGCTGCACGGTTTCCTGCATCGGTCTGGCGCTGCTGTACGCGGCGTGGAGGATCCTGCGAGTGGTCCGCGGCCGCCGGCCCGGTCTGCGGGAGGAGGCCGGCGCGCTGGTGGGGGCGCTGGTGGCGCTGGCCGCGTTCGTCGGCGGGGGCCTCCTGTCCGACCGGCCGATGGTCAAGCTGGTGGGAGCGAAACCCGGAGTGGCGGTGGTGGACTTCCACAGCCACACCAACAAGTCGCACGACGTGCAGGGCACGGCCATGGGCGGCTTCGACACGGAGAAGAACCTGGCCTGGCACCGGCGGGCCGGCTTCGACGCCGTGTTCGTCACCGATCACAACACGACGGCGGGGCTGGTGCCCGACCGACGTACCGATCGCGCTCTGCCGGGGCCGCGAGGTGAGCGCCTGGCGGGCGCACATCGTCCTGCTCGGCGGCGAGCTGGACTCGGTGCGCGGTCCCTACCGGCGGGACTGGGCCGGGCTGCTCCAGCTGCTGGCCGACGCCGATACGATGTACGACGCCCTGTCCGTCGCGTCCATGCCGGAGTACGAGCGGAATCACTGGGGGACGGCTCGACTCGCTGGTGGACGGGGGGCTCGACGGGTTCGAGATCGTCAACGCGTCGCCCAAGGCGAACGAGATGACGCGCCCGCGGCGGGATAGCGTGATCGCCCTGGCCCGACGCACTGGGAAGTTCGTCGTGGGAGTCAGCGACCACCACGGATGGGGTGCCACCAGCATGGTCTGGAACCTGGTCGGGATCATCGACTGGGAGACTCGGCCCGACCGGCTTTGCGCCGGGATCGTCGATGCGCTCAAGCACGGGTTCCCCGCGGTCACCGTCGTCGAGCGGCACCGCCTGCGGCCCGACGACTGGTGGCCCATGTGGCTCACGCCGCTTGGCGTCGTGTGGGAGACCTGGCGGAGCATGGGCTGGAGCCTGACGGGGGCGTGGCTGATGTGGATCTGGGCCCTCTGGGTCGTCGGTCGGACCCGGTACCTACCCTCACCCTGACACCGCCCGCCGCAGGCTACATTTTGCCCATCATGCTTCGCACTCGGTTCCTGGGCACCGGCTTCGCCGTGCCCGAGCGCGTCGTCACCAACGACGACCTGTCCCAGATGATGGACACCACCGACGAGTGGATCCGTACCCGCACCGGCATCCAGGAGCGGCGCTGGGTGCGCGAAGGCGAGACCGGCGTCGATCTGGCGCTCGCCGCTACCCGCCGGGCGCTGGAGATGGCCGACCTGCCGCCAACCTCGGTGGACGCCATCGTCTATGCCACGTCGACGCCGGACCACTTCGCCCCCGGGAAACGGCGTCTTCCTCCAGCGGGCCCTGGGAGTCGGGACCATTCCCGCGATCGACATCCGCACCCAGTGCAGCGGATTCGTCTACGCCCTCTCGGTGGCCGACGCGTGGGTGCGCACCGGCCAGTACCGCCGCGTGCTGGTGGTGGGCGCCGAAGTGCAGTCCACCGGCATGCTGATGACCACCGAGGGACGCAACGTCTCGGTGATCTTCGCCGACGGCGCCGGCGCGGCGGTGGTGGGGCCCGACGGACAAGGAGGATCGCGGCATCCTGGCCTTCGACCTGCATTCGGAGGGCGCCCACGCCGAGAAGCTCTGGGTGGACAGCCCGGGCTCCATGTACCATCCGAGAGTCTCCGTCGAGCACCTCGAGGCGGGCCGCCAGTATCTCGAGATGGACGGCAAGGAGGTCTTCCGCCACGCGGTGGTGCGGATGCCCGAATCGGTCCGCGCGGTGCTCGACGCCTGCGGACGCACCACCGAGGAGCTCAAGCTGCTCCTGGCGCACCAGGCGAACCTGCGGATCTCCGAGATGATGCAGCGCTCGCTCTGTCTCCGTGACGATCAGGTGTACCACAACATCATGTCCTACGGCAACACCACGGCCGCCACCATCCCGATCGCGCTGGACGAGTGCGTCCGGGCGGGGCGGATCGAAGCGGGAGACCTGGTCGCGCTGACGGCGTTCGGGTCGGGGTTCTTGTGGGGGAGCGCGGCGGTGGTGTGGTAGGTGGTAGACGGCCGAAACGGCGGAACCGGCGGTAGGCTCCGCGGATCAGGAGGAGCCTGATACCGCAACCCGTCCGCCAGCCCGCCGTTCCGCCGCCCTCCTACGGCAGCGGGTACTTCCTGAGATAATACTCCCGGTTCCGGGTCGCCCGGGCTCGATAGAGATGCTCCTCGTCGTCCTCCGGATCGTGCACGAACAGATGCAGCGAGCCCGGCCACAGGGTGGCTTGCAGCGACCAGTTGGTCGAGGGCGCGTGGAGCACCCACTGCAGCGCGCCGCCGCCGGCGTCGGTCAGATGGACCTCGCTGGCGCGTTCCAGCGGCACGCTGGACGGAATCCCGGCGATCGCCGCCTCGACCGGATCGAGCTGAAGCTCCGCGTCGATCCAGGAACGAAACGTCACCTTGCCGTGCACCGGGGATTCCGATTCCGGCAACTCGAACTCCGCCTGCCACTCCCCCAAAAGATCCCACGCATGATCCATCGGACCGATGTCCGGGATCTGCACCGTCGGATGTCGTTTCAGCATAGCTGGCCTCCTCCCTCGAACTCGTGGGCTAAGGACAGAGTCGCTATGGTCGGAGGGTGAATCTTTCACCCCCGGCGTTCCGTACTGCAACGCGAACCACCTTTCCTTGCATCGGAGCACCACAATGACCGAGCTCTTCGTGACCCTCGCCGCGGGCATCGCGGGTTACCTGCTGGCCCGCCGCCTCGTCAGCCGCCGCCTGCGGTTCGTGGACGCTGTCCAGTCCCGGTTCGCTCCGCTGGCGGCCGTCCTGATCGCGATGATCGTGACCTGGCCCCTGACCCTGCTTCCTATCATAACATTAACGACTGCAATGGTTTTCGGCATCGGCACCGGCTTCGGTACGGCCAGCGGCGCCCGCCGGGTGCGGCGCGCGGACGTGGAGTTGAGGCGAATCGCCTCCTGATGGATAGTAGCAATAACGCGGCCTAAGGCCCGTACACTGGATCACATTTCCCGTGCCGCCTATCTTGCCGTCATGGCATCCCTACAGTGCCGGCGATGCGGGCAGACGCGCGAAGGTATGGCGTTCCAGCCGTTTCCCACCGACCTCGGCCGGCGGACATTCGAGCAGATCTGTGGCGTGTGCTGGGCCGAATGGACCAAGACCCAGCAGCAGCTCATCAACCACTACGGGCTGAACCTTCGCGAGCCGAAGTCGAAGGAGTTCCTGCTTCAGAACATGGAGCGGTTCTTGTTCCAGTCGGAGTCGGGGGCCAGCGGGTTGAGTACCCCCGGCGGCTGATCCCCGCGCGTCAGAACCGCCCGCCGATTCGGACCACCAGATCCACCGCCGGCCCGCCCGGCTCCAGGTCCTCCGTCAATCCAACGCGCAATTCCCTTCCGCGGTTTCCCGCGAGAATCCAGCCGAAATCGAAGGCGAAGTCGCGCCAGTCCAGTGCTGGTATGCTCGTGTCGTGGTAGTAGGGGCTGTGGAGGAAGAGATTTCCGTAAAGCGAATGGCGACCCCAGAATCGCCAGCGAAGTCCGGAGCTGCCGGCCAGGAAGAGCTCGCGCTGCCACCGGCCTAGTGACCCGTGCACTGGAGTATACCCGCCGGAGAGGCTGCCCTCGAACATGAGCCGGGGCGATAGCGTGACCCGCGCCGTGTTGAGGAGGCTCGCCGACATCTCTCCCCGGCCGTAGCCGGCCGGCCCGGTGCTGGTCGGCAGGGTCAGGGCGACGACACTCTGAACGGCGTGACCGGTCCGCACGCCGAGGCCGACCCGCAGATCGCCCAGAAACAGATCCCGCGGCTCACGCAGCAGGGGAGCCCGGCCGATCAGGTCCGCCGCATAGAGAAAGTCGTTCTTGGGCCGGCGCTCCCGCTCGGGAATCTCGATGCCGAACAGGCCGTGGTACCACTCGAGAACCCCGTCGAAGATGCCCGCGTACGCCCCCAGCAGCTCCGCCTCGGCCAGCACGGAACGTCCCGGGGCTCAAGTCCCGCGACACGGCCGCGCGAACCCGCAGCAGCTCGGAGTCGAGCAGAAACGACGCCTGCGGAAGCACGTTGTACTCGATGGTGCTGGCGTACTCGAGACCCACATCCGCGACCCAGCGGCCCGGCAGCGGAGCGCGAAACGGCTCGAACGACACCCCGCTCCGCGAGGCTGCGACCGGGTTGATCGGACGGAACGGGGGAAGGCCCTGCGCCGGCAGTGAGCCCGGGAGCAGGAGCAGCAGCAGGAGAGCGATGAGCGGCACGCACGCAAGATAACTCGCTTGACAAAGGAGCTCGCCGTCCCGTAGGTTCAGTCCATGGTCCGTCTACACAGCTCGTGGTTCTTCCGCTTTACCAACGCCGGCGCGGCGCTCTTGCCGTCCGGTGTCGGGGGCGTGTTGTAGCCCACCGACCGGACCGCCCGACGCCCCGCCGGATCGCCCGGCGGGGCATTTTTTGTTTTTCCATCCTGCGGAGCGTACGTATGCGCGTTGCGATTCAGGGCACTCATGGGTCCTTCAGCGAAGCAGCCGCCCGACGCCGGTGGCCCGGCCTGGAGACCCTGCCCTGCCGCGAGGCGAAGGACGTGGTCGCCGCGGTGCGCGAAGGACGGGCCGATGCCGGCTGCCTGCCGATCGAGAACTCGCTCATCGGATCGGTCACCACCACCTACGACCTGCTGGAGGAGGCCTTCGGCGACGGCGCGCTCCGGCTGACCCACGAGATCCTCTACCCGGTGCACCACACGCTCATGGCGGTGCCCGGCGCCACGCTCGGGGGCATCAAGCGGGTCCTCTCCCATCCGGTGGCGCTGGGACAGTGCCGCCTCTGGCTGGGGGAGCACCTGCCCGACGTCGAGCTGGTGAGCGCGTGGGACACCGCGGGCAGCGCCGAGATCGTGGCCCAGGAAGGAACCCCGCGCTCGCCGCGATCGCGGCGCGGCCGGCGGCCGACAGCCACGGCCTGGTTCCGCTCGCCGAGCGGATCGAGGACGATCCCACCAATCAGACCCGGTTTCTCACCTTCACCCGCGCCGACGCGGCGGAGCTCCCGCCGGCCGGCGAGGGGGCGATCCGCTTCAAGACCTCGGTGATCGTGCTGATCGACCACAAGCCGGGCATGCTGGCGCTGACCCTGCAGGCATTCGGGGTGCGGGGCGTGAACCTCATGGCACTGCAATCGCGCCCCGAGCGGTCGGCTCCGTGGACCTACCGGTTCTACGTGGACGTGGACGGCTCCGCCAGCGATCCCCGGCTGGCGGAAGCGCTGGAAGAAGTCGAGGCGCTCGCGGCGCGTGTCGTCGTGCTGGGCAGCTACGAGGCATGGATCGAAGGCTCCCGGCTCTCCGCCCCGCCGCCGACCCCGGCGCACCACACCCGGAAGCCCGATATCCCGCTGGTGGACCGGCGGCGCGTGCCGGAGGGAACCCGGGTGGCGGTGCGGGACATCGTCTTCGGCGGCGTCGAAGCCGGTGCTGATCGCCGGCCCGTGCTCGGTGGAGAGCGAGGCGATGATCCTGGAGACCGCGGACCTGGTCGCCAAGGCCGGCGGCGACATGCTGCGCGGCGGCGCCTACAAGCCGCGAACCTCGCCCTACGACTTCCAGGGCCTGGGCGTCAAGGGGCTGCGCTACCTGGCCGACGCGCGGGAGCGCACCGGGCTTCCGGTCGTCACCGAGGTGTTGAGCTGGGAGGAGGTGGCGGTGGTCGCCCATTTCGCCGACATGCTCCAGATCGGCGCGCGGAACATGCAGAACTTCACGCTGCTGCGGGCGGCCAGCCGGAGCGGCAAGCCGATCCTGCTCAAGCGGGGCGCCGGGCGCCACGATCGAGGAGTGGCTGATGGCGGCCGAGTACATCCTGGCCGAGGGAAACCCCAACGTGGTGCTGTGCGAGCGGGGAATCCGGACCTTCGAGCGAGCCACCCGGCACACCCTGGACCTCAACGCGGTGGTGATGGTGCGCGAGCGCACCCACCTGCCGGTGATCGTCGACCCCAGCCACGCCGCCGGCGTGCGGTCGCTGGTGGCGCCCCTCGGGCTCGGCTCCCTCGCCGCGGGAGCCTGCGGCCTCCTGGTCGAGGTCCACCCCGACCCCGACCGGGCGATGAGCGATGGCGCGCAGAGTCTGGACCCTCCCATGTTCGCCGAGCTGGCCAGGCGGGTGCACGGCGACAGGCCGGCGCGGACGGTGGCGGTCAGAACGGCCTGAGTGCGCCAAGCGGAGGAAACGTGAAAGGGGGCCCGAGCTCGGGCCCCCCGTTCACTGCCCTACCGCGAACGGCGCTTACGGCACCGTCGTCCCTCTCCGTCCCACGAACATCCGGTAGATCAACAGAAGAAGCATCGCGCCGATGATCGAGGCGATGATTCCCGGACCCTCGCCGGGATTGGCGTACCAGCCGAGAGCCCGGCCCAGAAAACCGGCCAACAGGGCGCCGGCCACACCGATCAGCATCGTGATGATGAACCCGCCAGGATCCTTACCAGGCATCAACAACTTGGCGATCGCACCGACGACCAACCCGATGATCAAGGTCCACAGAATTCCCATATTCCCTCCAAGGTGGGCCGAAGATATACCAGCGTCCCCGGTCGGACATCTGTGAGCGGGCGCACACCAGGTGGCGCTCAGCCGTTGCGCTCGCCGATCCGGGCCGTGACCGTTTCCCGTTTGCGGTTGCGCATGATGTCCAGCTTGAAGGTTTCCCCCGTTTCATAGCTGCGCAAGATGCGGAGCAGGTGAGAGGGGCTCGACGGGGCGCGGCCGTCCACCGTCAGCACGACATCCCCGCCTCGGAGCCCCAGCGCGGAGTCCTTGGGCGCGCTGATCACCAGCACCCCCTCGTCGGTGCCGAAGTACCGCCCCAGGTCGGAGTTGAGGGGCGCCAGCTCCAGGCGGCCGAGCGGCGAGCCGTTCAGATACTCCCAGTGGGGGCCGGCTGGTCTCGATCCGCTCCAGAAACTCACCCACCGGGAGGCGCCCGGCGCCAGGGCCGCCGGGCCCGCCCGGGCCCATGAAGCGGAATCCGAACCGGTCGCCCTCGCCCGGCCCGAAGGCCATCTCGGGCTCTTCCGCCGTCACCACGGAGGCGGTCCGGCGGTCCTTGCCCCGGCGATACTCCACCGCCACGGTGTCGTTGGGCTCCAGCCGCGCGGCCAGCTCAATGAGCCTGAGGCCGGGGAGCGACTGGCGCGAGCGGAGATCCTCACCCTCGGCGGCCCCGCCGGCGAGCACCGACTTCCCGTTCACCCTCGTGATGACGTCGCCCGACCGGATGCCGGCCTGGGCCGCGGGACCGCCGGGTGTGACCGCGTCCACGTAGGCGCCGATGGAGTCGGTCTGCCGGGCCTGGAGGTTCACCTTGATGCCGAGCCGCGCCCGGCGGTCGAGCATGATCCGCATCAGCCGGTCGGGGCCCCGCTCCAGGTGGACGACCCCCGGCTCCTGCGCCGAGGTCCAGGAGGTCGGGGCGGTGAGTCCGCCGGCGGCCAGCAGCGCGCCGATGATCGCTTGACGTCGCATAGAGCACCCTCCGGGGCTAGAGCCCCACGTGACTGGCGCGGGTTACATGTACGTCCACCAGAGCGTCGAGCAGGCCGACCCGCTCGCGCCACAGCTTCAGGAGCTCGGCGTCGCGCGACTGTCGCTCCATCAGCTCGGCCATCTCCAGCTCGCGGTCCACCCGGGCGATGCGGTCTTCCAGTTGCTGCGTGATGCCGGCGGTACGGCCGTCGAGCACCCTGCTCTCGGGGTCGAGCCGGTCGAGCGCGGACTCCAGCACCCGGGAGCGAACCATCGCCTGCTGGATCTCCGCTGGGTCGAGCCCGGCCTCCGGCTGCCGGAGCGTTCCCACGCCCAAGACCAGCGCGACCGACGCGGCGGCCGCCAGTCCGCCGAGGCCGGCGTACCGCAGGCGGTGGTGCCTCCGCTCAGCCCGGAGCCGGTTTCGTACGCCGGGCCACCGGTCGCGGGCGGGTCGCAGCGCGGGCAGGGCCTTGAGCCGGGCGACCCGCTGGTGCAGCCGCTCCATTTCCGCGCGGCAGAGCGGGCAGCCGTCCAGGTGCTCGCTGGCGGCGGCATCGCCCGGCTCCAGGCCGGGCTCCCGAAGGCCGACCAGCGTCTCGATGGAGAGGTGGGTCATACCAGCACCTCCTCGCCGAGCCACCGGCGCAGGCGGGCGTGCGCCCGGGCCAGCTGCGACTTCGAGAAGCTGGGCGTCTTTCCCATCATTCCGGCGATCTCGTCATGGGTATAGCCCTCGACGTCGTGCAGCCAGACCACGGCGCGGGACACCTCGGGCAGCCGCTCCAGCGCCGCCTCGAGATCCATCCGAAGATGGGTCTCCTCCCGCCGGTTCCCCACCAGCTCGTCGTGCAGCTCGTCGGCCTCGCGGTACTTGTTGCGGCGGAGACGCATGAGCGCCTTGCTCGCCGCGATGGTCCGGATCCAGCCCCAGAGACTCCCCTCTTCCCGGTAGCGGCCGATGCTCCGGCAGACCTCGAAAAAGGTCTCCTGGAGCACGTCCTCGGCGTCCTCCGTCGTCCGGCAGATCCGGCGGGCGAGGTTGTAGACCGGGACCTCGAACGCCCGATACAGGGCCTCGAGGGCGGACTCGTCCCCCTGCCGGGCCCGTGCGATTACGGATTCGGCATCGGAGAGGAGGTAGGAATCCATGTACAGGGTCCTGGTCATGGTGCTGTAAAGATGCGGGGGATGGGGAGATGGTTGCAGGTGGAGGGGGGCGGGACGGCGGAAGGGCGGGACGGGTGGACGGCCGGAAGGCGGCTGCCGGAGGTCGGGTACCGCACTAGCTTCCGCTCATGACTATGCCACCTCCCGCCGAGTGGCTCCATCACCTGGAAGACGAGGCCGACGCGGCCTTCCTGTACCGGGAGCTGGCGCGGGCCGAGCCCGATGCCGGGCGGGCGAAGCTGTTCCTGAAGCTGGCCGACGTGGAAGACCGGCACGTCGGCATGTGGCGGAAGCTGTTGGCGGAGAACGGCCATGCGGTGCCGACCCCGGCGCCCAGCCGGTCGGCCCGGCTCCGGGCCTGGCTGGCCCGCCGTCTCGGCGGGTCGGTGCTGCTGCCCATGCTCCTCGCGGAAGAGGGCCGCGAGGTGAAGGGCTATCTCCGGCTCTACGACGCGGCTCCGGAGAACACCGTCGGCCCGACCGCGCTGCGGCTGGCCCAGGAGTCCAAGGAGCATGCCCAGACCCTGGCGAAGATGAGCGGAGTGGAGGGCGAGCCCTGGCACCGGACCGGGGCCGGCGGGTTCCTCCGCAACGTGGTATACGGCTTCAACGACGGGCTCACCGCCAACTTCGGCCTGGTGGCCGGCATGATCGGGGCGCAGGGAGGCCTGGAGATCGCGAGCCACACCGTGGTGGTGGCCGGCCTCGCGGGCATGATGGCCGACGCGCTCTCCATGGGGGCCTCGGGCTATCTCGCGGCCAAGAGCGAGCGGGAGGTGTTCGAGCACGAGATCGCCATGGAGCGGGAGGAGATCCGGCTCATGCCGGAGCTCGAGCGGGAGGAGCTGAGCCTGCTCTACCAGGCGAAGGGGATCCCCGCCGTCCAGGCCGAGTCGCTGGCTACCCAGGTGATGAGCGATCCCGAGCGCGCGCTCGATGAGAAGGTGCGCGAGGAGCTCAAGATCGGCGAGGCGAGCAGCACCCCCATGCGCGAGGCATGGGTGACGGGCACGGCGACCATGCTGGGGGCCTTCATCCCGGTGGCGCCGCTCCTGTTGAGCACCGGGCCGTGGGCGATCTGGACTTCCTTCGCCCTGGCGATGGCTTCCCACTTCGCCGTGGGAGCGGCGCGGAGCGTGTTCACCGGCCGGGGCCTGTTCCGGAGCGGGTTGGACATGTTTCTGGTCGGCCTGGGCGTGGCGGCGGTGGGATATCTGCTGGGCGACTGGATCGTCCGGGTGCTGTGAGCAGGGATCGGCCCCGGCTCGGCCTATGCTGCCAGTTCCTCGACGCACCGATCCGGTTCCGCACCGCCACCCACCGCTACGTCGCCACCCTGTCCCGCACGGGGAGGCGGGCCTATCTGGCCACCATCGCCGCGGACAACGCGGCGGCGCTCGCGGCAGCGGTGGAGCGGTGCGAGGCGCTCGGCATCGGCGCCTTCCGGATCAACAGCCAGATCCTCCCGCTGTGCACCCATCCCGCGAGCGGGTACTCCCTGGACTCGCTAGACCGGAAGGGGGAAATCCGGGTCGCCTTCGCCCGGGCCGGCGCGCTGGCCCGGGAGCGGAACGTGCGGCTCAGCTTCCATCCCGATCAGTTCGTGGTGCTCAACTCGGAGCGGGAGAACGTGGTGGCCTCCAGCGTTGCCGAGCTGGAGTACCAGGCGACGGTGGCGGAGCTGGTGGGGGCGGATACGATCGTGTTCCACGGCGGCAGCATGGCGGGGGGCCGCGAGGCGGCACTGGTGCGGCTGGAGCGGGGAATCGAGCGGCTCAGCGGGCGTGCCCGGTCCCGCGCGGCTCTCGAGAACGACGATCGCCTGTACGCCCCCGCCGACCTTCTGCCGCTCTGCCGCCGGCTCGGCGTACCGCTGGTGTACGACGTCCACCACCACCGGTGCCGGCCGGACGGGCTGTCGGTGGAGGAGGCGACGGGGCTCGCGGCGGAGACCTGGGGGGCAGGGGAGCCGTACGCCCACATCAGCTCGCCGCGGGACGGGTGGAAGGCGGCGAACCCGAGGCCGCACGCGGATTTCGTGAGCCCGCGTGACTGGCCGAAGACGTGGACCGGAAAGCGGATGACGGTGGACGTGGAAGCGAAGGGGAAGGAGCGGGCGGTGGTGAAGCTGATGAAGGCCGTGAACGCCGGCGGCAGGAACCTTCCCCGCCATTGATTGTTCCCAAAGCGGTACCCGACCCGAGGCTACGATGTCGCTCCGCCCCGTCAAAGAGATCATCCACACCCAGACCGCCATGGAAGGCGCCGGCGTCAGACTCGAGCGCGCCTTCGGGTTCGGCCAGACTGGCGAGTTCGATCCCTTCCTGCTGTTCGACGACTTCCGCAACGACGACCCGCGGCACTACCTTGCCGGCTTTCCCTGGCACCCACACCGCGGCATCGAGACCATCACCTACGTGCTGGCGGGCTCGGTGGAGCATGGCGACAGCCTGGGCAACCAGGGTCGGATGACGGCGGGAGACGTACAGTGGATGACGGCCGGGCGGGGCATCCTCCATCAGGAGATGCCCCAAGGCGACGAGCAGGGCCGGATGCACGGCTTCCAGCTTTGGGCCAACCTTCCGTCGTCGCTCAAGATGACGGCGCCGCGTTACCAGGACATCCCCTCGTCGGCCATTCCGGAGGTGACGGACGACGACGGCACCCGGGTGCGGGTGGTGAGCGGCGAGTTCTGGGGCCAGCGCGGGCCGGTGGACGGCGTGGCTGCGGAGCCGAGCTACCTGGACGTGAGCGTGCCGGCGGGAAAGCGGAAGCGACTGGGGGTGGAGACCGGGCGGAACGCCTTCGCGTACGTCTTCGCCGGCTCCGGCACCTTCCGCGACGCCTCGGCGCCGCGGGCGGTGCTGACCGAATCGGGAGCGGAGCCCGACGCGCCAGCCCGCTACGACGCCGCCAACCACTCCCTGGTCCTGTTCGACCGGGGCGACGAGATCGTAGTGCAGGCGGGGGACGAAGGCATCCGGTTCCTGCTGGTCTCGGGGAAGCCGATCGAGGAGCCGGTGGCGTGGTACGGGCCCATCGTGATGAACACGCAGGACGAGCTGCGGCAGGCGGTGTCGGAGTTGCGGGACGGGACCTTCATCAGACACGTTTAAATCCTGGCAGCGGGGAGGTACCATGGCGGACATTCCAAGCTGGGCGGTCAAGGGAGACTGGTTCGACACCTGCAACTGCAGCATTCCCTGCCCCTGCACCTTCGCTCAGGCGCCCACCTCCGGCGACTGCGAAGGCATCCTCGCGTGGCACATCCGGAGCGGCCACTACGGCGACGTGCGGCTGGACGGCCTGAGCGTCATGGCGCTCGGCACGTTCGAGGGAAACATCTGGGAAGGCAAGACAAAAGCTACGATGGGGCTCTTCCTCGACGAGCGCGCCGACGATCGCCAACGGGACGCCCTCCAGATGATTTTCGGGGGGCGGGCCGGCGGGTGGCCCGGTGTGTTCGCGAATTTCATCGGCGAAGTGCGCGGCGTCGAGTTCGCCCCAATCACCTTCCACGTGGACGAGGACCTCGGGTCGTGGCGAGCCGAGATTCCCGGCAAGCTGCTCTCCAGCGCGGAGGCGCTCGGTGGCCCCACCACGCTGCCGGGCCAGCGGGTGCAGGTCCATAACCCCGGCGGCGCCGAAACGGGACCCGGTGCGATCGCCACCTATGGCAAGTCGACGGCCGACAAGGCGGAGGGCTTTGGCTTCAAGTGGAACCGCTCGGGCCGTTCGAGCAAGCACATCCGGTTCGACTGGTCGGGCCCTGACTCGGTCTAGGCCCGGGTAGTCAGCCGGACCACACCCCGATCCGCTCCACCAGCGGACGGAAGCGGGGATCGGCCTCGAGCGATCCGTATCCGGGATCCACGTGCAGGTAGATGAGACCAGCCGAACGGACCTGGAAGGCACGCTCGAGGCAGGCGAAGGCGCGGTCGGCATCACCCAGGGCGGCCCAGCCCATCGCCATGAGCTCGGACCGCACGTAATGCTGCCGCGACTCCTCGTCCAGCCGGCCCAGGATCTCGCCCGCCTCCTCGCGCCGATCCAGCGGCACCAGGGCACGCGTGATCAGCGCATCGTAGGACCGGACGCTGGTCTCCAGCCCCTGGCCCCTCTGAAACCACTGGAGGGCGGTTCCGGCTTCACCGAGCCCGAGGTAGGCGGAGCCGATGTCGAGGTACGAGTATGCGTAGTCGGCGTTCAGGTCCAAGGTCTGCCGGGCCTGCGCGATCGCACCGGAGTAATCACCGCTGAACAGCAGGAATCGGCCCAGCCACCGGCTGTACACCGCGTTGAGCGGGTCGAGCACCAGCGCCTTCCGCATCTCTTCGACCGCCTCGGCCAGCCGGCCCACGGTGGGCAGCACGCTGCCGAAGGCCCAGTGCGCTTCGGCGTAGTTGTCGCTCAGCGAGACGGCCCGGCGCAGCTGCCGCTCCGACCCGGCAAATTCCCACTCGTACCAGCACAGCACCTTGCCCACCGACGTGATCGCCTCGACCAGGTCGGGGTCGTGTTGCAGCGCCCGGGTGGCCGCCGCCTTGGCCCGGGGGTAGGCGTCGTCCGGCACGACGAAGTCGTCGGCCAGCTGGGTCCAGCAGTCGGCGATGCCGGCGTACGACCGGGCGTAGCCCGGGTCCTGCAGCAGCGACTGCTGGAAGAAGTCCAGCGCCTTTCGGGTCGAGGGCTCGGTGTCCTTGTTGAAGAAGAACCGCCCCTTCAGATAGAGCGTGTAGGCCTCGATGTTCCTGGCCGGTGCCACCAGGTGCCCGGCGTCGCCGCCCAGCCGCAGCTTCAGGGCGTCCACGATGGCGCGCGAGATCTCGTCCTGAATGGCGAAGACGTCCTCGAGCTGCCGGTCGTAGTTCTCGGACCAGAGGTGATACCCGTCGGCCACGTTGATCAGCTGCGCCGTGATGCGGACCCGGTTCCCGACCTTCCGCACGCTGCCCTCGAGGACGGAGCTCACCCCCAGCTTGTCCCCGATCTCGCGCACGTCCACCTCCTTGCCCTTGAACGCGAAGCAGGAGGTGCGCGAGGCCACCTGCATGCCAGGCACCTTGGCGAGGGCGTTGATGATCTCTTCCGTCATCCCGTCACTGAAGTACTCGTTCTCGGGATCGGCGCTCATGTTGGTCAGCGGCAGGACCGCGATGGCCTTGGCCGCCGGTGAGGGTGTCCGGCCGGAAGCGATGGTCGCCGGCGAGGGGGTGGCCAGCCCGCTGACCTGGCGAAGCGCCTCGGCGAACTGCGCCGCGGTGGGGAACCGATCGACCGGGGTCCTGGCCAGGGCGCGAGTGAGTGCGTCGTCCACCGCCTCGGGCACGTCGCGGGTGACCCGCACCTTCGGAATGGGTGAGACGAACCGTTTGGCGATGATGGCCTGGGCCGAGGCACCGGTGAAAGGCGGCTCGCCGGTCAGCATCTCGAACAGGACGCAGGCGAGGCTGTAGAGATCGGTGCGGCCGTCCACGTCGGGTTCGCCGGAGGCCTGCTCGGGGCTCATGTAGGTCGGGGTGCCCACCACCATGCCGGTCTGGGTCAGCGACCCGTCGGCGCTCAAGGCCTTCCCGATACCGAAGTCCGCCACCATGGCCGCCCCTTCGTGGAGCAGGATGTTCTCGGGCTTGATGTCCCGGTGGACCACCTGGTGCCGGTGGGCGTAGTCGAGCGCCGAGGCGACTTCCCGGGTGATGGCCAGCGCCTCGGGCAGCGGCAGCTGCCGCTCGTGCTGGAGCCGCTCCCGCAGCGACCGGCCTTCCATGTTGGGCATGACATAGAAGAGCAGGCCGTTGGCCTCCCCGGAATCGTAGACCGGGAGGATGTGCTGGTGGGTGAGGCCGGCGGCCAGCTTGATCTCGCGGAGGAACCGGTCGGCGCCGATCGCGGCCGAGAGGTCGGGGCGGAGAACCTTGAGGGCGACCTTGCGGTCGTGGCGGAGGTCCTGGGCCAGGAACACGACCGCCATCCCTCCCTGGCCGAGCTCGCGCTCGAGGATGTAGCGGCCGGCGAGGCCGAGGGCGAGCTGGTGTTGCAGGGTCGTCATGGAAGCGGGAAAGATGCGTGCGATTCCTGGGTGCTGCCAGTTGCGCGCGCCGTCTCGTCGAGCCCCAGGCGCGGGCGGTCGCCGCACGGGCGGACATCAGCCGTCTTGCCAACACGCTCCCCGCGGGTAGGATCTGCTCTGGAGCACTCCGCTCCACGACCTCCCACGGGAGCACCCTATGCCCCGCCCCTCGCTCCGCCATGGTCTCGTCACGTCCTGCCTGATCCTCGTGAACATCCCTTCTTCTGCCGGCGGGCAGACGAGCGGCTTCCCGTCCATCAGTGCCCGCGGGTATACCGCGGGCAGCGCTTACGTGACGGTCAGCGGCTCAGCCAAGATCGACCAGCAAATCCCGCTCAACGCGCAGGCGAGCGTCAGCGACGGCGAGGTGACCTGGCTCCAGTTCGGCGTCTCGGGGTCCGAACAGCCCAACGCTCTCATCACGTACGGCGAGACCAGGGAGATCGGGATCTCCGTGGGTAAGGGAAAGTTCATCGTCACCGGCGGGATCGTCCCTGGCGAGAAGTCCGAGTGCTCCGGCAAGGTCCAGGTGACCGAGACTTCGATCTCCGGTGAGTACACCTGTGCCGGTGTCACCTCGCACGACCCGGCGACCGGGCAGGGCAAGGTGGACATCACGGTTCGATTCACCGTGAAGTCGTAGCGTCGCCCTCCGGCCAGAGCCATGCCGCCCCCCGTACGCCGCTCGAGTCTCCGTGCAGGTTCGGGAGGACTTGCGTCAGCACCGTGTCGGAAAAGACGTATCGGGGCAGCAGCGTGGAGACCGCGGACGCCAGGTCCGGCAGGTTGGACATCCCGCCGCCGAGAACGATGGCATCGGGATCGAGCAGGTTGATGACGGCGGCAAGGCCGCGGGCCAGCCGGTCCTCGTAGCGCCGCAGCGCCTGGACGGCGTGGGAGTCGCCGGCCGCCGCGGCTCGCACGATATCCCGGCTCGAGCGCCGGCCACCGCTGAGACGCGCATGGTCGAGCTCGAAGCCCGGCCCGGACAGGAAGGTCTCGACACACCCGTACTTCCCGCAGTAACACCGGGGCGCGGACACGCGCTCCTCGTCGGTCATCCAGGGGAGCGGGTTGTGGCCCCACTCGCCGGCGATCTGGTTGGGCCCCTCATGCATGCGCTGCCGGATCGCGATGCCCCCGCCGACGCCGGTGCCCAGGATCACGCCGAACACCGTCTCGTAGCCGCTGCCGGCACCGTCGATCGCCTCGGAGAGCGTGAAGCAGTTGGCGTCGTTGGCGACCCGGACCGGGCGGGCGAGCCGGGCCTCGAGGTCGGCCTGCAGGGGGCGGCCAATGAGCCGGGTGGAGTTGGCGTTCTTGACCAGGCCGGTCGCGTGGGTGACCACGCCGGGGATGCCGATGCCCACCGAGCCCGTGCCGCCCGTCTCGGCCTCGATCCCGGCGACCAGGCGCGCGATCGCGTCGAGGGTCTCGTGGTAGTCGGGCGGCGTCGCGATGCGGCGCCGGACGGCGATGGGCGTGCTGCCGTCCAGGCCGATGGCTTCGGTCTTGGTGCCCCCCAGATCAACGCCGATCTGCATCGCCGGATAAGTAATCGGACATCCGGGCGGCGCACCAGCGACGCCTCCGATAAGCGCGGCAGCGCAAAAAAATCCGTGCTCTACCACTTACATTGCCAAGAGGGCGGGACGGGGCGGTCCGCGGGGCTAGGGCGGTGGCGGGCGCCCCGGTGGAGATCCTGAGCAACATGTCAACGGGAAGTCGTGCGGGTGCGGCCGCACAATGGAATAGAGCCACAACAGCACTGTCCCAGGAGGACACAATGGCACCCATGAATGAGCTGGACCGGTTTCGCACGGTGTGGGAAACGGAAGCCGGTCTCACGACCAAGCTTCTCGAAGCGCTCCCGGCTACCCAGTACGACTTTCGCCCCGACGCGGGGGGCCGCTCGCTCGGCGAGATGGCGTGGCACCTGAGCGAGATCGAAGGCTACATCAGCTACGGGATCAGTAAGGGCGCGGTCACGTTCCAGGAGGCACCGCCCAACCTCCAGCGTCCCCGTGAAGTGCGGTTGCTGGCACCGGGGTACCGCCGGGTGCACCAGGAGGCGGTGGCGCGGCTGGCGGACGTCACCGAGGCGCAGCTCGACCGCGAGCTTCCGTTCGCCGACCGGCGGATGCCGCTCCGCGACATGCTGTGGGGCGGGATCCTGATGCACTTGATCCACCATCGCGGGCAGCTTTCGCTGATGTGCCGGCTGGCGGGCGGCACGCCGCCGGGCATCTACGGGCCGAACCGGGAAGAGATGGCGGCGATGCGGGAGCGGATGCAGACGGCAAAGGTCTAGACCGGCGACGCCGAAAGTCAGTCCCGGACGACGGTAGCGAGCGTCACGATCTGGCCGGCGTGCCGCGCCGAGTGCTCCGCGGCGTGAAAGATCAGGCCCAGCGTAGTGGAAGGCAGTCGCTTGCGGCCCACATCGCGGTGGAGCAGCAGAGTCTCCACGGGCACCGTCTTCAGGTAGTCCAGCGCACGCTCGATGCCGCCTGTGAGCCGGGCGAGGAGAGGCTCCAGGCCGGGGCGCTCCTCGTGCACCGTCCGCTCCGCCGCCAGGGCGGCCAGCTGCTTGGCCGAGAGGCTCGCACCGCGCGAGTAGGTGAGGAGCCGGTCGAGGCTCCCTGGCAGATGGAGCAGGTGGAAGCCGATGGCGGCGGCGCCGCCGGGACGCCTCCAGAGCTGAGTTTCGGTCAGGCCCTGCACGGCCGGAGCGATGTCTTCGCGCACCTGCTGCAGCGTGTGCGCGGCCGGCTGGAGGTATGGCTGGATACCGGGCATCGGCCCGCGCAGCCAGACTTCGGGGATCGTTTCCATGCCGGGAAGCTAGCTAAACGCCGACGGATCAGTGGACGTGCCTCGCCGCCGATGCCTCAGCGGGCCAGGTCCGCCAGCCGGCCGATGAACCCCCATCCTCCTCCCAGCTCGCTGATCGCCAACAGCAGCTCGTTGCTTCCCTTCCTGAGCGGGAGGTAGACCGCGTCGTTCTCCGGGTCGACGATGCCGAGGAACCCGGGATCGCGGAAGCCCTGGGCGCTTCGGCCCCGGTAGAGAATCTTGCCATTCAGGAACACGCTGACGTCGTCGCTGTAGCCCAGGTGCAGCTTCTTCACCTGATCCCTGCCGGCGGTGATGCTGGTTCGGGCATATACCACCTTCATCCCCGGCTGCGGGTCCAGGCGCTTGGAAAAGTCGCCCTGAAACGAGACTCTGGGGTGCGGAGCCTCACGATAGCGATAGATGGCCACGATACCGGGCGGCTCCGCCTCCACCTCCTGCCACTTCATGCCGGCGCTCTCGGACGGTGAAAGCGGACGCTCCAGGTCGCGCTGCAACGCATCGTAGGCTGGCGAAAGACTCCACTTCACCAGGGTGCCCGGCGGCATCGGGCGCGGGTGCGGCTCCCACGGGGCATCGGGCGCGGCCCGGACCTCGAAGTTGGAGAAGCAAGTGGCGCCGATCAGGTCGGCCAGGCCTATCTGGCCCCGCCGGACCCCGCTCTTGAGATCCTGCATGACCAGCGCGGGCGTCTCCATGTCGTTGACGTACAGCCTGGCCTGGGCACCGGTCACCTCCAGGCGCAGGTGGAACCAGGTGTCTCTCGGGATGTCGACCGCGCCGGTGAAGCCGCTGCCGTTGTACAGCTGCCAGTTTAGTCCGGTGTTGAGGACCGGCGTGTACTGCATGGCATCGGACAATCCGGACTTGTGCTGGCGGAGATAGACGAACTCTCCGTTGACGCTGTCGATTCGGAATTGCAGTCCGAAGAACCCGCGGGTGGCGGAGGTCGCGACATCCATGTCGATCACGCCATCGCGCAGCTCGACGCCCTTCACGGTGGCCGCGCCACCGTCGAGCATCAGGCAGCGGCGACCCAGGTAGTCGGTCATCCCGGCTTGTCCCTCCAGCATCCAGCTCGCGGAGTCGGGCGGCACCGCGATGGTCTTCGGCGTCTGCGCCCCGAGAGGAGTTGCGAGGGCAAACAGCGTTGCGGTGACCAATCGCGAGACCCGCAGCGCGGATGAGGTCGGGATGCGTGTCCAAATGGGCGGGCGATCGGTCGGACGGTCGGGCAGACGGGCGATGACGCCGGGCACGAGCGCTCCAGTCGGTAGGTCGGGGCATTACGGGGGTGCGAGGAGGCGAGTTTCGACTTTGACAAGCGGCACAACCGCCTCCAGATTGGCAGCACCGCGGTTTCCGCGGGCGTTCCTCACTCATTCCGACGCAGTCGCGCCGGCCAAGACCACTACTCCAAAGGAGGGGTTGATGGCGACCCGCCGCGGCATCGTGCTGCGTGGACTCATAGCCCTCCCCGTCCTCGCGGCGGCCGCCTGGCTGTCCTTCGGCCGAACCGCCTCCGGCCGCACCCACACGTATTACGTCGCCGCGGAGGAGGTGGAATGGGACTACGCGCCGAGCGGCATGGACCGGATCAAGGCGCAGCCCTTCGAGGGCCTCAGCGCGTTCATCATGACCTCGGGACCGGACCGCATCGGCCGCAAGTACCAGAAGGCGATCTACCGGGAGTACACCGACAACAGCTTTACCACCCTGAAGCCCCGCGCGCCGGAGTGGGAGCACCTGGGCATCCTCGGACCGCTGCTTCGCGCGGAAGTCGGCGACACGCTCAGGGTGGTGTTCCGCAACCGGGCGAGCCGGCCGTACAGCATGCATCCGCACGGAGTGTTCTACGACAAGGCCTCCGAAGGAGCGCCCTACGACGACGGGAGCACCTCCGACGCCAAGAGGGATGACGCCGTCCCGACCGGCGGCACCCACGTCTATGTGTGGCCCGTGCCGGAGCGGGCGGGTCCCGCGAAGGGTGAAGGAAGCTCGGTGGTGTGGATGTATCACTCCCATGTCGCCGAGGACCATGACATCAATGCCGGGCTCATCGGGCCGATCATCGTGACCGCGCCCGGCGCCGGGAGACCGGACGGCCGGCCCAAGGACGTCGACCGCGAGTTCGTGGTGCTGTTCGGGGAAATGGACGAGAACGAGAGCCATTACTTCGAGGACAACATCCGCCGCTACGCGGGCAAGCCCGAGAGCGTCCCCCGCCGCCTCCCCTTCTCCGACCCGGGGTACCTGATCAACCTGAAGGAGACCCTCAACGGGTACAGCTACGGGCACCTGGAGGGGCTGCGGATGAACCAGGGTGAGCGGGTGCGGTGGTACGTGTTCAGCAGCTCGAACTTCGAGATCCACGCGCCGCACTGGCACGGCCAGACCGTGGTCGCCCACCACATGCGCACCGACGTGCTGAACATCTTCAGCATGGAGATGGTGATGGCGGACATGGTGCCGGACAACCCGGGCCGCTGGTTGTTCCATTGCCACGTGGGGCCCCACAACACGGCGGGCATGCAGGCGGTGTACGAGGTGGCGGGAACGGCGGTGGCGACGCAGTAACGCGGCGGGGATCACCGCCCGGACGCTGTCGAGGCCGACGGCCGCCATCACAGGGCGCCGCGCGCCCTGCGAGTCTACGCGCCAGTGGCGGCCTTCTCTCCGGCAGACACCGCCAGCGTCCCGGCGAGCAGCCGCCGCACCCGGGGGATCACCTCGCGCCCGTAGAGCTCGATGCTCTTCAACATCCGGTCGTGACCCAGCGTGCCAGCGCTGTACTTGAGATCGAAGCGGGACGCGCCGAGGGCGCGTACCGTCGCGGTGATTTTGCGCGCGACCGTTTCCGGTGACCCGACATAGAGCGAGCCCGCGGCGACCTCGCGCTCGAACTCGGCCCGGCTGGTCGGGGGCCAGCCGCGCTCGGCGCCGATCCGGTTCCGCATGACCTCATGGGCCGGCCACAGCTCCTCGCGGGCCTGCGCGTCCGTCTCCGCCACGTGTCCCGGCGAGTGCACGCCGATCGGCAGCGGGTCAAACCCGAACTGGGCGAGTGCCCGGTGGTAAAGCTCCACGTAGGACGCGAAGCGGCGGGGGTCGCCGCCGATGATGGCGAGCGTCAGCGGAAAGCGGTAGCGCGCCGCGCGCACCACCGATTCGGGGCTGCCGCCGACGCCTACCCAGGTGCTGAGCGGCGGCTGCTCGACCGGCGGGAACACGCGGACGCCGTCGAGCGGCGGGCGCACTGTACCCTCCCACCGGACCGGCTCGCCCGTGCGATCGGCATCCCGGAGCGCCGCGAAGATCGCGAGCTTCTCCTCGAAGAGGTCGTCGTAGTCGTCGAGTGAGTAGCCGAAGAGCGGAAACGACTCGGTGAACGAGCCCCGGCCGAGGATCACCTCGGCGCGGCCGCCCGAGACGGCGTCGAGGGTGGAGAAGCGCTGGTAGACGCGGACGGGGTCGTCGGTGCTGAGGATCGTGACAGCGGTGCCGAGGCGGATACGCTCGGTGCGGGCGGCGATCGCGGCGAGCAGCACCTCGGGGGCGCTGATGGCGAAGTCCGGGCGGTGGTGCTCGCCGACGCCGAAGAAGCCCACGCCCAGGCGGTCGGCCAGCTCCGCCTCGGCAATGACGTCGCGGAGGACGCGGGAGTGCGATAGCAGGCGCCCTGCCGCGTCCACGGTGATGTCGCCGAAGGTGTCGAGGCCCAGGTCGAGAGTTGACATGGCGGAGTAACCAGCGGGCGGGGGGAAGGGTTCCCCGTCGCAGGCGGCGGGTTCGACGGGTTCACGGTGACAGCGGCCCAACCGAGGCTGTTAAGCGATCACCAAGTTCAGCAACCGATTCGGCACATATACCACCTTCCGCACCTCCTTCCCCTCCGTAAACCTCCTCACCGCGGCATCCTGCTGCGCCGCGGCCACCACCGCCCCCTGCTCCGCATCCCGCGGGACCGAGACCCTCCCTCGAGTCTTCCCGCTCACCTGGATCACCACCTCCACCTGCTCCTCCACCACCAGCTTCGCGTCCCACACCGGCCAGGTGGCGTTGAACACCGTCCACTGATGCCCCAGCCGCTCCCAGCACTCCTCCGCGAAGTGGGGCGCGAACGGGGCCAGCATAATGACCAGCTCCTCCACCAGCAACCGGTGGGTGCAGTTGTCAGCACGGAACGAGTTGACCAGCTCCATCAGCGCCGCAATGCTGGTGTTGAACCGCAGCTCCTCCATCCCCTCGGTCACCCGCTTCACCGTCTGATGGTACTTGACCAGCACCTCGTGCCGGATCTCGTCCTCCGCCGCCGTGTGGCAGGCGTCGCCCACCAGCGCCCACACCTTGTCCAGGAACCGCCGCGGCCCGTTGATCCCCTCGTCCCGGAAGTCCCCGCCCTCCTGGAACGGCCCCAGGAACATGAGGTACATCCGGAAGGTGTCCGCCCCCCAGCGCGCGATGAACTGGTCCGGCACCACGACGTTGCCCCGCGACTTCGACATCTTCGCCCCGTCCTTCACGATCAGCCCGTGGGCCCGGAACCGCTGGTAGGGTTCGTCGAAGTCCAGGTGGCCCAGCTCGTGAAGCACCATGGTGATGAAACGGGCGTACAGCAGGTGCAGCACCGCGTGCTCGTTGCCGCCGATGTAGCTGTGCACCGGCAGCCACTTGCGGGTGAGCCTCGGGTCGAACGGGCGGTCGTCGAAGTCGGTGCTCGGGTAGCGCAGGTGGTACCACGCCGAGTCGAGGAACGTGTCGCTCACGTCGGTCTCGCGCCGGGCGCGCTTGCCGCACACCGGGCAAGGGACGTAGTACCACTCCTCGTGCCGCGCGAGCGGCGAGATGCCGCTGTCGTCCGGGGCGAAGTCCTCGATCAGCGGCAGCTCGACCGGCAGATCCTTCTCCGGCACCGGCACCGCGCCGTGCTTGTCGCAGTAGATGATCGGAATCGGCGGGCCCCAGTAGCGCTGGCGGGAGATACACCAATCGTGCAGCCGATACTGCACCACGCCCTTGCCCGCGCCGCTCGACTCCAGCCAGCGGGTGATCGCGGTCTTGGCCTCCGGCACCGGGAGCCCGTCGAACCGGCCCGAGTTGACCAGCACGCCGGTCTCGTTGTCGGTGTACGCCGACTCGAGCGGGTCGTCGCCTCCTTGCCCCGGCTCGGCCACGACCCGCACCACGTCGAGCCCGAACTTGCGGGCGAACTCGTAGTCCCGCTCGTCGTGCCCCGGCACCGCCATGATGGCGCCGGTGCCGTACTCCATCAGCACGTAGTCGGCGATCCAGACCGGGATCGGCTTTTCGGTGCCCGGGTTCACGGCGTAGCCGCCGGTGAAGACGCCGGTCTTCTCCCGGTCGCCCACCTTCCGCGACACCAGGTCCTTCGACGCGGCCGCCTTGCGGTACGCCTTCACCTCCGCCCGCCGCTCCCGGGTGGTGAGCGCGTCCACCAGCGGGTGCTCCGGCGCCAGCACCATGAAGGCCGCGCCGAACAGGGTGTCGGGCCGGGTAGTGTAGACCCGGATGCCCGCGTTCTCGCCGTCGCCGTCGGCCTGGGCCACCGCCCCGGCCAGCGGGAACTCGATCTCCGCCCCCTCGGACCGGCCCAGCCAGTTCCGCTGCGCCGTCGTGGTGCTGTCCGACCAGTCCATCTTCGACTCGTCGTCCAGATCGGCCAGCAGCCGCTCGGCGTACTCGGTGATCCGGAAGAACCACTGCTCCAGGATCCGCTGCTCCACCAGCGCGTCGCAGCGCTCGCAGTGGCCGTTGATGACCTGCTCGTTGGCCAGCACGGTCTTGTCGTTGGGGCACCAGTTGACCGCGGCGGCCTTCTTGTACGCCTTCCCCGCCTTCAGGAGCTGGAGGAAGACCCACTGGGTCCACTTGTAGTAGCGCGGGTCGGTGGTCGAGAGCTCGTGCCGCCAGTCGAACATCCCGCCGATCCGCTTGAGCTGGCGGCGGAAGTTCTCGATGTTCTGCGGGATCAGGATCGCGGGGTTGATCCCCAGCTTGATGGCGTAGTTCTCGCTGTGGATGCCGAACGCATCGAAGCCGATGGGCTCGAAGACGTCGTACCCCTGGAGCCGCTTGAATCGGCCGTAGGCATCGGCCCCGGTGAAGGCGAACATGTTCCCCACGTGCAGTCCCTCGGCCGACGGGTAGGGGAACATCATCAGGTTGTAGAAGGGCCGCGCCGCCCCAGCGAGGTCGGGTTCGTTGGTGCCGCGCTCGGCCCAGCGGGCCTGCCACTTGGCCTCGACGGCGTCGGGGTGGTAGGCGTCGGGGGCTGGAGCTCCGGCGGGAGGAACGGCAGTCGGCTTGCTGATGTCGGTCATCGGTCCATCGCAGCGTGTGACGGCACGGCGGGAGCGCCGGCTGGGTGTACGGGAAGGGATAAAGCTAGCCGGGTCGTAGGGTTACTGCCATCGGACCGGCCGCCGCCTTCCCCGGACCCGCGGCCTCGGATAGCATCAGCGGATGACCGACCCGCAGCCCCGAGCCGGGGTCCCCGCCGACGCGGTGGTCGATCCGCTCTGCGACGCCTTCGCCGACTACCCGGTGATGCGCTACGTCCTCGGGCCCGGCGGTGACTACCGGGCTCGCCTGCGGACCCTGGTCGGGTTCTTCCTCGTCGCGCGGACCCTCCGCAAGGATCCCATCCTGGCCACGTACGACGGCGGCGAGGTGAGCGGTGTCGCCATCTGCACGCTGCCGGGGCTGCCCGGTACGCCGGACCTGGAAGAAGCCCGCCAGTGGACCTGGGCGAGCCTGGGCAATGACGCGAAGGAGCGATACGGCGAGTGGATTCGGGTGTGGGAACCGCTCGGCGTGCTCGAGCCCAACATCCACGTCAACCTGCTCGGGGTGCCGCCGCGGTTCCACGGGCGCGGGCTCGGCCGTCTGTTACTGGAGCGGGTGCACACGATGTCCCGGGAGCACCCGGACTCCACCGGGATCAGCCTCACCACCGAGAGCCCCGCCAACGTCCCCTTTTACCAGCACCTCGGCTACCGGCTGCTGGGCCACGGCCGGATCGGGCCGGGGCTCGAGACCTGGGGCTTCTTCCGGCCGGACTGAGCGCCTCGAGCCGGACTTCCCGAGGCCCGGCAGGCGCCACTGCGCTAAATCCAGCGACGGGGATGGGTTACTGCCTTCGCCGGCGACCTTTCCCGGCCTTCATACCGGCCGTATCTTTGGCTTCCACGACTCACGGAGACACATGACCCCCCCGTTCACAGCACTGCGGGAACGGCGAGCGGAGCGCTGCGCGTGAGACCCCGCCTCGTTACTGAGCTGCAGACCGCCCTCGCCGGCCGCTACACCATCGAGCGGGAGCTGGGGCACGGCGGGATGGCGACAGTGTTTCTGGCCCACGACCCCGCGGGAACGGCCGTCGCCTTGAAGCTGCTCAATCCGGAGCTGGGCTCGACCGTCGGGGGCGACCGCTTTCGCCGGGAGATCCGGGTCGCCGCCAGTCTCCAGCATCCCAACATCCTGAGCGTGCTCGACTCCGGCGTGGCCACGGTGCCGGCCGGCGGCGCCACGCTGGAGTTGCTCTGGTTCACGATGCCCTACGTGAACGGGCAGAACGTGTGGGAGCGGTTCGAGCAGCACGGCGCGATGACGGTGGACGAAGTGGTCCGGATCGGGCGGGCCGTCGCGGACGCCTTGCACTATGCTCACCAGCATGGCGTGGTGCACCGCGACATCAAGCCCGACAACATCCTGCTCGAGGGGGAGCGGGTGCTGGTCGCCGATTTCGGCGTGGCGCGGGCGGTCAGCGAGGTGCAGGAGAAGCTCACCGCGACCGGGATGGTGGTGGGGACGCCCACCTATATGAGCCCGGAGCAGGCCAGCGGCGAACGGGAGCTCGACGGCCGGAGCGACATCTTCGCGCTGGCCTGCGTGCTCTACGAGCTGCTCGCGGGCGAGGCCCCGTTCCACGGTCCCACGCCCCAGGCCACCCTGATGCGGCGCTTCACCGGACCGCCCCGCGCGTTGCGTCCGCTGGCCCAGATCCCGGAGTCGTTGGAAGCGGCCATCCTGAAGGCGCTGGCCCGGGACCCCAAGGACCGCTTCCCGACCGCCGAGGCGTTCTCCGCGGCGTTGGGAGGGCGCAAGCCAGAGGTCGTGGCCCCTGCCGCCGAGCCCGTCACCGTCGTCGAGAGCAAGCGGGGATGCGTCGGCTCGGTGGTCGCGGGATTGGCACTGGTGGCCGCGGGGTGGCTGATCCACTAGCCGAATCCGGTCGTCCGGGTGACCGCCCCGCAGTATCTTAGGCCGCTACCACCTCTGGAGGTCCATGGTCGATCCGCTGGAGAAGCTGCAGGAGGCGTTAGCGGGGCGGTACGCGCTCGAGCGCGAGCTGGGCCGCGGCGGCATGGCCACCGTCTACCTGGCCCGCGACGTCCGCCACAAGCGCCCCGTCGCCCTCAAGGTGCTCCACCCCGAGCTGGCCGCCGGCCTCGGCCCGGGCCGGTTCGAGCGGGAAATCGAGTTCGCCGCCCGGCTCCAGCATCCCCACATCCTCACCGTGCTCGATTCGGGCGAGACCGCCGGCCAGCTCTGGTTCACCATGCCCTTCGTCGAGGGCGAGTCGCTCCGCGACCGGCTCCGCCGGGAGCGGCAGCTCCCGGTGGAGGACGCGCTCCGGATCGCGGCCGAGACCGCCCGCGCCCTCGACTACGCCCACCGCCAGGGCGTGGTGCATCGGGACATCAAGCCCGAGAACATCCTGCTCACCCGCGACGGCGACACGCTGGTGGCGGACTTCGGGGTGGCGCGCGCGCTGACCCGCGGTGACGGCGCCGAGCAGCTCACCGAGACCGGGCTCGCGATCGGCACCCCGGCCTACATGAGCCCGGAGCAGTCCGCCGGCGACAAGGGCGTGGACGCCCGGACCGACGTCTACAGCCTGGCGGCGGTGCTCTACGAGATGCTGGCCGGTGAGCCGCCCTACACCGGGGCGACCACGCAGGCGCTCCTGGTCAAGCGGCTGACCGAGCCGGCGCCGAGCGTGCGGGCGGTGCGGCCCAACGTGCCGGCCGGCGTGGACGACGCCATCCGCAAGGCGCTCGCGCCGGTGGCCGCGGACCGGTTCTCCAGCATCGCCCAGCTGGCCCAGGCCATCCAGGCGGCGCCGACGCCGACCGGCATGCAGCCGGTACCGGTCCCCGCCGGTGCTATGCCGCCGAGCGCCGACAAACCCTCCAAGCCCGCCTCCCACCGCCACCGCTCGGTGGTCCTCCTCGGCCTCGGCTTTCTGCTCGGGCTCGGGGTGCTCTTCGGCTGGCTCCGGCGACACGGCGATGCCTCGGGGACGGGCGAGAAGCGTCTCGCCGTCCTCCCCTTCGACAACCTCGGCGCGCCGGAGGACGAGTACTTCGCCGACGGCGTGACCGACGAGATCCGCGGCAAGCTGGCGGCGCTGCCGTCGCTGCAGGTGACCGCCAGTCGCAGCGCGGCCGAGTACAAGAAGAGCGGCAAGGACCTGGCGACGATCGCGCGCGAGCTGGGCGTGGACTACCTCCTGGTCGGCAAGGTGCGCTGGGAGAAGGGCGAGGGCGAGCGGAGCCGGGTCCGGGTCAGTCCCGAGCTGATCAGGGTCTCTTCCGGCTCGACCGAGTGGCAGCAGCCGTTCGACGCGAAGCTCACGGACGTGTTTCAGGTGCAGGCCGACATCGCCGGCCGAGTAGCGCAGGCCCTCGACGTGGCGATGGGATCCGGCGAGCGGCAGGCGCTGGGCGACCGTCCCACCGCGAACGTGGCGGCCTACGCCGCCTACCTCAAGGGCGACGAGGTGTCCCGGGGTATGAGCGTCGGCGATCCGCCCACCCTGCGGCGCGCCGTGGTGTATTACGAGCAGGCCATCGCGCTCGACTCCGGCTTCGCCGCAGCCTGGGCCCGGCGCTCACGGGCCTACGCAGTGCTCTACGCCAACAGCATCCCCGATCCCGCCACTGCCGAGGCCGCGCTGGTCTCGGCCCAGAAGGCACGCGCCCTCGCCCCCGACCGCCCGGACGGGTACCTCGCCCTGGCGGACTACCATCGGCTGGTCACCGGCGAATCCGCGAAAGTCCTGGAGCAGGCCGCACTCGGCAGCAAGCTCGCCCCCGCCGACGTGGATCTGCTGGTCGTGGCCGCCCTGGCCCAGCAGACGTTGGGCCGGTGGGAGGAGGCCACCCAGCTGCTGGTCCGGGCGCAAGCGCTCGATCCCCGCTCGGTGTCCACCGCGTGGCGGCTCTCGCGCGGGCTGCTCTGGCTCCGGCGGTACGACGAGGCGCTGGCGGTGAGCACCCGCGGGCTGCAGCTCGCTCCCGGCGACGCGGCGCTCAACGAGACCCGGGCCATGACCTACCTGGCTCGCGGGGACCTGCCGGGTGCGCGGTCTGCCCTCGCGAGTGCGTTACGGCATAGCGATCCGGCCGCAGTCACGGCCTACTTCGCGACCTACTACGACCTCTTCTGGGTGCTGGACGACGCTCAGCGGGCACTGCTGTTCCGGCTGCGTCCGGGGTATTTCGACGACGACCGCGGAGCCTGGGGACTCGCCCTGGCCGGCGCCCATGCACTGGAGGGCAGCCGCGTCCGCGCCCGAGCGTACGCCGATTCGGCCCGGGCCGCGATGGAAGCCCAGGTGCGGGACGCTCCCGACAACGCCCAGCTCCATGTGCTGCTCGGCACCGCGCTGGCCTATCTGGACCGGAAGGCGGATGCGATCCGCGAGGGCCGACGCGCGCGGGAGCTGTCACCTCTCTCGGCGAACGCCTTCAACGGCACATACATCCAGCACCAGATGGCGCGGATCTACATCCTGGTGGGCGAGCCGGAGCAGGCGCTGGACGAGCTCGAGTCGCTGCTGCCCCATCCTTATTTCGTCTCGCCGGGATGGCTGCGCATCGACCCCACCTTCGACCCATTGCGCAAGCATCCCCGCTTCCAGAAGCTGCTGGGAGACGCCACGTGAGCGGGAATCCGCGCGCCGTGCTCGAGGCCGCGTTGGCGGACCGTTATGCCATCGAGCGCGAGCTGGGCCGCGGCGGCATGGCCACGGTGTACCTGGCCCGCGACGTCCGGCACAAGCGCCCGGTCGCGCTCAAGGTGCTCCACCCCGAGCTCGCCGCCGGGCTGGGCCCCGGGCGGTTCGAACGGGAGATCGAGTTCGCCGCGCGGCTCCAGCACCCTCACATCCTCACGGTGCTCGACAGCGGCTCGGCGGCCCAGCCGGGCGGGTCGCCGATCCTGTGGTTCACCATGCCGTACGTCGAGGGCGAGAGCCTGCGCGACCGGCTCCGGCGGGAGCGCCAGCTCCCGGTGGAGGACGCGCTCCGCATCGCGGCCGAGACCGCCCGCGCTCTCGACTACGCCCACCGGCAGGGCGTGGTGCACCGGGACATCAAGCCGGAGAACATTCTGCTCACCCTCGACGGCGACACCCTGGTGGCCGACTTCGGGATCGCCCGCGCGCTCACCCGCGGCGCGGGCGACGAGCAGCTCACCGAGACGGGCCTCGCCATCGGCACGCCGGCCTACATGAGCCCCGAACAGGCGGCGGGCGACAAGGGCGTGGACGCGCGGACCGACGTCTACAGCCTGGGTGCCGTGCTCTACGAGCTGCTGGCGGGGGAGCCGCCCTTCACCGGCGCGACCACCCAGGCGCTCCTGGTCAGGCGGCTCACCGAGCCGGCGCCCAGCGTGCGCGGTGTCCGGCCGACCGTGCCGGCGGGAGTGGATGAGGCGATCCGGAAGGCGCTTGCGCCGGTCGCGGCGGACCGGTTCAGCAGCGTGGCTCAGTTCGCCCAGGCGCTGCAGGCGGCCGGGACGGCGGCTACCACGGCGACGCCCGTTCCGAGCACCGTTTCGGCCCCCGCGCCCCCGGCGGAGGCGCCCGCGGCACACGCCACGCCTTCGAGGCAGCCACGCCGCCCGATACCGGTAGCGGCGTTGGCGCTGCTGCTCGGAGTCTTCATCGGCCTCGGCGTGCTGTTCGCCTGGCGCCGCTCCAGTGGGTCACACGATGCCGACGGGCCGCGGGTCCTGGCCGTGCTCCCGTTCGAGAACCTGGGTGATTCGTCGGATGCGTACTTCGCCGACGGGGTCACCGACGAGGTGCGCACCAAGCTGGCCCAGGTACCGGGCCTCGAGGTGATCGCCCGGGGCAGCTCCAACGCGTATCGGGGCACAGCCAAGCGCGCCGAGGAGATCGCCCGGGAGCTGGGGGCCGGCTACCTCCTCACCGGCACGGTGCGGTGGATCAAGACTCCGGATGGCGGCAGCCGGGTGCGGGTAACGCCCGAGCTGGTGGAAGTGCGCGCGGGCCAGGCGCCAAGAAGCCGCTGGGGCCGGCAGTTCGACGCCGGGCTCACCGACGTCTTCCAGGTCCAGGCCGAGATCGCGGGCCGGGTGGTGAGCGCGCTCGACGTGGCGCTGGCCGATAGCGTCCGGCGGGAGCTGGCGGCCAAGCCGACGGAGAACCTCGAGGCCTACGACGCCTTCCTCAAGGGCGAGGCAGCAGCCGCCGGGCTCTCCGCGGGGGATCCGCCCAGCCTCAGGCGGGCCATAGCCTACTACGAGCAGGCGGTGTCATTGGACCCGGCGTTCGTGCCGGCCCAGGCGCAACTCGCCCGTGCTTATTCCTTTCTCTTCGCGAACACCGCCCCCACCCCGGAGCTGGCGGAAAAGGCCCGGCTCGCCGCCGAGCGGACCCGGGCTCTGGCTCCCGACCGACCGGACGCGTTCCTGGCCCTGGGCACCTACCAGGGACTGGTCCTGCGGGACGTTGGCCGGGCGCTGGCGACGTTGCTGGCAGGTGTCAAGCTGGCGCCGGGCAACGTGGACCTCCTGACGGCGGTGGGACAGCGGGAGCAGGCGCTGGGGCGGTGGGAATCGGCGCTGAAGCGGTACGAGCGGGCCGCCGCCCTCGATCCCCGCTCGGTGAGCGCGGCCCGGCGCTACGGCTACGCCCTGATGGCGTTGCGCCAATACCCCGAGGCCGAGGCGGCCCATGCCCGGGCGCGTGCCCTGGCGCCCACCAACCTGACCATCCTCCACCAGCACGCGATGCTCAAGCTGGCGGAGGGCGACCGGGCCGCAGCCGAGCGGATGGCCCGCATTCCGGTACCAGGCATGGACCCCGCCGGGCAGGTGGTGATGTTCAGCCGGTTCGAGGAGCTGGCCTGGCTGCTGAGCGACGACCAGCTACACCTGCTGCTCAGCCAGCCCCAGGAGGCCTTCGACGACGCGGCCTCGATGGCATTCGTGCGCGCGCAAGTGTACGCGCTGCTGGGAGACGTGGCGAAGACCAGGGCCTACGCCGACTCTGCGCGGATGGCCTACGAAGACCAACTTCGCGAAGCGCCCGATGACGCCCAGGTCCACGCCCTGTACGGAGTGAACCTCGCATTTCTCGGCCGCTACGCCGACGCAATCCGGGAAGGAACCCGCGCGGTCACCCTCCTGCCGATCTCCAAGGACGCCTATCTCGGCCCCTACATCCAGCTGCAGCTCGCCAGGGTCTACATGATGGCGGGCCGGCACGACGAGGCGGTGGCCCGGCTGGAGGAGCTGGTCCGGGTCCCCAACAACCTCTCGGCCGGGTGGCTCCGAGTGGATCCGACCTGGGACCCGCTGCGGAAGCATCCCGGCTTCCAGAAGCTGGTGGAAGGAGCGCAGTGACGGTCGATCCTCGGGCAGCACTGGGATCCGCCCTCGCGGACCGCTACGCCGTCCAGCGCGAGCTGGGCCGCGGCGGCATGGCCACGGTCTACCTGGCCCACGACCTCCGCCACGACCGCCCGGTCGCGCTCAAGGTGCTCCACCCCGAGCTGGCCGCCACCTGGGCCCCGAGCGGTTCCAGCGCGAGATCCGCTTCGCCGCCCGGCTCCAGCATCCCCACATCCTCACCGTGCTCGACTCGGGCGAGGCCGCCGGCCAGCTCTGGTACACCATGCCGTTCGTGGAAGGCGAGTCGCTGCGCGACCGGCTCGACGCGCGAGCGCCAGCTCCGGTGGACGTCGCGCTCCGATCGGGCGGGAGGCCGCCCGGCGCTGGACTACGCCCACCAGCACGGCGTCGTCCATCGCGACATCAAGCCGGAGAACATCCTGCTCCCCGGGACGGGTCCACGCCTGGTCGCCGACTTCGGCATCGCCCGCGGCGCCTCGAGGCACGGCGACGACCGGCTGACCCAGACCGGGCATCGCCATCGGCACGCCGGCCTACATGAGCCCGGAGCAGGCGGCGGGCGACAAGGACGTGGACGCCCGGACCGACGTGTACGCCTGGGCGCGGTGCTGTACGAGATGCTGGCGGGCGAGCCGCCGTTCACCGGCCCCACGGCGCAGGCGGTGATCGCCAAGCGGCTGAGCGAGCCGCCGCCCAGTGTCCGGCGGATGCGGCCCAACGTGCCGGAAGGTGTGGACCAGGCGATTCAGCGCGCATTGGCCCCGGTGGCCGCCGACCGCTTCGCCACCGCGGGCGAGCTGGCCCGGGCGCTCCAGGCGGTGGGGCCCGCGACCACCGCTGCCGACCCGATCGTCACTCCAAGTCCGGCGGCGCCGGCACTCGCTGCGGCCGGCCCGTCTGCGCCCTCCCCCGGCGCGGCCCCCGCGCCGACCGGCCCCCGTCGCCGAATGCCGGTGGCTGCGTTTGCGCTGCTGCTCGGCGTCTTCATCGGCCTCGGCGTGCTCTTCGCCTGGCGCCGCTCCAACGACGCCGACCGCGGCGGCTCCCGAGTCATCGCGGTCCTGCCCTTCGAGAACCTGGGGGATTCGGCCGACGCCTACTTCGCCGACGGGGTGGCCGACGAGGTCCGCACCGAGCTCGGCCCAGGTGGCCGGGCTCGAGGTCATCGCCCGGGGCAGCGTGATCGAATACCGCGGCGCATCCAAGCGGCCCACGACGGTGGCCCGCGAGCTGGGGGCGAACTACCTCCTCACCGGGACCGTGCGCTGGGAGAAGGCCGCCGGCGCGGCGAGCCGGGTGCGGGTGGCGCCCGAGCTGGTGGAGGTCCGGGATGGGCAGACCGCGCGAACCCGCTGGGGCCAGCAGTTCGACGCAGCGCTCACCAACGTGTTCCAGGTCCAGGGCGAGGATCGCGACCAAGGTTGCCGACGCGCTCGACGTGGCGCTGGCTGACAGCGTGAGAGCCGAGCTGACGGAGCGACCGACCGCTAGCCTTGAGGCTTATGACGCATTTCTCAGGGGCGAAGCAGCCACCTCGAGGATGAGTAGCGTAGACCCGGCGAGCCTCCGACGGGGTTTGGTCCACTACCAGCGCGCGGTGGAGCTGGATTCCGAGTTCGTGCCCGCCTGGGCCCAGCTGGCACGGGCGTACTCCCTTGTCTACAACGGGGTTGCCCCTACGCCGGAACTGGCCGAGCAGGCGCGGCTGGCGATCGAACGGGCTCGCCGGCTGGGCCCCAACCGGCCGGAGACCATAGCCGCCGAGGGGACCTACCATCGTTTCGTCCGCAAGGATGACCGGCGCGCCCTGGAGACCTTCGAGGCCGGGCTCAAGTTGGTGCCGAACGACGTCGAGTTGATCAGTGGCGTCGCCTTCCTCGAACAGGCCCGCGGGCAGTGGGAGCGGGCCGTGGCGCTCTGGCAGCGGGCCGCGACGTTGGATCCGCGGTCCGCCGGAGTTGCGCGGCGGCTGGTGTATACGCTCATGGCTCTTCATCGGTATCCGGAGGCCGAGGCAGCCCAGGTCCGGGCGTTGGCACTCTCTCCCACCGACCCCAACACCCTCCAGCAGGGTGCGATGCTGGCATTGGCCCAGGGAGACCGGGCCCGGGCCGAGCGGATCGCCCGCAACCCGCCTCCGGGAATGAACCCGAGCGAGCAGGCGTACTACTTCGCCCGGTACGAAGAGCTGGGATGGCTGCTGAACGATGCCCAGCAGCGGAGCGTGCTCGCGCTGGGACCGGACACGTTCGGAGACGATCGCGCGCCATGGGCGGCGGTGCTGTGGCAGCTACACGCAATGCGAGGCCAGCCTGCGCCGGCGCGTGCCTATGCCGATTCGGCCCGAATGGCGTATGAGGCGAACATCGCGGTGGAGCCCAACGATCCCCAGCGGCACGTGTTCCTCGGGCTCTCCCTCGCTTTCCTGGGACGGAAGGACGAGGCGACCCGTTCGGCCGAGCGCGCTACCGAGCTGGTTCCGATCGAGCGGGATGCCTACTTCGGTCCCTATGTGCAGATGTTGGCCGCCAGAGTGCATATGATGGTGGGGAACCCTGACAAGGCGGTCGAGCTGCTGGGCCCGGTGGTAGCGGTGCCAAACAACGTCACTCGGGCCTGGCTCGGGGTGGATCCCACCTGGGATCCGCTGCGGAAGCACGCCGGATTCCAGAAGCTGGTGGAAGGAGCGCAGTGACGGTCGATCCGCGGGCAGCACTGGGATCCGCCCTCGCGGACCGCTACGCCATCCAGCGCGAGCTGGGCCGCGGCGGCATGGCTACGGTCTACCTGGCGCAGGACCTCCGCCACGACCGCCCGGTCGCCCTCAAGGTGCTCCACCCCGAGCTCGCCGCCACCATGGGGCCCGAGCGGTTCCAGCGCGAGATCCGCTTCGCCGCCCGGCTCCAGCATCCCCACATCCTCACCGTGCTCGACTCGGGCGAGGCCGCCGGCCAGCTCTGGTTCACCATGCCGTTCGTGGAAGGCGAGTCGCTGCGCGACCGGCTCCGGCGGGAGCGCCAGCTCGCGGTGGACGTCGCCCTCCAGATCGGGCGGGAGGCCGCCCGGGCGCTGGACTACGCCCACCAGCACGACATCGTCCACCGCGACATCAAGCCGGAGAACATCCTGCTCACCCGGGACGGGTCCACCCTGGTGGCCGATTTCGGGATCGCCCGGGCGCTCGGGACGGACGACCGGCTGACCCAGACCGGGCTCGCCATCGGGACGCCGGCCTACATGAGCCCGGAGCAGGCGGCGGGCGACAAGGGCGTGGACGCCCGGACCGACGTGTACTCGCTGGGCGCGGTGCTGTACGAGATGCTGGCGGGCGAGGCGCCGTTCACCGGCCCCACGGCGCAGGCGGTGATCGCCAAGCGGCTGAGCGAGCCGCCGCCGAGCGTGCGGCGGATGCGGCCCAACGTGCCGGAAGGTGTGGACCAGGCGATCCAGCGGGCATTGGCCCCGGTGGCCGCCGACCGCTTCGCCACCGCGGGCGAGCTGGCGCGGGCGCTCCAGGCTACCAGCATCACGCAGAGCGCCCGGTCCCGACCCCCGACGCCACGACAGGCACGCAGTCATCCGCTCCCAAGACCGCAGCGGCGGCCGGTGCGCGAAGCCGCCGGCCCGTGCCCGTCCTCGCGGTCACCCTGATCGCCGGCTTCCTGCTCGGCCTCGGCGTGCTGTTCGCCTGGCGGAATTCCCTCGAGCACGGGACCGCCGCCGGTGGGGGATCGCGGGTCCTCGCGGTGCTGCCGTTCGAGAACCTTGGCGACTCCAGCACCGATTACTTCGCCGAGGGCGTCACCGACGCTGTGCGCGGCAAGCTTTCCTCGCTGCCGGGGCTCCAGGTGATCGCCAGCACCAGCTCCAACGAGTACAAGCAGAGCGGCAAGTCGCTGCCGGTGATCGCGCAGGAGCTGGAGGCGGACTACCTCCTCATCGCCCGGATCCGCTGGGCCAAGGCCGGCGACGGCAGCAGCCGGGTGAAGGTCAGTCCGGAGCTGGTGGACGTGAGCCGGGGCGGTGCCCCGAAGGTGAAATGGCAGCAGCCGTTCGACGCGGAGATCACGGATGTCTTCACGGTGCAGGGCGACATCGCGGACCAGGTGGCCAGCGCCCTCGACCTTGCCCTGGGCGCCGGCCAGAAGGAGACACTGACCGAACGCCCGACCGCGAATCTCGCGGCCTACGATGCGTTCCTGAAAGGAGAGGCTTCGGAAGGGCTCACCATCGCGGATGCGCCTTCGTTGCGCAACGCGATCAACTATTACGAGCAGGCGGTGGCGCTCGACTCGACCTTCGCGGCGGCCTGGGCGAAGCTCGGAAGGGTGCAGGGATCGTTCTACTTCAACGTCACGCCAACCCCCTCGGCCGGAGAAGCCGCGAAGCGCGCTACCGACCGAAGCATCGAGCTGTCCCCGGGACGGCCCCACGGATGGCTGGCGCTGTGCGAGTACTACCAGACCGTCGTCATCGACTATGAGCGCGCCCTCGACGCCTGCCGCAAGGGACTCGCGCTGACCCCGGAGAACGCCGATCTGCTCACCGCGGCGGCGCTCTCCGAGCAGGGCCTCGGCCGCTGGGACGACGCGCTGCGGAGTCTGGAGAGGGCCCGCAAACTCGACCCCCGGTCGGCGCTGACGGCTCGGCGCCTGGCTCATACCCTTCTCCGGCTGCGCCGCTACCCCGACGCGCTCGCGGCGGTCGATCGCGGCCTGGCGGTGTCGCCGAACAACCTCGATCTCATCGAGAACAAGGCCATGATCTACCTGGGCCAGGGAGATCTGGACGGCGCTCGCCGGGCGATCTCGAACGCTCCCGCCCGATGTCGAGCCCACTGCCCTGGTGTCGTTCTTCGGCAATTACTGGGACATGTACTGGGCTCTCGACGACGGCCACCAGCGCCTCCTCCTCCGCCTCCCGCCCAGCGCCTTCGACGGCGACCGCGGGTCGTGGGGAATCGTCCGGGCCCAGACCTACTTCGTCCGAGGCGATACGGCGCTGGCACGCATCTACGCCGACTCGGCGCGTGTGGGGTTCGACGAGACTCTCGCCAACAACCCCGATAACCCGCAGCGCCTAATTATCCGGGGGCTCGCGCTGGCCTACCTGGGGAAGAAAGCCGCCGCGATCGAGGCAGGCGAGCGCGGCATCTCCCTTCTGCCGGCCAGCGGCGACGGCTACACCGGCCCGTACTTGCACCACCAGCTCATGCGGATCTACATCCTCGCCGGCGAGGCGGACAAGGCGCTGGACCAGCTCGAGGCGCTGCTCCGGATGCCGTACTATCTCTCGCCCGGCTGGCTCCGGATCGACCCAACCTTCGACCCCCTGCGGCAGCATCCCCGATTCAAGAAGTTGGTTGAAGGCACCCCGTGAGCGGCGACCCCCGCACCCTGCTCGAGGCGGCGCTCTCCGAGCGGTACCGGCTGGAGCGGGAGCTGGGGCGCGGCGGGATGGCCACGGTGTACCTGGCCCAGGATCTCCGGCACGACCGCCCGGTGGCGCTCAAAGTGCTCCACCCAGAGCTCGCCGCCACTTTGGGGCCCGACCGCTTCCAGCGCGAGATCCGCCTCGCCGCCCGGCTTCAGCATCCCCACATCCTCACCGTGCTCGACTCCGGCGACGCCGCCGGGCGGCTCTGGTTCACCATGCCGTTCGTGGAGGGCGAGAGCCTGCGCGACCGGCTGGTGCGGGAGAAGCAGCTACCAGTCGACGACGCGCTGCGCATCGCCCGCGAGGCGGCCGACGCGCTGGGCTACGCGCACCAGCACGGCGTGATCCACCGCGACATCAAGCCAGAGAACATCCTGCTCACCGCCGAGCACGCCCTGGTGGCCGACTTCGGCATCGCCCGGGCGCTGCAGGGCGACGAGAAGCTGACCGAAACCGGACTGGCGGTGGGCACTCCGGCCTACATGAGCCCGGAGCAGGCGGCCGGCGAGCGGGAGCTGGACGCCCGCACCGACATCTACTCGCTGGCCACGGTGCTCTACGAGATGCTGACCGGCGAGCCACCGTACGCGGCGCCCACGGTGCAGGCCATGATCGCCCGGCGGCTCCGGGGCGAGGTGCCCAGCGCGCGCCAGCTCCGCCCCAGCGTGCCGGAGACGGTGGACCAGGCTATCCGGCGGGCGCTGGCCCCGGTGGTGGCGGACCGGTTCTCCAGCGTGGCGCAATTCGCCCAGGCGCTGCAGCCGGCGCCCCCGGTCTCAAACGTCGTCGCCGAGCCTGGCCCGGTCGTCGCGGCCGCGCCTCCGGTGCCGGCGGTCCCCTCGGCGCGAGCCCGCCGCCGAGTCCCCACCGTGCTGGTGCTCGCGGTCGGCTTCGTGCTCGGCCTCGGCGTGCTGTTCGGCTGGCTCCGCTCCCACGGCGGCGCTGCGGGGACCGGCCCCGGCACCACCAAGCTGCTGGCCGTGCTGCCGTTCGAGAATCTGGGCGGCGCCGCCGACGAGTACTTCGCCGACGGGGTGAGCGACGAGATCCGGGGCAAGCTGGCCGGCCTCACCGGCCTCCGAGTCACCGCGCGGAGCAGCTCCAATCTGTACAAGAAGACCGCCAAGGAACCCGAAGTGATCGGCCGGGAGCTGGGGGTGGACTATCTCCTCACCGGCACGGTGCGCTGGGACAAGGGTGCCGGCGGCAGCCGGGTGCGGGTGAGCCCGGAGCTGATCCGGGTGGCGACCGGCTCCACCGAGTGGCAGGAGCCGTTCGACGCGGCGCTCACCGAGGTGTTCCAGGTGCAGGCCGAAGTGGCCGGGCGGGTGGCGAAGGCACTGGACCTGGCCCTGGGCTCACGGCAGCAGGCGGTGCTGGCGGAGAAGCCGACGGCCAACCCCGCGGCATACGATGCCTACCTCCGGGGCGAGGCGGCGTCCCTCAACCTAGGCACCGGCGACCCGGAGCGGCTCCGGCCTGCCATCGACTCTTACGAGCGGGCGGTGGCGCTCGACTCGGGGTTCACCCTGGCCTGGGCCCAGCTGGCCCGGGCCCATGCGCTGGTATACGCCAACGGGCTGCCCAGCGTGGAGGGCGAGCAGCGCGCCAGGGAGGCGAGCGAGCGGGCGCTACGCCTGTCGCCGAGTAATCCCGTCGGTCACCTGGCCCGGGGCGACTATTTCCAGCTGATCCCGCGGGACAACAACAGCGCGGTCCAGGCCTACGCGGCCGGCCTCCGCCTTGCCCCCAACGACCCCGACCTGCTGCAGGGCAGCGCGCTGGTCCAGAACCGCACCGGCCACTGGGAGGAGGGGCTGGCGCAGCTCACCCGGGCCCTGACGCTCGATCCCCGATCGGTCGCGATCGCCCGGCGGCGGGCTTATACCCTCCTGCGGTTGCGCCGCTACGCGGAGGCGCTGGCCGCGTCCGACTACGGACTCGGGTTGGACCCGAACAACCTGGGCCTATTCGAGACCAAGGTCATGACGCTGCTGGGACAGAGCGACCTGGAGGGCGCCCAGAGGGTGGTTCGCGAGGCGCCCGCGGGTTTCGAACCAACCGCGCTCGCTGCCGACTTCGGCCAGTTCTACGAACTCTCATGGGTCCTGCCGGAGGATCTCCAGGCGCTCCAGCTCCGGCTGACTCCGGCCGCGTTTCCCAATCGACGTACCTGGGCCACCGTGCTCGCCGAGGCTTATCATCTGCGGGGGGACCAGGCCCGGGCCAGAACCTTTGCCGACTCGGCGCGGATGGGATATGAGGATCTCGTGCGGAGCATTCCAAACGACGCCCAGAGCCACGTCTTCCTTGGCCTGTCGCTCGCCCTGCTCGGCCGCAAGGCCGAGGCGATCGCCGCCGGGGAGAGAGGGGTGGCGCTCCAGCCGACCGAGCGGGATGCGTTCGTCGGTGCCTATTACCAGCATCAGCTCGTCCGGATCTACATCCTGGTGGGCGAGCCGGACAAGGCGTTGGACCGCCTGGAGCCGCTGCTCCGGATTCCCTACTACCTTTCGCCCGGCTGGCTCCGGATCGACCCCAACTTCGATCCCCTGCGGAAGAACCCCCGATTCCAGCGGCTGGTAGAAGGCACCCCGTGAGCGGCGATCCCCGCACCCTGCTCGAGGCGGCGCTCTCCGGGCGGTACCGGCTGGAGCGGGAGCTGGGGCGCGGGGGGATGGCTACGGTCTACCTCGCCCAGGACCTCCGCCACGACCGCCCGGTGGCGCTCAAGGTGCTCCACCCCGAGCTCGCCGTGAGCCTGGGCGCCGATCGGTTCCTCCGCGAGATCCGGCTGGCCGCGCGGCTGCAACATCCTCACATCCTCACGGTGCTGGACTCGGGCGAGATCCCGGTGCCGGGTGCGCCGTCGTTCCTCTGGTTCACCATGCCGTTCATCCGGGGCGAGAGCCTGCGCGACCGGCTCAAGCACGAGGCCCAGCTTCCGGTAGAGGACGCGCTCCGGATCACCCGGGAGGCGGCCGACGCGCTGGCCTACGCCCACGGGGAGGGGGTGATCCACCGGGACATCAAGCCGGAGAACATCCTGCTCACCGGGACCCACGCGCTGGTGGCGGACTTCGGGATCGCTCGAGCGCTGGGTGATGGCGAAGAGAGTCTCACCCAGACCGGGCTGTCGGTAGGGACGCCGGCCTACATGAGTCCGGAACAGGCCGCCGGGAATCGGGAGCTGGACGCCCGGACCGACATCTATTCGCTCGCCGTTGTGCTGTATGAGATGCTCGCGGGGGAAACCCCGTTCGCGGCACCTACTCCGCAGGCGATGCTCGCGCGCCGCTTCACCGAGACCCCGCGGCCGGTGCGGCAGCTGCGGGACGCGGTCCCCGAGCCGGTGGAACAGGCGCTGCAGCAGGCGCTGGCACGGACGCCAGCCGACCGGTTCGCGAGCGCCGCGCAGTTCGCCGCCGCGCTCGACCTGCCCCGCATGACCGGCGGCACCGTCGCGGCAGAGGCGGTGAGCGGTCCCAGGCCCGAAAGCCGACCGGCGCGCCGGCCGGTTCCCCTCGCGGCGGTGACGCTGGTCCTCGGCCTCGTCATCGGTCTCGGCGTCCTCTTCGCCTGGCGCCGGTCGCACTTGCCTGGCGAAGCGGGCGGGTCCCGGGTCCTGGCGGTGCTGCCGTTCGAGAACCTGGGCGACTCCGGCGACGCCTACTTCGCCACCGGCGTCACCGATGAGGTCCGCGGCAAGCTGGCGAGCCTGGCGGGGCTCGAGGTCATCGCGCGGAGCAGCTCCAATGACTACCAGCATTCGGAGAAGGGATCCGAGGAGATCGCCCGGGAGCTGGGCGCCGATTACCTGCTCACCGGAACGGTTCGCTGGGAAAAGATTCCCGGCGGTACCAGCCGGGTGCGGGTCATCCCCGAGCTGGTGGAGGTGCGCCCCGGGCGGGCGCCCCGCACCCGGTGGCAGGAGTCGTACGACGCGGCCCTCACCAACGTCTTCGAGGTCCAGGCCGGCATTGCGGCGAAGGTCGCGAGCGCGCTCGGCGTGGCGCTGGCGGACAGCGTCCGCAACGCGCTCGCGGCCCAGCCGACCGCGAGCCTGGCCGCCTACGACGCGTTTCTACAAGGAGAGGCGGCATCGCAAGGCCTGACCGCGTCGGACGTCCCTAGCCTCCGGCGCGCCGTCGTCTTCTACCACCGCGCCGTCGGTCTCGACTCCGCGTTCGTACCGGCCTGGGCCCGGGTTTCCCAGGCCTACTCGCAGATCTACAGCCGCAGTGCTCCGACGTCCGCCCTGGCGCAGCAGGCACTGGAGGCGGCGGAGAGGGCGCGGGCGCTGGCCCCCGATCGGCCGGAGGGCTATCTCGCCCTGGGCGAGTACTATCGCGGGGTGCTGCTCGATTACGCCCGTGCCCTTGCCACCTTCGAAGCCGGGCTCCGCCTCGCCCCCAACCACGTGGATCTGATCGCGGGGGCGGGCTTCGTAGAGCAGTACCTGGGACGCTGGGAGTCGTCGCAGCACCGATTCCGGCGGGCCGCGGGGCTGGACCCCCGGTCCGCCAATGCAGCCAGGCGATACGCCTTCGCGTTCCTGGTCCTGCACCGGTACGCCGAGGCCGACGCGGCATTCGACCGGGCGATCGCCCTTGCCCCCACCGATATCGCGATCCTTCAGCAGAAGGTGATGGTCTCGCTGGCGCGGGGAGACCTCGACGGCGCTCGGCGAGTTCTGCGCGCCGCGCCCGCCGCGATCGACCGGAAGGAGTTGATCGCCTACTTCGGAAACTTCGAGGACCTGTGGTGGCTGCTGGACGATGCCCAGCAGCGGCAGTTGCTGACCCTTCCGCTCAGCGCCTTCGATGACGACCGCGGTGCCTGGGGCCTGGTCCTGGCGCAGACTCATCACCACCGGGGCGACCTGCGGCAAGCCAGGATCCACGCGGATTCGGCCGTGCTGGGATACTCCGAGAGTGTCCGCGCGGCGCCCAACGATGGCCAGCTGCGGGTTCTCCTGGGTCTGTCCCTGGCCTATGCCGGACGACATGAAGAGGCGGCACGCGAGGGAGAGCGCGGCGTGGAGCTCCAGCCCATCGCCCGCGACGCGTACAACGGTCCCTACATCCAACAGCAGCTGGCCCGCATCTATATGATGGCAGGCCGCCACGAGGAGGCGCTCGACCAGCTCGAGCCGCTGGTCCGGGTGCCCCATAACCTGTCGCCCGGGTGGCTCCGCATCGACCCCACCTGGGACCCACTCCGAAAGCATCCCCGGTTCCAGCGGTTGGTCGCCGCGGGTGCGTCCTGACCGGGCGCCTAGCGGCGGCTGCGCCAGATGGCCGTGATGCCGAGGCCGATGAGGAGGATGGAGAAGGCGAAGACCAGCGCCGTCACGGTGGGATCGAAGGCGCTGAAGGTCATCATCGTGAGGAAAAAGTATCCGATGGGCAGCACGATGCCCATCAGGATCATCTCGATGCCGGCATAGGTATTGGCCCGCCGCCGGAACTTGGCCTGCTGCTCCTCGGGCAGTCGCGGAAAGGCGTCGCGAAACGCCCGCAGCACCGGGATCTGGGGATAGCGGCGGCCGAGGGCCGCAAGCGCAAGCAGCACCAGGAAGATCCCGCCAAAGACCATCTCGACGGTTCGGTACATAGCCCACCGGAGGAAGCAGGTCTCGTGCCGGTCGCCGCTAGAGCCACCCCAGCAGCCGCGAGTGGATGAAGCCCCAGGCCACCATGACCAGCAGAAAGGCGGCCACCACCACGAATCCGGATTGCGAAGCGCTCGCCGGGATGTGGGCGAAGTTCATCCCGAACACGCTGGCCACGAAGTTCGGCACCATGATGATGACGGTGATCGCGGTGAGCCGCTTCATGATCAGCCCCAGCCGGTTGAACGCGGAGAAGACGTGCACGTCCAGGGCCGCGCCGAGCAGGTCGCGGTAGGTGTCCAGCTCGGCGAGGACGTGCACCGCGTGGTCCTGCACGTCCGCGAAGTAGGGCCGCAGCGCTTCGGGGACGGTCCGGTCGCGGCGCAGCACCTCGCCCAGCACCTGGCTGGTCGGCGCGAGCAGCCGGGGCACCCGGAGCAGCTCCTTGCGGAGCCGGAACAGATCGGCTGCCGCGCCATCGGCGCCGGTGAAGATCGCCTCCTCGATCCCGTCGATCCGTCCGCGCATCCGGTCCTGCACCGAGAAGTAGCCGTCCACCAGGCTCTCGAAGAGGGTGTACGCCAGCCAGGCCACCCCGTAGTCCCGCCGTCCCTCGTGATGCTCCCACCGCCGCCGGGCCTCATCCAGCACCGCGAGCACGGCAGCGGACCGGCGGTGGATGGTGACCAGGTAATTCTCGCCCCAGAACAGATTGAGCTCCCGCGGCACCAGGACGTCGCCCGATGGCTCCACGGCGTACACCACCACGAAGTGATAGCCGGCGTAACAGTCGCAGCGGGGGCGCTCGTGCGGCCGGATCATGTCCTCCAGCGCCAGCTCGTGGAAGCCGAAGGTTCGCCGGAGCAAGGCCACCTCGTCCGGGCCCGGATCGCTGATGTCCAGCCAGAGGCGGTTCTCCGACACCGTGAGCAGCTCGCTCAGACGGTCGGGGCTCACTTCGGCGGGCGCGCCGCGATCGGGCGCGTCGACCACGAGTCGCATGGTTCCCATGGTGCCTCCTTTCGAGCTGATCGGCCGGACGGCCCATGACGAGTGTGACGGCGGATGGACGAACGTGGGATAGGATATGATCGCGTTGCGCCGGGCGATAGAGCCCCGATGCCGCCGGCCCGGTGATTCGCACATGGGGATCGGCGCTTGAGTGAGCGAACCAGGAATCCCTCGGACCTGAGCTTGAGCCCCGCCGTGTCCTTCAGGACCCCGCAGAACGGGTAGTCCTCTGCTGGCGCGTCGACCAGTCCCCCATTTACTTACGACGCCTCCACCCCCAATCCCGGATCCTCCATGATCGACCTCCTCGCGCGCGCGAACGCCTGGCTCAACGGTCTCGTCTGGGGCCCGCCGATGCTGGCGCTGCTGGTGGGCACCGGCCTCCTGCTCACGATCGTGACCGGCGCGGTACAGTTCCGCCGCCTCGGCGCGGCGCTCGGCGAGGTATTGGGGAAGCTGCGGCGGCCCAGCACCGGCGAGGGCAGCGTCACCCCGTTCCAGGCGGTGGCGACGGCGCTCGCCTCGACCGTCGGCGTCGGCAACATCGCGGGCGTGGCGACCGCGATCTCGCTGGGCGGCCCCGGCGCGCTGTTCTGGCTCTGGGTCTCCGGCCTGCTCGGCATGGCGACCAAGTTCGCCGAGATCGTGGTGGCGCTGCACTACCGCGAGCGCGATGAGGCCGGGATCATGCGCGGCGGCGCGATGTACACGCTCCGACGGCTGGGGCTCCCCTGGCTCGGCGGGATCTTCGCGCTGCTTACCGCGCTCGCCGCCTTCGGCATCGGCAACATGGTGCAGGCCAACTCGGTGGCGCACAGCCTCGAGGCCACCTTCGGGTTCTCTCCGCCGCTGGTGGGCTTCGTGCTGGTGGTGTTGGCCGGCGCGGTCATCCTGGGTGGCATCCGCCGGATCGCCGCGTTCGCCGAAGTCCTGGTGCCGTTCATGGCCCTGCTGTACCTCGGCGGCGGCCTGGTGGCGCTGGCGCTCCACGCCGGCGCCATCCCGGCCGCGTTGCGGCTGGTGATGGACGGCGCGTTCAGCGGCACCGCGGCGGCGGGCGGATTCGCCGGGAGCACCGTGGCGCTGGCCCTGCGCTACGGCATCGCCCGCGGGCTGTTCTCCAACGAGGCCGGCCTGGGCAGCGCGCCGCTGGTGCACGCGGCGGCCATCACCGACCACCCCGTGCGCCAGGGCCTGTACGGCATCTTCGAGGTGTTCGTGGATACCCTGCTCATCTGCACCACGACGGGGTTGGTGATCCTGGTGACCGGCGCATGGGAGACCGGCGAGACCGGCGCCGCGCTCACGGCCAAGGCGTTCGAGAGCGGGCTGCCCGGCGTGTGGGGCGACATTCTGGTGACGAGTGGGCTGGTGCTGTTCGCGTTCTCCACCCTCATCGGGTGGAGCTATTACGGTGAGACCGGCGCCGTCTACCTGCTCGGCAGCCGGGCCGCGGTACCCTACCGGCTCGCCTGGCTGGTGTTCATCTATCTGGGCGCGGTGGGATCGCTGCACCTGGTCTGGGACATCGCCGACACGCTCAACGGGCTGATGGCGATCCCCAACCTGGTGTCGGTGCTGATCTCCATTCCGCTGCTCCTGCGGCTGCAGCGGGAGTTCTTCAAGCGGTGAGCCGGGCCTTCGGCGAGCTGCGCGCCCGCCTGCACGAGGTCATCTTCGAGGCCGACACCCCCGCGGGAAAGCTGTTCGACCTGGTACTGCTGGTCGCGATCGTGGCCAGCGTGGTGGTGGTGATGCTGGAGAGCGTCGCGACGGTGCGGGCGCGCGCGGGCCCCACGCTCCGGGCGCTGGAGTGGGGGTTCACCATCCTCTTCACCATCGAGTACCTGCTCCGGCTCGGGAGCGTGAGCCGGCCGCTGCGCTACGCGCGGAGCGGGTTCGGGGTCATCGACCTGCTCGCGATCCTGCCGACCTACCTCAGCGTCATCCTGCCCGGCGCGCAAAGCCTGCTGGTCATCCGGCTGCTCCGGCTGCTGCGCGTGTTCCGGGTGCTCAAGCTGGCCGAGTACCTGCGGGAGTCACGGACCCTGATCCTGGCCCTGCGCGCCAGCGCCCGGAAGGTCGCGGTCTTCCTGCTGACGGTCATCACCATCGTGGTCGTGGTGGGCACGCTGATGTACGTGATCGAGGGCGAGCGGCACGGCTTCACCAGCATTCCCCTCAGCATCTACTGGGCGATCGTGACCGTGACGACGGTGGGCTACGGCGACCTGGCGCCGGCCACCACGCTGGGGCGCGCGCTGGCGGTGCTCCTCATGCTCACGGGCTACGCCATCCTCGCCGTGCCGACCGGCATCGTGACCGTGGAGCTCACCCGGGCGAGCGCGCCGCCGGTCTCGACCCGGGCGTGCCCGGGGTGCGGGGTCGGCGGGCACGAGCACGACGCGGTGTATTGCCGGCGGTGCGGCACGAAGCTGTGACGAGCCGCCGGGTCTGACTCCGTCAGGCGTTCGACTTCTGCGCGCGCCCCACCGGCCCCAGGAACCCCGCCGGCCGCTCCGGAGTCGCCTGCTCCAGGGCCCGCTTCACGCCCGCCGCGTCGAGATCGGCGGTGTACACTGGACTCCCCGGCTGCTGCCGCCAGGACTCGTCCAGGTTCCCGGCATCCACCCCGTCGAAGCCGATCTCGTCGATGAGCTGGAGGACGACTCCCTTGGCCCGCGGGTGGTCGCCCGCGACGGGCAGGGCGATGCGGCCGGCGGCGCCCTTCGGCTTGCCCCCCTCCAGCAGGTGGCGGGCGTAGATGTTGTTGAATGCCTTGACCACCGGCCGGCGCAGCTGGTCGGACACCCACCGGCTCTCCGTGGTGCCCTTCTCGATGGCGTCGATCCGGCCGTCGCGCTGCTGCGGGTAGTAGTTGCCGGTGTCCACCACCACCACGTCGGCGGGCACGCCGTCGAACAGGTCGGCGGGCAGACGGGGGACATTCTTCTGCGGGATGGTCACGATGACCACCTCTCCCGCCCGCGCGGCCTCCCGCACCGTGACCGGCTTGGCCCCGGTCTCTTTCGCGAGCGCGGCCAGCGTCTCCGGTCCGCGCGAGTTGGCGATGGACACGTCGTGTCCCACCGCGACCAGGCGCCGGGCCAGCGTGCCGCCGATGTTGCCCGCGCCGATGATGCCGATTCTCATGATTCCTCTCCGGTTGCTTTCCCATCGGCCGGCTATCGGTCGACGAATGCCATCATCCGTTCGTTGTATCTCGGGCCCGCCACCACCTCGGGTGGCAGCGCCCGGTCGAGCGCCTCGAGGTCCGCCGGCTCGAGCGCCACGGCCGCCCCGCCGACGTTCTCCTCCAGGTAGCGGCGCCGCTTGGTGCCGGGAATCGGCACGATGTCGTCGCCTTTGCGCAGCAGCCAGGCCAGCGCCACCTGCGCCGGCGTGGCGCCGAGCCGCCGCGCGATGTTGTGGACCACCGACGCCGCCCGGACGTTCGCGTCGAAGTTCTGGCCCTGGAACCGGGGGTCGCTCCGGCGGTAGTCGCCCTCGGGATAGTCCTCCGCCCGCTTCGCGGTCCCGGTCAGGAAGCCGCGGCCCAACGGGCTGAACGCCACCAGCCCGATTCCCAGCTCGCGGAGCACCGGGATGATGTCTCGCTCCAGGTTCCGCTCCCACAGGCTGTACTCGCTCTGGAGCGCGGAGATCGGGTGCACCGCGTGAGCTCGCCGGATGGTCGCCTCGCCCACCTCGGAGAGGCCCAGGAACCGGACCTTCCCCTCCTCCACCAGACGGCCCATCGCGCCGACCGCATCCTCGATCGGGACCGCGGGATCCAACCGATGCTGGTAGAGGAGGTCGATGCGGTCAGTCCGCAGCCGCCTCAGCGAGGCCTCGGCGACTTCGCGGACGTGTTCCGGCCGGCTGTCGGTGCCGACCAGCTGATTGCCCTCGAACCGGAAGCCGAACTTGGTGGCGAGGACGACCTGCTCTCGCCGGCCCCGGAGCGCGCGGCCCAGCAGCTCCTCGTTGGTGAACGGTCCGTAGGCCTCTGCGGTGTCGAGGAAGGTGACGCCGAGCTCGAGGGCTCGATGGAGAGTGGCGATGGATTCCTGGTCGTCGGGGACGCCGTAGGACTGGCTCATGCCCATGCAGCCGAGGCCGATGGCGGAGACCTCGAGTCCCTGGTGTCCGAGCGTGCGGGTGGGAAGCATGCGACGTCCTTTCATTGAGCATGGAACCGGCGCGGGGCGGCGCCGGTTCCGAAAGCCGTTGGAACGGAGGCGCGACGATCGGGCTACCGGCGGCCGGCCCCACTCTTCGCCGGCTTCCCCTGCCGGGCCGGCGCCGGCTCCTGGAAGAAGGCGAGCAGCTCCTGATTCACCCGGTCCTTGTGGGTCGAGCACATGCCGTGGTCGGCCTCCTCGAACACCACCAGCCTGGCGTGCTCGACCAGCTTGGCCGACTGCCTGGCCGAGGCGTCGATGGGCACGATCTGGTCGTCGTCGCCGTGCAGGATCAGGGTCGGCACGTCGAACTTCGCCAGGTCTTCCGTGAAGTCGGTCTCGGAGAAGGCCTTGATGCAGTCGAAGGCGCTCTTGAAGCCGGCCATCATGCCCTGGAGCCAGAACGAGTCGCGCAGGCCCTGGGAGACCTTGGCGCCGGGGCGGTTGGCGCCGTAGAAGGGGAGGGTCAGATCCTTGAAGAACTGCGAGCGGTCGGCGAGCACGCCGGCGCGGATCTCGTCGAACACCTCCAGCGGCAGGCCGCCGGGATTGGCGTCGGTCTTGAGCATGAGCGGCGGGACCGCGCCGATCAGCACCGCCTTGGCCACCCGCCTGGTGCCGTGCCGGCCGATGTAGCGGGCCACCTCGCCGCCGCCGGTCGAGTGGCCGACGTGGATCGCGTCCTTCAGGTCGAGCGCCTCGACCAGGGTCGCGAGGTCGTCGGCGTAGGTGTCCATGTCGTTGCCGTTCCACGGCTGGCTCGAGCGGCCGTGGCCACGGCGGTCGTGGGCGATGCAGCGGTAGCCGTGTTCGGCCAGGAACAGCATCTGGTCGTCCCACGCGTCCGCGGTGAGCGGCCAGCCGTGGCTGAAGACGACCGGCTGTCCGGTGCCCCAGTCCTTGTAGTAGATCTCGGTTCCATCCACCATCGTGATCGTCGGCATGTCGTGCTCCTAGTCATCGAGTGTGCTCCGGGCAGGAGCCTGCCCCAAGCTACCACCGGTCAGGGCACGAGCGTGTCACGGTTGAGTAATACGCCGGCGGAATGTCGATCCAGCCGGGGCTCGATCGACATCTCGGTAGGAGCTCAGGGAGCATTCAGACCAGGACACCGAAGACCGGGAAGCCTATGAACAGCGTCGCACTGGTAACTCGCGTGGTGGACAGGATTTTGGCTCAGGACCCCGAGGCCGCGCTCGACCTGATCGCGGACGACGTGGCGTTCGTCGTGACCAACCCGGAGGGTGATCCCGGCCGGATCGAGGCTCGGGGGAAGGAGGCGGTGGCGGGCTACTTCACGGTCCCTGGGGGCCATCGTCACCTTCTGGCGGACGACGGTCGTGGCCAATGGCGATCGCGTGCTCGTGCTGGGGGACGAGAGCTTCGTGGTGAACGGCCGGGTGCAGATCGGCAGTGATTTCGAGTTCCTGGTGGATGTCCGCGACGGGTTGATCAGCCGGTTCGAGGTGGTCGAGAACGCGGCGGCGGTGCGGGTGGCGTGAAACGGCACCGCCACCGACGGTCGCGACCATCGGCGGCGGCTCACCGTTCCGGCGTCATGCGGCCGGCCGGACCTCGCCCCCGGCGGCCGGCTCACTGCCCGGCCCCGGCTTGGGCGCGCCGTTCCGCGGCGAGGCGAGCACGTTGCTCGCGCTCTCCCACGCGGCCAGCAGCTCCGGGTCCCTCATGAAGCGGTAGCGGTTGAGGCCGTCCATCACCCGCACAACCTGCACGACCTCGTCCGCTACCGCCCGGAGCTCCGCGCTGGCGCCCACATGCGCCGTGCGTCCGTCCGACCCGCGCTCCACCGCGGCGTCGAACTGGTCGAGCGCCTGGACCAGGTTGTCCAGGACGGCCTCGACCATGCCGTGCTTCACCAGCACCTCCTTCTGATTCTGCGCCTCCGCCACCATCCCGCGCGCCACGGTCCGGAACGCCAGGTAGGTGGTGGTGCCGGGCTTGAAGACGAACTTCTGGGCCAGCTCCGGCACCTCGCGCGCGGCGATCCTGGCCGCCTGGGCCAGGTGGGCCAGGTGCGCCTGCCGCATGCTGCGCCGCAGCTCCAGCTTGCGCGCGCTGGCGGCGCGGACCTCGAGGGTCCCCTCGCGCTGTTGCGACGCCAGCTTGTCGGCCCGGTCCAGCCGCTCCTCCAGCCGGGTCACCGCGGCGGCGTACCCGGGGCTCGGGTCCGGGTGGGCCCGGCTGAACTCCAGCGCCCGCCGGCCCATCTCGAGCTTCCGACGAGACTTCGCGTTCATACATCCTCCTGCGTGGTTCGGCCGGACGGCGGCCGGGCGTCGCACCGGCGATGGTGACGACGATGGAGATGACCCCGGGCCGCGCCCGGCCGCGGACCGGTCGCGCGGCGAGGGAGGCGAGGAGCGTGCCAGCGGTTGCGCGGCGAATGCCGGTGGAGGCGCGCGCGATGGCGACGGTGGCGCGCAGGATGGCGACGTGGCGCGTGCGCCGGCGCGTCGGGCAATGGAAATGCCGATGGTGGCGCGGGCGATGGCGGCGGTGTCCGGGTTGACGGCGACCCGTCCCGCGAAATCGTGCAACGGCGCGGCGCGAAACCGGCGGGGCCGCCGCGATGGAGACGGAGTCAGCGCCCACGGAGACGCGTCCCGCCGGATACGGACGCGGCCGGCCATATATGGAATGTGACTCGCGCGAAACAGCAGCGGTCGCGAGCGAAGGGAACCGGTCCGCGCCCGGCGGAGGCGCGGCCGGGTCCGATGCGCCTGGGAGCGGGAAAATCGGGCGCGGACCGCTGGAATCCGGCGGCGGTCGCGGCGAATGCGGACCCGGCCGGCCGGCGAGCGACCGGTGTCCGGATCGATGCCTCCCCGTCCCGTCCGACAGGTGCTCCGAGCGCGCCGGATGGAGACGGTGTCGGCCGCGATGGAGCGTTGTCCGCCGCCGCCGTGCGCGGGGAGGAAGAAAATTCCGGCTGCCGCAAGCGGGAGACAGTCCGTGTAGGTCGAGCGTGCTCGGAAGTGGACGGCGGAGCGGCGCGATCGAGACCGCGCGCCGGGGCATCTAACACCGAATGAGTTGGCACGTCCAATGCGAGTGAGCGTTCCGCTCGCGGGCACAACCGTCATGCGGACGTCACCAACTCCACCGGGAGGCACAGCCATGTCTCGCCCATGCTCCGCGCTGCTCCTGCTACTCGGCCTCGCGGGCCCGGGGGCCGCCCAGGCGCCGAGCCCTGCCGCCTGGACCCTCGCCATCGGCGACTACACCATCTACGGCCGCACCACGTACACTCCGACCGTGGTCCTCCTTCCCCGCATCGTGTACGACACGGCCCGGGGCCTGGACAGCGCGCGGGTGGTGGACAGCGTGCGGGCGGTGGCGAAGGCCGCAGGCCGGCTTCGCGGCCGGCCTCAGCACCTGGCCCACGGACAGCTACTGCGCCGGGCCGATGTCGGCGGCAATGCAACAGGTAGATCCGCGGGTGCTGCTGGGCCGGCTCCAGCTCGCGGCCCGGTGCGGCGTCCGGCTGGTGCTGGTGCCGCCCCGGCGGCTCCTCACGGCGAACGGCCGGCCGGAAGGCGAATTCTCGGTGGACAGCGCCAGGCGGTTCACCGACCGGTACGCGGCGGTGCTGCCAGGTGGATACGATCCGGAAGTACCAGGCCACGATCCTCGGCCTCAACCTGGCGGACGACTACGGCTGCCTCCGCTGCTGGGGCGGCAAGGCGATCACCCAGGCGCAGATCGCCGAGTGGGCGGCGTATGCTCGCGCGAAGCTGCCCGGCATCCCGCTCGGCGTGCGTGTGACGCCGGACTGGGTGGCGGCCTATCCCGCGCTCGCGCCGCGGCTGGACTACGCCTGGGCCCAGTACGCCACGCGCAAGGGCGACGCCCAGGCATACTTCGACAAGGCGGCTACCATCGCGCAGCAGCTCGGGCTCCGGATGGTCATGGGGGTGAACGTCGAGAACTGCTACGATTCGGGAGGCTCGGCACCGTGCTCGGCGGCGGACCTGGTGCGATTCGGGTCGCTCGCGGTGCGCCATCCGGCGAGCTGCGCGTTCATCAGCTGGCGGTACGACGAGGTGACCTGGCAGCGGCCGGAGATTCGGGAGGCGTGGGAGGGGTTACTGGCGGCGGCGAGAGGGAGGAGAGCGGAGGAGTGCCGCAGGGGTGAGGGGTGAGCTCGACGCCATCGTCTTTCTCTTCGCCTGCCTGTTCGCGTACCGCGGTCTCCGTACCGAAGACGAGCGCCGCTGGTGCGGTCGGATGACGTGAGTAGGGCGGCGGAAGTCTCCAGTCCTGTCAGTCCGGCGGAGCCGACCCCACCACCGTCACCGAACCCGACATGCCGGCGCCCCCCGCTCCCCCGTGCACCGCACAGTGATAGTGGTAAACCCCCGGGATCACGAACGTGAAGCTGAGGTACTTGGGATAGCCGGCCGGCGCCCCGGAGGTCGCCGGGGCGTTGCCGTCGTCCGGCACCACGTTGTGCCCGACGCTCCCCACCGGCCAGTACCAGTTGATCGTGTCGCCCACGCTGATGGTCATGTTGGCGGGCTCGAACCGGTTGTTCAGCACCTGGACGGTGTTGTGGGCATCGGGATCGGGATACGCCAGGGCGGTATACATGATCATTCCCGGGAGCACCGAGCCCGGGACCCTGTAGCCACGCACCGGATCGAGGCTGGCGAAGGCCTCCTGCTCGAGGTAGGCGTACAGGGTGGTCCACCTCGACGCGCTGACCCCGTCGGCGTCGGTGAGGGCGCTGGTGGGATTCATCGAGCCCTGCATGGTGGTCCAGTACACGGTCACTCCCTCGACCGGTTCCCCATTCCGAGTCACCAGGGCCCGGAAATCCTGCTCCAGCGGCTGCCCCGCGACGCCCACCTGCCTGTCCCCGCTGTTGGTGGGTGCCTTCTGGATCATGAAATCGGCAGTGTCCGGCGCCTGACGGTCGCCCGCGGCGCACGCGGCGAAGAGGCCGAGGCCGGCCGCGGGCAGGAGACCGATCACGCGGCGGACCTCGTCGAGCGGCTCCCAGCTGCGGGCGTTCTTCGGCATGCTCTGATCCCCCGATCTCGCTTCTGGAAGGGCCGGCAACTAGGTGACGTTCGACGGTCCCCCAACGTGACGCCTCGGTTGGTTCTTCGTCGGCCCCAGGGAGCGGCACGGGCACCGTCAAGTGGCGCGCGGAGGCCCACTTGAGAACGGCTTGAGAGCCATGCGCCATCCTCCCCCTTCCTTCAACGGATCGGCTCATGCGTACTCCCCGCTCGCTCGTGTTTCCCTCGGTTCACGCCCGGCTCTCATCCAACGCCCCCCGGCATCTCGCCGTCGCCCTCGTCGCCTGCCTGCTGGGGCTGGTCATGGGCTGCGGGGAGGCATCGGCCCCCGCCACCGGCCCGGAGGCACCGGCCGCTCCCGCGCTCGCAACCGCGGCGACCGGTGCGCTCTCGATCCGCCAGATCAGCGTGGGAGGGTTTGCGGGGATGGACGGTAACACGTGCGCCGTGACCACCGACGACCAGGCCTACTGCTGGGGCGGCAACTCGAATGGCCAACTGGGTGACGGGGAGCAGGCCCCCGACGAATGCGGCAATCCCTGCCGCACCCGACCGGTCGCGGTCGTGGGTGGGCTGCGGTTCCGCCATGTAAGCACGGGCGCGCGCTACGCCTGCGGCGTCACCCAGGATCACCGTGCCTACTGCTGGGGGAGAAATGATGAAGGCCAGCTGGGCGACGGCACCACGACCTCGAGTCCGACGCCGGTTCCGGTGGCAGGAGGCTACCAGTTCCGCCAGAATCCGGGCCGGCGTCAACCACACCTGCGCCCTGACGAGAGACGACCTGGCCCTCTGCTGGGGATGGAACCGCGAGGGCGAGCTGGGCGATGGCACGACCACCCAGCGCCTGACGCCGGTCGCGGTGGCCCGGGGCTACCGGTGGAGCCAGCTGAGCGCCGGCTTCATTCACACCTGCGGCGTCACCACCTCCAGCGAGGCCTATTGCTGGGGATTGAACAAGGCCGGCACCCTCGGAGACGGGACCACCACCAAGCGCCTGAGACCTGCGCGGGTCGCGGGCGGGCTGCGGTTCGCCCAGATCGCCGCCGGCTTTAGTCACACCTGCGGCGTGACTACGGCCGGCCGGGCGTACTGCTGGGGGCTCAACCGGGGAGCCCTCGGCGACGGGTCCACCACCGCGAGCACGGTGCCGGTCCGCGTGGTCGGGACGCGGCTCTACGCTCACGTGAGCGCCGGCGACAGTCACACCTGCGGACTGGCGCGATCGGGACGCGGCTTTTGCTGGGGGGCCAACCTCATCGGGCAGGTGGGAGACGGCACTTTCACCACTCGGCTCAAGCCGGCCGCGGTAGCCGGCGGCCTCACCCTGACGCAGGTGAGCGCGACCTACGGCTTCTCCTGTGGCGTGAGCGACGACCACCGGGCCTACTGCTGGGGAAACAACAGCCACGGCCAGTTCGGGAACGGGACGACCGGCTTCAGCCCGGTGCCGGTGCCGGTCGGGGCGCCCATGTAGCAGCGCCCGCTGGAGCGGCTTTCAACCGCCATCGCTTTCATTGGGCTCGGTGCTCCTGGCTTTCACCCAGGGCGCCGGGCCTCGCCCGCGCCTACCCCCTCCTTCCCACCCGCCCTATCTTAGCCCTCACCATCCGAACCGAGGCCCATGCCGGATCCGCTCGCCGCACTGCGCCAGGCGCTCCAGGACCGCTACCAGATCGAGCGCGAGCTCGGCCGCGGCGGCATGGCCACCGTCTACCTGGCGAATGACTTGCGCCACGACCGCCCGGTCGCCCTCAAGGTGCTCCACTCCGACCTTGCCGCCACCATGGGCCCCGACCGGTTCCAGCGCGAGATCCGCCTCGCCGCCCGGCTCCAGCATCCCCACGTCCTGACGGTCCACGACTCCGGCGAGATCGCTGTGCCGGGCGGCCCCCCGGTGCTCTGGTTCACCATGCCCTACGTGGAGGGCGAGTCGCTGCGGGACCGGCTCCGGCGGGAGCGGCAGCTCCCGGTCGAGGACGCGATCCGGATCGCCCGTGAGGCGGCCCAGGCCCTCCAGTACGCCCACGACCACGGGGTGATCCACCGGGACATCAAGCCCGAGAACCTGCTCCTTACTAAGGATGGCAACACGCTGGTGGCCGACTTCGGGATCGCCCGGGCGGTGGGCGGCGAGGGCGACGCCCAGCTTACCGAGACCGGGCTCTCCGTCGGCACCCCGGCGTACATGAGCCCGGAGCAGGCGGCCGGCGACCGCGGACTCGACGCCCGGACCGATGTCTACAGCCTGGCCGCGGTGCTCTACGAGCTGCTCGCGGGGGAGCCGCCCTACACCGGGGCCACGACCCAGGCGCTCATCGTCAAGCGGCTCACCGAGCCCGCGCCGAGTGTGCGGACGGTGCGAGGAAGCGTGCCCGAGTCGGTGGACGCGGCGATCCGGAAGGCGCTGGCGCCGGTGGCGGCCGATCGATTCTCCACCGTGGCGCAGTTCTCCCAGGCGCTGCAGGCGGTGGCGCCGGCGACGACCGGCACTTCCGCCGCGGCCGCGACGCCTGCGACCCCGCCGCCCGCCGCCCCGAAGACCCGCGCTCCCCGGCGGGTTCCTCTCGCCGCGGTCACGCTGCTCCTCGGCCTCCTGATCGGCCTTGGCGTGCTCTTCGCCTGGCAGCGCGGTTCCGGCGACGCGGCGAAGGACGCGCGCTTCCTGGCGGTGCTCCCCTTCGAGAACGTGGGCGACGCCTCCGACGAGTACTTCGCCGACGGCATCAGCGACGCGGTCCGTGGCAAGCTGTCCGGGGTGCCCGGACTCCAGGTGATCGCGGGCCGCAGCTCCGGGGAGTACAAGAAGAGCGACAAGAGCCTGCCCCAGATCGCCCGCGATCTGGGGGTGACCTATCTGGTGGTCGCCAAGATCCGCTGGGCCAAGGGCACCGACGGCACCAGCCGGGTCCAGGTGAGCCCCGAGCTGGTGCACATCTCCCCGAACGGCGCGCCGACAGTCAAATGGCAGCAGTCGTTCGACGCCGCCATGACCGACGTGTTCCGGGTGCAGGCGGACGTGGCGGGGCGGGTGGTCCAGGAGCTGGGCATCGCGCTGGCCGACAGCGCACGGCGGGAGCTGGCCGAGCGACCCACCCGGAATCTGGACGCGTACGATCTGTACCTCCGGGCCGAGGGCACCGCGCTGGGACAGGGGCGGAACGACCCCGCGTCCCTGCGGGCGGCAATCGACCTGTACCAGCGGGCCATCGCGCTGGACTCGGCTTTCGGGCTCGCCTGGGCCCGGCTCTCGCTGGCATCGTCCAACCTCTACGGCAACACGGCGCCCACCAGGGAGCTGGCCGATCAGGCGCGACACGCCGCGGAGCGGGCCCTGGCGCTGGCGCCGAAGCAGGCGCCCGGACACACGGCCATGGCGGAGTACCATTCGACTGTCGAACGAAACATCGCGCGTGGCTTGCAGGAGCTGGCCCGCGCCCGACAGCTCGATCCGGGTGACGTGGAGACCATCACGTCGCTGGCGAGCGCGCAGCTGAACCTCGGGCGCGCCGACTCGGCCCTGGCGCTCCTGCGCCAGGCGGAACGGCTGGACCCGCGGTCACCCGTGACCGCCACCGCCACCGGTCGGCTGCTGCTCACGCTGCGGCAGTACGAGGCGGCCGATTCGGCACTCCGCCGGGCGCAGGAGCTGTCGCCGGGAACCCTCAATCTGGTCCACTCGCGCGCCACCCTCCGGCTCGGCCTGGGCGACCTTCCGGGCGCCCGGGCCGTCGTCGCGAGCGCACCCCGCGAGATCGATCCGCGGGCGCTCGCGATCTACTTCGCCACCTACAACGAGCTCTACTGGGTGCTCGATTCGGCGCAGCAGGCGATGGTCGTGAAGGCGCGGCCGGAGGACTTCGACGGCGACGTGGGCAGCTGGGGGCTCGCGCTGGCCCAGATCTACCAGGCATGGGGAGACCGCCCGCGAACCCTGGCCTACGCCGACTCCGCCCGAGCGGGGTTCGCGGAACAGCTCGAGGCGGCCCCCGGCGACGGACAGTCACTCGCTCTGCACGCGCTTTCGTTGGCCTATCTGGGGCGGACCGCCGAGGCGGTGCGGGAGGGCGAGCGGGCCGTGGAGCTGCTTCCGGTCTCCCAGAACGCCACCTTCGGCGTGTACCTCCAGGAGCTGCTGGCGCGGATCTACACCATGGCCGGCCGGCCGGCTCAGGCGGTCGATCGGCTCAAGGGGGTGGTCACCGAGCCCTCGGCACTCTCCCGCGCCCGCCTGCGCATCGATCCCCACTTCGTCGCCCTCAGGGATCACCCCGATTTTCGGCGGCTGGTGAGCGAAACGAAGTGACCGCGGATCACCGGGCCACGCTCGAGGCCGCGCTGGCAGACCGCTACACCATCGAGCGCGAGCTCGGCCGCGGCGGCATGGCCACCGTCTACCTCGTCCGCGACATCCGCCACGACCGCCCCGTCGCCCTGAAGGTGCTGCACCCCGAGCTGGCCGCCACGATCGGCCCCGACCGCTTCCAGCGCGAGATCAAGCTCGCCGCGCGGCTCCAGCACCCGCACATCCTCTCGGTGCACGACTCGGGCGAGATCCCCGCCACCGCCGGCGGGCCGGCCCTGCTCTGGTTCACCATGCCGTTCGTCGAGGGCGAGAGCCTGCGCGACCGGCTGAACCGGGAGCAGCAGCTCCCGCTGGAGGATGCGGTCGCGGATCGCGCGCGAGGCGGCGGAGGCGCTGGACTACGCCCACCGCCAAGGCGTGATCCACCGCGACATCAAGCCGGAGAACATCCTGCTCAGCGCCGATCACGCGCTGGTGGCCGATTTCGGCATCGCGCGGGCGCTGGCGGACGAGGCCGGCGGCGATGCCCGCCTCACCGAGACCGGCACCACTCTCGGTACCCCGGCCTACATGAGCCCGGAGCAGGCTGCCGGGGCCCGGTCGCTCGACGCGCGGAGCGACGTCTACTCGCTGGCCTGCGTGCTCTGGGAGATGCTCGCCGGCGAAACGCCGTTCGCCGCGCCCACCGCGCAGGCCATGATCGCCCGCCGGTTCACCGAGTCCCCGCGTCCTCTCAGAGCGGTGCGGGAGACGGTGCCCGCGGGCATCGAGCAGGCGGTGGCGAAAGCGCTGGCTAAGTCGCCGGCCGACCGCTTCTCCTCCGCGCTCAAGTTCGCCCGCGCGCTGACGCTGGCCGAGACGCCGGTGCCGGCCACTCCATCCCCGCCGGCCGCCCGGCCGCGCCGCTATCGCGGGGTGGCCCTCCTGGGGCTCGGCTTCCTGCTGGGGCTGGGGGTGCTGTTCGGCTGGCTCAGGCGACACGCGGACGAGCCCGCAGGATGCCGGCGTCAAGCGCCTCGCCGTGCTCCCCTTCGACAACCTCGGCGATTCGGCCGACGGCTACTTCGCCGATGGCATGACCGACGAAGTTCGCGGCCGCCTGGCCGCACTCCGCGGGCTCCAGGTCATCGCCCACCGGAGCGCCGCCGAGTACAAGGGCACTTCGAAGAGCTTCCAGGAGATCGGCCGGGAGCTGGGCGTGGACTACCTGCTGGTCGGAAAGGTGCGCTGGGAGAAGACCGGCAGCGAGCAGAGCCGGGTGCGCGTGAGCCCCGAGCTGATCGAGGTGGCCAGCTCCAGCACCCGGTGGCAGCAGCCGTTCGACGCGGTGCTCTCGGACGTGTTCAAGGTGCAGGGTGAGATCGCCGGCAAGGTGGCCCAGGCGCTCGACGTCGCGCTGGGCGAGCGGGAGCGGGCCAGGCTGGAGGAGCGGCCGACCCGCAATCTCGCCGCCTGGGACGCCTTCCTCCGGGGGGAGGACGCCTCCAAGCGCATGGCGGAGGTCGAGCCGACGGCCCTCGAGCGTGCCACCGTGGCCTACGAGCGCGCCGTTGCGTTGGACTCGGGATTCGTGCAGGCCTGGGCCCGGCTCTCGCAGGTCTACTCCAGCCGCTACACCAACGGGATTCCGACCCCCGAGGGCGCCGCACGGGCTCGCGCCGCGGCCGAGCGCGCCCTGGCCCTGGCGCCGAGCGCCGCCGAGCCGCGGCTGGCGCTCGGGACGTACTACGACTTCGTCACCGGCGATTACGCCAGGGCCCTGGAGCAGTTCGCCCTGGGCCGCCGCGCCGATCCCAACAACGCCGAGTTGGCCTCGGGAGCGGCGCTCTCGGAGCAGAGCCTGGGACGCTGGGAGAGCGCGCTGGAGAACCTGAAGCAGGCGGAGGTGCTGGATCCGCGCTCGCCCCAGGTGGTCCTCCGTCTGGCCCGGACCTACACCTGGCTCCGCCGGCACGACGAGGCCGCCGCCGCCGCCGACCGGGGCATCGCTCTGGCGCCGACCACGATCTCGATCCATCAGATGAAGGCGATGGCGCTGTTGGGCAAGGGCGATCTCCCCGGCGCCCGGGCCGTGATCCGCGCCATTCCCGCCGAGGTGGACCCGACCGAGGTGGTCGCCCAGATGGCCAACTTCTGGGACCTGGCCTGGGTGCTGGAGGACGAGCAGCAGCGGCTCGTCCTGCGGCTCTCCCCCTCGGCCTTCGCGGGCGACCGCTTCGCCTGGGCCATCTCGAAAGCCCAGACCTACGGCTACCGCGGTGACATGCGCCGGGCGCGAGCCTTCGCCGATTCCGCGATCCGCGCCTCGGGCGATGTTCTGGCCGACTCGCCGGACGACGCCCAACGCCGGGTGCTGCTCGGCCTCGCCCTGGCGTACGCCGGCAGGACAAAGGAAGCGATCCGGGAGGGGGAGCGGGGCGTGTCCTTGCTGCCGATCTCCAAGGACGCCTACACCGGTCCCTACTACCAGCATCAGCTGGTCAGGATCTACATCCTGCACCGGCGAGCCCCAGAAGGCGATGGACCTGCTCGAGCCGCTGCTCGAGATCCCGTACTATCTCTCGCCCGGGTGGCTCCGGGTGGACCCACGTTCGACCCGCTGCGGAAGCTGCCGCGGTTCCAGGCGCTGTGCGCCGCCGCGCCGTAGACCCCTCACCCTCCGAGGTTCCCTGCTCTCGTCCTCGGCGGTGGCCGGACTCTCGCCAACTTCGGTCCGCGGCACTATCATTGCCAACCCCGCCCCCCGGGGCTCCCGGCTCGGCCGGCCGGCAGCTACAGTCCTGTCCCAATAGCACTTAAGACCACGCCTCGGCGCTGCCAGAAATTGCAGAATGCCATGCTTCTGCCGCATGCGCGCCGACCGTCCGGAGATCTCGTCATTTCAGCTGACGCACTCCGCCGGCGCTTTCCGGTGCTGACCGCCACCCTCGCTCACCGCCCTCTACGCCGTGGCGTATCTGGTCTGGGAGCGGAACGACTGGGGTACCCCGACGATCCGGAACCTGGTCAGCAACGTGGCGTTCATGCCGCTCAACCTGGTGGTGGTGACGCTGACCGTGCTGGCCTCCCGGTCGCCGCTGCTCGATCCGGGGGTGCGCCGCGCGCTTGCGGTTGTTGGGGCTGGGCTCGGCCATGGTCTTCATCGGCAACGCGATCTCGACCTCGTACCTGATGCTGCTCGACGAGAACCCGCCGATCTCCTGGGCCGACGTCTTCTACCTCTCCGACTCGCTGCTGATCCTCGCCGCCCTCCTGTCGTTCCCGCTGGCCCGCCGCACCCGGCTGGAGCGCTGGAAGTTCGGGATCGACGCCGCCATGGTGCTGGTCGGCGGGGCCGTGGTGATCTGGTACTTCTCGGTCCGGCCCACGGCCGAGCTGGGGAGCAGCGGCATCGTCATCACGCTGCTCGCGTTCGCCTACCCGCTGGTGAGCCTGCTGGTGCTGCTCGGCATCACCACGGTGATCCTGCGCCGGCCCACCGACCCGAACCGGGTCGCCTTCGGGCTGCTGGTGGGCGGCGTGCTGATCAGCGTCGTGGCCGACCTCACCTTCAACCTGGTGTCGCTGGAGACCGGCGGGCGGAGCGCCAGCATCATCGACGGCGCGTACCTGCTCTGCTACGTGATGCTGGTCGCGGGGGCGGAGCTGTACTACCGCCGCCCGGTGCCCCGCGCCACCTCGGACGTCGACGCCGCGGCCCCGGAACCAGCCCACCAGCCCCCTGCCCTACCTGGCGGTGGCGGCCACCTACGGCCTGCTGCTCCACGCGGTGCTGCAAGCCGTGGACCGATCCGGTCAGCGGGCTCGCGGTCGGCGCGCTGCTGGTGACGATCCTGGTGGTGGTGCGACAGCTCCTGGCGGTGCGGGAGAACGTCCGGCTGCTGGCGGAGACCGCGGTGCGGCAGAACGAGGCCCGGTTCCGCTCGCTGGTGCAGCACTCCTCGGACGTCATCATCGTGACCCGGGCCAACGGGACGATGCGTTTCGTGAGCCCGTCGGCCAACCGGGTCTTCGGCTACGATCCCTCCGAGATGGTGGGCCGGCCGATCGCGACCCTGCTCCACCCCGACGACCGCGACCGCGCCACGTCGCTCTTCGAGAGCGTGTCCCGCACCCCCGGCGTGACCGGGCCGGTGGAGTGGCGCTTCCGCCAGCCCGACGGATCCTGGCTCAGCGCCGAGATCCTGGCGACCAACCTCACCGGCGATCCCACGGTGCGCGGGATCGTGCTCAACACCCGCGACGTGAGCGAGCGCAAGCGCCTGGAGGAGCAGCTGACCCACCAGGCGTTCCACGATCCGCTCACCGGCCTCGCCAACCGGGCGCTGTTCCGCGACCGGGTGAGCCACGCGCTGGCGCTGGCGCAGCGGCAGTCCAACCCGATCACGGTGCTCTTCCTCGACCTCGACGACTTCAAGACGGTGAACGACAGCCTGGGCCACGCCGAGGGCGACCGGCTCCTGATCTCCGCGGCCGAGCGGTCCTCTCCTGCGCCCGCGCCGCCGACACCGTCGCCCGGCTCGGCGGCGACGAGTTCGCCATCCTGCTGGAGGACTCCGCCGGCCCGGACGGCCGGACCGAGCTGCTGGAGCGCCTCGCGACCGCGATGGGGCATCCCTTCACGCCTGAGCGGCAACCAGGTCGCAGGTCGACCGCCAGCATCGGCGTCGCCACCGCGCGGCGCGGGCGAGACCGCGGACGACCTGCTGCGCAACGCCGACGTGGCGATGTACGCGGCCAAGCGCCGGGGCAAGGGCCGCTCCGAGACCTACGAGTCCGCAGATGTACGCCGACGTGCGTCGACCGGCTGGAGCTGGAGGCCGACCTGCGCCGCGCGATCGACCGCGGCGAGCTGACGCCTGCACTACCAGCCCATCGTCGACCTCGCCACCGGCGCGCATCTACGGCGTCGAGGCGCTGGTCCGCTGGGAGCACCAGACCTACGGGCACCTGCTCCCGCAGCACTTCATCCCGCTGGCGGAGGAGACCGGGCTCATCGTCAAGCTGGGCGGGTTCGTGCTGGACGAGGCCTGCCGCCAGGTGCAGGCCTGGCGGCTGGCCTATCCCCATACCCCGCTCTCGGTGGCGGTGAACATCTCCAGCCGCCAGCTCCAGGGCTCGGGCATCGGCGATGCGCTGGGCGACGCGCTCGCCAGCTCGGGCGTGGATCCGTCGGCCGTGATCCTCGAGATCACCGAGAGCGTGCTGATGCAGCAGACCGACGCGGCGCTCGAGCGGCTCCAGATGCTCAAGAAGCTCGGCGTCCGGCTCGCGATCGACGACTTCGGGACCGGCTACTCGTCGCTCAGCTACCTCCAGCGCTTCCCGATCGACATCCTCAAGATCGCCAAGCCGTTCGTGGAGGAAGTGGGGCTCGGGGCCGAGCGCGCGGCGCTGGCCCGGGCGATCATCGGCCTGAGCGACACCCTCCGGCTCCAGACCGTCGCCGAGGGCATCGAGATCGCCGAGCAGCGCATGGCCTTGATCGAGCTGGGTTGCCCGCTCGGCCAGGGACATTACTTCGCCCGGGCCCTGCCGGCGGAGGCCATCGACCGGATGCTGGCCGGGCGGCGCTCGCTCATCCCGCACGCGCACCACGGCGCTGTTCCGAAGGCCGCCGTGCCGCGCGGCGCGTCCTGACCGGCCATGATCTCGCCCCGCAAGAAGTTCGTCTACCAGATGCACCTCTCGGCGCTCAGCGTCGTCGCGGTGCTCACGGGGGTGGTGGCCTGGCTGCTGGTGGCCGCCGGCTCGGCGGAGGTGGTCCAGGGAGTGGTGCTGTTCGTCGCGGTAGCGGTGGTGCTGGAGCAGGTCGTCATGTGGGCGCTGGTGAAGCAGATCCTGGCCCCCACCGGAGTGGCGGCCAACATCGCCACCCGGATCGCCGACGGCGACCTGAGCCTCCCGTCGTGGAGCACCAATCCCGATCGCGCGCCGAAAGACCCGCTCACCCGCACGATCTTCGCGATGCTCGCCAAGCTGCGCGATCTGGTGGGCACCATCCGGCAGCACGCGCACGACGCCGCGGCCATGTCGGAGCAGATCGCCGCCTCCACCCAGGAGATGACCGCCTCCACCCAGGAGGTCGCGGCCACCACGGGCGACCTCACCGAGCGCGCCAACCAGCAGGCGCTGGTGGTTCGCCGTGCGGCGGAGGACGCCGGCAGGATCCTGACGATCACCCAGAGTCTCGCCGCCGGCGCCGGCGAGGCGGCCGAGCGGAACGCGGCGCTGGCCAAGCTGGCGAGGGGACACCGGGCGCGGCTCGACCTCAGCAGCACCGAGCTGGGCCGGCTGGCGGAGGAAGTCGAGGCGGCGGCCAAGGAGGCGGAAGCCCTCGCCACCGCCTCGGCGGAGATCGAAAAGTTCATCATCCAGACCAAGGCGATCGCCAAGCAGACCCACATGCTCGCGCTGAACGCCTCGATCGAGGCCGCGCGCGCCGGTGAGGAGGGGAAGGGGTTCAGCGTGGTGGCCGAGGAGGTCCGGAAGCTCGCCGCGCAGGCCGCCCGGGCCGCCAGCTCCACCAGCGAGACGGTGCAGGCGGTACTGACGCGGGTCAGCACCGCGCGGGAACGGCTGCTCCGGCTGGGGAAGAGCGGCCTGGCCGCCCGCGAGGCCGCCCACGCGGCGGCGGACGGCCTGTTGAACGTCGCCGCCGACGCGGAGGCCAACGACGAGTGGACCCGCGGCATCTCGACCTCGGCCGGCGAAGTGCAGGGTCTGATCGAGGGCATCGCCAGCCGGATGCGCGAGGTGTCGGCGGGTACCGAAGACTACGCCGCGGCGGCCCAGGAGATCGCCGCCGCAGCGGAGCAACTGAACGCTTCCACGGAGGAGATCTCCTCCTCGGCGGGGCACCTGGCGGAAGCGGCCTCCCGACTGACCGGCGCGGTAGGAGGGTTCCGGCTCGAAAAAGTCTGATTTACAAGTACCTTCCTGCATGCTTTCCCTCCTTATCAATGCCGACCTCTACGACCCCGCGCCCCGGGGCCGGGCTCACCTGCTCGTGGCGGGAGAGACGATCGTCTGGATCGGCGCCGAGAAGCCCGCCCTGCCCCGGGGATTCGCCCGGGAGTGGGACCTGGAGGGGCGGCGGGTGGTGCCGGGCCTCATCGACGGGCACGTCCACCTCACCGGCGGTGGCGGCGAGGCGGGGCCCCACACCCGAGTACCGCCGGTCGCGCTCAGCCGGCTCACCCGGGGCGGTGTCACCACGGCGGTCGGCGTGCTCGGCACTGATGACGCCATCAGGACGCCTGCGGAGCTGGTCACGGTCGCCCGCGGCCTCAACGCCGAGGGACTCAGCGCCTGGTGTCTGACCGGGGGCTACCACGTGCCGCCCGCCACCGTCACCGGCGACGTGCGGCGGGACCTGGTGCTCATCGACCTGGTGCTCGGCGTCGGCGAGCTGGCGATCAGCGACCACCGCTCGAGCCAGCCTACACTCGACGAGCTGCTGCGGGTGGCGGGCGACGCCCACGTCGGCGGTCTCATGAGCGGCAAGGCCGGCATTCTCCACCTGCACGTGGGCGACGGCGCCCGGGGGCTGGAGCCGATCCGCGAGGCCCTCGACCGGACCGAGCTCCCGGCCGCGATGTTCAACCCGACCCACGTGAACCGCCGGCGGGCGCTGTTCGACGAGGCGGTCGCGCTCACCCAGCGAGGCTGCACCATCGACCTCACCGCGTTTCCGGTGAAGGAGGGGGAGGACGCACTGACCGCCGCCGATGCCCTGGGCCGCTATCTCGACGCGGGCCTTCCGGCCGACCGGGTGACGATCAGCTCCGACGGCGGCGGCTGCTTTCTCGAGGTCGACGCCGAGGGCCGGGTGAAGGGCATGGACGTGGGGGAGCCCGCGGCGCTCGGGGCCACCCTGCGCGAGCTGCTCGCCGCGGGCCAGCCGCTGGAGCGGGTGCTGCCGGCGTTCACGTCCAATCCGGCGCGCCTGCTCATGCTCTCCCGGAAGGGGCGCCTCGCGGCCGGCGCCGACGCCGACCTCGTGGTGCTCGACGAGACCGGCGCCGTCGCCGACGTGATGGCGCGGGGGCGCTGGCACGTCCAGGCCGGGCGCATTGCGATCCGCGGCACCTTCGAGTGATCCGGTGCGCCCGGCGCGGGCGGTTGCCGGGCTAAGTCACGACGGGACGAGGGGAAGTGCAGCCGCCTGCAGTATGTAACAGGTGGCACGAGGGTTGCCCCAGCACCTGCGTGGCGGCCCGCACCTGGAGCCGCCGACCGATCAAGGCAAACCCGTCGTGAGGCGGGGACGCAAAGCCAGGAGTCTCGCTCCTCGCGAGACCGTCCGGTTGCCGGAGCCAGCGGGATGCTCTCCCGCGTCAGCGCGCGCGCCCTCGGCCGCGGGGTGACGTGGGTGGCCCTGATCCGGAGACGGGCGGGACCACCCCATGTTGTGGAGACACCCATGCGGCGCATTCTGCTTCTCTCGTTGGCCCTTCCTCTCTTGCTCGGCTCGAAGGCGGCGGCGCAGGCCTGCGCCGGCATGCCGTCCTTCGCCAGCGGCCCGATGCAGATCACGGCCGGCGGCTCGTTCGCCGATGGGGCCAGCAGCTTCGGCGGGACCTTCGGGTACGGCGTGCCCAACGGCCTGTACGGCAAGGCCGGCATCGGCACCACCTCGTACGACGGTTTCAGCGGGTCGTCGTTCGACTTCGGCGCGAGCGGTGGGTACCAGGTTCCGCTCCACTCCTCCCGCAAGGCCGAGCTCTGCCCGATCGCCAGCCTGAGCTTCGGCTCCGGGCCCAACGACGTGATCGGCAGCGGCATCGACATGTCGAGCCGGAACATCGCGTTCGGAGCGGCCCTCGGCGCCCTGGTCGGAAACAACGCCCAGATGCAGATCCTGCCCAACGCGAGCTTCCAGTTCGCCAACACCAGGATCACGTTCGACGACGGGACTTCGTCCACGTCCGGGTCCGAGAGCTACGGCCTGCTCACCCTGGGCACCGGATTCGTGTTCAACTCGCGGTTCAGCCTGAACCCGAGCGTCAGCATTCCGATGGGTCTCAGCGGGTCGGACGCGTCGTTCGGGTTGATGGGCGCGATCAACTTCGGCAGCTGATCCACCGGCAGGTGCAGGGCAGGCGTGGGGGGCCATGACTCGGGTCATGGCCCCTTTCGCTTCGCTCCAGGTGAGGGGCGGGTGTATTTTCCGCGGCGCTCAACGTCCAACGGAGGGAGCGGGTGGCGGAAACGCGAGGATACATCGTCCCGGTGGGCGGCGCCGAGGAGAAGCTCGGCGACGTCGCCATCCTGCGCCGGTTCGCGGCGCTCTGCGGCGGCAACCAGGCCCGGATCGCCATCATCCCCACCGCCTCCGAGCAGGCCGAGACCGGGGTGCGGTACGAGGAGCTGTTCCACTCCCTGGGGGTCAAGGTGGCCCGCGCGCTGCCAATCGTGAGCCGGGCCGACTGCGAGCGGCGTGAGTGGCTCGACGTGCTGGACGAGGTCGAGGGCGTCTTCCTCACCGGCGGGAACCAGCTCCGGCTCAGCACCATGATCGGCGGCACCGAGGTCGCCAAGGCGCTCAGGCGGCGGAACCGCGAGGGCGTCCACGTCGCCGGTACCTCGGCGGGGGCGGCCTTCCTCTGCGAGCATATGATCGCCTTCGGCCGCGAGGGCGCGTCACCCCGGGCCCGGATCGTGACCCTCGCCGCCGGCCTGGGCCTTACCAACCGCGTGATCATCGACCAACATTTCCGTCAGCGGGACCGGCTGGGCCGGCTCCTCACGGCCCTGGCCTACAACCCGTTCGCCGTCGGCATCGGGCTGGACGAGAACACGGCCGGGTTCATCGGGCCGGACGAGACCCTGGAGGTCGTGGGCAGCGGGGCGCTGACCATCGTGGACCCCTCCGAGCTGGAGTTCTCCTCCATGGCCAAGGTGAGGAAGAACGACCCGGTCTGCCTGATCGGCCTGCGGCTGCACATTCTGAATCAGGGATCCACGTTCAATCTCCATACCCGGGTGGCGACCGCGCCGCCCGCGATCGCGAAGCGGGTGTAAGGGGCGGGACGGGTGGACGGCGGGACGGTGGAAGCGCGGAACGGAAGGCGATGTCATCCCGAGCGGAGCGAGGGATCTTGCCGGCCGGCATCGTGGCCGGCGGAGAAGATCCTTCGCTCCGCTCGGAATGACACACCACAGGAGCCATAGACCCACATGCTCATTCTCGACAGGGCCGTTTACGTCGGCCCGAGTCTATATGCCCACTTTCCCGTCATCCGGCTGGACGTCGATCTCGGCGAGCTGGAGGACTGGCCGTCGGTCAAGCTGGGGCGGGGGTTCACCGACGGGCTGGTGGCGGCGCTGCCGGGGCTCCAGACGCACACCTGCTCCTACGGGAAGCCGGGCGGGTTCATCCGCCGGCTGACCGAGGACGACGGCACCTGGATGGGTCATATCCTGGAGCACGTCGCCATCGAGCTCCAGAACGTGGCGGGCGAGCCGGTCACCTTCGGGAAGACCCGCTCCCACGGCGCGAGGGGCCACTACCACGTGGTCTACCAGTACGAGCAGGAGGACGTCGGCCTCGAGGCCGGCAGGCTGGGGCTCATGCTGCTCCACTCACTGATTCCCGCCGAGCTCAGGCCCGATGGAGCGGTGACCCCGGGGTTCGACTTCGCCGCCGAGCGGGACGAGTTCATCCGCTACGCCCAGCGCCGCCATCTCGGCCCCAGCACGATGTCGCTGGTGCGCGCCGCGGAGGAGCGGAAGATCCCCTGGATCCGGATCAACGAGCAGAGCCTGATCCAGTTCGGGCACGGCCGCTACCAGCAGCGGATCCAGGCCACCGTCACCAGCCGCACCTCCCACATCGCGGTGGAGCTCGCCTCCGACAAGGAGGAGACCAACCGGATCCTCGGCAACCTCGGTCTTCCGGTGCCGCGGCAGCGGCTGGTCCAGGGAGTGGACGACGCGCTCCAAGCGGCGGACCTGATCGGCTATCCGGTGGTGGTGAAGCCGTTCAACGCCAATCACGGGCGCGGCATCACCATTCACGTCACGACGCCCGGAGGGTGTGCGGGCCGCGTTCGAGGTGGCCCGGGAGCACAGCCGCAGCGTGATCATCGAGAGCTTCATCTCGGGCGACGACCACCGGATGCTGGTGATCGACGGCCGGCTGGTCGCGGTCTCCAAGCGGGTCCCGGGCCATGTGGTGGGCGACGGAGAGCACACCGTCGAGCAGCTGGTGGAGGAGGTGAACCGGGACCCCCGGCGCGGCATCGGCCACGAGAAGGTCCTCACCCGGCTCAACTTCGATCACCAGGCCGAGACCATGCTGGAGCGGCAGGGCTACACCCGGGAGACCGTGCCCGCCGCGGGCGAGCGGGTCTTCCTCCGCTCCACCGGCAACCTCTCGACCGGCGGCACCGCCACCGACCTGACCGACGTGGTGCATCCCGACAACGTGGAGATGGCGACCCGCGCGGTGAAGGCGATCGGGCTCGACGTCGGCGGCGTGGACTTCCTCTCCACCGACATCACCGAGTCGTACAAGGAGGTCGGCGGCGCGATCTGCGAGATCAACGCGGCGCCCGGGTTCCGGATGCACATGGCGCCGAGCGAGGGGCGGGCCCGCGACGTGGCGGGGCCGGTGATGGACATGCTGTTCCCGCCGGGCTCGCCCAGCCGGATCCCGATCGCGGCCGTCACCGGCACCAACGGCAAGACCACCACCGCCCGGATGCTGGCCCACATCCAGAAGCTGGCCGGCCATCACGTCGGCCTCACCTCGACCGACGGGGTGTACATCGACGGCCAGCGCACCGTCGCCGGCGACATGACCGGCCCCGTGGCCACGCGCATGGTGCTGAGCGACCCGTCGGTGGACGTCGCGGTGCTGGAGATCGCGCGGGGCGGTCTGCTGCGCGCGGGGATGGGGTGCCGCTGGTGCGACGTGGGTGCGGTGCTCAACGTGAAGTCCGATCACCTCGGGCTGCGCGGCATCGGCACGCTGGAGCAGCTCGCCCAGGTGAAGCGGATCGTGGTCGAGGTGGCCCGCGGCACCGCGGTGCTCAACGCCGACGACCCGCTCTGCCTCAAGATGGCGGACTACACCGAGGCGGAGCATCTGTGCTACGTGACCATGGACCCCACCCACGAGCTGGTGGGCGAGCACATCAAGGAGGGCGGGCGCGGCATGGTGCTGGAATCGGGGATCAAGGGCCAGATGATCACCATCTACGATCACGGCGCGCACATCCCGCTGCTCTGGACCCACCTGATCCCGGCGACGCTCGAGGGCCGGGCGATGCACAACGTCCAGAACGCGATGTTCGCCGCGGCGATGGCGTTCAGCATGGGGCTCAAGCTGGAGGACATCCGCCACGGACTCCGGACCTTCGATACCACGTTCTTCCAGGCCCCCGGCCGGATGAACATCTACGACGAGCACCCCTTCAAGGTGATCCTCGACTACGGCCACAACCCGGCCGCGGTGGAGGTGATGTGCCAGCTGGTGGAGCGGCTCGAGATCACCGGGCGGCGGATCTGCGTCCTCGCCGCTCCCGGCGACCGCCGCGACGAGGACGTCAAGGAAATCGCCCGCATGTCCGCCGGCCGGTTCGACCGCTACATCTGCCGCCGCGACGACCAGCTTCGCGGCCGGAAGCCGGACGAGGTGCCTAACCTGCTGCGCGACGCGCTGCTCGAGTGCGGGGTCCCGGCCGCCGAGATCCTGACCATCCCCGACGAGCAGGCGGCGGTGGACGCCGCGCTCCGCGAGGCCGAGCCGGGCGACCTGGTCCTCATCTTCGGCGATCAGATCACCCGGAGCTGGAAGCAGGTGATCCAGTTCCGGCCCGACGCGGCACCCCGTCCGTCCGAGCGGCCGGTGCGGGTGTCGCGCCCGGAGCAGGTCGCCGCACCGCTGGAGTCGCTGGCGCTGGAGGACCGGCGCCGCGAGTTCGTGCGCGATGTGCGCGGCGTCCGCCTGCCGCGGGCGGTAGAGGCGGACGACTAGGCGTCCGGTATGGAGCTGCTCGATTCCCGACGTCTCACCGGGCCGGGACTGCTGCTCGACCGGGCCGGCGCGGTGGCCGACGTCAGGGTAGCCGACGACCGCCGCGACGAGCTGATCGCCGCCTGGCGCGCCGCCGCAACGCGGATGCTGGAGGCCGTGGGCTGGGGCGGCGAGCGGGTGGTCGCTCGCCGCTTCACCGGCGGCGCCAGCCTCGCCATCACCGCCCCGCCCGACTCGCTCTACTCCGCCACCGACCTGAACGAGTGGGCCTGGGCCGCCGCCGAGGCGGCCATTCAGCACCAGCCGGAGCCCGAGTTCGGCCCAGCCGCCGAGCGGCTGCGCCACGCGATCGCGGGCGAGCGCAACCCCGCGCTGCTCGCCATCCGGAGCGCCGCGCACTCGCGCGGGGTCACCTTCCTGAGCGGCGAAGAGACGGTGTCGGTCGGGTCCGGGACCGGCGTCCGCTGCTGGCCGGAGAGCGATCTCCCGGCGCCCGAGCGGATCGACTGGTCGCGGGTCCGCGACGTTCCGGTCGTGCTGGTCACCGGGTCCAACGGCAAGACCACGGTGGTTCGCCTGCTGGCGGCGATGGCGGCCGCGGCGGGCCGGGTCACCGGCGTGACCTCCACCGAGGGCGTCCTGGTCGGCGGCCGGGTGGTCGCGGAGGGCGACTACTCGGGCCCCGAGGGCGCGAGGCTGGCGCTCCGGCAGGCGGACGTGGAGATCGCGGTCCTGGAGACGGCGCGCGGCGGGCTGCTCCGGCGCGGGCTCGCGGTGGAGCGGGCCGATGTCGCGGTGGTCACCAACATCGCCGAGGATCACCTGGGCGAGTTCGGGGTGCAGGACCTGCGGCAGCTGGCGGAGACGAAGCTGCTGGTGACCCGGGCGGTCGGGCCCGACGGCCGGGTGGTGCTCAACGCCGACGACCCGATGCTGGTACGGGCCTCGGGCGCCGTCCAATCGCCGATCGGCTGGTTCTCGATGGACCCGGCCGGCGCGGTGGTCAAGCGTCATACGGACCGCGGCGGCGCGCGCGGCGGTGCGGGACGGAGAATCGCTGGTGCTGGTCACCGGGGTGGAGCGGCAGGTGGTCGCGCGGGTGGCGGACATGCCGATGGCCGCCGGGGGCGCCGCCCGTCACAATGTCGCCAACGCGCTCGCGGCCACGGCCGCCGCGGGCGGGCTCGGTATTCCGCTCGACGCCGTCCGCGCGACGCTGGCCCGGTTCGGCCGCGATCCGTCGGACAATCCCGGGCGCGCCAACGTCTACCAGTTCGGCGGAATCCGAGTGGTGGTGGACTACGCCCACAACCCGCACGGGATGGCCGCGCTGGCGGCGACCCTCGGCGGCCTGCCGTCGGAGCGACGCCTGGTGCTGCTCGGCCAGGCCGGCGATCGGGACGACGCCGCGATCCGCGAGCTGGCCCGGGCCGCGCTGGCCCTCCGGCCCGACCGGATGGTGTTGAAGGAGATGGACGCCTATCTGCGGGGCCGCGCGCCGGGCGAGGTGCCGGCGTTGATGGCCGACGAGCTCCGCCGGGCGGGGTTACCGGACCAGGCGATCTCCATCGCCGGGCACCGAGATGCCCGCGGTGCGCGAGGCGCTCGGCTGGGCCCGGCCGGGCGATCTGCTGGTCTTCACCCTGCATCAGGAGCGCCGCCGGGTGGAGGACCTGCTGGTGGCGTTGCGGGACGGGGGGTGGAAGGCGGGGGAGCGGCTGCCGGAAGCGGGGTAACGGCGCAAGGTCCTTCGGTCGCTCCGCTCCCTCAGGATGACAGCCGGGTCATTACTTTCCCCCGCAGACGCACAGCAGCGAGGATCCTCCGGGTTTGTCACAGTCGCCGGTTCTACCCCCGAGACAGCAGTCCTGGAGCTCGCTCGCCACCAGCGCCGCGGTCCACGCGGCGGTGATCGCGCTCGCCCTGACGCTGTCCCGCCGGCAGCCGGTCGTCGAGGAGGCCGAGCCCGAGCGCGGCGCGGAGCCCTCGCGGCAGGTGGACATGATCTACCTGCCGCCGCCGCCGCGGGCGCCACCTCCGCCGCCCGCGGCCCAGGCTCCCCCGCCCCGACCTCCGCCCCCAGCGGAGCCTCCGCCGACCACACCGCCGGCGAGCGCACCGCCTCCGGAGCCTCAGCCGGAGCCGGAAGACCGTGCCAACGCGCTGCCCGATGCGATCCGCAGCGAGGGCGAGGAGCGCGACGACCCCGAAGGCGCTTCCGCCCCCGATGTGCCCCAGGAATCCCCCCGCGAGGCGCCGCGGCCTCAGGTGTCCGCGCTGGAGTCGGAAGCGCAGCGCATCTTCGGACGCAGGCGGATCGCCACCCGCCCCGGCGTTGGTCCCCGGGCGGTGCGGCCGATGGAGTCGTATATCCCGGACCGGCCGGACAAGTGCGTGCCCGCGCCGAGCGCGCCGGCCGACTCCGCCGTGCCGGTCCAGTACGGAATCGTGGAGGGGAGGATTTACCGCCAGGACGGCGGGAGGCCGCTCGCGGGCGCGCATCTCCAGATGCTGGGCACGCCGTACGTCACGTTCACCGACAGCGAGGGCGAGTACCGCTTCCGCTTCGACCTGTCGCTGATGGACCGGTGCCGCACCCAGTACGTCCGGGTGACGGCGAAGGGATACGAGTCGCGGCTGCTGGTGCTGGTGGTGGGGCAGAACGTGCGGAGCGAAGACGTGCACCTGCAGAAGCGGTCGAAGTGGCCGGGCCTGTAACGACCGTTCAGAGCAGTCCGATCACCAGTGCCGCCGCCGCGAGCAGCATGGCCGTGGCGGCGGCATAGAGCGGCAGGCGTGAGGGTGTCGCCCGGCGCTCCACTTCCACGACCGCCGCCTTGGTGCCCGCCTCCAGCCGTGCCTGGCTCTGCTCCAGCCCCGCCAGGCGCTCCGCCACCAGCCCCAGTTCGCCGCGAAGCTGCTCCTGGCCCTCCAGCATCTGCTCCAGCACCCCGCCCGACTGCCCGACTGCGTCTGGGGCGTCGAACAGCGACTGCGACATCACTCTCTCCCCCGCCAGCACCTCCTCCATGCCCTGCACGAAGTGCCGCTGGTGAATTCGCTTCTCCTCGTCGGGGCCCGGCTCGGTGGTGGCCATCTGGGCGGCCTTGAGCACGGCGTTCTTGATGTCGCCCCCGCTCCGCGCGTAGCGCTCGGCGAGCGCCTTGAAGTCCACGTCGTCCGCCAGCGGCGTCTTGCGGGCGTGGAGCTGCACCCGCCAGATCAGCTCGCGCTCCTCCGCGTTCGGCAGGTCGAAGAGGATGTGGGTGCGGATCCGCCGCTCGAAGGCGGGATCCATGTTCGCGGCGAGATTGGTGGCGAAGATCACCACGCCGTCGAAGCTCTCCAGCTCGTGGAGCAGCACGTTGACGATGGCGTTGGCCTCGCGCTCGTACGCCGCGCCGAGCGAGGTGAATCGCCGTCCCGCGATCGCGTCGGCCTCGTCGAAGAAGAGCACCGCGTTCTGCCGCTCGGCGGCGCGGAACACGCTGGCCACGTGCTTGGCGGTCTGGCCCACCCAGCGGGACTCCAGCTCGGCATAGCGCACCACCAGCAGCCGCTGGTCGAGCGCGTAGGCCAGCGCCTCGGCGCAGATGGTCTTCCCGGTGCCCGGGGGGCCGGCGAAGTGGAACGCCAGTCCCAGCCCGCTCGAGTGCCGCTCGGCGAGCCCCCACTGGCGGAAGATGAGGTCGTGCTTCCGGACCAGCGCGAGCGCGTGGTTGAGGGAGCGCAGCGTGGTCTCGGGCAGCACCACGTCGTCGAAGGTCCGCCGCGGCTCGATCGCCTCGACCAGTTCGCTGGCCGGGGCGCCGAAGAACAGATCGCGGATGGAGTCGGACATGTCAGCCGATCACTCCCGGATGCGTGGCTCGTTGGGCGACTTCGGCCGGCCGCGTTCCCCCTGCCCCACGACCCGGTCCCAGGCGTCCCTGACCGCGTCCTTGATCTCGTCCCACGCCGACGGCTGGGCGCCGCGGTGCTCGTAGCGGTCCCAGCCCGAGCGGAGATCGGGTTCGGCATCCTCCCAGGTGCGGCCCAGACCGTGGAGACCCGACTCGAAGCCGTAGCGGTACGCCGGCCGGAAGCGGTCGTAGTAATCGGGCCCCAGGGCGTACGGGCGACTGCTGAAGTTCTCGGTCCAATAGTTGTCCTCGGTTTCCCAGGAGGCACGCCACTCGTCGGATGATCGGGTCATGATACTTCTCCTCATATAGGCAGACGAAGGATGATGACAAACATAGGGCACTGCGGCCCGCGACGACGCTCGGCGGGGCGACCGGCCTTCCCGGTGTCAGGGCACCCCGAAGGCGAGGGCGCCGAGCGTCAGCGTTCCCCGTCGGGGGTCGTTCCGGAAGCTCACCCAGGCATTGCGCCTCGACCCGCGGGCCAGGAAGTCGATGCCGAGCTCGGCCTCCTCTCGCGGGCCGGCCGGCAGCTCGAGGAACACCGGCACCCGCACGTCCTCGGCGGTGGAGCCGCCGGCATTGGTGATCTCCACCGGGACCAGCCAGCCGCTCTTCGAGGGGCGAGGCGCGCCCATCCGGACGACGACGTCCGGCGGGCCGTCAGCGCCGGCGATGGACTCGCGCACCAGAAAGCCCAGGGTGGCGAGCACGAGCACCAGGCCGACGCCGAACACGGTCCACTCCAGCCGATTCTTGGACGGCTCAGCCATCGTTCCCTCCCTGGAGCAGCAGTCTCCCCGCCGACGCGCCGAGGGTCGAGGCCACGCCGAGCGCAACGGTCTGGCCCACAATGGCCCGCGGTCCGGCGCCGTCGAAACGGCCGAAGAGCCAGAGAATCACGGCCGACGCGCCCAAACCGACGGCGTACGTGATGACGGTGCCCCGCAGCACGCTCCCGAAGCCGTCGCGCTCCGTCCAGCGCCGGGCGCCGCGGAAGTCGGAGTAGTAGAGGACGAGGGCGCCCAGCACCATCGTCGCGACACCGAGGACGGCGAGCTGAGCGCCGGGCATCTCCAGCCCGACCACCACGATCTCCTCGGTGGGCGCGACATTCGCGGCAAACAGAACGGCGCCGCAGAGGGCCAGCGTGAGCTGGCCCGCGAAGGACACGCCGTCGCCGCGGTCCATGCCGGGCTTCCGGCCCCCGCCATTTCCTCCCAGCTGCGCCGTGCCCACCGAGACGCCGATCGCCACCGTCACCGCCTCTACGACGGTCCGACCCACCATCTCGCCGAGATCCTGCCCCGGCCTCAGCCGCCCGATCAAGAGCAGCACCGCCGCCGACAACAGGAGCCCGATCCCCATCTCCTCGATGGAATCGATCGCGACCTCCGCCCAGGTGGAGTCAGGGTGCAGCCCGGCGTAGCGGTTGTACCCCAGCAGCAGCACCAGCGCGAGCAGCACGTAGGCCAGTTGCCGGTGCGGCGGCATGGTGAAGCCGGCCTGCCAGACTTCCATGGTAAAGAGCAGGGGCAGGCTGAAGAGCAGGCCTCCCGCCACTCCCCGGCCGTACTCCCGGAGCGAATCTCCGGTGGGGCGACCGCTCTCAACCAGCTTCCTTCTCGTGGGCACATACGATGATGGCGCGGGAGCCCGCCGGGGCGCGAGGTCGTCCGTCACGGTCACCGGGTCCGGCGCTTACCAGACCTTGACGACCGGCCTACCATTCCTCATGGCTACGAGCGACGGGGCAACGGGGCTGGAGACGGCCACGCTGGGCGGAGGGTGCTTCTGGTGTCTGGAGGCGGTCTTCGAGCGGCTGGAGGGGGTCGAGAAGGTGGTGTCGGGCTACACCGGCGGACGGGTGCCGGACCCGACCTACGAGCTGGTGTGCTCGGGCCTTACGGGACATGCGGAAGTCGTCCAGATCACCTTCGACCCCTCGGTGCTGCCGTACCGTGAGCTGCTGGAGATCTTTTTCGCGTTTCACGACCCCACCACGCTCAACCGGCAGGAGAACGACGTGGGAACCCAGTACCGGTCGGCGATCTACTACCACTCGCCGGAGCAGGAGCGCACGGCGCGAGAGGTGATCGAGCAGCTCCGGCGGGACGGCACCTGGGACGATCCCATCGTCACCGAAGTCACGCCGCTGGACCGCTTCTACCCGGCGGAGGAGTACCACCAGCAGTACTTCCAGCGGAATCCGGCGCGGATGTACTGCCAGGCGCTGGTGGCGCCGAAGGTGGCGAAGCTTCGCCGGGAGTACGCGGGGAGGTTGCGGTAGCCGCGGGCCCGCCGGGGGCGGCATTCGGGGCCGCCCCCGGCGCTCTCTAGCCAACCTGCCGGGCACGTCCTACACTACGAGAAGGGCGGCCGCCCTCCCCGACCATCCGACCATTTCGACCCGAGTCTGGCCCAGGCTGGAGACCCCGTGGTACCCGCGCCCAGCGAACCTACCGGCGTAGTCCCCGGCTACACGATCACCGAGGAGGTGTATCGCGGCCGGCGCCGGATCGTGTACCGAGGCACCCGTGACCGCGATGGCGCTCCCGTCATCGTGAAGGCGCTCCTCGACCGGTCGGGCGGGACCGAGAGTCTTCGCCGGGAATACGAGCTCATCCGGAGCCTCGACCTCGACGGCGTTCCCCGCGCCATCGAGCTGCTGCAGACCGACGACCGGGTCGCCCTGGTCCTCGAGGACGCGGGCCTGACCCGCCTCCGGGCCCTGATTCCGCCGGGCGGGATGGACCTCGGCACGTTCCTGGCGCTCGGCATCCGGCTCGCGGAGGTGCTGCACGGCCTGCACGACCGGAAGGTCATCCACAAGGACATCAACCCCAACAACCTCCTGGTGGACGCCGGGGCCGGTGGGCTGGCCCTCATCGACTTCAGCATCGCCTCGCGGATGCCGGCCGAGCACCAGGAGCTGCGCCACCCCAACGTGCTCGAGGGCACGATCGCGTACCTGTCGCCGGAACAGACCGGCAGGATGAATCGCGACATCGACTATCGCACCGACTTCTACTCCCTGGGCGTGACGTTTTACGAGATGCTCACCGGCCGCCTGCCCTTCGAGTCCGGCGACCCGCTCGAGGTGATCCACGGCCACATCGCCAGAACGCCCCCGTCGCCGCGCGAGCGGCGGCCGGACATTCCGTCACCGCTCTCCGACATGGTCATGAAGCTCATGGCCAAGGCCGCGGAGGAGCGCTATCGGAGCGCCCTCGGGCTCAAGGCCGACCTTGCCCGGTGGCACGGTGAGTGGGAGGCGGGCCGGGAGCTCGGCTCGGTGGAGGCCGGTCGTGGTGATCCGGGCGACCGTTTCCTGGTGCCCCAGCGGCTCTACGGACGCGAGCGACAGCTCGCCCAGCTGATGGCGGCGTTCGACGACGTGGGCGCGGGCGCCAGCCAGCTGATGCTGGTCTCGGGATACTCGGGAGTGGGGAAGAGCTCGCTGGTCCGCGAGCTCTACAAGCCCCTGGCCGGTCGGCGGGGGTACTTCATCTCGGGAAAGTTCGACCAGATCGTCCGGGTGCCGTACGGTGCGCTGCTCCAGGCGTTCCGGGAGCTGATCCAGCAGCTGCTGACGGAGGACGAGGTGCAGGTAGCGGGGTGGCGAGAGCGTCTGACCGAGGCGTTGGGCAGCGGCGCGGCGGTGCTTGCCGAGGTGGTTCCCGAAGTCGTGTCGCTGGTCGGACCGCTGCCGACCGCGCCCGCGCTGGGCCCCGCCGAGGCGCAGAATCGCCTCCGGCTGGTGTTCCAGAACTTTCTCCGGGCCCTGGCGCGTCGCGACCATCCGCTGGTCATCTTCCTGGACGATCTCCAGTGGGCCGACGGGGCGACGTTGAACCTGCTGGAGCCGCTGCTCGGCGGCGCCGACCTCGAGTCCCTCCTTCTCATCGGGGCCTATCGCGACAACGAGGTGGACGCGGCCCATCCGCTCACCCGGGCGCTGGCCAAGCTGGAGGCGGCCGGCGTCGTGACCAGACGGTTGCCGCTGGAGCCGCTGGCGCTGCCGGACCTGGTCGAGCTGGTCCGCGACACCCTGCACTGCGGCCCGGACGAGGCCGAGCCGCTGGCCGGCCTCGTCGCCCGGAAGACCGGCGGCAATCCATTCTTCGTGGGCCAGTTCCTCAAGGCCCTCAGGGATGCCGAGCTGCTGAGCTTCGACTACGAGCGGGAGCGCTGGACCTTCGAGATGGACGCCATCGCGAAGGCGGGGATGACGGATAACGTCATCGACCTGATGACCCGGAAGATTCAACGGCTCTCGGCCGACACCCAGCGCGCCCTGACGCTCGCGGCCTGTATCGGGAATCCCTTCGACCAGCACACCCTCGCCATCGTCAGCGAGCGGAGGGCGGAGGCCACGGCGGCGGATCTTCGGGAGGCGATCGACGAGGGGTTGATCCTGCCGGCCGTCCGGCACTACCGCGCCCTCGAGCCGCCCGGCACCACGGCTCCGGGCATCGCGTACGCCTTTCTGCACGATCGGGTTCAGCAAGCCGCCTACGCGCTGATCCCCGGAGAGCGGAAGCAGGCGGTGCATCTGACGGTGGGCCGCCTCTTGTGGCCAAGTGTGGACGCCGAGCAGGCGGACGAGCGGGTCTTCGACGTCGCCCACCACCTGAACCTCGGCCGCGACCTGATCGCGGACCCGGCGGAGCGCCTCGCGCTCGCCCGGCTCAACCTGCTCGCGGGGCAGAAGGCCAAGTCGGCCACCGCGCAGGAGGCCGCGCTGGGCTATCTGACGGCGGGACTGGGACTGGTCAGCGAGGCGCTGTGGAGCTCGGACTACGATCTCGCCTTCGCGCTGCATCTGGAAGCCGCCGAGTGCCAGTACCACTGCGGAAACTTCGCGGCGGCGGAGGAGCAGTTCGCGATGCTCCTGCAACGGGCCGCGACCAGCCTGGACAAGGCGAAGGTCTACCGGCTGCGCAGCCTCCAGTACGAGAACCTGTCCCGCTATGCGGACGCGCTGGCGAGCGCCCGGGAATGTCTCGGCCTGTTCGGCCTGTCGCTTCCCGACTCGGCGGAGGAGCGGCAGGCCGCGCTGGAAGAGGAGATCGCCTCCATCCAGTCGCTGCTGGGCGGCCGCCCCATCGCGTCGCTGGTGGATCTCCCGGGCATGACCGATCCGGAGATTCGGATGGTGATGAACATCCTCACCGACATCTGGGCCTCGGCCTACATCCTCGGCGGGCCGGTTCTGGCGCGCCTGATCTCCGCCACCATGGTGCGGCTCTCGCTGGTGCACGGCAACGTGGAGGAGTCGGCCTACGGCTACGTGACCCACGCCATCACCGTCGGGCCGGCGCGGGGTGACTACCTGTCGGCCTACGAGTTCGGCAGTCTGGCCCTGCGGGTGAACGAGCGGTTCGACGACCACCGGCGCCGAGCCAAGATCCACCAGCAGTTCCACGCCCACGTGAATCTCTGGCGCCGGCCGATGGCCACCTGCATTCCACACGCGCGCGAGGCCTGCCGGAGCGGGCTCGAGAGCGGCGATTTCCTGTACGCCGCGTACGGCGCCGCGACGGAAGCCTGGCCGGCCATGGCGTCCACCCAGGATCTGGCGCGGTTCGTCCACGATTACACCCCGAACGTGGCCCTGGTCAGGAAGCTGAAGGCGGCCGCGTTCGCCGACTCGCTGAAGATCCTCCTCAACTGGGCCCGGGCGCTACAGGGCAAGACCAGCGCGCCGCTCTCGTTGACGGACGATGCGATCGACGAGGCCGAGTACGTGGAGACGTACCGCGGCAACCCGTTCTTCACCACCATTCATGCCGTCGTCAAGCTCCAGCTCCACTACGTGTTCGGGGAGTTTGCCAAGGCGCTGGACATCGCGCGGGCGGCGCGGGACGTGGTGTACCACCTCTCCGGAACGATCTGGCCGGTCGAGTTCGAGTTCTGGAACGGCCTCACCCTCGCCGCGAACCATGCGGACGCCGGCGAGGAGGAGCGAAGCGACTGGCTGGCGGAGATGGAGGCGGCGCGAGGATCGCTCGCCACCCTGGCGGAGAACTGTCCCGAGAATTTCCTCTGCCAGTCGCTGCTGCTGTCGGGGGAGATCGAGCGGGTGTCGGGTCGCCCGCTGGCGGCGCTGGACCTCTACGAGCGCGCGATCGGGTACGCGGAGAGCACGGCCATGCTCCAGCACCAGGCTCTGGCCAACGAGCTGTGCGCCAGGTTCTGGCTGGAGCGGAAGCAGCCCCAGGTCGCCGAGGTCTTCGTCGCAGCCGCGCGGCGCGCCTACGCCCGTTGGGGAGCGACGGCGAAGGTGGCCGACCTGGAGCGGCGCTTCGGCGCTCCGCCGGTGCAACCGGCGGCCGACACGGCGGAGTCCACCACACTGGCCGAGATCAGCAGCATCGACCTCGTCACCGTCATGAAGGCCGCCCGGATCCTGGCCGGCGAGATCGAGCTGGAGCGGCTGCTCGAGAAGCTGCTGGCCATCGCGATCGAGAACGCCGGCGCCGAGCGGGGCGCCCTGGTGCTCGAGCACGACGGCGCGCCCCGGGTGCACGCCCAGGGCGCGGGGGACCTGGTGACGGTCCAGGTCCACGACGCCCCGCCGCTGACCGCGACGGACGCGCTTCCGGTGGTCATCGTGAACTACGTGAGGCGGACGCTCGACAGCCTGGTGCTCGCCGACGCCCGGAGCGACGAGCGTTACCGGCACGATCCCTACGTGCTCAAGCGCCAGCCTCGCTCGGTCATCGCCACGCCCCTGGTCAACCAGGGCCGGCTGCTCGGGGTGGTCTACCTGGAGAACAATCTCGCCACCGGGGTCTTCACGCCCGAGCGGCTCGCGCTGATCCAGGTGGTGGCGTCGCAGGCGGCCATCGCCATCCAGAACGCGGAGCTCTATGCGGGGCTCAAGCGGGAAGTCGCCGACCGCACCCGGATGGAAGCGGCTCTCCGCACCATCAGCGAGGGTACGGCGGCGCTGACCGGCCTCAGTTTCTTCCGCTCGGTGGCCCGGCTCGCGGCCCAGACGCTCGATACCAGGTACGCCCTGGTCGCGGAGGTATCGGGGGAACGGAAGGACCGCGTCACCACCCTGGCGTACTGGCAGGATGGGGCGTTCGGCGAGAACATCAGCTATCCGCTGGCCGGCACGCCGTGCGAGGCCGTGATCGCGGGGCAGATCTGCCACCATCCCCACGGTATCCGGTCGCTCTTCCCCCGGGATCACGACCTCGCGATCCTCCACGCGGAGGGGTATCTGGGCGTGCCGCTCTTCGGCTCGTCCGGCGAGGTGGTCGGCCACATCGCGTTGATCCACGACCGGCCGCTCGTGCCCGAGCCGCAGGACCTCGCGTTGCTCAAGATTTTCGCCAGCCGGGCGGGCACCGAGCTGGAGCGCCAGCGGGCCGAGGACGCGATGCGGGAAAGCCAGCTGCGGTACAGCACGCTGGCCGAAACCGTGCCGGAGGTGCTCTACACCAACCTGCCCGACGGATCCTGCGACTACGTGAGCCAGCGGTTCCTCGACTATACCGGCATGACGTCGGACGCGGCGCTCGGCTACGGTTGGAGCGAAGCGGTCCATCCGATGGACCGCGACCGGACTCTGGCGCTCTGGGAGGAGTCGCTGAACGCACGCGGCCGGCCGTTCGAGGCGGAATACCGTTTCCGCCGGGCGGACGGCGAGTACCGCTGGTTCAGGGCCCAGAGCGTCCCCATGCCCGGCGCCGATGGAACGATCGTCAGGTGGTTCGGCGTCTGCAGCGACCTCGACGACTCCAAGCGCGCCGAAGAGGCCTTGCGCGGCGCCCTGACCGAGGTGGCCCAGCTTCGCGACCGGCTCCAGGCCGAGAACGTCTACCTGCTGGAGGAGGTCAAGCAACAGCACGGCTTCGAGGAGATCGTGGGGCGGAGCCCGGTGCTGCAGCGGGTGTTGCGACAGGTGGAACAGGTGGCGCCGACCGACACCAGCGTGCTCATCACCGGTGAGACCGGGACCGGGAAGGAGCTGATCGCGCGCGCGATCCACAACCTGAGCGCTCGCAAGGACCGGCCGATGGTGACGGTCAACTGCGGCGCGATCTCCGCCGGCCTGGTGGAGAGCGAGCTCTTCGGGCACGAGAAGGGAGCGTTTACCGGCGCCGTCAACCGCAAGATCGGCCGGTTCGAGCTGGCCACCGACGGCACCATCTTCCTGGACGAGATCGGCGACCTGTCGCTCGACCTCCAGGTCAAGCTGCTTCGGGTGTTGCAGGAGGGCGAGCTGGAGCGGGTGGGCGGCTCCCGCACCATCAAGGTGGACGCGCGCGTCATCGCCGCGACCCACAAGGACCTCGAGACCGCGGTGGAGAGCGGCCAATTCCGGGCGGACCTGTTCTACCGGCTCAACGTCTTCCCCATCCGCACACCGGCGCTGCGAGAACGACCGGAGGACATCCCGTCGCTGGTGCGCTACTTCGTGATGAAGTATGCCTCGAAGATGGGCAAGCGGATCGACACCGTGCCCAAGTCCGTGCTCGACACCCTCGGCGCCTACGCCTGGCCGGGGAATGTTCGGGAGCTGGCCAACGTCCTCGAACGATCGGTGATCATCAGTCGGGGGACCACGCTGGAGCTGGGCGAGTGGGTGACCCTTGCCGTGGAGCCGGTTCCGGTCCGCCACGAGCCCGCGGTGAAGGAGCTGACCCGCCAGCGGATACTCGAGGCGCTGGAGGCGACCGGCTGGCGGGTGAGCGGGCCGAGGGGGGCGGCCCAGCGGCTGGGGCTGAAGGCGACGACCCTGGAGGCCCGGATGAAGCGACTGGGGATCACCCGACCGAGCGCCAAGTCCCAATCGTCGTGAGTTTCCCAACTAGGTGGGAAAATTTCCCAATCCTCCTGCCTGATCGCGGCTCTGTCCCGATACCGTAACTCTTAATAACACATAGCGATAAATCACCTTGGGCCGGACGGGAACCGACCTGGCACGTCGTGTGCCTTCTATTGCACCACCAACACTTTGAGGATTTGATGCTTCGTCTGACCCGCACCACCCGGCTTCCCCATGAGGTCGTCATCGTTCTGGAGGGCCAGATCGTGGCCGAATGGGTGAGGCTGTTGGAGGAAGAATGTCTGGAGCTCTCGGGGACCGATCAGAAGGTGCTGCTGGACCTGGCCGGCGTGAGCTACCTCGACCGGCGCGCCGTGCGCCTGCTCAGAGAGCTGTCCGCCCGGTCCATTTCGATCATCAACTGTCCCCCGCTGGTGGAGGACCTGCTCAGGGAGGATGCCTCGTGACCAGTCTCCAGGCCGACGACCCCACGCGGTCTCAGCTCGATTTCGAGCGGCTGTTCACGCCGCTGGTGTCCATGGCCTACGGCACCGCGGTGCGGCTCACCCGCAACCGGACCGAGGCCGAAGACCTGGTGCAGGACGCGGCGTTGCTGGCGTACAGGGCGTTCGGCTCGTTCCAGCCGGGGACCAACTTCAAGGCCTGGTTCTTCCGGATCCTGACCAACGCGTTCTACAGCCGGCACCGGAAGGACAAACACGAGAAGGCCAACATCAGCACCGAGGACGTTCCGGCGCTCTACCTGTACAGCAGGACCGCGGAGGCCGGCCTGCCCGGCCGGGAGGGTGACCCCGCGTCCGCCATCATGGACAAGCTCGACACCGAGCAGGTGAGCGCGGCGCTCGAGCAGCTCCCCATGGAGTACCGGGTGGTGGCGACGCTCTACTTCATCGAGGATTTCTCCTACCAGCAGATCGCCGAGGTGCTGGAATGCCCCGTGGGCACGGTGCGGTCGCAGGCTGCACCGAGGGCGGCGCATGCTGCAGAAGGCGCTGTGGGAGGTCGCGGTGGAGCGGGGTATCGTGCGGGAGGCCAGCGCCTCGTAGGTGACCCCGGCAGGCCTCGGGCGGCTCCCTTTGCACCGCCCCGCCGGCCAGCCATACTCCGGTGCCCGTGCCCCCACACCAGCCGGAGTGTTGCTCCATGCGATTTGGATCGCGGTCTTCGCTGCTGCTGCTGCTCCTCCTGTCCATCCCCGCCGGCGTGCTCCAGGCCCAAGTCACCGCGATCCGTGCGGGGAGGCTGATCGACCCGGTCTCCGGAACGGCGGCCCGGAACCAGATCATTCTTATCGACGGCAAGACGGTGAAGGCGCTGGGCCCGAAGGTAGCGATCCCTCGCGGTGCCACGGTAGTGGACCTGTCCGGCTCCGCGGTCATGCCCGGCCTGTTCGACGCGCACACCCATCTCTGCATGACGGTGAACATGCCGCGCGACGCCGGGCGTTACTACTACACCACGCTCAACGACCCCGACTCCTATCGCGCGATCCAGGGCGTCGCCAACGCGCGCAGCATGCTGGAGGCGGGGTTCACCACCGTGCGGGACGTCGGTAACGAGGGGAAGTACGCCTGTGCCAGCCTGCGACGGGCGGTGAGCGGAGGCCTGGTGGATGGGCCGACCATCATCAACGCCGGCCGGATCATCGCGCCCTACGGCGGACAGTTCCAGCTCCAGCCCGACAAGGGCGAGGTGCTGGCCTCGCCGGAGTACTTCTTCGCCGACACCCGGGACGAGCTGCTGAAGGCGGTGCGGGAGAACATCCACTACGGCGCGACGGTCATCAAGCTGGTGGTGGACGATCAGGACTACATCTACTCCCCGGAGGACATCCGTTTCGTGGTGGACGAGGCGGCAAAGTCGGGGCTCAAGGTGGCGGCGCACGTGTGGACCCAGGCCGGCGCGCACAACGCGGTGCAGGCCGGCGTCGCCTCGCTGGAGCATCTGAACGGGATCTCCGACGAGGACCTCGCCCTGGCCAAGCAGAACGGCGTGGTGGCGGTGTTCACGCCGTTCCCCGCGCCGGTACTCAAGGAGTTTCGTGGCGCAGCGGCCGGGCAGCGGGAGTACGACACGGAGATCGACCGGCTCCGGGCCGGCTACCGGGCCGGGGTGGCTATCGCCTTCGGCACCGACGCGATTCACGACCTTCCGGGAACCACGCGGGGGTCGCTCGCGATCACCTGGATCGACAGCTACGTGGACGCAGGGCTGCCGCCCCCGGCGATTCTCCAGGCGATGACCATCAACGCGGCCCGGCTGCTCGGCGTCGAGAAGGAGCGCGGCACGATCGCGCCGGGCATGGCGGCCGACATCATCGCCGCGCCCGGCGACCCGCTCGCCGACGCCCGCGTACTCAAGCAGGTGCACTTCGTGATGAAGGACGGCAAGGTGGTGACGTCGACGCCGGCTTCCTCGCCGACCCCCGCCCGATAGCCCGGCGCCACCATGCCCCGACCGTCTCCCCGCCTCTGGGCGATGCGCACCGCGTTCCGCACCGTGGGCGCGGTGGCTCCCACCATCGCGGCGCGATGGGCCGAGACGCTCTTCTGCACCCCGCCACCCCGCCGCGAGGGGGACGAGGCCTTCGTCGCGACCGGCTCCCGGTTCGCCCTGCCGAGCCAGGGGCAGCAGCTCGGCGGTGTGGGAGTGGGGCAGCGGGCCGGCCGTGGTGCTGGTCCACGGATGGGGCAGCCGCGCGAGCCGGCTCGGCGGCCTGACGTCCGCCCTGGTAGCCGCGGGCTTCCGGGTGGTCGCCTACGACGCGCCGGCGCACGGGGAGTCCACCGGGCGGTTCGCGTCACTGCCGGAGTTCGCCCGAGCGCTGGGTGACGTTGCCGAGGCAGTCGGCCCGGTACACGGACTGGTCGGGACACTCGCTCGGCGGCGCGGCGCTGGCGATGGCGATGTGGCACGGACTGGACGCCCGCCGCGCGGTGCTGATCGCCCCACCCGCCGACGTGCGGATCTTCTCCGATCACTTCGCCCGCACTCTCGCCATCCCGCCGGCGGTGCAGCAGACGATGCACCGGAACCTGGAGCGCCGGCTCCGGATCGTGTGGGAAGATCTGCACATCCCCACCCTCGTCAGGGAGCTGCCGGCCGCCGCCTTGGTGATTCACGATCGGGACGACGCTGACGTGCCCTTCGCCCACGGCGAGGAGATCGTCGGCGCCTGGCCCGGCTCCCGGCTGGAGAGCACCAGCGGGCTGGGGCACCGCGCCCTGCTGCGCGACCCGGCGGTGATCCGCTGGTCGGTCGAGTTTCTGCTGCGAGGGGAACCCGGGGTGATCGTGATGGACCGGGAGAACCTGTACGCGCCGGGCTGGTCGCACGCGCTGTCCACCACCAACGATCTGGACGAGCTGGAAGCGATTCCGCGCAGCGGGTCGGCGCCCCGCCCGAGGCGCTCCACCTGGGCAACCGCCGGTGGCCCCACCTGGATCTGAAGCTCGAGCCGCGCGAGCGTGCCCTGGCGGCGCCGGACGTGCGGGTGTTCGAGCGGACACCGGACATGATCCGCTTCCTGCGCCGTCAGGCCCGCGCTGACGGGTAACCGCCGGGCTGGCTCAGAGAATCCGCTTCCCGAACGCCGACTGCACCAGCTCGACCGCGAAGGCCGCGGAGGCGTTGCGCTCGTCCAGGATCGGGTTGGCCTCCACCACTTCGAGCGACGTCATCACCCGCGAATCGGACAGCATCTCCATGAGGAGGTGCGCCTCGCGGTAGTCCAGGCCGCCCTTCACCGGGGTGCCCACTCCCGGCGCCACCGTGGGGTCCACGGCGTCCAGATCGAAGCTCACGTGCACCCGGTCGGTGCCGTCGGTGATCCGGGCGAGCGCCGCCTTCATCACTGTGTCGATCCCCAGCCGGTCCACCTCCGACATGGTGTGCACCTCGATGCCGTAGCGCTTGAGCCGGACCTTCTCGCCCTCGTCCAGGCTGCGGATCGCGACCATCGCGACGTTGCGTGGGTCCACCTTGGCACCCTCGCCGCCGATCGAGGTCAGCTCCGGCGGGCCTTCGCCCAGCAACGCGGCGACCGGCATGCCGTGAATGTTCCCCGAGGGCGACGTCTCCGGCGTGTTGATGTCCCCGTGGGCATCCACCCAGAGGAGACCGACCTTCTTCCCTTCCCGGCGCGCCGCCACGGCGATCGCCGAGACGGTCCCCACCGAGATCGAGTGGTCGCCACCGATCACCAGGGGGAAGCCTCCCTTGCCGATGATGCGCTCCACCTTGCCACACACCAGGCGCGACGCGCGGGCGATTTCCGCGAGATACCGCGCGCGGACGTCGCCCACCTTCAGCGCCTCCATGTTCTTGATGCCCACGTCGCCTTCGTCCACCACCTGGTGGCCCAACTCGGTGAGTCGGTCGGCGAGGCCGGCGATCCGGATCGCCGACGGCCCCATGTCCACCCCGCGCCGGCCCGAGCCCAGGTCCATCGGCACGCCGAGCAGGTGAATGATCATCGGTGGCGCTTCCTCTCGGGTGTCCTGGGTGGGCGAGCTGCCGCGGCGCGGCCGGTGCGCGACGGCAGCCACCGCAGCCGGTCGAGTGCGACGCGTCCGCCGGCGTCGAACCGAACGCCCTCCCGTTCCAGCCGGAGGCGCTGCGAGATCTCGCCGCCGGAATCGCGCCGCAGGCTCAGCGTGCCCCTGGCGTTGAGCACCCGGTGCCAGGGCACGATGGTGCCTTGCGGCAGCGCATGGAGGGCGTAGCCTACCTGGCGCGCGTGGCCCGGGAGGCCGGCCAGCTCGGCCACCTGTCCGTAGGTGGCGACCCGGCCGCGGGGAATCCGGCGCACGACCGCGTATATCCTGGCGTAGTTTCCCGTTCCGGCGGCTGGCATGGGCGGGAACATAACGGCCGGTGGCGGAAGGTGTCAGGCGGGGGCAAGGGGAGGGGATCGGGTCCTGCCTGTCATCCCGAGCACTGTCCTCATCCCGAGCGGAGCGAGGGACCTCCTCCGCGATAATCGAAACCGGGTAAGAAGATCCCTCGCTTCGCTCGGGATGAGGTGGAGGCCCTCAGCGCCGTGGAGGCTTTCAGTGCTGTGGATGTCGAGCGCCTCGGTGCTGTAGAGGCCCTGGCGGGCCGACTCGGGCTCGCTGTCGGGCCAGAGCAGCGCCAGCAGCTTGTCCCGGCTGGCGCCACGTTGTCCCGCCGCCGCGATCATGGCCAAGAATGCCAGGCGGCGCCTCCGGGCGGCGGGTCAGGTGTGCCGCTGCCCGTCCTGCTGCAGGACGGGGCCGCCGAAGCTGTTGAGTCGGAGCATGACGGCCAAGGATGATGCGAGCCGATGCGGAGCGCCAACCGCAGCCGCCCGACCCGTCAGCCGTGAAGGTCGAACCGGGGGAGGAGGAGGGTGTACTCGAAGCCGTTGGGCGCGATCTCCGCGATGCGATACCCGCGCTGGCCCAGCAAAGCGAGCGCCTCCCGTGTCCGGCCGGGGCCCACCTCGCGCCAGCGGTGATGGAACTCGACCAGGATCTGCCGGGGGAGAAACCCGCTGTCCAGCAGGTCGGCGAGCACCGCGTACTCGGCGCCCTCGATGTCCATCTTGATGAGATCCGGCGGCGGGAGCCCAAGCATGGAGGCCAGGGTGGTGAGGCGGTGGACCTGGGCACGCACGGCGGGGCCGGCGCCATCGCTCCGGACCAGGCTGAAGGAGGAGAACTTGCGCTTGCGCGGAGCGGCGAAGCGGGCGAGCCCGTCGAAGTCCGCCACGCCGTACGGGTGCAGCACGAACCGCTCGGGGAGGTGCTGCCGGGCGGCCCACTCCAGCGCGATCGGGGTGGGATCGAACGCGTGAACCATGACGCCGTAGCGGGCGATGAGGTCGCGCTCGAAGCTGATGTCCGTGCCCACGCCCAGGGCGTAGACCACGCTGTGGGCGCCGAGTCCCTCGGCCACGACCGACCAGCGGCCGCCGGCCTCACCCAGGCGCACTGTCCCTACCGCCACTTCGGGGCGCCGGTAGACGTCGAGCCCGAGCGCGGACTTCACGCGCCGGATGGCGATCCGGGCGCGCGAACGGAGTGCGGCGGGAAGGAGGGTCTTTCTAATAACCTTCGGCCGGATCCAGCCGTCGCGTCTCCCGTATCACCCGCACCGCGCCCTTCTCCGGCACGATGCCGCTGCCGCGGTGCTCCGCCCACGCCTGCGTGAACTCCGCTCCCAGGAGCACGATCATGGAGGAGTAGTAAATCCACACCAACATCACGGCGAGCGCGCCTGCGGCCCCGAATGCCTCGCCCGGGTTGCTCCGCCCGAGATAGAGCCCCAGCACGAACTTGCCCGCCACGAAGAGCAGCGCGGTGACCACCGCGCCGACCCGCACGTCGCTCCAGGCGATCCTCGCATCCGGCATGATCTTGAAGATCGCGCCGAAGAGCAGGGCGATGATGGCCAGCGAGCCGGCGAAGTTGATCGCTTCGAGCAGCGGCGCCGACAGCCCTTCCGGCAGAAATCTCCCCAGCTGGTCTCCGAACGCGGTGAGGACCGCGCTCACCACCAGCGACACCAGGAGAATGAAGGACAACCCGAGGACCATGCCGATCCCGAACATCCGTTTGAGCAACACGCGCTTGATGCCGCCCCTGCTGGGATCGGGCGCCACCCCCCAGGCCTTGTTGAGCGCCGCCTGGAGCTGGCCGAACACCCCGGTGGCGCCGATCAGGAGCGCGATCACGCTGAGCACGGCCGGCAGCGTGGCCTCCCCGGCGGGACGTTCCGCATTCGCGAGAATGGCGCGAACCTGGCCGGCGCCCGCGGGGCCCATGATCTCCCCTATCTGCGACTCCATGGTGCCCTGGATGTCCTGGGGGCCGAGCACCGCGCCAAGGAGGGAGAGGAGCAACAGCAGCAGGGGGGGCAGGGAAAACACCGTGTAGTAGGAGAGGGCCGCCGCCATGGTGGGGCAGTCGTCCTCGCTGAAGCCCTTGAGGGTCTGCTTGAGCACCGGGAACGAACCTCGTGATTGTGTCATCGTACTCTCCGCGTTTCGCTCAGCGGCGGTCGATCTCTCCGCGGAGCCGAAGCAACGCGTCTTCGGTGGCGACCAGCTCGCCGCGAGCCTCGTTGATCCGTTGTTGTTGACTATGCACGAACCTCCGGTAGGGTGCGATGGCCTCGTTCACCCGGTCGGTGGATTGCGTCACTTCATGATGGACCTGGCGGGTGAGCCCGTCGCGGAGCCGCGACCTGAGCTGCCCCACCCGCGCCCGGAACTCCCGCTGGGCCTGACGGCGCTTCCGGGGTATGACGTAGAACCCGCCCACCGCGAGCGCGGCGGCCAGCAGGATGCCCGTGATGTCGGCGGCGGCGCCGGTGAGGACGGTCGCCACCAGCGTCCCGAGCCCGAGGGCCCCGGCTTCGGCGAGCGCCGTGGTGGCGAACGCCCCCTGCACCTCGTCCGCAATCGCGCGGGACTCCCGCTCGCGATCGTACCCGCCGATCACCTCGCGCGACACCCGTCCCACCGAGTCCAGCAGGGCCTGACGGTTGTAGCTGAACGTAGTGGGCACCTCGCCCAGCATCCCCTCCTGGTGGAGCGAGATCCTGCGGCGGTCCACGAACTGGCTCACGTCCTGCCAGACCTTGAGGTTGCGCTCCACGATCCAGTCGATGAGCCGCCCCACCTCCGCCTCGAGCTGTTGCGGCGTCTCGCCGATCACCTCGCGCTCGAACGACCGCTTGATGCTCGAGGTGTCGAGCAGCGAGCGGATCCGGCTCAGCCGCACCGTCTCCTCGAAGAACCGCTGGCCCCGGCTCTCCATCTCGCCCAGCAGCAGCTCCAGGCGGGAGAGCCGGGGCTCGAAGTCGCGCAACATCTCCTGGTGGAACAGCGCGAGCTGCGCGTCGATGCTCTGGAGCGCCTCGATGTCCTGGCCGAGCAGCTTAAGCCGCTCGAACGCCGCCTCCTTGTAGCGGGCCGAGAGCCGGAGCCCGACGTTGAGCGGGTTGAGCAGCTTGAGCCGGATGCGCTCCTCCTGGTCGAGGGTGCGGAGCAGGTATTCCTCGACCGCGTCGAAGCCGCTCTGCTCCCAGAGCTCGGGCTTGGCCTCCGAACGGGCCTGCGCGGCGCGGCGCGCCGACACGGGAAAGACCTGGGGCGTGTCGCCCAGCAGCGCGGACGCATTGTCGGCCACGTAGGCGAGCACCTCCGTCTGGTCCGCCGGCCCGGCCAGAATGTCGATCTTGTTCACGATGAAGACGATCTTCTTGCCCCACTCCCGAATCTGCGCGAGGAACTCGCGCTCGCTCTCGCTGAACGGCCGGTCGGCGCTGGTGACGAACAGCACCAGGTCGGCGCGAGGGATGAAATCGCTGGTCAGCTCCTCGTGGCGGCGGATGACGGCGTTGGTGCCGGGGGTGTCCACCACGTTGAGCTCACGCAGCAGCTCGGCCGGGTGGGTCCGCTCGAGCAGGTAGGCTTCCAGCTGGCGTTCGGTGACCTCGGGACCGTGCCGCAGGAGGTTGATGCGGTCGGTGGTGGGCGTGACACCCTCGGGGAGCACCCGCTCACCCAGCAGGGCGTTGATGAAGCTGGACTTGCCGGAATTGAACTCGCCGGCGATCACCAGCAGGAAGAGCCCCGCGAGCTGCTCGGTGGCCTCCTTGAACCGCTGGAGGTCGGCGGGCTGAACGTCGGGGCCGAACGCTTCGAGGGCGCGCGCAAGGCGCCCCAGCAACTCCTGTTCCCGAGCCCGCAGGTCCTGCTCGCGGTCCGAGAGGAACGAGCGCCGCCGGAGCAGCCTCCCGATCACGCGCTGATCAGACCGGTGCCGAGCCGCGGCCGGGCCGCTGCTCCCGGACCGCCTGCTTCGCCTCCTCCTTCACCCGCCCGGCCTGCTCCTTCACCTGCTCGCCGACGGATTGCATCGCGTCCTGGACGACGGCCTTCACCTCCGGCCCCCGTTCGGCGACCGTCTCCCGCACGGCCTCGCGCAGCTCCTGGCCGGCTTCCATGGCGGCGTCCTTCACCCGGCGCGCCGTACCCTGCGCGCGATCGACCAGATCGTCCCGGGCCGGCCCCATCAGCCGCTGCTCGCGCTCGGTCTCGGGCACCAGGAGGCCGGCGGCCAATCCCAACGCCGCGACGCCGGCGGCGATCGCCAGGGGATTCTCCTGGACCAGCCGCTCCAGGCCGCCACGTGTGCGGCGGGTTTGATGCTTCGCTCTGGCGCCCAGATCGCGGGCCCGCTCCCGTACCTCGCCGCCGAGCTCCCCGGCGCGCTCCCGCACGCGGCCGGCCATCTCGCCGGCCTGCTGGGTGAGATCGTCCGCCCGCTGGGCGACACCGTCCGCCGCGGTGCTCACGCTGTCACGCAGCTCGGAGGCGCGGTCGGCGATCTTGCCGGTGACCCCCTCGCGGCGGCGCTCCGGGCCGGTATAGGCGAACCGCGCCATCCGGTCGCCCGAGATCTCGCTCCGGTTACGCTGCTGGACCAGCCATACCGCGCCGAGGCCCATGGCCGCGACGAGCGAGGTGTTCTCCTGAATGAAGTCCATCATGCGAAAGCCCTTCTGCCGAGCCTGGTCGCCGACGTTGGTGGCGATGTCCTGGGCCTTGGCGGTGATCGCGTCCTTGGCCTGGCGCTTGAGATTGGCCGGGCTCAGCCGCTCGCCCAGCTCGTCGATATCCCTGCTCATGCGTCCCCGGGTGACCTCGATCTCGCGCTCGATCTGCTCCGGCGGCGTGGCACGCGACTCGGGATTGTATTGGTTCATGGCCGAAACTCCTTCGCCAGCTGAATGTCTTCCTTGATGCTCTCCACCGAGCGGCGGGGAGCCGGGTCCAGTTGCTTGAGGTCACGCAGGCCGCTGCGGAGCATGGCGTACCCCCCTCCCCCAGCAGCACGCCGACCAGCAGGGCGGCGAGCCACGGCTCGAGCCCGACGGGGTCGACCAGCAGCAGGATGACGGCGGCGGCGAGGGTGAGCACGCCGATCAGGACGACCACCCCTCCGGCGGCGAGCGAGACCAGATCCCGGCTCGCCCGGGAAATCTTCTCCTGAATCTCGGTCTTGGCTAGCTGAGTTTCCTGCCGTACCAGCAGAGAGAGATCCTGGGTCAGCTGCCCGAACAGCTCGCCGATGGAGCGGTCCTGGCTAAGCTGGTGCATCGAAACCTCCCCGGGTCCGATCGAACTCCGAGCCGAGTCCGGCCGGCTCGCCGCCGGGACGAATCCGCCCGTAGCCCGTGTCACCCGAGTCGTCTTCCGACGCGGAGCTCTTGAGGAAGCGCGCCGCCGCCAGGCCCAGCGCGAAGGCGCCAGCGAAGACCAGCGCGGGCTGGCGCCGGGCGAGACTCTCGACGTCGCGGGCCATGGTCCGGCCGTCGGTCTCGCGAAGATACTCGGCCGCCCGGTCCACCCGCCGCCCGGCGGAGTCGGCGAAGTCGGCGATCTTCGCCTGGTTCTCGTGGCGCAGCTGCTCGCTGGTGCGATGCAGCGCGCCCCCGATCCCCCCGATTTGGTCGGCCGCCTGGCGCCGACCGTCGCTCAGGCCGGCGCCCGCGCGGTCGCGGGCGTCGCGCATCGTGCTCTTGGCCCGGTCGACCACCTTGTCGCGGGCCTGGCGGAACTGTTCCCCCGCTCCGCTTCCCGATCCGGCGCCTTCATGTTCCGCCTGGGCCGTGCCCGGCAATACTTGCTCGTCGGCGGGAGCCGCGTCGTCACGGCCTCCGCTCCGTATGTCCGCCCTGGTCATGACTGCCTCCATCGCCTGCGGGTGTCCCCGGGGAGCGGCCGCACGGCGCGCCTAGCGAGATGTTGACGGGGACATGGATAGCCAAGTTGCGACCCTCGCACCGGATTGGCCGTGCGCTCCGTCACTCCGTCCCCCCCGAGTGCTCTTGCGCGGCGGTGGCGGCCGGCCTAAAATGGCTCCGTCGTATAACCGCTCCACGCGAGTCGAGATCCACGGAAGCCGGTGCGAATCCGGCGCGGCCCCGCCACTGTAACGGGCAGCATCCTCGCTCAGCATCGCCACTGGGTAACCGGGAAGGCGAGCGAGGGCCCGAAGCCAGGAGACCTCTCGCTCGTGCCACCACGTGAACCCTCGGGGGAGGGAACGGTGGCGACTCCGGCCCCGCAACCGCGGCCCGCAATCGCCCATCTTCGAAGCCCCGAGGATGGGCGGCGTGCTTGAGGGGTCCCGCAATCACGCACCCGCGCCCGTCCCCGGTAGCCTCGCCGCCCGCCGCTCACCAGCGGCTTGGGGGATGGCTCGCGTCCGCCGCCCGTGCCCCCCGGGTGCGCTGCGGACGACTCACCTCGCTTCCCCCGTCAGGAGCACCCCGATGATCCGCCCACGTCGAGGCCCGGCCTTCCATTGGTTCGCGATCGCGTGGTTCGCGATCACGGCGTTCTTCTCCCTGGCGCCTCACGTCCTGGCCGGGCAAGCGGTGGGGGATACGGCCTCGCTTCCCGAGATCGTGGTCACGGCGACCCGCTACCCCGTCGCGCCCGACTCGGTGGCCTCGACGGTGACCGTGCTCCGGGGTGACGACCTCCGGGCCCAGGGCATCCATTTCGTGGGCGACGCGCTCCGCCAGGTGCCGGGGGCCCACCTCGCCCAGGGCGGCCCCTACGGCGCCGCCGCTTCCCTGTTCGTGCGCGGCGGGGAGAGCGACTACGTGAAGGTGCTGGTGGACGGGATACCGGTGAACCAGCCGGGCGGCTTCTACGACTTTGCCTCGCTCACCACCGACAACGTCGACCGGATTGAGATCCTGCGGGGACCGGGGAGCGTGCTGTACGGCTCGGACGCGATCGCGGGGGTGATCCAGATCGTCACCCGTCAGGGCGGAGGCGGCTTCCGGCTCGATGCCGCCGGCGAGGGCGGCAGCTTCGGCGGCGCGCGGTGGGAGGCGTCCGCGCTCGGCGGAGACGACGGGCTCGGCTGGTCGGCCTCGTTGTCCCGGCTGACCAGCGACGGGACCTACGCCTTCAACAACGACTATCGAAACACCGCGGCGAGCGGTCGTTTCGGCGTTCTCGCGGGAGAGCGCACCACGCTGAGCCTCACCGGCCGCTTCCACGACGCCAAGTATCATTTCCCGACCGATTTCACCGGAGTGCCGGTGGACCGGAACCAGTTCACCACCGACCGGACCTCGGTGCTCGGCCTCGACGTCGGGCACCGGTTCTCCGAGGCGGTCGAAGGGCGGCTGCTGGTCGGGAGGAGCGACATCGAGACCGGCTACGAGAACCCCGCCGATCCACCGCCGGGGCCGGCCTTCGCCAGCACCGATCACAGCAGCATCGACCGGACCTCCGCGGACGCCCGGGTCCAACTCACCCTGCCCAAGGGCATCCGGGGGCTCGCCGGGGCCGCGTTCGAGGCCCAGCGCCAGGACGTGACCGGCGCCCTCCGCGAGTCTCGCAACAACTGGGGACTCTACGCCCAGGGGACGGTCCTGCCGGTGCCCCGGCTCCAGCTTATCTCCGGTGGCCGGCTGGACCAGAATGAGAAGTTCGGCAGCTTCTGGACCTATCGCGCCGCGGCGCTGGCTTTCGCGTCACCCGCCACCAGGATCCGCGCGTCGGTGGGGACCGGGTTCAAGGAGCCGGGGTTCTTCGAGAACTTCGACAGCCCATTCTCGATGGGGAACCCCGAGCTGCGGCCGGAACGGAGCTTCAGTGTCGAGGGTGGGGTCGAGCAGGACTTCGGCCGTGGAGCAGCGAGTCTGGGCGTGACCGTTTTCGCCCAGCGGTTCCGGGACCTCATTCAGTACACCTTCGTGCCGCCCCAGCCCGGCGGGCCCAACTACTTCAACGTCGCAGCAGCTAACGCCAACGGAGTGGAGGCGGTGCTGCACCTCAGGCCCGGCGGCCCGGTGAAGGGGTCGATCTCCTACACTCGGCTCATCTCGAAGGTCACCGATGCCGGTTTCGATTCCGGCGACGCGGCCACGTTCGTGGAGGGGGAGCGGCTGCTGCGGCGGCCCGACGATGCTTTCAGCGTGCGGCTGGAATCCGCGTTTGCCGCCCGCATCCGGCTCCAGGCGATGCTCTCCTGGGTCGGCAGCCGCGACGACGTCCGCTTCGGCCAATTCCCCGAGCCCAACCAGCGGGTGGAGCTGCCCTCATACACCACGCTGGATCTGAGCGGAACCTTCACCGTGCTGCACCGGCGCCAGGGCAGGCCCAGCCTCGATGTCACGGGGCGGATCGAGAATCTGTTCGATGAGAGCTACGAGCAGGCGGTGGCGTTTCCGGCGCGGGGTCGCGGGGTGTTCGTCGGACTCTCGACCCACGTTCGGTGATCGCGAAAACAACCGGCGCTTCGGCTCAGAGCACTTCTCTCGCCGCCTCCAGTCGCCATTCCTCCACCCGGTCGAGCTGTTCCACCGCCCGGCGCTCGAGCAGATCGAGATCCAGGCCCCCCAGCGCCGGATGCTTGGTGGCGACGACCCGGAGCGCGCGCCAGACGGCCCTCTTCCCGTGGATGCCCATCGCCAGCGTCTCCAGCACCTCCAGCCGCGCCAGCTCGCCCGGGTCGCCGGCCCCGCCCAGCTTCACCCGGCTCGCCTTCTCGGCCAGCCACGCTCCGGCCTTCTTGAGCGAGCTTTCCTTCGAGCCGACTCGCTCGATCAGGTCCCGCAGCACATCCTGGTCCTTCCTGATCTCCCTGAGGAGCTCCTCCAGCCTGCGGGCCAGAAGGGTACCGGCGGCTTCCTCGATGGTCCGTTCCACCATTTCGATGGCGCCGACCGACCCGGAAAAATGGTCGTTGAGGTAGGTGCCGAGCGTCCCAGCGCTCACCGAGCGCCCTCCGCTGAGCCGGGGTCTCGTGCCGAGGCCGACCGGCGCGCCTCGGACAGATAGCCGGGCTCCAGCTCGAGCAGATGCCCGAGCTTCCGGACCAGCCACGTCTCGTGGGTGGCGAGCTCGCCGTCGGCCAGAATCACCCCCCACATGACCTCCGCGAGCACCATCTTCTGGCCCAGGTCGTACTCGGCGGCGACGAGGCGGGTGAACTGGAAGTGGTCGATGGATTGGTTCCGCTCCGCCTCGGCCAGGGAGATCAGCTCCTGGGCGGTGGCCTCGTCGAGCCCGAAGTGGCGCTGCATGGCACTCTCGATGTGGGCCAGCTCGGGCGGGCTCATGACACCGTCGGCATGGGCCAACTCGAGGAGCAGGGCACACGCGGCCAGCTGCACGCCGGAGGGTCCCGGGCTCTGGGATGTCGCCGCCGGCTCGGCCGGCGACAGAATGCGGCGGGTGACGAAACCGCGGATGGCGTCCAACATTCCGGTAAGCTAAACCGGGTTACTTTCGACGGCGAATCGTACGCCATTCCCTCGCCACACCAGAGCGCCGCCATGTGGCAAGCCGACTCACTCTCGACCCAGTCGCCCCCCACCACCGCGACTACCGCCGTTCCGGTGCCGGAGCCCACCGCGCTGGCGGTCCGGTACTACCGGACCAGCCACGTCATCTGGGCCGGTGCGACCACCTTGGAGCTGGTGCTGCCCGCGGTGCTGCTCTTCACCGGTCTCTCCGCCCGCGTGCGCGACCTGGCCGGAAGGATCGCGCGGGGGCGCCGGCTACTCATCATCGCGGTCTACGGCGCGGCGTACGTGCTCATTCAGGCGGTGGTCTTCCTTCCGCTCGCGTGGTACGCGGGGTTCGCGCGGCAGCACGCCTACGGCCTCTCCACCGAGACCGCCGGACAGTGGCTCGCCGACTGGGGCAAGGGCGCCGCGATCACGGCCGTGGTCGCGGCGCTAGTGCTGTGGATCCCCTATCGGTTGCTGCGGGCGAGTCCCCGAGCGATGGTGGCTCTGGACCGGGCTCCTTACCGCACCGCTTACCATGCTCGCGATGATCGTCGCCCCAGTGTGGATCACGCCGCTCTTCGACGAGTACCAGCCGATGCGGGACCGGGCGCTGGAGACCCGGATCCACCAATTGGCCGCCCGCGCCGGCATCCCCGACAGCCGGATCTACGAGGTGCGCAAGGGCGATGAGACCCGCCAGGTCAACGCCTACGTGACCGGGTTCAGCGGTACCAAGCGCATCGTGCTCTGGGACACCCTGGTGGACCGGCTGGAGCCGGACGAGGTGGTGTTCGTGATGGGGCACGAGATGGGGCACTTCGTACTCCGCCACACGCTCACGGTTATACTTGGGGCGACGCTGCTCGCCACGCTCGCGCTGTACGTCGTACACCGAGTGGCGGGCCGGGCGATCGCCCGATTCCACCATCGCTTCGGATTCGGCCGGCTGGACGACGTGGCCTCGGTGCCGCTGCTGGCGCTGGTGGGCGGTGTGGTCATGCTGGCGACGACGCCGGCCGTGCTGGCGCTCTCTCGATGGCAGGAACGGGAGGCCGACCGCTTCGGCCTCGAGATCACGCGCGACAACCAGGCCGCCGCCCAGGCGTTCGTCCGCCTGCACGACGAGAATCTCGCCGTGCCGCGGACTGGTCTCCTGTACCGGCTGTGGCGCGGCAGCCATCCCGACCTGGCCGACCGGATCGAGTTCGCCAATCGCTACCGACCCTGGGCGCCTGGGAACCCGCTCCGCTATGGCGACCGCTTCCGGTCGCCCGCGCCGATTTCGCCCGATCCCTGAGGAGCGCAGGTGCAGACCGAGTCCACCCGGCCGGTACCCAATCGATCGGCCCGCGCTCGGCGCGCGGGGGAATCGGACGGCAGGGGAGCGCTGCTCGCGCTCCAGTCCGGCGCCATGCTCGTGGTGCTGGCCGCCCTTCCCTACCCGTTCTTTCAGCTCGACCGCTACACGTTCGTGAAGGAGCTGGTGCTCCTGGCCGTGGCCCTCACCGCGGCCCTGTTCTGTCTTGCCTCGGCGCAGAAGCTCACCCTGCTGATGGTGGACGGGTTGGTCGTCGGGTTCCTGGCGCTCTCACTGGTCTCCTCGCTGTTCGCGGCCAACGGCTGGCTTGCCGCTCGCGGCCTCGGCGTCTCGCTCGCCGGAGCCGGCATCTTCTGGGCGGCCCGGACGGTGGCCCGTACCGGTCACGGGCCCCGGCTGCTCGCCGCCCTCGCCGCCGCGATCGTCGTCGGGGCGGCGACCGGACTGCTTCAGGCGTACGGCCTGATCACCAGCGACCTCACCAGCCTGGCTCGGGCACCGGGGGGAACCTTCGGCAACCGGAACTTCATGGCCCACCTGATCACGATCGGGTTGCCGGTGCTGATCCTGGTGACGGTCGAGGCGCGGCGAAAGCGAGACTTCGCCCTGGGCGCCGCGGGCGTCGCCCTGGCAGCGGCGGCGCTGGTGCTGTCGCGCTCCCGAGCCGCCTGGCTGGGCGCGGCGGCCCTGGGGATGTTTCTCGCAGTGGAGGGACTATGGGTGGGCGGGCTGGGCGCAGATCGGCGGGGCCGGCGCCGGCTGCCGGTACTGGGCGGGATCGTCCTGGGAGGATTGCTGCTGGCGCTGGCCCTGCCCAACCGACTCAACTGGCGCTCGGATTCCCCCTACCTCGACTCACTCACCGGGGTCGCCAACTACAAGGAAGGCAGTGGGCGCGGCCGCCTGATCCAATACGGCAATACCCTGGCCATGGCAATGGATCACCCAGTGCTGGGGGTCGGTCCGGGCAACTGGCCGGTGCACTATCCGAAGTACCGGTCGCCGGGTGATCCCTCTTTCGACGCCGACGACGTCATCCCCACCAACCCCTGGCCCAGCAGCGACTGGATGGCCATGCTCGCCGAGCGGGGCCTGCCGGCGTCGCTGCTCCTGCTGGCGATGGGATCGTCGATCGGGCTGGGCGCCTGGGCCCGGGTGCGGAGTGGCAACGGCCGCCCTCCCCCTCTAGTCGATCTGACCATCGTGGCCACGATCATCGCGATCGCGGTGGTGGGTGCGTTCGATGCCGTCCTCCTGCTGCCCGCGCCGGCCTTCTTCGCCTGCACGGTGGTCGGCGCGCTGGCCTCGTCCGCCCGGCCGATCCGGGTCATCCCGCTGTCCGCGATCGCCCGGCGGAGGCTGCGGATCGCGGTGGCCGTGGTGGGAGCGGGGTTGCTGGCGCACAGCCTTTCGCAGGTGACGGCGATGGCCCTTTCGAACGACGGGAGTCGCGCCGCGCTGGAGCTGGCCGCCAAGGTGGACCCGGGCAGCTACCGGATCCACATGCGCCTGGCGCAGCAGTGGCGCGCCGCCGGCCGATGCGACCGAGCCCGTCCGCACGCCGAGCGCGCGCGCGAGCTGTTCCCGAACCATCCCGCGCCACGTGCCGTGCTTCGGGCCTGTGGGGGGACTCGCTAGGCCGGGTCCTCCCGCAGCGCCTCCCGCAGCGTCGCCGCCAGCCACTCTGCCTCCCGCTTGTCGCGGAGACTCCGGCCGTGTACGCACCCGCTTCATGCGGGTCCGGTCTCGACCGGGGTGTCGGCGCGCCCGCCCCATTCGGTCCACGCGCCGTCGTAGAGGGTCGCCTGGTCATGACCGAGCAGGTGGAGGGCGTGGATCAGCGCGCAGGCGCTCACGCCCGAGCCGCAGGTGGCGATGATCGGATGGGTCGGATCGATCCCGGCCGTTGAGATCCGGCGTCGGAGCGCTTCCGGCGGGAGCAGGATGCCGTTTTCGTCCACCAGCTCGTCGTAGGGAAGGTTGCGGCTGCCCGGGATGTGGCCGCCCCTGAGCCCGGGCCGGGGCTCCGGCTGGATGGCGGCGAATCGCCCGGCCGACCGCATGTCCACGATCTGTTCGCTTCCGGTCTGCGCCGCGCGGCGGACCTGCTCGAGGTCACGCACCGCGGGGCCGGGCGGGCGGGCGGTAAACCTCCCCGGTGCAGGCGCCGGGACCCCGCTCTCCACCGGGCGCCCTTCCCGACGCCACTTCCGGATTCCCCCGTCCAGCACCGCCACCCGTTGGTGGCCGAAGGCCCGGAACATCCACCAGGCCCGTGCGGCGCTCAGATTGGAACCGGAGCCGTCGTACACCACGATGTCGTCGGCATCGTTCAGCCCGAGGGCGCTCATCCGTTCGGCGAACTCGTCGGCCGATGGGAGCATATGCGGCAGGGACGAGGTCCGGTCGCTGGAGGCGTCGAGATCGAGGAAGACAGCACCCGGAACGTGCGCCGTGTCGTACTCGCCCGCGGCATCCCGTCCGCTGCCGGGGAGGTGCCAGGAGCCATCCACCACGCGAAGCCGCGGGTGGCCCAGCCTGCCGGCAAGCCAATCGGTGCTGACTAACCCGCGCTGGATCACGACCGATCCGGTTGGAGGATGTCGAGGAGGACCTTCCCGGTCGTCCGGCGCGCCTCGAGCTCGGCGTGCGCCTCGGCCGCCGCCGCCAGCGGGAATGCCCGGTCGATCCTCACGGCCAGGGACCCATCGGCGACCCACCCGAAGAGCTCCTCCGACCGCTGCAACAGCTCGGGGCGGGTGCGGACATAGTGCGCCAGCGTGGGGCGCGTCAGGAAAAGCGAGCCTTTCCGGTTGAGGAGCTGCGGATCGAGCGCGCCCACCGGGCCGCTGGACTGGCCGTACAGCACCATCATCCCTCGGGGCGCCAGGCAGTCGAGCCCGTCCAGAAACGTGGTCCGTCCCACCGAATCGTAGATCACCTGCACGCCGGCACCGCCGGTGATCCGCTTGATCTCCGTCCGAAAGTCGTCGCGGCTGTAGAGAATGACCTCCTGGGCCCCCGCCTCCCGGGCGAGGGCAGCCTTCACCTCCGTACTCGCGGTGCCGATCACTCGCGCGCCGCGGCGGCTCGCGATCTGGCAGAGGAGGAGACCGACACCGCCCGCCGCGGCATGGACCAGGCAGGTATCACCGACCCGGAGCGGGTAGGTGGAGACGGCGAGGTAATGCGCGGTGAGGCCTTGAAGCATGACGGCGGCGCCCAGACGCGAGCCGATGGTGTTTGGCAGCGGTACGACACGCTCCGCCGCGGCGACGGCATACTCTGCGTAGCCGCCCACCAGGCTTTCGGCCACCACCCGGTCTCCGGAGCGACAGGTGGTGACACCCTCGCCAACCCGCTCGACGACCCCGGCGGCTTCCCGGCCGGGCGTGAAGGGCAACGCGACCGGGTAGAGACCCTGCCGCTCGTAGACGTCCACGAAATTGACGCCGGCCGACTCGATCCGGATGAGGACCTCGCCCGCACCGGGAGCCGGGACAGGGACGTCCTCGAGACGCAGCACCTCGGGCCCACCGGTGCGGTGGATGCGAATCGCCTTCACGGGCGCTCCGGGAGAGTGATCGCCTCAAATCTACGTCCGAACCGCTCAGCCGACCCTCCCAGCCGCCGCCGGTTAACTCGCCGGGCGGCCGAGCGTCAATCCAGCCGCATCGTTCCAGGCCACCTGTCCACGCGCTCCCCCTGTTGCCGGGAGCGCTGATCGTCGCGGGCGAGATCCACGCCACCCTGGGCGACGGGAGCTACATCAGGACGACCTGGACGGGTTGTAGGGAGGATCCGACGCGGACCTTCGTACCGGCGAGCTGAACAGACGGCGGACCCACGCTAGGCGGCGATCTCCGCGCCGGCAAGATCGTCGGCCGGGGAGCGGCCGCGGTGGGTGTACTGGTCGAAGAACGCGCGGGCCTGCTCCAGGTCCGACGAATGGAAGTAGCCGGGCCCCAGGGCCTGGCATCCGGCCACCGCGATGTCCACCAGATCCACCGCCGTCCGTCGGATGGCGGGATCACCCAGACCCAGGCGCCCGGCCCGGTCCAGCAAGCCGAGGTCGGGCGCGCCGAGGAGGTCGGCGGCCGCGCGGAGCGCCCAGGGGTCGTAGGTGATCCCGACGGCGAGCGCGACCGGCGCCGCGCACCACTGCGGTCCCACGGCGTCGCAGGATCGCAGCTCTAAATGGCCCCGCGGCCGGACCTCGGGAAACAGCGTGCTCAGGTGGTCGCGCCATTCTTCCAGCGTCGGCCGGGCGTGCTCCAGCCAGTCGCCGAACGGGCGGTACTCGCCATGCAACTGCGGGAGCAGGATCGCGGGCGCGCGCAAGCGCGAACTCGAGGTATGCCTTCACCGGCGCCTGCCTGTCCCACGGCAGCCCCGTTCTCGCCGGGTCCAGCGCCCGCCACACCTGCGCCCGGGTGCTGCGGTAGCCGGTCGTCGAGCCGTCGTACAGCGGTGAGTTGGCGAAGATGGCCGTCACGTAGGGGGCCGCAGCGTTCAGCACCGACCAGCGAAGCCAGGGCTCGTCGTCGAAATCGAGGCTCACCTGAAATGCCGCCGTCTGCCGCATCATCCGGGCGCCGGCCGGCCCGATCCGCCCGAGATACTCCGCCATCCGCGCGTACCGCTTGGTCCGCAGCAGCAGCGGGGCGCGCTCCACCGGGTTGAGCGGGTCGATGCCGACCGCCATGAGCTCGATGCCCTCGTTGGCCGCGGCGGCGCGGAGCGGCAGCACCACGGACCGGAGCAGCGCCAGCAGCGCGCTGGGCGATCGGCAGGGGGGCGAGCTGTACTCCAGCTGGCCACCCGGCTCGAAGGTCAGCGTGCCGCCCGCCGGCAGCTCGAAGGAGGGCGTGCCTTTCGCGGTGCAGATCTCCTTCCACCCCTGTCGGGCGCCGAATTTCCGGAGCAGCGGCAGCGTGCCCGGCACGGCGCCGGTCTCCAGCGGACATCGCCGTCCGGTCGCCGCCTCGACCGGAATGAGCTCCAGCTCCGCGCCCACCCGCCGCGGCGTGAGCGAGCCGCTCGGTGGAGCCGCGAAGGCGTGGCTCGCGAGGTCGGCTTCCAGCGCCGCGCGCAGCGCCCGGGTCACGCCGGCGTCCCCACCACCAGCGCGAACAGCGACTCGGGATCGGTCCGCCACGCCTCGATCTCGAGCCCGGCGGCCTCGAACAGCTGGGCCACGCTCTCGCGGTCGTACTTGCAGCTGATCTCGGTCCGGATCGACTCCCCGGCGTCGAAATGGATCGCTCCGACGCCGGGGACCGTCACCAGCTGGGCCCGGCGGGCGACCAGATGCATCTCGATCCGGTGCGCGACGGGCTCGTAGAAGGCCCGGTGGTCGAACGCCGAGGGATCGAAGTCGGCCCCGAGCTCGTGGTTCAGCACCAGCAGCATGTTCCGGTTGAACGCGGCGGTCACCCCTCGGGCATCGTTGTAGGCGGCTTCGATCCGGGCGATGTCCTTCCGGAGGTCCACGCCCATGAGCAACCGGTCGCCCGGCTCCATCGCGGCCCGCACCCGGCCCAGCAGCCGGATGGCGGCCGGCGGATAGAAGTTGCCGATCGTGCCGCCGAGGAAGGCGTACAGAGCCGGATGGGGCACCCGGCGCGGGAGGCTGAACTCCTCGGAGATGTCCGCGATGGCCGGCTCGACCCCGAGCCGGGGGTACTCCCGCCGCAGCCGCGCCGCGGTCTGGCTGAGAAACGTCGCGCTCACGTCGATGGGCACGTAGAGCTCGGCGGTGCCGGCGGCCCGCATGGCGTCGAGGATCACGCGGCTCTTCTCGGCGCTCCCGGCGCCGAGCTCGATGAGGGCGCGGGAGCCGAGCCGCCGGACCAGGGACGGCATCCAGGACTCGAGCAGTCCGCGCTCGGTGCGGGTCGGATAGTACTCGTCGAGGCGGGTGATCTCCTCGAACAGCTCCGACCCGCGCTGGTCGTAGAAGTACTTGGGCGAGAGCTCCTTCTGCGGCAAGGAGAGCCCCTCGGCCACTTCCGCGAGGATCCGCGGATCGGCGGCCGTCTCACGGGCGAGGAGTCTACGCGTCACGGGCGCACCGGAAGCCGCTGAAGATCTGGCGGCGGATAGGGTAGTCCCAGTTGCGGAAGGTGCCGCGTACCGCACCGGGCCGGGTGGCCCACGAGCCCCCGCGGAGAACTTTGTACTCGTCACCGAAGAACACTTCGGAATATTCCCGGTAGGGAAATGCCTCAAAGCCGGGCCACGGGCGGAAATCGCTCGCGGTCCACTCCCAGACGTCGCCGATCATCCCGTAGCAGCCGATCGGGGAGACGTTGCGCGGGTACGCGCCCACCGGCGCCGCGCCGAATCCGAGCTGATCCACGTTGGCCGCCTGGTGGGATGCGGGGTCGTCCCCCCACGGAAAGCGGCGCTTGCGACCCGTCGCCGGATCCCACGTCGCGGCTGCTTCCCATTCGATCTCGGAGGGAAGCCGCTTGCCGGCGAAGCGCGCGAAGGCCTCGGCCTCGTACCACGACACGTGACAGACCGGCAGCCGGGGGTCCACCGGGCCGGTGCGGTCCATGGTCCTCGTCAGCCAGCGGCCTTGGCGGGAGAACCAGTACATCGGCGCGTGGGCGCCCGACTCGGCGAGCCACCGGCGGCCGGCCTCGGACCAGTGCTGCGGACTGGTGTAGCCGCCGGCCGACGAGGAAGTGGAGAAAGTCGCCGTTGGTCACCGGATTCACGTCGATGAAGAACGGGCGGACCTCGGCGAGATGACGGCGTCGCTCGTTGTCGTAGGCCTCCGACCTGTCGTCGGTCCCGATCGCCACCTCGCCGCCCGGGAACCGCACCATCTCGCCCAGCGGCTGGGCCGAGGCCGACGGAAGCTCGAAGCGGGCCGGCGGGGAGTAGGGCGTGCCGAGCTTGAGCTGCAGGGTCTGGAGGATCGTCTCGTTGTGCTGGTATTCGTGCTGCAGCACCATCCGGTAGACGTACCCGTCACGCAGTAGAGGGTTGGCGTCGTCCAGGTCGGTGGCCCTGATCCGGGCGAGCACCCGGCCGCGGATCTCGTCCATGATCGAGCGAAAGTCCCGGAGGCCCGGCAGCGGCAGCTCCCCGCGCGAGCTCCGCGGGTGCTCGAATGGATTGTACATCCCGGGCATTTCGACGAACTCGATCGGGCCGTCGAGGTTCTGGGTGAGCCACAATTCCTCGAAGTGCGCGATGTGCCCCAGATCCCAGAGGATGGGGCTCATCAGGGGATCGTGCTGGGTGTGCAGTTCTTCGTCGCTGAGGGGCGAAACCAGGAGCACGGTCCGGGCCCGCGCCTCGTCCAGGCGCTCGGCCAGCGTCTGAAGCAGATCGCGGTCGGAAGCCACGGCGGTCGTCATCGGCATCTCCCTGGCTCGACCGGTCAGTCGAGCGTCGAGAACAAGTTGTTCAGCGACTCCGCCAAGGTCGGGTGGGCGAAGACCGCGTCGCGAATCGTATCATACGGCAGCTTTCCCATCATGGCGAGTTGCAGGGCCGCCATGATTTCGCCGCCCTCGATGCCGAGCACCGCGGCACCCAGCAGCTGCCGGGTTTCGGGATCCACCAGCACCTTCATCAGCCCGCGCGACTCGTCCATCTCCAGCGCCCGCGCCACCGAGCTCATCGGCAGGGTGGCCACTCGGCAGGGCCGGCCCGATTTCGCCGCCTCCCGCTCGGTGAGGCCGATCCGTCCGAGCTGCGGGTCCAGGAAGACCGTGTACGGCACCGGGCGGTCTCCGGTAGTCCGGGCGCCCCCCTGCAGCAGGTTGTCGCGGATGATCCGGTAGTCATCGTAGGAGATGTGGGTAAAGGCAGGCCCACCCTTCACGTCGCCCAGGGCGTACACCCCTGGGGCGGTGGTCTCCAGCCGCTGATTCACCCGGACGAATCCCCTGCCATCCGTCTCCACGCCCGCGGCCATCGTCTCCAGGCGGTCGGTGTTGGGAACCCGGCCGACGGCCAGGAGCACGTGCGAGCCGATGATGGCGCGCTCCCCGTCAGCGGTCCGTGCCACGACGCGCACCTGGCCGTCATCGAGCCGTTCGGCGCAGCGGGCCTCAGCCTGGAGGAACACCTCGACCCCGTCCTCGCGGAGGATCGCGAGCACCGCCCCGGCGATGTCCTCGTCCTCCAGGGACAGGAGCTGGCTTCCGCGCTGGATCACCGTCACCCGGCTGCCGAAGCGGCGGAACATCTGGGCGAACTCGAGGCCGATGTAGCCGCCACCCAGCACGATGAGATGGTCGGGGACCTGGTCCAGCTCCATGATCGAGGTCGAGTCGAGCGGGCCGACCCGGTCGAGACCGGGGACCTGAGGCGCCGCGGGCCTGCCGCCGGTGTTGATGAACACGAGGTCGCCCTGCAGGGTGCGCCCGTCCACCATCACGGTGCGGGGCGCGACGAACCGTGCCTCGCCGAAGACGAGATCCACGCCCATCGGTGCCCTCGATCCGTCGCTGGCTTCCGGCGCGGAAACTCTCGACGATATTGCGCTTCCGCGCGCGCACCCGGCCCAGGTTCACCCGCACGCCCCCGGTTTCGACACCGAAGTCAGCCGCGCGCCGCGCGAGGTACGCCACCCGGGCGCTCGCCACCATGGTCTTTGTGGGGGTGCAGCCCTCGTTGATGCAGGTGCCGCCGACGTGTTCCCGCTCGATCAGGACGGTCCGCCGGCCGGCCCGCGCGAGATCGGTCGACAGGGGCCCGCCGGCCTGACCGGCGCCGATGACGATGGCATCGAATTTCTCGGGTGTGCTCATCGCACCTGTGGGTGTGGGTAGACCTGCCGGTATTGGTAGGAACGTCTCACCGACCCGGAAGGTTCCGGCGGGCGTGTGGCTGATTAAGAGGCAGGTTCCATCGGGTCCGCGCGGTGACGGCAGTCACCCTCTGGCCTGTGCGGCCGGCGCCGGCGGCCTCGCCGGCGCCAGGGGCCACCTTGTGACTAGCCCTGCTGTTGGAGCGGGCCGGCGGGCCAGGTCGGGGCTCACCGAGCGGAGGCGTCGCTGGGCGCGCCTCAGTCGGCGGCGGCGGGCCTGAGCAGCGCCAGCTCCAGCGCGTCGCACAACGCGCTCCAACTGGCCTCGATGATGTTCTCCGAGCAGCCGACCGTGCTCCACCGCTCCGCGCCGCGGGCCGACTCGATGATGACCCGGGGTCGCGCGGCCGTGCCCAGGTGCTCGTCTACGATGCGGACCTTGTAGTCCACCAGATGTACGCCCGCGAGCACGGGGTAGTGGGGCAGCAGCGCCTTTCGCACCGCGCGATCCAGTGCGTTCACCGGCCCATCGCCCTCCGCCGCCGTGTGCATCACCTCGTCTCCCACGCGCAGCTTGACCGTGGCCTGGGCTCGCATCCCGCCGTCCCCGCGTTTCTCCACGATCACGGTGAAGTCGTCCACCACGAACGGGGGGCGATAGGCCGGGTCCTTCCGGCGCAGCAGCATCTCGAACGATCCCTCCGCCGCCTCGAACTGGAAGCCCCGGTGCTCCAGCTCCTTGATCAACTGGAGCACCGCGCCCTCGTCGGCGCCGGCGGCGAGCCCCAGCTCCCGGGCCCGGATCCGGACGTTGCGCCGGCCCGCCACTTCGCTCACCACGACGCGACACACATTGCCGACCAGCCGCGGATCCACGTGCTGGTAGCTCTCGGGAACCTTGGCGATCGCCGCGACGTGGATCCCGCCCTTGTGGGCGAACGCGCTGCGGCCCACATAGGGCGCATGCGGGTCGGGGTGCTGGTTCGCCACGTCGGCCACGTAGTGGGAAACCTCGGTAAGCCGCCCGAGCGCCTCGTCCGAGAGGAGGCGGCGCCCCAGCTTGAGCTGGAGCGTGGCCACGAACGGCACCAGGTCGAGATTGCCGCAGCGCTCGCCGTAACCGTTGATCGTTCCCTGCACCTGTTCGCAGCCGGCGCGGACCGCGGCGAGCGCGTTGGCGACCGCGAGCCCGGCATCGTTGTGGGGATGGATGCCGAGGGCGGTGCCGAGGCGGGCGCGCAGCTCGAGCACGCGCTCCGCGACGACGTCGGGCAGCTCGCCGCCGTTGGTGTCGCAGAGGACCACCGAATCGGCGCCGGCCCCGGCGGCCGCCTCGAGCGTGGCGTAGGCATACTCCGGATCGAGCCGCCAGCCGTCGAAGAAGTGCTCGGCGTCGTAGATCACCTCCCGGCCCAACCGCTTGAACCAGGCGACGCTCTCCGCCACCATACGAAGGTTCTCGTCTCGCGTCGTCTCCAATACCCGCTCCACGTGGAGCGTCGAGCTCTTGCCGACCAGGGTGACGACCGGCGTGGCCGCCTCCTCCACTGCCCGGATGTTCCCGTCGTCCTCGCAGCGGACCCCGGCCCGGCGAGTGCTGCCGAACGCCGCGATCCTGGCGTGTGCCGGGGGCGACTCCCGCATCCGCCGGAAGAACTCGGCGTCTTTGGGATTGGAGCCGGGCCAGCCGCCTTCGATGTAGTGCACGCCCAGCCGGTCGAGGGCGCGGGCGATCTTCACCTTGTCCTCCAGAGACAGCGAGAGTCCCTCGCGCTGGGTGCCGTCCCGGAGCGTGGTGTCGTAGAGCCGGACCGGAGGCGCCGGGTCGGGTGCGGGCATGGAGGTTTCCCTGAAAAAGAGAGCGGCCTCTCGAATCGAGAGGCCGCGTGTCGCTGCTCTGTCGGATGGTCCGCTACCCGCAAGCTCGCGCGCCGCCGCCTCCGGAGGGCCGGAGCGGAATAATCGTGAGCGGGGTGGCGAGGTGCCTCAGGAGCATGCATATCTATACATGGCGGACCGGCGGGGAGTCAAGCGGCTCAGCGCGCCGTCGCTCATCCGGAGCGGAGCCAGGGATGACACGCCCCCCTCGCCCGGCGACACTCCGCGGGTCGCACCGCTGCCCCCTCACGCCGCCGAGGACTACCTTTCCCCCATGCCCGGCATCGACACCCTCATTCCCCGCTTCAAGGCCGCCGACCGGACCACCCGGCTGGAGACGCTGCTGGACTATTCCCGCAAGCTTCCGCCGCTCCCGGAGCGGCTCGAGCAGGAGAAGGCCCGGGGAGAGCACCGGGTGCACGAATGCCAGACGCCGGTCTTCCTGTGGGTGGAGGTCGAGGAGGGGCGGGTCCACATCCATGCCGACGTGCCGAGGGAGTCGCCCACGGTGCGGGGATTCGTGTCGCTCCTCGCCCGGTCGCTCGACGGGTCGCCTCCGGAAGCCGTGGCGCAGGTGCCCGACGACCTTCTGGATCAACTGGGCCTGAGCGAAACCCTCGGCATGACGCGAACCCAGGGCCTCACCGCCATCCTGCATCGCATCAAGCGCTCCGTGGCCGCTGCCTGATGCTTGGCGTCCTCGAGATCGCCGGTAAGGGCTCGGGCTTTCTCCGGCGCCGCGAGGCGGGATATCTCCCTTCCAAGGAAGACGTCCACGTCGGCGAGCGGCTGATCCGCCAATACGGACTCCGGCCGGGGGACGAGATCGACGGGGAGACCCGCCCCGGGGGAAAGGGACGCGGTCCCACCCTCGAGCGCGTCACCTCCATCCACGGCCGTCCCCCTGATCAGATCCGCACCCGACCCGAGTTCACCCGCCTCTCAGCGGTTCACCCCAACGAGCTGATCCGGCTCGAGGCCCAGCTGCTCCGCTCGGGACAGCCCGACCACACCAACCGGGTGATCGACCTGCTCTCGCCGTTGGGCAAAGGACAGCGTGCGCTGATCGTGGCTCCCGCCAAGGCGGGAAAGACCATGGTTCTCCAGGCGATCGCGGAGGGAGTGAACGCGAACTACCCCGACGCCGACCTCATCATCCTCCTGGTGGACGAGCGCCCGGAGGAGGTGTTCGAGATGGAGGCGGCCGGGGTGGGAGAGGTGATCGCGTCGAGTTTCGACAACCCGGCGTCCCAGCACGTCTCGGTGGCGGAGCTGACCCTGGAGCGGGCCCGGCGCCGGGTGGAGCTGGGAGAGGACGTGGTACTCATCGTGGACTCGCTCACCCGGCTCGCGCGGGCCTACAACGCCGTCGAGAAAGGCACCGGTCGGACCCTCTCGGGCGGGCTCGACGCGCAGTCGCTGGAGCGGCCGAAGCGCTTCCTGGGCAGCGCGCGAAGGGTGGACCCCTCCAAGGGCGGCGGGTCGCTCACCATCATCGCCACGGCGCTGGTGGATACCGGCAGCAAGATGGACCAGGTGATCTTCGAGGAGTTCAAGGGCACCGGGAACAGCGAGCTGGTGTTGAGCCGGGAGCTGGCCGAGCGGCGAGTGTTTCCAGCGATCGACCTGGTGGCCAGCGCGACGCGGCGCGAGGAGCTGCTGCTCGACGAGCCGACGCTCGCGGCGTCGCGCGCGCTGCGCCAGCGGATCGCGGCCATGACGCCGATCAATGCGATGAACGACATGCTGGTGGAGCTGAAGCGGTACAAGACCAACGCGGACCTGGTGAAGAATCTGAACGGGGGGTAGCGGCCGGCTACCTTGCCACCGCCGTCGCCACCTCCGCCAGCCGCTGCTCGATCTCCCGCCGCGGCAGCCAGCGCCCCCGCACCATCACCCCCGACCGCCGCGCCGTGTTTCCGATGTCCGCCAGGGGGTCCGCGTCGAGCAGGACGAGGTCGGCGCGCTTCCCCTTCTCGATCGTGCCGGTCTGCTCCTCGGTACCGAAGAAGGTGGCCACCTTCCGCGTTCCCGTCTCCAGCGCCTGATACGGCGTGAGCCCAGACGCCACCAGCGACTCCAGCTCCCGGTGAATCGAGAATCCCGGCACGTTGTAGATCTGGGGCGCGTCCGAGCCCAGGAGCAGTCCGGCGCCCGCGGCGTGCAGTGCCTTGATCAGCCGGCGGCGCGTCTCGATCATCCGCCGGACGGACTCGGGCGTGGAGCCCGTCTCGGCCACAATCCCGTCCTTCACTCCGGCCCATTGGGCCAGGGTTTGGGGCGACACGAACCGCATCTCCGGCCGCCGGGCCAGCTCCCGGCTGGAACCCGCGACGGTCAGATTCTCCAGCAGGACCTCGGTGGGCACGTTCCAGACCCCCGCGCGCCTGGTCGCCTCGACCAGGCCGGAAAGCTTCGACTCGTCCAGTTGCTCTCCCAGGTTCATCCCGAAGAACGCCGACTCCGACGCCGAGACCGGTGAGCCCTCGCGGAGCATCGCCTCGATGTAGCCGTCCAGGTGATCGATGGTGGCGTAGCGCGCCTCCAGCGCCCGGGCGAGCCCGACATCCTCCGGCACGTGGCCGGCAAACGGGATCCCGACCCGATGCGCGGTGGCGACAAGGGTGTCGAACGCCTCTCGGCTTACCCCGGGATGGATCTTGAGGAAGTCGTAGCCCGCCTGCTTCTGCTCGACGGCCGCCTTGGCGGCGGCCGCGGGAGTGGGAATGCTGTTGCCGTTGAGCGACGGGCCCGAGGTGTAGATCGTCGGGCCAAGCAGCTCTCCCCGGGCGGTCCGCTCGCGGAGCCCGAGGTGCCGCGGATGCCCCAGCATGCCGCGCACCGTGGTGATCCCGCCCGCGACGTACAGGAACAGCGTCCGCTCGACCTCGGTATCCGACGCCTGTCCGCCCGGCAGGTGGGCGTGCATTTCCGCCAGTCCGGGGATCAGGAACTTGCCCTGCCCATCTACCCGCACGCCGCCGTCGGGCAGCTTCACCCGCGCGACCGGCCCGATCTCCACGATCCGCTCGCCGCGCACCAGCACGGTCTGCCCCGGGACCTTGCGCTCCCGATCCATCGGGATCACGGTCACGTCCACGAACGCGGTGACGGTCTCGGTCGGGCCCTCGCCGCACGGCGGGTGGGCGGAGCCGGTGAGAAGCGGGCAGACGCAGGCCAGGACGAGGTGCAGCATGGGAAGCTCCCGAACACGAGGAAGGGTCGCCCGAGCCATACGCGCCCGGGCGACCCTCCGTTTCAGGCCGGGCTCACGTCTTGGCCACGGCCCGGTTGGCTCGCTCGAACTCCTTCATGAACGCGACCACGGCCTCGACGGCCGCACGGGGACAGGCATTGTAGATGCTGGCCCGCATGCCGCCGGCGTTGCGATGGCCCTTGAGCCCGTCCAGGCCGCGCTTGGTGGCCTCGTCGATGAACTTGCTTTCCAGCTCCTCGGTCGGCGCCCGGAAGCACACGTTCATCAGGGACCGGCTGTCCGGCTGCGCGGTGCCGCGGAAGAAGTCGCTCTGATCGATGAAATCGTAGAGCAGCCGGGCCTTCGACTGGTTCTGCTCCGCCATCGCGGCGAGGCCGCCCTGGCCCTGGATCCACTTGAACACCTCGCCCATCACGTAGATCCCGAACGTCGGCGGCGTGTTGTAGAGCGACTTCTCGGCCGCCTGGGTCCGGTACTGGAGCATGGTGGGCAGCGACTTGGGACCCGCCTCCACCAGGTCGTCCCGGATGATGAGCAGCACGACGCCCGAGGGGCCGAGGTTCTTCTGCGCGCCGGCGTAGATCAGGCCGTACCGGCTCACGTCGATCGGACGGCTGTACATGTCGCTCGACGTATCCGCGATCAGCGGCACGCCGGCGGGCACGGCCGGCTCGGCGCGCCACTGGGTGCCGTAGATCGTGTTGTTGGTGGTGAGGTGCACGTACGCCGCGCGCTCCGAGTACTTGATCTCCGCGGCACCGGGGATCCGGTCGAAGTTGGTGCTCTCGCCGGTGGCGGCGATATGCACCTTGGCGCCCAGCACCTTGGCCTCCTTCACCGCCTTCTGCGACCAGACGCCGGTGACGAGATAGTCGGCGGTGCGATCCGCCGGCAGCAGGTTCATCGGCACCATCGAGAACTGAAGCGACGCGCCGCCCTGGAGGAAGAGCACCTGGTAATTATCGGGGATCCCGGCCAGGTCGCGGCAGGCCTGCTCGGCCTCGTCGCGGACGCGGTCGAACACCTTGCCCCGATGGCTGTGCTCCATGATCCCGATGCCGCTCCCGGCCGCGTCCCAGATCGCCTCCTGCGCCTTCTTGAGCACCGGCTCGGGGAGGACCGCGGGGCCGGCGGAAAAGTTGAAGATTCGCTTGGTCATACGTGCCACCCGGTTGGGGTCGGTTGGTGCGACGGAGGAATCATAGGGACGGTCCGCCGTCGATCAGGCTCAGCTCGACGCTGATGATGTCCGTGTTCCCGGACTTGATCCGCTCCAGCGCGCCGTTGCCGGGCTCGCCGTCGAGGTGAATCCTCGCCAGCGTGGCCTGGGCGCCGTGATAGATGATGTTCTCCACTTCTTCCACGTTGATCTCGGCTTTCGCCAGCACGCCGAAGACGTAGGCGAGGACCCCCGGCCGATTCCGGTGACGGATCACGAGCACGTGGCTCGCCGAGCTCCGAGCCAGGCGGTTGACCACGTTGGGAACCTCTCCTGTGGCCTGGAAGGCCTGGACGATCCGGATCACCTCGTGGGCGATCGCCACCTGCGCCTGATCGGTGCTGGCTCCGACGTGATGGGTGCCGTACACGCCCGGGGCCTGGACGATCGCGTTGCCGAACTGGCCCTTGCCGCCGGCCGGCTCGCCCTGGAACACGTCGAGCCCGGCGCGGAGCTTCTTTTCCGAGACCGCCCGCGCCAGCGCGTCTTCGTCCACGACCGAGCCGCGCGAGGTGTTGATCAGGTAGGCTCCCGGCCGCATCGCCGCCAGGAACTCGGCGTTCACCAGGTGCTTGGTCTCCGCGTTGGCGGCGACGTTGATGGTCACCACGTCCGAGAGCCGGGCCACCTCGAGCGGGCTCTGCGCGTACGCGATCTCCAGGCGGTCGGCCTCCTCGTGCGTGAGCGTGCGGGACCAGGCCAGCACCCGCATACCGAAGGCGCGGGCCCGCAGCGCCACCTCTTTCCCGATCTGGCCCAGCCCGACGATGCCGAGCGTGCGCCCGTAGAGCCCTCGCGCCTTGGAGTACTCGGCCTTGTTCCACTTCCCCTGCCGGAGGTCGGCCGCCTGGTCGGGGATCCGCCGGTCGCAGGCCAGCACCAGCGCCATCACCAGCTCGGCCACCGCGATCGAGTTCTTTCCCGGACAATTGGAGACGAAGATCCCCCGGCTGGAGGCCGTCGCCACGTCGATGGTGTCAATCCCGGCGCCGGCCCGGATCACCAGGGTGAGCGAGGTGCCGGCGTTGAGCGTCCCGGCGGTCACCTTGGTGCTCCGCACGATCAGGATGTGGGGATCCACCTCCTTGACCGCCGCGGGAAGGGCCTCCGCCGTGAGGTCGGGCTGCGACACCACGCTACACCCGAGCTCCTTCAACCCGTCGATGCCGACCTTGTCGAACTTGTCGGCGATGAGAACTTTCATTCAGGCTCCGCGAGGGGGCGAACAGCTTCAACGATCGGCGATCGGCTACGACAGCTCGTGCACGAACAACCCGCTTCGCAGCTTGGGCTCGAACCAGGTGCTCTTGGGCGGCATGACCTGGCCGGCGTCCGCCACCGTCATCAGCTGGTCGAGACCGGTCGGGTGCAGGGAGAAGGCGATCGCCATCTCGCCCGACCTCACCCGGCGCTCCAGCTCGGCGGTGCCGCGAATCCCGCCCACGAAATCGATCCGCTTGTCGGTGCGCGGGTCGCCGATCCCGAGGATCGGCGACAACACCCGGTCCTGCAGCAGCGATACGTCCAGGGACGCGATCGGGTCCGCCCGGTCGATGCCGGCTGGATCCAGCTCCAGCCGGTACCACTCGCGGTCGAGGTAGACGCAGAAGACTCCGGCCCTGTCGGGCGTCGCGTCCCGGGTCTCCGTCAGCTTACCCAGCCGGCCGAGCCGGTCGAGGACCTCCGACGGCGTCTGGCCGTTCAGGTCACGTACCGCCCGGTAGTAGGGCAGGACCCGCAGCTGGTCGGCCGGGAACAGGACCGCGAGAAACCAGTTGTACTCCTCGTCGCCGCGGTGCGCGGGGTTCTTGGCCCGCAGCTCCTTCCCCGCCCGCCAGGCGCTCGCCGAGCGGTGGTGTCCGTCGGCCACGTAGGAATGCGGCACCGGGCCGAACGCGCCCGCCAGCGCGCCCGGGTCGGCCACCGCCCAGACGGTGTGGCGCACGCCATCGGGAGCAGTGAAGTCGTAGAGCGGAGGGGACGCGGAGACGATCTCCTCCACCAGGGCGTCGATCTCGGGCCGGGCCCGATAGGTCAGGAACACCGGCTCGGCGTTGGCATTGAGCGTGAGCACGTGCCGGGTGCGGTCGTCCTCCTTGTCCTGCCGGGTCTTCTCGTGCTTGCGAATGAGATTCCGCTCGTAATCGTCCACGTGCACGCAGCCCACCACCCCGGTCTGGGTCCGGCCGTCCATGACCTGCCGGTAGAGGAAGAGCCCCGGCTTCGCGTCCTGGAACAGGGTCCCGCCTCCGCGGAGCCGGCTGAGCGCCTCGCGGGCCCGACCGTAGATCCGAGGATCGTACGGGTCTACGTCCTCCGGCAGATCGATGTCCGACCGGCACACGTGCAGGAAGCTGTGGGGGTTTCCCCGCGCCAGCTCGGCCGCCTCGGCGCGGTTCACCACGTCGTAGGGAACCGCGGCCACCTGGGCGGCGAGATCGGGGCGAGGGCGGACGGCCCGGAAGGGGTTCAGGCGCATAGCGGGGCCCTATCCTATGCCGGGGCGTGAGGGGGCGTCAAGCGGGCGGGCCGGGGCGCACCACCCGCTCGACCACCCCCAGCACTCCATCCACACCCAGGGCCAACAGCGCCGCGGGCACCGCTCCCGACAGGATCATCCGGGTGTCCGACAGCGCCAGCCCGGCCGCGATCGGATCTCCCAGGCCCCCGGCCCCGATGAACGCCGCCAGCGTCGCGGTCCCCACGTTGATCACCCCCGCGGTGCGGATGCCGGCCATGATCACCGGCGCGGCGAGCGGCAGACGGACGTACCCCAGAATCTGCCGCGGTGTCATGCCGAGGGCCCGGCCCGCCGCCACCGCGTCGGGGGCCGCCTCGCGGACGCCGGTGTAGGTGTTCCGCAGAATCGGGTAGAGCGAGTAGAGGAAGAGGGCGACCACGGCGGGCACGACCCCGATCCCCAGCAGCGGGATCATGAACGCGAGCAGCGCGATGCTCGGCAGCGTCTGGAGCACCCCGGCGCCCCGCACCACCACCTCGGCACCGCGGGGAACCCGCTCGAGCGCGAGGCCCAGCGGCACGGCGGCGACGATGGCCGCCGCGAGCGAGAGCACCACGAGCAGCAGATGCCGCCGGGCCATGCCCAGCAACTGCGCGCGACGCTCCCAGAGATATCGCAGGAAGTTTCCCTCCTTCGCCGGCGCCGGCCCCGCCGCGTCGGCCCGCGCATCGATGAGCCCCAGCTCCGCCAGCGCGTCGCGCGCGATCCGGCCGACCGGCTGGCGATCCACCTCCAGCCGGCGGTTGAGCCGCCGCATCGTCACCTCGTCCAGCCGGCTGCTCAGCTCCGTCAGCGCGGCGATCGCGTCCGGCCGCCGCTCGGCCAGATCGCCGCTCACCAGCGCCGCGGCCTCGTACGGCGGGAAGAACCGCTTGTCGTCCCGCAGCACCACGAGGTCGTAGCGCGCGATCAGACCGTCGGTGGAATAGCCGTCGATCACGTCCACCTCGCCCGCGGCCAGCGCCTGATATTTCACCGCGGGAAGCAGCGCGCGCACTTCGGCGAACCGAACGCCGTAGGCCCGGGTGAGGCCGGGGAGCCCGTCCGGCCGTCCGATGAAATCGGGCGTGAGTCCGGCCCGGAGCGTCCGCCCCACCCTCGCGAGATCGCTCAGCGTGGCGAGACCGTACCGGGTCGCCGTCTCCCGGCGCACCGCAATGGCGTAGGTGTTCTCGAATCCCAGCGGCGGAAGCCAGCGGGCGTTCCAGCGCCGCCGGAACTCGCGGCTCACCCGGTCGAACACCTGCCGCGAATCGGACATCGGCTGCTCGCCGAGGATCGCGAGGAGGCCCGTGCCGGTGTACTCGGGATAGACGTCGGCGGAGCCACCGCGGATGGCGCGAAAGGCGATTTCGGTCGCGCCGAGCCCCGGCCGCCGATCCACCGCGATGCCGCGCGCTTCGAGCAGCCGAGCGAACATCTCCGCGAGGATGTAGGACTCGCCGAACGGTTTCGAGGCCACCACCACGGGCCGCGGATCGGCGGCCTGTACCGCCAGCAGGAGCAGCAGCGCGGCCGGGCTCATCCGGCGACTCGGGCCCGCACGAGCAGATCGCGCACGTAGGCCGTCGCCGGGTCGGCCCGCAGCTCGGCCGGAACGGCGAATTGCTCCAGACGACCCGAGCGCAGCACGGCAACCCGGTCGGCAAGGAGGAACGCCTCGGCCACATCGTGCGTCACCAGCACGGCGGTGAGCGCGAGCTCCCGGCGGAGTGACAGGAAAGTGGTCTGGAGATCCGCGCGGGTGATCGCGTCGAGCGCACCGAACGGCTCGTCGAGCAGCACCACGCCCGGCTGCGCGGCCAGTGCCCGCGCCACGGCGACCCGTTGCCGCTGGCCGCCCGACAGCTCGGAGGGCCAGCGGGAGGCGAAGCGCTCCGGGCTCGAGACCCACCAGCTGGAGCGCGTGGTCGGCGGAGTGGTCCGCCTCACGATCTCGGCGGAGCCACGGGACCAGCGCGACGTTGCGCCGTACCCGCCAGTGGGGCAGGAGTCCCCCGTCCTGGGGTACGTACCCGATACGGCGCCTCAGCTCGAACGGCGAGACGGTGACGACGTCGACGCCGTCCACCAGGACTCGGCCTTCGTCGGGATCGGTGAGCCGGTTGAAGCAGCGAAGCAGGGTCGTCTTCCCCGAACCGCTCTCGCCGATCAACGCGACGCACTCGCCCTGCCCGGACTTCGAGCGTTACCCCGTCGAGCGCGACGACGACGCCATAGCGCTTCACGACGCGCTCCGCCAGGAGCGCTCTCACCGGCCCGGCCAGGCTTTCGAGCTCATAGAAAAACCGCCTGCGCAGGGGCCATGTAACGGGCGGGGAATCCACTCACCTCGTGCAATCTACGAGAGCCGGCGGAACCCGGGATGCCGGCGATTAAGCTCGCGCGTCGAGACCATGGTTGCAGCCGCCGCATCGAGCCACCTCGGGAAGCGGCTCGGGACATCGTTAACCCTAACGCAACACAGCGGTTCGCAACCTGCCGCCAACGCAGTGCACCGGCGAGCACTCCCCGGCTCCTACCTGCAGAAAGATGCATCGGACCCGAGCATGAATTTGGCGTGGATTTCGGGTTCCCCCGCCCCGCCCAGAGGTCGCGTTCATGTATCGGATCGAGGTCGCTCCCGGCGAGGTAACCGTCTTTCGGACGATCGAGGAACTGGCGGTCGGCATCCGGAACGGCGTCATAACGGCTCGAGCCCGGATCTACCATCACGCCTCGCAGAAGTGGCTTCCGATCGGGCTGCATCCGCATTACAAGAAGGCCCTGGAGATGCCGGTCGTGAGCACCGGTTCCGCGCCGGTGACGGCCGCGACCCCGATCCCGGCCTCTCCGCGCCTGAAGCCGCTCTCGCCGGCGCACCCGCGTCCGCATTCCGAAGTGTACTACCCGGAGCCCGAGCGATCGCCCGAGCCGGCGCACGCACCGGAGATCCCCCCGCCGAGGCCTTCGCCGGTGATCGCGATGCACCACGAAATCCTTCGCGACCTTCCGGTGGTCTCGCTCCCGGAACCGCTGCCGTGGAATGTGCCGGCCCCGAAACCCGCCGCGGCGCCGGTCGAGCCGCCGCCGCCCGCCCGGTACGTGGCCGCAACTCAGGCGCCGGCAATGCATGCGCCGGCGGTCCACGCGCAGGTGGCGCACGCGCCAGCAGTACACGCTCCCGCGATACCGACGCCGGCCGCGCCGGCACCGGCACCATTCCCACCGTCGGAATTCGTCGCACCGGTGGCTGAAGCGCCCGCTACTTACCAGGAGCCGCTGCTGCCCCGCCCCACCGCGCGCCGCTCGCGGCGCCTGGGTGGACGCCCGCTCCTGCTCCTGGGCACCGCCGCGGCGCTGGTAATCGGCACCCACCTCGCACTGACCACTGCACGATCGCCATCCGCGGGTCGGTCCAAGGCGCCCGTGAGGGTAGCGGGCACCGGCGAACCGGAGGCTTCCTCCGAGCTGCCGAGCGCCGCAGGCAACCAGCCCGCCGCCGAAACCAAGTCGGCAGCGAGCAGGACAGCGGGATCCCGGGTGACGATCGCGCCGGCTCGCGTACCCATGACACCGGGCCCGGCATTCGCCGGATCGGTATCCGCCAGGCCGGGCGCGGACTCCGCGGTCACCCCGAAATCCGTTCCTGCACCGATTCCGGCGCCGGCGGCCACCGCGCCGTCCATCACCCCGGCTCCCGAGGCGATCGAAACGGCGGTGCCCGATTTCCAACCCGACCTCGGGGCGCCGCCCTCCCGAGCCAGCGATACGCTCGGCATGAAAAAGATCCTGCGAGCGCTCAACGGAACCAAGGAGGCGCCGGCTCCCCCCGCAGAGTAATTCGTGTGACTCATCCCACAGCGAACCGCCCTACCGCCGGACAATTTCCCAGAGCCATAAGTCATTGTTTATCAACAGCTTGTGTTGATAAGACTGTGGATAATACCGGCTGCGGTGTGGAAAACACCGCGGAGACTGGGAAATTCCTCGAGGCCACAGGAGGGCGCGATGGCACGGGCGATCTGGAGTGGGTCGATCGGCTTCGGAATGGTGAGCATCCCGGTGAAGATGTTCAGCGCGACCGAGAGCAAGGACATCTCGTTCCACCTGCTGCACGCGACCTGCGGCACGCGGCTCAAGCAGCTCCGCTGGTGCCCCACGCACGAGCAGGAGATCCCCTGGAGCGAAACGGTGCGGGGCTACGAGTACGCCAAGGATCAGCACGTCACGCTCACCGACGAGGACTTCGAGAAGCTTCCCCTGCCGAGCCAGCATACCATCGAGCTCAGCGCCTTCGTGAAGGAGGAGGAGATCGATCCGGTCTTCTACGAGAAGAGCTACCATCTCGCGCCCGACGAGCGGGGTGAAAAGCCCTACGCGCTGCTGATCCGCACTCTCGAGAAGAAGAACCTCACCGCCGTCGCTACCATCACCATCCGGAAGAAGGAGCAGCTCTGCGCGCTGCGGGCCAAGGACGGGGCACTGATGCTGGAGACGCTCTACTACCCGGACGAAATCCGGGCCCAGCCCGACATGGACCTCGGCACCGTGAAGATCACCGACCGCGAGCTCGAGATGGCGTTCACGCTGATCGATCTGCTGCGCAAGCCATTCGACGCCGGGGAATACCAGGATCACTATCGCGAGGCACTGGCGCAGGTCATCGAGGCCAAGCTCGAAGGCCGCGACGTGGCGAAGTCACCGGCCCCGCGTGAGGCCAAGGTCCTCGACCTCGCCGACGCGCTTCGCCGCAGCGTGGAGGCGGCGAAGAAGGACAAGCCGAAGCCCGCCGCTCGTTCCCGCAGGCGCCAGGCTGCACGGCGGGCCACCCGGAAAGTCAGCTGAGGATCCCGGCCGTGCCTACCCAGCGGCAGGCAGGCGATGGTAAGAACGGAGGAGCCTCCGGGGCCGCCGTCCGCGACGTCCTGAAGCAACTCGACGCCGCCAAGGAGCGCGCCGTCCTGAGCGTCGAAGGACACGACCTCGCCGTGACCAACCTCGACAAGCCCCTGTGGCCCGGCGTGGGGCGCAGGAAGGCCGTCACCAAGCGGTTTCTGTTGCGCTACCTGGCGCGGGTGTCACCCTGGATGCTGCCGCACCTCGCGGACCGGCCGCTCTTCGTGACCCGGTTTCCCGGCGGCATCGGCGGGAAGAGCTTCTACCAGAAGCACTGGGACGAGCCGCCGGCCTTCGCCCGCACCGTCTCGATTTACTCCCGCCAGGGCGACACCGACGGCAGCTATCTGGTCTGCGAGAACCTCGCGACCCTGCTCTGGCTAGGCCAGATGGCGAGCCTGGAAATGCACGCCTGGTACTCCCGCACCGAGCCGGCACCCGACGCGGTGACCCGCGGCCGCCGCTTCACCGGGTCGGAGGCGGCACTGGAGGAGTCGGTGCTCAACTATCCCGACTTCGTGGTCTTCGATCTCGATCCCTACGACTACTCCGGGCGAGAGTCGCGGGGGGCCGAGCCCGAGCTGCACCGGCGCGCCTTCAACCGCACCCGGAAACTTGCGCTCCAGGTCCGCGAGCAGCTCGCGACCCTGGGGCTCTCCACGTGGGTGAAGACCTCGGGGCGCACCGGGCTCCATCTCTATCTGCCGATCGTCCGCGACCTCGACTTCGATGCCGCCCGTGAGGTGGCGGAGACGATCGCGCGGCACGCCCTGAAGGAACGACCCCGCGATGTGACCCTCGACTGGTCGGTCGAGCGCCGGCGAGGCAAGATCTTCTTCGACTACAACCAGAACAGCCGGGGCAAGTCCCTGGCCGTCCCCTACTCGCCGCGCCGCCATCCCGCCGCGACCGTCTCCATGCCGCTGCACTGGAAGGAGCTGGAGACGGCCTATCCCACCGACTTCACCCTGCGCACCGTGCCCGACCGCCTGGAGGCCGAGGGCGACCCCTGGAGCGGCATCTTCGCCGCCAAGCAGGATCTCGGCGCCATCCTCGGCATCGGAGACGCGGTATGAGCCCGTCGCGCGAGGCGCTGGCGGCGAAGGCCCGCGGGCGGCTTCGCTACCGGGCCCAGCCGGGCTGGATCCCGCCGATGCTCGCGACTCTCGGTGACCGGGCGCCGACCGGCGGCGGGTGGATCTATGAGCCCAAGCTCGACGGTGTGCGGGTACTGGCCTACGTGACCGGCGGGTCGGTCCGGCTCCTCTCGCGAAATCGGAAGCGGGTGGAAGGGGGCTATCCCGAGCTGGTGGAAGCGCTCTCGCTCGCGGTGCGAGGCGACGCGGTGCTCGACGGGGAGATCGTCGCGCCCGATCCCGCCACCGGCCTCTCCTCGTTCTCGCGGCTCCAGCAGCGGATGCATCTCCGTGACGTCCGGCGGGCCGCGCGCACCGGCGTCTCGGTCGAGCTCTATCTGTTCGACTGCCTCTTCTACGAGGGCATCGACCTCAGCGGGCTTCCGCTGCTCGACCGGAAGAAGGTGCTGCGCGACGTGGTGTGGTATGACGGGCCGGTCCGCTTCACCCCCTACCGGACGACCGGCTCCGCCCTCATGTACCGCGAGGCCTGCGCCAAGGGGGCGGAAGGGATCCTCGCCAAGCGGGCCGAATCCCGCTACGTGAGCGGCCGATCGGCCGACTGGCTCAAGGTCAAGTGCGTGCAGCAGCAGGAATTCGTGATCGGCGGGTATACCGCGCCACAAGGCGCGCGCGCGCATCTCGGTGCATTGCTGGTGGGCTACTACCAGAGCGGGAAGCTCCGGTACGCGGGCAAGGTCGGCACCGGCTACGATCGCGACACCCTGGAGCTGCTCTCCCGGAAGCTGATCCCGCTTCACCGCCGCACCTCACCGTTCGCGCCGGGGCCGGTCCCGGCCGGCGAGGTGCGGTGGGTCACCCCGAAGCTGGTGGCTCAGATCGGATTCGGTGAGTGGACCGGGGCGGGCCTGCTGCGCCACCCGCGCTTCCTCGGCCTGCGGGAGGACAAGGTCGCCCAGGAGGTCCGCCGGGAGGGGTGACGGTCGAGCCCCAGCCCCCCAGTCATTCGATCTCCACCGTCCACGCGTAGCCTTCCAGTCGCTCCCTGCGTCTGCCCGTGCCCGCGGCCGGCACCGCGAATTCGGCCCCGTGGCGGACCGACAGATACATCTCCTCGACCGCCCGCTTGAAGTCCGCGGAGCACGCCCCGCGCACGACGGCGCGGTGGCTAGGCGAGGGCCGCCACGATACTCGAAGCGCACGGCCACTGGGGCTGGTCTCGTCAGGCACCACCACTCCGGTCATGGCCACCTCGCCGTTGCCCTCGAGCACGATCGCGCACGCGTCACCGCCGGCCCCGTGCGCGCCGCAGAACAGAATGAGCGTCCGGCGATCGAACCTGCCATGGTATGCGCCGTCCGCGCCCCTGGTCAGCACTCCTTCCACGACCTCGTCACCACCGTTCCGGCACTGTTCCCCGGCGTTGCCGGCCTGCGGCCAGGCGCTTTGCAGTCTCAGGTGGTACCCGTCGGCGAGCAGCGGCGGGCGCCGCGAAGCGGCCGCTTCGCCAAGGGCGATCGTCTGCCCGGCCGCCGGAGCGGCCGGCAGGGTCGTGAGGGCCAGTCCCGAGAGCAGCCCTAGAATCCGTTGCGTGGTCATGCCATCTCCCATCCGGGTTGCGGTATCCGCTCCGATCCACGTCGGAGCGCCGATGCAAGGTGCCGCCGCGTGGCGTCGATCCCGCCAGGCGGGCGTCGCATCCGGGTCACACTCTGCGGCCCACCTTATGACAAGGGCCGTGCCGCGATGGCGGCGGTCGGAAGGCAGCCGCCGTCATGCGTCGAAGCCTGTTGCACCGCCGGGGTTTGGCGGAAAGAGGAAGGGGTGGAGGGACCGGCCGCGCCACTCGCGCAGCCGACAATTTCGTCAGCCGCGGAAGCGGCGCGGATCGATTCCGTAGCGGCGGATCTTGTAGTTGATGATCCGCTCGGTGGTGCTGAGGAGACGGGCGGCGCGGGCCCGGTTGCCGCGCGTCGACTTGAGGGCATCCTGAATGAGGTTGCTCTCGAATACCGCGACGGCCTCGCCCAGCGAACCCGAGACCACCGTGCCGGAGGCCTCGGCGGTCTGGAGGGTGGGTGACAGATGATGGCCGTGGATCACGTCACCGTCGGCCACCAGCACCGCGCGCTCGATCGTGTTCTCCAACTCGCGCACGTTACCGGGCCAGTGATAGCTCACCAGCATGTCGATGGCCGGGGTTGAGATCCGCTTGATGCTCCGGCCGTGTAGCCGGACGTATTTCTCGACGAAATGGTCGGCCAGGAGCAGGATGTCCGACTTGCGCTCCCGCAGCGGCGGGATGCAGATGATGAAGACGTTCAGGCGATAATAGAGGTCCTCGCGAAACGTCCCCTCCGCCTGGGCCCGCTCGAGGTCCTTGTTGGTCGCCGTGATGAGTCGGACGTCCACCTGGATGGTGGCGGTGCCGCCCAGCCGCTCGAACTCCCGCTCCTGGACCACCCGCAGCAGCTTGGCCTGGGTGGAGGGACTCAACTCACCGATCTCGTCCAGGAAGAGCGTGCCGCCATCGGCCAGCTCGAAACGGCCTTTCCGCCGCGCCTGGGCCCCGGTGAAGGCGCCCCGCTCGTACCCGAACAGCTCCGACTCGACCAGGGTCTCGGGCAGCGCGGCGCAGTTCACCCGCACGAACGGCTTGCCGGCGCGGGGCGAGTGCTGGTGCAAGGCGTGGGCAATCAGCTCCTTGCCGGTCCCCGACTCGCCGCGGATCAATACCGTGGCATTGGTGTCCACCACCTGGTTCACTTCGGCGTAAACCCGCCGCATCGGGCCGCTGTTGCCGATCATGTGGGTGAACTCGTACCGCTCACGCAGCTCCTGGCGCAGCTGGGTGTTCTCCTCGACCAGCTGGCGGCGCTCCGCGTCGATGAGTCGCTGGATCCGGAGCGCCTGCGCGATCATACCCGCGGCGATGCGAAGGGCATTGACCGTGCGGTCGCTGTCGTATCCCGGGACGTAGCGCTGCTCGATGGCCAGGGTGCCGACGGTGCCGCCATCCAGGGTGACGGCGACGCAGGTAAAGGTGACCTCGTCCTCCCGCTGGCTGCGCTCCGCGGCGCGGTACAGGAAGCGAGGCTCCCGGCTCACCCGAGGCACGACCGCCGGTGTCCCCGTCTGGGCGACCATTCCGGTCACTCCCTCGCCGACCCGATAGCGCACCCGGCCGGTGGGCCGCGGGTAGCCCAGGGAGGCTTCCACGACGAGCATCCCGCTGTCCTCCTCCAGCAGGGTGATCGCCCCCCGCAGCGCCCCGCAGCGGCGCTCCAGGACTTCCAGCACTCCATAGAGCCCGGCCGGGAGGTTGAGGGTGCCGGTGAGCGCCTGGCTCACCTCGACCAGCATGGCCAGCTTGCGGACATCCTCCCCATCCCCGGTGGAGGTTGCCGCCCCGGCGGCGGGCGCGGGCCCCCCAGCCGGGCGGGCGGCCGGGCGGCCGCGCCCGGCATCGGGCAGAAGGGAGGGCACGTTGAAGACGATCTTGCGGGGCATGCTCACGAGGATCCTTTAGTTGGATAATGACTTGGACGAAGTGTAAGCAGTTTTTAGCATAATGCGCAACAAAGCGAGGACACATCTGCAGAAGATGGCCATTATTTCGCACTTCAGCCGCATGGAGATTGCCTACTATGCAGAGAAATATTGACAGATATGTAGCTACCCCCTAGGTTCCCTTCGCACCGGTGCCGGGCACTTCCGCACCGGGCTGGCTGGGGCGACCTGCAGACAACCGACCACTTTCGCGCCGCCCAGGCGGCCGGCGATCAGACAAACGGCCGCTGCTTCCGGCCCCGGGCCGCCCCATGCATCGGCTGGGCCGCCGGGGGGCGAGAAAAACGGAGCGCGCGACCTCGGGTCGCGCGCCCCGTCATCCTGCCCTGGTCTCGATCTTTTTATCGCTCGGTCGGGTCGGCCCGTCCGCCGAGTGCGATCGAGAGACCCAGTGAAGCCACGATGTCGTTCTGGAACTCGTTGCCCCCGCCGAAGTCGCCGTCGTAGAAATAGTCCTCCACATCGAGCCGGATCGCCGAGCGGCCGCTTTCACCGAGGGCGAACCGGAACCCGACCCCCGCGGTGCCGCCGAAGTCGGTGCTGCTCCGATCTTCGTTGAGCACGTTCCGGCCCCGGGTGAGCAAGGCCGGGCCGGCTCCGATGTAGAACCCGACCGGGTTGGTGATCGGGCTCAGGGCGAGGAGGAGCCGGCCGCTGGCCGCGAAGAGGTTGGTGTTCCGCTCGTTGATGGTCTCACCGGCCACCCGCGCGGGGGAGTATCCGCCGGTGGCCTCGAAGCCGAGGATGCCGGTGCCCCAGAAGGTGAGCCGGGCCCCTCCAATGACGCTGATGTCCCGGTCGAACGCCGCGTTGTCCAGGTCCGAGAAGGAATTGCGGGTTGGGATGTACGCGCCGGCCCAGGGAACCAGATTCACGCCACCTTGGGCCTGCGCCGAGCCGGGCATCGCGACCGCCAAGCCTGCGGCGGCCAGCAGCGCCGGCAGCATCCCACGTAGCTTCAGGATCGACATAAACTCTCCGGAGAAGTACGAGCCTGCCTCGTGCCATTAGGCCGGGCGGCACCGGGCGCTCGCCCGGCAGGGGCACGATGCCGTATCGCGGATTTTGGCGCTGTGAACGGTGGCCATCCACGGTGTGAGGCACGCCACCTCGACCGCCCAAGCGTGGTCCCGGCAGGGCCCTTCAGGCCCCAGCCGTTAGCGGGGCGAGCCCTTCCGCGTTTCGCCGCCCTTGGCCCGGTTTCGCCGCCTTCGGGTCGCCGCCGCCTTGCCGCCTTTCTTGCCCCCCTTCCGCGACGGCGCGCGGTTCACCTTCTTCCCGCGACCCGAGCCGCTCTTCTTGCCTCCACCAGTCTCCTCGTTCACCGTCGCCCAGGCCCGTCGAGCGGCCTCCTTGGGCGACGTGCCGCGCTTCCTGTAGCCTTCCTCGATGTGGCGTGCCTGCCGCTTCTGCTTCGATGTGTATGATGACTTGTCGCCGCGTGGCATGAGGGCTCCAGTATGAAGTGCTTCTACGGTCGCGGGACTCGAGACGCTACGCCGTGGGTCGGATCACACGGTGCAACAAAGGTGGGTGGAACGGGCGCGAGGCCCGTTCCCGGCGAGATTTGGGTTGTGAGAGGTGATGTGATGGGATCAACAATGAGGGCAGAGGGTCAACGGCTCGTCCGGCCACGGAGCAGGGTGCTCAGGGCTGGTTCGGACGTCTCGCGGTACTCCGTTTTACCATGCTCCCATAGGAGCCAAGATAGAGCCGCCACGGACCACCGCTGTGCCGTGGATCACACGGATGGCGTCGGCAGATATGGATCGAGCACCCCTCCCTGCAGCAACATGCCCGACTCAGCCGGCTCCACCCCGCGCTCGCGCCAGGCGGTGATCAACCGGTCGCCCTCCGTGGGGTCGATCGCCCGCATGGCGTCGGTCACCAGATAGAGCTTGCTGCGCGACGAATGACGGAGCAGGCCCTCCACCGTGTGACGGACGCAGAAATCGGTGGCGACACCGTAGATCACCACCGCCTCGGGCTCGAGGGCGCGCAGCAGGGTCACCGTGTTCTGGTTGCTGAACACGTCCACCGTGTGCTTGTGAAGCATGAAATCGCCCCGGTGGCTCAGGATGCGATGGGCCAACGCCCCGGGATCCTGCGGCTCCGGCTCGATCACCAGCGGGTCGCGCAGGGCGCTCTCGGCGATTTTCAGCTGGCCCGGGGTTCCCCGCATGCAGTGGGGCGGGAAGGTGGTCTTCCAATCGGGCTGCCCACTGATCTCGGCGTCCGTCGGGTCGTGGTTGTCGGCCGAGGCCACAATGGGCACCTGATGATCGTGCGCGAAGTCGGTGAGCGCGCGCACCACCGGCATGAGCGCTTCCGCGCCCGGGATATACAGCTTGCCTTCGCTCTTCATGAAATCGTGGAGCGTATCCACGTCCCAGAATATCAATCGGGTCATCGCGGCTCCAGATACTCGGCCTTGAGTTGGGCCAGCGCCCGGCGCAATCGGCGCACCGAGTGATCGCCGGGATGGCGATCGATGAGCCGGCGCAACTCGGCCATCGCGCGGCCTGGTTCGCCGAGGCGGCGGTCGTGGAGGTCCACCAGCGCCACGCCCACCCGCAGATCGTCGGCGGCGGAGAGACCGGAACGACGCAGCGACTCGAGCTCGACCAGCGCGGTCTCGGGCTGTCCCAGCGGCCCCCCGAGCAGCGCGGCCCGGCGCACCGTGGCCTCCACCCGGCTCGCCGGATGGAGGGCCCGTTCGCGGTAAGCCTCCGCGGCCTCGGCGATCTCGCCCCGGACCACCAGGGTCTCAATGGCCGAGAATCCCCCGCCCACACGCTCCAAGCCGATGTTCGCCAGCGCGTGGAAGAAGCCGTCGACCACCGGCTCCAGGATCCCGCTGGTCACCCCTACGGCGAATCCGTAGATCGCCCAGAAGAGGCCGACCAGCTGGAGGGCCCGCGGCGCGGCGCCCGAGAGGGCGAGCCCGACGGCCACCACGGTCCCGAAGAGTAACAGAACGCCGGCGGCGATCCGCACGTAGCGCAACGGCTCGTCGCTCGGACCACTGGCCCGATCGAGGGTGTACTGGAGGATCGAGGGGAGGCGCAAGTGGGTAAAGTAGAGTGGCCGCCGACGCCCATCAAGCAAGTCCCGATTGACTTCCGCCACCGCCCTTCCTAAATCCCGGGACTGATTTCGCGCCCCCCATCGAGGTGTACCACATGCTGGCTCGCCCGACCGGTCGCCGGTTTCACCGCCTGCCCGTCCTGCCCGCCCTGGTGGCGCTGGCGGTGGCCACCGCGCCATCGCTGGCCGCCCAGGAGGACGAGGATCGGGAGCCCAGCTCGCCGTGGCGGACCAGCTATTTCCCGTATCTCAGCGGCATGGCCAACGACGGGCCGGTGATCTCGGCCCGGATCCGGTACTGGCAGCCCGCCGCGTACGAGGCCCGCACGACGTACACCGCCGCGCTGGATGGAGCGACGGGCATCAGCTTCCGTGGCACCCGGTACGTCGCGGTGCGGTTCCGCGCGCCGGGACTGTGGAAGGACTGGCGGTTGGACGCCTCCCTGGGCGCGGAGCGGCTGGCGCGGTTCGGCTACTTCGGGTTGGGGAACGACACCGAGTACAACAAGGATCTGGTGGGTGAGGACACGCCGTTCCTCTTCCGCGTCCGGCGCATCCGTTACGAGGGACGGGTGGAGGTTACCCGCAGGATCCGGGGGCCGTTGCAGACCGCGCTCAGGATCGACGCGGGACAGGTGCGGTTCACGACGCTGCCGGGGCCGTCGGCGTTCGTCGACGACTTCGGAAACGGTCTGGAGCAGGACGACGTGTCGGGGCGACTGGCGCTGATCTACGACACCCGGGACACCGAGTACAACACGCTCCGGGGGGTGTTCGCCGAGGCGGGAGCACAGGTGGGCAGCGGCGGGGACGGTTATACCCGGCTTTACGGTGTCGTGCGCGGGTACCTCCCGCTGCGCGAAGGCACCGTGGTGGCGGCCCGGATGGTGGGATCCGGGAATGGGTGGCACGCCGACCCTGTACGCCAGATTCAATCTCCCCACCTGGAACGACCAGGTGCCGGTGCTGGGAGGCGAATACTCCCATCGGTCGTTCGACACCGGACGTTTCGCGGGCACGGGCACGCTGTTCGGCAATCTGGAAGTCCGCCACGACCTGCTCCCCTTCGGCGACCTCGGCGCCATCACGCTGCTCGCCTTCCTGGACGCGGGCCGGGTGTTCGAAGCGGAATACTTTCGCCTCACCACCAAGGACCTGCACGTCGGCGGCGGCGGCGGTATCGGGCTCCGCATCCTCAGATCCACCATCTTCACGTTCAACTTTGCGGGCGGGCCGGACGGGTTCAACTTCTCGGTAGGGAACGGGTGGATGTTCTAGCCGGCGGGGGCCGGCGGACCCACCAAGGCCGCAGACTTTCCCAGCCCCGCGACCGCCAGCACCTCTCTCAGGGTCGTCTCGCCGCGGTCTCTCGCGTACCATTTCCGGATCTGCGGATAGAGCTCGGCCTTGGGAATCCGGGGCCGGTTTTCGACCACCCATGACTGCAGCTCGACCGGGCGGGGCCCCCAGTGCCCCAGCTCGCGGCAATTCTCGTCCAGGGCGATCACGATGGGGATGGCGCGCGCGCCGTTGGTGAGGTAGCGGTCCATCAGCTCGGGATGCTCGTCCCGGCGCAGGACCCGGAGGTCCATTCCCGGCGCGGCGTCGGCGAAGCGCGCGATGATCGGGATGGTGCTCGACGCATCGCCGCACCAGTCCTCGGCGATCACCAGCAGTCTGCGCCTGGTACCGAGCGGCACCGCCTGGAAGGCCCAGTCGGGCACCCGCACCAGCCGGTAGATCCCCTCCCAGAGCCCCTTGTGCTCGTCGCTCGCGGCCACGAAGTCCTGGTAGGGCATCGCCATGTCCCACAGTGTCTTGAAGTCGGTCATGGCTTCGGAACACCCGCCTCGGCCTACAGTTCCTCGATCCGGACGCCCCGTTTGCCCAGCTCCTCCACGTAGGCCCGGAAGGGAATTGCTTCGTCGGGGGTGTGCACCCCCTTGAGCGTGACCCGGCCGTCGGCCTGCATCTGGCCGGTCACCGAGAGCGAATATCCCGTGGTCCGCATCATCGCGCTGATGCCGCGCTCGGCGTCGAAGTAGTCGATCAGCCGGAACCCGATCTGCCGTTTCTTGCCGTCCTTGGTTCCCGAGACCTGGACCTGTAGCGCGACGAGATCGCGGCTCTGCGGCTTGTGAAGCCGGGGTGAGACCGACGCGATGAAGACGTCGCGCGGCACCACCGCCTGGCCCTTCACCTCGACCGGCTTCATGTCGAGCAGTCCCAGCTCGCGGATCGGGCGCATGATCGCCACATGGCCGGGATAGCGCAGCGTCTTGTACTCCATGACGTCCACCTTGCCCTCGTAGGCGAAGGGGAGCGTGCTGATGCCGCCACCGGTGTGGAACGCTTCCAGGGTGCCGACCGGCGAGGGAAATTCCACCGGCTCCAGCTCGCTGAGCGCGTCCACCTGCACCGGACGCCCGCCCCGCAGGATCCAGGAGGGAGTGGTGTAATAGTCGAGCGCGCCCTCGAGGGAGTAGACGATCTGGTAGTTGAGCGGGGGCTCGGGGCTCTGGGGCAGGCCCCCCACGTACACCTTGACCTGGTCCGCCCGATCGAGCCGGCGAATCCCCTCGACCGCCAGGATGTTCACCATCCCGGGAGCCAGCCCGCAATCGGGGATCACGGAGACCCCGCTCGGCCACGGCCTGGGCGTGCAGCTTCCTCTGCTCGAAGACGATTTCGGTGTTTCCCCCGAGGTCCGAAAAGTGGCACCCCACCGTCCACAGCCGCCCGGGCCATGGGCGCGTTATAGTAGTACGGGATCGCGCTCATGACCGCGGCGTGACCCTGGAGTGCCTGCTTGACGGCGGCCACGTCGGTCACGTCGAGACGGATGGGTCGGAGCCGGCCGCCCCAGTCTCCCGCGAGGAATTGCGGCAGCTGGCCCGGATGCAGATCGGCCAGCGTCACCTGACTGACGTCCGGGTTCTGAAGGAGATCGTATGCGCAGGCGCAGCCCTGAAGCCCGGCACCGAGGACCATCATTTTCATGGCCTACCCCGAGTGAAAAGTGACCCGACAAAGCCCCGAAAAATAGCCGGGCCATCGGTCACCTTCAACGGGACCAACTCACCCTTACTTTATCTGTCATGTCGAATCCTACGCCTCCACGACGCGATGGTGAGGCCACCCGTCAGCGTCTGCTCCGTGCCGCACTCGACCTCTATACCACCGTCGGCTTCCGGGCGACGACCACCCCCGCCATCGCGGCCCGCGCCGGCGTCGCCGAGGGCACCATCTACCGCCATTTCAGCGGCAAGGAGCATCTGCTGAACGAAGTGTACCGCAACGCCCAGCGGTGGGGTGCCGGACTGGTGAAGGAGCCCGGGGCCAACGGCCAGCATTCGGTGCCCGACCGGCTGGGAGGCATCGCCCGGCGGCTGCTGGATGCCGCGGCCCGCGATCCTTCCCTCACCCGCATGCTGCTCCGGAGCCGGGACGAGCAGCACCTGGACGAGCGCAGCCGCGAGGCCTCGCGCGAGTTCCGGGAGGCGCTGAAGGAAGTGGTCGCCGGGGGTGAGTCGGAGCGACTGTTGCGGGAGGGACCGCTGGAGCTGTGGACCGACGTCTGGCTGGCGCTGGTGGCGTTCGCCGCCGAGCGGGTCGGGGCGAGGGAATGGGACTCGGAGGGCCGGGAGATCCGGTCTGACCCTCGACGCCGCCTGGGACGCTATCGCTCGGCGATAGGGCCCGCGAACACCGACGGCTGGCGGGGCCGCGCGGGCACCGCGCTCCACTCGACCACCCGGGCGCGGCCCGCGCTCAGCGGGCGTACCACGAGCCTGTCGCCCTCGAGATAGGCTACCGAATCGTCTCCCCAGCGCGCCGGCTCGCGGGCGTTCCGGGCGAGGAGCGAAGGCGATCTGGTGTCTCCCACCACGCAGAGGTCCTCGGCATTCGGGCAGGGCACCGCCCGCGCGAACACCGGCCGGCCCAGCAGGTACCGCGAGGGCCGACTCGGCGGCTGCCTGCCCCGCGCCGAGCACCGGACGGGCGGCGCCTCCCGCGGGCGGAGCCGCCGCACGATAGAGCCGCCCACCGACCCGCACCACCAGGGAGCGTCCGCCGTCGGTCCAGGCCACCTGCTCCGGCCGGCCGGCGTCGCGGGACAGGCCGATCTGCCGCTCCGCGCCGTTCTTCAGGTTCATCACCCAGACGGTCGCGGGTGCCGAGTCGCTCAGCGAGCCGCCGCGCAGGAAGGCGACCGCTGCGCCGTCCGGAGAGAGAGCCGGGCGCATCTCGCCGACCGCGCTGAAGGTGATCGGGAATCACCGGCCCGCCGGCGGTCGAAAGCGCGTAGAGGTCTCCCCCGGCCGCGCCGTCTCCCCCGACGAAGACCACCATCGGGTCCCGTCCGACGTCGAGCTTTCCGCGGAGCGGGAGGAAGGTGCTCTCGCAGGCGACCAGAAGCAGCAGGCCGGCCGCCAGCCGGACCCGCTCACTGCGCACGGTCGAAGGCCTGCTGGAGATCCTGGTCGAGGTCCCGTCCGGCCGCCGCGGACATCGCGCCCACGAAATCGGACCTGGACGCGGATTGGTTCAGGCGGTCGGTGGTGAATCGGGTGAGGCCGGCGAAGAAGGCCGAGTCGCCGGTGAGTCCGCGCAGCCGGTGCAGCGCGGAGGCCCCGCGCACATCCTCCGAGAGCGGGATCGCCGCGGCGCGCCGCGGCCGGCCGGCCGGACGGCGTCCCGCCAGAGGGTCGCGAGGTACCTCGCCAGCCCGTCGATGATCCAGCGGTCCTCGGGACCGGCGGGAGAGAGCGCGAGCCCGAACCACTGACGCGCCGTCTCCAGCGCGATGACCGAGTCGGCCGGGTCCTGCCCGAGCGAGCGACCCCTCGGGGAGGAACACGATTCCCGGCGCGGCAACGGCGGCCGGCGACCGGCGCCTCGACGTACGCCAGGCGGGCATAGGGATACCGGCCCGACTCTGCGCGGCGTAGTACTCCACCATGTCCCAGACCCGCCCCAGGGCGGCCGAATCGCTCCGCGTAGCTCCAGACCTCGACGGCCGGGCACCCGTCGCCGCATCGGCCAGGGGTCAGGGAGCGCACCTGATACGGGCCCGTCGCCACGGCGAGCGAGGCGATCGGAGCCGGGTCATCCATCCGATAGCGCCACACCGCGTGGCCGTAGGGCAAGCGTGTCGATCTTCTCCAGCACGCCGGGGGCGATGGCCCGCTGGGCCAGCATGCGTCTGCACCCGGAACGTGGCCGCGGTACGGTCGAGATCGGTCCCCTCGGGCACCGGGAGCCAGAACCGGGCGCCGCCGCCGCTCCCGCTGGCGAAGAAGATCCGCTCACCGCCGGCGGTTGGCGCCCACTCGTCGCGCCGCCGCCGGCCAGGCCGTGATACCGGACCCGGGTGGTGATCGAGTCGCCGGCGCGCTTCTGGTGGGGGACGACGACATCTTCCCCGGAGCGTCCGTACATCGTGCGAGACAGACGGGTGTTGGGACGGCCGTCGACCAGCACCCGCACCACCCGCATCGAGGAGTCGAGCAGCACGGCGACCGGGTCCGAGGACCCGAGCCGCCAGGCGGTCTCGACTTCGCCCAGGAGATGGGAACCGGTGTCCGCGGGGACGAGCGTGATGTCGTAGCGAAGCGCGTCCTGCTGCGGCGCCGCGAGCCCGAGCGCGAGGAGGAGAGCAATCATGGCATGCGGCCGAGCCCTACTTCCCCAGCCTCGCCCGGTAAAACTCCAGAATCCGCGTCCAGGCCCGTTCCGGCTGGGGGCCGTCGCTCCCGGCCCGGCCCGGTTTCAGGAACCCGTGCCCGGTACCCGGAAAGACTTCCTGGGTGAAGGTCTTTCCGTACGTCTCCATCGCCGCGTTGACCTCGGGGAGCGCGGCGTTGATCCGGGCGTCATTCTCTCCGTAGATCCCCAGCACCGGCGCCTTGATCCGGCGGAGGCTCGCGGTGTCCGGCGCCGGGCCGTAGCACACGACGGCGGCCTTCAGGTTCGGATTGTCGGTGGCGTAGCGGAAGCTCTGTCCCCCGCCCCAGCAGAACCCGATCGTGCCGATGTCGCCCTTCCGCACGGCGGGGAGCGCGTCGAGATAGGCGTAGGTCGCGTCGAGATCCGCGGTGACCCGTTCCGGCTCCAGCTCACCCACCAGTTTCCGGCCCTCGTTCTCGTTCGACGGCGTCTTCCCGTGCTTGGACGACAGCAGATCCGGCACGATCGCCACGAATCCTTCCTTGGCCAGCCGGTCGGCGACCGTCGGCTCCCACTCGGTGAGACCGAAGATCTCGTGAATCACGATCACCCCGGCCGCCTTGTCCTTGCGCTCGGGGTAGGCCACGTAGGCGCGAATCGAGTCCGCGCCCTTCCTGATGTGGACCCATTCGCCGTGGGTGGTGATCGCCGCGGGAGCGGCGCGGCGGAAGGCGCCCGACGCCGGCGGCGCCGACCAACATGGCGGCCGCGGCGACCGCCAGGTACGAGTGCGGCTCTCATCGCTGGAGGTCGACGAACTCGACCCGGTTGTCCAGCAGGAGCGGCACGGCGATCCGGCCGCGCTCCCGGTCGAGCGCGATGTCCGCGGCGCCGGGGAGCCCACCCACGAGCTTGGTGATCTTGTCGTCCTGGAGGACGAAGAGACTCGAGTCGGTCCAGGTCGAGACCACGAAGCGGCCGTCACCCAGCGCCTCGATCCCGTCCATCATGCCCGGCCCTTCGGCCGCCACCGTCGGCACCGAGTCCCCGGGGCCCAGTGGTAGATCGAGGTCCCCTGGAACGACACGATCACGAACGTCGAGCCCGCCGAGTCCCAGGTGATCCCGTTGGGGCCGGGCTTGTCCTTGAACTCGAGCGCGACGGTGCCCTTGCGGCCCTCGACCCGGAACACGCGGTCCGGCCCGGGGTGGGCCATCCCGCCCTTCCCGTCGTCGGCGATGCCGGTGTCGGTGAAGTAGATCGCCCCGTCCGGCCCCACGGCGGCATCGTTGAGGAATTTCGCCTTTCCGGCGAGGTTCACCGTCGCGATCGGCTTGCCGCTGCGCTTGTCGAACGCGCGGGCGGCGTCGATGTCGGCCACCCAGAGGGTGTCGCCCTTGATGGCGAGGCCCTTCGGCGCGTCGAGCTTGGCGCCGCCGCGCCCGCCCGCGATGAACTTGAGCGCGTCCATCTTCCCGTCGCGGGTCAGGCGGCTGATGTAGCCGTTGCCGTCCTTGGCGAGCGGACTGCCGTTGATGTTGGACACGAAATAGACGCCGAGCTCCGGATCGAACCGCGCGGCCTCCGGTGCCTCGAGGCTGTCCACCGTGAGCGCGATCGCCGCCGTCGGGCCGCTGTCCACCGCGGCGGCCCGGTCGGCGCCCGCCGCCGCCTCGCCCGCATCCCGGCCTCCGCCGCACGCCGCGAGCATCGCCGCCACGCCGAGCCAGCACCCCGGTCCGTCCCGCCTTCAGCTCTCTCATGCCCCCGCCTCCGCTGTTGAAGGTCTACTCTTCCGGCGCACCGCCGGTCCGGGCGACCTGATCCGCCCGAATCCGGGTCGAGTCGAACCGCCGCGCGCCGGCGAGCATCTTGTCGATCGTCTCGTCGAATTCCGCTTTGGCGCCCCGCTTGAAGCGGAGCGGGTTGATCCGGGCAACCACGAACGCCCTGAGATACGGGCTGTCGAAGCCCTTCGCCTTCAGTTCCGACACCGCGGCGCTCACCGCCTCGTCCAGCTCCAGCACCCTGGCGGCGCGCTCCCGCCGCACCTCGAGCGCCTTCGGCAGCGCCGAGCCGAGAAATTTCTCGATCCGCTTCAGCACCGGGTGGTACGCCCCGCCGGCGAAGCGCCCGTTCTCCTGGTAACAGAGCCCCAGGGTGAGCAGGGCCGGCTCCTCGAACTCGCTCTCGAATTCCTTTTCCGGACGGTCATCCAGCTCGGCGAGATTCTGTGCCAGGCGAATCACCTCGAGGGCGCGCTCCCGGAGGTTGTGTGCCTTCTCCGTGTTGAGCAGCAGGATCCGGTGCGCCACCTCCATCTCGGGTACCACGATGGCGACGACCGAACGGGCCCCGAGCGCCCGGAGCGCGGCCAGCCGGTGGTTGCCGTTCGGGGTCCAGTAGCGGCCGTCCTCGGTGCGCACGGCCACGATGGGGTCGAGGTAGCGGCCCAGCTTGTCGATCGCGGCGGTGAGCCGGGTGACGTGGGCACGCGGAGAGGTCGCGCTGGTAGGGCGTGGGCTCGACCCGCTCGACCGGAAGGCCGGCGAGGACCTGCCAGCTCCCTCCCAGCGGGTCACGATAGGGCGCCAGCACCGCGCCGCCGTCGGCCTCGATGGCCTCCACGAGTCGAGTGACCGCGGCCGGCGGTGTCCCGGTGCCCAGCGCGTCCGCGGCGACCCCGCGCGACCGGGGCGCCGCCCCCGGCTTCTTCCGGGAGCGGCGCGGATTCTTCGCGGTCTTCGCCTCTGCCATCCCGCACCTCGCGTCCCGGGGCGTGCGACTCCAAGTTGGTATGTAAACCCGATCGGGGGACGGCGGAACCCGGATCCGCGCCGCGGGCGGGGGCAACCCGGTCCCCAAGGGCCCTCTCCGGCGTCATACTAGGGACCCAACCACCCCGATACAAGGATGACCCGGGCCAGAGTGGTGCTCGACCCTCGCAGCCCCTTGATGCGGTCTCCCCACTCGTCCTAGTTACAGGCGGCGGTTGCCGCGGACATCCGATGCCGGAGGCAGCCGGGACGATCACGACGACAGGGCGGATGATGTTCGATCTCGAATTGCTTGGCGGGCCGGAAGGCGAGGGCGAGCGCCTGTTCATCTGGGGGCGCATCGCGTTGGGGGAGTTCCGCGACGAGTTCCAGGTGCCGCTCTACGACTGGGCGCCGGGCGATTACGTCGCGCAGTGGCTCGAGGCGGCGGAGCGGCTGATCGCCGGCGCGCCGGTGGTCGTGTTCCTGACCCACATGGCCCACCCGACCGCGGCGTATCACCTGGGATGGCCGGCCTGGCGCGACGGCGACCTCGTGCTGGTGCAGGAGCGGCTCTTCGTCGCGGAGCAGCTCGACGGCCCCTTCGATCCCGAGCGCCCCGAGGTCCATCTCGGGCCCCGGCAGGAGGTGTCGGACGAGGGGCTGCGCATCTCCCAGTGGACGGTGTCCGTCAAGGACGTCGCCGCGTTCGTGGACCGGCAGGCGCCGGTCGAGCGTGCCGGCGTAGCGCCCCGGAGTCCGCCGGCCGGAGCCGAGCCTCTTGCCGGAACCGGCCCGCCCCGCCAACATCCCGGGGCCGTTTGGTCACCGGTCGTCGATTCTCCAGCCTCCCACCCACGCTCATATGCTCGCGCTGAAGCTGGATCTCCTGCAGACCCTGAGCCTCGCGGCCGTGCTCTTCTTCGTCGGCCTCCAGCTCCGCCGGCGGATCGGCTGGCTCGACCGGCTGAACATACCGGCCGCGGTGGTCGGCGGCTTGATCTTCGCGCTCCTGGTGCTGGCGGGCCGAGACCGGTTTCTCAGCGTGCAGCTCGACACCGCGGCGCAGCCGGTGCTGATCGTCGCCTTCTTCAGCACCATCGGTCTGAGCGCGAGCGTGGCGCTGCTGCGGGCCGGCGGCCTCCAGGTCCTGATCTACCTGCTCTTCGCCACGCTCTTCTGCCTGGTGCAGAATTTCCTCGGGATGGGCATCGCGCGCGCGTTCGGCGAGCACCCGCTGCTCGGCGTGATGGCGGGGTCGGTTACCCAGATCGGCGGACCGGCGACCGGACTGGCGTTCGCGCCGCTGTTCGAGGAGGCGGGGCTGGTCGGCGCCGACACGCTGGCGCTCACCGCGGCGACGTTCGGCATCGTCTGCGGCGGACTGACCGGAACACCGATCGGCACCTGGCTGATCAACCGGTTCCGCCTCGCGCCCTCGGCTGTGCGGGGCGCCGGCACGGCGAGACGAGATCGTGACGCCGCCTGCGATCGTGGTGGAGTCGGGCCGGGAGGACGCGCCGCTCATCATGAACATGATCGTCCTGGCGGGGGCGATGGGCCTCGGCAGCATCCTCAGCGGCTGGTTCAAGGACCTTGGGCTGACGCTGCCGGCCTACATCGGCGCGATGATGGTCGCGTCGATGCTCCGCAACCTCGACGACGCGACCGGCTGGCTCCGGATCGATACGGCGGCGCTGGATTTCGTCGGCGGGTTCGCGCTCAACATCTTCATCGTCGTCGCGCTGATGGATCTCAAGCTCTGGCAGCTGGCGGGGCAGGCGCTGCCGCTGTTCGTCATCCTCGTGGCTGCAGGTGGTGGTCGTGGCGGTGTTCGCTCTGACGATCTCGTTCCGGCTGATGGGACGGGACTACGACTCGGCGGTGATGTCCAGCGGATTCGTCGGCTTCGCGCTCGGGACCACGGCCAACGCGGTGGTCAACATGCGGGCGCTGGTCACCAAGTACGGGCCGGCGCCGCGGGCGTTCCTGGTGGTGCCGCTGGTGGGCGGTTCTTCATCGACTTCGTCAACGCGATCGTCATCACCTTCTTCGTGAACTGGATGCGCTGACGGACCGGCGGTCGGGGCGCCCTGCCGGACGTTCCAGGGGGCTGGTGCTACGCGAGGCGGCGATGCGGAGCCCTCCCCTCCCGCCGCTGAACGCCGCCGCCGTGGCCAGCTCGTGCTCCAGCAGGCGCCGCTTCCGCCAGAGCCCTCCGCCGTACCCGCACAGCGAACCGTCGGCCCGCACCACCCGATGGCAGGGGACGACGATCGCGATCCGATTGTCGCCGTTGGCCCGGCCCACCGCGCGCTGGGCCCCCGGCCGGCCGAGGGCGCGGGCGTGGTCCTCGTAGCTCGTCGTCGCGCCGTAGGGGATCGCTCGAAGCCGGGCCCATACCGCCGCCTGAAAGGGCGTGCCCGGCAGGACGAGCGGCGTGGTGAACTCCCGGAGCGACCCGGCGAAATATGCTCCCAACTCTTCCGCTACCTGTTCCAGATGCGGGCTCCCGCCGGCCACGATCGACGCGCGGAAGCGCCGGCGCAGCCGCTCGAGCTGGGTCACGAGCATCGGCCGGTCCGCGAACTCGAGCAGACAGAGACCCTCGCCGCTGCTACGGCGACCATGGGGCCGAGGGGAGTGGTGAGCCGGGTGGCCACCAGCGCCGTCGCCCGATCGCGAGCGCTGCCGGGGGCCGTGCCGAAGAGCCGTTCGAACGCGTCGTGAAAGCCGGTCAGCGAGTCGTAGCCGCTGTCGAAGGCCGCGGACGTGACGGCCTGCCCGCGTTGTAGCCGCGCGAGGGCGCCGCCGAGACGCAGGGAGCGCTGATAGGCCTGGAAGGTGAGCCCGTGATGCCGGAGGAACCACCGCCGCACCCGGGCCGGATCGAAGCCGAGCCGGCGCAGCTCGGCGTCGCGAACTCGCCCGGTGGGATGGTGTGCGAGGCTCGGTTTCCAGGCGGCCGACCCACGCGGGCGGATCACCGGCGGGGCGCTGCGGCCGGCAACGCACGCACGGCCGGTAGCCGGCCGCCAATGCGTCGGCCAGGCGGGGGAAGAACTCGACGTTTCGCGGGAGCGGCTTCCGTGCCGGACAGGTCGGACGGCAGACGATCCCGGTGGTTCGAACCGCGGCCCAGAAGACGCCCTCGTAGGCGGCATCGCGCCGTACCAGCGCGGCGTACATCGTGGATGCGTCGGGAAGAAGCGAGCTGGGGTGCATGGCGGCAACGTACGGCGCGGCCGCCGGAGTCGCTACCGCTTTCTGGACGCCGATGTGCCGCGGGGCCGGCCGCCACGGCTCCGCGCGCGCGAGCGCGCGGGGCCGGACGACGGGTCACGCAGCTACGGGGGAGCGCCGCAACAGAAGGTTCACGATCCCGCCGAGGATGCCCAATCCAATGGCGGTCCACGCCACCGCCGGCGTCCACAGCGATTCCAGACCGAGGAGTGCGTCGAGCGAGTAGGCGCCGGGGCCGGTGAGCGCGAGCGCGAGTCCGCCGGTGGCGTACAGCAGGGGCATCTCGATCCCGTTGGAGGCCGCGAAGATCCCCGTGACCCCAATGGACGGTGAGCGCCGCCACGATCATGACTGCGACGATGAGCGCGGGCCCGACCGGCCCGAGAAAGCCCAGAGCGATCAGCAGTCCGCCGCCCAGCTCGGACAACGCGGCCGCCGCCGCGAACGCGCGGCCGGGCCGGAATCCCAGCGATTCGAAGAAGGCGCCGGTACCGGCGAGACCATGGCCGCCGAACCAACCGAACAGCTTCTGGGCGCCGTGGCCCGCCAGGAGGAGGCCGAGAACCAGGCGGCCGGCGAGCAGGCCGGTGCTCATCAGGGCGAGATCGGGGAAAGTCAGTGAGGACATAATCTTACCTCCAAATAGATGTTATAACTCTCGTTGTTATAACATCTATCTCCCGGGGAAGGTTCCCCTGGCGCCCCTACGGTCCCTGCACCCCCGCCTCGTCAGGGGTTCCGGATCAGGATCCGGCCTCCGGCGCTCCGGATCGCCTCCCCGGAAACCAGCTCGACCCGAGTGAACCGCGGCCCGGCGCCCGTCCTCGGTCAGCGCATAGAGATAGACGGCCACCCCGCCGTCAGGGGCCTGCTCCCGACCGGAGATCCGCCCTACCGGTCGCTCCTCACCCGGCGGGACGACCGCGATGCCCGAATCGTCCACATCGAGCTCGGGGACCGGGTCCAGCAGTGGCATCAAGTCGGAGGCGATGGCGAAAAAGGCGAGTGGCTTGGCGGTACCGTTCGCGACGCGGAGTTCCCCCGCCGCCGTGGCGGGGGCGGAGGGCCCCGGCACCGACGGAGACGACGGCGGGGAGGAGCAGGCCACCAGGGTCAGGCCGAGTACCACCGTGCGGCGGATGCCCACGCGAACGCTCCGGAAAAAGGGTCTGCCACAGGAGACAGCCGCTGCCGGCCCCCCGTGACAGGCCCCTCGCCGGCACCCTGCGGCAGCGAGACGAGCACCCCCCGGTGTGCGACGCGGCCGGGGCGCCAGCGTCTGAATTGACATGGATTCGGACTGCAACGCACGCGGCAGAGGGACGACGAGCCAGGCCCGACCGGTTCCCGTCACCATGGGTAGTCCCGTATTCCGCTCCCTGGAGCTGGAAGGCTTCACGGTCATCGAGGCCTGGTTTCCCCCCGGGGAGCACCTGGCGCGGCACACCCATGATCGCGCCTGTGTGGCGGTGATGCTAGCGGGGTCTTTCGATCTCGCCATCGGCGGGCGGGTCCACTCGTGTCCCCCGACGACGGTCGCCACCGAGCCCGCCGGCGAGGCGCACGCCAACAGCATCGGGTACGCCGGCGCGCACGTCCTGGTGGTGCAGCCGGATGCGAACCGGGTCGAGCTGCTTCGGCCTTTCACCAACATGCTCCATCACCCCTCCCACCGGCACCACGCGGGCATCGCGGGCAGCGCCGCGCGACTCACCCGAGAGCTCGCTCGTCCGGACGACCTGGCATTGCTGGCGGCCGAGGCCGGGGTGCTGGAGATGCTGGTGGCTCTGGGCCGGCTCGAGCCGGCCGTCGAGCAGGGTCCGCCGCCCTGGCTGCTTCGAGCGCAGGAAGTGGTGCACGCTCGGTTTCGCGAGCCCCTGCAGATCGGCGAAGTCGCCCGGGAGGTAGATGTGCATCCGGCTCACCTCGCTCGCGCGTTCCGGCGACACTTCAAAATGCCTTTGGGGTCCTACGTCCGGCGCCTTCGGCTGGAATGGGTCGCTTCCAGGCTGGCCGGCTCCGAGGACTCACTCGCGAGCGTGGCGCTGGCAGCGGGGTTCGCCGACCAGAGCCATCTCACGCGCGCGTTTAAGCGTCACACCGGACGCACGCCCGGCGTCTACCGCCAAACCAGGGCCCGGGCGACGTAGCCTTCCTTCGCAGCTGGTATTCGCCACTCGAACTCAAAACGCGATCTTGAGGATCCGCCCTTCGGTCCCCACCAGCCACCCGGCCTTCGGGCTCGCGAACCCCACCGCCCAGTAGCCCTTCACCCCCTCCAACGCGGTCCAGCGTTCCCCCTCGTCGGCCGACCAGGCGGCGCCGCCCGGGCCGGTCGCGACCACCGTCCTGCCGCGTTGTCCCGGCACGTAGGCCAGGCCATAGATCGCGCCGGGGAACGGCGTCCGGGTCGCGAGCCGCCAGGTCCGGCCCCCGTCGCTCGATCGGGCGACGTTGTCGGTGAAGGAGTCCGGCTCGGCGATTTCGCCGCCGCCGAGGATCCCATTCAGGGTATCGCGAAACTCGATGCTGGTGCCGCCCGAGGTGGCGGTGCCGTGGATGATCGGGGTCTCATAGGCCCGCCAGGACTCGCCGCCGTCGCTGGTCGCCAGCACCCGCGCCCGCGCCGCGGCCCCGGTGGCGATCCAGCCGTGGCGCGCGCCGGCGGTGGCGGTACAGGTGCCACTGGCGGCGAAGGCCCCTTCCCCGGCCTGCGGGGGCGGCAGCCGGTCGCCGATGTCGCTCCAGGTCTCGCCGGTCGTGATACGGATCGCCGGGAAGCGGCCGCCAGAGGCGTCGCTCATGGTGAAGCCGCGGTGCTGGTCCCAGAAGGCGAAGCAGTCGTAGAAAGCGCTGGTGTCGCGACTGGTGAACTGGAGCGACCAGGAGCGCCCGCCGTCTCGGGTCCGGTAGATGCGGGAGCGGTCGCCGGGACCCGACGCCAGCAGATACGCCATGCTCTCGCTGAGCCCTTCAACATCACGGAACTCCAGGCTGTCGGCCCCGGCCACGACCCCGCCGCGCCAGGTGTCGCCGCCGTCGGTGGTGAGGGCGTAGGATCCGCCGACGCCACTCACCCAGACGATCCGATCGCTGACGGGACTCACCGCCTGGAGGCGGTTGGTGGTGCCGCTTTGCTGCGGGGCCAGCATGGGGGCGCCATCGGGGGAGGCATAGGCCCCGCGACCGGCGGGCGGGCCGCCGGCGCTCGAGCAGCCTGTCGCGGCGAGAGCGATCAGGAGGTATTGGACCACCCCCCGAAGGTGCCAGGGCACCGGGACGGAGCGGGCGCTGAGCGGGAGGGCAAGCTCGGTCATCGGTATTCTTCCTTGCAGGGCGGATGGTCCGCAGCCCAACGGTCGGGACGAAGTGCACGACGATTTCCGGTGACAGCGCAGCTCGAATTGGGGAGACGTGCGACCGGGCGCCGAATGGGATCGGTCCAGCAGACGAGTCGACGCCGGCCCGGCTATCTTTCGAGCTTCACCTTACGACCGGAGGCCATTGATGGCCAGCATCAGGAAGTCCGCGAAGCGAGCAAAGAAGACCGCCAAGCGCGCCGGAGGGAAGGCGAAGTCGCTGGCGTCCAAGGTCGCCGGCAAGGTTGGGAAGCGGCGGAGCGGAAAGAAAAAGAGGATCGCCGCGGCCGTGGCCGGGGTGGCGGCGGCGGCCCTGGCGGCGGCCGTGGTGCGGAAGCGAAGGAAGGCCCGTTAGCCGGACCGATCAGCGAACGCCCCGCAGCAGCGGCACGAACCGAACCGGGAGGACCCGGCGCGAAGAGATTCGGCCGCCGGAGTCCTTTTCCACCAGCACCAGATCCTGGCTGGTCGCCGGATTGCCTAGCGGCATGACCAGGCGCCCTCCGGCGGCCAGCTGCTGCAGCAGGGGAGGCGGGATCGAGTCGGCGCCGGCCGTCACCACGATCGCGTCGAATGGCGCCTCGGCGGTCCACCCGGCGTAGCCGTCGCCGTGGCGGACAGTCACGCCGCGATATCCCAGCCGGGCGAGCCGTTGCCTCGCCGCCTCGGCCAAATCCGCGAAGATCTCGATGGTCCAGACCCGCGCCCCGGTCTCGGCGAGCACCGCGGCCTGGTACCCCGACCCGGTGCCGACCTCGAGCACCCGCAGGCCGGGGCGCGGGCCGATCAGCTGGGTCATCATGGCGACGACCAGCGGTTGGGAGATGGTCTGCCCGCGACCGATCGGAAGCGGGTGGTTGTCGTAGGCGTACTGCCGCTCCTCGGGAGGAACGAACTCGTGCCGGGGCACCGCGCGCATGGCGGCCAGGGTCGCGGGGTCGTCGATGCCCTGGCGAGCCAACTGCTCGGCCACCAGGCGCTCGCGGGCGGCCCGCCAGCGGTCCTCGCCGGTCTGGGCGCAGCCCGGGGTTCCGGCGGCGGGGACGAGGGCCAGTGCCAGCCAGGTGGCCAGCGCGGCCCGCCGCTCCCGATTTCCGAGCCCAGGCATCGGGTCACGCCTCCAAGTAGATCTCACCTCCGCGTTCCCGGAATTCTTGGGCTTTCCGCTCCATCTCCGCGGCATACTCCCGTACGTCGCGGGTGATCTGCATCGAGCAGAACTTGGGTCCGCACATCGAGCAGAAGTGCGCCATCTTGGCGCCGTGCGCCGGCAGAGTCTCGTCGTGGTACGCCCGGGCGGTGACCGGATCGAGGCTCAGGTTGAACTGGTCCTCCCAGCGGAAGTCGAACCGCGCGCGGCTGAGCGCGTCGTCCCACTCCCGGGCGCCCGGATGGCCCTTGGCGATGTCCGCCGCGTGGGCCGCGATCCGATAGGCGATGACGCCGGCTTTCACGTCGTCGCGGTTGGGGAGCCCGAGGTGCTCCTTCGGCGTTACGTAGCAGAGCATGGCGGTGCCGTACCAGCCGATCATCGCCGCGCCGATCGCGCTGGTGATATGGTCGTAGCCCGGCGCGATGTCGGTGGTGAGCGGGCCCAGCGTGTAGAACGGCGCCTCCCGGCACCAGTCGAGCTGCTTGTCCATGTTCTCCTGGATGAGATGCATGGGGATGTGGCCCGGCCCCTCGTTCATCACTTGCACCTCATGCTCCCACGCGATGCCGTTGAGCTCGCCCTGGGTGCGAAGCTCGGCGAACTGCGCCTCGTCGTTCGCGTCGGCGATGCTGCCGGGACGGAGCCCGTCGCCCAACGAGAAGGAAACGTCGTAGGCGGCCATGATCTCGCAGATCTCGCGGAACCGGGTGTAGAGGAAGCTTTCCCGGTGGTGGGCCAGGCACCACTTCGCCATGATGGATCCGCCTCGAGACACGATGCCCGTGACCCGGTTGGCGGTGAGGGGTACGTAGCGGAGCAACACGCCGGCGTGCACGGTGAAGTAGTCCACCCCCTGCTCCGCCTGCTCGACCAGCGTGTCGCGATAGATCTCCCAGGTCAGGTCCTCCGGCACGCCACCCACCTTTTCCAGGGCCTGGTAGATCGGCACCGTGCCGATCGGCACGGCGGCATTGCGGATGATCCACTCACGGGTCTCGTGGATCTGCTTCCCGGTGGAGAGGTCCATCACCGTGTCGGCGCCCCACAACGTGGCCCACCGGAGCTTCTCGACCTCCTCCTCGATCGAGGACGTCACCGCCGAGTTGCCGATGTTGGCGTTGATCTTCACGTGGAACCGGCGGCCGATCACCATCGGCTCCAGCTCGGGGTGATTGATGTTGGCCGGGATGATGGCGCGCCCCCGGGCCACCTCGCTGCGCACGATCTCGGCGTCCATCCCCTCGCGGATCGCGGCGAATTCCATTTCGGGAGTGATCTCCCCGCGGCGGGCGTAGTGGAGCTGGCTCACGCAGGAGCGGCCGCGGAGGGGGGCGAGACGGCGAAACGGCGGAACGGCGGAAGGGTGCCCGTCCCGTGCCGCCATCACATCCCGCTCACCGATCCAGGTACCGCGCACGGAGGGCAGCCCGAGACGCACGTCGTGCCCCCTGGGGCCGCTGGTGTCGTACACCCTGAGCGGCTCGGCGCCATCGGACAGCGCGATCTCCCGCATCGGGACGCGGATGCCGCGCGACCCCTCGACGTAGACCTTGGTGGAACGGGGAAACGAGTCGCCGTACGACTCGGTGTCTGGTCGCGCTGGAAGCGTGGCGGTCATGGTGGAGAATGCCCCCTCTAGTGAGAAGGGAGCGAGGTCGCGCGACACTTTCGTCGCCCGCGCCGCGCTCCCTTCGCCGGTATCAGCCGGATCAGGTTCCAAGGGTGCGATCTCAATCAGGCGATGGACGTCCTGATGCCCCTGGCGGCAAGTGAAGTGTATCGCCATCACGGCCTCGAAGAAACGCCGGACCCGTGCAGGTCGCAGGACCCGGAGTAGATCCGGCTTCTCCTGACCCGCCCTTTCCTGCCCCAGAGGCTTGCCGGCGGATCGCCTGGGGGCTTACCGGACGGCTAAACCTCTCGGACAGCAGGAGAAGGATGCTGAGACAGTCTCGGCTCGTGGTGGGGCGTGACTGGGCACGCGATATGCCTTGGATGGTGCCCGGAGGCCCGACCCGCGACAACCGTGGGCCGGGCTCTTCCAGGGCAATTCCGGAAGGAAACGTCTTGTCGAACACCAGTGGGAATCGCGCGCCTGCCGCGCGGCGCACGACGATTCGACCATGAGGCATTTCCGGTAAGACGCCGCGTCTCGCGCCGTCTCCACCGCCCTCGCGTGTCGAATCCCGACCGCGAGGGCGTTTCGCTTCTCCGGCGAAGAGCGAAAGCAGGGAGGGGACGATGAGAAGGATCTGGACCGTCGCGACCGCCGCCGTACTCCTGCTCGCCGCGCGCCCCGAAGGCGCGCAGGCGCTCCAGCGCCTGATCGACGTGCATCAGGTCGCGACCGACACGCTCCGTGATGTCGCGGTGGCGGCGTTCGTCCGTGGGCGGCCTACCATCTACTACAATCCGCTCCTACTCCAGGGCTTCGGGCCCCGCATGGCCGAGTTCTTCTTCGCGCACGAGTACGGTCATCTCCGCTACGGCCATGCCGGCGGCGCGCTGGCGCACGAGGAAGGTGAAGTGAGTCTGGTGCGGCAGCGGCAGGAGCTGGAGGCCGACTGCTACGCCGCGGAGGTGCTGGGTGGGCAGGACCGTGAATCGGTCGAGACGGCGCTCCGCTTCTTCCGGCGAATGGGCCCCTATCGGTACGACGCGTTCCATCCGACGGGGGCACAGCGGGCCGCGAAGATCCTCTCCTGCCTGCCATCCACACCCGACGAACCCTCGTCGCTGACGGCCGAACAGGACGACGCCGCCCCGGCACGCCAGGTGAGCTTCGCGATCGAGTCTCCCGCGGCCAGCGCGGGGGAGTACGCCGTGGAGGCCCGCGTCTGGATCGACGACGAGGCGGTCGGCACTGTTTCCAGCATCCGGCAGCCGCGCAGCATCGTGGTGAGCGGGGTTCCCGCCGGCACCCATCGCTACCGGGTTGCGGTGAAGCTCTTTGCCTTCGATGCCATGCTCCAGCTGAACCCCAGCGGCGGCGCCAGCGGGGAAGGGCTGATTGCCGTGGGGGAGGGCTCCGTGCTGGCGGTGCGCTGGCGCTCCGGCGAGGCGCCCGTGCTGGTGCGCCGGTAGCGCCCGTCCCTACGCCGATGGAGCGTTCCGGCCCGGCTCCGACGATTTGGTAGTCCTGCCCCTCAAAATCCCCCCGACCCCTCTCGGCTGGCGATCGCAAATCCATATATCTCAACAACATCGGACAGACGTTCCGTTTCGCGTTGCCCCCCGCCCTTATGGAATCACGCTTGCCGAGGTACATTGGCGTCGCCCAGTAGCCCCCATGTTGGACTATTTACTCGACTAGGAGCCCGCCAATGCCCCGTTCTCTCCTGCTTCCCCTCATCGCCGCGTTCGCGCTGGCGGCCTGCAGCAAGCAGGCTGACACCGGTGCCGCCCCGGCGCCCGAGACGGCCGAAGCGGCCGATGACATGGCTGCCCCGGCCGACACCACCGCCGCGGCCGTCGACGACACTATGGCCCCGGCCGACGAGATGGCCCCGGCCGACGAGATGGTTCCGGCCGAAGAGCCCGCCGCGGACGAGGCCATGCCGGCCGAAGAGCCGACCGAAGACGCGGTTGACGAGAGCGCGGTCCCGGCCGACACCACGACCTGGCCGACCGACAGCGCGGCCGCGCAGTAAGCGACCGAGTTGACAGCCATACCCCTACGCGCTAGCCTAGAAGCATGAGCTATCGTCGCGCCCGTCTTCCCCGGTTGTACGCTCCCGCCTCGCAGGTGAAGGTGGAGGCGTGTTGTTGTATGACCGGTAACACCCCCGACGGGACGACCTAGCGCGCCTCAGACTCGCAGTATGTAATCGGCCCGCAGGCATGTCCTGCGGGCCTTTTGTTTTTTGTGGCTGGGGATCGAAGGAATCACGGGAGCCAAGCGATGCGGATCGTAGGCGACATCGACACGGAGATCGGCGAGGAATCGCCCCCCGAGCGGGTCGTCGCCTGGATGCTGCGCCGCTTCGCCGGGCGGCGGCTGGTGGTGACGACGGCGTTCGGCATGGAGGGATGCGCGCTCATCGACATGATCGCGCGCCACGGGGTCCCGGTCCCGGTGCTCTACCTCGACACCGGGTTCCTCTTCCCGGAGACGCTCCAGCTGCGCGACCGGCTGGCCCGGCACTATCCGCAGCTGAGCTTCGAGAATCGGGGCACGTCGCTCACCCCGGAGGCCCAGGAAGCGCAGTACGGACCGGAGCTGTGGGCCCGGGAGCCCGACACCTGCTGCTCCCTGCGCAAGGTCGAGCCGATGCGGGACGCGCTGGGTGACGTGGATGTATGGGTGACGGGGTTGATGCGGAGCCAGTCGGCCTCGCGCGCCGGGCTCCGGATGGTCGAGTGGGATTGGACCTACCAGCTCCTCAGGGTGAATCCCCTGGCGGGCTGGGACCGGGCACAGGTCTGGGCGTACGTGCAGCGACACGGCGTACCCTACAACGAGCTGCACGACCGGGGGTATCCGACCCTGGGCTGCACCCACTGCACCCTGCCGGTCGCCGGCAGCGTGGTCGGCGAGTACACCCGGGAGGGTCGGTGGAGGGGGTTGGACAAGAACGAGTGCGGGCTGCACCAGATCGTCGGCAAGGCGTCATGACCGGAGCGGGCATGTCCAAGGAATCGAAAGTCGAGCAGGCCAAGCGCGCGGGCCGCCATCTGCGAGGCACGATCCCGGAGACGCTGACGGCGGACGTCACCCATTTCACGGGCGACGATCTCACGCTGCTCAAGTTCCACGGGACCTACCAGCAGGACGACCGCGACGCGCGCCGGAGCCGTGAAGCGGATGCTGAGAAGGCCTTCTCGTTCATGGTCCGGGTGGCGTTGCCGGCCGGCGTGCTCGACGCCGGGCAGTACCTGGCCCTCGAGGAGGTGGCCGACCGCTACGCCAACGGCACCCTGCGGGTCACCACCCGGCAGGGGTTCCAGTTCCACGGGGTGCTGAAGCGGGGGCTCAAGGAGACGATCGCCGAGGTCAACCGGCGGCTGATGACCACGCTGGCCGCCTGCGGCGACGTCTCCCGCAACGTCATGGGCTGCCCCGCGCCGATGGAGGACGAGGCGCACGCCGCGGTGCGCGCCGCGGCCCGTGGCATCGCCGAGAAGCTGCGGCCCGGGTCCCGGGCGTATCACGAGATCTGGCTCGACGGCGAGAAGCAGGTTTCCACCGAGGAGGAGGAGCCCTTCTACGGCGACACCTATCTCCCCCGGAAGTTCAAGACCGGCGTGGCCCTCTCCAGCGACAACTGCGTGGATATCTGGTCGCAGGACGTGGGTCTGATCGCGATCGTGGACGGCCGTGAGGTTCGCGGCTTCAACGTGCTGGTGGGCGGCGGGCTCGGGATGACCCACCACAAGGCCGACACCAGCGCCCGGCTGGCCCAGCCGCTCGGCTTCGTCGAGGCGGAGCACGCGGTCGAGGCGGTGCGCATCGTGGCCGCGATCTTCCGCGACTACGGGAATCGCGCCGACCGGCGGCACGCCCGGCTCAAGTACCTGATCGCGGAGTGGGGGATCGAGAAGTTCCGGGCCGAGTTCGAGAGCCGGGCGGGGTTCCGGCTCGCGCCGGCGGTGGAGCTTCCCGCCCTGCCCTACCACGACCACCTGGGCCGCCACCGCCAGCCCGACGGCCGCTGGTTCTACGGCGTCTTCGTGCAGAGCGGCCGGATCACCGACACCGGCAGCCACCGGCTCAAGACCGCGCTGCACCAGATCGTGGCCCTCCTGGGGCCGGGGGTCCGCCTCACCGGACAACAGAACCTGCTGCTCACCGACCTCGACGACGCCGGCGTGAAGACGGTCGAGACGATCCTGCGGGAGCACGGCGTGACGCCGCCGCAGGAGCTCTCCGCGGCCCGGCGGTTCTCGATGGCCTGCCCGGCGCTGCCCACCTGCGGGCTGGCGGTCGCCGAGTCGGAGCGGGCGATGCCGGAGATCCTCGATCAATTCGAGGGCGAGCTGGCGGCGCTCGGGCTCCGGGACGAGCCGCTCACGATCCGCATGACCGGCTGCCCCAACGGCTGCGCCCGGCCCTACACCGCGGACATCGCGTTCGTCGGCCGCTCGCTGGGCCTCTACAACGTGTATGTCGGCGGCGGGCTGAGCGGCGACCGGGTGGTGGACCTGTTCCGGGCCGACGTCCGGGTGGACGAGCTGCTCGACGCGGTGCGGCCGCTGCTGGTCCGGTGGGCGTCCGAGCGCTGGCCGGGCGAGGGGCTGAGCGATTTCTACCAGCGGCTGGTCGGCCGCTCGAGGCCGGCGGACCGCCATCACCGGCCGCGAGGAGCCCACCGCGGAGCTGGTGACCCTGGCGGTGCGGTCGTGAGCGCCGGCGCGCTGGTGCTCGCGGCCCACGGGTCCCGGCGCGATTCCGCGGCCAACGCGCTGGTCCGGCGCCTGGCCCAGGCGGTGCGCGAGCGGCGGCTGTTCGACGAGGTCGCGGTCGCCTTCCATCAGGGGGAGCCGGAGTTCGACACGGTGCTCGACGAGCTCACGGCCGACGCCGTGACCGTGGTGCCGGTGATGACCAGTGCCGGCCACTACGCGGACGTGGTGCTGCCGGAGGCGCTGGCGCGCAACCGGCGGTACGCCGACGTGCGCCTGCGCCTGACCCCGCCGCTCGGCTCGCATCCGGGCGTCGCGCCGCTGGTGGCGCGGCGGGTCAGCGAGCTGCTGCGGGAGTACGGGTTGCCGCGGTCGGAGACAACGCTGCTACTGGCGGGACACGGCACCCGGCGCCACGCGGCGAGCCGCGACACCACGCTCCAGCTCGCGGAGACGCTGCGCCGCCGCCGGGTCGCGGGAGAAGTGGTGGCCGGATTCATCGACGACGACCCCGATCTCCCCAAGGCGCTCGGCGGCGGATCGCGCGGGGCGGTGATCGTGCTCCCGTTCTTCATCGGCGGCGGCACCCACGCCGCGGAGGACATCCCGCGCGCCGTCGGACTGGAGCCGGGACCGACGCCGCTCGCCGGGCGGGTGGGCCGGCGGGTCATCGTGGTGGATCACGCGGTGGGCACGCTTCCCGGCGTGGTGGACCTGATCGTGGATCTCGCCCGCCGGCATCCGCCGGCTCCTCCTCGGCCGACCCGTCGCGGCGGGCGCATCGTGAGAACGGCGACCGGAACGGTGCATCTGGTCGGCGGCGGCCCGGGGGATCCCGGCCTCATCACCGCGCGCGGCCTCGAGCTGCTGCGGCGGGCCGACGTGGTGGTCCACGACCGGCTCATCGGCCCCGAGCTGCTGCACGAGGTCCGGGCCGGAGCCGAGCTGGTGGACGTCGGCAAAGGAGCGGGTCACGTCGCGCTGTCGCAGGAGGAGATCAACCGGCTGCTGGTGGATCGCGCCCGCGCCGGCCGGGAGGTGGTGCGGCTCAAGGGGGGCGACCCGTTCGTCTTCGGCCGGGGCAGCGAGGAGCTGGCGGCATGCCGGGCGGCGGGGCTGCGCTGCGAGGTGGTGCCCGGCGTCTCCAGCGCCATCGCGGGGCCGGCGGCGGCGGGGATCCCGGTGACGGCGCGGGGGATCGCGGCATCGTTCGCGGTGGTGACCGCGCACCGGGCGGGCGAGGCCGGGGAGCCCGACGTCACGGCGCTGGCCGGGGTGGACACCATCGTGGTGCTGATGGGCCGCTCCAGCCTGCCCGGCTTCACGGCCCGGCTGGTCGCGGCCGGCCGGGACCCCGAGACGCCCGCCGCATGCATCCAGTCGGCCACCACCCCGTCCCAGCGGGTGACGGTGGCGACGCTGGCCACCATCGCCGACGCCGCGGACCGCGACGGGCTCGAGGCGCCGATCGTGACGGTGATCGGCGAGGTGGCCAGGATGGCCGTGGACGGAGTGGTGCCGATCGCGATGGCCGGGCCGGAGCGGGCAGCGATCGCCGGGGCGTGAGGCCCCGAGGCCGAGCGCGCCGCTGCTACCGGGCCAAGGCCGCGGCTGTTTCCTGCTGCGCTTCCTCGACCACCAGCGGATTCAGCAGAAGCAGCGAGCGATTCGAGCTCCGGAGCACTTTGTCTGCGACACTGCCCAGAAGCAGGCGCTCCATGCCCCCGCGACTTCTGGTGGTCATCGCGATGAGGTCGGCGTCGCTTTCTTCCGCGTACCTCAGGATGCCCTGCGCGGGAATATCGTCGACGATGGTTTCGGCCCGTACGGCAAGCCGCCGGCTGCGGAGCCCCTCCACCCTGGCCTCGAGCCGCGCCTCCACCGTAGCCCGCTGGGCGCGGGAGCTGGGCGGCTCTCCCCGCAGCGCGGTCATCGCGCCGCCCCGGGCATTCTGCGAGGCGAGCACCCGGAGCAGCGTGTAGCGCACTCCTTCGACCCCGGCCACCTCGATCGCGCGCTCGACGATCTGTTCACCGTCGGGCGAGCCATCGAGCGGAATCAGCACGCTGGCGAACGCCGAATCGCCGGGCCGGGTCCCGATCACCTCATCGGATTGCGCGCCATCCGCACCGTCTGGCCGCACCAGGAGGACGGGCACCGGCGACCGGCGCACCAGGCCGTCGGCCACGCTGCCCAGCCACGCGCGGCTCAATCCTCCCCTGGCGTGGGTGGTCATGACCACCAGGTCGACCTCTCGCTCTTCGATATAGTTGCTGAGGGTCTCGACAATTCTGCCATCCAGCAGGGCGGTCTCGGCGCGGGCCCGGTCAGTCGGGTCCAGCCGGCCCAGCAGGGCGGCGAGGTAGGCGCGGGCTTCGCGGCGAATCTCCCGGTCGAACTCCGGGTCGCGCACCGGCGCGCCGCCGGCGCGGGTGATCGGCAGCGGCGGCTCCTGGACCATCACCAGCTCTACCTGCGCGCCATCCCGCCGTGCCAGGCGCCAGGCCACCGCGAGCGCGTGCTCGGCAAAGTCCGAGCCGTCCACGGGAACCATTATTCTGCGTAGCATGGGTGTTCCTCCGAATCCGGTGACGAACCGCCTGAAATACCGGCAGAGTACCTCCCGTGCGATGAAGACATCCCGTGTTCCAGTGTGAAGATTCCTACATGTCTTGCGGCGGCAGTCGTGGTGCCGCGGTGCTCCGTGCCTGACGCTCCGCCTCCCGCTTCACCAGCCTGAGCATCTCGCGCCGGATGAGCAGGACGCCGGGCGAGACCACCGCCCAGTACCGGCGGAACCTCGCCCGCGCCGAGGGATCGGTCGTGGCGACCCGGGTCTCGGTTCGGAGCTCGCAGGCGCCCGCGCCGACCGGCGAGACCGCGAGGGTCCACGCGATCTTGGCGTAGCCCGGCTCGCCGAACGCGGCGAACTCCTCGGGTGCGATACCCCGGAACACCACATCCGCCTGCCAGGGCTGCGTCACGGCCCCCACCACGATCTCGCGTCCGGGCTCTTCGGCCAGGATCCGCCAGCCCAGGGAGAGCACCTCCTCCAGGAAGGGCCGGGGCGGTGTGTCGTCGCGCGATCCCTTCGAGCCCATGAGCAACTCGCGTCCACGGAAGATCGCTCGGACCAGGGGCGACCGATTCAGCTCCAACGTGCGGGCGGCCGCCCAGGTGAGGTCCACCGGCGCCGCCACGCGGGTCTGGTGCCGTTCCCCCACCTCGTAAGTCGGCATGAAACGGTCGAGCGGCCCGTCGCCGCTCACGGTGGGCCTGCTGCGGCCATAGCGATACCAGGTCGCCGCGCTGTAGCCCATGCCGGTCAGGATCGCGGCCGCGGCGCCGCGCGCGACCAGCCGGCCTATTCGCATCTTAGATCTCCAAGTTGGTCCTTCACCGCTGCTTCACCCGGACCCCTCCACCACGTTACGGCGCCAGCCCGCTCACGGATCGCCGCCGTAGTCGAAGTCCACCCGGACGTTCCGTCCGCGGTAGTAGGGCTGCTCCCGACCCTCGACGACCCAGTATACCTCGGACTCCACGGGAACCCGGATGCCCTGGAGTCTCTCGTAGCTACGGTACCGGCCGCCCCAGGGCACCTCGTCGTATCGGCCGTCCTGACCCGGCACGGCACGCAACCGGCCTGCCGTGTAGCAACCGACGATCTCACCGCCGGGCCCGAACTCGAAATCGAGGGAGACACTGGTCTCGCCGTCGGTCAGCGTGGCCCGGGCGCGGGACTCGTCGATCGGGCTCCACACCAGACCTTGCCGCGGGAGCAGCGCGGTCGGAAACCAAACCGATTCCGCAAGGTAGCGCTGCAACGCCCCGGCCCGGAGGCCCGGGTCGTCGGCGGCATCCACCACCTTGACGATGCCGAGCAGCGCTCCGCGCATCGAGGCGTGTCCGGCGACGTAGCCGTCGCGCACCCGCACCGAAACGAACAGCGCCATTCGGATACGGGCATCCCAGACGAACCCCGGCGGCTCGGTGGTGAAGAGCTGGGTTGCCTCGAACGGATGCCATCCCCTCTCGGCGTCGACCGATTCCTCGCGGCGGAACTCGCCGGTCTGCGCCACCCGGACGGATCGGATATAGGGCTGGCCGTCCCGCAGAACGGCGCGGAAGTAGCGTCGCACCGGGGCGGGCGGCGAATCGAGGGCCTGCAACGAGACCCGCCCCCGCGGCGCGACCGCTCCCCGCAGCAACTCGCCGGCGAGCCGATCGGTCGAGCTCCGCCACCGGTGCGGTGCGGTGCCGATCAGGCGCATGTCATCTCCGGCCCCCTCCCGGCCTCGAACGCGGAGATATTCTCGAGCGTCTCCTCGGCGATGGCACGGAGCGCCTCCTCCGTGAAGAAGCCCTGATGCCCCGTGATCAGCACGTTGGGAAACGTGAGGAGCCGGGCAAAGACATCGTCCTGGATGATCTCTCGCGAGAGATCCCGAAAGAAGAGCTTCTCCTCCTCCTCATACACATCCAGCCCCAGGTATCCGATCCGGCCGGTCTTCAGCGCGCCGATCACGTCCGCGGTGTTGATCAGCGCCCCTCGGCCGGTATTGATGAGCATGACTCCCGCGCGCATGCGCGCGAGCGCGGCGGCGTCCACGATGTGGCGGGTTTCCGGTGTGAGCGGGCAATGGAGCGAAATGATGTCGGACTCCCCCAAGAGCGTCGCCAGCGCTACATAGCGGCCGCCGACCTGTTGGAGCCCCGGGTCCGGGACGGGATCGTGGAGCAACAGGCGGCATCCGAATCCGTGCATGATCCGGGCAAAGGTCGCCCCGATGCGGCCGGTGCCCACCACGCCCACCGTTCGGCCGCACAGGTCGAAGCCGAGCAGGCCATCCAGCGCAAAATTGCCCTCCCGGACCCGGTTGTAGGCCCGGTGGAGCTTCCGGTTGAGCGTGAGAATCAGGCCTACCGCGTGCTCCGCCACGGCGTGGGGCGAATAGGCGGGGACTCGCGTCACCGAAATCCCCGCGCGCGCAGCCGCGGGGAGGTCCACGTTGTTGAATCCGGCCGCCCGGAGCGCGACGAGGCGGGTGCCGCCACGCCCCAGATCGGCGAGGACTGCCGGGCCGAGGTCGTCGTGCACGAAGGCGCAGACCGCCGGGAAGCCCTGCGCCAGGCGGCTGGTCTCGGGGGTGAGCCGATGCTCGAAGTAGGCGAGGTCGTGTCCGCGGTCGCGATTCGCGGCATCGAGGAACCGCCGGTCGTGCGGCTTGGTGCTGAAGACGGCGGTTCGCATCAGACGAGGTCACCGACCCCGGTATCCGGCAGGCCGGACCGGAGGTCCTCGCGCGCGCGCTCGGCCAGGCGGGCATATCCGCGCCGAATCCGGTCCAGCTCGCGGTCCTCGAGCTCTTCCAGGTCCAGCAATGCGTTGTGCGCGCCGACCGTCGCCCGGAGCAGCTCGTCGAGCTTCACCTGCACCGCTTCGGCATCACGGTTCTGGGTGTTCTGGATCAGGAAGACCATCAGGAACGTGACGATCGTCGTCCCGGTATTGATCACCAGCTGCCAGGTGTCGCTGAAGCCGAACAGCGGCCCGGTCGCCAGCCAGAGCAGGACGACCCCGGCGGCCAGCACGAAGGCTTTGGGACGCCCCGTCACTCGTGAGGTGGCCTTGGCGAAGCTTTTGAACCAGGAGTGCGATTTGGTGGGGCGCATGGCTCGCTTTCTCCGAGAGGGGGATGTTCGCGCGTCTACCTTGCTTTCGGCCGGGTGACCAGGACCGGTAGATCCCCTCCACGCACGAGCTTGTCGGCCACGCTGCCGAGCACCAGGCGCCGTACGCCGCCGCGACCGTGCGTGGCGAGCGCCACCATTCCCGTGCCCGGGGCGCGAGACACGTCCTGAATGGCATCGAACGCGCTGCCACCCAGCACCGCGGCGCCGGTAGCGGACACGCCTTGGGCGTTCAGCTGGTCCGCCACGCCATCGAGATAGTCCTGGGCCTGCTCCCGACCGAGCCGGGTGAGCTCGTCGTCGTACCCGGTGGGGAATGGCAGCGGCGGGTCGGTCCTCAGGACGACCGGACGCACCATCTGGATCAGGACCAGCTTGGCTCCCAGCATCGTGGCGAGCGCCGCCGCCGCGGGCAGCACCGCCTCGGCCCGCTGCGACCCGTCCAACGCCACGAGAATCTCGCGCACTTCGGGCGCCTTCCCGGACATCGCGGCGGCCTCCTGGGGCCGGATGAGGAGCATGGGGATCTCCAGGCTCCGCACCAGCCGGTCGGCCACGCTGCCGAGCCAGGCGCGGCGGATCCCGCCGACTGCCGTGGGTGGTCATCACCACCAGGTCGACGCCGATTTCCGCGACGTACTCGCCGAGGGCGCGGGCGGGAGCGCCCTGCAGGATCGCCTTGGCGACCTGGACCTGGTGCTCTCCCCGAATCCGCTCCGCGACCCTGGTCAGGTAATCGCCCTGCGACTTCCGGAGCGCCAGCTCGATCTTCGCGTAGAGCCCGCCGGTGGCCCGGTCGAGCGGCGGTGGCGAGGGCACCTGGTGCACCAGCGCGAGGCGGAGCCGGGCCCGGGCGGCGCCGGCGATCGCGGCGGCCCACGGCAGCGCCTGCTCCGCGAAGGGGGAGCCGTCGAGGGGGACCAGCACGGAGCGGATGCGCATCGGCGCGGGAGGCGGGGAGGGTTTCTTCATCGGTTTCCTCATGGACGAGTTCGGCCCAGGATCATGATCCCCACGATCAGCCGAAGCATCCGTTCGGCCTTCCCCATGTTGGTCGTCATGGTGCCGTCTCCTGTTCACGCAGGACAGTGGAGGCCAGGTCGCTGGTCGGAAGTCGCTGGCCGGGTCCCTGCACCCGAGGTTAGCGCCCCGCCCGTGAAGAAAGGATGAAGCCGCCCGGGAGATGCGCTTCAGGGGTTCCGGCTCGCCCCGCCCGCCGTGCACATTTGCCGAGTGGACACCACCGCACCGAGGTTGCCAGGAACCACCCATCAGCGGCTGGAGCGCCTCGTCGTCACCACCTCCGCGTTGGTCGGGGAGGTGTCGATCGAAGGCGTGCTCCAGCACGTGGTCGAGGCCGCCGCGGAGCTCATCGGCGCGCGCTACGCGGCCGTCGGCGTGCTGGCGCCCGACGGGCGCCTGCTCGAAAGCTTCACCACCTACGGGATCGAGCCCGAACTGCGGGCGCAAATCGGTGCGCCGCCACGCGGACACGGGATCCTCGGCCTGGTGATCCGGGAGGCGCGTCCGATCAGGCTTCCCGATCTCACCCGGCATCCCGACTCCTACGGATTCCCTCCCGAGCATCCTCCGATGCATTCGTTCCTCGGCGTGCCGATCGTGGGCCGGCAGAGGGGCCTTCGGCAATCTCTATCTTACCGAGAAGCTCGGCGACGCGCTCTTCACCGACGAGGACGAGTACCTCGCGGTGCTGCTGGCGAGCAGCATCGCCGCGGCGGTGGAGAACGCCCGGCTCCATGAGGAGAGCGCGCTCCTGCTGGAGGAGGTCCAGCAGCTCCAGCGGAGCCGGGAGCGGTTCTTCGCCATGGTGAATCACGAGCTGCGGAACGCGCTGGCCGCGGTCTACGGCTGGTCGGAGATGCTGGTGCGACGAAAGGACCCCGCCACGGTGCCTCGCGCGGCGTTCGAGGTGCTCGACTCGGCCCAGCAGGCGGTGGGACTGATCAACGACCTGCTCGACCTGAGCCGGCTGGACGAGGACCGGCTGAAGCCGGTGATCCGGGCGGTCGAGCCGGGCAACGTCGCGAAGCGAGCGATCGGCCGGGTGACGCCCGCCGCGCGCGCCCGTTCCGTCGCGCTCGCGCTGGAGGTGAGGCCCGGCCTTCCCACCTGCGAGACGGATGCGAGCCGGGTCGAGCAGATCCTGGTGAACCTGCTCGGCAACGCGATCCAGCACACGGCGGAGCGCAGCACGGTCCGGCTGGACATCACGGCGGGCGACCGGCTCATCGTCTACACGGTGCGGGACCAGGGTCCCGGGATCCCCGCCGACGACGTGGAGCGGATCTTCGACATCTATGCCACGAAGAAGGAGGGGGACATGCGCGGCGTCGGGCTGGGTCTCCCGCTGTCTCGCCGGCTGGCCAGGCTGCTCGGCGGCAATCTGCGCGCGCTCTCGCATCCGGGCGAGGGCGGCGAGTTCGTCCTGGAGCTGCCCGCCTCGGCCGGAACATGAAGGAGTCTTCATACCGGCTTCAACGCCGCCTTCAGCCGCCAAGCGGCAGATTGCCGACCATGAAGATTCTCGTCGTGGAGGACGACCGGAAGGTCGCCGGGTTCATCGAGCAGGGGCTGCGGGAGGAAGGGTACGTGGTGGACGTGGCACCGGACGGCGATGAGGCCGTCATGCTGGCCCACGTCTACGAGTACGACGTGATCCTTCTCGATATCGTGTTGCCCAAGAAGAACGGCTTCCAGGTGGCGCTCGAGCTCCGCCGTGAGGGCCGGAACACCCCGATCCTCATGCTCACCTCGCGCGACGCGGTCGAGGACGTCGTCCGGGGCCTCGATGCGGGTGCGGACGACTATCTCGCGAAGCCGTTCCAGTTCGACGAGCTCCTGGCCCGGGTGCGGGCGCTGCACCGCCGCGGCGGCGCGGAGCGACTCGAAATTCTCCGCTATGGGCCGATCACCCTGGACCGGCTGCGGCATCACGCGCTCATCCACGACGACAAGCTCGACCTCACCCCCAAGGAATTCCAACTCCTCGAGTACTTCCTCCTCCACCCGGAGGAGGTGGTGCGCCGGACCACGCTTCTGGAGAAGGTATGGGACATGCACTTCGACCCGGAGAGCAACGTGGTGGACGTCCACGTGGGCAATCTGCGGCGGAAGCTGAGCCAGGCCGCGGGGGAGCCGCTCCTGAAGACGGTGCGGGGGGTGGGCTTCAGCCTGCGCCACGGAGACCCGTCGGGGGTCGAGGCCGAATCGCGCTGATGGCTCGAAGCGCCGGCCTCCTTCCCGCCGGCGCCCTTTTCTTCATCATCACTGGTCTCGTCCTCCGGTTCGCGGTCGGGGCCGATGCCGCGTCGCTCGTGTGGGGCGCCGGCTTGGCCGTCACCGGGGCTCCGGTGGTCTGGACTACCCTGCGCGGTGTGGCGGCCGGCCGGCTTGCCGCCGACCTGGTGGCGATGCTCGCCATCGTGGGCGCCCTGTTGCTCGGCGAGCCGCTCGCGGGGCTCATCGTCGTGCTGATGCAGACCGGGGGCGAAGCGCTGGAGCGCTATGCGGAAGGGCGGGCCTCGGAGGCGGTGCGCGAGCTGGAGGCGGCGGCGCCCCGGATCGCGCACCGGATCGGCCCCGAAGGCGCGGAGGATGTCGCGGTCGACACGGTCGTGGTGGGCGACGAGCTCCTGGTCCGGCCGGGCGAGCTGATCCCCTGTGACGGCGAGGTGGTCGAGGGGACCTCCGCCGTCGACACCTCGCGGATCACCGGCGAGCCGATCCCGGTCTCCGCCCGCCCCGGCATCCGATTGCTCAGCGGCAGCCAGAATCTGGAGAGTCCCATCCAGGTCCGCGCGACGGCGCCGGCGGGCGAGAGCCAGTACGCCCGAATCGTGGAGCTGGTGCGCACCGCTCAGGCGAGCAAGTCACCGCTCCAGCGCATGGCGGACCGCTACGCGGTCTGGTTCACGCCGCTGACCATCACGGTCTGCGGGGCCGCCTACGCCCTCTCGGGCGATCCGGTGCGCGCGCTCGCCGTGCTGGTGGTCGCCACTCCCTGTCCGCTCATCATCGCCACGCCGGTCGCCGTGATCGGCGGCATCAACCGCGCCGCACGCTACGGCATCGTCTTTCGCCACGGTACCGCCCTGGAGCAGCTGGGACAGGTGACGGTCGGCCTGTTCGACAAGACCGGGACGGTGACGCTCGGCCGGCCCCGGGTCCAGCGGGTGCTGGCGGTCCCGCCCCTCAGCGATCGCGATCTGCTCGAGCTGGCCGCGAGTGTCGAGCAGGGTTCGGGCCATCTGCTGGCGCGCACTGTAGTGGAGGAGGCCAGGGCTCGGGGCATCACCCCGGCGGCGGCGAGTGACATCGTCGAGGCCCCCGGCCAGGGTGTCATCGGTTCGGTGGACGGCCGGGAGGTCGCCGTCGGCGGCTGGTCGTTTCTGACCGGGCGATACCCCGGGATCGGGAGCGGCCTGCAAGCGCTCCTGAACGACGGCGACGGGGCGGAGCTCCGGGCCTACGTGGCGGTGGACCGGCGGGCGGGCGGCATCATCGAATATGCCGACCGGCTTCGACCGGGGCTGGAAGGGCTCATGCCTCGCCTCAGGAAACTCGGGCTCCGCCAAATCGCGCTGCTGTCCGGTGACGATCAGGCCAATACCGAGGCCGTTGCCCGCGCCATGGGGATCGAGGAGGCACGGGGAAACCTGCTCCCCGCCGACAAGGTGGCCTACGTCGAGCGGCTGGTGAAGGCGGGCGAGAAGGTATTAATGGTGGGCGACGGCACCAACGACGCCCCCGCGCTGAGCAGCGCCACCGTGGGAATCGCGATGGCGTCGGGCGGAGGAGGCATCACGGCCGAGGCCGCCGATGCCGTGATCCTCGCCGACGACCCGGCGCGGGTGGAGATCGCCATCGCCATCAGCCGGCGGACCGTACGGCTGGCGCGGCAGAGCATCTGGGCGGGCCTGGGATTGAGCGCGCTGGGGATGGGTGCCGCCAGCCTCGGCTGGCTTCCGCCGGTCGCCGGTGCACTGGCGCAGGAAGCGATCGACGTTGCGGTCATCCTGAATGCGCTCCGGGCCAGCTTTCCGCCGGTCTGGACCCGACCGCACTAGCGCTTCCGCGCCGCCCACCAGGTCCCCAGGCGAACCGCATGGGAGGAATCGGCAGGGTGGGAGAAGTACATGCCGTCGAGCGTGTCCCCCCGGATCGTCCCCTCGAACCAGGTATCCATCCAGCACCCCAGGTCAGGGTCTCGGTAGGGGCGCAGCCAGCCACCGACGCTCCGGCCCCCGACGTTGATCCGCCCGAGCGTGAGCACGATCTCTCCCACCGTCCGGGACTCGGTCGCGCGAGAGACCGGATCGCCACACCCGGGCGGCGGGGCGGCTCCGCGCAGCACGACGCGCCCGTACGCGGTGTCGCGCCCTCCGTGCAGGCTGAAGGCGATGGCACCCTGGCGGCGCGAGCCGCGGACACTCGTGAACTGCCCCTCCCAGTCGCCGACGAGCATTCGCAGGTCGCCGGCGCCGCCCTGGACCGGCACGGCGGGAAGCGCCGGCCCCGAGGGCGATCCTCCGCCGCAGGCGCCGAGCACTCCAAGCGCCGCCAGAAACGACACGGCACGCGCAATCATTTCGTCAACTCGTCCGCGACCCGCAGCCGGTCGAGGAGCGCCCCGGCGCTCGGGGGCAGGTCTCCCGAGTGGACATCCGCGGTGGCGAGCTCGAGTTCGGCCCACCAAGGGCCGAGATCGCTGAGGCAATCGGCCGGGCAGGAGCTCCGCCGTCGGCTCCGCTACGCCACGCCGGCGTCCGACCGCCACGGCTCCAGAACCCGGCCTGGGCATCGGTCGCCGGACAGAGGAACCACTTCACCTCCTCGGTCCAGCTTTCGTGAATCGGCCCCAGCACCGCGCTCACCGTGGGAGTCGTGTGAGGTACCGCTGCCGTCGGAGTCATGAGCACCTCGTTTCGAGTGCCTCCGCCCGCCCGCGCGGCCGGGAACGGCCGCACCACTCAATCTGGCCACCTGATGGAGAACCCGTGGTGAAGGAGGAGTGAAGAATTCCTCAACCGCATGGCGGGACCCGCACTTGTCCCCCGGCGCGGCGAGTGGCACTCTCAGATATCATGCGAGCCATGCTCCTGGACGCGCCGGGGCGCCCGCTTCGCGACGCCATCGTCCCCGACCCCTTCGCCGAACCCGGTCAGGTGCTGCTCCGTGTCCGCGCCTGCGGGGTCTGTCGCACCGATCTCCATGTCGCCGATGGCGAGCTGCCGGATCCGAAGCTGCCGCTGGTGCTGGGTCACGAGATCGTGGGTGAAGTAATGGCGGTGGGCGCCTGGGTGGATCGGTTCGCGGAGGGTGACCGGGTCGGCGTCCCCTGGCTGGGGCGGACCTGCGGCGAGTGTCGCTACTGCCGTGCGGGCCTGGAGAACCTATGTGACCGGGCCCGGTTCACCGGCTATCAGATCGACGGCGGCTACGCGGAGTACGCCGTGGCCGACGCCCGATTCTGCTTTCCTCTCCCCCCGTCCTACGGCGATGCCGATGCGGCCCCGCTGCTCTGCGCCGGACTGATCGGCCATCGCGCGCTCCGTGCCGCGGGGGATGCCGAGCGGCTGGGCCTCTACGGGTTCGGCGCCGCGGCCCACCTCATCGCCCAGGTCGCGCGCCACGAGGGGCGCCGGGTGTTCGCCTTCACGCGCCCGGACGACATCGAGGGTCAGGCGTTCGCGCTCGAGGTCGGCGCCGAGTGGGCCGGCCCCTCCACCGGTCCGGCGCCGGAGCCGCTCGATGCCGTGATCATCTTCGCGCCGATCGGGGCCCTGGTGCCGGCCGGCCTGCGTGCCGTCGTCAAGGGCGGCACCGTGGTCTGCGCCGGGATCCACATGAGCCCGATCCCGTCGTTCCCCTACGACATCCTCTGGGGCGAGCGGGTGGTCCGCTCGGTCGCGAATCTCACCCGCGCGGACGGGGAGGAGTTCCTGCGTCGCGCCGGGCGAATCCCGCTCCGCGTCGCCGCCGAGCCGCTGCCGCTGGAACGGGCCAACCAGGCGCTGGACCGGCTACGGAGCGGCCGGATAAAGGGCGCCGCCGTACTGATTCCGCCGGCGCCCGTCTGACGCAACCGAGCGCCCTTCGGTTACTTGACCTGGACCCCGGCCTTGGTGCCGGCCTCGCTCTTCGGCAGGCGAACCGTCATGATCCCGCCCTGATAGCCGGCTTCGACCTTCGACTTGTCGATCGGCGAAGGCAACTGCAGTGGCGGTGAAGGGCGTGTGAGACTTCGGACGTGAAGATCGCTTCACGGCCTCGTCACCCCGGCTTCATGCCGGTGTCTCGATCTTTGGCCGGTGTCGCGATAGACCGATGGAGACCGTGGGAGGAGGATCATCGTGAATTCAGACCGCACCCCAACATTTCACGCCATCATGGTTCCGCTGGATGGATCAGTGTTCGCGGAGCAGGCTCTCGCCGTGGCGGCCGCTCAGGCGCAGAAGGCGGGAGCGGTGCTCCACTTGGTCAGCGTCCACGAGCCGATGCCGGCGGCAGCCATGTCGGATACGCAGGCCATCTGCTCCGACCTCGATGTGTGGAGCCGCGCCAACCTCGTGGAATATCTGAAATCGGTGTCCGCCGTCGTAGAGGGCAGCCATGGTCTCACCGTCACGACCGCCGTCTGCACCGGACGGGCCGCGGCCACGCTCTGCGAGTATGTCGAGACCCACCAGGTCGACCTCGTCGTCATGACGACGCACGGGCGGGGCGGACCCATGCGTTGGTGGCTGGGCAGTGTGGCCGACCGGATGCTGCGACGTCTGGCGGTGCCCGTACTCCTGCTGCACCCGCGCGACCCACGCCAGCCGTGCGAGTTCCGACGTCTTCTGGTGGCCCTCGACGGCGAGATCGAGGAGCCGTTGATCGAGACGGCGTTCGCCATCACCGGGGCTGATCCGGCCTCGCGCTGGGTGCTGACCCGCGTCGTGGAGCCGGCCATCTCAATGGTGACCGGGCTGGCTGCGTGGCCGGCCCGCCTCCCGCCCGGCTGGACCAAGCGGCGGGAGATCGAAGCGCGGAACTACCTGGCCCGCCTCGCCGACCGGCTACGAGCCCGCGGGGTGAAACCCACCGAGCAGGTCCTGGTGGGCCGGGATGTCGCCACCCAGGTGCTCGAGCTCGCCGCGGCGCTGGGCGCCGACTGCATCGTGGTAGGCACCCACGGCGCGAGCGGCATGGAGCGGGTCCTGCTGGGAAGCGTGTCGGATAAGATCGTCCGCGGATCGGAGATCCCCGTCCTGATCGTGCCGGCGGCGGTGGCGGCCACGAGACCGTGGGCGGTCAGGACTGAAGTAGCGACAGGGTCTCCCGCGCAATCAGGCCCTCCTCTTCCGTGGGGATGACGTAGGCGGCAAGGGGCGATCCGTCGGAGGAGATTCGCAGCTCGTTGCGCATGTTTCGGGCTGAATCGAGCCGCAGGCCGGCCCAGACCAGCGGCTCACATACCCGCCGGCGAATCTCCGCCGCATTCTCCCCGATACCTCCGGTGAAGACAATGGCCTCGGCCCCTTCCAGCACCGCGAGATAGGCCCCGACGCACTTTCGGATCCGATAACAGAACACCTCCAGCGCCAGCCCCGCCGCCTCGTCCGTGCGCCGGAGCACCTCCCGCATGTCCCCGGTCCCGGCGAGGGCAGTCAACCCCGATTGGTGATTGAGCATCCGCTCGAGATCGTGGAGGCTGTGCCCCAGACGCAACAGATGCGTCAGAATGCCGGGGTCGAGATCGCCCGCCCGGGTGGCCATGACCAGCCCTTCCAGCGGCGAGTAGCCCATCGAGGTATCCACCGAGCGGCCGCGCCGGATGGCCGCCGCGGAGCAACCGCCGCCGAGGTGCAGCGTGATGATGGTCGGCTCACGGGAGCCGCTGAGCGCCGAATAGCGCTCCATGACGGAACGGTGCGACCACCCGTGAAACCCGTACCGCCGGACGCCGGGGAAGTCGGGGATCGGGTACCGCCACGCATGAGGCGGCAGGGTCCGGTGAAACGCGGTGTCCAGCGCCGCGATCAACGGCACTCCCGCCCCCAGCGTCGCCTCGATGCCCTGGAGGGCCGGGCCGTTGTGCAGGGGAGCGACCGGGCTCAGCTCCCGCAGGATCCCGAGAACCCGGCCGTCGATTCTCGTGAGTTCGGGGAGCCGGCCGCCGCCGTGGACCACGCGGTGGGCGATCACGTCGGGGCGGACCGGAAGGGCGACGAGGGCCTGGTCCACCACGGGCCGATGCGGACCCGCGACCTCGATCACAGTGGCCGCCGCGACGGTCAGCTCCGCGCCGATGGCCTGGTACAGCTTCAGCTTCACCGTCGCACTGCCGCAGTTGATCACCAGCAGGTACATGCTCGGCTCCTCCGGACCGCGCGTGAGACGGCGTTCCTACCGGCTTCACGAGCCCTTCATCCGCTGGGCCCCAGGTTGGCAGGAGCATTTGCCAGGAGAGGGACTATGACGACGAAGCGGCGACAACGCGAGGGGCTGATGGCCACCGACACCGGGCGGGCGGGCCCGGCGTACGTGCTCCCGTTCCGGGAGCTCACCCTCGATTCGATCGCCCAGGTGGGGGGCAAGAACGCTTCCCTGGGGGAGTTGTTGCGCTCGCTCACGCCGCAGGGCGTCGCCATTCCGGATGGGTTCGCGGTCACCGCGGCGGCATTTCACCTCCATCTCGCGGAAGCGGGGCTCGACTCCACCATCTACGCCGAGCTGGACCGACTCGACCTCGCCGACCTGGGGGCGCTGGCCGCCACGGCTCGATCGATTCGCCGGCGGATCGCGGCGGCACCGCTCCCTACCGCGGTGCGGGAGCAGCTGATCGAGGCCTACCGTGCCCTCTCGCAGGAGTATGGCGAGGACGCGACCGACGTCGCGGCGCGCTCCAGCGCGACGGCCGAAGATCTGCCATCGGCCTCCTTCGCCGGGCAGCAGGAGACGTATCTCAACGTGTCCGGCGTTCCCGCGCTCGACACCGCCGTGCGGGCCTGTATGGCCTCGCTCTTCACCGATCGCGCCATCACCTATCGAGCCCAGCACGGCTTCGCCCACCGAGGCGTCGGGCTCTCGGTCGGCGTGCAGAAGATGGTCCGCAGCGACCTCGGCTCCGCCGGCGTGATCTTCACGCTCGACACCGAGAGCGGCTTCCGTGACGTCGTGCTGGTCACCGGCGCCTGGGGCCTCGGTGAGACAGTGGTGCAGGGCCGGGTCCGGCCCGACGAGTATTGGGTGCACAAGCCGACCCTGCGGGCCGGCTTCCGCTCCATCGTGCGTCGGGAGATCGCCGACAAGGCGGTGAAGCTGGTATACGGGACGGACCAGACGGCGGCGGTCCGGGAAACGAGGGTTCCGGCGGCCGACCGGCGCCGGCCGGTCCTGAGCGACGACGACGTGCTCACGCTGGCCCGCTGGGCCGTCGCTGTCGAAGATCACTACTCCCAGCGCGCGGGCCGGGCGACCCCAATGGATCTCGAATGGGCGCGGGACGGGCGCACCGGCCAGCTGTACGTCCTGCAGGCGCGGCCGGAGACCGTGCATTCCCGGGTGACCGACCCGGTGGTGGAGGTGTTCCGCCGCCGGGGGAGTGGAGAAGTGCTGGTCACGGGCCGAAGCGTCGGCAGCCGGGTCGCAACGGGCGCGGTGCGTGTCGTCCTTTCCACTCAGGACCTGAGCAAGGTGAAGCCGGGTGAGATCCTGGTCGCCGCATGACCGACCCCGACTGGGAGCCGGTGCTCGCGCGAGTCGGCGCGGTGGTGACCGACGAGGGGGGGCGCACCTGCCACGCCGCGATCGTCTCGCGCGAGCTCGGGATCCCCTGCGTCGTGGGCACCGAGAAGGCCACCAGCACCTTGACCGACGGGCAGGAGGTCACGGTCTCGTGCGCGGAGGGAGACGACGGAAAGGTCTACGCCGGTCGCATCGAGTTCGACCGGAGCGAGATCGACCTCGCGACCCTGCCGACCCCGCGGGTCCCGTTGCTGCTCAACCTGGCCAACCCGGAGCGGGCCTTCCACCTCGCGGCGCTGCCGAGTGCCGGGGTGGGCTTGGTCCGGATCGAGTTCGTGGTCGGATCGTGGATCGGGATCCATCCGATGGCGCTGCTCCACCCCGAGCGGATCCGCGATCCCGCGGACCGCGTCGCGATCCGGGCGCGGATCGGGGAGCTGGTCTCGCCGGCGGAGTTCTTCGTCGAGCGCCTCGCCTCCGGCGTGGGCCAGATCGCCGCGGCCTTCTATCCGCGGCCCGTGATCGTCCGCTTCTCGGACTTCAAGACCAACGAATACGCCGGCCTGCTCGGCGGCGCGGCGTTCGAGCCGGCCGAATCCAATCCGATGATCGGCTTCCGGGGCGCGTCCCGCTACTACGACGAGCGGTACCGTGAGGGATTCGCTCTGGAATGCGCGGCGATGCGCCGGGTGCGCGAGGACATGGGACTGGCGAACGTCAAGCTCATGATCCCCTTCTGCCGCACGCTGGAAGAGGGCCGCCGGGTGCTGGCGGAGCTGGAGCGCAACGGGCTGGTGCAGGGCCGGAAGGGGCTCGAGGTCTACGTGATGTGCGAGATCCCCAACAACGTGATCCTGGCCGAGGAGTTCGCCGAGCTGTTCGACGGCTTCTCGATCGGCTCGAACGACCTCACCCAGCTCGCGCTGGGGGTGGATCGCGACTCCGAGATCCTGACCCACCTCTTCGACGAGCGGGACCCCGGCGTGAAGCGGCTGATCCGGATGGTCGTGGAGGCGGCGCACCGGAAGAACCGCAAGGTGGGAATCTGCGGTCAGGCTCCGAGCGACTACCCCGAGTTCGCCGAGTTCCTCGCCGACATCGGGATCGACTCCATCTCGCTCAACCCCGACTCGCTCGCCGAGGTCACGCGGCGGCTCGCCGCGGAGACGAGCTCGACGGCCGCGGGAGAGTTCGCGGATCGGACTCCTGCCGACTCCCGAGCTTAGCACGTCGGCCGGGGCGCTCCCCTCCAGCTGGGCCACCCGGCGCGCGATCATCATCGCGGCCGTACTGGTCCTGGCCTCCGGTCTCCTGCTCGCCGGGCCGGTGCACCAGTGGCTCCTGTCACTGATCGCGGCGGCGGAGGGAGTGATCCGGGATCGGCAGGCCTGGGGGATGGTGGCGTTCGTGCTGCTCGCGGCGATCTCCGCGATGATCGCGTTCGTCACCAGCTCGATGCTGATTCCGGTCGCGATCTACGCCTGGGGCCCATGGCTCTGCTTCCTTCTGCTGTGGGCCGGCTGGTTCCTCGGCGGGCTCGCCGCCTACGGGATCGGCCGGTACCTGGGCCGACCGATCGTGCAACGGTTGGTGCGGCGGACCGCGTTGGAGCGGCAGGAGCGCTGGGCCCGGTCCAGCCGCTCCCTCACGGGCATCCTGCTGCTCCAGTTGGCCGTGCCCTCCGATCTGGCCGGCTACGTGTTCGGGCTGATCCGGTGCCCGGTCGGGCGGTTCGTGACGGCGCTGGCCCTGGCCGAAGTGCCTTACGCCCTGGGCGCGGTCTACCTCGGGGTGAGCTTCGTCGAACGGCGGCTCCTGCCATTGCTGGCGGTGGGAGTCGCGGGGGTGTTCCTGAGCGTGCTCGCGCTCCGCGTGTATCATCGCCACTGAGGCCTCCACGCTGCGGAGATCCGGATGAATGAATCCGTCGTCCTGCTGGTCGGCGACTTCGGGGCCACCGACATGCGGTTGGCCCTGGTGGCGACCGGCCCCGGCGGCCCCAGGACCTTCCGTGAGGCGTCCAGTTTCTGGACCGGTTCGGGGAGAAGGGACGGCTCTCACCCCTGCTCGCGAGGTTTCCGTTGCACGTCGTGATCCGGCCCGGCATCGGTCTCTTCGGCGCGCTGCAATACGCGCTCGCGATCCATGGCGACTGAGCCGCGGCTCCCGCTGCGGCGGGTCCAGGTGGAGCAGACGACCACGGTAGCCGACTACGCCGCCGTCGCCCACCTCGCCGCGGCGGTGACCGAGCTCAAGCTGGAAGCCGAAAGCGTCGCCGGCCGTCTCGCGGGCCGCACCACCTGGCTGGTGAGCTCGACCGCGAAGGGCGGCGGTGTCGCCGAAATGCTGCCTACGATCGTGTCGCTGTTGCGCGACCTCGGCGTCCAGGTGGAGTGGGTGGTGATCGGCACGACGGACGTGGCATTCTTCGAGCTCACCAAGCGGATTCACAACCTCATCCATGGCGTCGGAGCCCCGGATCTGGGGGAGCCCGAGCGGGCGCTGTTCGAGAGGGTCAACCGGGAGAACGCGGATGCACTGCGTGAGGTGGTGCAGCCGGGCGATATCGTCCTGGTGCACGATCCGCAGCCGCTGCCGATCGCGGGCCAGCTGCGCGAGACCGGAGCGGTGACCGCGGTCTGGAGGTCGCACATCGGGCTCGACGAGGAGAATGCCGCAACCCGCGCCGTCTGGGACTTCCTCGCTCCCTACTTCGACGCCTACGACGGCGCCGTGTTCTCCGCGCCCGAGTACATCCCCGTGCGCCTGGCCGGACGCGCGACCGTGATCCCTCCGGGGATCGACCCGCTGTCGCCGAAGAATCGCGACCTGTCGCTCCGTCAAACGATCGAGGTGATGTGCAACGGAGGGCTGATTCCCTGCCCCGGCCCCACCATCGGTGAACGGTATCTCAACCTGGCGCAGCGGGTTCTACCCGATGGCACGTGGGCGCCGGCGAGCGTGGCGGACAGTATCGGACTGCTCACCCGCCCGATCGTGACCCAGGTGTCGCGCTGGGACCGGCTCAAGGGCTTCGCGCCGCTTTTGGAGGCGTTCGCCCGACTGAAGCGCTCGCCGCAGGAGAGCGATCCCACAACGACTCCGCTCCACCGCCGGCATCTCGACCTGGTCCGATTGGTGCTGGCGGGCCCCGATCCCTCCGCCATTCAGGACGACCCCGCGGCGCGGGAAGTCCTCGACGAGCTCCGAACCTCCTACCGCGTCCTCCCTCCCGCGCTCCAGGAAGACGTCGCCATCCTGTTGCTGCCGATGCACTCGCTGGAGGAGAACGCGCTGATGGTGAACGCCTTGCAGCGGGCATCCACCATCGTGACGCAGAATTCCCTGCGTGAGGGGTTCGGGCTGACCATCGCCGAGGCGATGTGGAAGCGGGTCCCGGTACTGAGCAATTCGCGCGCCTGCGGGCCGCGTCAGCAGGTGCGCGACGGGCTCGATGGACGCCTGGTGGCCGATCCCGAAGACCCGGTCGAATTGCAGGGCGCGCTGAGCGAGATGCTGGCCGACCCGGCACGGCTGGACCGATGGGGCCAGTCCGCGCAGCGGCGGGTGCACGAGCATTTCCTCGTCTTCGATCAGCTGCGAGCCTGGGGGCGGTTGATTTCGACGCTGGTCAGCCGTCCGGAAACCGGGAGGGCGTGAGCCGCGGCTCAACCCCGGTGGATCACCTCGTCGTAGCTGATCAGCTCGAACAGACTCCGGGAGGCCGCCGACACGTCACCCCAGCGAACCCGCCCGAGGGCCTCCTCGACTTGCCGGAACCAGTACTCGAGCGCGTTCATGACGGTGAGCACGAGCGAGGAAAACTCTTCCCCCCGTTGGCAGAGGCCCACCCGATACTCCAGGCCATCCAGCAGTTGAGCGATCAGCTCCCCGCCGGCCCACAGGTGACTCGCCTGCTCACCGGTCAACTGCCCGTGCAGGCTGAAGACCGCGCGCCGCTCCCGCTCGAAGCGCCGTTTGAATCCGGCCTGGAGGTACTCCACGGCGCGCCACCGAAGCCAGATTCCGGCGGCCTCCTCCCGGGCGGGGTCCACGACACCTCGGAGTTCCCGCAGCCATCCTTGGTGGGTGCCTTCCAAAAAGGCGAGCATCGGCGTCTTGACGTCGGGATTGCCGGATTCCGGCGGAGCGATCGTGGCCATGCGTGATTCCTCAGGAGGCTGTTACAGGGGAATTGCGAGCACATTCACCGGCGCGGTGTGCGCGAGCTCCCGGGCGGTGCTCCGGCCCTCGAGGATTCCCGACGGACCACCACGATGATGACCGAAGGCCAGGACATCCGGTCCGCTCTGGGCGACCTCGGCCAGGATCTCCGGCACGACCCGCCCCCGGCGGACAGTGAGTGCGCTGTCCGCCGGGTTGCGCGACGCGGTAGTCAGAGCAACGATCGGCTCCACCTTGCCCCCCAGGCGACTGCTTGGGGTCAGCGGCAGGGCCGAGGCCGGGCTTCGGGGGTGGCGAGCATCGCTCGGCTCGATCGTCACGACACGTATCCCGGCGCCGACCGCCTCGGCGAAGTCGCGGGCGGCGGCAAGCACGCTCATGCCTCGCTCCGACCCGTCGAGCGCGACCAGCAACTGGTGGATCGCCGAGCTGCCGGGCTGCACCAGGAGGCAGGGCACCGTGCTGCGCCGGACGACCGAGTTCGCGGTATCGCCCAGGTAGAGTCGAGCCACCGCCGAGCGCCGCTTCCGGCCGAGCACCAGCAGATCGGCGCCCCGCTGCTCCGCGAACCGACAGATCTCGATCGCGGGAACACCGAACGAGATCCCCAGCTCGACCGGCGGACCGGTGCCGGCGGGTGGCAGGTCGGCACCGAGCCACTGCTGGAGTCGCTCGAGAGCCTTCCCGCCACTCTCGGCCCGCTTCAAGGGTGAATCCCCTCGCTTCAGGCCCAGCAGCGGTAGGCCGGAGAACGAGACGACCCGTAGGATGGTGAGGCGGGCGGATGCCTTGGCGGCGAGCTCCAGACCGGCGTGAACGGCCTGACGCCCGGCATCGGACTCGTCGGTGGCGGCGAGAATATGGCGAAGCTGCAAGACACTCCTCCAGCGGTGGTGCGAGCAGCTTAGCTCTTGCGCCATGAAAAAAGGATGAAACGGCCGCGAAGTCGGACGCGAGGAGTTGCGAAGGCGGCTTCAGACATCCTTCACCGTGGGTTCAGCGCCGACTCGACATCTTGCGAGGGTCCATCGACCACGAGGATCACCATGACCGTCGCCGAGCTCATGCAGCACAACGTCAGAACGGTCGGGAGCGACGCCAGCATCGCGGAGGTCGTCCTGTCGCTCGCGGATGCGCACGTGTCGGGTCTGCCGGTGGTGGACGGAGGCGGACGGGTGATCGGCGTCGTCTCCACCAGCGACGTGCTGACCGCGGAGGCGGAGGTGGAGAGCCCGGACGCGCGCCGCGAGCTGCTCGAGAACACCGCGGTGCGGGAGATCATGACGCCGCGTCCCTTTACCGTGGCGCCGCGGTGCTCGGGGCGAGGCCGATCACGACCGTTGACTCCGGTACCCCGCGCCAGAAAGATCACTGGCATCCGTCGTGGGGATAGTCCGCCGGAAACGGAGCACCGGCCGCCCGAGAGGTTACACGGCGGCGAACGCGTTAATGACCGCGAGGCGGTTGTCCACCTCGGTGATGCCCGGGGCGTTGCGGGCCGCCCGCTCCGCGTCCTTCAGCTCCACGAACGACCGCACCGCGCCTGCCAGGATCGCCTTGTTGCCCTCGATATCCACCGTGATCCGCTCGGCATCGAATTCGGCGCCCCGATGCAACGCGTCCTTGATGCGCTTCTTCACGTCCCGCGGGCTGGTCGTCGGGGTCAACGTGATGAGATTGAAGACGCCGCGGACGCCTCTCAGGTAGCGGACCGCACGCTCGGCGGCCTGCTTGTGGAAGTACAGGTTTACCTGCCCGTCCAGCGTGATCCACCCCTGGTCCACCTCGACCTGAATGCGGTCGTGAGGCACCGCGACGTTCCACTCGAGGGCGTCCACCGCCGCCCGCGCGATCTCGACATCGGAGCGTTGGAAGGCCGTGGGAACCTTTACCTCGATCTCGTTAGCCAGAGCCCTTACTCCCTTGACTCGGGCGGCCGCCTGCGCGGCCTTGGCCTTGTCCACCAGGCTGTCCACGAAGCCGCCGAGGGTGACAATCCCGTCACGCACACCCACCGCGATGTCGTCGTTCCGGAGGCTCGGCTCCCAGCTCAGCTCGGCCGTGATGTCTTTCTGGATGTCGTTGTCGGTATGTGACATGGTCTGTCTCCTCCGTTTTTGTGATCTGCCTGGGTCAACATGCGCTCGAAGTCGCGGACAGAGCATCCATGCTACGGCCGGGGCCCTGAAGCGAAGCTGAAGCCTGGGTGAGAAACGCGTGAGGATCCTGTACTTTGGTGCAGAAGATGATGGGAGGCCCGATATGCAGTCTCATGCAGGCCAAGCGGTGGCGAAGCGGTGATGGCCGGGTTCGCCGAGGCGCCGGCCGTGCTCCAGGCACTGATCGCCGGCCTCGGCACCCTGGCGCTGACCGCCGCGGGTGCGGCGCTGGTGATCATCGGGCGGCTGGCCCGTGGGGCCACGTTCGACGCCATGCTGGGCTTCGCCAGCGGTGTCATGCTCGCGGCGTCGTACTGGTCGCTGCTGGAACCGGCGATCGCCGTGGCCGCGGCGCGGGGTGATCCTCCCTGGCTGCCGGCAACCTGCGGATTCGTGGCCGGCGCCGCATTCCTCGCCATCGCTGACCGGGTGCTGCCCCACTTGCATCCGATGGATCCGCCCACCAGCCCCGAGGGCCCCCGAACAGCCTGGTCTACGACCACTCTGCTCATCCTGGCCATCACGCTGCACAACATTCCGGAGGGGCTGGCCGTGGGCGTGGCGTTCGGCGCCGTCGCCGCACCCGGCGCGACGGCCCTCCCCGGTGCTCCCTCGCTCGGCGCGGCGGTCGCGCTCGCCGTGGGCATCGCGCTGCAGAACGTTCCCGAGGGGGCCGCGATCGCGCTGCCGGTGCGCGCGACCGGCGCGGGGAAGTGGCGGAGTTTCCTGGCGGGCACCGCCTCCGCCGCCGTCGAGCCCCTGTTCGCGGTGGTCGGGGCAGTCGCGGTGGAGAGCGTCTCGGGCATCCTGCCCTATGCGCTCGCCTTCGCCGCCGGAGCGATGATCTATGTCGTGCTGGAGGAGCTCATCCCCAGCGCCCATCAGAGCGGGCGAGCCGATCTGGTGACCATGTCGGCGGTGGGAGGCTTCACGCTGATGATGGTGCTCGACGTCGCGCTCGGCTGAGGGACCGTCGCATCTTCCGCTCAGGACGTGCCCCGCCCGGGCGCAGCCCTCCGCCGCGGGCGGTCGTGCACCTCGATGCGGTTTCCCCCGCGCCGCTTGGCCGCGTAACAGGCGTTGTCGGCGGCCTGCAGGAGATCGGGAACGGCCCCGGCCCCGGGCCGGATGACCACCAGGCCGATGCTGGCACCGACGGCGTAGGTGCTGCCGCCGCAGCCGAACCGATGGCCACTGATGGCCTGCCGGATCTCCTCGGCGATTCGAGTGGCCTGCGGCAGACGGCAGTGCTCCAGCAGGATACCGAACTCGTCGCCGCCCAACCGGGCCAAGGTGTCGCGGGACCGCATTCGATCCCGCATCAGGTCGCTCAGCTGCCGCAGCAGCTCGTCGCCCGCCAGATGCCCGCAGGCATCGTTCACCCGCTTGAATCCGTCCAGATCCAGAAAGCAGAGTGCGTGCTCGGTCTGTTCCTCTCCGGCGCTGGTGAGCGCGCGGCCGAGGCGCCGCTCGAACTCGCTGCGGTTGACCAGGTCGGTGAGGGCGTCGTGGGTGGCTTGATGGGACAGCTGCCGGGCGATCAGACGGGCATGCGTCACGTCGCGCGCGACGACGGTGGTGCCCGTCACCGCTCCGGCCCGGCCGCGAATCGGGCTGGTGGAGACGTCCAGCACACGGCGCTCCTCCCCGGGAGGTGCAGCCAGGAAGGCCTCGAAGGGGCGGCCCGGCTGACCGCTTCCCAGGCACTGGGCCACCGCGCCCTCCAGGGGCGCGTCCTCCGACTCGTCGACCACCGACAGGATCTCCCTCAGCGGGCGGCCCCGCGCGTCCGCCCGACCCCACCCGGTGAGTTGCTCGGCCGAGCGATTGAGGAACTCCACCCTGCCCGAGGGTATCGGTCGTGATGACGGCATCGGCGATGGCATCGAGCGCCCTCGTCGTGCGGTCCGACTCGACCAGCGCCTCCTCGGCCCGCGCGCGGGCAGCGATATCGTGCACCACGGCCATCACCAGGCCGGCCGGGGAGCCAATGACCGGGGTCAGGGAGACTTCCACCGCGAACTCGCTGCCGTCCGCCCGCAGGCCCATGAGGTTGCCCCGGTCACTCATCCGGCGCACCGTGGGAGACTGGCTGTAGGCCGACCGGGCCGCCGCGTGCGACTCGCGCAATCGTGCCGGGAGCAGCACCTCGACCGGCTTGCCCAGCAGCTGCTCGGCGGTCGTCGCGAAAAGCATCTCGGTCCGCCGATTCAGCGCGACAATGGCACCGGTGCGGTCCACCACGAGGACGGCGTCGGGTGAGGAATCGAGCAATGCTTGCAGCTCCGGCGACAGCGTCTCGGGTCCAGGCGTCATAGCGATAAAGCACTCACCTCCAGGTCATGAGACCCCTCGAATCGACTGTGCCACCATGCCACCCGACTACCCAAGTCCGCCTGAGACTATCGTGAATTTCGGTTCAGCACTGAGAAAATGCCGACGCTTCCCGAGCCGGCTTCCCGGCACTGTTCGCGCGAGGATGAAGAAGGCTTCAGGGCGATTTCACATTCCGGTCAGCCGGATGGATGCATGCTCGCCTAGGCGCGGCGAGGGCCGCGATTCCGACGTGTGTGAAATCTGACCTGAGAGCGAGGCGCGCGTGCGATCCACCAAAGCCACGGAAGGCTCGGCCGTTGCCCGAGAGCACCTGACCCGTCTGCTCCTGGAGCAGATGGAGCTGGCGTATGGCACCGAAGGTCGTCCGGGGATGACTCGCATGGTCACTGAGCTCCTGCGCCGGCTGGATGACTCGGCATTGCGGGACTATGCCTATTCCCTGGGGCTCAGTAGTGAGCGCGAGCTGGAGGACCTCGGTGACCACCGGCCGACCAGGTCGGAGGGGGCCTCGTGAGAAGCCGCAGGAGCACGAAAGCGTGATCGCCGCCGCGACGGCCACGCCGCCGCGCGGGTAGAAGCCGTCGATCCTCGCCGGATCGACGTCAGTGGCGGCCCGAACGGACGGCCTTGCCGAGTTGGCCGACGACCGCCGGCGTCGCCGACAGGACCCCGACGAAGACCCACTGCTCGGCGCTCATGGGCTCGACCAGCAACAGATCGGCCAGCGGCGCCAGGAACACGGCGAGCAGCTGGAGGCCGGCGGCGAGCGCCACCGCTCCGAGGGCGACGCGGTTCGCCAAGGCCATGCGGGGGCTGAGCACCGGTCCGCGGCTGCGGGCGTTGCCGAGGTGGAGGATCTGGGCGAACGCCAGCGTCATGAACGCGGCCGTCGTGCCGACCAGGAAAAAGGCGATCAGGGTCACCGCCGCGATCAGCGTGGCGTAGAACCCGATGGCGCGGAGCATCCGCGACGACAGGATGGCTTCCGCCGGATCGCGAGGCGGCTGGCGCATGACTCCCGGATCCCCCGGCTCGACCGCCAGCGCCAGGGCCGGAAAGGTGTCGGTGACCAGGTTGAGCCAGAGGATCTGGAGCGGCAGCAGGGGTGACGCCGATCCGGCGACGCCGGCACCGAGCAGCACCAGGATCTCCGCGAGGTTACAGCTGAAGAGGTAGAATACGAACTTCCGGATGTTGTCGAAGATGAGCCGGCCCTGCTCCACCGCGGCGCCGATCGTGGCGAAGCGGTCGTCGGCCAGGATCAGGTCGGCCGCCTCCTTGGCCAGGTCGGTTCCCCGAATTCCCATCGCCACGCCGATGTCCGCCTTGCGCAGGGCCGCCGCGTCGTTCACACCGTCGCCCAGCATCGCGACCACGTCGCCCCCGGCCTGGTAGGCACCCACGATCCGCAGCTTCGCTTCGGGGCTGACCCGGCTGAAGACCGCGGTCCGGCCGACCTCCTGGCGCAGCACCTCGTCCGGCATCCGGTCCACCTCGCGGCCGTCGAGGACCCGCTCGCCGGGGCCGAGCAGTCCGAGCTGCCCGGCCACGCTCTGCGCCGTGAGCCGCTGGTCGCCGGTGAGCATGGCGGTCCGGATACCGGCGTCCCGGAACACCCGGATCGTCTCGAGCACGCCGGTGGCCGGGGGATCCATCATCCCGACGAATCCCAGCCAGGTGAGTCCCTGCGGCGCTTCGGTTGCGTTCGCGGCGTCCCTGCTCGCTACCGCCAGGACCCGCAGCCCGCGGCCGGCGAGGTCGTGATTCAGTGCCAGCAACCGCTCCTGCTCGGCCGGATCAAGCGGGCGGGATCCTTCCGGTGTGGCGATGCGCTCGCACAACTCCAGGACGCGACCCGGCGCGCCCTTCACGCAGAGCAGCAACCCATTGGCGGTTCGGTGCCACGTCGCCATGAACATCCGCTCGCTGGAGAACGGCAGGTCCGCCACTTCCGGCCACTCACGCCCGAGCGCCGCGTGATCGAGGCCCGCCTTTCGCGCGGCGACCAGGAGCGCGGTCTCCGTCGGGTCGCCCCGTCCCTGCCACACCCCGTCCACCTCCACCAGCTCGCCGCGGCTCGCCAGCGCCGCTGTCCGAAGCAGGCGCTCCACGTCCGGCGGGGGGGCGAAGGCTCCCTCGGGAACGACCACCTCGCGGTCGGCGAGGCGGAGCGCGGTGGCCGTCATCTCGCCCGCGGTGAGGGTGCCGGTCTTGTCGGTGCAGATCACCGTGGCGGAGCCCAGGGTCTCCACCACCGGCAGGTGCCGGATGAGGGCGCGCCGCCGGGCCATGCGGCGCACCCCGACCGCCATGGCGATCGTTCCCACGACGGGAAGCCCTTCGGGCACCGCCGCGACCGCCAGCGCGATGCTGGTCTGCAACAGCTCGCCCAGCGGCACGCCGTGGGCGAATCCGAGGGCGGCGACCGCCGCCGCGACGGCGATCGCCACGAAGGCCAGCTTCCGCCCCAGGATGTCCAGGCGCCGTTCGAGCGGCGTCGGCTCATCCCGGACCTCGGCGGCGAGCGCGCCGATCCGCCCCACCTCGGTGTTCATGCCGGTGCCGACCACCACGCAGCGCGCGCGCCCGGCGACCACCGTGGTCGTCTTGTAGACCATCGTGGTGCGGTCCGGCAGTGGGGCGTCCGCCTCGAGCGGAGCATCGGCAACCTTGTCCACCGGCAGCGACTCGCCGGTCAGCGCCGCCTCGACGGCGCGCAGCTCCACGGCCTCGAGCAGCCGGGCATCCGCGGGTACCGCCGCGCCGGCTTCCACCAGGACGACGTCGCCGGGCACCACCTCCCGGGCATCGATTTCCCGGGACACGCCTCCTCGCAGCACGGTGGCTCGTGCCACCTCGAGCGCGAGGAGGGATTCCATCGCGCGGTGGGCGCGGAGCTCGGTGGTGAACCCGAGGGCGACGTTGAGAAGGAGGACGGCGCCGATCGCTGCCGCGTCGAGAGGATCGCCCGTCGCCAGCGCCACTACCGCGGCGGCGGCGAGCAGGAGCACGATCAGGCTGCGCACCTGGCCGAGAAGAATCCGCCAGGGCGGGACGGGTCGGGCGCGGCGGAAGAGGTTGGGACCGTAGCGGGCCAGCCGCTCGGCGGCTTCCCCGTCCGTCAACCCTTCCGGGCGGCTTTCGAGTCGGCGGAGCGCTTCGGCCGGGGCGATCGCGTGCCAGGACTGTGGGCGGCCGTTCCCCGCCGTCACGGCCCTGCCCGTAGCGCCCCCGCGGTGTGAGCGTAGAGCAACCACAGCCCGGACACATAGAGGACGAGCATCAGGGCGCTGCCGGGCTGCACCAGGCTTCGGCGGCCCTCCGACCGCAGCACGATCGCGGCCAAGCCGAGCGCCATCAGCACCACCGCGAGGAAGGCCGATATCGCGTGGCTGGGGTCGAGCCCCGCGAAGATGGAGCCTTCCGGGTGGGCGACATCCATCGCGAGAAAGACCACCATGTTGAAGGCGTTCGATCCGAACAGGTTCCCGATCGCGAGGTCCACGGCGCCGAGCCGCACCGCCGCGACCGATGTCACCACCTCGGGCAGTGAGGTCGCCAGCCCAACCAGCCAGGTGCCGATGAAGGTGGTGCCGAGGCCGCTGAGCTCGGCGATCCGTTTGGCCGACCAGGCGAACGCCGGCGCGGCCACGAATACCGCCAGCGCGGCGACCGCGAATCGGCGCATCGCCGCGCGAAGCTCCGATCGCTCGCCGGTCGCGCGGGTAGCGGCCGGCGGCACTTCCGTTAAGCCGTCGGCACGATGGGCGTACACCACGCGCATCCCGGCCAGGAAACCCAATGCCAGCAGCATCGACTCGGCGCCCAGGGGCCAGCCGGCCCGAGCCTCTCCGGTGAGCACGAAGACCCCCGCCGCCGCGTTGAGCGCGATCGCGAGACACGCGGTGACCGCGTGGCCCGGCGTGGCGGCGCTGAAGACCGGACGGGTCGGGCGCAGGTAGCCTATGGCCGCCAGGATCATCATGTTGGCCATACTGGAACCGAAGAGATCTCCGGCCGCCAGATCGGCGGCGTCGAGACGGACGGCGCTCACGTCGGTGGCCAGCTCCGGGAGCGAGGTGGCCGCCGCGAGCACGACCGAGCCGATCCAGAGCCGGCCGAGCCCGGTGAGGTCGGCAATGGCGTCCGCGGCGCGGGTCAGCACCGTGCCGGCCAATACCAGGAGCGCGCCGGCCGCGACGAACACGGCCAGGGCCGCGGTCATGCCGCCGGACCCAACCGGGCGCTTCGAGGACCGCCCGGGCGGGGCGACGAGCACGTCGCAGCCCGCGTGGTGCATCACCGCCTCGGCGACGCTTCCGAGCAGCAGGTGGGGGAGACCGGTTCGTCCATGCGTGCCGAGCGTGATGAGATCGGCGCGGCGCGCCCGGGCGGCATCCAGGATGGCCCGCCGGGGGTCGGCCTGGCGCAACACGACGGTTCGGACCACCGATGCCGCCGTGGATGCCTCGATCAGCTTCGTCACCGCCGCCCGGGCCGTGTCCCGGCATTCGCGCTGGTAGGCGGCGCGGGCGGCCCTTCTTCGCCACGGCTGCAACCATGCCCTCGTGAGCCGTCTCGTAGACGTGGACGACGTCGAGCATCGGCCGGGTCGGGGCGACCACCCGGACGGCGAGATCGAGCGTGGCGCGCGAGATCTCGGAGAGATCCACCGCCACCAGCGGCCGCCGGTACGCCGACAGCGCCCGCCGCGCCACCAGCAGGATCGCGACATCCCCGTACTGGAGGACGCGTTGGGCTGTCGACCCGACCAGGAGGTCCCGGAAGGGCCGCATCCCATGGCGGCCCACCACGACCAGGTCCATGGGGCCCGAGCGGCGCAGTGATCTCCTGTGGGGCATGGCCCTGAGCCAGGGTGGTTCGCACCCGAACTTCCTTCTTGCCCGCGGCCCGCAATCCGCGAACCAGCCGCGCCGCCTCCCCGCGCAGGCGGCGCTCCGCTTCCGCGACCTCCCGAGCCCGGAGCGCCGAGCTCAGCTGGGCGGGCAGGGTATGGAGGATCGTGATCTCCGCCCGAGGCGCCAGCGGCAGATGCGGGAGCCGGCTCAGCGCGGCCGCGGCTCCCGGTGAGAAGTCGGTTCCCGCCAGCAGCCGCCGGAGGGCGGCCGGAGCCGAGGAATGACGCATGATTGCCTCCCTGAAGCTGAAGCGTCCGACCCTACAGTGTAGCCACCGAAGGATAAAGAAAAGCTGAAGGTGGGCCTAGCCGGATATCATGAGGCGGGTCCGGGGGATGTCCCTAGCCCGGGACGGGGGGCGCGCTACATTTCCGTCACACCCTTCCCCCAACAAGTCGGTCTCGGAATTCGATGGTCCACCGCTCGGCCATCGGTCCCCCACTCCAACGACAGGATGCTCATATGCGACCTGATTCGTCAGCGCCTCGCCGCAGCCGCCTGTTCGCCCCGCTCTCCGCCATGCTCGTCCTCGTCACCACGCCGGTCATCGCCGCCTCGCAGGAGACCGGTACGGTGAGCGGCAGGGTGACCCGGGCGGCCGACGCCGCCGAGCTGAGCAGCGTCTCGGTGGCGGTCCCGGCGATCGGGCTGAGCACCATCACGGGGACCGACGGCAAGTACACCCTCCGCCGAGTGCCGGCTGGCCCCCAGACCGTCGTGTTCCGCTGGCTCGGGTACCGGCCGACCGAGGTGCAGGTAGTGGTCGAGGCGGACCAGACGGTGACCGCCGACGCGGCGCTCGAGGCGGTGGCCTTCTCCCTGGGCGAGATCGTGGTCGAAGGCGCCTCCCGCGGCCCGGAGCGGATCGTCGAGGCGCCGGCCGCCATCTCGGTGGTGCCGCAGCAGGTGCTACAGAGCCTCGCGGCCACCGGCCAGGCGCCGATCGCGCTGCAGAGCGTGCCGGGCGTGGACATCGTGCAGAGCGGGGTGAACGACTTCAACGTGAACGCCCGCGGGTTCAACTCCTCGCTCACCCGCCGGGTGCTGACGCTCCAGGACGGCCGCGACCTCGCGATCGCGTTTCTCGGCTCTCAGGAGTGGGCCGGACTCACCCAGCCGCTGGACGATCTGGGGAAGGTCGAGATGGTCCGCGGCCCGGGCTCGGCCCTGTACGGCGCCAACGCCTTCAGCGGCGTCATCAACATCACCACACCCGAGGCGCGCGAGATCCTCGGCAGCAAGATGACCATCGCGGGCGGCGAGCTGGAGACCTTCCGGGTGGACGGCCGGCACGCCGGGCTGGCCGCCGACGGCCGCATCGGCTTCCGGGTCAACGGCGGGTACAACCGGAGCGACACCTGGTCCCGGTCCCGGACGCTGCGGAACAGGACGTCCCTGCAGCAGGAGTACCAGGACGCCACCGAGGAGCCGGTGGGCCTCACGGCGGAGGCGCTGCCGCTCCACGGCGAGACCGCCGATCCGGTCACCGGCGCGATCTCGGGCGAGCGCGAGCCGCTCCGGAACATTTACGGCAGCGGCCGGGTCGACTACTACCTGGACAACGGTTCGGTGCTCTCGGCCGATGGGGGCGCCGCCAGGGTCCAGAACGAGATCTTCGTCACCGGTATCGGGCGGGTCCAGGTCTACGAGGCGATCAAGCCATACGCTCGCGCCGCCCTGGCCGCCGACCGCTACAACATCTTCGCTTACTGGAACAGCCGCACCTCGCTGGACCCGCAGTTCTCCCTCACGTCGGGCCTGGAAATCGAGGAGCGCTCCGACGTCTTCCACTTCGAGGGCCAGAACAACTGGAACTTCCAGCAGGACCGCGGGCGGGTGGTGTACGGCGCGTCCTACCGCAACAGCAAGGTCAACACCTCCGGCACGCTGATGAACCTGGCGAACGACGATCGGAGCGACGATCTGTACTCGGGGTACGGCCAGGTGGAGTACCGGATCACGCCGCAGGTCCGATTGGTGGGCGCGGCCCGGTTCGACGATGGCGACCTGATCGAGAGCCAGTTCTCGCCCAAGGGCGCCATCGTCTTCAGCCCCAACGAGAACCACGCGTTTCGCTTCTCGGTGAACCGCGCGTTCCAGACTCCGAACCTCTCGGAGTTCTTCCTCCAGGTGGGGGTGGCCGCGCCGACCGCCGGCCCGCGGACGCTGGAGGGCTCGGTCGAGACGTACTACGCCGCGGTCCGGGCCAACATCCCCCCGCCGCTGATCGCGGACCTGACCATCACCGACGATCTGCCCTGGGAGTTCTCCCCGCTGACCAACGCGCTGGCGCTGGGCAACGCCGACCTCGACGTCGAGAAGGTGACCGGCTGGGAGGTCGGGTACAAAGGTAGCATCGGCACCAAGGTGTACGTGACGGCCGACGCCTACATCAACCAGCTGCGGAACTTCGTCACCGACCTGCTCCCCGGGGTGAATCCGACCTATCCGTCGTACGGCCTCACCGACGAGGTGAACGTGCCGGACGAGCTCACCGCGCTCGACGCCCGGCTGGCGCTGCTGGGCTTGCCCGCCAACCACCCGTTGCGGGCCCCGATCCCGCTGCTCATCGCGGGTCACGGCCAGCTCCAGCAGGGCACCCGGATCCAGGGCGGCAACGCGCTGGCCACGTTGCAGGACGGCAGCCGCGCCATCGTGCTGTCGTACACCAACGCCGGCAAGGTGACCGAGCGCGGCATCGAGCTGGGTGTCGGGTACCAGTTCACGCCCGAGATCCGGGGCGACGTCTCGTTCACCGGCTTCGACTTCACCGTAGACGAAGCCGAGCAGGCCGCAGGCGACCAGCTGGTGCCCAACACGCCGAGCAAGAAGGCGACGTTCCAGCTGACCTACGTCGGGCAGCAGGGTTTCGACGGCAACGTCACCCTGCGCCTGCTGGACGGCCATCCCTGGGCGGCCGGCATCTTCCAGGGCTACGTGCCGTCGAGCGAGTTCCTCAACGTGAGCGCGGGCTACCGGATCAACAACTATGTCCGGATCCACGCCACCGCGACCAACCTGTTCGACCAGCAGCGGTTCCAGCTGTATGGGGGGTCGGTGCTCGGGCGGCGGCTGGTGGGTGGGGTGACGGCGAACTTCTGAGGGGGCGGGGATCGTCGGAACGCGAAAAGCTGAGGGCCCGGCGATGCCGGGCCCTCGAGCTTTCAGGTGAGGCGGACTCTACTTCTTGAAGCTGAAGTACGCGTGCGGGCCGTCCACGTAGCTCAACCCTCCCGTGCCGAACACCAGCTCGACGGTCTTGCAGCTGCTGGCGTACGTCGTCGGGGTCTTCCAGTTGAACTGATACCTGCCGTCGCCCTGGTTCTGCAGGCCCGACGCGCCGGAGGCATACTCCTCCATGAGATCCGTCGTCGCCCCGGCGGCGCACGCCAGGTCTTTGGCCCTGATCGTCACCGCGACCACGTTACTGACCGCCACTCCGTTGGCATCGGTCAGCCGCCACTTGAGCGGGATCGCCTGGCCGGCCTTCGAGACGTTCATGGTGTTCGGCCGGTCCACCGGGGCGTAGAATCCGTCGAAGTTGTACTTGACCAGAATATTGTGGGTCTGGACCGCGTACCCGCCATCATCGTCCGTCACCTTAACTTGGATCGTCTTGGCACCGATGGTGGCGAAGGTGCAGGCTGAATTGAACGGCGAGATGCTGCTGGCCCCGAGCGACACGAATCCGCTGCCGCAATCGATCTGGGCGGCGTGGGTGTCGTTGCTGCCCAGATCGCTGAACGTCGTCTTGATCGTGAGCGTGCCCGCCACGATGAGCGTGGTCGGCAACGACGAGCCGTCGGTGGCCGCCAAACCCGCCATGGCCGGAGCCAGATTGGCCAGCGTGAGAGTCGCCTCACTGGTGCCGACCCCGAGGTCGTCGTCGGTGACGGTCAAGGTCAGCTGGTAGGCGCCGTCGTCGGTGCAGGTGACCGACGGGCTCAGCACCGATGCATTGGGGCTGAAGGAGCAGGTCGCCCCCGCATCCACGCCGGACACCGGCGCATAGCTCCACAGCTTGGTGAGCACATCGTTGGTGCCGGCGTCGGTGGCGGTGCCGGTGAGCTGGATGGCGGCGCCCTCGTTACCCGTGTAGGAGCCGCCCGCGGTGGCGACCGGAGCCACGTTCTGCAGGGTCAGGGTCGCCTCGTCGCTGCTCGACGCGCCGTCGTCGTCGGTGACGGTCAGGGTCAGCTCGACCGTCCCGTCGTCGGTGCAGGTGATGGTCGGATCCTCGACGCCGGGATCGCTGAAGCTACAGGTGGCGCCAGGGTCCACGTTGGTCCCCATGTACTGCCAGGACCAGGTGTGGGTGTCGTTGGCGCCAGCATCGGTCACCGACCCGTTCAGCTGGACCGGGGAGCCCTCGTAGCCGGTATAGCTGGTCCCCGCATCCGCCACCGGAGCCACGTTCTGCAGCGTCAGGCTCGCATTGTCGGCATGAGAGCCGCCATCATCATCAATGACCATGAGGGTCAGCTGGTACACGCCGTCGTCGGTGCAGGAAACGGTCGGGCTCAACGCGGCCGCGTTGGGGCTGAACGAGCAGGTTGCCCCCGCGTCCACGCCGGCCCCCGGCGCGAAGCTCCACGCCTTGGTGAGCACATCGTTGGTGCCGGCGTCGGTGGCGGTGCCGGTGAGCTGGATGGCGGCGCCCTCGTTACCCGTGTAGGAGCCGCCCGCGGTGGCGACCGGAGCCACGTTCTGCAGGGTCAGGGTCGCCTCGTCGCTGCTCGACGCGCCGTCGTCGTCGGTGACGGTCAGGGTCAGCTCGACCGTCCCGTCGTCGGTGCAGGTGATGGTCGGATCCTCGACGCCGGGATCGCTGAAGCTACAGGTGGCGCCAGGGTCCACGTTGGTCCCCATGTACTGCCAGGACCAGGTGTGGGTGTCGTTGGCGCCGGCATCGGTCACCGACCCGTTCAGCTGGACCGGGGAGCCCTCGTAGCCGGTATAGCTGGTCCCCGCATCCGCCACCGGAGCCACGTTCTGGAGCGTGAGGGTGGCGTCGGCGGCATCCGAGCCGAGGTCGTCGTCGGTGACAGTAAGGGTCAGCTGGTACACGCCGTCGTCGGTGCAGGAGACCGTCGGGCTCAGCGCGGACGCATTGGGGAGGAACGAGCAGGTCGCCCCTGCATCCACGCCGGACACCGGCGCATAGCTCCACAGCTTGGTGAGCACATCGTTGGTGCCGGCGTCGGTGGCGGTGCCGGTGAGCTGGACCGCGGCGCCCTCGTCACCCGTGTAGGAGCCGCCCGCGGTCGCGACCGGGGCCACGTTCTGCAGGGTCAGGGTGGCCTCGTCGCTGCTCGACGCGTCGTCGTCGTCGGTGACGGTCAGGGTCAGCTTGACCGTCCCGTCGTCGGTGCAGGTGATGGTCGGATCCTCGGCGCTGGGATCGCTGAAGCTACAGGTGGCGCCAGGGTCCACGTTGGTCCCCATGTACTGCCAGGACCAGGTGTGGGTGTCGTTGGCGCCAGCATCGGTCACCGACCCGTTCAGCTGGACCGGGGAGCCCTCGTAGCCGGTATAGCTGGTCCCCGCATCCGCCACCGGGGCCACGTTCTGCAGCGTCAGGCTCGCATTGTCGGCATGAGAGCCGCCATCATCATCAATGACCATGAGGGTCAGCTGGTACACGCCGTCGTCGGTGCAGGAAACGGTCGGGCTCAACGCGGCCGCGTTGGGGCTGAACGAGCAGGTTGCCCCCGCGTCCACGCCGGCCCCCGGCGCGAAGCTCCACGCCTTGGTGAGCACATCGTTGGTGCCGGCGTCGGTGGCGGTGCCGGTGAGCTGGATGGCGGCGCCCTCGTTACCCGTGTAGGAGCCGCCCGCGGTGGCCACCGGATCCACATTGGCCACCGTGAGGTCGGCCTCGCTCACTGCGCTGGTGCCGCCGTCGCCGTCGGCCACCACCAACCGGACCTTGAAGGCGCCGTCGTCGGTGCAGGTGACCTTCGCGGTCTTGGACGCGGCGTTATCGAAGCTGCAACTGCCGTTGGCGTCGATCCCGGTGGTGACGACCGTCCACTGATACCCCAACTGGGCGTCGTCGTTGTCGCCCGGATCGTCACCCGAGCCGTTTAGCGAAATGGCGGAGCCCTCGTCGCCTGGATAGGGGCCGCCCGCATTGGCGGTGGGGATGGCGTTGGTCACCGTCAGGTCGGCGTTGCCGCTGACCGGGGGCGCGGTGCCGTCGTTCACCTGGAGGGTCAGGGTAAACTTGCCGCCTGGCGCTCCCTGGCTGTCGTCGGTGCAGGTGACCTTGGCGTTCTTGGCGGCCGGGTTGTCAAAGGTGCAGCCGCCGCCGGCGTCGATGCCGGTGGTATTGACGCTCCACAGGTAGGTCAGAGGGTCGCCGTCGGGATCGTTCACCGTCGGGGTCAGAGCGAGTTCGGTGCCTTCGGCCACGGTGTACGGCCCGCCGGCATTGACCGTGGGCGGCTGGTTGGTAGCTGTAATGTCGAAGGGGTCGCTGTCGGCGCTGGCCAGACCCGAAGCGGTCGCGCGCAGCTGATAGTTGTTGCCGGCGAGGTTGATCCGGCAGCCGGCGAAGGTGGCGAGGCCGCTGTTGGCTACCAGCGGGTTCGTGGTACAGGTCAGTACGGCCCCGGGAGCGCCGGTACCGGAGACGATCGCGAGGGTGATGTTGGCGTTGCCGCCGGGATTGCTGGTCCTGCGGTTCCCCCCGGCGTCCTGGACCTCCACCCGAGGTTGCGTCGGGAACGCCGTGTTCGGCGTGCCGTCGGACGGCTGGGTGAAGAACGCCAGCTTGGCCGCCGCCCCAATCGTGATATTGAAAGCGCTGCTGGTGGCGCCGGTAAGCCCCGAGCTGCTCGCCGCGAGGGTGTACCCGGGCCCGATCTTGTCGATCGACAGGTTGGCGAACGTGGCCACGCCGTTCACAGCATTCTGGGTGAGGGTGCCGCTCAGCGTCCCGCTGCCCGGATTGGTTCCGATTACAAGCGTAACCGGTGCCGAGCTGTTGGCGACCAGGTTGTTGCTCGCGTCGAGCACTCGCACTGTGACGGCCGGCGTGATCGTAGCGGTCGACACGGCGTTCGACGGTTGCTGGAGGAACGCGAGTTTGCTCGCCGCGCCGAATACCATGATCGTGCCGGTGACGGTCCTGTTCGAGCCGCTACAACCGCTTCCGGTCGCCGGCGCCGTAACCGTAAACCCATCCGGGCCCAGAGGCGAAGACGCAGTGGTCGTGACTTTCAGCGTGGACTGCTTGGGCGCACTACTATCGGCGACCGGTGACCGAGGCAGGTGTGAACGCTCCGGTCGTCCCGGTCGAGAGGCCGGTGATGCCAAGGTCGTAGTGCATGGGGTGTTGTTCCCGCCAAAGGTCACAGTCACCGTGTAGTTGGCAAAACTTCCCCGCGGGACCCACGCAGTGTCCGGAGCAAGGTCCAGGTTGTTTTGATGTTCGCATCCGTGAACTGCACGGCCAAACTCCGCCCCGTCGCCCGGCTCGTCGCCGTCAGGGTGAAGGTCACGTCCAGGTCCCCAACGTCCACCACATAGGTGGAATCCCGGAACGTACTGTCCTCCGCGACCGGCACCCACCAGGTATGCGGAGCGTGGGTCGCCGGCTCATCGTCGAGCTGGATATCCAGCGTGTCGTTCGCCGGCCACCCGGCCCCGGTGAGATACACCGTGTCGCCCGGCTGATAGTCGTCCTTGTCGGTGGAGATCGAGAGCCCGTCCTCCGACGACGATGTAGCCAGCGCTAAGATCCCCGGCCCCCGCGTCATCTGCTGCGCCGCCCCCTGCGCCAGCTCTCGCTCCGGCACCGCCTCGAACGGCTGATCGCCGCACGCCACTGCCAGAGCCGCCAACACCACACGGGTGAACCAGACGCGGGTACGCATCACTCCTCCTCAGCGGAAACGCCGAACCAGGCCCGGACGGGCGTGGGATCTTCCCGATCTCTCGTCTGGCCAAGACGCCCCCAGGGCGTGGCGGCATGGGCCACAGCCCCGTGAGGGGGAGCGCCATCGTAGAGCTGGATTTCTCTTGGCCATGCGGCGAGCAGGAGGAACATGGGCAAGAACTCAGCCCATGGAGAAAGGCCCCGGGCCCGAAGACCCCCTGGGCAGCGGATCGGCCGGAAACCGCGCCTCCTGGAGCCCGGATTTGATCGGGATCTGAGACAACGCAAAGCGCCGGTTCGGAGCCATCTTAAGTGGCACCGCCCTTGCCAATTCCGTTGGGGCGCACTTCCACGGCTACGCCGGTCTCAGAACCCTCTTAGATCCGCGTGAACCCACGCGGAACTGGTGCCGATTCCGCATGCATTCGGGGCCACCGCCCTCAGACCCTTCCCAGGCCAATATCCGCTACCGACTTAGAGTCCTGGGTCGGCTGGCCTTGGAAAACGGACCCGGACTGCCGGAAGGACCGGCGACCCGGCCTCGATCCCTGGCGCTGCTGGCAATTCTTGCCGCCGGGGGCGAAACTGGTGTCCCACGCGACAAGCTCCTGCTATACCTGTGGCCGGAGAGCAACACTCGCCGGGCCCGCAATTCCCTGCACCAGACCCTCTATGCCATCCGTCGCCACCTGGGCGATGCCGCCATACGGGTCGGGACCCCAGCCCTCCAACTCAACCCCGCCTGTTTCACCTGCGATTTGTGGGAGTTCGAGGCCGCGCTGGACCGGACCTCGGTCGAAGCGGCGATCGGGCGCTACGACGGGCCGTTTCTCGACGGGTTTTCCCTCCCCGACCTCCCGGAATTCGAGCGCTGGCTCGAGGCGGAACGTGCCCGGATTGTCCACCGCTACGCGGACGCGCTGGAGGCGTCGGCGGCCCTAGCCACCGACCAGGGACATCACCGCCTGGCAGTCGAGCGATGGCAGACGCTGTCCAAACTCGAGCCCCTCAGCTCCCGTCCCGCCCTCGGGCTCATGCGGGCACTCGTCGCGGCCGACAACCGCGCCAGCGCCCTGGAGCACGCCCGCGATTACGAGGCACTGATTCACCGGGAGCTCGGCGACCGTCCCCGACCCCGCCATCACCGCGCTGGTGGAAGAGCTGCGCGGCAGGCGATCCGGGGAGACGGCGGCGCTGAGTGGCGCCCCTTCGGTGGCCTCGGTGCCTGGCGCTCCCGGCGAGACCCAGCCTGATCCGGCACGTAGAGGCCGACGAGTCATTTCACGGCGCCTCTTGCGAGCCACGGTCATCTTTCTCGTGCTGGTGGACGTTGCGATCGCCATCATCGTATGGATCCGGCGGAACCCCGCGCCGCCGCCGGCCGAGCCCGGGCTGGTGGCGGTGTTCCCCTTTACGGTCGAGGGCAGCCCCGAAGTGCAGTATCTGGGCACCGGCCTGGTGGATCTCCTGGCGGGTAACCTCGAGGGCGCGGGCGAGACCCGAAGCGTCGATCCACGGGCGCTGTTGGGCTGGCTGGCACAGCGCGATTCGCCGGTCAAGACGCCCGCCGAGGCGCGCGATGTGGCGGCACGATTCGGTGCCGGCCTCTACCTGCTCGGGAACGTGGTCGAAGGCGGAGGCCGGCTCAAGCTGCGCGCCGCGATGTACGACCAGGAACGCGGCGAGGAGCCGGTGGCGCAGGTGGCCGTCCAGGGCCAGGCGTCGGATCTCTTCAACCTGGTGGATCAGCTCTCCGCCCAGATCCTGGCCCAGGGCCAGGAGTCCCCTCGAGAGCGGCTGGGCCGAGTCGCGGCGACCACCACCGGCTCGCTCGAGGCCTTGAAGAGCTACCTCGCGGGGGAGCGCGAGCTCCGCGCCGGCCGGTACCTCGCCGCCCAGAAGTCCTTCCGAGACGCTCTCGCGCTCGACACCGCCTTCGCCCTGGCCTACTACCGGCTGAGCATCGTGGCGGAATGGCTGGGACAGGACAGCGTGGCGCAGCTTGCCGCCGACTCGGCGGGAGCGTTCAAGAGCCGGCTTTCGGCGCACGACCGTCTGCTGGTCGAGGCCCTGCGGGCCCGGAGGGCGGGGCAGTGGGCGGAGGCCGAGGATTTCTACAGGGAAGCCGTTGACGAACATCCCGATGATGTCGAGGCGTGGCAGCAGCTGGGCCAGCTCCTGTTCCAGAGCAATCCCCTGCGCGGCCGGTCGGCCACCGAAGCTCGTCCAGCCCTCGAGCAGGCATTGGCCCTGGATCCGGAGGATCGAGGAGACTTTGATCCACCTGGCGCGTATCGCCTCCATCGAGGGTCGCCGCGAACGAATGGACACCCTGATGCAGCGCCTGCTCGCGCTCGGGACGGACGCCGAAGTCCTGGAGACGCGCGCCTTCCGGGCCTTTGCCCTGGGCGACCGGGACGCCTGGAAGCGGGTCACCCGCGAGCTGCTCCAGAACCCGTCCGCCGTTCCCCCCGTGACCGCGCTCCAGGTGGCGACCTACCTGGACGACCTCGACGGGGCCGAGCGATTCGCCCGGCTCCTGAGAGCTCGCCGGTATTCCGACGACGTCAGGGGGATGGCCTACCGGCTCCTCGCCCGGGTGGCGGTGGCGCGAGGCCAATGGAGCGCGGCGCAGGCGCAACTCGACACCGCCCAGCGCTTCGACGCGACGGCCACGCTCGAGTTGCGCTCGCTGCTCGCGGTGCTCCCGTTCCTTCAGGTGCCTCGCTCGGAGCTCCTCGTCATTCGGGGCCAAGTCGAGGAATGGCAGGCGAAAATCGAGGCACCGGGTGAGGCGTCCCACTCCAGCGGCCACGCCGGCCTCCATCCGTACGTGAAGCTCTATCGCCTGGGCTTGCTCAACGCTCGATTACGCGACACCAGCGAAGCGCTGCGACTCGCCGGCTCGCTGGACCGGGCCGGCGACTCGGCCAGCGCCTTGAAGGCGGACGCCCTCCACACCTTCGCACAGAGCATCCGCGCCCGGGTCGCGGGTGAGGGCGGGAGAGCGGCCGAAGCGCTCGACCACCTGGAGCGATCGAGCTGGGGAATGGTGGAATCGATCTTCGAGGCGGAGGCACTCGACCGCTACTACCGCGCGGAGCTGCTGAACGCACTGGGCCGCGACGCCGAGGCGCTCGACTGGTACCGGACCATCGCCGAGCGGGCGACTTACGAGCTGGTATACGTGGCGCCGGCCCGGTGGCAGCAGGGACGCCTGTACGAGCAGGCGGGAGATCGGGCCCGGGCAGTGGAGGCCTACCGGACGGTCGCCCGGCTCTGGCGGGAAGCGGATCCGCCGTTGCGGGCAACCGCGGCAGAAGCGAGCCGGAGGCTTCGGGCGCTGGCCGTGGATGAGGACTTGCCGGAACGGGCAAACGTGATCGGGCGCCGCCCAACTCTCGAGTCCGACACACCCTGAGCCGCGGCTATCGCCGCGCGGAGGGCCGGCGGCGGGAGCTTCCGGCCCTCAGTGCGTTCAGGAGGGCCTTGGTCGACCGGGGGCCCAGGCCACCATGGCACTGGCCCGTGCCGTGTCGATTCGGCCAGCACCCGTTCGACGTCAAGGTAGAGGCGGCGAGACGGCCTCGAACTTGTACCGCATACGAGGAGACGGACAATGCGATTCATGGTGATGGTCAAGGCGACCAAGGACTCTGAAGCCGGCGTGATGCCGAGCCGGGAGCTTCTCGCCGAGATGGGTAAGTTCAACGAGGAGTTGGTGAAGGCCGGTGTCATGCTGGCCGGCGAGGGGCTGCAGCCGAGCTCCAAGGGCGTCCGGGTGAAGTTCTCCGGCACCAAGCGAACCGTGGTGGACGGGCCCTTCGCCGAGACCAAGGAGCTGGTCGCCGGCTTCTGGCTCTGGGAGGTCAAGTCGCTCGCCGAGGCGATCGAGTGGGTCAAGCGGTGCCCCAACCCGATGCCGGGCGAGTCCGAGATCGAGATCCGCCAGGTGTTCGAGGCCGACGACTTCGGTGAAGAGTTCACGCCGGAGCTGAGAGCCCAGGAAGAGCGGATCCGCGCGCAGGCGGCCGCGAAGCGGTGATAGGGAGCCGACACAAGCCGGAGTAGGCTGGGCGCCCCTCATCCAACGATCGCCGTCACCGCCCGCTCCTGCCGCGCCCGCAGCTCGGCGCTGGGACGGACCGGATACTCCGCGTGGCCCTGGAGACGGCGGAGCCCGTCGGGCAGCGCCGCGATCTGCCCCAGGCAGTGCCGGCGCACCTCGCTCAGCGGCGGGTGCTGCGCGCAGCAGCTCGCCGCCGCGCATCACCGGCTCCAGCAGCGATTCGCCGGCGCCGTCCGGCGGCGCGCTCGTCGGCGAGCGCGAGGACGTCGCCCACCATCTTCCCCTCGCCGTCCCTGGTCCGGTAGAGCGCCTTCGGCCCCACCCACGTCTCCTTTCCTTCACTGAGCTTGAGCACGTCGCGATCCCCGTACGCCACCAGCTTGTAGACCAGGTCGAGCGACGGCGCGTCGGCCGAGACGTTGAGCCGGGTGCCGATGCCGAAGGCGTCGATCGGCGCGCCCGCCGCGAGCAGCCGCTCCACGTCGCTCTCGTCGAGCCCGCCGCTCACCAGGATCCGGACCTCGGGGAATCCGGCCTGGTCCAGGATCCGCCGCACCTCGCGGCTCAGCAACAGCAGATCGCCGCTGTCGAGCCGCACGCCGGCGAGCCGCTTGCCGGCCGCGGCGAGCTCCCTCGCGACCGTCACCGCCTTCCGGGTTCCCTCGATGGTGTCGTAGCTGTCGATCAGGAGCACCGCGGTATCGGGGAACGCGCGGGCATAGGCCCGGAATGCCTCCAGCTCGCGGAGAACGCGGTGACGAACGAGTGGGCCATGGTCCCCGAGAGCGGGATGCCATAGCGTCTTCCCCGCGAGCACGTCGCTGGTGGACTCGCATCCCGCGATCCAGGCGCAGCGCGCGGCCTTGAGCCCGGCGTCGCTGCCGTGACTGCGGCGGAGGCCGAACTCCGCGACCGGGCGCCCCCGCGCCGCCATGGTCACCCGCGCCGCCTTGCTCGCGAGGACGCACTGGAGGTGGCAGATGTTGAGCAGCGCCGTCTCGACCAGCTGCGCCTCGATCGCGGGACCGGTCACCTCGAGCATCGGCTCGTCGGGAAAGATCACGGTGCCCTCGGGCACCGCGCGAACCTCGCCGGTGAACCGCAGCTCCGCGAGATGGTCGAGAAACTCCGCATCGAAGCGGCCCAGCGACCGGAGGTACGCGAGCGCGTCGGGGGTGAAGCGGAGGCCCCGCAGGTAGTCGAGGGCGTCTTCCAGCCCCGCCGCGACGATGAACGCGCGCGTGGCGGGAAGCCGGCGCGCGAAGAGGCTGAACGTGGCCGTCTCCCGCATCCTTTCGCGAAAGAACGCCGCCGCCATGGTCAGCTCATAGAAATCGGTGAAGAGCGCCGCGTCGCGCAGCAGTAGCGGGCCCGAGCGGAACTCACCGGGGATGAGAGGAGCCGGCATGCCTCGCCTCGGGAATCGGGTGGGAGAAAAGTATATTGCGCAGAACCTGGAGGAGGCCCAGCGATGCAGCAGGTCAAGGGAGCGGTGCTCAAGTCGAGACTCGGGTTCGTCGAGCGGCACTTCGGCAAGCCCGCCGTGGAGCGGGTGCTCGCGACGCTCCCGCCCGACGTTCAGCGCATCCTGCGCATGCTGTTCACCTCGAACTGGTACCCTTTCGACATCGGCAAGGCCCTGGACGACGCCATCGTCACCGTGCTGGGTGGCGGCCGGCCCGAGTTCTTCGAGCGGCTGGGCGAGGCGTCGGCGGAGGCCAACCTCGCAACCGTCCACTCCAGCTACCTCACCAAGGGCGACGCGCATGCGTTCCTGGCCAAGTCGCCGTCCATTTACAGCCTGTACTACGAGACCGGCCGCCGGGAGTACCGGCATGCGGGGCCGAAGGCGGCGGTACTGGTGACCCACGACGCCGAAACCTTCAGCGCGCCCGACTGCCTGACCGTCGTCGGGTGGTACCGAAAGGCCCTCGAGATGTGTGGTGTGCCCGGCGCGCGCGTCGTGGAGGAGGAGTGTCGGGCCAAGGGGGGTGCGGTGTGCCGGTACCGGGTGAGTTGGGAGTAGGACGCCGGCCTGGGCCTAGGGCGCCAGTCGCTCGATTCTCCACTTGACGCTCTCACGAACGTACCGGACCCGGTCGTGCAGCCGGTTCTCTCTCCCTTGCCAGAACTCGATCGTCTCCGGCTTCACGCGGAAGCCACCCCAGTGGGGCGGCAGCGGGACCTCGCCGTCGCCGAACCGCCGCTCCACCTCACCCAGCCCCTGCTCCAGGACCGTGCGCGAGGGAATCACCACGCTCTGATGCGACACCCACGCGCCCAGCCTGCTCCCGAGCGGGCGCGAGCGGAAATACGCCTCGGAGTCTTCGGCCGAGGTGCGCTCCACCGCGCCGGTGATGCGCACCTGCCGCTCCAGCTCGCTCCAATACAGCACCAGGGCCGCCCGCGGATTGTGCTCCAGCTCGGATCCTTTCCGGCTCCGATAATCGGTGAAGAAGACGAACCCACGCTCGTCGAATCCCTTGAGGAGCACCACCCGGGCCGAGGGCGCCCCGTCGCTGGTCGCGGTGGCCAGCACCATGGCGTTGGGCTCTTCTACCCGCACCGCTTGCGCGTCGGCGAACCACCGGGCGAACTCGACGATGGGATCGTGGCTGAGGTCCTTTTCGTCCAGCCGGGCGTGGGCGTACTCGCGGCGAAGGTCGGCGATCGATTCGGGCGGCGGCATGGAGGCCCCGGGCTCGAGGGTGTACAGGTGGACGTATGTATACTCGCCGCCGGCCGAAAAGTCGCCTGGTCCGGGCCGTTGTGGCGCCGGGGGGCAACGGGCTTTACTCCACGGGTGTTTCCGAGTCCGCGCCACCACGTCCTGCCCGTCGCCCTCGTCCTGTGTGCCGGAGGAGCGCTCCCGGCCCAGTCGCCTCCAATGGCACCGGTCCGCCGCACGATCCTGGCGGGGCACACCGAGCGCGCCTACCGTCTCTACCTTCCCCCGTCGCGCCCCGCCGGCCAGCCGATCCCGCTGCTGCTGGTGTTCCACGGGGCTGGTGGAGACGGCGCCGGCATGGCGACCCATACGGGACTCACGCGGCCGGCGACCGGGCGGGGCTATGCCGTCGTCTACCCCGACGGCCTGAGCCGCCGCTGGAACGACGGCCGCGGCACGGGCGCCGGGCCCGACGACGTCGAGTTCATCCGCCTCCTGCTCGACTCCCTGAGCCGCGAGCTTCCGGTGGACCGCGAGCGAATCTACGCCACCGGCATCTCGAACGGCGCGGGCTTCGCCTACCGGCTGGCTTGCGACCTTCCCGGTACCTTCGCGGCCATCGCCCCGGTGGCCGGCGCGCCCGCGGCCGCGCTCGAGGCGCGATGCGCCGTTACCCGGCCGGTGTCGGTCATCTCGTTCCAGGGCACCCGGGACCGGCTGATGCCGTACGAGGGCGGCACCGTCGCGATCCGGAGTGGGCGAGTGCTCTCGGCACTCCGAAGCGCCGCGCTCTTCGCCGAGGTGGACGGCTGCTCGCCCGCGCCCGCGGTGGTCGCGGAGCCCGACACCGCCACGGACGGGACCCGGGTTCGCCGCTCGTCCTACGCCAACTGCCGCGACGACCGCGAGGTGCTGCTCTACACCATCGAAGGCGGCGGCCATACCTGGCCCGGGGGCCCGCCCGTGGGCCGGCGGGTAGGGCGGGTCTCGCGCGACATCGACGCGACCGGTGCGATACTCGACTTCTTCGACCGCCATTCCCACCCGTGAGCCGAGGCGCGTGACGGTGAATCCTCTGCTCGACCTGGCCGCCCACCCGGTCATCGCCCACCGCGGCGCCTCCGGCGAGGCTCCGGAGAACACGCTGACCGGGTTCGAGGCCGCGGTGCAGCACGGGGCGGACGCGCTCGAGCTGGACGTCCGGCTCACCGCCGACGGCGCGCCGGTAGTGATCCACGATGCCACGCTCGATCGCACCACCGATCGCACCGGGCCGGTGAACGGCTACACCTTGGCCGACCTGCGGGCGGTGGACGCGGGATGGAAGTTCACCCCCGATCGCGGTCGGTCGCATCCCTTCCGCGGCGGGGAGGCCCGGATTCCTACCCTTGGCGAGGTGCTGTGGACCTTTCCTCGCCTGGCGCTGCTGGTGGAAATCAAGGAGCCCGAGGCCCAGGAGGCGGTGCGCCGGGTGTTGGTTCAGGAGGACGCGGTGGAGCGGTGCGTGCTCGCGTCGGAACACCAGGAGGCGCTCCGGGCGTTCGACGAAGCCCGGTTTGCGCGCGGCGCCTCGGGCGCCGAAATCTCGGCGTTCTACCGGGCGGCTCTGCTCCGGAGACGCCCGCCGGTGGGTGGGTATCGGCTACTCTCGGTGCCCCACAGGCACCGCGGGCTCACCGTCCCCACCCGCCGCTTCCTCGCCGCCGCGCGGGAGCAAGGCTGCCCCGTCCACGTCTGGACGGTGGATTCTGCCGCCACCGCCCGGACGCTGTGGCGGCGGGGCGTGGCGGGCATCGTGACGAATCTGCCGGGCAGGATCGCGGAAGCCCGGGAGCTATCGGCCATCACGGAGTGATAGCCGATAGCCCCGCATTGCTCTACCGCTCGATCGGCAGCCTCACCGCGTTGCCCCACTCGGTCCACGACCCGTCGTAGTTCCGCACCTTGTCGAACCCGAGCAGATAGGTGAGCGCGAACCAGGTGTGAGACGAGCGCTCGCCGATGCGGCAGTAGGCGATCGTCTCCTGGTTCTTCTTCAGGTTGTTGTCCTGCTCGTAGAGCTTGCGCAGCTCCTCGGCCGACTTGAAGGTGTGGGTCTCCGGATCGACCGCCTTGGCCCACGGGATGCTCTTGGCTCCCGGAATATGCCCACCCCGCAGGCAGCCTTCCTGGGGATACTCGGGCATGTGGGTCTTCTCGCCCCGGAACTCCTCGGGGCTCCGGACGTCCACCAGCTGGCCCTTCTTCTTCTGATGGGCCAGCGTCTCGTCGCGGAAGGCCCGGATCCTGGTGTCGTCCCGCTCCCCGACGGTGATGTTGCCCGCGGGATACGAGGGCACGTCGGTGGACAGCGGCCGGCCCTCGTCCACCCAGCGCAGGCGACCGCCGTCCATCACCTTCGCGTTCTTGATCCCGAACAGCTCGAGCACCCAGAGCGCGTAGGTGGCCCACCAGTTGTTCTTGTCGCCGTAGAAGACGATCGTGGTGTCGTCGTTGATCCCTTTCGAGCGCAGCAGCTTCTGCAGCCGGTCGCGGTCGATGTAGTCCCGGGTCAGCGCGTCGTTGAGATCGGTGGTCCAGTCCACCTTCACGGCGCCGGGAATGTGCCCGGTGTCGTACAGCAGAATGTCCTCGTTCGACTCCACCAGCCGGACCTTGGGGTCCTTGAGGTGCTGCGCCACCCAGTCGCTGGAGACCAGCTTCTCGGGATGGGCGTATCCTCGCTTGTCGATCGGTGTGACGGGAGCCACCTGGGCGGTTGTCATGCCTGCCTCCTTGTGCTGCTTCGTTTGTCTTCGAGCCGTCTTCCTGCCCGAAACGCAGACCGGCCGCGTCCCGCGGGGGAAGCGGCCGGCCGGGATCCGATACCCGTCACCTAGGGCAGCGGCGCCGCCCGCCGGCCGCGGTCTGGCCAGGCGCGACAACCGCGCTTCATGCGGGCGACTTTCTTGCCGGCGTAGGGCATCGGGACTCTGTTCGCGTCGGGGTAGTCACGCAACTTATGGCCCTCTTGCGGAGGCTGTCAACCGCCCGTTCGGTGCCCGGCGGGCGGAGCCAGGCGTGAACCTGGAATAGAGCCGCCGGCCGACCTTGAGGTACCGCATTTCCCCCACGACACGGGTGGCGCGGCCGCTCCGATAGAGCGTGCGCAGCGAGGCAGCATTCGTCGGGGGTGATCATGCGCCACCCCTCGCTGCAGCCCAGGGCCCGAGCCGTGTGCAGGCGCTCGCTGGCCAGCGCCGAGCCGACCCCGCCACCGCGCTCGGCGGGGACGACGTACATGTCCCAGAGATAGGCCGCGCCGGCGGGCAGATCGAGCGGGCAGTGGCTCACCTCGGGGCGCATCTCGGTGGCCACCCAGGCGTAGCCGACCGGCTCGGCACCCCGCCACGCCACCAGACCGATGCAGCCGATCTCGAGCAGCCGCCGGAACCTTTCCTGGTCGCGCTCGCCCGCGATGGCACCGAGGGAGGGAATCTCCTCCGGCCGGAGCCGCGCGATGGTCACTCCGGCCGGGAGCCTCACGGCCGGAATCAGGTCCAGCGGCTGGGCGAAGATTCCGAGGCGGCCGACTCGCACGATGCGGTAGATCGTCCGCGGGGTGATCGCGTCCCAGACTCCGCGGAGCCCTTCGTTCCGGAAGGCCAGTGCGGCGTCGCCGGGAAGGGTGACCAGATCGGCCAGGTACTTGGCCAACGGGCGAGGAATCACGCGCGGTCCTCTCCGTCCTCGTAGCACCCGGGTCCCCAGAGCGGCCCGAGCATCCGTCGATCCTTGGCCTTCTGGCGGCGCCCGACCGCGGGACCGAGCGCGCGGAGCACCTGGTGCATCGCCGGCCCGGTTCCCCGAACCAGCGCTACCCGTCGTCTCAGCCGGGCTCCGCGGAGCACCTTGGGATAGAGCGAACTCATGCCGAGGTCGAGAACCGGTATCCGCAGCCTGCAGGCGAGCCGGATGGGCTCGTAGACCAGGTCGTTGAGGTACGCCGGCCCCCCGTGCTCCGCCGAGGCAAAGGCCGAGAAGGTGCCGTCCACCAGCGAGCCCGCCGCCAGGTTGATGCTGGTCCCCACCATCCGCCCACCGCTCGAGGTGACCTGGGCTAGGACGCCCGGCGTAGGCGGCGCGGCCAGCCGCTCGAAGTATCCCGGGGCGATGCGCGCATCCCGCCGGTTCCGGCGCCGGTACGCAAGACGGTAGAGCCCATCCATCTCCATCGCCCGGGCGCGGAAATCGGTGATGGACGCGGTCTCGAGGCCCGCCGCGGCGAGCGAGGCGAGATCGGACCGGATGGTCCGCCGCACCGACTTGCTGCGGCTGGCCACGTACTCGTCGAACGAGTCCCACCACACGCGGAGACACGCCGTCACGCCGGCGTCGATGACGGCGTATCCCCGCTCGCGCGCCAGGGCGATCACCGCGTGTTGTGCCAGGTCCACGAAGGGCCAGACCACGGCCCTGGCACGCTCGCGCGCGGCGGTCTCCTCCAGCAGGTCGAATGCCTGCGCGAGCACGGCCCGCGGCAACGCGGAGGCGTCGCCCAGAGTATCGGAGGTGAGCGAGAACGGCGCTTGAACCGAGAGCACCGGCCGGAGGCCGAGACCGAACCGCTCGACGGCGCGAAGCGGCCCCAACCACCGATCGTGCAGATCCTGCGGCGTCCCGGCGCCGGTGAGGTAGGTCGGGATCACCGCGCGCGCATCGCTGCCCTCGCGGACCACCACGTGCCGGGCCCGCCAGCCGCACTCCTCGGCCGTCCGGAACCAGTGGTGGAGGTGGAAGCCCCGCCGGGCGAGACCGTTCCACTCGGCTGGGTCCAGCGCCGCGGCACCCTCGAGCGGCGCGGTGCTCCACCGCGACACCGGAACGGCCAGGGAGGCGTTCATCCTCCGGCCCCGGCGTAGAGCCAGAGTCCGGCCTCGCGCTCGATCAACACCGGTTCCCGCGCGAAGGCCAGCCTCGCCGCGTTGGAGCCCACCCACACCGCTGCCAGGTGAGCCAGCGGATCGGGACAGGGATCGAGTCCCCACTTCCGCTTGTACTGCTGCACCCCGTCGTGGAAGAAGGGCGAGGTGCGGCCCATGTCCACTCGGCGACACCGCTCGGCCCGGGCCCACTCGATCGCCAGGGCCCACGCGGCGACCGACACGCCGCTCCGGAGCAGCGCGGGGTCGCCGTTGCGGACGCCGGACAGCGGCAGCCAGAGAGTATCGCCCGACCGCAGCGAGCAGATGCCGCCCACCCGAACACCGTCGCGGACGACGAAATGCAGCCGCCCCCGCTCCGCGAACTGCCCCAGCAGGTACGCCGACGGGCGCCATGCCGCGCTGCCGAAGCGGGCACTGGCCTGCGGCTCCACCATGGTGGTGACGAACTCGTCCCAGTCCGCGGCCTCGGCCGCGTGCTCCAGGGTGTAGCCCTGCGAGCGCACCTTGCGGAGGTCGTCCTTGAGGCTGTGCGAGGGTGTCCTGGGCGGAAGCGCCGAGAGGTCGCCCTGCCAGCGCACCTGGCCGGGCACGATGAGCCAGCCCGCCCGGCGGAAGCGCGACGCCAACCAGCGGTGGACCTCGACCACCACCAGGTCCGCGGTGCCCGCGGCCCGCAAGGGCTCGCGGAGGGAGCGCGAGGCGTCGCTGTGCGCGGGTGGAAGCTCGCCGAAGAGCCGGGCGCAGAGGGGCTCGGTCAGCTTGGGGCGGCCGATCTCGAGCAGCGTCACCGTGTGATCGCCGTTCTCCACCGTGCGGCGCCGCGCCGGACCGCGAAGCTGGAGCGGAAAGGCGAGCATCCGATGGGCCGCCACCGACAGCGACGACCATCGGGAGGCGTAGGACGGCACCAGCAGGCGCTCCTCGATGTCCGCGGCGCTACGCATCGGCCGGCTCTCCCGCCAGCGCGGCGCGCATGCCGGACCATGGGAAGTGGGGCACCCGCAGCAGGAGACACTCGTCGCAGAACTTGATCCGGCGGCAGGTGGTCCTCCAGCAGGCCATCCGGCCCTTCCGGGCCAGCAGGAGCCGCAGCAGGTGGTCGGCCCGCTGGGAGCCCTTGAGCAGCACCAGGTCGCCGGCGACCAGAGTGCCGGACAGGTGGGCGTGCGCCTCCCGCGCGCTGAGGAACGCGTGCAGCGCGGCGCCGTTCGGGTGCACCCGCGCCGAGGAGCAGCGGAGCGCCTGGGGCCCCACGAAGATCACCTCGTCGGCCACCTCGAGCGCCTGGCGCGCCACCGCGGCGTACACCGCGGAGGCGCGGCCGCGGTAGTCGGAGATGGTCCCGATCACCGCCACCTTCCGCGGGGCGCGGGCGCTGCGGAGCAGCTCCAGCGACGGGCCGATGGACCAGAGCGACGCCTTGCAGTCGTCGCGCAGGAAGGTGACGCCGCCGGCCTCGACGGGGTTGAGCCGGCCGGGCCAGGGCTCGACCTTCGCGATCGCGGCCGCGGCGTCGGCGATCGGAATGCCGAACCCGACGCCGGTGGAAATGGCGGCGAGGCAGGCGTGGACCCAATGCACTCCACAGAATCGGGTGTGCACCTCCACGCGCTGCTCGCCATGTATGGCAACGAAGGCCGAGCCGGTCGGGCCACGAGCTGGTGACCGACTCGGCATGAACCGATGCGTCAGGGGTAAGGCCGTAGGTGAGGACGCGGCCGCGACAGCTTCCGGCCATGGCCATCACCCGAGGATCGTCGGCGTTGAGCACCGCCAGGCCCTCGTCCGGCACCGCGGCCACCAGCTTGCCCTTCTCGGTCGGCCGTCGCATCGAGGGTGCGGAACGCCTTGCGGTGATCGCCGCCGATGTTGGTGATGACCGCGATGCCGGGCCGGACCAGCGCGATCGGCTCGTCGAGGCTCCCCGGTCCGGTGGCGCCCAGCTCCATCACGCAGAAGCCGTCGCCGCGCCGGACACCGAGCACGGTATCGCTCACCCAGTGTCCCGAATTGTGCGTGCCGGGGCTCTTGCTGCCACCGTAGCGGCTGGCCAGGACCGCGGCGACCAGGTCCTTGGTCGTGGTCTTGCCCGCGCTCCCGGTGACGCCGACGAAGACCACGTGGTCGAGGCCGCGCCGGTGGCGCGCCGCGTGGCGGTAGGAGGCCTTCAGGAGCCAGTCGCTCACGCCGCCTCCAGCCGAGCCCGGGCGGCTCCGTACAGCTCGGCGGCACGGAGCCGGGATCCCGCGAGCGCGACGAGCGCGCACTGTCCGTGCTCCAGGCAGCCGGTCGCGTATGGCACGACCCCTGTGCCGCGGCCCGGGTCGAACAGGAGATGGCCCATCGCGGTCCTGACGCGGGCGAAGGTTCTCGCGCGGGTGTCCACCGTACCCGACACGAACGCCGGCGCCAGAGGCCGGCCGGCCCGTCTCGCGGTCGCGTTGAGCCGCGCGCGCACCGCCAGCGGATAGGTGCCGCCGTTCACCCTCGGGTTCACCTCGGCGAGGATGGCGCGGAGACCGCCGGTCACCGGGTCGCGGTACTCCACGAAGTCGAACCCGACCAGTCCGGAGTACCCCTGGCCCCGCATCCAGTGGGCCAGAACCCGGGCCCACGCCTCCATCGCGTTGACGGTCCGGGCCGACGAGGGAATCTGGTTTCCCGCGTGGGTCAGGCCGCGGCTCCAGCGCTGGTCGGTGATCCCGGTGCAGACCAGCGGCCCGTCATCCTGGGGGACGTGGATCTGCACGTTGGGGGAGACCGTCGCCTCGACCATCGCCTCGACCAGGTAGATCCGGTTGTCGGCGCGTGACGCGAGCCGGCGGAGGACGCCGTCGGTATCCTCGCCCCCGCGGCCGACGACGAAGGTGGACGAGCCCGAGGCGCCGGAGGCACCGCGCACGATCACCCGGGCGGACCTCGCGAGCTGCCGCTCGATCGCGGCCCGCACCGGCTCGAGGTCGCGGCGACGCCGGCCCCCGGCATAGGCCAGCTCGGCCACCTCACCCTCGGCCACCGGGACGCCGAGCTCCTGCGCCTTGGCCCGGATGTGGTGCTTCTGGTCGGCGTACTTCGTGATCCTGGGCGACCCGTCCACCCGCACCGGAATGCCGGACTCGCGCTCCATCACCTCGGCCAGCACCATCATGTCGGTGGTGGCCGCATAGGGCTCGATGGTCACCTCGTCGGCCTCCAGCGCGCGGACCGCGCGGCTGAGGAGGCCGGGCTCGCAGAGCAGCCGCTCGGCGAGCGGCCGCCCAGCGCCGCGCCCGTTCCCCCCTGCGACGAACACGTGCTCCGGGCGCGGCCCCAGCCCGAGACAGGCCAGAAAGGCGAGATACTCGGGGTCCACCGGCCGGGGGACGCACACGGCATCGCCGGCCCCGGCGAGGAGCAGCGCCCGCTCGGGGTAGCGGTCGAAGCCCGGGATCGCCGCGCCGAGCCCCTGCAGCGAGTGCAGGGAGGCCACGCAGTGGAGATAGAACCGGCTCAGGCGCGGAGCCTCCGCCGGCGGGGGTCGGCCCCGGGCTGAACCGGCTCGAATCGAATCCGGTCGTACTCGGAGCGGACCAGCGAGCGTGAGGGCCGAAGCTTGCCGCTGGACTCGAGGGGAATGTGGGCGACCAGCTGCACCTCGAACTCCACGCCGGCGCCGAGAAGCGGCCGAACGATCCGACCGATTTCCTCGAGCCGCTCCGGGGAGGGCCGCTCGTCGGCCACCGCGTACAGGACCACCCGGTCGCGGCGCTCCTGCACCAGCTGGTATTGCTCGATCCACTCCCTGGGGCCCCACACCAGCCGACTGACGATCTCGTAGGGGTGCAGCAGCCGGCCGTCGGGGAGGGGGAAATAGTCGATCATCCGCCCCTGGATCTCTCCGATGGTGGAAAACGGGGCGCCGCACGCGCACGGCGCGCCCCGGGTCGCGAGATCGCCGATGCGGTACCGGATGAACGGCATCGCGTAGGCGTGGAGGTTGGTCACCACCACCTCGCCGCGGTCGCCCGGTTCCACCGCCCGGCCATCCCGCAGCACCTCGACCAGCACGCCGTCGTCGCAGGTGTGCAGGTCTCCCGAGTGACGGCACTCCCAGGCCATGAGAGGACACTCGTGGCTGGCGTAGGTCTCGTAGAGCGGCGCGGCGAAGGTCTCGCGGATCCGGAGCCGCATCGCCGGCGTCGCCACCTCGCCTCCCACGATCACCAACCGGGGCCGCACCTCGCGCACGAGGTCCGCCAGCTCGGGCGCGGTCAGGCGGTGGAGCATGGCGGGAAGTCCTACCAGCACGTCGGGCCGGGATTCGCGCAGCTGGGCCGCGACCTGCGCCGGCTCCTGGAGGCCGTCGATCACCTGCCGCCGGTGAAACCCGAGCGCGCGCAGCGAGCGGCCCACCGTCTTGCGGTCCCCGGTCGCGGGCCGGCCGGTGATGCCCACCACGGCCACCCGGTCGCGGGGCCTGACCCCCAACGCGCGGAACGTGCGCAGCCGCAGCAGGTACTGCAGCTTGTCCTCCAGGCAGGTGCGGCGGATCGTGAAGGGCTCGCCCGACGAGCCGCTGGTACGTACCGAGAGCAACGAGTCGGGGTCGTGGCCCCGCCCGAGCACCCCCGCGGGCCCCTGCCGCCGCATCTCCGCCTTGTCGGTGAAAGGGATCAGCTCGAGGTCGACAGCGCCACGGATGTGACGCGGATGGAGACGGTGGAGGTCGAAGAGCTTGCGGTAGAGCGGGACCGACTCGTAGGCGTGGGCCACCAGGCGCCGGAGACGGGCGTCCTGCCAGGCGCGGAGCTCCGCCCTGGCGGCCCGCCGGTGTCGCCAGGCCGCGGAGAGCAACGGACCCACCTCCGGCCGGCCGCCGGTCATCCAACCGCCTTCAGCGCGGGATGTGTCGCGGTGCGCGCGGCCGAAGGCGGAAGGCCGAGCAGCTCGCGGGCCCGGACCGGATCGGCCAGCCTGCGGCCGAAGCTCTCCGAGATGTCCGCCACCCGCTCCACCAGCCCCTGGTTGGTGGCCAGCTCGCTTCGGTCGAAGCCGTGGTAGATGTTGTCTTCCAGGCCGACACGGCAGTGGCCGCCCATCGCGATCGCCAGGGTGTTCATCGGCAGCTGGAAGAGTCCGATGCCGGCGGCGGACCAGCAGCGACTCCGGCGGCAGGTCCTCGAGCATGCCGGCCAGATGCCGCGCCGTGGCGGGCACCGAGTAGCGCGAGCCGAGCAGCAGGTTGAAGTAGTACGGCGGGTCGCCCAGCATCCCCTTCGCGATCAGCATGTTGGCGGCGTTGATCATCCCGTAGTCGAAGCACTCGAGCTCGGGCTTGATCCCCCGGGCCACCATCTTCTCGCCCAGCGCGATGACCATGTCCGGATCGTTCCGGCTGGTGCCGCTGGGGAAGTCGAGGCTGGTGAGGGTGAGGCTCGCGAGGTCGGGGCGCGCCGCGCCGGTCAGGTCGAGCACTTCGCTCCGCCGCTCGAACTCGGGGAAGTTCCGCCCGCTGCAGCTCACGCAGACGATCGCGTCGGGGTGCCGGGCCCGGATGCCGAGGATCATCTCCTCGTAGATCCGGGCCAGATAGGTCGGCGCGCCGTCGTCGTCACGCGCGTGCAGGTGCACGATCGCCACGCCCGCGGTCCAGCGCCCGGCAGGACTGCTCCACCACCTCGGGCGGCGACTCCGGAACGTGGGGCGTCATCGCCTTGGTGGGGATCATGCCGGTGGGGCAGAAGTTGACGATCAGCTCGTCGTACGGCGTGAGCGGATGGGGCAGCGGACGCGTCCGGCCCGCGGTGCCCGGACCCTGCCGGTGGAGCGGCCGGTCGCCGGAGCGGTGGATCATGCGTTCTCCAGGAAGGCGAGGGGCTCGACCACGCGGAACTTGGCGCGCGGTCCCGTGGGCAGCCGGTCCACGAACTCCACCTCGGTCTCCAGGAAGTGGGCGACCTCGCCCTGCATCACCGAGCGGATCCGTCCGGCGATCCGGCTCCGGTCGGCGCCCGGGTCGAGGATGGCGCGGACCCGCAGCCGCGCCGGATCGAGCTGCGTCACCTGGTAGCGGAGCACCTCGCCCACCCGCTCCATCGCGCAGGTGAGCGCGTACGGCGACACCCGGCGGCCGCCGGCCAGGACCATCATGTCGGCCCGGCGTCCGGTCACCACGCCCAGCAACGGGAACGACAGGCCGCAGTCGCATCGCTCGGTGAGGAGGCTGCCGCGATCCCCGATCCGGTAGCGCAGCAGCGGCATCGCCCGGTTGACGAGGAGCGTGGCCACCAGGTTGCCCTCGACGCCGTCCGGCACCGCGCGGCTGGCGTCGTCGAGCACCTCGAGCCGGACCACGTCGGCGTTGACGTGCATGGCGCCGGCCCGGCACTCCCAGGCGATCTCCTTGGTCTCCGAGCTGCCGTAGACATCGAACACCCGGGCGCCGAACGCGTCGGCGATCGCCTGGCGAACCGCCGGGCGGAGCAGCTCGCCGCTGGTGAACACCCGCCGGACCCGGAGCGCCACGCCCCGGGCGCGAAGCTCTTCCGCCGCCTCGAGCAGCGCGGAGGGAAGGCCGTAGACGGTGTCGGGGCCGAAGGCGGCGAGCTCCGCGGCGACGGTGGCCGCGGGCTGGAGGATGCTGATGCGCGCGACCCGCCCCCGGCCCGGCGTGCGCGCCGGACGGCGGTACGGCGTCGAGCAGCGCCACCCGGTCGGTGGGCTGGGTGCCGCAGGCGCGGCGGGCGCGGAGCTTGACCAGGATCTTGAGCGTGGCCCAGGCGCGGGAGTCGTAGTAGACCCTGAACGGCTCGCCGGTCGAGCCCGACGAGCTGGAGGAGCGCCACTCGGGACGCACCCTGCCGCCGAGCAGGACGTCCCCTCCCGCCTCGCGCAGCTCGGCCTTGCCGGCGGGCTGCGAGCGCCTGGAGCACCTGCTCCGGGCTGGACTCCAGCATGAGGTCGTCACCGCCGACGCCGGCGGCGTCGAGCCGGCGGCGATAGAACCCGGTCGCCGAGGCGACGCGGAGGATCCGCGCCAGACGCCTGCGGGACAGCTCCCGCAGCTCGACCGGAGCCAGCGCTCGCGGCCCGGAGCGTCGGCCAGGCGTCGCGGGCGATCCAGAATCCGAGGCTGTCCATCACCAGGTGCTCGACGGCAGCTCGGCCAGCGGCGCCCGCGCGGGAGCGCGGCGCAGCACGCCGTTGTAGACCGAGAGGTACCGGGTGGTGACCCTGGCCCAGGAGAGGTTCGCTTCCGCCTGAGCCCGGTTCCACTGTCCGATCCGGGCCCGCAGGTCGGGATTGTCGGCCAGGAGACGAATGGCGGCGGCGAGCGCGATCGGCTCGCGGGGCGGAACCAGGAAGCCGTTCTTGCCGTGCTCCACCAGCTCGGGGATCCCTCCGACCGTGCTTCCCACGATCGGGAGCCCCGACGCCAGCGCCTCGGCGAAGACGTTGCCGAACGCTTCCTCCCGGGGCGCGAGAGTGAAGATGTCGGCGTCGCGATATCGGCCGGGAATCGCGGCCGCGGTCCACCGAGCCGGCGAAGATCACCTCGCCGGCCCACCCCCAGCAGCTGGGCCAGCTCCTTGAGACACTGCTCGTCGGGGCCGGTGCCCACGATCTCCAGCTCGTAGCGGCCGCGCTCGAGCAGGGCGATGGCCTGGATCAGGTCGCCGATGTCCCTTGCGCTCCACCAGCCGGGCGACGGCGAGGCAGCGCACCTTGCCCGGGTGGCGGGAGCGCCCGCGGGTGGAGGGCCGGAAGCGGCTCAGGTCCACGCCGTTCGGAATCACCGAGTAGCGCAGGCCCGGATCGGTGCGCAGGGCGAGCCGTCCCAGGCTCTCGCAGACCGCCACCACGCGGTCGGCGCGACGCCAGATCCAGCGGGTGAGCGGCCGCAGCACCTGGTGCGCGCGGCCGAGTCCTCGCGGGTAGGGATCGTAGCCGGGCACGTCCGAGCCGCGGAGCGAGACGATGACCGGCGTGTCGCTCAGGTTCAGGAACGGAAGCATGGCGCCGGTGGGCAACGAGAAGAACAGATGCACGATGTCGTAGTGCTCGTCGCGCATCCGCGCGCGGACCAGGGGCAGCGCGGTGCGCAGATAGTTGAGCGCGCCACCCATTCCGGCCTCGTGAATCCCGGTGCGGCGGCTCTTCACCCGGTACACGCTGAGCAGACCCTCTTCCGCGGCGTGACCGTCCCAGAGCACCTCCGAGCTGCACTCGTCACGCGGGCCGGCGGTGACCACGTCCACCATCACGCCGCGCGACGCCAGCCCGCGGGCCAGCGCCTGGGTCGCGACACCGGCGCCGCCGCCGAGCGGAGGGTACTCGTAGTTCAGCAGGAGCACGCGCATCGGGTCGAGGCGGCCGTTCGAAAAGGTGATGGTGACCAGCTTCTTGGCAGACGGTGACGAGGACCGAAGGGGCAAGAGGCAAGCCAGTGGCGGGGAGGCTCGCGCAGGGATCGCGGGGGTGGGCGGCCTCGCGACAAGCCCGCGCCGCGGCTGTGGTTGAGCGGAGCGAACGCGGGCTGCAGGCGGTTGCGCGGCCGACCGTGCGGGAGGGTCGCTGTTGCGGTCCGCCAACACCGTACCGCCGGCAAGGACCCGACATCGCCCGGCGGGGCCATGCCATCGGCCGGTGTCGAGCCCCCGCGGCGGGGCCAGCGCCAACATCGGCACCCACGCCGGCGCGGGAACCAAACGCCCGGCGAATGTAGTTGACTATGCAACTATCTGTCGGTCAACCGTATTCTCCGGAGGGTGACGATGTCTACCCGTGAGCGGGCACTGCAGCTGATCGAGTACGTCAGGCAGGGACGGATTCCCGAGGCGATCCAGGAGTTCTACACCGAAGACGCGGTGATGCAGGAGAACCGCCAGCCGCCGACGGTGGGCCGGGCCGCGAACCTGGCTCGCGAGCAGGCCTTCGCGGCCTCGATCGAGCGGTTCCACGAGGTGCGAGCGGTTTCGGTCTCGGTGGACGGCGATCAGGTCCTCATCGAATGGATCTTCGACTACACCCTGCGGGACGGCCAGCGGATCCGGATGGAGGAGGTGGCTCAACAGACCTGGCGGGACGGGCGGATCGTGCGGGAGCGGTTCTTCTACGACTCCGCGACGCTGCTGGCGGCGTAGGGCGCGACCAGGCCTCCGCTACAGGTGGAAGAGATAGCTCATCTTGAGGAAGAAGCCGTCCTGGATCCGGCGCAGCCCCGGCCAGGTGCGGCGTGGCGGGATCCACCGGGTCGGCCAGCGTGCTGCCGTAGCCGAGGAAGACCACCGTGCCGGGGTTCGGCTGGTAGGAGAAGAGCACGTCGCCCCGGAAGGAGCTTCGGGTGGACGCCCGGGTCCGGACGAAGCCGCCGGACCCGGCGTCGAAGACCAGGAGGGGAGCCTCGGTCCGGGTATCGTCCCGGAGCGAGTCCTGCTTCTCGTGGCCGTACTCGCCCACCAGGCGCAGGAAGATCGGGCCGGGAGAGCTGGTACTCCATCTTGAGCCGCGGGAGGTGGGCGACGTTGACCAGGCTGCCGTCGCTCACCCGGCGCACCTGCTGGAGGGCGTAGGTGCCGTCGAGCCGGAGCTTGCCGGTCGGCCGCCAGGTCATCCCGAAGTTCGAGATGATGATCCGCCCGGGGGACCACTCGAAGAAGTTCTCGTCGTTGCCCCACAGGATGAACGCGTTGCCCGAGAAGTGCTTGAACTCGGGCGTCTCGAACGACAGCACGTAGTCGCGGTTGGGGATCCGGGGCCGGCCGACGAAGGCGACGGTGTCGGCGCCGCCGCCGGCGCGAGGCAGCTCGACCCGGTACCCGCGGTAGATCTCGAAGGGATAGCCGAAGGTCTCGAGCAGCAGCGAGCCGGTGAGGTTCCAGCCACCCTTGAGCGTGGTGTTGAGGTTGAAGTGGAGCTGCTCGTCCAGGATGCCGTCGCCCCCGATGAACTCGTCGTACCGCCAGCGGCCGTTCAGGTTGACGTCGAAGGTGGCGCTCTCCATCAGCGATCCGGCGCGGCCGTACACCGTGGCGCGCGGCTGGAACTGCAGGTGCACCAGACCGGGACGGGGAAAGAAGCCGCTCCGGGCCCGGAACTCCTCGTCGCTCGCCCTGATGCTGGTGCGGAATCCGAAGGTGCGGCCGTTCCGGTTGAAGCGCGCCTCCCAGAGCGGCGCCGTCGTGACTTCCCCTCCGGCGCGGGTGCGGCTGCCGGCGGCCTGGAGCTGCACGGTGTAGACCCCGCCGAACACCAGCCGCGCGTCGGCGCCGAGTCACCCGGTTGTAGTCGCCGCCCTCGATGCGATCGGTGTAGACCGCGCCGATCCGCGAGTTCTCGCCGATGTCCCGCTGGAGCCGGAGGATGTTGTAGACCGGGTTGTCGCCGGTGGGCGGAGACGTCGGGGTCGTCCACCGCGGACAGGAGAGCGATGTCGGTGCCCAGCGCCTTGCCCGTCAGCTTGGCCGCCGCGACCGGCTGCACCACGCGCCGGCTGTACACCAGGGCGTTGGGCATGGTGAACTGCTCGATGCCGTCGAGGAAGAAGGGACGCTTCTCCTGGAAGAACAGCTCGTCCCTCGGATCGAAGAGCAGCTGGCCCGCGTCGGACTCCACCTGGCTGAAGTCCGGATTGGCCGTCCCGGTGAGACTCAGGTTGTTGGTGATGCCCCAGCGCGCCGTGCCGCCGACCTCGGGGCTGCCGCCGCTGTAGTCCCAGCCCGGTGCCGCCTCGGCGTCCGGTGGTCCTCGAGGTGACGGACGGGTTGAGATCGAGCACCAGACCGCGCCGGAGGTCGGTGAGTCCCACCAGGCGTCCCGACTGCGCCAGGAACGAGGCGCTCGCCCGGCGGGCCGGCGCCCAGGAGTCCTCGTAGCCCGAATGCTGGACCTGGCGGGTGACGTTGATGCCCCAGGTCTGCTCCGGCGCCGACTGGTAGCGCAGGCTCTTGAAGGGGATCCGGACCTCGACCTCGTAGCCGTACTCGGTGACCCGGCCCTTCGACTGGTAGATGTAGTCGGGACTCAGGTCGGCGACCTCGCGCCGGACCACGGCGTTGTTGAACCCGTTGCCCCGATACCGAGCCGGTCTCCACCAGGGCGCCGTCCGACTGGACGCCGAAGGGGTTCACCGCGAGGACGGTCGCCTGCCGGCCGTCGTTGAAGGTGCTGAGCAGGATCTGGACGTGGTCGTCGGCGCCGATCCGGTCGCGGTCGGCCAGGGTGGCGTGGACCGCGCCGTGGGCCTCGTAGGCCCGGATGCCGAAGTGGATCGCGGAGGGGGAGTACCAGACCAGGACTTCGGTCGAATCGGCCGCGGGGACGCCGTCGACCGGCGAGAACTGGGAAAACCCGGTGAGCAGCGCGGCGCTCGGCCCAGGCGTCCTCGGCCAGCCGGCCGTCGATCTCGATCTCGGCCTCGAGCCGCGGCGGCCGGACGTCGAGATTCCCCGACCGTCCGTGATAGACGATCGGGGCATCGATGAGCAGCGGCAGGGCGAACGCCAGGTGACGCAGCATCGTAGCTCGGTGAGTCGGGGTACTTGGCCTACGCTGGCGCCGCGGGCCGCTGGTTTCGCTGAGCCCGGCCGGCACCGTTCGCCTGCCCTACGACCTGGGCAGGCCCTCCGGCAGGTCCGCGATGACGTACGCCAGCACCGCCATCGCCGCGACGCACCGGGCCACCTCCGCGGGATCGAGCTTGTCCAGCGTGTCGCCGTCGCTGTGGTGATACCAGAAGTAGCGGGTGTCGTCGACCTGGAGCCCGATGCCGGGCACGCCTTCCTGCACCAGCGGCCCGATGTCGGCCTCCGGGCTCTCCTTCACCTGCTCGACCGGCGCGGCACCGATCGACTCCAGCAGCGCCGCCGCCTGCCGCACCAGCGCGGTGGCCGAGTCCGAGCCCGCGAAGGCGAAGCCCGTGGGCTGGAAGACGCCGCCGTCCGATTCCATCGCCAGGACGTGGCGCGCGAGCTCGGCCGCGTGCTGGTCGCGATAGGCCTTGCCTCCCTCGATGCCGTTCTCCTCGTTGGTCCAGAGCACCACCCGGACCGTGCGCCGGGGCCGGAGTCCGAGCGCGTGCATCAGTCGCACCGCCTCCCAGGCCGCGACCGATCCGCCGGCGTCGTCCATCGCTCCCTGGCCCACGTCCCACGAGTCGATGTGCCCGCCGAGCACCACGACCTCGTCCGGCTTCTCCCGCCCCACCAGCTCGGCCACGACGTTGCGCGACGTGGCGGCGGGCAGCAGCCGGGCGCCCATCTTGAGCGTCACCACCACCGGCTCGCCCCGGTCCTGCATGCGGTGGAGCATCATCGCGTCCTCCACGCTGAGCGCGGCGGCCGGGATCCGAGGCGCGGTGCTGTCATAGGAGGTCCGCCCGGTGTGCGGGCTCCGGATCGAGCTCGACGCCACCGAGCGGATCAGGCAGGCCACCGCGCCCGCCCGAGCGGCGGCGGAGGGACCGTCGCTGCGATACTGCCGGGTGTCGGAGTAGTTGGTGAACGGAACGTCGAACAGCACGATCTTGCCGCGGGCCTCGGCCTTTCGCTGCTCCAGCTCCTCGAAACTCGCGACCACCAGCACCGGCGCGGTGATCCCCGCCTTCGGCGTCCCCACGCTGCCCCCGAGCCCGAGCATGCTGAGGGTGTCGCGACGGGGCCGGACCAGGACGACCGACTCGGCTCCCCGCACCCAGTGGGTCACCTTCACCGGCTCGCCCCGCACGTTCTCCAGACCGTCCTGCTTCATTGCGGCCAGGATCCAGTCGATCGCGGCCTCGAGGCTGCGCGAGCCCGCCAGCCGGTGGCCGAAGCCGTCCACCAGCCGGCCGACGCGGTCGTAGGCCGCGCTGTCGCCGGTGGCGGCCCGGATCAGGCTGTCGGCCGCAGCGCGGTAGATCTCGGGGAATGTCACCACGCTGGGCGGCGCCGGCCGTCGGAGCGAACGCGAGGACGCTGGCAACGATGGCAGGAACGCGGGTGGGAAATCGGATCATGAGGTCGGATCGTCCAGAAAATGGTGGTCGGCAAGACAGCGCACGAGCGCCGCGATCTCTCCCTCCGAAAAGAATCTCCGGGCTTCGGTTGAAGATCGCCTCCGGCACGGAACCCATGGCATCGGGAGCCCGGGACGCGGCCTCGACGAAGGCGAGGGCCGACCGCTCCCGGTCGTCGAAGAGCGGACTCGAGGCGTGGTGACGAAGATGCCGGAGAAGAATCGACGGCAGCCGGGCGTTCCGCCAGTCGTGGCGGCCGTGCTCGATGCACCAGGCGCGCCGGCTCAGCTCCGCGGCGAGCTGCGACGCAAGCCGCCGGGTCGCCTATCGAGCACCGGCTCAGAGCCCAATCTGCGTGACAGGCTCAGGTGTCCCAGTAGCCCGGAACCCTCGCAGTCTTGCGAACTTCCATTGTGAATAATACAATTGCGATAATGAATGCTTCATCTGCGACACTTCCACAAGACCCGGATGTTCCCTCCCACCCGACGCGCTGGCTGATGTTCATCCACCAGATCCCGCCCAAGCCCGACTACTTCCGGGTCAAGGTGCGCCGCCGGCTGCAGCGAATGGGCGCGGTGCCCCTCAAGAACTCGGTCTATCTCCTGCCCGCCAGGGAGGAAACCATGGAAGACTTTCAATGGCTGCTGCGCGAGGTACGGTCGGAAGGCGGCGAGGCCACGCTGTGCCGCGCGGAGGTGCTCGACGGAATCGCCGATGCCGGGATCGTGGCGCTGTTTCGGGCGGAGCGCGGCGCCGACTATGCCGCGATCGAGCGAGAGGCCGCCGCCCTCGGCCCCGACGCCGGGGGCGAGGCGGAAGTGGGGCGTCTGCGGCGACGACTGGCCGAAGTGGGCTGCATCGATTTCTTCGGGGCCCCCGGCCGGGAGAGCGCCGAGCGGACCATCGGCCAGGCGGCGGCCCGACAGGAAGCCTTCTCGGAGGCCGTGCCCACGGACCGCCTCCCGCGGGGCCGGACCTGGGTGACGAGACCCGGAGTCGGGGTGGACCGGATGTCCAGTGCCTGGCTGATTCGGCGGTTCATCGACCCCGAGGCCAGGTTCGAGTTCGCCGCGCCCGGGGATGCGCGCGCGATGCCCGACGTCCTCCGCTTCGACATGTTCGAAGGGGAATTCACCCACGAAGGGGGGCGCTGCACGTTCGAGGTGCTTCTCGATCGCTTCGTCCTGGCCCAGGAGGCCCTGCGGGCGGTGGCGGAGGTGGTGCACGACATCGACTGCAAGGAGGAGAAGTATCTACGCCCGGAGACCCCGGGCGTCGCCGCCGTGGTGGACGGGATCAGGCTCGCGGTGCCGGACGACGCGGTCCGGCTGGCTCAAGGAGCGGCGCTGTTCGAGGGACTCTATCGCAATTTCTCGGGCGCCGGACGGTAGGGCGCGAAAGGGGTCTATATTCCGGAGCAGGGTCGCTGAAGACAATACTCCGGAGGAACTCATGCTCAATCGTGCCCTTGGCGCCGTGGCGCTGGCGCTCTTGTTGACCGCTGGGCGCGCCGCGGCGCAGAACGGCGCGCCCGCCGGCAACCAGCCGGTGTCCCCGGAGCAACAGTTGAGCGAGTGGATCGCCGACCTCAAGGCGGCCGCCCCCTCCATCCGAAACGGAGCCGCGTACGAGATTGCCGGCATGGGTCCGGCCGCCGCCTCCGCGGTGCCGGCGCTGATCGAGGCGCTGGACGACCCGGCGCCGGCCGTGCGCTTTCCGGTGACGGTCGCCCTGGCCGAGATCGGGCCGGCGGCCGCGGCCGCCGTTCCCCGGCTCAAGCAGATGATGGAAGAAGACATGAACGACGAGGTCGCCGCCGCCGCTAAGCGCGCGATCCGACGAATCGAGCCGGCGGCGCTGGGGCGCTAGTACTTCATTCCGAGCGACGCGAGGGGCCTGCTCCACCGGTTTCCAAAGGCCGGGGAACAGGTCCCTCGGTCGCTTCGCTCCCTCGGGGTGACGTGGGCCGGTCAGTCCGCCGTCAATTCCTGTCCCGCCGCCAGCACCGCGTCCACGAACAGATCGAAATCCTCCCGCCGGCTCCGATGGTTGGTGATCGCCACTCGGAGCGCGAAACGGCCGCCGAGCACCGTGCTCGAGGGCACCGCGATCCCCCGCTCCTGCACCCGGATCAGGATCTCCTGATTGACCGCGTCGAGCGCCGGGCCGTCCAGGCCGGGCGCGATGTAGCGGAAGCAGACGACGTTGAGCGGCACCGGCGCCAGCAGTTCCAGCCGGGGCTCGGCCGCGATCCGGTCGCGCAGGTGGCGGGCCTGAGCCACGTTCTGCTCGACCAGACGGCCCCAGGCGTCGGCGCCGTGGGACTTGAGCGACATCCAGACCTTGAGGGCCCGGAATCCGCGAGAGAGCTGCACGCCGAGCTCGGCGAACGGCAACCCGCCCGCGACGATCCCCCTCGGGGTCGCGTCGAGGTAGCTGGAAGCGGTCGCGAACGTGGCCCGGTGCGCGGCGGGATGGCGCACTAAGGCGAGGCCGACCTCGAACGGCAGATAGCCCCACTTGTGGAGATCCACGGCCACCGAGTCGGCCTGGTCCAGGCCGGCCACCGTGGAGCGGAGCGACGGCGCCAGCGCGGCGAAGGCGCCGAAGGCGCCGTCCACGTGGAACCAGAGCTTCTCCTCGCGGCAGACCGCGGCGAGTGCCTGAAGGTCGTCGGTGGCGCCCGTGTTGACCGTGCCCGCGGTGCCGATGACGCAGAAGGGCCGGTGCCCCGCCGCGCGGTCCGCGGCGAGCGCGGCGCGCAGCGCGGCCACGTCGATCTGGTACGCCGCGCTCACCGGGATCCGGCGGAACGCGCTGTCGCCCAGCCCCAGCAGCTCGCCCGATTTCTTGGCCCAACTGTGTGTCTCGCTCGAGCCGTAGAACAGGAGCCGTGGCGTGCCGGGCCGCTGGAGTCCCTCGGCACGCACATCGAACCCGGCGCGGTCGTTTCGCGCCACCGCCAGGCCGACCAGGTTGGCCACGGTGCCGCCGCTCACCAGGAGCCCGCTGGCATCAGTCGGGAAGCCGAGCAGCTCCGCCATCCATCGGATCACCTGCCGCTCCACCAGCGCCGGCGACTGATCGTAGCCAGCGAGGTGGGCGTTCATCCCCGAAGCGAGCATATCGGCCAGCATGGCGAGGGGCGTCCCGGTGCCCATCACCCAGCCCCAGAACCGCGGATGGATGTTGCCGGTGGGATACGGAAGAATGTGCTCGCGGAACTGCTGGTAGACCGCGGCCGGGTCGGTCGGCCCGCGGGGGGTCGGCTCGTCCAGCGCGGCACGGGTCTCGGCCGGCACCGGGCGCCACACCGGCCGCTCGCGCACCCGCTCGAGATAGTCCATCATGTCGTCCACCATGAGGTGGCCCAGCGTGCGGAGCTGGTTCCAGTCGGCGGGATCGAGGCTCTCTTCGGGCCCGGAGCTCATCCCGCGTCCGGCGGCTGGTCGGCGGCCACCACGTGCGGCGCGCCTTCGCGCAGCAGCCGCTCGCGCAGGGTGTCCATCCCGACGCTCTTCCGCGCCCGCACCCGGTAGGTCAGGAGCGGGGCGCCGTCGGCGCCGGAGGCCACCTGCTCCAGCGTCCACCGCTTGGCGTCGCGGGCCAGGATCGCCTCGACCGCCGGACGAGCGGACTCCACCCGGTCCACGTAGACCCGGAGCATCAACGCTACGGTCGTCACCCGCGCCGTTGCCGGCGGGAGCCGCCTTGCCTGGGGCTCGCTGCGCACCGGCGGGAGGTCCGCCAGGTCGGCGCCCGACGGCAGGCAGAGCCGGGCGAAGGTTCGCTCGAACTCGGCGCTGAAGTCGAACTTCCACAGCGCGAGCTCCACGACCACGAACACGATCGACAGCACCGCCGCCACCGAGATCGCGTGGATGCCGCTCGCGAACCCGATGCCGATCGAGCCGAAGATGTACACTGCGTCGCCCGACTCCTTCAGGTTGTTCCGGAAGCGAACCGCGGCGACGATACCGGCCAGGCTGAAGGCCAGCGCCAGGCTGTCGCGAACCACGACCAGAATCGCCGTCACCACGATCGGGAGCACGATCACCGTCTGCACCAGCGAGTGGTCGAACTTGATCCGGGTTCTGGTGCGCACGTAGACGAAGGCGAGCGGGAGGACCAGCAGGAACGCCGCTATCATCTGGAGCAGGGCATCGAGCCAGCGGGGCGCGCCGCTCGGGAACATCGCGACCTGGCCGCGGAACCACTCGATCGTCCCCGGGATGTCGGCCGGCGGTTGTCCCGACATCGGGCCGATGGCGTTCTGCGGGATCAGGGCGGAGAGGGCCGAGCAGCAGCACGCCGGCGAGCAGGTAGTACACCGTGAGCCGGAAGACGGTCACCCGGCCGATCTCGTGCGCCGCGGCGCGGGCGGACTCCGAAGCCTTCCGGGCCATGAGCGCTCCTGGGTTCAGGGAATCGCCGCGACGGCCGCGCGGGCCAGCGCCGCGAACACGTCGTCACGATCGAGCGAGCCCTGGTGGAGCTCGCCATTGATGAAGAGCGAGGGCGTCCCGCCCGCTCCACTTTGGGCCGCGCTCGCCAGATCCTCTCGAATCCGGACCTCGTGACTCCGCGCCGTCAGCTCACGCTCGAAGCGGGGCAGGTCCAGCCCGATTTTCCGCGCGTGGCGCCGCAGGTCCTCGTCCGCCAGCGTGGGTCTGCCGTTGGTACAGCGGTCGTGCATCTCCCAGAACCGCCCTTGCGCGGCAGCCGCCTCCGCCGCTTTGGCGGCCGCCAGCGCGTGGGGATGCGAGGAGCGTAAGGGAAAATGCCGGAAGACGAATCGCAGGTTCCCGCCGAACGCCTTCCTGGCATCCTGGATCACGGGATGGAGCGCGCCGCAATAGGGGCACTCGTAGTCCCCGTACTCGACCAGGGTGACGCGCGCGTCGGCCGGCCCCAGCACATGGTCGCGCTCGCTCACCGGGGGCGTGAGCCGGCTCATCGGGCCTACGCCAGGTCGGCCCGCACGCCCGCGTCCGCCACCAGCTGGAGCACGCCACGCACCGCCGAGGTGCCTTCGAGCCGGAAGCGCGCCCGGGTGGCTCCCGGGCCCACCCTGGCACTGATCGCGTCCGGTGGGAGCGCGGCGAAGAGATCCTCGTCGGTACGGTCGTCGCCTATGGCGAGCAAGGTGGTCCGAGCCTCCCGCTCGGCCGACATCGGCGGAATGATTCGCCCCTTGTGCACGCCGTAGGGGCGGATCTCGAGGACCCGATTTCCGGCGATGATCTCGACCGGCTGGTTGCTCAGCAGCTGGTTCAGGTGAATCCGCAGCTCGTTGGCCCGGCGGGCGCCCGGTCTCCAGGTCCGCCATCCGGTAGTGCCACGCGATCGCGACGGCCTTCACCTCGATGAGCGAGCCAGGGGTGCGGGCGGTGATGTCGCGCAGGATGGCCAGGACCGGCTCCCGCCACGTGCCGTGGATATCCGCGACTGGGGTCCACTCGGCCTGGCCGGGGGGCCGGGACCAGAAGCCGTGCTCCGCGTGGAGCCAGATGGGGAGGGCGCCGACCCACTTCTCCAGCGCCTCGCGACTCCGGCCGCTGACGATGTGCACCTCGGTGTCGGGGCGGCTCGCCAGGGACCTGAGCAGCTGGAGCAGCGCCGCGTCCGGCCGGGCCAGCTCCGGCGTGGCCGTGAATGGCACCAGGGTCCCGTCGTAGTCGAGCAGCAGGAGCAGCTCATCGTTGCGCTCGATGGCCCGGTTCAGCTCCTCGCGCAGCTCGGCCTCGCCCGCCGTAGGCGACTGGGCGCGGACCGACGGGCCCGGTCACCCGGTCGAGCTGATCCAGGAACGAAGACACCCAGCTGTGGACGTCGAACGTGGCGACCCGCTTGCGGAGCGGGGTGAGGCGGGCGCGCCGCTCCTCGGGATCCATGGCGAGCGCCCGGTAGAACACCTCCGCGGTGCCGTCGGTGTCGTAGGGATTCACCGGCAGCGCCTCGGGCAGCTCCCAGGACGCGCCCGCGAACTCGCTCAGCACCAGCACGCCGTCTCCGTCGGGCCGGGAGGCGATGAACTCCTTGGCCACGAGGTTCATGCCGTCGCGCAGCGGGGTCACCAGCATCACGTCGGCCGCGCGGTAGAGCGCCACCAGGTCGGTCGAGGAGAGCCCGCGGAAGATGTAGTGGACCGGGACCCAGCGCGGCGTGCCGAACACGCCGTTGATCCGGCCCACCAGGCCGTCCACCAGCGAGCGGAAATCCTGGTATGCCCCCACTCCGGTCCGGGACGGGACCGCCACCTGAACCAGCCGGACCTTCTCCCGCAGCTCGGGATGGGTCTCGAGCATCCGCTCGTAGGCCAGCAGTCGGCGCGGGAATGCCCTTGGTGTAGTCGAGCCGGTCCACGCCGACGAGGATGCGGACGCTCCCGTCGCCCCGCAGCGCCTCGGCCTCTGCCTCGACCGCGGGGTCCTTGGCGAGCGCCTCGAACGACGCCGAGTCGATGCCCATGGGAAAGACCCCGAGCCGGACCTCGCGCCCGGGCAGCTGCACCCGGTCGATGTCCGACGGTGAGGCCCAGGATGTCGGTCAGCGCGGTGGCGAAGTGTCGCAGATACGTGGGGGTGTGAAAGCCGACCAGGTCGGCGCCGAGCATCCCTTCGAGCAGCTGTCTCCGGGCCGGCAAGGTCCGGAACAGCTCCTCGGAAGGGAACGGGATATGAAGGAAGAATCCGATCCGAGCTTCGGGGAGCCGGCGGCGGAGAAGGCCGGGGAGCAGCAACAGCTGGTAGTCGTGCACCCAGATCATGTCGCCCGGGCGGTACTGTTCCGCGACGACGTCGGCGAAGCGCTCGTTGACCTCGCCGTAGGCGTCCCAGTCGCTGGCCTGGAGGGGGACCTGGTCGAGCAGGTAGTGGAAGAGGGGCCAGAGCACCCCGTTGGAGTATCCCTCGTAGTACCGGGTCACCTGGTCCCCGGTGAGCGGGACCGCTACCAGCCGAAGCTCCTCGAGCTTCCGGTCGAGGTCGGCGTGCTGCTCGGTGGTCAGCTCCTCCTCCGCCCCCGGCCATCCGATCCAGAGCCCGCCCGATTGCTCGTGGGGCCGGGACAACCCGGTCGCGAGCCCGCCGGTACTCCGTTCCAGCTCCACGCCGCCTTCGGTGGGGCTAAACGTGACGGGGAGCCGGTTGGCAACGATCAGAAGGCGGGACATGTGGGAAAGGTAGCCGAATACGAGGACGACGCGACGGCGGGACGGCGGGAGAGCGGAACGGCAGGAGGAATCTACCGCCGTCCCGCCGTTCCGCCGTCCCGCCCCCTACCTAGGCCATCTCCCATTCCCTCGATCGATGTCCGGAAACTCCCGCTTCGGATCGATCTCGATCGTCTTGATGGCCGGCTCGCGGGCAATGCGGACGGTGGTCCGCTTCGCCCCGGTGAACCAGACGCTGACCGGAATCTCCACCATCTGGGGCTCGCCCTCCGACCGGGTGACGACCAGATGGACCGGCATCGGGGCCCGGCCGCGGTTCGCCACCACCACTTCCAGCGAATCGCCCGCGGTCATGACCGTGTCGATCGCCTGGTCCAGCTTCCAGGTCTCGAAGAACCAGGTGCGCCAGAACCAGGAGAGGTCGCGGCCGGAGACGTCCTCCACCGTATTGAAGAAGTCGTAGGGCGTCGGGTGCTTGTACTGCCACCGGCGGCCGTACTCCCTGAACGCCCGCTCGAATGTCTCCCGGCCGAGCACCCCCCGGAGCGCCACCAGGACGGTGGCGGTCTTGTAATAGCTCGCGGTGCCGTACGCGTTGTAGTTGGGGTAGCGGTCGCCATGGTGCATCAGCTCGACCTCACCCCCGGCGATGGCCAGGCTGAGGTACGGCTGCCGGTTCTCCGCCTCGTCGTCGTATCCCTTGAAGAAATCCGGCATCGCCTGGGACTGGGTCGAATTGAGCGAACCCCTCGTCCATCCAGGCGAACCGCTTTTCGTCCGAGCCGACCTGCATCGGGTGCCACATGTGGGCGATCTCGTGGACCACGACCTCGTACATGTTGAGCGTGTCCCACTGGCCCCCGATGCAGGTCATCATCGGGTATTCCATCCCCCCGCAGGAGTTTGGACCGTCCACCACCGACATGTGGGGATACGGGTAGGGCCACAGGTACTTGGAGAGAAACTCGACCGAGTGCCGGCCGTATCGGGCCGCCTGGTCCCAGTGGCTGACCCGCTTCTCGGGCCGCCAGAACGCTTCCACCCGGGTCGTGTCCGGGGAACCGTCGCCGTCGAGCATCGCCGACGGCGGCGTTGGTGGCGTCCCACAGGTAGCTGGCCGAGGCTCCCCAGGCCACGTCGCGGACGTTTTCGGCCTTGAAGCGCCAGGTGAGCTTCCCGTCAGTGCCCGGGGTGGTGGCCTTCCCCGCCCCGCGGTCGTCTTCACCGACCACATGGACCACCTCGATGGCGGTCCTGGCGGAATCGAGTCGAGCCCTGGTTCTGCTCGACAGAACCTCCGCCGAATTCGTCAGCGTGCCGGTGCTGGACACCAGCCACCCGGCCGGAACGGTGAGGGCCACGTCGTAGTTGCCGTAGCCCATGTAGAACTCTGCGTTGCCGTAGTACTGGTCGGTCTGCCAGCCGTTCACGTCGTCGTACACCGCCATCTGGGGGTACCAGTAGCTGATGTAGTAGACCTCGCCGTCCTGTCCGCCGCGGGGCGCCCCATCGGGCGGGATCCGGATACGGTAGGCGAATTCGAAGTCGGCGGTTCCTCCCGGCGGCAGGGGCTTCGGCAGCCGGATCCGCATGACCGTCCCATCGACGGTGTAACCCGGCCCCTCGCCCCCACTCGCGCTCAGGGCAGTACCCTGGGCGGCAACCCTGGAAAGGTCGTAGCCCTCGACGGCCCACGGGATGTTGGTGTTATGCCGGCTGCCTGGGGCGAAGATATTGTGCAGTAACTGGATGTAGACGGTGGCGAGAGTATCCGGCGACCGGTTGTAGTAGTGGATCGCGCTCTTCCCCGTGAGCCGCTTGGAGACGGGGTTGAGCTCGGCTTCCAGCCGGTAGTCGGCCCATTGCTGCCAATAGCGGGGTCCGGGAGCGCCCGACTTGAGGCGAGTTCCGTTGGCAACGGCCCGTCTGAAGGCCTCCATGGCAGGAACCTCCATCGCCCGGGCAGGGGCGGCGGTGGTCCCGGCGGGGCCGGCAGCAGGCTCGGGACCCGAGGAGCCGGCGCGCCCCGAGCTGCAGCCTGCCAGTGCGAGAAGGAGCCATAGCCCCGCCAGAGGGGTGCGAGCTGCCGTTGCCGTGCGATCCATCAGCCTCTCCAGTCTGGGTGAAAACAGGCTCCGCCGGGGGCGGATGATCGCCTGACTACGGGCCCGGGGCAAGGCTCGTTTCGGTCGGTTCGAAGGGAAACGTCGGCGCGACGACGGAGTCTCCTGAGGCATCTATCCCCTAGATCGAGGCGGGGTTCGCCCGCCCAGTGTTTCCCACGCTGGAGATGCCCAAGATGCCTCAAGGTTCGCTGCGCAGATTCCCCATCGGTGGGGTCGTTCTGGCCTTTCTCTCCGGCCTGCTGCTCGCCGGGCTCCTTAACCTGCCGGGGTTCTCCGCCGCACAGCAGCGGGACAGCCGGTACGCCGCCGGGACCACCGCCCCCGCTCCACCGGCCGCGGACGGCAGCCTCCAGAACCTGAGCGAGGCCTTCGCCTCGGTGGCCGAGGCGGTGAAGCCCAGCGTGGTGTTCATCAAGTCGGGCAAGCGCAACGGCACGGACCAGGAGAACCAGCCCCGGCTCCAGCTTCCACCGGGCGTCGAGGAGTTCATGCCTCGGCTCCCGCAGATGCGGCCTCCCGAGTTCCAGGAAGCCGCGGGGTCGGGCTTCATCGTCTCGCGCGACGGATACATCCTCACCAACGACCACGTGGTGGACGGCTCGGATGTGGTCACCGTCCGGCTGCTCGACCGGCGGGAGTTCAAGGCCAAGGTGATCGGAACCGATCCCGGCACCGACCTCGCGGTCATCAAGATCGACGCGACCAATCTGACCCCAGCCCCGCTGGGCGACAGCGACGCCGCCCGGGTGGGCGAATGGGTACTGGCCGTGGGCAATCCGCTCGGCGAGAACCTGACCTTCACGGTCACGTCCGGGATCATCAGCGCCAAGGGCCGCACCCTGGCCCTGCCGAACGTCAGCGACCGCAGCATCCAGGACTTCATCCAGACCGACGCTGCGATCAACCCGGGCAACTCCGGGGGCCCGCTGGTGAGCGCCAGGGGCCAGGTCCTCGGCGTCAATTCCGCCATCGCCAGCCGGACCGGGTTCTACTCGGGCTACGGCTTCGCCATCCCCATCAACCTCGCCCGCCAGGTGATGGACCAGATCATCTCGCATGGCGAAGTGCGCCGCTCGGTGCTGGGCATCGCGGTGCGGAACGCCTCCGCCAATGATGCCGCGTACGTCGGGCTGCCCGACATCCGCGGGGTGCTGGTCGAGGACTTCGGCTCCGAGAACTCGGGGGCCAAGACCGCCGGCCTTCAGCCGGGCGACATCATCATCACGGTGGACGGCAAGCCGGTCGAGTACGTGGGCCAGCTCCAGCAGCGGATCGCGTTCCGCACGCCGGGCGAGACCGTCAAGGTCGAGGTCGCCCGGAAGGGCGGAGTCCGCAAGACCTACGAGGTCAAGCTTCAGGCCATGCCGGGCGCTACCGCCGTGGCCGACCCGAGCGCCGGCGACACGGGGGAGACCAGCGACGCCGGTGCCGCCGTGGGCCGGCTCGGCGTGACGGTGGCGCCGGTCACGGAGGAGGATGTGGCCCGGTTCCAGCTGACCCCGGCGCAGCGCGGGCTGGTGGTCACCGACGTCACCGCCGGCGGCCCCTCCTGGGGTGAGCTGGTGGACATGGGCCGTGGCGGCCCGGACATCATCCTCGAAGTCGAGGGCAAGCCGGTGAAGACCCCCGGCGAGCTGGCCGAGCGGCTCAAGGGGATGAAGCCGGGAGACATCGTGAGCCTGAGGGTCTACAACACCCAGGGGAAGAACCGCCGGGTCGAGCGGATCAAGCTGGGAGAGTAGGCCAGAGATCAAGCAGTGCGTTGGCCCGACGTTCTCACGCCGGACGCTGGCTTCCGACACGCACCAACGGTAGCCTGCGTTCCCGGCGGCCCGTGGCGGCGAAGAGCGCGTTCGCGACAGCGGGGGCGATGGGAGGGGTTCCCGGCTCGCCGACGCCGGTCGGCGGGGAGACGCTCGGCAGGAAGTGCACTTCAACCGGCGGGGCCTCGCCCATCCGGAGCAACCGATAGTCGTGAAAGTTGCTCTGGACTACGGCGCCCTCCCGGATGGTGACCGACTCGTGGAGCGCGGCGGAAAGACCGAAGAGAGCACCACCCTCGATCTGTGCCGCGGCTATGCGCGGGTTGATGAGCAGACCGCAATGCACCGCCAGAGTCAGCCTGACGACGCGGAACTCCGAGCCCGGCGCGGCCGCCACCTCGGCCACGGCCGCGGCGACCGTCCCGAAGTACTCGTGCATCGCGATACCAAGTCCGCAACCCGCAGGAAGCGCACGGCCCCACCCGGCGCGCTCGGCGGCGAGGGAAAGCACCTCCCGCTCGCGCGATCCCGGCGGAAGCATGGCGAGACGGAATTCGAGCGGATCGACCCCCGCGGCGGTCGCCAACTCGTCCACGAACGACTCGTTGGCGAACACCAGTTGGGAGGAGTACACCGACCGCCACCAAGCCACGGGAACCTCCGTGTTCACCCTCGCGTATTCGATGCGGAGGTTGGGGATTGCGTAGCCAGGTTGGCGAAGCCCATGACGGCGAACTGGTTGAACTCGTCGGCTTGAATCGTCGGGACGCGGACTCCGTCGATGGAGGGGGTGACGATCAGATGCTTCCACGCGACTGCCTTTCCGCCGGCGACCGCGCCTCGCATCCTATGGAGGCTCGCCGGACGGTACCATCCCGCCTGCAGGTCGTCCTCCCGGGTCCACACCACCTGAACGGGGCCTCCCGCCGCGCGCGAAACCAGCGCCGCCTCGACCGCGAAGTCGTGCAGCAGCCGCCGCCCGAACCCGCCGCCAAGCAGGGTGGTGTTGAGGGTGACATGGTCGGGCGGAATGTCGAGGGCTTCCGCCACCGCGGCGGCGGTGCGGGTCGGCGCCTGAGTCGGGGCCCAGATCTCGCAGCGGTCGCCACGGACATGCGCGACGCAATTCATCGGCTCCATGGTGGCGTGAGCCAGGAACGGCAGGTGATACTCGGCCTCGACGGCGCGCTCGGCACGATTCAGCATGCGCCCGGCATCACCCTCCCGCCGCGCCACTGCTCCGGGGCGCTCCTCGGCCCGGCGCAGTAACGTTCCGCTGATTCCGTCCGAATCGAGCGTGGATGCGCCACTCCAGCGAACCCCCAGTGCCCGTCGCCCCCGGAGTGCCGTCCAGGTGTCCTCGGCAACGACTGCGACCCCGGAGGGGACGGGGAACACGCCGGTGACCCCGGGCATGGCACGGACACGGGCTGCATCGTACTCCGGCTCCGTGTGACCGAAGCCTGGAGGCCGGGAGAGCACGGCCACCCGCATGCCGGGGATTCGAACATCGATGCCGTAGATGGCCGCGCCGGTGGCTTTGGCCGGCGCGTCCAACCGGGCGATCGAGGCGCCGATAAGGCGAAACTCGGACGGATCCTTGAGCGCGGGATTCTGCGGCACCGGCAGCTCCGACGCGGCGTTCACCAGCTTGCCGTAGGAGAGGCGCCGGCCGGTTTCGACGTGCCGCACCGTGCCGGACCGCGCCCGGCACTCCGCCGGCGCTACACTCCATCGTCGCGCCGCCGCCAGCACGAGCATCTCCCTCGCCTGCGCGCCGGCCAGCCTGAGCGGCTCCCACATGGTGTGGACGCTGACGCTGCCACCCGTCATCTGATCGCCAAAGGCGGGAGCGTTGTCCGCTTGCCGCACCCGGACCGAGTTCCACTCCGCCTCCAATTCCTCGGCGACGATCATTGGCAGGGCGGTCCAAACGCCTTGCCCCATCTCGGACTTGGTGAGCCAGATCGTGACCCTTCCCCGGCGGTCTATCTCGAGGTAAGGCCCGGGGGAGAGCGGTACCTCGTCATCCCCGGTATCACAGCCTAAGCGGGAGAAGAACAGCGGCAGGAGCAGCCCGGTACCGGCTGTCTTGAAGAAATCGCGTCGCGTGGTCACTCGGAGGTCCCGGGGAGATGACGCTCACCGCGAGCCAGGTCGAGCGGCAGTCGTCGAATGCGCTCTCCGGTGAGCGCGAAGACCGCGTTCGCCACCGCCGGCGCGACCGGCGGCACCGCCGGCTCTCCCAGCCCGGTCGGCGACTCGCCGCCGGGAACGAAGTGAACCTCGACCGGAGGAGCCTCGTCCATTCGCAGCAGCCGGTACTCGTGGAAATTGGCCTGCTTCACCCGCCCCTGCTCAACGGTGATCTCGCCGTAGAGCGCGGCGCTCAGACCGTCCACCACGCCGCCCTGCACCTGGGCCTCCGCCCCGCTCAGGTTCACCACCGTCCCGCAGTCCACCGCCGCCACGATCCGGTCGACTCGCACCAGTCCATCGCTGTCCCGGGTGATCTCGGCCACCTCGGCCACGTAGGTGCCGAAAGTGAAGTGCGCCGCGATCCCGCGGGCGCGGCCGGCGGCGAGCGGGCGGGACCAACCGGCCTTCTCCGCGGCCAGCCGGAGCACGCCCGCCAACCGGCCGGTGTCCAGCGTCGGGGCCGCCGTGACCCTCGTAGGCCAGCCGCCGCGGTGCACCGAGGAGCTCGAGCCGAAGCTCCAACGGGTTGCGCCCGGCGGCATGGGCCAGCTCGTCCACGAAGCTCTGCACCGCGAACGCGTTGGCGGAATGCAGCGTGGCCCGCCACGCGCCCACCGGGATCGCGCTCGGCACCAGGGTGTACGCCATACGCACGTCGGGCAGGAATCCGGCGGGGAAATCGTCCTTGTAGAGCTCAGAATCCACCGGCCGGCTCTTCGAGCGGGCAAAGGCGTACCGTGAGGGATTGGCGAGGTGCTGGTCCCAGGCGGTGACCCGCCCGCCATCGAGTGCCGCCCGGAAGCGGTGCATCCCGGCCGGCCGATAGAAGTCGTGCTGCAGCTCGTCCTCCCGGGTCCAGACCACCTGCACCGGCGCGCCCATGGCCTGGGAGAGATAAGCCGCCTCCGCGCCATAGTCGGAGAGCAGCCGCCGGCCGAACCCCCCGCCTGCCCGGGTCAGGTGCACCGTGACCGCCGCCGGGTCCAAGCCGGTCACCTGGGCCACCAGACCGCGCAGCGCGCCGGGATTCTGCATCGGACCCCAGATCTCGCACCGTCCGGACCGCACGTCGGCCAGACAGTTCATCGGCTCCATCGGGGTGTGGGAAAGGAACGGCAGCTCGTAGGTCGCCTCGACCACCCTTTCCGCTCGCCGGAGCGCGCCGTCCACGTCGCCGTCATCGCGGAGCCGCAGCGGCTCGCCGCCGCCCTGGAGCGCGCGGTCCATCTCTTCCCGAAGCCGCGCCGAGTCATTGGTGGGTGCGTCGACTGCCCTCCAGCTCACGTCGAGAACGCTGGCGCCCCTGCATCGCGGCCCAGGTGGAGTCCGCCACGACGGCCACCCCGCCGCGAAGCTCGATCGGGTCGGGGCGCGGATAGATGCGCACGACGCGGCGCACTCCGGGTACCTGGAGCGCCCGGCGATCGTCCAGCTGGTCGAGCGCGGTTCCGAACGGCGGCCGGACAATACAGGCGTAACGCATGCCGGGTGCCCGCATGTCGAGCCCGTACCGTATCCGCCCCGTCGCGATCTCCGGATTATCCGCACCCGGCACCCGGGTCCCGATGATCCGGAACGACTCGGGTGCCTTGAGTACCACCTCCGCGGGAACCGGCTGGCGGGCGGCTTCGGCGGCGAGCTCCCCGTAGCCGAGCCGGCGGCCGGTGGGCGGATGCACCACCACGCCCGGCTCGGTGCGGCAGGCCGCGGGATCCACCAGCCACCGCGCCGCGGCCGCGGCGATGAGGAGGTACCTCGCGGTCGCGCCCGCTTGCCTCATGCCCAGCCAGTTCTCGCTGATCGCGGTGCTGCCGCCGGCGAACTGAGCGCCGTACCGCTGATCCAGGTCGGCCTGCACCACCCGCACCCGCTCCCAGGGGGCATCGAGCTCCTCGGCCACGAGCAGGGGGAGCGAGGTCTTTACCCCCTGGCCGATCTCGGGGTTCTTGGATGCGATGGTGATGATGCCGTCGGGTGCGATCTCGACGAAAACATGGAGCACGGCGCTCGTCTTACTCGCCGGCGGCGCGGCCAGCGCCCGGCGGATGCCGGCGGGGAGCGTCACGGTGAGGAGCAACCCGCCGGCCGCGCCGGCGCTGGCTTGGAGAAACGCCCGTCTCGGCAAAGTCGGCCCGGTCATGGCGCCGCACCCGGCTCCGCGGCCGCGCGGTGGATCGCCGCGCGGATCCGCTGGTAGGTGCCGCAGCGGCAGAGGTTCCCCGACATCGCCCGGTCGATGTCGGCGTCGCTCGGGTGCGGGGTGGAGACGAGGAGGGCCGCCGCGGCCATGATCTGGCCGGCCTGGCAGTAGCCGCACTGTGCGACGTCTTCCGCGATCCAGGCGCGCTGCACCGGATGCGAGCCGTCGGGCGAGAGCCCTTCGATGGTGGTGACCTGCTTGCCCGCGGCCTCCGCGACGGTCACGCCGCAGGAGCGTACCGGCGCCCCGTCCAGGTGCACCGTGCACGCGCCGCACAGCCCGACACCGCAACCGAACTTGGTGCCGGTGAGGCCTACCGTGTCGCGCAGCGCCCATAGCAACGGGGTGTCGGCCGCGAGGTCCACCCGCCGGCGGGCGCGGTTGACGTGCAGGACGAATGGGGGCACAGGGGAATCCTCCGATCGCTCGATCACCAGACGTGAAATCAGCGTACCATCACCCGCGCGACCCTCGCGGGGATCCCCGGCGACGCGCCGTATGCCAGCCAGACGGCGCCGTGGCGCGGGTCCACCGCCAGGTGCCGCACCAGGGCGCCCGTGGCCGGCAGCGGGAAGACGTCGAATCGGCGTGACCCAGGGTCGTACCGCAGCAGGGCGTCCGCGGCGGCCGTACCGAGCCAGATGGAGCCGTCGCCCGGATCAACGCGGACCACGTAGGGCAACGCGTCCTTCACGGGCAACGGGATCTCGGTGAACTTGCCGGTGGACGGATCGAGCCGGACCAGCAGGTTCGCCGAATAGGCCGGGATCCACAGGATGCCTGCGGCGTCCATGTCGAATCGCCGCGGCCCGCTGTGGGGCGTCGGCATGGTGAACGTCTGGAACTTCCCGGTCTTCGGAGTGAACGCCACCAGTCGATTGCCCTGGAGCTCGCCCAGCCAGATGCGCCCGTCGGGGGCCGCGCGGATCTCGTAGGGGATCGGTCCGCCCGGCCGCTTCGCGAGTGTGGGGTGGGGCGGCACCGGGTAGGTGGAGACCTTGTCGCCGGCGGGGTCCACGTAACCGATGAGCTCGGGGTCGCGGGTGAAGTGGCCGTTGAACCAGACTTTCCCATCGGGCGCAACGGCCAGGCTATGGGGATACATCCCGACGTCCCAGCTCCGCCATTGGGTGTCGGCCACGACGGCCGCCAGCCTCCTGGGCTGTCCCAGTACCACCCAGGTACGGCCCGACGCGTCGCGGTCGACCGCGCGCGGGTTGGCGCTCTCCACCACGGGAATCGCGATCTCTGCCATCGCGCCGCTCTCCGGCGTCAGGCGATAGAGCCGGTGGGTGAACATCCCGGTGATCACCACATCGCCGCTGGGCTCGACCACCACGTCGTGCGGCAGGTCCTCGGCCGTGGGCATCAGGTATTCCCGGACATCGGCCTGCGTCGTCGCCGCGACCGCGATGTCGGCCACCTCACCCGGCGCAAGCGTCTTCGAAAGCCAGGCCGCGGTCGCCTTGGCGTCGCGGTCTGCCGCGATGACCGGGAACGGCGTCGTCGCTCCGGCGTAGCCCAGCATCCGGGTCACCGCCTCGGCCCACTGGGCCTCGGTGCGCGGGGTCCCCGCCGGCCGGGCGATCTTTTCGTCGAATTGGTGGCAGCCGGTGCAATCGAGGATGAACTTGCGCTTGGCCTCGCCGTCGGGGAGCCGGGAGAGCCACGCGCTGGACCGCGCCGCCGGGGGGGCGGCGCCGCCGAAGAGCCCGGCCGGCCCCGCCGGCACGGCGGCGACAGCGATGACCGCGCTCGCGGCGCCGGCGCCGATCAGCCCACCGAGCGTAGACCCCTTCCTCATTTCCCCTCCGGCTTCCGCTCCCAGAGGACGTTCACGATCACCCAGCGGCCGTCCACCTTCGCCATCTGGATGTAGTCGATCCATTCGGCCATTTCGGCCTTCACGCTGGCGGCACTGCCGAAGACGTCGAGGATAGTGACGTCCTTCTGCCGGCGGCCCGCGGGGGTTTCCTTGCCCCAGCCGTGCCTGGTGCCGTTCACCAGCGCCGAGGCTCCCATATTCTGGAGCACGCTGCGCCTGGTGGCGGTGTCGGTCACGACGATCCGCTTGACGAGCTCGGGATGCAGCGCCCGGCTCATGCGCTCGGGGTTGCCTTCGTACCAGCCCTCCGCGTAGTCGAGGGTCGTGGCGCGGATGGCCGATGAGTCGGCGGCGGTTTGGGCCGAGGCCGCGGCAGGAAGGATCAACAGCGCCAGAACCAGGCTGAAGCGTCGAATCATCGGGCCCTCGTATCGGGATGGGAAGATCAGGCCTTTACGTCGCGCGCCGGCCGGGTGTTTCGCCCATCGGGACAGGGTCCCCATCGGTGAGGGTTGTCACATCATCCGGGCCCGCTCGAGCCCATCATCCTCCTGCAGCACGATCTCTACCTACTTCAGGAGGCGCAGAGTGGCAGTGAAGAAGAAGAACGCGCGCTGGTCCGGCGCCACGAAGGGCAAGGACGCAGCCGCGGGTAAGGCGAAGGCCCGGTCCGACCGGACCCTCCAGCGCGAGGCCGAGCAGCGGCGCGAGCGCGCCGCAGCGGCCGGAGGGAAGCAGAAGCAAGGCCCGGTGCAGGCCGGGCAGCGGCGGTATCCCGAACCTCCGCTGCCGCGGCAGCAGCTCGCGAAGCCGGGGCTCGAGTCGGCGCTGAAGCCGCGGCCCAAGTTCCTGGCTCCCGAGTATCTCGGATCGAGCAAGCTGGAGGGCAAGGTCGCCATCATCACCGGCGGTGATTCCGGGATCGGCCGCGCCGTCGCCGTGCTCTTCGCCCGGGAGGGCGCCGACGTGGCCATCGTGTACCTCAGCGAGGATGAGGATGCCGAGGAGACGCGCCTCGCGGTCGAGGGTGAGGGGAAGCGGGCGATGCTCATACCGGGCGACGTCACCGATTCCGGTTTCTGCCAACAAGCGGTCGAGGCCACGGTGCGCGCCTTCGGCCGGCTCGACATTCTGGTCAACAACGCCGCGTTCCAGGAGCATCTCCCCTCGCTGGAGGACCTGTCCGACGAGCAGCTCGACCGGACGTTCCGCACCAACATTTACGGATACTTCTACATGGCGCGGGCCGCGCTGCCGCACCTGCAGGCGGGCGCGGCAATCGTCAACAGCGGGTCGGTGACCGGCATCCAGGGCTCTGGGGAGCTGCTGGACTACGCCTCCACCAAGGGCGCGATCCACGCCTTTACCAAGTCGCTGGCGCAGAACCTGGTGAATCGTGGCATCCGGGTGAATGCCGTCGCCCCGGGACCGGTGTGGACGCCGCTCAATCCCGCGGATCGGGAGGCCGACGAGGTGGCCATGTTCGGGAAGGATGTGCCGATGAAGCGCCCGGCCCAACCGGAGGAGATCGCGCCGTCCTACGTCTTCCTCGCCGCAGCGGTCTGCTCCAGCTACATCACCGGGGAGATCCTGCCGGTGCTCGGAGGCGAGACGGTGGCCTGAGCACGCGGCCCTCCTGCTGGGAACTCGGGCGGGATAACTTGGGCCAGCGACGCTCGTCGCTCTGCCGGTCCACTCGCCCCGCCCGGAGGTCGGCCCATGCGTGCGTACGTCACCGAGTTCATCGGGATCTATTTCCTCGTCCTCACCATCGGCCTCACGGTACTGGGCGGCACCCCGTTCGCGCCCCTGGTGATCGGCTCGTCGCTGATGGTGATGGTGTTCATGGGTGGGCACGTCTCGGGCGCGCACTACAATCCGGCGGTCAGCATCGCCTGCGCGATCCGGCACAAGCTGCCCTGGTCCGAGGTGCCGCCTTACCTCGCCGCGCAGCTGGCCGGCGCCCTGGCGGCGGCGCTCACGGTGCGCGCGATCCTGGGACAGACCTTCACACTCGCGCCGGCCACCGGGTTCGGCGCGCCCAGGGCGGTCGCGGTCGAAGCGCTCTACACCTTCGCGCTCTGCCTCGTGGTGCTCAACGTGGCAACCATCCAGAAGACCAAGGGGAATTCGTTCTACGGGCTGGCGATCGGATTCACCGTCGTGGTCGCGGCCTTCGCCGGCGGGCCGCTGTCCGGCGGGGCGTTCAATCCGGCGGTGGGATTCGGGCCGATCGTGGTCGACACCATCTTTGGCGCCGGGACGCTGAAGGACCTCTGGATCTATGTGGTGGGCCCGCTGATCGGCGCGACCGCTGCGTCGGGGGCGTTCGCGATTCAGGGGGAGGAGTAGAGCGGCGGGGCACGCAAGGACTCGGGCTGCCGCTCGAACACGGCGATCGCGACCGCCCCGGCCTCGGCGCAGGCGGCGCCGATGATGCCGAACGACTCCCGGCTCCCGTCCTTCCGGCGGAACAGCACCCCGGCCACCCGCTGGTCGCCGCGCTCGGCCATCGCGAGCACCCGCTCGAGATCGTCGCTGGTGGCGAAGACGCCGAACACCTCTCCCAGCCGCTGCAGCTCGGCAGCCGAGTCGTAACCGAGCAGCCGGGCGAACGGCAGGTTGGCCGCGCGCACCGTGCCGCCAGGACGAATGATGCAGAGCCCGGCCGGCGCCGAGTCCGCCAGGGTCCGAAGCTGTTCGTCGGATTGGCGGAGGGCGTCTTCCACCCGGCGTCGGACGACCATCTCCGCCTTGAGATCGGCCACCTGCTTGCGCAGAGCCGTCACCTCGTCGCAGAGTTCCTGTTTCGGCCGGTGTTGATCGCGCATCGTAACTGAAGGACGGACTGGAGGCTCCAGCTTGCACCGTGGCCCCCGGTGTCGATGCGCGGCAGTTCATTCTGTAACGGGGCCCCGTATGCGATTCGCGCTGCACTCCTCGATCGACGTGCTTGGCCGAACCCCGGTCGCCCTCCAGGCCCTGCTCGATGGCATCGGCGACCCGTGGGCCCGGAGCAACGAGGGCGCCGACACCTTCAGTCCCTTCGACGTGGTGGGCCACCTCATCGACGGCGAGGAGACCGACTGGATTCCGCGCGCCCGCATCATCCTGGATCGGGGTCCCGATCCGCGCTTCGAGCCGTACGATCGCTTTCGCCACCGCGGCCGCAACGTCGGCCGCTCGCTCGAGTCGCTGCTGGGCGAGTTCGCCACGTTGCGACAGGCGAACCTCGAGATCCTTCGCTCCTGGCGTCTGGGCGACGCCGAGCTCGGCCTTCCGGGAATTCACCCCAGTCTCGGCCGGGTCACGCTGAGGCAGCTGCTCGCCGGTTGGGTGGTGCACGACCTCGGGCACGTGGCGCAGACCGCGCGGGTGATGGCCAAGCAGTACCGCGAGGAGGTCGGACCCTGGATGCCGTTCATGCCCGTGCTCACCGATCACGAAGTGCCACGCTCCTAGCCGGAGGTATATATGGAGCTGCGTCAGACGCTGATCGCGATCTCCAACGACGCGCGGGGCTGGCTGCGGGCCTGGAGCCGCGACTTCACCGAGCGGGAGGCCGGCGAGTGCGGAGCCGGTGAAGGCCGGCCCAATCCGCTCGCCTGGCAACTGGGCCATCTCGCGTGCGTGGAAGACGACGTCGGCCTGCTCTTCGGCTACGGGGAAGCCCCGCTGGTCCCCCCCGGGCTGCGGGCCATCTGCGCCACCGGCGGGCCATCGCCGGCACCCGGCACCACCTATCCCCCGCTCACCGAGCTGTGGGAGCTGCTGAACCGCACCCACGAGCGCCTGCTCGGGCTGGTGGACAGCGCGGCGCTCGACGATCTGGACCGCGCGCCGCGCACCCACAGCACGTTCTTCACCTCGCTGGGGCAGGCCGTCTACGAATCGGCGCTTCACGAGAACTACCACGTGGGCGAGATCGGCGCGCTCCGGAAGGCGCTGGGCAAGCCGCGGATCGGCTAGCGGAGATGGCGATGCAGCGAGTGACCGGGATCGGAGGCATCTTCTTCAAGGCGCGGGACGCCCAGCGCTTCCGTGAGTGGTGGGAGCCGCCGCGCGTCTGAACCGTCCCACTGGCTGCTGATCAGTCGGAAAACCCCTGATCGAGTCTCCCGCCATTACGCTTTACCGGATTCGACGAGAGGAGCCGACGATGCGGGTTGAGGATCCGGCAGGCGGGCCGCTGGGTGAGGAAGTCCCGCTGCCCGCGGTGGTGCCGCAACCCACCGAATCACTGCCTGCCCGACGCACCCATCTTGTCGCGGTCGTCACCCGGAGCCTGGCGGAGACGGACGGAGGGGAGCCCGGTGCCACCCTTCGCGAGCGGTATTGGAACCCCCGCGAGCAGCGCTGGACCGAGAACGACTTCGACTCGCTGGAGTCGCTGCGCCGCCGGCACATCGATGAGGGCGGATGGGAGCTGCTCCAGGAGCAGTCGCTCCAGGCACCGCTCGCGGTCGAGCTGATCTTCAGAGCCCACCGGGTGGACTTTACCCGCCCCAGCAAGGAGCAGATCCTCCGCGACATCGGCATGACGCCGGACGACGTCAGCGACCTGCTCGACCACGTGGACCGCGAGCAGGAGGGAGAATAGCAGGCTATCTTGCGCTACTCCGGGCCGCGCGAGGACTCAGCGCCGGGGCTCGGCCCTCACGATGCGGAGCGTGCATTTGCCCAAGCGGAATTACGGCTTTGAGAAACGCCAAAAGGAGCTGAACAAGCAGAAGAAGCGGGAGGAGAAGCAGCAGAGGAAGCTCGAGCGAAAGGAGGCGTCCGACGAGCGACCCGCCGAGGCGCCCGAGGGAAGCGGTCCCGACGACCGTCCGTAGGGGGCGAGCCGCTGGTGCAGGGCACCGCCTACGCAGTTCTCTTCGCCATCAGCCTCTGCCATCTGCTGAACGACATGATGCAGGCGCTGCTGCCCGCCATGTACCCGATCCTCAAGCGCGGATTCGGGCTCGACTTCGGGCAGATCGGTCTCATCACCCTCACGTTTCAACTCACCGCCTCGCTGCTCCAGCCGCTGGTCGGCCTCTACACCGATCATCATCCCAAGCCGTATTCGCTGGTCGCCGGGATGGGATTCAGCCTCACGGGGCTACTCATTCTTTCCATCGCATCGAGCTATCCGCTGCTGCTCCTCTCGGCCGGCATGGTCGGCCTCGGATCGGCGGTCTTTCACCCCGAGTCGTCGCGGGTGGCGCGGATGGCCTCGGGCGGACGGCACGGCTTTGCCCAGTCGCTCTTTCAGGTCGGTGGCAACACCGGATCGGCGATCGGCCCGCTCCTCGCGGCGTTCGTGGTGGTGCCACGCGGTCAACGGAGCGTGGCCTGGTTCTCGGCGGCGGCCCTGGCAGGCATGGCCATTTTGGTGCGGGTGGGCCGCTGGTACCGGACTCACAAGGCGGCGGTAACATCCCGGGCCGGCGCCGCGGAGCACGGTTTGCCCCGCCCCAGGGTGATGGTGGCGCTGGCCATTCTGCTGGTCCTGGTCTTCTCCAAGAACGTGTACCTGGCGAGCATCAGCAGCTATTACACGTTCTTCCTCATCCACAAGTTCGGCGTCTCGGTGCAGGCCTCCCAGACCTACCTGTTCGTCTTCCTCGGCGCGGTGGCGGCGGGAACCATCATCGGCGGCCCGGTGGGCGATCGGGTCGGCAGGAAATGGGTGATCTGGGCCTCCATCGTCGGCGTGCTCCCGTTCACGCTCGCGCTCCCCTATGTGAATCTCTTCTGGACCGGCGTGCTGAGCATCGCGATCGGCGTGATTCTGGCCTCGGCGTTCTCGGCGATCCTGGTGTTCGCGCAGGAGCTGGTGCCGGGCAGAATCGGCATGGTGTCGGGACTCTTCTTCGGCTTCGCGTTCGGCACCGCCGGGATCGGGGCCGCGCTGCTGGGAAACCTGGCCGACCGGACCAGCATCGAGTTCATCTACCGACTCTGCTCCTACCTGCCCGCGCTGGGGCTCCTCACCGCATTTCTGCCGACCATCGAGACCGGCGCAGGCCCGCGGCGCGCGCCGCCGGAGCTCAATCCCGAGACGGTGCCGCTGGTGTAAACCGCCGCGAAACCCCCAACCGGGTTATACTTAAGCCATGCGGCTCCCGCCGCACCGGTGGCCGCCCGGCAGCCGCGCCCGCCGCTCAAATCACGTCAACGCGCGAGCCGTCCGTGAGCAGCCATAAGGTCAAGCAATGTCGTCTGTCCTACCGGGGGCGCGACTTCCACTTTGTCTCCTACGAGGGTCACCCGGCCAACGAACGGCGCGGCGAGTCGGCGATGCCCGCCATGTGGTACCTGATGGGCCCGGCCAAGCGCTGGCCGGTCATGGAGCACAATCCGGATCAGCCCGACGACGAGGTGGAGAAGGGCCTGCTCAAGTGGCTCGGCACCCAGGAGCTGGGACTGCCGCGACGCGAAGCCTAGGAGCGGCTCCGCGACGTCTTCCGCAGCTGCTCGAGATCAACCCCACCTCATGAAGCAGCGGTCCTGAGGAACCTCTCCAGATCGCGGACCACCTCTCCCGGGCGCTCCCAGTGGGGCGCGTGACCGGTCTCCCTATACACCTTGAGGCTCGCGACCCGCCGCGCCGCCGCCAGCGCCTGCTGGTCGGAGCGCGTGAAGATCCCGTCCCGGTCGCCCCAGAGCAGCAGCGCTGGTATCCCGCTCCCGCCCGGGTCGGGGACCAGTTCCCTTTCTATCAGACCCGCCAGCGCGGCACGCCACACCCGTGCCGGGACCTTGCTGCTCTCCGCGACCACGTGGGCCATGAAATCCTCGGGCATGCGGTGGTGCACCGTGCTCGCCTGAAACTCCCTCACGAAGTCCACCGGCACGGGCTCGGGCAGCGTCGCCAGGTCCTGCTCCAGCGTCAGCAGCACCTGGTTGCGGGCGGTAACGGCGGATCCGATCAGCACCAGCCCCACGACCCTCTCTGGCGCGGCGACGCCAGCCTGTTGCGCCACGAAGCTCCCCATCGAGTGTCCCACCAATGTGGCGCGGCGAATACCCATGCAGTCCATGAAGGCGACGACGTCGGCGGCCATGTGGGGCAGGGTGTATCCATCCGCCGGACGATCGGAGTTGCCGTGACCCCGAAGGTCGGGGACGTACAGCCGGTGCGACTTCGAGAGCCCGGACAGGACCCGGCTGAACGAGAACCACGAGTCGGCCAGCCCATGGAGCAGAATCACCGGCCGGCCCGCGGGGTCTCCCTGAACCAGATAACGGAGCCGCACGCCGGTCGAAAGGCGTGCGTCGGCGAACTGCGGGCCGCGCGCCGCCGGCCGGAGCTGGGCGCTCCCCGCCCGACTCACGATCCGCTTGGGGATGCCGGGCGGTTGGGGACTTGACCTGCGCATCTGCCTTCTCCTCCTTCTGGGTGCTTGGTCAAAGACCGTCCAGGGAGGTATGCGCGAGGACCCCGGCCGACCGGACACGAGCCTTGCGGACGTTTCGCGCCTGGGCCAACCCACTCTCATAGGAGTCGTCTCGTGGACCCCCTCGTCATCGTGCTCCGTCTCGTTCATGTGGTCTCCGGCGCGTTGTGGGTCGGGATGATGGTCTTCAGCGTGTTCTATCTGATGCCGGCCATGCAGGAGGTCGGGCCCGACGGCGGCAAGGTGATGGCCGCCATCCAGAAGCGCGGGCTCATGACCCTGATGCCGCTGCTGGGGCTGGGCGCGCTGATCTCCGGGGTCTGGCTCTACATCCGCGCGGGGGCCGGGATGCCAGCGGAATACGGCCGGTCGCCGGCAGGGATGGCGTTCGGGTTTGGCGGGCTCGCGGCGCTGGTGGCCTGGCTGCTGGGCATCGCGGTGCTGCGTCCCTCGATGATGAAGGCGATGGCGCTGGGCCAGTCGCTCGGCCCCTCCGCCGGCGCGGAGGAGCGGCAGCGGGTGATGGGGGAGGCACAGCGGCTTCGCGGGCGCGCGGCCGCGGCCGGCCGGGCGACGGCCTACCTCCTCCTCTTCGCGGTGGCCACGATGGCGGTGGCCCGCTACCTGTAGTGGGCGGCTGCTTGCATCGTTGGACGGTCGCGGCACTCCTGGCGGCGTGCTCCTCGCCGCCTCGGACGGCACCGGCGCCTGCCGGCTCGCTCGCCGCCGCCGAGTCGCTCTACTTGGATCTGCGCGATGCGCGCGACCGGATCGACGTGGCGGGCTCCGCGGGTCGAACGACCGCCCGAGACGGCACGCCGGTCGCCGATCTCGCTCGGAGGCACGACGAGCTGCGCCGAGCGGTCATCGCTCGCCTGACTAACCTCGACTCTTCCGCGCTGGCCGGCGGCGACGTCCGGGCGTTCCGCACCATGCGTCTCGCGCTCGCCCGTGACCTCACCGCCTTCACCGACTCCGTTCCCCCCGACGCATCCGGGCCTCGCCCCGACTGCGAGTACGAGCCCGCGACCATCGCGTCGGCCAGGAACGGGCCGGACTCGCTGCGTCGTCGGATTTACGCCTGCTACGGCTGGGCTCAGCAGCACGTCGCCGTGGGCACCGACACCACGGACCGGCTCTCGGTGCTGGGTGCGTTGGCCCGCACCGAGGACCCCTTGGAGCGGCGGCGACTCTTCTTGTCGCTGGAGCCGGTCTGGCGCAGCGTGAACGCCGACAACGGACCCGCCAGCCCCTATCGCCTGTTGATCGGGCTGAAGGCGAGGGAGAGACGCGGCGGGGAGCAGCCGCCCGCGGCAAGCCAGGCCCGCCTCGCGGGAGTGCCGCCCGACTCGCTCGAGCGCTGGCTGGTCACGATCCTCGAGACCTGGCGGGACACCAACCTCGACTCCGCGATCGAGCCCTGGGACTGGTACTACCGGATCGGCCGCGCGGGGCGGATGCTCGGCGGCCGCATTTCGCGGGAGCGGCTGACCGAGCTCAACGCCCAGGTGTACGGTGCCCTCGGTGCGGACCTCGGCGCGCTCAACGTCCGGTTCGATCTCGATCCGCGCGAGGGAAAGACTCCCGTGGCGTTCTGTACTTTCGGCGCGCGGCCGCAGCGTCGAGACGGCAGATGGACGCCGGGCGAGCCCTGGGTCTTCGCCACGTATCGCGGGGGCGGGCTCGACAACCTCGCGGAGCTGCTGCACGAGACCGGGCATGCAGTCCACATCGCGGCGATCCGCACCCGGCCGGCGTTTGCCGACTGGCCGGACAGCGACCCCTTCACCGAGGCCATCGCCGACTTCGCGGCGCTCGACGTGACCGAGCCGGCGTGGCAACGTCACTGGTTGGGCGACTCGGTGCCCCTCGCCGACGGGCTCCGGTCGCGATACGGAGGGATCGTGCTCGACGTCGCCTGGGCACTGCTGGAGCTGCAGCTCCTACGGGACCCGGAGGCCGATCCGAACCAGGTCTGGACCCAGCTCACCAGCGCCTATCTCGGCATCCGGCCCCATCCCGAGCTGTCGTGGTGGGCGATGCGCGGGCAGCTGGTGGATTCGCCCGGCTACATGATGAACTACGCGGTGGGCGCCCTGCTCATCGCGGCGATTCGTGCCCGGACCGTCGAGCTGCATGGGCCCTTCGTCGCCGGCGACAGCACCTGGTACCCCTGGGTATCGCGAAGGTTGTTCCGCTTCGGGCTCGAGCGGCCGACCGCTGAAGTGGTCGAGGAGTTTCTCGGAGGACCGGTCACGCCCGCGCCGCTGCTGGCGGACATGCGGAGGGGAACAGGCTGAGGGCGGGCATCTCGCCCGCCCTCGCTCGACTCCTGGGGTCTCGCGCGATCAGAAGGTGTCGGCGCTGACGCGTGCGCCGGCGGGGCTCGCGCTATCGCCCGCAGCAGCCGGGGTATCGGTTACCGGCGCGGAGCTATCCATATCCACCGATGGTGCGGCGGTCGTGTCCTCGATTCCGCCGCCCGTGTACCCGCTGTCAGCCGGCAAGGCACCCGACTCCGCGCCCGAGCCGGCCGCCGCCCCCGTATCCTGCCCGTCGCTCCGCTGCTGGCCACAGGCAAGCACCAGTGCCAGCATGCAGGGGAGCGCCATCAAGTTTCGTATCATTTTATTGTACCTCACTGTTGTATGACCCTCGCTACCGAACTCGGCAACCTATGGCAGGGTAGGTCCGGGGGAGGTGACCCGAGTCACCGGAGGAGGTAACGTGCTTGTTCGGTGGATCTTCGCGGCGCTCCATCTACTGGGGCTCGGTGTGGGATTGGGCGCGGTCTGGGCTCGGGCCCGAGCACTCCGCGGACCGTTGGACCCCGCGGGATTCCGGCGCGTGTTCTACGCCGACGGATGGTGGGGAGCCGCGGCGGCGATCTGGATCGGCACCGGTCTGGTGCGAATGATCGGCGGGCTCGAAAAGAGCATGGGGTACTACCTCCAGAATCACCTCTTCTGGGGCAAGATGGCGCTGCTCCTCGGCATTCTGGTGCTGGAGGTGTCGCCGATGATGACTCTGGTGCGCTGGCGGGCCCAGCTCCGTCGCGGCCAGACACCCGACACCAGCCTCGCGGGACGCTTCGCGAGCATCAGCTACGTTCAGGCAGTGCTGGTCATGTTGATGGTCCTGGCCGCGACCGCGATGGCGCGCGGCATCGGAGCGAGCTGATGGAAAATTCCGAGCGCGGCGCATATGGAGTGAAGCGCATGTGGAGCCTGGCACTCCCGGCACCGCTTCGGAACGGTCGGGGAGACTCCTCATTCCGCTCGGGATGAAACACGACGAATGCCGCCGAGCCCACTCACCCGATTACGCAAGCTCTGCCTGGCGCTCCCCGAGGCCCACGAGGTGGAGGCCTGGGGCGAGCCGACGTTTCGGGTGCGCAACAAACCGTTCGCCATGTACGCCGCGCCCCACAACCATCACGGCGCCGGCCGGCCGGCCGTCTGGTGCAAGGGCGCTCCCGGGAATCAGTCGCTGATGGTGCGCGCGGCGCCCGACCGGTTCTTCGTGCCCCCCTACGTCGGGCCCAGTGGTTGGGTGGGCGTGTGGCTCGACCATGATCCCGAGTGGGCGGAGGTTCGCGACCTGCTGTGTGACGCGTATCGGCTCACCGCACCAAAGAGGTTACAGGCCATGCTCGACCCGGGAGTGAAGTCATGAACACCGCGTGGATCCTGCTGATCGTAGCCGGCGGCCTCGAGGTGGTATGGGCGGTCGGGCTCAAGTACACCCAGGGCTTCACCCGCCCGCTGCCGAGCGCGATCACGATCGGCGCGATGGGGCTGAGCATGTTCCTGCTGGCCCGCGCTCTTCGCACAATCCCGGTGGGCACCGGCTATGCGGTCTGGACCGGGATCGGCGCGGTGGGAACGGCGCTGGTGGGCATCTGGTTGCTGGGAGAGCCCAGAAGCGCGGCCCGGCTGCTCGCGATCGCGGCGATCGTCGGCGGAATCGTCGGCCTCAAGCTGGCGACGCCGTCCTGATGACCGCGGGCGCCGCGACGGAGCGCGAGCTCAGGCTGCCGGATGGCCGTTCGGTGCTGATCCGCCGCGCGGTTCCCGACGACGCGGGCGCCGCACTGGAGTACCTGCGCCGGGTCGGTGGCGAGACCCAGAACCTCACGTTCGGCGCCGAGGGGCCGGGGCTGACCGAGGCCGAGGAGCGGGAGTACTTCGCTCGGGTCGCCGGATCCGACAATTGCCTCGCGATCCTGGCCCTGGTCGGAACGACGATCGTGGGTGGCCTCACCTTCGACGGAGGGAATCGGCCCAGGCTCCGGCACGTGGGCGAGTTCGGCATCAGCGTCGCCCAGGAATACGCCGGCCTCGGCATCGGCCGCGCGATGATCGAGTACATGATGGGGTGGGCCGAGCGGAGCGGCGTGGTGCGCAAGATCAATCTCAAGGTGCGGGTGGACAACCTCGGCGCGATACGGCTGTACGAGCGCATGGGGTGGAAGCACGAGGGGAGGACGACCCGCGACACCCTGATCGACGGGCAGTTCAACGACTGCCTGCTGATGGGCCGCGCGGTGGACCCCTCCTGATCCTCCCCGCGCGGCGCCTGGCGCGAGGCCGTGCCTACTTCAGCATCTTCGGGTCCTGATAGATCATGAGATGCTCGAAGGGCGTCCCCGCGAACATCACATAGGATCCGCCGGCGTTCGGCTGGGTGGGCAGCCCGGTCTTCGCGGGGTCCAGCGGCCAGAGGAGCATCCAGTGGGCCGGCTCCTTGACCTCCTTCGTCTCCCCCGACGGGGCCATTACACTCTTGCCGTCAGGCGTCTCGTAATGCATCCCACCCTTCGCCATGTAGGCGATCCCCGGCTGGGTGTTAAGCGGCTTGGGCTGGCCCGAGAGCGCCGCGGTGAGCCAGGACCATCCCGCCTGGTCGGCGCAGACCGGGGCCAGGCTCGCGTCGGGAAACAGCGCACAGGTGAAGCCGTTGGTCCCTTTCCGAAGCTCGGAGGTCTTCCCGCCGGGCTCGATCCGGGCCACGGCGGCCTGGTCGGAGATCCGCTCGGGCGCCCCCTGCACCGCCGCTCGAACATACTCCTCGTTCTTGACCTGAGCGTGGAGGCTGAAGGCGGCGGAGGGAACGAGAAGCAGGGCGATGCCGCAAGGCAGGAATCTGGAATGCATAGGTGTCTCCCAGGGGCGGGGCCCCTCGGTGCATGGTCGTCGTGGAAAGACTTACGGTGGGTACTGCGAACGGTGGGTGATCAGCGGGGATCTCCTGGTCTGTACGACCCTACCATACACAAAACGCCCGGCCGGTGCTATGGCACCGCCGGGTCGCAAGTCGGAGCAGGTTTTGATCACCCAGGCTGTTCCGCTCCCTGGGGCCCGAAGGCTATGTCGTTTGCGTCAGTGACGGCTTACTTGCCGACCTTGACGACGTTCTCGGCGGCCGGGCCTTTGGCGCCCTGAACCACGTCGAACTCCACCTTCTCGCCCTCGGCGAGGCTCTTGAAGCCCTGGCCCGAGATGGCCGAATGATGGACGAAGCAGTCCTTCTCGCCGTTCTCCGGGGTGATGAACCCGAAGCCCTTCGCGTCGTTGAACCACTTCACGGTGCCGGTGGTGCGCATGCTGAGTATTCCTTTGTGTTCGTAATCGGGACTCGGCATTCGCGCGCGTACCGACTACCAGTTCGTCGTGATCGATACCCTCACGCCGGGCTGCGACGGGGTTCCAAGAAAAAAGGGCCCCAGCGATTCCGGGGCCCTGAGCTCCATGGATTCTGAAATCGTACCGACAGGGTACGACCATCGCAGGCGAGAATATAGCGAGGGAGGGGTCGGTGTTCAAGATGTGACTTTTGACCAGAGTCAGATGTTTCATAATGCAACGCTAAGGTGTCGCCGACAAGGGAGAGAGCCCCGCAGGCCAAGTGGCCGCTGTTGACGTCGGCGGCGGAATACCGCTAACTCGTCCCCTTCTGCGCGCCCCCCCAACCGGAGCCCGAACCGCGATGCCCCTGACCTTCCTGCTCCCGGTCATCCTGGTGCTCGCCGCCGCGTGCCGCCCGGGCCATCCCACTGCCGCGGATCCCGCGGATCTCGACTCCGTCGCGCGCCGCTATGTCGTCCTGGGCCTCGGTCTCGGCCGCCACGACCCCAACTACGTCGATGCCTACTACGGCCCGGATTCCCTGAAGCAGGCGGCCGCGGCGGACTCGCTATCGGTAGCACAAATCGGGGATGCCGCCGATTCCCTGGTCGCTGTCGCTGGGCGACAGTGTTCCGAATTACGCCGACACGCTGGTCGCCCTACGCCACCGTTACCTTGGCGTTCAGCTCGGCTCGATGGCGGCACGGGCCCGGATGCTTGGCGGCGAGCGGCTGACGTTCGACCAGGAGACGGAAGCACTCTACGATGCCCTGCCGCCCCGTTACTCGGAGGCGCACTTCGACTCGCTGCTCAACCGGCTGGACAGCTTGCTTCCGGGCCGTGGGCCGCTCGCGAACCGTTACCAGCGCTTCCGGGACCGTCTCATGATCCCGGGGGCCCGAGTGGACACCGTCTTCAAGACCGCCATCGCCGGGTGCCGGGCGCGAACGCTGGCCCACTTTCCGCTCCCGCCCGGCGAGGGGTTCGACCTGGAGTACGTGAAGGGAACCTCGTGGAACGCCTACAACTGGTATAAAGGCGGCTATCGCAGCCTGATCCAGGTCAACCTCGACTTCCCAATAGCACTCGACCGGGCGATCGACCTCGCCTGTCACGAGGGATATCCCGGACACCACGTCTACAACGCTCTGCTCGAGCAGGCGCTGGTCCAGGACCGAGGGTGGGTGGAGATCTCGATGTACCCGTTGTTCAGCCCCCAGTCGCTCATCGCCGAGGGAAGCGCGAACTTCGGGATCGACCTGGCGTTTCCGCCGGCCGAGCGGGTGGCCTTCGAGCGGGACTCGCTCTTCCCGCTGGCCGGTCTGGACACCTCGCTCGCCCAACGGAACGCGGCGGTGCGCCAGATCGTGGAGCGTCTGAATTACGCGCGGAACGAGGTCGCCCGGCGGTATCTCGACGGCGAGCTGTCTGGCGAGGCCGCCCGGGCGATGATGCAGCGCTACTGGCTGGACACGCCCCAGGCGGCGGCCAAAACGCTGCGCTTCATCGACACCTACCGCAGCTATGTCATCAACTACAATCTGGGCCGGGATCTGGTCGCCCGATGGGTCGAGCGGACCGGCGGGACCGACGACGAGGCGCGCTGGAGCGCCTTTCTGGCCCTGCTCTCGGCCCCGCACCTGCCCAGGGACCTGCGATGACTCACTCCGATGTCCCGCCGGGCACCGGTTCAGCCGGCGATCGCATCCGTACCTTCCGACGGCTCCACGAAACGGGATGCTTCGTGATCCCGAATCCGTGGGACATCGGCAGCGCGCGCCTGCTGGTTCGCCTGGGGTTCAAGGCGCTGGCGACCACCAGCTCCGGATTCGCCTGGTCGATCGGCCGGCCCGACAACCGCATATCGCTGGCCGAGGCGTTGACCCACTTCCGGTCGATCGCCGGCAGCGTGGAAGTTCCGGTCAACGGCGACTTCGAGGGCGGCTTCGCAACCGAGCCGGGCGAGGTGGGCGTCAACGTGTCATCGGCCATCTCCACCGGGGTCGCCGGGCTCTCGATCGAAGACTCCACCGGCGACCCGTCCGCGCCGCTGTTCGAGTTCGCGCTGGCGGTCGAGCGGATTCATGCCGCGCGGGAGGCGATCGACGCGAGCGGCACGGGGGTTTTGCTCACCGGCCGGTCGGAGGGGTTCATCGTCGGACGGCCGGATCTCGCCGAGACCATCCGGCGGCTCACCGCCTATGCCGATGCCGGGGCCGATTGCCTGTACGCACCGGGTATCCGCACCGAGGCGGAGATAGCTGAGGTGGTCGGGGCCGTGGCGCCCAAGCCCGTCAACGTGCTGGTCGGGACCGGCTTCGCAACCGTGGCGGAGCTGGGAACGCTCGGGGTTCGCCGGATCAGCGTCGGGGGCGCGCTGGCGCGCGCCGCCTGGGGCGGGTTTCTCGAAGCAGCCAAAGAGATCGCTGACCGGGGAACGTTCACCGGCCTGGCCGGCGCCGTCTCGTTCGCCGAAATCAACGGGTCATTCCCCTAGAGTAATCCCCGGACTGCAAGGCCTGGCAGCGCGCCGCGGCTCCCGTGCATGGCACGGGAGTCGCTTTTTCATGTCTCCACGAAGCGGCCAGCCAGTCCAACGGCGCACTCTGCCGGTACGATCGGACCGCGCTGAACACTCAGGCGGCAGTCTCACATACCGGCTGCAATGGCGCGCACTAGCGGCACAAATGAGTTGCGCCGCCGCGCTTACACAGCTGGTCACCTTCCCGACAGAGGCACCGAATGACGCGCAGGACTTTGGCCGGTGCGCTCGGCGCGGTCGCCACGTTGTGGCTCGCCGGCTGTAGCGACAGCACCACGGCCCCTGAATCCGAGATGACGGCGAGCACTCCCGAGACCGCCGCCGCGACAGCGGAAGTGGCGGCGTTGGCGGCGGAGGTTCGCCAACTCGCCGCCGGCGCCGGCATCACCGCCTTGCAGCGTCCGGCGCCGGTGCGGCCCGCGCTCTCCTTGCTGGGCCAGGCGCTGGCGTTCGACAAGGTCCTGAGCGGCAACCGCGATATCTCGTGCATGACCTGCCACCTGGCGGGTACCGCGACCGTGGACGGCCGCAGCACCTCCATCGGGCAGGGAGCGACCGGCCTCGGCGCCGCACGGGTGCATCCGCAGGGTCGGTTCGTTCACCGCAATGCGCCGCCGCTCTTCAACCTCCACGCGATGTCGGTGCTGACCTGGGACGGCCGGGTGTTCGTGGACGGCTCGGGGATCATCCGCACGCCGGGGGCACCGCTCAACACCGCCCAAAGAGCGACACTCGAGTTCGGCACGCTCTCGGCACTGCCCATGTTCCCGACGCTGTCCCGGTCGGAAATGCGCGGCGAATCCGGGAACGAGCTGGCCGCGGTGCCCGACGACAAGCCGCAGCGGACCTGGAAATTCCTGATGCAGCGCCTCGGCGCGATTCCCGAGTACCGCGCCATGTTCGAGTCCGCGTATCCGGGCCAGAGCTTCGACAACATGAATTTCGCGCACGCCGGCAACGCGATGGGAGGGTGGATCGCGGCGGTGTTCGCCTTCAACAACACGCCCTGGGACCGATTCCTGGCCGGGAACGACGACGCGTTGACCGAGGTCCAGCTGCGCGGCGCGAGAGCCTTTCTCACCACCGCCAGGTGTGCCCAGTGCCACAACGGGCCGCAGTTCAGCGACCAGAAGTTCCACAACGTGGCGGTGCCCCAGGTGGGACCGGGATTCGGAAACGGAGCCGACGGACATGATGATTTCGGTCGCATGCGGAAGACGGGGAACCCGGTGCACCGATACGCGTTCCGGACGCCGCCGCTGCGGAACGTGGAGCTGACCGCTCCCTACGGCCATGACGGGGCGATGGTCAGCCTCAGAAGCTGGGTGGATCACTACAGTCAGTCGGACGTCAAGCTTCGGGCCTACGATCCCAACCAGCTCGAGCCACTGTTTCGCAGTACGCTGCAGCCGACGGTGGATGCCATCCTGGCGACGCGGGACAGCCGGGTCAAGAAGCTGGTGATCGCGCCGGAGACGGTGGACGAGATCACCGAGTTCCTCAAGTCGCTCACCGACCCCGGCGCGCGGGACCTGCGGCGCTTCGTGCCAGCCACCGTGCCCAGTGGATTGCCGGTAGACGGCATGCCGTAAGCGCGTCCTCGTCCCGAAGGCGCCGCGGATGCCGCCGCCGTGCGCAGGCCAATTCCGCCGGGAATCGCTAGGTTGACCGGATGGACCACCACGTCACTCCCGCCCGGCAGCAAGGATTCGTGCGGGGAGGCCCGCCGGCCCCGCGCCTGAGGGCCCCCGAACCCGGGGAGCCGAGGCCGGCCACCGATGGGTGATCTGGCCGGGGTCCTGCTCCTCATCACCGCCTGCCTGGCCGGACTCGTGCTCATTCCCTTCGGGCTGCCGGGCCTCTGGGTGATGATCCTCGGCATCGTGGGCTACGGCTGGCTCACCGACTTCCGGACCGTGACCGTCGGGCTCCTGGCGCTCGTCATCGCGCTCGCCGTGGTGGGCGAGGTGATCGAAGCCTGGCTCGGGTTCCATTTCGCCAAGCGCTATGGTGGCTCGAGCCGGGCCGGCTGGGGCGCGCTTCTCGGCGGCCTGATCGGGGCCGTCGTGGGAGTGCCGGTGCCGCTCGTGGGGTCAGTCATCGGCGGCTTCGTGGGGGCCTTCGTGGGGGCGGCGGTGTTCGAGTACACTCGCGCGCGACAGACGGGCGCCGCGGCGGGCGCTGGATGGGGTGCGGTGCTGGGCCGAGCCGCCGCCGCCGCCGCGAAGATGGCGCTGGGCATCGTGATCGCAGTGAGCGCCTTGTTCGCCGCCCTGCGAGGCTGAACGCTCACCCGCATGGATAGGCGGATAGTGCCACCCGAGTTGCCCTACTTGGGCATCGGCAGCACCGCGAGCTTTCCTCCGCCCATGTCCGGGATCAGCAGGCTCTTCCCGTCGGGGCTGATGGCGAGATCCGCCGCGGACTCGATCCCGCTCACCTCGATCTCCTGAGGCTTCTCCGAGGGTCGCGCGCCGGCCCTGGCCAGCAGGAAGACGCGATGCCCCGCGTAGTCGGTGATGATGAGTCGCCCTCGCGCGTCCCGGACCAGTCCATCCGACGCCCCGAACCCCCCGGCGATTTTCTCCATCGTTCTCGGGGTGGCCCTGAGATCGATCCGGAACAGGTTGCCCGTGGTGTAGTCCACCACCAGCAGCTTGCCGGGGCCATCCATCAGCAGCCCGTTCGGGCTCACCAGCCGCCAGTCGTCGTTGTCGGTGATCACGGTCGTGATCTTCTTGTCCTGGGTGATTCGGAAGATCGCCCCCCCGCCCCCCTCCCAGTCCCCGCTGTCCGAGACATAGAGGTTGCCCGCCGAGTCGATCTCGATGTCGTTGAAGTTGGTGATCTTGCGGGGAAAGTCGGTGGCGTCCACGAAGCGCTCCACCGTGCCCTGGGCGTCGATGCGCCAGACCATCCCCATGTTGTCCGAGACGAAGAGATGGCCGCGCCACCACTTGATGCCGTGGGGATCGTCCAGGCCGGTGGCGAAGCGCCGCAGCTCGCCGCCCTCGAGAATGCTGATGGACCCATCGTTCGCCTTCTCGTACTCGCCGGTCTCACTGACGTAGACCTTCCCTCCCGGACCGATGGCGATGGACTCCGGCTGTTTCAATCCGGTGACGATCGTGGCTTCCTGGGCGGCGAGCGGTGCCGGCGAGGCGATTGCGGTGAGGCCCGCAAGCAAGCCGGCCAGTGTGAGCATCGACTTCGTGGACATTCGGCCCCTCCTGATCCTGCAGGTCGAGTGGGTGGTGCGACGCTAGGGCGCCCGGGTGAACCGCTCGAGTCGGAAGAATTCGATGTCATGCCGGGTTCGGCCGTCCTGAGCCAGGTCGGCCATGATCTCGCCGACCACACTGCAGAACTTGTAGCCATGGCCGGAGAATCCGGCGGCCAATGCCACCTCCGGGTGGTCCGGGTGGCGGTCGAGGATGAAGTGGCGGTCCGGGCTGTTGGTGAAGAGACAGGTCTTGAGCATCATGGCCGGCCCCGCGCCATCCGGGAAGTAACGCCGAGCGAAGGCGCGGAGCAGGTCTTCGTCTTCGGGCTGTGGCTCGCGTCTCACGGCGTCGGGATCCACGATCTCTCCGAGGTGGTGGTACTTGCCGAACTTGAAGCCGGGGACGTGGAAACTGGGGAAGCCGTAGTAGCGGCCTTCCTCCGCTTCGAGATTGAAGACCGGAAAGGCGCTCATCTCGAAGTACTCGGGACGCGACGGCAGGAGCCACGCCAGGACCTGGCGCTCCGGCACGGCGAGCCCCTCGAGCGCGGGAACCAGCTTCGAGGCCCACGCCCCGGCGCACAGGACGAGCCGGCCCGCTTCGTAGCGGCCGCGGGTGGTGCGCACCCACACGTGGCCGCCCGTCGTGCCCCATTCGAGCACCGGCTCGCGACAGCGGGCCTCGGCGCCGTGAGATTGCGCCAACCCAACGTGGGCCACGTTGCAGCGCTCCGGCAGCAGGAACCCGCCTTCCGGCTGGTAGAGGCAGCGCATGTCCTGGGGGAGGCGATATCCGGGAAAGCGCCGGTGCAGCGCCGCCGCGTCCAGCACCTCGTGCGGCAGGCCGTGCAACTCGCTCGACCTCAGGGCACCGCCGAAGACCGAGCCGCCCTCCGGTCCGGCGTCCACGCTCCCGGTGATGTACAACAGCCGCTCGCCCGCGGCCTGCTCCAGCTCGCGCCACAACCGGTAGGCCTGCCGCAGCAGCGACACGTACGCCGGATGCTCCCAGTATGCCAGCCGGATGATACGGGTGAGCCCATGGGAAGAGCCGTACTCGTGCACCAGGTCGTAGCGTTCCAACCCCAGCACCCGTAGCCCACGGCGCGCGAGATGAAACAGCGTGGCGCTGCCCATTCCCCCAAGGCCGAGCACGATCACGTCGTATGCGGGCACGCCGCCTCCTCGCCTCCATACTGATAGCGCGGCTATCGTGAGGCAAACTCCAACGAGGGAGAACCCTCTTCCGCCGAATGGGTGGGTACCCCAAGTTGGGAGGCGTACCAGGGAGGAAATCATGACTCGAGCTCGCTCACCGTCCCGCCGGGCCGTCCCGGCCCTCGCCGCGGTCCTCGCCGCGGCCCTCTCCGCCCTGCTCGCCGGCGGGGGTGCGGCCCAGGCGCCGGAAGACGGCCAGTGGACGATGCCGGCGAAGGACCAGGCGTCCACCCGCTACAGCGGCCTGGCGGAGATCACTGCGGCCAACGCCAAGTCGCTGCGTCCGGTCTGGACCTTCTCCACCGGCGTCCTGGCGGGCCACGAAGGGCAGCCTCTCGTGGTGAAGAACACCATGTACGTCGTCACGCCCTATCCCAACGTGCTGTACGCCTTCGACCTGACCCGGGAGGGATACCCGCTCCGGTGGAAGTACCGGCCGGACGTGAGCCCGAACGCGATCGGGATCGCCTGCTGTGACGTGGTGAACCGGGGCGCCTTCTACGCCGACGGGAAGATCGTCTACAACCTGTTGGACGGCCATACGGTCGCGGTGGACGCGGCGACGGGCCGCGAGCTGTGGAAGACCGCCATCGCCGATCTCTCCCAGGGCGAGACCACGCCCATGGCGCCGTTCGTGGTCAAGGACCGGGTCATCGTGGGCGCCTCCGGCGGCGAGTTCGGAATCTACGGATGGGTGAAGGGCCTCGACCTGAAGACCGGCAAGGTCGTCTGGACCGCGCGCAATCTCGGTCCGGACAGCGCCATGCTGGTGAAGCCGGGCACCTTCAAGCCGCACTACGACAAGGGCACCGAGCTCGGGACCACCAGCTGGCCGAAGGACGCCTGGAAGACCGGCGGGGCTCCGGTCTGGGGATGGATCTCCTACGATCCGGCACTCGATCTCTTGTATTACGGCGTGGGAAATCCCGCGCCCTACAATGCCGAGCAGCGTCCCGGCGACAACAAGTGGTCGTCCAGCGTTCTGGCCCGCCGGCCGGGTGATGGCTCGCTGGTGTGGGGCTACCAGTTCACCCCGAACGACAACTGGGACTACGACGCGACGTCGGAGATGATCCTGGCGGACCTCATCGTGAATGGCCGGCCCCGGAAGACACTCGTCAACTTCAACAAGAACGGCTTCCAGTACACCCTCGACCGCGCCACCGGTGAGGTGCTCCAGGCTCAGCCCTTCGCCGACGTCACCTGGGCCAAGCGGGTGGACCTCGCCAGCGGGCGTCCGGTGCTCGATTCCACCAAGCTGACCGGGGCCTCGAAGGGCAACGTCAAGGGGATCTGCCCAAGCCTGGAAGGCGCGAAGAGTCCCGCGTCGCCCGCCGCGTACTCGCCCCGCACCGGGCTGTTCTACGCCTCCACCAACAATCTGTGCATGGATTTCCAGGCTTCCGCCGTGGCGCGGATCGCGGGAACTCCGTTCATCGGCGCGGGCAGCCCCTACCAGGCCGGGCCGGCGGGAGACCACCTGGGAGCCTTCATCGCCTGGGATGCGGCGACCGGGAAGCGGGTGTGGGAGGCGAGAGAGCCGTACCCCGCGTGGAGCGGCGCCCTGGTCACCGGCGGCGACGTGGTGTTCCATGGCACGCTGGACGGATGGTTCAAGGCCTCCGACGCGAAGACCGGCAAGATGCTGTGGAAGTTCAAGGTCGGCTCGGGCGTCGTGGGCAACCCCATCACGTATCGCGGCCCGGACGGCAAGCAGTACGTGGCCGTCTACGCCGGTATCGGCGGCGACTGGTACCTGCTGTCGGGAGACGTCCGGTCGGACGACCCGGCGGATGTACGGCCCCCGGCGGACTTCATGAAGGACATCGGACGCCATACCAGCCAGGGAGGGATCGTTTGGATCTTCGCCTTGTAACGGGCTCGCGGTTCCGTCCTGAACGCGGTGGGAGGGACTTATGAGTGGATATGGACACCGACTTGCCGCGGCGCTGCCCCTGCTGGCGTTGGGGGCCGTCTCCTGCGGCGGAAGCGACGAACCGGCACAGCGCCAGACGCAGCAGAACGCTCCTCCCTCGGTTCGATACGAGTCCCACCTCTCCGCGGGCGGTCTTCCGCCCGCGGGGGCAACGCTCGACAATCCCCACAAGGGAGACGAGAAGAGCGCCGAGGGTGGAGCCGGCCTGTTCGTTTCGATGAACTGCGACGGGTGCCACGGGGGCGGCGCGGTCGGCTGGGTGGGCCCCAGCCTGGCGGACGGACGGTGGCGCTACGGGGGCTCGGACGAAGCGATCTATCAGTCGATCTATTACGGGCGTCCCAAGGGGATGCCGGCGTTCGGGGGCGCCCTGCCCTCCGACGCCATCTGGAGGCTGGTGACCTACCTGCAGTCCCTGCCCGTCCCAGACGCGGTCCCGACGCAGTCGTGGGAGAACCCCTGATCGCGGCTCAGCACGGCCCTCCACCGCTCGAGCCTTTGGTCGTATCGGCGGGAACCGGAGTCGGGGAATCCGCCGGCCAGCTCTCGCTGGCGGCGTGCGCCGCCTCCGCCAGCAGGCGAACCTGGGCGGCGGTGAGCCCGACCGCGGGCAGGTTCCTGAGCGACTCCACCGGAATGTCCCGCACATCCCGCCCGAACAAACGATCGTAGAGGGTCAGCGCCGACAGCAGCGTGCCTCCCGGCGCCGGGTGATAGCCGTCCGAACCGTACAACGGCGCGGAGGGATCGGCGCCGAGCGCCTGTTTCCAGGCGATCCCGATCGGCGCGACCACGCCGCCGACGGCCCGGGATGCCAGACTCGCCGACTCCGCGGCGGCATCGAGTGACTGCGGGTACTGTTTGCGGTTCCAGGGCAGGAACAGCACCGCCCTGGCGTGGACGTGGCGGATGGCGGGCGCGAGACGCATCGCGGCGATGACCAGGGTGTCCCGGCAAATCCCCGCCGGCGTGGGGCCCTGCTGCAGCACCACGAAGGCCCATCCGCCACGGCCGATCTGCGCCACGGCGTCGGTCGCGCCGTTGGTGTGGTCGATGACGGCGAGGTTGGGCCCTGCCACCATGCCGACCCGGACGCTGTCGCCCGCGGCCCTGGCTACACTCGCCACCATCGCCGGCAGATCGTTGACGTAGGTCAGGCTGTTGCCGATGAAGAGAAGGGAGCGACCCGAGTCGCCCTCCGCCGCCGTCACGGACGAACAGGCCAACCCGGCCAGGACCGCCGCCGACCCGAGGGTCGAGGCAAGCACACGACTGCGGCGAATGGCCATCTCGGCTCCCCGGGTTGTGGTCTCCTCCTGTGACGTCGGCCCTCTCAGCCGCAGCACACCACACCCTTGTCGGCCTTGCGCACCCACCGGGAGATGGCGATCCTGACCGTCATGCCATCGTATCCCGAATACCTGAAGATCGACGAGCTGCTCGAGCTGCAGCGGCCCTTGTCCGAGGGCCCCGAGCACGACGAGATGCTGTTCATCGTGATCCATCAGGTCTACGAGCTCTGGTTCAAGCAGGTGCTGCACGAGCTGGATTATCTCGAGCGGCTGCTCGCGCGGAACGACGGCCCTCGCGCAGGGCATACGCTGAAGCGGATCCTGACCATCCTCAAGGTGATGGTCGCCCAGCTCGACATCCTCGAAACCATGACCCCGCTCGAGTTCCTGTCGTTCCGCGACCGGCTCGAGTCGGGGAGCGGCTTTCAGTCCCACCAGTTCCGCGAGCTCGAGTTCGCCCTGGGCCTGAAGGACCCGAAAGTGCTGGAGCGCTACCCGGGTGGAAGCGAGGCTCGCCGCCGGCTGGAGCGCCGACTTGCGGCCGACACGCTCTGGGATGCCTTCCTCCATCATTTGGCCGCGAACGGCATCGCCGTGCCTAAGGCCGATCTGGAGCGCGATGTCACCCGGCAGGTGGAGCCCTCACCGAAGCTGCGGCGCGCGCTGGTCGAGGTCTATCGCGGCCACCCCATTCTGGCCGATCTGTGCGAGCGGATGGTGGATCTCGACGAAGGCCTGATGGAATGGCGCTACCGCCACGTGAAGATGGTACAGCGCACCATCGGGACCCGGCACGGCACCGGTGGCAGCATGGGGGCGGAGTACCTCATGTCCACGCTCAACCGGCCGCTGTTCCCCGATCTTTGGGCCATTCGAACCGAGTTGTAGGATGGACCCCGCCTCGCTCTACCATGCTCCCAACGCCCTCGCGCCACACTATTCCCGCTTCCGCGTGGCGGAACGTCTGCTGCTCACGGGGCATTCCCACCAGGCATGGCCCGACCGCGGCTTCGAGGCACAGGCGGCGGCCTGGCTAGACGCGGCGCAGTACGTGGACGACAAGTGGGAGCACGCGTTCGCGCGGGCCGAGCGGGTGCGCGAGGGGTTCGCCGGACTCCTGGGAGACGTAGGGGGCGGCATCGCCCTGGCTCCGAACACGCACGAGCTGCTGGTGCGCCTGCTCTCCGCCCTGCCCCTTCGCGCCCGCCCGCGGCTGGTCACCACCGATGGCGAGTTCCACACCATCCGGCGGCAGCTCGACCGCCTCGCCGAGGAGGGACTCGAGGTCGTCCGGGTCGCCGAGGCGCCGCTCGAGTCGCTGGCGGCGCGGCTCGGGCGCGCCGTGGATGATCGCACCGCGATGGTCCTGGTCTCGGCGGTCTTCTTCGACACCGGCCGCATCGCCCGCGGGCTCGGTGAGGTGGCCGTGAGCTGCCGGCGCCACGGCGCCGCCCTCCTGCTCGATGTCTACCACGCCCTCAACGTGGTGCCCGTCTCGCTCGCCGACGCCGGGCTGGGCGACGCCTTCGTGGTCGGCGGCGGGTACAAGTACTGCCAGCTGGGCGAGGGGAACTGCTTCCTCCGCCTTCCCCCCGACACCGACCTCCGGCCGGTCGTGACCGGCTGGTACAGCGAGTTCACCGCCCTGGCGGACCGGCAGCAGCCGGGGCGCGTGGCCTATGGAGAAGGAGGCGACCGGTTCGCGGGCGCGACCTACGATCCCGCCAGCCATTACCGGGCGGCGGCGGTGTTCGATTTCTTCCGGGAGCGGCAGCTGACGCCGGAGCTGCTGCGCGAAGTGAGCCGGCATCAGATCGGCGTGCTGGCGGCGGCGTTCGATGCGCTCGACCTCGACCCGACGGTCCTGGGCCGCGACCGGGACGCACCGCTGAGCGAGATCGGCGGGTTCCTGGCGCTCCGCTCGCCCCGCGCGACCTCGCTGGCTCGGGCGCTCCACGCACGGGGCGTCCTGACCGATGCGCGCGGGGAAGCGCTCCGGCTGGGCCCCGCGCCCTACCTCTCCGACCGGCAGCTGCATGATGCGATCGGGCTCCTGGGAGAGACGGCGCGGGAGAGCGCCCGCTGACCGGCGTCGCGAACCGGTGGGAGGGAGGGAATTCAAGCGCAAGAATCAGAGTGCGGAGGGGGGCGGGCACCGGTAGACTTATCCTCGTGAACGACCCCCGTCGGACGTACGAGGAGATAGCGAAATGGGTATGTCAGTGAAGCTCACCGACCTGGCCGCCGCCGCCGCCACCGAGAACGACCCCCGTTGGGCCTCGGTCGTCACCCGCTCCGTCGAGGCGGACGGGACCTTCTTCTACTCGGTCCGGACCACCGGGGTGTACTGCCGCCCCTCCTGCGCGGCTCGGCTGGCACGGCCGGAAAACGTTCGGTTCCACCTCACCCGGGACGACGCGGAGCGCGCCGGCTTTCGCCCCTGCAAGCGGTGCAAGCCCGACCAGCCGTCACTGGTCGGCCGGCACGCGGCGAGCGTCACCGCGGCTTGCCGCTTGATCGAGACCTCCCCGACGGTGCCCCCTCTCCAGGAGCTGGCCGCCCACGCGGGCGTGAGCACATTCCACTTCCACCGGGTGTTCAAGGCGGTCACCGGGCTCACCCCGCGGGCGTACGCCGCCGCGCATCGCGGCCGGCGGGTTCGCGAGGAGCTGGGCCGGAGCCGCACGGTCACCGCCGCGATCTACCAGTCGGGATACGGCTCCAACGGCCGGTTCTACGGAGAATCGGAGCAGGTCCTGGGCATGACGCCTGGCGACTACCGCGCCGGCGGTGTGAACGCGGAGATCCGCTTCGCCATCGGCGAATGCTCGCTGGGATCTATTCTGGTCGCGAGGAGCGAGCGCGGCGTCTGCGCCATCCTGCTGGGCGATGATCCCGAGTCGCTGGCGCGCGAGCTCCAGGACCGGTTCCCCCGCGCCACCCTGATCGGTGGAGACGCCGGGTTCGAGGAGCTGGTGGCCAAGGTGGTGGGATTGGTGGAGGCGCCCGGGCTGGGGCTCGATCTGCCGCTCGACGTCCGTGGCACCGCGTTTCAGCAGCGGGTCTGGCTGGCGCTGCGGGAGATCCCCGCGGGTTCGACGGCGAGCTATGGCGAAATCGCCCGGCGGATCGGATCGCCCAGGTCGGCGAGGGCGGTGGCGCATGCGTGCGCGGCCAACGCCCTGGCGGTGGCGATCCCCTGCCACCGGGTGGTCCGGAATGACGGCGACTTGTCCGGCTACCGCTGGGGCGTCGAGCGGAAGCGGACGTTGCTCCGGCGAGAGGCCCGATCCTGAGCGCCCGAGGCGTAGCTGGCGGCGCCCTACCCCGTGGGCATCAGCTTTCACGACGCGCTCTGACGGCGAGGCCCCCAGCCGGCGAGCGGGCGGCGCGGCTCAATGCCCGCCCGCCGGTACCACCGGCAGGATGATCCAGGAGCGATGCCCGACGGAGTGGTGGATCCGGATGTCGCCGGCCCGGGTCGCGGCCCGCTCGAACTCCTGGTCGCCGGTCTGGGGATTGACCGAGAACAGCGGGAAGAACGCTCCGGAGAGCACCACCCGCAGGCGATGGCCCGGCAGGAACCGGTTCGCGGTGATCGGCCCGTCGAGCCGGAGCCGGACCACTTCACCCTCACGCACCAGGTGCCGCTCGGGCCCCCCGTCGCGATAGCTCGCCCGCAGCAGCGCGGTGCCTGGACTCGCCAAATTCCACGCCGAGCCATCCGGCGCCACATCGTACAATTGCAGCCACAGGTCGAAGTCCGGCACCGATGCGCTCGCCGCCAGGTCGGCCACCACCTGGCCGATGAGGTCGTATGGCGCGGCGAAGGGCGCGGTCTCGAACACGACCAGACCGGGCCGGTCCGGCAGCGCCCGATAGTCGTGGGCGCCGTAGTCGCCATTGAAGGGATCGGTCAGCGGATCGGCCGGGTCGGAGTGGATGAGGCTCGCCGCCTCCGGCGCGGCCGGGCGTTGCGAGAGCAGGCGGCCGGCCGGCGCGGAGCCGGCCGGCGGCTGCAGGTAGAGCGTATCCGCCACCGTGCCGGGAATCGGCCACGCCTCGAAGGTGCGCCACTCGTTGGCGCCCATGACGAACACCCTCACCGGGGCCTCGTCCGAGCCATGCTCGATGCCCTTGAGATGGCGGTCCATCCAGCGGAGCACCGTCGCCGTATAGTCGATCGCGGCCGCGTCGCCGAACATCCGGTCTCCCACCTTTCCTCTTCCAACCGCGTCCACCCCGTGGGTCCACGCGCCGAGGACCAGGCGGGCTCTCGAGGCCCCGGGCGCCCGGGCCCGCACCAGGCCCGTGTAGTTGGTGACCGCCCCCGCCGGTCCGTACGGCTCGTCGAACCATCCGGAGAGGTTTAGTACCGCGGCCCCGACCCGGCCGTAGCGTCCCTCCAGAGTGGCCCAGCTCCACCAGGGGTCGCGGGGCGGGTGGCGCATCCACTCGTAGTACCACGGCGCGATGTCCTGGAAGTCCGGCAGCGTGAGCAACGGACGGTGCCGGCGCGCCCTCCCACCATCCCGCTCCCAGGCGGCGGCGGCCTCCTCATCGGTCCGGGGACCGGACCGGCCCAGCCGGCGCCGGAGATCGGGCGCGATGTTCCACCAGGTCCAATCGAGCCACGAGCCGTCCCACACGCCCCCGGAATACCAGAAGCTCTCGGGCGTGGCGTAGGTCATCGCGGGCACCATCGCCTTCAGCGAGGGCGGCCGCTCGACCGCGGCGAGCCACTGGACCGCGCCGGGGTAGGAGAGCCCGAAGGTGCCGACCGCGCCGTTGGACCAGGGCTGGCGCGCGGCCCACTCGATGGTGTCGTAGCCGTCCTGTCCCTCGTGGCGATAGGGCTCGTACCCGCCCTCGGAGCCATGGCGGCCACGCACGTCCTGCACCACGACGGCGTAGCCGTGCGCCACGGCCTGGCGGACGAAGTCCGGCCCGGTTGCGTCCTCCCCGCGACCGTACGGGGTGCGGGTGATGAGCACCGGCACCGGCGCCCTGCCGGCGGGGCGCCAGACCTGCGCCCGGAGCACCACCCCGTCGCGCATCGGCACGGAGACGGCCGAGTCCACCCGGATGGCCGACCCGGCGGGAGGCCGGGGCATACACCCGGCGAGGCCGGCGCAGAGGAGAACGTGGAGCTTCCAGGTCACGGGAACCCCCCAGTACGTTTGCGCCAAGTTTAAACGTCTCCCACCAAGTGGTCGGTGAGCCCGGCCGGGGGAACCGACGGCACCCCACCCGCGTAGGGACTCTGAACCCTTTCAGGGAGTCTGTCGATGGCCCGCGTGATCCTGGTCGCGCTTTCCGTTCCCACCCTCCTGGCCGGCGCGTTGCGGGCCCAGGCGTCGCCCGCGGCGCCAGCGGTTCTGACCCGGCAGGTGTTCGCGGCTGAAAGCAGCTTCGCCGCGACGATGGCGAACCGCGACTCGATCGCCTTCGCGCGGTTCCTGGCGCCCGAGGCGGTGTTCTTCGGCCGGAGCACGGCCATGCACGGCAAGACGGCCGTGCTGGACGGATGGCGGGCGTTCTTTCTCGAGCCCGCGGCGCCCTTCTCCTGGAAGCCGGAAACGGTCGAAGTGCTGGCGTCCGGGACGCTCGCGCACAGCAGCGGCCCGGTCCACAACGCGAAGGGGCATCAGATCGGCACCTTCAATTCGATCTGGCGGCGCGAGCCCGACGGCACCTGGCTGGTCGTCTTCGACAAGGGCTGCCCGGTCTGCGACTGCGAGAAGCGCGGCCCCTGACCCCCGCGGCCGGGCCGGCCGAGGCTACCTTTCGCGCGTGCACCTCGCCCGGCTCGACTTCCGATGAGCGCCGATCCCGAGCTCGACGGCGTCCTCGCCTTCCTGCGGACCGCGGAGCGACTCAAGAGCACGCCCCGCAGCGGATGGACCACGGCCGGCGAGCGGGAAAGCGTGGCGGCGCACACCTGGCGCCTCTCGCTCATGGCCGCCGTGCTGTCGGACCGTTTTCCGGACATCGACCTCGCCCGCCTGCTCAAGATCTGCCTGATCCACGATCTCGGCGAAGCGCTGCACGGAGACATTCCGGCTCCGCGGCAGTCCGCCGAGGCGGGCAAGGCGTCCCGCGAGCGCGAGGACCTGGCGTCGGTGCTGGCCCCGCTGCCGGCCCGGCTGCGGGAGGAGCTCGCCGGCCTGTGGGACGAATACGAGGCCGCCGGTACGCCGGAGGCCCGGCTCGCGAAGGGACTCGACAAGCTTGAGACCATCTTGCAGCACACCCAGGGACTCAACCCGGCCGACTTCGACTACCGGTTCAATCTCAGCTACGGCCAGGCCTACACCGCCGCCCATCCCGTCCTCGCCGCGATCCGGGCCCGGCTGGACGAGGCGACGGAAGCCCGGGCGCGGGACGTCGGTCCGACGACGGCAGGCGGCGCCGAGCAACTGGCGGTGGCGTTCCTGAGCCGCGTGTGGGGCCCGGAACACGATCTCGACGCCATCGATGAGCTGATGACCGAGGACTACGCGATCACCACCGGAGGCAGCGTGATCCGAGGGCGGGAGGCGTTCAAGCGCTGGGTGGCCGAGTTTCAGTCCCGTCTGCGCGACGCGCGGACCACGAACATCGACGCCTTCGCCAATGCCGCCGGAGACCGCGTCGTCTCGCGCTGGCTCTGCACCGGGATCAACAACGGCCTGCTCGGCCTGCCGGCGGACGGGCGTCCGGTCTCGTTCACCGGCATCGCCATCTGGCGCGTCGTCGGCGGTAGGCTCGCGGAGTGCTGGGTCGAGCGCGCTTCCTGGGAGCTGTACCAGGAGCTCTCGAGGACCCCCTGATCCGCGCGGCGGCGGTCCACCTCTACACCGCCTCGGGGGCGGTTCTCGCCTTCCTCGCGACGGCGGAGATCTGCTCCGCCGGCCCCGATCCACGACGAGTCTTCGTGTTGCTGGCCGCCGCCGTGCTGGTGGACGCCACCGACGGGCCCCTGGCGCGGCGTTGGGAGGTGAAGCGGGTGCTGCCGGCGATCGACGGCCGGAAGATCGACGACATCGTCGACTACCTCACCTACACCTTCGTTCCGTTGCTGCTGATCTGGCGGATGGGCTGGGTGCCGGAACCGGGGGTCGCGTGGGTGGCGCCGGCGCTGCTGGCATCGCTCTTCGGATTCGCGCATACCGGCATCAAGGACGAGACCGGCGGATTCTTTCTCGGCTTTCCGTCCTACTGGAACGTAGTGGCCTTCTACGCTGGCATCGTCCATCGGCTGTATGGACCCGCGGTCAACGCCGCGGCAGTGGTGGTCCTGGCGGTGGCGACGCTGCTGCCGATCAGGTTCCTCTATCCCAACCTCGCGCCCCGGCCATGGCGGGCGCCGGTCATCCTCGGGGCGTACCTCTGGCTGGGCGTGATGCTCGCCATGCTGCCCGACTATCCGCTGGCGCCTGCCTGGCTGTTGTGGCTCTCCCTGGTGTATCCCGCGTTCTATACCTGGCTCTCCTTCCGCCTCGCTCGCTCGAGCCGGTGAAGCCGTGGCGATCCGACCCAGGAGGTCGAAGGCGAAGGCGTTGGCCCGACGAGGCGCCACGTAACCGGCTGGGCTGCCGGATAGCGGCGTCTACCAGCTTTCCGATCCCGGTGCTCCCTTGAAGGGGCCCACCAGGTCGGGCGTCACCCAGCCGCCATAGTAGAAGCCCGGCTGGGGCTCCACCCGCTGGTCGCCCACGTAGCAGGCGTCCATCCGTCGGGGATAGAACGAGAGATAGTCCCGCAGCATCTCGAAGCCCGGGTCCGGGGTCGGATAGCTCCACGCGGCGTCCTTCGCCTCCCGCCGCGCCGAGCTCACCGTCCAGTAGTGCGCCAGCCCCTTCCACTCGCAGAAACTGGTGCGGGTGCTGGCCGCGATGCGATCGAGATCCACGTCCGCCGGTGGGATGTAGTAGCCGGGCGGGCTGGATGTCTCACAGACCCGCAGGGCTCGGCTCGAGAGCGCGATGACGAGCCCGTCGAACTCGACGCGGACCGGCAGGCGCACTGGCTCGACTCGTGGGGGCCGGGGGTAGTCCCATACCGACTCCTGCCCGGGGCCGGGCACGATGATGTCGGGTGGCCTCAATCGCGGGTGGCTCCGCCACTTCGCGCGCTCGGCGGCATACAGGTCGAACGGAATCGCCACAGGCACCTCGGGATGCGGGTCATGTGCGGAAACGTCGCTCGACCGCGCCGGGTTCCTTCGCTCGTGGCCCCGCGGCTCAGCGTGCCGGCAGCGTGGCGGCGCTGCTCCGCACCCCGTCCGACATGATCAGCTCCACCTCGCTTCCGGCCGTTGGCAGGACCACGTTCCCGCCCCGGGCCAACGACAGCACCTCGCCCGACCTGGGGTCTCGCACCATGACCAGGGGATGGACCGCGGCATCCCAGTCGATCGCGACGCCGGCGGCGGCGCGCAGGACGCTGACGGGCCGCGCGGGCGCCGCGCGCAGCGACGGTGCCGAGGCGGAAATCGCGGCCGCCCCGACGCCCGGCCCCGCGAGCCGGATGGTTTCCAGCCGGTCCGCGCTCTGCCGGTCGAGCGGTACCGCGAAGGCGAAGTGCTTGGCGCCGCGCGCGTCGTCGGCCGCTTCGGTCGGGTCGAACGACAGGTCGAACACCCGAGACCCGTCGCCCGCGATCCCTTCGATCGAGTACGCGCCAGCCCGGCTCGGCAGCACCGGACGGGTGACGAGGTGGAAGGCGGGCTCGATCACCGCCCGGCCGTTCACGATCCGGCCCCACACCAGCAGTGAGGGCCGCGCACGAGCATTCGAGGCACCGCCCGGCGCCGTCTGGCGGAAGGCCATCACTTCCTGATAGGTGTAGTCGCTGATCCAGGGATTGTCGCAGTACCCCATGACGTCGGGGGTGTTCCGCGGCTTGATCGCGCCGGTCTTGAGGTCGTAGCCGATTCTCCCGATGATGCCGCCCGGGTAGGGGAAATCGGTATCCCGGTCGCCGGGGCTGCCGCACGGCGCGTGCAGGCGCCCCCAGGTGTGGCCCAGCTCGTGGGCAGTGACCCGTCCACGGTCGGTCGGATGGTCGTACCCCATGGCGATGGGGGCGCCGATGAACCCCATGCCGGCGAGCCCCGAGAGGTAGTCGATGCGGACCACGCCGTAGTAGTGGCGGTTGCTGGTCTCCGCAATCCGGATCGCGGCAAGCTCGTTCAGGACCGTATTCCAGGCCCCGTTCGCATTGTCCGACTGAAGCGGACCGGAAGTCGTGGTGGTATACACCGCGTGCACCCCGGCGTCATAGCCGGGGAGCGGATAGATCCGCTGGGTGAGGTCGAGGTACTGGTCGCGGCTGGCGAGCGAAACATCGCCCTGGAGCTGGTTGGCGCTCTGACGCACCGGAACGAGAGTGACGGCGAGAGGCGCAGCCACCAGCACCGACAGGGGCAGCGGTGCTCCGGAGGGATAGGTGTTGTCGGTCTCGTCCGTCTCGGGAATCAGGCTCGCCGGGTCTACGTCCGCGAGGATCGCCAGCCCCGATCGAATGCGCGCGCCGGGCACCAACACATTCCAGGTGGTGCCCAGATCGCCGTCGCTGCGGCCGGTGGGCACCGTGTCCGCGGGAGCGGCAATGACGAAGGTCTCCACCAACGCGGCGCCGTCGTACAGCCGCACCCGCACCGCCGGGGTCGCGGTGTTGCTCTGGTTCGCCTGCGCGACGACCCGCAGCAGGGCATCCCGCCCGGCGACCAGCGCCACGGCGTTGTCGAAGGACTGGACGCTTTGGGTGAGATTGACGCCCGCGATGCGCAGGTTGAGCGAGCCGCCTGACACCGCAGCATAGGTGATCGTCACCGTGGCGGTGGCGCCCGCCTCGACCGCGACGGTGCGATTCCGGGGGCTCGGCGCGTAGGTGGCGCCGCCCCTGCCGACGTCCGCGGCGCCTACGGCGTACTGTCCCGGATCGAGGCCGTCGAGAATCCCGGTGGCCGTCAGCTGTTCGCTGTAGCTCCCGGGCCCCGTGACCGTCACCGCGGCGTCCACCCCGGCTGGCAACCCGGCGACCGTGACCGCGAGGCTTCCGGTGGTGGCCGAACACTGGACGGCGAACGCCACCGTCGTGGTCTCCGACTCGGTGATGGTCACGCCGCGCGGATTCTGCCCCTGGACGGCGCAGTTGCCGGCGACACCGCCGAGGGCGACGGAATGCGCTCCGGGCGCTAGGCCGCCGATGGTGCGGCTGGCGCTCACGCCGATGGCGACCGCGGCGCCACCATCCACGCTCACGGTGTACCCCGACGGGTCCACCGGGGAGCCGCTGGTGGCGGTGGTGACCTCGAGCGTGCCGGCTCCCGCGGCGCAGCTGATCGAGAAACCCACCTCGACGTCGCCGCCCGCCACCACCGTGACCGGGCGCGGGTTTTCCCCATCCACCGCGCAGTTCGCCGCCACACCCGAGAGCTCGACCGTCGTCACGCCCGCCGCCACGTTGGGCAGGCGCACTGTGGCGCTGGGGCCGATCGACCGCGTGGCGCTTCCGCCGACGGTGAAGGCGTAGCCGTCGGGATCGGGACTCGACCCACTGGTGACCGTGATGACGGTGAGGGCGCCGGTAGGCGGGGGAAGCGGGCCGCACTCGATGCTGAAGTCGAGCCCGGCGACCTCGCCGGCCACGATGGTGACGGTTCGCGGATTGCCGCCCGCCACCGCGCAGTTGGCCGCGATACCGGCCAGACCGATCCGATGGGGGCCGGGAACGAGATCCGTCAGCGTCGCCGCCGCCGCGGCGCCGATCGGCCTCACCTCGGCGTCGTCGAGGGTCAGGGCATATCCATCGGGGTCGGGAGTTTCTCCGAGGGTACTGGTGGTGACGTGGACCGCGCCGGTGGTCGGGGCGGTGAGCTCGGAGCCGCCGCCGCAGGCCAGCGAGAGGGCGGCGCTCGTACCCAGGAAGAGCCTGCGCCCGGCGTGGGGGGGCCAGCGGAGCTGTCGCATCGATGAATTCTCACGTCGCGCGTGGAGCCGCGTCGTGGTGTCAGAGAGGAGGCGCCGCGGGGGAAACGACGACTCGTGCCACGGATTATCGAAGGTAGGTCAGAGTACCCAGGCGGCGCTGGGGCCGTCAAGAGAGGCGGGGGGCGAGACCTTGACGCCGCGCCGGCGCGAGAGCCAGCGCGCACTGCGGTGACCCACCAGCCCACCGGCGAGAACATCGGAGGCCCAGTGGCCTGACAGCAGGGGGGCCTGTTGCGCCCGCGGGACGATGTCCGCCCGCGGGGTCATGTCCACCGGCGGGACGCTCTCCACCTGGGCGAGAGCGCCGGCCGGGAGCGAGACCGCCTGCAGCGCCAGTCCGATGGCCGGGACGAGCTCGCGCAAGGGCACGCCACCTCCGACTACTGAGGAAACTTCGCCGAGCCGCCCGAGGCGGGGAACGGTCGTCAGAGGAGCAAGCGAACCGAGGTTTGGTGACTGGTGGCTGCTATGAGATCTCGACGGCGTCGTTGCCCGCGTCGCGCTCGCGGAGCGCCTCGGGCGAGATGACCATCACCTGCTTGCCACGCCCGTGCCGCCGGGCGACCGCATCGTGGGCCGATCGGATTTGCTCCAGCGGGTACATCGCCGTGACCGGCATGCGCAGCAGACCGCTGTCCGCCATTCGCCCGAGCTCCTCCAGGTCCGCGCGCCGCGGCTTCACCGCCACGTACCCGAGCCTTGGCCCGGCCAGTACCGGGGCGAGCGCCCGGGAGAATGGCGCGAGCGCGTACACCATCGGTTGAGGCGCGACGGTCACCCACCGCCCCCGTGGGGTGAACAGCCGGCGGTAGGCGCGAAACGGGCTCCGGCCGACACAGTCGAGAAAGACGTCGAACCGGCCGCTGAGTGATTCGGGGGCGAACCCGCCGTAGTCGACCACCTCGTCGGCCCCGAGGGCGCGGCAGTGATCGATCCCCTCGCCCGCGGCGAGGGCGGTCACGTGGGCGCCCATCGTCTTGGCGATCTGAATCGCCGCGCTGCCGACGCCCCCGCTGGCGCCTTTGATGAGGAGCCGGTCGCCCGACACGAGCCGCGCCTCGTCGCGAAGCCCCTGCAGCGCGGTGGTGCCCACCAGCGGCAGGCCAGCTGCTTCGATCCACCCCAGCCTCCGGGGCATCGGCGCCAGCCACGCGCGAGGCACCGGCACATACTCCGCCGCCGCTCCGCCGAGAAAGCCGTCCAGGAAACCCCAGACCCGGTCGCCGTGGGCGAACCCCGCCACCCGGCCGCCGATCGCCGCGACCTCGCCCGAGAAATCGTACCCGGTGCCGCGCGGGAAGGTGCGTCCGCTGATCAGGCGCAGCCCACCCTGGCGCACCACCGCGTCCTTCGGGTTCAGCCCCGAGGCATGCACCCGGACCAGAACGTCATCCCGCCCCGGACCGGGCACGGGGACCGTGCGGACGTCCAGCACCTCCGAACCGCCGTAGCGGTCGAATCGCACCGCACGCATCGCTACCGGGACCGGCACAGTCATGGGCTTAAGGTAGCGGCGGCCGGCCCGGCCCGTATCAGCCCTCGCGGATCAGCTTGCCATCCCGCAGCTCGTACACCCGCAACCGGACCACGACGCCGGGACGGCGCTCGTCCACTACGCGGACGTGGACGACCTTCTTGTCCCGGCCCGGGCGCTCGACGATCCAACTCCCGGCGGGCGCGGACCGCTCGATGTCGGAGCAGCTTCGGGCCTTCGCCTGATGGCCGGGTGGCTTGCCGGGGACCCAGACTCGGCACATCCCGGGCGAGGGCAGTTGTCCGGGCGGGATGCCCAAGGTGGCGGCGGTGCTCGGTGCCCGGCGAGGCGCGGGCTGGGGTTGGGCCGGTGGGGGGGAGGACACCGGCCTGCAAGCCGCTGCAGCGAAAATCGCGAAAGCGGCCCCCGTGATTCTGGCTGAACGCATGATTTCTCCAAGGGGAAGGCGAGACCCGGCGGAATCGGCAGAGTTCGTGCCCACGAGTGGGGTTACGGCACCGACGGACCGGCCGGGTCCACCGGGCATCACACCGACACCATTCGGTAGATATCTTTAGCATGGCGGACAGGGTGCGTTGCAGCAGCCGCCCCGGGTGATGCCCGATCTCGGTGCCCGGCGACCCTCACCTCTCATGGAGACCCGATGACCCGACGCGACGACCAGCGCATCGCGGACCTCGCGAAGAAGAACGCCGCCAAGGTCAAGCCGCCGCGGCAGGAGCAGGCGGCCGACTTCGACCCCACCCTCCGGCCCCGCGCTCCCGAGCAGGACGCCGAGACCAGGCGGCTGTTCAAGGAGATGAAGCGTCGCGAGTTCTGAGGTTTCGCCGCTGCGCCGGGGCGCCCGCGCGCGGTGGCCGAATCATTGAACCTTCCCATCCGTAGTGACTGAGAATCCGCCGGCATGGCCCCCCGGGACGCCCGTCCAGGGAAGGCCGGCCTCAGAGCGACGGAGGCTGACCCCCCATGGCCATCCACGACACGCTGGGGGCGCCGCGCCACACGCTCGGTGGCTACCGCGAGTTCGATCCGCCGCCCGCGCTGGTCCCCTACGCGGAGTCGCTCTGGGTACACCGCGCCCCCAACCAGCTGCCTCCGGGAAACGGGAGGATGCATCGGGTCCTGCCCGATCCCGCGCTGAGCCTGGCGTTCTACTGCCACCGTGGCGCAGACGGGATTCCCCACGATCCGAGGTTGATCGTCATCGGTCCCAAATCGCGGCCGCACATCTTTGCCTTCCGTGGCGGCCAGGAGGTCGCCGCGGTGCGAGTGAAGCTGGAATGGTCGGCGCGCCTGCTCGGCCTGATGCCCCAGGACCACTACGATGCGGAAGACGACCTGGCCCTGGCGCTGCCCCGACTCGCCCGGGAGCTGCTCGAGCTGCTCGCCCGGACGCGGAGCACGGGCGAGGCCGTGAGTCGGCTGGCGGAGACGATCGCGCGGCAGGCCGGCAGGATGCCGGAGCGCGGACCGGAGGCGCCATCGCACGCGCTCGACCTGGTGCGCCGGGCCGGCGGACGGGTGACGGTGGAACGGATGGCCGGGCGGATGGGCGTGTCGCCGCGCTCCCTCCGCCGGCTAGTGCGGCAGGAAGCGGGGATCTCACTGAAGGAATACGCGCGGGTCACCCGATTCCTGCATGCGGTGACCCTCGCCGACCGGAGCCCGAGCCCGGCCTGGGCCGCCATCGCCGCCGACACCGGCTTCTGCGACCAGTCACACCTGGTGCGGGAGTGCCGGGCGTTGTCCGGCCTCGCGCCCGGCCAGGTCAACCGGGAGCGCCGGGCGCAGGCCGAAATATCCAATCCTTGCTGAGAGCGGGCCGGTAGACTGACCGTCTCCCTTCTTTCGGACGAGGACCTGCACCGATGTCTCAGCTCATCTCGTGGTTCCCCACCCGCCTGGCCTTCGCCTTCAACGTCATCGTGGTTCTCGCGGCTCCGTCCGCGGCACAGACCAGGCCGCTGCCGAGGGACTCGACCGCCCGGGTCGAGCGGGTGGCCGACGGCATCTACGCCATCATCCACGATGACGTCAGCGACCAGTGGCCTCACGGCAACACCGGCGTGGTGATATACGAGGATGGAGTCCTGGTGGTGGATGCGACCTATCTCCCGTCCCGCTCGCGGGCCGACATCGCGCTGATCCGGGCCCTGACCGACAAGCCGGTGCGCTACCTGGTCAACACCCACTGGCACATGGATCACACGTACGGCAACGAAGCGTACCGTGATTCCTTCCCCAGCATTGTCATCGTGACCGAGCGCGAGACCCGGCAGTTCTCCGAGCTGAACAGCCATTACTGGTCCCGGTTCTCGACGGCCCCCGACTCACCCCGCCGGGCCGCGATTCGCGAGCTGGAAGCGGAGCTGGCGCGAGGCCGCGACAGCACCGGCAAAGTCCATTCGGCCGAGGAGAGGCGCCGCCTCGAGACGATCATCCGGCAGCGGAGCGGTGAGCTGGAGGAGCTCGCCAAGGTCCGGGTCGTGGTGGCGGACCAGGTGTTCGACCAGTCATTGACGCTGCGGCTCGGCAAGCGCCGGATCGAGCTGGTGGACCACGGCCGCGCCAACAGCCCGCACGACGTGACGGTGTACCTGCCCGAGGAGCGGGTACTGTTCACCGGCGACATCCTGGTGCAGTCTCCGCTGCCGTTCACCGGCGCGTCGTGGCCGATTCCGTGGATCGAGGTACTGAAGGACCTGGAACAAGTACCGGTCGCGGCGCTGGTGCCGGGACACGGCCCCGTGATGCGCGACCACGCGTACACCCGCCAGATGCGCGAGCTGCTTCAGGGCGTCACTTCGCAGGTCGAGGCGATGGTCCGGCAGGGGAAGCCGGTCGAGCAGGTGCAGGACTCGCTCGCGCCGTTGAAGGCCTGGCGCAAGGTCCCGGCGTGGAACGGCGCGAAGCTGGACGCCGACTGGGACTACACCATCAGAACCTTGATCGAGCGCGCCTGGCGCGGCGTGCGGGGGCAGGGATGACCCGGCGGCTCCGGTGCTGAGCGCGCTGGGCGCCGCCCTGGCGCTCGCGGCGCTCGCGCCCGGGCGGTCCGCGTCTACGTCTAGTTCCGGATCGCGAACGACGAGGAGGGGGAGGAGTTCTCCTTCCGGCGAGTGAAGCCGCCGCCTCGGCCGGGCTCAAGTCCGTGGGATTGCTGGGGACCCGGTTCACCATGGAGGGGCGGTTCGATCCCGAGGTTTGCCGTTGCTGTTGCGAGGGACCGATGTGGGCGGGCTGCCGCTCCTGGATACCACGCGGATTCACGTGAGACCTCACATTCTGGTGACCATGGCCACGACTCTTCCCCTCGATGCACCGGCATCACCCGTCGCGATGGGGGTGCGGGTACGATCGGTCGACCTCATCCGCGGCGCGGTCATGGTGCTCATGGCGATCGACCACGTGCGGGTCTTTTCCGGACTGCCCGCGGGCGGACCGACTCCGGGGATCTTCTTCACCCGGTGGGTCACCCACTTCTGCGCTCCGGCCTTCCTGTTTCTCGCGGGCACCAGCGCGTACTTCTATGGCCGGCGGCACCGGGACCTCTCCCGGTTCCTGGCGACCCGCGGCCTCTGGCTGGTGTTCCTCGAGCTGACGCTGCTCCGGGTCGCCTGGACCTTCAACCTCGGGTTTGCCCGCTCCGAGATGGCCGGTGTCATCTGGGTCATCGGCTGGTGCATGATACTTCTCGCCATACTCGTGAGGCTGCCGGTCACAGTCGTGGGTGTCGTGGGGCTCGTGATCATCGCCGGGCACAACCTGATGGACCCACATCTCGCTCCGCTGATCGCGGGCATGGCGGAGAACCCGCTTTCCTGGCTGTGGAAGATCCTTTACGTGGGCTTCTTCGCCGGGCCGATCCAGGCGGGGCCCGACGGCCCCAGCCTCATCGTGCTCTACTCGATGGTCCCCTGGATCGGCGTCATGGCGGCAGGATACGCCTTCGGGACCATCGTCATGCTGGAGCCGGCCCGCCGCACCCGGCTCTGCCTCGCCATCGGGCTCGGCGCCACGGCCCTGTTTCTGGTGCTCCGGGGGTTCAATCTCTATGGTGATCCGCGGCCGTGGACCACCCCGGCAGGTGCCGCGGAAGGCCGCCCGCCGATGCCGGCGCTCCTCTCGTTTCTCAACACCAGCAAGTATCCGGCGTCCCTGCTGTTCCTGCTCATGACCCTAGGCCCCACCATCGCCCTGGTACCGGCGCTCGAGCGTGCCCGGGGACGCGTCGCGGAGTGGATCACCGTGTTCGGTCGGGTGCCGTTCTTCTTTTACATGCTTCACATCCCACTCATCCATGCGCTCGCGCTGGTAGTCTCGCAAATCCGGCTGGGCCACGTGAGTCCGTGGCTCTTCGCGGATCACCCGATGGGCAATCCCCCTCCACCCGACGGGTACACCTGGGGCCTGCCGCTCCTGTACCTGGTGTGGGCGGTCGCGATCGTGCTGCTGTACTTCGCCAGCCGCTGGTTCGCCCGCCTCAAGGCCCGACGGCGCGACTGGTGGCTCGGCTATCTCTGAGAGGTCGCCGCCTCGCCACTCCACCCATGACACCGGCCACAGGACGCTTGACGCCGTCCCCCCTTGGCGCTTTACCCTAGCCTCGTCTTGATGGAAGCAGTACGGTTGTAGACCCGCCTGAAACGATCCGCGCCTTCCACGGACGGGGTCGAGGATTCCTTTGAAAGCGGGAGGAGATGGAAACGACCAGCCTTGAGTTGGGCCTGGCAGAGAAGCCCGTGATCGTGACCGGCGCGAGCTCCGGGATCGGGGCAGCGACGGCCCGCGCCCTGGGATCGGCGGGCGCGTCCGTTCTGCTGGTGGGCCGCGACAAGGATCGCTTGAAGCAGCAGGTGGCGAAGGTCGCGGCTGCCGGGGGCCGCGCCGTGGCCGCAATCGCCGACCTCGAGGATGCCGAGGCGGCCGCAGGCCTGGTCGACCGGGCCTTGAAGGAGTTCGGCTCCCTGCATGGCATTGTGCACACGGCCAGCCTGTTCGATCCTCGGCCGCTCGAGGATACCACGATCGAGTGTCTGGATACTCAGTGGAAGACCAACGTGCTCGCGCCGCTGCTGATGACCAGGCGGGCCGTTCCGCATCTGGGCGCGGGCTCGTCCATCGTGTTCATCGGATCGACCACGGGCACCGTGGGATTCCCGGGCTGCTCGGCCTACACCGCGACCAAGGGCGCCGTGGCATCCGTCACCCGCGCACTGGCGGTCGAGCTCGCGCCCAAGGGGATCCGGGTGAACAACGTCGTGCCCGGGTACGTCCGGACGCCGATGCTGCAGCCACACCTCGACGCCAACGAGGGGTACGAGGGCTGGATCGTCGCGAACACACCATTGGGCAGGATCGACGGTCCGGAGGCGTTGGCGCCGACCATCCTGTTCCTCCTTTCTCCGCTGTCGGGGTATGTGGATGGGCAGGCGTTTACAGTCGACGGCGGCTGGACCGCGCGATGAGACGGCAGGCACGCCCGTGACCGATGACGCCTGGCCGAGGGGCGCACCACGGGTGGGTCAGAAGGCGGAGCTGACCCGGGCGGTGTCGACGAGTGACATCGAGATGTTCACCGCGATATCGGGCGACCGGAATCCGCTGCACTACGACGAGGCACTTGCGAAGGCGACGAGGTTCGGGGGCATCGTCGTGCAAGGCGGCGTGACGAGCGCGATCCTGAACGCGGTCGTTGCCGAGAAGCTGCCGGGCCCGGGAACCGTGTTCCTGCGGGTGGACTGGCACTTCAAGGCGCCGGTGAGGCCGGGAGACGAGATCACCGGCGCCGTGGAGGTCCTGAAGGTGCGTACCGATAAACCCGTGACGGAGGTCAGGACGACCGTAACGCGGGGTGACGGCACCGTAGTCCTCGAGGGGGACGCGGTCTGCTACACCATGCCGTTGCGGATTGCCGGGTGACGGGGGTCCGGACGCTGCCGGCGAGCCCCGCCGGGCGTAACAACCACATGAGGAGGTCCATCGATGCGCACTCTTGCTTGGCCAAGGCACCTCCGCCCGCGTCACGGGGCGGCCGCGTTCGTCCTTGCCGCGCTGATGACCGGCCAGACGCCGTTCCCGGCGGAGCTCCAGGCACAAGCGTCGCCAACGCCCTCGACACCAAGTCCCGAGCTCGAGAAAGTTCGTGCGGCGTTGGCCAAGTACGCGGATCCCATTGCCGCCGTCCATGACGGATACTTCTCTACTCTTGCGTGCATCGAGTTTCCGGTCGCCGGGAGCGCGGGGCAGATGGCCTATCCCAAGGGCGGCATGGGCGTTCACTTCCTGAATACGTCGCTCATCAGCCCGGAGGTCGATCCGCTTCGCCCGCAGGTCCTGTTATACGAGATAAAAGGCGACAAGCTCGAGTTGGTCTCCGCGGAATGGTTCGTGCCTCTCGCCACCGGGGTAAAGGAGCGCCCGCAGCTGTTCGGCCAGCCGTTTGACGGGCCCATGGAGGGCCACCACCCGGTCATGCCGGAGACGATGCACCACTACGACCTCCATGTGTGGCTCTGGAAGCCGAACCCTGCCGGAATGTTCAGCCCGACCAACCCGGATGTCCGGTGTCCGAAGAAGGGATATACGGTCGCCGAGGCGCCGCCCAAAATGGTGCCCTCGCATTAGGCATTTCCGGACAGTAGTCGGTTGACCAACGCGGTGGCTCGGAGATCGTGGAGCGGCGTGGCGCTGGTGTACTCCGCCAGTCTGCTGCAGGGGCTGGTGGTGATCAGCTTTCCGGCCAGCAGCGTCGTACTCCAGTCGGTGCAGGGGCTGACTGATGCCCAGTACGGCGCGATCTTCCTTCCCCAGGTGACCTTCGCCGTGCTGGGGTCGATCGGCGGTGGGAGCCTGGCACGGAAGCTGGGCCTGAAGCCGCTGCTCGTGCTCGCGCTGGTCGCCAACGTGGTGTCGCAGCTTCTGCTGGGCGCGAGTGCGGCGGCCGGGCCCGGCACCGCGTTCCCCCTAGTGCTGCTGGCGACCGGTGCCACCGGGCTCGCCTTCGGGCTCCACGGCGCTCCGCTCAACAGCTTTCCACTGGCCCTCTTCCCCGCTCGGCGCGACGCCGCGGTGGTGGCGATTCATACCCTCCTGGGGCTGGGCCTGGCCATCGGCCCTTTGGTCGTGGCTCCCTTCATCGCCACCAATCGGTGGGTGGGCTTCCCGCTCCTCCTGGCGAGCCTCAATCTGCTGCTGGTCATCGGCGTTCTGCGGGTTTCGCTGCCGCGGGGCGCCGGCGCGGCTGCCGCGGACGGCCGTGCGCCGGAGCCGCGCGAGAAGCACCCGCTGGGCGAGGGGCTGTTCTGGTTGTTCGTCCTGATCACGGTGCTCTACGCTTTCGCCGAGGGCACCCTGTCCAACTGGGCCGTGATCTTCCTGCATGAGGCGCACGGCGTGCCCGAGGCCGCGGCGGGCCTGGCGATCGCGGTCTTCTGGGGCGCGGTGGTCGCGGGGCGGCTCGCCGCCACCGTTCTGGTGTTGCGGGTGCCCCCCCAGGCGATCTGGCTGCTGCTGCTGGTGCTGATGATCGCGGCGTTCCTCCTGCTGCCGTTCACTCGGGGTGCCGCCAGCGGCATCGGGCTGTTCGGGCTGGCCGGCCTAACCTGTTCCGCCGTCTTCCCTCTGACGATCACCCTCGTCTCCCGCGCGTTCCCCGGCCACGTGGAGTGGGCCTCCTCGATGATGATCGCCGCCGTGATGCTCGGGGTCGGGCTGGGCTCGTTCGTCTTCGGCCCCCTTCGCGAGCTGATGTCGTTCGATCGACTCTATCGCCTGTCGGCCCTCTACCCGGCGGTCGCCCTGGTCCTTGCCGTGATGGTGGTGCGGAGCGAGCCCCTCCGGCAAACGGTGAAGGGGATCTGGAAAGGCTCGCGCTGCCGGTAGGATGCGCATTCTCGTCGTCGGCGCCGGCGCGGTAGGCGGGTACTTCGGGGGACGGCTGCTCGAGCGGGGCCGTGACGTCACCTTCCTCGTGCGCCCCGGGCGGGCCGCGCAACTGGCGGCGGTGGGCCTCTCGATTCGCAGCCCGTTCGGCGACGTCACCCTCCCCGCGCCACCGACGGTGACGGCCGAGTCGCTCCATGATCCCTCTGACCTGGTGCTCCTGAGCTGCAAGGCCTACGACCTCGCCGGCGCGATCGAGTCGCTGGCGCCTGCGGTCGGTCCCGAGTCGACCATCCTCCCCCTGTTGAACGGCATGCTTCATCTGAAGGTGCTGGACCAGCGCTTCGGCGCCGCACGGGTGCTCGGCGGGCTCTGCATCATCTCCTCGGCGCTCGACGCCGAGGGCCGGATCCTGCACCTCAATGAGTTACACACCCTGGTGTATGGGGAGCGGGATGGCGCCGGCAGCCGTCGGATCGCCGCCATCGCCTCCGCGTTCGATGGTGTACGCGCGGACGCGCGCGCCAGCCCGGCCGTGACACAGGAGATGTGGGAGAAATGGGTGTTCATCGCGGCGTTGGCGGGAATCACCTGTCTCATGCGCGCACCCATCGGCGACATCGTGGGTGCCGGCGGGGTCGGTCTGGCTACCGGCCTGCTCGACGAATGCGCCGCCATCGCCACCGCGGAAGGCTTCCGGCCCGGCAGCGACGCTATGGACCGGAGCCGCGCCATGCTGACGGCGCCGGAGTCACTCCTGGCCGCATCCATGTTTCGCGACATGGAACGTGGGTCTCCAATCGAGGGGAGCTACATCGTGGGTGATCTGCTTCGGCGGGGGCAGGCGCTTTCGGTGGCGGCACCGCTGCTGCGCGTGGCCGATGCGCACCTGCGGGCCTACGAGGCGCGCCGCGCCCGGGAGGGTTCGGCGTCGCCGTGAGCACGTCCCGGCCTAGGGCCTCGGCCGGGCCGGGGCCGGGCCGGGGCCGGGGCCGCATTCACGCCGTGACGGCCGGGCGGCGCCTGGCGAGCTGCCTCCGCACCACGGGGCCGGTGAGCTCCCGGAGCGCTTCCCTTCCAATCCACCGCGCCGCGACGTCGGGCGACTCCACCAGCCGCTGGGAGGTCGCGACCGCGGCCGCATTCAGCGCGCGGTTGCGCCGCCCGATCACCCGCAGCGCCCAGCTCACCCCCTTCTTGACGAAGTTTCGCTCGTCGGACGCGGCGCGCTCGACCAGTGCCAGTGACCGGATGAACCGGTCGTCGCCGGCGGCCTTGTCGTGCAGCGCCAGACCGGCCAGGAGCGCGAACGCGGCCCGCTTGACGAACTCGTCGCGGCGCCCGCTCCACTGTTCGACCTTTCGCCACGCATGCGGCGTGCGGTCGAACAGGTGGACGCACACCGTGTCGCAGATGCCCCAGTTGTCGAAGTCCCGGGCCCAGCGATCCATCTGCGCGGCCGTGACCCGCTCGGGCTGGTCGACCCAGGCGGTCAGCATGCGGGCCTCGTACCAGCCGGTCGCCCAGAGGGCGCCGGCCAGATCGTGATCGCGCCCGAGTCGCTTGGCCAACTGCTGGATGTTGCGGACCGATACGCCGAAGGCCCTGGGCGTCCGGATACCGTACCGGGTCGACATCTCCTCGCGGGCGCGCCTGGTGCCGCGGCGCTCCAGCCACGCCAGGGCCTCGCCCACGCGGTCGTCCATCGCCGTCACACGAGGGATCGCAGCAACACGTCGAGCCGGTCGTAGCTCTGGTCCATGCCGCCCTTCATCCCGGTCTGGATGGCCGCGTCGCGCGCCTCTTTCGACGGGTAAGCGATCGTGAGCGTGATGGTAGTCCGCCCCTCCGACTCGGTGAAGACCGTGGTGTTCACCGTCTCGGGCCATTCGGGGCCCCACCGCTCGGTGTGGACCACCCGCTCGGGGGGCGCGAACTCCCGGACGATGCCGCTCATGGCCATCTCGCTGCCGTCGGCCTTGCGCCAGACGTAGCGCCATGCGCCGCCGGGACGGGCGTCGAACTCGCAGACCGGCATGGTCCATCCTTCGGGGCCGAGCAGCCACCGCTGCAGGTGTCTGGGCTCGGTGTGGGCAGCGAAGACGACCTTGCGGGGCGCGTCCACCACGCGGGTGACGACGACCTCCCGGTCGGTGGGCGTGGCGTACGTGGTCACGCCGGGCCTAGTTGCCGTGGTCATCGGGGTTCTCCAGTTGCTTGAGCTGTTGAAGGTAGTTGTCGAGCCGGGCGTAGGTTGCGTCCCAGAAGCGGCGGAACTCCCCGGCCCATTCGGCGACGTCCTTGAGCGGTGCCGCGTCGAGAGTGCGGGGACGCCATTGGGCTTCCCGTCCCCGCTGGATCAACCCGGCGCGCTCGAGCACCCGCAGATGCTTGGAGACCGCGGGACCGCTCATGGCGAACGGCGCTGAGAGCTCCTTGACCGTGGCCGCACCGTCCGCCAGGCGCAGGAGGATCGCCCGGCGCGTGGGGTCGGCCAGAGCGGCGAAGGTGGTGCTCAAGGGATCGGCGGCTGAGGGCACGGATTTCCGGATCAGGGGTTGAAAGGGCAGCCCAGGTCGTGGTTTACGTGTACCAGGTCGTGGTTTACGTGTAACTATAAGGTTATCTAACCTAATGGTTAGATATAGTGGAGCCCGCACCCTGTCAAGAGAGGACGGTCCTGGTCGGGTCGGGCCTACCCCTCGCACCTGGCTTAGCTCATGTTGTTGCCCGTCGTTTCGAGGTCGAGGCCTCGGGATCGGCTAATCAATTACTCGTGAGGGGAGCGCCGCGTGTCGGATCGCAAACCGAATGGACTGAGAAGCCTGCCTCCCGAAGCGGCGCCGCTTTGATCGTGTCGCCTCCTGGTGCTACGGAGCGGCGCTGGCGGGTGCGGTGTTGGGGTGCGGCGGCAGCGAGGAACTGGGCCACGCCCAGCAGCACGCCGACCACACCCTGGGCAAGGTCGACTTCCCCGTGTCCTGTTCTCCAGCAGCTCGAGCGGAGTTCAACACGGCGGTGGCCCTGCTACACCATATGACTTACCCGCAGGCACGGGAAGCATTTCAGCAGGTCTCAAAAACCGATGCACGCTGCGCCATGGCTCATTGGGGGGTGGCGATGACCCTCTTTCAGCCGGTCTGGCCCACCCGGCCGGGACCTGCTGATCTCCGGCGCGGGTGGGAAGCCGTGCAGCAGGCCCTGGCGCTCGGTCCGCCGACCGAGCGCGAGCGCCTCTTCGTGGCCGCCGCGGAGGCCTTCTTCCAGGAGCCCACATCGTCGGACTACTGGCAGCGAATTCGTCGGTGGGAACAGGCTCAGGAGCGGGCATTCTCGGCCTTCTCCGACGATCCCGAAGCGGCCGCCTTCTACGCGCTGGCGCATCTGGCCACGACGCCATCCAATGCGGTTTCCCGAGCGCACGCCGATCGAGCCGCCACGATCCTCATGGGTGTGTACGCCCGGAACCCCGATCATCCGGGCGTCATGCACTACCTAATCCATGCCAACGACGTGCCGGGGCGGGAGCGCCAATTGCTGGAGGTGGTTCGCCGGTATGAAACCATCGCGCCCCAGAACCCCCACGCGCTCCACATGCCGAGCCACATCTATACCCGCCTGGGAGACTGGGACGGCGTGATCCGGGGGAATTTGCGGGCGGCGGAGGCGGCGCTGAAGTATCCCGCCGGGGATAGCGCTCAGTTCGTGTGGGACGAATTCCCCCATGCGCTGGAGTACCTGATCTACGCCTATCTGCAGAAAGGCGCGGACCACGAGGCCGCGGTGCAACTGGGGCGCCTGCGCGGAACGGCCCGGCTCCAACCCAGCTTCAAGACGGCCTTTCACCTGGCGAGCACTCAGGCGCGATACGCGCTGGAGCGGCGAGCCTGGAGCGAGGCGGCGCTGCTGGTGCCGCGCGAGCGTTCGACGCTCGACTGGGATCGCTTCATGTGGCCGGAGGCAGTGACCTGGTTTGCCCGGGGCCTCGGGCAAGCCCATGAGGGCAACCTGGAAAAGGCTCGAGCGGCCCGTGCGCGTCTTGACCAGCTCGAGAGCGGTGCCGCCAAGGCCGGCGAAGAGCTCTTCGCCAGGAATATCCGGATCCTGGGGCTCGAGCTGGGGGCGTGGCTGGCCCATGTGGAGCAAGACAGGGAACGCAGCATGGCGCTGTTGCGGGAGGCGGCCGCCCTGGAAGAATCGACACCCAAGCACGCGGTGACTCCCGCGCCCACGCTGCCGGCCTCCGAGCTCCTCGGAGACCTCCTGCTGGAGCAGGCGCGTCCCGGCGAAGCGCTCGACGCTTACAACCGCTCCCTGGTCCTCTATCCCCGACGCTTCATGAGTCTGCTGGGCGCGGCTCGGGCCGCGCGGGCATCGGGCGATGAATCCGTTGCCCGTACGCGGTACCGGGAGCTGCTCGATCTGGCCGGCAGCGGCTCGAGGGAGCCGGCCCTCGACGAAGCACGGGCGCTGGTTCGTCGGCGGTGAACTCCCGCCCCAGCCGGCTGGCCGTCGGGCGGCTCTTACCGGGCGAACCAGTAGGAGAGCTTCACCAGGAAGGTGTTGTTCGCCCGCTCGCGGAACAGGCCCCCGAGATCGCCGCTGAAGGACTTGGTGCCTTCGACATCCGATGAGCCCCCCCGTCCCTGGCTCCATACCAGGAACAGCGCCGATCCCGGCCGATACTCCCAGCGGAACACCGTGTTCGATCGAAACTCCCGGACGTTGAACCCGCCGGGATCGCCGGCGACGGCCGGATCGCCGTACGGCTGGTAGCGGGCCTGATAGGACGCGGCGCGCGCCTGACCCACCTCCCGCACGTCGGAATACGTTCCCTTGGAGATGAAGGGCGACGCATAGACCTGGAGTGAGGTGTTGGGCGTGAAGGTGTAACTCAGCCGCCACGTCAGGCTCAGCGTCTTCTGGTCCAGATGAGCAAAGGTGTAGTGCGGCTCGCCGTCCGGGTCGGTAAAGGTCCCGAAGTACTGCGTATCGTTGTGATTGCGCTCATAGGTAGCGCTGAGCGAGGTGGTGAACCGGGTGGACACCTTCAGCTCCAGCCCCGGCTCGAGCTTGAGCGATTCGGAGCGCCCCCCGTCCCCCCGCGAGTAGTTGGTCCACAAGGACGGCACCAGCGCTTTCCGGTCGTCGCCCTCGATCCCGCTCCAGGGGGCGATGTAGGGGTCCTGCCGTATCGCCGGCCCGCCCCGCGCGCAGCGGTCGCAGTAGGTCGTGCCGACCTGGCCGAGGGTCCCACCCACGTGGAGCCACCAGCGGTTGTTGAGCTGGGTGTGCACGTTGGTGTTGAAGGCTCGCTCGGTGGGCAGGCCGGCGGCGCTCCAGTAATCCCAGTTGTTGAAATTCCACCGCAGCTCCCGAAATACCCGGTTCGGAGTTCTGAAGGCCAGGGAGGCCCAGGAGGTCCAGGCCTGCTGGTCGGCCTGGCGGAGGAACCCGATGTCGTTGATCTCGAAACCGGCCGAGCGCCGCTGGTAGGCGGTCTCGAACTGGAGCCGCCGGCCGCCGACCTGGGCGAAGCGGAGCTCCAGGTTGGTGCCGGCCAGCGATGTCCGGGTGGAATCGTATGCCAAGCGGACCGTCCGGGCGCTGATACAGGTGGACCGGGGTCCGCTGCGTCTGGGCGATCGCTTCGGGACTGCCGGCGACCCGGCTGACATCGAGCGACCCCGACACCTCGTACCGCCCCGCGAACCGCCGCCGGGCATCCACTCCACCGCTGTACGCGCTGCGGTGCAGGTAGGCCTCGCTCGAGGGATCGAGCGACCGGTTCACCGCGGTCGCGATGAACCCGATGCTGCCGTTGCCGTCGGCGTAGTCCTGATTGCCCCGGGCCACCGCGTAGTTGGTCGTGGGCTCCAGCATCGTCCCGCCCGGGCCGGCCACGTCGTCGGTGACCGCGTCGAGCACTCCCAGGGAGAGGCCGCCGGGGAGCCGTCCGGTGACCTTCGTCGCGCCCAGGATCCTGGTCGCGGTGGGTGAGGACTCGTCGCCGTACCTGCCGGCGAGCTGGGGAGAGCGCCCGATGCGGCGGGAATAGAACAACCCTTCTCCGGTGTTGCAGTCCACTACGACGACACAATTGACGCTGAAGGTGAAGAGACCCTTGCCCTCCACGAAGAACGGCCGCCGCTCGCTGAAGAACGTCTCGAAGGCGCCGAGGTTGAGCACCGACGGATCGGCCTCGACCTGGCCGAAGTCGGGATTGACCGTGGCATTGAGGAGCAGATTCGAGGCGACCCGGTACTTGAGGTCGCCGCCGAGCGTCAGCTCCTGATCTCGTGCGTACTCGGCGGACGCGGGGCCCTGGACGTTCTTGGTCAGCACGTACGGGCGTAATCTCCGCGTGGCCCGGGCTCGCCAGGCCTTCCAGCCCGGTCAGGTCGCCGAACTGGGACGTGAAGCCCGACCGGGACGTGCGGTACAGCGGCCAGGTGATGGTCTCGCCATGGCGTTGGATGATAGCGCCAGACCAGCAGGCCGAAGGTGATGCTTCCCTTCGCCGAGTAGTGCAGCTGCGAGAGGGGTATGCGAAACTCGGCGGTCCACCCGAGCGAGTCGATCCGGGTCGCGACATCCCACACCGCGTCCCAGGCGACGTCCTCGTTGCCGTCGTTGTAGAGCGCGTAGTCCGCCTTGACCCCCGCGGGGTTCACCACGAACTCGTATCCCGTGCGCCGGTCGTGGTAGGGATCGAGCATGAGAATGATCTCGTCGGACGCGGTCGGCTCGTCGCGGCGGGCAAGCAGGCTCACGATGCTGTCGGGGTGGGGATCGAAGGCGCGGACGAAGACGTACAGGTTGTGCTCGTCGTAGACGACCCGGGCCTCGGTCCGGAAACGGGCTGCCGCCCCTTCGCTGGGCTTGGCCTGGAGAAACTGGTCGATGGCCGGCGCCAACCGCCAGGCGGCGTCTCGGTCCAGCCCGTCGAGGACGGGCGGCTCGGCCGAACGGGTGGCCCGGACCGACGTCTCCGCCGTAGGCGGGGGAAGCGTCGTCGTCGCCTGCGTCTGAAGAACCAGCAGCACGCCCAGCCATGTAGCCACGTCGAGACACTCGCGGGGAGGTTACCGCCTTAGACACCTCGTTGGTGCAGAGGGTTGGATGGCTCGACCGTGCGATACGCGAGCGCGGAGATCGTCGATCATTGCCTCAAGCGAGACCGCAGGCTGGCGAACCAGTTCTCCACCTGGACGACCGGAGGTCCGGTCGCCGTCTGGACGGATTGGCGTGGGCGCAGGAAGACGAAGGCCCGGCCGCCGGGCAGCACCTCGTACGAGTGGTGGTAGTCATCGATCGCGAACCCGGAGGCGTCGAACAGGGCCCGCAGCGCGCTGACCTCGAACGCCGGCGCCGTCCGGACCTGGGCGGCGACCACGCGGCCGGCGGCGTCGAGGTAGAACAGCTCCCGAGTGTCGGGCGACCAGCGCGGCTGCGCACCACCGCCGTTCGACACCTGCCAGCGCCCCCCCGTCGTGCCTGGGAAGGGGCGAACGTACACCTCGTTCGTGCCCGACTCGTTCGATGTGTAGGCGATCCACCGGCTGTCGGGCGAGACGGCGGGGTGCAGCTCGGTGAAGGTGCTCGCTGCCAGCGCCACCGGCGTGGTGTCACCACTGGTACGGACCCCGACGAGGTCCCCGGCCCCCGCGGCGCCATTGTCCGTGCGGACCACGATCCATCGGCCGTCGGGTGACCAAGTCACCTCCTGAACCTGGCGGTCGAGCCGGGTGAGCAGCCGGTCCGGTGTGCCGCCATCGGCCCGCCGCGAGAAGACGCTGCTGCTGTTCAGCGAGTCCCGGAGGAACGCGACCACCTGTCCGTCCGGCGACCACGCCGGGCGCCGGTCCTGCCCGCCAAACGTGAGCCGGGTGAACGGCCCGTGATCCAGTTGCTTGATCCAGATCCCGAGCGTTCCGCTCGCCAACCCGACTCCCACCGCAAGGCGGCGCCCGTCGGGAGATTGCGCGAACGAGTTGAAGTCGCCGTGCCACGCCGTGTCGATGGGTGCGACGGCTCCTTCCCGGGTCGCCCGCACCACCTCGAGCTGCGCTCTGACGCCCGCTCCCTGCAGGTACACCAATCTCCCCGTAGGGGACCAGGCCAGGAAGGCGTCGCCGCCGGGAGTCAGAACGCCTTCCAGCACCGGGACTGCCGCTCCGGTGATTTCCAGGCGATCGAGATCGAACGGCACCGCCAAGGCGGCGCCGTCGCGGCGTATGTAGAGGAGGTGGCCGGTCGGCAAATACCAGGCGGTCACCATTTCGTCGAGCAGCACGCGTTGCTTTCCGGTGCGCAGATCGAGCAGGTGCACCCTCATCGTCACGCACCCGGAGTTGCAGGCCGTGAACAGCACGCCCCGAGCGCCGGGCAGCGGCGTAGGCGCGGCGAGCCCGGCGCCCGCCAGCGTCGTGTCTCCCATCACGATCGTGCTGGTGCCGCCCGCCGCGGGCACCCGCGACAGCTCGCTCAGCCTCGGTCCGACGTAGATCAGGGTGCCGTCGTCGAGCCACGCCGCGCCCCCGAAAGGCGCGGCCGCCGGCTCCGCGAGCGTGATCGCCGCGCCCTCGCCGGGCCGGATCTTCTTGAGGCGACCGTCGGCGATGAACGATACCCACTGGCCGTCGGGCGAGAACGCCGGACGCATCGACCGCTCGGTGCCCGACACAGGAACAGCGTGCAACTCGCCGCGACGCTTGATCCACAGGCGCCCGTTCTGGTTGTCCTCTCGCACCACGAGGCTGGCCCCGTCTGGCGACAGTGCCAGCGAGGGGCTCAGGGTCGTGGGAACCAGACCGTCGCCGAGGGCGATGTACTGCCAGCTCGTGCCCTCCCGGGGGGTGCGTTCCAGCCAGCCCCACGCGGCGCCCCCGAGCGCGAGGACGGCGATGGCCCATGGCGCGAGGGCGTACGCCCGCGCGCGTGGCGTGGCCGCCCGTCCGACAGCCTCCCGCGGGCGGGCGGGCATAGCCGCACCGACGGACGCCCCCGGCCGGCTCAGCGCATCCGCGAACTGCGCCGCCGTCGCGAACCGGTCCGCCGGCAGCTTGGCCAGGGCCGTAACGACCGCCGCGTCCACGTGCGGAGGGATGGTCTTGCGCTGCAGCGTGAGCGATCGCGGCTCCTCGGTCATCACTCGCGCGATGATCGCCTGGGCTGTCGGGCCGGTGAACGGCGGCTCGCCGGTCAGCATCTCGTACAGCACGCAGCCGAGCGCGTACACGTCGCTCTTGGCCGTGATCTCGCGCTCCCCCATGGCCTGCTCGGGGCTCATGTAGTGCGGGGTACCGAGCGACATCCCGGTCTCGGTCATCCGGGTGCCGCCTTCCGAGCGACTCACCGCCAGGGCGATCCCGAAGTCGGCGACCAGCGCCCGCCCGTCGTGCAGCAGGATATTCTCAGGCTTGATGTCCCGATGGATCACGCCGTGGCGGTGGGCGTAGTCGAGGGCGTCGGCCACCTCGCAGGCGATCCGCACGGCCTCGTCCACCGGCAGCTGCTTTTCCCGCGCGAGCCGGTCGCGGAGGCTCTCGCCTTCGACGTACGGCATCACGTAGAACACCAGGCCGTTGGCCTCGCCCGAGTCGAACAGGGACAGGATGTGAGGGTGCTGGAGATTGGCGGTGAGCTTGATCTCGGCCAGGAACCGCTGGGCGCCGAGGATGGCCGACAGCTCAGGACGCAGGACCTTGAGCGCCACCTTGCGGTCGTGCCGCACGTCGTGGGCGAGATACACCGTGGCCATGCCGCCCTGGCCCAGCTCCCGCTCGAGGCGGTAGCGGTCCGCCAGGTCGGCGGCGAGGCGAGCCGGGGGTATGCTCACAGGGAGGAAAGATGAAGGCAGCGGGCCCGCTTCGCGAGTACCGGCGTCATCTGGAGCGAATCAGAACACCAACCACGCGAAGGCATATGAATCTTCGGCGGCGTTTCCCGCCCACCGTCAACGGTTCTTCCGCCGACGTGGCCCGGTCTCAGGGGCTTCCGAGATCAACTCCAGTGCCGGTCCGAGCAAGGGGCGGACGGCTTCGCGCAGCTCCTCGGCGGTGAACGGCTCGCGCAGGATGGGCACACCTTTGGGAAGCTGCGCTTCGATCTCCGGCGTGGACCGCCTCCGATTGGCCAAGTAGAGGACCGGCACTCTCGGCAAATGCCGGCGGAGGTCCTGGACCAGGTCGACCCCGGGCATGCCCCCGACGCGGGTATTGCTGATGACGAGATCGCACACCTTGAGGTTGAGGGCGAGCTCGGTAGCGGACAAACCGTCGTACGCCTGGAAGACGGCGTGGCCGTCCTCGAGCAGGGTCTCGATGACGAAGCCCACGACGTCCCGGTCCTCGTCGGCGACGACGATATACCGGCCGGCAAAGCCGTTGGTCCGGGGACTCATTGTCGACCTTTGGACCCGGGGAACATCCGGGGAGTGGCAGGCAAGGAAGGAAACTGTTCTCGCAATATACGTCACTGGCCGGGCGTGGGAGGCGAGTCCAGCTCCAATTCCAGTTCTAACCCCCGGCTGGAGCCGCACCCGGGGGCCGCTTTGCGGCCACCCCGATGCAGTCACCTGACGGACGGGAATGCTGCTCGGCTTCGGCGCTACGACTGCTGGTCGTCGAGGGAGTCGGGGTAGCGGGCCCGGCTCCCGTCCAGATCGCCGGTCTCGGCGTAGGTCAAGGGAGCAACATTCGGCAGCAGCAGCTCACCGGCCTCCGCCAGCCCGATCACGATCTCGTGGTCGCCTGCCGGGAAGCGCTGGGTGAGGCGGCACTCGAGCCAGGCGACCGCCTCGGCAAGGATCGGCGCACCGGTGCGGCCGGGGCGCCAGGGGACGCCCGCCAGCTTGTCGGTCTCGCGAGCGGAGCGGGTGCCGAAGTGCCGGGCCAGAGGGAGCTGGTCCCGGGAGAGCACGCTCACGGTGAACCCGCCGCCCCCGACCAGCAGCGGATACGACGCGTGCCCGGGATTGAGGCTCAGCGCGAGCAGCAGCGGGTCGAACGACACCTGCGTGAGCCAGGCGGCGGTGAAGGCGTTTCGCCGCTTCCCCTCGGCGACGCCCACCACGTAGACGCCCGCCGTGATCCGCCGGAACAGGTCCGCGACGTCAGCCACGGCGCCGCAGCCGCCGGAAGAGGGCGTCACTCGACCGCTCCAGCTGGGTGTGCCACTGTCGATAGAGCCGGATGATCTCGCGGGCTTCGGCGGTGAGCTCGGAGCCGCCGCCGGTGGCCCCGCCGCGGGTGGTGCGGACGACGGGGGAGCCGAGGACCCGCTCCATCTGCCGAACGCGGTTGAGGCAGGTGCGATAGCTGAGACCGATGCGGGAGCACGCTTCCCGGATGCTGCCGCGCCGGTCGATCTCCTCCAGCAGCCGGACGTAGCGCGGTCCCATGAGAAACTCGTCTCCGGCGACGAGCCAGGCCTTGATCCTCGGCTGGAGCGGAAGCTTTCTCAACCAGACTCCTCGAGTGCGCGCGCGAGGTGGGAGAGCCCAAGTATACCCATCCAGCATAGTCCGGCCGGAAACCCTCCCTGGCAACCGGCCGTAGGGGAGGCGTCGTCCCGCCCCGCCGTCCAACCCCGGAGGTCAGGTGATCCGCTCGATACTCGGCCTTGCCGTCCTGACCGCCGCCCCGTCTCCCGCCATTGCGATCGACCCCCCGAAAGACGGCATCGCGCTGATCGAACGCATGCGTCAGCGCTACGTGGGGAAGTGGTATCGCACGCTCACCTTCGTGCAGAGGACGACACTGGCCGACGGAAGGGTCGAGACCTGGTACGAAGCCGCGGAGCTCCCCGGCAAGCTTCGGATCGACATCGCGCCGCTGGATGGGAAGAACACGCTGCTGTTCCGGAACGACTCGCTCTACGAGTTCAAGGGCGGAGTCCTGGCCGAGTCGCGGCCCATGATCCACCCGTTGATGGTACTGGGGTTCGACGTCTACGCCCAACCGGTGGACGTGACCGTCCGGAAGCTCCGGGAGCTCGGCTTCGACCTCGGCCGGCTGCACGAGTCCACCTGGGAGGGCCGGCCCGCGTTCGTGGTGGGCGCCGCGGCTGGCGACACGGTCACCCGCCAGTTCTGGATCGACCAGGAGCGGCTCTACTTCGTGCGGATGGTGGAGCCGGGCAAGAAGAATCCGTCGGCCCGGGTCGAGACCCGGTTCGACAAGTACATCCCCCTGGGGCAGGGGTGGCTGGAAACCGAGGTGCGGTTCCTGGTGGACGGGGACACCAGGATGCTGGAGGAGTACTCCGAGCCCAGGGCCGGGGTCGAGCTGAGCCCGGACATCTTCGAGCCCGACCGCTGGGTGCCCCCGAACTGGGTGCGCTGACGCGGGAGCCGGGCCTGGTGGTGGGATGCGTGTCGGATTGCTGGCGTGCGAGTGACCCACGCGCTACATTGGCGGTCCACTCCTCAATACCATCGTCCTGGCACGGTCCCCCATGAGACTGAAGACTTGTCGTGCCGTGTTGCCGTCCGCGTGCGTACTGGCCGTGGCGTTCGCATGTGCGGAGCAGTCCGACGTCGCGTTGCAGCCCTCCGAGCCACAGTCCGAAACCGACACCTCCGCGATCCTCCTGGCGGTGGGTGACATCGCCGGGTGCGCCGAGCACTATAAGGACGAGGTGACCGCCGACCTGGTGGCCGGCCTCACGGGCACCCTCGCGCTGCTGGGCGACCTGGTCTATCAGAACGGCACCCGGTGGCAGTTCCGGAACTGCTACGGCCCCAGTTGGGGGCGGGTGCTGTCGCGGAGCCGACCGGTGCCGGGAAATCACGAGTACCGCACCGCTGAGGCCGGCCCGTACTACGAGTACTTCGGCAGCCGGGCGGGCCCCGCCGGCAAGGGATATTACAGCTACACCCTCGGCGCCTGGCGGATCTACGCGCTGAACAGCGAGCGACGCATCGCCGAGCAGGAGACCTGGTTGAAGGCGCACCTCGCCGCGAATCCGTCCAAGTGCATTCTCGCGTATTGGCACAAGCCACTGTACACCGGCGGGCGCAACCCCAACGAGCCCACCGTGCGGCCGCTCTTCGACGCCCTGTACAAGGCCGGCGCGGAGGTGGTGCTTTCGGGGCACAACCACCACTACGAGCGGTTCGCCCCCCAGGACGCCGACGGGCGATACAAGGCGCGGGGCACCCGCCAGTTCGTGATCGGCACCGGGGGAGCGCAGCTCGAGGGATTCGTCACCACCCAGCCCAACAGCAAGCGGCGCTACGTCGAGGGGTGGGGTGTGCTGCGGATGACGCTGAGTCCCGGGAAGTACGCCTGGAAGTTCCTCCCGGTGCTGGGGGCGGCGTCGGCCGACACGGGGTACGCGAACTGCACCTGATTTCCTCATCCCGAGGTAGTCTTGCCCTCGGGCCCGCTATCCTCCGGCTCGCGCGAGCGCCCGGTCCAGCACGTCGAGCGCGAAGTCCACGTCCTCCGCCGTAATGCACATCGGCGGCTTGATCCGGAGCACGTTCCCCGCCAGCCCTCCCTTGCCCAGCAGCACGCCCATCGCGCGGGCCTCCTCCAGCACCTGAATCGTTTCGGCGCTGGCCGGCGCGCGGGTGGCGCGGTCGGCGACCAGCTCGACGCCGAGCATGAGGCCCATGCCCCGGACGTCGCCGATCAGCCGGTGGTCGCGCGCGAGCCGCTCCAGACCGTCCCGCAGGCGTCCGCCCACGACCTTCGCGTTCTGTTGCAGCCCGTCCTCCTCGATCACTTCCATCACCGCCAGTCCCGCCGCCATGGACACCGGATTGCCGCCGAAGGTGTTGAAGTGGAGCCGCTGGGCCAGCACTTCCGCGATCTCCCGCCGGGTCGTGACCGCCGCCAGCGGAACGCCGTTGCCGAACCCCTTGGCCATGGTGACGATGTCGGGGACCACGCCGAAGTTCTCGAAGCCCCAATAGTGCTCGCCGGTGCGGCCGAACCCGGTTTGCACCTCGTCGGCGATGCAGAGCCCGCCATGCTCCCGGGCGATCCGATAGGCCTCGCGGAAGTAGTTGGGCGCCGCGGTGGTGACCCCGCCGACGCCCTGGATCGGCTCGGCGAGGAAGGCCGCGATCCGGCCGGGGGTGGAATAGCGGATCAGCTCGCCGATGTCGGCGGCGCAGGCGGTGGCGATCTCCTCGGGAGTGCCGCCCAGCGGGCTGCGGTAGGGCTCGGGGCAGAGCGCGTGATGGACGTAGGCCCCCTGGAGCGTGGGGAGCTTCCAGGTGTGGTGCGAGGTCAGTCCCATCGCGGACGGCGACCCCCCGTGATACCCGTTGCGCAGGGCGATCACGTCGGTGTGGCCGGTGAACAGGCGGGCCATGGAGATGGCCAGGTCGTTCGCCTCGCTCCCGCTGTTGACGAAGTAGGTGACGTCGAGCCCGGGCGGCATCTTCGACGCCAGCTTTTCCGCCAGGCGGGGCATGCCGGGGTGGAGGTAGATCGTGGTGGTGTGTTGCAGGGTCTCGGCCTGCTCCCGCACCCGGGCGACCACCTTGGGATGGCAGTGCCCGCAGGAGACGGTCACGATCCCCGCGAACAGGTCGAGATAGCGCCGGCCGGTCTCGTCGAAGAGATACTGCATCTTCCCCTCGACGATCATCAGCGGCTCGCGGTAGAGCGTGAAGACCGCCGGGTTGGTGTACTGCCGCCGCGCGGCGAGCACCTCCTCGCGGCTCGGCCCGTCGTAGGGGCGGGGGATGTGGTCGAAGGCCGGCATCCGCAGGGGCGGGGTCATCAGCTCGGGCATATCGGTTCCTGGTGTTGGTCCGCGGGTGTGAAGATCACGACATCCAGTTGGTGCCGGCTTCGCGGTTCCACTTGGTGGTGGTCTTCTTGGTCCGGGTCCAGAACTCGATGGACCCGTGCCCGGTGATGTCGCCCACGCCGAACTTGGAGTCGTTCCAGCCGCCGAACGAGAACGGCTCACGCGGCACCGGGACGCCGACGTTGACGCCCACCATGCCCGCGGAGGCGCGCTCGGTAACGTAGCGCGCGAGGCCGCCGCTCTCGGTGTACACCGAGGCGGCGTTGCCGTACGGGGAGGCGTTCTCGATCGCCAGCGCCTGGTCCACGTCCGGCGCGCGGACGATGGCGAGGACCGGCCCGAAAACCTCATCGCGCGCGATCGCCATGTCGGGCCGGACGTGGTCCAGCACGGTCGGGCCGACGTAGAAACCGCCCTCGCGCCCCGGCACCACCGTGTTCCGTCCGTCCAGCAGGACCGACGCGCCCGCCTGCTCCGCCTCGGTGATGTAGCGCTCGATCCGCTCCTTGGCCTCCCGCGAGATGACCGGCCCCAGGTTCTTCCCCGGCACGACGGCCCGGGCGTGCTCCACCAGGCGTTGCACGATGTGGTCGGTGCCACCCACCGCGACCATGACCGAGGCCGCCATGCAGCGCTGTCCGGTGCATCCGGACATGGAGGCCACGACGTTGGTGGACGTCATCTCCAGGTCGGCGTCCGGGAGCACCAGCAGGTGGTTCTTGGCGCCGCCCAGGGCCAGCACCCGCTTGAGATTGGAGGTGCCCCGCCGGTACACCAGCTGCGCCACCCGGGTGGACCCGACAAAGCTGACGGCCGAGATCCCCGGGTGATCGCAGATCGCCTCGACCACCTCACGGCCCCCGTTCACCACGCTGAAGACGCCGGCCGGAAGCCCCGCCTCCGCCAGCAGCTCGGCGATCCGGCCGGCGCTGAGCGGAACCAGCTCGGACGGCTTCAGCACCAGGCAGTTGCCCAGCGCAATCGCGTTCGGGATGGTCCAGTGCGGCACCATGCAGGGGAAGTTGAACGGCACGATGGACGCGACGACCCCCACCGGATGCCGGTCGGTGCGGCAGTCCACCCCCCGGCTCACCTCCAGCACCTCGCCGGTCACGATCTGCGGCAGCGAGCAGGCGAACTCGGTCAGCTCGATCGCCTTGGCCACCTCGGCGTCGGCCTCGGCGCTGGTCTTTCCGTGCTCCTCGGAGACGAGGGCGGACAGCGACGCGAAGTCTCGCTCCAGCAGCGTCCGGTAGCGGTAGAAGACCTGAACCCGGTCCTTGATCGTCCTGGCCGACCAGGCCGGGAGCGCCTCCGCGGCAGCCCGCACCGCGGCATCCAGCTCGGTGCCCGACGAGAGCGGGACCTGGGAGAGCTGGGCGCCATCGCTTGGGTTCAGGACCTCGAGCATGGAGCCCTTCGTGGGAACGAACCGGCCACCGATGTAATTCCGGACCGGCGGGTACTTCAGGGCTGGTTTGGCGGCGGTAGCTGACATCGTAAGTCCCGGGATTGCAAATAGGTGGATTGGGTTGTATCAAGTATACAATTCGTCCCGCAGTCGTCAACACGACCCAGGGTATCCATGACCACCCCCCTCTGGCCTCTCCCCGAAGCCCGCACCCTTTCCGAACGGGTCTACCGCGCCGTCCGCGCCCGGATCATGGACGGCGCCCTGTCTCCCGGCACCTTCCTGCGGGAGAAGGACCTCGAGTCCATGGGCGTGAGCCGGACGCCGATTCGCGAGGCGCTGGGCCGGCTGGCCAGCGAGGGTTTCCTGGAGCGGCTGCCCCATCGGGGCTTCCGGGTGCCCGAGGAGTCGCTGGGAAACCTGCTGGAGCTGTATCCCATCGTGGCGTCCCTGGAGCTGCTCGCCGGCCGCCTGGCGCTGGAGCGGTTCACCCCGGCCGACATCGCCGAGCTCAAGGCGGTGAACGGGGAGCTGGCCGCCGCCCGGGACCGGGGCGACGTCAGGGCGATGCTCGACCTCAACACCCGGTTTCACCGGCTGATCTCGGAGCGCGGCGGCAACCGGCGGCTCGCCGGCCTGCTCGACGACCTCCGCTCCCAGCTCACCCGGCTGGAGCTGTGGTACTACTCCGGACGCGACCGCACCCAACGCTCGATCCGGGAGCACGAGGAGATCATCGATGCGATCACGCGCGGCGACCGCCCCCGGGCGCTTTCCCTCCTCGAGCGGAACATGTCCCTCACCTACCGCACGCTGGTGGACGAGGGCGACGCTGCCGGCCGGGAGGCGGGAGCCACGCTGTAGGTCAGGCGATCCGGGCGGTCACCTCGTGGATGCCGTTGTTTCCGTAGCCTAGCCGGTTCCATTCAGCGCGCTCGGGCTGGGTGCGGCCGGCCAGGTCGGTGGCGCGGGCCCGGAGCGTGACCTCACCCGGCCGGTCGAAGGTGGCGATCAGCTCCCACCACTGCCAGCTGTGCCGCTTGCGCTCGCCGACCAGCCGCGCCTCGCGCCAGTCTCCGCCGTTCACGCTCACCTCGACCTTGGCGATCGGGGCCGCCCCCGACCACGCGAGGCCCCGCACGATCAGCTCGCCGGGCGCGGCCTCCTGTCCCGGCGCGGGGTCGGTGATGAGCGCGCGAACCCGCTGGAGCGTCACCGGCTCGCTGCTCTCCTTACCATTCCGATCCCAGTAGTAGACGTACTTCTCGGTCTGGTAGTGCCCCTCGAACGGCTGGTCGGTCACCTCGATCTCGGTCAGCCATTTCACCGACGCCACGCCGTACCAGCCGGGCACGACCAGCCGCAGCGGGAACCCGTGCTGGATGGGAAGCGGCTCGCCGTTCATGGCGTAGGCCAGGATGGCGTCGGAGTCGCGCGCCTGGTCGGCGGTGAGGCTCCGCTCGAATCGGATCCTCCCGCGCTTGGGGTCGACTTCGCCGCCGTCGGCCCCGCGGAAGCGGACCTCGCGGGCGCCGGAGCGCATCCCGGCGCGGTCGAGGATGTCGGCCAGCGGGACCCCGCTCCACTCGGCGGTGCTCACCGCGCCGTACTGCCACCGCTCGCCTGGCACCGGGGGGTCGAACTGGGTGCGGCCGTTGCCCGCGCACTCGAGCGTCACGACCTCGGCGTGCGAGCGCATGTTGTGCAGGTCGCGCAGGCTCAGCGTCAGCGGGCGGTCCACCAGGCCGGTCACCTGTAGTCGGAAGGCCGAGGCGTCGAGGTTGGGAATCGGGAAGTTGTTCCGCACGTAGAACCGGGCGGTCGGCATCACCACGCCGCCGACCAGCTCGGGCAGCGGAGTTTCGCAGTTGAGCGGGTGCGCGCGGTGGACCACGAGTCCCGCGTCGATCGCGTGCTGGCAGATCTCCTCGGGATCGAGGGCCGGGACGGCGTCGCTTAGGGGCAGGGGGGCGCCGCATCCGCCGCTCGCCACCACCCGGGCACAGCTGGAAGCGGGATAGACGTCGAGGCTGCCCGCCATCTGGAACGGCTGGAGGAATTCGCGGAGCCGGGCCTCGTCGGTCGCCTCGGCGATGAGGAACATCGTATGTTCGCCCTGCACCACGGCTTCGCCCAGGATCTCCACTCCGTGCCGCCGCCCGTTGGGACGGCTCAGGTGGCTCAGCAGCATTGTGCCCATGTACGGATCCTGCGCCGGACAGCGCTCACCGGCATGGCTGTGCCGGACCACGAACAACGGCATCGGTCTCTCCCGAAAAACGTAGCCCCCCGCCGCGAGGCGGAGGCTCAAGCTTAAGGCCCGGGTCGGGCGAAATCCATCGTTCTTGCCGCTGGGGCGAAGATCCGCCGGAAACTCCCGGCCGGATCCGCCGTACTGCTGACGAATCCGATTCCGGCTCACCCTCCTACTTCAATCCGCTCATGCAAAAACTGACGTGCGCGCTTGCCGGCCTCGCGCTTCTTCTGCTGGTACCCCCGCTGCAGGCCCAGGGATCGCGTGGCGCGCTGGCCTCGGGGACCCTCGCCCTCACCGGCGTCACCGTGATCCCCATGACCCGGGACACGATGGTCCGCGACGCCACGGTCCTGGTGCGCGACGGGCGGATCGCGGAGATCGGTGCAGCCCGGGACGTCACGGTGCCCGCGGGGGCGCGGCGGATAGACGGACGCGGCAAGTACCTCATTCCCGGCCTCGCCGACATGCACGCCCATCTCTACTCCGATGGCGACGCTCCCGATTCGCTCGCGAAGTACGAGCTCGGCGTGATGGTGGCGAACGGCGTGACGGCAACGCGGTTCATGATCGGCACCCGGGAGCACTTTACCCTGCGGCGCGAGGTCGAGGCCGGCCGCATCCTGGGGCCGCAGCTCTGGCTCGCCAGCCCGCAGTTCACCGGACAGGAAGACGTGAACAGCCGGGTCGTCACCTCCCCCCAGGATGCCCGGAAGGCGGTCAAGCAGATGGCCGACCTGGGCTACGACTTCGTGAAGCTCACCCTCTTCATTACCCCGCCGGTGTACGACGCGATCGTGCAGGAGGCGAAGCGGCAGCGGATTCGCGTGGTCGGTCACGTGGACCCGCGGGTGGGTGTCGCCCGGGCGCTGGCGGCTGGGCAGCAGATCGAGCACCTCGACAACTATTTCGAGTCGGTGCTGGCGGATTCAGCGCCGATGCGGGAGTCGGTGTCGGATCGCGGGCTGTTCCGGCTAAAGAACTGGGAAAGCCTCGACTTTGTGGACGACGCCAAGGTGGAGCGGATCGCGGGTGCCACCGCCCGGGCCGGCAGCTACGCCTGCCCCACGCTCACGGTGTTCAAGACGGCCTTCGCGCTGGGGCAGTCGGAGGAGGAGATCAAGGCCCGCCCGGACTGGGGTATCATGCCGCGCGACCAGCGTTCGCTTTATCTCGGCGCGCGCGAGAAGTACTGGAAAAACCCCGCCACCGAGGCGCGGCGGATGCGGTATGTCCAGGTCCGCGACCGGCTGGTGAAGGCGATCGCCGACTCGGGCGGCCGGATCATGGCCGGCTCGGACACGCCCGAGTGGTTCTTCGCCTACGGCTGGACGCTGCACCGGGAGCTGGAGAGCCTGGTGGCCGCCGGGCTCACGCCGTACCAGGCGCTCGCCGCCGCGACCAGGAATCCAGCGGAGTTTCTGCGGGCTTCGAAGGAGTGGGGGACCATTGAGGCCGGCAAGCGGGCCGACCTAGTGCTGCTAGATGCCAATCCGCTGGAGGACATCCGGAACACCAGCCGGATCGAAGGTGTGATGATCGGCGGCCACTGGCTCGATCGCACGGAGCGGGAGTGGATGATCGCGGCCGCCGCGGAACGGCTGGGCGGCCCCTTCGGGTCCGAAGGCGCCGGTCAGTAGGAGTAGGAGTCCAACGCGGCCGCGCGCCAGTCGGCGGTGTAAGCCACCGATGCGAGCAGCCGTGCGTCCGATCCGGTCGCCCGCGCATAGCAGATGCGCTCGATGCGCTCGCCGAGCCGGGAGATCGCCCTGTCGCCCACGGCGTCGCATCCGAGCGATTCCCAGCGGCTCACGCCCGCCATACTTTGCCCCCACTCGTCCCGCACGCTCTTCGACGCAAACGTCCGGAGTCCAGCCGCGAGTCGCGACGACGCCTTGCCCGCGGCGACGGCGCGGAGGAGCGAGGCCACTGGCTCCGGCGGGCCCTCCTCGCTGGGCTGAAGCAGGTGCGGCGGCAGCAGCGCCGGCTCGAGGATGCCCGCGATCCCGAAGGTGATCGCCTGGGGAAGCGCCGCGTCGAGGTTCGCCATCGCGATCACGGTGAGGCCGAACTCGGGATAGCGCTGAATGCTGGTGCGGAACCCCTGCCACGCCCCGGTGTGCCCGATGCGCAGCCAACTCCGCTGGTCGGCCACCTCCCATCCGAATCCGTACGGGTAGGTTCCGCCGTCGTTGAGCCGGACCGGGGTCCAGCTCGCCGCGAGCCCGGCGCTGTCGGGCACCCGGGCATGATTGAGCCCTCTGGCCCACTGCGCCAGGTCGAGCACGGTGAGGTAGAGCGAGCCGTCGGCCGTGGTGTTGAGGGTGGGCGAGACCCATTCCTGATTCTTCGGCCCTCCCTCCACCAGCTCATAGCCGGCCGCACGGTTCGGGACGATGTCGCGCTCGGAGATGACGCGGGCCGTGCGCATGCCCAACGGCTCGAAGATCCGCTCGCGCAGGACGTCGCCGTAGAACGTGCCGCTCACCCGGCGCACGATGAACCCGAGCAGGGCGTACCCCGTGTTGCTGTAGCTCCAGGTGGCGCCGGGCCGGAAGTGGAGGGGCAGGCGGGCCGCCAGCGCGACGAGCTGCGCCTCGGTGTAGTCGCGCCGGTAGTCCACCGTGCTGTCGGTGTAGTCGGGAATGCCGGAGGTGTGCGTCAACAGGTGGCGGACGGTGATTCCTCGCCAGGCCGCCGGTCCCTCGGGCAGGTATCGCCGGATCGGCTGGTCCAGGCCGAGCTTGCCTTCGTGCGCGAGCGTGAGGACCGCGGCCGCGGTGAACTGTTTGCCGAGGGAGCCCGACTGGTAGATGGTGCTGTCGGCCGCGGGCACCCGGTGCTCGAGATTGGCGAAGCCATATCCGCGCGCCAGCAGCACACTGTCTCCCCGCAGCACTGCCACCGACATCCCTGGGATCCGCTGCCGGGCGAGCTCGGCGCGCACGTAGCAATCCACCGAGTCGAGCACGGTCTGCGCGCCGGCCGGCGCGGCGGCCAGGACCAGGCTCGCGAGAATCGAGAGCCGGCACGCCGGAATCCAACTCATCGATCCGCGTGACCTCCGGACGCCACCGCGCCCGCTAGACTTTGAGGTGTCCTTCCACCACCAGCACCGCCTTGCCCGCTACCCGCACCCCGCCCCCGCTCACCCGCACCTCGATCCGGCTGGGCCTTCCCATCGCGCGGCCCTGCTCGACGATCACCGGCCGTTGCTCCGACGCGAGGTTGTGGCTGACGAGGTAGGCGGCCAGCGGTCCCGCGGCGCTGCCCGTCGCCGACTCTTCTGCGATGCCGACGTTCGGCCCGAAGAAACGCGCCTGAACCGGCGCGTCAGGGTCGAGCGGATCGAGGCAGAACGGATAGCAGCCCTGGGCTCCGATCGACCGGAGATAGGCCGCGAGCTGCTCGGAGTTAGGCCGGGCCCGGCCAAGAGCGTCCAGATCGCGCACCGGTACCAGCAAGTGGGGCACACCGGTCGAGACCACCTGGGCCGGGAGCCGGCCGACGGACAGCTCCGCATCGCCCAGGTCGAGCGCGGACGCGAGCGGCGAAACCTCGCCCACGACTGCACCGAAGACCGGATCCGCGTGGGCCATGCTCACCGAGGTCACCCGTCCCTGCTCGGAGCGCACCTCGACCGGCAGCGCCCGGCCGTCGATTTCCTGGGTGAAGGTCCGGGTCGGAGCGTCCAGGGTCAGACGTCCCGAGGCGGCGAGCCACCACCAGGCCCCCAGCGCGTTGTGGCCGACGCCGAACACCTCGATGCCGGCGGCGGTGAACGATCTGAGTCGCCAGTCGGCTTCCCGAAGCGTCGGGGCGAGGATGAAGGTCGACTCGGACAGGTTGAATTCGCTGGCGACGCGCTGCATCACCTCGATGGACAAATGGTCCGCGTCTGCCACCACGGCCAGCGGATTGCCGGAAAACGGCTCGCTGGTGAAGACATCCAGGAGATAGAACGGGGTCATGACTACTCCGGAAGAACTCGCTCGAGCACATCTCCCTCCACGCCACGGCCGTTGATCGCCACCTGCACACGTTCCTCGCCACGATCTCGCCCTGGTTGACAGGATACCTCGATCGGGGAGGCAAGCCAACGGACGAGCGGCGTCAGGCGGGGCGGGCCAGGGCGGCCCGGAGGCGCTCGATCAGCTCGGCCTGCGCGGGATTGAGCTTGCTGCGCGCGGCGCCGGGCTCGAACCAGGCGCAGCGATCCACCTCGGGGTAGGTGAGGGTGCGGCCGGAGCCTCGCGGCCACTCGCAGCTGGTGGTGTTGCTGACGATCACGGACGGGTCGGCATCGCCTTCCCAGGCCCAGGCGTGAATCACCTTGCCGGCTTTCTGCCGCACGCTGCCGAGCGGAAGAAACGGCTCCCGCGGGGTGATCCCGGTCTCCTCCAGGAATTCGCGGCGGGCGGCGTCGATCAGCTCCTCACCGGGAGCGACCAGTCCCTTGGGGATGGTCCACGCGCCGAGGTCGCGGCCGCGCCAGAAAGGGCCCCCGGGATGGGCGAGGAACACCTCCAGGCCGCCGTGGGGCCGCCGGAACAGCAGCAGCCCGGCACTCACGTTGCGACCGGCCGCCACTCAGGGGACCTGGGCCTCGAGCGCCGCGGCCTCCCCGTTCCGGCCCAGGCCCCGGAGCATCTCCGCATAGCCCTGGGTGATCGTGGAGCTGGCGGCCTCGTCTCTCCCGGACGCCTTCCATTGCGCCATCGCCTGGCGGTACAGCCGTTCCGCCTCCACATACTGCCGCCGGTCGCGCGCCAGGTCGGCCTGGGCGCCGAGTGTGAGGGCGATGTAGTAGCTGTTGGGCTCCAGTGACTTCCGGCGCAGCTCGAGGGCGAGCTGGAGGTGCTTCTCGGCGTCATCGTAGCGCCCCGCCTGCCGCGCCGCGATGCCGAGCTCGTTGTGGGTGGTAGCGATGAACGGATGCTCCGGCGCCAGCGTCTTCTGCCGGATGGCGAGGGCGCGCTCCAGCAGCGGCAGCGCTTCCCGAGACCGGTGCTGGGTACTCAGAGCGTTCGATTGACTGGTCAAGGCCGCGGCGACGAAGGGATGATCGGGACCGTATCGTTTCTCCCAGATCGCCTGGGCCCGGCGATACAGATCGATACCGGCCTCCAGGTTCCCTTTGCCGGTCTCGACGTTCCCGATGTTGTAGAGATCCGTAGCCACCTGGGTGTGATCGCTCCCGTACAACTGGGTGTCCACGCCCAGGCCGCGGCGGTAGAGCGACTCGGCCTCGGCCAGCCGTCCCTGCTCGAAGATCGAGCTCCCGAGGTTGCTCAACGCCCGGGCGGTCGCGGAGTGTATCGGCCCGACGGTCCGCTCCCGGATGTCCAGCACCCGGCGGAAGAGCGACTCGGCGGCGGCCGGCTGGCCCTGTTCCGCCTGGGAAATCGCCAGGCCCACGATGGCTTCGGCCACATCGGGATGGTTCGGCCCACGGGTGGCCTCGAGAAGGCCGAGGATTTTCCGGGACGAGGAGTCGGCTTGCGCGTAGCGGCCCTGCTCCCGCTGCACTGTGGCGAGCGCCTCCAGGTTCTCACGGACGCCCGGGTGCTGCGGGTCGACCGTACGCTCCAGCACCTGCGCCGCTCTCGTCAGCGTGCTCTCCGCCTCGTTGTACTTGCCCTGCCGGAGAAACAGCCGGCCGAGCGCGGTGAGGTTCTCGCCCACTTCGGGAGCCTCGCGGCCCAGGAGCCGCTCCCGGGTGGCCAGCGAGCGCTCCAGCAGCCGGCCCGCCTCGGGGTAGACCCCCAGCTCGCGATAGACGCTGCCGATGGTGTTCATCAGACGCGCCTGCACCAGTGGCTCGCTCACCAGGTCGGTCTCGACCTTCGCCGCGCCCGAGTCCAGGATCTCCCGCGCCGTGATGGTGTGCCCCAGCGACTGATCCGGGCTCGAGACCTTGAAGAGCCCGACCAGAAAGTCCGACACCTGTCTCGCGGTGGCCGCCTCGGCCTTGGCGTGCGCCTCCGCGCGGGTGGCCCGCACCAGCCCGACCGTCGCGGCCGCGGCACCCGCGATCAGCGCGGCGGTCACCGCCGCGAGCGCCGCCACGCCGGCCTTGTTCCGGCGAACGAACTTGCGGACCCGGTAGGCAGTGCTGGGGGGCCGGGCCTCGACCGGCTCGTCGGCCAGGTAGTGCGCCAGATCGTTGGCGAGCCCGTTGGCGGTGTCGTAGCGCCGGGAGCGATCCTTCTCCATAGCCTTCATCGTGATCCAGTCGAGATCGCCCCGGAGCTGACGCCGCAGCCCCTCGCCATCGGTCTGCCGCAGCCGCGCCAGCGTTTCCCGCTCGTTCGCCAGCGTGGCGAGCCTGGCGCTCGGCGTAGGCGGGTCGGTCTCGCGCATGGCGAGACGGGCCATGAACCCGGGGAGTCCGAGCTCCTGCGGGTCCACCGGCACCCGTCCGACCAGGATCTCGTACAGCACGACGCCCAGGCTGAACACGTCGGTGCGGGTATCCACATCGAGTCCCGACATCTCGGCCTGCTCCGGGCTCATATAGGCCGGGGTGCCCATCGCCTGGCCGAACTGGGTCACCAGGGTCTTGTCGGTGAGCCGCTGGCCGGTGGCCTTGGCGATGCCGAAGTCGATGACCTTGGGGATCGGCCGGCCGTCCGCCTCGGTGACCAGGATGTTCGACGGCTTGAGGTCCCGGTGGATCACGCCTTTCTGGTGGGCGTGCTGGATGGCGCGGCAGACCGGAATGAAGAGGGCGACGCGGTCGCGGGTGGCGAGCTTGTGGGTGTCGCAGTAGTCGTTGATCGGGATCCCGCGGACCAGCTCCATGACGAAGTAGGGGCTGCCCGCGTCGCTCGCCCCGGCGTCGAGCACCTTCGCGATGGACTCGTGCATCATCACGGCCAGCGCCTGGCGCTCGGCCTCGAAGCGGGCCACGATATCGGCGAACTCGAGGCCGGGGCGGAGGACCTTCAGCGCCACCCGGCGGTGGACCGGCGTGGTCTGCTCGGCCTCGTAGACCACGCCCATGCCGCCCTCGCCGAGGACCTGGAGGATCCGGTAGGGGCCGATGTGGTCGGGGTGCCGGGCGCTCCTCTGGGGCCCGGTCTGCGCGGGTGGGTCGGGCTGATTCGACGTCATGAGGCCAGGGCCAATGGTCTACCGGCTCGCGGCGTGGGGTCAGCGTAGTATGTGGGCGAGCAGGTCCGGCGGGTAGGTTGGTCGGTCGGAGAAGGAAGGAGACCGGCAGTTACGGCCTCACGCCCCGCGCCCAGTCCGCCGGATCGAGCCGTGCCGTCAAACCCCATCCCCCGATCCATCGGACACCAGCACGAGCACGTCCCCCCGGACCAGCGGGAGCCACACGGTCGACTACCACAGCCCGATCAGGCCCTCCTGCCGCGGCCGGTCGAAGCTGTACTGCGCGTCGCCGGCGAAGAGCGGCGCAGGTGCGGCGGGGCGGGGCGAGTGTGGGACTATTTCCTCAACTCCGGAGGGGGGAGAAACCAGGACGACTCGGGCGGTTTACTGTCACCGCTGAGGGAGATCATCTCATACCGAGTCGCGCCGTTGTCATACACGCCCCACGCGGGGACTCGGAGGTTCCCGAATCGCTTTAGGGGTCCGAGCGTATACCGGTATTCCGTAGTCGCCTTGACGATGGGCTCCTTCCTGGCGTTCAAGATGATCCAGCCGCCCAGAGCACCGTTCGCTCCCCGGAAGTCGAGGCGACGGGTCCCGGGAATGTCACCGTCCGCGAATCGAACTTCATAGTACGGGTCGCCGGCTGCGACGGCCCTCACCAGTCGGTAGAAATTGAAAGGGGCTCTTTCCAGGTCTCGGGTGAGTGCCTCCTGGTCGGCGAATGCCAATTCCCCGTTGTTGACGTCCCAACGCCTGCCCTCGGGACTGTAGGCCCGTATCGCGTGGTTGATTTCGCTCTTTCTGCCGGCCCAGGACCGTGGACCGGTGAGATCCAGGACTTCATTCTCCACATAGGAGTCCACCCGGTGCCAGGGATACCACTCATGAACAAAATGGAGACTCTTCAACTGGGCCCAAATCGCCATTCCACCCATGGTCTCCACCATGGCTTCGGCATCGGCGATCGCGGCTGGGTCACCTCGAATGCCTCCCGTGCCACCCGGCTCGAGGCTGTTCTCCGACGTCACGACCGCCGGCCTGGCCGCCTGGCCCGGCAGCATCGGCGGCGAGAGAGTCACCATCACCAGCACTGCAACGAGTTTGTTCATCGTGGGGTCTCGGACATTCGCGGACCAGGCATCGAGTTGCCGCGCGAGGCGTTCGTACGCCTGACGCCGGCGGGGAACACGGCACCACCCCCTTACGGGCCGCCCGGGAACCGGGATTCGCCGGGGTCGGGCATCGCGCGCGATGGCGCAACTCTCCGGCGTAGACCTCATCATTTGACATGGGTCCATGCGCCGGTGGATGTTCGTCGAATCGCCATGACACGCGTTCGCTCGATAGCTGCGGCTCAGACGGTCCCGGTGAGGGGTGATGTCGACGGCAACGTGCGACAGCACCTTCGACTGATCCGCGTCGCAGCGGAAGAGGAGGCGGCGATTCTCGTCTTTCCCGAGCTGTCGCTGACGGGCTATGAGCTGGATCTGGCCGGCGACCTGGCGTTCTCGCGCAGCGATCCACGCCTGGTCCCCCTGGCCGAGGCGGGGTCCTTCCATTCGATGACCATTATCGTCGGGGCGCCGGTCAGGATCGAATCAGGGCTCCACATCGGAGCCTTCATCATATCGCAGGACTGTACGACCGAGGTCTACACCAAGCACTACCTGGGGGCCTTTTCGGCCAGCGCGAGCTGCGATGGCACGGTGCCTCCGGCGGAGGCGACCGTCTTCCAGCCCGGCCGGCTGAATCCCCTGGTCCGGTTCGGCGGCGGCACCGGCGCGGTGGCCGTGTGCTCCGATACGAGCCGCCCCTCGCACGCCCGGGAGGCGGCGGACCGGGGCGCGCGAACCTACCTTGCCAGTATGTTCGTCATCCCGTCCGAGTTCGAGCGAGAGATCGCGACCCTGCGGGCGCACGCCGTGCGCCACGCCATGACCGTCGCGCTGGCGAATTATGGTGGGCCCTCCGGAGGGCTCGCCGCCGGGGGGCGGAGCGCGATCTGGTCCGAGAGCGGCGAGTTGTTGGCGCAACTGAACGCGATCGGTACCGGCGTCGTGGTCGCCAGCGAGAGTCGGGCCGGGTGGCGTGGCAGGGCGATCATGCTCGGGGGCCCCTGAACCTGTTCGGACTGCCGCGGTGGCCGGAATCTCGGCGGCATCCACCCTTACAGCCGCTAACCGCAGCAGCGGGGGCGGCTGCCCGGTCGATCCCGGTCGTCACGGAATACGCGTGATGGTGTATTTCGACTCGATGAAGAAGCCGGTGCCGGATTCCGTGCGATAGGTGCCGACGACCGACTTGCGGTCGGCCGAGACCGTGCGCCAGCCCGACATCGTCAGGGAGATCCATGACCAGGCCACGCCGAGGTCGTGTACCGTCTCGCGGTTGACGTCGTCGAGCGGGCTGTAGCGCTGCTCCGAGTGGGTCCGGCCATAGGCGAGCCAGTCTTCCGTCCGGCTGTCGTCGGCGATGTCCGCATCGCCTAGTGTCCCACTGTTGTGACTTGACAAGGGGAACCAGATGGCAACCAGGACGGCGATCGCGGCCGCAACCTTCAGGACTCCCCGAACTCGCGGCGCTCGAACGCCCGGAGCACGCCCTCCCGTCCCCGCCACTCGCCGCCGAGGGGCGGGCGGCCGGCGACCCAGTACACCACGTCCTCGGTCATGCAGCGCCCGACCTCGTCCATGCGGCCGGCGAAGAGGGCCGTCTCGTAGGCCCGGGCCAGCCGCATCCGGTCGCTCACCTGATCTCCTCCGCGGACGGTTCCAGCGGGTTGGCCTTCCGGCCCGCCCGGACCATCGGGCCGGCCGGCTCGGCCCGGGCGCCGTCCAGGGCGTGCCAGTGGTCGAGGGAGCGGTCGAGCAGCGCGCGGGCGGCCTCGCGCAGCGGCTCGCTCGTGCGCACCTGGCGAACGTTGTTCTGCATGTCCTCCGCATCCCAGCCTCGCGAGTGCGCGATGAAGGGGAACTGGGGAAACAGGAACCCCAGCTCCGACCAGAAGGTGAGCAGGCCGCCGGCCACCGCCTGCACGTTGTCCTGGCCGCCGGTGATGATGAATCCCGCCACCTTGTTGGAGATCAGCACCCGATTGTGGGTGGTGATCTGGTTCTGCACGCAGTTGAGGCGCTCGGCCATCTTGAAATAGAGCCCGCTCGCCGCCCCCCAGCGGATGGACGTCGCGACCAGGACCACGTCGGCCCAGTGCACCAGCCCTTCGTAGACCTCGGTCAGCTGATCGGCCGGATCCCGCTCGGTGATCGCACAGGGCCAGGTGCACGCGCGGCTTGCTTTCGAGTAGTTCCCTTCGCAGGGTCGGAAGTCCAGGTCCCGCAGCCGCACCAGCCTGGTGTCGGCGCCGCGGGCGCTCGCGGCGTGCTCCATGGCCTGGTCCAGGAGCGCCTCGCTGGTGCTGTATCGGGGGTTCCCGGCATCCATCATCGTGGTGGACAGGCCGAGAACGCGGGGTGGTGCGCCGGCGGGCTTGGCGTGGTCCTCGAGCAGATGCGACGGCTTGTGCTTGAGCAGCTTCCGAGGCAGGACGGGTGGCGTCTTGACCCACACCCCGTCGGGTCGCTCCTCGACGGCGAACACCGGCACCTGCTCCTCGTCGAACCCCTGAGGGCCGCGGCCCGTGACCACGCTGTATTCCCAGCCGTGCCATGGGCACATGACATACTCGCCGGTGAGCCGCCCCTCGCTCAGCGGGCCGCCGCGGTGATTGCACCCGTCGCCTACGGCGCGAAAGGCGCCCTGGTAGTGAAAGACCGCGATGCGGTTGCGATCGAGCTTCACCGCGAAGGGCGCGCGCGCCAGCAACTCGTCCCGATCGCCCAGGCGATGCCAGGTGTCCATGGTGACGCCTCCTCTAGGGGTGGAGGTACTTGCCTTTGTCAACTCTCTCGCCCGCAGCCTGACCGACTACTATTGAAGAAAGTACCGTGATCCCGAGCGCACAGTGGGAGCCGAAGCGCCCCGCAGGCCGGGATGGCCGTCAGGCATCGTACGCGACGCATTTCTCAGGAGGGCATCATGAGTGACAAGAAGATCATCGCCGTGGTCGGCGCCACCGGCGCGCAGGGCGGCGGGCTGGTTCGAGCGATCCTGGCCGACAGGGGCAGTCAGTTCAAGCCCCGGGCGCTCACCCGCAACGTCAATTCGGACAAGGCCAAGGCGCTCGCCGCCGCCGGCGCCGAGGTGGTGGCCGCCGACGTAGACGATCCGGCGACACTGCGGCGTGCGTTCGAGGGGGCGTACGGAGCGTACTGCGTCACCTTTTTCTGGGATCACTTTTCGGCCGAGAAGGAGATCGCCGAGGCCGGCGCGATGGCCGAAGCCGCGAAGCAGACCGGGCTGAAGCACGTGATCTGGTCCACTTTCGAGGACGTCCGCCGGTTCGTGCCGCTCGACGACGACCGGATGCCCACCCTCGGCGGGAAGTACAAGGTTCCTCACTTCGATGGCAAGGCCGAGGCCAACGCGCTGTTCACCCGCGCCGGCGTGCCCACCACCTTCCTGCTCACCTCGTTCTACTGGGAGAACTTCATCTACTTCGGCGCCGGCCCCAAGCGCGGGCCCGACGGCAAGCTGGCGCTGGTCATGCCGATGGGCGACAAGAAGCTGTCCGCCATTGCCGCGGAGGACATCGGCAAGTGCGCCTACGGCATCTTCAAACGGGGCCGGGAATTCATCGGCAAGACGGTGGGCATCGCGGGCGAGCACTTGACCGGGGCGGAGCTGGCGGCCGGGCTATCCCGTGCGCTCGGCGAGAAGGTGGTCTATCAGGACGTGCCGCCCGAGGTGTACCGCGGGTTCGGTTTCCCCGGCGCCGACGACATGGGCAACATGTTCCAGTTCAAGCGCGACTTCAACGACCAGTACGTGGGGGCCCGGAGCCTGGAGTTCAGCCGGTCACTCAACCCCGAGCTCCAGACGTTCGAGCAGTGGCTCCCGAAGAACGCCGGCAAGATCCCGATCGAAGCTGCGTCCACCTCGTGAGCCGATAGTCATCCTGAGCGGCATTGTCATCCTGAGCGAAGCGAAGGATCTTCCCCGGAAATGGCCCGATCCTCGGCGGGTATCTCCCATTCGCTTCGCTCCCAGGATGACGCCGAATCTGCAACCGGGGCCCGCCCGGGACCGTAGTCAGGGCTACGATCCATCCCCTTCCACCTCTCGATCCGGGTTCGGTGCATGAGTTTCCTTCGGTCGGCCGTGCTCCCGTCCGTCCTCCTCCCCGCTGCGCTCGCCGCCCAGTCCATCCCCGGCGCCGAGTACGCCGCCCGCCGCGATTCTCTCGCCGGGCGGATCGACAGTGGGGTGGTCGTCGCCTACGGCGGCCGTACGCCGGTGGGGCCCGAACGATTCTCGCAGCTCCCCGCCTTCCGCTATCTCACCGGGTTTCTCGAGCCGGACGCCGCGTTCGTGATGGTGGTCCGGCCCGGGTCGAGACGGGCAACCCTGTTCACCGCGGAGCGCGATCCCCGGCGTGCGCTCTACGACGGCTTCCCGCCCGACACGGCCGAGGTCGCCCGGCGGACCGGGATCGACGCCCGCTCGATCGGCGCTCTGCCCCACTACCTCGATTCGCTGGGCGATGCCGGCCTCCCCTTCTATACTCTCCGCGATTTCGCCACCGCCGACGCGACCGAGTCCGACTCGCTCACCCGCGGGGGGAGCTACATGGCTCGCTTCGCCGACGGACACCCCAGCCTGACGTTTCTGGACGCGCATCCGATCCTCGACAGCCTGCGAACCCGGAAGAGCCCCGCCGAGCAAGCCATGATCCGCCGGGCGATCGCGCTGACGGTCGGCGGGCTCCGGGAAGTCATGCGGGCCTTGAAGCCGGGGATGTGGGAGTACCAGGTGGAGGCCATGTTCCAGTCGGCCTTTCGCCGCACCGGCGGCGACGGAACCGCATTCGTCTCCATCGTCGGCTCGGGACCCAACTCGACCCAGTATCACTACAACGCCAACGACCGCCGGATCGGGAAGGGCGAGGTGGTCGTGATGGACGTGGGCGCCGCGTACGGCGGCTACGCGGCCGACGTCACCCGCACGCTGCCCGCCGGCGGCCGGTTCACCGCCGAGCAGCGCGCGATCTACCAGATCGTGCGCGATGCCCAGGCCGCGGCCGAGAAAACCGCGGGGCCCGGCGCCTCCTTCGAGGCCTGGCGCGAGGCGGCGCGCGAGGTGGTTGCCCGCGGCGTGGCCCGGCTCGGCCTTACCGAGGGGGTGGACGCGACGTTCGACCCGCCCTGGGCCGACCAGTGCGCCGGCAATCCGGTCGCCTGCACCCAGGCGTTTCTCTACATGGCGCACGGACTCGGCCACGGGATCGGGCTCGAGGTGCACGACCGGCCTCATCCCTGGTACGGCACCGGCGCCTTTCAGGTGGGTGATGTCTTCACCATCGAGCCGGGCATCTACGTGAGCCGGAAGCTGCTCGACATCCTTCCCGACACGCCCAAGAACCGGGCCATGATCGCCAAGGTGCGCCCCGCGGTCGAGCGCTACCACGACATCGGCATCCGAATCGAAGACGACTACCTGATCACCGATGGGGGAGCCGAGTGGCTCTCCCGCGCGCCGCGCGAGATCAGCGAGATCGAGGCGGAGATGGCGCGACGCCCCTGACCAAGCTTCTCGTTCTCTTCGTCACCGCGTTCGTGGACATGGTGGGGCTCGCGATGATCGTGCCCCTCCTGCCCTACTACGCCACGGACTTCGGCGCCGGGGCGGCCACCGTCGGCGTGCTCATCTCCGCGTTCGCCGTCGCCCAGCTCGCGGTATCGCCGCTCTGGGGCCGGCTCTCCGACGGCTACGGACGGCGGCCCGCCATTCTCGCCGGCCTCCTGATCACCGCCGCCGCCTACATCCTCTTCGCCTTCGCTCAATCGGTGCCGACCCTGCTGCTGGCGCGGGTGGTTCAGGGCATCGGCGGCGGCACCATCGGCGTGGTCCAGGCCTACGTCGCCGACGTCTCGCCGCCGGAGCAGCGCACCAAGAGCCTCGGCTGGCTCTCCGCCATCACCAGCCTCGGCGCGGTTGCCGGGCCGGCGTTCGGCTCGCTCATGGTCTCGCTTGGCGGACAGGAGTTCGTGGGGCTCGGGGCGGGCGGGCTCGCGGCGCTGGTCGCCGTCTTCGCCTGGCAGTTTCTCAGGGAGTCCCACCGGACACCGACGCGGGGAGCCCAGCGCCTTGCGACCACCGGCCGCGCGGCGATCGCGCATGTGCTCTCCCGCTGGCACGAGCCGGCGCCGCGACTGATCTGGATCTACGCGGTGGGCATCGGCGCCTTCTACGGCACGATCCAGATCGTGCCCCTCCTGCTGGCCGACCGGCTCGGCGTCACCGAGCGCACCATCGGCTACTTCGTGATGTATCTGGGCGGGATGGGGGTGATCGTGCGCGCGCTGGTGTTGGGACGGGCGGTAGACCGGCTGGGCGAGGCGCGTCTCGCCCGGCTCGGCATTCTCATTCTCGCGGCGGGGCTGGCCGCGACCGGGCTGGGCCACGGGAGCGCCGTGCTCGCCGCCGGGTTCACCCTCATGCCGCTCGGCACGGCGTTCCTCTTTCCCTGCGTCACCGGCCTGCTCTCCCGGACCGTGCCGGGCCCGGAGCGAGGGCTCTACATGGGAGTGCAGCACACCTTCGGGGGGGTCTCCCGGGTCGCGTTTCCCATCGCGGCAGGCCTCCTGATGGACCGGTTCGGAGTGGGGGTTCCGTTTTGGCTCGCCGGCATCCTGGTGCTCGCCACCCTCCCGCTCACCCGCTCGATCGGCGCCGGCCCCGTGCGGGAGCCCGCCGAGGCGGCCGGGGCCCTCCAGATGGCGGCGGCGGACATCACGGCTGAGATGCCGGTGCCGCCGGCGGCCTCATCCGGGCGAGGGTGACGAGCGAGCCGTGGCTCGGGCCGCGCCAGAGGTGAACTTGACGGCCGGCGGTCCGGCGGTGCAGGATGAGAAGGTACCCCTCGCAGGCGTCCCACCAGACAAGGAGGACATCATGCGGAAGGTCGCTTTGAGTGCGGCGGGATTCTTCCTGGCCGCGACCCTGGGTTGCGGGGATCGTGCGCGGACCGATCTCGGCAGCACCGTGGATACGGCGGCGGTCCAGAACATCGCGCCGGCGCAGGAGACGGGCGATGCGGCCGAGGCGCCCCGCTCCTACGGTTTCGAGGATCGCAAGGAGTTCGCCCAGTCGGTGCAGCAACGGCTCGCCGACCTCGACCGGCAAGCCGAGGAGCTGACCAATCAGGCGAAGTCCGCCGGCGGCAGCGTGAGCGATCGCGCCCTGGCGAATATCCGCTCCGCCCGGCGGGCAGCCGAGCGGACCCTAGGACGCATCGACGCCGCCACCGCCGACAACTGGGACGAGGTCCGGCAGCGCGTAGATCGGGCCGTGGAAAGTCTCGCGGCGACCGTCGAACGGGCCTACCCCAAGTAGGGCGCCGGATCCCGCTCCACCCTTCCGTGCCTTAGCCGGATCCAGCCGCACCTCGCGCTTCACCGGGTCGCCGTGCTCGAGGCCGAGCCGTGCCGTGCCGTGCAGCCCGGGAATGCGCGTTTCGTACCATCCCACCCGGATCGTTCAAGACCGGCCACGCCCGAGCAGGCATGATGTCCATCCAGCCTGCTGCGGGATGGGCAAGCACCTGGCGCTGAGCGCGCCGGGCCGCGGCGCTTGCTGCGGCTGCGGATTCGGAGCGCAGCCGAAACTCTTGAGCCAGATATGGGGAGGATTGCGCCATGGGGAAGGCACACTGTGCGTGGGCGGCTCTCGCCGCGGCAACTTTGTTCGGGTGCAGTAACGATTCCGTGACGCCGGCGACCCAGCCCAGCGAGGAGACGGCCGAGGCGCAACGGTTCGTTCACCGGGCTTCGGGCGGCTATCACTTCCTGATCCCGGCGGACTTCAACGGGGGAATCTTCGGCGGAGCGGTCGGCAACCGGCTGACCTTCCATGCCGCGCGTGATGCCGACGGCAACGTCAGCGGCAGCTGGAACTACGAGCAAACCGACTTCGGCACGGCCGGCATTCCGTACACCTACAAGGGATCGGTGACCTGCTTCAAGGTTTACGATACTCCGGTGCTTGTTGGCTTCCCCGACATCCCCGCGATGACCGGCAACCGGGCCAAGTGGGGTGGCCCGATCGAGGAGACGAATGACCCCAGCGTGCCGGTCGGCATCTTCGCCTGGTTCCAGTCCATCGACAACGGAGAAGGCGCCACCAGCCCGCCCGATCTGAGCACCATCTTCGGGTTGGGCGACGAGGCCGCCAACGAGGCCTTCTGCAACGTCGCGAACGCACCGAACCCCAATTTCGGACCCCACGAGGTCGAGGGCAACATCCAGGTGCGCTGAGCCCAGGTGCACTGACGCCGGCTCGGCGGCATTGGCCGTGCCGCCGAGCGGCGTCCTGCTCTCCCCACCGGCTCCAGTCGATCGCGGCCCCAATCCGGAGCCCCCGGGGCCCTCCGGCGCAACCTTCCGGCCGCTGAACCCGTCAGAGAGAGCACGCGAGGCATCCAGCCGGCCCCTGTGCAACCCGCCGGTTATCCGGCGTCCACCCGCCATGACCCTGACCCTGGTCATCGCCGACGACGAGGAGCTGGCCCGGCAAGACCTCCGCAGGCTGGCGGAGGAGCTTCCGGATGTCCGCGTCGTCGGTGAGGCGGAGGACGGGCCCACCGCGCTCCGGCTGATCGACGAGCTCAGGCCGGACCTGGTGCTGCTGGACCTCGAAATGCCGGGGATGAGCGGGCTGGAGGTCGCCAGGCGCATGCGCCACCGCCCCGCCGTCGTATTCACCACCGTCTTCGACCAAAACGCCGTCGCGGCGTTCGAGCTGCAAGCCGTGGACTATCTCCTCAAGCCTTTCGACGACGAACGTTTCAAGGCCGCGATCGACCGCGCGCGGCAGCGCTCTCAGGCCCCCTCGGATCTCACCGACGGCGAGCGGCTGAGGCACGCGCTGTACGAGAGCGGGCACCTCAGCCGGGTATTCGTCCGCGACCGCAATCGCATCCTGGTCGTCCCCACCAGCGAGATCGAGCGGCTCGAGGCCCGCGGCGACTACGTCGCCCTCCACACCGGATCCAAGCGCCACCTGGTCCAGGTCGCGATCGCGGACATGGAGCGGATGCTCGACCCGGGGCGCTTCGTCCGGGTGCACCGCTCCCACATCGTGAACCTGGACTACGTCGTCGCCTTCACCACCGACCCCAAGGGCTCCCTCGAAGTCGAGCTCCGCAGCGGCACCAGGCTCAGCGTGAGCCGCTCCCGCGCCCAGGCCCTCCGCAACCTCGTGCTCTAACAGTGGGGCGCGAAGCGCAGGAGCCAGCGCGCTCCCGCCTCTCCACCCCCTCAACGCGAAGCTAGCAGCTACCAGCCAGCAGGCTATCGGTCGGAGTCCGATAGCTGCTGACTGATAACTGCTAGCTGTTTGTCGCGACTTCTACCCTGCTAGAAATTGACCTCGAAGCCGAGCCGGGCGCGCCGGCCGATGCCGAGCTGCTGGTGCTCGCCGCGGGCGACGTCGTACAGCGCGTTGACCGCGTTGCTCTGCTCGGCCACGCTGAAGACGTGATCGCCGTTCCCGAACCGCTCCTCCGCCCGAATCAGGTAGATGCAATTCGCGGCGGCGGGAGAGTTCCTGCTGCTGACCCACCCGGCGCATTGCTCATGGGCCGTCGGCAGCACCATCGCGCCGTCCGGGCCCACCGCGTTGTTCGCGTCACGCTCGGCCGCGAGGTCGAAGAGATCGGCGTCGAGGTGCGCCGCCCGCTCTTCGTCGTTCCGGATGTCGCCGTTGACGGCGAACACCTGCAGCACGTTGCGGAAGTTGAGCAGGTTGCGGACGTCCAGATATCCGGTCAGGTCCAGCCCGCCGAGCCCGAAGCTCTTGGTGAACCGGGTGTTCAGCTCCTTGAAGGCCGGCAGCCGCTGGGTGTTGAGTCCTTCGGGGAACAGCCGGACGCAGTTCTCGATCGAGAGCACGCTCTGCTCCTCGTTGCTCACGCCGCACTTGGTGTACGCCGTGCCGCTGGTGTAGCGGAAGGTCGAGAACACGCTCACGTTGCGAAGCACGTTCCCCAGCACCGTGCCCTGGCGGAAGTCACCGGGGAGGGTGACCGAGAAGGCGCCGGTCAAGGCATGCGGCCGGCTGTCGTCGGTGGGCAGGATGCCCTGCGGCGGCGGCTGCGCCCCGTTGTTGCCGCCCACCTGGTTCACGATCCGGCTGCCGTAGTTGGTGTAGGTGAACGGATCGGAGCCGGTGTTCTTGGCCTGCTGGTAGGCGTAGCCGATGGTGCCGTTGAAGAAGTTGCCGAACCGCCGGTCCAGCCGCACGTCGAGGCCCCGGACATTGCCGAAGTCCAGGTTGGTCAGCAGCCGGAAATCGTTGTCGCGCCCCTGCGTCGGGTCGAACAGGGAAACCAGCCGGGCCGCCGGATCGGAGACGATGTCCTTGTTGTACGCCGCCACGTCCAGCACCATGTCGTCGCTGAAGGCGTGCCGGATGCCGAACTCGAACGCGATGGTCTTGCCGAAGTCGAGGTCGGAGCCGAAGACCTGGTTGGTGTTGGTGTTGCCCAGATCGATGTTGATCCCGCCCAGCAGCAGCCCGAAGTCCGGGGCCTGCACCTGGTGGGAGTAGCTGAGGCGGAAGTTGGTCCGATCGGTGACCGGGAACGACACCTGGACGTGGGGGCTCAGGTAGCCGTGGCTCTGGTCCCGGACGAACAGGGCCGTCGGATTGGCCATGTCGAACCCGGGCATGGTGGAGACCCGGGGGAAGGCGTAGGTGTTGCCCGCCGTGTCGGTGGCGAACGGCCGGCTGGCACGGGTGTCGTACCAGTCGTAGCGCAGCCCGCCCACCACGACCACGTCGCCCAGGTCCAGCCGGTCCTCGACGAAGGCGTTCCACCGCACCGGCTTCTCGATGTAGGCATCGGAGAAGAACTTGTCGGTGAGCCGGAAGCTGTAGTTGTCGATGCCGTACCGGGTGAGCTCGCCGCCGATCTTGAGCCGGTTGTAGCGATCGGCCTGCCAGTCCAGCGTCGCCTTGCCGATGTAGCGGTCTTCCTTGAACAGGCTCACGCGGGTCGGGGTGTCGGCATCGTTGGTGTAGCGTCCGGACTCACCCATCGCCCAGGTGGACAGATCCAGGCTGTTGGCGAAGTTCTGGTAGTTGCCGTACAGGCCGTAGGCGTTGTTGCGCAACCGATCGATCATCAGGTAGTTGCTGCCGTTGTTCACGTCGATCGGCGTGATCCGGCCCTGGTTGCGCCGGATGTTGTCGATCAGCCCCTGGGTCAGCGGGAAGTTGTCGAAGTTGTAGTCGAACTCCATCCCCTTGAGGATGAACCCGCCGAACGGACTCCGGGTGCTCAGATCGCTCTCGATCGTGAGCGGGGCATTGATGGTCCGGTCCTGCTGATAGGACAAGGCCACGTCGAGCGCCAGCGCCCGCTCGGCGCTCTTGGACAGGTTCTGGGTCCAGTTGAGCGTCGCCAGCCGGTTCCGGTTGTTGAACCCGCGCAGCAGCCCGGTGGACAGGTTGTTGATGTAGCTGACGATGAACGGGAAAGTGTGGCCCTGGAACCGGCTCTGCGCCACGCTCAGGGACACCCGCGAGCCGGTCCCGTAGGTGTAGTTCAGCTTGCCGGTCATCGAGTAGGTCGACCGCGCCGTAGCCGGCATGCCGGACCCCGTTGCAGCCGAGCCCGTAATTGTTCCGGATGGCCTGGATCTCGGCGCCGTCGGCGCCGCTCACCCCGTCGGCGCCCGCGTTGGCGAACTCGTCGCAGCTGCCCCGGCTGATGGCGTAGTTGTAGATGTCCACGGCGGTCGTGTCGGCCGCGAGCCGCTCATCGAACGGGGTGTCCGGGTTGTCCACCAGGATGCTGACCTGCCGGATCGTGGTGTCCACGCCGGCCTGAAGGAAGACCGGAGTGTTCCGGCTGTTGAGGCCCTCCTCCACCGACTTGCGCCCCTCGAGCGTGCCGTTGAGCGCGAAGGTGAGCCGGCCCGCCAGCGGGCCGCTGACGCCGCCCTCGATCCGGTTGAAGCCGACGCCGTTGTTGACCCCGAACGGCTCGTCGGTCTCGTAGCCCAGGGAGCCCTGGTACTGGCTGCCGCCGGTCTTGGTGACGATCGAGATGATGCCCGACTTGGCGTTGCCGAACTCGGCCGAGCTCGACCCGGTGGTCACCGAGGCCTCTTCGAAGGCGTTGGTCCCGAGCGATAGCGAGGAGCCCAACGATCCGACGAACGCATCGCCCCGGTAGCCAGCCTGGGTGGGTACGCCGTCGATGTACGTGGCGTTCTCGCTCTCCCGGCCGCCGCGGACGGAGAGTCCCGCCGTCGGTGTCCTGGATGACGCCCGGCTGGAGCTGGAGCACCTGGTTCAGGTTGTCCACCGGGAGCGCGTCGGCGAAGGCGCCGTCCACCCGCTGCTTGGTGGTCACCTCGTCGCGGGGGACCAGCGGCTGGGTCTGGCTCACGACGGTGATCTCCTGGATCTCCACCGCCGTCTGCTCCAGCTGGATGTCCACCGTCCCGGTCTGCCCGGCCAGCACCTTCACCCCGTCCACCTGGGTGGACTTGTACCCGATGAAGGCCGCCCGGACCGCGATGGTGCCCCCCGGCACGTTATTGATGAAGTAGTAGCCCTGGGGATTCGTCAGGGCGTTGAACGCCGTCCCGACGATGAACACCTGGGCGTTGGCGATCGGCGCGCCCGCTTGGTCGCGCACTCTGCCTTCGATCTTACCAGTCGCCTGGGCCAGGAGCGTGCCCGCTCCGAGCACCAGCACGACTGCCGCGAGCGCGAGACTGCGCGCCACGCGTCCGAAGGCGCTGACACGGCTTTGCTTCATGAGTTCGTCCTCCTAAGACGTGAACCTGAGGGAACCCGGACCCGGGCCGGTGGGACGGACCTCGCGGCGGGGGAGGTAGTGGGGGCACGTGTCCGAGCTAGAAATGAGTCGAACGAGGAGGGGCGGCACGCACTAGGGATTCGCCCAACAGCGTTTTTTGGGGGATGAACGGGAGGAGATGAAGCGGGGGCGGAGGGCCGAGCATGTCTCAGGCGTGAAACGTCGAGGATCCAGTCCTGCTTCAGGGCGGAACCGCCCCCAGCCCGGACTCCCGGAGGAGCAGCTCCCCGCCGGTCGGCCGGCCGCCGCGGTGCACGGCTCGCGTCAGGATCAGCCGGTCCTTGGCCCGGGTCATCCCCACGTAGAGCAGCCGCCGCGCCTCCTGGATCTCCAGCTGCCGGTTCTCGTTCAACGCCAGGAACCCCGGCAGCGCGGCGTCCTCCGCGCCGACGACGTACACCCGCGAGAATTCCAGCCCCTTGGTCGAGTGCAGAGTCAGGAGGTTGATCCGCTGCGGGTCGGTCTCGGAGCCGTCGCTGCGCGAGAGCGCGACCCGGCCGAGCAGCAGGTCGATGCTCTCGGCCAGGGTCGGCGCGTCGCTCGCTGCGACCAGCGCGGCGAGCCGCGCCACCGACGTAGGGTACCGCTCCTCGACCGGCCGCTGGGTCCTGATCCGCTCGATCAGCCTGACGCCACCCAGCCGCTCGGTCAGCTCCGGTACCGAGGGCGCGCCCGCCGCCTCGCGTTCCTCCGCATAGACCTGGAGGCAATCGCCATAGCGTCCCACCGTCGCCGGCAGGGAGATGTCGCGCAGCAGCCGCTCTTCCCCGGACGGCTCGGCGGAGTCGTCGAGCGCCAGCGCCAGGCCCAGCCAACCGAGCAGCTGCACCAACGCCGACCTGCGGGCCCGGGCCAGCTTGAGCGCGCCGAGATGCCGCATCACACCGGCGAGCGTCGCCGAGTCGTCGCTCGCGTGGTGCGAGCGGCCGGCGTCCACCCCGAAGCGGTGCGCCAGGTCCTCGAGCTTGGCGCTCTCGTCGAGCAGTGACCGGGCCAGCGGGAGTGTGTCGTAGAAGGCGAGATCGTCCAGGCCGGGAAGGCCGGCGGCAAGGCGGCGGAGCACCGGCATGTCGAAATACTGGCCGTTGTGGGCCACCAGGAGGTCGCCGCCGACGAAGGCACGGAACTCCGGCCAGATCTCGACGAACGCCGGCTCGTCGCACAGATCGGCATCGCGATATCCGTGCACCTCGGTGGCCTTCGGGTGGATCGGCCGGGTGGGCCGCACCCGCCGCTCGAACTGGTCCACCACGACCCGTCCCCGCACCCGCACCGCCGCGATCTCCACGATCTCGCAGTCGGCGATCTCCTTGTCCGTGGTCTCCAGGTCGAAGGCGACGTAGTCCTGGAACGGGTCCTCCATGGCGCGGCAGTGGTGCAGCTGGAGCGCCTTGAACAGGGTCAGCGGCCGGAACGCGCCGGCGGGCAGCACGAGATCGCCGGGGAGCGGCAGGTCGCCGGGGAGGAGCCGGCGCACGTCTCCGCCGAGGGCGCCCTGGAGCAGGCGAACCGTGGCGATCTCGAGGCCCCGGTCGGGCTCGACCCAGATCGCCCCGCTCCGCGCGGCCGTGGCGCCGATCCGCTCCGCCAGCGCCGCCGCACCGGGAAAGTTCGCCGGATCGGTCAGCTCCGCGGCCCGCTCCTCCAGCGGGTTGCGGTATTTCCCGATGCGCTGGGAGAGCAGCTCGTCCACCAGCGTCGCCAGTGTGTCGTGGGTGCGGCCCGACGCCGCGAGATTTTCGACGTGGAAGACGAAGCGCCACGCCTTCCTGCCGTCCGCGTCTCCCCGGGCGGCCCTGGCGAAGGCGCGGAGCGCGGAGACCAGGTCGGTGTCCCGGTAGCGCGCCCGCACCTGCTCGACGAGGGGCCGGGGCAGCACCTGGTCGGCGAAGGCCTCGATCGCCAGCGGATCCTCGGGCGACCGGATGACCCGGAGCGAGGAGAGCACGAACGCGATGAGCTCGTCGTCCCGGACCGACTGGCCCTGCGCCAGCCGGCAGGGGATGCCGGCCTCGATGCAGCGGGTCTCCAGATACTGCCCGGTCACGTGAGCCCGGTAGAGTAGCGCGTACTCGCCCCACTCGAGGCCGGTGGCCTCGCGGTCCCGCCACAGGTCCTCGAGCAGCCAGGTCGCCTCCGCCGCCTCGTCGGGAAAGGCGTACGACACGACGCCATGCTCCGACTCGCGGTCGGCCTCGAGCCGCTTCTGGAAGATCGCCGGGTTCATGGCGATCACCCGCCGGGCGGCCTCGAAGATCTGCCGGGAGCAGCGCCGGTTCCGGTCGAGCACGACAGGCTCGGCTACCTCGAAGTCGGCCCCGAACCGCTCCAGGATCCTGGGGTCGGCCCCGGCCCAGGAGTAGATGGACTGCTCTTCGTCGCCCACGGCGAAGCAATGCCGGTGCTCCAGGCAGAGGCCCGTGATCACCTCGTACTGGGCCAGGCTCAGGTCCTGGAACTCGTCCACCAGCACCGCATCCCACCGGCCGCGAATGCCGGCGGCGGCCCCGGGATGATCACGAAGCAGGTCGCCCGTGAGCGCGATGAGATCGTTGTAATCCAGAAGCCGGCGCGACCGGAGCGCCTCGCGATAGCACTCGAAGTGCTCCTGGTCGCCCGGGCTCAGGGGATAATGCTCGAGCTGGTGGCGGCCAAAGAGCCGGAGGAGCTGGGCCTGGCGCTCGGGCCGGATGCGAAGCCGCCACAGGACCCGCTTCTGATAGTCCTCGTCGGCGAGCCCGAACCCCCGGCGCAACCCCAGGATGGCGGTGTGCTCCCGGAGCAGCGCCAGGCAGAGTGCATGCAGGGTGCCCCGGGTGATCTCGTCGGCCTCGGGGCCGATCTCCCGCCTGAGCCGCGACCCGATCTCGTCGGCGGCCTTGTTGGTGAAGGTGACCGCGCAGATGCGGCGGGGCTCGAGCCGCATCGCGCCGATCAGGTGGGCAATCCGGCCGATGAGGCAGAACGTCTTGCCGGCGCCGGGCCCGGCCACCACCAGGACGGGACCGAGCGGAGCCTCGATGGCGCGGAGCTGGGCGGGGGTCGGAACCAGCCTTCCTCCCGTAGCCGGGGAAGAGGCGACTCCGGTTGTGACGGTCATCCCGGAAAAGATACCTCGCCGGTGTGACCGCTCCAGATCTGCGGCTCACCCGCGCGGGGCGCGGGTCAGCCCTTCATCGCTTGGTGCACCGGGTCCGAGGCAGGCGGAACAGCGTGACGGCCACGTCGGAGAGCGCCTCCTGGTTCTCTATGTTCGCCAGGAAGCTGGAGTCGAATTTCCAGGACAGCATGGCGCAGCCCGCGGTCCCCAGGGTTTTCCCGAAGTCGCGCACCTGCGCCGCCGTCATCCGGCAGTTCGGCGAGCGCTCACCCAGGCCTCCGGTGCCGGCGCAGTCCCAGGGGCCGCTCTTGTCCTGCACGCCGCCGTTCAGGAGGTTCATGCTGAAGAGCACCGCCAGGCCGTCGCGCGCCGCCATCGCGAGCGCCGCGTCCCGCCAGGCGTTGACGCCGCCCTTTCGCGCCGCGTATTGCGGCATGAAGAACTCGCAGACCTGATAGGAGTTGCCGGGCTCGAAGGCGGCGTGGTCGTGGCCCACGCCCACCGGCAGCGTGGGGAAGATCTGCTTGACGTAGCCACAGAGGCCGTCCACCCGGGCCTTGGTCATCGTACCCGGCGGGCCCCAGTCCTTGGCGGTGGTGCCCGACTGCTGCGGTTCGTCCATCACCGAGTTGCCGATGATCGAGCCGTCGGCCACCCCGTCGGCCACGGCCGCCTGGATCGCCGGCGTGTCATACGTGTCCATCGCCGCCCGCCATTTCGCTTCGTCGAACACCCCGGCGGTCTTGTAGCGATCGTGGGCGCCGCCGGTCATCGCCAGGACGATGCTCATGCCCTTGGCCCGGGCCTGCGCGATGTGGCTGACCATCTCGCCCGGGGCCACGTAGTCGTGGCTGGCGATGAAGGCGGACCCGCCCGTGGTCTGCGTCTTGGTGGCCGTGGTCCACAGGTCGTAACTGCCGAACGGAATGCCCTGGTCCAGCGTGCTCCGGAGCAGCACCACCTCGGTGGTGGCGGTCTGACCGCCGGACGAGGCCGTCACGAAGCAGGAGCCGGACCCGTCCTGCGGCGCGGTAAACACTCCGGCGCCGGTCACGTCGCCGCAGGTCGCCTGGTAGCTCACCGGCTCGGCGACCGGCTGATCGAGTGCGTTCCAGACCGTGGCCGTGAACCTGGTCGTCTCGCCGGCCCTGCTCGCCGCGAGGTCGGGCCGGAGCGTCACCCGGGCGACGGGCGCGGCGGCAACGGTGACCTCGGAGGTATCGGCGGCGCCCCCCGCACTCGCTGCGATGACTCGGTAGGTCCCGGCGGTTCCACCGGCCGAATAGAGGCCACCCCCGCCGATCGTCCCGCCGGTGGCGGTGTAGGCCACCGCGACCGGAACGCTGTCGCCGGCCCCGGTGCGTCCGTAGACCTCGAACTGCAGCGTCCCACCGGCCTCGACCGACGCCGTCTCGGGCACCAGGAATACCCTCATGACCGGGTCGGGCGCGGACGAGATGGTCACCAGGGACGTGTCCGCGGCGCCGAATGCCGCCTTGGCGATCACCCGGTAGGTGCCCGGCGTGAAGCCCGCGGTCAGGACGCCGCTGGAGGAGATGGCCCCGGTCGCAGTGGTCCAGGTGACGTTCACCCCAGCCGTCTCGCCGGCATTGGTGAGACCGGTGGCGACGAACTGCACCGTCCCGCCGGCTTCCACCGTCACCGTCGCGGGGTTGACGACCACCTTGGCGCCGCCCGACGCGCGCACCACGACGATGGAGAACCTCGACTTCGCGTCCACCGTGGCCTTTACCGAGGTCTTTCCGGCCTTCAGTGCCTTGAAGGGCATCGTCGCCTGGGCGGGGCCCTGGGCCGCGACCACGGCGGTATTGCTCACCGTCCACTTGGGAACGCGGTCCAACACCTGACCCGCCTTGTTCTTGGCCCGGGCGATGACCTGGAACTGATCGCCCACGAAGACCATCTGCGAGTCCGGAATGACCGTGAGGGTGGCGACCACGTTGTCGGTCGCCAGCGCGGTGGCGGTGCTCGGGGACATGCCGGGGGCGGTGGGCGTGGTGGTCTCCCCCTGGCATCCGAACGCCAGGCACAACGGCAGCAAGCGGGCGACCTGCTTGGAACGTGTCATAGAGCCGGACTGGCGATGAGGTCCGACCGAAAGGCGGACCCGTCGGAAGGCAGAGTGGGAACCGCAGCTAACATGCGCCGGCGGACGGCCGGGCGGTAGAGGGACCTTGCGGCGCCCGCTGGAGAACCGTTGGCCGGCCGGCGACGTTCAGTAGGTGAACCCCGTATCGGAGCCTAGCGGACTATGCCGGTATACCAGCGTCTGGTTGCCCCAGCCCTCGTTGCGATCGCCTTCGTCGCGGCGGCGATGTTGATGGCATCTCGCAGTTTCCGGGAGCCCCGGGTGGCCCCGGCCATGGCCCCGGAGCCGGCGCCGCTCGGGGTCGCCGCGGCCAGCGACACCGCGGTCTTTGCCGGGGGCTGCTTCTGGGGAGTGGAGGCGGTCTTCGAGCACCTCAAGGGAGTCACGTCCGCCAGGTCGGGCTATGCCGGAGGTTCGGCCCCGTCGCCATCCTATGACCAGGTGAGCTCGGGAACCACCGGACACGCCGAGGCGGTGTTGGTGGTCTACGACCCGTCGCAGATCTCCTACGACCAGCTCCTGCAGATCTTCTTCACCGTCGCCCACGACCCCACGGAGCTCAATCGCCAGGGGCCGGACGTGGGGACCCAGTATCGGTCGGCGGTGTTCTACCGGAACGCCGCGCAGCGGGAGGCGACCGAGCGGTACATCGCGAAGCTGCGAGACGGCAAGGTGTACCGGGACGCCATCGTGACCCAGGTGACGCCGCTACGAGCCTTTCACGAGGCCGAGGCGTATCATCAGGACTACCTGGTGCGGCACCCCAACCAGCCCTACATCGTGATCAACGATGTGCCCAAACTGGAGCACCTGCGGAAGCAGTTTCCCGCCTTGTATCAGGAGCGGGGCGTGAGCTGAGGTGGCCGACGGAAGCCACGGCCCTCTCACCGACGCCACTCGTACGAGTTCATCCAGGTAACCGGAGGCCAGCCTGTTCGGGGGCCACAATGGGCCGAGGCGCGCTACTTCGCACGACTAGGGCCACCCCGGTTCGGATGGCCCAGTCTGATAACGGATTTCACGGCGTGGAGTCACCGCGGAATGGCCAGGGAGGGAATCGAACCCCCGACACGCGGATTTTCAGTCCGCTGCTCTACCAACTGAGCTACCTGGCCTCGGGGCCGGGAATATAAGGAAGGGGGCTGGGGCCGGCCAACCCCGGCTCATCCCTTCGGCACCACGCGCAACACTCGGCCGTTACCCTCGTCCGTCACTACATAAAGAAAACCGTCGAGCCCCTGCTGCACGTCCCGGATACGATCGCCCAGCTCGTGGAGGTAGCGCTCTTCCCGGGTGACCCGGCCGTCCTGGATCACGAGCCGAACCAGCGCCCCCGGCTGCAGGGAGCCGACGAAGAGACTGCCCTTCCAGCCGGGGTACTTGTCGCCGGTGTACCAGACCGCCCCCGACGGCGCGATCACGGGGTCCCAGTAGTAGACCGGCTGCTCCATCCCATCCTTAGCGGTCCCTTCGCCGATGCTGACGCCGGAGTAATCCCGGCCGTAGGTGATCACCGGCCAGCCGTAGTTCTTGCCCGGCTCGGGGTGGTTGAGCTCGTCGCCCCCCCGGGCACCGTGCTCGAGGGTCCACAGCCGCCCCGTCTCCGGATGGATCGCGGCGCCCTGCATGTTGCGGTGCCCGTAGGAATAGATCTCGGGCCGCGCACCGCTCTTCCCGACGAACGGGTTGTCGTCCGGAATGGATCCGTCGGGGTTGATGCGCACCAGCTTCCCCAGTCCGGAGCCCAGGTCCTGGGCCTGCTCCCGGTACGCCTGGCGATCGCCCTGAGTGACGAAGAGCTTGCCGTCGGTCGTGAACACCAGGCGCGACCCGAAGTGGGCGCTTCCCTGCACCTTGGGTTGCTGGCGGTAGATCACCGTCACGTCTTCGAGCCTGCCCTCGCCGAGCCGCCCTCGCGCGACCGCCGTGCCCGCTCCGCCCTCTCCCGGCTCGGAGTAGGAGAGATAGACCAGCCGGTTCTCCTCGAAGGCGGGATCGATGGCCACGTCGAGCAGCCCCCCCTGGCCCTGCGCCTGGACTTGGGGCACGCCGCCGAGCGGCTGGGAGAGCCCACTCTTGCGGTCGACGATGCGGAGCCGGCCCGGCCGCTCGGTGACCAGGATGCGCCCGTCCGGAAGGAAGGCGAGCGCCCAGGGGTGCACCAGACCCTCGGCCACGGTCTCGGCGCCCACCTTTCCCAGGATGGCGTTGGGGGTCGGGGACCGCTGCGACGGTCCGTTCTGGGGCACCTGGGCCTTGCACTGCGCCACCAGCACCGTGCCGAGGGCCAGCGCTGCCAGCGTGATCGCCTTCCTGGTCATCCGATTCGCGGGCATCCCCGTCTCCTTGGTCGTGGTCCTTCCCGGTTCGGTTGAGTGTGGCCCCGAGCCGGCACCTTGAGCAAGAGTGCGGACCAGGAGAGTCCGGCCGGCTCCCCGTCGAGGATTCCCCGCCACCGTGTTGGCCAGGTCCCCTACTATCAAGGGATTCCCTCCCGCATATTGGTCCCATGCCTCAGGCTTCGTTTCCCAACCTGACCGTCCTTACCCACCCCCTGATCGTCCACAAACTCTCGATCCTTCGCGATCGAGACACCAGTACTCGTGACTTCAAGCAGCTGGTCAGCGAGATCGCGATGCTGATGGCGTACGAGGTGACCAAGGACCTCTCGACCGAGCCGGTCGAGATCGAGACGCCGCTGGAGCGGACCACCGGACGCCAGGTGTCGGGGAAGAAACTGACGCTGGTTCCGATCCTGCGCGCGGGGCTGGGGATGGTCGAGGGCATCGCCCAGCTCATCCCGTCGGCGCGGGTGGGGCATATCGGCCTCTACCGGGACCACGACACGCTGCGGCCGGTGGACTACTACTTCAAGATTCCGGCGGCTGAAGTGGAGCGAGACTTCTTCGTGCTCGACCCGATGCTCGCCACCGGCGGTTCCGCGGTCGCCGCGGTCGCCGCGCTCCGCGAGGCGGGGGCCCGGAAGATCCGGTTCCTCTGTCTGGTCGCGGCGCCGGAGGGTGTGGGGCGGATGCTGGAGAGCCATCCCGACGTGTCGATCTACACCGCCGCGCTCGACCGGCAGCTCAACCAGCAGGGGTACATCCTGCCGGGTCTGGGCGACGCGGGGGACCGCCTGTTCGGGACCAGGAGCAAGGAGTGAGACGCCGATGACCATTCGCCTCTCCTTCTACGGCGCCGCGGGCCGGGTGACCGGCTCGATGCACCTGCTCGAGGCCGCGGGCGGAAGGTTCCTGCTCGATGCCGGGCTCTTTCAGGGCCGCCGGTCCGAGACCCACGCGCTGAACCTCCAGCTGCCGTTCGACGCGCGACGGCTGGACGGGGTGGTCCTGAGTCACGCCCACATCGATCATTCCGGCCGGTTACCGCTGCTGGTGCGGGAGGGCTTCCACGGCCCCATCCACACCACGCCGGCCACCCGGGATCTCTGCTCGGTGATGCTGGCGGACGCGGCTCACATCCAGGAGAAGGACTTCGAGCACCTCGAGCGGCGGGGGAAGGCGGGGACGCAGAGCGAGCCGCTCTACTCCATGGCTGACGCGCTCGCGACCCAGGAGCTGATGGTCGGCGTGCCCTATCACCGGATCACCCATCTCCGGAAGCACCTCGCCCTCGAGTTCCTCGACGCCGGACACATTCTCGGCTCCGCCACGGTGGACATCCGGATCACGGAATCGGGAAGCCACCGGCTGGTCTTCTCCGGCGACATCGGCCGGAGCGGGCTGCCGATCATCCGGGACCCTCAGCCGCCCGCCGGCCCGATCGACACCCTCATCATCGAGTCCACCTACGCCGACCGAAGCCACGAGTCGGTGGCGGACTCCGAGGCGAGGCTCGGCGAAGCGGTGCGGCGGGTCGCGGCCCGGGGGGGCAAGCTGCTGATCCCGGCATTCGCGCTGGGCCGCTGCCAGGAGCTGATCTACAGCCTCCACCAGCTCTGGCGGGCCGGAAAGATTCCCGAGATCCCCATTCATCTCGACAGCCCGCTCGCCGTGGACGTCACCACGGTGTTCCGCATGCACCCCGAGGTCTTCGACCAGCGCGAGCACCTGGTGACCTCGGAGAGCCGCATCTTCGACTTCCCGTTGCTTCGCTACGTCCGCAAGGTCCAGGACTCCAAGGCGCTCAACTCGGCCACCGGGCCGGCGGTGATCATCGCGGCCTCCGGCATGGTCGAGTCGGGCCGGATCCTCCACCATCTGGTGAACGGCATCGGTGATCACCGGAACCTGGTGCTGTTCGTCGGTTTCCAGGCGGAGCACACGCTGGGCCGGCGGCTGCAGGAGGGCGCGAACCCGGTCAGGATCCTGGGCGACGAGTATCCGGTGCGGGCGGAGGTGGAGACCATCAGCGGGTACTCGGCCCACGCCGACCGCGGTGAGCTTCTCGCCTGGGTGCGCCGGCTGGGCGGCCCGATCCGCCGGGCCTTCGTGGTGCACGGCGAGCCCGGCGCCCTCGAGGCGATGGCGGCCACGCTCCGGGAGGCCGGGGTACGGGACGTCCGCGTCCCCACGCACGGCGAGACCTTCGACCTATGACGCGGGCCGGACCGGGCGGCGGCAGGGTGAGCCGCCCCGTCCCCGCGCCGCGCCGCCGCTCGCTGCGCTCGATCGTGGGGATGGTGATCCTGGTGGCGGCGATGAGCTACACCGTCGCCCTCGCCGCCGTGCTGGTGACGAGCCAGCACGACCAGCGGCGCCCAGTGGACGCCATCATCGTGCTGGGCGCCGCGCAGTACAACGGCCGGCCCTCGCCGGTGCTGCGGGCCCGGTTGGATCACGCGATCGAGCTGTACCGCGAGGGCTACGCCCCGCTGATCGTGGTGACCGGAGGCGTCGGGCGGGGAGACACCACCAGCGAGGCGACCGTCGGCCGCCGGTATATCGTCGCGCGGGGAGTGCCGGACGACGCGGTGAACGCCCAACCGGTCGGCCGCTCCACCCGGACGTCCATGAGCGCCGTGGGCCGGTGGCTGCACGGACGAGGGCTCCGCCGGGTGCTGCTGGTGAGCGACCCGTTCCACATGTTCCGCCTCCGGCTCGAGGCCCGCCGGGTGGCCCTCGATGCCTATACCTCCCCCACCGAGAGCAGCCCGATCTCCGACAACCCGGTGCTCGAGCTCCGCTACCTCTTCGCCGAGGGTCTGAAGGTCCCGGTCGCCTGGATCGGGGCCATGCTAGGAAGGGTGTGACGATGGCGCTTCTCTCCACCTCGCGCCTGTACACCGGCCGCGTCGTGAACCTCGACCTCGACCAGGTCCGCTTCCCCGACGAGTCGGTCGGCCAACTGGAGATCCTGCGCCATTCGGGCGCGGCGGCGGTGGTGCCGTTCCTGGATCCGCCCGGCGATCCCGACCCCCGCGTCGTACTCATCCGCCAGTTCCGGCACGCGGCCGACGGCTTCATCTGGGAGATCCCCGCCGGGCGGCTCGATGCCGGCGAGAGCCCGGAGACGTGCGCCAGGCGCGAGCTGGAGGAGGAAACCGGCCTGCGCGCCGATCGGCTCGAGCGACTCATCACCATCCACACCACACCGGGCTTCACCGACGAGCGGATTCATCTGTTCTCCGCCTTGGGGCTCCAGTCCGGATCGGCGCACCGGGAAGCCGACGAGTTCATGGAGCTGCACACGGTCCGCTGGTCCGAAGTCCTGCGGCTGGTGGAGCGCGGAGAGATCGTGGACGGAAAGACGCTCGTGAGCCTGCTCTTCGTCCAATGCTTCTGTAGATAGCGTGGCGCGCCTTCCCTCGCTGCCCGATCCCACGCGACAGGCGCGCGACGCCGCCCGGTTCGCGGTCCGGCGCGCCGGCGGCGTCTGGGACCGGTTCGCCGACTGGTTCAACGCCTTTCACTTCGACGAGAACAGCATTCTGCTTGGCTTCGCCGTGGCCATCGGCGTGGCCGCGGGGTTGGGTGTGGTGGTGTTCTATCGGCTGATCGATCTCGCGTACTTTCTGCTGTATCTCACCCCCGCCGTCTGGCTGACCCAGTCAGGGATCCTCGCCTACCGGCCCTTGCTCACCGGGATCGGGATGGTGTTCGCCTACCTCATCATGCACGGCCCCGGCCGGGGCCACGAGGGGCTCAACGTCCCCGATGTCCAACGGGCGGTCGCTCGAGAGGGCGGCCGGCTGCCCCTCCGTCCGGTGCTGGCCCGCACCGCGGCCAGCGCGGTGACCTTGGGGAGCGGCGGCGCCGCCGGCAGCGAGGGCCCGGTCGCGGTACTGGGCGCGGCCCTCGCCTCGTTCCTCGGCCGCGCGTTCAGGTTCGATCCGGCCCGCACCAAGATCATGGTGGCCGCCGGGGCGGCGGCCGGCATCTCCGCCGCCTTCAACGCGCCGCTGGCGGGCGCCTTCTTCGCGCTGGAGGAGATCCTCGGCTCGCTCGCCGTCGGTGCGTTCCCGCCGGTGGTGGTGGCCAGCGTGGTCGCCGCGGTGGTCTCGCACAGTTTCCTCGGCAACAACCCTGCCTTCCCGATCCCGGAGGATTACGGCTACGCGCTGCAGCGCGAGCTGCTGGTCTTCTATCCGTTCCTCGGGGTGCTCGCCGGACTGGTGGGGGTGCTGTTCGTGCGGGTGTTCTTCGCTACCGAGTCGCTCGTCCGCAGGATCGAGAGCTCGCGCTGGACCGTGGCGTTCCTCGGCGGACTCCTGGTGGGCGTCCTGGTACTTCTCTCGAAAGGGCTGCTGGTGGGGCACGGGCACCTCGCGGTGCACCTCGAGGTCTTCGGCCGGATGTCGTGGTCCTCGCTCGCGCTGCTGGCGCTGGGCAGCATCCTCGCCACCTCGATCACCCTCAACTTCGGGGGCTCGGGCGGGGTCTTCACCCCGTCGCTCTACGTCGGCGCGGCGACCGGCGGCGCGTTCGGCGTCGCGCTCACCGGCCTGTTCCCCACCCTCGGGCTGAGGCCGGAGGCCTATGCGCTGGTGGGCATGGGCGCGGTGGTGGCGGCGTCCACCAGCGCGCCGATCACCGGGATGCTGCTGGTCTTCGAGATGACCAACGACTACGAGATCGTCCTCCCGCTGATGCTGACCACGGTGATCGCCAACCTGGTGGCCCGGCGGTTGGAGCCCGACTCCCTCTACAGCGGCTGGCTCCGCCGGCGCGGTGAGCGGCTCAAGCACGGCGCCGACCGGGATGTGCTCGACGGCCTCCGGGTGGCCGACGCCTTCGACCCGGCGCCGGAGGTCGTGGGTGAGACGGCGCCGTTGGACCAGCTCCTGAAACACCTGGGACGCGGCGCCTTCACCGACCTTCCCGTGGTGGACGAGCACCGGCGCCTGATCGGCATCATTCCGATCGCCGACCTCGGCCGGCTGGCGGGAGAGCCTCGGGAGAAGACCGCCGGCCTGGTCGCCTCCCAGGTGACCATCCCCGCCGAGACGGTGGCGCCGGGCGACACGCTGCTGGAGGCCATCCGGCGCATGGGGGTGCGCGGCGCGCCCTCGATTCCGGTGGTGGACCGGGCCACCGGCCACCTGCTGGGGCTGGTGAGCCGGGCGCACGTGCTCGCGGTCTACGAGCGGGCCGTGGCCGGCGGCGCCACCGGCGACCATCCCACGACGTTTCCCCCTGGGCGGCACCCCGCCTAGGTTTCCTCCATGCCCGCCCAGACCTTCGACACGTTCTTCCGCTTCCTCGCCAAGGGCGGCGAGCCGGCGCGGGCGTACTACTTCCACGGCCCCGAGGATCTGCTCAAGGACGAGGGCCTGCGGGCCATCCTCGACCGGGCGCTGGATCCGTCGCTGCGCGACTTCAATCTCGACCAACGCTCCGCCGGACAGATCGACGCGGACACGCTCTTCGCCCTCTGCTCCACGCTGCCGATGATGGCGGAGCACCGCGTCGTGGTGCTGCGCGAGGTGGAGGCGCTCAAGCGGAAGCCGAAGGTACGTGCCGCGCTGCTCGAGTACCTCGGCCGGCCCGCGCCCGACACGGTGCTGATCCTGGTTCAGGGGGCGAACGAGGACTCCGAGGACAAGGACATCGCGAAAGCGGCGGTCGCGGTAGCCTGCCAGCCGCTGCCGGAGGACCGGGTGCTCAGGTGGCTCGACCGCCGGGCCAAGGGGCTCGGCGTCGAACTGAAGGACGACGCGGCCCGGCATCTGGTGCGCGCGGTGGGCGGCGAGCTCGCCTCGCTCGCGGCGGAGCTGGACAAGTTCGCCGCGCTGCCCGCCGGGGAGCCGCTCACCATCGAGCAGGTGGGCGACCTGGTGGGCGTACACCACGGCGAGACGGTGTTCGACTGGCGCGACGCGGTACTCGAGAGCCGCGTGGGTCCGGCGGTCCACCTGCTCGGCCCCCTGCTCGACCAGGCGGGCAACTCCGGCGTGAAACTGGTGACGATGCTCGGGACCACGCTCATCGGCGTCGGCATCGCCCGTTCCCACTACGACCGGCGGGCCAGGGGAAAGGCGCTCGACGAAGCGGTGTTCGGCGTGATCAAGCGGAACCGCGTCTTCGGTCTGCTGAGTTGGAGCGAAGAAAAGGGGCGCTGGCTTCGCTGGGCGCCCGACTGGCCCGCGGAGCGGGTGGCGGACGCCCTGCGCTCGATCCTGGCGGCCGACCGCGCGCTCAAGGACACCACCATTTCCGACGAGCGGGGAATCCTGACCGACATGGTACTGCGAATGGCCACCTCCAGCCGGGCGGCGGCATGAACCGACTGGCCCTGTCTCTGTTCACCTTTCTCCTGGCCGGCGCATCCGCGGTCGCCGCGCAAACCGATCCCCGGCTGGTGGCGGCCGTGCGCTCGGCCCAGGAGGGCCAGGGCGACTCGGCCCGGAGCGCGGTGGACCGGCTGCTCGCGGCCACGCCCCCCACCGATTCCCTCTATCCCCAGATCCTCTACACCCAGGCGATGGTCGCCAATACGGCCGCCGACATGCGCCGGCATCTCCAGCGCGTGGCGGTGGAGCACCCCACGTCGCCCTGGGTGGACGACGCGCTGCTCCGCCTGGTGCAGATGGACTACGCGACCCGGAGCTTCGAGAGCGCGGCCCGAAACCTGGAGCGCCTGCGGCTCGACTATCCCGGCACCCAGCTCATCGCCCAGGCCGCGTACTGGGGCGGCCGCACCTATTTCGAGCTGAAGGACACCACGAACGCCTGCCGCTGGCTCGCCGACGGGATCGCCCGGACGGAGGCCGATCTCGAGCTGCGGCGACAGCTGGGGTTCATGTATCAGCGGTGCGATAGGAGAGTGGCGACGCAGGGTGGAGCGTCCGACACCACGACCAAGCCGCCGGCCCCGACGCCCGATTCGGCTCCAACCGCCATGCCCGGCCCAGCGCCCAAGCCTGCCCCGGCCGATTCGGCGGCCCGCCGGGTAGCCGACTCGCTCCCCACGCGGCCGGCGGCCCGAGCGATCCGCTTCCGGGTCCAGGTCGCCGCGGTCGCGACGCCCGGCGCCGCCGACGACGCGGCCGGCCAGGCGGAAGAGCTCGGCTTCCCCGCGGTGATCGTCCGGGAGCGGGGGCTCTACAAGGTGCGCGCCGGGGAGTTCGCCACCCGGCAGGAGGCGGTCGCCGCGGTCGCGAAGCTCAAGTCCAGGATCGGCGGGAGTCCATTCGTGGTCGCGGAGCCATAACCGCGCTGGACCGTTCCCCCGGCGCATTAAGATTCGCACCATGGCCCCCCGCACAATCCGGCTGACTCGCGAGCTCCGCGCGGCGGTGTGCCTCACCTTGCTCTCCGGCGGCGGCTGCCGGGGCCCGGCCTTGGTGCCGGCGCCCGAGCCGGCCGCCACTTCCGACCAATGCATCCTTCCCACCGGCCGTCCGGGCGAGCCGCGCGAGCTCGTCGTCGCGGCGGTCGGGCCGGAGGACTCTACGATCGTCGCGCGCCGCCAGCCCGAGCCGCTCATCCGGCTCGACTGTCTCGGCGCCGCCCGGCCCGGCGCGGCCGAGGCGTGGGCGCCCGACTCCTCGCATCGCACCTGGACCTTCGTCCTCGGACCGTCCCCCCTCGGGGTGACCGCCGCGGGTGCGGCCGCGGAATGGAGAACGCGGCCCGGCGCGGCCACCGCGCTTCGCTACTCCAGCGTCGCCTCCGTAGTGCCGCTGGACGAACGGCGGCTGGTGGTCACCCTGGAACGGCCGACCGACTCGGTGCCGCCGTTCTTCGCCGACCCCGCGCTCGGACTGGTCACCGATTCTCTCCCCGGGGGAAGTACCGGGTTCGTCGCACGCCGGCCTGCAAGCGGGGATCTTCGCGACGCGCTGGACAGCGGGGCCGACATTCTCCGAACCGGTGATCCGGCGATCCTCGACTACGCCCGCGCCCGCGACGGGTTCACCGTGCACTCGTTGCCCTGGAGCCGCGCCTACGTGCTGGTTGTCCCTCCGGGCCGTGAGGCCGTCGGGCCCCTGATTCCCGCCGACGGCCGGGCGTTCCGCGCCGGGCTCGCCCGGGACGCCGTGCGCGCCGCGGCTCGCGGTGCGGAGCCGCCGTTCTGGTGGGATGACGCAACCCGGTGTCCCGTGCCTGAAGCCCGGCCCGTGAAACCTCGTGCGGTCAGTGCCAACGCGGTGGTGTACGTCCGGGAGGATCCGGTTGCGCGGGCCATCGCCGAGCGCATCGTCGCGCTCTCCGACGATCCGACGACGGCAGCGAGCGGCCTTCCCGATCGTTTGATGGCCCAATCCCTTCGGGACGGTGTCGGCGAGGCCTATGTGGTAGCGGTGCCGCGCCGGGCGCTGGTCCCCTGTCGCGAGCTCGCCCGGTGGCCGGCCGGCTCCGCGGTGATCCCGCTGATCGAGACCAGGATGAGCGCCGTCGTGAGTCAGGGCGTGCCCCGGCTCGCCGTCGAGTTCGACGGTACCCTTCGCCCGGTGGAGGGGCAGTGAGCTTCCGGGCCCGGCTGTTCCTCGCCACCGCCCTCGCCGTTCTGGTACCGCTGACCGTGCTCGCGCTCGGCGTTCGCCGCGAGATGGACCGCCGGCTCAGCGAGGAATCGCGCCGCCGGGGCGAGGCCGCGGTGCAGGCGCTGGGCGCCGAGCTCGGGCGGGAGCAGGAGCGGGTAGCGGCGCGGCTGGCGGCGCTGGTCGAGGATCTCTCCGCCGACAATCAGTTCCGGCGGGCGGCCGTCCAGGGCGACGCCGCGTCACGCAACTACCTTCTCGATTGGGCCGGCGGCGCCATGCGCCTCTCCGGTCTCTCCCTGCTGCAGCTCCAGGACAGCGTCGGGCGGATCCTGAGCTCCGGCCACTTTCGCAACGAGTACGACCGGCTGCGCCCCGAGCTGCCCGGCTTCCTGCTCGCCACCGGCCCCGTCCCGGCGTTGATCCGGGTGCGCACCGCCGAGTCCCCCCAGCTTGCGTTGGGGGCAGCCGAGCGGTTCGCGGTGGCCGGCCGCCCCTTCGTCCTGGTCGGAGGGATCGCGGCCGAGGATCGGTTCTTCCGGCGCCTGGACCCCGACCCCGACCTGGCGGTCGGGCTGGACACGGCGGCACTGGCCCCCGCGCGCGACGGCACCCAGCTGGTCGGGTCCCTCACGATCCCGTTCTTCGATGCCCCAGGTGCTTCGACGGCGGACAGCGCGCGGCTGGTGGTGACCCGCACCTCTGGCACGCTGGCCGCTCTCCAGCGGGGGCTCAACACCTGGTTCCTGGTATCGCTCGGGCTGACCGCGCTCCTGGCGCTGGCGCTCGCCGCGTGGCTCGCCCGGCTGATCAGCCGTCCGCTCACCGAGCTGGCCGGCAAGACGGCGACGATCGACCTCGACCGCCTCGACGTGGACTTCGCCACCGGGCGGCAGGACGAGATCGGGGCCCTCAGCCGACTGCTGGGGGCGATGACCACCCGACTCCGCACCGGTGCGGCGCGGCTGCGTGACGCCGAGCGCCGGGTCGCGATGGGGGACCTGGCCCGGCAGGTGAATCACGACATCAAGAACGGCCTGGTGCCCATCCGCAACGTGCTTCGTCACCTGGAAGAGGTCGCCCGGGACCGTCCGGAATCGCTGCGCGTGGTGTTCGACGAGCGGCGGGAGACGCTGGAGTCGAGTGTGGCGTACCTCGACACGCTGGCCCGCAACTATGCCAGACTCTCCCCCGCCGCCGTGCCCGAGGCATGCGACGTGAACGCGATGGTCTCCGAGGTGGTCCGAGCCACCGGCGCGGCCACGGTGCGTACCCGGCTCGCCGGCGGGCTCCCGCCGGCCGCCGCCGACCGGCTCATGCTCCGCCGGGTGCTGGAGAACCTGGTGGGCAACGCGGCCGACAGCGTCGCGTCGGTCCCGGGCGGCGAAGTCGTGGTCGAGACCGAGAACGTCATCCGCGACGGCGGAGCGCCCCTGGTCCGCGTGACCGTCGCCGACACCGGGCCCGGCATGTCCCGCGCCGAGCTCGACCGGGCGTTCGACGACTTCTATACCACCAAGGCCGGCGGCACCGGGCTCGGTCTGTCCATCGTGCGCCGGCTGATCCTCGACCTGGGTGGGGCGCTTCGGATCGATACCGACGCCGGGCAGAGGCACCCGCGCGACGGTCGAGGTGCCCGCCGGTGCCGCCGGAGGAGCCCGCGCGATGACGCTGGTGCTGGTGGTGGACGACGTGGCGCCCCTGGCGGAGCAGTACGCCTACGACCTGCGGCGCACCGGCAACTACGAGGTGCTGACCGCGCCGGGCGGTGAGAAGGCGCTGGAGATGCTCGCTGGCGGGCCGGTCGACTGCGTGGTGCTCGACCTCGAGATGCCGGGGATGGACGGCTTCGACGTGCTGCGGGCGCTGGAGCGGAAGGGCTCGCAGGTGCCGGTGATCGTCTACACCGGGACCGGGAGCTACGACCGCTGCGTGCAGGCGCTCCGGCTGGGCGCGTACGGATTCATCGACAAGGCCGAGCCGATGGAGCGGGTGGTCCACGAGATCGAGGCGGCGATGGAGCGCCGCCGGCTGCGGTCCGAGGTCACCGCGCTGCGCCGCCAGCTGGGCCGCGAGACCTCGCTGATCGGAGGCAGCGCCGCCATGACCGAGCTGCGGGCCGCGATCGCCCGGGTGGCACCGATTCCGAGCCAGGTGCTGATCGTGGGCGAGAGCGGCACCGGCAAGGAGCTGGTGGCCCGCGATCTCCACCGCTTCGGGCCGCAGCCCTCGGGCCCCTTCCTGGCGATCAACTGCGCCGCGCTGCCCGAGAGCCTGATCGAGAGCGAGCTGTTCGGCCACGAGCGCGGGGCGTTCACCGGGGCGATCGGCACCCGGAAGGGCGCGTTCGAGGCCGCCGAGCGCGGCACCCTGTTCCTCGACGAGGTGGGGGAGCTCCCGCTCCAGCCCCAGGCCAAGCTGCTCCGGGTGCTCGAGGAGCGGCAGGTCACCCGGCTGGGCGGAAGCCAGCCGATCGCGATCGAGGCGCGGATCGTCGCCGCGACCAACCGCGACCTGGAGGCGGAGGTGCGGGCCGGCCGCTTCCGGGAGGATCTCTACTTCCGCCTCGCCGTCCACACGATGCCGGTGCCCCCGCTGCGCGACCGCCTCTCCGACGTGCCCACCCTAGTGGACCAGTTCCTGACCGGCATCTGCGCCCGGTTCGGGATGCGGCGGAAGAAGATCGCGCCCGACGCGCTCGACCTGCTGATGGCCTATGAATGGCGACGGAACAACGTCCGGGAGCTCCGCAACATCGTCGAACGGATGATCATCGCCAGCGACGGCGACGTGATCGCGCCGGAGCACGTCCCGATCGAGATCCGCCCGCCGGGCGCGGCTCCCGCGGCGGCGTCGGGATCCCAGGGGTTCCAGGAGCTGAAGGCGGAAGCGGAGCGGAAGATCATCGTGGCCGCCCTCGAACGGCACGACTGGCACGTCACCCGCACCGCCCAGGCCCTCGGCCTGGCCGATCACGCGAGCCTGCTGAAGATCATGCGGCGGCACGGGATCCGGCGGGACGGCGGACCGGCGGGAGGGTAGTCGAACTCACAGCCACATGGACGTGTAGTCTTGGACACATATCCCATCTCCGGACGTGTCCACAGGGACACGAACCGGATCACTCCAGCCTGGCCCAAGAACGCAAGTCATTTAACCATAAAAGTATAGATTTTCACTCACCAGACGTGTCCTCCTGGCAACCGGCTTGCCTTTCTCCCAGGCGCCGGTCACCCCAAACGCGCCCTCGGGCGCTCAGCCAGGAGGAGTCCCCATGTCGCTCCGTCCGTCCCATCTCACGTTCCTCGCCGCGGCGTTCGTGCCGCTCACGGCCGGCTGCGGCGACCAGGAGCGTCCGGTCACTACGACCGTCTCCAGCGCGCCCGCCACCGTGGCCGTCGTGGTGGACAGCGGGTCCAGCCCCGCCAACGGCGCGACCCCCGCTGGCGGCCGGGCAACCGGCCCATCGGCCCCCGTGTCCTACTCCGACGCGGAGGCGGCGTACACCGGCCGCAACTACGACGAGGCGGTCGACGGGTTCGCGGCGTATACCCGCTCTAGCCCCGACAACCCCTGGGGCCACTACATGTACGGCCTGTCGTCGTGGAAGGCCGGAGACCCCGAGCAGGCCATCGCCGGTTTCGATGAGGCGCTGCGGCTCGATCCCCAGCATCGGAAGAGCCTGCTCAACTCGGCCCGCGTGCTCCTGGAGACCAGCCGTCCCCGCGAGGCGCTGGAGCGCGTCGAGCGCGCGTTGAGCCTCGAGCCCCTCTCGGGTGAAGGCCTCCGCCTGCTGGGCCGGGCGCGCTACGAGCTGAAGCGGATCCCCGAGGCGATCGACGCCTACCAGCGCGCCATCGCCCTCGACGAGCGCGACGCCTGGGCGATGAACAACCTGGGGCTGATCTACATCCAGCAGGACCGGAGCGATCTGGCGCTCCCGATCCTGGCCCGGGCGGTGGAGCTGCGCGGCAACTCGCCCGTCTTCCACAACAACCTCGGCACCGCTCTGGAGCGCACCGGTTACTTCTCGGCGGCCCGGACGGCCTACCAGGCGGCCCTGGCGGCCGACAGCACCTACGGCAAGGCCGCGGCGAGCCTGGCCCGGATAACCCCGCACGCCGAGAGCGACACTTCCTCGGCCGATCTGCCGGCCCTGGTGACGGAGTTCCAGGCGGAAGTGCAGCGCTGGCGGGCTTCGACGGTGGAGACGGATTCGACGCCGGGGACGAGCTCGACGGTAGAGACGGAGTCGGTGGTGCAGGCGGATTCGACGGTAGAGTAAGTGTCATCCCGAACGCAGCGAGGGATCGACCGGCGCATGAGGACGAGGCTCGACGCCCCTGCTCATGACCCGGTCGATCCCTCGCTGCGTTCGGCCTGACGTGCCCGTGGGGCCATCGTGACCACCGCCCGCAGCACCTGCCCGATCCGCACCTCGACGTTTCGCCGCACCGGCTCGAAGCCGAAGCACCGCACGCCCAGCCGGTACCGGCCGGGAAGCAGCTGGGGGAAGCGAAACATGTTCTGGAGCGGCGCGGCGGCGATGACCCGGACGTCGCGCACCGGCGCGCCATCCGGCTCGAGCCACACCTCGCCATTGCAGCCCCGCCCGCCTTCCGCGGTCATCACCGAGCCGACGACCACGCCGTAGCGATAGCGATCGTTCACCGGCAGCGCCACCGCGTCGGGCCCGGTGGTGCCGAGCGGCCGGACGTGTCGCTCGAGGACCATGCTGGACCTGGTCCCCGCCACACACCCACCCACCAGCGCCAGGGCACCGAGGATCGTCGCGCGGCTCACAGGACACCCGACATCGGATTGGGATCGCCTTCGGCGAACCGGGTGGGCCGGAGCGGGTGGACGTCGAGCGAGGAGGCCCTGCCGTCGGACATGATCTCAGCGAGCAGCTGGCCCAGCGCGGGCGCGTGCATGACGCCGTGGCCGCAGGAGCCGTTCGCCAGGAAGAGGTTGGCGCAGCCCGGCGCGGGGCCCAGGATGGCGTGCTTGTCGGGCGACATCTCGTAGAGTCCGCCCCAACAGGCCGCGGGGTCGATCTCGGCGCGACGCAGCACCGGCAGCCGCCGGCGGGCGATCGCCGTGACCCGCTCGACCCACGCGGGATCGACCGAACAGTCGAACGGGCGGCCTTCCACGCCCGGGGTCGGCCACAGCAACAGCACTCGGCCGTCGCGCACCCGGAGGTGGAACCCGTCACCCACGAAGATCGTCATCGGCATCGATTCGGGAAGCAGATCGCAGGGAGCCGTCGCCGCGGCCTGACGCCTGAGCGGCGTGACCGGCAGCGCCACTCCGGCCCACCCCGCGACGGCGGCAGCCCAGGGCCCGGCGGCGTTGACCGCGGCCGCCACGGCGATCGGCCCGCGCGACGTGTGCACCGCCGAGACGGTGCCGCCGGGTCCGAGGGAGAATCCGGTTGCCTCGGTCCCCCATTCGGCCCGTACGCCCAACCGCGCTCCCGCGGCGAGATACCCCTCCAGCAGCCGGAGCGGCCGGATGAAGCCGTCGGTCTGGCAGAAGACGCCCCCGACTATGCCGTCGGGGGCGAGCGCCGGATTGAGCCGGGCCGCCCCGGCGGGATCTACTTCCACCGCTTCGCTCAACCCTTCGGCCCGTTGGACCCGCTAGCCCTTCGCGCAGCTGGGCCAGCTCCGGCTCGTCGGCGGCGAGCCAGAGGTATCCGGCCAGCGAGTAGCCCGGGTCCACTCCAGTGTCCGCCTCGAAGCGGCAGAGCTTGTCTCGCGCGAGCAGCGAGAGGCGCACGTTGACCGGCGTGGCGTACTGCGCACGGAATCCGCCGGTGGCGCGGCCGGTGCTCCCCTCGCCCGGGCCCCCGCTCCGGTCCAGAATCACGACATCCCGCCACCCGCGCGCCGCGAGGTGATAGGCCACGCTGGCGCCGATCACGCCCCCGCCGATCACGGCGACCGACGCGCCAGTCATGCGGTGAACACGTGATCCGGATGCTTGAAGCTCTTGAATTCGAGCGCGTTACCGCTGGGGTCGAGGAGGAACATCGTGGCCTGCTCTCCCGGCTGCCCGGCATAGCGGGTGCGCGGCTCCAGGACGAACGACATCCCCGCCGCGCGGATCCGCCCGGCGATCGCCTGGAACTCGTCCCAGGCCAGGATGGCGCCGAAATGTGGCATCGGGCACCAGGATGTCCTCGACCTTGCCGGTGTTCTGCGTGGGCGATACCTGGCCGGTGGTGTGGGCCGAGATCTGGTTGCCGAAGAAGTCGAAGTCCACCCAGGTGTCGGTGCTCCGGCCCTCGCGGCAGCCGAGGATCCCGCCGTAGAACCGCCGGGTGGCGTCGAGGTCGCGGACGAAGAAGGCGAAGTGGAAGGCGGACATCAGATCGCGACGTCTCCCCGCGGCCTCCACAGCGCCGCGTCGAGAATGGACCACAGGTGAATGATCCAGCCGAGCAGGAACCACCAGAGCACCGCGGCGAGCGCGAACATCACCGCCGCCCTGATCAGCCGTCCCTGAATCAGCTGGCCCAATCCGGGGATGAAGAAACTGGCGAGTGCGGCGATCACGTTGCCCGTCGACCCTTGACCAGCCATGCACACCTCGCGTTTCGCGGGAGAGAGGGCGGCGGTCGCCCCCGGGATGAAGGGTTATATTCTCCAACGTATGTCCCGCCAGTCCCCCCGTTTCTCCCCGTGGCGTCCGTGAGCCGCGAGACCGCCAGCGCCTCGACCCCGCCGATGCTCAAACACTGGCGGGAAGTCAAGGCGCAGCGTCCCGACACGATCCTCTTCTACCGAGTCGGCGACTTCTACGAAATGTTCTATCAGGACGCCGAGCTCGCCGCGCGGGTCCTGGAGATCACGCTCACCTCGAGAGGCGACGGGGTCCCCCTCGCCGGCGTGCCGGTGAAGGCCGCCGCCGACTATCTCCGCCAGCTGGTGAGCGCGGGCCACCGGGTCGCCATCTGCGAGCAGGTCGAGGATCCTCGCCTCGCCAAGGGACTGGTGCGGCGCGAGGTGGTGGAGACGATGACGCCGGGGGCGCTGCTGGTGGACGGGTGGATCCCCGGTGGCCGCAACAACTGGATGGTGGCGGTTCAGCGGGGCGGCGGCGTGGCCGGCGCGCAGGGCGGTGACGCCGGGTTGGCCGCGGTGGACTTGAGCACGGGAGAGTTCCTGCTGGAGACGGTGAGCGAGGCCGGGCTCCAGGAGGCGCTGTCCCGACTCGTCCCCGCCGAAGTCGTGATACCGGGCGACGACCCGGCCCTGCCCTCCCATGGACCCGTCACCCCCTTGCTCACGTCGCGGGACCGCTGGGAGTTCGACCCGGATCTCGCCCGCGAGGAGCTGGCCCGGCGTTTCTCCCTCGCCTCGCTCGACGGCCTCGGCGTCGGCCCGGAGGATGCCGCTGCCCTCGGCGCGGGCGGTGCTCTGCTCCGCTACCTCGTCGAGCTCCAGCCGGCCGGTCTGCCGCACCTCGCGCGACCTGCCGTCCGCCGGAACGATGCCTTCCTCTGGCTCGACGACATGACCCGGCGCAACCTGGAGCTGGTCGAGCCGCTTCGCGCGGGCGCGCGGGGATGCACCGTGCTGGAGACCATCGACGCGACCGTGACGCCGATGGGGGGTCGACTGCTCCGCCAGTGGCTGCTCTCCCCCCTCCGGGAGCCGGCCGCCATCGAGGCCCGGCTCGATGCGGTGGACGTCGCGGTGCGCGACTCCCGGGGCCGCGCCCGGCTGCGGGAAGCGCTCGACGGCGTCCGCGATCTCGAGCGGCTGGCGGGACGCGCGGCGGCGGGCCGGGCGGTGCCGCGCGAGCTGGGCGCGCTGCGCGACTCGTTCCAGCGGCTTCCCGATGTCGCCGAGGCGCTGAGCGCCGTCGCCGGATTCGCCTTGCCGGACGGACGCCGGGCCGCGCTCCTGGCCGACGCGGTCGAGGAGCTGGACCTGCTCGCCGACCTGTCGAACGCCCTGACGGCCGCGCTGGAGGACCGCCCGCCGCCCACCCTGGCCGACGGCGGCGTGATCCGTCCCGGCTACGACGCCGAGCTCGACCAGCTGCGCTCCCTGCGGGACGGCGGCCGGCAGTACATCGCCTCGCTGCAGCAGCGGGAGCGGGAGCGCACCGGCATCGCCTCGCTCAAGGTCGGATTCAACAAGGTCTTCGGGTACTACCTGGAGATCACCAACGCCCATGCCGCAAAGGTGCCCGCCGACTACGAGCGGCGGCAGACGCTCGCCTCCGCCGAGCGCTACGTGACGCCCGAGCTCAAGGACTACGAGTCCCGGGTGCTCGGCGCGGAGGAGCGGATGGCAGCGCGCGAGGCCGAGCTGTTCGGCTCGCTCCGCGCGGCGGTGGGCCAGGCCATCGGGCGGATCCAGCGGACCGCCCGAGTCCTCGCGCGGCTCGACGTGTGGACCGCGCTCGCCGAGCAGGCGGTCGCGGGCCGGTACGTGCGTCCCCGCGTGAACGCCGGATTCGACCTCGTCCTGCGCGAGAGCCGGCATCCGGTGATCGAGCGGATGATGGCGCGCGAGGCCTTCATCCCCAACGACGCCCGGTTCACCGAGGCCGAGCGCGTCCTGCTGGTCACCGGTCCCAACATGGCGGGCAAGTCGACCATCCTGCGGCAGATCGGCGTGTGCGTCGTGCTGGCCCAGATGGGGGCGTTCGTTCCCGCGGCGGAGGCCTCGCTCGGCGCGGTCGATCGGCTGTTCACCCGGGTGGGCGCGAGCGACAATCTGGCGCGGGGGCAGTCCACCTTCATGGTGGAGATGAGCGAGGCCAGCGCCATCCTCCACAACGCCACCGCGCGGAGCCTGGTGCTGCTGGACGAGATCGGACGCGGCACCTCGACCTACGACGGGGTGGCGATCGCCTGGGCGGTCACCGAGCATCTCCACGACCGGGTCGGGTGCAAGACGATGTTCGCCACCCACTACCACGAGCTGATGCAGCTCCCCGAGCGGCTGCAGCATGCCCGGAACTACAACGTGGCGGTGCGCGAGACCGGCGACACCGTCGTCTTTCTCCACCGGCTGGAGCCGGGGGGCACCGACCGCTCGTACGGCATCCACGTGGCGCAGCTCGCCGGTCTGCCGGAGGCGGTGGTGGGACGGGCCCGTGAGATCCTCGGCACGCTGGAGGGCGAGCACCGGATGGTGCCCGGCGCGCCGCCCCCGCTGGAGCCGGACGCGGGGCAGCTCGCCCTGTTCGCGGATGTCCGGCCCGATCCGGTGATGACCGATCTCAAGGCCCTCGACCTCGACGCTCTGACCCCGCTGGAGGCGCTCAACCGCCTGGCCGAGCTTCAGCGCCGCGCCCAGGGCGCCGGCCGGCGCGTGGCGGATCCGGAGAGCAGAGGCGATCGATGACCCGAGCCCGCGGCGTTCCCACCGTCCTCGCAGTGATGGCCGCCCTGGTCGGCTGCGGAGACCGGAGCGTGGGGACGGTCGCGCTGGGCGAGCACAAGCCCGCGACCGTCGAGCACAACGCCGACCAGCCTCCCGTCGCCATCAATCCGGTCACCCCGATGGCTTACCCCCCCGCGCTGCTGGAGCAGGGCATCGAGGGGCGGGTGTTGCTCCGTCTGTTCGTGGACGCGCAGGGGAAGCTGCTTCCCGACTCGACCCGCCTGGCGGAGTCGAGCGGATATCCGGCCCTGGATTCGGCCGCGTTGAGCGGCGCCAGGGAGCTGCGCTTCTCCCCAGCCCTTCGGAACGGCCGCGCGGTCTCGGCCCCGTTTCTTCAGCCGGTGCATTTCCGGCACCCCCGGTCGGGGAGCGAGCCATGACCCACCCTCATCTCACGCCCTACGACTCCGTGCTCGACACGATCGGGTGGACCCCGCTCATCCGGCTGAGCCGGGTCGGCGCGGGGCTCCGGACGCCGATCTACGGCAAGGCCGAGTACGCCAACCCCGGCGGCTCGGTGAAGGACCGCATTGGCCTCGCGATCATCGAGGCCGCGGAGCAGCGGGGCGACCTCAAGCCGGGCGGGACGATCGTCGAGGGCACCAGCGGCAACACCGGGGTGGGCCTCGCGATGGCGGCCAGCCTCAAGGGCTACCGCTGCATTTTCACCATGCCGGACAAGATGTCGCAGGAGAAGGTGCGGCTCCTCAAGGCCTACGGCGCCGAGGTGGTGATCACCCCGACCGCGGTCCCTCCCGATCACCCCGACCACTATATCGTCAAGGCCAAACAGATCGTGACGCAGACGCCGGGCGCGGTGCTCGCGGATCAGTTCTACAACTCGGTCAACCCGGAGGCCCACTACCTGACGACCGGTCCGGAGATCTGGGAACAGACCGGGGGCAAGGTCACCCACTTCGTCGCGGGCGCGGGTACCGGCGGCACGGTGAGCGGGGTCGGCAAGTATCTGAAGGAGCGGAACTCGAAGGTGCGGGTGGTAGCCGGAGACCCTATCGGCTCGCTGTACACTCACTACCATCGGACCAAGGCGATGGGTGAGGGTCACCCCTATAAGGTGGAGGGAATCGGGGGCGACAAGATTCCCACCACGATCTGGTTCGACCAGATCGACGAGTTCCGGCAAGTGCCTGACCGTACATCCTTTACCATGGCTCGGCGGCTGGCGCGGGAGGAGGGGATCCTGGTCGGCGGGTCGGCCGGCCTGAACGTCTGGCTGGCGGTCGAGGTCGCCCGTGAGCTGGACGATCCGGCCTCCCTGGTCGTCACCATCCTCTGCGACACCGGCGAGCGCTATCTCTCGAAGGTCTTCAGCGACGAGTGGATGCAGGAGAATCAGATGCTGGAGGCGCCGCGGCTGACGGTCGAGCAGCTGCTCGAGCGCCGCTCCGCGAGCGCGCCTCCGCTGGTGAGCGTCGCCCCCGCCGCGGCGGTGCGGCAGGCGCTGAACCTGATGACCACCTATGGCGTCAGTCAGATCCCGGTGGTCGAGAACGGCGAGTCGGTCGGCGCCTTGATCGAGGGCACCCTCATGACCCGCGCCCTGGCCCAGCCGTCGCTGCTCGACCGGCCGGTTCGCGAGGTGATGGAGCAGCCGTTTCCCGAGGTGGACGCCGGCGCGCCGGCCGACCGGGTCGGCGCGATGCTGACCCGGGAGAGCCCGGCCACCCTGGTCCGCAAGGACGGCAAGCTGATCGGCATCGTGAGCCGGTACGACGTGCTGCAGCAGCTCATCGGGACGCGGTGACAACGGCGCTACATTTTCACGCTTCACCCTTACGCTTCTCGCCCACGGTTCCCATGCGAGTCACCGTCCTCACCGGCGGCACCTCCTCCGAGCGCGACGTCGCCATCGCGTCCGCCGTCCAGATCGTGGCCGCGCTGCGTTCGCGGGGTCACGACGTCGCGGTGGTGGATACCGCACGCGGGTACATCCCGAGAGGCGACGAAAATCGGCTCCTCTCCGGGAGCGTCGGAGTGGCGCCCCCTTCGATCGACGAGCTGCACTCCCTCGAGCGTGGGTTGCTGCTGTCGGGACTGGGAAATCTCGCGGTCATCCGGGACGCCGAGGTGCTGTTCCTTGCACTGCACGGAGGCCGGGGTGAGGACGGGACGATCCAGACGCTGCTCGAAGTGGTGGGCGTCCCCTACACCGGGAGTGGTCCGCTGGCCAGCGCCATGGCCATGGACAAAGACATCTCCAAGCGGTTGTTTCGGGACGCAGGGGTTCCCACCGCCGACTGGGCGATGGCCCCCCTGCCTCGGGCCGAGGTGGGGGCGTCCTTCGGGTGGCCGGTGGTGGTGAAGCCCTCCAAACAGGGTTCGACGGTGGGTTTAACGGTGGTCAAGGACCCCTCGGACTACGAGGAAGCCGTCGAGTTTGCGGCCCAGTATGACGACGAAATCATGATCGAGCGGTTCGTGCCGGGCCGGGAGCTGACGGTGGGCATTCTGGAGGGGAAAGCTCTTGCGGTGGGAGAGATCATCCCCCGGCATGAAATTTTCGATTACGAGTGCAAATATACGCCGGGCATGTCCGAGGAAATCTTCCCGGCCGACCTGCCCGGGCCGGTGGCCCAGGAATGCCAGCGTCTGGCCTGGCTGGCCCACCAGGCGACTGAAGCTGGGCGGATACTCCCGGGTCGATTTTCGCTTGACACCGGGCGGAGAAGCCTTCTGTTTAGAAGTGAATACGCTGCCCGGCATGACGGCGACCAGTTTACTTCCCCAGTCCGCCCGGGCGGCCGGCATAGAGTTCCCCGACCTATGCGAACGGATCTGTCGAACCGCCCAGCAGGGCCGCCTCAAGGAACCGTCGTAAGCGTTTAGGGGTCTCAGAGTTAGAGGCGGTTCCATGAATCTGGCTCCTTCCAGCCGCATCACCCCGTGGGTCCTTCGGCTCATCATCGCGAACGCGGTGGTGCTGCTGCTGATGCGCACCATCTTCCTCTCGCCCGCGATGGCCGACGCGCTGGCATTCTCCCCCGCCGCCGCGCTGCGACAGCCGTGGTCCCTGTTCACCTACATGTTCGTCCATGCCGGGCTCCTGCATCTGCTCGGCAACATGCTGATGCTGTTCGTGTTCGGCACGGCGGTGGAGAACCGGATGGGGAGCCGGACCTTCATCCTCTACTATCTGTTGTGCGGCGTGGGCGCGGCGATCTTCTCGCTGGGTCTTTCCATCATCATGCCGGTGAGCCCCTTCATCGGGGCCTCGGGTGCCGTGCTGGGTGTGGCCCTGGCGTTCGCGATCTATTGGCCGGACGCGGAGCTCATCATCTTCCCCATCCCCATGCCGATCCGCGCCAAGACCCTGGTCACGGCGCTGGTGGGGCTCGACGTGCTCCTGTATTTCCTCACCCCGGGCGACGGCATCGCCCATCTCGCCCACGTCGGCGGCGTCGCCTTCGGGTACCTCTTCTTCCGGATGCAGGGGTTTACCCGCCGGAGCCCGCATCCACCGCCCCGAGCGGTGGAGCGCGTCGTGATGGTGCAGTCCGGCGCGGCCGAGCCCGAGCAGCGGACGCCGGTGACACCGGCCCGCCCGCGCCGTCGAGTCGACGCCGACCCCGTGGCCATCGAAGTGGACCGCGTACTGGACAAGATCTCCGAGAAGGGCATCGCGAGTCTCACGCCCGCGGAGCGGCATTTCCTCGACGAGGTGGCCAAGCAGAAGAAGTCGGGGCATTAGGGAACGACGGAACGACGGAACGACGGAAGGGCGGGACGACGGAAGGGCCAGAAGGCACGTCATCCCGAGCGAAGCGAGGGATCTTCTCCGCGGTCATCGAGACCGGTGGGGAAGATCCCTCGGTCGCATTCGCTCCCTCGGGATGATATTGCACTCGTGACCGTGGCGCGTCCGCCCGTCCGCCGTTCCGCCCACTCTTGATTCTCTCTCGCCGACTTCATATCCTCATCCGTGCTGATCAATCTCCTTCCCGATTTCCTCGCGGTGCTCGATGCCCACGACCGGGAAGCCGCGTATCGTCAGTACCGCGAAGCCCACCGCCCCATCCTCGACGCCTACTGGCGGAACTACGTTCTCGATCCCGACAGCCCGCACGCCGATGAGATCATCGCTTCCGCGCTGAGGGCGGAGCGCGGCGATCTGCTCGCGCTGGCGGGTTCCACCGACCTGGTGCAGCTCGCCGAAGAGGCCGTCGCCAAGGCGGATGCGGTGCTGCATCTCGACCGGCCCACGGATATCTATCTGATGGTCGGACTGGGTGGCGCCAACGCGGGCGAGCTGGTGGTCGGCGGACGCGGCGTCGCCTTCGTCTGCCTCGAGCATTTCACCGGGCGGGTCAACCCCGAGACGTACGGCATGGGGCTGGCCCCCGACCTCATCCCGCCGTGGATCGCGCACGAGCTGGCCCATACGGTGCGCTACACCTCTCCCCGGAGCGCGAGCGACCTGCGGCGCCTGGTGGCCGATCACGGGGGCTACTACGACTACTGGTCCACCGGGAGCCGTGCCACGCTGCGGGAGCTGCTGGTCAACGAGGGACTGGCCGTGCACGCGGCCCAGGCGATCGCGCCGGGCTTCGACGCGGCCGACTACTTCGGCTACGCCCGGCGCCAGTACCACCGTCTGAGGGAAATGGAGGCGTTCCTCCGCCGCGCCGTGGAGCCCGACCTGGACCAGAGCGGCCTCGGCCTGAGGCTGCGATACCTGTCGGGCGGGATGACGCCGTCGGCCCGTCTGGTGGAGGGCCGGGTGCTACCCGAGCGGGCCGGCTACTATCTCGGCTATCGGATGACGGAAGCGCTGGTCGCCGAGCGCGGCATCGCCGGGGCCGTCCGTGCCCCGGCCCATGAGTTTCAGCACTCGGAAGACCTGGCTCGGGGAATACTGTCGGCCTGAGCCTATTTTCCCACGCAGAACCCCGCGAACACCCTCCCCAGCACCTCCTCGACGTCCACTGCCCCGAGCAACTCATCGAGGGCGACGGTAGCCTCGCGCACGTGATGTGAGACCAGGACCGGGTCGCCATCCGGGGTGAGCTGCGCCGCCGCGTCCGCCAGCGCGGAGCCGGCCCGAACGAGCGCGGTGCGATGGCGGTCACTGCTGAGCCCGGGCTCCAGATCGCCCAGCGCGATGCGGTCGCCGAAGACCCGGTCGGCCACCGCCCGCCGCAGGTCCTCGATGCCCTCCCCCGTAAGCGCCGAGACCGCGAGTTCTCCGGTGGCTCCGTTCATCAGGTCGCGCTTGGTGCGGACCACGAGCACCGGGCGCTCGGAGGCGAGCGTGGCCTCCTCCGGGCCGGGCTCCCGCCCCGCCTCGATGCAAAGCAGCACCAGGTCGGCCGCCGACAGGTACCGCCGGCTCACCTCCACCCCCATCCGCTCCAGCCGGTCCTTTGAATCCGAGAGGCCCGCCGTGTCCGCCAACCGCACCGGCCAGCCGAGAAAGTCGGTGTAGCCCTCGATGGCATCGCGGGTAGTGCCGGGAATCTCGGTGACCAGCGCGCGGCTGGTGCCCAGCAGGGCGTTGAAGAGGGAGGATTTTCCGGCGTTGGGCCGGCCGGCGAGCACGAGGAGCGCGCCGTGGCGCATCCGGTCGGCCGAGGGCGCGGTGGCGAGCAGCCGAGCGATCTGGCCGCCGACCGCCCCGACCGACGCGGCGATTCGCTCGGGCGCCACCGGCCCGTCGTCCTCGCCGGGAAAGTCGATGTGATAGCCGAGGAGGGCTTGCACGTCGATCAGCGCTTCGCGCAGCTCCCCGAGCCGCCGCGAGAGTCCGCCCTCGAGCTGGCGCAGCGCCGCCCGCGCCTGTGCCGGGGCCACGGCGTCGATCAGGTCGCCCACCGCCTCGGCCTGCACCAGGTCGAGCTTGCCGTTGAGCACCGCGCGGCGGGTGAACTCGCCCGGAGCGGCAGGACGCGCCCCCGCGGTGTGCAGCGCGGAGAGGAGCCGCGCCGGAGCCAGTTGGCCCCCGTGGCACGTCAACTCGACCAGGTCCTCTCCGGTGTAGCTGTGGGGCGCGGGGAACACGGTGTAGAGCCCGCGGTCCACCACCTCGTCGCCCTCGCGAAAGTCCGCCAGGATCGCCGTTCGGGGACGATCGCACCGAAAGCCCCAGACCACGCGGGCCGCGACCTCGAAGGCACCCCGGCCGCTCAACCGCACCAGGGCGACCGCCGAGCGCCCCGGGGGGGTAGCCAGCGCCGCGATGGGGTCCGAGAGCATGCGGAAAGGTATCACCCCACGGCGGGATCGGATTCCAGGCGCGGCCGGAGGCCGGCCGACCGCGGCCGCCCAGTGGTCAGGCCTTCTTGCGCTTCTTCCCGGGCGCCGACCGGGGCTCGGGAGGCCGCTCGGTCTTCACGTCCACGATCGCCCGCGCGGTTCGTTTCTTCCGCTCCTGGCCGAGCATCCACTGCTGCGGGATGCTGGCGATGTTGCTCACCGTGTAGTACAGGTTGAGCCCCGACGGGAAGAACAGGAACATCCCCGTCATCATGAGGGGCATCATGTAGAGCATCATCTTCATCTGGGGATTCGGGTCCATGCCCATCTGGCCGACCTTGGTCAGGAAGTACATCGACCCCCCCATGAGGATGGGGATCACGTACAGCGGGTCGGGCCGTGACAGGTCCGGAATCCACATGAACGAGGTGCCGCGCAGCTCGATCGCGTTCTGGAAGACGAAGAACAGCGCGAACAGCACCGGCATGGGCAGCAGCATGGGCCAGCAGCCGCCCAGCGGGTTCACCTTGTACTCCTTGTAGAGCTTGAAGATCTCCTGCTGCATCTTCTGGGGGTCGCCTTTGTGGCGATCCTGGATCTCCTTCATCAGCGGCTGCACTTCCTGCAGCTTCATGTTGGCCCGCATGGCCTTCTGGTTGAGCGGCCAGAGGATCACCCGCACCAGGATCCCGAACACCACCAGCACCAGCCCGTAGGTGAGGTGCAGGTTTTCGTGCATCCAGACCAGGAGCCATCGGACCGGCACGGCGAAAACCCGGATGACGGTCCGGAGGCCGGGCCAGCCGTACGGATTCACGTCGTCGAAGTCGTGGCCCACCCGTGCCAGACGGTCGTATTCCATCGGACCGGCATAGAGCAGGTAGCCGAAGGCGCCGCTCGGCTGGAGCGGCATGCTGAGCCGGATCTCGGCCGCGGTGGGCTTTTCCGAGCCGGGGGCCGCCCTGAGGCTGGCGCCGCTGATTCCGCTGCCCGTCGAGTCGGCTGCGATCACCCCGGTCACGAAGTACTTCGACTTGAGCGCGGCCCACTTGAAGGGGCCGCTGAGGACCCGGCCTTCGCCCGGCTTCAGGCTCTTGATGTCGGTTCGCTCGGTGCCGTCCTGCTTGGTGACCAGCGAGAGATCGCGGTAGTTCTCGTCCAGGTCCGCCTCGGTGTTGGCCATGGTAGGCCCCATCCCCACCAGCAGAGTCCCGCCGTTGGGCCCCACCTCGGACGCCCGCCCGGAGACCATGACCCGGTAGTCGTCCGGCTGGAAGGTGTAGGTCAGGTCCAGGCTCACACCGCTCTTCTCGGCCGTGAGACGGAGCGCCGTCTCGCCGCTCACCGCCAGCGCCTCGGCCGACGGCCGGAAGGTCGCGTCCCGGAAGTCGATCGTGTCCCGTCCCCGCACCACGGTGAGGCCCAGCAGGGCGCTTTCCGGGGGGAGGATCTGGGCCCGCTCCCGCTCCGCTCCCGGCGCCATCGACGCATAGCGGTGAAACTCCGCCACGACCAGGCGGCCGCCCCGGGTGCTGATGCCGTAGGTGTAAAGCGGGGAAGTGACGCTGACGGTGTCCTGCCCGGCGGGGAGCGAGACCGTGGGGCCGGAGGAGAGCGAGTCGGCCGCGGGCGCGGCCGGAGGGCCGGCGGTGTCCGCCGGCGGAACGGCCGGAGCGGGGGCGGGGACGGCCGCGACCGCGGAGTCACCGCTCCGCTGTCCCGCCGATCCCCGGTCCCGCTGACTCGGCTTCTTCAGAAACAATGCTGGTGCGACGGCGATCACCATCATCAGGAGGATCGCCCAGACGGTACGACGGTCCATGGACTCAGGTCACGAGGTCAGGGGACGGGATCGTACCCGCCCGGATTGAACGGATGGCAGCGGACCAGCCGCCGCGCGGCCAGCCAGCCTCCCCGGAGCACGCCGTGGCGGGTGACCGCCTCGAGCGCGTACTGGGAGCACGAAGGGTGAAATCGGCAGCTCGGCGGAAGGAGCGGTGAGATCGCCACCTGGTACCCGCGAATCAACCCGGCGAGAGCCCGGCGGGGGACCGACGCGATGGGCGCCATGGGTCACCCGCCCCCCAGCACCGTCCGCCTCCAGTCGAGGAGATTCTCCCTGAGCGCGGCAAACTCCGCCGCGTAGGCCTCGCGCCGGGCGCGGATCACGAGATCCCACGCAGGCTGGTGCTGCTGCAACTCGCGCCGCCAGATCTCGCGGATCCTCCGGCGCAAACGATTGCGGGCCACCGCGGACGACTGAAATCGGGGAACGATCAGTCCCATCCGCGGGTGGCCCGTTTGGTTGTCCGTCCAGATCATGTCCAGATGTCCGAAGCGGCGACGCCGGCCCTGGCTGAGGCAGCGGCGGATGTCGGAGGCGCGCGCGAGCCGATGAGCTCGCGGAAGGCGCGCCGTCGCCGTCAGGAGCCTCCGTGCTTCGACGGCAGCGACACGGTGAGCCGCTTCCGTCCCTTCTTCCTCCGGCGCGAGAGCACCGCGCGCCCCCACCGCGTCGCCATCCGGGCGCGGAAGCCGTGCTTGTTGATCCGGCGCTTGTTGCGCGGACGATAGGATGGCTTCATCGTGCGGGACCCCTCCAAAGTGAGCCGTGGAAACTAGTTGGCAGACCGGGGTCGGGTCAAGCCGGGGCCAGGCAGTGCGAGACGGTCGTCGCAGCCAGGACCGCGGGCGAGCGCAGGATCGCGGTACCACGCGCCGGCGGCTATCGGAGTGTCGAAACTCATCGCTGTCAAGACTGCGCGCGCCGCCGATTTTGCTGCATTGACTTTTCCACAACCGGCCCGTAACATCTCCTGCCCTTGAAAAATCTCCCACCGTTTTCGAGCTCTGATGCAGCTGTCCGCTAAAGACGCATGGAAGCGCATCCTCGATGAGGCGCATCGCGAACTTCCCGATCACACGATCCGGACCTGGCTCGAGCCCACGGAGGCGATCGCCCTCGATGAAGGACGGCTAATCGTCGGAGCACCCGATCAATTCGCGGTGGAGTGGAACGAGACCAAGCACGCGGCGCTGTTGTCGAAGTTGGCTGAGCCGGTCGTCGGCCAGCCGACCGTCGATCGTGTTCCGGGTGCACGAGGATCGCCACAAGCGTCCCCAGATGGACTTTTTCGTCGCGCCCCCAGCGCCGAACCCCGGGCGCGCGCCCGGCGAAGTCGCCGAGGGCCGGACGGCCGCCGGCAATCCCAGCAGCCAGGCGCTCAACGAGCGCTACACCTTCGACACTTTCGTCATCGGCAAGTCGAACGAGCTCGCCGCCGCGGCGGGCCACGCGGCGGCCGAATCCCCCGGGAAGACCTACAATCCGCTCTTCATCTACGGCGCCACGGGGCTGGGCAAGACCCACCTGATGCAGGCGATCGCCCACGGCGTGATCCAGCGCCAGCCGGAGACCCGGGTCCTCTACGTCGGCGCCGAGCAGTTCATCAACGAGGTCATCGAGAGCATCCACAGCCGCACCATGCCGGAGTTCCGGCGCCGCTACCGCATGGACGTGGACCTCTTCCTGGTGGACGACGTGCATTTCCTGGAAGGCAAGGAGATGACCCAGGAGGAGTTCTTCCACACCTTCAATGCCCTGTACGAGGGCAACAAGCAGATCGTCCTCACCTCCGACCGGCCCCCCAAGGAGATCCCGGGGCTGGAGGCCCGGCTGGTGAGCCGCTTCGAGTGGGGCATGGTGGCCGACATCGGCCAGCCCGACCTGGAGCACCGGATCGCCATTCTCCGGAAAAAGCAGGAGCAGGACCACCTGGAGATGACGATCCCGGACGACGTGCTGCGGTTCATCGCCGAGCACGTCCGGTCGAACGTCCGGGAGCTCGAGGGCTGCATCATCAAGCTGCTGCTCTACGCCTCGCTGAAGCACAAGGAAGTCTCGATCGAGCTGGCCCGGGAGGCCCTCTCCGACCGGATCCGGCCCGGCGAGGACGGGCCGGCGCCCCGCGCGCGCCCCTCGATCAACAAGGTCCAGGAGGTCGTGGCGCGCCGGTGGGGCGTTACGCCCGAGGGGCTCCGGTCGAAGGCCCGGATCAAGACGCTGACCGTACCGCGCCAGATCGCGATGTATCTCGCACGCGAATTGTTGGAGATGCAGCTGGTGGAGATCGGACAGGCGTTCGGCGGCCGCGATCACTCGACCGTCATTCACAGCGTCGACAAGGTGAGCCGTCAGATGACGCGCGATCGCAGCTTCCGCGAGCGCGTGGAGCACGCGCGCCAGGAGTTGTCCGCAGAGTAATCCCCGGACACTCGGGGAGGCTGTGGGAATTCTTGAACGCGGTGAAGAACCGGGGGTGACCGTCCCCATCCCACACAGAGTGTCTACACGGTCACGGGGAGGTAACTGTACGTTGCGGGGTGCGTTGCGGCAGCGGCCCACATTTCCAGAGCCTCTACTACTGCTGCTAGTTTATATAAATGGAAGAATAGTAGAGATTATAGCCTCTCAAGGAGCGGCATGAAGCTCACGATTACGCGGGAGCAGTTACAGGAGGGACTCGTGGCGGTGGCGGCAAGCGTGCCGGCCAAGACCACGCTGCCGATCCTGTCGAACATCCTGCTCGAGGCCGCCAAGGACGGAATCCGTCTGTCCGGCACCGACCTCGATATCTCGGTGAGCACCACGGTAGCCGCCCAGGTGGATCAGGAAGGCGCGATCACGCTCCCGGCGCGCAAGCTGGTCGAGATCGTGCGCGAGCTGCCCAGCGCGGCTATCCGGATCACGGGTGCAGGTGAGCAGCGGGTGACGATCGAGTGCGGCCGCTCCAAGTTCCGGCTGCTCGGCCTGCCACGAGAGGAGTTTCCTGCCTTTCCGGCGGTCAAGTTCGACGGCGGGTGGCGCGCACCGGCCAAGGATCTCCAGAAGCTCATCGCCCACGTGGCCTTCGCGGCGAGCACCGAGGAGAGCCGGCCGATTCTCAACGGCGTGTTGTGGGAGCTGCGGCCCGAGCGGATGCGGATGGTGGCCACCAACGGGCACCGGCTGGCGCGGATGGATGTGCCCACCCCGCTCTCCGGCAGCTCTGCCCAGGCCGATCTCATCGTGCCGCCCAAGGCGCTGGAGCAGATCCGCCGCCTCTTCGGCGCCGAGGAGACCGTGGAGATCGCCCGCAGCGAAAACCATCTCGGCTTCCGCTCCACCGGTACCCAGGTGTTCACCCGGCTGATCGAGGGTCCCTACCCGAACTACGAGCAGGTCATCCCGCGGGAGAACGACAAGTCCGCCACCGCGGACAAGGCCGCCATCACGTCGGCGCTGCGTCGCATGAGCATCGTCGCGAGCGATCAGACGCACCGGATCCGGATGGCCTTCGCCAACGGCTCGTGCAAGCTCTCGGTCCAGACGCCCGACCTGGGCGAGGCGCAGGAGGAGCTGACGGTGAGTTACGACGGCGACCCGCTCGAGATCGGGTTCAACGCCGCGTACCTGCTCGAGATCCTCAAGTACATCCCCACCGACGAGATCCGGATGACCTTCAAGGCCCCGGAGCGCGCCGCGACCTGCGAGCCGGTCGGCTGGAACGATCCCGCGAGCTATTTGACCCTGGTGATGCCCCTCAGGCTGGTGGATTAGAACGGGTTACATGCCCGCCGGCAGGGTTTCCACCGGCGCCCGGAGCGAATCCATCAGCGAATCCATTCCCGGCGTCCAGGTGATGGTGTCGCCCGGCTGCGGGGTCGGCTCCTCCGGAATCGGCGGAACCTCGATCCGCTCGCCCCGCATCCGGCGCAGAATGAGATTCTGGCGCTTTCGCATTCGGACCGGACGGTAGACGGGATTGGAGGCAAGGGGGAACGGAAGGGTGGCGGCGAGCGCCGCGGCCTGGCTCTCGGTCAGCCGCCGGGCGGACTTGCGGTAGTACCGCCGGCTGGCGGCCTCCACTCCCCACACGCCATCGCCCAGCTCCGCGACATTGAGATAGAGCTCGAGGATGCGCCTCTTGGGCAGGGCCACCTCGAGACGGTAGGCGGTCACCGCCTCCTTGAGTTTCCGCAGCGGGTTCCGGGACGGCGACAGATAGAGATTCTTGGCGACCTGCTGGGTGATCGTGCTGGCTCCTCGCAGCGCGTCCCGGCGTCCCGGTACGCTCCCCAGCGCCCGCCACAGCGCCTCGCGGTCCCTCCCCGATCTCCAGTCGAACCCGCCGCGCCGGTACCCCAGCGCGCTCCGCACCTCATGCCAATCGACGCCGCCATGGGTCCAGAAGCGCGCGTCTTCGGCCGTCACGGCGGCCGCGAGCATGTCGGGGGCGATGGAGTCGAGGGGAACGGGCTGGTAGGCCGCCGCCGATGCCCGAATCCTCATGAACTCGGTCCGGCTCGGCCAGTGCGTGCGGTACCACACCGGCGGAGGCCAGACGGCGAAGAGCCAGAGGAGAAAGAGTCCCGCCGGGACCAGGGCCAGGCCGAGCAGCCGACCGAGGCGGCTACCGGCCCGGCGGGAGCGAGGTGACCGCGTAGGTGCTCGAGCGGGTGATGGGGACGGTCTGCCCCAGGGCGGGCACCGAGATCATCATTTCGCCGGTATCGGTTCCCTGGGCCGACACCAGCACGCCGTCGAGGCCCAGCCGGTGGACGCCGATGCGCGTTCCCGAGGCGGTCATCTGCAGCTCCTGCTCTCCCTGCACCCGCTTGCCCGACCGGCTGTACTTGCCGCTGGTCTCGAGCGGGATCGCTTCGCGACCCTGGATCTCCTCCCTGTCGGCGGCATGGTATACCGTGACCGATTGTTCGGTGCCGCTGAAGGCGTCCGACACCAGGGGGTACTGGGTCGAGTCGGTCCACTGCATCCCCTCCCGCACTCCCCCTTGTGGCAACACGGGGAAAAGGAGGCGGAGCTGGCCGGCCAGCTCGTCGGTCAAAGTGCCCGAGCGGTCGGCCTGCAGCGGCGAGAGCGTGCCCACGCTGGACAGCGTCCCGCTCCAGACCGTACCCCGTGCCGCAGCCACCGAATCGGCGGGGACGGGCGTGCCGCTCTCGCGCGCCTCGAGCGAATCGAGCGTGATGCTGACGCGGTAGCTGCCCTGGTCCGGCGCACCGGCGAGCGTCAGCCTCAGAAAGGCGATCCGATCGCGCGCCTGGGTCTGACTGGCCCCGCCGGGGTACTGGAGCACCAGGCTGTCGCGGTGCTCCAGCCGGTAGGACTTCCGCTGCACCGGACGGTAACTGACGGCCGGCCCGCGCCCGCCCTCCGCCGGCGGGGGCGCGTCGGGGTCGATCGGCTTGGGGGCGGGGCCTTCGGTTCCGCCGGCGGAAGCGGTCCCGGACGCACAGCCGGCCAGCATCAAGCCCGCGGCCAGGAACGCGATCGGGTTGATTCTCCGCATCATCTTACGGCCGTGACCGTCGTGGTCTGGGTGACCGTGATCGGAAGCGGTTCCTTGGTAAAGGAGCCGGACAGCCTGAGGGCGGAGTTGAGCTGCCATTCACCGCCGAGATAGCGGCCGTCCGGGCTCACGAAATACGTCCCGTGCCCGCTGCCGGTGCCTTCGATCGTGGCGGGGCCCTGAGGGGTCGGCTGGTTTCCGGCGACGTTGGAGGTGTGGTCGGAGAGAATCCGCACCGCCTTGGCCGCCTGGCGGGTCGTGCTCGCGTCGGCCTTGTAGTTGGTGACCCTGCGGACGGTAACGGTGTCGCTGCCCTCCCCGGTCGTGTTGACCGACGTGTCGGCCCAGGCGTCGCCCACCTTGAAGCCGGCGCGCACCCAGGGGAAGAAGTCGGTGAGCAGCCCCTGCACCTGGGCGGCCGCCGGCGAGGTGCCGGTCGGTGTGAGGCGCGAGGGCTTCCCCGACCGGTCGAGGAAGGCGTGGAACTCCCCGCCCCTGGCGCTGTCCATCACGGCGGCCGGGATCGGCGTGGCGCTGTCCCCCTTCATCGAGTCGATCACCACCCGCATCGTCCGGCCCCCGGCGCTGTCGTTCAGGGTGACCGTGACGAACGTGGCCGTAGTGAACTTGAGGACCTGTTTCCCCGCCCCGCTCGCGGTGCCGTCCACTTCCTGGGTCAGGCTCTGATCCACCCGGTATTTCGTGGTCACGGGCGGCGACCCCTGGCCCGCGGGCAATGCCACGGCTACGGCGCTCAGCGCGCCCAACGCAGCGTGGTATGTCGGCATCGAAATCCCCCCCCCTCGAGTTCGGCTGGAAAAGGTAAACCGGCGCCGGGGATATGGCATCTCCGCACGAGACGGCCCCCCGGGTATGAGCCCGGGGGGCCGTCGCTGGTCGAGCCGTAAGCCGAGTTCTGTTTCTCCCACCGCCTCGCCCTGATCGGCAGCGGGGGAGATGGTCATCTGTCTGGGATGGCCGTTGCCGGCCACCTCTAGCAGCCTACCCGCGGCTGGCCCCTCCTCCTCGCGGAATCGGGAACGGTGTGGGCCACACCTCGCCGCCTATTTGGCCTTGCTCCGACTGGGGGTTGCCGTGCCGCCGCTGTTACCACCGGCGCGGTGGGCTCTTACCCCACCGTTTCACCCTTACCCCGCTTCCCCTCTTGCGAGGGTCCGCAGGGCGGTCTGTTCTCTGTTGCCCTGTCCGTCGCCTTCCGGCGCCCAGGCGTTACCTGGCAGTCTGCCCTGTGGAGCTCGGACTTTCCTCGAGACGATCTTGCGACCGCCCCGCGACCATCACGCTCGGCCAGCGGACTAAATATAGCGCTATGCCTCCCCCAGCCGTGCCAGTCCCTGCTCCGCCTGCTGGATGAAGGGCTTCAGGGCCGCGTCGGCGGTCTTCCACTGGGCGAGGGCCTGGCGGTACTCTTGGCGCGCCTCCCCGAGGCGGCCCAGTCGCTCGTAGGCTGCGGCGCGGAGCAGACGCACCCGGCCCAGCATCCCCCAGCGGGAGTCGAAGCCGCCGGTCTTGAGGGCCGCGGGCTCGAAGTCGCGCAAGGTGCTCAGGGTCTGGTCGTAGTCGCCCAGCAGGAAGTAGGCCTGGGCGGCGAGGGGGCGGTTGTACAGCCCCGACGTCCCCTTCGGCATGCCCCGCCCCACCGTGTCGGTCTCGCTGAGCATGCGGCGAGCCGCGGTGGAGTCACCCTGGCTCAAGGCCAGCAGTGCGCGCACCTCGGGCGACAGCTTCTCGCCGGTCATCGCCCGGTACTCGACCAGCGCGGTGCTGTCCGCGCTGGGCCCGGTGAACAGCCCGATCGCGGCCGACGCTCCGCTGTGCACCAGGTGCTTCCTGGCGTCGGACGGCGCCATCCGGCCGGCCTCGGCGGCGCCTTGCCAGACCTGGCGGAGCGAGGCAGCGGGTACACCGACCCCCGCGTACAGCTCGCCCAGCACCATCCGGCGCCAGCTTTCACCCATCGCGTTGTCGGGGCCGTTGGTGGGGTGCTGGACCACCTCGCGCCGAACCTGGTCGGCCAGATCGAGCGCCTTGGCCGCGTTGGCCAGGTCGCCCTGGTAGGCGAAGACGTTCGCCGCCGCCGCGATGTCGAACACCACGGTCGGCGTGCCCTTATAGGGCCGGAAGTCCTGTGGGGCCACGGTATCCAGCGCCGTCCGGAGCTGCGCCGCCGCCCGGTCCACGTCGCCTGACGCGAACCGGATGCGGGCCTCCACGAAGGGGAGCTCGGGATGGGTCGGGGTGGTGTTGCGGAACCGATCCACCTCGCCCAGCGCGGCGTCGTAGTTGCCCGAAGCCAGGTAGGCGTTCACCATCGCGCCGTGGGCCCGCAGGGTGCTCGGCTGGGTGGCTACCCAGCTGCGTGCCGTGGCCAGGCCGGCCGCCCGAGCCCGACGGACCGCGGCCTGAAGTGAGAGGCTGTCCACCAGCAACCGGCCATCCGCCCGGGCCGCCAGGGCGAACGAGTCCTTCGCCACCAGCGCGTAGCCGGGCTTGGCCTCCGCGGCCATGCCCAGCATGGCCTGCACGTGGTCGTAGGCCAGGGCGTACTCCGGGTCCAGGTCGAGCGCCCGCCGGAAGGCGCGGATCGCCTGGGTGAAGGCCGGCGCCTGGTTGGGACCCGCGGTGTCGTGGAACCAGGCTTCGCCCAGTCCATACCACGCGTCGGCGTCGCCGTCGTCGCGGGCCAGGAGCCGCTGGTAGTGGTCGCGCGCCTCGACGAATTCGCCTCCGATGAACGCGCGGTAGGCGTTGATGACGGTGCGGTCGTGCTCCGGGAGGCCGGCGGAGTGCGCGGTTGCACGCACGATCGCGCGGCTGGCCACCGAATCGTCGACGCCGACCAGCCACCCGCGGGTGAGGGCCAGCTTGTAGTAGGCGAGGCCGAACGTCGAGTCGATTGCCAGCGCGCGGCTCAGGTCGCGCTCCGCGCCCGCCAGGTCCCACCGATTGAGCTGGTCTACCCCGGTGAGATAAGCACGGTACGCCTCCAGGGACTGGCTGGTGGATCGCGCGACGCCGACCGGCAGATCGGTCGGCGCGCCCGAGATATTGAGCAGCTTGTCCGCCAGCTGGTCGTAGAGCCGGCGGGCGTCCTCACCGGTACGGTCGTCCACCCGTGCCACGCTGACCCGGTTGCCGGTGGCGACGTCGTACACCCGCGCCGCCAGGTGCAGCGAGTCGCCCACGTGCGAGAAGTCACCCAGGATCACGGTCCAGACCCCTGCCTCGCGCGCCAGCCGCCGCGCCATGTCGAGGCCGATGTCCTCCGGGGGCTCGAGGCCCTGGCGGCCCAGCAGGTCGTGGAGCCGCTCCTGATCCACCACCGTCAGGTCGTTCCACTGCGACAGGTTGAGTCCGAGCATGCTGACGCTGCCGTCTCGCATCCAGTCCACGGCGGGATCGTCGCGCACGTTGTCGAAGGGGAGCACCAGGATCGAGTGCCGCGGGTTCACCCCCACGGGCGGGCCGTCGCTCCGCCGGACCAGCCCCACGGTGGCGCCCAGCGCGGCGAGCGTGACGGCGGCGGCCGTGACCAGCGCGGTGCGCCGGCTGACCCGCCGCGCCGGCGGCGCCCGCTCGCCCGTCACCGCCTGGCGCAGCTCCTCTCCGGTCTGCCAGCGCTCGCCGGGCTGCTTTTCCAGGGCTTTCATCACCGCGCCCGAGAGCGGGCGGGGGCAGTCGGGCCGCACCCGCTCGACCGGGACCGGCCGCTCCGCGATGTGCTTGGAGACCACCACGCGATTGGTGCCCTGGAACGGGGGATGCCCGGCCAGCATCTCGTAGGCGACTACCCCCAGCCCGTACAGATCGCTCCGGCTGTCCACTTCCTCGCCCGCCGCCTGTTCCGGGCTCATGTAGCTGGGCGTGCCCACCGCCACGCCCTGGCCGGTGCTGGAGGCGCCGTCCGCCACCATCGCCCGGGCGATGCCGAAGTCGGCGAGGAGCGGGCGGCCGCTGCCGCTTTCCAGCAACACATTCTCGGGCTTCACGTCCCGGTGCACCACGCCGGCGCGGCCAGCGGCGTCGAGCGCCGCGGCGAGGTCGGCCACGATCCGGGTCACCTCGTCGATGGGGAGCTTTTCTTCCCGGTTCAACCGCTGCCGCAGGCTCTCGCCCTCGACCTGGTCCATGACGTAATAGAGGAGGCCCTGGGCGGTGCCGGCGGCGTGGACGGCGACGATACCGGGATGGCGAAGTCGAGCGATGGTGCGCGCTTCGGCCAGAAAGCGGCGGGCGATGGAGGGATGCGCCGCCAACTCGGGGTGAACCACCTTGATCGCCACCTGGCGATCGAGGGTGGTGTCGGTCGCGAGGAACACCACGCCCATCCCGCCCCGCCCCAGCTCGCGCTCCAGCCGGTACTGCGGCGCGAGCGCGCTCTGGAGCGCGTCGAACGGGTCGGTCGTCGGGTGGCTCATGCGCGGACCAGTCTAGAAGGACGGGTCAGGAAATATACCGGGCCGAGGTCATCGTTGGATGCGCTTCTGCCGAAAAACGTTGCTCCCGGCGGCGTTTCAAGGTGTTTCGGGTTGAACCCGAATTGACGTCTCAGGGCCATCCTCTTGCACCATCCACCGGAGGATCCCGTGCCCGCCGCCGATCTCCCCTCTACGACTGTCGCCGCGGTTTTGCTTCCCGCGGAGCGTTTGCGGGTCGATGCGGCGGGGAGCGGCTGTTTCGCGGTCGTGCACCGCGACTCGGTGCCGGATGCCGTCCGGGTAGTGCGGGAGCGGGCCGTGGACGCGGTATTGCTGTCGGTGCATCGCTGCCCGCCCGAGCAGGTCGAGGCGGTGCGCCACCTGGTCCACGAGTTTCCCGGAATCCCCACGGTCGCCCTGGTCTCCCAGCACGATTCGTCCTCCACCGAGATGCTGCTCCGGCTGGGGGCGTCGGGTGTCCAGCAGGTGGTGGACGTTACCTCGCCCACCGGCTGGAACCGGCTTCGGCAGGTGGTCGGACAGCCCGCGACCCGGGCCGTCTCCCGGATCCAGGCTCCAATCCTGGCGGCCCTCGCCGAGGCGCCGCCGGACGCGCGGCTCTTCGTCGAGGCCCTGATCCGCCTCGCGCCCGACACGCCGACGGTCACTGCGCTCGCCGAGCGACTGTACGTCCGGCCGAGCACGCTGATGTCGCGATTTGCCCGGGCCGGCCTCCCGTCGCCCAAGAACTACCTGTCGGCCGTCCGCCTGCTTCACGCGGCCTACCTCTTCGAGGCCGCCGGCCTGTCGGTCGCCGATGTCGCCTACCGGCTGGAATATTCCTCGCCCCAGAGCTTCGGCCGGCACCTTCGCGCGATGCTGGGGGTCACCGCGCTCGAGTTCCGGCGGCGGTTTCCGTTTCCGGTCGCGCTGGCGCGGTTCGTGGCCCTCATGGTGCAACCATATCGGGAGGTCTGGCGAGACTTTCATCCGGTGGCGGGCGTACCGATGGGGTAACTCCCTACTTGGGCAGCCTCCGGTATTTGCGCAACACGTCCTTCAGCCGGTCGTGCGGCAGCGCTGGCACCACGTACCCGTCGGCCCCCCGCATCGTCTTCGCGGCGAGCATGGCGTTGATGATCGCCTCCTCGGTCGCCTGCACCGTCGCCTCGTACACCGGGTCGATGCGTTCCTCGCTCAACATCCGCACCGGCCGGACTCCCCGCTCCGGTTTCCCCGTGCTCGCGGTGGAGAAGGCGATGAAGAGATCGCCCGATCCCGCCCCGGCGATGCCGCCCATGCGCCCGATGCCGAGCGCGGCGCGGCGCGCCACCCGGCGGAGCTGGTGCGGCAGCAGCGGGGCGTCGGTGGCGACGACCGCGATGATGGATCCCTGGTCCTTCTCCAGCCTGGTGCCGCCGACCGGGCATCGTTCCGCGGCGCGCGAGCTGTCGAGGTCCGGGCCCTCGTAGCAGTCGCGAGGCTCTCTGATCTCCTGTCCCACCGGCACCCCCGCGATCCGGAGCAGCCGCCGCTGGCCGAAGTTGCACTGCACCAGCACGCCGACCGTGTACCCGCCGGCCCGTTCGGGGAGGCTCCGGCTCGCCGTGCCGATGCCCCCCTTGAAGCCCAGGCAGATCATCCCGGTGCCTCCGCCGACGTTCCCCTCCGGCACTGGGCCCGGCGCCGCGCTCTCCAGTGCCTGGAAGACGTGCTCTTTGGTGACGTGGAAGCCGTAGATGTCGCTCAGGTCACCGTCCCAGGTCTCGGCCACGACCGGGAGACAACAGTTGAAGGCGTCGGATAAGCGGGTGCGCCCCCACTCGATCACCGCGTCGCGGACGGTGCCCACGCTGTTGGTGTTGGTGATCGTGATCGGATAGGCCAGGAGCCCGTAGTCCTCGATCCAGGCGGTGCCGGTCATCTCGCCGTTCCCGTTGAGGCTGAACCAGCCGGCGAAGACCGGGTCGAGATCGTTCTTCCCGCGAGGGAAGACCGCGGTGACGCCGGTGCGCACCGGCCCCTGTCCCACCACCAGCTTTCCCGAGCCGCGCACGATCGTCAGGTGCCCCACGGTGACGCCGGGGACGTCGGTGATCGCGTCCAGCCGCCCGGCGGTTCCCTCGAGCGGGATGCCGATATCACGCGCCCGTTCGGGCCCGGCCTGAGCGGCGGCGGAAACCGGGCCCAGCGCCAGCGCCATGGCCAGCCAGGCGGACAGTCCGTTCGGCGACGCCGGTGGCAGCTGGGCGATCCGCGTCAGACCCAGCCCATGCGGTCGCGGAGCCGGGTGATGTGGGCGACATGGTGATCGCCGTGCCAGGCGTACAGCGCGACCACCTCGTCCAGCGACCACGCCCGGCCGTTCTCGGGATGCAGAAACCGCAGCTCCCAGTCGGCGGCGCCGAGGCCCCGGAGCAGGAGGACCCACCGGTGGTGCAGCGCCTCCAGCAGCGCCAGCGAGACCTCCACCGGCGCGCCGCGCGCATCCGGCAGCTCGGCCCAGAGGTGTTCCATGTAAGGCCGGATGGTCGGGGTGGGCTCGGTAAGTGCCAGCCGGAAGCGAGTGTAGGCGTTGAGGTGACTGTCGGGCACGTGGTGGACGACCTGGCGCACCGTCCAGCCACCGTCGCGGTACGGAGTGTCGAGCTGCGGATCGGTGAGGCCGGCTACCGCCTTCCGGAGATTAGCCGGTGCCGCGGCGATCCGGTCAACGCAGTCCAGTCGCTGCTCGGGCGTCTGCGGCCCCGGGGGACTGAACGGGCCGATGGGATAGCGGGGGTCGTCGTCCATGGTCTCTGCCGTCGCGTCCTTTCAAGCTATGGCGTTTCGTCTCGCGCGCATTTCCCCCTCGCTCCCCGACCTACGATTCGTCGGCGCGATCCTCGACCCGGCGCCGCGGATTGGGTCGCGGCGGCTCTTGTGCGCCACCCCGAAACTCGAAGTGCGATTCCTGTAGCGCCCGATCCGTCGGGTCGGACCCCATCTGCTTGAGGAGGAAGCGTGCGAGCAGGACCTCGGCGATACGCGAGGCCGGTTCCCAGTGGCTGGGGGTCAGCTCGGGATAGAGGTGGGCGAATTCCGGGCGAAGGCGGGCCTCGCGCATGACTGCAATTTAGCGGACACCGGGCCGGCGCAACCTTTTCCCGGCCTCCCGCATCTCAAGGGGTGCAACACAAACCGCAGCAAATAGGTCCCCGGGGTCGCGGCCAGCAGTCTGATCCCGGGGACCTCCCCTTTCCGGGCGCCGTCCGGCTTCAGCGCCTGGGCTGGCCTGCTAACTCCATGCTGTTGATGCCCTTCTGGTTGATGAGCTGGTAAAGTGGCCCCAGTTCCGCCGGGACGGCGGCGGTCAGGTTCTCCGGCCCCTTCTCGGTGAGCACGACGGTGTCCTCCAGCCGGATGTGAATCTTCCGCTCGGGGAACTGCAGGATCGGCTCGACGTTGAACACCACGCCGACCACGAATGGCTTCTCCGCCCAGGCGCCGGAGATGCCTCCCACGTCGTGCACGGCGATCCCCACGAAGTGCCCGATGTAGCGTCCGGTGCCGAGAAACTCGTCGCGGTAGCCGTGACGTGCGTACACCCGCTCAGCCGTGTCCTTGAGGACGCTGAGCGTGACCCCGGGCAGCATGGCGGCGATGATCGCGTTCCGCGCCTCCAGAACGCAGCGGTACATCTTCTCCTGCTCGGCGCTGAATCGGCCCGAGACCGGCCAGGTGCGGGTGATGTCGGATGTGTAGTACTCCCAGTCCGAGCCGTAGTCCATGTAAACGATCTCTCCGGCCTGCATCTGCCGCCGGTTCTCCATGTAATGCACGATCGGCGTGAGCGGGCCCGACGGCACGATCGGCGGGAACGCGTCACCGTCCGCGCCCAGCCGGGTGCTGACGTACTGCGCCGCGGCGGCGATCTCGTACTCGTACATGCCCGGCCGGGTGGCGCGGATCGCCTCCGCGGTGGCCTCGGCCCCCATCGTCCCGCTTCGCCGCAGCCGCTCGACCTCGTAGGGCCTCTTGACCCACCGCAGCTCGTCGAGCAGCGGGCTCACGTCGGCCGCAAGCAGACGCGTCTCCGCCGCACGGATCCGGTCCAGCGCCACCGCGAAAGGCTGCTGCTGGCCGAAGAGCGGATGATCCAATGCCTGGGCGGCGAAGATCTGGGCCTCGGCCCGCGCGTGAAGCTGTGCGTCGGGAGGAGTGAGTTGGAGGTACAGCTTCTTCACCGCCGCGTTGCCGCCCGCGAAGCTCAGAAAGGTGAAGAAGCTCTCCATCGGCAGCACCGCGATACCGTACCGCTGCTTCGCGTCTTCCACGTCGCGCAGCTGCGGTGTGAGGCTCGGTCCGCCGAACTCCGGGCGCTTGACCGCGAAGACGGCCGCGTTCTTGGTGACCCCGTTCAGGACCAGCACCGTGCCCGGCTCCTTCAGTCCGGTGAGATAGTAGAAGTCCGGCGACTGGCGGAACCGGGTCGGATAGGGGTGCTCGATGCCTCCCAGCACGACGGCGATCCCGTCCGGGATCTTCGCGAGCAGCTTCTCGCGGCGGGCGGCGAACTCGGCTTGGTCGAAGTCCTGCGCGAAGAGCGCGGACGGAAGCAGCGCGAGAAACAGGAAGCCCGGCAGGCGCATGGAGGTGGAGCCTCGCGGTCGGGAGTGAAGGGGTGCCGGCGGTGGACCCATCTGACGGCCCCCGGGCGCGGCGGGTTTCCGATGGGCGCGATTCTCGCTTGTCGCTGGGGGCCGCCGCTCGAACCCGCTGCAGCAACCCGCACCCCAGCGCCTGGAGGATTCGTATGTCGTTGTCCCGTTTCGCCGCGGCGTGCCTGCTCGCCGCATGCGCACTCTCGCAACCCGCGAGAGCCCAGGACCCTACGCTGCACGGTCCGTGGCTCGGCGCCGGGATCGGCACCGGCTCCGCGGCCGTCAACTGCGACATCTGCAGCGGCGACCGGAATGGCGGGCTCTCAGGCCACCTCTCGGGCGGATTCACCTTCGGCAGGAACCTGCGGGCCGGCGCCGAGCTGGCCGGCTGGCTCGACGAGACCGACGCCGTCCGGCAACGGCTCCTGCTCTATGGCGCGTCGGTCTACTGGACTCCGACGCCCGCCGCCTCCTGGTACCTCAAGGGCGGTGTCGGCATGCTGAGCTACAACGCCGATACCACCGACGACGACACCGACGATGCCCTTGGGGCCAGCACCGGCGCTCTGCAGCTGGGAGCGGGCTATGACTTCCGGGCCGGCTCGAAGCTCTGGCTCACGCCGTACGCAAACTTGATCGTCTCGACCGGCGGAAACCTGAGCAGCGGAAACAGCATCGTGGCCGATGCCAGCTTCTCGCTCATGCAGATCGGGGCCGGCATCACCTGGCGCTGAGGTGCCGCCGGCTGCATGGCGGCGCAAGATCCTTCGTCCGGCAACCTGCCCCGCGATCGTGCACATCCCACGGTCGCGGGGCTCAGCCGTTCCGGCTAAGTGAGCAGCCCCCTTACCCGGTCGGAGTGGCACAAGCATCGCTGCTGAGTGCGTCATCCCCGCATTGGAGTCTCACCATGCCAGCGCCTGCAGCACGGCGCCGCGCGGCGTGTGTCGTCGCGCTGGTCGCCTCGGCAGCCTGTTCGTCCGATCAGTTCGTGGATCCGGGCAGCGCGCCGGCGGCGCGCGCCTTCGGGATATGGACCCCGGGTCCCTTCGACAGCTGCACCAAGGAGCAGCACGACGCCTACGCCGTCCTCGGACCGGATGGGAAGGTCTACCCGACCTGGCATCCGCCGACCGGACCCGGCGGCTGCAGCTTCGGCCACGAGCATGGGCGGGATCCCCGGGGATCGGACCTCTACGGCGCCACCGATGGCCTGCCGTTCGGCGTGGCCAACGAGATGCTGGCCCTCTCCGATCCCGCGAATCCGCGGGATGAGGACCACTTCGGCCACAAGGTCGAGTGGGAGAACGACATCGACCTCGATTTCCGGGGAGCCGGCTCGGCCATCTTCAAGGTAAAGTGCGACGTGCTCACCAAGTTCCACCAGGGCACCCACTCCAAGGACGCGTTCACCAACAACGTCCACGAGCTGGTCTACCACATCCGCTGCGACAACGGCACCCGGATGGGGATCACCATGCTGACCGCCATCGGTCGCCCCGGCGAGTTCGTCCGCTCCTGCGACCGGAACGTCCACGTGCAGGCGGGTGCGCCGACGCCCGCGAACTCGCCCGAGGGCGGCGGGTTCCGCGCGATTCCCGACCGGGCTTGCGTCGAGGCCCAAGTGTTGGTGCCCGAGGGCCAGAGCTCGAACTATCGTGCCCTGCACGAGACCTGGGAGACGTCGAACAGCGTCCGCCGGGCCGATGGACACACCCTGGCGCACTTCAATCCGTACTTCCAGGTGCGGTTGCCAAGCCGGTTCCACGACCCGGCGCTGGCGCCGGTGGTCGGCCGGCCGATCGACGTCTGCTACGAGGCGACGGCTGACCGGCGAACGGGCCAGCGGTGGTCCCTGCAGCTCCTCCACCGACGAAGGGCAGACCCAGGGCGTCACCTTCGACGACCCACGGTCCCGGTTCAACGGGGCCGACCACTTCGTGGACATCAACGCCAACCACATCTCCAACTCGGACGGCCCCGAGGTGTGGTACACCGACGCCTACGGGCGGAACGGCAGGACGGCCGCGTTTCCCGGCTCGGTCCGTCAGCGGATCTCGACGGTGGACAATGATATCGGCGTTGACGTGAACGGCCCGACCATCGGCGACGACCGGAGCTACGGCGGCGCTGGGGTTCGCGCGCCGAACTGACCGGCGCTAGGCCCGCCGCTCGTCGCAGCGCACGTCGTAGATGCCGCCCGGCTCGAGGCGCAGCTTGGTGAAGACCTGGGTCATCGTGACGACGCGATAGGCGCAGAGCAGCGGCGTCCGGCGGACCCGGAAGAACACCAGGCACTGGCGCACGCTGCACTGGACAACGGTAGCCTCGCGCTCGAGGCTACCCACTCGGGAGGCGAACACCCGGGGCCAGGCGCCGCGCTCCCCCGCTTCGAGGACCCACCGGGTAGAGTCTTCGGCGGCTGGCAGGTCGGTGTAGCCGTTGTGCCGTACGAACACCTCAGCACACCGGCGGGCCATCGCCTCCATGTTTTCCCGCAGATCGCGAGTCAGGAGGCAGCGCTGGGGATCCTCCCGGAGCCAGGGCGCGACCTGGTCCGGTCCCCTGGCCGCGGGTGCGCCACAGGCGGCCAGGGTGAACAGGACGGTGAGGGCCCGCCAGCGGAAAGCGCCAATCATGGAGGCATTCGGGCTCGATGCAGTTCAACTACCGTGACTCAGTTCTGCCCCGCCAGCGATGGCCAGAGCTGCTGCAAGGTGGTTCGAGCACCCGTCCCGACGTTCACGCTGAGGTTGCGTTCTTCGGCCACCGCCCAGGGGTGGGTGACCGTGGCGGCGGTCCGGACCGAGTCGAAGAAGCGCCGCAGGGTCTCGGCGGACACGCCGATGGTAATTACGACGTCACCGGCGCGGTCGCCAGGCCCGAAGAACCAGTAGCTGCCGGCGGGGCTCACCACCCGGGGAATTCCGTACTCGGGCCCGTAGAAGTCCAGGGCGCCCGCCTGCCCGTAGTTGCCCGCCAGCACGACCGCGCGCCGTCGCTGATCGGCCGGGAGCCCACGGTAGACCCGGGCGACCACCGCCACCTGCTCCTCCCATCCCAGCATATCAGCATAGTCCTGAGGCAGCGACCCCTGCTCGCCGGTGTTGGTCCTGGTGGCGGCGTCGATCCCGAGGGCGTGAGCATAGGCAGCCATCGCGGGTGGTGGCAGGACCGGCACGCCGAGGGGAAAAACGATCACGGCGAAGCCGAAGAGAATGGCCACCAGCCCGGCCTGCAGGAACTCCCCGGTCAGCCCTTCGGCGGCGCGCTCGACGAGCAGCGCCCCGGCCGCGAACAACGTGGGGTACAGCGGGCCGGCGTAGTAGGACTTGCCCTGGGTGAGCATCAGGATCGCGAAAACCGCGACGCAGGTCCACCCGACTGGACGGAAGGCCCGGAGCGATCCCCGGCCCAGCAGCGAGTAGAGTCCGGCCAGCGCGAGCAACACCGCGGGTCCCCAGAGCAGTTGGCCCACCAGGAAATCGGCAGGGCCGATCCGTCCGAGCTGGCTTTCCCTCAGGTCGGCCAGCTGCGCCAGCACCGGAAAACCCAGGCGGACCTGCCCCACGAGACTGGGCGCGCCCACGACCAGCGCGCCAGCGAGCCCGGCCCAGGGCCAGGGCGTCAGCAGGGCGGTGCGGAGCGGGGAGAGCAGCACGCCCACCACGATTCCGAGGCCGATGAAGACCACGCTGAACTTGGTCAGCAGCCCCAGACCCAGAACCAGGCCGAGCATGAGCCACCCTCCCGGACCATAGCCGCGGCACAGGCGTACCAGGACGTATAGCGCCGCCGTCCAGATCAGTTGATCGATGACCACCGGCTGCAACAGGTTGGCGGACCGGAGAAAGAGCGGGCTGGTGAGTACGCAGAAGGCGGCCAAGCCCTGGGCCACTCGGCCCCCGCCCAGCTCGCGGGCGATCAGCGCCGCGAAGATCAGCACCCCGGCGCCGGCCACCGCGGGAAAGAGGCGGAGGGCCGTGAGCGAGGTGCCCAGCAGGGTCCGGGACATTTCGGCGGCGATGGCGATCCCCGGCGGAAAGTCCATTCCCCAGAGCCGGAGATGCTGCCCCATGGCGAGGTAGAGCAGCTCGTCGCGGTGGAACCCGTACGGAGCACGCAGGTTCACCGTCACGTGCAGGGCCAGCTTGATCGCCGCCTGGAGCAGGACGAGCGCAGCCGCGAAGTCCGGCCGTGAGGGGAGGCCGCTCTCGGGGAGAGTGGGTTCGGTCACGCGTTGCTCCAACGGATCGGTCGCGGCAAGGGCGCAAGTATGCAACCGATCGGGCCCCTTCCGCCACTCATGGACGGTCCCGGACCACGGCCCTTCTCATTCGACGCGGAGGCGGCTCATGCGCGCTGGCGGGTTGATCCTGATCCTGATGGCGACGGTCGGGTGGCCGGCTACCGCGCAGAGTGTGGGGGAAGGCCGCGCGGGACCCCGGCCCCTCCTCCCGCGGGACCGGGAGGTCGCGCTGGCTCGCAGCGCCGCCCCGGCCGAGGTTTCCCGGGACGCCACGGTCATGGTGCTCACCGAGCGGGGGTTCGAGGTCGCCGTGAAGGGCGGCAGCGGCGTTACCTGTGTAGTGAATCGAAGCCATCCCCGAAGCCTGGAGCCGCAATGCTTCGACGCCGAGGGCTCGGCCACGGTACTGCCGATGGAGCTGCGCCGGACCGAGCTGCTTCGGGACGGCAGGGCCACCGAGGAGATCGACCGCGAGATCGCCGTCGGTTTGCTCGAGGGCAAGTACCGCCTTCCGCGCCGCCCCGCGATGAGCTACATGATGTCGTCGGAGCAGGTTCTCTACAGCGACGAGGGACGAAAGGTCGGACAGTGGCAACCCCATCTCATGATCTACTACCCCCACCTCACCTCGGCCGACCTCGGCCTCGGCGGCGCGCCGTCGACCCGGGCGGCCCTGGTGGTGGACGAGGGCCAGGCCGTCTCCAACATCATGATCGTAGTAAAGGAGTTCGCCGGCACGGCCGCGACCGGCACGGCGGAGTGAGCCCCAGCCGGTGAGCGCTGCCGCGGAAGACCGGGACCTGGCCGCCGCGGTCGCGCGCTCAGGGGACGAGGGGGCGTTTCGCGCCCTCTACCGCCGGCACACGCCGGCCCTCTACCGGCTGGCTCTCCGGCTCGGCGGCGGAGACGAGGCGTGGGCCGAGGAGCTGGTCCAGCGGTCATGGATCCGCGCGGTCGCTGGACTCGGCGAATTCGCCTGGCGGTCGACGCTGTCCACCTGGCTCGGCGGGATCGCTGTCAACTGCGCCAGAGAGCTCTGGCGCGAGAGCCGCGGCGAGACCAGCCTCGCCGAGGAGCCGCGCGGGCAGGCCCCTCCGGGCGGGTCGCCCGGACCCGAGGATCGCATCGATCTCGAGCGCGCCATCGCGCTCCTGCCGCACGGGTATCGCCAAGTCTTCGTGCTGCACGACGTGGAGGGATATACCCACGAGGAGATCGGCGGCCTTCTCGGGATCGAAGCGGGAACCTCCAAGAGCCAGCTCTCCCACGCGCGCCGGCGGCTGCGGGCGACGCTCGATCCGCCGGTGTCGGCCGCTGAGCGAAGGGGTACCGGATTATGAATTCGGACGATGAACTCACCGCCCAGGAGCGGGACGCCCTCCGCCGGCTCCCACGCGACGCGGCGCCGCCGCCCGGGCTCGAGCAGGCCACCGTCACGGCCCTCACCGCGAGAGGCCTCTTGCGAAGGCGCCGCCGCCGCCTCGACGCCAGGCTGGCGCTCGCCGCAGCGCTGCTGCTCTTCGCCGGTGGACTAGCCCTGGGCCGGTTCGGCGGCCCGATGGCTCCCGTCCCCCCGGCCGATGGGCGCCCGCGATTCGCGCTCTTCCTCTACGAAGGTCCGGAATACGATCAGCCGGCACCCGACGGGATGCGCCAGCGGGTCGCCGAGTACGTGGCCTGGGCCCGGGCGGAGCGGACCGACGGTGCGGTCGAGGGCGGGGAGAAGCTGAAGGATGAAGACGATGTCGCGGTTGGACCCGACGGCTTCACGGGCGGGGTCCCTCCCGCGCCGGGTCAATCCCGCCTCACGGGATACTTCCTGATCCGGGCGGCGGACCAGCGCTCGGCGCTCGAGATCGCGCGGACCTGCCCGCACGTGCGGTACGGGGGACGGATCGTGATACGGGAGATCGAGTCGACCTGAGCGTCGAGGCGCTCCCTCAGGACGGCACTGGCAACGCCGGTTCCCCGATCCGGCAGAGCACGGCGCGGAGCGCCTCCAGAAACTGTTCGGTCTCCGGCTCCCCGATCGCGGTGGAGAGCGTACCGACTCCCCGGGGGTCCAGTAGCACCCCTTCGTTGTACAGACCCAGGAACATGCGGTGCCGCAGATCGGTGTCTCCGCTCCCGGCGTCGCGAATGCTGCGGACCGGCCGGTCGGTCAGATGGATGCCGAAGAGCGAGCCGAGCCCGGTGATCGCGGCGGGGATCCCCGCCGCGTCGAATTCCCGCGTCAGCGCCTCGCGCAGCCGCTCGCCCTGGGTGTTGAGCCGGCCGATCGCGTCCCGGGTGAGGAGCTCCAGGGTCGCGAGACCCGCCGTGAGACTCACCGGGTTGGCGTTGTAGCTGCCGGGGTGAGGGATGGCCGGCGGGCCCCGCGAAGGGTCGAACAGGGCCATGATCTCCTCCCTTCCGCCGAACGCGCCGAGCGGGAGCCCACCGCCGATCAGCTTGCCGAGACAGGTCAGATCCGGCGCGATTCCGTAGTGCTCCTCAGCCCCGCCGTAGGCGACGCGCAGGCTTACGACCTCGTCGAAGACCAGTACAATACCGAGCCTGCTGGCGGCCTCCCGCATCGCCCCCAGAAATCCGGAGTCCAGGGGAATCATTCCCGCCGAGCCCTGGACCGGCTCGACCAGCAGGGCCGCGATCTCGCCGGCCCGACGCTCGAGGATCGCGGTCGCCGCCGGCGCGTCGTCCGCCGGGAGGAGCACCAGGTCGGGATGGGCGGAGCCCATCACGTCCTCCGAGGTGCCGTGGTATCCGCCCTCGAGCTTGGCCACCAGGCGCCGGCCGGTGAATTTCCTCGCGCCGCGGATCGCCATCATCACCGCCTCGGTCCCTGAGTTGGTGAATCGCACCCGCTGGAGCGAGGCGATCCGCTCGACCAGGTGCCGCGCGAGCCGAAGCTGAGCTTCGGTGGGGCCAGGGAAGCAGGTACCGTTTTCGAGCTGATGCCGGATGGCCTCCATCACGGCGGGTTCGAGGTACCCGTGAATCAGAGCTGAATGATTGCCGGTGAAGTCCAGCAGGCGATTCCCGTCCAGGTCCACCACCCGGCATCCTTCGCCGCGGTGGAGCACGGCAGGATACGGCCGATAGAAGAGGGTGCTTCGGGAATCGCCGCCGGGAAGGTAGCGCCGGGCCTCCTCCAGGTGGCGGGCCGACGCCGGCGTGCGTAACCGGTAGCGCTGTTCCTCGGTCACTTCAGCTCGATGCCCTCCTTCAGGATCCACACCTTCATCGCGAAGTAGAGGCGGATCATCATCGCGTGGTCGTCGGGTTGGACCAGGATCACCAGGGTGTTGCCGTCCGTGCCTCGGGTGCTGCGAACCCGCTCCTTGGTCCGCATCCGGCCCTGCAGGCTCTCGAACCACTTGGGAAGGTCGCGGCGCTGGTCGCCCCGGATGACGTCCTTGGTGCGGGTGCCGCGGGGATCGTCCTTGGCCCGTCCAGCGGGTGGAACGGCGAGGGAGACTTTGCAGTAGCGCTTGCCTCGCGCGTCACCCTTGGTGGCCTTCTGGAACTGAAGCGAGCGGTAGGTCAGCGCCTTCCAGGTCTGCATCGGCGGTGTGGCCCGGGGCCGGATCTCCACCCGTCCATCCGAGTCGTCCGGCACCCGCACCAGGAATGTCCACTTGTTCTTGCCGCTGAGATTCCTGTCGGTCACCGTGTAGAGGTGCTCACTTCCTCTTACCGGGGCCTGGCGGCCGCCTTTGGCGAAGGTCCACTTGGCCCGCCGCACCTCGCCCGGTTCCACCGCCACCTGATCCAGCCGGTACCGCTTCCGCGATGCCATCGGTTGCCTCCTGGGACTGGGTGGACGACTCTCCGACGTCGTCGAAGCATACCAGTCCCCACCCCTCAGCCCAATACGAGGGCCGATGCCCTGGCCTACTCGACTACGACTTCAGCCACCTCGCCGCCGAATTCGCTGGTGATCGGCCGGGTGCCGGAGGGGGCCTGCCAGGCTCCGCCATCGATCCGGATGGCCAGCCGGTGGAGTCCGGGCGAAATGGGAAGCAAGGTGCGCCAGGTGTCGTCGCCCCAGGGCTGAAGCGCGACGGGCTGCCAGTCGGTGAAGTCGCCGGCCAGCTCGACGGTGCGGGCCTCCGCCGCCCGGATCACGATTTCGCGCCCGGACGCCACTGCCGGTCCGATCCGGAACGGGGCGGTTCTGCTCAGGGCCGCCGGTGCCGGCAGGGCCGGCCTGACCGGCGATCCCACCTTGAGCCGCAGGCCGAGCGCGAAGTAGCGGGCACCGGGCACCGACGTCACCGGGTCGGAGCCCGCCCGGCCCGCTGCCGCGACCAGGGCCAGCGAGGCAGCGATGTCCCGAGAGGCACTCAGCCCCCAGATGGTCCTCTCGGGAGTGAAGCGGCTGAAGCGGCGGCCGAAGGAGGCGTCGAAGTCGAGCGACCGGATCCGCCATCGCCCCGACAGCACCGCGTCGGTAAGCCGCACCCGTTCCACCTGCGTTTGACCGGTCGGCAGAGGGTTGCTGGACAGCGTGTCCTCTCCCGACCCGGTGGGATCGGTCACCCCGAACAGCAGCGATCGGTCTACGGTGGTGTTCGCCAGCGAAAACTCCAGGTGCACGGCCCCCAGCCGGGCGGAGCCGCCGATCTCGCTTCGCTGCACCGGTCGCCGGGTGCCGAGTGTCGAGGCCTGCCCGTGGTAGCCGGCCGACCCAGGCGCGTGCGTCCGAGCCGGGGGTGAGATAGGCCCGCGCGCCGCCGGAGACCAGGGTGGTGCCCCGGACCCGATAGTGGCTGGTCCACTCGGCCTGGCCGGTGGTCTCGAGACGAAGGATGCCGAGCGTCGGGCGTGCTGAGGGAGGCCGCCGTCCCGCCCTGGAAGTTCCACCGCCCCGCCGGGGCGTCGGAATACACGCCGATCGCACTCAGCTCCATCGGCCCGCTCCGGTAGCGAAGCGACGGGACGATGGACGCGATGCCACCGGGAATTGCCCGATCGGGGCGGTAGGTTCCCGCGCCCATGTCGAGGGTGCCGGCGAGCTGCGCCGCGGCAGGCGCGGCCCACGCACAGCAGGCCAGGCCGGCGATCAGGCCACGGAGGCGCGTCATCGGTCCACCGGCGGGTCGGCGGCGGGCCGAAGCGCGGGGCGCTGCATCGGCTCGCCAGCCTCGCCCCGTCGCTGGGTCTGGATCTGCCGGCGCAGGGCGACGAACTCGTCGTCCGGCCGGCCGTCGCGCGCGAGGTCGAGCACCGACTGGGTCGCCTGCTCGGCCGGCACGCCCTCGGCGACGAGGTCGGTCAGCACCGCGATGGGCACGACCAGCGGCCGGCCCGAGCGAAGCGATTGCAGGCGGCGGAGCGATACCGGCGGAAGGCCGGCCCGGAGCGCTCCGGCCGCGGCGGTCAGCTCGGCCTCGCTGGCGCCGCCGCCGAGCGCGTCGCGGGCGCGGCCAAGCTGGCCGTGCAGCGCCTCCACCGCGGCGACGATTCGCGCGCCGCTCGCGCCGAGGGTGCCGCCCTCGAGCGCCTTCTGCACCAGCGGCTCGGTGGGAAGCCCCGCGCTTCGGGCGGAGTCCACCAGCTGCTGTACGCCGTCGGCCGTGGCGGCGTCGAGCCGCTCGGTGAGCCGGGCGTCCTGGGCCGCGGCGGCTCCGGGAATGACCAGGAGCAGGGCGAACCGGAGCGCGCGGGCGAGGGCCATGTTCAGATGACCGTGAGCACGGAGACCGGAGCGCCGAAGTCGCTTTCGGCCACGGGAGGCTCGCGGGGGTCACGCTCCCAGCGGCGTCCGTCGATGAGGAAAGTGTAGTGGTAGCGACCGGGCTTGAGACGCAGCTCCACGATCCAGGTGCCGGCGGTGCCGGTGGGGCGAAGGGGGGTCGCGGTGGGATCCCAGTCGTTGAAGTCGCCCACCACCGCCACCCGTGAGGACGCGGGCGCGTCCAGCCGGAGGTAGACCGGCCGGACGTCGCTTGAAGCGACCGGAATCTCGGCGGAAGTCGAGTTGGCGAGCGGGGCCGGCTCGGCGACGCTCGGCCGGATGCTGGAGCAGCACCGCGAGCAGCAGGCCGGCCGCGATCGCCGCGCCCGCGATCCAGGCGCCCCATCGATGGCGCTCGAGCGATGCCGGCCGGCCGGCGGCGTCCGCCCTGATCCGGTCGAGCGCGCGCGCGTCCACCGCGGGGTCCAGCCGCACCGGCCGGCGCAGCTCCGCCACGACGCGCTGGAGAACTTCGTCGTCGATTCGGTCGTCGTGGTCAGCCGGCATGGACGTCTCGCAGCATCTCGCGAAGCTGGTCGCTCGCGCGCTTGACCCGCATTCGAAGCGCCGGCTCCTTCGCGCCGGTCATCTCCGACATCTCGGCGTATTCGAGTCCCTCTATGTAACGCAGCAGAAACGCCTCGCGGTAGTGGGGGCGCAGCCGGCTCGAGCGCCTGGCCGATCTCGTCCCGCCATTCGAATGAGTCGGGCCTCTCGCCGTTCGAAGGCACGTCGTCCGGCAGGTCGGCGTCGAACCGGCGGGAACGCTGCAGCCGCGTGCGGACCGTCCGGCAGCGGTTGACCAGTATGCGGAAGAGCCAGGCCCCGAAGCGCTCCGGCTCCCGGCAGGCGGCCAAGCCTCGATAGGCCCGGACGAAGCTGTCCTGGAGCGCTTCCTGGGCGTCTTCGCGGTTGCCCAGCATGTGGAATGCATAGCGCCCGAACTTGTCGCGGTAGCGCGCCATCAGGGCGGCGTAGGCGTGGAGATCGCCGCCCGAGCGTTCGGGCGACCAGCGCACCATCGCTGTCGCTCATTCTCACTAGACCACCGCCGGATCGCGGTTGTGACAACTGGGGGAGCCACCGGCCCGGCTCGCGGTCACAGTGGACGGCTGCGGCCGGGTCTATGGGTCGTTGGCGGCGATTCCGACTTCCGGAGAGACGACGATGCATCCCTTGAGATTTGCACTGGCGGTGGCCGGCGGCCTGTGGGTTGCGGCCTGCACCAGCCTCGGAGACCGGGCCGGCGGGCCCGGGCGGCGAGGGCAAGACCGCCGTCTTCCTCACTGACGCGCCCTTCCCCTTCGATCGTATCGCCCGGGTGGACATCCACATCTTGGACATCGGGCTCTCGCCCCAGGCCGACACCTCGCAGGGCCCCCCGGGCTGGATTACCGTGGCCCGGCCCGACCGGGTCTTCAACCTGCTCGACCTCCAGAACGGCACCACCGCCCTGCTCGGCGAGGCCGACGTGCCGCCGGGCCAGTACCGGGCCGTCCGGGTCACCTTCGATCCGTCGCGCTCCAGCATGACCGACACCGACGGCGGTCACCCTTCGATCAATTGGCAGGCCAAGGGCGACACTCCGATTCTCTTCGGGCTGGTGGAGGAGGCCATGGCGATCGACCGGAACGGCGAGGACGTGGTCATCGACTTCGACGTCGGGACGCAGCTTCCTGACCGACTCGGCCGCGAGCGGATTCATCTTCATTCCGTTCCTTCGCGCGATCACCCGCTCGGGCTCGGGCGGGATCGCGGGCACCCTGGTCCATTCCGAGGGTGGCGCGCCCATTACGCTGGCCGCCGTGAGCATCCACTACGACGTCGACACCACCTCGGCGCTCGGTCCCCTGATCGCCACGTCCCGGATCGATGCTTCGGGAGCGTTCAAGGCGGCGTTCCTCAGGCCCGGCCACTACCAGGTCGTTCCCGAGGATCTCACGCGCCATGTGGTGGGACCCATCAGGGCGGTCGAGGTGAAGGCGGGGGAGACGGTGCAGGCGGGGGAGTTCCGATTCTGAGATGAGCGCCGGTGGCGACGGCCGTTGCATCTCCGATCCGGCCGATACCGTACGGTATCGGAGATGCCCCCATTGCTTCACCGACGCGACCTCCTCCGCCTCGCCGGCGCGGCCGTAGTCGCCGGTGTGGCCGGCGCCTGCGGCGCCGGACACGGCACCGACCGCGCGGCTCCGGCCGATCGCCGATCCGGCCGCACGGCGGCGGATGCACGCCGCCGGCCGCCTGGTGAGCCGGCCTCGCCCGACCGCGCTCCCGGCCCCGCTCCAACGGGACTCCTGCCGCTGCAGCTCAGCGGGTCGGACCGGGACGGCGCCGTCTACGTGCCGCCTTCCTACCGGCCGGACACTCCCCTGCCTCTGCTCCTCGCGCTGCACGGCGCCACCGGCAGCGCGCGCCGGTACCTGCGCCTCCTTCAGCCCATGGCGGACACGGAGGGGTTGATCCTGCTCGCTCCGGACTCCCGCGACAGCGACCTGGGACGTGATCCGAGAGCGGCGGCTTCGGCGCCGACGTGGATTTCGTCGATCGTGCGCTCGACCTGGTGTTCACGCGATACACCGTTGACTCGACGCGGGTGGTGGCCGAGGGGTTTTCCGACGGCGCCAGCTACGCCCTCGCGCTCGGCCTGCTTAACGGCGACCTTTTCACCCACGTCATGGCCTTTTCTCCGGGCTTTCTGACCGAAGGCACGCGGCGGGGCAAGCCGCGTGCTGTTCGTGTCCCACGGGATCCACGACCGGGTGCTTGCCGATCGAGCTCTGCAGCCGGCGCATCGTCGAGGAGCTGCGCGGTGACGACTACGACGTCCGGTACACCGAATTCGATGGGGGACACGGCGTTCCCGACCAGATCGCCGTCGCGGCCCTGGCGTGGCTGGCGGGCCGCGGGTAGCGGCCGGCCCCCGGTAGCGGCACCCTTGGTTTTGGCCAGCGCCCGATCCATACTGAACTTGCGCTTCAGCCCCGGCTCTCCGCACCACACCCGAGTCAGCCATGACAAGGATGTACCCCCGTGCCAGCCGCCTCACCGACCGTCTGGCCGTCGCCTTGGTGCTTCTCGTCGTGGGGTGCGCGGGGACCCCGAGCGTCTCGGGCGTACGCGGTGCTTCGCCGGCGCCCGAGACGCTCTGGGTTCCTCCGGCCGACGCCGTGCCGCGCGTCGAGGCCGCCGACACCTCCACCCGCGCCGCCATTCCGCCCGACCTGGCCGACCGGATCCGGAGCCTCACTCTGGCGGAGATCGTGGACCTCGGGCTGCGCAACAACCCGGTCACCCGTCTCGCCTGGGCCAACGCCCAGACCGCCGCCGCGGTGTATGGCTCCGAGCGCGGGGCCTGGCTTCCCACCATCGACGCCGAGGTGAACGCCGCCCGGCTCAAGACGGCGGCCAGCCAGGGCAGGACCGCGGTGGAGCAGTCGGTGCTCGCGCCCAGCGTGACGCTCAGCTACCTGCTGTTCGATTTCGGCGGGCGAAGCGGCCGCGTCTCGGGTGCGCGGCAACGACTCCTGGCCGCCTCCTTCGGGCACAACGCCGCGATCCAGGACGCGGTGCTCGACATCCAGGTCTCCTATTTCCGGTATCTGGCGAACCGCAACCTGCTCGACGCGCAGCGGACCACGCTGGAGGAGGCCCAGACCAATCTCACTGCCGCCGAGGAGCGCCGCCGGGTCGGGCTCGCCACCATCGCCGACGTGCTGCAGGCGCGAACCGCCGCGAGCCAGGCCCGGCTGGAGCTCGAGACCACCGAAGGCAACGTGCAGACCACCCGCGGCGCGCTGGCCCTGGCGCTGGGCTTGCCCGCGAACCTGCCGTTCGACGTGGATTCCAGCGCGGCGGCGGCGCCGGTGGCGGGGCTCGCCGACAGCGTGAACGCGATCATCGCCACCGCGCTCCAGGGCCGGCCCGACCTCGCCGCGATCCAGGCCGAAGTCGAGGCGGCGCGCGCGGGCATCGGCGAGGCGCGGGCCGGGTTGCTGCCCTCGCTCGAGTTCAGCGCCACCGGCGGCCGGACCTACGCCACCACGATTCCCGACGGCGCCGACAGCTACACCCTGTCGCTCGGGCTCACCATTCCCCTGTTCAGCGGCTTCTCCCGGCAGTACGACCTCCGGGCGGCGGAGTTCGCGGCCGAGGCCGCGCGAGCCCGGGCTCGGGTGCTGCGGCAGGAAGTCGTCTTTCAGGTTTTCAGCGCCTACTACGCGCTGCAGACCGCGACCCGGCGGGTGGCGACGGCGAAGGACCTGCTCGCCAGCGCCGAGCAGTCGAACGAGGTCGCGCTCGGCCGCTACAAGGCCGGTGTAGGGAGCGTGCTCGATCTGCTCTCGGCGCAGTCGGCTCTGGCCGCCGCCCGGTCACAGCAGGTCGAGGCGCGGCTGGCCTGGAGCGTGTCGCTGGCGCAGCTCGCGCACGACGCGGGGGTGCTCGACACCCGGGGCGGCAGCCCGCTCCGGCTCACCCAGGACACCACGAGCGCTCCCCGATGACGCCACGGCTCCAGCTTCTGTCCTTGTCGTTCGTCGCCGCCTGCGGCGGCCAGGCCGCCCTTCCGGAGCAGCGCGTTCCGGTCACCGTGGGCACCGCCGAGCGGCGTGACGTGCCGTTCGAGCTGTCGGCCACCGGCACGGTCGAGCCGCTGCAGACCGTGGCGGTGCAGCCGCAGATCGGCGGCCCCATCGTCCGGATCGCGTTCCGCGAGGGACAGGACGTCCAGAAGGGGCAGGTGCTCTTTCAGATCGATCCCCGGCCCTACCAGGCGGCGCTGGCGCAGGCCGAGGCGCTCCTGGCCCGCGACCGGGCCCAGGCGGAGAACGCCCAGCAGGAGGCCAAGCGCTACTCCGAGCTGGCCGAGCGCGAGTACGTGACGGCCCAGCAGTACGACCAGGCGCGGACCGTCTCCGTCGCGGCGGCCGCGACCCTGGCCGGCAGCGAGGCCGCGGTGGAGGAGGCCCGGCTCAACCTCCAGTACGCCACCATCCGCGCGCCGATCTCCGGGCGCACCGGCAGTCTCCGGGTACGTGAAGGCAACCTCGTCCGCCTCGCGGACGCGGCCCCGCTGGTGACCATCAACCAGATCCGTCCCATCCTGGTGCGGTTCGCGGTGCCGGCGGCCAACCTGCCGCTCATCCAGCGGTACCGGGGCGACACGCTGGTGGTGAGGGCCGAGCCGGTGGGCGGCGGCGGCGCGAGCGAGGGACGGCTCACCTTCGTGGACAACGCGGTGGATACCACCACCGGCACCATCCTGCTGAAGGGCACCTTCCCCAACGGCGACGGGGCGCTCTGGCCGGGTGAGTTCGTCAACGTGCGGCTGCGGCTGTACGTCGAGCGCGACGCGCTGGTGGTGCCCGCCACGGCGGTCGTGACCGGCCAGCAGGGCAGTTTCGTCTTCGTGGTGGGCGACGACAGCGCGGCGGCCACCAGGCCGGTGGCGCTGAGCCGGACCGCCGGCGGGGTGGCGATCGTGGACGGCGAGCTCAGCCCCGGCGAGCGGGTGGTGACCGACGGGCAGCTCCGGTTGCAGCAGGGCTCCAAGGTGCAGATCAAGACGGCGGCCGACACGGTCGCGCGAGGGTCCCCATGAACACCGAGCTCTTCATTCGCCGGCCGGTCATGACCACGCTGGTCATGGCCGGCATCCTGATCTTCGGCCTGGTCGCCTACCGGCTGCTTCCGGTGAGCGACCTGCCCGCGGTGGACTACCCCACGATCTCGGTGAGCGCCAGCCTGGCGGGGGCCAGCCCGGAGACGATGGCCTCCTCGGTCGCGACCCCGCTGGAAAAGGAGTTGTCCACCATCCCCGGGATCGAGACGATGACGTCCACCAGCACCCAGGGCGGCACCTCCATCTCGCTCCAGTTCGCGCTCAGCCGGAACATCGACGCCGCCGCCCAGGACGTGCAGGCCGCCATCTCGCAGGCCCAGCGGCAGCTGCCGCGGGACGTGCTGCCGCCCAGCTTCCGCAAGGTGGACCCCTCGGCGTCGCCGATTCTCTACTACGCGCTCCGTTCCACCACGCTGCCGCTGCACCAGCTCAACGAGTACGCCGAGACCTTCCTGGCCCAGCGCCTGGCCACGGTGGACGGCGTGGCCCAGGTGCAGGTGTACGGCTCGATGAAGTACGCCGTGCGCATCCAGCTCGACCCCCAGCAGCTCGCCGCCCGCAGCATCGGGATCGACGAGGTGTCGCGCGCGGTGGAGAACGGCAACGTGAACCTGCCGACCGGCATACTCTGGGGCACCGACAAGGCGTATTCGGTCGAGAGCCAGGGCCAGCTCACCGACGCGGCGGGCTTCCGGCGCCTGGTCATCGCCTACCGCGACGGCGCCCCGGTGCGCCTGGGCGATCTCGGCAACGTGGTGGACAGCGTGCAGGACACCAAGCGGGCCAGCTGGTTCAACGGCCAGCGCGCCGTGGTCCTCGCCATCCAGCGGCAGCCGGGCACCAACACCGTCGCCGTGGCGGAGCGGGTGAAGGCGGTGGTGAGCGACCTGCGCTCCCAGATCCCGCCCTCGGTCGAGATCGCCACGCTCAACGACCGCTCCATCACGGTGCGGGCGTCGGTGGACGACGTGAAGTTCACCCTCTTCCTGGCGCTCTGCCTGGTGGTGATGGTGATCTTCCTGTTCCTCCGGAACCTGCGCGCCACAGCGATCCCGGCGCTGGCGCTCCCGATGTCGCTCATCGGCACCTTCGCCGTCATGTACCTGCTGGACTACAGCCTCGACAACCTCTCGCTGATGGCGCTCACCCTGGCGGTCGGCTTCGTGGTGGACGACGCCATCGTGGTGCTGGAGAACATCGTCCGGCACATCGAGAAGGGCGAATCGGTGCTGGAGGCGTCGATCAACGGGAGCCGGGAGATCACCTTCACCGTCGTCTCGATGACGCTCTCGCTGGTGGCGGTGTTCATCCCGGTGCTCTTCCTGGGCGGGCTCATCGGCCGGCTGTTCCAGGCGTTCGCCGTCACCATCGGGGTCGCCATCCTGGTCTCGGGCGTCGTCTCGCTCACCCTCACGCCGATGCTGTGCAGCCGCTGGCTCAAGCCGAAGGGTGAGGAGGAGCATCACGGCCGGCTCTATCGCGCCACCGAGCGCGCCTGGGGCGGCTCGCTCGCCTGGTACGAGCGGTCACTCGCCTGGGTGATGGATCGCCGCGGGCTGGCGCTGGCGTTCAGCGCGCTGATCCTGGTCGGCACCGTGGTGCTGGCGCGGGTCGTCCCCAAGGGATTCATCCCCAGCGAGGACCAGCAGCAGCTCCGGGGAACCACCGAGACGGCGGAGGGCACCTCCTACGAGGCGATGGTGAAGCACCAGCTCGCCGCCGCCGCCATCGTACAGGACGACCCCAACGTCGAGGGCTTCATGTCGGCGGTGGGCGGCGGCGGGCGCCTCAGCACGGTGAACCAGGGGCGGCTGTTCATCCATCTGAAGCCGCGGGGCGAGCGGGAGATGAGCGCCGACGAGGTGGCCCGGTCGCTGTCCCGGAAGCTCTCCGGCGTACCGGGGATGCGGGCGTTCATCTCCAACCCGCCGATCCTGAACATCGGCGGCCGCTCCTCCAAGAGCGAGTACCAGTACACCCTGCACCAGCTCGGACATGGAGGCGCTGTACCAGGGGGCGGGCGCCCTGGAGCGCCGGCTGCAGGACGTGCCCGGACTGGCCGACGTCAGCAGCGATCTCCAGATCAAGAACCCCCAGGTCCAGGTCGAGATCGCCCGCGACCGGGCGGCGGCGCTCGGCATCGACGTGAACCAGATCGAGAGCGCCCTCTACAACGCCTACGGCGCGCGGCAGGTCAGCACCATCTACACCCCGAACGACCAGTACTGGGTGGTGATGGAGCTGCTGCCCGAGTACCAGCGCGACCTGTCGGCCATGAGCCTGCTCCATCTGACCGGCCGGCAGGGCGTCTCGGTGCCGCTGGGCAGCCTGGCGAAGGTGACGCCGTCCGTCGGGCCGCTCACGGTGAACCACTCGGGGCAGCTTCCCTCGGTCACGCTTTCCTTCAACCTCGAGCCCGGGACCTCGATCGGTACCGCGGTCGAGCGGGTGGAGGCGGCGGCGCGCGAGGTTCTACCGTCGATCGTCAGCGGCAGCTTCGCGGGCACCGCGCAGGCCTTCCAGCAGGCGCAGGCGGGGCTCCTCGTCCTGCTGATCCTGGCGATCGTGGTGATCTACCTGGTGCTGGGCATGCTGTACGAGAGCTTCGTCCATCCGCTCACGATTCTGTCGGGGCTTCCGTTCGCCGGGTTCGGCGCGCTGCTGGCCCTGATGGTGGTCGGGCTCGATCTCAGCATCTACGCCTTCGTGGGCATCATCATGCTGGTCGGCATCGTCAAGAAGAACGCCATCATGATGATCGACTTCGCGATCGAGGCGGAGCGCCGCCAGGGGAAGAGCGCGCACGACGCGATCCTGGAGGCCGCGAGCGTCCGTTTCCGGCCGATCATGATGACCACCATGGCGGCGCTGATGGGCACGCTGCCGATCGCCCTGGGGCACGGGGCCGGCGCCGAGGCGCGGCGCCCGCTCGGCGTGGCGGTGGTGGGCGGGCTCTTCTTCTCCCAGATCATCACGCTGTACATCACGCCCGTGATCTACACCTACTTCGACGCGCTCCAGCGCCGGCTGGGCCGGAAGGCGCAGGAGCCGGTCAGGTCCCCGGCGGGCGAGGCCGCACCGGCCGGGGCGGTGGCCCGGGTGCGGGAGGTGTGAGGAAGGCGTCCGCGACGGCGCGCCGGACGGTGTCGCCCAGCGGTGCGCCGGTGGCGTTGGAGAGGATGGCGACGACGAGATCGTCGTCCGGATAGACCGCCAGCCAGGCGGCGATGCCGGGCCCGCCGCCCGGCTGGAGCAACACCCGGCGGCCGTTTTCTTCAAGGGACTGGAATCCCAGCGCGTAGCGAGTGGGCGTTCCGTCGGTGAGCGGGACCGGGGCGAACAGCTCCCGCCTGCCCGTGTCCGACAGCAGGTCGGGTCCCAGCAGGGCCGCACCGAACCGGGCCAGGTCCTCAGCGGTAGAGAGAAAGCCGGCGCCCGGCAGCTTGAAGCTGGGGTCGGCCGGGGGCGCGGGGTCGAAGCCACCGTCGGTGCGGGGGAGCGTAGAAGGCTCGTCCGGTCTCGAGGCGGCCGCCGGGGATCGTTCGGCATCGTGGCGGCCATGCCCGCCGGCTCCAACACGCGGCTCCGCATGATCTCCAGGTACGAGCCTCCCCCTACTTGCTCCAGCACCCGCCCCACGATGGTGAAGAGGCCGGTCGCGTACTCGCTCCTGGAGCCGGGCCGGTATCCCATGGGCCCGGCCGAGATCAGCCGGTACGCGCTGTCCAGCGTTGGAAAATGCTCGGTCGAGTAGTAGCGCAGGGTGGCGAAGGAGTCCACGATTCCGCTCTGGTGTGCGCCGATACGACGGACCGTCACCCCGCGTCCGCGGTGAGGGAACTCGGGGAGGTAGCGCTCGACCGGAGCGTCGAGATCGAGCCTTCCCTCTTCGGCGAGCGTGAGCGCGGCGGTCAGGGTGAGAGTCTTCGAGATGCTACCCACGCCGAATCGGGTGCCCCGGGCCACCGGCGCGCCACTCGCAAGATCGCTCACCCCGAATCCCTCGGACCAGACGATTCTTCCCCGGCCGCGACGGCCACGGCAGCGCCCGGGGCTGCGCCGCCGCGCACCGCATCGCCCACAACTTCCCGGGCCCGGGCGATCGCGCCCGGCGGTGAATCATGCTGCACCTGCTGGGCGGAGGCCTGCGCCAGACGATGACGGCCGGCCCGATGGCCACGGCTGCCAACCAGCCCGGCGCGAGACGTGTCGAACGGCGATATGAGGTCATTCGGCGACTCGGTAGGCGCTGAGGCACGGGCCATGCGCAGGTCCGTCTTCAGCACCAGGACCGGATCCAGCGAGTCCCAGGGGAAGATCTTCCCGTCACGGAAGCGACGCAGCTGCGCGTTGGCGATGTAGTAGTAGACGTCTCCCGCGACCTCGCCGGTGGTCGGCTGGGCGAACCGGGGATGGTGGCGTTCGATCGTCTCCCACGATTCTACCCGCTCCTGCCGTCGATCGAGGCGAAGGCGGATCACCCGCTGGAACCAGGTCGGCTGGTGCGCGATCAGGCCGTCGCGGTAAAAGGCGAGGCCGTCGATCCCGCCCAGATTGAGCGAGTCGGGCACCACCAACCGGGTCCGCTCCCGGGTCCGGACCTCGATCCGGTCGATGCCGCCGCCATGCGACACGAACAGCCGGCGGCCGTCGTCGGACCGGGTGATACCGTTGGGAAAGGTGTACGTCGAGGGTGGAATGACCTCTACCAGACCGTTTCCGCCGGCCGGCACCATGTAGACGGCCCCCGCCTGGCTGTCGGTCAGGTAGACATCGCCGTTGGGGAGGACCGTGAGGTCGTTGAAGCCGTGGCGTACATCGCCGGACGGCGGCAGCACGTAGCGCCGCCGGAGACAGCCGGTGTCCACATCGTAATGAAACAGCAGTCCGTGGGCGCTGAGGCTAGTGTCGGCCAGCGGAATGCCGGCTTCCGGCAGGACCATGCTCGCCGCCCAGAGCCCGCGCCGAGCGGGATCCACTTCCAGTCCGACGACCGGCCCGATCCCGTCCTGACCACCGACGATGAAGTCCCGCACCGCACCGGCCGGCCCGACCGCGACGATCTTCCGCTTGTACAGGCTGCTGAGGAAGAGGGTGCGTGTCTTCGAGTCCCATGCGGTCCCCTCCGCCGTCAGGTCACGCTCGGGCAACTCGAATGCCGGAGTGCTGGCGGAAATCGGCCTGCGGGACTGCTCGATCTTTTCGGCGATGGTGCGCCACGCCGGTGAGGCGACGATGGCGGCAAAGGCGCTGTCGGAGGCCGCGTCGAAGACCGCCACCGCTCCCTGGGAGGCGAGTCGCTCCAGCAGGCCGGCGGCCGAATCAATAGCGCCGCTGAGCGCCAGGGCCCGGGCGTGGTGGTAGGCAACCGGGGGCACCCCGGGCGCCGCGGTAAAGGCCCGGCCGGTGCCCGCCAGGTATCCCGCCGTATCACCCCGGCCGAGGGATTCGAGTCCGTCGCCGATGTAGGCCGAAATCTGTTGAAAGGTGGGCGCCTGGGCCGCGACACCCGGGGCCAGGGCGGCGCACAGCGGAAGCAGGGCCAGAGCTCGGCCGGCGATCGTCATCGGCGGCGATCCGTAGGAGGGGGTTCTATCCCCCTACGCCCGGATTGCACCGGAGATTCGCCGCTGCTCGACGCCCCCCCCGGGGCTAGCGGAGGGCCTCACTCCGGATCGGGAGGCGCGCTTCCCGTCCCCCCGGCGAAGACGACCTCGGTAGTGTAGCCATCCGCGCTCACCAGGGCCTCCAGCAGGCGCCGGGCGCTCTCCTCGGTGTGCCGTGCCAGTTCGACCTCGCCGGCGCTGCGGACGAGCTGCTCGCGGGCCTGCCGGAAGATCGCGTCGCGGTCGGACGGCCGGAACGGATTCCACAGGCCGCTCTGCTCGTCGTAGGTCTTGAGCTCCGTCACCTCGACGGCCAGGACCGCGGCCGGGGGAAGTACCAGGCGCACCATTTTCGCGGCGTGGTCCACCTTCACCTCGATGCCGCGGTCGAGATCGAATCCCGCGAGCACCTTGCCGGTGACCACGACCAGGCTGCGCTTGGTGGACCCCAGCAGCCGGTTCTGGTACACCACCACGTCGCGGAGCACGGTCTCGCTGGTGACCAGCCGGGCAACCGCCTGGGTGCGCTCGACGATCACGGCCTGGTCCACCGTGGTCGCGCCCCGGACCGGCAGCAGACGGCCGGCGACGCTGGTGGTGCGTCCGCCCAGCCACAACACCGCCACCAGGCCGATGATCAGGACGATGGCGCCACCCAGACGGATCGCGTTGCGATCGCCGCCGCCGGCCACTACCAGCACTCCTGCTCGAAGCGCCGGGTGACCTGCAGCCGGTTCTCCATGGCCCCCGATTGCGCGGCGATCCGCCAGGCGAACTCCCGCCGGGTGATCGCCGAGTCCGCGCCGCGCGCCACCGCGATCTTCCACTGCGCGCAATAGGCCGGCAGCTCGGCGTCGATGATGTGGCGGGCGCTGGTGAGCGAGGCCAGGAAGGCCTCGCAGCTCTCGTGTGCCGCCGCCTGCCTCCGATGGACCGATTCGTGGGCCTCGATCTCGGCCACCAGCATCGAGTCGCGCACGTCGTGCCTGAGCTGGGTGACAGCGGCGCCCCGCTCGCATCGGGTGACGCCGAGGAAATCGTCCGGTGTCGCGGCCCGCTGCGCTGCGGCGTGGTCGGGTGCCAGGAGATACAATAGGAGGGCGGCGAAGCGTCGCGGCATCGGTCCGGCCGGCTCGCTACTGCCAGATCCCGAGGACACGCTGCACCGCGACCATCTGTCCCATGTGGTAGGCGGCATGGTCGGCGGCCAGGAGCAGTTGCCGCAGGTAGGTCTGGCCGGTGCCGTGAGGAATGCGCGCGAAGAGGTCCACGGTTTCGTCCCGCGCCAGCCCGGCAAGCGCCTCCCGGTCCTGCAGGAACGCCGCGATGCTCCCGGTGGCCGCCTCCGCGGTTGGAGGGGCCGGCTCCTTGGGCCAGTAGTCGTCCGGCCAGCGCGGCTGGCTGTACCGGGGGTTACGGCAGAAGTCGAGGATATCGTGCTGGGTCAGCCGCACGTGCTCGAGGAGCTGCCAGAGGGTGTAGGGCAGGCCCGGGGCCTCCGCGCCCCACTTGTCGGCCGGGATGCCGTCCACGATCTGCTCCAGCCCGGCATGCGCGTCCTCCCAGGCCAGCGCGGCCGCGAGATGATCGCGGAGCGCCTGGTCGGTCACGGCGCGGGATGAGGCCGGTCACAGCGGGGCCTCGCTGAACCGGCTACTCTCGAAGGAATCACTGCGTCTCTCCGGAGGGATTTATGGCATTCGTCTGGGACCTGATCCAGCAGATCCAGCTGCGCAACACGAAATCGAAAGTCAAGGCCGCCGGCGCGAAGGCCAAGCACGCCCAGGCCCGGGCCAAAGCGGCGGAGGGCCGTGCCCGGTCGCTGGAGGCGAGGATGGAGGAGCTGGAAGACGAGGTCGCCAACATGCGGACGACCCTCGCCGTTCTGCTCGACCGGCTCGAGCGCCGGTTCGGCCCCGAGGCCGACCAGGTGGGACGGGTCTAGGGACAGTTCCATTCGATCCCGCCGATCCGCTCGATCACCGCGAACCGGATGCCGTGGGCCTTGCAGGCGTCCTCGAAGCCGTGCTGCGCCTCGAAGGAGTTTCGGTTCCAGACATACGTCGACACTTCCAGGGTGCAGCCGGGACGGTTACTGAACTGCCCCGTGGCGATGCGCCGCGAGACCTCGTCCAGGTCCGCCAACCCCACCGACGGTCGGCCGGTCATCGGTCCCTCCCGCTTTCGGATGTAGTCGTAACCTAGCCCCGGCGGTGCTCGATCGGCGGGTCTTCGGGTGGATCGCCAGGCTTGATTGAGAATCCTGCCCCTCGGGCGAGGGGCAGGGGCCTGCTGGAAGATCGTGTACCTGCTAGAAGATCGTGTAGATGAACGGCGCCAGCGCCGAGCCCTGCGCGAAGACGAGCAGCGCTCCCACCAGCAGCAGCACGATCAGGATCGGGCGCGAGCCACCACTTCTTCCGCACCCGCATGTAGGCCCACAACTCGGGGATCAGTCCGCCCTTTGCCATCCTCTCCTCCTCTGACGAGCTAGAACTGACGGGTGAGGTCGCCGCGCGGAGCCTCATGCCGGTCGACCCAGCCGGTGGCGCCGCGGTGCGCGCGCAGCGGATTGCCGCCCACCGCCCGGCGTACCGCCGCCGTCGGGGTGATGACCAGAAAGTATACGATGCCCATGAAGATCGGGGTGGTGACCCTGGAGATGGCGTGGGCCAGGCCCATCCACGCCCGGTGGACCGGCCCCAGCCGGCCGGGCACCAGCAGCCCCCCGAGGGCGAAGGCGCCCGCGACCACGGCGAACACCAAAGTGGCCCGCGGGCTCTCCCGCCACCAGCCCACCCCGGCGAGCACGCCGAACGCGGCCGCCAGCGTGGCGGCGAACTTGCGGCCCTCCGCCGGGCTCAGTCGAGCGGGACTTGTTCGCGCCAATCTCCCTCCTCCTGCCAGGCCGGCTGCTCGCCCTTGGCGAGAACGAACGGCCACAGCACCAGATAGTCGATGTTGGTGCGCATGAAGCAGCGATAGGCGTCCTCGGGCGTGCACACGATCGGCTCACCCCGCACGTTGAACGACGTGTTGATCAACACCGGACACCCGGTGCGCGCCTCGAACGCCGAGATGAGGTCGTAATAGGCCGGGTTGACCTCCCGGCTCACGGTCTGGACCCGGGCCGAGTAGTCCACGTGGGTCACGGCCGGGATCTCGGACCGCCGCACCTTCAGCTTCTCGATTCCCCAGCGGCCCTCCTCCTCCTCGGTCGTCGCGATCCGCCGGTCGGGGCGAACGGGCGCCACCAGCAGCATGTAGGGAGAGTCGGTGTCCAGCTCGAACCAGTCGGCCACCTTCTCCCGCAGCACGCTCGGTGCGAAAGGCCGGAATCCTTCGCGGAACTTGATCTTGATGTTCATCTGCGACTGCATCGCCGGATTCCGCGGGTCGCCCAGAATGCTCCTGGCGCCGAGCGCGCGGGGCCCGAACTCCATGCGGCCGGAGAACCAGCCGACCACGGAGCCCTCGGCCAGCAGGTCCGCGGCCCGCTCGATCAGCTCGTCGGGCTGGGCGCAGTGGTACACCGCGCCCACCGAGTCCAGGTAGGCCCTGATCTCATCGGGCGTGAACTCCGGGCCCAGGTAGGCGCCTTTCATGGAATCATGGGAGGCCACCGTGCGCGGCGCCGAGAGCTGCCGGTGCCAGATGAGCTGCGCCACGCCGAGCGCGCCGCCCGCGTCGCCCGAGGCGGGCTGGATCCAGATCCGCTCGAACGGACCCTCGCGGAGGATGCGGCCGTTGCCCACGCAGTTGAGCGCGACCCCGCCGGCGAGGCAGAGCCGGTCCATGCCGGTCAGCTTGTGCGCCGTGCGCGCCATCCGGAGCATGACCTCCTCACACACCTCCTGCACCGAGCGGGCGATGTCGAGGTCGCGCTGGACCAGGTGGGTCTCCGGTACCCGGGGCGGCGCGCCGAACAACCGGTCGAATGCCGCGTTGGTCATGGTGAGACCGCCGAGGTAGTCGAAGTATTTCTGGTTCAGCGTGAGGGAGCCGTCCTCCCGGAGGTTCACCACGTTGTCGAGCAGCAGCTTCACGAACTTCGGCTCGCCGTAGGGCGCCAGGCCCATGACCTTGTACTCGCCGGAGTTGACCTTGAAGCCCAGGTAGTAGGTGATCGCCGAGTACAGCAGGCCCAGCGAATCGGGCCAGTGCAGCTCGCTCAGCAGGCGGAGCTCGTTCCCCTCGCCGACTCCGATCGAGGCGGTGGCCCACTCGCCCACGCCGTCCATGGTGAGGATCGCGGCCTGCTCGAACGGCGAAGGGAAGAACGCGCTCGCCGCGTGCGACTCGTGATGCTCGGCGTAGAAGATGTCTCCCGAGTAGCCCAGCTCGGCTCTCAGCTGCTTGTCGAGGTAGAGCTTGTCCTTGATCCAGAGCGGGCCGGCCATGAGGAAGGAGCGGAACCCGCGAGGCGCGATGCCGAGGTAGGTCTCGAGGATTCGCTCGAATTTCAAGAGCGGCTTGTCGTAGAAGCCGACCTGGGACAGATCCCCGACCTCGATACCACCGCTGCGGAGACAATACGCCACGGCCTCGCGCGGGAAGGCGGCGTCCCCCTTCTTCCGGGTAAAGCGCTCCTCCTGCGCCGCGGCAACGATCTCGCCGTCCTTGAGCAGGCAGGCGGCACTGTCGTGGTAGAAGGCGGACAGGCCGAGGATGTAGGACGTCATGGGGTTCCGGAAGTTGCATGGGGCGACGGAGGCCATCCCGAATGCGGGAGGATCACGATGGCGGGCCGGCGCCCCGCGAGCCCGCGGATCGCCACGCTCGGGCCCACCCTGATCTGGAGGAGCCCGACGGTGCCTCGCTCGTCCGCCCCGTGGAGGAACCAGATGACCGGCCACCGCCGGGCGCGCGAAGAGCGGCGGGCCGGTATACCTAGGAGCGGTCCGCGCCCTCCACCGTCAGGGCGCGCCTCAAGTCCACGCCGCTCCTGCGCCCGGTCGGAGGACGTGAGCCCGGCGGTACCCGTTGCCACCAGGGCGCCCAGCCCGCGGGCGCCGGGCAACAGTTACCCGCTGTAGGCGTCGACGGAGACGTTCAGATCGCGCCGAAGCTCCGCATCGCCGCTCAGAAGCGTCTGCCAGGTCATTTCGGGGCCCTTGCGGGCGCCCTTGGGCACGATCTTCACCCCTTCGGGGGAGATCGTTACGGTGTACAGCTTTCCTTCGAGTTCCAGCTCACGCTTCAGCGTCTTATCGAGACGAGTGGCCATCGGGTGCCGCCTCCAGGGGTTCGGTTATTTGACCCCCGAAAGATCGCCACTCCGGGCCCGGCGTCCACCCCCCTGTCCTAAGTGCTTACAAGGATTCAACATAGATACAACCTACTCCTCCCTCAGCACTACCGCGGGGTCCATTCGCATCGCCCGGACGGCGGGGACGAGGTTCGCCAGGAGGGCCGTGGTGGCCAGGACGCCGGCGACCAGCAGGAAGGTGAGGGGGTCGGTGGCGGCCACCCCGTAGAGCTGGCTTTCGATCAGCCGGGTAAGGGCCAGGGCAGCCGCCAGCCCGATTCCGATTCCCAGCAGGGCGAGCCCCATTCCCTGGCGGAGCACCAACCGCAGCACGTCCACCCGGTCCGCGCCGAGCGCGATCCGCACGCCCAGCTCGCGAGAGCGCTGGGTGACGGAATAGCTCATCACCCCGTAGATCCCGATCGACGCCAGCACCAGCGCTATGCCGGAGAAGAGGCTCAGCAGCATCATCGAGAGCCGCCGCTGGCCCACCGACCTTGAGAGCAGCTCCTCCATGTTGCTCACCCCTGAGATCGGCTGGTCGGGGTCCACCGAGCGGACCGCGTCGCGCGCCAGGTTGATGTAGCGGTCCGGGCTCCCCGAGGTGCGCACCGCGACGGCCATGAAGGGCTGGGTCGCCTGCCGGTACGACAAGTAGAGCTGGATTCGCGCGTCCGCGTCGAGTCCCTCGTGGGCGGTGTGGCCGACTACGCCGACTACTTCGATCCATTCGTTCTGCGTCGTGTCGGTCACGCCATCGGGTGGGCCGAAGGTGAAGCGCTTGCCGAGCGGGTCTTCCTGGGGCCAGTACCGACGGACGAACTCCTGGTCTATCACGGCCACCAGGCGGCCTCCGTCGCGGTCCTCGTCGGTGAGGTAGCGGCCCCGCAGGAGCGGGATCCGCATCGCCTCGAAGAACCCGGGGCTCACGATGCGGATATCGCCCCACGGTCCAGGCTGGTTCTTCGGCGGCTGAATGCCCTCGATGTCGAAGCTGGCGGTGGACCAACTGCCCCCGAAGGGCATCACACTGGTGGCGCCCACTCCCACCACGCCGGGCACCCGCGCGATGGCCGGGAGTGCCCGGTCGAAGAAGGCGGCCTGCGCCGTATCGTTCGGGTACCGGGTCGGGGGTAGCGCCAGGTTGAAGGTGAGGAGATTCGACGGCTCGAACCCTGGGTCTACGCCCTGGAGCCGGGCAAAGCTCTTGAGCAGCAGTCCGGCACCGGTGAGCAGGGTAAGGGCCAGGGCCACTTCGGTAACCACCAGGCTGCGCCTGAGGGTGTGACTCCCCCGGTCGGCCGTAGTCCCGCGGCCGCCCTCCTTGAGCGCGCCGTGCAGGTTCGGTGTCGCGGTGTGGACGGCCGGCGCCAGGCCGAAAAGCACCCCGGCCATCAGCGACACGGCCACGGTGAAGACCATCACCGTCCCGTCGATCCCGATCTCCTCCGCCCGCGGCAGGCTGCCGATATCCATGGCCACCAGGGTTCGCACCCCGACGTAGGCCAGCAGCAGGCCGACCGCGCCGCCGGCCAGGGAGACGATGATGCTCTCGGTGAGCAGCTGCCGGAGCAGCCGCTCGCGGGTGGCACCCAGCGCGGTGCGGACGGCGATCTCCTTGGATCGGCCCGCGGCGCGGGCCAGCAGCAGGTTGGCCACGTTGGCACAGGCGATGAGCAGCACGAACCCTACCGCGCCCAGCAGCACCAGGAGTGCCGGGCGGATGTCGCCCGTGGCCTGGAGGCTCAGCCCGGTCACCAGGAGGCTCCAGTTCGGCGGGTAGTTGTCGGGGTGGTCGCGCTTGAGCTGCTCGGCGATGGTCCGCATCTCGCCCTGGGCCTGCTCGATCGAGACGCCCGGCTTCATCCGCGCGGTGAGGTTGAGGAACTCGTGGGTGCGATTCTCATCCGTCATCTGGTCCGACTGGAAGACCATGGGCGCCCAGATCTCCGCGTTCCGGTTGAAGAAGTCGCGGAACCCGCTCGGCATGACCCCCACGACCTCGTAGCTCTCGCCGTTGAGCGCCAGGCTGCGTCCCACGATGGCCGGGTCCGCCCCGAAGATCCGCTGCCACGCGTCGTAACTGACCACGGCCACCCGGTCGTGGCCGGCCGCATCCTCGCCCGGCTGGAGGGTCCGGCCCAGCATCGCCGGCACTCGGTAGGTCGCGAAGAACTTTCCGGTCACGCGCTGGCCCTGCATCCGCACCGGCTCGCCGACGCCGGTGAGGTTGGCCTGCCAGGTGGTCTGGACCGCCATGGATTCGAACGACCGGCCCAGCTTCTCGTAGTCCAGGAACCCGGGCACCGACACCGGCGCCTCCAGGTCGATCGAGGGGTAGAGATGCTCGATCGTCACCAGCCGCTGCGGCTCGTAATACGGCAGCGGCCGGAGCAGCACGGCGTTGACGGCGCTGAAGATGGCGGTGTTGGCCCCGATGCCGAGGGCCAGGGTTAGAACGACGATGGCGGTAAAGGCCGGACTCTTGGCCAGGCGCCGCAGGCTGTAACGGAGGTCGTGGAGCAGGGTGTCCATGGGAGCGCTCGCTGGGCGTGGACCGGAAGACGGGCGACTCGATTTGGACGGAACCAGCCGGTGAAAGGTTGCGTTTGGAGTCAGTCGGCCCCGGTCTCGGCCCGCCGGAGGTGCACCTCGATCAGCCCGGACCGCAGATCGTTGGCCGGCCGCTCGCTGATCCGCGCGAGCAGCCCAAACAGCCGGCGCGCGCGCCGCACATCGTTCAGCTTCAGGTTGGCGATCACGGCCCCGTCGCGGAGCTCGTCCGGGGCAATCCAGAACCTCCCCTGCCTGAACTCGGGCAGGAGGCGATCGGCGGCCGCGGCCGTTTCCGGGAAGTCCCAGGCGGCGAGTCCGTGATAGAAGGCGACGGCATCGTGGACCGGAGGGGGCGCATGATGCCGCGCGAGATACTGGCGGGCCGCCCGATAGAACTCCTCGTCCGCCACCCCTTGCGCCCCGCCGCTCAGGATCCGCTCGATCTCCTCGAACATGCCGAGCCAGGCGCGCCAGCTGTTTGGGGGCGTCGGTGCCCGCAACGACTCCCGCCACAGCCTCCATTGGAAGATCGCCGGACCGGCCTCGGCCGCCTGGGAGTGCGTCCATCGCGACACCCGCCCGGTCGGCCCGTACCTGGGCGCCCACCGAGTTGGCCTCGAGGCGCGGGACGGAGAGCAGCGGCAGGCGGGGATCGTCCGGAAGCCCCAAACGCCGACCCTCGAGCAATCCAGCGATCGCGAACCGATCGGCTGAGAGGCTCTGCAACCCCACGGCGTTGTGGTCGAGGAACCGCCGCTTCTCGGCGCCGACGTCGAGGGCCGGATGGAAGTCGGAGTTGGGCGGCACCAGGCGGTCCAGCAGGGGCGCCAGCAGCCCCCGTCCCGCGAGCCGCGTTGCCTCGAGCGCCGCCGGGGTCATCGGCACGAAGCGGCAAAGGCTTTCCCGGACGCCAGGCAGTTCGAACACCGACCAGTCGGGCTCCCGGAGACGGGGACCGTTGCCGGCGACGATCAGCAGGTCGGTGTGGGTGGTGAGGAAGATCTCGTACGACGGGAAGTTCCGATGAATCGCCGCGAGCACCCGGAGGGCCAGCTCATCGTCCAGTTCGTACAGGTGGAGCCACTGGACGAACACGCCATCGTCGGACAGATGGCGCCGGACGCGGGTGTAGAACTCGGTGGTGAAGAGCCCGGACACGCCGCTGACCCACGGGTTGGAGGGTTCGGAGACGATCAGATCGTAGGTTTGCTGCTGGGATGCGAAGTAGGACTTGGCGTCGTCGATGATCACCTCGGAGCGGGGGTCGTCGAACACCCGTCGGTTGTAGGGATAGAACACTCGGGAGCCCGCGATCATCTCGGGCTCGATCTCGATCGTGGTTAGCCGGCCGAGCCGGGCGCTCGCCAGCAAGTCGTGCGACGTCATCCCCGATCCGTGGCCGATCACCGCTCCGGTCCGGGCGCCCGGCATGTGCGCGAGGGCGATCAGCCCCGCGAGCGCCTGGGTCGCGGCGTCGCCGCGCAACGGAACCCGGGTCGAGTCCGCGTAGCAGGGGACGAACCAGTCCCTCGTGAGCGAAGCGTCCGATTTTCCGTTGGTCGCGAGATAGGTCATCGCCGCGCCGGGTGTCTGCACCGCCGATACCGTGGCCGTGCGGCCATCGCGGTAGAACACCACCGTGTTGTCGGGGACCGGCGACCGGCCGCGGCGGAAGACGCCGCTCACCAGCACGCCCTTGTGCAGCGGGATGAGCTGCGACCCCACCAGCACGACCAGCACCGTGGCCGTCGCGAGCGCGTATGCGAGTCGCCGCCCCGGCGCGCGGCCGGAGAAGAGCAGCATCACCCCGAGGGCCATGTCGATGGTCGCCCCCACCACCAACATCGCCTTGAGGCCGATCCAGGGGAGCAACACCAGCCCGCCCAGGACCACGCCGGTGATGGAGCCGAGCGTGTTGATCGCGTACACTCTGCCGACCGCGCGCTCCCCGTCGGCCCCGGCCATCAGGGTGCGGGTGATGAGGGGAAGCGTCATGCCGGCCAGGAAGGTGGCCGGGAACATCACCGCCAGGCAGATGAAATACCGGGAGACCGTGAACCCCGCGTAGCCCGCCTCGGTTCGCGCGAAGGTCTGGAGGAGCTGCGCGGTCCAGGAGAAGGACTCGATGTAGATCGGCAGGGTGGCGAGGGCCGACAGGCCCATGAGCCACTGGATGATCCCCAACGCCCGGAGCGGGTCGGTGATCCGGTCCGCCCGGGATCTGATCCAGAGCGAGCCCAGCGCGAGGCCGAGGATGAACGCCGACAGCATCAACTCGAAGGAATGCGTCGCGCTCCCCAGCACCAGCGAGAGCATGCGGATCCAGTCGACCTCGTAGATGAAGGAGGCGACGGCGGTCCCGAACGTCACGGTCGGCAGGAGCCATCGCCGGCCGACGCCGGGCTGCGGCGGATCACCGACGGCCAAGGCAGCCGGTGGGAGCATCTCGGGCTCCGCCGCGAGCTGTCGCCGCCGGGTGAAGGCCACCACCGCGAGCGTGGTGAGGCCCACCAGCAGGTTCAGCACGGCGGCGACGCGAAGGGTCCCCGGCAGCCCCACCCGGCCGACCAGATAGAAGCCCGCCACGAGCACCCCGACCGCCGCGCCCAGGCTGTTGGTGAAGTAGAACTGGCCGAGAATCCGGCCCGAGGGGAGTCGTGACAGCCGGATGGCGCCGGCGGTCATGAGCGGAAAGGTCGCGCCCAGCAGCACCGACTGCGGCAGGATCAAGCCGCCGGTGATGCCCCATTTGACGGCGGCCAGCTTCCAGGTTCCGGCCAGGGCCGGGTAGAGGACGAGGTAAGCGTGCTCGGTGATGCTCAGATACAGGCCATGAAACGCGAGACCCAGGCCGCCCACCAGCAACTCCACCAGGGCGTAGCCGACCAGCGGTGACCCGATCCGGGTGGTGAATCGACTGACCGCGGCCGCGCCCAGCGACATACCACCCAGGAAGATGATCAGGACGGCGATCTGCCCGTAGGCGTCGTGGCCGGCGAAGAGGCCCAGGTAGCGCGCCCAGATCGCCTCGTAGATCAGACCCGCGGCGCCGGAAAGAAAGAACAGCCAGGACAGCGCGGCGATCAGCCGATCGCCGCGGCGCCCGGCGCCCACGCTGTCCGCGATGGTCAAGTCAGAACTCGATGATGGGGAGGTCGTATAGTCTAACGGACCGGGGGTCGCAGCCGAACCTCCGAGCTCGCCCGGCCGGGTCAGGCCCGGAGGACGGCAGCCACCGAAGCGGCGTCGGGGTAACGGCGATCGGGCTCCTTCTCCAGCAGGCGGCTCACGACGGTCTCCACCTCCAGCGGCACCTCCCGCCGGAGCGATCGGATCTTCGGCGCCTCGTCGTGGCACACCGCCCTGAACAGCTGGTCGATCGAACCCGCGGAGAACGGCAGCCGGCCGGTGAGCATCTCGTGGAGCACCACCCCCAGCGCCCAGAGATCGGTCCGGTGATCTAGGGCGCCACCCTCGGCCTGCTCCGGGCTCATGTAGGCGAGGGTGCCGAGCACCAGGCCCTTGCGGGTGAGCGTCTCACCGGCCGTTTTGGCGATGCCGAAGTCCACGATCTTGAGGCTGCCGTCGGCGGCGAACATCAGGTTGGCCGGCTTGATATCACGGTGGATGACTCCGGCCGCGTGGGCATGGGCCAGGCCCGCCGCCACCTGGGCCGCGCACCCGATGGCGTGGGCGACCGGCAGGGGTCCCCGGGCGATCAGCTGCTGGAGCGTCCCCCCGCCGTAGTAGGGCATCACGATGAAGAGGTGTCCCTCCTCGGTCTCTTCCACGCCGTGAATCGCGCCGATGTTGCCATGGTCCAGCGCGGCGGCGGCCTGGGCTTCGCGGTAGAACCGCCGCTTGAGCACCGGGTCATCGGCCAGTCTGTCGGAGAGGAACTTGAGGGCGACCACCTGGCCGGACTCGCGGTCGTTCACCTTGTACACCGTGCCCATCCCGCCGATACCGAGTCGCTCGAGCATCTCGTACCGGTCGCCGGGCCGGGGCTTCCCGGCCGAGGCGCCGGGAAGGTCGAACGCCGCGGCGACGATCCGCTCCAGCCGGCCGCTCGACTCCGCCCGTTCCGCGCTCGCCAGCAGCTCCTCGACGTCGTGTTTCAGCGCGGCGTCACCCGCGGCCGCGAGCTCAAGAAAGCTCCCCCGCTGACCGGGCGGGAGGTCGGCGCATTGGTCGAACAGGATCTCGATGCGCCGGCGGCGAGAGGGGTCGGTGATCATTCCACCGGTCCCAGGTCGGCATCGTATCCATAGGGCGCGCCCACGCCGTCCAGCATGCTCTTCCACTCCCGCCCCCGCCGGCGCATTACCATCACCTCGGTCTGGTGGGTCTCGCGCGGAAAATCCCGGAACATCTCGGGCATCGGACCGAGTGGCTGCACCACGTCGCGCTCGACGACGACGTAGGCCACGGTGTCGCTCGCCCGAACCGCGCCGATCACCCGGTATGACGGCGGCCGGCCCGCCGACGCGGCTCCCGAATCCCCGGTGCTCACCGGCCGGGTTCCGCGGAACCAGCGGGCGAACACGGTGTCGGGCGAAGTGCGGCCCAGCGAATCCAGGTCGGGAACCTTGAAGACGGAATCGAGCATGAACCGCAGCTGGCGAGAACGGGACCGCTGCCAGCGCGACTGCAGGGCGGAGTCGGCGCCGAGCGAGTCCGGAGCCAACGAGTCCGGCGACGACCACTCCGCGCTGCCCAGCATTCGGAGCTGAAAGGTCTGGAGGCCGCGGAACCGGACCAGGGCGTCGGGGTGGGCGAGCCGCAGCAGGGCGGGCCAGTCGCCGGTCGAGTCCGCCTGGACGACGGCCTGCGCCACCTGCTCCGGCGGAATGGCGGGTGGCCGTTGCGAGGGGGGCCGCCGCTGCGCGGCCGAGCTCGCGGCCTGGGCCAGCAACATCACCATGACCGTCGCGACCCGGCCGAGGCGGGGCCTCAATCTCGGCCCGGCCTTTCGGTGGGAGGCGAGGCGCCCGGACCGGGCAGAGGGGGCAACTCGCCATCGCCACCCCGCGCCGCCGCCAGCAGGTCCGCCATCGACTGGTAGCGGTAGATCACCGGCGCTCCCTGTTGAAAGAGCCCTCCGGTGTCGGCGGTGGGCCCATAGGTGGAATAGAGCGCCCGGCCCAGCATCCGAAGGTAGGCGGTGAGCTGGCCCCGGTGATGGGCCGAGTGGGCGATTCGCCTCGTCAGTACCCAGGCCCGGGGGCGGGTCACGTCGAAGAACGCGGTCGCTCCGGCGAACCACTCCGCCGGCTCGGCACCCAGCCGCTCGAGGCGCCGGGCCGATGCTTCGGCGTAGTGCTCCAGGAAGCCGGCGCGGTTCTCGCGAGCGGGCAGCGGCGGGAGGCCGACGTCCAGTCCCAGCATCCCCTTCATCCACGCGTCCTCCGAGACGCACTGGTGCATCATCTGCTCCAGCGGCGTCCGCGCGCGGGGCTCCGGTCGGAAGCCCAGGTCCTGGTCGGTGAAGTGGGACCAGACGCTGAGCGTCTTGAGGCGCTCGGTCGAGTAGGTGTCCAGCAGGAAGGTGTAGGGATGCACATGCCCCTCGGGGGAAGGACGCCGGAGCTGGCCCGCGAGGGCCGGCTCGGCGCTCTATCGGTCTACCGCTTCGCTCCGAACGATCCTCCCAGTCCCTTGGCCGCCCCGGCGAGATCTCCCGCACCACCTCCGGCCAGCGCGCTCTCGAGTTGGGTGGCGATCGGGGCGGGCAACCTGGACTTGGCGAATTCGAGCACGGTCTCCACCGCGGTCTGGGCCTTGTCGGGCGCGAGACCGGCGCGTTGGGCGACCTGGTTGATGAGCTCTTGCATGAGGCACCTCTATATGAAAGAAGAAACGGGGCCGGTCGGTCCGTGACCGCCCCTCTCAGCATAGCATGGTGGGGCTCGATCACCCACCTTCGGCGCCAGGGATCCGGACTACGCCGCCTGCCGGGGTGCTTTCCACCAGCGTGACCGCGAAATAGTCCAGGTTGAGCGTACGGATCTCCGCGGAGCGCAGGACGAGGAAATCGCCCCTGATCTCGTAGTAGCGCTTGTCGGACTCCGACGGCCCCAGCTGGGTGGCGGGCTCGTTGGCCTGGTGCCGGTCGTCCTCCAGCTTCCGGCGGTGGGCGTCGGTCAGGACGACGGTATCGAGCGCGCCGTCGCGGTCGAAGGTGAAGTCGTTGACGATTCCCCGGTAGAGGTAGCTGCCGGACGCGTGGTCTACCACCGCCGAGAAGTAGACGCCGTCCACCGCCTTCCCTTCCCCCGCGTTCTCCCGGAAATCGAGCACCTCGCCGGTGAGCATGTAGTACCAGTAGTTGTCGAACCGGAACGTCTTGGTGAGATGGTCGAGCTTGAGCCGCCGGACGGCCCGGTGTCCGAGGTTCCCAACCACGGCGGCCGCGGCGTAGAGCGACACCAGATAGCCCGCGACGCCGGAATAGTGTCCCGCCACCGAGGAGCGCACCCGGTCGAGGTGCTCGCTCCCTGCTCCGAAGTTGCCGACCAGCAGGAGGAACATCGCATCCGCATCGGGCTCGAACCCCAGTCGCCGGACCAGCGCGAGCCAGACCATGTGCAGCGCCAGGGCGAAGGCCACGCCGTAGGCCAGCTCCTCGGAGGCGCGGCGCAGCGAGGTGGGGCTGGCCCAACCCCACGGGCCGCGGGCATAGCTGTAGCGGAGAATGATTCCTGGAAGGACCAACAGAAGTACGAGGAGGGCCGGAAAGGCGAAATTCATCCCGCTTCCGCGACTCTCCTGCCGAAGGAGTGCTTCGCCCTGGGCGTCACGTCGATGTGTACCCGGTAGGTCTTGCCGTTCATCGAGACCCAGCCGTCGCGGCCGTGGATGAGGTGCTCGCGAAGCTGGCGGCGCGCGCTGGGGTCGAGCAGGATGGCTTCCAGCGTCTTGGAGATACGGCCCTTCACGCTCGGCTCCGGACACGGGTCGCTTGAACGTTAGGACGCCCGCGGGGCGTTCGCAATGCGTTGGGGATGTCCCTGCGCGGCCCCCGCCTCGCGCTGCTCCTGCACCAGCCGCCGGGCCTCGGCCGGGGTCCGTACGATCGTATTGATCGGGCGGAAGGGAGGGTCGCCGTCGAGCCAGTTCCCGCTGGTGAAGATGGTGGGCCCGAGCCGGGCGCCCGAGCGGACCTCCTCGCGCAACCGCAAGATCGAGTCGGCGGCTCCGTAGCCGCCGAGATTGCGAACGGTGGTGACACCGTTCGCGACGTACAGCAGCAGATCCCGGCTGTTGAACAGATGGACGTGCATGTCCGCGAGACCGGGGACGAGGTAGCGGCCGCGCCCGTCCAGGCGCACCGCATCGGGCGGTACGGTCGTCGAGGCGGCGGGGCCGATCGCCAGCACCAGGCCATCGCGCACCAGCACGGTGCGATGCTCCAGCGCGGGAGCGCCGGCGAGCGCGATGACCGAGACGTCCACGACGGCCAGAGGCGGATATGCCGCCGGCCGAACCTGAGACGCGAGTGGCACGGGGGCCAGCATCGGCAACAGCAGGAGCATCGGGCGCATGACCCAAACCTAGGGGAGCAACAGCCGTTGGGCGCCGGCGGAGGGATCACCCGTGCCAGGGAGGGACGGGGTGTGCCACGGCGTGTCGCGGGGGATCGACGCCGGAGGGTTACAGCCTCAGCTCGCGCGCGATGGCGTGGCCCGCGTGGCCGGGATCGGCCTGCGCCACCCTCACCTCCAGAATGGTGTCCGCCCGGCCCAGGTCGATCATCCGCCCGATGTCGGCGGACGTGAAATGCTCGACGTCGAACGGGATCGGCATGACCGGCCGGATCACCAGAATCGGGATGTAGCGCTTGTGGGTGAGCATCGGCTGGCTGTCATCGAGCATCAGCTGGCGGTTGATCTCCAGAAACGTGTCGATATCGTTGCGTAGGATCTCGTTGCTGGCGACGGCCACGACCCGGGAGACCAGATCGAAGACGTCGCCCCGGTTGAAGTCTGGTTCTACCGGCGTCACGCCCACCGTCTGGGTCAGCGCGCAGACCACGCGGGTCGCGCCCAGCTCGATCGCCTGTTTCAGCGGCGCGATGTCGCGCAGGCCGCCGTCGTAGTACGGCTGATCGCCGATCAACTGGAGCGGCATGGAGACCGGCTCGGCGGTGCTGGCGATGATGTAGTCGATGAGCCTGGGCTCGCTGCTGTCCTTGTAGACCAGATCGCCGGACAGGATGTTCACGGCGCCGACCCGAAGGCGGATCGAGGTCTTGCGCGGATCCGCCGCGGCCAGCTCCCGCCGGACCACGTCCACCAGCGGGTCGGTGTCCACCAGGCCCTTCCAGCGCTTGCGGAGCAGGTTCCACAGGACGCTGGCGATGCCGCGCTTCCTGACGAAGCTCGCGGGACTGGTCACGTGCTCGCGCCAGAACGTCTCGAGCCTTCGCCCGATGACCGGCCAGTCGGGGATCGAGCCCGCCGGCGCCAGGCCGGCCAGATAGCCGGCGTTCAGCGCCCCGACCGAGATGCCGGTGGCGATCTCGGGGACGTACCCCGCCTGGAGCAGGGTCGAGACCGTCCCCGCCTGGTAGGCGCCCTTGATGTTGCCGCCGCTGAGCACTAGCGCGTTCATGTCTGGATATAACTGCGAAGCGTGTTACCGGAAACCGTCTCCTCCGCCTACCCGTAAGTTTGTGGGAGACTATTGTCGCCATCAATCATGCTCATCATCTTCCTGCTCCTCCAGGGCGCCGCGTTCGAGGGAAAGGGCGCGCCAACCGCGGACATTCCCCGGCTCGAGGCCTCGGTTGAAATCGACGGAATGCTCGACGAGCCGGCATGGGCCCAGGCCACCCGGCTGACCGGCTTCTGGCAATACCAGCCGGTGGACGGACGTCCCGCCGAGGAGGAGACCGAGGTCCTGGTCTGGTACGCGCCGGACGCGATCCACTTCGGGATCGTCGCCCGGGACCGCCGCCCCGGCGCCATCCGAGCCACCGTCGCCGACCGCGACAATATCGGCAACGACGACCACGTCGTGATCGACCTCGACACGTTTCATGACCGCCGCCGTGCCTTCTCCTTCGGGGTGAACCCGCTCGGCTCCCAGAGCGACGGGGTCCGGAGCGAGGGTGCCGGGCAGGTGACCGACCTCGATCCGGGCAGCACCGACCTGAACCCCGATTTCATCTGGCAGTCGAAGGGGCGGATCACCGATCGCGGCTACGAGATCGAGATCCGCATCCCGTTCACGAGCCTGCGGTACCCCGGAAACGGACCCCAGACCTGGGGATTCAACGTTACCCGGGTGGTGCAGCGCACCGGCTACACCGACACCTGGACCGACGTCCGGCGTGCCAACGCCAGCTTCCTGGGCCAGGAGGGTGCGATCGGAGGACTGTACGACCTGAAGCGCGGGGTGACGGTCGAGGCCCAGCCGTTCGTCGCCGCCACCGCGGACGGCCGCCGCGATCCCGCCAGCGGCAGGTTCGCCCGCGAGGACGTGGATCCCGATGCCGGACTCAACCTCCATCTCGGCTTCACCAGCTACGCGCTCGACGCCACCGTCAACCCGGATTTCAGCCAGGTGGAGAGCGACGAGGGCCAGGTCACCGTGAACGAGCGGTTCGCCCTGTTCTTTCCCGAGAAGCGACCGTTCTTCCTCGAGGGCATCGAGCTGTTCGGGTCTCCCCAGACGCTGGTGTACACCCGGCGCATCGTGAATCCCAAGGCCGGCGCCAAGTTCACCGGCAAGCTGGGGCAGCTGGGCGTGGCGCACCTGACGGCGGTGGACGAGACCGGGGACGGCGATGCCTGGTTCAACATCACCCGCCTGCGCCGCGACTTCGGCCGCAGCTCGATCGCCGGGGTCACCTTCGTCAACCGAGACCGAACCGACGCCCACAACCGGGTCCTGGCGGGCGATTTCCGCTACGTCTGGGGCCTCTACTTCGCGCAGCTCCAGTATGGCGCCTCCTTCACCAAGGATGCGGCGGGAAGCCGCACGGCCCCCATCTGGCAGGCGGAATACGACCGCACCGGCCGGTCGTGGGGCTTCAACTATCTGCTCAAGGGGCTGGGTGCCGGCTTCGACGATCAGGCCGGGTTCGTGAACCGGCTCCGGAGCGACGTGGTGAACGGGCATGCCTTCAATCGCTTCACGCTCTACGGCGCGCGCGGCGCGCTGCTGGAGAACCTCACCATCTCCGGCGGTCCGGAGCGCACCTGGCTCTACGACAAGTTCGGCCTCACCGGGGGCCTGGAGGGGAGCGAGCAGTTCAACGCCTCCTTCAAGTTTCGCGGAGGGTGGCAGCTGAACGCGCACCTGGAGCGCGGCTTCGTGAATTTTCAGGACAGTTCCTACGCCGGCTACACCATCGGAAGCGCGGACGGTCCGGCCTATCGCCCGGCGGACGGCTTTTCGGGCTTCGTGTGGCAGCCTGGAGTGACCACGCCGACCTGGCGGCAGCTCGGCGCCAGCGTCTCGTACCGCAGGGGACGGGCGGCGATCTTCGAGGAGGGCACCACGGGCCGCGGGTGGCAGCTGACGGGGGTGCTGAATCTGCGTCCGGCAGCGACCGTCCGGGCGGCGCTCAGTGGCAACGTGTTTCGGCTGTACCGCCTGGATGACAGCGAGTTCGCCCGGGCCACCATTCCTCGCCTCAAGCTCGAATACCAGCCGAAACGCGAGCTGTTCTTCCGGGCCATCGGCGAGTATCGCTCGGAGCGAACCGCCGCGCTGCGCCACCCCGCCAGTGGGGTCCCCCTGCTCGTTGCCGGGCAGCCGAGCCCGGGCACCGGCTTCAACGGCCTCCGGCTCGACCTCCTCGCCTCGTTCGAGCCCAGCCCGGGGACCGTCGCCTTTCTGGGGTACGGCAGCTCGCTCGAGACCGACGGCGAATTCAACTGGTCCCGGCTCCGGCGGAGGAACGACGGGTTCTTCGTGAAGCTGGCGTATCAGCTGAGATAGCACGCCTTTCCCTGGTGCCCTCCTCGAGTCCCGCTAGCCAGCAGGGGTAATCGGTACCATCTTGGGACGTCCCCAGGGGACATTCCCTTTACCCCGAAACCATGCCCGAACTCCTGGAACGGCTCCAGACCGCGCTCGCCGACCGCTACCGGCTCGAGGGAGAGATCGGAGCCGGCGGAATGGCCTCCGTCTACCTGGCCCACGATCTCCGGCACGACCGGCGGGTCGCGGTCAAGGTCCTCCGACCCGAGCTGGCCGCCGTCATCGGGGCCGAGCGCTTCCTGGCCGAGATCAAGCTCACAGCCAATCTCCAGCACCCGCATATCCTTCCGCTGTTCGACTCGGGCGCGGCCGATTCCTTCCTCTACTATGTGATGCCGTTCGTGGCCGGCGAGACCCTCCGCGCCCGCCTCAACCGGGAGAAGCAGCTCCCGGTGGCCGACGCACTGGGGATCGCCGGCGAGGTGGCCTCCGCGCTGGACTACGCCCACCGGCACCAGGTGGTCCACCGGGACATCAAGCCGGAGAACATCCTGCTGCACGACGGCCGGGCGCTGGTGGCCGACTTCGGGATCGCGCTGGCGGCGAGCAAGGCGAGCGGGGCCCGGATGACCGAGACCGGGATGTCGCTGGGTACCCCGCAGTACATGAGCCCGGAACAGGCAATGGGGGAGCGGGAAATCACCGCTCGCTCGGACGTGTACGCCCTGGGCGCGGTGCTCTACGAGATGCTCACCGGCGACCCGCCGTTCAGTGGCTCCACCGCCCAGGCGATCGTGGCCCGGGTGGTGACCGAGACGCCCCGGCCGCTGCTGCCCCAGCGCCACACCATCCCGCCGCAGGTCGAGGCGGCGGTGATGACCGCGCTGGAGAAGCTCCCGGCCGACCGGTTCGCCACGGCGGCGGAGTTCGCGGCCGCCATCGCCGACCGGAGCCCGACCGCGGCCGCGACGGTGCCGACGGCCGTCGTCGCAGCGCCCCGTGCCGCGCCGCGACGGCAGATGTCCACCCTCGCCGCCACCGGCGTCGCGGTCGTGGCCACCATCGCCGCGCTGTGGGGCTGGCTGCGGCCGATGCCGGATTCGCCGGTGAGCCGGTTCAGCCTCTTCCTGCCGGCTTCCCGGGCGTTACAACAAATCGGCCAGTCGGGCGGGCGCCTGGCGATTTCACCGGACGGGAGGCGGCTGGTTTACGTCGGGCCGGGCGAGGGCGGGCCACGGCTCTGGCTCCGGCGCTTCGATCAGCTCGACGCCAGTCCGATCTCGGGCACCGAGGGCGGCGCCAGCCCGTTCTTTTCGCCCGACGGGCGCCAGATCGGGTTCATCACCCGGGGACGAACCGTGCGCCTGGTGTCGCTCGAGGGCGGGCCGCCGCTCACGCTGACGGACAGCGCCAACACGACCGGCGGAGACTGGGGCGCCGACGGCTACGTGTATTTCGAGGTCGATTCCGGCATCGGCCGGGCCCGAGCGACCGGCGGTCCCGTGGAGCCGGTGTACAAGATGTCGGTGGAGCGGAAGGAGATCGGCGCGGAGTGGCCCTCCGTGCTGCCCGGCGCGAGCGGGCTGATCTTCCGGGTCCGCCGCAGCGGGCAGGCGCCCGAGGACTTCGACGTCATGGGGATGAAGCTCCCCGACGGCGACGCCCGGGTGCTCACCCGGGGCGTCTACGCGCGCTACGCCGCCTCGGGGCACCTCCTTGTCGTCACCGCCGACGGTAAGCTACTCGCCATCCCGTTCGACGCCGGAAAGCTCGCCCTGACCGGTCCGCCCATCGCCTTGGTGGAGGGCATTGCGGTCGGAAACGGCGGTTTCGGGGTCGATCTGACGCTCTCGCCCACGGGAACCATGGCTTACACCACGGGCGGTGCGGTCGCCTCGCGGCGCGCCGTGTGGGTGAGCCGCGATGGGATCGCCACCCCGGTGGATCAGAATTGGGAGCCGCAGGGGACGATCAATTCCATCGCCCTGTCCCCCGACGCGAAGGCGCTGGCGGTTGGCCTGGTGCGCGACGGCAAGGAAGACATCTGGGTCAAGCAGCTTCCGTCCGGTCCGTTTTCCCGAATCACCTTCGGGGATACGTCCCATGTGCGACCCACCTGGTCGGCCGACGGCCGGTCGATCATCTACCTCGCCGACCAGGGCGGGGTCGCCACCGGACAGCCCTTCATCCGGCGAGCGGACGGCACCGGTCCCGTGCGGTCGCTCCTGTCCTCGTCGTTCAACTTCGGCCAGATTCTGGAATCGCGGGACGGACGGTGGCTGGTGCTCCGGCGCGGCGGGAACGAGCCCGGCAATGGAGACATCCATGCGGTGCGGGTGGGTGACTCCACGCTGACCCCCCTGGTCACGACCAACGCCAGCGAAGGGGAGCCGGCGCTCTCCCCCGACGGGCGCTGGCTGGCCTACGTCTCGGACGAGTCGGGTGCCTCCGAGGTGTATGTCCGCCCCTTCCCGGAGGTGGCCTCAGCCCGCTGGCAGGTGTCCACCACCGGCGGCGGCGAGCCGGTCTGGGCCAACAGCGGCCGGGAGCTCTACTACCGGAACGGCCGCAATGAGCTGGTGGCCGCCGCGGTGCGGGCCGGCGCGAGCTTCTCGGTGGGAGAACAGAAGGTGCTTTTTTCCGTGACGCCGTACCTGGACCTCGGCTTCATGCAGTCGTACAATGTGAGTCCCGACGACCGCCGCTTCCTCATGGTTCGCGAGGGCGCGCCGTCACAGGTGAGCGAGCTGATCCTGACAGAGAACTGGCTTCAGGAGCTGAAGGTGCGCACGCGACGATAACGTCGACCCTCCGGCCCCTCCCCGACAGGAGGCCCCGATGACTCCCCAGCAGTTGACCGCCACCATCGCCGCACCCGACCGAAAGCCCCGGGACGACGAGATCGACATCCACGGAGTGACCCACCCGGGCAAGGTCCGGACCGACAACCAGGACAACTTCCTCGTCTGCGCGCTGCGGCGGCAGATGGTGGTTCAGCTGACCAGCCTGGCCGAGCCCGACCACCTGATGGGTGGGAGCGAACGGGTCGCCCTGCTGATGATGGTGGCCGACGGGGTGGGGGGCGGCGCGAAGGGCGCGGAGGCGAGCCGGATCGCGCTGGAGGGGGTGAGCCGGTACGTCTCCCAGTGCATGCGCTCCTATTATGCCGTCGGCTCCGACGACGACCAGGAGTTCTTCCAGGCGCTCCAGGAGGGGGCGGCCCAGATCCATGCGGACCTGGTGCGGCGCGGCGAGGACGACCCCAGCTACCGCGGCATGGCGACGACGCTCACGCTCTACCTCGGCCACTGGCCGCGGGCCTACCTGCTCCAGGTGGGCGACAGCCGCTGCTACCTGCTCCGGGGCAAGGAGCTGACCCAGATCAGCCGCGATCAGACCATGGCCCAGGAGCTGATCGACCTCGGCGTCCTGACCCGGGCCGACGCGACCGGCACCCGGTTCGAGCACACGCTGTCGAGCTCGATCGGCGGGCGGCAGACCGCGCCGGTGGTCACCGGGTTCGGCCTGGACTGGGACACCGTCGTGCTGCTGTGCAGCGACGGGCTCACCCGGCACGTGCCGGACGATCGGATCCGGGAGCGCCTCTTGACGATGACGTCGGCCCGGCAGGTGTGCGAGGACCTGGTGCAGGACGCGCTGGAGGGGGGTGGGAGCGACAACATCACCGTCGTGGTGCGGCGGGCGGTGGCGAAGGAGGGCTGAGGGACACCGGGTGGGGCCCTATGCCTGAAGCAGACCCGGTGGCCCCAGCTCGGCGGGTGGCCTGACGGAGCTCGTGCCCTCCGGATGATCCCATCCCACGCGCTCCTCGCCGAACGGCATGGCGAGCACCCGCGGCAGGGTCAGATCGGCCGGATCCTGGTAGCCGGGAACACCGATGATGATGTCCGGCTGCGGCACGTTCTGGCGAAGCGTCCCGTGGAGCAAGTCCCAGAGGGTAAGACCGCTCGACCAGTTGGAGTTTGCCTCCTCCTCGAGGGTCGAATGGTGGATCCCGTGCAGGCGCGGCGTAACGATCAAGCGGCTGAGCCGGCGCTCCAGGCCGATCGGCAGCCGCACGTTCGAGTGGTGGAACAGGATCGAGCAGAAGAGAAACATCTGCCAGATGGAAAGGCTCCGCGGGGAGACTCCGATCGCCACGATTTGGGCGGAACGCCATGGCGCCGAAACGGTCAGCTCCGCGAAATGGAATCGCAGCGCCGTCGTGGCGTCCATGTCGAGGTCCGCGTGGTGCACCAGATGAAGACGCCAGAGCCACGGCACCCGGTGCACCAGCACGTGCCACAGGTACAGGGTGTAGTCCATGAGCAGCACGGCCACCGCGGTCTCGGCCCAGAGCGGGAGCCGGGTCCGTTGGAGCAGGCCCCAGCGCCGGCGCTCGACCAGCCGGGCGAGTGGGCTGACGACCGGCCGCTCCGCCACGTGGAGGGCGATGGCACCGATCCCGCCGACCGCGAGATTTCGCAAGCCACGCCGCAGCTTCGGCTCGACCTGCGGGTGCCGGAGCGCCTGTCGCCGCTCCAGCCAAACCAGCCCGGCGAACCAGGCCAGCGCCACCCCGCCTGTCAGCCAGGGTGAAATACCCCTCCGCTTCTTGTCCGCCATAAGGTCGGCTCGTCGGCCCGAGACATGGTGATCGCACTCGTTCACCCGGAGTAAAGCCGCGCCAGACTCCCCGGGCAACCGCTCAAGGAAGTGCCTTGTCCACGATCCGGGTTTCCGGCTTGAACACACCCCAGGCGAACCAGAAATGATTTCCGTGGGGCACCGGCTTCAACTCTCGCCCTTCGAGCGGGCCCGAGATACCCCTGCCAAGCAGATCGAACGCGCTTCCGGTCACCCGGTCGCGGAACCGGCCGACGCCGCTCGGCTCGAACTCGAGGACACGGTCACCTACGCGCCGCTCGAACACGCCGGTCGAGCCAACGTCCCGCCCCTGGGAGATCCGGGAATCGTCCAGCGCGCTCGCGGTGCCCGGCGTCCAGAAGACCGCGATGGGCACGCCACCGACGGCGTCGTTGGCCACGGGTCGCTCTCGTAGTGCCCGGAAGGCATAGGCCACATCCTCCCCGCCGAGTGAGACCGCGGTGACCCGTTCCATGGCCGGAAGCCGGGCATCGGTCTGGCCTCCGAAGAAGCGGGAGATCGGCGACCCCTCAGGATCGTCGTACCGCACGTAGGGGTTCTCTCCGTACGGCCGGTCGAATCCGGTGCGGCGGGAGAGAACCAGGCCGTTCGGGTGGCTGCTCTTGAAGGTCTTCCAGCTCACCAGCGGCGCGCTCACGAACTCCAGCTTCCGGCCGGCCAGCTCGCCCACGATCGCCTCGCCGGTGGCCTGCTGCCACCAGGTCTCGGTCTGCCGGTCGTACATCACCAGATCGGAGTGGCGCAGCCGGCCGGTGGTGCCGAAGTCGAGGAGTTTACCGTCCAGCCGCCGGTCGAAGGCGAGCGCGGTGTTGCACAGCGGGCAGAAGGTGACCGCCACCGGGCGGCCGCCGACCACGTCGTTGACGATCTCGTGCCACATCAGAATCTGAAGCGGGTAGGCCTTGGCCTCGGCGCCCTCGACCACGAGCACGACCGGCTCGCGAGGGGACAACCACTCGTCCGCCTCGGCCACGCGCACGAAGCCCGGGCGGTCGATCGCCGGGATGCCGTCCTTGGGCGGCCCGCCGGAGACGATCTCGTCCAGGGGCACGGTGTGGCGGGAGAAATCGGTCCGCCATCCGGCCGGTCCCTGAGCGGTAGCCAGAATGGGCAACGCCAGCCCGGTAATCAGCACCGCCGCCAGCGACTGGATCATGGGTATCTCCTCGGTAATGGAGGTCTCCGGCTCGAGCGACCACGCCCCCACGTTGAGACCCCGGCCGGCCACCGATCCTTCCGCCGAAAACCCAGCAAACCTTCGCGGGTCGTCACCGGGACGGAAGAGATTCCTCGAGCCCGGTGTCTCAGGCAGAAAGCACCGGCTTCCACATCTATGCCACAATGCTTTTTCCGAGACAGCGTCCGAGACTTCGGGAGTACAGCGGCCCGTCAGGGTCTAAACTTGGGAGGGATTATGAGGGTGATTCCCGCTTTGGCGTGGCCGATCGGATTCCTGCTGGCCACGGCGTGCGGCAACGGCGATGCGAATGGCCCGCAACCCGATCCTGGTCCCGGCTCGGGACCGGTCAGGGTGGCCGACAACGTCTTTCAGCCGGCCACGGTCATGGTCACACGAGTCGATGGCGCTGCTCAGGTCACCTGGAACTGGACCGGGAGCAATTCGCACAACGTGACCTTCGACGCCGGCCCCCCGAACTCGGCGACGCAGACGTCGGGCAGCTTCAGCCGGGGATTCTCCGAGCCGGGCTCGTTCACCTACATCTGCACCGTGCATGGGCGTTCGGTGATGTCGGGAACGGTCACCGTCGAATGAGGCGGCGGTCGGTGCCGCTACGGGCGTGCACCCGGAGCGGCACCACCGTCTCACCCCAGTGCAAGTGCAGGAGGGCGCTGTCGGCATCCACCATCGGGAAGTAGAAGCCCAGTGTCTCCATGTACGGCCCGGTCTGCGGCGTGACCGGGAGTCTGAGCGCGTCCCGCCCCTCGGGATACGGCTCGTGAAACACCCGGGCGGCGTTGCTGAGGATCAAGGTCCAGTGCTCCGGGCTGGGAATGGCCCAGATGCTATACGAGCCCTTCGCCACGGGCTTGCCTTCCAGCAGCACGTCCCGACTGAAACGGATCGTGCTCGCCGCGTCCGCTCCGGGATTCCATTCCTTGTCGTACGGCACGATGCCGCCGAACAGCTCGCGCCCGCGCGCGACCGGCCGGCGATAGTCGATCGTGATCAGGACTCCGCCCACTCGCTGCTCCAGCCGAGCGTGCTGGCTCTTGGGGATGTCGCCCCCGCCCGCCGAACCGCACGCGAGCCCGCCCGCCGCGACGGTCAGGGCCGCCGCGAGCCCCCAGGACAACCGCCACCGGGGCGGCTCAGGTCGAGTGGTCACCATGCCCAGGACGCAAACCGCGGCTCAGCTCGGCGCGAAGCAGGGCCCTGATGGACTGCAGTTGCTCCGGCCCGGCGAAACCGATCCACCGATTCACGATCCTCCCCTCCCGATCGACCAGCACGGTGTAGGGCAACCCGGGATAGTGGAACCGCTGCCGCAGCCCGCCCCGGCCCAGCGCCACGGGGAAGTCGAACCCGTGCTCATCGAGGAAGGCGCGGGCCGCTCCGATGTCCTCGTCCTCGTTCATGGCAAGGAAGACAAAGGCCGGGTCGGTGAGCTCCCGCCGGAGCGAGTCGAGGGCGGGCATCTCGGTGCGGCAGGGCGCGCACCAACTGGCCCAGAAGTTGAGCAAGACGACCCGCCCGCGCAGCGCGGCGGGGTCCACCCGCCCGCCTTGAAGCAGCGCTAGATCGAAAGCGGGCAAGGACTCCCTCCGGCTGGGTGGCACCCCGGTCAGCAACCGGAAGGCGTCCAGCAGGTACACCCGGCCTTCGCCGTCCACCGCTATCGTGGGCAGGGCCGTCGGCAGCGCGGCGGACCGCAGCAGTCGCCCGGTCGTCGGATCGAGGACGTCCAGCCGCCCCTCGGTGGTGGTAAAACCTGCCGTGCTCAATACGTACAACCGTTCGTCCGGTCCCAGCGCGATGCCGAGATTGACCGGGTGGTAGTCTACCACCACTCGCTTTTCTCGTATCTCAAACTTGGGGTCGTCGGTTGTTTGCGGGAGGCCACGTTTCGCCACCCACACGGTGTCTCCCGACGGTCTCAGCGCGACCACCTCGTCGCGGATGAAGGGAGTGTAGTAGACGATTCCTCGCCCGACGGCCAGATGTCCCGCGTTCGCGAGATCGGCCAGGAGTACATGCTCCGGCTGACGAGCCAGGCCGACGGAGACGGAATCATCCCCCGCCGTGCCGAGCCGCAGCAGTAGAGGCGCCCCCGGCGACGGCAGGTTGTAGGCGAATCGTTCGGCGGACCGGACCGCCCAGACCTCCCGGCCGGAGGCGTCGCCGGCCACCACGGGATAGGAGAACGTGGTGTGCGAGGTCGGGGTCACACGCCCGCTCGAGTCCACTCGCAGGACCTCGCCCCCCGCGTCGGTGACCCAGAAGCCACCAGCCGCCGCGGGCGCGATGCTGGCGGGAGCGCGACCCTCCAGCTCCACCCGCACTCGTCCGACCCTGAGGCGGTCATCGACCGAGAGCACCCCACCCGCGCCGTCCAGCACCAGCGCTCCCCCCTCGACCGGCTGGGCGGTCCGCCCTTCCAGCCAGAGCAGTCTGGCAGCGCGATCGGGAGGAATGGTGTCGGGCAGGAGTCGGCTGGGCCCCTTGCCGCTCGTATCGGCACGAAATATCGGCGGTCGTGTCCTGGAGGATGCATCGACAAGGCCGACGGCCGCCCATGCCAGTCCCGCCGCTCCCGCAAACCCCAGGAGGACGAGGGCGAACCGGAACCTCCCGCGCGCCCTCGGTCTCGTCTGGTTCACGCCTTCTTGACCGACGCGATCTGGATGGCCTTCGAGCCGGCCGCGTCGAACACCTTTCCCGACACCGTGACGCGCTGCTCGGCGAACTCCTTGAGCCGGGAGTTCTGCTCGTCACCCGGCATGCTGGCCGAAGTCGGGAGATAGAGCTTGCCGTCGTCTCCCAGAATCGCGAGGGGGATTCCCTTGTCGGCGCAGACCTGGGCGCACATCCGGTGCTCGGCACCGGACAGCCCCTGGCCGAACTTGCAGGACACATCCACCACCATGCCGGTGACGGTGGCTTGCGTGCTCGGCGGGTGCTTCATCTCCATCTTGTCTTTTTCCTGAGCGTGTAGCGGCGTGGCCATGGTGGCGGCCCCTGCCAGGACGCCCATGGCAGTGAGCAGGCGGGACAGCATGAGTCCTCCGGAGGTGAAATGGAAGCACGGTCGTGAGCCCGGCCCGGTCGGCCCGGGCTCCATCCCTGAGACACCGCGCGACCGGCGTTCCTTCACCTCGGGCTCACAGCCGTCTCCGGGCCCAGATCAGCCGCAGCACGACGTTGCCCAGCAGAAGCGATCCCATCACCCAGAAGAGCGGTGGCACCCAGGCCGGGACCAGCAGGAAGAGGGAGTAGAAGACCACGGTCTCGGTGCCCGCCACGATCGCCGGCGGCATGGTCACGGTGGTGCGCTCACCGGTGGCGTCGACGCCCTGATTGCGCCGCTCGAGAATCGCGGTGAGATACATCCATGACGCTGCGTTGAGATACAGCGTGGCCAGGAGAAAGAGGCCGGCGCGCCAGGCCTCCTCGGACGGCTGACCCAGCAGGACTCCGAGCGGCACCGCGGCATACACCACGAAGTCCGCCGTGTTGTCGAGGTATCCCCCGAAATCGCTCTGCGTGCCGGCGGCCCGCGCGACGCTGCCATCGAGCCCGTCCAGCATCCGATTGACCGCCCACGCCGCGAACGCCGGCCCGGTTCGCCCCCACGCCGCGAACAGGGCGGCAGCCAGGCCGGCCACCAGCGCGAGCAGCGAGATCAGGTTCGGATGGAGCCACCGCCCGATCGCGGGTGCGATCGGCGCGAACAGCCGATCCTTGAGCATCCGCAGCCAGTGATCAAACATCCGCGGTCCCGCGAAGGATGGAGACCCGATCGCCCTCCAGGCCGAGCGACAGCTCGTCCCCGGGAGCGGGCATCGCACCCCCTCCCGGCGCCGCCTCCAGCTCGAGGCCGGCGATGTGCACCCGGAGCGTGGCGCCGCGCGGGCCGTAGTGCACGCTCCGCACGACGGCGCGGAGCGTGCCGCAGGGATCGGGGCGCAAGGCGTCGGAGCCGAATGCCGCCGTCGCCGGGCCGTCGGGCGGGCCGGATGCTACCGGGATGGGCCCGAGCGGGGAAAGAAACCGGCCCGACGCGACCGAGCCAGCGACGAGATTGGGAAATCCGAGAAATCGGGCGACGGCGAGGGAGGCGGGCCGCTGGAAGAGCCGCTCCGGCCGGTCGAGCTGCGCCAACGTGCCGCCGAGCAGGACGCCGATCCGATCGCCGAGGACGGCGGCGTCCTCGAGGTCGTGGGTGACGATCACCAACGCGGGCCGGTAACGGGCCTGCAGTGACAACAGGGTGGCGCGCACCTCATCGCGGAGCGAGGGATCGAGCGCGGTGAGCGGCTCGTCGAGCAGCAGGACCGCCGGGCGTGCCGCCATCGCGCGCGCCAGGGCCGCCCGGTGTTTCTGGCCCCCGCTCAGGGTGTGCGGCCTCCGGGCCGACAGGGCCTCCAGCCGGACGCTCTCCAGCAGCTCGGCGACCGTCGCCCGGACTTCCGACTCACCCCGTCCGCGGATCCGCAGCGGAAACGCGACGTTCTCGAACACGCTGAGATGGGGAAAGAGGAGCGGCGTCTGATGCAGGTACACGGCGTCGCGGGATTCGGCGGGACGCGCCGTCACGTCGCGCCCGCCGACGGTCACCTGCCCTGCCGCGACCGGCACCAGCCCCGCGATGGCCCGGAGCAGCGTGGTCTTCCCCGCCCCCGACGCGCCGAGCAGCACGAGTCGCTCGCCGGGAGCCAGGGTGAAGCCGATGTCCCGCAGGCCGGGCGCGGCGCCGAACGGCACCGAGAGGCCCCGCACTTCCAGCGCCGGCGCCGTCACAGCGGCGTCGCCTCGGCGCGCTCGACGCCGAATCGCACGGCGCCCAGCATCAGCAACGCCGGGACCACGAGCAGCAGCGCCCCGGTCGCCGCATAGCGGTCCTGTCCCGCCTGGAGATAGGCGAAGACTTCGAGTGGCAGGGTCCGGACCCGGCCGCCGCCGATCACCAGCGTCGTCGCCACCTGGGCCCAGGAGACCAGGAAGCCCAGCAGGAACGCCTCCCCCAGTTGGCGCCGCATCATCGGCATCGTCACACGCCATAGGACCGTGCGCGGGCCCGCGCCCAGGGTTCGGGCCTCGTCCTCGACCCGGCGGTCGAACAGGGTGAAGATCCCGAGGAAGTACAGCGCCGTATAGCCCGCCGCGGGCACCAGATGACTGAGGAAGACGCCGCCCGCGGTGCCCGCGACACCCGCGGCCGACGCGGAGAGATGGAGCCCGGTCGCCAGCGCGACCGGTGGCGCCGCGACCGGTAGGAACGCGGCGGCCGCACCCAGGTGCCGCGCCCACCCGCGGAGATCCGCCATGGCTCGCCCGATGGGCCATCCTACCGCGGCGCCGGCGACACCCGTGCCGATTCCCAGGACCAGGCTGGTGCCCAGCGCCGCCGCCATGCGCCCGCCGCCGCGGAAAGCGTCCTCCCAACTCTGCAGCGTCATTGAGGGCGGCCACGGCGCCGGAAAGAACCAGTCGCGGCCGACCGACGTGACCAGCAGCAAGGCCAGCGGCGCCAGCGCCGAGAACACCAGCGCCGCGAGCACGACCCGTCGCGTCGCGGTCATGGCCCGTAGCGGTCCCAGCGGCTGCGGGCCCACTCGTGTGCCGCCACCGCGAGCAGGCTTACCCCCATCCCCAGCAGCACCAGCACGAACGCGTCGCCTCTGCGCGAGAGGTCGGCGTCGGTGTAGCGCTCGAGGGTGAGGAGCGGGAGCGCCAGCGGATCGCTGGGGGCGAGCACCGCGGTGGCCTCGTAGGTGCTCGCGACGAAGACGAACGCGGCGATCACCGCCGGCAGCAGCCCGCGCCAGAGGAGCGGCCAGGTCACCCGCCGAAAGACCTCGACCGGCCTCGCTCCCAGCGTGCGGGCCACCTCCTCCAGTCGGTTCCCTCTGGTGGCGACGACCGAGAACGCGACCAGGGCGAGGAAGGCGAGCTCCTTCCACGCCAGCGTCAGGATCAGCCCGATGCCGGCCCGGTCGTATACCAGGGCCGGCATCGCGCCCGGATCGGTGAGCAGGCCGAGCGAGGCCAGCAGCCGGGCGAGGAGCCCGCTCTGCCCCAGCAGCAGGAGCCCGGCGACCGCGGCGGCGAGGTGCGGAATCGGCAGCGGCAGCACCGCGAAGAGCCGCGCCATGCGGTCGAGCCCGGCTTCGCGGCGGAACAGCGCGGCGAGCACCACGGCCGCCCACCGCCGCCAGCCCGGTTGACGCCGCCGCGACCCAGAGCGACCAGGCCAGCCCGGTCCATACGACCGGCTCGCCCAGCACCGCCATCAGCCGGGCCGTTCCCGCCGCCCGCGGCTCCGGCGCCGGTGAGGCCGAGGCTCGCCAGGAGGCTGTAACCCAGGCCCACCAACACCGGCAGGGCGACGGCCAGCGCCGCGAGCAGGCCACGGCGCGAGGCGCGGGTCACTTGCCCGCCTGGCGCACCCGGACGCGCCAATCGGCCGACAACCGCTCGTGGTACCGCGGCGACACCTCCGGACGGGCGTACTTGGCGAGTGAGTCCGGCGGCAGGGCCCGCGGGTCCGGCGGGAAGCCGGGCGAACCGTCGCCGCCCATTCCGGCGGCAACCGGTCCGGCGCCAGCACCGTCCCGTCGGCCCACACCTCGGGCTTCAGCTTCTCCAGCTGGGCCTCGGGCGAGAGCAGGAAGTTCGCCACCACCATCGCCCCCGCGGCGTGCGGCGGCGTTGAACGGGATGCCGACGAAGTGCGTGTTGGCGATGGTGCCGTCCTGGAGCAGCAGCGGGCGGGCGGTGGCCGGCAGGATCCCCTGCCGCACCTTGGTCACCACCTCGTTCTGGTTGTACGACATGGAGAAGTCCACCTCGCGGTTGGCGAACAGCCGGTGCAGCTCGGCCACCCCGGGCGGGTAGGTACTTCCCTCCCGCCAGAACGCGGGCCGGTGCCGCTCCAGCCACCCGAACACCTCGGCGCTGCCCTTCGCGTACTGAAGCGAATCGAAGCCGCCCTGGTACTGCCGCACGCCGCCGCCCAGCGCATACAGCAGCATCTTGAGAAAGGTGGTGCCGGTGAACTGCTGGTCGTGGGTGAACCGTCCCGGATGCGCCAGGATCCAGCGACCCAAGCGCCGCCACCGTCCGGGGCGGATCGGGCGTGCGGGCCGAATCGTAGATCAGCGCGAACTGCACCCGTCCCCACGGCGACTCGTAGCCGGCCGGGTCCTGCTCGAAGTCTCGCATGACGATCGGCGACGCGCTGTCCACGTAGCGCGCGTTGGGCAACGCAGCCTGCCCAGGGCCCGTCGAGGAGATCCTTCGCGCCGAAGGTTGCCGAAGGTCTCGCCGTTGATCCAGACCAGATCGGCGGAGCCTCGCGGCGCCGGCCTCGCGCTCGACCACGAGCTGGTTCACGATCTCGGGTCCCTGGCCCTCCACCGCGGTCAGCGTGATGCCGTACCGCTCCTGCAGTCTCGGTGCGACCCACCGGTCCACGAAGGCGTTCACCGAGGGATCGCCGCGCCACATGCGCCAGACGACGGTGGTCCCCCTCGCCCGCGCGAGGACACTGTCCCAGGGTAGCCGGGCCAGCTCCGCGGCCGAGGCGCTGGGCGCCGGCCGACAACCCAGCGCCAGGTTCATCGCGAGGCCGAACACCAGTGCGCCCCAGGCGGATTCGATCCCGGGGGAGTGGGTCCCTCGCTGCGCTCGGGATGAGGACGGGGTCTTGGATGACAGCCAGCATGCTCTCAGAACACATAGCGGGTGGAGAACTGGAACTGGCGCGGGGGGCCGGGCGACCGCAGCACGATCGGATCGCCGGGGTGGCCGAACTGCGTCCGGCTGCCGCCGCCGGTGATGCCGTTGGCGAAATTGCCCCACTGGGTGCCGTTGAAGACGTTGAACACGTCGGCCCTGATCTCGATGCCGCCGATCCCGGTGTCGAGCAGGTACGCCACGCCGGCGCTCAGGTTGAAGAAGCTGGGCAGCCGCTCGCCGTTCCGCGGCACGCCGAAGAAGCGATCGGAGTTGCCGATGAAGCCGTCGCCGAAGGCGGCTCCCGAGCCGTCGAGGTCGTAGGTCACCGTGCTCCCGTCCGGATTGATCGCGCCGGCCACCCGGTTGACCGGCAGGCCGGTCTGGAAGTCGCCGATCGCGCTGAGCCGGAGCCGGTCGGACACGGTGTAGATGGACCGCACCGTCACCTGGTGCCGCCGGTCGTTGCTCGCGTCCGCCCACTCGGCGGCGAAGTCGTTTCCGATCGCGGCGTTGAAGTTGATGTCCTCGGTGTCGTTCCGGGCGCGGGACCAGACCCAGTTGGCGTCCACGGTCCATTGCCGGCTCAGCCGCCGCCGGGCGGAGAGGTAGAGGCCCCAGTACCGCGCCTTGCCCGCGGACGCGGTGGTCGTGAGCCGCCGGAACGAGCCGTTGACCGGCGCCACCGGCCTGAGCGGGTCGCCGAACGCCGTGGTCTTCGCGGCGGCGGCGCCGGTGTCGCCCGGCGCGAGCGCGTAGGCCGGCGCGTTGAGGTCGATGGAGCGCGGCAGGTGGCGAGTCTCGCTGAAGACGCCGTCCACCGCAAAGGCCCAGTCGTCGCCCACCTGGATCTGGTAGCCCAGGGTGACCTGGTACGACATCGGCTGCTGGAGTCCCCGCGCGAAGGTCCGGCGCTGTTCCCGCGGTGGGAGCAGGCTCGCCTGCTGCCGGAGCTCCTCGGAGGTGGGCCCCTGGCCGAACGCCGGCGCGCCGGGTGTGGTCGTGGAGTCGAAGCTCACGGTGGCGTTGCCGTCCGGGCCGAACTGCACCGCGTCGGAATAAACGGCGTAGGGAAACTTTCCGGCGTACGTCCCCGCCCCGCCGCGGAGAACGCTCCGCGGGGTGGCGTACCAGTTGAAGGAAAGCCGCGGCTGAAAGTTGTCCAGGTCGGGCGAGCTCTCGCCGCGGCTGGTGATGTCGTCGTAGTCCCAGCGCAGCCCTCCGATCAGAAGGAGCGAGGGCGACACCCGCCATCGGTCCTCGACGAAGGCCCCCACCAGGCTCTGGGTCAGATCGACCTGCGCCGGATTGGCATCGATCGTGTAGCTCGCCACCCGGACGTCCGGGGGAAGGTCCTGGAACGAGAACAACGGACCCGAGGGCGTGATCGGGTTCCCGGGATCGTTGAAGACCGTGTAAGCGCCGTTCGGATTGGTGTTCGAGCCGGTGAGCTCGAACCACGAGCGGAGCAGGTCGGCCCCGGCGCGGAGCGTGTGGTCGGTGCCCCAGCGGGTCTCGAACACGTCGCGGAGCTGCAGCTGAATCTCTGATTCGTCGAAGATGAAGTTGCTCGACCCCACCACCGCCTGCGTGGCGCCGGTGGTGCTGTCGAGGATCGTCACCTGCGGCAGGTCGAGCGTGCTGTTCGACGGCGGAAAGTACCAGCGGAAGGTGCCGAGCTGGAGCGAGGCGGTGTTGCTCGCCGTGCCGTCTCCCATGGCCGAGCGGTGGGTGAGCGCCGTGAGGCTCCCGATCCGCCGCGTGGTCACGTCCGCCTCCGGCGTCACCACCCCGCCACCCTCCCCGACACGACTCACCCGGCTGAACGCGGCCCGGAGCGTGGTCGTCTGGGTGGGACTCCAGCCGTGATCCAGCCGGCCGAACAGCTTGAGCTTCCTCCGCCGCTCGGTGCCCACGAAGGCGGTGCGCGCCGTCGAGGTTACCCGGTCCTCGTTCTCGTCGCTGTACTCGGCCGCCCCCGACGCGAAGCTGCGGTCCCGGGCGAGCGGCCCGGAGATCCCGCCGCCCAGATGGAAGCGAGTGAAGCCTTCCTGCTGGCGCCGGAGGACGTCGAGCCCTCCCGGATCGGTGCCGAATGGAACCTTGGCCAGGGCGTCGAACGGCCGGCCGGGACGGTAGTACGCGAACAGATCGCCCCGGGTCTGGTTGGCGCCGGCCCGCGAGAGCTGGTTCACGATCCCGCTCGGACTTCTGCCGTACGAGGCGGAGTAGGAGTTGACCAGCGCCTCCTCGCGCGCCAGTCCGCCGAGAGGAAACTCGACCCGCGGCCCGCCCAAATATCCCTCGTTGTTGTCGAGGCCGTCGAGGGTGTACTCGGTATAGAGCGAGTTGATCGCGTTGAAGGAGAGGGTCGGCGCGTCTCCGAAGAAGCCGCTCGCCTGCGCCACACCCGGCACGTTATACAGGAGGGCCAACGGATCCCGGGCGTCGGTGGGAAGGGCCTGAATTTCGGCACCCTCCACCGCACCGCCGGTGGTCGCGTCCTCGGTGTTGAGCAGCGGGCGGTCGCGGGAGGCGACCACGGTCAGCGCGTCCAGGACGAAGAGCGGGGCCAGGGTCACCGCCACCTCCCGGCGGGCGCCGGCGGAGAGCGCCGCCACCGGCACCTCTGCCGGCGTGTACCCCACGGCTCGGACCGCCAACTCGCCCGCCATGTCCGCCGGAATCGGCAGACTGAACCGGCCCTGCTCGTCGGTGACGGCCGCGAAGCCGTCGCCGAAGACCAGCTCCGCCATCGGCACCGGGGTCCCCGCCTGCGCCCGCACCGTCCCCGCCAGGAGCGCGGGTTCCTGGGCGGCGACGGCGCCCGCCATCCCGAGAAGGACGACCACGAGGGTGATGCGTAAGAGCCCCATTGAGAGGAGAGACACCGCCGACGTCCCGATCATTCAGCCGAAGACGCGAAACCAGAGGCCGAGGACCCGCTTGGCCAAGGGAGTCAGCTTTTCCTTCCGCCGCTGATCGGCCGCCTTGCGATAGGCCTCCGCCACGGTGGGATAGGGATGGATGGTGCGTCCCATCGCCGACAGGCCGAGCCCGTTGGTCATGGCGAGCGCCGCCTCCGCGATGAGATCGCCCGCGTCGGGTGCGACCACGGTGACGCCCGCGATCGTGTCGCTGCCGCGCGTGAGGTGCACCCGCAGGAACCCGTCGGTGTCGCCGGCGAGGACGGCGCGGTCGACGTGAGCCAGCGACACGGTGATGGTGTCGATCGCGACGCCCCGGCGCGCGGCCTCCTCCGGCGTGAGCCCCACCTGGGCGACCTCCGGGCTGGTGTAGGTGGTCCAGGGGATCACCAGCCGGCTGGCCCGGCCGCGGCCGAAGAACAGGGCGTTGGCGATCACCAGCCGCGCGTGGAAGTCGGCGACGTGGGTGAACTGGTAGCGGGAGGCGACGTCGCCGATGGCGTACACCCGGCGGTTGCTGGTGCGCAGCCGGTCGTTCGACCACGATGCCGCGCTCTCCCGCCTCCACGCCCGCGGCCTCCAGGCCGAGGTCCGCGACGTTGGGGGTGCGTCCCGCCGCCACCAGGATCGCATCGCACTTCGCACCTCGCGGGTCCGGTCGCCCTGGGAGAAATGCGCCCGGACGCCGCCGGGGACTCCGCTCGACCCGCTCCACCCGCGCGCCGAACTCCAGCGTCACGCCGTCGGCGCGGAGCGAGGCCTCGACGATGCGGGCCGCGTCGGCGTCGTCCCGGGACAGCGCGCGCTCGCCCCGGTCGAGGACCGTGACTCGGCTCCCGAGCCGGGCGAAGGCCTGGGCCAGCTCGCAGCCGATCGGTCCGGCGCCGAGGACCAGCAGATGCGCCGGCCGTTCGGTGAGGGTGAAGATCGTCTCGTTGGTGTAGTACCCCGCCTCGGCGAGACCCGGGTATGGACGGAACCGCGGCGCGGGCGCCGGTCGCGATCACCGCCCGGCGAAATCGGAGCACCTGGTCTCCGACGGTCACCCGGTCGGGCCCGGTGAACCGGCCGTGGCCGAGATAGACGTCGACGCCGAGCCCGGCGAAGCGCTGCGCGCTGTCCACCGAGCTGAGGTCGGCCCGGAGGCGCCGCATCCGCTCCATCACCACGCCGAAGTCGCCGCCGTCGGTGGTCCGGGGCCCTCCGAACCGGGACGACGCGGCTCGCGCGTCGTGCCAGGCCCGCGCCGCCGAGATGATCGCCTTCGACGGCACGCAGCCGACGTTCAGACAGTCGCCGCCCATGAGGTGCCGCTCGACCAGGGCCACCCGCGCGCCGAGTCCAGCGGCTCCGGCGGCGGTGACCAGGCCCGCGGTCCCGGCGCCGATGACGACGAGGTGATAGCGTTGCGACGGCGGCGTGGGATTGCGCCAGTCGGCGGGGTGGACGTTGGCGACCAGGCGGGCGTTATGTTCGTCCGGGGGGGCCACGAGGGTGGGCGTCGTCTGCACTCGGAGCCGCCTTCCTTCTGGGGGGATCTAATCGTCGAGGGTGGCCTCGGCAGGCGGGGTGGTGAGGTCGAGTCGCCTGATCTCGGCCACGGCGCGGTGTTCGGTCTGATGGGTGTTCTGCATCAGCCCGATCGCGGTGATGGGCGGCGGCCTTCGCCCCCGGATACGACGGTAGTCGCTCGCCGGATGGGCGGCGTGCTGGCGCCAGACTCCATGCTCCGAGGCGCCGTCCACCCGCACGATGTGCATCCGGTCGCCCAGATGACTGGGAGCGGCGTATCCGTAGGGTTCCTCGTTCCCGAAGCTATAGAAGATGATACGACCGGAGCCGCCGAACAACGCTCCCGGATTGCTGGGATGTGGAGTTGTGCGGGGATCGTATGCATTGCGGCCGCCCCGAACGGTCCCCATACTGCGTCACGATCGATGAAAAACCCATCGGTGTTCACGCCTGCCCGGCTCAAGGCCCTCGCGGTTGTCGCGCTGATCGTGGTGCTCATCCTGCTCGGTCGGCGGGCAGCCGCTTTGCTTCCGGCTCTCACCGAGGCGGTGTCTCGGCTGGGGGCGTGGGGCCCCGTCCTTTATGTCGTCGTGTATGTGATCGGGGCCGTCCTGCTGATTCCCGGGTCGGTGCTGACCCTGGCCGCCGGCGTGCTCTTCGGCCTGGTGCGGGGCACGGCGCTGGTATTCCTGGCAGCGACACTCGGCGCCGCCGCGGCGTTCCTGGTGGCGCGGTACGTGGCGCGGGGATACGTCGAGCGGCGGATCGGCACGGGATCACTCGCCGCGGTGGACCGCGCGCTCGCTCGCAAGGGGCTCCGCCTGGTCTTTCTGCTCCGGCTGACACCGGTCGTCCCCTACAATCTGCTGAATTACTCGCTGGGCCTGACGGGGGTGAGCTTGCGGGACTTTGTCCTCGGCTCGGCCGGCATGCTCCCCGGCACGATCCTGTACGTGTACTACGGAAAGGTGGCCGGCGAGGTGGCGGCGCTCGCGGGCGGGCAGGCGGTTCCCCGCGACGCGACGTACTGGGCCTCCATCGCCGTCGGGCTGGCAGCAACCATCGCGGTCACCGTGATCGTGACCCGAACCGCCCGGCGCGCGCTCCGGGAGGAGACGGAGGTGGTGTAGGGCCTGCCGTTTGTCATAGGACACCTCCTTCTCTTCCGCTTCCGTAGTAATCAACTATATTGCCATATGGTTGATTACTATCGCGGGGCCCCGCGGGTCCCGCGCTCGTTCCCCCTTCGGAGTCCGACATGACTGCTCCTGCCCTTGCTCCGGTCTTGACCCCGGCCCAGGCCGCCGAGACCCTGGCGACGATCCCTGGCGTGCGCTTGCTCGACGTCCGTACGCCGGGCGAATACGAGACCGCGCACATCAGCGGCGCCTACAACGTCCCGCTGGATACCCTGTCCGAGCACGCGCGCGAGGTCCGCGAGGTCCGGGACCCCGTCATCCTCGTCTGCCAGTCGGGCCAGCGCGCACGGCAAGCCGAAGGCGCGCTCCGACATGCCGGTATGGCCAACCTGCACGTACTCGAAGGCGGTGTGAACGGCTGGCTCGCCGCCGGTCAACCCGTGGTGCGCGGCCCCGAGCGCGTCTCCCTCGAGCGGCAGGTCCGCATCGTGGCGGGCGGCCTGGCCGCGGTGGGCGGCGCGCTCGCGCTCGCCGTGAGCCCCTGGTTCGCGCTGCTGCCGGCCTTCATCGGAAGCGGGCTCGTCATTTCGGGGGTCACCAACACGTGCACCATGGGGCTCCTGCTCGCTCGACTCCCCTACAATCGCACGACGGGGTGTGACGTCCCCGCGATGGTTCGCGCCTTTACCTCCGGCCAAGCCGCGTAAGCCGGGGGCCGCGCCGGGTCATGGAACTCATCGGCTTCGGCCTCGCGGTTCTGGTGGGCCTCTCGCTTGGCATGCTGGGCGGCGGCGGGTCCATCCTCATGGTCCCCATCCTGGTCTATCTGCTCGATTTCGGAGCCAAAACGGCGATCGCCATGAGCCTGCCCATCGTGGGTATCACGAGCCTGGTCGGCGCGCTCGGACACTGGCGGGCCGGCAATGTGCGGCCGCGGGCCGCGCTCGTCTTCGGGCTGGCCACCATGGCGGGCTCTTTCGCGGGCGCTCGGCTCGCTGCCTACGTGAGCGGCGCGGCGCAGCTCACCATCCTCGCGGTGGTAATGCTGGCGGCGGCCGTGTCGATGGGCCGGGACGGGACCACTGGGGCCAATCCCAACCGGGGCGACGCCGAGGGGACGAGCGCGCGGCTGCTGGGGGCGGCGGTAGGCGCCGGCGTGGGCCTGCTCACTGGTGTCGTGGGCATCGGCGGCGGGTTCCTGATCGTGCCCGCATTGGTGCTGCTCCTCGGGATGCCGATGAAGCAGGCCGTGGGGACCTCCCTCGTGGTCATCGCCATGAGCTCCGCCTCGGGCTCCGCCGGCTACCTCGGCCGGGTGGCAGTCCCCTGGGTCTTCGTGGCCGTCTTCACCGGCATCGCGATCCTCGGCATTCTGACCGGCACCGCGCTCGTGCGCTACGTGGCTCAGGCCCAGCTCAAGCGCGCCTTCGCCGTGTTCCTCGTCGGCGTTGGCCTGTTCACCTTATACCAGAACCGTGCGGTGTTCGGCGGAAACCGGATCGACCCGGCAGCGGTGGCCCCCGCGATGTCCCGCGCCGAAGCTGGTTCGTCGACACTCGGGAGGACCTGATGCTGCTCAAGTATTTCTACGATCCCAAGCTCGCGCAGGCCAGCTATCTCGTGGGATGCACCGCTACGGGCAACGCGCTCGTGATCGATCCCAATCGCGACGTCGAACAGTACGTCCGGGCCGCCGAGGCCGAGGATCTGCGGATCACCCACGTGACCGAGACCCACATCCATGCCGACTTCGTCTCGGGCGCCCGCGAGCTCGCCGCGTGCACCGGGTCTACGCTCTACCTCTCCGACGAGGGCGACGCCGAGTGGAAGTACGCCTACGCGAGACAGGACGGCGCCGTGCTCCTTAAGGACCGCGACACCTTCCGGGTGGGCAACATCCGCGTCGAGGCGTTGCACACGCCGGGACACACGCCCGAGCACCTCTCGTTCATGATCACCGATACGGCGTCCACCGACCAGCCGATGGGAGTGTTCACCGGCGATTTCGTCTTCGTGGCCGACGTCGGCCGGCCCGATCTGCTCGAGAAGGCCGCCAAGGTGGCGGACACCATGGAGGCCAGCGCGCGGACGCTCTACCGCTCGCTCCAGCGATTCAAGACTCTGCCCGACTACCTGCAGATTTGGCCCGGCCACGGTGCGGGCTCGGCATGCGGCAAGTCGCTCGGAGCGGTGCCGCAGTCCACGATGGGGTACGAGCGAATCGCCAATTGGGGCTTGGAGGACATGCCGGAGGATCGGTTCGTGGCGCGCGTGCTCGCCGGCCAGCCGGAGCCGCCGCGGTACTTCGCCGAGATGAAGCGGATCAACAAGGCAGGGCCCCGCATTCTCGGTGGCGTGCGGCGCCCGCCGCGCCAGACTATCGAAGTGATCGTGGACGTCGTCGAGCGGGAAGGGATGATCATCGACGTCCGGCCGGCCGAGGCATTCGCCCGCGGGCACATCTCCGGAGCGATCAATATCCCGCTGGGCAAGTCCTTCAGGACCTGGGCGGGCTGGCTGTTGCCATACGATCACGACATCCATCTGCTGGTCGATGACGAGGCGCACCTGGACGAGGCGCTGAGGGATCTCGCCGTGATCGGGTTGGACCGGGTCGCCGGGTACGTCCTGCCGGATATGTTGGGGGCGTGGAGCGCTTCGGGGCGCGCGCTCGAGACGACGCCGCAGATGACGGCCGACGAGCTGGCCGAGGCGCTGCGCACGGGACGAGTCGGCGTGGTGGACGTGCGCGACGTGAGCGAGTGGGAGAGCGGACACATCCCCCAGGTTCCCAACATCCCACTGGGGCATCTCGAGAAGCGACTGGCGGAGCTACCCAGGGAACGCCCGCTGGTCGTTCACTGCCAGGGCGGCGGGCGGTCGGCCATCGCGGCGAGCGTGCTCCAGGCGCATGGCATCGGGGACGTGATCAACCTGAACGGCGGCCTCGACGCCTGGGCGCGGGCCGGAAATCCGACCGAGCGCGGAGCGACGGCAGGCGTCGGGGCATGAGGCCAAGGTGATCATTACACAGGCGGGAGGCAGAATGGTGAAGCGACCGATGACGGCCCAGCAGCTCGCGCTGGTGGCCGAGCGGTTCCGGGTGCTGGCCGAGCCCGCGCGCCTGCAGCTGCTGCAGGCGCTCATGGCGGGTGAGCGCTCCGTCGGCGAGCTGACTGCTGCCACGGGGTTGAGCCAGGCGAACGTCTCCAAGCACCTCCAGCTGCTGCTGGCGAACGATTTGGTCGCCCGGCGGAAGGAGGGCCTCTTTGCCTACTACCACCTCGCCGACGAGAGCGTGTTCCAACTCTGCGAGCTGGTCTGCAGCCGGCTCGCCGAGTCGACGCGCGAGCGGCAGCGCCGACTGGCGCGAGTGTGAGCGCGGGATCGGCCTTCACCCACCCGGTCTCGGCACCCGGTCGCCCCGGGAAGGGGTCCGAGGGGAGAACGAGATCATCGCGGTGATGGCCGTCTCGACGCTGTCGGCGTCCTCCGGCCCTTCTCCGGGAGGCTCGTCACCGCTGTCGATCGCCACCAGGTTCAAGGGTTTCGTCGTGTTCCCACTGGTTCCGTACGTGTAGTAGAGATGCAACGGAGCTTCGTTGCGAAGCTCGTCGTACATGCGGTCGAAATCTTCAAACGGGATTTGAGCCATCACGTGAACGCCGTCGAAATTGAGACCGCCGACGTTCAACGCGTGTCCTGACAGGTTTCCGTAGGTCGGAAAGAAGTACAACGTGGCGTGATGCTGGATCCCGTGGGTCAGCACCGGACCGCTGATCTCGAGCCGGGCGAACTTCACGGATGTGTTTCTCGCGACACGCACGGTGTAGGATTTGATGGGAAAGCTTGCGACTGGCATGGCGGACTCCTATCTCCAAAGGTGCGGCGGTACTGGCGGTTCGGTCCGTCGGGTGCCTCCTGGTTGGCGGGTTAGGATACCCTAGGGTTGGGTACCAGGTTCGTCAAGCGGATCGAGAACGACCTGCAAACGACGAGGAACGTGCCCGCGACGCTCGCCCGGCACGTTCCCGATCGTTCTCCGCGGTGGAGCTGGTTCGACGCTAGTGAACCGTTACGCCGAGCCCGAGCTGCCCGACATTGGCGTCCGCATTCGCGGTACTCGCCGCGAAGCCGTTCCAATACGGGGTCAGGCTGACGTTCTGGCCGACGCGAAAGTCGTAGCCCAGCCCGACCAGCGCTCCGACCCCGGTTTCGGTGTTGCTCCCGAAGTCCAAGATCTCCGCGTGAATCGACCCGATTCCCAGGCCTCCCACGAGAAAGAACCCTCCCGTCGCCGACGGATAGAACCGAGCGAGCGCGGTGAGTGTGCCGACCGTCAGAGTTGCCCCGTTCTCACTCTTGCTCCAGGCGTTCGTCCCGGCGCCGAGCAGCAGCCTCTGGCTCAGGGTGCCGCCGATGGCCAAGCCACCGCTCAAGGCCCCCTCACGGCCGCCGCAGTCCTGGCACCCCAGGCTGCCGTAGCCGAGTCCACCGTTGAACCAGAACCCCTGACGAACATGAGCGGCCTGCGCGGAGGCGGCTTCGGGGGACAATGCCAGCACAGCGAGAACGGCCGCCGCGGCGAGCCGAGCCAGAGGACTCATCGGAAGATCTCCTACACAGGTGGCAGGTCGAAAGTGACGCCAGATGGGCGATGATGCGCGCCGTCATCCGGGCCGTGGCAGGTGCACGATCAGTTGCACGAAGGCAAACGACATGCCGCTCGCGGCCGGCCTGCTACCGGGCACCGGAGAGAAGATGGTCAGGGCTTGCAACGCCCGACGGGACAAGCTCTTCGCCCGAGTTCTGACGGGGTCGAGGGCCTGCGCCGGTTCGCCGCCGTGGGTCGGCAGAACACGATGGACAGCGGCTGTTCGAACGGGAAGAGAGTTTCTGCGACGTTTCACACCCTCTTCATGGAGCGGTGAGCGGCTCGGCGCTGCTGCTCACCGCACCCGCACCTCGACCGGAATGATCCACCCCGACAACTGGGTCTTCGCCTCCAACCGCAGATCGCCCGGCGCGGCCGGTGTGAACTCGAAGTCCGCCGTCTCGCCCGGTCCGCTGAGCCAGTTTGCGGGCCGCTCCCGGCGCTGGACCTGGGGCAGGTCGGCGCCGTCCTTGGCGACCGGGCGCCACCGTGCCAGCGCCGAGTCCGACATCAGTGAAAAGATCACCCGCCAGTCGGGGTTGATGTTGACCAACCGGAGGCGGTACGTCTTGCCCGCCGCGAGGTCCATCGGTGGCGGGGCCGGGCTGCCGTTGACCAGCCCCGGCGACTGATACTCGAACTGGGGCAGCGAGTCGGGCGGCCCGCCGCCGCCCACCAGGATCACCTTATCGGTCTCGGGATCGTACGGCCGCTCCGGGTCCACCACGAGCAGGGGGCCGTAGAGCCCGCCGCCCATCTGGAGCTGCTCGTTCGAGTGGGTGTGATAGATGAACGTCCCCGACCGGGGCGGCACGAACTCGGCGGCGAACGAGTCACCCGGCGCGATGGGCGGCATGATGCGGCCGGGCGTTCCGCTCCACCCGGGGATGCCGTCGGGGAAGCTTTCCAGCTCGATCCCATGCCAGTGCACCGCTGTCGCCTCCGCCAGGTGGTTCACGACCGTGATGCGCACCGGCTCCCCTCGCCGCAGCACCAGCAGCGGTCCCGGGATCGCGATCGAGTCCCGCGCCGGCTCGGCCGCTCCCTCCTGCACCACATACCCCAGTCCGGCGAGGGAGCCGAAGCGTCTGGGCGACGACTGCGCCAGCAGCCGGATCTCCCGCGGCGGCTGCCCCGTGGCGACGGCCGGAGCGGGCTTCGACCCGGGCCCCACCTTGATCCCGAGCACCAGACCCGCCATCCGATGGGGCGCCGGGGCCGCGCCGTGCCCGGCATGAGCGTCCGACGCGGGTGTTTCCCGGCGCAGCACCAGGTGGTGCGAGACGTGAAACGCGAAGTGGCAGTGGAAGACCCAGTTTCCCTCTCGCTCCGGCACCCAGGTCATCCCCATCGTCTCGCCCGGCATCATGAGGTTGGTGACGACGAGCGGCCGCTCCTCGCCGCGGTAGACCCGCTCCGATGTCCAGTCGCCCCGGCTCTCCAGATGGAAGTAGAAACCGTGCAGATGCATCGGGTGCGATACACCGGTGGCGTTGATCACCCGCCACCGCACCGGGTCGCCCCGCTGATAGGTGAGGACTTCGGTGTGAGGCCACGATTTCCCGTTGATCACCATGACCTCCTGCTCCTCGCGCGGCACGGCGAGCGTCGAGTCGCCGGGGCGGAAGTAGAGACCGATCACGAAGATCCGGTCGTCGGTGAAGCCGCTGGGCGGATCCACCACCAGCGCGCCGCTGAGCTGGCTGTCCAGCCAGAGGCGGTCGATGCTGCTCCCGGTCGTGGTGCCCCAGTAGTAGAACGTCCCCGGTGTGCGAACCCGGAAGCGCACCTCGCGGGTCGCTCCGGGGAGGATCCGGAGGCCGCTGTCGCCCGTGGCGGAATGCGCCTGCAGCCCGTAAACCGTCAGCGTCGAGTCGGGGAGGGTGTTGCGGATGCTGGCGCGGATCTCGGTGCCCTGCGGTACGCGGATGAGCGGCCCCGGCACCTCCAGCTTTTTCCCCGCCTCGGCAAAGGCGAGGGTGGGTACTCCCGGACCGCCGTCTTCCTCCGGCTGGAGCAGACCGGCACGGACCTCGAGGCGCAGCGTGAGCACGTTGTTCTTGAGGCGCCCGGCAGGACGCCGATTGTCGTTCGCGGCGATGACCTCAGGGGCGCCGACAGCCGGAGCCACCGCGCGGCCCGGTGCGGTGAGCGCGGTCAGCGGAAGGGTGCAGAGGAGTGCCAGGAGTACCGTGGGCTTCCGCATGTGCGAAACTCCGTGACGCTCGGGTCAATGCGCGCGCCGGTGCGAGGCCGCTATTTCTTACCCGCGGAATCGTTCGCCTGCCGCCGGGCCTCGGTGACCAACTTCTCGGCTCGCTGGTCGGCCTCGCGGATGATCCCTGCGGCCTTCTCGTCCGACTCCCTCCGAAGCTTGTCCGCGGCGGGCTTGGCGGCGGCGCGGAGGATCGGATTGGACGCCTTTTCCGTCAGCGCGTCCGCCTGCTGGTACCCTTCCCGCTTCACCGTCTCGGCCAGCGTCTGGGCCTCCTGGCGGATGCCCGCGGCTCGCTGCTCCGCTTCCTGAACCAGGCGAGTCGCTTCGGCCGACACCTTCTCGTCGACCCCCTTGCGCACCGCCTGCTCCACCTCCTCCTTGGCGGACGCGACGGCGCTGCCCGCGCCGATCTTGACCGAGGGACTCGTCACCGTGCCGCCGAGCTGAATGCCCAGCTCGATCTCCTGCGCCGCCTGCAGGTCGATGCCGGCTCCGCCCGCCCGCGATACCAGGCCGGCCACGGCCTTGTTGGCCGCCTCGCCCAGCTCGGAGCGGGGCACCCGCAGACCGAGGTTGTAGTCGAGCGACTGGTCGAGGCCGTTGGAGCCGGCCACGTTCATCGTGGTCGGTCCCAGGTTCACCGCGAACGGGTCTACGTGCAGCCGGCCGTCCCGGATCTGGAACGCGGTGCGGAGGCTCCGGAGCGTGGGATTGTCCAGGAACTGGAGCTTGGTCAGGTCCACCATCTTTTCCAGCGCCGGGAAGTCCTGCAGTACCAGCTGTGTGGTCTGGAGGGTACCGCGTCCGTCGAGGCCCTCGAACAGAGGCGTCATGTCCTTGCCCAGCGCGCCGTGCAGCCGCAGATCGGTGGTGAAGTCTCCCCGGGCGTACTTGGCCACCGGAGCCAGCATTCGCACGGTGGTGAAGGCCTCGAAGGCCGACGGGATGTCGATCTTGGTCATCTTGAGGCCGACGTCGAACGTCGGCTTGGCGGGGTTGGTCGTCTCGTAGAAACCGGTCACCCCGATCTCTCCGCCCAGTGTGTTCAGCCGAAAATCCTCCAGCGTGATCCGCTGGTCCTTCACCCGGAGCTTGCCGCGCGCGTTGGTCATCTTGAGCTTGTCGTACGACAGCTCCGCCACGGTCGCGTCCAGCCCGAAATCGATGTTGGCCGGCACCGGGATGATCTGCAGGTCGCCCTCGCCCGAACGCCACTCGTCCAGGTTGAACCGGCGGCTGCGCACCGTCGCGCTGCCACGGAGGACATCGTCCCGGAGCACGAAGCCGAGGAGGTTGTCGAGCGAGCCCGAGGCCTGGAGATCACTGCTGCCGATCGTCCCCTTGAAGGACTTGAGCTCGGCCTTCTGGGGGGCCAGCCGGAGCGAGGCTTCCTGGATGGTGAGGGGGTGGGGCAGGCCTTCGCCCTTGACCTTGAGGTTGGCGACGTCGATGCTGCCGCGGGCCGCCACCTTGTCGTACTGCTTCTTGTCCAGGAACGACATCCGGGTGCGGAGCGCCGCGTCCGCCGCGACCGTGCCGGTCAGCTCGTCGATTCCCTCGAGCTTCATGGTCCGCCGGACGTCGCCGAGATCCAGCTTGCCGGTCAGGTGGAGATCGACGTCGGGATCGGAGACCGGCGTTCGCAGCACCATGCCCGCCGTCGATCGGGTCGCGCCCCACCCGCACGTGGAATCGCTCCAGCCGCACCACGGTACTGTCGGCGTCGCCGCCCGGATTGGCGATCGCGAGATCCACGAAGATGTCCCGCGCCGGGAGCGGGAGATCGGGATACTGGAACGCGCCGTTGTCCACCTTGGCGTTGAGCGCGAACGACGGGAACGCCTTGTCCCCGTAGGCGCCCTTGACCCGGCCGGAGACCGCGATCGTGCCCGACGTCTTCACCGACTGGAAGTCATGGGCGTAGATCGCCGGCACCAGCGACAGGATGTGCCGGAAGTTGGTGCTGGGCGCCTCGAACGCGAGGTCGAGGCCGAGGTCGTCGCCGGCCGCGCTTGGCCGAGCCCGAGAGGCGGAGCAGCAGGTCGTTGAGCCGGATCTCGCCGTTCGCTGAGGGTGAACGCCTTTCCCGCCAGGTCCGCCCGCACGTCGGCGGTGACATCCAGCTTCACCCGGTTGAGGTAGGGGATCCCCGCGAAGGTCAGGCTCACCTCGTCCGAGCGGGCCCGGGTCTCGATGGTGACGAGGTCCCGGCTCAGGTCCCCCTTGAGCGACTGATGAAAGCCCTTCAGTGACGCCGTGAGCCCCGCCTGGCGATTGTCGAAGCTCACGGCGGCATCGCGGATCTCGAACCGCCGCAGGCTGACCGCCATCGGGCTCGCGGCCTGCGGCTCGGGCCCCGCCGCCGGCGGTCTTCTTGGTGATGTCCCAGTTGGCGGTGCCGTCCTCCAGCGCGATCAGGGTCAGCCGCGGCTGGTCCAGCTCGATCGAGCGCACCACGATCGGCCGGCCGCTCCCGCCCACCATGTTCCCCACCACGCTGGCCAGATCCAGGACCACCCGGAGATGCCGGATCGAGGCCAGGGTATCCCCCTCGAACCGGCCGACGCCGGCGACCGTGAGATCATCGAGCCGGAGGGTGAGGTTGGGGAAGTTGCGGAAGAAGGTGAGGCCGAGGTCCCGCCAATCGATGCGGGCCTCGAGGCTCTGATTCGCTTCCGCCTTCACCCGTTGCGCGATCCGGTCGCGAAAGAGCAGCGGCAGGACCACCAGCAGGGCGAGCAGGAGTACCGTCAGCGTCCCGGCGATGGCCAGGACGCGGGTGGATCGCTTCATTTATTACCTCAACCGAACAGCAGTCTCACCGTCCAGACCGCGATGATCATGGCGGCGACGTCGGCGGTGAGCCCCGCCGGCACCGCGTGGCGCGTCTTCTTGATGTTCACCGCCCCGAAGTAGACGGCGATCACGTAAAAGGTAGTCTCGGTGGACCCGAACATGACCGCGGCCATCTTCACGAAGATCGAGTCCTCGCCGTAGCGGTTGACCATGTCCACCACCAGCCCCGCCGAGCCCGAGCCCGTCAGCGGCCGGATGATGGCCATCGGCAGCACCTCGGCCGGGAAGCCGATCAGTCCCAGCACCGGCTCGAGCACCCGGGTCAGGGCGTCCATCGCGCCGCTGGCGCGGAACATCGCGATGGCGAAGAGGATCGCCACCAGGTAGGGGATGATGCGGACGGCGACCTGGAACCCTTCCCTGGCCCCCTCCACGAAGCTCTCGTAGACCGGCACCCGCTTGTACAGGCCGTAGAGCGGGAACCCCACCAGGATGAGCGGGATGACGAAGTAGGAGAGCAGGTTGATGGCGTTGCGCGCGGTATCCACGGCGGCCTCAGGCTTCCGGCGCCGCGGCGAGCGGCGGCGGATTGCGATTGGGGTCGGACGCGCGGATAGCCGGGCAGCCGGCCGAAGAGCCGGACCGCCACGATGGCGATGATCAGGGACAGCGCCGTCGTGATGATGATGGGAAAGATCAGCCGGTTGATCTGGAGGCCCAGCAGCGCCAGCAGGAGCACCGGCGGGACCAGCTGCACGCTGGCGGTGTTGATGGCCAGGAGCATGACCATGGGGTTGGTGGCGGTGTCGTCCGTGGGGTTCAGCTTCTGCAGCTCCTCCATCGCCTTGATGCCGAACGGGGTGGCGGCGTTGCCCAGCCCGAAGACGTTGGCGGTGAGGTTGAGCGCGATCATCCCCAGCGCGGGATGGTCGGGCGGGATCTCGGGAAAGAGCGGGCGAAGGACGGGCCGGACCAGCTTCACCAGGGCGTGGACGATCCCCGCGTCCTCGGCGATCTTGAGCAGGCCGAGGAAGAGGGCCAGCACCCCGATCAGACCGAGCGCGATCTCCGCGGCGGTCTTGGCGAAGTCCAGCGCCGCGGCGGCGATCGCGTTCAGCTTCACGAACCAGACCGGCTCGAAGACCACTCCGGCAGGCGCCACGAGGGGCTTCGCCTCGAGGCCCTCCGCGGGCGGGGTGAATCCGACCAGGCGGCCCTGCAGCTCCTCATCGCGGGAGCGGGAGACCTTGCCGATGGTGGCCAGCGGCTCGGGGAGCTTGGCGCCGGCCGTGAAGCGGAGCTGCAGGCCCTCCTGAGACTGGAGCAGGTAGCCCGTATAGCTCGCGGCGGGGGCCTGCTCCGTACGGTAGAAGCCGGCGTACTGCCGGGGATCGATCCGGACCTCCACCGGTACGCGGCGGCCGGCCGGGTCGTAGCCCTCGGGGAAGGCCAGCTCCACCGGCAGCGGCTGGCCGTTCCGGTACCGGTCGCCGGCGATGTCGCGGACGTCGTACCCGAGGGCGAACACGAAGCTGGAGATGATCAGGCCTGCCCAGATGTAGTTCAGCATTGACCGGCCCGGTTGGGGTGGACGCGTGGGAGGCAGGGGAACGAATACGCCGGGGTGGCGGGCGCCCGCAAGCACGGGGCGCCGTGCGCGGTTCGCTCCCGACTTCGCCCCCGACGGCCGAGCTCGGCGAGCACACGCTCACAGCGACAATCCGCGCACAGCGCCGCGGGGTGCGCTAGATCACCCAGGCGGCGCGACAACCAGGGTGGCACTCCGCGCTCTGCGACGTATACTACCAGAGGTGATGGCCCTTCCGTTTCCGATCAGCTACCGGAGCATCGCATGACTCCGCTTTCCGCCTCGACCACCGTCCGCGATCTGGACATTGCTCTCGATCGCGATGTGTTCATGCGAACCCTCATTCGCGAGCTCGCCGGCAGCCTGGAAGACGTCGTCGGGCTCGCCGAGGCCTCGGGCTTCGTCACGGTCGTCGGTCAGGCCATGGGCGACCAGATCAACCAGCAGTACCGCTCGGCGCTCGGCGTTCCGGCGCTCACCCGGGAGCAGGTCGCCGAGGTCCTGGTCGATCTCAAGCGGCGCATTCACGGCAGGTTCTACGTGGTCGAGCAGGACGACGAGAAGATCGTGTTCGGCAACAGCGCCTGCCCCTTCGGGGACAAGGTGATAGGCCGGCCGTCCATGTGCATGATGACGTCCAACGTATTCGGGTCGATCGCCGCCGATAATCTCGGGTATGCGAAAGTCGAGTTGCGCGAGACCATCGCGGAAGGCCACTCCGGGTGCCGGGTCGTCGTCTACCTGAAGCATACGGCCGACAGTGCGGCCGCCAGCGGGCGAGAATATGTAAAGACCCAGTGACGGACAGCACGGACACGGGGAGTCGCGACGCCGCCGGGTATCGCGGCCTGCTCGCGATTCTGCCCGAGCCTCACTGGATTCTCGGCGCCGGTCAACGCATCGTCGCCGCGAACGGTGCCGCGGCCGAGCTGGTGGGCCGGCCGCTGGAAGCGCTGAAGGGCGTACCGTTGACCGATCTGGTGGCGGATGCGCCGGCCAAGGTCGGGCGCTTTCTGACGATGTGCGCCCGAAGCCGGCAGATGGTGCCCGGCGCCCTCACCTTCCGCGATGCCGACGGTCCACCCACCGCCTGCCGGTGCGATGGAGCGGTCCTGCGCCCGGCCGCCGCCGGCGCCCCCGCCCTCGTGCTTCTCCGCTGCCGATCCAAGATCCAGGCTACCAGCCGCTTCGTCGCGCTCACCGACCGGGTGGACGCGCTCAACCGTGAGATGGCCCTCCGGGTAGAAGCGGAGCGGGTTCTCCGCCGGCAGGCCGAGCTGCTGGAGCAGACCCACGACGCTGTCTCCGTGTGGGCGCTCGACAGTGGCGAGATCACCTACCTCAATCGGGCGGCGGAGGAGCTCTACGGCTGGCCCCGGGCGGAAGCCCTCGGCCGGCGCACCCATGACCTGCTCCAGACCGAGACCGCGGCGATGCGGACCGCCATGCGGCATCTGGTTCATGAGACCGGCGAGTGGAGCGGCGAGATGGCGCATACCACGCGCCAGGGGCGAAAGATCACGGTGGAGAGCCGCATGGTGCGGATGCCCGGCGACGACGGCCCCGCGCTGGTGCTCGAGACGGCGCGCGACGTCACCGACGCCCGGCGCATCCGGGCCCACCTCGAGGCGGCCCAGCGGCTGGAAGCGGTCGGACGGGTGGCCGGCGGGGCGGCGCACGAGATCAACAATGCGCTCCAGGGCGCCGTGGGGTTCGCGAGCTTCGCCTTGCAGCGCATGGCCCAGGACGATCCGGCCCGGGAGGACGTGGGCGAAGTGCTCAAGGCCAGCGAGCGAGCTGCCGGCGATCACTCTGGGGCTGCTGGCGTTCAGCCGCCGCCAGCTGCTGCAGCCGGCGGATCTCGACCTGGGCGCCGCGATCGGTGAATCCGCGCCGATGTGCCGGCAGGCGCTGGGGAACGATCGCGAGCTGCGACTCGAGCTGCCATCGAATCCGATCGTGGTCAATGCCGACCGCGGCCGGCTGGAGCAGGTGCTCCTCAATTTCGTGCTCAACGCGCGGGACGCGACCGAGCCCGGCGGGTGGATGAGAGTTCGAGTCGGCTCTACGATCCTGCTGCCCTCCGATCTGGTCCGGCTGGGACGTCCCGACCTCTCGGCCGGCGGCTTCGCGTGCGTGGAGGTGGAAGACTCCGGGCACGGAATGGATCAGGCCACCGTCGCCCGCATCTTCGAGCCGTTCTACACCACGAAGCCGACGGGCAAAGGCACCGGCCTCGGACTCGCCGTGGTGCACGGCATCGTGCATCAGAGCGGCGGCGCCATATCGGTTCGCAGCGCGCCGGGTCACGGCACCACCTTCACCGTCTATCTGCCGCTGGCGGCGGGGTACGCGAAGCCGGCGGTGTCCCCGAAGACCAGCCCGCGGTCCGCGGCGGGGCCGAGCACGTGCTGGTGGTAGATGACGAGTCGGTGGTCCTCCAGATGGCCGCGCGGCTGCTCGAGGCCGAGGGCTATACCGTGCTGACGGCCTCCGACGGCGCCGACGCCCTCCGGCGGCTCGCGGAGGCGCCCAGGAACGGAGCGCACGCCCGGCAAGGCTCCGGTGGATGTGGTGCTCACCGACATCGTCATGCCGGTGCTGGGCGGGCGCGAGCTGGGAGACGCCATCGCCCGCCTGTACCCCGGGGTGCCGGTGCTCTACACCTCGGGCCATCCCGGGGAGGAGATGATTCGTCGCGGCCTGCTGCAGCGTGACGCGGCGTTCATTCAAAAGCCCTTCCGTCCCGAACAGCTGCTGCTGCGGATCCGAAGCGTGCTGGATCAGGTGTCCCGCCCGGTATCTTGACAGCCTCCAAATCGGGGATGAACAATGCGAATCTGCGATCCGCACCCCAGCTAGTGAGGCGACCATGGTCAGCTCTCCTCCCACGCTCCTGCCCGACCCCACGTTCTACCCCTCCCCGAGTCAGGCGGTCAAGGCGCCGCCCGAGACGCTGGCGTACGCGGTCACCATCGATCCCACCAGGACCAAGCCCGACGCCTTGATCGTGGTGGACGTCGACACCAAGTCGTCCTCCTACGGCAAGACGGGTGGGCCGGGTGGACATGCCCAACGTCGGCGACGAGCTGCATCACTTCGGATGGAATGCCTGCAGCTCGGCGCTCTGCCCCGCCAACCCGCACCCCCATATGGAGCGGCGCTACCTGATCGTGCCGGGGCTCCGGTCCTCCCGGATCCACATCATCGACACCAAGCCGGATCCGCTGAAGCCGAAGATCGTCAAGGTGATCGAGCCCGAGGAGGTGGCCCGCAAGTCCGGCTACACCCGGCCGCACACCATCCATTGCGGCCCCGAGGGGATCTACGTGACCGCCCTCGGCTCGGCCGACGGCACCGGTCCTGGCGGGGTGTTCCTGATGGACCACAACACCTTCGAGATCATCGGCCCATGGGAGAAGGACCGCGGCCCGCAGTATCTGGCCTACGACGCGTGGTGGCACCTGACCCAGGACATCATGCTCACCAGCGAGTGGGGGACGCCCGACCTGGTGGAGAACGGGCTCAACCCCGAGGCGCTCATGGCCAAGAAGTACGGCCGCCAGATGCACGTATGGGACTTGCGCCGGCGAAAGCACATGCAGGCGCTCCCGGTGGGCGAGGACGACCAGATGGTGCTCGAGCTGCGGCCGGCTCACGATCCGCGGAAGAGCTACGGCTTCGTGGGCGTGGTGATCAGCCTCAAGGACCTCTCCGCCTCGGTCTGGCTCTGGAGCAAGACCAACGGGAACTGGGGCATCCAGAAAGTGATCGAGATCCCCGCCGAGCCGGCCGATCCCGATCTGCTGCCCCCGGCGCTCAAGCCGTTCAAGGCGGTGCCGCCTCTGATATCGGACATCGACCTCTCGGTGGACGACAAGTTTCTCTACGTCGCCTGCTGGGGCACCGGCGAGCTGCGCCAGTACGACGTCAGCGATCCCTTCAAGCCCAAGCAGACCGGCAGCGTCCATCTCGGCGGGATCGTGCGCCACACCGCTCACCCGAAGTCCGGGCCGCTCAACGGCGGACCGCAGATGGTCGAGGTCAGCCGCGACGGCCGGCGAGTCTATTTCACCAACTCGCTCTACATCCCCTGGGATGACCAGTTCTACCCCGAGGGCATCAAGGGGTGGATGGTGAAGCTGAACGCAAAGCCCGGTGGGGGCATGACTCCCGACCCGGACTTCTTCCTCGAGTTCGAGGGCGAGCGGCCGCACCAGATACGGCTGCAGGGGGGCGACGCCTCCTCGGATTCGTATTGCTTTCCCTGAGCCCGGGCTGGCCCTGGGTCACGGTAGTCCTGCTGGGGGCCTTTCACGGGATCAATCCCGCGATGGGCTGGTTGTTCGCGGTCGGATTGGGGTTGCAGGAGGGGCGGCGCGGGGCGGTGCTCACCGCGCTCGTCCCGCTCGGGCTGGGGCATGCGGTGTCGGTGGGCGCCGTGATTCTGGCGCTCGACGCCGCGCGGCTGGCCGTGGCTCCCGGCGTGCTCCGGATCGGCGCCGCGGCGGTGCTCATCGGCTTCGGTCTGTTTCGATTGGCGCGGCCCTGGGCCCATCCCCGCTGGGTGGGCATGCAGGTCGGCTTCCGCGACCTGACGCTCTGGTCCTTCCTCATGAGCTCGGCCCACGGCGCTGGGCTGATGCTCGCTCCGGTAGTGTTCGGGCTGCCCTCCAGTCACAGCGATGTGTCCCCAGCCTCATTCACTGCCGGACTCTCCCTGCTCGGCCTGCATACCCTCGCGATGTTCGCCGTCATGGGACTCGTCGCGCTGGCGGTTTACCAGGTCCTGGGTCTGGGGCTGCTGCGCCGGGCGTGGGTCAATCTCGACCTGCTGTGGGCGGTCGCGTTGTTGCTGGCGGGCGTGGCGACGCTGTGGATGGCCTGAGGCAGGCCGGCGGCGAGGAGGTTCATCGGGGCCGAGCCAGTGAGTCCTTCAGGACCGGCACCAGCGCGCGGGTGAACCGCTCGGCGTCCTCGCGCGACAGGTGGGACCACTCCGGTGTGTCGTAGCCGCTCAGAGCCGGGTAGTCCTCGTAGTAGATGGCCACCGCGTCCACCTCGCTCGCCAGCCGGTCCCAGTACCGCTCCCGGGGAAAATCGCGCTGCTCCGCTTCGAGAAACCGACCCGAGGAGGGGAACCGCACGAAGGCCACGTCACCACCCCGGTCCCGTATTCGCGCGATGTCGCGGGACAGCTCCGCGATCATGGCGGTCACTGAATCGGGGCCGGGCGACGGGGGCCGGTCGGGGCGGTCGTCGCCGTCCAGCCAGATGTCGCGCGACAGTTGCCGGTAGGCCGAATCCGTCAGGATCCGCGGATCCAGCCAGGTTTGGCGGTTCGCGGCGGTGCGGCTGATCTTGCGCACGGCGCGGTCGAGCCACATGCCGCCGCGGAGCGTAAGCGGCTGGCGCTCGAGGATGGCGCCGAGCTGGGTGTCCCAGTCGATGAACGCGAACAGGTTCTCCATCCCCATGAAGAGCCGTTGCCCCAGCCACTCCGAGGGCGACTCCTTGGCCGCCCGCTCGGGAAAATCGCCCAGGTATCCCCGCCGGGTGCGGAAGAAGATCGAGGGCGTGACCCCGACGACCACCAGACCGGAGATGGTGGTGTCCTGGGCCAGCTCCGTGAGGATGCCGCGCGGGCTGGTGCCGACCAGCGCCAGCTGGATGGGCTCGCGCCCGTCCATCGCCTGCGCCCATGCCCGCAGGTTGATATCGAAGTACATGCGCGACGACCCGATCAGCACGGTCCGGTCTCCGGTGGCGCGGTGGCGCTGCATGGCCCAGAGGCCGGGTGTGTCCACGTAGTCGTGGTCCACGAAGCCGACACCGCGCCAGTACAGCTCCCACCCGGCCGTCAGAACCACCGTGGCCAGGACCACCGCGGCCACGATCACGGGCCACGGCCGGTCCGGAACCGGGCGCTCAGAACTGGAAATAGATGAATGCATTGCCGGATCCCTGGGTGGTGATCACCGCGAACACCATGGCGGCCCAGATCGCGCCGACGATCCAGGCGGGAGTGCGCTCCACCACCGCCTCGAGGGTCGTGTCCCGAAGGCGCCAGTGAGCGACGAGCATGACCGCGGTCACGACCGACACCTCGAGGAGGCCGTTCCAGTAGAGCACCTTCTCGGCCTTGCCCGCGATGCCGGCCATGGACTGCAACAGGCGCCAGGCGGACGGGAAGTCCCGAGCCCGGAAGAAGACCCAGGTGATGTTCACCAGGACATAGGTGAGCAGCGCCAGCGCGATTCGGGATCCGAGGGTCGTGCCGATCCTCCTGCCGGGGAACCGCTCGGTCAGATAGCGCTCCACCGCAAGATAGATCCCGTGCAGCCCGCCCCACGCGACGAAGGTCCAACTGGCCCCGTGCCAGAGCCCGCCCAGCAGCATGGTCGCCATCAAATTGACGTAGGTCCGCCCACGGCCCTTCCGGTTGCCGCCCAGCGGGACGTACAGGTAGTCCCGCAGCCAGGTGGAGAGGGAGATGTGCCACCGGCGCCAGAAGTCGGAGAAGCCGATCGCGGCATAGGGATACCGGAAGTTGTTGGGCAGCGAGAAGCCGAGACACAGGCCGGCCCCGATCGCGGTGGTCGAGTAGCCGGCGAAGTCGGAGAAGATCTGGCCCGAGAAGGCCAGCACTCCGAGCCAGGCATCCAGCGGATTGAGCGCATTGGCGGCCTTGAACACGGCGTCGGCCGACGGCGCCAGCAGGGTGTCCGCCACGACCACCTTCTGGAACAATCCGAGACTCACGAGCCCCAGGCCCCAGATGAGCTGCCGGGCGGTGGCCTGGTGCGGCCGGGCGAACTGGGGGATGAGGTCCGCCGGCCGCACGATGGGACCCGCGACCAGCTGGGGGAAGAAGGTGACGAACAGGGCGAAGTCGAGGAAGGACGTGGCCGGCCGCTCCCGGCCCAGGTAGACATCGAGCGTGTAGGCCATGGTCTGGAAGGTGTAGAACGAGATCCCAACCGGCAGCACGATGGACCATTCGGGCGGCACGTAGGCGACCCCGGCGAATGCCATCAGGTCCTGCCAGTTCTCCAGCAAGAACTCCCCGTACTTGAAGTAGCCGAGGATGCCGAGATTGCCGGCCATGGAAAGCAACAGCAGCCAGCGCCGGCGGGCCGGGCGCTCTTCCCCGTAGATCCATTGGGCCACGAACCAGTCGAGCACGGTCGAGATCCAGACCAGCAGCACGAAGGGGGGATTCCAGGCGCCGTAGAAGACGTAGCTGGCGATCAGGAGATTGATCTTCTTCGTCTTCCACGGGAGCGGCAGCGAGTGAAGAGCCAGCACGACACCGAAGAAGACCAGGAAGGTGAGCGAGTTGAAGAGCACGCCTGTCTCCCGGTCGGCGCGCCGCGCCGATGGCCGTCTGGTTGTGCTGTTGGATGCCTGTGCCCGGAGGGAAAAGGGCGCGACTGATTCTACACTTGGCGGCGCGCGGGGCCTAGGGGCATTCGGGCTCCCCGAGCCTCGAGAGGTTTCGAGCGTATTTGGTTATCCTTGGGCCACACCCACAGCCCGGAAGGTCCCTGATGTCCGTACCGGTCCCGGCGCTCCTGGAGTTCGGCGATCTCGCCCTCCTGCTGCTGCGCCTGCTCGTCGGCGCCGTGTTCGCGACCAGCGGCTGGAGCCATGCCAAGGATCCGGTCGCACGCGGCAAGAGCATCGGCATGAGTCCCGGGGTCACCCGTGGGATCGGGATCGCCGAGCTGGCCGGCGGACTGGGCGTGGCGTTCGGCGTGCTGACGCAGCTCGCGGCCCTCGGCCTCATCCTGGTGATGCTCGGCGCCATTCAGAAAAAGGTCTTCGTCTGGCACACCGGGTTCTGGGGGAAGCACGGCACCGACGGATGGCACTACGATCTGATGTTGGTGGCGATGTGCCTGGTGATCGCGACCACGGGCGGCGGCCGCTTCGTCCTGGCGTGACCCGCCGCTAACCACTGGTGACCCCGATCGATCCCTTCCCGGCGATAGGCGCCGAGCTCCACGACCGCTACCGCATCGTTCGTGAGCTCGGCCGAGGCGGCATGGCGACCGTCTACCTCGCCCAGGACCTCCGGCACGACCGACCCGTCGCCCTCAAGGTCCTCAGCGACGCCATTGCCGCCGCCGTGGGCGCCGAGCGCTTCCTGCTGGAGATCCGGGTGACCGCCCGGCTGCAGCATGCCCATATCCTGCCGCTGCTGGATTCGGGGATGCTGGAGACCACGGCGGGAAGATCCGTCCCGTTCTACGTCATGCCGTACGTGGAGGGCCAGTCTTTGCGGGACCGGCTGGCGCGCGAGCGCCAACTCCCCCTGGAGGAGGCCCTTCGGCTCGCGGACGACGTGGCCGCGGCCCTGGCCTACGCCCACGGCCGCGGCGTGGTACACCGCGATATCAAGCCGGAAAACATCCTGGTGTCCAACGGCCAGGGCATCGTCGCCGACTTCGGCATCGCGCGCGCCGTGGACCTGGCCGGTGGCGAGCGGCTCACCGCAACCGGACTCGCGCTGGGTACGCCGCACTACATGAGTCCCGAGCAGGCGGCCGGCGATCGTTCGGTCGACGCGCGGGCCGATGTCTACGCGCTCGGCTGCGTGCTGTACGAGATGCTCGCCGGTGAGCCGCCCTTCACCGGACCGACCGCCCAGGCCATCGTCGCCAAGTCGATGACGGAGCCCGCACCGCCGCTCCGGAGGCTCCGCGCGACCGTTCCCGAGGAGGTCGAGCAGGTCGTCACCCGGGCGCTCGCCAAGGTGCCGGCCGACCGGTTCGCCGGAGCGGAGGCATTCGCCCAGGCACTCTCCCGGGCCACGGGCGCGACGCGGGCCCGGACGCTGAGCATCGGTCGGCCGGGCCGGCGGAGCCTGGCCGCCGTGGCGGTCGTCCTCGTCGCGGTCGTCCTCCTCGCGGCGGGGGCGATCCTGCTGCGGCGCGGTCGGGCTTCCCAAGTCATCGCCTCCGCGTCCTCCATCGCGGTGCTGCCCTTCACGCCGAGCGGACCCGACACCGCGCTGTCGCGACTGGGACGCGACCTGGTGTTCACCCTGAGCGCGGCGCTGGACGGGCTGGGTGGGATCCGCGTGATGGACGCCCATACCGTGCTCGCCCGGGCCACGCCGGGAGCGCTGACGACCATTTCCGATGGAGCCGCGCTGGCGCGCCGGTTCGGGGCCGGAAGCATCGTGCAGGGAAGCCTGGTCCGGGTTGGAGCCGATGTGCGGCTGGACCTGGCGCTGCTCAGCACCGACAGCGCCGCCGAGCCGCTCGCGCGGGCGATGGTGACCGCGCCGCCCGACTCGGTTGCGGCGCTGACCGATTCGGCGGCCCGCGCCCTGCTCGCTCAGATCTGGTCCCGGGGCTCGCCGCCGACGCCCAGCCTCGACGGCGCCCTGCGGACCCGGTCGGTGCCCGCGCTCCGGGCGTTCCTCCAGGGCGAGGGCGAGATCGTCGAGGGACAATGGGACAGCGCCGCGGCTTCGTACGAGCGGGCGATGAAGGCCGATCCCACCTTCTGGCTGGCCTACGCCCGCCACGTATATGCCCGCTTCTGGTCGCTTGGCGAAGTGGCGGACAGCGTGGTCACCTCGCTCCAGCGCCATCGCTTCGAATTGCCGGGCCAGGAGCGATTGAGCACCGAGGTGATCCTCCTCGAGGCCACCGACAGCATCGAGCTGATTGTCGAACGGGCGCGTGCCGCTGGCGAGCGCTACCCGAACTCCTGGTTCGGCTGGTTGCTCTACGGCGACGTGGCGCTCCACTTCGGACCGCTGCTGGGGCATTCCCGCGACGAGGCCCACGCTGCGCTCGATCGGGCGGTGGATCTCAATCCGCGCTTGATCCCCGCCTGGGAGCACCTGATGCTGGTCGCTCTCCAGGAAGACGATACGGCGGCGGCGGCTCGCGCGCTGGTATCGCTGGACCGCCTCGGCGCCGGCCCCACCCTCAGCGCCGACGGATACGGCAACCGCATGCTCCAGTTCCGGCTCCTGCACGCGATCCAGCGGGGTGACAGCGCGCTAGTCGGCGTGTTGACCGACAGCATCGCTCGCGACATCGCACCCGCGGCGGTGCCGGATGGCAGCTATTACGACCCTCTTCGCTTCGGCTTCTTCGCTCAGCAGGTCGAGGTGAGCCGGGCCGCGCTCGTTGCCGGCGGCCTTCCTGAGCGGCAGCGAGTGCACCGCCTGCTGCTCGCGCTGTCCTGGGGCGGAAGGGGAGCCTGGGATTCCGCGCTCGTGGGACTGGACCGGCTGGCGGCCCAGGGCAGCGACGCGGTCACCCCGCTACGGGCCTACGGACTGGCCGTGGTGGGTGCCTGGCTGGGCGCGGTCGATCCCGGCGACGCGCTCGCCCGGCGTGCGACCGCCGCCCAGGAGGCAGGCGCCGACGGAACCGGTCGCGCCGAGCTCGCCTGGCTCGACGGAGTGCTGGCGGCCGGGCGTAACGACGGCCCGGAGCTGGCGGGGGCGAGAGCCGCGCTCCGTCGTTCGGGCGATCCGGGATGGAAGGCGCTGGATCGTTCGCTGGGAGCGTTCGACGCCGCGCTCGAGGGGACGACCCGAGAGGCCGGAGAATCGATGGCGGCCCTCGAATGGGAGGAGGCCGCGGTCGGGTTCCCCGATTTTGCGAGCCATCCGCTGGTCATCTCGGTGGACCGGCTGGCGGGAGCACGCTGGCTGGCCTCCACCGGCGATGCCGAGCAGGCGCTCCGCCTGCTGCGGTGGGTGGACGCTGCCTTCCTTCCTCACCCGAGCACAGCCTACACTCTCATGTTCGCGGGGTTGGCCGACCTCGAACGCGGCCGGATCGAGGAGCAGCTGGGGCACGCCGAGCTCGCCCGGGGCTACTATCAGAGATTCTTGCGGCGGTACGATCGGCCGGTGCGGCAGCACCTGCCTCTGGTGGAAGAGGCCCGGACCCGACTGAGTGCGCTCGGGATGGAGCGTTGACCCATAGGAGCACGAACATGTCGGTACTGGAACGCAACAACGTCACGGTCTCAGGACAGGGCGCCCAGCCCATGATGTTCGCTCACGGCTTCGGCTGTGACCAGCACATGTGGCGGCTGGTCACGCCCGCCTTCGAGGACCGGTACCGCGTGGTGCTGTTCGACCATGTCGGCGCGGGGCGTTCCGACCTGCAGGCCTACAGCCGGGAGAAGTACGGCCGGCTGGACGGCTACGCCGAGGACGTGCTGGAGATCTGCGCCGCCCTGAACCTGACCGACGTGATCTTCGTGGGGCACTCGGTCAGCGCGATGATCGGGGTGCTGGCCGCCCTCAGGGAGCCGGATCGCTTCGCCCGCCTGGTGCTGGTGGGGCCCTCACCGCGCTACGTGAACGACGGAAACTACGTCGGCGGGTTCACCCGGCAGGACATCGATGGGCTGCTCGACTTCCTCGACAGCAACCACCTCGGCTGGTCCGCCGCGATGGCGCCGACGATCATGGGGACCCCGGATCGGCCCGAGCTCGCCGAGGAGCTGGAGAACAGCTTCTGCCGGACCGACCCCGACATCGCGCGACACTTCGCGCGGGTGACGTTCCTGTCGGACAACCGGTCGGATCTGCCCCGGCTCGAGGTCCCGTCGCTCGTCCTCCAGTGCTCGGACGACGTCATCGCGCCGCAGGCGGTCGGCCAGTACGTCCACCGCCATCTGGCGGACAGCCGTCTCGTGCTCATGGAGGCCCAGGGCCACTGCCCCAACCTCAGCGCGCCGGAGGAGACGATCTCGGCGATCGCGGCGTTCCTGGAAGTCGTGAGCCAGGTGGCCGACCCGCGCGACCACGAAGCCGTGCCCGAGGTGCCGGAGGAGAGCACCCAGGAGCTGTACGAGCACGCGCCGTGCGGGTACCTCACCACTCGGCCCGACGGCACGATCGTGCGCGTCAACCGCACGCTCCTGGTGTGGACCGGCTACTCGCGGGACTCGCTCCTGTCGGGCCGGCGCTTTCAGGACCTCCTCACCGTCCCGGGCCGGATGTTCTACGAGACCCACTTCGCCCCGCTGCTCCGAATGCAGGCCATGGTGAAGGAGATCGCCTTCGACCTCCTGCTCGGCGACGGGTCCCTCCTGCCGGTGCTGGCCAACTCCGTGCTGCTGAAGGATGCGGCCGGCCGCCCGTCGTCGATTCGCACCACGCTGGTGGACATCACCGACCGGCGGCGCTACGAGCGGGAGCTGCTCCTGGCCCGCCGCCGCGCCGAGCAGCTCGCCGAGGTGGTGAACGCCTCGGGCGACGCCATCATGCTGCTGGCGCCGGACGGAACCATCCAGACCTGGAACCGCGGCGCCGAGCGGCTGTTCGGCTGGACCGTGGACGAGGCCGTCGGCCGGAGCGAGCGGGCGCTCGTGGTTCCGCTCGACCGGCTGGAGGAGTACGACACCACCCTGGGTCAGCTCCAGTCCGGCCGGGAGGTACGGCTCGAGACGGTGCGGGTGGACCGCACGGGTGGGCGCCTCGACGTGTCGCTCACCGCCACTCCCCACCTGGAGGCGTTGGGCGAGGTGGTGGCCGTGTCGGCCATCGTCCGGGACGTCTCCGAGCTGCGCCGCGCCGATGAGGCGCAACGCCAGGCGGAGCGGCTCCGGGTGGTCAGCACCCTGGCGGGCGGCGTGGCGCACGAGGTGAACAACCAGATGACCGCCGTACTGGGGCTGGGCGAGTTCGTGCTTCGGGGGCTGGGACCGGGTCACGCGCAGGCGCAGGACGTGGGGGACATGGTGAACGCCGCCGCGCGGGCCGCGCGGATGAGCCAGCAGCTCCTCGCCTTCAGCCGGCAGCAACTCTTCGATTCGCGCCTGCTCGACCTCCACCAGGTCGCCAGCGATCTCGCCCCGGACCTGTCGGCCCTGCTGGGGGACGACAAGCTCCTCGTGGTCGAGCCGGGCCGGCCACTGGGCCGGGTACGGGCGGACCCGAGCCAGATGGAGCAGGTCCTGATCAACCTGGTCGCCAACTCGCGCGACGCCATGGACGCCGGCGGTCGGGTCACCATCATGGTCGAGGACGCGAGGCTCGGTAAGGACGAGATCCGGGCCCACTCGGCCGACGAGGTCGTGGGCGGTTCCTACGTGTTGCTGGCGGTCGCGGACACCGGACGCGGCATGGACGCGGCCACGCTGGGGCTCGTCTTCGAGCCGTTCTTCACCACCAAGCCGGTGGGCCAGGGCACCGGGCTTGGGCTCTCGATGGTGTACGGCATCGTGAAACAGCACGGCGGTCAGATCTGGGCCAGGAGCGCGCCGGGGGAAGGCACGGTGGTCCGGATCTACCTTCCCGCGGTCGAGGCGGACTGAAGCAGCCTCCCTCCCCGTCGCAATCGTGCCGCGTCCTGCCGCGGCCGCGACACACCCACTTGATACGCCATGTCGCGTTTTGGACGCCACTCGCCGCATCAGCGTCACCAGACTGGGAATTGCCGGTCGCTCGCGCGTAGCTGACCGTGTCGCACCTCCTGGCGTCACGCCGTACCCCGCCGCACATTCTCGCATCCGATCTCCCAACTCGAACACCAGGCCGCAGTCTCGGCGCGGAGTGTACCATGCGCTTCAAGTCGACGAAGTCCGGCGGGTTCCAGGTCTTCGCGGTCACCGGCATCAACACCGTCTCATTCGCCATCACCGCGACCGATAACGCCGCCAGGGGGCTCCTCGGGTTCGGCGTCGAACGGGTGGACCCGAAGGAGACGCAGCGCTACTACATGTACGGCTTCAAGGTGTTCGGCTCGATTATTCCCCATCCTGACAAGACCACCCGCGTCAGCACGCACGACCATCCGGTCCAGAGCTTCGTCTGGGACGACTTCACGGCCAAACCCAACCGGAAATACACTTACTACTTCCACCCGTTCCGCGGCGCCCCCAAGAACCTGGACCGAACCGCCGCCCCGCTCGAGGTCAGGATACGGACGGAACCGCTGTTCAGCTCGCAGGAGCACGACGTCTTCTTCAATCGTGGGGTGGCCAGCAGCCAGGCCTACAACCGGCAGTTCCAGAACCAGCCGCCGGACAAGCTGACCGGCGGGAAGCGAACCAGGGCCCTCGCGTGGCTGAGTCGTGAGCTCGATGAGGCGATCCTGGAGTTCATCGGCAAGGCCGGGAAGGGCGACGGCATCCTCGGCTGCTTCTACGAGTTTCGCTATCGGCCGGTGGCCGACGCATTCAAAAAGGCGATCGGCCGCGGGGTGGACGTACAACTGATCGTCGATGCGAAGGTGAACGAGTACACCGACAAGAAGGGAAAGAAACACCCGAGCTTCCCCCGGCTCGACAATCTCCAGATGCTCAAGGATGCGAAGATTCCCCTGTCGAGGGTCGTGCTCCGGGAGGCGCGGGCGAACGACATCGCCCACAACAAGTTCATGGTGCTGCTCAAGGGGGCGAGCCGACTGCCCACCGAGGTCTGGACCGGCTCGACCAACCTGTCCATGGGCGGGATCCACGGGCAGACCAATGTGGGCCATTGGGTCAGGAACCGTGCGGTGGCCAGGGCCTTCCGCGATTACTGGATGCTGGTCCGCGATGACCCCGGTGCGCGAAAGGGCGATGACGCATCCACCGCGCGTCGGCGCAACGCCGACCAGCGGAGGGCGGTGGAGGTACTGGCAGCGGTGCCCGCTTCGGTGGACGACATCCCCGCGGGCATCACCCCGATCTTCAGCCCGCGGACCGGGAGCGAGGTGCTCGATCTTTACTTCGAGCTGATGGATTCGGCGGAGATCGTGGGGTGCATCACCCTCGCGTTCGGTATTACCAAGAGCTTCAAGGACAAGCTCCAGGACAACACCAGCACCAGTCAGATCGTCTTCCTGATGCTGGAGAAGCGCGACAAGCCCACCCCGAAGAATCGCAGCACCTTCGTCTTCATCAACGCGCGGAACAACGTCTACAGCGCCTGGGGGTCCTATCTGAAGGACCCGCTCTACCAGTGGACCAAAGAGACCAACGCGAAGATCCTGGGGCTCAACAAGCACGTGAGCTACGTGCACTCGAAGTTCCTGCTCCGCGATCCCCTCGGAGACGACCCGATCGTGGTCACCGGCTCGGCGAATTTCAGTCCGGCGTCGACCAATGCCAACGACGAGAACATGCTCGTCATTCGTGGGAGCCGGCGGGTGGCGGACATCTATTTCACCGAGTTCAACCGCATCTTCAACCACTACTACTTCCGTGCGGTGACGGAAGCGACCAAGGCGGCCGGACGCAGCGCCCCCGCGGACAGCCTGTTCCTCAAGGAGACGGCCAAGGAGTGGCTGGTGAAGTACAAGCCCGGGACCCTGCGCCGGAAGCGAGTCGCGCTATTCGCCGGGATGAAGGGGTTCGCCCCATGAGCGCCGAGCTGGCGCCCTGAATCAGGCCCGCCAGATAGCCTGCCAATTCCCGGGAGTCCGCGCTTTCCGGCAGCTCACCCGCCGTCCGTGCTTCGACTGGTACACGTCGTACAGGCCATAGCGGTTGACTCCGGTGGCGCCGACCAGGTCCTCCACCGAGGTGGCCGAGTATCAGTCTGGGGATCGAACTCGTGGGTACGGGGCACGGGGCAGGCTCCTGAAGATTGCTCCCGGTTGGCTGGTGCCCTCGGCGTGCTCGCGAGCACCGCCTGCCGCGACGCCGCGGTTCCGACCGACCCAGCGGGGCCGGACCTCTAAGCCAAAATCGCGCAACCAGACCAGCAGACCTACATCGTCGTCTTCCGGCGGGGTACCCCTGACGCGCCCGGACTGGCCACCCGGCTGGCGGCCGATCACGGCGGGCAGATCAGCCACGTTTACCGGCACGCCCTCCAGGGATTCGCCGCTCGCTTCCCGGCCCAGGCGCTGGCCGGCCTCCAGCGGAACCCCAACGTAGATTTCATCGAGGCCGACCAGGTGTTCTCCATCATCACCACCCAGTCCAGCGCCACCTGGGGGCTCGACCGCATCGATCAGCGCGATCTACCGCTGAGCACCACTTACAACTACAACGCGACCGGCTCCGGGGTGCGGGTCTACATCATCGACACCGGCAGCCGGACCACCCACGGCGAGTTCAGCGGCCGGGCATCGTCCGGCTTCACGTCCATCAGCGACGGGCTCGGCACCGACGATTGCCACGGACACGGGACCCACGTCTCCGGCACGGTCGGCGGGACGGCCTACGGAGGCGCCAAGGGGGTGTCGCTGATCGCCGTGCGGGTGCTCGACTGCGGCGGCTCCGGCACGACTGCCGGAGTAATCGCGGGCGTGGATTGGGTCACCGCCAATCACGTCAACCCGGCCGTGGCCAATATGTCGCTGGGCGGCGGTGCCAGCACCGCGCTGGACGACGCGGTGTATAACTCGGTCGCGGCCGGCGTCACCTACGCCATCGCCGCCGGGAACAGCAGCGCCGACGCCTGCAATTACTCGCCCGCGAGGGCCGCGACGGCGATCACGGTGGGGGCCACGACCAGCAGCGACGCCCGCGCCTCGTACTCGAACTACGGCAACTGCTTCTCAACCGGTCCACCGGGGTCATGGGGCCCGCCCCGCTGCTGGCGCATCCTCGCGCCCCACATTTACTTGATCATTCTCCCGAAAGCACACCCACACCCCGGAGCTCCATGGCCGATCTGGCGGGCCGACTGCGTGACGCCCTGGCTGGTCGCTACCGCATCGAGCGCGAGCTCGGTCGGGGCGGCATGGCCACCGTCTACCTGGCCCAGGACCTCCGCCACGACCGCCCCGTGGCCCTCAAGGTTCTCCATCCCGACCTCGCGGCTACCCTGGGCCCCGACCGCTTCCTCCGCGAGATCAAGCTCTGCGCCCGGCTCCAGCACCCCCACATCCTGGCAGTGCACGACAGCGGGACCCTGCTCCAGCCCGGGGGGACCGAGCTGCTCTGGTTCAGCATGCCCTTCATCGAGGGCGAGTCGCTTCGCGATCGGCTCCGGAGCCAGAAGCAGCTCCCGGTGGACCAGGCGCTTCGGATCGCGCGGGAGACGGCCGACGCCCTCGACTACGCCCACCGGCATGGCGTCATCCACCGGGACGTGAAGCCGGAGAACATCCTCCTGAGCGAGGGGCACGCGCTGGTGGCGGACTTCGGGATCGGTCTGGCGCTCTCGGGTGAAGGCACCGACGATAAGCTGACCGAGACCGGCCTGATCGTCGGCACCCCGGCCTACATGAGCCCGGAGCAGGCCGCCGGCGAGCGGGAGCTGGACGCTCGCTCCGACATCTATTCTCTCGCCGTGGTGCTCTACGAGATGCTGGCCGGCGAGCCCCCCTTCACCGGGCCCACCGCCCAGGCCATCGCGGCGCGCCGCCTGAGCGGCGAAGCCCCCAGCGTCCGGCAGCTCCGGCCATCGGTGCCCGAGACGATCGAGCAGGCCATCCGGAAGGCCATGGCCGCGGTGGCCGCGGACCGGTTCGCCACCGCCGCCGAGTTCTCCCGCGTCCTTTCCGAGACGCCGGCCCCCACCGCGGCGGCCCCCGGGGGCCCACCGGCACCGCGCCACCGCTCCCGCTCCGCCGTCATTCTCCTCCTCGGTTTCGTCCTCGGCCTCGGCGTGCTCTTCGGCTGGCTCCGCCGACACACGGCGGACGCCCCGGACGACGCCGGTCCCCGCCGCCTCGCCGTGCTGCCGTTCGAGAATCTGGGTGTGCCCGAGGAGGAGTACTTCGCCGACGGCGTGGCCGACGAGATCCGGGGAAAGCTGGCGGGGCTCCCCGGGATCCAGGTGACGGCCCGCAGCAGCTCGGCGCAGTACAAGCGCACCGACCAAGTCTCCCGCGGAGATCGGGCGGGAGCTGGGGGTGGATTATCTGCTCACCGGAACCGTGCGGTGGGAGAAGGGTGCCGAGGGCAGCCGGGTGCGGGTGAGCCCCGAGCTGATCCGGGTCTCGACCGGGTCGGCGCGGTGGCAGCAGCCGTTCGACGCCGCGCTGTCCGACGTCTTCCGGGTGCAGGCCGACATCGCGAGCCGCGTCGCCGAGGCCCTCAACCTGGCGCTCGAGGCCCCGCAGCAGCGGGAGCTGGCGGAGCGTCCCACCAGCAACGTGGCCGCCTACGACTCGTATCTGAAGGGAGAGGAGACCGCGGCGGGCATCTGGGGCAGCAGTCCGGCGCAGCTGCGGCGGGCGGCCGTGTACTACGAGCAGGCCGTCGCTCTCGACTCCACGTTCGCCCTCGCCTGGGCCCAGCTCTCCCGGGTGTTGTCCTACGCTTACGTCATCGGCACGCCCAACGCGGCCGACGCGGCGCGGGCCCGCCTCGCGGCCGACCGCGCGCTGGCGCTGGCTCCGGGACGGGCCGAGGGCCGCCTGGCCCGGGGCGACTACCACCGCAACATCACCAAGGACCACGCCCGGTCGCTGGCGGACTTCGCCGAGGGCGTGCGCCTGGCTCCCCGCAACGCCGATCTGCTCACCGCCGCGGCACTGGCGCAGCAGAACCTCGGGCGCTGGGAGGAGTCGCTGCAGGGCCTCGAGGCGGCGCTCGAGCTGGATCCGCGCTCGGCGACCACCGCCCGGCGCCTGGGATTCACCCTGCTCTGGATGCGTCGCTACCTGGAGGCGCTCGCCGCCAGCGACCGGGCGCTGGCGTTGGAGCCGGATCACCTCCAGGCGCGCTCCACCAAGGCGATGATCTACCTGGCTCAGGGTGACCTCGCCGGCGCCCGGGCGGTGCTGCGCTCGGCCCCGCCGTCGGTGGAGCCGACGGTGCTGGTGGCCTACATGGCCACCTACTGGGAGCTTTTCTGGATGATGGAGGACCGCCAACAGGAACTGCTGCTCAGGCTTACCCCCAGCGCATTCGACGACGACCGGGGCACCTGGGGACAAGTGCTGGCCCAGACCTATGCGTCGCGCGGGGACTCGGCCCGGGCCCGGGCCTACGCCGATTCGGCCAGCGCCGCCTTCGCAGAGCAGGTCCGGGACACGCCGGACGACGCGCAGTGGCACGTGCTGCTCGGCGTCGCGCTGGCCTACGCCGGACGCAAGGCCGAGGCGATCCGCGAGGGTGAGCGGGGCGTCGCGTTGCTCTCGACCAAGGAGGACGCCTACACCGGCGCCTATAACGAGCACCAGCTCGCCCGGATCTACATCCTTACCGGCGAGTCCGACAAGGCGCTCGACCGGCTGGAGGCGCTGCTGCGGATCCCCTACTACCTCTCCCCCGGCTGGCTGCGCATAGATCCGACTTTCGATCCCATCCGCTCCCACCCGCGATTCAAGAACCTGCTCCAGGCCGCCGGGCCGCCGCGAGTGTGAACTTTCCCAATCAAGCTTCTGGCGCCATCACGGACCGGGTGCTACGATGAGGTAATACCCGGTTTCCCCCTGCCGCACCGCGCCAACCCCGCTCGTCCCCGCGCAGGCTGTCGTGGAGCAGCAATCTTCAGGTACAGGAGCCTTCCATGGGTACAGCAACCAAACAACGAGACACCGCCGTCCTCCCCAAGGCGGCTGCCGACTTCAAGCCGTCCGTGCCGATCCGCGCCCGCTACGACAACTGGATCGGGGGCGAGTACACCCCGCCCGCGCGCGGCCAGTACTTCGTCAACCCGACCCCGCTCACCGGCAAGCCGCTCTGCGAGGTCGCCCGCTCCACCCACGAGGACGTGGACAAGGCCATCGACGCGGCCTATGCCGCCGCCATCAGCTGGAACAGCACGTCGCCGGCGTACCGGGCCAACATCCTGAACCGGATCGCCGACAAGATCGAAGCCAACCTCGATACCCTCGCGTTCATCGAGACCATCGACAACGGCAAGCCGATCCGCGAGACCACCCTCGCCGACCTCCCGCTGACCGTGGATCACTTCCGCTACTTCGCGGGCTGCATCCGCGCCCAGGAGGGCGGCATCTCCCAGCTCGACGAGGACACGGTCGCCTACCACTTCCACGAGCCGCTCGGCGTGGTGGCGCAGATCATCCCCTGGAACTTCCCGATCCTGATGGCGACCTGGAAGCTGGCGCCCGCGCTCGCCGCCGGGAACTGCGTCGTGCTCAAGCCCGCCGAGCAGACGCCGGTGGGGATCATGGCGCTGATGGAGCTGATCGCCGACATCCTGCCGAGCGGCGTGATCAACGTGGTGCAGGGCTTCGGCGTGGAGGCGGGCAAGCCGCTGGCCAGCAGCCCGCGGGTGGCGAAGGTCGCCTTCACCGGTGAGACCACCACCGGCCGGCTGATCATGCAGTACGCGTCGGAGAACCTGATCCCGGTGACCCTGGAGCTGGGCGGCAAGTCGCCCAACATCTTCTTCGCCGACGTCATGGCGGCGGACGACGACTTCTTCGACAAGTCGCTCGAGGGCTTCACCATGTTCGCCCTGAACCAGGGCGAGGTCTGCACCTGCCCGTCGCGGGCGCTGGTGCAGGAGTCGATCTACGACCGATTCATGGAGCGGGCGGTGGCGCGGGTCGAAGCAGATCGTCGAGGGCAACCCGCTGGATCCCAAGACCATGATCGGGGCCCAGGCCTCCAACGACCAGCTGGAGAAGATCCTCAGCTACATCGAGATCGGGAAGAAGGAAGGGGCCAAGGTCCTGACCGGCGGCGCCCGCCGGGTGCACCCGGGCGAGCTGGCCGAGGGCTACTACGTCCAGCCGACCGTCTTCGAGGGCCACAACAAGATGCGGATCTTCCAGGAGGAGATCTTCGGGCCGGTCCTGAGCGTCACCAAGTTCAAGGACATGGACGACGCGCTGTCCATCGCCAACGACACGCTCTACGGGCTGGGCGCGGGGGTCTGGAGCCGGGACGCCAACACCTGCTACCGCATGGGACGCGGGGTCAAGGCGGGCCGGGTATGGACCAACAGCTATCACACCTACCCCGCCCACTCGGCGTTCGGCGGCTACAAGCAGTCGGGCATCGGGCGGGAGAACCACCGGATGATGCTGGATCATTACCAGCAGACCAAGAACATGCTGGTGAGCTACAGCCCCAAGAAGGCGGGCTTCTTTTAGTGAGCCCGGTGGAGGCAGGGGCGCCGCGCAACGTGCCTCGCGTCGCGATGACCGATGAGGCCGCGGCGGTGCTGCGCGGGCTCGCGGCGGAGCACGGGCCCCTGCTGTTCCACCAGTCCGGCGGGTGCTGTGACGGCAGCTCGCCGATGTGCTTTCCCCGCGGAGAGTTCCGCGTGGGGCAGCGGGACGTGCTGCTGGGCGAGCTGGAGGGCACGCCGTTCTACATCGGCGGCCAGCAGTTCGAGGTTTGGCAGCACACCCAGCTGCTGATCGATGTGGTGCCCGGGTGCGGCTCGGGCTTCTCGCTCGAGGCGCCGCTCGGGGTCAGGTTCCTCACCCGCTCGCGGGTGTTCGACCCGGAGGAGCGGGCATGGCTGGACGCCTGCCCGCCGGTGCGGGGCGGGCCTGCCAGGAGTGACGGCTAGCCGCCGCATATCCATAGTCCGCAGCGCCCTGTCAAGTTCGCCCTGTCAACTTCCTGATCGTTTCTGAACTTACGCAACCGTGGAGGTCGCCCCGCCGCCTCGTGGCAACGGCCGCCCGCGTCGGGGTGCTAGCCGATCGCGGGTTCTGAGGTAAGTTCGAACTTTCGCGGTTCTTTCCAGGAAGACAGCGTCACTATGGCGCCGAATCACCCCCGCACCCCGCCCTATCGTCGCCCCGTCCCCACGGGCTCGAAGTGCCTTATGTCCGCCTTTCGCAGTCCTCGTTGCCCCTTCACCACTCAGAAAGAAGGGAAGGACCTCATGCGTGCGCTCCATACTATCCCCCTGGTGGCCGGATGCGCTCTCATCGCGGCCGGGTGCAGTGGAGACAGCGTCACCGAGCCGGTCATCGATGCGTCCCATGTAGCTCACTTTCTCCCCAGTCACGCCATGCTTCGCAGCCAGCTCCGGCAGATCCTGGAGGAGCAGAACGGCGGTCTCGGATTCGAGATGTGGGCAACCGTCCTGAATCGGGATGGCAAAGTCGTCGACGTCGTGTTCAGCGGTGAGAATCGAGGGGATCAGTGGCCGGGCAGCCGGGTCATCTCGGCGCAGAAGGCGAATACCGCGAATGCCTTCAGCCTGGAGGGCTTCGCCCTGAGCACCGCCAATCTCTTCGCGGCGGTGCAGCCCGGTGGAAGTCTCTTCGGCCTCCAGGAGAGCAACCCGGTGGACACCCGGGTGGCCTACAAGGGCCCCCCGTCGGCCTTCGGCACCAACCACGATCCCATGATCGGCGAGCGGATCGGCGGGATCAACGTCTTCGGCGGGGGCCTGGCACTCTACTCCGCAGCGGCACCCTGCTCGGCGGACTGGGCGTGAGTGGCGACACCTCGTGCACCGACCACATCATCGCCTGGAAGCTCCGGCACGCGCTGAACCTGGACAACGTGCCCAATGGGCCGGCCGCCGGTACCGACAACATCATCTTCACCGTGGACGTGCTCGACGGATTCGAGCACCCGAGCTGCTTCGACACCGATGGTCAGGGCAGCCACGTCGATATCGCCAATGACCTTCCCACTACCGATCCGGTCGGACCGGCGGAGTAGCGATCGACCAGCGTGGCATCCTGTAGGCGTGTCATCCTGAGCGAAGCGAAGGATCTTGCCCGCGAATGGCTCGTGCCATGCCCGGGCAGGATCCCTCGCCTTCGCTCGGGATGACAGCTGCTGCACACTTTGTCCTTCTCCGCCAACTGGCCAGCGGCTCTCCCCCGGGTCATATTCCACCCCTCGTTACCCACACACCTGCCCGCTCACGCGACCACCGCCCGAACGGAGGATGACGCGTGACCGATACCTCCGCCCGTCTCACCTCGGCCCTGGCCGACCGGTATCGCCTCGAGCGCGAGCTGGGACAGGGGGGCATGGCCACCGTCTATCTCGCCGAAGACCTCAAGCACGGCCGCAAGGTCGCCATCAAGGTGCTGCATCCCGAGCTCTCCGCCGTGATCGGCGGGGAGCGCTTCCTGGCCGAGATCAAGGTCACGGCCAACCTCCAGCACCCCCACATCCTGGGGCTGATCGACTCGGGCGACGCCGACGGCCTGCTCTACTACGTGATGCCCTACATCGCCGGGGAATCGCTCCGCGCCCGGCTGGGCCGGGAGCGGCAACTCCCGGTGGACGACGCGCTGCGGCTCTCCCGGGAAGTCGCGTCCGCCCTCGACTACGCCCACCGCCAGGGCGTGGTCCATCGCGACATCAAGCCGGAGAACATCCTGCTGCAGGACGGGGCCGCCCTGGTGGCCGATTTCGGCATCGCCCTCGCCGTGCACCAGGCCGGCGGCAGCCGCATGACCCAGACCGGGATGTCGCTCGGCACGCCGGCGTACATGTCGCCCGAACAGGCCATGGGCGAGCGGGAGATCGGCACCCGGAGCGACGTGTACGCCCTCGGCGCCATGACCTACGAGATGCTGGCCGGCGAGCCGCCCTTCACCGGCCCCAACTCCCAGGCCATCGTCGCCAAGGTGCTCACCGAGCAGGCGCCGCCGCTCCGGACCAAGCGGCCGACCGTATCGGCGGCCATCGAAGCCGCGATCCTCACCGCGCTGCAGAAGCTCCCCGCCGATCGCTGGGGCTCGGCCAAGGAGTTCAGCGATGCGTTGGGCGCCCCGGGGCCGCAGCCCAGCCAGCCGGTGCCGACGGTCCCCCTCAGGGCTACCGGAGGCCCGGGCGCCGGCTCACCCGCTCGGCGCTCCTGTGGGCGGGCTGGGCAGTGGCCGCACTCGCCGCCGCCGTCGCCGGGTGGGCGCTGCTCCGGCCCCGCCCGGAGGTCCCCCCGTCGCGGCTCGCCATCCTGGTCCCCGGCCTGGGCGGGAGCGGCGCCAGCTCCTCCCAGCGCCACCTGGCGTTCCTGCCCGACGGCCAGGGACTGGTGTACTCGCTGCTCGACTCCGACGGGGGCCTCCGCCTGATCCGCCAGTCGCTCGATGCGGAGACCGGGTCACCGATCACGGGCGCCGTCGACATGGGCAGTCCGCTGGTGTCGCCCGACGGCCGATGGGTCGTGGCCACGCAGGGCGTCAAGAGCCAGGTGCTGCGCCTGCCGCTGGACGGAGGTACCCCGGAGCTGGTGGCCCCGGGACTGCGCGGCACGGAGGATATCGCCTGGGGACCCGACGGCAGCCTCTGGTTCAGCGACCCCGGCCTGGGACAGGTCATGGGGGACTCACTGGTCGTGCGGGTCCGCGGAGGCGAGCAACGAGTGCAGCAGATCCTGCCGGACGGCCGCACCGCGCTGGTGGTGCGCAACCGCATCGGCAACTCCGCCGGCCCGGTCCAGCTGGTGGACGTCAAGGACGGCACCGAGACGCCGCTGCTCGGCACGCCGGTGATCGAGGCGCGAGTGACGCAAGGCTTTCTGGTGTTCGTGACCCCGGGAGGAAACCTGCAGGCCGCTCCACTCGATGGGAGCGGCCGGCGGCTCGCCGGGGCACCGGTGACGGTGGCCACCAACGTGGCCGTCACCGGGACCGCCGTGGTCCAGTTCGCGGTGGCGCCCAACGGCAACGTCGCCTACATCCCGGAGGAGCCGACGTCGCTGGTCTTCGTCGACCGCGCCGGCGCGAGCCGCCTGGTCATCCCCGAGCGGCGCAACTTCCACCATCCGATGTACTCGCCGGACGGACGCCGCCTCTCCCTGGATTTCAGCTCGGTCGAGGGCCGGAACGTCTGGATTCTCGGGTTGGCGGAGGGCACGCTCTCGCGGGCCACCTTCGACCGCGACGGGCACGACGCGACCTGGACCCCCGACGGACGCTTCATCACCTACATCGTCCCGGTCGCCCGGCCCGAGGGGGTGATGCTGGTGCTGCTCCGGAAGCGGCCGGGCAGCGCCGAGCCGCCGGACACGCTGCTGGCCTCGCGCTCGCTCTCCTACACGGGGGTCTGGCTCCGGGACGGGAGCGGCCTGGTCACCACCGGCGTCAACCTGCGCGGCGACCCGCGGCGTCCGGACTCGACCCAGGCCGACTCGCGGACCGACGCCGCCATCGTGCGCAATGGCGGCCGGGGGCCGCTGGAGTCTCTGGTCGCGAGTCCGTTCGGCGAGCAGTTCGTCGGGGTGTCCCCCGACGGCCGCTGGATCTGTTTCGTCTCGGATCAGTCGGGGCGGGACGAGGTCTACGTGCGCGACCTCGCGGGTGAGGGCGACCAGGTGCTGGTCTCGCTCGGCGGGGGCAACGAGCCGGTGTGGAGTCCCAGTGGGCGTGAGCTATTCTATCGCGAGACGAACCAGGCGGACCCCTACCTGGTCGCCGCCGGGATCGGGACGGCCCCCGCTCTCGCGGTGACCGGCCGGCAGCGGCTCTTTCCGGTCGGCGACATCGTGGGGACCAGCCCCCACGCCAACTACGACGTCTCCCCGGACGGGAAGACCTTCGTCATGGTGCGGCGCAGTCCGGCCGCTCGCATCGTGGTGATCCAGAACCTGCCCGCGCTGGTGCGGCGGCTTCCGGGCGGCCGGCCCCGGGCGCCCTGATCCGCGGGGCGCCTTTCACTTCCTCTTCAGCCCCTCCAGCCAGTGCTCCGCCACGACCAGCTCGCTCTGCTGCGTCGCCTCCCCCTCGCGCACCATCAGGAACCGCTTGTCGTCCGGGCTCAGCGAGAAGGATGGTATCGGACCCGTGCGGGTGAACGGCGAGGCCGAGAAGATGCACCCGCTGCTTCCCCACCGAGAAGGTGGTGCCGGGCTGCACCTCGGCCGACACCATCTCGCTCCGGCCGTTGATGTAGAACAGCTCCCGCCCGGTGCTGGCCCACACCGGCTCACCGCCGCCGGCCGTGGAGATCTGCCACTTGGCCGTCGCCGTCTCCGGGAACGGGCGGACGTAGACCTCGAAGGATCCTGATTCGTTGGATGAGTACGCCAGCCAGCGGCCGTCGGGCGACAGCGCCGGGTGGAACTCCGAGGCCGGCGAGACCGCCAGCGGCACCAGCGTCGTGTCCGCCCCCTGCAGGCCCATGATGTCGGGGCTTCCCGCCCCGACCGGGGCGGTACGGAGGATGAGCCACCGGCCGTTGCGCGAGGCCACGATCTGGCCGAAGTCGTCCTTGGACGACGCCCTCAGCAGTCGCGCCGCACCGGTCCCATCGGCCCGGTGCGCGTAAGCGGGCCCGACGCCGGAGCCCGAGCGGTCGCTGACGTAGAGCACCTCGCGGCCGTCTGGCGACCAGGAGGGACGCACGCCCGAGGTGTCACCGAAGGTGATGCGCGAGAAAGGGCCGTCGGGAAGCTGCTTGACCCAGATGTCGCGCCGGCCGTCGCGCGACAGACCCACGGCCAATGCCTTCCCGTTGGGGGAGAGCTGGGCGGATTCGATGACGCCCTGCGGGTCCCATCCGGGATCCACCTCCGTCACCGTCCCCTCGCGGCTCACCCAGACCGCGCGCCGGGAGCCGAGGGTGCCGCCCGTGGTGTAGGCCAGGGTGCCGTTGCCGGCGAGCGTCAGGTCGAGGTTGAAGCCGCCGGCCCGCACGCCGATGCCCTCGATCAGGGCGATCGGCGCCCCGGTGAGCACCAGCTTCTTCGGGTCGAAGGGGATGGCGATCAGCTTCCCGTCGGCGGTGAGGACCAGCAGGTGCCCGGTCGGGGCGTACGTGGCGTAGACTCCCCGGACCAGCGAGCGTGCCTCTCCCGGTGGGGGCAGCGGTGCGGCCATGATCTCGAAGTCCTGCAGTGCCTGGCCGATGTGGCGGAGCCGGAAGAGCACACCGGTGGCGCCAGGGAGGACGTGGACCCACTCGGTCGCGATCTCCTTCTTGTCCGGCTTGATGGTGTACACCGGCTCGATGTCCCCGCCGGTGGCGCGCATCCGGGCGACCCCGGAGTCGACCTCGAAGTAGATGTACCCGTCGTCGCCCCAGTCGCCGGACGAGGTATTGGCCCCCTCGGTCAGCGTCACGGTCGGCGCGCCCGCGAGCGAGGCGATGCGCACCGACGTCCCGCCTTTGATGAACCCGATCCGCGCGCCATCCGGGGAGAAGAACGGGCTCGCCCCGCCCTCGGTGCCCGCGATCGGTGTGGCGTCGAGCTGGTCGAGCCGCCGGAGCCAGAACCGGCTCCCGCCGTCGGCGGCCCCGCTGTACACCAGCGCCCGGCCGTCGGGCGAAAGCGCGATCCGCGCGCCGCCGGTCGGGAGCGGCGGCTGGAGCGACTGGTTCGACCGGAGCGCCAGGCTGAACTGGGTGAGGAGCGGCGCGGGCGCGGGCCGGAGCCAGCCCCAGAGCGCCACGGCCGAGACGACGGCGAGCGCCGCGCCGAGCGCCGGCACCAGGGCGCCGAACCGGCGCCGCCCTTTAGCGCTGGAGAGCGCGGCGGGCGCCTCCGCGGCCGGGAGCGATGTGGCGGACGCGTAGGTCTTGTCCTGGAGTGCCTCCGACAGCTCGGCGGCGGTCGCGAACCGGTCGGCGGGCAGCTTCTCCAGCGCGGTGAGCACCGCCGCCTCCACGTGCCGCGGGATGGTGTGGCGTTGAGGCAGGAGCGGCCGCGGGCTCTCGGTGAGCACCCGCGCCACCACCGCCTGCGCCGTGGCCCCGGTGAAGGGCGGCTCGCCGGTCAGCATCTCGTAGAGCACGGCGCCCAGGGCGTAGACGTCCGAGCGGGCGGTGATCTCGCGCTCGCCCATCGCCTGCTCGGGGCTCATGTAGTGCGGCGTGCCGAGCGACATGCCGGTCTCGGTCATCCGGGCGCCGCTCGCCTTGCTGGCGGCGAGCGCGATGCCGAAGTCCGCCACCAGCGCCGAGCCGTCATGCAGCAGGATGTTCTCGGGCTTGATGTCCCGGTGGACCACGCCCTGGCGGTGAGCGTAGTCCAGCGCCGCCGCCACCTCGATCGTGATCCGGATCGCCTCGGGGACGGGGAGCTGCCGCTCGTGCGTCATCCGGTCGCGCAGCGTCTCGCCCTTCACGAACGGCATGACGTAGAACAGGTAGCCGTCCGCCGCGCCCGAGTCGAAGAGCGGGAGGATGTGCGGGTGCTGCAGGTTGGCGGTGAGCTTGATCTCCGCCAGGAACCGCTCGGCGCCGATCACCGCGGACAGCTCGGGCCGGAGCACCTTGAGCGCCACCTGCCGGTCGTGGCGGACGTCTTCCGCCAGGTAGACCGTAGCCATGCCGCCGGCGCCGACCTCGCGGTCGATCCGGTAGCGGTCGGACAGGGCGGACTGGAGCCGGCCGAGAAGCTCGGGCATCAAAATGGCTTTGGTTGAGGGTGCTGGAAGATGCTGTGGGGGGGCGGGCTCGGCTAGGGCGGTGATCCAGCGGCGCCGGGCTGCCCCAGGTCGCGGGAATCGGGTTAGCTAGCGGGCGGCGTGAGGCCCAGACTGAGCGTGGGTGATGTGCTTGGGAGGTCGGAACTTACGAAGTGCATTGTGGCATACGTTATCCGCGCTAGCGACTGGAATATTGAACATGGCCCGGAAGGTACGACTCCCCCTCCCCCCGCGCGTCACCCAGGCCCTCGCGGGATTCGGCGCCAGCCTCAGGAACCTTCGCCGCCGCCGCCGGGTCCCGATGGCCCATGCCGCCGCCTGTGCGGCCATCTCGCGCTCCACCCTCCACAAGGTCGAGCGAGGCGACCCGGGTGTCGGCCTCGGCGTCTACGCCGGCGTGCTCGCCGGCTATGGGCTGGTCGAGCGGCTGGAGCACCTGGTGGACGCGCGGTGGGATCTGGCGGGGCTGGCGCTGGAGGAGTCCCGCCTGCCCCGCCGCATCCGTTCGCGAGCAGTCAGGAGCCCAGCGGCTCCCGAATGACACTTCCATCTCTCCTGCCGCAAACCGGGACGCTCCCCGCTCGAAACCATGAGGCGCAGGCCGAGCGCCTTCCGCGAATGGAGGCCGAGCCGGTCGAGCACTCGCTCGAGGTAATGGCGGACGGTATGGGCGCTCAGCCGCAGACGCTGGGCGATGTCCGCGTTGGAGAGCCCTTCCGCCGCGAGCAGCGCGACCTGCGGCTCGCGGCCCCGGAGCCCGTAGCTGATCCTCAGCTCCTGGGTGGTCGGCAGTCCCAGGTTCAGCCGATCCACCAGCACCAGGACGGTGGCTTCCGGGAGCAGCGTCCCGGCCGCCGAACGACTGGTGACCAGCCGGTAGCTCCGCCCCGACAAGTCCAGCTCCACATCGTCCTCCCGCAGCCGGCCGACCGATGTGGCGGCGTGTCCCGCGTGCTGCGTGATGAGCTCGAGCAGGCGGTCGCGCTCGGGCTCCTCCTCGAGCAGCTGGTCCCATCGGGCATTTCGCGCCACCTCCCCGAGCCCGTCACTCCTGAAGATGGCCATGCCGGTGTCCACGTCCCCGAACGCCTGGCCGAGGGTGCTTCGCCATGCATGCAGTCGCTGGAGCGTCGCGAGGCCGGCGGCGAGGGCACAGCGCAGGGACACCACGGGGAGGAGGTCATCGGGGGCGATGGCCGTGGGCGGCAACCGCCCGCCGCCGCGCCGGCGCAGTACCGCTGCCCACCCTCGTCAGCTCGGTGAAGGCGGATAGTCTCCACGAGGCCGCGGTCGCGCTGGTGCCGGCTCACCGGTGGCGCGACGCGGCCCGGCTGCATCGCCGCTCGGCGGAGCTCCGTGCACCGGACGATCCATTGGGGTTCCGGTGCCTGAGCGAGGCCGCGGCCCTGGCCTACGCCACCGGCGACCGCTCTACTGCCCGGGGCGACATGGCCAAGGCGGCCCGTCACGCGCTGGCGCGGGGAGATCTCCGGGCGGCGGCGTTGGCTTACCTGGACGCGGCCTGGATCGCCCAGGAGCAGCAGAACCCCCGCCAGGTCTGGGAGCTGGGCCACCGTGCCGAGATGCTGGTCGACGCGCCGCTCCTCGCCGCGTCCGACCGCGCGGCGATCCTGCAGCGGATCAGGCGGGTGCCGGAGGCCATGCGGCTGGCGATGCGGGAGGCGCCGTAGAGGCTGGCACTCGACTTGCCACTCGCAGCCCTATCGCCACCTTAACGGTTAAGGGAACGGCCGGCTGGGGACTGACCCCCGGCCGTCCGGGCACCCCACGCGGGGACAGCGTCGAGCGCGCAACAGGAACCAGGGCAGTTCTGATGGGCCAATCCAACAGACGGCAGTGCATTGCATGCGGCCAACGGGCCTTGAGCATCGCCACCCGGTGCCCGGGCTGCGGCCGTGAGTTCCCGGCATCGGCGGAGCCGGCGGGTGGCCCGGACCTGGGGCTGGGCCGTTTCCTGTCGCCAAGAGTGGCGGCGTGGGTCCTCGCCGCGGCGGCGGTCCTGACCGCGGCCATGCTCGGTCGCACCAGTAGGCCACTCTCGGATTCCGCGGCGTCCTCCGAGGTGGGATACGCCATGGGGGCGACCACCCTGCTGGACACGGCGGCGACCGCCGAGGGCGCGGGCCGGCTGCTCGTCGCGCGAACCTGGGCCAGTGTGCGCGAGTCGCCGAGCAAGGGCGCCAGCCTCGAGGCGGTGCTCACGCCGGGCGACACGGTCGTCGCGGACCTGCTGGAGCGGGGCTGGTACCGCGTGGCGCTGGACGGCGAAGTGCTAGGCTACGCGCATCGCTCCACGCTTGCGGTGACGGGAGCGCCTCAGGCTCCGCAGATCCGTATCCCATAGCGCCCCATCAGCGCCCCATAACTCCGCAGCCGGCGCTATTGACGCCGTCCGTCTCGTTCCCTACCCTAGACTGTAGTCCGTCATACGCATTCGCTCCACGCTTGGCGACGGCCGACGCCGGCAGGCGACGGGTCCGTGGCTTCCCTCCCGCGCGGCCCCGTGCGGTCGCCGAGCTTTGGCGATTCGTACGCCCCTCCACCGAGACCTGCCCGCTGTAGGAGATCCCTCATGGCTACACCCACCATCGGCACACGCGTCGTGCGAGGCGCCTGCCCGCAGGACTGCCCGGACACCTGCGCGTTTTTCTACCACGTCGAGAATGGCAAGCTGGTCGACGTGACCGGCGACCCCGAGCACCCGATGACTCGCGGGGGGCTCTGCGTGAAGCTCAACACCTACGCGGAGCACCACTACAACCCCGACCGGCTGCGGCACCCGCTCAAGCGCGTGGGCCCCAAGGGGAGCGGCCGGTACGAGCAGATCACGTACGACGAGGCGCTGGCCGAGATCAGGCGCCGCTGGACCGACATCATCGACCGGTACGGGCCCCAGGCGATCATGAATCACTGCTATCTGGGGAACCAGGGTACGCTGAACGGCCTCACCAGCGGCGATGCCTTCTTCAACCGGCTGGGCGCCACCATTGGCGAGAAGTGCTACTGCGAGTCGGGCTCCTCCACCGCCTGGATCATGACGGTGGGCCCGACCGGCGGGCTGGACGTGGAGAGCCTCGCCTACGCCAAGTACATCATCGTCTGGGGCATGAACATGATCAGCACGAACCTGCACGGCTGGCCCTTCATCCTCGAAGCGAAGGAAAAGGGCGCCAAGGTCGTGGTGATCGACCCGGTGCGCACCCGTACGGCCAAGGCGGCCGACTGGCACGTCGCGATCCGCCCGGGGACCGACGGGGCGCTGGCGCTGGGCCTGATGCACGTGATCATCGGCGAGGACCTGGTCGATCACGATTACGTGACGAAGTACACCGTGGGCTACGAGGAGCTGAAGGCGCGCGCCGCGCAGTTCCCGCCGGAGCGGGTCGCGGAGATCACCGGGATCCCCGCCGACGACATCCGGAAGCTGGCGCGGGAGTACGCCACGGTCCAGCCGTCGGCCATTCGGCAGGGTGTGGCCATCGAGCGGTCCCCGGGCGGCGGAGATGCCGTGCGGCTGGTCACCGCCCTGCCCGCGCTGGTCGGTGCCTGGCGGCACGTCGGGGGCGGCACGGTCGAGATGCCGATCTGGGATTTCCCGTTCAACTTCGACTTCATTCAGCGGCCCGACTGGATCCGGCCGGGCACCCGGGTGGTCAACGAGCTCGACCTGGGCCGGGCCCTCACCGGCGAGCTGGGCCTGGACCCGCCGCTCATGTCGGTGTTCATCCACAACTCCAACCCGGTGTCCCAGCAGCAGAACGCCAACACGATGGTCGAGGGGCTCAAACGCGAGGACCTGTTCACGGTCGTGAGCGAGCTGTTCATGACCGACACCGCCCGCTACGCCGATATCATCCTTCCGGCCTCGCTTCAGGCGGAGCAGTACGACCTGCAGGTCACCTGGGGCCACCTCTACATGATGCTCAACCAGCCGGCCATCGAGTCGCCGGGCGAGTGCGTACCGAACGTCGAGATGTTCCGCCGCCTGGCGAAGACGATGGGCTTCGACGACGACTACTGGTCCATGAGCGACGACGAGCTGCTGAGCCGGATGTACGACTGGAGCGCGCCCGCCCTCCAGGGCATCACCCTGGAGAAGCTGAAGGAGAAGGGCTGGATGCGGCTCAACGTCGGCCTCCCGCACGAGCGGGCGCCGCACGCGCAGGGCAACTTCAAGACCCCGTCCGGGAAGTGCGAGTTCAAGGCCAGCGCGGCCGCGAACGGCAACTTCGTGGTCCCGGTCTGGCGCAACGGCTACACCGAGATGCAGTCCGGCGAGCCGGTCGATCCGGTGCCCAACTACATCCCGCCGGTCGAGGTAGGCGCCAACGGCGAGCTCGGGCGGTTTCCCCTCAACCTGGTGTCGCCCAAACCGCACGCGTTCCTCAACTCGCAGTACGCCAACGAGCCGAAGCAGCAGCGCCGCATGGGCGAACAGCGGGTCATGATTCATCCCAACGATGCCGCGGCCCGCAGCATCAGGGACGGCGACTACGTGCGGGTGTTCAACGACCGCGGCGCGTTCGAGGGCAGGGCCGAGCTCAGCGACGATGTCATGGAGGGGCTGGCGATGGCCAACCTGGGCTACTGGCCCAGCCTGACCCGCAACGGGTCGGCGGTGAACGCGACGACCTCGTCGCGGCACTGCAACCTGGGGGGGGCCGGTACCCAGTCGGATAACCGGGTCGAGATCGCGAGGGTCTGACGTGCCGCCGGTCGTCGGGTTCGTGGGGGCGAGCCGCAGCGGGAAGACCACGCTCATCACGGCCGTGCTGCCGGAGCTGCGCGCGGCCGGCCTCCGGGTGGCGGTGCTCAAGCACGCGCACTGCGGGTTCGATATGGATCGCCCGGGCAAGGACAGCTTCCGGGTGCGTGAGGCGGGGGCGTCGGAGGTGCTGATCGCCTCACGGTCCCGGTGGGCTCACCTGGGTGAGCTGGAGGGCGACCTCGACGAGCCGCCGTTTCACGAGCTGCTCGACCGATTCGATCCCCGCCGGGTGGACCTCGTGCTCTCCGAGGGCTTCGCGCGCGAGTGCTATCCGAAGATCGAGGTCCATCGGCCGGCGCTGGGCGAGCCACCCAGGTGCTGGCCGGACGATCCCATGGTGATCGCCGTCGCCACCGACGCCCCCCTGGCGGTGGCCCGGCCGGTCCAGCGCCTCGACCTGAACGCTCCGCGGGAGGTCACGGCGTTCCTGCTGGGCCACTTGGGCGGGGCCGGCGCGCTTCCCTCGATTCGCGCCGGCTGACCACCACGGCCCCGCGTAGCACCCATCGGTTGCCTCATAACAACGCAGCCCGCCGGAGCGGGCCGCGGAGGGCCGTTCTACGTGGCGACAGGCACGCTGTCGCCACGCGGCCCGGGTAACCTGACGGACGATCACCCGGGCCTTTCCTGCCGTGTTATTGCTTCGCGGGCGCGGCGTTTGCGTTCCAGATGTCGTACTTGATCTTCCACGACCCGTCAGCCTGCTTCTCCAGCACCTCGAGATACTTTCCTTCCTCCGCCGGAAGGGCCTTGGCGCCGGCCTTCTTCGGGGCCGGGGTCGAGCGATACTCGCCCACTACAACGGCCAGGTCTCCCCGTCCCTCGATGGCAGTGGCCGTGAGCTCGCTGGTTCCGGAAAAGTCCTTGGCGAAATCGGCCCAGTACTTCTTCGCCGCCTCGCCCTGGAGCAGCACGGACATCGGCGGGAGAACGGTGGCGTCCGGCGCGTACAAGGCCGTGAGGGCCTCGGCTTCTCCGGCAGTAGCCGCCCGGGCCCACTCGACGTCGATCGCTCGGATGGCCGCCGTGTCCTCGGCGGATAAGGCGGCTGCGATGGCCGGGGTCTCGGCCCCCAGATTCGCGGTCTCGGTTTTCGGGGCTGGCTGACAGGCGGCGCCGAGAATCAGCAGCGTCGCCAGGCCGAGCCTGGTGGACTCGAACATGAATGCTCCTTGGATGACAAGTAAGGGTACCGAGTACGCCCGCCAATGCCGGTGTCCGCGGGCGACCGTCACGGTGTTGGTGGCGGTGGACGCGGCGGTGGTCACGAAGGGCGTACTATTGACCAGATGGATAATGGAATCTTAATCTATATTGGACAGAAGGTCAATGGCGACGGGATCGGGGGGCTGGCATGCCGGGACGGAGGGCGTCGGAGGTGGAGCGACAGAAGGAGGAGCCGGGAGAACGGGGCAGCGTGGGTGAGCTAGTTTGGCTGGTTCCCTGCCCCCGACGTCTGCGCGAGCTTGAAGCGGAACCGCTGCTGAACCAGTTGTGAGACGGCTTTCCCCCCGCGTTTCGCCGGTCGGAACCGCGCCTCGCCCAGCGCGGTGCGGACCGACTCGGTGAACCGGGGATGATCGCTCTGCATCACCCGGATCGACGTCGTATCCACCCGGCCCGTCGCGTTCACCACGTACGCCGCCTCTACCAGGCCCTCGGTCCCGCGGGCGCTGAGCTCGGGCGGGTACACCGGGGCGGCGCTACTCTCGTAGCGCTCCACCATCTGGTCCACCTGGAGCGCGCTGTAGACCTTCTCCCGCAGGAAGGGCGCCGGACCGAAGGGCTCGTCGCTCCGGGCCCCGGACCGCTCGCCCTGGGGGCGGGATTGGCGCGCGTTGCCCGCGAGGCGCAGGCCCTCTCCGTCGGCGGGCAGCGGGCTCGCCTGGTCAAGGCCCGAGCCGGGCCTTCCCGGCAGGAAGATCTCGGCCTGGCGCTCGCCCGCCCCCGCCCCGTCGGGCGGGAGGAGAAAGAGCACCCGGGCATCGCGCTCGTCGGCCGGGAGGCGGAAGTTCCCCGACGGAGTGACCGCGATGAGGCCCAAGACGGCCAGGTGCATTCCGATGCTCAGGGTCGTGAGCTCGGCGGAGCGGATAAGGCTGCGATCGGATTCCAGCAGGGTCAGGTGCATGGTCGGGGCCGCCCGGGGACGGGTGGGAGCGCGTTCCATTCTGGGTGACGAAGCGGGGGGCCCGCCTCGCACTTGACGTCCGCCTGGCCCCTCGTCGGGAGGGGGCGCGGGAGCGCTCCAAGGATCGAAGAGGCACGAGCGAGCGAGCCGGGCTGAGTGTCATCGCGGGGCAGCAACGGGCTGGTGCCAAGGCCTTGGGCTCAGGAACGCAGTCGCAACTTCCTGAGGAGACTGTCGAAGCGGCGGTGCGGGCGCAGGGCCCCGAAGCGCGGGTCGACTGCGACATAGCCGATCCAGGGGGACTGCTCCTCGTGCGCACGTTCGAGCCAGTCCATCCCGCTGCTGGTATCCCCCAACGCGACATGGATCGCCGCCACGTGATAGGCGGAGACATGCCGGCTGCTCGAGGCCTGCGCCAGGCGCGCGAGCGTCGCGCGCGCTTCACGGGTCTTCCCCGCTCGAGCGTAGGCATGACCGAGCGATGCCAGATAGGCCAGGTTTCCCCCGTCTATCGCCACCGCTCGCTCGGCCTCGGAGACGGCCTCCTTGAATTGGCCGGCCTGCGCGTAGACCCAGCCGAGGTGCCAATGCGCGGGTGCGAAATCGCGGTCCAGCTCCAGGGCCTTCAGGATCTCCACTATGGCGGCCTCATAGTCTCCCGCGAAGTAATACCGTAGGCCCACCCAGGTCTGGATGATGAGCGAGAGCGGATCGAGGGTTCGGGCGATCTCCGCCTGTTGTAGCGCTTCCTGGTGCCGGCCCATCGCCGACAGGAACCCGCCGTACCAGTGGTGCCCGATGGCGTACTCGGGATTGAGCTCGATGGCCCGGCGATACTCCCGCTCGGCCGCATCCCAGTCGTGGTCGAACTCGAGGTGGATATGCGCCAGCGACGTGTGCGCCTCCGCCGACGTGCTGTCGAACTCCAACGCCATCGTGACGGCCCGCTTGGCCCTGGGGAAGGTCTCCCGGGGTGCCAGCCGGCCGTACCAGCCCCAGAAGATCCAGGCATCGGCGATCCCCACCCAGGCAGGCGAGTAACCGGGGTCCAGGTCCACCGCCTGATGGAAGTAGTCGAGCGCGGTCTGGATGTCCTCCTCGGTGCGCTTGTTCCAGAAGTACCGGCCTTTCAGGTACAGCGTGCGGGCCTGAGGATTTCCGGTCGGCTTGCCGCCGCCGTGGTTGTCCTGGCCGGCGACGATGGCCCGGGTTCCGGCGGCGAGCTCGGCGGGCGAGCGGAGGGCCGGCACCGTGGGGCGGGTTGCCGTGAAGAGGAATGCCCCCAGGACGCCACCGCCGACGAGCAGGACCGCGGGGACGAGCCAACGAGCGCGCGGCGGAGCACTGGAGGCAGCGGCGGGTGCAGGCTCCGGTGCCGGAGGCACCATCTCGGTTGTGGCCGCTGAGGCGGGCGCCCGATCGTCCCGCCGCACCTCCCGGAGCGAGCGAGCCAGTGCCGTGGTCTCCGGGGACGGCGCGGTCTGATACTCGGATTCCAGCCGGCGGGCGAGCCGTTCGTAGACCTGGAGCGCCTGGGCCCGGTCGCCAGAGCGGTCGAGGAGCTGCATGAGGCGGCGGGCGCAGGCTTCATCGTCGGGCCGAAGGTCGCAGCCGATGCGCGCCGCCGCCACCGCCTCAGGGAGGTCGCCGGCCTCCTCGGCCCGGCGGGAAAGCGCCGCGGCCGCCTGGCCCGCGGCCTGGTGCAGCCGCGCCCGGGTCTGCTCGATCCACTCCTCCAGCTCGACGCTCACCTCGGGGAGATGTACCCCGGCGAGGAAGCCGTTCCGGTAGAGCGCCAGCGCCTCGTCGGGCCGGCCCTCCGCGACCGCCACCTCGAAGACCAGCGCGTCGCACCAGAGGGAGGCCTCGCGGAACCGTACCTGATCGTCCGCCCGGGTCTCGATCGCGTCCTCGCCGACCGCCCGGCGCAGGTGGTGCAACGCCTGGCGCAGCGCCCGGCGGGCTTCTTCCTCGCTCAGCTCCGGCCAGAAGAGCGCCAGGAGGCTGTCGCGGCGGTGGAATCCCCGCGGGTGCGCCAGCGCGAGGTAGGCCAGCAGGGCCAGACGCTTGGGCTGGGTCGGGATCAGCCGCACGGCCGGCGGCTGCCCTTCGAGCAGCTCGAACGATCCAAGCGTATGGAACCGAAGCATTTCGATGCGTTGCTTCCGCAAGTAACGGAGGACCAACACCAGGGTAACAGGCGGGTGGTAGGCTGGCAAAGTTATCGGCTTGCTCCACCCCCTTCAACTGAAGAGGTCCCCAATGTCGTGCCGCAGCCTCGCAGGTCCAGCCCTCAGTCTCCTCGCCGCCGCTGGGTTTATCGCTTGCTCCGAGGATGCCCCGGTGGGTCCCGTCTCCATGGATCACATGACTCCTGTCGCTGGGGTCGTCCTGGAGCCGTTCACCTTCCGGGCGCCGCTCGATCCCTACAAGATCCACCAGCTCCCGGACTTCCTGATGCATTCAAAGGCCAGGACGGACATCGTCATCCAAAGGAGTGTGTTCGCTCCCGGCCCCGGCATGTGGCACACCCATCCCGGCCCCAGCTTCGTCTACGTCATCGAAGGGCAGATCAAGCTCGAGCGGGTCACGAAGGATGGTTGCACGGAGACGCCGGTGTTCAGCGCCGGCAACGCCTATTCCGAGGTCGCTGACGAGGTTCACCGGGCGGTAGTGGTGAGCTCTGAGCCCGCCGTGGTGCTGGTTACCCGATTCAACATCCCGGTGGGCGGACAGATCACGATCCCGGCAGCCGATCCGGGGTGCTAGTGGACCGACGCCGAGGCCCGCGCGGCCCGCTGGCGCGCCGAGTCGTACCGGCTTCCTTCGGCGCGATGGAGGGTGTTACGAGCGCAATCGCCGCCGCAACCACTCGGTGAGGCGCGCCGGAAACTCCACATCGGCAAGGAGCAGATCGGTCGCGTGGGCCGACTTGGCCGGGAGGACCCAGAGCTCGGCGGCGGGGGCGTGCTCGCGGATCGCCGCGTCGAGCCAGTCGCCCACGAACCGCTCCGCATCGGAGCGGACGAAGAGCCAGGCCGCCCCGCTGCTCGCGGCCGCGCGGAAGGAGTCCTCGCTGAAGTTGCCGGGGGAGAGCGCGACTTGCGCGCGCCCGTACCCGGCCTCCCGGCCGGCGACCGCCGCGGCCTCGCTGCTGTAGCTCCCGCTCACCATGCCGAGGCGGCTGGTGTCGACGCCCGGAGTGGCGCGGACGAAGCGCCAGATGGCTGCGATGTCGCGGTCGGTTCCCTTGAGGATCTGGTGGGAGTGGCCGGGCACGAACCGGCCCTGGTCGAGGCTCTCGCCGTGTCCCCGGAGATCCACCCGGAGCGACCCGATGCCGGCGGCCGCGAGGCGGGCGGCGAGGTCGCGGTAGATCCGGCGGTCGCCCGCCGCCTTGTGGAGCAGGACGACGAGCGGGGCCGGAGTGCGGCCGGGCAGCCGGAGGTCGCCGCGGAGGGTCCAGCCGCCGTCGCTCGGGATGGAGACAGCGCGCTCGCCGGATGTCGCGGGGCGGGGCTCGAGGGCACGCCGGAGAAAGCCGAGCACCGCATCCCACTGGGGCTCGGTGTCGGCCTCCGTGCGTTCGGCATCGAGCATGGACGACCCGTGCACCCCGCGCTCGGCCACGAAGACCGCGGCGCCGTCCCGGCGCATCGCCTCGAATGCGGCGGCGCGGCTCGAGTCCTCGAGCTCGCTCCGGGGGCGGAGCACGAGGGTGGGGACCTGGGCGCGGGCGAGCCAGCTCACGTAGGGCGCGGCCTCGCATTCCCGCATCAGCGGGCCCGAGGCCGGGGAGAAGGCGAGCACCGCGCGCACGTTGGCGGACCGCCGCGCCGCCACCTGGAGCACCAGGGTGGCGGAGTAGCTGCTGCCCCAGAGCACCAAGGGGCCGGTGAATCCCTGAGCCCGGGCGAGGTCGACACCGGCCTCCACCTCGGGGAGCACATCGCAGTATGGGAAGCCGGCGGCGAAGATGCCGGCGCGGTTAAATGCGCCGAACCGGTCGCCGCCGCCGCGGATGTCGGCGGCGATGACGTTGTAGCCCTCGCCAACGAGGCGGGGGACGATGGCGCGGTACTCGCCGCGGGCGCTGCCGCCGCCCTGGTGGAACAGGAGGATCGTGGGGGCGGCCGGGCCGCCGGGGCCGGGGTGGAGGTCGGCGACGATGGCGAGGGAGTCGCCGACGGGGACGCGGACCTCGGTAGGTGTGGCGGCGGTTTGGGCGATGGTGGGGGATGCACTGGCGAGCGCCACGGAGAGAGAGACGGCGAGGCGCACGCCGGGGGCGCTGAGGGGAGACGGCGATCGCGGGGGCATGAGTTCGCTACGACGGGGGTGGTGGGGTGGTTTCACGTGGGGCGGAAGCTCCCCCGTGGGCGCCGCGGTCACACCGTCTTCGCGTCCGGCTAACCCCGATGGTGACATCCCCGGGGCAGCAACCTAGGAAGTGCATTAACACCTACACTATCCGGCAATAGCGTACGAGTCATTGCACAGTCCCGATGTCACCGCGATTTCCTTCAGCGACAATCTGCCAGCGACAACTTGCGATCGATCTCAGGGCTGACCCGCTACCGGTGTCGGCACCAGTCGTGTTTGCGGGTCGCCCGTGCCGAGCGACCCATCGTTCCCCTCGCCCCAGCAGTACACCCGCCCGTCGCTCGCGAGGCCGCAGGTGTATGCGTCGCCGGAGGCGAGCGAGCTGAAGGTGAGGCCCAGTCCGGCCGGAACCGGGTCCGCCGTGGGATCGCCGGAGGCGGTCCCATCACCGAACTGACCGTGCCCGTTGAATCCCCAGCAATAGGCGGCACCGGACGCGATCAGCCCGCAGACGTGCTCGGGTCCGACGGTCATGGCGGCCCATGAGTGCCCACCGGGCACCAGGGCGGGGGTCGCACTCGAGGTGCTGCCATCCGCGCTTGCTCCCCAGCAGTACCCCTCACCGGTCGATGTCACGCCGCAGCTCCGGAGGCTCACGGTCGAGAGCTGGGTGAACGTCAGGTCGCCGCTGACCGCGAGAGGTACCGCGCTCTGCTCGACCACGCCACCGTCGCCCAGGGCCCCGCCGTCATTGCTGCCCCAGCAGTAGGCCTTGCCGTCGAGGGCGATGGCGCAGGTCGCCCCGGAGGTGCCGTCGTCGCGCTTGCCCCCGATCCAGGAGAAGCGCAGCGAGGTCTGCACCGGCGCGGGCACGAACCGGGTGTCCGTGTCGCCGGTGCCGAGCTGACCCACGTGATTGCGTCCCCAGCACCAGGCCTCGCCCTCCGTGGTGAGCGCGCAGGTGTAGACGTTGCCGGAGCTGATGGAGCTGAAGGTATGGCCGCCCTCGACCTGGACCGGGACCAGCGAGTACTCTACCGCGGCCGTGCCGAGCTGCCCGAACGAGTTGTTGCCCCAGCACCAGGCGACGCCGCCGGCCGCGATGGCGCAGGTGTGATGCGCGCCCGGGGAGACGGCGGTGTAGGTATGGCCACCGGCGACCAGCCGGGGCGTCGAGCCATACGGCGTGTGCCCGAAGCCGAGCTGGCCGTAGCCCAATTGTCCGTCCTGGTCGAGGCCCCAGCACCAGGCGCGGCCCATCGCTGCGATGCCGCAGCTATGCGCCCGATTCGAACCGAACGAGGTGAAGGTGAGCCGCTCGACCTCGAGCGTGGCGGAGCCGCTCCGGCCCTCGCGGGTGGCGGTGATGGTGACGGAGCCGGGGGCCTTGCCGGTGATGACCCCTTCGGCGTCGACCTCGGCCACCGCGGGGTTGGAGGTGCTCCACGCGGGGCGTCGATAGCCCAGCTCGTTGCCCGCCGCATCGCGCAAGGTGTACTGAAGGGTATAGGTCCCGCCCGGCACGATGCCGTTGGTGGAAGGGGTGAGGATGACGCTGCCGACCGGGACCAGCACCACGAAGCCGAGCCGGGTGCTAACGGTGTCGGTGGCGGCGATGGCCTCGGCCTCGCCGGGCTGGAGCGCGGTGATGACTCCGGAGCTGGTCACGGCCAGAATGGACGGCTCGCTGCTGGACCAGGCGATCACCGCGTCTTCGATCGCGACGTTCATCGTGTCGAAGGCCGTCGCGGTCAGCTGATGCGAGTCGCCGGGGAGCAGAACGGACGTGCACCAGCTGGCCGGGGCGTATCTGCTGGGCGGGCGGATCGGCCCGATGCGGCACGTGCTGACCCGGCTGGTCGAGATGGACCCGTTGACGGCCAGCAACCACTGCCTGCTGGGGATGAGCTTCCTGCTGGGCGGCGACGCCCCCGCGGGGCTTCCCTCGCACCGCCGGGCGGTCGAGCTGGATCCGCGGAGCACCATCTGCCGGGTCTGCGCCGGGGTCGCGCTGGTGGCCGCGGGGCGGGACGCCGAGGCGGCCGGCCATTTCGAGTGGCTGGAACAGCAGCCGGCGGACAATGCCCTCGCGATGGTTGCGGTCCGCTTCCGGCGAGGCCTGACCGGCGACCGGGCGGCCGTGCTGTCGCCGCCGAGCGCGGCGGAGCGCGCCGTGGCGGAGTCGGACGAGTACTGGACCTATCTGATGGCCGGGGCCTACGCGCTGGTCGGGGAGACGGACCACGCCCTGAGCTGGCTGGAGCATGCGGTGGCGGTCCGGGGGTGGGTCGACCACGTGTATTTCACCCGCCACGACCGCTTCCTGGAGAGCCTGCGCCCGAGCCGGCGGTTCCAGGAGCTGATGGGCTCCGCCCGTGAGCGGTATCAGCGGTTCACCGACGACGGCACGCCCGCGCCTTCGGGGGGGCGAAGCTAGCCCGGCCGCTACACCTGGTGGGATTACCGCCCGGCGCGTTCCACAAGAATTTCGGCATGCGGATCGATTACCTGCTGGCGACGCGGCCGGTGGCGGAGCGGACTGTGTGGGCGGGGGCGGAGGCGCGCATCGCGAAGCGGCTGCGGGCGTAGGGCCGAACCCAGGACGGCCAGGAAGGCTCGAGTCCGTACCTGTGGTGTAGGTTCGTAGGATGACCCGCTTTCTCCCCTGCGCTGCCCTCGCCCTGCTCCTCCCGGCCTCGGCCCTGGCCCAGACCCCGCGCTTCAGCGTCGAGTTGGAGGGCGGGCCGGTCTGGCAGACCCGTAACGACGTCGAGGTCCCCAACGACGGCACCGCCACGCGCTTCGCGCTCGACGAGCTGGCCGGCAACGGCCCCTGGCCTGCCGGCCGGCTCTACCTCACCTGGAACCTCAGCGACCGGCATGGACTCCGCGGGCTGGTCGCGCCGTTCTCGCTCACCGAGACCGGCACCCCCGCCGGGCCGATCCGGTTCGCCGGCGCCGGCTACGCGGCGGGCGAGCCGGTCCGGGCCACCTATACCTTCAACTCGTACCGCCTCACCTATCGCTACCGCGTGCTCGGCGGCGACCGCTCGGCCGGGTGGATCGGCCTCACCGCAAAGATCCGCGACGCGACCATCGCCCTCGAGCAGGGACCGATCTCGAGCCGGAAGGACGACGTCGGCTTTGTTCCGCTGGTGCACCTGGCCGGCGACTGGTACTTCGCCCCCGACTGGCGCCTCCGGTTCGACGCCGACGCCCTCGCCGGCGGCCCCGGCCGCGCCATCGACGCCGCCGTCACCCTCGGCTACGACCTCGACCGGGCCTGGACCGTTGCGGCGGGCTACCGCACGCTGGAGGGGGGAGCGGACGTGGACGAGGTGTACGCGTTCGCGTGGCTGCACTACGTGGTGGGGTCGGTGGCGTATCGGTGGTAGGGTCGGGAGTGCGCCCGGTCACATCCCTTACGCGTGCATTGCCCTAGGGTCGGCAGCAACCAGGAGGAGATGATGGCACGAGCCGACCGCAACGATCTGAAGTAAAGCCGCATCGAGCTCGACTGGCAGCAGCGGGAAGAGCAGCCCAAAGTACCCGGCGCGAGCGGGAACGACGAGCCCGTCTCGTCGGAGACCGCCGAGGAGCAGGCGCGCAAGCGACGCGGCAAGACCTCCAAGCATACCAGCGACGACAGCCCGACGATCTAAGCCATCCGCTATCGTCGCCACCGCGAAACCGCCACGGACGGGGTGCCGTAGCGGAAACATGGGGCGACGATCACGGTCGCATCGTGCCGCATGGCGGGCCGCTGCTGGGGTGGTCGCGCTCCTCGCGGTCGCCGCGAGCCGGGGCACCACGCCGGCGCCGCGGGTGCGCTACCTCACCGGCCCACGAGGTATCGGACTCCACCACGAGGGTCTTCCCGCCGCAGCCGCACATCTGGAGCAAGCCCAGCAGGAGGCGGATGGTCATAGCGCCCCGCGATTTTGGTCGGCTGGAGCCGCTGGGTGGTGGTGGCGTCGCCGAGCTGGCCGGAGCTGTTGGCGCCCCAGCAGTAGCCCACGCCGGTGTCCCGCTGCTCGCCGCAGGTATGGGTGCCGCGGGTGCCGATCTGGGCGAACTTGACCTGCGTCGCGACAGGCATGGGGGTGAGGCGCCGGGCCGTGGTTCCGTCACCGACCTGCCCGTTGGCGTTGGTGCCCCAGCAGTAGGTTACCGACCGTACCCCTTCACTTCGCTCGGGTGACAGGGTCATTCGCGTCAGGGCCTCAAGGCCGAGTGCGCGCAGTGATCGCAAACGTGGCGGAAAGACCTCCATCCTGGAGGGCGATGTCTTTCACCTCGACCCCTGACTGACGCCGGTACCCGATGCTGGAAGGGACGGTCCCGGTCCCGAAGGACCTGCCGACCGTGTAGAAGTCACCCGCCTCCGCCGCACCCCCTGCCTCGATCTCCTCCGCACCGTCGGCCTCCATCAATCGCAGCAGCTTGCGCACCGTAAACGAGTTGTCGTTGGCGAAGTTGTCGCCTTTGAGCCGACTATCGATGTGCCAGATCACCAGGCCGTTGCCCGGCAGGTCTACATCGTTGCCGAGCCTGTCACGGTGCTGGACCATGAAAAATTCGCTGAACCACGGCTTACGCTCTACTCTGGGCCACACGAAGACGCAGTCACCCGAGTCGCCGGAGGGCCTCATGGTGATCCGCTGGGAGCCTTTGGTCACCATGGTCGGGCGTACCCAGTCGAGCAGATACTTGCTGAAGCAGTTGTGGTCGTACTTCGCGCTGTCCATCATGTCGAGGCCGCCCAGACCTCCGCGCGGCCCTTTCGCGCCGTCGTAGTCGTAGTAGTCCGGCAATCCGAGCGCGTGGCCGGTCTCATGGATCGCCGTGGCGACGTCAAAGGGGCTTCCCAGCGGCTTGGATTCCCACATCCAGGCATAGAGGCCGAAGTGAACGCCGTCCAGGGTAAAGGCCTGATCCTGGAAGCTTGCCTGGTATGGCCACCAGAATGATCCCCAGCCCGAGTCGGGGCCGGCCCAAAGCACCTGAAAGAAGTCGACGACACCGTCCCCATCGGTGTCGTACTGCCTGAAGTCATGGCCCTGGGCATGGAAATACTGGAGGGCTTCCTTGATCAGGCGATCGCGGCCGGCATCCGACTGCTCGATCAGCGTTCTGGGGTAGGAGGTACGGTACCAGGGGAAGGTCGTGCCACCGTATAGGTCGAGCTGGTGGTACGAGGCACGGTCGTAATACGCGGCCACGCTGTCGTAGGCGGCGCCGAGCAGACCCTTGCCGTACACCTGCTGATGGATCGCACCGGAGGGGTGCCGATTCCGATGGTTCCAGAACTCGATGAGCAAGGTGAAGGTCTTGCGCACCCCTGTGGTCGGCATCCCCCTCCAGGCCGGCGGGGGTATCACGGATCCCCCCCGCACCCTGCCCTGCGTACCCCGTTTCAGGCGCCGTTCCGCATCGAATCTCCGAAGGACCTCACCGAGCAGGCTCGGGTTTGCCCGGTGGTTGCCGATCCGTCGGGCGAAACGGACGCGCTCCTCCAGATCGCCGGCTCGCCTGAGCGCGAAGAGCTCAGCCTCGGACGTGGGATGCATGGTCCCTCAGGGTTGTCGACCGGCTGGAACCGGCCGGCGTCCGCCGTCTGCTAGGTGGCCTCTGCAGGCGGCTCGGGTGGATGCGGTGGCCCGGGCGGTCTGGGCGGATGCGGTGGCCCGGGCGGCCTGGGCGGATGCGGCGGCCCGGGCGGCCTTGGTGGGTGTGGGGGTCCGGGCGGTCTGGGGGGATGAGGAGGTCCAGGCGGTCTGGGTGGGTGTGGAGGCCCAGGCGGTCTGGGGGGATGGGGCGGGCCCGGCGGCCGAGGTGGCCGCGGTGATTCAGGAGGGTGCTCTGCCATCTCAGGTCCCCTTCTCGTCAGGAGGAGTCGGTACTTCATTCGCGGTGGTACGGACTGCCTCAGCGCGCCGTTCCATCTCCCTGGCCAGGGGTTCGTCTCCCATCTCACGAGCGGCGCGTGCTCGCAACTTCAGGCTGGCCGGCAGGTGGACGGCGTAGCTCACTCCTGCGGGCGAGTCGATCAACTTTGCTGCCTGGAAGGCGTTCACGTAGTCCTTCCGATCCAGGTACAGCTCCGCCATCTCCATGCGCTCGAACCCGAGCGACTCCATGTGATCGTTCCCACCCGCCGGAACGAGCCCCTGAAACCGCCGCAGGGCCCCAACGGTGTCCCGCCGGGCGACCGCAACCCACGCGTCCAGGGATTCGGCGACCAAGGTATCGAGCCGCGTCGCGGCCGAGGACCTCACCTTCGCCGCGGCACGTTCCCGGAGCCGGTTCAGCTTCAGAAGATCGCCACGGCGACGCTCCCAGACGGCAAGCGACCAGAGACCAACCGCCGTGGAGTCTCCCGCTGCGGCCGTTTGCGCAAGGGAGTCGGCCACCGCACTCGCGCGCGCCTCCTGAGGCGCTCCGGCGCTTGCCGCCACGATCTGGAGAGACCAGACGCGGGGCCGGGACACGCGACGTTCGCGGTCGAGCAGTCTCTGAGCCTCTTCGTATCGTCCCTGAGCGATCAGCAGCGCGTGAAGACCCACGAGCGCACGATAGCGGCGGTCGAGGGCGTCGGAGGAAGTGGTACGGTCGTGCTGGATCAGAGCGGTCCAGGCGGTTTCCGCGCAGTGGGGTTGTCGCAGGCCCGCAGCGGTGAAGGCGCTTCCCACGTCGGCCACATCCGCCGGGTGACTCTGTACCTCCTGCGACCAGTCGATGGGTTCCGGTCCCTGCCGGACGCACCTCAGCATCAGTCCGAGGGCGCCGAGGTCACTGGAATCCGCGCCGGCGGCGAGCATGAGGTGCATCCGTTGCTCGGCCTCCGTCGAGTCGCCGCGACGCAGGGCGATCTCGGCGAGATGGAACAGCGCGGGGACGAAACTCGGATCGTAGCGCAAGGCCTGGAGGAACGAATCGCGTTGCAGCGAGTCGGCGGCAGCGTCATTCGGCAGCAGGTGCGAGTAGACTTCGCCGAGCTCAGCCCAGGCCTCCGGCCAGGCCGGGTTCAGTACCAGCGCCTGCCTCAGGTAGCGTATCGCCGAATCCGCTCCCCCCGACCACGACGCGTGAAGTCCCTCTAGGTAGAGCGAATACCTGGGCGCCAGCTCCTCCCGGTGAACCCGCGCCACCCGAAGCAACTCGAGCGCCTTCTGCCTCTGGCGCGCCCACCCCGCCGCCTGTGCTCCCATGACCGAAGCGATGGCGAATGTCGAATCCGCCTCGACGGCGCGGGCGAAGTATGTCGCCGCCTCGAGGAACCGGCCTCGACGGTAGGCACGGTCGCCGAACAAGTACGCGGCGGTGGCACCGGTGTTGGCCGCGCCCATGGCCCGCAGATCGAGCGAGGCATCGGGCCCGAGCACGAGGGACAGTACCTCGCGTGCGACCCTCGCCCCGATGCTCCAGGCGTCGTCCGAGCGCCGGAACGCGATCGTGCGCTGCCAACTCGAGTCACCGTGCACCTCATGCAGCTCGACCACGACCCGGGTCGAGTCGCCGGCGACGAGTCGGCCGTCGAGATAAAACCGGGCCTCCGTCCCCAGCGCGAGCGCGCGGGCCCTCTGGGGAGCCAGCGTGGGTGAAGCCCGTTGTTCCTCGCCGAGAAGACGCCAGCCGTTGAAGGCCGACACCAACCGGGTGCCGTTCAACTCCGCGACCACCGCCGCCGCCACGTCCTCTCCCAGTATCCGGTCCCGCGAATCGTCCGTCGCCGAGGTCAGGGGGTACACGACTACCCGGTACGGGTCGGGGATGGAGCTCGGCATCAGCCCCAGGCGCCAGATCGCCGTCATACCGAGCAGCAGGCCGCCGACCGCCCCGGCAGTGGCCATCACTTTCCACCGGCGAGCGCGCGTTTCCGGGAGCTGCGACCGTGCTCCCTTGGGCGACCCCAGTGCCGCCTTGAACGACTTCGCGTTCGGATAGCGGTCCGCCGGTACCTTCGACAGACCTCGTAAGACGGCTGCCTCTACGTGCTCCGGAATGCGGCCGCGCACCGCCCGCAGGCGCGGGATCGGATCGAACTGGTGTCGTGCCAGAACGGCCTGAGGCGTCGCACCGGAGAACGGCGGCATCCCGGCGAGCATCTCGTAGAGCACACAGCTCAGACTGTAGATGTCGCTGCGTCCATCCACCCCGTCGGTGCTTCCGGTGGCCTGCTCGGGGCTCATGTAGGTTGGGGTCCCGACGGCCAACCCCTCACTCGAGATCGCCGGGCTTTCGGCACTCATGGCCCGCGCGATCCCGAAGTCCGCGACGAGGGCGTGCCCCGCCGACAGCAGAATGTTGGCGGGCTTGATGTCCCGATGCACGACGCCGTTCGCATGAGCGTAGGCCAGGGCATCCGCGACCTCGCGTGCGATCCTGACCGCCTCGCCGAATGAAAGCTGCTTCTCTCGATCAAGTCGTTCCCGGAGAGACCCGCCGGGGATGAACGGCATCACATAGAAAAGCGAGCCGGCGGCATCGCCCGAGTCGTGGAGCGGCAGGATGTGCGGATGGTTGAGTCGGGCTACGAACTCGATTTCTCGAAGGAATCGCGGACCCACAGCTGCAGCCAGCTCAGGCCGAAGGAGCTTGATCGCCACGAGTCGGTGGTAGCGGAGGTCGTGCGCGAGGTAGACCGACGCCATGCCTCCGGCACCGAACTCGCGTTCCACCCGGTATCGAGCCGCCAACTCGGCTCGAAGACGCAGGAGAAGTGGCGCTGCCTCTGATTCCATGGGGGGACCTCTGGGCCAAGTATACCCCTCGCGCGCCCCACCGGCCAGCTTGCCATCCCCACAGCCGGCACGCAGATTAGACTCCCGCAACCAGCAGGTCCCATGAAGCGCCCTGCCCAAGACGCACGCACTTCCACGCCCGCGCCTGCGTTGGATTCGCCACCACCGTACCCCACGATCACCGCCCTGCGGCTCTTCGAGAGCAAGTACACTATTGGCCCTTCTCCTCGTCATCGCGCCTGGATGGATGCGACGACCGACCGGTTCGCGTATCGCTGTCTGCCTCTCGTCATGGCCAACCAGGCCGGGTGGGTCATCCGTAGCGGGCGGACGGTGATCGCGACGTGGAGCGGCGGCACCGACGTGGACGATCTCACAATCGAAGTGGCGGACGGCGAGCATCCACCGGCCTCGAGTCAATTCGGCTTCGGCATACTCACGTGGGAGATCCCGTTTCTGTTCCGAACCTCCGCCGGGTACAACCTGCTGGCCCGCGGGCCGGCCAACTGGTGGAAGGACGGGGCGGTTCCGCTCGAGGGACTGGTCGAGAGCGATTGGGCCGTGGCGACGTTCACGATGAACTGGAAGATCACGGCCGCGGGCGTGCCGATCCGTTTCGAGCCCGAAGATCCGATCTGCATGGTCGTGCCGCAGCGGCGAGGCGAGCTCGAATCATTCCGTCCCCGCCTCGATCGCATGGAGAGTCATCCGGACGTGGAGCGGCAGTTCCAGACATGGAGAGACATACGCAACGACGTCCTGGCCGACCGCGACGGGCCGGCCCGGACGGCCCACGGAGCCGGCTGGCAGCTCCATTACCTGCGGGGCACGTCGCCCGGCGGAGCGAGCGCCCTGGATCATCAGACCAAGCTGCATCTGCCGCACTTCGCCGACGGCGATGAACCGACCTCGGAACGCCGGTAGCCTCCGCGTCGTCATCTCGGCGGAAGCGAGTGCCTACATGGCCTGGCAGGCCAAGCTGGCTCACTACTCGAGCGTCAGCCGGCTGGGCCAGGCACCGTTGATCGTCGTCCATGAGGCGGAGGGAGAAGATTCGAGGGATTGGCGCGATATCGCCACGGCCGGCGGCACCCTGCTGCACGCCCCATCGTACCGCACGACCGGGGGCGGCGTACCATACGCATGCCGCAACGCCGCGGGCACCTTGCTCGAGGCGGCGGAGGTACTGGGGCCCGAGGTCGAGCTGCTGCTGCTCTGTGATCCCGATATCGTCTTCGCTCGACCGTTTCAGGCTCACCGAGGGTTGGCCGGCTCGGCGTGCGAGTACCTGGACTACACCGGGGCGCCGGTGCGTGCGGCCATAGAAAGGTTGGGCCTGACCCCGTCGGATGAGGCTCTGGCCCCGGAAGGACCTCTGGCCTGCGGAACGCCCTATATCATCCCCCGGGACTGCGCCAAGGCACTGGCCGAGGCGTGGCTCGATGCCATCGACGCCTTCGGCGATCCCCGGTGGGAGGACAACATGTACGCCTTCGGGCTGGCCGTGCTCATGCTGAACCTCGATCTGATCCGCATTCCGCTCGCGGACACCAACTACTATCCGGACGCCCCGGTGCAGGCGCCGATCGTGCACTATTGCTATGACAACGATTTGTGGAGCAAGCGGAAGTTCATCACCGAGCGCTCGGCCCGGCGGGTGTGGAAACCGCCCCGGGGTGCGGAACCGGGAAGTGTGCTAGCCGAAATATTGCAGCAGCTCGAGCAGGCCCGGTCCTTCTACGCGCCCCTCGAGCGACCCCAGGCACAACGGGCTGCTCGGCTCCCGCGTCCTAGTGGGGCGTCACGCTGAGGCGCTTTGACAGCCGGGCCGTCACCGGCACACGAGGCTCTGCGGATGGTTCCGGTGACATGATAACAGTACCCTTGCGACCTGCTCCGGCCCCTCCGATACTGGTCCCTGCCGTGTCGGACCCGTTCCCCATAGATGGAGCTACACATGTCCCGCTTCCCCGGTGCCCGCCTTGCCGCAGCCGCCTTACTCGCCGTGACGGCCCTGAGCTGCTCAGACACTTCCGTCCCCTCCGACGCCAACGAGGCCGGCCCCACCACCGCAACGCCGGCGCAGTCGGCCACCAAGCAGGGCCCCACCCTGACCCCGCAGGCCAGCGGGACCACCGCCCGCCTGATCGGCGTGCACGCCGTCAATCAGAAGGTCGCCTGGGTCAGCGGCGCCGACGGTACGTTTGCGGTCACCACCGATGGCGGCGCCACCTGGCACCCGGGCGTCGTGCCGGGCGCGGAAGCGCTCCAGTTCCGCGACGTCCAGGGCGTGAGTGCCACGGAGGCCTACCTGCTCTCGATCGGCAGCGGCTCGGACTCGCGCATTTATCACACGACGGACGGCGGCGCGAGCTGGGACCTCCAGTTCCAGAACGAGGACCCGGACGCCTTCTACGACTGCTTCGCCTTCTGGACTCCGAACCGCGGCTTCGCGTACAGCGACGGCGTGGACGGCCGCTTCCCCGTGATCCGCACCACCGATGGCGAGACCTGGCAGGATATCGGTGACAACCTCCCGGCGGCGCAGGCGGGTGAGTTCGCCTTTGCTTCGAGCGGGACCTGCACCGCGGCGCAGGGCGGCAAGCGCGGCTGGATCGGCACCGGCGGCGAGGGCGACGCGCGCATCTTCGCCACCACCGACGGCGGCGAATACCTGGACAGCGTACTCGACGCCGATCGTGCAGGGCGCGCCGGATGGGGCGTCGGGCATCTTTACGATCGACTTCCGCGACCCCCGCCGCGGCATCCTTGCCGGCGGCGATCTGGTGCGCGAGGCCGAGGTGCTCCCCAACGTCGCGCGCACCGACGACGGCGGGGCGACGTGGGAGCTGGCTACGCCCTTCCCCTTCGGCACCGTCTTCGGGCTGAGCTACGTGAACAAGTCGGGCCTGCCCGCGGTGTTCGCTGTGGCCCGGGGCGGTGTCGCCTGGTCACCCGACGAGGGCGACACCTGGAACGAGCTGCCCGACTTCCTCGACTTCTGGGCCGTGTCGTTCGCGAACCAGCACGCCGGGTGGATGGTCGGGGGCGGGGGGCGGATCGTGAAGATCAGCTTCTGAAAGCGTGACCCCGCTCGAAAGGCCGGGACGGCTCGTGTCCCGGCCTTCTCAGCGATTGCCCAGCGTGATCAGTAGGCCGGCGACACCGATGAGGGTGGTGACCCAGAAGCCGAACATCCAGCGCAGCAGATCAGCGCGTACCCGCTCGATCGCCGTATGGGCCTGGTGAACTTCGGTCCGCACCTTCTGCAACTCCGTGCGGAACTCGGCGCGCAGCTCCGCGAGACGCTGCTCCAGCTTCGCGTCGAAGCGGGCGTAATTGAGCTCGTTGAGCTCCCGGAGGTCGGCCCGGTAAGTCAGGTCCACGGCGTTGAACCAGTCCACCAATTCGTTGGCGACGTCCTCGCCCAGGACGTCATAGAAGCGCTTGGACAGCTTGGCGGTCACCGGCACGCAATGCTCCTGGGCACAGGTGGGTGACAGTCTAAGGATACGCTCGGCGGGCCACGGCATCAATTCGAGGCGCGGTGTGCCCGGTTCCCGCGTGTGGGAGCCGCCGGCTCGGGTCAGGAACTTGGTGGACAGACGGACTTCGGTCCTCATGCACGTCTCCATGGCTGGGGCACGTGATGAGGATATTCGGGGGGTGTGACAGCGGTGCCGATTGTACTGCGAGGGCCTACTTGGGGTGCACCCGATCACGTGGTGCGCAGTGTCCAAATGGCGCAGGTACTAACAGGGGGGTGTGACAGCGGGGAGCTACCGGGTAGGCTGGACCTTCGCGAGCTCGATCAGCGCACCCTGACAACCGACGCCGACGAGCGTGTTCCTGAGCCGCACGACAGCCTCCCGGCTGACGTGGGCTCGATGGACCCCCGGGTTTCTGAGGTCGGCGACTTCACTGAGGACCTTGGGAAAGTCGTCAACGAACCAGTCCCCATTCTCCAGCCGTTGCCTGAGCTGCTTATGCAAAGGGGTCTTGCCCCGAAGCAACATGGCGAGCTGCCCAGTTGATAGATGCCCGCCGGCGCCCAGCTCGATCGTATCATTCCCGATTCTTACCCGTCGCAGCTCCCGCGGGATCTGCTGCCCCACCCGCCTCAGGATGGCATTGCAGGTGACCTCGACGGCCTTGGCCAGGTTGGCGACCACCGGCCCGTAGTCGAATGCCGGGTCGGCACGCTGGTCGCGCAGGATCTTCTCGGCGCTGGCGATGAAGGTTCTCGCCGCCGGGTCCAGCGCGAGCCACGCCTCGTCGCCGAACAGGTTCTCCCGCAGCTCGCGCTCCATCGTCCCAACGCCGAAGGCCTCCGCGTCCACCTCCGCCCACAGGCGATCGTCGCGAATCGGCGTGCGGTCGTCGGGGTCGAAGAAGGGCTCGTGGTCGGGCCGGTGGACGACGAGCGGCAGATCCACCATGCCGCCATAGAGCGAGACGGGCCTGTCGTTATAGCCCGGATTGCGAAGGGCCTTCAGCTTGGCGATGACGACCGGGGTGTCGTCCGCGACCAGGCGCCGGATGTCCAGGAGCTTGTACCAGAAGTCGCACTCGAGCCCGGCTTCGGCGTAGTAAGCCGGCACGTGCGCGGCGTCCGACTGCGCGGACATCGTCCACCCTGATCTCGTCCACGTGCCCCACGTAGAGCGAGCGATAGTCCGTCAGGTAGAGGTGGCATTCGCGCGCCTCGTCGCCGGCCAGCTCGGCGGCGATCTCCAGGATCTGTGGCAGATGCCTGAGCCCCTGCTGCCGGTTGGGCGAGCGCACCTTCCCCCACCACACGTAGGGCTCGGAGTCCGTCTCGCGGGCGTTCCAGCGCCGGGCCGCCTCGAGCAGGACCCGGACGTGCGCGGTCATGGCATCGGACGCGTAGGACGGGTTCCAGACGTCCACCAGGTGGCGCTGCGGCTTGTCGGCCGTCATGAGCCGGCGATCCGGCGCAGCCGAGCGACCACCGCTTCCCGAACCGCTGCCGGCTCGACCACCTCCGCTTCGGGGCCGTACTGGAGCACGTGGCGCACCGCCCAGTCGGTGTCGGCCAGGGGGTGATCCATCGTCAGCGAGCCGTCGGTTGCCAGGGTCTTCCCTTCCCGCTCCGCGATCCACCGCGCGATTCTCGGCGAGTACCGGATCGTCAGCGTACCGGCCCCTTCGGCCTGGAAGGCGCGGCCCGTGCGGACGATCTCGTCCACCGCCGGCCGAGGGGCCGGGTCGAAGCGGGCCTCCAGCGTCTCGACCTCCTCCACCCGGTCGAGCCGGAAGAACCGGACGCCCTCGCTGCTCTCGCAGTGGGCGACGGTGTACCACATCCCGCTGGCGAACACGATCGCGTAGGGACAGATCACCCGGTGGGCGGACTCCTGCTCGCCGCCCTTGCGATAGCGGAGCCGCACCTTCCGGTGCTCCCGTTGCGCGCCGCGGATGGCCCGCAGGTGCTCCAGGCGGCCGGGAGGGACGGGAACCGAGGCGGTGACCGCATCGCCCGCGTCGTCGGCCGGCAGCCTGACGATCGCCTCCGCGAGCCTGCCGAGGGCCCCGCCGATCGCGCGGTGCTCCTCCGGCGTCCGCTCCTTGCCGGAGCATGGTGAGACCCAGCTCGAGCGCGCAGAGCTCGCCCCGGGTCAGGCGCATCGGCCGGAGGAGATGGTTCGAGTGCACCGAGACCCCCTCCGGCGCGATGTAGATCTGCAGCCCCTCCACGAACCCGCCCGGCGCCTCGAATCGCTCCGAGATGGATTGCAGGTCCCGCAGCACCGTGTCCTCCGCCACGCTGGCCTTCGCGGCCACCTCGGCGAGCGGGTGCGGCTCGCCGTCGGCGAGATGGGGGATCAGGTGGAGGATGCGGCGAAGCTGGGCGGCGGCGTTCTCAGGCATGATGGGCCAGCGTCTCGCGGACCAGCCCGGCGTACTCGTCCACCACCTGGGCGGGTGACACCGGCTCCAGGTCGCCGGCGAAGGAGAGGAGCCACCGGGCGAAGCTGTCGATCCGGCGCACCTGGAATCGGCGCATTCGCTCGTCGCCTTCCACCGCCTCACCGAGCCGGTGCGCGGCGACGGCCGCACCGCGAGGTGCTCCGGAGGGCGACGACGGCCGTGACCGCGTCACCCGTGCCCAGCTCCCAGGCCTGCCGGGAGCGGGCGTGCGCCTGGAGATCGAACCCCGCGGGGATCTCGTAGTCGGGTGAGCCGGGCCGCTGCGGGTTGACCTTCGCCTCGGCGATGCGGTTGAGCCGGTAATTCTTGACGGTCTCCTCGCCCGGCGAGCGTGCCGCCAGGTACCAGTGCTGGTTGAGGAAGAAGAGGCCGAAGGGCTCCACCGTGCGGGGCGCGGTGGCGTCGCTCCCCATGGTGTGATAGGCGAAGGTCACCCGCTTGCGCCGCTTGAGCGCGTCGCCGAGCGTCGCGAACACCTCCGGCGCCGCGCGGGCGCGCGCTGGAGCCAGCCTCTCGTCCGGCCGGGCGGCGGCGTCCACCGGCAGGTCGCAGGCCAGCTTCCGCATCGCCGATTCGGCGTGCTCCGCGAGCAAGGGGTCGCCGAGGTCGCGGACCCGCGCCGCCGCCTGGGCGATCGCCGCCAGCTCCTCGGCCTCGAAGGTGAGGACCGGCAGGGACGAGTACCCGTACTTGTCCGTCTTGCGCGGCGGCCTGGTCTGGCCGTCGGCGCGCAGAGCGAGGTAGGGCAGATAGAAGTCGCGGATCCGAAGCTGGTAGCCCGGCGCGTCGCCATCGTCGGCGGCCGGGATGGTCTCGATCGGGATCCCGAACTCGCGAAGCTCGTCCTTGTCGCGCTCGAACATCCGGCGGCGGGTCTCGTGGGACTGATTGCCGGCGGCGTAGGCGGGGACGTCGCGGATCAGCTCGTCGAAGGTCGCGGGCCAGCGGCGGGCGAGGAGGGCGGCGAGGAGGTCGATCCAGCGCTGGATCTTGGGGGATTTCATCGGATCGCGGGGAAACGGTTATCGGGCACGGGGCGCACGCGCATCTATGACCGATGCGCATTGCACCACGCGGGAGAGGTCACACATTATGGGCATGCCGGCCGTCCCTTCCTCCGTCACCACTCTGGACGAGTTCTTCGCGCTTCCGGAAGACAACGCGCGCCGTCACGAGCTGCTGGACGGGACCTACGTCGTGAGTCCCGAAGCCAGCCTCCGTCACCAGCGCGCGGCGTTCGCGCTGGGCCGCATCCTCTTGCCCAGCCTGGCCGACCGGCCGGATCTGGAGCTGTTCCCGATCCCAGGCGACATCGTCCTGGGCCCGCGCACCGTCGTCGAGCCCGACCTCTTCGTGATACCGCGCCCGACATCCTCCGACGTGCAGTGGCGCGACGTCGGCCGGCCGGTCCTGGTCGTCGAGATCCTGTCTTCCAGCACGGCGGCGAGAGACCGCGGGGTGAAGCGGCGGATGTATCAGCAGGCGGCCATTCCCGAGTACTGGATCATCGACCTCGACTCCCGGCTGGTGGAGCGCTGGCAGCCCGGAGACGACCGGCCGGAAATCCTGCGAGAGCGGCTGACGTGGCAGCCACCGGGCTCGAAGGAGCCGTTCGAGGTCGATCTCCTGGGATTCTTCGCGGAAGTCCTCGATCGCTAGGATTGCCTCGCCTCCTCCGCATACTGCACCAGGTGACACAGCAGGTTCACCAGCCGCATCTCCTCCACCGACCTGCACCGCACGTCCATCAGCTCCGGGCAGCCGACGACGATCGCCAGCGCCTCCGCCCGTGAGACCGCGACGTTGAGCCGATTGGGGCTCAGCAGGAACGACGCCCCCCTCGGCGCTTCCTCCAGCGTCGAGGCGCAGAGCGACACGATGACGACCGGCGCCTCCTGGCCCTGGAACTTGTCCACCGAGCCGATCCGGATCCGCGGATCCAGGCGCTCGCGCAGGCAGCGGACCTGAAGGTTGAACGGCGCGACGATGAGGATGTCCTCCTCCGTCATCTTCCGCTCGACGCCGTGCCGATCGACCACCCGCCGGCCGAGCAGCTCCTTGACGATCTTGACGATCGTGTCGCACTCCTCCTCGCTCGACTGGGCACAGCCGTCGTGCTCCACCGGCACCCACACGATCCCGGTCTCGGCGGGCACCAGCCTGGCGTCGCCGGACTCCGGAGGACCCGGTGCCGCGCGGTCGCGGCGATCGTGCCGAGCCGGCTCTCGTAGACCGCGTCGGAGATGAAGCGGCAGACGTCCGGGTGCATGCGGCGGGTCTCCGCCAGGAAGACGCCGCGGTCCGGCGGCACCGTCGCCCGGCCGTGGAGCAGGTACTCGAGGCAGGAGAGGCCGGTGTCACCGGGGTGGTGGCCCTGGGTCACCTGGGAGAGCTGCATCTGGTCGCCGACCAGGATCAGGTTGCGGGTGGCGAGCCCGACCGCGACCGCGTTGGCGAGGGAGACCTGGCCGGCCTCGTCGATGACGAGGTAGTCGAACCGGCCGGCCAGCTCCTCGCGGCTGAAGACCCAGGCGGTGCCGCCGACGAGGCAGGCACCCGCGTCGAGAGCGCCGGGGACGTCGTCGTTGCCGATTGCGACGACGGTGCGCTCCTTGACCAGCGGGTCGTCGTCGTGGTCGCCCACCTTGTAGAGCCGGGCCGCGACGCCGCTCCCTCGAGCGCCTTGGCCACCGCTCGCATCGCGTTCATGATGACCTTGTGGCTCTGGGCGGTGACTCCGATCGCGGGCGCCGCGGCGGAGCAGCTCCACCACGATCGCCGCCGCGGTGAACGTCTTGCCGGCACCGGGCGGGCCCTGGATGCACAGCGTGCTCCGGTCGAGCCGCGCGGCGAGATCGCAGGTCCGCTCTACGAGGTCTTCGGTCGCCGGGACGAGTGGACCGCCGGGATGGCCGGTGATCCGCGGCGGCCGGCGGCGCAGCAGGTCGTCCACCGCCTGCGACACGACCTCGCCGCGCTCCCAGGCCTCCGCGTAGCGTGCGATGGCCCCCTTGATGACCTCCGCGCTGACGAACTCGTCGGGGATCAGGCAGAGCCTGTCGGGGAGCGGCTTGCCGGCCTTGAGCTCCACCAGCCCGTCGTCCTCGTTCATCGTGACGATCTGGGCTCGCAGGTCGGTGCCCGGCGACGAAGCAGTCGGTCGCCCGCCTCCAGCTTGGTCTCCTGCGCCGGGATCGTACCGGTACTCGAGGCCGAGCGACCGCTTGATCTTCCACGACGGCCGCGCGGTCCGGGTCAGCCCGGCGAGACAGTCGCGGTCGTCGAACCGCTCCTCGACCGTCATGTCGTGGCGGTCGAACTTGCGCCACCACATCGGCTTCTCCTCGCGGCGGTGGAACTCCACCAGCCAGCCGACGAGCTGGTCCAGCCGCGCCTCCTCGGGCTCCGCGGCGAGCCGGGCCATTCCCCGCTCCACCAGCCGCGCGGCCAGCGCTTCGGCGGCCGCGCGGTCGGGATCGACCTCGGGCGGCTGCTCCACTCGCAGCGGATCGGGCAGGTACCCGATCCCGCTCTCCCGCTGCCGCTCCAGCAGCCAGCTCCGCAGCGCCCAGGCGGACTCGCAGTCCACCCTGTTGTACTCGCGGATTCCCTGAAGCAGCGGCGACTCCTGCCACCGTCCGCGGCTCTCCGCTGTCGATCCATTTCTGGTACTCCACCACCGACCCGCCCGCGGAGAGCACGGGGCCGGTCCGCGACGGCAGGTACAGGTGCTCGATCTCCTTGAGCGAGTAGCTCGGCGTCCCGACGATGAACCCCTGCCGCACCACCTTGTAGAGGTCCACGAACACGCCGCCCCGCAGCAGGTCGTCCACCTCGGTCTCGCGGGTGGCGTACTTGCCCATGAGCCGCTTGACGGCGGACTCCTCGTACGAGGCGTAGTGGTAGACGTGGAGCGAGGGATCCTGCCGCCGCCGCGCGACCAGCCAGTCGATGAACCCCTCGAACGCGGCGCGCTCCTCCCGCTGCGTCGTGGGCCCACCAGTCGTGGAACTCCGGCACGACGTCGTCGCCCACGGTCACCGCGCCGAACAGGTACTCGAGCCCGCCCTCCGCGTAGGGAAACCCTTCCATGTCGAAGAACACGTCCCCGTCGGACGGCGGAGGCAGCTGCGCCAGGCCGCGGCGCGGCTCCGCCGGGTCGGGCGCGCGGTGGCGCCACAGGGGCTGCGGGTGCCCGCGCGACTCGAGCTGGAGCTGCGCCTGGACCCGCAGCCGCTCGAAGACCTGCTCCGAGACCTTGGGCACGCGACGCGCGGGCTCGCACCCCGCGAGCGCGGTCAGCGTCGCGACGCCGGCCTCCTCGAGCCGGCGCACCTGGCCGCGGGTGATGTTCGCCACCCGGCTCAGGTGGTCGGACGCGGCGAGCAGTTGCTCGGCGGTCTTCTCCCAGCGGCCCCAGCTCCGGTCGAGTCCGGGGTCGGGCATCCGGGCCGCGTCCCACGCCGACTGAAACGCCGAGAAGGCCCGGCGAAGCTGGCGGTAGTAGTAGAAGTAGTGCCGGGTGGGAAAGGACTGCTGCTCGCCGTGGCCGAACAGGAAGACGACCTCGGTGGGGCGGAAGCCGCGGATCGCCTCGAGCATGTCGGCGTAGGCGCAGAGCTGGATCAGGAAGGCGGGCTTGGCGGAGCGGGCGAGCTTGGTGTCCCAGGGGGTGTAGTGCCAGGCGCCGCAGCCGCAGCCATTGCCGGGGCAGCGGAAGAGGAAGTCGGGATAGCCGCCCCAGCCGTCGGCGACGAGGTGGGCCTGGTAGATGACCGGGGCCCCGGCCTCCATGGCGGCGAGGGTCCGCGTCGCAGCCTCCGGGTCGTCGCGGTCCATTTCGACGATCGTGGGGTGCTGCTCGCGGAGGTGCTCGAGGTAACGCTGCTCGTGCTCGACGCCCTTTTTGACCGCGAGGTCGGCTTCCGGGTCCCCTTCGTCGGGGGTGGCCCACTGCCGGCTCGGCCGAGCCGGCGCCGCGTGCGCGATTGCGCTCGGCGAACATCCGCTCGCACCACGCGGCGAAGTCGCCCTCGAGGTAGGCGACCAGGTCGTGCGGCGAGTACCGGAAGGTGCCGTCCGGGAGAGGGATGCATGCGAGGAGCGCCTTGTTCGGTCGGGCGGAGATTCGGGAGTCGCGGAAAGTGCCTGCCGGATCGGACTTGCACAAGGTGGCGCGGGGGTGTGACAGGGGGGCGGCTCGGGGCACCTCGCTCCGGGCGCCACCGGGCCCGCCACGCCGTGGCGGGCCTGCTACCAGGGTGGAGGTCGTGGCGTGCCCTGACGCGCCCTCCGCGAGGTGCCCCGAGCCTACTTGCCCTGAGGTGTGCTCGCGCCGAGCCTTACTGACCCCGCAGCGCGATCAGCAGGCCGGCGATGCCGAGCAGGGTGGTGACCCAGAACCCGAACATCCAGCGCAGCAACTCCGTGCGCACCTGCTGGAGCTCGGTGCGGAACTCGACCCGCAGCTCGGCGATCCCCGTCCGCAGCTCGGCGCGTAGTCCGGCGATCCCCGTTCGCAGCTCCGTCAGCAACTCCGCTCGCAGCTCGGCCAGGCGCTGCTCCAGCTTGGCGTCGAAGCGGGCGAAGTTCAGCTCGTTCAGCTCGCGGAGATCCGTTCGGTAGGTCAGGTCCACGGCGTTGAACCAGTCGACCAGCTCATTGGCCACGTCCTCGCCCAGCACGTCGTAGAAGCGCTTGGATAGCTTGGCAGTCACCGGCACGCAGTGCTCGAGGGGAGGAGTCGGTGACAGTCTAAGGATACGCTCGGCGGGGCGCGGCATCAATTCGAGGCAGCGGGTGGCCGTAGCGGTCGAGGTCGTGGTGCGGCATGTGGCGGCGCTCCTCCCGGCAGAGTTTGCCGGCTGGCGGCGGGCGAGGTGCGCCCGGGTGGACCAGTAGTCGAAAGGGTGTCCCTGCGCGGGGACACACGACCGGAACCGACGAGCCGATCGCTGCCGCTAATGGATGACGGAGACCCGCCCGCCCCCGTTCGGGCAGCCTGCGGCGGAGGCATACGATCGCGTGGCGCCGCTCGACGCACGCGAACCGACCGACACTGTCGCGCGGAGGGCCGACTGCGCAGTGCGTGCGACCGCCACCGAGACGCCAGCCGGTGACGCACGACCACAGACGGCTGACCGGTGACCGCTCGATGCCGGCAGCGGAGCGCGCGGGGGAGGTCAGACGCGCGCAAGCTCTTGACGCACACACGCGTAAGCAAGACAGCGCGCCGCGGGTGACCTCACCCCCGCCGCGTGCCGACGACGCTGCCCTCAAGGCTCGCGCCACTCCCGTGCGGCGCGGCGCCTGGGACATGCGCGATCGGTAGGGTCTTCCAATCGAACGCGACACGGTCGCGTGCGGCACCCGCGGGCTCACGCGGGCCGCATCACCGCGGTCGCGACGCGATCATCCTCGATCACAATCACGAGACGCTCGCGGGCAATGCATGATCTGGCACGCCCGATGCGCAAGGGGTCACCGCCCGGTCGCCGGTCGGGAGACGCACCGGGCCGTCGATCCATATCGCCGCCGAGCGGCGCCCGACCACCGCCCGGCCGAAGGGTGAAGGGGAGGGTCGTATGGAACGGATGGTACGTAGGAGAATGGAGATGGGCGTGCATGCGCGCGACTTCAACCGCACGACCCCATCGGCCGATGCGAACCATGCATCGGTGCTGGCCAAGCTGGAGGAGACGATCACGCAGATGGAGGCACTGGCCGCCCAGCAGGTGACCGGGGTCGTCTCGAAGGGCTCGTCCACCGTGCGCCGCAAGGAGATCCGCCGGCGGCTGCACGAGGGGCTGCTGCGGCACCTGGTGACGGTGGCCGACGCCGCCGCGGAGGAGCAGCCGGAGCTCACCCGCGAATTCCGGATGCCGTCCACCAACGCCAGCCACATGGCGTACCGCACGATCGCGCGGACGCTGCTCGACAAGGGCGTGGCCCAGCGGGAGCTGCTGCTCAAGCACGGGCTGGGGGAGACGCTGCTGGACGACCTGCGTCAGGCGGTGGACGAGCTGGATGCGTCCGTCGAGGAGACGGTGGAGAGCAAGCAGCGGCACATCCTGGCGCGGTCCGAGCTCCGGACGATGAGCGACGAGGTGATGCAGCTCGTCGGGGTGCTGGACGGGATCAACCGCTACCGCTTCGCGCGGGAGCCGCAGCTGCTGGCGGCGTGGGACCGGGCGAAGCATGTGGTGGGGGGTCGCAGGTCGAGGCCGCGGGGACGCCGGAGGTGCCGGGCGGCGCCGACGGGGCCGGTGAGCGGTGAAGTGAAGCCGGCGGCGTGACGAGATGTACCGCGTCATGCCGAACGGAAGGCGCTGAAAGGCCGGGACAGCTCGTGTCCCGGCCTTTCAGCGATTGCCCAGCGTGATCGGGGTGCTCACTGAATGGCCCGGAACAGGTCCTGAAGCGACGACGTGAACGGGGCGCCTGCTCCCACCGGCTGCCAGACCAACCGGTCGCGCTCGAGGCGGGGAAAGGCGACCTCTGGGGCCCAGACCTCGACCTGCCGCTCCCAGTACCCTTGCGACCTGCTCCGGCGCTTCCGATACTGGCCCCTGCCCTGTCGGACCGTTCCCCCTAGGGAGCTACGCTTGCCCCGCTTCCCCGGTGCCCGCCTCGCCGCAGCCGCCCTGGTCGCCGCGACGGCCCTGAGCTGCTCTGACGCTTCCTACTCCTCCTACGCCAGCCGCGCCAGCCCCACCGGGAGGTGCGCCAGGCGAGCTTTGCGCCGGAGGGGTCAGGACGACGTTGTGGGATTGAGGGGCTGAGCGCACTACCAGATACTCGGTGCCGCTCCGCCAGGCGCGGTCGGCGATCGGACTCCGCTTCGTCATCCGATGGGCCCACGCCCGCGCTCCGTGCCGCCACGCAGAGATCCTCCGGGCCACGCCGCAGACGAGCGAGTCGCCCGAGAGGCCGGCGGGCAGACTGGGTATGTCGGCTCAGCCGAGAAGCGCGTCCTTGTCGGCGAAGATGGAGGTCATGGGGGGGTCACCACTACCGGCCACCAGAACGGCAGGCCACGCCAGCCGCGGTCTTCGTCGCCGTTCTGCCGGAGCAGCATGAGACCGGGGAAGCCGGTCGCCTTGGCTCGCGGCGCATCGGTCTGCTGCTTCGTGTCCGGCGCGTTCGAGAAGCGACTCGCGGTAGCTGGCGCACGCTGCGATCGCGTGCGACGCCAGCAGCCAGACCTTACCCTTTGATCTCTGTCGTCATCGGTCATGCGGGGGAGGTGCTCAAGCGCAGCGATGTGGGCTCCGCGGTCGTCGTCGCCGCGTCATCGAACTCCAAGTTCGCGTACGCGAGCTTCAAGCTTCCACTGCTTCTCGACGTCGAATAAGCACGGGCTCCTCGTGTCCGGCCCTTTTCGAGCTCGCCGAGGCCTCGTCGAGCGTCTGAGGGTCTTCGCCCCTGTGTTCGGAGACGGTCTGAGATCCGACGGGACTAGCGGCGGTCCGGGCGGATGCTGACGACTTCGACAGCGCCAGCTTGTTCGGCGAGCACGGGCGGATCCGCCGCTAGAGTCCTTCTGGATGAAGTAGACGCCACGTCGTGAGCACCCGATTCCACTGCCTCGCGCAGCGCTACGTCGGACTCGTGGATCTGCGTCATCGCTTGGTAGACATGCTGCGGCGTGTAGAATCGGGTTACGGCGAGGTCTGCCGATCGGCCGTACGCCGTACATGCGCGAGTGCTGGAGAACCGCGTCCGGCTGGAAGCGTTTCGGGCCCGTCCGTAGTAGAAGGCGATGAGGTTGTTGATGGTGATTCCGCCGTCGAGGATCTGGTCACCGATGAACACGTTGAAGGGCGTCCGCAGCTTCAGTTGGCCGTCGTCGCGAGCAGCTCCGAGATATCCTTGTCGGAGTTGCCTTCGTGATCATCAGCTGTCCGCCTCGAGCGCTTCGACCACGGCTCCGTTCACCGGTCGACAGGCGGCAGCACCGCGCCTTCGAGCCTCACGCGACCGACGAAGGTCTCGGTAGGCGGTGAGTGACGAGTTCGTTGAACACGGGCGTCTCGTCGCGTAGCCTCGTCGACGAGGGCGCCTCGCGAGATCGCGGCCGCGAGCCGCTCCTGCCACTCGTGCGAGTCCGGGCCCGTTTGGTGTGAAAGAGGAAGCTGTACTTCTCGGGGCGCTGCCGAGCCGCCTTGGCCTGCAGCCGGCGAATGCCGCCGCCCACCACGAAGCCCAGCATGGCGTCGCGCAGCACGCCGGCGCGGGCCTCGCCAAGCACGTTCTCGATCTTGAGGCGGCGACGATCTTCCTTCTTGAGAGCCTCCCGCTCCTCGACCGGGACTTCCCGGTAGAAGTAGTAGGCCGGCGATTCCTCGTCGGTGCTCTTGTCGAAGTAGTAGTCCCCTCCGACGTACTCTTCGTGGGTCGGGAGCACTACGGTGAACTGGGGGCGCTTCGGGGTGAAGGGCTCGCTGCCGCCGAGGTCGACCTCCTCCTCCGGGCCGCAGGTATAGCGAGTACGGCGTCGCGGTCACCTGCAGGTAGTCGGCGTCCCCCGCCAGCGTGCGGAGTTGGTCGATCTGCTTGGCGATGACCCCCGGGCGCGTCTCGCCGTCCCGCCTTCGGAAGCTGACTGACGCAAGGTCAGCCTCGTCGTCGATGATCAGCAGGCGCTTCGACCGCAGCGCCGGATACGTGTCCTCGAACGCCTCGAGCAGCCGCCGCATGTTGTCGTCCTCCTTCTTCACGACGAACACGAGCTTCTGGTCCAGCTCGTACGTCGTGAGCGCGGGGAGCGACATGATGTCGTAGATCTGGATGAGATCGGCTTCGATAAACTCGGCAAAGTCGTCCTTGATGCGGCTCAGCGTCTGGCGCGCCAGCGACCGCGTCCCCTTCGTTAAGACGACGGCGGCGTCGTATCCCTGATCGAACGCCCGGGCGATGATGCCGAGATACGCCCGAGTCTTGCCGCTCTGGACCTTGCCTAGCAGCACACCGGGGCGTTTGGTCGAGGTGCTCTCCTCCCGTAGCTTGGTGACGGTCTCCTCGACCTTCTCCACAAGTGCGGTGTCGTCCCCGCGCTTGCCAGCCAGCTGCTCGAAGAACTGAGTGGAGCCACCCAGTTCCTTGCCCCCGCGGGCGGCGAGCCAGGCCCTCACCTGGCGCTCGCTGAAGACGGGACCGGATTTGAGTTCGGCCATAGGTGCAGGGAAGTCGGGGAAGCGCCGGCGCCAGTTCGCAACCGCCGACGCCGACACTGAGGCCACCGTCGCGATCTCCTGCAAGCCCACGAGATCGGACAACGTCACGCTTTCCTCCTGTGAATGATGTTCACAGACCTATTGTGCACTCTGTTCACAGATCTGTCAAGATCGGTGTCCATGACCCTTCCTCCCCGGCCCCGCGCTCACGTCCGTTGCTCGGTGTACGGGTAGGGGGCAGCGAAGTGAGGCCGTGGGCCGAACTCAGATTGGCTCGGTCGACAGCATGGAGGCAGGTGGCACCGGTGCCGGCCGGGAGATCGCGCTGGATCCATCGTGTCAATCAACGGTCGCTGTGCGGCGCCAGACCGCCCAGGACTTGGCGGCCACGGTAGACCACTTCGACACGTCGGCGGCGGAGACCAACGAGGGCGCCGCGGCCACGTGGATTCGCGGGCCGAGCTGGACGCGCTGGGCGACGAGGTGATGCAGCTTGTCGAGATGCTGGACGGGCTCAACCCGCTACCGCCATGGTCCCCACCCCGACCGCCTCGGCGTCCAGCTCCACCCACAGACGGTCGTCGCGAATCGGGCCGCGAATCGTGGGTGGTGAAGAAGGTCTCGTGGTCGGAGCGGTAGACTACGAGCGGAAGGTCAACCATTCCGCCGTAGAGTGACACCGGTCGGTCGTTGTAGCCCGTATTGCGGAGCGCCTGTAACTTGGCGATGACGACCGGCGTGTCGTCCGCCAACGAGTCGGCGGATGTCGAGGAGCTTGTACCATTAGTCGCACTCGAAGCCGGCCTCGGTGTAGTAGGCGGGCACGTGAGCCCCGTCCGATTGCGGGACATCGTCCTGACTGATCTCGTCCACCTCCCCCACGTAGAGCGAGCGGTAGTCCGTCAGGTTGAGGTGGCACTCCCGCGCTTTGTCGGCGCTCAGCACCGCGGCGATTTCCAGAATGCAGGTAAGGTGCCTGAGCTCCTGCTGCCGGTTAGCGGAGCGCACCTTGCCCCACCAGACGTAGG